>NZ_JAVIZI010000001.1:0-2792500 GCF_031453535.1 Pseudoxanthomonas sp. SORGH_AS_0997
GCGGTAGAAATAGCTCTGGCCCAGGTGCGTCAGCGCGTAGCCGACCGCGATCTGGGTGCGGTCCTGTTCGAAGGCCAGCGCGCCCTCGCGCGCCAGTTGCTCGGCCTGGGCGAACTGACCGCGCCCCAGCGCGGTGGTCGCGCAGATGCACAGCAGGGTGCCGCGGCCGAGGTGGTCCTCCTGGTCCAGCGCCTGCGCCTGTGCGGCCAGCTGCGCCACGCCGCGCGGCTGCGAGCAGATCTGATCCATCAGGTCGCGCAGCAGCGCCACGACCACGGTGTAGTCCCGCTCCAGCGGCGCGCGCACCTCGTCGGGGAAGCTGCGGAACCGCTCCAGCAGCGTCTGGGCGTGGCCGAATTCGCCCACGCGCAGGTGCAGATAGGCCTGGGTGAGATTGAGCGCCGGGGTATCGCGCACCGTGCGCGGATCGAACTGGCGCAGCAGTGCGCGTGTGGCGGCGATGCCCTGGGAGAGCAGCAGCTGCCAGGTGCCGGCGCGCGCGATGCAATCGGCGGCCAGGGCCACATCGTGCGCGCCCAGCGCATGGCGCACCGCTTCGGCCAGCTGCCCGTGCGCGGCGCACCATAGCGCGGCGCGGCGATGCAGGGTCTGGCCCAGCGCCGGCGACCGGCGCTCCAGCTGCAGATGCAGGAACTCGGCGAACAGCGGGTGATACCGGAACCAGGCGTGGTCGTCGTCCAGTGGGACCAGCAGACCGTGGAAGTGGCCCAGCCGGTCCAGCAGCCGGCCGCTGTCCTGGCGCTGGCGCACCGCATCGGCCAGGGGCGCGTTGAAGCGCGCCAGGCCCGAGGTCTCCAGCAGGAAGTCCCGCAGCTCCTCGTCCAGGTCGCTGACCACCTGTTCGGCCAGGTAGGCCGCCAGTCCGGCCGAGCGGCCGCTGAAACGCGCGATGTCATCGCCGCGGGTCTGGCCGCCGGCGAGCCAGGCGGCAGCCAGGCGCACGGCCACCGGCCAGCCTTCGGTCTTGCCGCGCAGACGCTTGGCATCCTCGTCGCTGGCCTGCGTGCCGAGCAGGGCGCGGGTCTCGCCGCCGTTCATGGCCAGCTGCGCGGCGTCGATGCGCTGCAGGGCGCCGCGCACCGACAGCCGCGCCAGCGGCAGCGCGGGCGCGCGCCGGGTCGCCAGCAGCACATGCAGATGCGGGCCGCCGTGTTCGACCAGCAGGGTGATCAGTTCGTCGTTGCGCGGGCAGGCGGCGCGGTCGTAATCGTCCAGCACCAGCACCAGCGGGCGCTGCGTGCAGCGGATGGCGCGCAGCAGCGCGGTGCGCAGCGCGGCCAGGTCCAGTTCGCGCCAGTGCAGCCCGCCCAGCGGCGTGGCGCCGGCCTCGCCGGCGGTGACGCCCAAGGCCAGGCCCAGATAGGCCAGCAGGCGGCCGGGCTCGGCATCGTCCTCGTCCAGGGACAGCCAGGCCGCATCGACGGTGCCGCGCTCGAGCAGATGCGCATGCCACTGCGCCAGCAGGGTGGTCTTGCCGAACCCCGGCGGCGCCAGCAGCAGGGTCAGCGGCACGCCGATACCGGCGTCCAGGTGCGTCAGCAGACGGTCACGGCGCACGGCGTCCAGATGCAGGCGAGGCGGCTCGAGCTTGTCCGGCAGCACCCAGTCCCCGGTGGAGCCGGGCTCACGGGCAGCGGGTGGACGGCGTCCGACCAGAGCAACGGGTTTGGCGATGGGCACGACGAGTCTCCGCAGCGGCGGCCTCGTCCAAGGCCATCCCGCGTGGTGTGGCAGCCCGGCGGTTCAGACCCGGCTGCGCGTGGGCCCCCGCCCATGCCCATCCACTGGACATCCTGTTCCAGACATTAAAGTTTCGTGAGGCGCTTGCCAAGCGCCGGGCGTCGGCTGCGCCGGTTCAGTGTGCGGAGATCGCCCTGAAGGCGCCGCGCGCCGCCTCCAGTGTGGCCTGGATGACAGAATCGTCATGCGCGCTGGAGACGAAGCCGGCCTCGTAGGCCGAGGGCGCCAGGAACACGCCGCCGCTCGAGCATCGCCTGGAAGAAGCGGTTGAACGCGCCGATGTCGCAGGCCGTGGCCTGGGCATAGGTGTCCACCTGGGCATCGGTGAAGAACAGGCCGAACATCGCCCCGACCTGGTTGGTGGTCACGGCCACGCCCGCCTCGTGCGCGGCCGCGCGCAGGCCTTCGCACAGGCGCGCGGTGGTGGCGGTCAGCCGCTCGTGGAAGCCGGGCGCCTGGATCAGCTCCAGCATCGCCAGGCCGGCGGCCATGGCCACCGGATTACCGGAGAGCGTGCCGGCCTGGTAGATCGGCCCGGCCGGCGCGATCTGCTGCATCAGGTCGGCGCGGCCGCCGTAGGCGCCCACCGGCATGCCGCCGCCGATGATCTTGCCGAAGGTGGTCAGGTCCGGGGTGATGCCGTACAGCGCCTGCGCGCCGCCCAGGGCGACGCGGAAGCCGGTCATCACCTCGTCGAAGATCAGCAGCGCGCCGTGGCGGGTGCACAGCGCGCGCAGGTGCTGCAGATAGCCCGGGCGCGGCGGGATGCAGTTGGCGTTGCCCACCACCGGCTCGATGATCACCGCGGCGATCTCCCCCCCGCAGGCATCGAACAGCGCGCTGGCCTCGTCGAAGTCGTTGTAGCTCAGCGTGCTGGTGAGCTCGCTCAGCGCGGCCGGCACGCCCGGCGAGGTCGGTACGCCCAGGGTCAGCATGCCGCTGCCGGCCTTGACCAGGAACGAGTCGCCGTGGCCGTGGTAGTTGCCCTCGAACTTGACGATGCGGCTGCGCCCGGTGGCGCCGCGCGCCAGGCGGATCGCCGACAGGGTGGCCTCGGTCCCGGAATTGACCATACGCACCATCTCGCAGGCCGGCACCAGGCGGGTGATCGTCTCGGCCATGGTCACCTCGGCCGGGCAGGGCGCGCCGAAGGACAGGCCGTCGGCGATCGCCCGGGCCACCGCCTCGCGCACGTGCGGATGGTTGTGGCCGACGATCATCGGACCCCACGAGCCGACGTAATCGATGTAGCGGTTGCCGTCGACGTCGTACAGATACGCGCCGTCGGCGCGCTGGACGAAGAACGGCTCGCCGCCGACCGACTTGAACGCCCGCACCGGCGAGTTCACGCCCCCGGGGATCAGCTGCCGGGCGCGGGCGAAGAGGGCGTGGGAGCGGTCGTGGTTCATCGAGGCAAGTCCTGGCAGGGCGGGGGTCGTTTCATCGGAAAGCGACGAAACGCAGCGCCCTATTGTCGTGGCAGCGCCCTGCCGGGGCCAACCCGACCCGAACTACCCGGCCGGGTGGGCCCTACCCGCCGCTGATGGGGCGCCAGGTCGTGTCGGCGCATAGCATCGGCCGACACACAGTGGCCGGCATAAGGTCATGGCGAAGCATCATTCGCCATCTGCGGCATGCAGCTCCCACTGTGTAAGACGCAGCGCCACATGGGGGTGGCGCTGTGTATCGACCACAGTTCCACTCGGGGAAAACACCAACATATGAAGCGCATCCTCCGCCGCAGCGCCCTGGCGCTCGCATTGACGCTGGCTGCAGGCAGCACCTATGCCCAGTCCACCACCGGCCGCATCTTCGGTACCGTCCAGGGCGCAGAGACCGGCGACACGGTCCTGGTCCAGAGCGGCAGCGGCTTCTCGCGCGAAGTGCCGGTCGAAGGCGGCCGCTACGCGCTGGGCAGCCTGCCGCTGGGCAGCTACACCGTCACCCTCAAGCACGCCGGCCAGACGGTCGACACGCGCGAGAACGTCAGCATCCTGGTCGGCGCGGGCACCGAAGTCGGCCTGTCGGCCGGTGGCGGCGGCTCGGCCACCACGCTGGGCGCGGTCAAGGTCTCGGCGATGAGCCTGTCGCCGATCGACGTGTCCAGCGTCGACACGCGCACGGTGGTCACCGCCGAGCAGCTGCAGCAGCTGCCGCTGGGCCGCAACGCCGAGGCCATCGCGCTGCTGGCGCCGGGCGTGGTGGTCAACAGCGGCGGCTTCGACAACGGCCCGCTGGGCGGCTCGCTGCCGAGCTTCGGCGGTTCGGCCGCGTCGGAGAACGCGTACTACCTCAACGGCTTCAACACCACCTCGACCGCCAACAACCTGGGCGGCCTGACGCTGCCGTACGGCGCGATCGACCAGCAGGAAGTCATCGTCGGTGGCTACGGCGCCCAGTACGGCCGCTCCAACGGCGGCGTGATCAGCCAGATCGGCAAGAGTGGCACCAACGAATGGAAGTTCGGCGCCTCGGCGGTGTTCGAGCCCGAGGCCTTCAAGGCCAGCCAGAAGGACATCTACTGGCGTCCTGACAGCCAGAGCTCCACGGTCAACAACACCGCCTACCGCTATGCGCGTGCGGCCAATGGCCTGTACCAGCCGCTGAGCGAGACCAAGGCGACCTCGGAGACCTACAGCGCCTACGTCGGCGGCCCGATCATCCAGGACAAGCTGTTCTTCTTCCTCGCCGGCGAGCGCGTCAACTCGCACGGCACCCGCATCCTCAGCAACCGCGACGCCGACAACGGCAATGTCGGCGGCCTGACCGAGTACGAGTACCAGCAGAACCGCCTGTACGGCAAGGTGAACTGGTACATCACCGACAACCACCTGCTGGAACTGACCGGCGCCAGCGACAAGTACAAGACCAACGGCGACATCTATCGCTACAACTACATCACCCGCACCAAGGGCGCGTTCTACAACAAGGAAAACACCAACGAGGCCGGTCCGCGCCTGTACCTGGCCAAGTACACGGGCTATTTCGGTGACAACGTCACCGTCAGCGCGCTGTACGGCCAGATGAACACGCCCGACGAGATCAGCTACTACAACTACGATCCGGGCAAGGGTCCGGTGATCAACAGCGTCGCGCTGCAGAATCCGGCCTACAACGGCGGCACCCCGATCGTCGGCGCGCAGAAGCAGACCTCGATCACCGCGCCGGACCGTGAGTACGAGAAGCGCAACCTGCGCCTGAGCGTGGAATGGCGCATCGGCGATCACGCGATCACCGCCGGCGTCGACAACCAGAAGCTGCAGGCCACCAATATCGGTACCTACGCCTCCGGCCCCGGCTATGCCTGGACCTACGGCCGGACCAACGATCCCTATGGCCTGCAGACCGGCGGTTTGATCAGCCAGTCCGCCAACGAGGCGGGTGGCAAGGGCGCGCCGAGCCCGGGCCTGGTCGATCCGACCTATGGCGCGTCGGGTTACTACGTGACCAAGGACACCACCACCGGCCTGAACTCCTACGACGCCGACCAGAAGGCCTACTACCTGGAAGACAAGTGGCAGGTCACCGACAACGTGCTGCTGAGCCTGGGCCTGCGCAAGGACGAGTTCACCAACTACGTGCCGATCAGCCACGTGCCCTACATCAGCGTGGACGCCTGGTCGCCGCGCGTGGGCTTCAGCTGGGACGTGCACGGCGATTCCAGCCTGAAGATCTTCGGTAACGTCGGCCGCTACTACCTGGGCCTGCCGCTGTCGGCCGTGGGCCTGTTCACCGCCAACGTCTCCAAGAGCGAGTACTTCACCTACAGCGGCATCAACCCCGACGGCACGCCGATCGTGTCCAGGTCGCTGGGTCCGGCGGTGTCGGCCAACTCGCGCTTCGGCCGCGCCTCGGACCCGAGTGCCGCGGTGGTCAAGGACATCAAGGGCGAGAACCAGGACGAGGTCATCCTGGGCTTCAGCCAGGATCTGAGCATCGGCTGGACCTATGGCGTACGCGCCATCTACCGCCGCCTCAACGACGCCATCGACGACCAGAACTTCGATACCGACAACCGCGGCCTGGTGCAGTCCGCCGCCGCCCAGGGCGTCGCGGTCGACTGGACCCGCACCGCCGGTGCCGAGCTGATCAACCCGGGCAAGACCAATGTCTGGAACGTCTACGACACCAGCGGCAACCTGCGCCAGGTGACGGTGACGCGTGAGGCTGCCGGCTTCCCCGAGCTCAAGCGCGACTACGGTGCGCTGGAGTTCAACCTGGAGCGTCCGTTCGACGGCAAGTGGTACACCAAGATGAACTACGTCTGGTCCCACAGCTATGGCACCACCGAGGGTCAGCTGCGTTCGGATCTGTTCCGTTCCGGCGGCGCGCTGGGCAGCTACCAGGGCCAGGCGGCGGTCTCCACGACGCAGAGCTGGGACCACGCGGCGCTGATGGAGCACGTCAACGGCGATCAGTCCAACGATCACCGCCACCAGATCAAGATGTACGGCTATTACCAGCTGACCGAAGAATGGGGTGTCTCGGGCAATCTGAGCATGATCTCCGGCGCGCCGAAGCACTGCCTGGGCAACTACTACGGCACGGCCTACACCGGCACCGATCCGGCCGGTTACGGCGGCAGCTCTGTCACCGGTGGTCCCTACCACTACTGCTACAACCCCGCGACCGGCAAGGGCGAGCCTTCGCCTCCCGGCTCGCACGGGCGCCTGCCGTGGGTCAACCAGTTCGACCTGGGCCTGACCTGGAAGCCGGTGTTCGCCGACGGCAAGCTGGCCGTGAGCCTGAACGTGTTCAACCTGCTCAACGCGCAGAAGGCGATCACGGTCTATCCGTTCTCGCAGCTGCCCGATGGTTCGGTCAACCCGCTGTACGGCCAGAACGTGGTCTACCAGACCCCGCGCTACGCCCGTCTGACCGCCAGCTACGATTGGTAAGCCGCTGTCGCGTCCGCCCCGACCCTCGGGGCGGACGCCTGGGGACATCGAGTGGATCACGGCGCCGCGGCACGTCCGCGGCGTCGTCTTGTTCGAAAGCACAATGAGGAGTGGGTCATGGGTGTCATGAAGAAGAAGTTGCTGGTCGCCGCGCTGCTGGCGTGCACGGGCCTGTCCGGCCAGGCGCTGGCCAAGGATGTGGTGGTGTCGGAGAAGGCGCGCGCGCTGCAGGCCAGCGCGATCAATCTGGATACGCATCTGGACACGCCGGCGCTGTTCGGCCAGCCGGGCTGGAAGATCACCGACCGGCATTCCTTCCAGGGCGACGGCAGCCAGATCGACTATCCGCGCATGGTCGAAGGCGGGCTGGACGGCGGCTTCTGGGTGGTCTACACCGGCCAGGGTCCGCTGGATGAGATGAGCAAGCGCAAGGCGCGCGATTTCGGCCTCAAGCGGCTGGGCGAGATCCGCGAGATGGTCGCGGCCAACCCCGACAAGTTCGCGCTGGCCACCGTGGCTGGCGATGCGGCGCGGATCAAGGCCGAGGGCAAGAAGTCGGTCTACATCAGCATGGAGAACGCCTATCCGCTCTCGCACGATCCCACGCTGCTGAGCTACTACTACAAGGCCGGCCTGCGCATGCTCTCGCTGGTGCACGGCAGCCACAACGACTTCGCCGACTCGGCCGGCACCGCGCCGGGCGCGGTGACCGCGCGCGAGGGCCTGACCGACAAGGGCCGGCAGATGATCGTCGAGGCCAACAAGCTCGGCATCATCCTGGACCACTCGCACGCCTCGCCGGAGGTGTTCGACCAGATGATCGCCCTGTCCAAGGCGCCGATCATCCTGTCCCACAGCGGCGCGTGGGACGTCTACCCGCATCCGCGCAACCTGGACGACAAGCGCCTGAAGGTGCTGGCCGCGCATGGCGGCGTGATCCAGGTGAATTCGCTGGGCGGCTACCTCATCGACACCGGCGCCACGCCGGAGTACCGCGCCGAGCTCGGCAAGATCTACCAGTCCTTCGGCGGTCGGCGCGGGCTCGATGCGGACGCGCGCAAGCAGGCGATGGCGCAGATCGCCGCGCTGGACGCCAAGTACAACATCAAGAAGGCCAACTTCGACGATTACATGCGCCACCTGCTGCACATCATCGAGGTGGCCGGCTGGCAGCACGTCGGCCTGGGCGCGGACTGGGATGGCGGCGGTGGCGTGGCCGGCTACGAGGACATCACCGCCCTGCCCAAGGTGGTGCAGGCGCTGCTGGACGCCGGCTACAAGGACGACCAGGTCCGCGCCATCCTCGGCGGCAACACCGTGCGCCTGATCGAGACCGTGCAGTCGCTGGCCGACCCGGCCGCGGTCAAGGCCGCGCTCGATTAGACGAGCGGGCCGCGGCGTCCGCGTTAGTCCTGGTCGAACAAGGCCCGCAGCGCGCGGGCCGTGGCCACCGGATCGGGCGCATCGAACACACCGCCGATCGCCGCCACCAGGTCGGCCCCGGCGGCGATGATCGGCCCGGCGTTGGCGGGCGTCAGCCCGCCGATCGCCACGCGCGGCACGCCGAGGCCAGCGGTGGCGTCGAACACCGCGGTGGTCGCCCGGTGCGGGCCGGGCTTGCTGCGGCTGGCGAAGAAGGCGCCGAAGCTGACGTAGCTGGCGCCTTCCTCCACAGCCTCGTAGGCCAGCGCCGGCTGGTCGTAGCACGAGGCGCCGAGCAGCGCATCGGGGCCCAGGGCGGCGCGCAGTTCGGCCAGCGGCGTGGTGGCGTCCTCGCGGTGCAGGCCGGCCGCGCCGAGTTCCACCGCCAGCGCGGCATCGTCGTTGATGATCAGCGGCACGCCTGCGGCCCGGCACAGCGGCAGCAGGGCGGCGGCCTGGCGCGCGCGCTGGGCATCGTCCACCGACTTGTTGCGGTACTGCAGCCAGGTGACCGCGCCGCTGTCCAGCAGCGGTCGCACGCGCGCCAGCAGCTGCGCGTCATCGTCGAGATCGGGCGTGAGCAGGTACAGGCCACGGGGCAGGGAAGCAGGCATGGCGACTCCGGTGTGCAGGGGGGCTGTGTGACAATGGGGCACCCCTAGGACCTGCGATTATCCGATGCCCGAGCCCGATGCCACCACCTACCGCAACTGGATGTGCGTGGTCTGTGGATTCATCTACCGCGAAGCCGACGGCCTGCCCGAGGAAGGCATCGCGCCGGGCACGCGCTGGGAGGACGTGCCGGACACCTGGACCTGCCCCGACTGCGGGGTGACCAAGGACGACTTCGAAATGGTCGAGCTGGACTGAGCCTCCGGCGCCCGCGTCGTCGCCCCTGACACGAGAATCCCCATGACCGAACTCCTCGACGCCGTCGAACTGCAGACCGGCCCGCAGCCGACCTGGAGCGTGCTGTGGCTGCATGGCCTGGGCGCCGATGGCAATGATTTCGCGCCGATCGTGCCCGAGCTGGTGCGTCCGGGCTGGCCGGCGCTGCGCTTCGTGTTCCCGCATGCGCCGGTGCGGCCGGTCACGATCAACAACGGCCTGCGCATGCGCGCCTGGTACGACATCGCCGGCATGGATTTCGCCACGCGGGCCGACGCCGCCGGCGTGGAACAGTCCATCGGCCAGGTCGAGGCGCTGCTGGCGCGCGAGGGCGAACGTGGCATCGCGCCGTCCAACGTGCTGCTGGCCGGGTTCTCGCAGGGCGGGGCGATCACCCTGGCCGCCGGCGTACGCCGCCGCGTGCCGCTGGCGGGCCTGATCGCGCTGTCCACCTATCTGCCCGGCGCGGACCAGCTGGCCGACTTCGCCAGCGAGGCCGCCAAGGCCCAGCCGATCTTCATGGGCCATGGCACCTCCGACCCGGTGGTGCTGCCGGCCTTCGGCCAGCGCAGCGCGCAGGCGCTCAAAGCCGCCGGCTTTCAGGTGGACTGGCACGACTATCCGATGGCGCATTCGGTCAGTGCCGAGGAAGTGCGCGACCTCGGCGACTGGATGTCGCGGCGCTTCGCCTGACGCATGACCACCACGCCCGCCGCGCAGGGGTGGTTGCCCGAACTGTGCACGCTGCCGCGGCTGACGATCATCCTGGGCCTGGCCGAGCTGGTGGTCGTGGTGCTGGCGCTGGCGCCGGATCGCACGGGCAAGTGGAGCGTGGAGCACTTCGCCTCGATCAGCGCCTTCGCGCTGTGGCAGGCGATCGCGGCGACCGCCCTGCTGTGCCTGCTGCGCCCGCAGCTGAGCCGCCTGCCGCCGCGCCTGGGCGCCATGGCGGCGCTGGCGCTGGCCGGCGCGGTGGGACTGCTGTCGGCCAGCGCGTTGTTCTTGCTGTATTCCACCATCGGCCTGCCCGAGGGCGCGCCGGCGGTGGGCTTCTGGCGCTTCAGCCTGAGCAGCGCGGCGATGGTGATGCTGATCGGCGCGCTGGCGTTGCGCTACTTCTATGTCAGCGATCGCTGGGCGGCGCAGGTGCAGGCCAGCGCGCGTGCCGAGGCCGATGCGCTGCAGGCGCGGATCCGCCCGCACTTCCTCTTCAACAGCATGAATCTCATCGCCGGCCTGCTGCACAGCGCGCCGCAGGTGGCCGAGCGCGCGGTGCTGGATCTGTCCGACCTGTTCCGCGCGGCCTTGGGCGCGGGCGAGGACAACTCCACCCTGGCCCAGGAAGTGGAACTGGCCGAGCAGTATCTGTCGATCGAATCGCTGCGCCTCGGCGAGCGCCTGACGGTGCGCTGGGAGCGTACCGAGCCGCTGCCCTGGGACCTGGTGCTGCCGCGCCTGGTGCTGCAGCCGATGGTGGAGAACGCGGTGCTGCACGGCATCTCGCGCCTGCCGCAGGGCGGCACCATCGACATCGCCCTGGCGGTGGAGCACAAGACGCTGCGCATCGTCGTGCGCAACCCGGCGCCCGAGCCGGGCAGCGTGCCGGTACCGGCGGTGGGACGCGGCGCCGGCCACGCCCAGCGCAATATCGCCCACCGGCTGGCGTATCGCTTCGGCGCCGGGGCGCGGGTGACGGGCTTCTGGGCGCAAGGCTACTATGCCTGTGAACTCGCCCTTCCCCTGGCCTGAGGTGCGCATGCCCCTGACGGTGGTGATCGCAGACGACGAACCGCTGGCCCGCGAGCGCCTGCGCACGCTGTTGGCCGAGCAGCCCGGCACCGAAGTGGTGGCCGAGGTCGGCGATGGGCTGGCCGCGCTGCAGGCGGTGGCCGAACTGCGCCCCGATCTGGTGCTGCTGGACATCTCCATGCCCGGGGTCGATGGGCTGGAAGCGGCGCGTCATCTGGCAGCGTTCGATCCGCGGCCGGCCGTGGTGTTCTGCACCGCCTACGACGCGCATGCGCTGTCGGCGTTCGAGGCCGCGGCGATCGATTATCTGATGAAGCCGGTGCGCGCCGAGCGCCTGGCCTCGGCGCTGGAACGCGCGCGCACCTTCGCCGCCGGCCGCAGCAGCGAGCCGGCGCCCAGCGCCGCCCAGCGCCAGGCGCGCACGCACCTGTGCGCGCGCCTGCGCGGCAGCCTGCGGCTGATCCCGCTGGACGACATCCACTACCTCCAGGCCGAGGAGAAGTACGTGGTGGTGCACCACGCGCGCGGCGAGGACCTGATCGAGGAATCGCTCAAGTCGCTGGAGGAGGAGTTCGCCAGCCGTTTCGTGCGCATCCACCGCAACTGCCTGGTCGCCCGCCACGAGCTGATGGAACTGCGCCGGGTCGACGACGGCAAGGTGCAGGCCGTGCTGCGTCATGCGCCCGCGCCGCTGGAAGTCAGCCGCCGCTGCGTGCCCGCCCTGCGCGAGACGGTCAAGACACTCTAGGGGCTGGGATCGGCGGGGCAGGGAAAAGTAATCCGCTTGTGCTCGTCATTCCTGGGGTCGCGGAAATGACGGTACGAAAGTCAACCTAAGCTCCCCAATCCCCAATCCCCAATCCCCAATCCCCAATCCCCAATCCCCAATCCCCAATCCCCAATCCCCAATCCCCAATCCCCAATCCCCAATCCCCAATCCCCAATCCCCAATCCCCAATCCCCAATCCCCAATCCCCAATCCCCAATCCCCACTTGCGGCGATAATGCCCGCATGAGATCGCTGCGCATCGCCACCCGCAAGAGCGCGCTCGCCCTATGGCAGAGCGAGTATGTCGCCCACCAGCTGCGCCTGGCCCATCCGGGCCTGGAGGTCGAGCTGGTGCCGATGAGCACGCGCGGCGACGAGGTGCTGGACCGCTCGCTGGCGGCGATCGGCGGCAAGGGCCTGTTCCTCAAGGAACTGGAGTTGGCCATGCTCGATGGCCGCGCCGACTGCGCGGTGCATTCGCTCAAGGACGTGCCGATGGAGCTGGAGGGACCGTTCGTGCTGCCGGCCATCCTGGAGCGCGCCGACCCGGCCGATGCCTTCGTCTCCAATGCCTATCGGCGGCTGGATGCGCTGCCGCACGGCGCGCGCGTGGGCACTTCCTCGCTGCGGCGCCAGGCGCAGCTGCGCGCGCTGCGGCCGGATCTGGAGCTGGTCGACCTGCGCGGCAACGTCAACACCCGTCTGGCCCGGCTCGACGCGGGCAGCTACGACGCCATCATCCTGGCCTGCGCCGGCCTGCAGCGGTTGGGTTTCGACGCGCGCATCGCCGCGCGCCTGGCCGCACCGCAGTGGCTGCCGGCGCCGGCGCAGGGCGCCATCGCGGTGGAATGCCGCAGCGATGCGCCGCAGGTGCTGGCGCTGTTCGCCGCCCTGGACCACCTGCCCACGCGCCGCTGCGTGGAAGCCGAGCGCGCCATGAACCGCGCCCTGCACGGCAGCTGCCACGTGCCGGTCGGCGCATTCGCCGAGGAAACCGCCAGCGGCATGCGCCTGCGTGGCCTGGTGGGCTCGGCGCAGGCCGGCACGCTGGTGCACGCGGAGGCCTCCTCGCCCGATCTGACGCCGGAGAACCTGGGCCATCAGGTCGCCCAGGCGCTGCTGGCCAATGGCGCCGATGCGCTGCTGGCCGAGCTGGAAGTCTGAGGCACCAGATCGCTTGCCGGTGGCAGGTCGAACCCTGCGCTGCGTCGACGACCGGCAGCATCATTGTTCGAGAACGACGGGCTGCGTCGTCCCTTCAGCATGCCCAACACGCATCGTCGTTCCCGCGAAGGCGGGAACCCAAGGACGTTGCGGGACCTGCATGGGAGTCCATGGATCCCCGCGTTCGCGGGGATGGCGAGCTTTGAGGTGGCAGCGCTAGGCCGCGGGCAAACCACCAAGCGTCGTTCCCGCGAACGCGGGGTCCCAGCGGCTTTGCTGCGAGGGCCGAAGGCGCTGGATGGTCAGACATGCGTCTGCCAAGAAGCACCTCCCGCGTTCGCGGGAATGACGGGAGGGGTGTCCCGCGTCTTCGATGCACTCGGGCTTCAATGTAAAAAGCCCCCGCCGTGTCGCCACGGCGAGGGCCTCTTTGCGCGACAGCGCGGCTTACTTGAAGTTGTAGACGATGTTGACCGTGGTCAGGTTGTCGGTCTTCTTGGTGTCCGGATCGACCTCGGTGTTGTGGCGCGTCTCCAGCCCGGCCTTGAGCGCCAGGCGTTCGGACATGGCCACCTGCAGGCCGAACAGGTTCTTGATGAAGGTGTTGTCGCTGCCCGATTCGACCAGCAGGGTGTCCACCAGCGAGGTGGTCGAGGTCAGCTTGTAGCCGTAGTCGATCATGCCGCGGCCGATGGTCTCGTTGTGGTGCACCTGCACGCCCTGGTCCTTGGACCAGCGGTAACCCGGACCGATCTCGAAGGTCAGGTGCTGGGTGTCGTTCTTGATCGCCTCGTAGCCGTAACCGACGGCGGTGGTCCACTGGTACTCGTAGCTGGTGTAGTGGTCGCGCTCGTTGCGCACCGAGCCCCAGATATAGCTGCGCTCGCTCAGGCGGCGGCCGCTGGTGCCGAACAGTTCGTAGCGGCGCGCGGTCTCCTCGCCGTCGTCCTTGGCGTACTGGCCGGCCACGCCGAAGGCGTGCTTCCAGGTGTCGTCGCTGTAGGCGAGGTTGGCCTTGCCGACGAAGGTCTCGTTGTCGGTGTTGCCCTTCGAGATGGCCAGGCCCAGTTCGCCGTTGCCGGTCCAGCCGGTGTTGTTGTCGATCTTGGCCAGGCTGGGCGTGTCGACCAGATTACCGGCCAGGGCGGGCAGCGGCGCTGCCACGGCGAGCAACAGGGCGCAGGGAAGGCGTCGGAACATGAGGAATCTCCGTGGGGTGGGGGACGCGGGGATAGCAAAAAGGCCGGTGATCCCCGGCCTTCGGCGCGAAAGTGTCTTTTCGCAACGTTGAATGTCAACGTAATGCGCCCGCTTGCCGTCGTCGTCTCCAGACGCTAGGCGAGTTCGATATGGCGACGCCCTCAGGGCGTGGAGACGGGCGTGTCGATGACGATGGTCGGGTCGTTGAAGCGGCTGTAGCGCACGGTCATGGTATAGGGCTGCTGCTGGGACAGGCCGCTGTGGCGCAGCTGCAGCGGCAGGCCCTCCGGTCCGATCCAGTAGGTGAACTGCACCGGCGCCTGCGCCGGGCCATTGGTCACCTCGTACTGCCGCGCCTGCACGCCGTCGATCCGGCTGACGCCGGCTTCGCGCACGCGCAGCTGGCCGCGGCTCTCGTGCACGCGCATGGGGTCGCGCCACTGCGCCACGGTGCCTTCGGGCAGCTGCAGCTTCTCGGTGCGGCCCTGCGACTGCAGGTAAAGCACGTTGCCGACGATCACCTGGGTGCCGATGGGCATCTGCAGGCGGTAGCGGTCGGGGGCGACGAAATCCAGCGTGTCGCGGGTCTCGCGCGCGCCCTGCAGGTGCATCTCGGCATGAAAGCTGCGCGCGTCCTGGAAGGCCTGCATCGACGCGGTGACCCGTTCGAGCGGCGTGCCGGCCGCCGTGGCGGGCGGGGGGCTGGCCGGTGGCGAGGAGGGGCTGCAGGCGGCCAGCAGCAGGCAGGCCAGGGCGGGGACGGCGGGGCGGTGCATGGGGCGAACGGACTCCGGCGGCGGGCAGGGCGGGAACCCGTCCCGCGGGCGCAAGACTGCGCGCGGGCGGCTGAAGCGCACCTGCGTCTTCTTGATGCCATGCTCGGCCATAATCGGGCGCATGGACAAGATCGAACGCATCACCGCGCTGCATCGCATCCTCAAGGGCGCGCGCTACCCGGTCACCGTCAAGCGCCTGCAGGACGAGCTGGGGTGCTCGCGCGCCACCGTCTACCGCGACCTGGCCTATCTGCGCGATGCGCTGATGGCGCCGGTGGAGGGCGACGGCGAGGCCGGCTTCCGCTATGCGGCCGGGCAGAGCGACCGCTTCGAGCTGCCGGGCCTGTGGCTCAGCTCGGACGAGCTCTACGCGCTGGTCGCCTCGCAGCAGCTGCTGCTGCGCACCGGCGGCGGCGTGCTGGCCGGCGCGCTGGCGCCGCTGCAGAAGCGCCTGGAGGGCCTGCTGGCCGACCACGCCGGCGCCCAGCGCTGGCCGGTCGAACGCGTGCGGGTGATCCCGCATCGCGGCCGGCGCCTGGACGAGGCCGCGTTCCGCTGCGTGGCCAGCACCGTGCTGGAGCGGCGCCAGCTGAGCTTCGAATACCGCGCCCGCTCCACCGACGAGCGCACCCGCCGCGTGGTTTCGCCCCAGCGCATCACCCACTACCGCGACAACTGGTACCTGGACGCCTGGGACCACGGCCGCGAGGCGCTGCGCAGCTTCGCGGTGGACCGCATCAGCAACGCTCGTGCGCTGGACGAGGCGGCGGTGGAGATGGGCAAGGACGAGCTGAGCCAGCACCTGGCCTCCAGCTACGGGATTTTCTCCGGCGAGCCCAAGGGCTGGGCGACGATCGTGTTCAGCCCCAAGGCGGCGCGCTGGGTCGCCGACGAGCAGTGGCATGCGCGCCAGGAGGGCCGCTTCCTGCCCGACGGCCGCTACGAGTTGAAGGTGCCCTACAGCGCCTCGCGCGAGCTGCTGATGGACGTGCTGCACTACGGCTCGGACGCGGAGATCGTCGCCCCGCCGGTGCTGCGCGAGCAGGCCAAGGCCCTGCTCGAACTGGCCCTGTCCAACTACGAGCGCGTGCCGGACAAGCACTGAGCCGTTGTGGGAACAACTGTCCCCTCCAATCCAATCGCGGACTCCCTGTAGAGCGGAGCTTGCTCCGCTGGGGCCTTCCCCACCAACCGAACGAAGAGCAGCTGAGCTTGGTCCGCCGCGTTTCGGCCGGATCGGCGGAGAGCCCCAGCGGAGCAAGCTCCGCTCTACAGGTGGGGCCGACCTTGTGGCTGTCGGGCAACGGCGGCGAGGGCTTTACCGGGAGAACCCCATCGCCGCCATGGCGGCTCCCACGGGTGCTCGTCCGGTACCATGGTGGCGTTCCCGCATGATCGGTGCGGTGGCCGCGCGGTTGGCGGCTGCCGGGTCCGAGTGCGCACCTTCCCCTCTGACGATCCCGCACCGCCCGTGTCCACCACCGAGCCCGCACCGCTGCGCTTCATCCATGTCGTGGCCGCCGCCATCACCGATGCGCGCGGCCGCCTGCTGCTGGCCCGGCGGGGCGACGGCCGCGATCTGGCCGGGCTGTGGGAGTTCCCCGGCGGCAAGCGCGAGCCGGGCGAATCCACCGAGGAGACGCTGGTGCGCGAGCTGCAGGAGGAGCTGGGCATCACCGTGCAGGTCGGCGCGCCGATCATGCGGGTGCCGCACCTGTATCCGGACAAGCGCCTGCTGCTGGACGTGCGCCGGGTGACCACCTGGAAGGGCGTGCCGCGCGGCATGGAGGGCCAGGCGCTGGCCTGGGTGGCGCAGGACAAGCTGCAGCGCTATCCGATGCCGGCGGCCGACAAGCCCGTGGTGGCGGTGCTGCAGCAGCCCGACCGGTACCTGATCACGCCCGAACCGGGCGCGGACTCCGCGGCCTGGCTGGCCGGCCTGGAGGCCGCGCTGGCTGGCGGCGTGCGTCGCGTGCGGTTGCGCGCGCGCGGCCTGGAGGGCGATGCGGGCTGGCCGCCGCTGGCCGCCGCCGCGGTGGCGCTGTGCCGCGAGGCCGGCGCCGAGGTGCTGCTGGAGGGCGCCGCCAAGCTGGCGCGCGATCTGGGCGTGGGCCTGCACCTGCGCACCGAGCAGCTGATGCGCATCGAGGCGCGCCCGGTCGCGGCCGGCGTAGGCCTGGCCGCCTCGTGCCGGTCGGCCGAGCACCTGCGCCGGGCCGAGGCGCTGGGCTGCGACTTCGTCACCCTGGGCCCGGTGCGCGGCACCGACACCCAGCCCACGCTGGGCTGGGACGCCTTCGCCGCCCTGCGCGAGATTGTGTCGCTGCCGATCTACGCCACCGGTGGGCTGGGGTTGGACGACATGGCCCAGGCGCACCAGCACGGCGCGCAGGGCATCGCCGCGCTCCGCGGGCTGTGGCCTTCGGGCTGAGGTCCTTGTGCGGCGCTCAGGCGCCGGCGAGCAGACGGTAACGCGCGTCCAGCTCGGCCACGGCCTGGTCGATCTCTTCCAGGCTGCCGTCGTTGCGCACGATGTCGTCGGCGATGGCCAGGCGCTGGGCGTCGCTGGCCTGGGCCTGGATCATGCGCTGGGCCAGCGCCTGGTCGATGCCATCGCGCGCCAGCAGCCGCGCCATGCGCACTTCCAGCGGCGCGGTGACCACGCAGATGCGCTGCAGCCACGGATAGCACTCGCGTCCGCCGCCTTCGGCCAGTAGCGGGATCATCGCCACCGCATACGGGCTGGCGGCGGCGCGGCACTGCGCCTCCAGCGCCGCGCGCACGGCCGGATGGACGATGGCCTCCAGCGCCTGGCGCGCGTTTTCGTCCTCGAACACGCGCCGGCGCATCGCCGCGCGATCCAGCCCGGCCTGCGCATCGAGCACCTCCGCGCCGAAGTGCGCCACGATGGCGGCCAGCGCCGGTGTGCCGGGCTCGACCACCTCGCGCGCGATGCGGTCGGCGTCGGCCACGACGATGCCGCGCGCCAGAAAGGCGCGCTCCAGCGCGCTCTTGCCCGAGGCGATGCCGCCGGTGAGTCCGATGCAGGTCTGGCTCATGACCCCATTATCCACGCGCCGCTGCCACGGTAGAGCGGAGCTTGCTCCGCTGCTCTTCGCTCGGTTCGCGGGAAAGGCTCGAGCCGAGCTTGCTCCGCTGCGCTTCGTTCGGTCTGTGAGCAAGGCCCCAGCGGAGCAAGCTCCGCTCTACAGCCAGCGGCGCACGCGGGCGCAGTAGCGCGCGTAGGCGGGGCCGAACTCGGCGCGCAGGCGGGCTTCCTCGAACGGGATCACCACCTGCCGCAGCGCCAGCCACGGCAGCGGCAGCAGGACCAGCGCCCAGGGCACGACCAGATAGCCGGCCAGGCCGATATAGCTGGCCAGCAGGCTGACGTACATCGGGTTGCGGGTCAGGCGGTACGGGCCGCGCTCCACCAGGGACGAGGGCTGGCTGGAGGGCAGGATGGTGGTGCGGCGCGTGGCGAACAGCGCGAAGCACCACAGCGCCAGGGCCAGCGCGGCCAGGGCCAGCAGCGAGCCGGCCCACTGCATCGCCAGCAGCGCGCCGCCCTGCGGCAGCGGCAGGGCCAGCACGCGCTGGGCCAGCGCGGCGAGGCCGAAGGCGAGCAGGAAATGCACCGGCGCGGTCAGGCGGACCAGCAGCGGGGTGTTCGACAGGCGCGCAGCGCCTTCCAGGGTGTGTTCTTCCAGCACGCCGCGTGATCGTCCTTGGGTCCGGGGCGACATCTTAGCCCGCGGCCTGCGGGAAAGCGCCCGTAGACTGGCCGCCCCACCTGCCAGGGTTCGCCGATGTCCATCGCCCGCTTTCGTACGCTCTTCCGCATTGGCCTGCTGGCGCTGGTACTGCCGGCCAGCCTCGCGCTGGCCGCGCCGAAGGACGCGGGATTTGAGCTGGTGGCGCTTGGGGTTGAGGGCGGGCTGGACGAGGGCAACCTGTCGTCCTATCTGATCCGCGCCGAGGCCGACACGCGCTATCTGGCGCTGGATGCCGGCACCGTGCTGCCGGGCATCGCGCAGGCGCTGCGGCAAGGCGCGTTCGCCGATCTGCGGCCCGCCGACGGGCTCACCCCGCAGGGACAGGTGCTGCGCAACCTGATCGCCGGCACCTTCATCAGCCATGCGCATCTGGACCATGTCGGCGGGCTGCTGGTCGCGGCCACCGACGATGCCGGCCGCAAGCCGATCTACGGGCTGGCGCCGACGCTGGAGACGCTCAGCGCCGACTACTTCAACTGGCAGGCCTGGCCCAACTTCGCCGACCGCGGGCCGGCGCCGGCGCTGGGCCGCTATGTGCTGACCGACGTCGTGCCGGGGCAGTGGTTCGACGTGCCCGGGACCTCGCTGTCGGCCTGCGCCTATCCGCTGTGGCACGACCGGCTGACCTCGACGATGCTGCTGGTGCGCAGCGGCGATGCGTACTTCGCCTACTTCGGCGATACCGGGCCCGACGCGCTGTCCGGCGGCCAGCATCGGCTGGCGGACATCTGGCAGGTGCTGGCGCCGCTGGTGCGCCGGCACGCGCTCAAGGGGCTGCTGATCGAGGCCTCGTTCCCGGACGATGTGCCCGATGCGCAGCTGTTCGGCCATCTCACCCCCGCCTGGCTGCTGCGCGAGCTGGACGCGCTGGCCGCCGCGACCGGCGGCACCGCGCCGCTGAAGGGCCTGCCGGTGCTGGTGGGCCACATCAAGCCGAGCCTGGTGCAGGGGCGCGATCCGCGCGCGCTGGTGAAGATCGAGCTGGAGGCGGGCAACCGCCAGGGGGTCGCGTTCGTGCTGCCGGTCCAGGGGCAGGTGCTGCGGCTGCCTTGAGGGGGCGGGCAGCGGGAGCGGCCGCCGAGCGATACCGGGGCGCGCCCCAAAAGCGACCCCACCCCAGCCCTCCCCTTCGCTGCGCGAAAGGGAGGGGGCGGATCCTGCGGCGGGATGCAGTCGGAGCAGTGCCGCGGGAATCCTCCTGCCGTCATTCCCGCGAACGCGGGAATCCAGGGACTTTCGCTGGAGGGGCGAGAGGTGCCGACCTCCGCCCCTCGCGGCAAGGGCGACCCCGCGCGCCGCTCCAAATAAGGCGGAAATGTCGCCTATCGGTCACACACCGTGACTTTCGACGGCTTGCAAATCCGTAAGTTCCGTGTGAAAAGATCGTGTTGCTCTGCAGCATCGCCTGGCCGGCCGCGCGCCGGGTCCGGCGCGGGAATCCGCCCGTGCCGTGACCCACGCCGTATAGCGCCCGCGCCGCGATGCCGCCCAAGCCGCACCCCTTCGCCACCGGACCGCTCATGCCCCGATTGCAGCCCGCCGCCATTGCCTCGTCGCCTGCGCCCGCACGGAGCGCCCGCCGGTGAGGGGCCGCGGCTTCGATCTGGCCGGCAACGGCAGCTCGGTGCGCACCGAGCTGCTGGCAGGGGCGACGACCTTCCTGACGATGGCCTACATCGTCTTCGTCAACCCGGACATCCTGGGCGCGGCCGGCATGGACAAGGGCGCGGTGTTCGTCGCCACCTGCCTGGCCGCGGCGCTGGGGTCGGCGCTGATGGGGCTGCTGGCCAACTGGCCGATCGGCCTGGCGCCGGGCATGGGGCTCAACGCCTTCTTCGCCTTCACCGTGGTCGGCACGATGGGCTATCCCTGGCCGCAGGCGCTGGGGCTGGTGTTCCTGTCCGGCTGCCTGTTCGTGCTGCTGACCCTGACCGGCGCGCGGCGCTGGCTGGTCGACGGCATCCCGCTGTCGCTGCGCAGCGGCATCGCCGCGGGCATCGGCCTGTTCCTGGCCTTCATCGGCCTGCAGGGCGCGGGCCTGGTGGTGGACAGCCCGGCCACGCTGGTGACCCTGGGCGATCTGCACAAGGCCGAGCCGCTGCTGGCGCTGGCCGGGCTGGTGCTGATCGGCATCCTGGATGCGCTGCGGGTGCGCGGGGCGATCCTGATCGGCATCCTGGCGGTGACCGCCGCCGGCCTGGCGCTGGGCAAGGTGCACTACGCCGGGCTGCTGGCCTGGCCGCCGAGCCTGGCGCCGACCTTCCTCAAACTCGATATCGCCGGCGCGCTGACCCAGCACGGCGGCGTGGCCGCGCTGCTGCATGTGCTGCTGGTCTTCCTGCTGGTGGAGATGTTCGACGCCACCGGCACGCTGGCCGGCGTGGCCCAGCGCGCCGGGCTGCTGGATCGCCCGGACCAGCGCCAGCGCTTCGATCGCGCGCTGGTGGCCGACAGCACCGCGATCCTGGCCGGCTCGCTGCTGGGCACCTCCAGCACGACTGCCTATGTGGAAAGCGCGGCCGGCGTGCAGGCCGGCGGCCGCACCGGCCTGACCGCGCTGACGGTGGCCGCGCTGTTCCTGCTGGCGCTGCTGTTCTCGCCGCTGGCCGCGATGGTGCCAGCCTATGCGACCGCGCCGGCGCTGATCTACGTGGCCGGGCTGATGCTGCGCGAGCTGGTCCACCTGGACTGGAGCGATGTCACCGAGGCCATGCCGGCCAGCCTGGCGGCGCTGGGCATGCCGTTCACCTATTCCATCGCCAACGGCCTGGCGCTGGGCTTCGTCAGCTATGCGCTGCTCAAGCTCGGCACCGGACGCTGGCGTGGCGTGCACGTGGCGACCTGGGTGGTGGCGGCGCTGTTCGTGCTGCGTTACGCGCTGTAGCGCGACGCGGGGCGGTGAGGGTTTCGCAAGACGTTTTGGCAAGGGGAGTCGTGCACGTGGTGGGAAGTAGAACAATCTGGGGCGTGATCGCCTGTGTGGCGCTGGCCGGCCAGGCCTGGGCGGCCGATGGCGGCGGCGCGGCCGGCGCGCGCGAGGCGAAGGTGGCCGCGCTGATGCAGCGCGTGGCGGGCAACGGCCCGCAGCTGCGCGCCTTCCTGCAGGCCATGCCCAAGGGCGCGGACCTGCACAACCATGTGGGTGGCAGCAATTACGCCGAGGATTTCCTGCGCTGGGCCGACGAGGACCAGGGCTGCATCGCCCGCGACACCCACCAGCTGCTGCCGCCGCCGTGCGGCGAGGGCACGGTGCCGGCGCGCGGCCTGGCCGCGCGCGATGCGGCGTTCTTCTCCGCCACGGTCGATGCGCTGTCGATGCGCAACTTCGTGCAGGGCAATGCGGCCGCCTCGGGGCACGACCAGTTCTTCAGCACCTTCGCCCGTTTCGGCAGTTCGCAGGCGCGTCGCCCCGACGCGATCGCCGCGACGCTGGAGCAGGCCGCGCGTGACCGCGTCAGCTATGTCGAGCTGATCGCCAACCCCGCCCAGTCGGCCGAGCTCGGCAAGCGCGCCGGCGCGCTGGACTGGAACGCCACCGACCTGGCCGCCAACCTGGCGCCGCTGCAGGCCCAGCTGCCGGCCTTGGTCGAGGCGGCCAAGGCCGACACCGCCGCGCTCGATGCGCGCGTGGCCCAGCTGCTGCGCTGCGGCCAGGCAGACGCCAGCATCGGCTGCGGCGTGCGCTATCGCTATGTGCCGTACGCACTGCGCACGCTGCCGGCGCCGGTGGTGTTCGGGCAGATGCTGATGGGCTATGCGGTGGTGCAGGCCGATCCGCAGCGCTACGCCGGGGTCAACATCGTCGCGCCGGAGGACAACCCGGTCGCGCTGCGCGACTACCGCCTGCACATGGCGATGTTCAAGCTGCTGTCCGCGCGCTACCCGCAGGTGCCGCTGACCCTGCACGCGGGCGAACTGAGCCTGGGCCTGGTGCCGCCGGCGGACCTGCGCTTCCACATCCGCGATGCGGTGGCCATCGGCGCCCGGCGCATCGGTCACGGCGTGGACATCGGTTACGAGGACGATGCCGCCGGACTGCTGCGACAAATGAAGGCCCAGCACGTGGCGGTGGAGATCAACCTGACCAGCAACGACGTGATTCTCGGGGTCAAGGGCAGCGACCATCCGCTGCCGATGTACCTGGCCGCCGGCGTGCCGGTGGTGCTGTCCACCGATGACGAGGGCGTCTCGCGCAGCGACATGACCCACGAGTACCAGCGCGCGGTGACCGAGCAGGGCCTGGACTACGCCACGCTCAAGCAGGTCGCGCGCAATGGGCTGACCTATTCCTTCGCGCCTGGCCAGAGCCTGTGGGACGCGGACGGCCGCACGCCCGTGGCCGCCTGCGCCGGCTCGCTGATTTCCGGCAGCGCCGATGCGCGCTGCAAGGCGCTGCTCGAGGGCAGCGAGAAGGCGCGCCTGCAGTGGCAGCTGGAGCGCGACTTCGTCGCCTTCGAGACCCAGCAGCTGGCCGAGGCGGGCCGATGAGCCGCCTCGCACGGGCCCTGGCGCATGGCGCGCTGCTGCTGTCGCTGGCCGCGAGCGCCTCGGCGTGGGCGGGGCAGAAGCAGCTGGTGATCCTGGACGACGACCTGGACGGCTTCGCGCCGGCCCAGGTGATGGCGCTGCAGGCGCCCGATGTGCAGGTGCTGGGCCTGACCACGGTCAGCGGCAACGCCTGGGCCACCCAGGCCACCGCGCATGCGCGGCGCATGCTGGAGATCACCGGTCATCCCGAGGTACCGGTGGCGCAGGGCGCGATCGATCCGCTGGTCAACACCGAAGCGCAGACCGAGCGCTGGGAAGCGCTGTACGGCAAGCTGGTGTGGAAGGGCGTGTGGATGAGGCACTGGGTCGAGGACAACTTCCAGGCCGACCCCGATTACCACGGCCCGGAGGTGGTGCGCGATCTGAAGCTGGGCAATCCCAGCGTGGTCAAGGCCAGCGACGAGCCGGCGGCGCTGTTCCTGCTGCGCATGGTCCGCGCGTATCCGGGCCAGGTGACCATCATCGCCACCGGCCCGCTGACCAACCTGGCGCTGGCCCAGCGCCTGGATCCGCAGTTCGCCAGCCTGGCCAAGGAACTGGTCTACATGGGCGGCAGCCTGGAGCCCAGGCAGACGCGCGACAGCGAGGCGGCGCGGCAGTTCGCGCGCGAGTTCGTCAACACGCCGCGGCGCGAGTTCAACATCCGCTTCGATCCCGAGGCCGCCAGCATCGTCATGCGCGCGCCGTGGAAGAAGATCGTGATGGTGCCGGTCGATCCGTCCACCGCCACCGAGGTCACCCCGGCGCTGCTGGCGCGCATGCGCGCGGCCGACACGCCGATCGCCCGCGCGCTGGCCTCGCGCCAGACCGGCTTCCCGCTGTGGGACGAGCTGGCCGTGGCGGTGTGGCTGGATCCCTCGCTGATCACCCAGTCCGACGAGTTGATGGTCGATACCAACCTCGACCGCGGCGCCGGCTACGGCGACATCCTGTCCTGGAGCCCGCCGTACGCGCCGGGCCTGGGCGAGCGGCGTCAGACCGTGGTGCGCAGCGTCGATGTACCGCGTTTCGAGGCGCTGATGGCGCGCCTGCTGACCCGGCCCCAGCCGCGCGCGGTCGGCGCGGCGGTGCCCTGAATCCCGGAGTTGGAAGCGGCAGGGCCACGGACGCGGCCCGGACGCTGATCGGTGCCCGCGCGCGCCGACGCGGCGGTGTCTTGGCTAGAACCCTTACCCACACAGGCAATCCCCACATGAACAAAGCGCTCCTTTCCCTTGCCGTCACGGCCGCGTTGTACGCGACCGCCGGCGCCGCCTTCGCCCAGGACGCCACCGGCACCGACGCCGGGCAGCGCAGCAGCGTCACCACCACCTCCAACACCACCAACTCCAACGCCACCCAGCGCGCGCGCCAGCTCGACGCGGTCAAGGTCACCGGTACCTCGCTGTCGCTGGGCGGCGGCAACATGCAGGTCCAGGACGCGCCCAAGGCCGTGTCCACCATCGGCCGCGAAGCCATCCTCAAGGCCGCGCCCGGCGCCAACTTCACCCAGATGCTGTCCAGCATCCCCGGCGCGACCTCGGCCACCAACGACGTGACCGGCCTCAACGACGGCCAGTTCTCGGTGCGTGGCTACCCGCCCGATGAGGTGGGCGTGACCGTCAACGGCGTGCCGATCAACGACTCGGGCAACTACAAGATGTACGCCACCGAGTACGGCGACACCGAGAACATGGGCGACATCACCGTCGAGCAGGGCTATCCCAGCGTGACCTCGCCGGTGATCGGCGCGGCCGGCGGCAACATCGCCTGGGTCACCGTCGACCCCACCGCCGAGGCGGGTCTGGACTTCAGCCAGAGCGCGGGCAGCAACGGCTACCACCGCACCTTCCTGCGCTACAACACCGGCGACACCGGCCCGCTGCGTTCGTGGATCTCCTACTCCAACAACGAGACCAGCCTGTGGCGCGGCACCGGCAAGTCGCTGGTGACCAAGGTCGACGCCAAGTCGGTGTGGACCATCGACGAGGACAACTCGATCACCGGCTCGCTGCAGTACAACCGCGAGTTCAAGAACAACTACCGCAACGTCACCAAGGCCCAGGCCCACCAGAACTACCACTTCGGCTACGACGGCAACTACAACCCGGCCGTGCCCAGCGCCTATGCCTGGATGCAGACCAACCCGTTCCGCAGCTGGATCGCCAGCCTGGACGGCGAGTTCACCCTGACCGACTCGCTGCACCTGTCCGTGGTGCCGTACATGGTCTACGGCTACGGCGGTGGCGGCAGCGGCACCACCCAGAACGAATCGGCCTATGGCGGCATCGACGCCAACAAGGATGGCGACACGCGCGATGCGAACGTGCCGATCTATCAGATGTACACCTCTGATACCTACCGTCCCGGCATCCACGTCAAGTTCAAGAAGGACTTCGGCCTCAACGACAGCCTGGAATTCGGCGCGCTCTACGAGCGTCCCCGCAACCAGCAGAGCCGCAACCTGATGCCCACCAGCATCGACGGCGATCCGTCCAACCTGTGGGGCCAGGACAACGAGGACATGCTGACCTATCCCAACGGCAGCGCCCTGCAGACCTACCGCTCCTACTCCATCACCGACACCAAGCGTCTGTTCGCGACCAACACCTGGACGCCCAACGACCAGTGGACCGTGACGCTGGGCGGCGCCTACACCTGGGTCAACCGCAAGGGCTGGTACACCAACCTGCCGGATTCGGGTATCGCGACGCGCGGCACCAGCCTGGGCGAGGTGACCGGCGAGGGCGAGGCCAAGTACAACAAGTTCACCCCGACCGGCGGCGTCAAGTTCCAGCTCGACGAGCGCAACCAGTTCTACTTCGGCATCGGCCAGGCCTACCGCGCCCCGATCAACACCGCGGCGCTGAACTACTTCTACAGCAAGGCCGCGGCCGCGGCGCTGGCCCAGCCCAGCGGCACGATCAAGCCCAAGCCCGAGTCCTCCTGGACCGCCGACCTGGGCTGGCGCTTCTACGGCGATCAGATCAGCGCGATGGTCGACATCTACAGCAGCAAGTTCAAGGACAAGCAGGTCAGCGGCACCGACCCGGTCAGCAAGGCCTCGGTCTACACCACGCTGGACAAGGTCGATGTGACCGGCATCAACGGCGAGGTCAGCTACAAGTTCAACGACAACTGGTCCACCTACGCCTCCTACGCCTACAACAAGTCGGAGATGAAGAGCGATCTGACCGTGGCCGGCGTCACCTACGACACCGACGGCAAGACCATGATCAACGCGCCCAAGAACGTGGGCTACGTCGCGGTGAACTACGACCAGGGTCCGTTCTGGGCCAGCGCCAACGCCAATGTCCTGGGCGGCATCTACGCCGACTGGGAGAACCGCGCCCACGCCGGCGGCTACACCACGATCAACCTCAATGGCGGCTGGAACTTCGCCGATGCGGGCTGGCTGAAGAAGCCCTACATCAAGGTCAACCTGTGGAACGTGGCCAATCGCAAGGCCTTCACCTGGGCCTCCAGCGTGACGACCTATCGCTCGGTCGGTACCGATACCTACCAGCTGCTGCAGGACCGCACCTTCATGGTGACGGTGGGCGGTTCGTTCGACCTGTAACGCCGGGCTGCCGCGCAGCCGCGGGCCACGGTCGGCGCTGCGCGTTTCATCGTCCGCGGGGCCTCGTCCCCGCGGACCCTGCGTCTGTCGCCCTGCCTGCAGGGCGGCGGACGCGATGCGAGATCTTTCCACGCGCTCGATGGTCCGCTCCCAGCGCGTGATGTGCGGAGATCGCGACCTCGTTGCGTCCGCGCTTCCCGACGATCGGCGCCGCTTGTCCGGTCCGTGCGTCTCCTTCTCCTATTCCATACCGGAGGTCCTATGTTCCGTCCTCTGATCAAGCTCCTGCTGCCGGCGTTGCTCGGCCTGTGCGCCATGCCGGCGCTCGCGCAGAAGCCGCTGGCACCCAAGGTGCTGGTGATCACCATGTTCGCGCCGGAGGCCGCGCCCTGGCGCGAGGCCGAGCGCTTCGACACGCAGGTGCCCGTGCCGGGCCTGTCGCCCAAGTACCCGACCGTGGACTGCACGCGCGCCGGGCTGTGCCTGATGACCACCGACATGGGCCTGGCCAATGCGGCCAGCTCGGTCGCCGCGCTGGTGGCCTCGCCGCGCTTCGACCTGCGCCGCACCTACTTCCTGATCGCCGGCATCGGCGGCGTCGCGCCGGAGCAGGGCACGCTGGGCTCGGCGCACTGGGCACGTTACGCCATCGATGGCGGCCTGATGCGCGCGGTCGATCCGCGCCAGCAGCCGGCCGGCTGGTCGTCCAACCTGCTGATGCTCGGCGCCACCGCGCCGGGGCAGAAGGTCGAGCACCGCACCGGGACCGAGGTGTTCCAGCTCGACGAGGCCCTGCTGCAGAAGGCCTATGCCCTGAGCGCGGGCGTGCCGCTGGAGGACAGCGACGCGGCCGCGGCCTATCGCCTGCAGTATCCGCAGCCGGCCGCGCGCGCCGTGCCGGCGGTGAGCATCTGCGACAGCCTGACCAGCGACACCTACTGGCACGGCAGCCTGATCGCCACGGCGATGGAGGCTTACGTGCAGCTGACCCACCGACGGGCGCGGCCACTACTGCATCACGCAGATGGAGGACAATGCCACCCTGACCGCGCTCCAGCGGGGAGCCGAGGCGGGCAGGCTGCAGTTCGCCCGCGTCGCCCTGCTGCGCACGGCCTCCAATTTCGATCGCGAGGCGCCGGGACAGGACGTGGGCGCCTCGCTGTCGGCCAAGTCCGGTGGCTTCCTGCCATCCACCCACAACGCCTACCGAGTCGGGCATGCGTTGACCGAGGCCATCCTGGCGCACTGGGAGGCGTGGTCGCACGGCGTGCCGAAGGAATGACCCCATGCCTGCCAACCTCGCTTCCTCCCGTCCACTGCGCGCGCTGTCGCTGGCGGCCCTGGCCCTGCTGATGGCCGCGCCTGCGCTGGCGCAGAGCCGCCGCCAGGGCGCCGAGCTGCCGCAGATGCGGCTGTCCCAGCGGCCGCTGATCGTGGCCCACCGCGGCCGCGCCACCCCCGACGGCGCCGAGAACAGCCTGGTGCAGATGCAGCAGGTGGCCAGCCACCAGATCGGCGTGGAAATGGACCTGGCCGCCAGCCAGGACGGCGTGCTCTATCTGCTGCACGACGCCACCCTCGACCGCACCACCACCGGCACCGGCCCGATCAAGGCGCAGACCAGCCAGGCGCTGGACGCGGTCAAGCTCAAGGACGGCCACGGCAAGCCGACCGACGAGGCCCTGCCGCGCCTGACCAAGGTCCTGGACTGGGCCGCCGGCGTGCCCGACGTGATCCTGATGATCGATCTGAAGGGCATCAAGGCGGCGACGCTCGCGCCGCTGCTGCGCGAGCGCAAGCTGCAGGACCGCGTGATCCTGCTGACCTTCGAGCGCGGCGCGGCGGCCGAGGCGCTGGCCAGTGCCGATGGCGCCATGGTCTCGGTGCTGATCAAGACCCAGTCCGACGCCAACTACTACAAGCGCATCGCCGCCGGCCGGCCGCTGGCGATGTACGTGCCGCAGGATTCGAAGAACAAGGTCTTCGGCTACGCCAAGACCGCCGGCGCGGTGCTGGTGACGGACGTGATCGACGGCGAGGGGGAGGACAGCGCGGCGCTGAACGCCAAGGTCGCCAAGCAGGGCTGCAAGGCCTATCTCGACTACATCGATGCGCACTACACCGATGTGCTGGTGACCAACCACCCCAAGTGCGCGGCGCAGACCCTCAAGGCCTACGTGCCGACCACGGACAACGGGCCGCATTGAGCGGCCGTCGTTGCCTCTTCGACGCTGGTGGGGAGTCTTGAGTTAGGTTCTTCTCCTGATCGAGGGATCGCGGGGCGTTCGCGTTCTTGCTTCCTTCGGAGGCGCTGCGGTCAGGCGGGCTGTAACCGCTTATCCCTCGATCAGGGAATCCTGCCTCCTGCCGTAAGGCGCTCTGCCTCCTGCCTCGCTCGTCGCGGACACCGCCCACCGCACCTCTGCCTTGCGCGGTGAGTTGGAGGGCTCCGGATCGTGGGAGCAGCTGTCTCGCAGTGGCATGCCTGTAGAGCGGAGCTTGCTCCGCTGCTCTTCGTTCGGTTCGCGGGGACGGCCCCAGCGGAGCGAGCTCCGCTCTACAGGTGGGTCCGCCTGGTGGGCGGACCGAGCAGAGGCGCCATCCAGGGTCGGGTCGAGGCGGGTTTAAGAGGCGTGCCCACCGGCCCGGTCCTCAGGCCATCAATACGTCCACATTCCCGTGCACCGGCGAGGGATCCCGAATCAGGGCAGCCCGGCCAGCCAGTCGTCGTCGCTGCCTTCGTTGATGTCGGCGAACAGCGGCGTGGAGAAGTAGCGCTCGCCCGTATCGGGCAGCATCGCCAGGATCACCGAGCCCGGCACGGCCTTCTCGGCCACTTCCAGCGCGGTGGCCAGGGTGGCGCCAGCGGAGATGCCGACGAAGATGCCTTCCTCGGCCGCCAGCCGGCGCGAGGTCTCGATCGCGCGCTCGTCGGTGACGGTATAGAGCTCGTCGTAGACCTCGCGGTTGAGCACCTCGGGCACGAAGTCGGGGGTCCAGCCCTGGATCTTGTGCGGCTTCCACTCATCGCCCTTCAGCAGCGCCGCGCCGGCCGGCTCGGTGGCGATGATCCTGGTCTCCGGGCGCGCGACTTTAAGCACTTCGCCCACGCCGGTCAGGGTGCCCCCCGTACCCCAGCCGGTGACGAAGAAGTCCAGGCGCTGGCCGGCGAAGTCGCGCAGGATCTCCGGGCCGGTGGTGTTGCGGTGATAGGCCGGATTGGCCGGGTTGGCGAACTGGCTAGCCAGGAACCAGCCGTGCTGCTCGGCCAGTTCCTTGGCCTTGCGCACCATGCCGCTGCCGCGCTCGGCGGCCGGGGTGAGGATGACCTTGGCGCCATAGGCGCGCATCAGCTTGCGGCGCTCGATGGAGAAGGTCTCCACCATCGTGGCCACGAACTTGTAGCCGCGCGCCGCGCACACCATCGCCAGCGCCACGCCGGTATTGCCCGAGGTGGCCTCGACCACCGTGTCGCCCGGCTTGAGCAGGCCGCGGGCCTCGGCGTCGAGGATGATCGCCAGCGCCAGGCGGTCCTTGACCGAGCCGCCGGGATTGAACGACTCGACCTTGGCATACACCTTGGTGTGCGCCGGCGCGAGGCGATGGAGCTTGACCACCGGGGTGCGGCCGATGGTGTCCAGGATGTTGTCGTAGATGGCCATGCGAAGACGTCTCTTCCGATTAGAAGGGTGGGATCAGGCGGCGCGCGACAGCGTGGGCGCGTCGATGTTGTCGGGATGTTGTGATGCCGGCGCGGCCAGGGGCGCATCGCCGTGCCAGTGCAGCGTGTGCGCCAGCGCGGCGACCTCGCCCAGGATCAGCAGGGCCGGCGAGCGCACCTGGTGGTGGCGCGCGGTCTCAGCCAGGTCGGCCAGAGTGCCGGTGACCACGCGCTGGGCGCGGCGCGAGCCGTTCTCGACCAGCGCGAAGGGCGTAGCGGCGGCGCGGCCGTGGGCGATGAGGCGCTCGCGGAAGGTTTCCAGCCCGGCCACGCCCATGTAGACCGCCAGGGTCTGGCGTTCCTGCGCCAGCGCCTGCCAGTCCAGCGTGTCCAGGGAGTCGCGGCAGTGCGCGGTCACCAGGCGCAGGCCCTGCGCGTGGTCGCGGTGGGTCAGCGGGATGCCCGAATACGCCGCGCAGGCCAGCGCCGCGGTGATGCCGGGCACCACCTCGAAGGCGATGTCGTGGGCCTTGAGGAATTCCAGCTCCTCGCCGCCGCGGCCGAACACGAACGGATCGCCGCCCTTGAGCCGCACCACGCGCCGGCCGGCGCGGGCGTGTTCGAGCATCAGCGCGTGGATGTCGTCCTGGCGCGTGCTGTGGCCCTGGGCCGACTTGCCCACCTCGATGCGGGTGGCGTCGCGGCGGGCCATGGCCAGCACCTCGGCGCTGACCAGGCGGTCGTGCAGGATCACGTCGGCCTCGTTCATCGCGCGCAGCGCGTTGAGCGTGAGCAGGCCGGCATCGCCCGGGCCGGCGCCGACCAGCGTGACGGTGCCGGCGTGGGCCTGGGCGGCGCTGGACAGCGCGCGCTGCAGCTCGGTCTCGGCGGCCGCGTCCTGGCGCTGGCGCAGCAGGCGCGGCACGGTGCCGGCGAGCAGTTGCTCGAAGAAGCGGCGGCGAGCGCCCATCTCGGGGAAGCGCGCGCGGATGCGGGCGCGCTGCCGGCCGAGCAGGGCGACCAGCGACCCCCAGGACTCGTCCAGCAGCGTCTCCAGCTGCCGGCGGATGTGGCGCGCCACCATCGGCGCATGGCCGCCGCTGGAGATGGCGATCTGCAGGGCGCCGCGCTCGACCAGGGCCGGCACCTGGAAGCTGGACAGCTCGGCGTCGTCGACCACGTTGGCCAGCAGGCGCCGCGCGGCGGCCGCATCGGCCACCGCGCGATTGACCTCGCCTTCGTCGGTGGCGGCGATCACCAGCCATACCCCGTCCAGCCAGTCGGGCGTGAAGCTGCCCGGCTGCCAGGCGATGCGGCCCTGCTCGGTCCACTGCGCCAGGCGCGGGGTCAGGGTCGGTGCGCCCACGTGGGGGAGGGCGCCGGCGTGGAGCAGGGCCTCGACCTTGCGCTCGGCCACCGCGCCACCGCCGACCACGCGGACGGCACGGCCACGCAGGTCGGCGAACAGGGGAAACAGGGCAGCGCTCACGGGTGGGTCCGGGTCGAGAGGGCCACGACGCTACGCCCGGCTTATGACGGTCGGAAATGACTTGCCGCTGCGTTCAGATAACCCTACGTTATAAGCAGTGGTGGCCGGAACACGTACATTCGTTTTCCCCATAAGCGGCCGCGCCGCACCTCGCCAGCGATCCTTCCGCAGATGACCCTGACCCAGCTCCGCTATCTGGTCGCCATCGCCGACGCCGACTTCAACATCACCCTGGCGGCCGCGCGCGTGCACGCCACCCAGCCCGGTCTGTCCAAGCAGCTCAAGCAGCTGGAGGACGAGCTGGGCTTCCTGCTGTTCGTGCGCAAGGGCCGCAGTCTTGAATCGGTGACCCCGGCCGGCGTGGAAGTCATCCAGCGCGCCCGCGCCGTGCTGTCCGAGGCCAACAACATCCGCACCTACGCGGCCAACCAGCGCCGCGAGAGCCAGGGCCAGCTGGTGCTGGCCACCACCCACACCCAGTCGCGCTTCGTGCTGCCGCACGCGGTGGCTCAGATCAAGCGCGCCTATCCGCAGGTCAGCGTGCACCTGCAGCAGGCGGCCGAGGCCGATGCGCTGGATCTGCTGGGCCAGGGCGATGCCGACATGGCGGTGATCAGCACCTCCGGCGACACGCCCGCGGCCGGCCTGGCCGTGCCGCTGTACCGCTGGCGCCGCCTGGTGGTGGTGCCGCGCGGGCACGCGCTGGACCGCAAGGGCGCAGCGCCGGACCTGGCCGCCCTGGCGGGCCAGCCGCTGATCAGCTACGAATCCTCAACCCGGCCCGGCTCCTCGCTGCAGCGCGCCTTCGTGCACGCCGGCCTGGAACCCAACATCGCGCTCACCGCACTGGATGCGGACCTGATCAAGACCTACGTGCGCACCGGCATGGGCGTGGGCCTGCTGGCCGAGATGGCGGTCAATGCCGGCGACGCCGACCTGCGCGCCTGGCCGGCGCCGGCGGAGATCAGCGAGTGCATCGCCTGGGCGGTGCTGCCGCGCGAGCGGGTGCTGCGCGACTACGCGCTGGATCTGGTGCACGTGCTGGCGCCGCAGATCGACAAGCGCGACCTGCGGCAGGTGATGGATGGCAACCGCGAGCCGGACTGGCCGGTGCCGCCGACGTGGGAAGCGTTGACCCAGACCATCACGAGTTGAGGGTCCGCGTCAGCGAGCGCCAGGATGAGCGCAGGCGCGAGCGACCAGACCGATCTCGAAGTCGTCATTCCCGCGCCTGCGGGATCCAGGCGAAAGTCCCCTTGCTGTTGCGCCGCGTCACGCCCTGCAAAACCGTGCGCGCTACGATCCGCCTCCCCCGCGTCCATGCAACGTCTTTCGAGGAGGCCATCGTGCCCAAGTACGTGATCGAACGTGACATCCCCGGCGCGGGGAAGCTGACGCCCGCCGAGCTCAACGGCATTTCCCAGCAATCCTGCAGCGTGCTGCACGGGATGGGGCCGCAGATCCAGTGGCTGCACAGCTATGTCACCGACGACAAGATCTATTGCGTCTATATCGCGCCGGACGAGGCCAGCGTGCGGGAGCACGCGGCCAAGGGAGGATTTCCGGCCAATTCGGTCGCCCAGGTGCGCACGGTGATCGATCCGACCACCGCCGAAGCCTGATGCCCCTTCAGGGATCGACCCCAACGCGACGCTGATCCGGCGCGTTGCCGTCCGCCAGGCCGGCTCAGGCCAGCGGTACCACCACCCGAAAGCGACTCCCGCGCCCCTTGCGCGTGTGCACTTCCACCGGATAGCCCAGCGTCTGCGCGGTGCGACTGACGATCCACAGGCCCAGGCCCAGGCCTTCCCCGTGCGGATTGGCCTGGCGGAAGGCGCTGAAGATCTCGCGCGCGTCCTGCGCGTCCATGCCCACGCCGGTGTCGAGCACCTCGATCGCCACCTGGTCGCCGTGGCGGCGGCAGCCGATCAGCACCGAGCCGTTCTCGGTGTACTTGACCGCGTTGCCGAGCAGGTTACCCAGCAGCGTGGACAGCAGCGTGCGATGGCTGCGCACGCGCAGGGAGGTCGGGACATTGCGCAGGCGCAGGCCGCGCTGCTGCGCCGGACGGCGCCAGGTGGCCAGGATGTCGTCGATCACGTCCTGCAGGGGCAGGTCGATCAGGTCGGGGCGCACCTCGTCGCCGCCGGCGATCGCCAGGCTGGCCAGCTGGTCGAAGCCGCGGCTGATCTGCCCCAGCGAGACGCGCGCGTCGTCCAGCGCCGGCAGGGTGGGGGCGTCGCTGGGCAGGGTGCGGCGCAGCTTCTCCAGCGCATAGCCGGCGCTGCGCAGCGGCGTCTTGAGGTCGTGGCCGGCGATGGCCATCAGCCGCGCGCGGTAATGGTTGGCTTCCTGCGCCATGGCCAGGGTGCGGCGCAGTTCCATCAGGGCCATGGTCTGGCGCGCCAGGGCCTGCAGAGCGTCGAGCTGTTGCGGGGTGATGCTGCGCGGCAAGGTGTCGAGCACGCACAGCGAGCCCAGCGGCAGGCCGTCGGGGCTGCGCAGCACCGCGCCGGCGTAGAAGCGCAGGTACGGCTCGCCGCTGACCAGCGGGTTGCAGGCGAAGCGCGGCTCGGCCAGGGTGTCCTCGACCACCAGCACCGCGTCCTCCAGGATCGCGTGGGCGCAGATGGACGAGTGCAGCGGGGTCTGCTGCGCGCCCATGCCGACTTCGCTCTTGAACCACTGGCGGTCGGCATCGACCAGGCTGATCAGCGCCATCGGCGCATTGCAGATCAGCGCGGCCAGGTTGGTGATGTCGTCGAAGGCGGCCTCGCGCGGTGTATCGAGGATCGCGTAGGCGTGCAGCGTCTCCAGCCGCAGCGTCTCGTTGACGGCGCGCGGCGCGGTGGACGCGGCGCACTCCAGGGGCGGCGTGGCGCGCGGGGGCGGGCTGACGGCTGGCATGCGAAAGGGGCTTCCTGGCGGAGGCGCTGCGCCGCGGCGGACCGCCGCAACGGGGGGCGGACAGAGTAGGGCGCGGCTTGGCCCCGGCTGTGAAGGTTCTTACACAGCCGTGCCGGCCGGTCGCCGCCGGCTTCTCACTTGCCGGCCGGAGGCTCTAGACTGCGCGCCATGCTGCGCCACCGCCGCTTCCTGGGACTGATGCATCGGCTCGCCCTGCTGGGCGCGCTGCTGATGGTCGTGGCGCCGGTGGTCAGCCGCTGGTTGCAGTGGCATGGCCCGGCCGAGCCGCTGCGCGTCCTGACCGCGCTATGCACCAGCGGCGGCATGCGCCTGGTCGATCTGGGCGGCGCCGCGCCGCAGGCCGCGGGCCACGGCGACCACGCGCCGAACCTGGCGATGGACATGGCCGGCATGGACCACGCCGCGCCCGACGGCATGCCTGTCGATCATCACGAGGGCATGGCCTGCGACTACTGCCTGCTGGCCGCGCGGCTGCTGCCCTTCGTCCTGATCCTGCTGTTGCTGCCGCTGCTGCAGGCGGCGCCCTCGCTGTTGCCCGAACACCGGGCCACGCCGCGCCAGGCGTTGCCCTGGCCGGCCCACGCCGCACGCGGACCTCCGCACACCCTGGTCGCCTGATCCCACCGATCCGCGCGGGCGCTCGCCTGCGCGGGCGTCGACCCGTGTGCTGTGCTGGAGTGTCCCGATGTCTGTTTTCCGCCCCGCGACGGCCGTGCCGTCGCGCCTGGCGTGCGCGCTCGCGTGCGCCCTGTCGTCCCCTTGCGTGTTCGCCGCCGATGTCGATCCGGTCGACGACGCCCACACCTTCGCGCCGCTGGTGGTCACCGCCGTGCGGCCGTCCACGCCGCTGACCTGGACCACCGACCCGCGGCTGCCGCGCCAGCCGGTGCCGGCCAGCGATGGCGCCGATTACCTCAAGACCATTCCCGGCTTCACCGCCATCCGCAATGGCGGCACCAATGGCGACCCGGTGCTGCGCGGGATGTTCGGTTCGCGCCTGAACGTGCTGACCAACGACGGCGCCATGCCCGGCGCGTGCCCGGCACGCATGGACAATCCGCTGAGCTATGTCTCGCCGGAGACCTACGACCGCCTGACCATCGTCAAGGGCCCGCAGACCGTGCTGTGGGGGCCGGGCGCCTCGGCCGGCACGGTACGCTTCGAGCGCGACACGCCGCATTTCGAACGGCCCACGCTGCAGGCGCAGGGCAGCGCGCTGGGCGGCTCGCGCAGCCGCAACGACCAGAACCTGGCCGTGACCGGCGGCGACGCGCACGGCTATGCGCGGGTGACCGCCAGCCGTTCGGCGTCGGACGACTACAAGGACGGCGCCGGCGATGTGGTGCCCTCGAAGTGGCGCAAGTGGAACACCGATGCGGCCATCGGCTGGACGCCCGATCCCGACACGGTGCTGGAGGTCAACGCCGGCGTCGGCGATGGCCTGGCGCGCTATGCCGGGCGCGGCATGGACGGGCGCCAGTTCCGCCGCACCAGCGTTGGCGCGCGCTTCGAGCAGACCGGCCTGCCCGGCGCCTGGGAGTCGATCAAGGCCAGCGTCTACGCCAACGATGCCGACCACATCATGGACAACTACAGCCTGCGCACGCCCAACCCCGACTCGGCCATGCCGATGCCGATGGCGGCCAACGTCGACCGCCGCACCAGCGGCGGACGGATCGCCTCGGAATGGGCCTGGGACCATGCGGGACTGACGGCCGGTGTGGACTGGCAGGCCAGCCGCCACCGCAGCCGCAATGCGATGGACCGCATGCCGTATGAGCCCTGGCAGCGCGATGCCAATCTGGGCAACCAGGGCGTGTTCTCCGAACTGACCCTGCATCTGGCCAAGACGCAGCGGGTGATCGTCGGCGCGCGCCTGGACCGGGCGTCGGTCAAGGATCTGCGCGCGCAGGCCAGCGGCATGGCGATGGACGATGGCATGGGGTCCGGGATGGGCATGGGCGCCGCGATGCCCAACCCGACCTTCGGCCAGATCCGTCGGCAGACGCTGACCTCGGGCTTCGCCCGCTTCGAGGCCGATGCGGGCGATCTGCCGCTGACCTGGTATGCCGGGCTGGGCCATGTCGAGCGCATGCCCGACTACTGGGAACTGTTCTCCGCCGACCGCGGGCCGGTGGGCGCGGTCAACGCCTTCGCCGCGCTGCGGCCGGAGAAGACCACGCAGCTGGACATCGGCGCGCAGTACAAGAGCGCGCGCGTGGATGCCTGGGTCTCGGCCTATGTGGGCCGCATCGATGACTATCTGCTGTTCACCTATACCGCGGGCGGGATGATGGGTCCCAGCTCGCAGGTGGGCAACGTCGACGCCGACATCCATGGCGCCGAGGCCGGCCTCGAACTGCGCCCGGCCGATGGCTGGAAGCTCGGCGGCAGCCTGGCCTGGGCCTGGGGCGCGAACCGCAGCGACGGCCGTGCGCTGCCGCAGATGCCACCGCTCGAAGCGCGGGTGAATGCCTCCTGGGAAGGCCGGCGCTGGTCGGTCGGTGCGCTGCTGCGCGCGGTCGCCCGCCAGGACCGGGTCAGCGTGGGCCAGGGCAATGTCGTCGGCCGCGACCTGGGGCCGAGCGCGGGCTTCGCCACCTTCGCGCTCAACGCCGGTTACCGGCTCAGCGACGCCTGGCAGCTCACCGCCGGCGTGGACAACGTGTTCGACCGCGACTACGCCGAGCACCTGAACCTGTCCGGCAGCGCGGACTTCGGCTTCCCCGCCGATCCGGTGCGCATCCACGAGCCCGGCCGCACCGCCTGGGTGCGGCTGGGCTTCAAGTACTGAGCAACGCGCGGCCACCCGTGCGGCGCGCGTCACCGGTGCCGGGCATCGCGCCCGCACCGCATGAATCGAAAGGGATCGAAGATGACGTGTTGTTCTCCACCTCTGATCAGGACCGTCGGCTGGGCGCTGACGGCCTGTGCGTTGTACGTGCCGGTTGCCGTCGCGCAGACCTTCGGCGCCGATGAGCGCGATGCCGTGTTGACCCTGGGCAAGGTCCACGCCCAGGGCGCCAAGCGCGGCGCCTTGCCCGCGCGCAAGGTGCTGAGTTCGGTCGATGTGATCGGCGCCGATCAGGTCCAGGACCAGCACGTGGACAACAGCTGGGAGCTGTTCGCCAAGGTGCCGGGCATGCAGCTGACGCCGTTCCGCATGGGCACCGAGGCGGGCCGGTTCTCTTTCCGCGGGTTCAACGGCGAAGGGCGCATCAACGCGGTCAAGCTGCTGATCGACGGCATTCCCAGCAACGACAACGCCGGCGCCATGCCTTACCTGGACTCGGTGATGTCGGGGGACATCGCCGCCATCGAAGTCGTGCGCGGCACCAACGATGCGCGCTATGGGCTCAACGCCATCGCTGGCGACGTGAATCTGGTGACGCGCGTGGGTGGCGACGAAGGGCATCTGAGCGTCACAGCCGGCAGCTTCGGCACCCGCGAGGTGCAGCTGTCCAAGGGCTTCGAGACCGGGCCGTGGACGCAGAACTACTTCCTGGGCTGGCGCGACTCGGAGGGATATCGCGACCATGCCAAGGCGATCAAGCGCAACTTCGCCGGCAAGTGGGGCTTCAACGCGCCCGAGGGCGACTGGAGCGCGCTGCTGAGCACGCGCTACTACCACAACCAGGCGCAGGAGCCCGGGTATTTCCCCACTTACCTGCAGGCGCGTGCCGCGCCGCGCGACGCGGTGGCCTATGCGGCGGCCGACGCCGGCGAGCGTCAGACCACGCAGACCGCGCTGCATCTGGACGGCCTGATCGGCAGCGACTGGACCTGGAGCGGCAAGGCCTACGTCAATCGCTACACCAATGCGCGCTACGTGCGCTTCTCCCAGGCCGGCAGCCAGCAGGAGCGCGACAACGACGAGACCCAGCGCGGCGCCATCGCCACCGCCACCTGGACGCCGAGCCGCGTGCTGGCCGTGGAGACCGGCGTGGACGCGCAGTGGCAGGACAACACCGCGCGGCGCTGGCGCACCGCCGCGCGCCAGCGCCTGGCGCGCACGCGCGACTGGGACTACACGCTGCAGACCCACGGCGCCTACGTGCAGGCCGTGCTGCAGCCGCTGGAGGGCCTGCAGCTGGTGCCGGCCTATCGCATCGACCGGGTCGACGGACATCTGGACGACCGCCTCACCGGGCGGCGCTACGACGCCTATGGCTACGGCACAATCCGCCAGCCCAAGCTCAGCGCCTCCTACGCGCTGGGCGCGGCCTGGACCGCCTATGCCAACTGGGGGCGCAGCTTCCAGATCGGGGCCGGCGACGGCGCCTACCGCACCACGGTCCACGACCTGGGGCCGTCCATCAACACCGGCTGGGAGGCGGGCCTGAAGTTCGTGCCGGCCACTTGGCTGAGCGGACGCGTGGCCTATTGGGAGCAGCGCGCCGACGGCGAAGTCGCCACGGTGCTGGGCGCGACCGGGACCGGCAGCGACGTGGTCAATGTCGGGCGCACATTCCGCCGCGGCGGGGATGCGCAGGTCAATCTGCAGCCGGACGCGCGCTGGAACGCGTGGCTGGCCTATTCGCGGCAACGCGCGACGGTGGCGCGCGCCGCGCCCGGCGCGCTGCAGACCGAGGGGCGCGACATCGAGAACGTGCCGCACTGGCTGGCCTCGGCCGGCGTCGATTGGCAGGTCAGCGACCGGCTCAGGCTCAGCGCTTGGGGCAACGGCCAGGGCGACTATCACCTCGAACGCACCAACACGCTCGGCCGCTACGGCGGCTACGCGCTGGCCAACCTCGGCGCCAGCTGGACGCTGGATGCGCGCAACGAGGTCTCGCTGCAGCTGAAGAACCTCACCGATCGCTTCTACGTCTACGCCTGGTACGACAGCGGCCTGTACGGGTTCTCGCCCGGCGACGGGCGCGGGCTGTACGCCAGCTGGAACTGGAGCTTCTGATGGCCAGCACCGCCGCCGCGCAGGCACCCGCGACGAATGCTGGCGCGCTGTATCGCGCGATCTGGCGATGGCACTTCTACGCCGGGCTGCTGGTGCTGCCGCTGCTGGCCTGGCTGGCCATGACCGGGGCCGGCTTCGTCTATCACCGGCCGCTGGACCGGCTGGTGCATCAGCAGCTGCTCATTGTCGCGCCCGCCGCGCCCGGCGAGCGCCCGGCCACGCCGCAGCGCATCGTGCAGGCGGCCCTGGCCGCGCAGCCGGGGCAGGTGTTCCGCTACACCACGCCGGCGGCCGCCGATGCCTCGGCGGAGGTCGGCATCGTGGCCCCGGACGGCGCGCGTCGGGTGGTGTATGTGGATCCGGTGCACGCGCGCGTGCTGGGCAGCCTGGCCGATCGCGGCACATTCGGCTGGACGCTGCGCCGCCTGCACAGCCTGGACCTGCTCGGCGACGGGGCCCGTGCGCTGGTGGAGCTGGCCGCGGGCTGGGCCATCGTGCTGGTGCTGACCGGTGTCTACCTGTGGTGGCCACGCGGCACCGTGCGCATCCCCAGCAAGCGCGCGCCCACGCCTGAGCGGGGACGCACGCTGGTCGGCGTGGTCACCGTGCGCGGCAGGCCGTCGCAGCGCCTGTTCTGGCGCGATCTGCATGCGGTGGTCGGCATCGGCGCGGGCGCGGCGGTGCTGTTCCTGGCCATGTCGGGCATGCCCTGGTCATGGCTGTGGGGCGCGCAGGTCAACAAGTTGGTCAACGGCCACAACTTCGGCTATCCCGCCGGCCTGCGTGTGCAGCTGCCGATGTCGCAGGCGCGCGTGGCCGACAGGGCCGACCAGGCCTGGTCGCTGCAGCAGGCACGCGTGCCGCAGTCGGCCGCGCATGCGGCCATGGCCGACATGCCCGGCATGGAGCACGCCGGGCATGGGGCGGGCCATGCGAGTGCGGCGCAGCCAGGCGCGATCGGGCTGGATCGCGCCGTGGCGGCGTTCGACGCGCGCGGCATCGGCGCCGGCTACAGCGTGTCGATGCCGCAGGGGGCGCGCGGGGTCTATACCGCCTCGCTCTACAACGGCGTGCTGGACCAGCAGCGCGTGATCCACCTGGACCAGTACAGCGGGCGAACCCTGCTCGACATGCGCTATGCCGACTACGGCCCGGCGGCCAAGGCGCTGGAATGGGGCATCAACGTGCACATGGGCGACGAGTTCGGCAGCACCAACCGGGTGCTGCTGGTGCTGGCCTGCGCCTGCACGTTGGTGCTGTGCATCAGTGCCGCGGTGATGTGGTGGAAGCGGCGTCCGCGCGGCGGGCTGGGTGTGCCGCCGCTGCCGGCGCAGCCGCGGACGCTGAAGGTCGTGGCGGGCATGCTGGCGGTGGGCGGGGTGCTGTTCCCGCTGGTGGGCGCCTCGTGGCTGGTGATGCTCGCGGTGGACCTGGGATGGGTGCAGCCTCGCCAACGGGCGCGGCGCGCATGAGATAACAGCCGGCGGCGGCCGGCGCGTTGGCAACGGGCAAGACGTCGTTCAACCTTGAAGGAGAGGGCAAGGCTTATGGGCAAGATCATCATCACCGCGGCGATGCTGCTGCTGTCCGCGCTGGCGCAGGCGGCCACGCCGGGCTCAGGCATCCAGGTGCGCGCGGCCTGGACGCGCGCCACCCCGCCGCAGGCGCCCAGCGCGGCGGGCTATCTGACCCTGGTCAACAGCGGGGCGCAGGCCGACCGGCTGGTGTCGGTGAGCTCGCCGGCGGCGACGCGGGTGGAGCTCCACGAGAGCCGCATGGACGGCGGCGTGATGCGCATGCGCCGTCTCGAGGGGCTGGACCTGCCGGCCGGTGCGACGGTGGCGCTGGCGCCCTCGGGCACGCACCTGATGCTGATCGGGCCCAGGCAGCCGCTGGTCGCCGGCCAGACGATCGAGCTGGTCCTGCGCTTCGCCCACGCGCCCGCGCAGACGGTCAGGTTGCAGGTGCGCCCGATCGACGCGGCGGGGCCTGCGGACGACATGCACGGCATGCACATGTGAGCGGATAGATTGCGGCGGCAGCGCCGCTGGCGGCGCACGGACAGGGGGCTGGGATGAGGCGGTTTTCGCGGATGGTGGCGCGGCTGTACGCACCGGCGCCGGTGCTGGTGGCCGCCGGCTGGGTGCTGTCGTTCGTGGTCGAGCACCAGGAGGCGCTGATCGGCGCCGCCGCGGCGCGACGGGTTGGCTCGCTGTTGGCCCTCACCGGTGTCGCGCTCGGGCTGGTGTGGGCGTCGCTGGCCAGCTGGCGCCTGTACCTGTGGCTGCGCGGGATGGAGCAGGGGCGCTGCCCCTGCGGCGGGCTGCTCTCGCGGCCGCGCCACAAGCACGGCCAGCACTATCGCAAGTGCCTGGCCTGCGGCGAGAAGGTGCCGCTGACGCCGGTGCCGGTGGTGGGGGATTAGGGATTCGGGATTCGGGATTGTTGCGAGGTTTGCGGACGGATGGGGCGCTGTGTTGTCGCGGGGGTCTAGGGCCACGTCTGCATTTGGTTGTGCGCGTTGACGTCCATGGGTTCCCGCGTGCGCGGGAACGACGGTAGAGGGGGCGTCGGGCGTTTGAGGGCGGCTTAGGCCGCCGGTGCCGTTTCGGCTTCGGCGCGGGCCTGGTTGCGCAGCAGGAAGCGCTGGATCTTGCCGCTGGGGGTCTTGGGCAGTTCGTCGACGAAGGCGATCTCGCGCGGGTAGGCGTGCGCCGACAGTCGGAGCTTGACGTGCTGGGCCAGCGCCGCCGCCAGCGCCTCGTCGCCGGCCACGCCGGGGCGCAGCACCACATAGGCCTTGACCCGTTCGAACCGCTCCGGATCCGGCTTGCCGACCGCGGCGGCCTCGACCACGTCGGGATGTTCGAGCAGGCAGCTCTCCACGTCGAAGGGACCGATGCGGTAGCCGCTGGAGGTGATCACATCGTCGCTGCGGCCGACGAAGGCGATGGAGCCATCGGCGTTGCGCTCGACCGTATCGCCGGTGAGGTACCAGCCGTCCTTGAACGGCTGCGTTTCGGTGTTCTCGTAGCCGCGGAAGAACAGCGCGGGCGAATCGTCGACATGCACGGCCAGCATCCCCGGCACCCCGACCGGCTGCGGCTGACCGTCGTCGCTCAGCACGTCCAGCCGATACCCCGGCAAGGGAAAGCCGGCGCTGCCCGGCTGCACCGGATGGGCCAGCGCGTGGTGGTTGCACAGGGTCATGCCGGTCTCGGTCTGGCCGTAATGGTCGTGGATGACCGTGCCCAGCGCCTGGTCGAACCAGCGGATCACCTCGGGATTGAGCGGCTCGCCGGCGCTGCTGACCACGCGCAGCCGGCCCTTGATCGGCGCGGCCGCGGCGTCGCCGGCGGCCATCAGCATGCGGTAGGCGGTGGGCGCCCCCATCAGATTGGTCACGCCCAGCTCGGCGATGGTGCGGTAGCAGCTGTCCACGGTGAACGGGCCTTCGTGGAAGGTCACCGAATGCCCGAGCGCCAGCGGCCCGGCGATGCCGTAGTACAACCCGTAGGCCCAGCCCGGGTCGGCGATGTTCCACAGCACGTCGTCCGGCCGCAGGTCCACCGCGTCGCGCATGTAGGTGGCGATGGCATCGAGCGCATGCAGCGGCACGCGCAGCGCCTTGGCCGCCCCGGTGGTGCCGGAGGTGAATATGATCATGCACGGGTCCTCGCGCCGCCGCGGCACGGGGTCGAAGGTCTGCGGCTGGCCTTCCAGCGCGGCCCAGAAGTCCTCGCCATCGCCGCTGCCCAGGGTCAGGATCGGCGGCGCGGCGGCGACCTCGTCCAGCTTGGGGCGCTGCTCGGCCGAGCACACCACCAGCGCCGCGCCGCTGGCCGCCAGCCGGTGTTCCAGCGCTTTGGGACCGAAGGCGGTGAACAGCGGCTGGTACACCGCGCCCGCGCGCCAGGTGCCCAGCACCACGATCAGCAGCTCCAGCCGCCGCGGCAGCAGCCCGGCCACCACCGCGCCCGGCCCGATTCCGCGTGCGCGCAACAGCTGGGCGAACTGGGCCGACCAGGTGTCGAGCTGTTCGAAGGTGTAGCGCCGCGCTACGCGCTGGGTGTCGATCCAGCACAGCACCTCGCGCTGCGCGCCCAGGTGCGCGCCGATGCAGGTCTGCCAGGCGTTGCGCGGCCCGGGCGCCGGCACGAAGTCGAGCGTGCGGACGTGTTCGAAGTAATCGCGGATCGGGCGGTCCATGCGGTACGTCATGTCATGCGTTGGGGACCCACTCTAGCGCGTCGGTCCCGGCCACGACGCTGCGGCGCAGCGCTTCAAGGCCCCGGTGGCGAGGCCTGGTCCAGGGCCAGCTGCAGCGAACGCCCGCGCCGGCGCAGGACCAGCGCCACCACCGCGCCGGCCGCCAGCCAGGCCAGGCCGCCGATCTGCGCCAGGCGATCGGCGTTGTAGAGCACGTACAGCAGGATCAGCCCGCCGACCAGCGGCACCACCCCATGCATCAGCCAGCGCCCGGAGCGGCGGAAATGCCAGGCCACCGCCACGTGCAGCAGCGCGAAGGCCGTCAGCGCGCCGAAGTTGCACACCGTGGCCAGCAGCGCGATCTTGCCCAGGAACAGCAGCCCCAGCACCAGGCTCAGGCCCGCCACCAGCAGGATCGCCCGGCGCGGCACGCCGCTGCCTGCATGCACCTTGCGCAGGAAGCGCGGCAGCTGACCGTCGCGCGCCATCGCGAACAGCAGCCGCGAGGTCGCCGCCTGCGAGACCAGCGCGTTGGCCAGCGCCGCGCCGACGGCCACGGTCAGCGCGATCACGATCTGCATCCACGGCCCGGCCACGCGCCGGCCCACCTCGAAGAAGGCGTTGTTGGACGCCGCCTCGTCGGGGAAGCGGCGCAGCTCGGGCAGCAGCAGTGCCGCCAGCCAGGTCTGCAGCACGAACAGCGCCGCCACCATGGCCAGCGACACCACGGTCGCGCGGCCGACGGCGCGCGCGCCGCCACGGCTCTCCTCGGTCAGGGTGGAGATCGCATCGAAGCCGAGGAAGGACAGCACCGCCATCGACAGCGCCCCGAACAGCATCGGCAGCGAGAAGGTGGTCGGGTCGTACAGCGGGCGCAGGCTCCAGTGCGCCCCGTAGGCGCCGCGCTGGATCGCCAGCGCCGCCAGCACGGCGAACACCGCCAGCACCACCAGCTGCACGCCCAGGAACACCAGGTTGGCGCGCGCGGTGGTCTCCACGCCACGCAGGTTCACCGCCGTGTTGAGCACGACGAAGAACACGATCCACGCATGCTGCGGGATGCCCGGCCACACGCTGGCCATGGCGTTGGCGCCGATCACGTAGAGCAGGGTGGGGATGAGCAGGTAGTCCAGCAGGATCGCCCAGCCGGCCAGGAAGCCGACGCTCTCGTGCAGGCCGCGGCCGACATAGGCGTAGACCGATCCCGCGACCGGGAAGGCCTGCGCCATCTGCTGGTAGCTCAGCGCGGTGAACAGCATCGCGCCGAAGCCCACCAGGTACACCAGCGGCACCATGCCATGGCTGACGTCGAACACCCCGCCGAAGATGGCGAACGGCGCGGTCGGCACCATGCAGACCAGGCCGTAGACCAGCAGATCGCCCAGGCCGAGCCTGCGGCGCAGTTCGGGTCGGTAGCCCAGGCGGGCCAGTTCCTGGTCGGGGGAATCGGAGGCAGCGTCGGTCATGGCGGGCGGGAGGCGTTGGGCGCGGGCGCGTGGCGGGGCCAGCCTCCCTCCGGGGCCGGTGCGACAGTTCTAGCGCATCGCCCCGGTCTAAGGCCAGTGGCACAGCAGCGCCCCGCAGGATGCAGCGCAGCAAGCGCTGCCGCTGAACCACGCCACGCTGTTGTGGGAGCCGCCATGGCGGCGATGGGCTCTACCGGTAAAGCCCCATCGCCGCCATGGCGGCTCCCACTAAGCGCTCGGCCCCTCCCCTTTCGCGCAGCGAAGGGGGAGGCTGGGAGGGGGTGCTTTTGCTTTTGACTTTCCCGCGAAGAGCACCCCTCCCCATCCCTCCCCTTGGCCTATGGCCAAAGGGAGGGGGCAGAAGCGCAGCGCCGCAGAAATGGCGACGAAGCCGTAGTTCCTGCAAAGGCAGGATCAGCCCCTCCTCTTTCGCGCAGCGAAGGGGGAGGCTGGGAGGGGGTGCTTTTGCCTTTGACTTTCCCGCGAAGAGCACCCCTCCCCAGCCCTCCCCTTGGCCTGCGGCCAAAGGGAGGGGGCGAAAGCGCGCAGGGCGCTCAGATGTCCTCGTGGATCCCGCACTCGCGCTTGAGGCCGAAGAAGCGGGTGTCTTCCTCGCGCATGCCCGGCTCCCAGCGGCGGGTGGTGTGGAAGTCGCCGATGGACACATAGCCCTCTTCCCACAGCGGGTGATAGGGCAGGTCGTGCTGCTTCATGTACTGCCACACGTCGCGGTCGGTCCAGTCGGCGATCGGGCTGACCTTCCAGCGCTCACCGCGCAGCTGAACGATCGGCGTGGCGGCGCGGCTGGTGGACTGCTGGCGGCGCAGCCCGGTGAACCAGGTGCCCACGTCAAGCTCGTCCAGCGCCCGGCGCATCGGCTCGACCTTGCGCAGGTTGTTGTACTGCTCGATGCCGACCACGCCCTGTTCCCACAGGCGGCCGTGGCGCGCCTCCATCCAGGCGCGGCTGACCAGCGGGCGGAAGATCTGGATGTTGAGCTTGAGCCGCTCGATCAGCGCATCGGCGAAGCGGTAGGTCTCCGGGAACAGATAGCCGGTGTCCACCAGGATCACCGGGATGTCCGGCTGCTGCTGGGTCAACAGGTGCAGGGCCACGGCCGACTGCGCGCCGAAGCTGGAGGACAGGGCCGCCTGCGCCGGGCCATGCGCCAGCGCCCAGGCCACGCGCGCCGGCGCGTCCATCGCCTCGAGCGCGGCGTTGGCCGCGTCCAGGTCGATGGCGGGCGGACGGGCGTCCAGGTGCGGATCGTCGTTGGCGGGCAGGGCGGTCATGCGTGCAGCTCCACGGGAATGGCACGATGGGTGGGATAGGGCGGCAGGTCGATCTCGCCGGCGCGGTGCAGGAAGTCGCCGAAGCCTTCGGCGTCGTCGCGTTCGGCGGCATAGCGGCCGAACAAGGGGTCGAGCGCGCCGAGGATCTCCTCCTCGGTGATGTTCTCGCGGTACAGCGTGTTGAGCCGCTGACCGCGGTGGTCGCCGCCCAGCATCAGGTTGTAGCGGCCGGGCGCCTTGCCGACCAGGGCGATCTCGGCCAGGTACGGCCGCGAGCAGCCGTTGGGGCAGCCGGAGATGCGCAGCACGATCGGCGCCTGGGCCAGGCCGTGCTTCTCGAGCAGCGGCTGCAGCTTGCCGGTGAAGTCGGGCAGATAGCGCTCGGCCTCGGCCATGGCCAGGCCGCAGGTGGGCAGGGCGACACAGGCCATGGCCTTGCGCGCCAGCGCAGTCGGCAGCGCGTTGCCGGCATCCAGGCCATGGGCCGACACCAGCGCATCGACGGTGGCCTTCAGCGCGTCGTCGAGGTTGGAGATGACCAGGTTCTGGTTGGAGGTCATGCGGAACTCGCCCAGGCCCGCCTCCTGCAGCCGCAGCGCGATCTCGCGCAGCCCGGTGAGCTGGGTGGCGGTGCCGACATCGGCGATGCGCCCGGCGCCCAGCGACAGGGTCAGATGCCAGCGGCCGTCGCTGCCCTGGGTCCAGCCGTAGCGGTCGCCGTTGTGCTCGAACGCGAACGGTCGCGCCGGCGCGAAGGCGATCCCGGCGCGCTGCTCGATCTGCGCCTTGATGAAGTCCAACCCGTGGTCGTCGATGGTGTACTTGAAGCGCGCGCGCTTGCGCACCGCGCGGTTGCCGTAGTCACGCTGGGTGGTGACCACGGCGGTGGCCACCTCCAGCAGCCGCTCGCGCGGGATGTAGCCGGCCACGTCGGCCACGCGCGGCCAGGTCTGCGCATCGCCATGGGTCGCGCCCATGCCGCCGCCCAGGCTGACGTTGTAGCCGACGATCCGGCCGGCTTCATCGGTCACACCGATGAAGCCCAGATCGTTGGCGAACACGTCCACATCGTTGATCGGCGGCAGCGCGAACCCGATCTTGAACTTGCGCGGCAGGTACTTGTCGCCGTAGATCGGCTCTTCTTCCTCGCCGGCGCCGGCCACCTTCTCCTCGTCCAGCCAGATCTCGTAATAGGCGCGGGTGTTGGGCAGCAGGTGCTCGGAGGTCGCCGCGGCATCGGCGTAGAGCGTGGCGTGCGCCTCGGACAGCAGCGGGTTGGCCGCGACCTGCACGTTGCGGTTGACGTCGCCGCAGGCCGCCAGCGTGTCGATCAGCGCGGCGTTGATGGCCTGCATCGTGGCCTTCAGCTCGCGCTTGATGACGCCATGGAACTGGAAGGCCTGGCGCGTGGTCACGCGCAGCGAGTGGTTGCCGTAGCGGGTCGCGATGGCGTCCAGCTGCAGCCACTGCGCGGGCGTGACCACGCCGCCGGGCGTGCGCGTGCGGATCATGAACTGGTAGGCCGGCTCGAGCTTCTGCCGCCGGCGCTCGTCGCGCAGGTCGCGGTCGTCCTGCTGGTAGCTGCCGTGGTACTTGATCAGCGTCTGGTCGTCCTCGCGCAGCGCGCCGGTGACCGGGTCGGCCAGGCTCTCGAGCAGGCTGCCGCGCAGGCGGCGGCTCTCGGCCTTGATGTCTTCTACTGAATGCATGGGGATTCGGGATTCGGGATTGGGGATTGGCAAGGGCGAAGGCGTGCGGGCTGCGGACATCGCATTCCCAATCCCGAATCCCCAATCCCCGCCTCAATAGACATCGCGCGCATATCGCCCCTCCGTCTGCAGCGTGGTGAGGTAGTCGTGCGCGGCATCGGCGTCCAGGGCGCCGTGTTCGGCGACGATGTCGGTCAGGGCGGCGTGCACGTCCTTGCCCATGGCGATCGAACCGCACACGTAGAAGTGCGCGCCGGACTGCAGCCAGTCGAAGACCTCGCGGCCGCGCTCGCGCAGCCGGTGCTGCACGTACAGCTTGTCGGCCTGGTCGCGCGAGAACGCCAGGTCCAGCCGGTCCAGCTCGCCGCGCTTGAGCGCGTCCTGCCATTCGCTCTGGTAGAGGAAGCCGCTGTTGAAGTGCTGCGCGCCGAAGAACAGCCAGTTGCGCCCGCTCGCACCGGTCTCGGCCCGCTCCTGCACGAAGGCGCGGAACGGCGCCACGCCGGTGCCGGGGCCGACCATGAGGATGTCGCGCGCACTGTCGGCCGGCACGCGGAAGCGGTCGTTGGCTTCGATGTAGACCGGCGCGCGGTCGCCCTCGGCCAGCCCGGCCAGGAAGCCGCTGGCCGAGCCGCTGTGCGCGTGGCCGTGCGCGTGGTAGCCCAGCACGTCCACGGTCAGGTGGACCTCCTCGCCCACGCGCTTGCGGCTGGAGGCGATGGAATACAGGCGCGGCGCCAGCGGCCGCAGCGCGGCCAGCAGCTCGCCCACGTTCCAGTCTACCGGCCAGCGGCGCAGCACGTCGATCACCTGGTGGCTGGAGAGCAGGGCGGACAGGTCGGCGTTGCCGGGGGCGAGCAGGTCTTCCAGTTCGCGCGCGCCGGCCAGGCGCGCATGCGCGGCCAGGAACGGGCGCGAGAGCTTGCTCAGCTCACGATGCCCCGCCAGCCACTCGCGCACGCTGCGCTGGGTGCCATCGACATGGTGGGCAGCGTCGCCGTCCAGCTTGAGCGCCGCCAGCAGCGGCTCGACCAGCGCGTCGGGATTGCGGTGGACGATGCCCAGCGCATCGCCGGGCTCGTAGCTCAGGCCGCTGCCTTCCAGCGACAGCTCGATGTGGCGCACCTGCTTGTCCGGCGCGCCGTGGCGGCCGAAGGCCGGGCCCTTGAAATCGCGGCCGGCGATGGGCTGGTTGGCCAGCACCTCGGCCTGGAAAGGTGCGCTGTGCGAGACCGCCTGCGTCGCCGGCGCCGGGCGCAGCGGGGTGACCTTGGCGCTGGGCGCAGCCGGGGCGCTCTTGAGGACCTTGCGGGCCTGCTCCAGGGCCTGCTCGCGCCAGGGCTGGGCGACGGTGTCGATGTCCAGGTCGGCCTCGCCGGCCGGCAGCAGGCGGGTAGCGCCCAGCTCGGCCAAGCGCGCGTCCAGGCGCCGGGAGATGCCGCAGAAGTCGGCATAGCTCGAGTCGCCCAGGCCGAGCACGGCGAACTTCAGCTCTGGCAGCTTGGGCGCACGGCGGCCGAGCAGGAATTCGCTGAATCCGATCGCATCGTCCGGCGGGTCGCCCTCGCCCTGGGTGCTGATCACCAGGTAGAGCAGGCGCTCGCCGGCCAGTTCGCGGGTGGCATAGGCGTCGGTGCGCACCAGGCGCACGGCCAGGCCGGCGCCCTCCAGCGTGGCGGCCAGGGCCTCGGCCGCGCGCTTGGCATTGCCGGTCTGGCTGCCGTACAGCACGGTGGCCCGTTCGCCGCTGCCCGTGGCGGGCGCCGCGACGCTAGCGGCCGTGCCCTGCAGCAGGGCCAGGTGCGGCGCAGGGTGCGCGGCCTGGGCCAGGCCGGCGGTGAATCCGGACAGCCACCACAGCGAGGCGCTGTCCAGGCCCTCGACCACCCGTGCCAGCAGCGCCTTGCGGTCGTCGGGCAAGGGGCCGGCAGCCAGCGCGGGGGGTACAGCGGACATCGCGATTCCGTAGAGCGGCGTGTGGGAGCGTCGATGCTAGGCGCCGCTGTCACAGGGCTGAAAGGATGCGGGGTTATGGGCTTATGCTCCGTGCTTATTTCGTCCGGGAATAAGCGGTGCCAATACTGCCGGCCCACCGTCCGAGCCCGGTCCCCGCTGCGTCCGGGCCCCGTTCCTCTCCACCCGAGCCGATGAGCGCTGTGCCGACCCTGTCCCATCTCGACCGCCTGGAGGCCGAGAGCATCCACATCCTGCGCGAGGTGGCCGCCGCGTTCCGCAACCCGGTGATGCTGTATTCGGTCGGCAAGGATTCCTCGGTGCTGCTGCACCTGCTGCTCAAGGCCTTCGCCCCGGCGGTGCCACCGATCCCGCTGCTGCACGTGGACACGCGCTGGAAATTCCGCGAGATGATCGCCTTCCGCGACCGTCGCGCCGCCGAAACCGGCGTCGAGCTGCGCGTGCACATCAACCCGGATGGCGTGGCGCAGAACGTCGGTCCCTTCAGCCACGGCGCCACGGTCCATACCGACATCATGAAGACCCAGGGCCTGAAGCAGGCGCTGGACCAGTACAAGTTCGACGCGGCCATCGGCGGCGCGCGGCGCGACGAGGAGAAGGCACGGGCCAAGGAACGCGTGTTCTCCTTCCGCAACGACAAGCACCGTTGGGACCCGAAGCACCAGCGCCCCGAGCTGTGGAACCTCTATAACGCCCGCATCCATCCCGGCGAGAGCGTGCGCGCCTTTCCCCTGAGCAACTGGACCGAGCTGGACATCTGGCTCTACATCTACCGCGAGCGCATCCCGGTGGTGCCGCTGTACTTCGCCGCCGAGCGCCCGGTCGTTGAACGCGACGGGGCGCTGATCATGGTCGACGACGAACGCCTGCCGCTGCGCGAGGGCGAGGTGCCGCAGCTGAAGTCGGTGCGCTTCCGCACGCTGGGCTGCTACCCGCTGACCGGCGCGATCGAGTCGCAGGCCGACACCCTGGAGAAGATCATCGCCGAGATGCTGGTGGCCACCAGTTCCGAGCGCCAGGGCCGCGTGATCGACCAGGATCCGGGCGCGTCGATGGAGCAGAAGAAGTTGGAAGGATATTTCTGATGGAAGGCAGGGATTCGGGATTGGGGATTGGGGATTCGCAGAAGCGGGGCCTGCTGGCGGATGCGGCAACGGGAGGCGCCGCTGTCGCCGATCCCGAATCCCCAATCCCCAATCCCGACGGCGCAGCCGTCAAAGCCTACCTGCAGCAGCACGAATCCAAGCCGCTGCTGCGCTTCATTACCTGCGGCAGCGTGGACGATGGCAAGAGCACGCTGATCGGGCGGCTGCTGCACGACAGCAAGCGGCTGTTCGACGATCAGCTGGCCGCGCTGGAAAGCGACAGCCGCCGCCACGGCACGCAGGGCGCGCGCATCGACTACGCCTTGCTGCTCGACGGCCTGGCTGCCGAGCGCGAGCAGGGCATCACCATCGATGTGGCCTACCGCTACTTCGATACCGAGCGGCGCAAGTACATCGTGGCCGACTGCCCGGGCCACGCACAGTACACGCGCAACATGGCCACCGGCGCCTCCACCGCTGACGTGGCCGTGGTGCTGGTCGACGCGCGCAAGGGCCTGCAGACCCAGACGCGCCGGCACAGCTACATCGTCTCGCTGCTGGGCCTGCGGCACGTGGTGCTGGCGGTGAACAAGATGGATCTGGTCGACTTCGACCAGGCCGTGTTCGACGCCATCGTGCGCGACTACCGCGCGCTGGCCGCGCAGCTCGGCATCGCGCAGGTGCAGGCGATCCCGCTCTCGGCGCTGGAGGGCGACAACCTTTCCGGCCGTTCCTCGCGCACGCCGTGGTATGCCGGTCCCAGTCTGTTGGAACACCTGGACACGCTGACGCTGGACGACACGACGGAGACGCTCGGCCTGCGCCTACCGGTGCAGTACGTCAACCGCCCGAACGCGAACTTCCGCGGCTTCGCCGGCACCCTCGCCGCCGGCGAGGTGCGCCCGGGAGATGCGGTGGTGGTGCTGCCCTCGGCGCGCCGTTCGACCGTGGCCAGGGTGCTGGATGCCAACGGCGACGTGCCGTTCGCCCGCGCCGGCCAGGCGGTGACGCTGACCCTTGCCGACGAGATCGACATTAGCCGCGGCGATGTGATCGCCGCCGCGGGCGATCCGCCGGAGGTGTCCGACCAGTTCGCCGCCCACCTGCTGTGGATGGACGATGCGCCGCTGCTGCCGGGCCGCCCTTATTGGCTGCAGATCGGCGCGCGCACCGTGCCGGCCAGCGTCAGCGAGATCAAGCACCGCATCGACGTGAACACCCAGGAGGCGCTGGCCGCCAAGCGCCTGGAACTCAATGAAGTCGGTGTGTGCAACCTGTCGCTGGACGCGCCGATCGCCTTCGAGCCCTATGCGCGCAACCGCGCGCTGGGCGGCTTCATCCTGATCGACCGCCAGACCAACGCCACCGTCGGCGCTGGTACGCTGGACTTCGCCCTGCGCCGCGCCGGCAACGTGCACTGGCAGCATCTGGACGTGGACAAGGCCGCGCGGGCGCGGATCAAGGGCCAGACCCCGCGCGTGCTGTGGTTCACCGGCCTGTCCGGCGCCGGCAAGTCCACCATCGCCAACCGCGTGGAGAAGCGGCTGCACGCCTCGGGCCACCACACCTTCCTGCTCGACGGCGACAACGTGCGCCATGGCCTGAATCGCGACCTGGGCTTCACCGACGAGGACCGCGTGGAGAACATCCGGCGCGTGGCCGAGGTCGCGCGGCTGATGGCCGACGCCGGGCTGATCGTGCTGGTGAGCTTCATCTCGCCGTTCCGCGCCGAGCGGCGCATGGCGCGCGAACGCTTCGCGCCGGGCGAGTTCGTCGAGGTCTTCGTCGATGTGCCGCTGGCCGTGGCCGAAGCGCGCGACGTCAAGGGTCTGTACGCCAAGGCGCGCGCCGGCAAGATCCCCAACTTCACCGGCATCGACTCGCCCTACGAGGCCCCCGAGGCACCGGAACTGCACCTGCACGCCGCCGAGGAATCCACCGACCAGATGGCCGAGCGCGTCCTGGCCCACCTCGGCCTCGCCTGACTGGACTGCCTCTGTGGGCGTGGGGGCCACTGTCTCCCATCTCAATTCGCGGCCTCCCTGTAGAGCGGAGCTTGCTCCGCTGCTCTCCGTTCGGTTTGTGGGAAAGGCTTTAGCGGAGCAAGCTCCGCTGCTCTTCGTTCGGTTCGTAGGGAAGGCTCCAGCGGAGCAAGCTCCGCTCTACAGGTGGTGCCACGCCGACCCGTGCACGCGCATCGACCAACCCTCCCATGGGTCGCCGCTCCGCTGTGCGAAGCGGCCTGTGCCGACGCTTCGGGTAAGGTACGCATCCATCTGCCCTCACCGCCGCGCGCCGGCGGACGTCCCATGAAGTCTTTCCTCTCCGCTTTCCCGCTGGTGCACGCATGACCGGCCCCTGGCAGAAGCTCCCCCCGCGCCGTCCGCCGGTCGCCCGCAAGGCGCCCGACGGCGAACGCGCGCCGCCCGAGGCGCCGCAGGCGCCCGCACGCCCCGTCCGCCGCGGCGAGGAAGTGCGCCTGTACGGCCTCAACGCGGTGCGCGCGCTGTTCGACGCGCGGCCCGAGGCGCTGCGCAAGCTCTACCTGACCCAGGCGCGCGTGCCGGCGCTCAAGCCGATCCTGGCCTGGTGCGTGGCCAACCGCGTGGGCTATCGCGTGGTCGAAGAGGGCGACCTGGACCGGCTCGCCGCCAGCAGCCATCACGAAGGCGTCGTGGCCGACGTGCTGCGGCGCGCGCCGCTGTCGCTTGACGCCTGGCTCGAGGCGCTGCCGGCTGGCCCGGCGCTCGCGCTGTGGCTGGACGGGGTGGGCAATCCGCACAACTTCGGCGCGATCCTGCGGTCGGCCGCGCACTTCGGCGTGGCCGGCGTGCTGCTGCCGCAGGATTCGCCGCTGGCGCTGTCCGGCGCCGCCGCGCGCGTGGCCGAAGGCGGTGCCGAGGCGGTGACCCTGGTGCAGGCCGGTGCCCCCGCGGACGCGTTCGCACCGCTGCGCGCCGCCGGCTTCGGCCTGGCCGCCACGCTGGTGCACGGCGGCGACGACCTGTTCGCCGCGCGGCTGCCGCAGCGGCTGGTCTATGTAATGGGCGCCGAAGGCGAGGGCATGGACCGCGGCCTGGCCAAGGCCTGCGACCTGGCCCTGTCCATCCCCGGCACCGGCCGCGTGGAGAGCCTCAACGTCGCCGCCGCCACCGCCGTGCTGCTGGCGCAATGGGCGAGCGGGCGCGCGCGAGGCGGTTGATACGCGGGCGGGCGGTCATAGGACGCATGCCGTCAGTCTTGCTTGGTGTGGATCGACTTCGGCCCGCTTGACGAGGCGGGTCAGCAAGCCCGCCGAGATAACGCCTGGTGGGAGCCGCCATGGCGGCGAGTGGCCTTACCGGGAAAGCCTCATCGCCGCCATGGCGGCTCCCACAGGGTCTATCGCTCGTCCTCGCGTTCGCGGGGACGAGCGCTGCTTACCGCGAAAAGCGAAAGTCCCTGGGTTCCCGCGTGCGCGGGAACGACGGTAGGGAACTATCGGCGGCTTTGGGTCTGCGCAGTCGAGCGCGACGGCAAGTAGCGAACCCGCGACTCACTGCGCTTCCTTGTTCGCCCCTGCCGACACCGGCGCGCTGCCGAAATCGCCCTTCGCTTCCGCCGCCAGGTACAGGAACACCGCATAGGCCGCGACGTTCTGCGCCAGGACCTTCGGGTCGATCTTGTCCAGCGTGTCGTCCGCGTTGTGGTGCAGGTCGAAGTAGTCGGTGCCGTCATGGCCCAGCCACGCCCAGCGCATGCCGAGCTGGGCCATCGGGCCGATGTCCGACTCCGGATCGCCCTGGCCGGGCAGATAGGCCACGTCCAGCGGCTTGAGCGCGGCGGCGATCGTCTCGATCGCGCCCTTGGCATGGGCGTCGGCATTGCTGCTGAAGCCATAGATGTGATCGGCGCCGAAGTCGCTCTCGGCGGCGATGACGTGCTGGGCGATCTCCTTGGCGTGCGCCTGCGCGTAGGCGCGGCCGCCGTACAGGCCCTGCTCCTCGTTGGCGAAGGCGACCACGCGGATCGTGCGCGCCGGACGCAGCTGGCCGGCGAGTTTGGCGGCCGCCATGGAAATGCCGATGCCGGCCGCATCGTCGATGGCGCCCGTGCCCAGGTCCCACGAATCCAGATGCCCACCGGTCAGCACGATCTCGCCGGGCTTGCTGCGCCCGGTGATCTGGCCGATCACGTTGTAGCTGGTGGCCTGGCCGTCCCAGCCGCAGTCCAGCGCCAGGCGGACTTTGACCGGGCCGCGCGCGACCAGGCGCGCCAACTGGTCGGCGTCGGGAATCGACACCGCCGCCGCCGGGATCGGTGTCAGCCCTTCCTCGTAGCGGGTGATGCCGGTGTTGACCACGCGATGCGGCGTGGTGCCGGCCGAGCGCATCAGAAAGCCGATCGCGCCCTTCTTGATCGCCTCCGACGGGCCGCGTCCGCGGATCCCGCCGCCATAGCGGTAATCGCCACCGTCCTGCTTCTTGTGCATCTGGAAGTCGACGAAGGCGATCTTGCCGGCCAGCGAGCCGGCCGGCGCGGCCTGCAGCGCGTCCAGGTCGGCGAAGCGCACGATCTCGCCTTCCACCGTGCCGCCGGCGCTGCCGCCCAGCGCGGTCACCACCAGCGGCTGCGCGTTGGCGCCCAGCACCTGGGCATGCTCACTGCGGCGCTCCCATTTGGGGAAGGTCACCGGCTCGGTCCACACCTTGTCGAAGCCGAGCTGCTTGAACTTGGCCTGCGCCCAGGCCACCGCACGCGCATCGGCCTCGCTGCCGGCCAGACGCGGGCCGACCTCGGTGGTCAGCGATTCGACGACCTTCCAGCCGGTATCGTCGGCCAGCGCCTGCTGGCGCAGCGCGTCGGCGCGCTTGAGTGCCGCCTCGGGGATCGTGGTCGGGCCGGCGGCCTGCAGCGGAAACGAGGCGCACAGCAAGAGGGCGCAGGACAGGATCGAACGACGCATGCAGGCAGGCTCGCGAGTGGGGAAGCGGCGAGCTTAACAGCCGCCGTTTGCCTCGCTCGCCACCGCCCGAGGCTTACCTCTTGAGCGAGTCGCGGATCTCGCGCAGCAGCAGCACGTCTTCCGGCGTGGCGGCCGGCCCGGCTTCCTTCTTCGGCGCCAGGCGGTTGATCGCCTTGACCACCAGGAAGATCGCGAACGCCACGATGATGAACTGCACCAGCGTATTGAGGAAATCGCCGTAGCCGATCACCACCGCGGGGATCTCCTTGCCGTCGGCACCGATGGTGGCCGGCTTGAGCACCCAGGCGAGCCTGGAGAAATCGATGCCGCCGATCAGCAGGCCGATGGGCGGCATGATGATCTTGTCCACCAGCGAGGTGACGATCTTGCCGAAGGCCGCACCGATCACCACACCGACCGCCAGATCCACCACGTTGCCGCGCATGGCGAAGGTCTTGAATTCGCTGAGCATGCCCATCTCTCGTCTCTCCTGAAGGCTCGGGGGAAGGTCCGGCAACGTTACCGGACCCCACGTGCGCGCGGAGTCAAACGCCGATCGCGCCGCGCAGTTCGCCCACGCCCTCCAGCGTGGCCACGAACGTGTCCCCACGCTGCAGCGCGCCGACGCCGGAGGGGGTGCCCATGAAGACCAGGTCGCCCGCCTTGAGCGCATAGAGCCTGGACAGCTCGTGCAGGATCTCCGGCACGTTCCAGATCATGTCGTGCAGCGTGCCGCGCTGGCGAACCTGATCGTTGACGGTCAGCGCGATCACGGCGTCCTGCAGCGCCCCGACCTGCGCAGCGGGCACGATCTGGCTGATCGGCGCGGAGTGATCGAAGGCCTTGCCGGTGTCCCAGGGCAGGCCGGCCTTCTTGGCCGCGGCCTGCAGATCGCGGCGGGTCAGATCCAGGCCCACGGCATAGCCGTAGATCAGCGCGTTGCCGGCCTCGCCTTCGAGCACGCCGGCCGGCGCGTCCTGGCCCAGCGCGACGACCAGCTCGACCTCATGGTGCAGGTCGGCCGTGCCGGGCGGGTAGGGGATGGTGCGATCGCCGGTGACGATGGCATCGGCCGGCTTGGAGAAGAAGACCGGCTGGCCGCGTTCGGCCTTCGAGGCCGGCGCGGTGGCGCCCATCTCGCGCGCATGGTCGGCGAAGTTGCGGCCGACGCAGTAGATGCGGTGCACCGGGAAGGTGCCGCCGCCGCGTACCGGCACGCGCGCCTGCTCGGGCGCGGGAATCACATCGGACATCTGGGCGTTCCTCGATCACGCTAAAGAGGAACGCGAGTGTAAGGCGCTTGACGCGCCTTCAGTGCGAGAGGGGCAGGGCCTGCTTGCGTACGACCTGGTATTCGCCTTCCACCACGCGCTGCTGCGCGTTGGCGCGCGCCCGGGGGCGCAGCAGGCGATAGGCCATGCCGGCGGCGAGCATGGCCGCGCCGACGAACAGGCCGAAGAACACCAGTACCGCCAGCACCGCCAGCCCCAGCAGGCCGACGACCACGCGCAGCAGCGGATGCCGGGGCTTGCGCGGCGCAAACGCGTTGCGCAGGCGCTGAGAGTCGAAGGAGAAGGTGCGGATCATGGGCTCGTGACAGAATGTGTGGCGAACGGATGCCAGTATGGCGAGCCGCCCGCCGGACGTGTGAAACCTTCGTTAAGCCCTGCATGGATCCGATCCCTTTCGACAGTCTCGCTGACGGCCAGCCCACCGAGGTGGAAGCCACGCTGGACGACGGCGCCGAATCGCTGCTCCTGGTCCGCCAGGGGGCGCAGGTGCGCGCCTGGCGCAATGTCTGCCCGCATGCGGGGCGGCGCCTGGACTGGGCCCCGGGCAAGTTCCTGCTGACCAAGCAGGGCCATCTGGTGTGCGCCGCGCACGGGGCCACGTTCGAATTACAAGGCGGTCAATGTCTGTCAGGGCCGTGCCGCGGCGAGGCGCTCAGCCAGGTGCCGGTACACGTGCGCGACGGGCAGGTGGTGCTGGGCTAGGGCCTGTCCTCAATTCCTGGGTAGGCCGCGTTGGCGCTGCAAGGCTGTCAGGTTTGCGTCGCGCGGCGCAGGCTTGACTGGCCGTCAGGCCAAGCCGCGCGGCGCGAAGATGGCGGCCTTGCAGCGCCAACCCGAAGGGCCGCCCTTGCGCGCACCCGGGACAGCGTCATTGCTCGGTCGTGGACGGACGTCCACTCCCTCCCGCTTCCTTGCCCCGGGCACGCGCAAGGGCGGCGCGACCTACCCAGGAATTGAGGACAGGCCCTGGTCCAGCACGGTGTGCCCGGCCGCGCGCAGGGCCGCGATGGCCGCCTCCAGCTGCGACTGCTTGACCAGCACGTAGTCGGTATCGAAGGTCGAGACGGCGAAGATGCCGACCCCGGCCTGCGCCAGCGGCTGCAGCACCTGGGCCAGGATGCCGGTGAGTTCGAAGGCGAACGGGCCGTGCAGCATCAGCGTGCGCCAGCCGCGCTCGCATTGCACCTCTTCCGGCACGCGCCCCTCGTCGCAGACGATCGACAGCTCCTCGTCGGTCCAACTGATATGCGTCTGCGCGGCCGGCGCGCACCACTCCGGCAGCGGCGCGCCGGCCGGCAGGCGGCACACCGCGGAGGTCAGCCCCAGCAGGCGTAGCGTCAGCGCCATGCCGCGGGCGCCTCGCACTCAGGCACGGGTCGCCCACCACGACATCAGGTTGACCATCGCCACCACCACGCAGGTGTAGATCAGCGACATCGGCCCGCCCACGCGCCACATCTGGCGCGCGGTGTAGTTGGCCGGGCCGGTGACCATGGAGATCACCGGGTTGGAGGCGGTCATGAGGTTGTTGGACGCCGACAGCGCCGTGATCAGCGCGAACGAGGTCGGGTTGCCGCCGGCGGCCAGCGCCAGGCTGATCGCGATGGGCACCATCACGATGGTCGCGCCGACGTGGCTGATCACCAGCGAGAAGGCCGTGGTCAGCAAGGCGATGGCGATCTCCAGCACCCACACCGGCAGCCCGTCGGGCAGGCGCTCGATGGTGTGGCCGGCGACCCAGGCGGCCGCGCCGCTGGAATCCATCGCCCAGCCCAGCGGGATCAGCCCGGCCATCAGGAACACGGTCTTCCAGTTGATCGCCGCGTAGGCCTCGTCCATGCGCAGCACGCCGGTCAGCAGCATGCCGGCCACGCCGGTCATCAGGATCAGCGCCACCGGGATGTGCGAGGTCAGCGCGATGATGATGGTCAGGGCGAAGATCGCCATGGCGATCTTGAACTTGTGCGGACGCTGCTCGCCCTTGGGGTAGTCGGTGACCACCACGAAGTCGCCGCCCTTGGCCGCGGCGGCCAGGTCCTGCCAGATGCTGTGGAACACCAGCATGTCGCCGGCGCGCAGCGGCACCTTGCGCACGTCCTCGCGCAACACCTTCTTGTCGCGGTTGATCGCCAGCAGGCTGATGCCGGCCTGCTTGCGCAGCGCCAGCTCGGCGGCGGTCTTGCCGATGAAGCGCGAGGTCGGCGGGATCACCGCCTCGGAGATGCCGGCGCGGCTGGGATTGAACAGGTCGCCGAAGTGGCGCAGGCGCGAGGACATGCGCAGGAACTGATTCTGCGCGAAGTCGGCCACCTCGGCGCGCCTGCCCATCACGCCCAGCACGCTGCCGACCCAGATGCGCATGTCCGCCGGCGGCGCCAGGCGCGTGTCGTTGCCGGTCTGCAGGGCCAGCATCAGCGGCGCGCCGTGCAGCGTCTCGGCCTCGCCCAGGGTCATGCCGACCAGCGGGCTGTCGGCGCTGACGGTCAGCTCGAACACCTCGCCCTCGATGCCGTAGGTGCTGGCGAAGTAGCTCTCGGTGCGGGCCGGCGTCGAGCTCGTGGACGTGGTGGTCTCGCGCTGCAGCTTGGCATCGCCGTAGAAGCGGAAGTACGCCAGCGAGGCCAGCACCAGCGCCACGCCGATCGGCAGCGGCGCGAACATGCGCAGCGGCTCCAGCGTGGCCATGCCCGAGGGCAGGTTGTTGTTGGCCGAGATCATCAGGTCGTTGAGCAGGATCAGCGGCGAATTGCCGACCATGGTCAGCGCGCCGCCCATGACGATGGCCGAGGCGATCGGCAGCAGCAGGCGCTGCAGGTTGAGCGTGGTGCGCGAGGACAGGCGCGCGGCCACCGGCAGGTACAGCGCCATCACCGAGGGGTTCTGCATGAACGAGGAGTTGAGCCCGGCGATGGCCGTGGTCAGCAGCAGCAGCCGCTGTTCCACTCCGTGTCCGCGTCGCAACAGCCAGGAAGCCAGCCGGTTCAGCGCGCCGGTGCGCTCCAGGCCCGCGCCCAGGATGGTGGTGGCGATGATGCTCATCACCGCGTTGCCGGAGAAGCCGCCGAAGATCTCCTCCGGCGCGACCAGCCCGGTCAGGCCCAGTACCACCAACACGACCAGCGCGACCACGTCGGCGCGGATGCGCTCGAACAGGAACATCACCATGACGAAGCCGACCAGCCCCAGCACCAGGCGCATGTCGTTGGTCAGCGTCAGGCCGGTGTCCATTACGCGGCGGAAGCCCCGGTGGGCGAGGGCGGTTCGTCAGCAGCGGTCATAGAGCAGGTCCCAGACGCCGTGGCCGAGCTTCTGCCCGCGAGTCTCGAAATGGGTCTGCGGGCGCCAGTCCGGGCGCGGCACGCTGCCGCGCGCGCCGGCGCGGTTGCGCAGGCCTGGCGTGGCGTCGAGCACGTCCCACATGTGCTCGGCATAGGCCTCCCAGTCGGTGGCGCAGTGCAGGCGGCCGGTCGGGGCCAGCTTGCGCACCAGCAGCGCGGCGAACTCGGGCTGGACCAGCCGGCGCTTGTTGTGGCGCTTCTTGTGCCAGGGGTCCGGGAAATAGATGCGCACCTCGTCCAGGCTGCCGTCGGCGACCTCGTTGCGCAGCACTTCCACCGCATCGTGGTGGTAGACGCGCACATGGTCGCTGCCGTCGGCTTCCAGCGCGTTGAGCAGCCGGCCCACGCCCGGGGCGTGCACCTCGATGCCGAGGTAGTCGCGCGACGGGTCCTGCCTGGCCGCGAAGCGCAGCGCATCGCCGTTGCCGGTGCCGATCTCCACCACCCGCGGCGCGGCGCGGCCGAACACCGCGTCGAAATCGCGCAGCTGGCCGGTGTAGTCCAGGCCGAAGCGCGGCCACTGCACGTCGAACGCGCGCTGCTGGGCCTCGGTGAAGCGCCCCTGGCGCAGCACGAAGCTGCGGATCTCGCGACGGCCTTCGGTGACGGTGAACGGCTTGGCCGGGGCCTTGGCGCCGGGGCTGGAGAACGGATCGGTCATCGGCCGATCGGTCCTTGGGCGGCGTGGCGACGGTGACCGGTGATCGTGCAGACGACCGGCGTGAAGGGCGGGGGCAGGGACGACATGAGACGAATTATCGCCCAACTCGCCGCCAGGATCGCGTGGTCGTCGCCGGGAGGCGGTTGCAGCCTGACCTGTCCGCCGGGCCAAGGCTTCGCTCGAGTCGAGCATCGCGCCTGTGGCGTCCCTTGTCGCCGCGTGTCCCTTGCCTGACTGTCGATGGCGGGCGCCATGCCGCAGTGCAGCGTGAGTTGCCGCAGCGCAAGATGAACCATTGCCGCCAGTGCGCCGCCGTATGGCGGCCACCGCATCCTTGTTCTTCTTCTGATCCGTTGGAGGATCGCATGTCCGCACCCCGTTCCCTGTCCACCCTGTCCGCAGCGGTGGTCGTCGCCCTGGCCGCGTTCGCCGTGCCAGCGCAGGCCGAGCAGCCGGCCTATTCGCAGACCGTGTTCTTCGGCGACAGCCTGACCGACTCGGGTCATTTCCGCCCGGCCCTGATCCAGGTCGCCGGCCCGTCGGCGGCCATCGTCGGCCGCTTCACCACCAACCCGGGTCTGGTGTGGGGCGAGTACGTGGCCGACTTCTACGGTACCAACGCGACCAGCGACAACCAGGGCGGCACCAACTACGCGGTGGGCGGCGCGCGCGTGAACGCGACGGTCAACACCGCGCTGGGCCCGTCCCCATCGATCGTGTCGCAGGTGAACAGCTACCTGACCAAGACCGGCGGCGTCGCCGACGCCAAGGCGCTGTACACCGTGTGGGGCGGCGCCAACGACCTGTTCGCCGCGGCCCAGGCGCCGGCGCAGGCCCAGACCATCATCGGCTCGGCGGTGACCGCGCAGGTGGGCGTGATCGGCCGGCTGCAGGCGGCCGGCGCGCAGTACGTGCTGGTGCCGACCATCCCGGACCTGGGCAAGACCCCGCAGTTCCTCGCAGGCGGCGCGGCGACCTCGGCCGCCGGTACGCAGCTGGCCACGGGCTACAACACCGCGCTGTTCAACGGCCTGGCCGCCTCGGGCCTGCGCGTGATCCCGCTGGACACCTTCACCCTGATCGACGAGGTCACCAGCAACCCGGCCGCGTATGGCTTCACCAATGCCACCGGCACGGCCTGCGGCGCGATGTCCTCGGTGACCTGCAGCCCGCTCAACTACGTCACCCCGACCGCCAACACCGACTACGTATTCGCCGACGGCGTGCATCCGAGTACCGCCGCGCACCAGCTGCTGGGCCAGTACGCACTGTCGGTGCTGGAAGGCCCGCGCCAGATCGCCGTGCTGCCGCACTCGGCCTCGGTGGTGGGCTATTCGCGCGCCGAGCGCGTGTCCATGCACGCCGACACCACCGGCCAGGCGCAGGGCTGGAGCTGGTGGGGCGACCTGCGTGCCGACCGCCAGCGCCAGCAGGACGGCGACCTGTACGACGGCACCACGCCGGCCGGGCTGTTCGGCGTCGATTGGGCGCAGAACGGCTGGACCCTGGGCGCCTTCGCCGGCTACGGCAAGGGCAAGCAGGACTTCGGCCACTCCAGCGGCAAGTTCGACCAGGAAGACACCACCGCCGGCGTGTTCGCGCAGTGGGCCGGGCGCGGCGCCTGGGTCAACGCCCAGCTGAGCTACACCTGGCTGAGCTTCGATGTGACCCGCCAGATCCAGCTGGGCACGGCCACGCGCAAGCAGGAAGGCTCGCCGGACGGCAGCAACTTCACCGCGGCGATCAACGCCGGCTTCGACTTCAATCAGGGCGGCCCCTGGCATACCGGCCCGGTGCTGGGCCTGGTCTCGCAGACGATCAAGGTCGACGGCTACGACGAGAACAACCTGTCCTCCACGGCGCTGTCCTTCCCCAACCAGAAGTTCGATTCGCTGATCGGCAGCGCCGGCTGGCGCGCCAGCTTCGACATCTCGCCGACCTGGACGCCGTACGTGCAGGCCACCTACAACCGCGAGTTCGAGGACAGCCCCGCCCAGGCCTGGGCCTCGCTGCAGTCCATCCCCGGCGCGATGCGCTACGCAGTGCCGGGCGTGGAATTCGACCAGGACTACGGTGTGGTCGTGGTCGGCGCCCGCGGCCACGTCGCCGGCCTGAACGCCGACTTCGGCGCGCGCAGCACCATCGGCCAGAGCAGCGCCAACGACTCGGGCGTGTTCGTCAGCCTGGGCGGCAGCTTCTGATCCATCCGGTCCGGCCCGCCGGACCGCACCGCCCGGCCCCGCGCCGGGCGGTGCATCGCCCGACGGCGTTGCGCCGGCCGCCGGCCAGCGCATAGACTGCCCACCCGACGCGGGTGTAGCTCAATGGTAGAGCTGTAGCTTCCCAAGCTACTGACGAGGGTTCGATTCCCTTCACCCGCTCCATCCTGCTTCTCGAAGTCCGTAAATGGCTGAGAGTGCGCGGGGAGCGACAGACGGTCCCTTGAACGATCCTCCCCGGGGGGCGATCAGGGTGTGGGTGCCCAAACCGTTCATGCTGCCGCGCCGCTCGAGGTTCTACGCACGCTTCCCCGTCCTCACCGTTCTTCAACGGACGATGGGTGCGCGCTACCTCATTGCACTTTTCTCTACCTGTCAGCTGGCGGTGCTGCGTGTCTGGTCAGGTGAAACCCAGAAGGGTTTGCGGAAGGGGTAGCACGCCAATAGGCGTCGGAGCGACAGCCCTCAGAAGAAAGCGGCTCTTATTACTTCCGTTTGACTCTCCCGCCTGGGCGGATCAAGTTCGATCTGCCTACGTGCCTGGCAACCGCATGACGGCCACGTAGTGGGAAACGCTTCCCAGGATGACGAAGCCATGCCAAACGGCATGCATGTAGGGCTTGGCCGAGCGTAGATAGAACAGCGTGCCAAGTGTGTAGAAGCAACCGCCTGCAAAGAGCCAGGCGAAGGTGCCGAATCCAAGGTGCCGGATAATGGGCATCGCCGCGCACGCAACGAGCCAGCCCACGCCGATGTAGGGGATGAGTGAGAGCCGGGTTCGACCCAGGGGGCGGAAGGCTTTGAACATCATGCCAACCAGGGCCAAGGTCCATATTCCGATCAGGGACGGGGTGCTCCAGGAGACTGGGAGCGCCAGGCAGAACGGCGTGTAAGTTCCAGCGATCAAGAGGAAGATCGCCGCGTGATCGGCACGGCGAAGGCTTGCCTTTGCCCTTGGGTCAGCGCACGCGTGATAAAGGCACGAGACGGCATAGGTGATCGTCAACGTCAAACCAAAGACGCCGCTCCCTAGCAGGCCCCGACTGTCCCCATTGGCGGCCGCTTGGCGCAGGAGAAAAAGGGTGGCGGGGATGGAGAGCAGCGCAGCGGCGCCGTGGGAGAGCGTGTTGAGCCACTCACCCGTAGGCAGAAGCGTCTTCTTGGGTGTTGATCGGATGCGGTGAGGCCGAAAAAGCGCCTGCGTCAATCCAGGTGCCTTGAAGGCATCGGTCGTAGTGCGCGTCTGGCGCATGAAGATCCGTTCCATCGATGAGTGATCGGGCTCAGCGTGGACCGGAAAGGTTGTCCGAAGGTTGCGCGTCGAATCGTTTGCTCCGTCAGGGTGGCTTGTCCATCATGCTCACGAGAAGACGTAGACGGATCGATCCATGCGCAAGACCCAGTCGCTATCGTGGCGACTCTCCTGGCAAGTCGGCGTGGCGCAAGTGCTTGCGTTCGTGCTGTTGGGCGCGGTGATGTGCATTGCGTTTCTGGATCGCTCGATCGGCCAACTGCCGCATGGCACGGCGATCGATGTCGCCGAGGCCTTGGGCTACGAGCACGGAAAGCTTCGCTTCGATCCGGCGCAGCTGCCGCAGGAATTCACCACTCAAGCGCCCCATGCATGGGCCCTCGCGAAAGATGACCTCGGAAATATCGCGGCTTGGGGCAAAGCGCCCAAGGCGTTCGAAGCCTGGGTGCCGATCATGGGTGAGCTTGAACCGACCGACATCAAGAGCAACGTTCCACCGTTCCGCGCAGCGACGAAGTTGATCGTGCATCATCAGGGCGGCAGGACGCTGCGTGTGCTGGTCGGCGGCTACGGCGGCTATGACCTGGCTGGCGCCATCGCTTTCATCGCGATTTATCTGGCGCCCTGGGTGGGCCTGCCGCTCATGGTCACTTCGATTGTTGTGATCCCTTTGGTGGTCCATCGACGCCTGAAGGGAATGAACGAAGTCGCAAGACTGGCCGCGCAGACGGACCTGAGTCGTCGCGCCAAGCCGCTGGAGGCGGCGGATGTTCCGGTTGAGATCAGGCCATTGATTGATGGCTTCAATCAGGCGCTCCAGCGGATCTGGGACGTGTCCGAAGCCCGCGACCGCTTCCTGGCAGATGCCGCGCACGAACTCAGAATGCCCATCGCGATTCTGACGACCCGGGTCAGCGGCCTGGAAGCAGGCGCTGCGAAGGATGAGTTGATGTTGGACGTGGCGCGCCTGCAGAACATCACCGAGCAGCTGCTTGACATCCAGCGGGTCGATCGCAGGATCGGTGTCTTCGAGCGCTTCGACCTGGTCGCCATCGCGCGGGAGGTTGCCGAGGTGACCGCGCCGCTCATCGTCGCCAACGGGTATGAGTTCTCGTGGGAACCGCCGGATCAGGCGCAGTGGGTGGAAGGCGATGCGGGCGCGGTCCAGCGCGTGATCACTTGCCTGGTCCAGAACGCGATCGATCACGGATCGAAGCAAGGCGAGATCAGGATCGTGGTCGGCCCCGACTGCTCGGTGAGCGTATTCGACCAGGGAGAGGGCGTGCCGAGCGAGGCCAGCTCGCGGATCTTCGAGCCATTCTTCCGTCTGCGTCCCTCGGGAGCTGGAAGCGGGTTGGGGCTTTATCTGGCGGCGGAGATCGTCAAGAAGCATCGTGGCGTGCTGACGGTCTCCCAGCCTGTGCAAGGGGGCTGTTGCTTCACCATGCGCCTGCCGAGCGCCGGTCGGCTGACCTCGGGTGACCACTAGCATGCGCCTGCTCATCGTTGAGGACGATCAGCAGTTCGCGTCGGTGCTGGCCACGCAACTGGCGCGACACGGCATGATCGGCGATGTGGTCCCCAGCCTGCGCCAGGCCGAGCAGGCACTCGCCAGCCACGAGTACAGGGTGATGCTGCTGGATCGGCAGCTGCCCGACGGCGAGGGCGCGGAGTTTGTGTCGCGCGCCCGAGAAATACGCCCGGGGCTGCCCATCGTGATCCTGACCGCAAAGAGTGAGATCAGCGAGCGCATCGATGGGCTGGATAGCGGTGCGGATGATTACCTGACCAAGCCATTTTCGACGGATGAGCTGCTTGCGCGTCTGCGGGCCATCTTGCGCCGCCCGACGCAGGTGGTGGTCCAGACGATCCGTATCGGCAATGTTCGATACTCCTCCGACGATCGCGAAGTGTGGGTGGACGGGGAGAAGCTGACGCTTCCCAGACGACAACTCCTGGTGCTTGAGGCGCTGCTCATGCGCCACGGACGGACGGTTTCAAGAGCGGCGTTGCTGGAAAGCGTCTACGGGTTGGACGAACACCTGGAGTCCAACGCGCTGGAGGCCCATGTCTCCAAATTGAGGCGAGCGCTCGCCGAGAGCGGGGCGGGAATCAAGATCCATGTGTTGCGGGGGTTGGGCTACATGGTTCAGGAAATTCGCCAGGAAAGCGCCGGGCCTGTTCGTCAGTGACCTTCCCGATCAGCTCAGGTCGCAGTTGCTCGGCAGTGTCCAGGTCGAACTCGGCAGCATGTGCTTCACCTCATAGGACGCGGTGATGCCGACATTGCTCGCCCCGATGAGTTCCTCCAGATCCGCGATCGAGACGATGTAGTCGTCCAGGCTGCCCAGGCCTGTCTCGTTGGGGATGATCCAGCTGATGGCCTTCTCGGCGCCCGTGTTGGGATCCGTGGTGATGATGGTCTTCCAGAAGTATTCCGGCGTGCGGATGCCGTGGCTGGCCAAAAAGTAGTCGTTGGAGGTGTCGCCATAGACCACGCCGCCGTACACCTCGACGGGGTTGATGTCCCGGTAGCACTCGGCGACGTTTTCGGCCTGCACCCAGATGCCCTGGTTGAAGCCCGACACCTGCGGCACGATGTTGGACATCAGGTTGGCGCGCCGGATGTAGGTCGTGTTGTAGTCCATGTGGTTGGAGGTGACCAGATGGCCGCGATCGTAGCCTGAGCGCACGCTGGAATAGGACTTCGTCGAGGTCTGGCCACCGCAGCCGCTTGGCAACGTCGTGTCGAGGTTGAAGTCGGAGGGGCGAGCGGCGGAGCCGTTATCGGCGCCGAGGGTGTATTCGTAGCGCGTGGCGGTGTGCTCGGTGCAGTCGTAGGTGAGGATGAAGCCCCCCTTGTTGAGGGTGACCACCTGGGCCTGCGCTGCGGCGCTGAAGGTGGTGAGCAGAAAGACGGCGAGAAAGATCGGGAATCGCATGACTTCTCCATGATGTTGGCGGGCCGCACGAAGCCAGCACGCACGGCCCTGGGCTGTGCCTGTTGAGCGACATGCGAGTTGACGGAGGTGGAGCAGACAGCCGAGACCGGCGCGATGCCGGAGTGGTGTGAGAGAGACGACCACCGCGCCCCTTTGCCACGACGTGGCACGCGGTGACCGCAGATATCCAACAGAGTTTCTGCGTGGTCAACCGCCAATCAAGCAAGCTGTGACTGAGTCCTTGAACCCGGCTTCTGTCAATGAAGCGCCATCAGGATGAAACGTCGATCAGGGCTGCCCTTGCTGGGCCGGCCGATTGAGCGTGGCGCATGCCATATGCTGCCAGGCGTCGTGCGGCTCCCGCATCCGTGCCTCAACACGACGCAGCCCTCGCAATCAATGAGGGTTGCGTCGTTGGCATGCCGACCTGGCACATCGTTGAGCACTGCGGAATGATTGCGCGGCTGCAGACGCGCAACTTCAGCAGGTTGGCGACCCAACCGGCCCGTATCGATCCAGGTGGCTGCAGACGACAGACGTCGGTTCGAGCGTCCAGTCACATTTCGAGGCGCCGCCCCTCCAGGATCTTCCAGCCACGCTGTGCACCGGCGCTAGGATGTTCCAGAGAAGGAATCCCACAAAAGGAGATTGGCCATGGGCGCCTCGAAGCACACGCTCCAAAGCGGGCAGCAGGTGGAACTCGTGGATTGGGAGGGGTTGAAGCCGCCCCAGCACGGGGCCGCACTGCAGAACGCCGCATGGGATCCGGAGGCCTCGCGCATCGGCCTGGCGTTCTACGGGTCCACCGAAGAGTTCATGCGCAACGACTGGGCCAGGCAACACATGAGCCCGGCGCCGGCAGCGCTGCCTGGACAGCGCCCGGTGCTGCTGTATTACAGCGAGCGAGAGGGGAGCTGGCATACGCCCGAGGCGTTGGATATCGACCACATCGTGCAGTGGAAGGACCACCTCAAGGCGCTGGACGTTCGCAATCTGGCCGAAGCCCAGATGGGCTACAACGATGTGAGCAACCTCAGATTGCTGCCAGCGGCGGTCAACCGCGCGCGCGATGCAGCGGATCGTGTCCACGACCAACATGGGCCACAATCGGCCGAATGGCGCGCCTGGTGCCATGCGCGTTTCGGCTTCGATCCGTCGGCGCCGCGGGCGGCCTTCGATCCGGACACCGACGGCGCCAAGCGGCGCGCCGCGACGCTCGAGGCCGATTGGACGCCGGCGATGACGCGCAAGGACCTCTCGTTCGATACGGCCGTGATGGAGAAGTGGTTCGAAAGCGCGTTGAAGGACGCCTACCGCGGTGAAGCCTCGGTCACGCGTCCGGTGGCGCCTTTCGACACGATGAAGGTGCCGCTCTTCGAGTGCGCAGTCACCAGGCAGCTCTGCACGCGCGACGCGTTCGATATCGATCATGCCATCGCATTCGAGGCGCTTCTCAAAGAGCTGCCCAAGCACACCGGCGGCCAGGGCCTGAAGAAGGCCGATGTGCTGGATGCCTTCAACGACACCAGCAATCTGCGCCTGGTCAGCCGCGCGGCCAATGCGTCCCACGAGTTCGAGCTCAGTGGCCAGGGTCAGTACCAGGAAGCGCTCAAGGAGATGCCGGAGCAGCCCGGAGAGTTCAGGAACTTCCTGGTGCCGGGCGCGATGAGTGCGGCCGACCAGCAGGCGCTGACCGACGCCATCAAGGCATTCGTGGGAAGGGATCAGCACAAGGCCGAGGTGTATTCGCAACTCAAGGCCGGCGGCGTGATCGACTTCCAGGATCCTCGCGCGACCGCGGGGCCGGTATTGCAGCTGTCCGATCCGCATCATCCCGACCATCATCGGTTCGACATGGTCATGCGCAGGATCGAGGTCCTGGACCCCAACGGGCAGGTGCTTCCCACGCAAGCGCATCGCGAGAATCTGGCAGCGGCGCTGGCGGTGGAATCCAAGCGTCAAGGCATGACCAGGATCGACATGGTCGACAAAGGTGGGCCAGAAGGCACCCAGCTGTTTGCCGCCGAGAAGCAGGGCGCGGTGCTGGGCCGGGCCCAGGTCTCGGTGACCGAAGGCGCCCTGACGCCGATGGCATTCAGCACGGCCGCCGCCGATGCCATGTCAGCCCCGGTCCAGTCGCAGGCGCACGCCCTGCACAAAACTGCGCATCAATAGCCTCGGACTTGCGCCCGCCGGACCGAGCTAGATCGGCGCTTTGCGCCTCGGTCTTGCCTTGACGACCGGCGTAGCAGCCTTGGGCTGCTTTGCGCTCAGCAAGGCCCGAACCTGACGCTGCTGCTTGTCCGTGAAATCGTGGAAGTGCGCGGACAGCATGCGTTTGATGCGCCGGTGTGCCTCGGCGATCGCGGCCTGGATCAATGCCTGATCCGCATGTTCGGCTGGGGGCTTGCGGGACAGCGACGGCTTCGAAGGCTTGGGGGGCATGGGGCGGGACGAGCGAGGGCGAAGCCAATCCTCGGACCTGCCATGCCGGCTCGCAACCCCGTGCTGGCGCAATCGCCGCCAGGTGCGGCGTGCTACGCGCGTAAACGGCAGGAGCGGCCTGTCCTAGGGAATAGGCCGCTGACTGCCCTGGCGCACTGATCAGAGCGGGAGACGCTCCCTGCCTGCATCAGGCCGGGGTCCTCTCCAGCCGCCTGTTCTTCCTGTTCTGATCCGAAACCAAGCGGCGTACCCCGGTTGCCGGCACGCGCCGCTCGCCGCTGCCGTTTGTCTGTCGGTGCCCGCCAGTCGTCGCCTCCCCGCATCGAGCCGGCTGATCAGCTCCCCTGTTCATTTTGCACAGAGGAGGGGCTAGTCGCCTGTTTTACAAAGTGTTTACGTCTTAGCTGAACGCTTTGAGTCAAGCATGTGAAATTCGTGACTCAAGTCACGTTTATTTCAGGGGTGGTCAGAAAAGCGTGCGCTAGTTATCATTTCAATGCGACGTGCCTAGCAGTTTTTTGCGGTGCGCGTCGTACATCGCGGTCCTTGGCCGTGATTGGGGAGGCTCGCAAGGCTGCGTTGGCCGTGGGTGGACCGGCGCTGCCTTGTGTCTTTGAAACAGGGGGCAGTTCCGTGGCAGTGACGTCAATCCGTGGCGCGCAGAAGGTCTTGCGCGCGCTCTCCTCGTTCGCGCTGCTGATCGGCCTGGCCGCCGCGTTTCCCGCCGCCGCCCAGAGCTCGGTCACCAATACGGTCACCGTCACCAACCCGTCCGGGGTGACCTGCACCGCCGGCGGCAGCTGCGAGGTCTCGGCCACCGACTCGGACACGGTGGTGGCGCCCCAGCTCAACCTGGCCAAGCGCCACAGCGGCAACTTCCGCCAGGGCCAGAACGGGGTCTACACCTTGACCCCCAGCAACACCGGCACCGCGCCCACCAGTGGCGCGATCAGCGTGGTCGACACGCTGCCGAGCGGCCTGACCTATGTCTCGGCCACCGGTGCCGGCTGGGCCTGCAGCAGCACCGCCCCGACCGTGACCTGCACCAGCACGGACGCCATCGCCAACGGCGCGTCCGGCAACCCGATCACGCTGACGGTCGCGGTCGCGAGCGGCACCACGGGCAGCGTGACCAATACCGCGCGCGTCAGCGGCGGCGGCGATGCGACCTGCCCGGCGTCCGGCGCGACCCAGGCGCGCTGCACCCCGTCCGACGCGACCGCCATCGATCCGCCGATCGACGCGGTCAACGACCCGTTCGGCACCGTGGTCAGCGGCACCAGCACCGCTTCGGTGCTGGGCAACGACACCTTCAACGGCGCGGCGGCCACCACCGCGACGGTCGCGCTGACGCCGGGCACGGCGCCGTCGCCCGCGGCCGGCAGCATCACCATGAACGCCGACGGCACCATCACCGTCGCGCCGGGCACCACGCCGGGCAGCTACAGCTATCCCTACACGATCTGCCAGACCGGCCAGTCGAACAACTGCGATACGGCCACCGCGACCCTGACCGTGGCGGCGCCGAGCATCGATGCGGTCAACGACACGGCCAGCACGCCGGCCACCACGCCGGTGACCACCGCCGTGCTGACCAACGACACCCACGTGGGCGGCACGATCAACCCGGGCTCGGTCACGGTCACCACGCCTTCGCCCAACGGCAGCACCACCGTCAACGCGACGACCGGCGCCATCACCTTCACCCCGAACGCCGGCTTCAGCGGCACCACCACCTACCAGTACCAGGTGTGCCTGGCCAGCCCGAACCAGGCGGTGTGCGACATCGCCACGGTCACGGTCAACGTGGGCAGCGCGATCGACGCGGTCGACGATGCGACCGAGACGCTGACCAGCGCCGGCGGCACCACCGCCACGTCGGTGACCAGCAACGACACGGTCAATGCGGTGCCCGCCGTGCTGGGCACGGGCGGCAATGCCACGATCACCGGCTCGACGCTGTCGAGCACGCCGGCCGCGGGCGGCATCACGCTGAATCCGGCCACCGGCCGCGTCACCGTGGCGCCGGGGACCACGCCGGGCCGCTATACGCTGACCTACACGCTGTGCACCAATCCGGCGACCACGCCGGCGACCTGCGACACGGCGGTCAAGGTGATCGTGGTCCAGGCCGGCATCGACGCGGTCGACGACGCGGCCGAGACGCTGACCAGCGCCGGGGGCACGACCGCCACGCCTGTGACCAGCAACGACACCGTCAACAACGCGCCGGCCGTGCTGGGCACCGGCGGCAACGCCACGATCACCGGCTCGACGCTGTCGAGCACGCCGGCCGCGGGCGGCATCACGCTGGACCCGGCCACCGGCCGCGTCACCGTGGCCCAGGGCACCACGCCGGGCAGCTATACCCTGACCTACACGCTGTGCATCAACCCGCCGACCACGCCGGCGACCTGCGACACGGCCACCAAGGTCATCGTCGTCCAGGCGGCCGTGGATGCGGTCGACGACACCATGCCGGCCATCGGCAGCGGCTCGGGCGGGACCACGCCCTCGGTCCTGGTCAACGACACCCTGGCTGGCCAGCCGGTGTCGCTCAACACGGTGACGCTGACGCCGGGCGCCTCGCCGCAGGCGGGGCTGACGATGAACGCCGACGGCACCATCACCGTGGCGCCCGGCACGCCGGCCGCGACCTACGCCTATCCGTACACCATCTGCGCCAAGAACAACGCGAACAACTGCGACAGCGCCGTCGCCACCGTGGTCGTGGCCCCGCCGATCGTGGCCAACGACGACCGCTTCCCGGCCATCAACGAAGCCGGCACGACCGCCACGGTGCTGAGCAACGACACCCTCGGCGGCCAGCCGGTCAGCACCTCGACCGTGTCGCTCACGCCGGGGACCTCGCCCAATGCCGGCATCGCGATGAACGCCGACGGCACCATCACCGTCAGCCGCGGCACGCCGGCCGGCAGCTACGGCTATCCGTACACCATCTGCGAACGCGCCCATCCGACCAACTGCGATCCGGCGGTGGCCACCGTGGTGGTGACCGTGACCCCGATCGTGCCGGTGGACGACCATCCGCCGACGGTGGACAGCAGCGCCGGCGCGACCCTGCCCAGCGTGCTCGGCAACGACACCGTCGGCGGCAGCGGCGCCACCATGACCAATGTGGTGCTGACCCCGGGCACCTCGCCACAGCCTGGCCTGGTCATGCGCGCCGATGGCACGATCACCGTGGCGGCGGGCACGCCGGCCGCGACCTACGCCTATCCGTACACGATCTGCGAGGCCGCCAACCCCAGCAACTGCGGCAGCGCCATCGCCACGGTCATCGTGGCCTCCAGCTACGATATCCGCCTGACCAAGACCGTGGCCGTCAACACCGCCGTGGTCGGCGACCTGGTGCGCTACACGCTGACCGTGCGCAACGTCGGCGACGGCAACTTCGTCGGCGGCGCGATCACCGATACGCCGCCGCCGGGCTTCACCTACGTGGCCGGCTCGCTGGTCGCCGGCGATGACGACCGCAGCGCCACGGTCAGCGGCCAGTCGCCGATCCGCATCGCCGGCGTGGACGTGGCCGCCGGGCAGAGCGCGACCTTCGTCTACCTGATGCGGGTGGGCGCCGGCGTGCGCCAGGGCACCCAGGTCAACCAGGCCCAGGCGGTCACCGCCGCCGGTGCGCCGGTGTCCAACGTCGCCACCGCCTCGCTGACCATCTCCTCCGATCCGCTGGTCGATGAGAGTCTGCTGGTGGGCACGGTGTTCGACGACCGCGACGGCGATGGCTGGCAGGACAGCGCGGCCATCACCGGCCTGCGCGTGCAGGGCGGGTTCGATCCCTCGGCCTACATGCCCAACTCGACGCTGATGGACGCCGGCCAGGGCTGGCAGCCGCAGGCCGACGCGAGCGCGCCGCTGCTGCACGGCATCGCCGTCGGCAAGCTCAGCGCACGCCAGTCCGAGGCCGATCCGGTCGAGGCGCACCAGGTGGTGATCCGCCAGGTGCTCAGCGCGCCGCGCTTCAGCGACGACTTCGTGCTGACCACCGACCAGGGCGTGACCGTGCGCATGGATGCGGCAGGCAGGACGCGCGTGGACACCAGCGGCCAGGCCGCCAAGGGCCTCACCGCGGCCGCGCCGACGGTCGAGCGCCGCCTGTCGCAGGGCGAGCAGGGCTACGTGGTGGATTACGTGATCCGCAACAGCGGCATCGACGAGCGCGGCATTCCTGGCGTACGCATCGCCTCGGTCGAAGGCCTGGTGATGGAGACCGACCAGTTCGGCCGTTATCACCTGGAAGGCGTCGACGGTGGGCAGTGGTCGCGCGGCCGCAACTTCATCCTCAAGGTCGATCCGACCACGCTGCCGAGCGGCGCGCAGTTCACCACCGCCAATCCGCTGGTCCGTCGCATCACGCCCGGCATGCCGGTGCGCTTCGACTTCGGCATCAAGCTGCCGCAGGGCCTGATCGAAGGCGGTGCGCGCACGGTCGAACTGGAGCTGGGCCAGGTGCTGTTCGAGGCCGACAGCGCCCAGCTCAAGCCGCAGTACCTGCCGGTGGTGGAGAAGATGGCCGGCCGCATCGAGGCCTATCACGGCGGTGAGGTGGTGATCGCCGCCGACGGCGAAAGCGCCGCGCTGGCGTTCGACCGCGCCAACGCGGTCAAGGCCGCGCTGCTGCCGCGCCTGACGGCCGCCACCGCGGCGGCCACGCGCGTGAGCCTGCGCAGCGAGGCGTCCGATCCGGACACGATGATCGCCGGCCTGGACGGACGCGGCCCGCTGCTGGGCTCGATCCTGTTCGACACCGGCAAGGCCACGGCAGGCCGATGCGCTGCTGGATGGCGTGGCCCGCTATCTGGAACAGCGCGGCGGTGGCGTGGTGGCGCTGGTCGGCCATGCCGACCGTCGCGGCGACGCGGCGCGCAACGTCGAACTCGGCCTGCGCCGCGCCAAGGCGGTGTACCAGGCGCTGGCCCAACGACTGCGCCCCGAGGCGCGCGCGAAGGTGACGGTGCAATCCAGTGACGATCCGACGGCTCCTGCCGGCGTGGCCGGGCAGTAAGGGGGCTGAGCATGAAGACCATCACGATGAAGTTGCTGGACTACACCCTGATCAGCCTGCTGGCCGGCACCGCGCCGCTGGCGGCCGCGCAGGAGGCGTCCCCCGCTCAGCCCGAGACCCCCGAGCCGCAGTGCGGCCCGGAGGGCTGCCAGGCGAGCGAAGGCCTGTTGTTCAAGGTGCGCACCCGCGGCGATACGCAGCCGGTCACCGCGCCGCAGGCGTCCGACGCCGCCGCGCTGGCGGCGGACCGCCGCGTGGACATCCTGCAGGTGCAGCCGGGCCAGGCCACGGCCACCGGCAAGTTCTCGATCAATCTCGCCAACGGCGGGGTGATCTGGGCGACCGAGGATCCCCAGATCGGCACGGCCGAGCTGTCGGTGTCGGCGCCGGGGCTGGTCGCCTTCGACGGTGCGCGCATCACCAAGCCGGTGCAGTTCTATGTGCGCAGCAACTACTCGGCCTTCGTCGCGCGCTACGAGCTGGCGATCTATCGCGCCACCGACACCGACCTGGTCGCGCCGCTGGCCACCGTGCCGATGCAGGTGGGCAACGTCAGCCATGTCGACTGGGATGGGCAGCTGCCGGCCGACTACCACTATCGCGCCGGCGATTCGCTGGCCTATGTGCTGCGCGCCTACGACGCGCAGGGCCGCTTCGACGAGACCACGCCGCGCACACTGCAGCTGGTCCGGCCCGACGAGGCCCAGCGCGGTAGCGACCTGCTGCGCACGTCGACCGAACGCAGCCTCGGCACGGCGCTGACCGACGACCAGGCCCAGACCCAGCGCCTGGTGGAGGACGTGTTCGCCGGCAACGGGCTGCGCCTGCAGAACATCCCGCTGTACGGCTCGCGCGTGCGCATCCAGGGCCGCAACCTGCCCGAGGGTTATCAGCTGGCGATCAACGGCGAGACCTATCCGGTCGACCTGGAGCGCAAGTTCGCCGCCGAGTACCTGGTGCCGGTGGGCCATCACAGTTTCGACGTGGCGCTGCAGGACGGCGCCGACGGGCTGGGCGGCGCGGCCGCGGGCACCGGCGTGCCGGCCGCGCACCGCACGCTGGATGTGGATGTCACCGGGCGCTATTTCTTCGGCGTCGGCCTGGCCGATGTGACCGTGGCGCAGAACAAGGTGTCCGGTTCGACCGCGACGCTGTCGGCCACCGATCCGCGCTACGCCGACGACATCATCAGCGACGGCCGCCTGGCCTTCTACGGCAAGGCCAAGTTCAACGGCAAGTACCTGGTGACCGCGCAGGCGGACACCACCGAGCAGGATCTGGAGCACCTGTTCGACCACTTCACCCAGGCCTATGCCACGGACGTGTTCCGCAGCCTGGACCCGGACCTGTATTACCCGACCTACGGCGACGACTCGTCCGTGCGTCGCGACGTGGACACGCAGGGCCGGTTCTACGTGCGCGTGGACTGGGACAAGAACCAGGCGCTGTGGGGCAACTACGCCACCGGCTTCACCGACACCGAGTACGCTCAGTACGTGCGCTCGCTGTACGGCGCGGCGATCGACTGGCGCTCGCATGCGATCAATCCCTGGGGCGAGGCCAAGACCCAGGTGCGCGCGTTCGGCTCGCAGGCGCAGAGCGCGCCGGGGCATAGCGAGTTCCTCGGCACCGGCGGCAGCCTGTACTACCTCAAGCACACCGAGATCCTGGCCGGTTCCGACCAGGTGGTGCTGGAAGTCAGCGACCCGACCACCGGCCGCGTGGTCGACCGGGCGACGCTGGTGCGCGGAGTGGACTACGAGATCGACCAGATCCAGGGCCGCATCCTGCTGACCCGTCCGCTGGCCCAGATCACGCGCGACAACGTCACCACGCTCACCCGCGACACGCCGCTGGACGGCTACACGCAGCGCCTGCTGGTGGACTACGAATTCGTCCCGACCGGGTTCGACGACGACGAGGTCACCGCCGGCTTCCGCGGCAAGCAGTGGCTGGGCGACCACGTGGCCGTCGGTGCGACCTATGTCGACGAGAACCGCAGCGGCGAGGACTACACGCTCAAGGGCGGCGATGTCACCCTGCAGGCCGGTCGCGGCACCTATCTGAAGGCCGAGTACAGCCAGACCGAATCCTATGCCGCGCCGGTGTTCTTCTCCGACAACGGTGGCTTCACCTTCACCCAGATCAACGCCACCGGGCCGCGCCAGGGCGAGGCCAAGGCCGTGGAGGCGCGCGCCAATCTGAAGGAGCTCGGCTGGACCCAGCAGGACTGGGCGGCCGGCGCGTGGTGGCGCGAGGTCGGCGCTGGCTATTCGATCAGCCGCTACGACACCGGCGAGGACCTCACCGAGTACGGCGCGGAAGTCACCGGCCAGTTCACCCAGGACCTGAGCGTGTACGCGCGCTACAGCAAGACGCAGAGCGGTGCGCAGTCGCTGATCCAGGCCCAGGTCACCAGCGAGTGGCGCATCGGCGACTTCGACACGCTGGCCGCCGAGATCCGCCGCGTCGAGGAGCAGCGCACCGTCGGCGATGCCGCCGGCCTGCTGGGCGCGTTGAAGTACACGCACCGCTTCGGCGACACCTTCGACCTGTATGGCTAGGCGCAGCTGACCCTGGACGACGACCACGGCAGGTACGCCGACAACGACGCCTACACCGTCGGCGGCAAGTACCTGTTCGGCAACCTGTCCTCGGTCGGCGCGGAAGTCACCAGCGGCGATCGGGGCGATGCGGCCACGGTCAATGCCGAGTACCGCCTCACGCCCGATCACAGCCTGTACGGCGCCTACACCGCCACCCACGACGACACCCAGGCCTACGACCCGCTGTTCAACAACAGCGCGCGCGACGGCTGGACGCTGGGCCAGCGCTGGCGCCTGTCCAACCAGATCAACGTGTTCAACGAGAGCCAGTTCCTCAAGGACGACACCGCCGGCGAATCCGGCCTGGCGCATACCTTCGGCCTGGATTTCTACCCGGCGCAGGGCTGGACCAGCGGCTTCACCCTGCAGCGCGGCGATCTGGTCAACAGCGCCGGCGGGCAAGTCGAGCGGCGCGCGATCAGCGTCAGCCTGGGTCGCACCTCGCCCGATACGGATTGGGCTTCCAAGGTGGAATGGCGGCGCGACACCGGTGCGGAGGAGCGCGAGCAGTGGGTGTCCACCAATCGCCTGACGCACCGCTTCAACGACAGCTGGCGCATCGCCGGTCGCCTGAACTACTCCGACACCGACGACAAGCTCGATCCGCTCGCCGGCGCCAGGTTCATCGAGGGCAACCTGGGCTTCGCCTGGCGTCCTTGGGACTCGGTGCGCTGGGCCGTGTTCGGCCGCTACACCTATCTGTACGACCTGGCCACGCTGGCGCAGATCGGCGGGCACGACTACGACCAGAAGACCCAGGTGCTCTCGCTGGAAGGTGTGTACAAGCCCGACCAGCGCTGGGAGTTCGCGGCCAAGGTCGCCCAGCGTGTGGGCAAGGCGCGCTACGGCCGCGGCACGGGCCAGTGGTTCGATTCGACCACGACCTTCTACGGCACCACCGTGCGCTACGACCTGGGCCAGCAATGGCATGCGATGGGCGAGTACCGCCTGCTCAAGGTCGAGGACGGCGGCAACCGCCAGGGCTGGCTGGCCGGCGTGGACCGCGACATCGGCAAGAACCTGCGGATCGGGCTGGGCTACAACTTCACCCAGTTCAGCGACGACCTGACCGACTTCGACTACGACCACAAGGGCTGGTTCATCAACCTGGTGGGGAGCTACTGATGCGCAAGCACTTCATCCATGGCTGGGCCGCGCGCGGCCTGGGGCTGGCGCTGGCCGCCGGCGCGGCGCTGGCGCCGATGCAGCAGGCGCAGGCCGCGGCCTACGCCACCGGCGGCACGGGCAAGTACCGCAACGAGATCCTCTGGCTGACCTGGGGCGGCGGCGTCAACGGCACCGACGGCGTGGCGCTGGCCAACGGCGCGCAGACCACGGCCACCCTGCAGGTGGCCAACGGCCAGCAGATCCAGGTGACCTGCACGCTGTCCAACCTCAACGGCGCGCTGAGCAGCTATCGCTCCGGCGATTACAGCGGCGACGGCCTGGAGGACATGTACAACATCGATGGCACCGGCGGCGCCAACAACCTGGTGGCGGGTCTGGCCACGGCGATGACCTCGACGGCCAGCTTCGATATCGACTGCTCGGCGACCCGCAACGGGGCGTCGTATCCGATTCCCGGCCTGGTCATCGCCGATGCAGAGTCGCTCGAATCCACCTTGGACGGCAACGGCGTCCCCAGCGAATACATCCGCGGCACGGCCGCGGGCAACTGGAACATCCTGGAGATGTTCGCCGGCAACGGCAATCCCTATACCGCCACCAAGACCACCAACGGCGGCAGCCAGACCATGGAGTTCGGTCCGGGCGGGCAAGGCGGCGGCACCAGTCCCGTGGCGCTCAGCTATCTGACCTTCACCACGCCGACCGCCACGCCCAGCATGTCCTTCGCCATGCGCGGCGGCGGTATCACCGCCATGTCCATCGGCCTGCTCGTGCCGCGCGCGGACTACGGCGATGCGCCCAGCAGCTATGGCACCGCCGCGCACCTGTTCTATGACTGGGTGCACGGCAACGACAGCGGCGTATCGGCCAGCGGCACGGACATCAACGACGCGTCCTTCCGCCCTGGTGGCCTGTCGCCGCTGACCACCGATCACTTGGGCACGGTCGGCCCGGATGGCGAGCCCGGTACGTCGTCGTCCGACAACGCCTATGGCATCGCCGGCGCCAATGAGGAAAACGGTTGGCCCACCTCGCCGGCGATCAATGCCGGCAGCGGGAACACCGTGCTGACGCGCAGCATCGCCTGCAGCGGCACCGGTACGGTGGCCGGCTGGATCGACTTCGACGGCAACGGCAGCTTCGACGGCGACGAGGGCGCCGCCGGCGCATGCTCGGGTGCCAATGGCACGGCCAGCCTGAGCTGGACGGTGCCCGACGACATCCAGGCCGGCACGACCTGGGTCCGCCTGCGTTACGCGCAGAACGCCAGCGAGGTCGCCAGCCCGTCCGGTACGGCGACCAGCGGCGAGGTCGAGGACGCGCAGATCACCATCGCCCAGGCCAGCGCCAACCTGGTGGTCACCAAGACCAACACGCCCGCCGCGGGCGCCAGCGATCAGGCCAACGACACGGTGGTCAAGGGCTCGAGCCAGACCTACACCATCGTGGTCACCAACAACGGTCCGCAGCCGGCCAATGGCGCGATCGTGCGCGATCCGGCCAGCAGCGGCCTGACCTGCACCAGCGCTGCCTGCACCGGCGCCACCAACGGTGCGGCCTGCCCGACCCAGGCCAGCGGCAGCGCGCTGTTGGGTGCCCTGCAAAGCTCCGGCGGGGCTGCGATTCCCACGCTGCCCAATACCGGCACGGTCACCCTGACGGTCACCTGCACCGTCAACTAAGATCACGCTGCGCCCCGCCCATCCAGGCGGGGTGCTTCCGTCAGCGGCCTTGCTTCGCGCTTCCCATCGCGATCGGGCATTTCCCGTGATTGAGCAAGGTCTCCAGGTTCGATGAAGTCTTCGTTCGTGTTCGTCCGTGTGGGGCTCGGCTTGGCGCTGCTCGCGGCCCTGGCCTCGGCCCAGGCCCAGGAAGTCACCAGCTGCCCGGCCGGTCTCGAGCAGACCCGCCTGTATGCCTACACGGGCAATGCGCCCGCCACGTTCACCGTGCCGGCGCGGGTGACCTCGGTGCGTCTGATCGCCGTCGGCGCCGACGGCGGCGAGCGCACGCCCAACCCGTATCAGGGCGGCGCCGGCGCGCGGGTCGAGGGCACGTTCGCGGTCGCGCCGGGCGATGTGATCACGCTGCTGGCGGGCCAGGCACCGCCCGGTGCCAACGACCAGGAGTCCGGCGGCGGCGGCGCCTCGGGCGCGTATCTCAACGGCACGCTGGCACTGATCGCGGGCGCGGGCGGTGGCGACGACAACACCGGCAATGGCGGCGGCGGTCGCGCGGGCCTGGATGGCGGCAACGGCGGCTCGCCGGCCGGCGGCGACTGCGCGGCCGGCGGGCTGGGCGGCGTCAACGGGGCAGGGGGCCAGTTCGGTGAAGTCGCCGCCGATGGCAGCACCACCTGCCAGACCGGCGACGGTGGTGCCGGTGGCGGTGGCTTCAACAGTCCCGGGCAGGGCGTGACCTATGCGGGCGCGCACCAGGGTCCGCGGGGCGGCGGCCAGTGTTCGATCAACGGGGCTTCCGGGGGCGCCGGTGGCACGGGCGAACCGCAGGCCGGCGATCGCATCGGCGTGGCCGGCGGCTGGGGCGTGTGCGGCGGCGGTGGCGCGGACGATCGCGAGAGTGGCGGCGGCGGCGGGTACTCCGGCGGCGGCGGCGCGCCCGAGTCGGCCTATCCGGGCGGTGGCGGTTCCTATGTCGCGGCCAGTGCGACCTCGCCCACACGCGTGGCCGGCGCCGACGGCGGCGGCAGCGGGCGCAACGGATCGGTGCGGGTGTGCTATTCGCTGCGCGCCGAGCTGAGCGTGACCAAGACCAATACACCGTCGTCCGGTCCCAACGACCAGGCCGGCGACACGCTGACCCGTGGCGAGGCGACCAGCTACCGGATCGTGGTCGGTAATGCGGGGCCGGTCGCGGCCGATGGTGCGGAGCTCCGCGATCCGGCCGCGCCTGGCTTGACCTGCACCGCGGCCCGCTGCGGCGACGCCAGCGGCGGCGCGATCTGCCCGACCGGCAGCGATGCCGCGCTGCTGGCCGCACTGCAGTCCAACACCGGCCTGCAGCTGCAGACCTTGCCGGTGGGCGGCGCGCTGACCTTCACGGTCGACTGCACCGTCGACTGAGGGCCGCGGCGGCGCGCGCATGAGCGGTCACGGCGCCGTGTCATGCTGTGCGCCGTTTTCGACCCCGGCCCGCAGCCGCATGAAACTGGCGATCCTCTCCCGCAACACGCGGCTGTATTCGACCAAGCGCTTGGTCGAAGCCGGACGCCAGCGCGGCCACACCGTGCGCGTGCTCGATCCGCTGCGCTGCTACATGCGCATCGACCGCGGCCGCTTCGACCTGCGCTACAAGGGCGCCACCCTGTCCGGTTTCGACGCAGTCATTCCGCGCATCGGCGCCTCGGTCACCCGCTACGCCACCGCGGTGCTGCGCCAGTTCGAGCTGATGGGCTGCCACACGCCCAACAGCTCCGATGCGATCCTGCGCGCGCGCGACAAGCTGCGTGCGCACCAGCTGCTGGCCGCCCACGGCATCGACCTGCCGGCCACCGTGTTCGGCGACAACCCGGACGACACCGCCGACCTTCTGGCGCTGCTGGGCCCGCCGCCGCACGTGATCAAGCTCAACGAGGGCGCGCAGGGCGCCGGGGTGATGCTGACCGAGAAGCCCTCGGCCTCGCGCTCGGTGGTCGAGGCGCTGCGCGGGCTGTACGCCAGCTTCGTGGTGCAGGAGTTCGTCGAGGAGGCCAAAGGCGCGGACCTGCGCTGCTTCGTGGTCGGCGACCGGGTGGTGGCGGCGATGCGCCGGCAGGCGCCGGAGGGCGACTTCCGCTCCAACCTGCATCGCGGCGGCGAGGCGTTTCCGGCCATCGCCAGCGATGAGGAGGCGGCCGTGGCCGTGCGCGCGGCCCAGGTGCTGGGCCTGGGCGTGGCCGGGGTGGACCTGATCCGCTCGGCGCGCGGCCCGCTGGTGCTGGAGGTCAACTCCACGCCGGGCCTGGAAGGCATCGAGCAGGTGTCCGGGGTGGACATCGCCGGGGCGGTGGTGGAACTGGTGGCGGCCGCCGCGGTCCAACGCCCAGCCTCCCTCGCACGCCGCCCCGCCAGCCGAACGTGAACGGCCATGCAGGGAGGCTCACCGACGGTGTGACAGAATCGCCCCGTCCCGCGCGGAAGGCTGAACAGGCCGGCCCGCTGCGGCTTGGCCCGCACAGGAACAACCCAAGGATCCCCATGACTTTCCCATTCCCGATGCGCCGTGCTGGCGCCGTCCCGGCCGCCCGGCCGCAGGAGACCTGCTGACATGCGCATCCTCGTCATCGAAGACAACAGCGATATCGCCGCCAATCTGGGGGATTACCTCGAAGATCGCGGCCACACCGTGGATTTCGCCGCCGACGGCGTCACCGGCCTGCACCTGGCCGTGGTCCACGACTTCGACGCCATCGTGCTCGACCTCAACCTGCCGGGCATGGATGGCCTGGAGGTCTGCCGCAAGCTGCGCAACGAGGCGCGCAAGCAGACCCCGGTGCTGATGCTCACCGCCCGCGACAGCCTGGACAACAAGCTGGCCGGATTCGACTCCGGCGCCGACGACTACCTGATCAAGCCCTTCGCCCTGCAGGAAGTGGAGGTGCGCCTCAACGCGCTCTCGCGCCGCGGCAAGGGCGTGCAGACCCGCGTGCTGGACGTGGGCGACCTGGAATACAACCTGGACACGCTGGAAGTGCGCCGCCAGGGCAAGCTGCTGCAGCTCAACCCGACCGCGCTGAAGATCCTGCAGGCGCTGATGGAGGCCTCGCCGGCGGTGGTCACCCGCCAGGAGCTGGAGACGCGCGTGTGGGGCGAGGAGCTGCCGGACTCGGACTCGCTGCGCGTGCACATCCATGGTCTGCGTGCGGTGGTCGACAAGCCGTTCGAAGTCCCGCTCATCCAGACCCGCCATGGCATCGGTTACCGCATCGCCGCTCCCGAAGCCTGAGGGCCCCGCGTCCGCGCGGCCGGCCGCGACGCGGGCGCGTAAGTTCCGCCGGCGGCTGCGCACCCGCATCGTCTGGTCCTTCGCCCTGCTGGGTCTGTGCCTGACGGTGCTGTTCGCCTATGCCTCGATCCTGGCCCGCCAGCGCGTGGAGAACCAGCTGGTCGAGGACGTGATGAACCGCAACATGGAAGCGTCCTGGCGCAGCTATGTGGCCAGCGGCGGGCGCAACCTGGACATCCCGGTCCAGCAGATGAAGGGCTTCGTCTATCGCCCGGACAAGCTGGACAGCCTGCGGCGCGATTTCCCCGAGTGGGAAAAACTCGACGACGGCATCCACCCCATGTCGGGCACCGATCCGGATGGCAAGCCGTTCGCCTACAAGGTCGGCGTGCGCAAGACGCCCAATGCCTGGTTCTTCATCGCCTACGACATGGGCCAGGTCGCGCTGGGCGAGGTGCAGTTCAAGCGCACCCTGTATGCCACGGTGCTGCTGTTCACGCTGGTCTCGCTGCTGATCGGCTGGTGGGCGGCCTCGCGGGTGATGAGCCCGGTGTCCGAGCTGGCCAATCGCCTGCGCGCCTACCGCGGCAGCAGCAACCCCACCCAGCTGGGGCCGCTGTTCCCCGAAGACGAGGTAGGCGAACTGGCGCGCGCGCTGGACGACTACTCCAACCGCCTGACCGAGGTCGTGCAGCGCGATCGCGAGTTCAACGCCGACGTCAGCCACGAGCTGCGCACGCCGCTGGCGGTGATCCGCGGCGCGACCGAGCTGCTGCTGGGCAAGCCCGACCTGGAGCCCAAGATCCAGGCGCGCCTGCTGCGCATCCAGCGCGCCGAGCAGGCCTGTTCGGACCTGATCGGTTCGCTGCTGCTGCTCTCGCGCAACGAGCGCGGGCAGGGCACCAGCAATGTGGCCAAGGTCGCCGATCAGCTGCTGGACTCCCACCGCGCGCAGATCGGCGGCAAGCCGCTGGAGCTGATGCTGGAAGGCAACCAGGACCTGGTCATCGACGCGCCCGAGGCGGCGCTGTCGGTGGCGCTGGGCAATCTGGTCGGCAATGCGGTCAAGTACACCCAGGAGGGCACGGTGCGGGTGCGCGTGCTCAACGATGCGGTCGAGGTCATCGACTCCGGCCCGGGTCTGAGCGAGGAGGACGCGGCGCGGCTGTTCGACCGCGGCTATCGCGGCACGCACGCCGGGCACTCCCAGGGCGGCGGCATCGGCCTGTCCATCGTCAGCCGCCTGTGCGATCTCTACGGCTGGCAGGTCAGCGTGCGGCCTGGCGCCGAGCGCGGTGTGGTGGCCACGCTGCGGTTCCATCCGGCCTGACGGCCGTGACCAAGACGTTCCTGAGCCGCTCGCGGCACCTCCGACCATGGAGGCCCGCACCCGCGGGCATGGTGGGTCAGAGCGAGATCCAGAAGCAGTCGTAGCTGCGGCGGATGCCCAGTACCGTGGAGGTGGGCGTGCCGTTGGACAGCGTCTGCTGCAGGCGCAGGCCGACCGGGCGCCTGCGCTGCGGCGGGGTGGCCTGCGGATAGAAGCCGTCGGTGTTGGCGTCGGTGATGGTGCCGTCGGCCTCGACCACCGGGTCGGGCGCCGGCAGCACCGGGGTGATGTCCATCAGGGGCCGGCGCACGATGCCCTCCATGCGGTCGAGCAGGCGATTGGCCGACGCGTCGGAGATGCCGTTCCACTGGTACAGCGCGGCCAGGTCGTTGGCGTCCTTGGCGGCGATGGCCGCGCCGATGCGCTGGACCAAGTCGGACAGCTTGCGCGGGCAGCCCAGGTGGGTGCGCGCCGGCGCGTCGCCGGCCTCGCCGGCGATGGTCGGCAGCGGGCGCGGCACGCGGCTGGCCGCGCCCAGGTCCTCGCAGCGGCGATCGGTGAACACGCTCACGCCGCTGGCGTCGGTGCAGCGATGGATCGCCTGGGCCCGCGCCGAAGCCGACCACGCCAGCGCGGTCAGCGCGAGGGCCAGGGTCAGCAGCAGGAGCGGGGCAGGCATGCGCATGAAGGGGCGCAGCCTACCCCAGCCAAGCTGAAGTCCATGACGAGGGTGGGAGCCGGCATGCCGGCGATGGGCCTCACCCGTGAAGCCACCACCGCCGCGGGCCAGAGGACTGCCAAGGCAGCGAAGAACAGAAGACCGGAAACCGCTGCAAAAACCCCTACCTTCGTTCCCGCGAACGCGGGAACCCATGGACGTTGCGCGGCCTGTCCGAACGTCCCTGGATCCCCGCGTTCGCGGGGATGACGAGCTTTGGGGTTGGCGCGCGCACCCGGTGGCGCTTTCCGGCGAGCGCGTGGGTTCGGGCGAGCGGCCAGGTTTACGGCGCGCACCGCACGCAGCGGCGAAACCTCCCTCGTCGTTCCCGCGAACGCGGGAACCCAGCGACTTCCCGCGCAAAGGCCAAACACCCCAGCCCGCGCTTCCGCAGGAGCACTGCGCTCCCAGGGAATGCCCAACTGCGCGTCCCTAGCGAATCCCCAGCCGCTGCAGCACCGTCTGCGTGGGCTTGGCCAGATTGAGCGTGTAGAAGTGCAGTGACGGCGCGCCGCCGTCGATCAGGCGCTGGCACAGCTGGGCGACCACGTCGGCGCCGAAGTCCTTCACCGCCGCCGCGTCGTCGCCGTAGGCCGCCATGCGCTTGGCGATCCAGCGCGGGATCTCCGCGCCGCACTGTTCGGAGAAGCGCCGCAGCTGGGCGAAGTTGGCGATCGGCATGATCCCGGGAATGATCGGGATCTCCACGCCCAGCCTGCGTACCGCCTCGACGAAGCCGAAATAGGCATCGGCGTTGTAGAAGTACTGGGTGATGGCCGCGTCGGCGCCGGCGTCGACCTTGGCCTTGAAGTGCTTCAGGTCCGACAGCGCGTCGCTGGCCTGCGGATGGGTTTCCGGATAGGCGCCGACCTCCAGCTGGAACGCATCGCCGTGCTCGGCGCGGATGAAGGCGATCAGCTCGGAGGCATAGCGCAGATCGCCCGCATGGCCCATGCCCGAGGGCAGGTCGCCGCGCAGCGCGACGATGCGCTTGCAGCCGATCGCGCGGTAGAGCTTGAGCAGCTCGCGGATCTCCTCGCGGCTGCCGCCCACGCAGGACAGATGCGGTGCGGCGTCGAAGCCGTGGTGCTGCTTGAGGTGGCGCACCGTCTCGGCGGTGTAGCTCAGGGTCGAGCCGCCGGCGCCGAAGGTGCACGAGACGTACTCCGGCGCGTAGCGCGCCAGCCGCTCGGCGGTACGATTCAGCTGGGCCCGCTGCTCGTCGGTCTTGGGCGGGTAGAACTCGAAGCTGATCGGCGTCATGGCGGGGCGTTGGGCGGCGGGTGCGGCATCTTATCGCTTCATCGCGATGGATGCATGGAGAGAATCCGATGCAGCCAGCCGGGCGGCAGACGGGTGCTAAAGTCCCGCGCCTCCTTCCGCTGTCAGGGTGTCGCTGCATGACCGTGTCCACATCCCTTTCCATCGGCACGCCGGGCCGCCCCTGGGGGGCGGCCGAGAAGGCGCAGTGGCGCGCCGCCCAGACCCGCAAGCGCAGCTATGCCGACGAGGTGCTGGCCCGGATCGAACCGCTGCGTGCGCGCTTCGACGTCGCGCCATACGGCCATCTGGATTACGACGCGGACCAGTACGACCTGTTCGCCGTGCGCAGCCGCCCCTGGGACCCGGCGCTGCCGACGATGCTGGTCACCGGCGGCGTGCACGGCTACGAGACCAGCGGCGTGCAGGGCGCGCTGCAGTTCCTCAAACACCACGCAGCCGCCTACGCCGGCCGCGCCAACCTGCTGGTGGTGCCGTGCGTGAGCCCGTGGGGCTACGAGCGCATCCACCGCTGGAATCCCGACGCGCTGGACCCCAACCGCAACTTCCGCGCGCACAGCCCGGCCGCCGAATCGGCCGCCCTGCTGGCGCTGATCGCGCCGCTGCGCGCCGGCATCGTGATGCACATCGACCTGCACGAGACCACCGACAGCGACGAGACCGAGTTCCGCCCGGCGCTGGCCGCGCGCGACGGCAAGCCCTATGTGCCGGGCACGATCCCCGACGGCTTCTATCTGTGCGCCGACAGCGCCGCGCCGGCGCCGGCCTTCCAGCAGGCGGTCAACGCCGCGGTGGCCAAGGTGACCCACATCGCCCCGGCCGATCCGGACGGCACGCTGATCGGCTCGCCGGCGGTCGCCCCGGGCGTGATCGAGTACGACTGCAAGGCCCTGGGCCTGTGCGCGGGCATCACCGATGCGCCCTATCGCACCACCACCGAGGTCTATCCCGACAGCCCGCGCGCCACGCCGCAGCAGTGCAACGACGCGCAGGTGGCGGCGATCCGCGCGGCGATCGACTACGCGCTGGCGCAGCGGGGCTGAGTCGCGATGTCGATCGTGCTGACCCCGTTCGCGCGTGCGCGGCTGTTCCCGCGCACGCCGCGCGGCAACACCATCCAGGACTGCACCGCGGAAGGGTTCGAGGCCTATCTCAACGCCCACACGCCGCTGCGCGTGCTCGACGGCTACGCGCCGTTCTGCAAGCTGCACGTGCACCGCAACTGGACCTCGACCCGCTGCCTGACCGTGCCGATCACCGCCGACAACCGGCATCTGCTGCGCTCGGGCTACGAGGCGCGCACCTCGGCCGAGCTGCCGGTGCTGGTGCGCTGGTTCGAAGGTGTGCAGGCCCCGCGCGCCGAGTACCTGCTGCCGATCCTCTACAGCCGCGCGCAGCTGGCCAGGGAGGGTGAGGCCATCGACGCTGACTGGGGCGTGGTCGGCTGCCTGTACACCGCCGAGCCGGAGGAAATCCCGATGGCCCCGATCACCATGCTGCGCAACGCGCTGGGCGTGGAGGAGGGCGGCTCCGGCGTGCCGCTGGACCGCGAGGCCTATCGGCGCGCGGTGGCGTTCTGGGAGCGCAACGCGAACTGGCGGCCTTGAGGCGCCTCAAGACCACGCGTTCTCAGGCGGCAGACCAAGCGGGAAGCGCCTCGGGATGATCAGCGACGCGCGCTAGCGTTCGAGCAGCCGCGCGTCAGCCCAGGCGATCACCGGCGGCAGGGCGCCTGCGGAGGTGTCCTGCGCCTCGGCCACCAGCTCCAGGGTGCGCACGCCGTCGATCGGCAGGTCGAGCGTGGCCGCCTGATGCGCGCCCAGCGGCGCGGTGGCGTGCAGCAGCCGGCCGTCGCCGTAGACGCGGAACACGACACGGTCTCGCACCGGCGCCGTGTCGTCCTGCGGTCCGACCCGCGCGCGGAAGCGCACGAAATCTCCGCGCGTGGCGACTTCCAGGCGCGAGTTGGCGTGGGCGCCGATGCCATATGGAGAGGCCCTGCCGGCCACGCGCAGCGTCGCGCCGTCGGGGGTGAGGTCGGCGCGGGGCGTGCCGGCCGGCTGGTCGAACCGCGTGCTGTAGAGCGGCAGGCCATCGGCGGCCACATGGACGCGCGCGGTCAGCTCGCTGAGCAGGGCGCCGCCGGCCTGCACCGGCGTGCCGCTGACCTTGAGCAGCACGACCTCGCGTGGGGCGAGCGCGAACCGCAGGCTGCCGCGCGTCTGCGTCAGATCCTTGCGCTGCCACAGATCGCGCGCGCTGAAGCCGGCCTCGGCCAGCTTCATCTGCGCCGGCGTGACCTGCGCCGTGGCCGGCGCATCGCCGCGGTTGAACAGCAGCACCGCGCGTTCGCCGCGTGCCGCCAGCGGCTTGACCAGCAGCTGCAGCCCATCGGTATCGGAGACCAGCACGGCCTGGTTGCCGGCCGGGTCCTGGTCGATCGCGATCACCTCGGGATTGGACAGCAGATCGATCAGCGGCTGCGGCGCGCTGCGCAGATCGAAGCCCAGCAGCAGCGGCGCCGACAGCATCGCCCACAGCGAGAAATGCGTGCGCGCCTGCGCCAGATGCTGTGCGTCGAACTCGCCCAGCCCGATCGCCAGCATGTCCGGGTCGTTCCAGCGGCCGGGGCCGGCGTAGAGCTCGCGCCGCGAGGCCGAGTCGAAGTTGTGCAGCATGCTGGCCCAGGTGGGCTCGATATCCGGACTGGTGCGCCACAGGTTGCCGTGCGCGCCGCCCCAGTCGCGCACGCCGGCCTCGCCCCAGGGGCAGATCGACAGCACGAAATCGTCGTCCGCATTGAGGTCGGCCAGCAGCCGCCCGATGCGGGCGTAGCGCGTCTCCACCGCGTCGGCATCGGTGCGCTGCGCGTCGCCGCGCACGATCAGCGCCCGCAGCGGGCGATGGCCGCTCTGCCGCACCGGCTCGCTGTCGGCGCCGAAGTCCGCCAGCCCGCAGGCATCGACCTTGAGGTAATCGAAGCCCCAGTCCTGGAACATCGTCTTCAGGTCCGAGGCCTCGAGGCCCTGCAGCCCGATCTCGCGCTGCGCCACGCTGCCGACCGGCAGGTTGGGGCTGCGCCGGTCGAAGGCCTGCGAGCACGCGTTGCGGCCGGCATCGGTATACAGCCCGGCCTTGAAGCCGCGTGCGTGCAGCAGGTCGGTCCAGGCGCGGAAGCCGGTGCCGCCGTCGGCCTGCCTGGCGATGGGGAACATGCTCGTGCGGATTTCGATGCGCCCTTGCGCGTCGCGCCGCAGCCACCAGCCATCGTCGAGGTTGACGTAGCGATAGCCGGCCTGCTGCAGGCCGCGCTGCTGCAGGGCGTCGACCACCGACAGGATCCGCGCCTGATCGACCTCGGTGCGGAACGCGTTCCAGGGGTTGAAGCCCATCGGCGGCGTGGCCGCCGCGCCGTGCCCGTAGACGCTGAAGCGCCCGCTCGGCTGCAGCGCATCGCTGGGCTGGCCGGCCGCGGCGGGCAAGGCGCACAGCGCGAGCAGGGAGGCCAGCAGCCGTCGATTCATCGCTTCATTCCTTCTGCGGGGCCGGCGGACTGCGGCGGGGCGGTTAGCGCGGGCCGGTGCCGGCCAGCTGCAGCGCGTAGAGCGCCGCGCCGTAGTGCGGGGGATGGATCGGCGTGCGCAGGACGAAGTCCGCGCTCGATCGGGCCAGCGCCGTCTGGAACGGCTGCATCAGCAGCGCGCCGGCACTGAAGGCGCCGCCGGAGTAGGACAGCGGCACCGGCTCGCCCGGTTCGAAGCCGAGCAGCGCGCGCAGCGCCTGCGCGATCCCCGCCAGTTCCTCGCCGGCCTGCTGGTAGATGCCGATCGCCACCGCATCGCCCGCGTCGGCGGCCTGCGCCACCTGCACGGACAGGCGGGCGATGTCGCCGCGCGTGCCGACGCCCTCGCCATAGACATGCGCGCACAGGTCCAGGTCGTCGTCCAGGTCGAAGTGCGCGCGCAGGATCGCGTGCAGGGGCCCGCGCGGCAGGCGGCCATCGCTCATGCGCGAGAAGGCGTTGAGCCCCTGCGTGGCGATCCAGTGGGCCGACCCTTCGTCGCCGAACGCCTCGCCCCAGCCTCCTGCGCGCGCCGCGGCCGCGCCGCGCCGTCCATAGCCCATCGAGCCGGTGCCCGCGATGATGTTGATGCCATCGGCGCAGGCCAGCGAGCCGGCCCAGCCGCACACCATGTCGTTGTCGCAGGCGTAGCGCTGGTGCCCCAGCACCTGGCCGGGGATGAGGTCCAGCGCGGCGGTGGCGCGGCGGTCCTCGCCATAGGCCGGCAGGCCGAAAAACGCCTGCGCGATGTCCTCGCGGCCGCGCTGCAGCGGCGCCAGCACGGTGGCGATGCCTTCCTCCAGGATGCGGCGCACGCCGTCCAGCCCGACCTGCGGGTGGTAGGCGGTGCCCAGCTGGGTCTGCGCCAGCAGCGTGCCGGCGGCATCGATCAGCGCGAAGCGCGTCTTGGTGCCGCCGCCATCGACGCCCAGATACAGCGCGTGTCCAGGCATCGGGCTCAGGATTCCAGCGCGTACAGCCGCACGCCCTGCACGACGCGGTTGACGATGCCGGCCGGGTTGGGATTGTCCGGTGTGACGCCGCGCACGCGCGCGTGCAGGAAGGCGTAGATCTGCGCGGCGGCCACGTAGGGCCACAGCAGGTCCACGTCGGCGGCCTGGGCCAGGCCGGGCACGGCCAGCGTGTCGGCATCGTCGCTGCGCGGCCGGGCGGAGATCTCGATCACGCGCGCGGCCACGCCATCGCGGCGCAGCTCGTCGATCAGGTCGTGGTCGTAGCGGCGGGTGTAGGGATCGTTCGACACGAACACCACCACCAGGGTCTTGGCGGTGACGAAGGTCTTGGGCCCATGGCGGAAGCCCAGCGGCGAGTCGTAGCAGGTCGCCACCGCGCCATTGGTCAGCTCGCCCAGCTTGAGGGTGGCCTCGCGCGCCAGGCCCTGGAACAGCCCGCTGCCCAGGTACACGACGCGGTCGTGGCGGGCATTGGCCAGGGCCTGCAGCAGCGGCAGCGCGTCCTGGATCACCGCCTCGGTCGCCTGCGCGATCGGCGCGATGCGCGCATCCAGTGCGCCGGCCGGCAGCAGCGCGGCCAGGGCGGGCGTACATCATGCAACTGAAGGAGGAGGTCATGGCGAAGCTGGTGTCGTGCGTCTCTTCCGGCAGCGTCACGGTCATCGCCTGCCTGACCGGCGCGGTGGCCAGCTTGCCCTGCGCGTTGCAGGTCACCACCAGATGGCGCACGTCGCGCACCAGCGATTCGGTCAGCTCGACCGCGGCGATGCTCTCCGGGCTGTTGCCCGAGCGGCCGAAGGAGATCAGCAGCAGCGGTTGCGCCGGGTCCAGATACAGCTGCGGCGCGCACACCAGATCGGTGGTCGGCACCGCGTCCACGCGCGCGGCCAGCGCACGGTCCAGCAGCGGCGCCAGGCACTGGCCGATATAGGCCGAGGTGCCCGCACCGGTGAGGATCACGCGCGCGGCCGGGTCGTTGGCGATCGGCGCGGCGAAGGCCTGCAGCTGCGCATGCAGGTCGGCGATCAGCGCATGGGTGCGGCGCAGCAGCCGTGGCTGCTGGGCGATCTCGCGCGCGGTCCAGATGGCGTGGCTGTCCTCCAGCTCGGCCTCGGGCACGCCGAGGAGCTCAGGAACGGTCTTGGTCATGGCATGCATGGTGATACTCATCGAGAACGGCACTGACGTGGGCCATGGCCAGGGACTGCGGGTCGAGCGTCGCGGTTCCGGTGCGGAGGGCGTGCAATGCGTGGGGAAGGAACTGGCTGACCAGCGAGATCGGCGGCGGGTCGCGCCGCAGGTTGTCGAACAGCTGCAGGCGCGCCTGTTCGATGCGCGCATCCGGCCAGTAGTAGCGGATGCGGTCGGACAGGCTGTACTGCAGGTCGATCTCCAGCGCGTGGCCCTGGCCATGGTAGTAGCGGCGCCAGTGGCCGGATTCGGCGTGCAGGCGCTGCAGCACCACCTCGCGCAGGCGCGCCTGCCGGGTCGGCTCGATCCACTCGCGCTCGATCGCATCCAGCGCCCACAGCGCCTCGCGCAGGGCGAAGGTCAGGCCCGGGCCCACCTTGAGGATGGCGAAGTGATCGCGCACCAGCGCGGCCAGCGCATCGCGGGTCTGGTAGTCGGTGGAGTGCGCCTCGAACACCATGTTGGGCACGGTGGTGATCGACCGGCTCAGCGCCACGGCCTTGTCGGGCGCGTAGTCGATGACGCTGTGGTGGTCGAACTCCACGCCCGGCTGCACGACCGAGGCGACCACGCGCTGCCAGGCGGCCTCCAGGCCGGCCTCGACGAAGGCGACGCGGTGGGCCTCGATGGTGGCCAGCGCCGCTTCCGGCGTGGTCACGGCCAGGCCCTCGATGGCCTCGGTGGCGCCGCCGGGGACCGGGACCTCGGTACCGATCACGTAGACCGGCGCCTCGCCGCCGGCCTGCTGCCAGGCGGCCTCGGCCGCGCGCGCCAGCCGCACGGCGCGCTGCACGATCTGCGCCTCCGGCAGCGGCTCGGCATCGCCCGCGCAGGCCATCGAGCAGTCCAGGTGGATCTTGCGGAAACCCGCCGCGACGTAGGCGGCGACCATCACCTCGGCCTTGTCCATCGCGGCCGACGCTTCCAGCGTCGTCCAGGGGTTCGGCCCCAGGTGATCGCCGCCCAGCGCGATGCGCGAGGCATCGAAACCCAGGCGCCGGGCGATGCCGTGCACGAAGGCGACGAAGTCGGCCGGCGTCATGCCGGTATAGCCGCCGTCCTGGTTGACCTGGTTGCAGGTCGCCTCGAACAGCACCAGGTCCTGTCCGGTGCGCTGGGCGTGATGCAGCGCGGCTTCGATGACGAGCGGATGCGCCGAGCAGATCGAGGTCACGCCGACGGCGTGGCCCGAGGTGTGGCGTGCGATGAGGTCGAGCAGAACTTGCACGGGGGAATGATCCGGATCAGGAAAGAGGAGCGTCGGCCGGGCGCTCGGGTTCGAGCACCAGCAGCAGCGAGGCGATCAGGGCCAGCACCAGGCCGGCGGCCTTGAGCGGGCCGGGCACCACGCCGGCGAACAGCAGCGCCAGCGCGGCGGTGACCAGGGGCGCGCCGGCATTGCTCAAGGGCGCGACCACCATCGCCTTGCCGTAGCGGAAGGCGAACACCAGGGTCAGCGCGCCGATGGCGTTGAGCACCTGGATGCCGGCGGCCAGCCACGGGCCGGTCAGGCCGGTGTTGATCGGCTGGTCGAAGTCGGTCATCCACAGTGCGACCGGGGCCAGCAGCAGCGCGCCGAGGGTCATGTAGGCGAAGATGCTGTCGGCGCGCACGCTGTCGTTGGCCAGCTTCATGAAGAACGCCTGCACGCCCCAGGCCAGCATGATCAGCAGCGACTGCACGAACCAGCCCAGCCCCCCGCCCGCACCGCGGCCGAAGGACAGGTCCAGCATCGGCAGCGCGACCAGCGCCAGCACGATGCCCAGCGTGCCCTGCCAGCCGGTGCGCTCGCGCAGCAGCACGAAGGACAGCGCGATGGTCACCACCGGCGAGAGCGAGATGATCGGGAACACGAAGTACGCCGGCCCGATGGTCAGCGTATGGAACAGCAGCATCTGCCCGCCCGCGCCGAGCAGGCCGATGGTCAGGCCGTAGACCACGGCCCTGGGCGAGCGCTCCAGCTGCCAGCCGCCGCGCCACAGGATGTAGAGCGCCGGCGGCAGCATGGTCAGCGCCCACACCACATAGACCAGCGTATCGGGGAACCCGTGCGCGGCCGACAGCGGCGACAGCGCGCCCCATACGCCCCACAGCACGACGGTGACCAGCGCATAGGCCAGCCAGGGGCGCCGACGCGGCGCGCTCGCGGTAAGCGTGGCGCTCATGCGGCGGTCTCCGGCGTGGCCTGCAGGAACAGGAAGCGCTCGAACGACGCAGGCAGCCTCGCCGTCGGCCCCTGGACCACGCCCAGCTCGCGTGCGTTGAACAGGTCGCGCACCTTCCAGCGGCCCGCGGCCAGCCCGCGCAGTTCCACCTGCCCGTCGAAGCGCGGCGCGTAGAAGGTGTAGTACTGCGCCCCGTCCTTGGCGATGACGTGGGTCTCGGGCCGGTCGAAGCCGATGTCGTAGAGCGTGCCCAGGTACTCGCCCTTGGGCAGCATGTGCGCCTTGTACAGGTCGACCCACTTGCGCCACAGCGCCTCGCGCTCGGGCGTCAGCACGAAGCCGCCCGGCGGCAGCGGCTCGGCCGGATGCTCGGTGTCCCTGGGCCAGGTGAACTTGGTGGAGATCACCGCGCCGATGCCGACGGTGGAGGCGAAGTCGTCGCGCTGGTCCGACAGCTCCACATGGTCGCCGGCATAGCTGCTGCGATGGCCCATCAGCGCCTTGATCGACTTGCCCTTGCTGCGCACCTGCCAGGAGGACAGCGGATCGGAGGCCGGGTACTGGTCGGTGGCCGGCAGGTTGTGGAAGGCGAACGCGGTCCCGCACGGACACAGTTCGACCACCGCCTCGGGATTGGCCTCGTGCGCGGCGTGGTAGATCGCCTGCCAGAACCTGGCCAGGCCTTCGACCGAGTCCTCCGGCCGGGCGTGGCGGTGCGCCGGGTTGTAGCAGGGCGCCACCGCATTGAGGTGCTGGCCGTCCAGCTTGATGCCCTCGAAACCCCAGTCGCCGATGATCTTCTTCACCAGCGCCACGTAGAAGTCGATCACCGGTTGGTAGGCCGGGCACTGGGTCAGCGCGTTCCACCAGGTCACGGTCTGGAAGGCGCCGGTCTTGTCCAGCAGCAGCATGTCGACGTGGTCGTGCAGCACATCGCTGCCCGGATCGGCGGCCAGCGGCGCCAGCCACAGGCGCGGGCGCATGCCGTGCTGGCGCACCTGCGCGGTGAAGGCGCGCATGTCCGCATCGCCGCGCGGGAACTTCTTCAGGTCGATCTTCCAGTCGCCCTCGTTGGTCTGCCAGCCGTCGTCCAGCACCGCCCATTCGAAACCCAGCGCCTGCGCCTTGGGCAGCGTGTCGACGATCTGCTTGACGGTGAAGTCGCGCTCGTAGCCCCAGGCGCACCAGATCGGCGCGAAGGCCGAGTCCGGCGGACGCGGGCCTTCGATGCCCTCGGCCGCCATGAACTGCCGGTACTGCTGCAGCGGTGCGTAGAAGTCGCCGCGATGCACGGCCAGGAAGGTGCGCTCGGTGACCAGCTCGGCGCCGGGCGCCAGGGTGACCGGCTGCTGGCCCTCGATGGCGATTGAGGCGCCGGCCGCGGTGCGCTTGACCGGCATGGCCAGCGGCCGCGGCACCGGTTCGACATGGCCGACCGCCAGGCCGACATCGCGGCGCCACAGGTTGGCCACCGGCGTGCCGCCGCCGTAGTCGGAGGAATCCATCGCCAGGCTGTTGCGCTGGTCGAAGTCCTCGCCCAGCGGCTGCACCCAGTCGCGGCGATCGGTATGGGTGGACCCGGAGAAGCTCCAGAAGCCGCCCGGCGCCTTGCGCAGCGCGTGGGCGCTGCTGCGCCAGCCGGTCACGCTCAGCGGCGTATCGCCCAGGTTGCGGTAGCGCACCTGCAGCAGGGCCAGGCCGGGCAGGGCCTCGAACCAGCTCACGGCGACCTGCTTCTCCACGCCCTGCGTGGCGCGGCCGGTGAACACCACCTGCCGGCCACGGCCATGACGCGGATCGTCCAGGTCGTGGGCCTGCTGGCCGCTCAGGCTGAAATCGCCGATCTGATCGCCGTCCAGCAGCAGGACCTCGCTGGGCTGCCAGTCGGTCAGCGGCTTGCCCCAGGCCGACAGGCGCGTATGCATGCGCTGGTCGAAGGCGATGCCCAGCACCGCATCGCCCGCCTGCGAACCGGTGGCCGGTGCGGCAGCCGCGGCGCGCGCCCAGGGCAGGGTGCTCCAGGTCATGCCGCCGGCCACGCTGCCAGCGATGAACTTCAGGGCGGTGCGGCGTCCAATCGGGGGCATGTGGGCTGATCCGGTGGCGATGCCAGGCATTCTGCGTGCGCAGGGCGCGTTGATGCAAGCGTTTTGTTGCGATATGGTTCCAATAAGTTTCGTTTGATTACCGGAAGAGGGCGTGCGATGCGTTGGAAGCAGCAGGGGCTCTTCATCGGTGTGGCGGTGCTGGGGTTGGCGGCCTGCTCGCCCTCGATGCAGCCCGCGGTGTCCGCGCCCGCCGAGGCTGGCGCCGCGCCGCCGTCGACCTACGCCATGGACGACTACGCCAGGGTGCGCAAGTTCGATGCGCATGTGCATGCCAACGGGACCGATCCGGTGTTCCTGCAGTTGGCGCGGTCGGACAACTTCGAACTGCTGTCGATCAACGTCGACTACCCGGACTTCCCCACGCTCGAGGCGCAGCATCGCGTCGCCCTGGCGCTGGCCCGGGAAGAGCCGCAGCGCTTCCATTGGGCGGCGTCCTTCACGATGAAGGGCTTCGGCACGCCGGGCTGGCTGGCGCGCACCAACCAGGGCCTGGACGCGGCGGTGTCCGAAGGCGCGCGCGCGGTGAAGGTGTGGAAGAACATCGGCATGGTCGAGCGCAACGCCAGGGGCGAGCTGATCACGCTCGACGACCCGGGCCTGTCGCCGGTGGCCGATCACGTCCAGTCCCTCGGCGTACCGCTGATCGCGCACCAGGCCGAGCCGTACAACTGCTGGCTGCCGCTGGACCAGATGACCACCGACAACGACCGCGAGTACTTCGCGCACCATCCGGACTACTACATGTATCTGCATCCGGAGATGCCCTCGCACGAGACGCTGGTGGCGGCGCGCGACCGCTTCGTCGCCGCGCACCCGCGGCTGCGCTTCGTGGGCGCGCACATGGCCAGCCTGGAATACGACGTGGACGTGCTGGCCAAGTTCCTCGACACCCATCCCAACGCCACGGTCGATCTGGCGGCGCGCATGAGCCAGGTGCAGTACCAGTCGCTGCGCGACCCGGCCAAGGTGCGCGACTTCTTCGTCCGCTACCAGGACCGGCTGCTGTACGGCACCGACCTGACCCAGGCGCCCGATGCCGACCCGGCCGCCTTCCGCGCCGAGGCGCACGCGATGTGGACTTCGGACTGGAAGTACCTGGCGACGGGCGAATCCCAGCGCATCGACATGCTCAAGGCCGACGTGCCGGGTCTGGCGCTGCCGCGCGCGGTGATCGACAGGATCTACTACGCCAATGCGCTGCGTGAGTTCGGTTTGGAGCGGCAGGTGGCCGCCAGGTAGTCCGAAGGCCGCGTGGCGCTGGCTAGGGGTGGCGGGTTCACCGGGAGACCTTCATCTCCGCCATGGCCCCCCTGTAGAGCGGAGCTCGCTCCGCTGGGGCTTTCCCATGAGCCGTCCGCCGGGGCTTTCCCACGAACCGCCCGCGGGGGGGGGGGGGCTTTACCACGAACCGAACGCAGAGCAGCGGAGCGAGCTCCGCTCTACAGCTGGGCGTTTGAGGGGCCAGTGGCTCCCCCCTGATCCGTGGTCAGGCGCGCACGACTTCGACGCCGAGGGCCTGGCAGGCGCTGGTGATGTCGTCCGGCGCGCCGGTGTCGGTGATCAGCGCGTTGAGCCCGGACACCGGGATGATCCGGTGCAGGCAGACCTTGCCGAACTTGGAGCTGTCGGTGATCGCCACCACCATGCGCGCGGCCTCGACCATCTTGCGGTTGAGCATGGCCTCGGGCTCGTAGTGGGTGGTGATGCCGCGTTCCAGGTCGAGCCCATCCACGCCCAGGAACAGCTTGTCCACGTGCAGGGCGTCCAGCGCCTCGACGGTCAGGCCGCCGTAGAAGGCCATGTTCTTGCGGCGCAGCTCGCCGCCCAGCATCACGATGTTGATGTTGGACTTGGGCGCCAGCGAGGACAGCACGCCGAAGTCGTTGGTGACCACGGTGATCTCGATGTCCGGCAGCGCCTCAGCCAGCTGGATCGCAGTGGTGCCCGAGTCGATGGCGATGGTGTCGCCGGCCTGCACCAGCGCGGCGGCGCGCGCGCCGATGCGGCGCTTTTCGTCCAGGTGGGCGGTGCGTTTCGTTTCGTAAGGCGGTTCGGTGGCGGTGTGGCCGACCACGTTGCTGTCGATCGCGCCGCCATAGGCGCGCGCCATGACGCCGCGTTCCTCCAGGTAGCGCAGGTCCTTGCGGACGGTCTGCATGCTCACGCCGAACCGCTTCGCCAGCGCGGTGACCTGGACGCTGCCGTACTGGCGCACGAGCTCGCTGATCTGCAGGCGGCGCTGGCTGGTGTCGCGGGTGACGGGCGGCATGGAGACTCCTGGGGCAAACGCTCCAGAGTATACGGGCATTTCGTTAAATTTCGCTATTGATACAAAACGAAACATCATTTAGGCTCGGTTTCGTTGCTTCATCAGCCAGGCCCCCACCAGCCTTCCTCTCCAGGAGATCGCCGTGAACGCCGTCCCTCTGCAGCGCCGCCGTCTGTGTCATGGAATCGCCCTCGCCCTGTTGGTGCCGGCTACCGCCTGGTCCCAGGAGACCACCCCGGCGCCTGGACCGCAGGTCCAGCAGGAGGCCGCGCCGGCCGATGCGCAGGACGCCACCGATCTGCAGACCGTCCAGGTCAAGGGCGTGCGCGCCGCGCTGACCCGCTCCAACGATCTCAAGCGCGACGCGTCCACGGTGCAGGACTCGATCACCGCGCTGGAGCTGGGCAAGTTCCCGGACAACAACGTCGCCGATTCGCTCAGCCACATCACCGGCGTGTCGATCAGCCGCACCGCCGGCGGCGAGGGCCAGAAGGTCAGCGTGCGCGGCCTGGGGCCGGAGTACACCCTGACCACGTTCAACGGCCGCATCCTGGCCACCGACGGCGAAGGCCGCGACTTCGCCTACGACGTGCTGCCGGCCGACGTGATCAGCGGCGCCGACGTGATCAAGGGCGCCGAGGCCGCCAACACCGAGGGCGCGATCGGCGGCCTGGTGAATCTGCGCTCGGCCAGCCCGTTCGACCAGCCGGGCCAGCACGGCGTGGTGCGCATCGAGGGCGACCGCAACCAGATGTCCGACCTCAACGGGCACAAGTTCTCCGGCGTCTACAGCAACACCTTCGCCGACGACACCATGGGCGTAATCCTGGGCGTGGTCTCGGCGCGCCGCAAGGACCGCACCGACACCGCCGGCAACGACGGCGGCTGGACCCGCAACCCCGATCCGAACGATCCCTCCTGGGGCGGCAACGCCTGGGGCGGCAACATCGATCTCAACAACAACGGCGAGCTGGATCCGGACGAGTACGGCCTGATCGCGCCGGGCCAGTTCCGCGTCGGCTCGATCCTGGAGAACAAGAAGCGCACCGCCTTCTCCGGCAAGTTCGAATGGCGGCCCAGCGACAGCTTCAGGCTGACCGTCGACGGGCTGAAGACCAAGCTCGACTCGCCGCAGGTCGGTTACCAGCAGTCCTATTACCCGCTGTTCTCGCCCGGCCGCTGGTCCAATGTGACCGTGCAGAACGGCATCGTCACCGGCCTGACCCTGGACAATCCCGATCCGGAGCTGCGCCTCAATCCCGAACTGCTCAACAAGACCGAGTACCGCGTGGTCGATACCGCGCTCTACGGCGCCAACGCGCAGTGGAAGGTCACCGACGACTTCACCGTGACCGGCGATGTCTACCGCTCCACCTCGCGTCGTCATTCCGGCGGCCAGGACAGCTATGTGGTGCTGCGCCTCAACCAGCCCAACACCACCACCATCTCGCTCAATCCCTCCGGCATCCCCAATGTCACTACCTCGCTGACCGATGGTCGCGACTGGGCCAGCGGGCTGGCCAAGGGCGAGTTCGGCCCCAACGACTTCATCACCCACTACAACGAACTGGCCGGCGACAACATCGAGGACCGCATCACCGGCGGCACGGTCGGCGGCGACCTGTTCGTCGGCGCCGGGCATGTGGACCATCTGAAGTTCGGCGTGAGCCTGACCGATCGCCGCAAGTCGCGCGACCTGATCACCAACACGCTCACCGGCGGCGCCGACTACTATTCCGGCGACAACGCGATCAACGTCGGCGCGCTGGGCGGCGATCTGCTCTCGGTGTACTCGCTGCCCAACTTCATGAGCGGGGTGAAGTCGCGCTTCCCGCGCAGCTTTATCGCCTTCGACGTGCCGGCCTACGAGGCCGCGCTGGCTGCGTACAAGGGCACGCGCGCCGATGGCAGCGCCTACGACTACAGCAACGCCGCGCCGGCGTGGAATCCGCTGGAGAGCTACCGCGTCAGCGAGAAGACCGCCTCGTTCTATGTGCAGGCCGACCTGTCCGGCGATCGCTGGGATGGCAACGTGGGCGTGCGCGTGGTTTCGACCAACACCACCTCCCAGGCCTGGGACGCCAAGATCACCAGCATCACCGAGAACGGGGCGTTCAACTACACCGCGACCTACGCCGATCCCACCAGCATCAGCCAGAAGGGCAGCTATACCTATGTGCTGCCGGCGGCCAACTTCGTCTGGCACTTCAGCGACGACCTGCAGCTGCGCCTGGGCGCGGCCAAGACCATGGCGCGGCCCTCGGTGGAGCAGCTGGCGCCGACCAGCACCACGCAGAGCGTGTCCTGGGGCGAGTTCACCCAGGTCTACGGCGGCAACGTCGACCTGAAGCCCTATAGCGCCAAGCAGGGCGACGCCTCGCTGGAGTGGTACTTCTCAGAGCACTCCATCGCCAACCTGGCGGTGTTCTACAAGCGCATCGACAACCAGATCACCACCAGCTGGGAGACCGGCCAGGACATCGGCGTGGGCGGCATCACCGATGCCAGCGGCAATGTGGTCTCGCCGGGCCCGACGCTGTTCAACGTCATGCGCCCGATCAACGGCGATTACGCCAAGGTGCACGGCATCGAGGCGGGCCTGCAGCACTTCTGGGACAACGGCCTGGGCTTCCGCGCGCAGTACACGCGCAACTGGTCCGAGAGCTGGGTCGATGGCGAGAAGCGTCCGCTGGAGGGCATCGCGCCGTCGGTCTACTCGGTCAGCCTGATGTACGAGAAGGGTCCGTGGGACCTGGGCGTGACCGCCGACCACACCGACGGCTTCGTCAGTGCGGTCAACGTGCTGGGCGCCGGCTACAACGAGAAGGCCGATCCGATCACCTGGATGACCGCGCACATCACCTACAACATCAACGACATGTTCACCGTCTCGCTGGAAGGCAACAACCTGCTCGACGAGGAGCAGACCACCAGCATCAACGGCAATCCGCTGCTGCTCAACAGCTACTACCGCTACGGCCGCAGCCTGACCCTGGGCCTGACGATGCGGTTCTGATCGCCGCGCGCTTTGCCTCACGGAAAAGGCCTCGCGAGAGGCCTTTTCTGTTGGTGTCCTCCCTGTAGAGCGGAGCTCGCTCCGCTGGGGCTTTCCCCACGAACCGAATGGAGAGCAGCGGAGCAAGCTCCGCTCTACAAGGGGGGCGCGACGTCATCGGAAGAAGGAGTTGCTCCCACAGAGGCGTGACGCGCTGTTCCAGCCAAGCGTCCATCAGTTGGGGCTGGCGAACCGAGGCGCGGCGCCCGGCCCGGTCGAGGCTGGGCGGCGAAACGGGCTTTTCGCACCCGCTCACTGCATCGATCGGTTCGCGCCTCGCACGTCGGCGAGGCATCTCTCCAGTTGCGTTGCGCGTGCCGCGCTAACCGCGCGTGCGCTCGGTCGTGCGGGCGCCGGGCTTCCACTGCTTCTGCAGCATCTGCAGGAAGCGCTCGGCCATCGGCGAGAGCGCCGCGTTGTTCCGGCGCACGATGCCGATGGTGCGCGAGACCACCGGGCTGTCGATCGGGCGCGTGACCAGGGTGGGGTGGTCGCCCTGCGGCGTGGCCATGCGCGGCAGCACCGACACGCCGATGCCGGCCTCGACCATGCCCAGCGAGGTCGACAGGTGGGTGACCTCGTAGAACCAGCGCAGCTTCAGGTTCTCGCGTGCGAGCGCGCCGTCGAGCAGGGTGCGGTTGCCGCTGGTGCGGTGCACGGTGATCAGCTGGTGCTTCTCCAGGTCGCTCCAGGCGATCTTGCGCTTCTTCGCCAGCGGGTGATCGCGCCGGCAGGCGAGCACGAAGGGATCCTCCACCAGCACCTCGAAGCTCAGATTGGGATCGGAGGCGCCCATGAAGTTGATGCCGAACTCGACCTCGCCGCGCTCCACCGCCTGCAGGCCCTCGGTGGCCGGCACGTCCAGGATGCGGAAGCGCACGTTGGGATGCTCGGCATGGAAGCGCGCCATCACGCTGGGCAGGAAGTAGAACGCCGCGGTGGGCAGGCAGGCGATGGTGATCTGGCGGCCGACGTGATCGCCGCGCTGGGCGAACAGCGAGCCGTCGAACTCCTCCAGCATGCGACGCACCAGCGGCAGCAGGTTCTCGCCCACGGCCGTGGTGGAGACGCTGCGCGTGGTGCGCTCGAGCAGCGGCGAGCCGATCGCCTGCTCGAGTTTCTGGATGCGCCGGCTCAGCGCGGGCTGTGAGACGTGCAGGGTCTCGGCCGCGCGGTGGAAGCTGCGCGACTCGGCCACCAGCAGGAAGGCGCGCAGGTCCAGGATCTCGCAATTCATGCTCATATCGGATCAATCCACCGAAAAATAGCAATTCACAGATCAATCGTGGCCATGCCAGGATCGCATCACACCGGATCATTAATCCGGAACTGGTATGAATCTACCACGCCCATGTCCAACGACCTGCTCAGCGTTCCCTGTGTTCTGATGCGCGGCGGCACCTCAAAGGGGCCGTTCTTCCTCGCCTCGGACCTGCCTGCCGATGCGGCCGAGCGCGACCGCCTGCTGCTGGAGGTGATGGGTTCGGGCCATCCGCTGCAGATCGACGGCATCGGCGGCGGCAACGCGCTGACCAGCAAGGTCGCGATCATCGATCGCGCCAGCCGCGCCGACGCCGATGTCGATTACCTGTTCGCCCAGGTGCGCGTGGACCAGCGCGTGGTCGATACCGCGCCCAACTGCGGCAACATGCTGGCGGCGGTGGGGCCGTATGCGATCGAGCGCGGCCTGGTGCCGGCGCGGCATCCGCGCACCCAGGTGCGCATCCACAACGTCAACACCGGCAAGGTGATCGTGGCCACGGTGGAGACGCCCAATGGCCAGGTGGCCTACCTGGGCGATACCCGCATCGCCGGCGCGCCCGGCACCGCCGCGCCGATCTCGCTGGCCTTCCTGGATGCCGCCGGCGCGCGCACCGGCAAGCTGCTGCCGAGCGGGCGCGCCAGCGAATGGATCGACGAGGTCGAGGTGAGCCTGGTCGACTGCGCCATGCCGCTGGTGCTGATCCGCGCCGAGGCGCTGGGCCTGCGCGGCGACGAGACGCCGGCCCGCCTCAACGCCGATGCCGCGCTGCTGGCGCGGATCGAGTCCATCCGCGTCGAGGCAGGGCGACGCATGGGCATCGCCGACGCCGCCGATCGCGTGATTCCCAAGCCGGTGCTGCTTGCTGCGCCGCAGCACGGCGGCCACCTGCAGGTCCGCTACTTCATGCCGCATCAGTGCCACACCGCGCTGGCCATCACCGGTGCGGTGGGGCTGGCCACGGCGGTGGTCACCGAGAGCACGCTGGCCCACACCATGGTGGGATATCTGCCGCTGCCGACCACGATTACCCTTGAGCATCCCAGTGGCAGCCTGGCCGTCGGGCTCAGCCGCGCCGCGGGGAGCGATGCGGTCGTCGCCAGCGTCGTGCGGACCGCGCGGCGCCTGTTCGAAGGCCGCGTGTTCGCCCCCTCGCCACGTACCTCCGTCGCTGCCGAATGGACCTCAGCGGCATGACCTGATTCGCCGGGTCCGACCCGGTCCACGTTTCGCATCGCATACATCCTGGGAGGGATCGATGTACAAGCCACTCATGGCGGCCACCCTGGTCGCCGCCGCCCTCGTCCTGTCCGCCTGCGGCAAGGACGCCAGCCACGCCTCCGGCGCCGCGCCGGGCGCCGACGATGCGCCGGTGCGCATCAGCGTCGGCTCCTACAATCTCAACAACCTGCCGTTCTTCGTGGCCGATGCCCAGGGCTACTTCAAGGACGAGGGCCTCCAGGTCAAGACCGAGAACTTCGCCCAGGGCGGCTCGAAGGTGCTGCAGGCGCTGGTCGCCGGTTCGACCGATGTGGCGGTGGGCTTCTACGACCACACCATCCAGATGCAGGCCAAGCGCAAGGACGTCACTGCCTTCATCCTGCTCTCGCGCAATTCGGGCCTGGTGCTGGCCGGGCGCAACGACGGCACCTTCGATCCGGCCAGGCCGCAGACGATCCAGGGCATGAAGGTCGGCATCACCGCGCCGGGTTCCTCGTCGGACTTCTTCGTCCGCCACTACCTGGCGCGCAACAAGATTCCCGAGACGGCCGTGTCGCTGATCGGCGTGGGCTCCGGCGCCGCCGCGGTGGCCGCGCTGGAACAGGGCAAGGTCGACCTGCTGGTCAACTACGATCCGGCCGCTACGCTGATCGCCGAACGCAAGGTCGGCAAGATCCTGATCGATGCGCGCAGCGACGCCGGCGCGCGCCAGGTCTACGGCGGGCTGTATCCGACCTCGGTGCTGTACGCGCAGTCGGCGTTCCTGCAGCAGCGGCCGCAGGCGGTGGAGAAGATCGTGCGGGCCGAGCAGCGCGCGCTGGCCTTCATCGCCGATCACAGCGGCGAGCAGATCGTGGCCGCGCTGCCGGACAGCTACGTCTCCGGCGACCGCGCGACCTACGCCAAGGCGGTGGAGAACGCGCGCGCCATCTTCACCCGCGACGGGCGCTTCGTGCCCGAGGACCTGACCACGCCGCTGGCCGTGCTGAGCGAGTTCAACGACGGCGTGGCCCAGGCCAAGGTGGACCTGTCCAAGACCTATACCAACGCGTTCGTCGATCGTGCCCTGGCCGCCGGAGGTGGCGCATCGGCCACCGCCGCGGCCAGGCAATAACCGGAGGATTCCCTGATGGCGCTCAACGCCAGTGTGCGCAGCCTCAATGGCGCACCCCAGTTCCATCCCGCCGAGACCATGGTCGCCATCGACAAGGTGACCATGTCCTTCGGCGACTTCACCGCGGTGCGCGAGGTCGACCTGCAGGTGGGCAACGGCGAGTTCGTCGCCATCGTCGGGCCGACCGGCTGCGGCAAGAGCACGGTGCTCAACGCGGTGGCCGGCTTGCTGACGCCGGCCAGCGGCGGCATCACGATCGATGGCGTGCCGGTCAAGGGCGTGCAGAAGTCGGTGGGCTACCTGTTCCAGCAGGACGCGCTGCTGCCGTGGAAGACCGCGCTGCAGAACGTCGAACTCGGCCTGCGCTTCCGCGGCATGGCGGCCAGGGAGCGCGAGGAGCGTGCGCGCGCCTGGCTGGCCAAGGTGGGCCTGTCCGGCTTCGAGCATCGGTATCCGCACCAGCTCTCCGGTGGCCAGCGCAAGCGCGTGCAGATGGCGCAGGCGCTGATCGTCGAGCCCAAGGTGATCCTGATGGACGAGCCGTTCTCCGCGCTCGACATCCACACCCGCCACCTGATGCAGAACGAACTACTGCGGCTGTGGCAGGAAGACCGCCGCTCGGTCGTGCTGATCACCCACGACCTTGAAGAAGCCATCGCGCTGGGCGACCGCGTGGTGGTGCTCTCGGCGGGGCCGGCCAGCCGCGTGGTGCGCAGCTTCGATGTCGACCTGGAGCGCCCGCGCAACGTGGCCGAGATCAAGCTGGATCAACGATTCACCGACCTGTACCGCGACATCTGGGCCTGCCTGCGCGGCGAAGTGGAGAAGAGCTATGCACGCCAAGACTGACAAACTGATCCAGATCGTCCTGATCGTCGTGCTGTTCGGCGGCTGGGAAGCCGGCGTGGCCAGCGGGCTGATCGATCCGTTCTTCTTCCCGGCGCCGTCGGGCATCGCGCGGCAGATGTGGACCTGGCTGTCGGACACCTCGTTCTACCAGCACGTCTACATCACCCTGACCGAGACCGCGCTGGGCTATCTGATCGGCACCGCGCTGGGCGTGGCCGGCGGCGTGTGGCTGGGGCTGAGCCGGCGGTCGGCGCGGATCCTGGACCCGTTCATCAAGGGCTTCAACGCGATCCCGCGCGTGGTGCTGGCGCCGATCTTCGTGCTGTGGCTGGGCCTGGGGCTGTGGTCGAAGGTGGCGCTGGCGGTGACGCTGGTGTTCTTCACCACCTTCTTCAACGCGATGCAGGGCGTGCGCGAGGTCAATCCCACCGTGCTGGCCAATGCGCGCATCCTCGGCGCGGGGCGCGGCGATCTGTTGCGGCATGTGTACTTCCCGGCGGCGGCCAGCTGGATCCTGTCCTCGCTGCGCACCTCGGTGGGCTTTGCGGTGGTCGGCGCGATCATCGGCGAGTATCTGGGCGCCTCGGCGGGCCTGGGCTATCTGATCGCGCAGGCCGAAGGCAACTTCAACGCGGTCGGCGTGTTCGCCGGCATCATCATCCTGGCCGCCTTCGTGCTGATCATCGATGCCTTGCTCGACATCGTCGAGAACCGCGTGATCACCTGGCGTCCCAACGCCCAGCAGGGCGCGACCAGCTGATCGCACGCGTCACGGTGCCGGCGTTCTAGCCGGCACCGCGCTGGACCCATCCCCCGCACCATCCCCGTGTGGCCGCCGACGCGCCTGCGTCGCCGTGCCCGAGAGAGAGCTTCCCCATGATGCGAATCCACGTGCTGCCCAAGGCAGCGCTGACGGTGGCGATCGGCCTGTTGCTGACCACCGGCCAGGCCGGCGCGCAGGCGCTGAGCCAGGCAGAACTGACCCGCCTGGTGCAGGCGCAGGCCCTGAAGATCGAGCAGCTGGAGGCGCGCCTGAAGGCGGTCGAAGGCGGCGGCAGCACGAGCACCGCGGCGGCCGCGCCGGCGCCGGCCGCGGCGGACCCCGCGCTGGAGGCGCGCGTGGCCAAGGTCGAGGCCGCCCAGGCCAAGGCGCCCAAGGTGAGCTGGTCCAAGGGCGCGCCGCAATTCTCCAACGCCGATGGCAGCTTCACCTTCCGGCCGCGCGGTCGGTTGTTCGTGGACGCCTCCAGCACGGGCGGCTCGGACTTCGCCGACCGCAACATCTCCGGCACCGAGATCCGCTCGGTGCGCCTTGGCGCCGAAGGCAGCTACGGGCGCCTGGGCTATGTGGTGGAAGGCGACTTCGCCGACAACGAGGTGGCCTGGAAATCGGTCTATGCCAGCGTCGATCACCGCCTGTTCGGCACCCAGGCCGAGCTGAGCATCGGCAACCGGCTCAACGACCGCGGCCTGGATGGTTCCAGCAGCACGACCAACACGCCGTTCGCCGATCGCAACGTGGTCGGCACGCTGATCCTGCCCCAGCGCGGCCTGTTCGGCGTGGGGCTGACCGAGCGGGTGTTCGGGCAGGGCTGGCACGCCAGCCTGTCGGTCGCGGGCAACGACCTCAACAATGCAGGCGAGGACAACGACAGCCTGACAGTGGCCGCGCGCGCGCACTGGAACCCGCTGCTGAGCGAGGCCGCCACGGTGCATCTGGGGGCGTGGGCGTTCCACGAGGACATTCCGGCCGGGGCCACCGGCGTGCTGCGCAGCTCGGCGATCTCGGGCCACTTCAACGATCTGGTCAAGATCGCGCCAGGCGCGCTGGCCGGTGCCGAGCGTGGCACGGCTTATGGCGTGGAAGCGGCCGGTTTCTTCGGGTCGGGCTGGGTGAGCGGCGAGTGGGGCACGCGCCGCATCGGCGGGGTGGGCAGTGCGGGCCGCTACGACGTGGATCATTCGGCCTGGACGGTGTCCGGCGGTGTGTTCCTGTTCGGGGCCAGCCCGGCCTATACGGCCAAGAGCGGCACCTGGGGCAAGGTCAAGGTGCAGGATCCGGTGACGTCGGGCGGGCGCGGGGCCTGGGAGCTGCGCGCGCGCTACGAGGATGTGGACTACGACGAGCTGCCCACGGGCGGCACAGGGCATGCCTGGACGGTGGGCACCAACTGGTATCTCAACGACTATGCGCGCGTCATGCTCGATGCGGTCTTCTGGCAGACCGACAACCGCAGCGGTGCCTATCGGGGGCAGGACGAGGGCTATACGTTCAACACGCGCTTCCAGGTGGCGTTCTGAGGCGGCGCGGGTTGCTCAGCGCGGCTTGCCGATCGGGGCGTAGCGGCCGCCGGTCAGGCGCAGCAGGTCGGCGGGGGCCAGTTCGACTTCCAGGCCGCGCCGTCCGGCGCTGACGTGCAGGCGGGGCAGGGCCTGTGCGCTGGCGTCGAGGAAGCTGCGCAGGCGCTTCTTCTGCGCCAGCGGGCTGATGCCGCCGACCAGGTAGCCGGTGGCGCGCTGCGCTTCGTCGACGCCGGCCATCTCGCAGCGCTTGCAGCCGGCGGCTTCCGCCAGGGCCTTGAGGTCGAGCTGCCCGGCCACGGGCACGATCGCCACCAGCAGTTCATGCGTTTCGCTGCTCGCCAGCAGGGTCTTGAACACCTGCGCGGGGTCCAGGCCCAGCTTCTCCACCGCCTCGCCGCCGTAGGAATCGGCCTTGGGATCGTGCGCGTAGCTGTGCACGGTGTGGGCGATCTTCTCGCGCTTGAGCAGGGCGATGGCGGGGGTCATGAGTGAATGTCGATGATGGTGCTGTTTTGAAGGGAACTCTTCTCTCTGCTGGAGATCGCGCTTGAGCGTCCAGGCTCCGGAAGGGCAGCGGTCCGGCGGGCGGTGGCCGCTTATCCCTCAATCAGGGCATCCTGCCCTGACTTAATGCGCTCGGCCTCCTGCCTCGCTCGTCGCAGCCACCGCGCACCGGCCCGCTGCCTCGCGCGTCAGGCAGACGACTTCGGGTCGATAAGCGTTCTGGCTGGTTCGCGGAGCTTGGCCGTGACGGGTCGAGCGTGGATGTGCATGCGGTCAGGGGCAAATAACTTGGAGCCGCCAACGAATCCTCTATCGTCGCTCCCGCGGCGCGCGTGTCGGCCTCTGCCTCATGTGCCGCGTGCATAGCCTGCTTCCCGCTGTGCGCGGAGCGCCATCACGACTACGGTGTCGGTCACGTCCACATAGCGATACAACGCCAAGTACCCACGCGAGCCGCGGCCGATCACCAGTTCGCGGTTGTCTCCATGGGCCGGGCGGCCGATCAGGGGATTGCCTGTCAGCACGTCCAACGCGCTGACGATGTCCTCGGCCCTGTCTCCAGCGTGCTCGCTCTCGTGGTCGCGCAAGTAAGCGGCAATCCGCTCCAGATCCTCGATCACGCCGGGGCCGAGGCGAATACGCGTCACCTCAGTCTTCCAGCTTGCGCGCCACCGGCCGCTTCGCGGGCTTTCCTGCGACCCGGGCCCTGAAGTACGCGCGCGCCTCTTCCCAAGGGATGGTTTCACCCGTCTCCAGAAACTCGGCCCAGCGCTGATCGGCCTCCGCCAGGAAGTCCGCGCGCCGTTCCGCCTGGTCGGTCTTCTCGGCGATGGCTTCCAGGATGAAGTTGTGCGACGTGGTGCCCGCGGCTTCGGCCGCTTTCGCGATGCGGGCCTTGAGTGCGTCCGGCAGGCGGATGGTCGTGGTGCTCATGAGAGGGCTTCAGGCGGTGACCTTGCAGCAATGTAGCACAGGCGTGCTACAGGCGACCCAGTCCGGGCGATCACGCTGCCCAGCCGCCAAATGCGAACGGGCGCCTCGCGGCGCCCGTTCGTGATCACGCGATGTGACCGCTGCGTCGATCAATAGCGGTAGTGGTCCGGCTTGTACGGGCCTTCCACCGGCACGCCGAGGTAATCGGCCTGCTGCGCGGTGAGCTTGGTCAGCTTCACGCCGATCTTGTCCAGGTGCAGGCGCGCGACTTCCTCGTCCAGCTGCTTGGGCAGGCGGTAGACCGTCTTCTCATACACGTCCTTGTTGGCCCACAGGTCGATCTGCGCCAGGGTCTGGTTGGCGAAGCTGTTGGACATCACGAAGCTCGGATGGCCGGTGGCGCAGCCCAGGTTGACCAGGCGGCCTTCGGCCAGCAGGAAGATGCTGTTGCCGTTGGCGAAGGTGAACTTGTCCACCTGCGGCTTGATGTTGGTCTTCACCGCGCCCGAGGCGTACAGCGCATCGACCTGGATCTCGTTGTCGAAGTGGCCGATGTTGCACACGATGGCCTGGTCCTTCATCGCCTTCATATGTTCCAGGGTGATGATGTCCTTGTTGCCGGTGGTGGTGACGTAGATGTCGGCCTGACCCAGGGTGTCTTCGACGGTGTTGACCTCGAAGCCTTCCATCGCCGCCTGCAGGGCGCAGATCGGGTCGATCTCGGTGACGATCACGCGGGCGCCGTAGGCGCGCAGCGAATGCGCCGAGCCCTTGCCCACATCGCCGTAGCCGCAGACCACGGCGACCTTGCCGGCCAGCATCACGTCCATCGCGCGCTTCAGGCCATCGGCCAGCGACTCGCGGCAGCCATAGAGGTTGTCGAACTTGGACTTGGTGACCGAGTCGTTGACGTTGATCGCCGGCACCAGCAGCTTGCCGGCCTCGGCGATCTGGTAGAGGCGGTGCACGCCGGTGGTGGTCTCCTCGGACACGCCCTTCCAGTCGGCGACCACGCGCGTCCAGTAGCCCGGGCGCTCGCTGGCCACGCGCTTGAGCAGGTTCTTGATCACCTGCTCCTCGTGCGAGGAGGCCGGCTCGTCGACCCACTTGCTGCCGTTCTCCAGCTCGTAGCCCTTATGGATCAGCAGGGTCACGTCGCCGCCGTCGTCCACCACCAGCTCCGGGCCGGTCAGGGTGCCGTCGGGCAGGGTGAAGGTCAGCGCGTCCAGCGTGCAGTCCCAGTATTCCTCCAGCGTCTCGCCCTTCCAGGCGAACACCGGCGTACCGGTCGCGGCGATCGCGGCGGCGGCGTGGTCCTGGGTCGAGAAGATGTTGCACGAGGCCCAGCGCACGTCCGCGCCGATGTCCTTGAGCGTCTCGATCAGCACCGCGGTCTGGATGGTCATGTGCAGCGAACCGGTCACGCGCACGCCCTTGAGCGGTGCGGTGGCCTGGTACTTGCGGCGGATCGACATCAGGCCCGGCATCTCGTGCTCGGCGATGTCCAGTTCCTTGCGGCCCCAGTCGGCCAGGGAGATGTCGGCGACCTTGTAGTCGCCTTCGGTCGAGAAGGTCTTCAGTTGCGCATTCATGGAGTTGCTCCGGTCAAGGGCGGGCGTGGAAAGCTCGCGGTTGCCGGGCGCCGTTGCACAGGTGGATCGCCGAGCCTGGCCCGTGGCGCGTGCATGGCACGGCTTGGGTCGCAGCGCCCCTCGGCGAAGCCGGCAGTATATCGCCGTGCGTCGCGGCGGCGATGAACACGGCCGCCTTTGCAGTAGGCTTGGCGTCCCTCCACGATCGGCATCTGGCGCGACCGCGATGAATTCACCTGCAACTTTGTCGGCATCGTCTGCGATCTTGGAATTCGCCGCGCCGGACCTGCCGCTGCGCGACGATGTGCGCCGGCTCGGCGCGCTGGTCGGCGACATGCTGGCCGAGCAGGTGTCCGATGAATTCCTCGCCCAGGTCGAGCGCATCCGCACCCGCGCCATCGCCCGCAGGCAGAAGGGCGAGGGCACGCAGGGCCTGGCCGCGATCCTGGCCGGCATGTCCGCCGAGGACGCCGAGGCGCTGATCCGCGCCTTCAGCGCCTACTTCCAGGTGGTCAACATCGCTGAGCGCGTGCACCGCATCCGCCGCCGCCGCGACTACCAGCGCCAGGGCGATGCGCCGCAGCCGGAAGGGCTGCACGCCAGCCTGCTCAGGCTCAAGGAGCAGGGCGTCGGCCTGGAGGAGGCCACCGCCTGGCTGGAGCGGCTGGATCTGGAGCCGGTGTTCACCGCCCACCCGACCGAAGCGGTGCGCCGCGCGCTGCTGGAGAAGGAGCAGCTGATGGTCGCCGCGCTGGTGGCCGGGCTGGACGGCGCGCAGACGCCGGGCGAGGCGGCCAGCGAGGCGGCGCGCTTCCGCATGGCGCTGACCGCGGCCTGGCAGACCGCCGACTCCTCGCCGGTGCGGCCGACGGTGGCCGACGAGCGCGAGCACGTGGGCTTCTATCTGACCCAGGTGCTGTACCGCGTGGTGCCGGTGTTCTACGAGTCGCTGGAGCACGCCTTCACCGAGGTCTACGGCAGTGCGCCGCCGCTGCCGCGCGTGCTGCGCTTCGGCACCTGGGTGGGCGGGGACATGGACGGCAACCCCAACGTGGATGCCACCACCATCGCCGACACGCTGCGCGCCCAGCGCGCGGTGGTGCTGGAGCGCTATCTGAAGGAGCTGTGGCAGCTGGCCAGCCTGCTGAGCCAGTCGACCACGCTGGTGCCGGTGAGCGAGGCCCTGCGCGCGCGCCTGGCGCAGTACCAGGCGCAGCTGCCGCAAGCCGCCGCGCGCTCGCGCCCGCGCCACGGCGACATGCCGTACCGCCTGCTCAACGACCTGATGCGCGCCAGGCTGCGCGCGACCCTGGACGACGCGCCGGGCGCGTACGGCGCGCCGGAGGAATTCGAGGCCGACATCCAGCTGATCCTCGACAGCCTGCAGGCGCACAAGGGCCTGCACGCGGGCTGGTTCGCGGTGCGCCGCCTGCTTTGGCGCGTGCGCACCTTCGGCTTCCACCTGGCGCGGCTGGACGTGCGCCAGGAATCCAGCGTGCACGGCCGCGCGGTCGCCGCCGCGCTGGGCCAGGGCGACTGGGACACGCTGGACGCGGCCGCGCGCGCCACGCTGCTGCGCCCGTACGCGGCCGGCACCGAAACGCTGCCGGCCAGCCAGGACGAAGGCAATCCGCGTCTGGACGCGGTGTTCGCCGCGCTAGGCGAAGCGCGCCGGCTGCACGGCGCCGACGCGCTGGGCGCTTACATCATCTCGATGGCGCACAGCCGCGCCGATGTGCTCACCGTGCTGGCCCTGGCCCGGCGCGGCGGGCTGGTGGATGACGGCGGCCAGGTGCCGCTGGACATCGCGCCGCTGTTCGAGACGGTGGACGATCTGCGCCACGGGCCCGAGGTGCTGCGCGACCTGGCCGCCGACCCGGTCTACCGCCAGCATCTGGCCGCGCGCGGCGATACGCAGATGGTGATGCTGGGCTATTCGGACAGCGGCAAGGACGGTGGCACGGCGGCCTCGCGCTGGGGTCTGCAGCGTGGCCAGGTCGAACTGCTCGAGGCCGCGCACGAGCTCGGCATCAAGCTGACCTTCTTCCACGGCCGTGGCGGCTCGATCAGCCGTGGCGGCGGCAAGACCACGCGCGCGGTCGACGCCTCGCCGCGCGGCAGCGTCGACGGCCGCCTGCGCGTGACCGAACAGGGCGAGGTGATCCATCGCAAGTACGGTATCCGCGCGCTGGCGCTGCGCTCGCTGGAGCAGTCGCTGGGCGCGGTGCTGGTGTCGAGCATCCGTCCGCGCCCGCCCGAGCCGCGCGAGGCGCACTGGCGCACGCTGATGGGCACCGTCGCGCGCGCCAGCACCGAGGCCTATCGCGACTTCGTCGGCGCCAAGGGCTTCATGGACTATTTCCGCACCGCCACGCCGATCGACGTGATCGAACGCATGACCCTGGGCTCGCGTCCCTCGCGGCGGCTGGGCCAGGACGCGGCGCTGAGCAATCTGCGCGCGATCCCGTGGGTGTTCGCCTGGAGCCAGGCGCGCGCCACCATCCCCGGCTGGTACGGCGTGGGCAGCGGCCTGGCCGCGGCGGTGGAGCAGTTCGGCGAGGAGGCGGTGCGCGAGATGGGCCGCGACTGGCCGTTCGTGCGCACCTTCCTGGACGACATCGCCATGGTGCTGGCCAAGGGCGATCTGAATATCGCGGCGCTGTTCTCCCAGCTCTCCGGCGACCTGCACGGGCAGTTCTTCCCGCGCATCCAGGCCGAGCACGAACGCACCCGCCACTGGGTGCTCAGGCTGTCGGGCAACGACAGCCTGCTCCAGCACGACCAGCGCCTGGACCTGTCCATCCGCCTGCGCAACCCCTACGTCGATCCGATGAGCCTGCTGCAGGTGGACCTGCTCAAGCGCTGGCGCGCCGCCGACCGCGAGGACGACGCCCTGCTGCGCGCCCTGGTGGCCAGCGTCAACGGCGTCTCGCAGGGCTTGCAGAACACCGGCTGAGCCGCGCAGGTCGCGCCGGTCGCAACAACTGCCCGTCATTCCCGCGAACGCGGGAATCCATGGACGTCCGCGCAGGTCGCGGGAATGCCTCGTGGGAGCCGCCATGGCGGCGATGGGGCTTTACCGGTAGAGCCCATCGCCGCCATAGCGGCTCCCACAGGGGTAATGGTCAGGCGGCGAGGACGAAGCTCTGAGGCTGCTGAAGAATCGGCGGGAATGCTCCCACCAATTCAATGCCTCAGTTGAGCTCCGCCGGATCCGGCCCGCGCCGCTTGCCGGCATCCAGGCTGGCGATGGCGGCCATGTCGTCCAGGCTGAGCTTGAAGTCGAACACGTCGATGTTCTCCTTGAGCCGCGCCGGGTTGGCCGACTTGGGGAACACGATGTTGCCCAGCTGGATGTGCCAGCGCAGGATCACCTGGGCGGCGGTCTTGCCGTGGCGCGCGGCGATGTCCTTGAGGATCGCGTTCTCCAGCAGCTCGCCGCCCTGGGCCAGCGGGCTCCAGGCCTCGGTCAGGATGCCGTGGGTCTGGCCATAGTCGCGCAGCGATGTCTGCTGCAGCAGCGGATGCAGCTCGATCTGGTTGACCACCGGCAGCACGCCGGTCTCGGCGGCGATGTGCTCGATGTCCTCGACGCGGAAGTTGGACACGCCGATGGACTTGACCTTGCCCGCGTCGCGCGCGGCGATCAGCGCCTTCCAGCTGTCGACGAACTTGCCCTTGGCCGGGCAGGGCCAGTGGATCAGGTACAGGTCGACATAGTCCAGCTGCAGCTTGCCCAGGCTGGTGTCCAGGGCCTTGAGCGCGCTGTCGTAGCCCTGGTCCTCGTTCCACAGCTTGGTGGTGATGAACAGCTCGTCGCGCGGCAGGCCGGAGGTGGCGATGGCCTGGCCGACGCCTTCCTCGTTCTTGTAGATGGCCGCCGTGTCGATGTGGCGATAGCCCAGCCGGAAGGCCTCGCTGACCACGTTGGCAGTCTCGTCGGCCGGGGTCTGCCACACGCCCAGGCCGAACTGGGGAATCGTGCGGCCGTCGAGCATTTCAAGGGCGGGGATCGTGTGCATGGAAGCCTCCTGTCGCGATAGACCTAAGCAGTGTAGGCGGCACGACGTTGCCTCCATGCCAAGGCCGGCACGATGATGGCCACGATGCACGCCTTCACGGACTCGCGCTGATGCGCTCTGACTCATACCCTCCCGCGCCGGTCTCCGGTCGCTGGCGCCGCGCGCTGACCTGGTGCCTGCTGCCGCCGCTGCTGGCTTGGGCGGTGCTGGCGAGCGTCTATCTGGACCATTGGCCGCACGTGTTGCGCGGCGTGCTGGCGCTGGCATGGCTCTGGCTGGGATGGAGGGTGCTGCGTGCGCGTCATCGCGCCGGCGGCGCGCGCTGGGCGGGCGCTGCGCTGCTGGTCTGGCTGGGGTTTCTGGCCGGCTGGTCGCTGCAGGCACCGCGGCAGGACCGTCTGTGGGCCGACGATGTCGCGCGCCTGCTGCAGGCGCAGGTGCAGGGCGATACAGTGGTGCTGGAGAACGTGCGCGACTTCCGCTGGCGCAGCGACACCGACTACGACGTGCGCTGGGAGACGCGCCGCTACGACCTGTCCCAGCTGCGGTCGGCCGATCTGGCGCTGTCGTACTGGATGGGGCCGGCCATCGCCCACACGCTGGTGTCCTTCGGCTTCGCCGATGGCCGGCATCTGGTGTTCTCGCTGGAGATCCGCAAGGAGCGCGGTGAGGCGTTCTCCGCGCTGGGCGGCTTCTTCCGCCAGTACGAGGAAACGCTGGTCGCCGCCGAGGAGGACGACATCCTGCGCGTGCGCACCAATGTGCGTGGCGAGGACATGTGGCTGTACCGGCTCAACCTGCCGCCGGCCGCGCTGCGCCAGCTGTTCCTGGCCTATCTGGATAAGGCCGGCGCGCTGCGCGCGCGGCCGGCGTTCTACAACACCGTGATGAGCAACTGCACCACGGTGATCTTCCAGCTGGCCAGACGCATCGATGCCCGCCTGCCGCTGGACTGGCGGCTGCTGCTGTCGGGGTACTTCGACCGCTACGTGGCCGACCACGGCGGGTTGATGCCGGGGATCGACTTCGCGACGCTGCGGGCGCGGGGGCATATCACGGCCAAGGCGCGGGCGGTGGGGGAGGGGGAGGATTTTTCGCGGGCGATTCGGGTTGGGGTGCCGGGAGAAGTGGGGCCGTAGGGGCGCCGCGCGCTGATCGATGCGGAAGAGCTCAGGACTCGTCGTTTCCGTGAACGCGGGAAGCCAGCGGCTTGAGGCTTCGACGCGAAAGTCCATGGGTTCCCGCTTTCGCGGGAACGACGAGGATTTTGAGCGGCCCAAGCGTCATTGAGCTTGCATGCGGAAGTCGCTGGGTTCCCGCGTTCGCGGGAACGACGGTAGTGGGCTTTCCGCTGCTTTTAGCTGGATGCGGGGTCGGGATCCAGATCCCGCATCTGCATCAGGCGCTGGCTGCGCAACTGCGGCGGGTTCGGCGGCTTGCGCCTCAGGTGCGCATGGCGCCGGGTGGGTTCATGTAGCGAGCATGCCGGCGAGCTCGGGCCTCGGCCGAGGCTTGCCGCTCAGCCGTCCAGCTCGCTCCAACGGGCGTAGGCGCGTTCCAGTTCGGCCTGCAGGCCGGCCAGGGCCTCGTTCTCGGCGACGATGGTGGCGCTGTCCTGCTGGAAGAAGGCCGGGCCGGACATTGCCGCGGTGCGCGCCTCGATGTCGGCTTCCAGCTGCTCGATGCGGGCGGGCAGCTGCTCCAGTTCGCGCTGCTCCTTGAAGCTGAGCTTCTTCTTCGGCGCGGCAGCGGGCGTGGCCGCCGCGGCGGCGGCGTTGGCCGCGACCACCTGCTCGGTCACGCTGCGGTCGGTCTGCCGGGCCTGGCTGTCGAAGCCGGCGCGGCCGCGCGGGCGCTGGCGCAGCCAGTCGTTGTAGCCGCCGACGTAGTCGCCGACGCGGCCCTCGCCTTCCAGCACCAGCGTGCTGGTGACCACGTTGTCGATGAAGTCGCGGTCGTGGCTGACCAGCAGCAGCGTGCCCTTGTACTCGGCCAGCAGCTCTTCCAGCAGTTCCAGCGTTTCCACGTCCAGGTCGTTGGTCGGTTCGTCCATGACCAGCAGGTTGGAGGGCTGGGCGAACAGCTTGGCCAGCAGCAGGCGGTTGCGCTCGCCGCCGGACAGGCGGGTGATCGGCGCGCGCGCGCGTTCGGGCGAGAACAGGAAGTCTTGCAGGTAGCCGATGATGTGCTTGCGGCTGCCGTTGATCTCCACGAAGTCGGTGCCCTGGGCGACGTTCTCCAGTGCGTTGCGCGATTCGTCCAGCTGGCTGCGATGCTGGTCGAAGTAGGCGATCTGCAGATTGGTGCCCAGCTCGACCGTGCCCTGCTGCGGCGCCAGTTCGCCCAGCAGGATCTTCAGCAGCGTCGACTTGCCCGAGCCGTTGGGGCCGATGATGCCGACGCGGTCGCCGCGCATGATCGTCACCGCGACATCGTCCAGCAGCGTGCGCCCGGCGTAGGCCTGGGTGATGTGTTCGGCGCTGATGACCTTCTTGCCCGAGGCCTGCGCGTTGGAGGTCTCCATGCGCACGTTGCCCTGCAGGTCGCGGCGCGCGGCGCGTTCGCGGCGCATCGCCTTGAGCGCGGTCACGCGGCCCTCGTTGCGGGTGCGGCGGGCCTTGATGCCCTGGCGGATCCAGACTTCCTCCTGGGCCAGCAGCTTGTCGAAGCGCGCGTTCTCCTGCGCCTGCGCGTGCAGGCGCTCCTCGCGGCGGCGCAGGTAGTTGTCGTAGTCGCCGGGCCAGCTGGTGACCTGGCCGCGGTCGATCTCGACGATGCGCGTGGCCAGGTTGCGCAGGAAGCTGCGGTCGTGGGTGATGAAGATCAGGCTACCTTCGAAGGACTTGAGGAAGCCTTCCAGCCAGTCGATGGCCTCGATGTCCAGGTGGTTGGTCGGCTCGTCCAGCAGCAGGATGTCCGGCTGGCGCACCAGCGCCTGGGCCAGCAGCACGCGGCGCTTCATGCCGCCGGACAGGCCGGCGAAGTCCGATTCGCCGTCCAGCTCCAGCCGGTCCAGCGTGGCCTGCACGCGGCGGTCCAGGTCCCAGGCGTTGTGGGCCTCGATCTGCGCCTGGGCGCGGCCCATGGCGTCCATGTCGCCCTCGTGCACGGCGTGGTGGTAGTCGGCCAGCATCCGGCCCAGCGCGCCCAGTCCCTGGGCGACCACGTCGAAGATGCTGCCGGCGGTGTCCGGCGGCACTTCCTGGGCCATGCGCGCGACCACCGTGCCCGACTGCAGGCGCACCTCGCCGTCGTCGGCCTGCAGCTCGCCGGCGATCAGCTTCATCAGCGTGGACTTGCCGGCGCCGTTGCGGCCGACGATGCACACGCGCTCGTGGGGTTCGATGGACAGCTCGACCTGTTCGAGCAGCAGCGGGCCGCCGACGCTGTAGTCGACGCGGGAAAGTTGCAGGAGGGACATGCGACCATTGTAGCCGGGCATCTGGCACGGGCAGCGGGCACGAGGGCATGGCGGCGGTGAGGGAAGGGCGCGCGCTGTCGCGCTGGGCGGGAATCGGCGTGGCGGCCTGCGCGCTGGGCTTCGCCGCGTTCTACGCGCTGCTGTTCTGGCGCGACAACGCCGCGCCGGTGGCGAGCGACGCGGCGGCCGCGGCGCCGGTGCCGGGGATGTTCCTGTACGCGACCGAGCGCTGCGAGGTCGACGGCGAGCGCCTGGGCGTGCAGGGCTGGGCCCTCCGCAGGGGCCAGGGCTGGCCGATCGGCGGCAACCGCGTGCTGCTGCGCCTGGCCGACGGCCGCCTGCGCGCGCTGGACACCGCCTGGCAGGCGCGGCCGCAGCTGGCGCCGCTGCTGAAGGCGCGCACCGGCGAGAAGCGCACCTATTACGCGCCCGGCTTCGCCGCCTCGCTGAACCTGGCCGTGGCCGGTGTCTCGCTGCAGGGTGCGCGGCTGTTCCTCGACTGGCGCGCCGGCGACACGCCTGCGCTGCTGCCGCTGGACTGCGCGGGGCTGTCGCCGTGAGTGCGTTGCGCCTGCGCTGGCACTGGCCGCTGCTGGGCCTGGCCTGGATGCTGGCCTCGATCGCCTCGATCCACGCCTTCGGCATCAGCTCGGCGCCGGTGGCCGACGACAGCTACTTCGCCAGCATGCTCGACACCTACACGCTGCGCGACTACCTGGTCCACCGCTATCACACCTGGACCGGGCGGCTGCCGATCGAGGCGCTGCTGGTGACCATCGTCCATGCGCCCGGCCTGTGGCGCGCCTGCAACGCGGTGGTGATGGCGCTGCTGTGCGTGGGCCTGGCGCGGCTGGCGCGGCCAGGCACGCGCTGGTCGTGGCCGGCCGCGACGGGGGTGGTGTTCGCGCTGGTGATGCTGATGACGCCGCAGGCCATCTACGAGGCGTGCTGGTGGCTGACCGGCTCGCTCAACTATCTGTGGCCGGTGACGCTGGGCGTGTGGAGCCTGGTGCCGCTGGTCGAGGGAACCCCCCATCGCTGGCCGGCGCGCCTGGCCGCCTGCCTGGCCGCGGCGCTGGCGGCGTACTGCGACCAGCTGGCGCTGGTGCTGGTGCCGCTGACCCTCGGGCTGTGCCTGTGGCGCGCCCGGCAGCGCCGGGCCAGCGGCTGGGACTGGGCGCAGCTGGCGCTGCTGTGCGCCAACGCGGCCTTCGCCCTCAGCGCGCCGGGCAATGTCGAGCGGTTCCGCGAGGAGACCGGCATGCGCTTTCCCAACTTCGCCGACCTGGACGTGCTGGAGAAGCTGCGCATCGGCCTAGGGTTGATCGAGCGGGCGATGACCGACCCGCGCAACTACCTGTTCGGCACGGTCACCGCGCTGACCCTGGTGCTGCTGTGGCGCGCGCCGCTGGCGCGCTGCCTCAAGGCGGGGCTGGGCGTGGTGCTGGCGGTGTCGCTGCTGCAGATGCTGCTGTTCGTGCCGCACGTGCCGGGCGATCCCCTGCAGCTGTCGCTGCCGCTGCGCCTGGATGGCGATGCGGTGTGGAACCCGTGGCTGTATGCGCTCAGCGCGTGGTCGGCCTTCACCGTGGGCTGCGTGGTGATCGCCGCGGCCTGCGGCTTCTGGCGCGATGGGCGCGAGGCTGCACGGATGCTGGGCCTGCTGCTGCTGGGCCTGGCCTCGCTGGGGATGATGGGCTTCTCGCCCACGGCCTATCTGTCCGGCCAGCGCATCGCCTTCCTGTGTCTGCTGGCGCTGGTGGTGGTCAGCCTGCGTCAGCTCGACCGCATCGGGCTGGACTACGGGCCGCGCGTGCGCGGCGGCCTGCTGGCGCTGATCGTGGTGCTGGCCAGCTGGCGTGTGACGATGGCCGCCTTTGTCTGAAGGCCCATCGGCAGGCGTCGAACGCGTCGCGCAAGACGTGGAACACCGGTGCGGAGAACACCATCGGATCCAGGCGGTCCAGCGCGCCGCCGTAGCCCTCGATCATCGTGCCCCAGGCCTTGGCGCCCAGGCTGCGCTTGGTCGCCGACAGCGCCAGCCCGCCGAGGAAGCGGCCGGCGCCCGGGCAGGGGCGCCGGCCGTGGCCGGTCAGGCGTGGGCGGCCCGCTTCGGCGCGGCGGCCAGCGCGTGCACCTCGGCCGAGGCCGGGGTGAAGTCGCGCACCGCCGCCAGGAAGTCGCGGCCCCAGCGGTCCACGTCGTAGTACTCGACGATGTCGTTGAGCTGGCGCAGGCGGCCGGCGGCCTCGTCCTCGGGCATGCGCAGGGCCTGGGACAGGGCCGCGGTCAGGTCGGCCTGGTCGTGCGGATTGGTCAACACCGCGCCCTTCAGCTCGGCCGCCGCGCCGGCGAACTCGCTCAGCACCAGCACGCCGTTGCCGCCCTCGATGCCCTGGGTGGCGACAAACTCCTTGGCCACCAGGTTCAGCCCGTCGCGCAGCGGCGTGATCCACATCACCTGTGCGGCGGCGTAATGCGCCACCACCTCCTCGAACGGGAAGGCCTGGGCGAAGAAGCGCACCGGCGTCCAGTCCATCCGCGCGAAGCGGCCGTTGATGCGGCCGACCGCCTGTTCGATGGCGTTCTGCAGCTGGCGGTAGACCGTCATCTCCTTGGCCGCCGGCACGCAGATCATCAGCAGGGTGACCTTGTTGTGCAGCTGCGGGTGGGATTCGAGCAGGCGCTCGAACGCCTCCAGCTTGGCCAGCGTGCCCTTGGTGTAGTCCAGGCGTTCGACCGAGAGCACCAGCTTGCGCGCGCCGATCTCGCGGCGCAGCTTGAAGATGTTGTTGCGCACCTCCGGGTTGGCCAGCACCTGGTTGATGCGGCGCAGGTCGGTGCCGACCGGATGGGCGCCCAGGGCCACCTCGCGGCCGGCCACGCGCAGGCGGGTGGTCATCGTGTCCAGGCCCACCGCGCAGCCATAGGTGAGAAAGCGCGGCGCGCAGCTCTCGGTGCGCAGGCGCTCCACCGGCGCCACCCCGCGCACCACATCGACGAAGTTCTCCACCTGGCGCGGGATGTGGAAGCCCACGTAATCGCAGGACAGCAGGCTGCCGATGATCTCGCGCCGCCACGGCACCACGTTGAACACGTCGGCCGAGGGGAAGTAGGTGTGGTGGAAGAAGGCGATCTTCAGGTCCGGGCGCATCTCGCGCAGGTAGGCCGGCACCATCCACAGGTTGTAGTCGTGGAGCCACACCGTCGCCCCTTCGGCCGCCTCGGCCGCGGTGGCCTCGGCGAACTTGCGGTTGACCTTGAGGAACACCTTCCAGTCGTCCTCGCGGAAGCGCGCGCGCTCCCAGAACACGTGCAGCATCGGCCAGAAGGCCTCCTTGCTGAAGCGCTTGTAGAAGATGTCCACCTCGGTCTTGCTCAGCGGCACCCGCGCGGCGGTGAGGTTGGGATAGCGCTCATCGACCGAGGTATGGGTCTGGAACGGCCCGTGCTTGGGATCGTCGATGCTCCAGGCCACCCAGGAGCCGGTCTGCCCGCCCTGGAAGAACCCCAGCAGCGAGGGAATGATGCCGTTGGGCGACTTGGGCTGGCGGCGCACCAGCTCGCCGTCCTCCACGACCTCCTCGTAGGGCAGGCGGTGGTAGACCATCAGCAGCTGCGCCTTGCCGGTTGGCGCGGTGCGCGCCACCGGCAGCCACGGGTCGTCCTTGTCGAGCAGCTTGAAGTGGGCGATGGCCTCCAGGATGCCGCCGCAGCCGGGCGCCTTGGCGTGCAGCACGTCGGAGAGCGCGCCGGTGGCCTCGATCAGCGCGGCCTCCGAATCGCCCACGCACACGCCGCGGAAGCCGGCCAGATACATCGACAGATCGTTGAGCGTGTCGCCGGCGACCAGCACGCGTTCGCTGGGCAGCTTGAGCTGCCGGGCCAGCGCCTTGAGCGTACGGCCCTTGTCGGTGTCCGGCGGCAGGATGTCCAGGTAGCGGTCGGCCGAATACAGCACCGAGCAGCCCAGCGCATGCGCGGCCTCCTCCAGGTCGGCGCGGATCGGCGCCAGCGTGTCCGGGTCGCAGTAGTAGGAGCAGCGGCGTTCCTGCGGCACGTCCTGGCGGACCAGGTCGGGGAAGGCGCGCATCGCGGCGGCCACGGTGTAGTCGCCGGGCCAGCGGCTGTCGATCTTGGACTGCAGCGGCTGCAGCGGCTGCAGCGTATGGCCATCGACCACGGTGGCGCCGACGTCGCACACCACATAGTCGGGCCGGGGAATCGCGGGGTCGGTGAGCAGCGGCATCACCGCTTCCAGGCCGCGCCCGGTGATGAAGATCAGGCAGATCTCGGGGTGCTGGTCGACCAGGCGGTACAGGCGGTGGCGCTGCTCGGCGTCGCCTGCCAGGAAGGTGCCGTCCAGGTCGGTCGCCAGGATCAGGCGCGGATCGGGCCGGGCCTGGGTGGAGCGGGGTGAGGTGTTGCGGATGGGTGGGGTCAGATCAGTCAAAACGTTCCTCTTGAGGTTGCGATGGGGGTTCGGTTTCCGGCATCAGCTCCAGCGCGGTGGGCGTGGTGCGCAGCATCGGGCGGAAGGGCGCGGCGAAGGTGCGGTCGCGGTGGAAGCGCAGCCGGGCGAATAGATAGGCCGCCAGCGCGATCAGCATCACCGCGAAGTAGATCGGCAGCGCGGAGGGGCCCAGACGCTGCATCGCCCCGCCGGCCAGCGCCGGGCCGATGGCCGAGCCGACGCCGTTGACCAGCAGCAGGCTTGAACAGCCCGACAGCAGGTGCTCGCGCGGCAGGTAGTCGAGCATGTGCGCCACCGCGAACGGATACAGCGAGAAGCTCAGCCCGCCGAACAGGAAGAACAGCCCGAACAGCGCCCGCCGGTCGGCCTGGACCGCCGGCAGCAGCATCGCCAGGGCCACGCCCGCGGCGGCCAGCGCGGCCAGCGCCAGCGCCAGGCGGCGGTCGCGGCCATCGCTGATCCGGCCGATCGGCACCTGCAGCAGCGCGCCGCCGGCGATCGCGGCCAGCATGAACAGCGCCACGCCGCGCGTGTCCAGGCCGATGCGGCCGGCGTACACCGGCGACAGGCCCCAGAAGCCGCCCATCGCCAGGCCCGACAGCGCCGCGCCGACCGTGGCCGCCGGCGCCAGCGCATACAGCCGGCGCAGGCTGAAGCGCTGGATCGGCGGCACCTCGGGCTGCTGCAGGCGCGTGGCCGCCACCGGCATCACCGAGGCGCACAGCAGGATGGCGGTCAGCGAGAACAGGGTAGCCATCGCCATCCCGCCCCAGCCCAGCAGCACCTGGCCCAGCGCCAGCGCCGACAGGTTGACCATCATGTAGACCGAGAACACCCGCGCGCGGGTGCTCGCATTGGGCTCGGCGTTGAGCCAGCTCTCGATGACGGTGTACAGCCCGACCAGCGCCACGCCGGTGACCAGGCGCAGCAGGCCCCAGGCCCAGGGATCGAGCCAGATCGGGTGCAGCAGCACGGCGATGGCCGCCAGCGCGGCGAAGAAGGCGAAGGCGCGGATATGCCCGATGCGGCCGATCAGCGGCGGGCCGATGAAGGTGCCGAAGAAATACCCGGCGAAGTAGCAGGACATCACCAGGCCCAGCGTGCGATCGTCGAAGCCGGCCTGCGCGCCGCGGACCGCGAGCAGCGTGCCGAGCAGGCCGCTGCCGGTCAGCAGCAGGGCCACGCCCAGCAGCAGGGTGAACAGCCGCAGCATCAACGCGACCTTCTGGGGGAAGGGGAGTTGGTCACCTTCATCATCATAACATATTGATTAATTTGGGGAAAGTTGCGTAAGGTGCGCGACCCTCGAGCGCAGCGGCGTCCTGCGTCCGCGCGCCGGGGTGCCCGAAGCCATCCCTTGGCCGCATCCTCCGGGACGGGCATGCTGCATTGCAGCATGCCTCGCATCCTCGCCCACCCCGCATGAAAGGACCGTCGTGAGCCAAGAACTGATCTACCTGCTGCTGATCTTCGGGCTCCTAGTCATTCCGCGATTCCTGCAGCAGTTCAAGCTGCCGGCGCCGCTGACCTGCCTGGCCTTCGGCGTGGTCGCCGCGCTGATCATCGGCAAGCCGGTCGAGGACGGGGTGGTGGCGCTGATGGCCTCGCTGGGCATCTCCTCGCTGTTCCTGTTCGCCGGTCTGGAGGTGGATCCCAAGGCGCTGCGCAAGGGCTGGAAGCAGCTGGTCATCCATCTGGTGGCGCGCTCGGCCAGCCTGGCCGTGGTGGCGTGGCTGGCCTGGCGCTATGCAGGGCTGTCCTGGCAGGCGGCCGCGCTGCTGGCGCTGGCCCTGCTGACGCCTTCCACCGGCTTCATCATCGACACGCTGGGCCGGCTGGGGCTGGACACCAAGGAGCAGTTCTGGGTGACCAACAAGGCCATCGCCGGCGAGCTGCTGGCGCTGGCGGCGCTGTTCGTGGTGCTGCAGTCGGCCAGCCCGCCGCTGGAGATGCTGGGCTCGACGCTGGCGCTGCTGGCCATGCTGGTCGGCCTGCCGCTGCTGTTCATCGCGCTGGGGCGCTGGGTGCTGCCGCATTCGCCGGGCGCGGAGTTCTCGCTGCTGGTGATGGTCGGCGTGATCGCCGCCTACGTGACCCATCTGATCGGCGTGCACGATCTGGTCGGCGCCTTCGTCACCGGTCTGGTGGCGCGCCTGCTGCGCCAGCGCATGCCGACGCTGGCCTCGCACGACAACCTGCACGCGGTGCGGCTGTTCGCCAGTTTCTTCGTGCCGTTCTATTTCTTCTATTCGGGCACCAAGGTGCCGGCCGGCGCCTTGAGTCTGGGGGCGCTGGGTGTGGGCCTGGCGCTGACCGCAGTGGTGCTGCCGCTGCGGGTGGGCCTGCTGGCGCTGCAGCGCAAGCTGACCTTCGGCGAATCCTTCCGCACCGGCCTGCGCATCGGCACGGCGCTGGCGCCGACGCTGATCTTCACGCTGGTGCTGGCCGGGGTGCTGCGCGAGCGCTTCGCCATCCCCGATGCGCTGTTCGGCGGGCTGCTGCTGTATGCGACGCTGACCACGCTACTGCCTTCGCTGGTGTTCCGCACGCCGTTCGACGTGGATCCGGTGGAGACGGCGCCGGAGCGTTACGCGCCGGCGGCCGGCGGGGCGGCGGCCACGCTGCTGGCGCCGGGGGCCTCGGAGTTCCACCAGGAGCGGGTGCGCGCGGCCGCGCCACCGGCGCAGGACTCGGGTCCGCTGCCCGAGGATGCCGATCGCACCGACCGGACCGCTTGATTCGGCGCCCTCCAGCCCCCACCGTTGGCGCCCGCCATCCGCTAACGCCAACCCCTGTCATCGCCATGCCGATCTACGCCTACCAGTGCACCACCTGTGGCCACAGCTTCGACAAGCTGCAGAAGCTCTCCGACCCCGACCCGGACACCTGCCCGCAATGCGGCGCGCAGACCGTCAGGCGCCAGGTGACGGCGCCGGCGTTCCGCCTGGCCGGCGGCGGCTGGTACGAGACCGACTTCAAGAAGGACGGCGACAAGAAGCGCAACCTGGTCGAGGGGGCGGGCAGCAGCGCTTCCGGCAGCAGCGAGTCCAAGCCGGCGGCCAGCGAGGCCAAGCCAGCTACGCCTTCCAGCGGCGATTGATCGATCGCCTGCTTGCTTTGCTGCAAGAGGTTCGTCCCTCAATCTTCCGGAGCCCGGCGAGCGCGCTCTGGCTCCGGAAGGGCAGCGGTCCGGCGGGCGGGAGCCGCTTTTCCCTCAATCAGGACATCCTGCCCTGATTCGGTTGCTCGGCGTCCTGCCTCGCTAGGCGCGGCCCCCCGCCCGCCGGACCGCTGCCGCGCACGTTACGCAGATGGCCTCGGGCCGAAAGTCGAAGGAAGCCCTGTTCGATTGACGTGCAGCCTCGACTCTGTCGGGCGCGGACTCAATCGCCGTGTGCGCCACTGTCTCTTCCGTTCACGCCGCCCTCCTTGTAGAGCGGAGCTTGTGGCAATCCCCTCTTGGGGACTCCGCTGCTCTTCGTTCGGTTCGTGGGAAAGGCCCCAGCGGAGCAAGCTCCGCTCTACAGGTGGGAGCCGCCGTTGGCCAAAACGGTCACAAGGGCGGCTCCGATCGAACGATGAGGCGCGGTTAACCGGAAAATCCGCCAGGGGCGGCGGGCCAAGCCGAGGAGCCGCGGCCGGCCAGGTCGAGCCTGCTTGGCGAAGTCCGCCTTACTGACCAGGCATTCGGCGAACGGCGGAGCGCACAAAAAAAGAGGCCGGGCGTCAGCTCGGCCTCTATTGCGATGCCTGCCACGCGTGTCCGTGTGGCAGCCATCGATCGAGAAACCGATCAGCGGGCGCCGAAGCGGGCGCGGCAGCCTTCATCGACCCAGATCTGATCGCCGCGCCAGGCCCAGGTGCTGCCCTCGATGCAGGGGCTGCTGGAGAGCTGCTTGACGATCACCGGGCGGCCATTGCGGCGGTCCCAGCCGCAGCTGGTGCGGCGGTTGTCGCTGCTTGAGCAGGTCACGGTGTAATTGGGATTGGCGTTGCCCCAGCCCGGGTCGCCCGGGGGGCCGCCGCCCCAGCCGCCGCCGCGGCCTTCGGTGAACTCGCCGCGGCAGCCCTGGCTGACCCAGATGTTGCCGCCGCGCTGGCCCCAGCTGCGGCCCTCCACGCAGCGGCTGTCGGACAGCTGGCGCACCAGCACGGCGCGGCCGCGGAAGCCGGTGGCGCACTCGCGGGTGCGGTTGTCGGTGCTTTCGCAGCGCACCGTTCGGCCCGCGCCGGGGCGGTCGCCCCAGCCGCCGCGCACGGACACGAAGCGCCCCCGGCAGCCGCGGTCGACCCAGATCACGTCCCCGCGCGTGCCCCAGGTGCGGCCCTCGATACAGGGCGAGTCGGACAGCGCGCGGTCCAGCCGCACGCGGCCGCCAAAGCCGCGGCATTCGCGGTAGCGGTTGTTCTGGCTCTCGCAGGTGACTGAATCCTGGGCGTGGGCCGGCGCGGCCGCATACAAGCCCAAGGCAAACAGCAGCACCGCAAACAGTCGCAACATGGCACGGCTCCGGGTGGTCGAGTGGGCCGGACTATACACGCGGCCCCGCCGCCGTCCCGTCAGCCGGCGCGGGCCGCTGGGCCCGCATTTGCCGCGCCCCGGCGCGGGCCGCAAAATAGCCGGCTTTCCCGGCCGCGGCGTGCGGCCTGCCCGGAGTTTGCTCACATGCGTACCCACTTCTGCGGCCTGGTCGATGAGACCCTGATCGGCCAAACTGTCACTCTGGCCGGCTGGACCGACGTGGCCCGCAATCAGGGCGGGGTGTGCTTCATCGACCTGCGCGACCACGAGGGCATCGTCCAGGTCACCGTCGAGCTGGACAACGCCGAGGTGTTCGCCGTGGCCGCCTCGCTGGGCTACGAGGACGTGCTGCAGGTCGAGGGCGTGGTCCGCGCGCGCCACGCGGTCAACGACAAGCTCAAGACCGGCAAGGTCGAGGTGATCGCCTCGAAGATCACCGTGCTCAACAAGGCCGCGCCGCTGCCGTTCCACGCGCACGAGAACCCCGGCGAGGACACCCGCCTGAAGTACCGGTATCTCGATCTGCGCCGTCCGGAGATGCAGCGCATGCAGCGCACCCGCATCAGGCTGGTGCAGGCCCTGCGCCGTCATCTGGATGCGCGCGGCTTCCAGGACATCGAGACGCCGATCCTGACCAAGGCCACGCCGGAGGGCGCGCGCGACTTCCTGGTGCCGGCGCGCATGCACCCGGGCGAGTTCTACGCCCTGCCGCAGAGCCCGCAGCTGTTCAAGCAGATCCTGATGGTGGCCGGCTTCGACCGCTACTACCAGATCGCGCGCTGCTTCCGCGACGAGGCCCTGCGCGCCGACCGCCAGCTGGAGTTCACCCAGCTGGACATGGAGTTCGCCTTCGTGCGCGAGCGCGACGTGCAGGACTTCGTCGAGGAGATGATCCGCGCGATCTTCAAGGAGGTCGTGGACGTGGAACTGGATGCGCAGTTCCCGCGCATGACCTGGGCCGAGGCGATGCGCCGCTACGGCTCGGACAAGCCGGACCTGCGCATCGACCTGGAACTTGTCGACGTGGCCGAGCTGGTCAAGGACAGCGACTTCGCCGTGTTCACCGGCCCGGCCAACGATGCCGACGGCCGCGTGGCCGCGCTGCGCATCCCGGGCGGCGCGACGCTGTCGCGCAAGCAGATCGACGAGTACGCCGCGCACGCGGCCAAGTACGGCAGCAAGGGCCTGGCCTATATCAAGATCGGCGAGAGCGGCGAGATCACCTCGCCGATCGCCAAGTTCTTCGCCGAGGACAAGTTCGCCGCGCTCATCGCGCATGTCGGCGCGGGCAAGGGCGACCTGGTGTTCTTCGGCGCCGGTGCCTACGGCAAGGTCTCGGACTTCATGGGCGCCGTGCGCCTGAAGGCCGGCAAGGACTTCGGCCTGGTCCAGGAGGGTTGGCGCCCGCTGTGGGTCACCGACTTCCCGATGTTCGAGTGGGACGAGGAGGCGCAGCGCTATGTGGCCCTGCATCATCCCTTCACCGCGCCGGCGGTGGATTCGATCGAGGACCTGCGCGCTCACGCCAGGACCGCGGTCTCGCGCGGCTACGACATGGTGCTCAACGGCAATGAGATCGGCGGCGGTTCGATCCGCATCCATCGCCCGGAGATGCAGAGCGCGGTGTTCGAACTGCTCGGCATCGGCGCCGAGGAGGCGCGCGCCAAGTTCGGCTTCCTGCTCGACGCGCTCAACTACGGCGCCCCGCCGCACGGCGGCATCGCCTTCGGCATCGACCGCATCGCCGCGCTGATGGCCGGCACCGAGTCGATCCGCGACGTGATTCCGTTCCCCAAGACCACCGGCGCGCAGGACCTGATGACCGACGCGCCCTCGCCGATCCCGGACGCGCAGCTGGCCGAGGTGCACGTGCAGGTGCGGCCAAAGAGCGAGTGACCAGCGCTGAGGAGTGAGCAAGGGCGGGCGGCGCGATCCGCTTTCACTCACTTCTCACTCCTCAACGCTCACTTCTGGCCCGATGCTGATCCGCCGCGCCACCCTCGACGACGCCCACACGCTCTCGGCGCTGGCCGAGCGCACCTTCGTGCAGACCTTCGGTCATCTGTATCCGCCGGGCGACCTGCGCGATTTCCTCGACGAGGCCTATGCGCTGGAGCGCATGCGGATCGTGCTGGCGCATCCGGACTACGCGATCTTCCTGGCCGAGCGCGATGGCCAGGCGATCGGGCATTCGGCCGCCGGTCCCTGCGGGCTGCCGCATCCGGGCGTGCAGCCCGGCGATGGCGAGCTCAAGCGCCTCTATCTGCTGCAGGGGCAGCAGAACGCCGGCGTCGGCACCCACCTGTTCCAGGCCACCCTCGACTGGCTGCTGCGCGAGGGGCCGCGCACGCTGTGGGTCGGGGTGTGGTCGCAGAACTTCGGCGCGCAGCGCTTCTATGCCCGGCACGGGTTTCACAAGGTGGGCGAGTACCAGTTCGCCGTGGGCAACGTGCTGGACGACGAGTTCATCCTGCGGCGCCCGGCCTGAGCGCGCGGTTGAGCGCGGCCCGCGCTTGGGTCATGCTGCGCCCCATGTCCAAGGAGGAATCCGAAATGCACGGAAGGCGCGCGCTGTTGGCACTGTCCCTGGCCTGCGGGCTGTTGGCCGGCTGCGGGGGAGAGAAGATGATGCGCTGTACGTCGGCCTCGGGCAGCTGGGCCATCGGCCGGGTGGCCGAGCAGGGCGTGCTGGACCGCATCCAGGCCGAGAGCCGGGCCAAGCGCCTGCGCACCCTCGGCGCCGGCGAGACCTCGTCCGATATCGGCATGGATCGGGTCACCGTCCACGTCGACGCGCAGGACCGGATCACCGCGGTGACCTGCGACTGAGCCGACCCGACGCCCGCGACGCGCTGCGGGCGCCGTTGCCATCGGTGCTGGTGCTGCATGGCATCTGGAACGCGCCGCTGTGGATGCAGCCGCTGGCCTGGCGGCTGCGGCGGGCGGGCTTCGCCGCCGAGCCCTTCGGCTATCCCGGCGTCACCGGCGGTCCACAGGTGGCCATCGCGCGCCTGGCCGCGCATCTGCGCCAGGCGCGCCCGACCCATCTGGTCGGGCATAGCCTCGGCGGGCTGATCGCGCTGGAGACCTTGCGCCGGCATCCGGGCCTGCCCGTGCCGCGCCTGGTCTGTCTGGGCTCGCCGCTGTCCGGCAGTGCGACCGCGCAGGTGCTCGCGCAGCGCGGCTGGGGCAGCGTGCTCGGCCGCAGCGCGCTGCTGCTGGACCGGGGCTGTCCGCCCTGGAGTGGCCCGACCGAGGTCGGCATGATCGCCGGCGATGTGCCGCGCGGCGTGGGCCGCCTGCTGGCCGGCGTGGACGAGACTTCAGACGGCACCGTGGCCCTGGCCGAGACCCGCCTGTCCGGCCTGGTCGATCACTGCTGCGTGCACGCCAGCCATACCGGCCTGCCGTTCTCGCCGCAGGCCGCGCGCCAGGTGGTGGCCTTCCTGCGGCACGGGCGGTTCCGGCGCTAGGTAGGGCCTGTCATTCCTCCCCGGGTAGGCCGCGTTGGCGCTGCAAGGCCGTCAGGTTTGCGTCGCGTGGCGCAGGCTTGACTGGCCGTCAGGCCAAGCCGCGCGGCGCGAAGATGGCGGCCTTGCAGCGCCAACCCGGAGGGCCGCCCTTGCGCGCACCCGGGGCTGCGTCATTGCTCGGTCGTGGACGGACGTCCACTCCCTCCCGCTTCCTTGCCCCGGGCACGCGCAAGGGCGGCGCGGCCTGCCCGGGGAGGAATGACAGGCCCTAGTCCCCAGCGGCAGGGCGCGCGGCATGGGGTAAAATTGCCGCTTCGTCTCAAGTTCAGCCAACGGAAGTGTGTCATGGGTCGAGGCCCTTCGATCGAAGCCCGCAAGAACGCCATGGACGCCAAGCGCGGCAAGGTGTTCACCAAGATCATCCGCGAGATCAGCGTGGCCGCGCGCGGCCCCGGCGGCGGCGATCCGGCCAACAATCCTGCCCTGCGCACGGCCATGGACAAGGGCCTGGCGGCCAACATGACCAAGGACGTCATGGAACGTGCGATCAAGAAGGCCACCGGCGAGCTGGAAGGCGTCGAGTACGAGACCATCCGCTACGAGGGCTACGCGCCCGGTGGCGTGGCCGTGATCGTGGACTGCCTGACCGACAACCGCGTGCGCACCGTGGCCGACGTGCGTCATGCCTTCGCCAAGTGCGGCGGCAACATGGGCACCGAGGGCTCGGTGGCCTTCATGTTCAAGAAGCTCGGCGTGCTGAGCTTCGACGGTGGCCTGGACGAGGACGCGCTGACCGAGGCGGCCATCGAGGCCGGCGCCGAAGACGTGGTGGTGTACCCGGAGGACGGCGCGATCGACGTGCTGACCACGCCGGAGGGCTTCGAGGAAGTCCGGCAGGCGCTCGCCGCCGCCGGCTTCACCCCCGGCTATGCCGAGGTCACCTTCCGCGCCGACAACGACGTGGCGGTGGACGGCGAGACCGCCCAGCAGGTGTCCAAGCTGCTGGCCATGCTCGAGGACCTGGACGACGTGCAGAACGTCTATTCCAACGCCGATCAGGCGGCGCTGGGCGAGGGAAGCTGAGGTGACGCGGCCCGGGGCGCCGGCCTGGGCGGGACCGGGGACCGGGGACCCGGGACCCGGGAAAAGCGGCGATCTCCGCAGAGGCAAACGCTACCGACCACGCTTCCCCCGGTCCCCGGTCCCCGGTCCCCGGTCCCGGTTTCGTCCGCATCCTCGGCATCGACCCGGGCTCGCAGCGCACCGGCATCGGCATCATCGATGTGGATGCCGCCGGGCGCGCGGTGCACGTGTACAACGGCCCGCTGGTGCTGCTGGGCGAGGGTGGGTTCCCGCTGCGGCTCAAGCGCCTGCTGCTGGGGCTGGCCGAGCTGTTGGACGCCTGGCGACCGCACGAGGTGGCGATCGAGCAGGTGTTTGTCGGCAAGAGCGCCGACTCGGCGCTCAAGCTGGGCCAGGCGCGTGGCGCGGCGATCAGCGCCGTGGTCCTGCGCGACCTGCCGGTGCACGAGTACGCGCCGAAGGAAATCAAGCTGGCGCTGGTCGGTCGGGGCAGCGCCGAGAAGGAACAGATCCAGCACATGGTCGCGATCATGCTCAACCTGAAAGGCAAGCTGCAGGCCGACGCCGCCGATGCGCTGGCGGTGGCCATCACCCATGCCCACGTGCGCGCCACCGCCGCCCGCATGGGCGTGGACGCGCGCATGGCGTGGAGCCGCAAATGATCGGGCGCCTGCGCGGCATCCTCATCGCCAAGTCCCCGCCCTGGCTCCTGATCGAGGTCGGCGGCGGCGTCGGCTACGAGCTGGAGGCGCCGATGAGCACCATCTACGACCTGCCCGAGCTCGGCCGCGAGGTCACCCTGTTCACCCATTACGCGCAGAAGGAGGACAGCGTCTCGCTGTATGGCTTCCTGCGCGAGGGCGAGCGCCGGCTGTTCCGCGACGTGCAGAAGGTCACCGGCATCGGCGCCAAGATCGCCCTGGCCATCCTGTCCGGCGTCAGCGTGGACGAGTTCGCCCGGCTGGTGCAGGCCGGCGACGTCACCGCGCTCACCCGCGTCCCCGGCATCGGCAAGAAGACCGCCGAGCGCATGGTGGTGGAGCTGCGCGACCGCGCCGCGGCGCTGACCGGCGGCGATGTGGTCACGCCGATGAGCGCGCCGGCCGACCCGCAGTCCGAGGCGGTCATCGCCCTGCAGCAGCTCGGCTACAAGCCGGCCGAGGCCCAGCGCATGGCCCGCGACGCGGCCGCCGCCGGCGACGACGCGGCGCAGATCATCCGCAAGGCGCTGCGTTCGGCCCTGCGCTGAAGCGTGCAGGACATCCTCACTTTTTCAGCAGTAGGCTAGCGCCGCATGTCTTCGCCCTCCGCCACGACCTCGACCAGCAACGCGCCCGCCCACCACGGCCACGGCAACCAGGGCATGCCCGGCCTGGTGCTGGGCGCCATCGGCGTGGTGTTCGGCGACATCGGCACCAGCCCGCTGTACACGCTCAAGGAAGCCTTCTCGCCGCACTTCGGCCTGGTCGGCAACCACGACACCATCCTGGGGATCCTGTCGCTGGTGTTCTGGGCGCTGGTGATCACCGTGACGGTCAAGTACGTCACCATCATCATGCGCGCCGACAACGACGGCGAGGGCGGGATCATGGCGCTGATGACCCTGGCCCAGCGCACCCTGCCCAAGGGCTCGCGCTCGGCCTACGTGGTCGGCATCCTCGGCATCTTCGGCGCCTCGCTGTTCTTCGGCGACGGCGTGATCACCCCGGCCATCTCGGTGCTGGGCGCGGTCGAGGGCCTGGAGGTGGCCGCGCCGGCGCTGGACCACTGGATCGTGCCGATCACGGTGGTGATCCTGATCCTGGTGTTCATGGCCCAGCGCTTCGGCACCGAGAAGGTGGGCAAGATCTTCGGGCCGATCACCACGGTGTGGTTCCTGTCCCTGGCGGCGATCGGCATCTACAACATCGTTGATGCGCCCGAGGTGCTCAAGGCCTTCAGCCCGTTCTGGGCGGTGAACTTCTTCATGACCCACGGCTGGCACTCGGTGCTGATCCTGGGCGCGGTGGTGCTGGCGGTGACCGGCGGCGAGGCGCTGTACGCGGACATGGGCCACTTCGGCGCCCAGCCAATCCGCTACGCCTGGTACATCCTGGTGCTGCCATGCCTGATGCTCAACTACCTGGGCCAAGGCGCGCTGGTGCTGCAGGACCCGGCCGCGGTCAACAACCCGTTCTACGAGGCCGTGCCGGACTGGGCGCTGTACCCGATGATCGTGCTGGCCACCATGGCGGCCATCATCGCCTCGCAGGCGGTCATCAGCGGCGCCTTCTCGGTGGCGCGCCAGGCCATGCAGCTGGGCTACATCCCGCGCATGACGGTCAAGCACACCTCGCACGACACCATCGGCCAGATCTACGTGCCGGGCGTGAACTGGATGATGATGCTGGCGGTGCTGGCCGTGGTCCTGGCCTTCGGCAGCTCCACCGCGCTGGCCACCGCCTACGGCATCTCGGTGTCGGCCACGATGATGATCGACACCATGCTGCTGGCGCTGGTGGCGCGCGCGCTGTGGCCGAAGTGGCGCACCTGGGTGCTGCCGCTGTGCGTGGTGTTCTTCATCGTCGATGTGGGCTTCGTCATCGCCAACGGCGCCAAGTTCTTCGACGGCGCCTGGTTCCCGCTGGCGCTGGGCCTGGTGGTGTTCACCCTGCTGCGCACCTGGCGGCGCGGGCGCGAGCTGCTGGGCGCGGAGATCCGCAAGGACGGCATCGCGCTGGACAGCTTCCTGCCCGGGCTGATGCTGGCCCCGCCGGCGCGCGTGCCGGGCACGGCGGTGTTCCTGACCGCGCAGACCGGCATGGTGCCGCACGCGCTGCTGCACAACCTCAAGCACAACAAGGTGCTGCACGAGCGCAACGTCTTCCTGACCGTGTATACGCTGCCGCTGCCGTACGCGCCGGCCGACAAGCGCATGAAGGTCGAGGAGATCGGCGACGAGTTCTACCGCGTCATCGTCAAGTTCGGCTTCATGGAGACCCCGGACGTGCCGCTGGCGCTGATGCGCAGCTGCGATCAGGGCGGGCCGTACTTCGACCCGATGGACACCACCTTCTTCGCCAGCCGCGAGAACATCGTGGCCAGCGCCCACCGCGGCATGCCGGTCTGGCGCGACAAGCTGTTCGCCGCCATGCACCGCAACGCCGCCCCGGCCACCAACTTCTTCCGCATCCCCGGCAACCGCCTGGTGGAGCTGGGGGCGCAGGTGGAGATCTGAGGGCGGGGCGTAAGCGAAGCGCAGTGAGCACGCGTCAAAGCAGGCTCGCTTCCCCTCACGCCGCACTCCTGCCCGTACCATAGCCGCATGACCCAGGACCGCATCATCGCCGCCGACGCCACCCGTGAGGACGATGCCCTGGAGGCCTCGATCCGGCCCAAGCGCCTGGCCGACTACCTGGGCCAGCAGCCGGTGCGCGAGCAGCTGGACATCTACATCCAGGCCGCCAAGGGTCGCGGCGAGGCGCTGGACCATGTGCTGATCTTCGGGCCGCCGGGTCTGGGCAAGACCACGCTCAGCCACGTCATCGCCAACGAGCTGGGCGTCAGCCTGCGCACGACCTCTGGCCCTGTGATCGAGAAGGCTGGCGACCTGGCCGCGCTGCTGACCAACCTGCAGCCGCACGATGTGCTGTTCATCGACGAGATCCATCGTCTCTCGCCGGTGGTGGAGGAAGTGCTGTACCCGGCGATGGAGGATTTCCAGCTGGACATCATGATCGGCGAGGGCCCGGCCGCGCGTTCGATCAAGATCGACCTGCCGCCGTTCACCCTGATCGGCGCGACCACCCGCGCCGGCCTGCTGACCGCGCCGCTGCGCGACCGCTTTGGCATCGTCCAGCGCCTGCAGTTCTACGACACCGCCGAGCTGACCCGGATCGTGCGCCGCTCGGCGCAGATCATGGGCATTCCCTGCGAGCCCGAGGGCGCGGCCGAGATCGCGCGCCGCTCGCGCGGTACGCCGCGCATCGCCAACCGCCTGCTGCGGCGCGTGCGCGATTACGCGCAGGTCAAGGCCGGTGGCCAGATCAGCCGCGACACCGCCGATGCCGCCATGGCCATGCTCAAGGTCGATCCGGAAGGCTTCGACGAGCTCGACCGCCGCCTGCTGCACACCATCGTGGAGAGCTTCGACGGTGGGCCGGTCGGCGTGGAGTCGCTGGCCGCGGCCCTGTCCGAGGAGCGCGGCACGCTGGAAGACGTGATCGAGCCCTACCTGATCCAGCAGGGTTTCCTGGTGCGGACCGCACGCGGGCGCATGGCCACGGCCAAGGCCTATTCGCACCTGGGGCTGCAGCCCAAGCGCGACGCCGGGCTGCCGTTCCCGGACTCCGAGGCCTTGTTCTGATGCCGCATACGGCCCGCCGATTCCCGCGCCCCGCAGCGCTCCGGAGCACCTGATGACTGTCGAATCCCCCGCCCAGGCCGCCAGCGATGGGCAACCGTTCAGTATTCCGACAAGGGTCTACTGGGAAGATACCGACGCGGGCGGGGTGGTCTACCACGCGCAGTACGTGGCCTTCCTCGAGCGCGCGCGCAGCGAATGGATGCGATCGCGCGGCCAGATGCAGGAACAACTGCGCCGCGAGCACGATCTGGTGTTCGTGGTGCGCGGCATGCAGCTGGACTTCCTCAGGCCCGCGCGCCTGGACGACCTGCTCACCGTGACCGTGCAGGTGCGCCAGGTGCGGCGCGCCAGCATCTTGTTCGACCAGGCGATCTGGCGCGGGGAGGAACGGCTGCTGGCCGCGCAGGTGAAGATCGCCGCGGTGTCCGCGTCCGCGTTCCGCCCGGTCGGGCTGGACGAGACGCTGTACCAGGAATTCAAGCTGTTGGAAGTCCCCGCCTGACCCTTTGCCGCTCCCCCTTCTTTAAAGCGTAGAACCCCCGAGGAAACAACGGATGATTGGATTGCTCCTGGCGCTGCAGGACGCCGTGACCGAGACCCTGCCGCCGGAGGCTGCCGCCGCGGCTGCCCAGGCCACCGCGCAGGCCGCCCACAGCTCCATCAACTACTTCGAGCTGCTGCTCAAGGCCAGCCTGCCGGTCAAGGTGATCGTGCTGCTGCTGCTGACCGGCTCGCTGGTGAGCTGGATCATCATTTTCCGCAAGGCCGGCGTGTTCAAGCGCGTCAACCGCGATGCCGACGAGTTCGAGGGCCGGTTCTGGTCCGGCGCCGATCTGGGCAAGCTGTACGCGGCGGCCACCGATCGCGGTCGCGTGGTCACCGGCCTGGAGGCGATCTTCGAGTCGGGCTTCCGCGAGTTCGCCCGCCTGCGCGACAAGCGCCACACCGATGGGCGCGTGCAGCTGGAGGGCGCCCAGCGCGCCATGCGCACCGCCTACGTGCGCGAGATCGACGCGCTGGAGCGCAACCTGGAGCTGCTGGCCAACATCGGCTCGACCGCGCCCTACGTGGGCCTGGTCGGCACGGTGTTCGGCATCATGGTGACCATGCACGACATGCTCAACAGTGGTGAGCAGGCCGGCATCGCCGCGGTCGCGCCGGGCATTTCCGAGGCGCTGTTCGCCACGGCCATTGGCCTGTTCGTGGCCATCCCGGCGGTGTGGGCCTACAACCGCTTCACCACCCGCGTCGAGCGCATCTCGGTGCGCTATGAAACCTTCGCCGACGAGTTCAGCTCCATCCTGCAGCGCCAGACCGGCGAAGCCTGAGGGAGGCGTCCATGCAGTCGGCCATTTCGCGCAGCCGCAAGCGGCGCAAGCTGAAATCCGAGATCAACGTCGTGCCCTACATCGACGTGATGCTGGTGCTGCTGATCATCTTCATGGTGACCGCGCCGATGCTGACCCTGGCGGTCAACGTGGAACTGCCCAAGTCGCACGCCAAGTCGGTGGAGAGCAAGAGCGATCCGATCATCATGACCGTGGACAAGGACGGCAACTACTTCCTCAAGGTCACCAAGGACGACAAGCTGCAGGCGTATTCGCCCGAGGAGATCTCCGCGCGCCTGAAGGCGATGGTGGCCGAGCAGGGCGAGGACAAGATCAGCGTGATGCTGGCCGCGCCCGGCGATGCGGACTACCAGAAGGTGATCACTGCCACCGCGCTGCTGTCCGAGTCCGGCGTCAAGAAGGTGGGGCTGGTCTCGCAACCCGGCGGCACGGGCGGCAATGCACGCTGAGGCCACGCATCTGGATCGCCGCGACCCGCGCGACCGCCCTGGCACGGCGGTCGCCCTGGCCGTGGGCGTGCACGTATTGCTGCTGGCCCTGATCATCGCCTCCTCCTATTTCCACTGGAACCAGGACCAGGCCGAGGCCGCCGCCGGCTCGCCCGCGATCGAGGCCTCGCTGGACCTGTCGGCCGCCGACATGCGCGCCGCGCAGCAGGCCGTGCGCGAGTCGGCCAAGGTCGAGCCCAAGCCGACTCCGCCCACGCCCATGCCGCCGCCGGTGGCCGACGAGGACACCGTGCCGCCGCCGCAGCCGGTGCCGGAGCCCAAGCCGCAGGATTCGCCCGTGCCGCGCCAGCAGCAGGCCCAGGAGCGCGTGCCCGATCCGCAGCAGGTCAACCAGGAAGAGGCCAGCCGCCTGGCCATCGCCCAGGAGAAGGCCGAGAAGGAGCAGGAAGCCAAGCGCCGCCAGGAGCAGATCGACCTGACCGAGCGCAAGAAGCAGGAAGAAGCCGAGCGCCTCCAGCGCCTGGCCGCGCAGCAGGAAGAGGACGACCGGCAGAAGAAGCTGGCCGCCATCCGCGCCCAGCGCGCCCAGGCCGACAAGCAGGCCCAGCTGGCCGAGCAGAAGCTGCGCCAGCTGGCCGACGCGCGCGCCCGCCAGGCCTCGCAGCAGCAGGCCACGCAGGCGTCCTCGTCGCAGGCCGCCGCGTCCAACCCCTCGCCGGGGCAGAACGGCACCGATCCGGGCCTGCTGGCCAAGTACCAAGCGGCCATCCAGAGCGCGGTCATGAACCAGTGGACGCGTCCGGACTCGGTGGCGGTGGGCACGCGCTGCAAGGTGCTGGTGACCCAGCTGCCCGGCGGCGAGGTGATCTCGGCCGAGGTACAGCCGGGCTGTCCGATGGACGCGGCCGGTCAGCGTTCGATCGAGGCGGCCGTGCTCAAGGCCCAGCCGCTGCCGTACCGCGGCTTCGAACCGGTGTTCAACCGCCGCCTGATCTTCAATTTCGAGGCGCAGGACCGCTGATCGCGGCACGCCGGGCGGTGGTTCACACCGCCTTGGCGTTCATGATTGCGAAAATGTTCACCCGTCGGCTGCTATCCCTAGCCGATCTTTTCGCACAAGCCCAGCCTTCATGAAGAAACTCACGCGGTACTTCGCCCTTGTCGTGGCCCTGTTCCTGCCTGCAGCGGCCTTCGCCCAGAGCCAGGGCCTTGAGATCAACATCGTCGGTGGCAACCCTTCCGCGCTGCCGATCACCATCGTGCCGATGCCCTACCAGGGCTCGGGCGCCGCACCGACCACCGACGTCTCGCAGGTCGTCAGCGCCGACCTGGATCGCTCCGGCGCGTTCCGCACCCTGCCGGTGGCCAGCATCGTCGAGAAGCCGACCCGCGGCTCGGAGATCCAGTACCCGACCTGGCGCGCGCTCAAGCAGGATTACATTGTTGTCGGTCGCGTGCTGGACGGCGGCAACGGCGCCTACCGCGTCGAGTACGAACTGTTCGACGTGGCCAAGCAGGAGCGCCTGCTCGGCCTGGCCATGACCGGCCGCGCCAACGCCATGCGCGATGTCGCCCACCAGATGGCCGACGCCATCTACGAGAAGATCACTGGCATCCGCGGCGCCTTCTGGACCCGCATCGCCTACGTCACCCAGACCGGCCTGGGCGCCAATGCGCGCTACGCGCTGATGGTCGCCGACTCGGACGGCTTCAACCCGCAGACCATCGTGCGCTCGGCCGAGCCGCTGCTGTCGCCGGCCTGGAGCCCGGATGGCCGCAAGCTGGCCTATGTGAGCTTCGAGCGCGGCAACTCCTCGATCTACATCCAGGACATCACCACCGGCGCACGCGAGCTGGTCGCCAGCTTCCGCGGCATCAACGGCGCGCCGGCGTTCTCGCCGGATGGCCGCAAGCTGGCGCTGACGCTCTCGCGCAGCGGCAATCCGGAGATCTACGTGATGGACCTGGGCAGCAAGGCGCTGACCCAGATCACCAATCAGTACGGCATCGACACCGAGCCGACCTGGAGCGCCGACGGCAGCTCGATCTACTTCACCTCCGACCGCGGCGGCCGTCCGCAGATCTACAAGGCCTCGGCCAGCGGCGGCGGCGCCACGCGCGTGACCTTCGAGGGCAACTACAACGCCACCCCGACCGTCTCCTACGACGACAAGAAGATCGCCGTGGCCCAGGGTTCGGGCAACACCTATCGCATCGCCATGATGGATTCCAGCACCGGTTCGCCGCGCTGGACCACGCTTTCGCCCGGTTCGCTCGATGAGTCGCCGAGCTTTGCCCCCAACGCCTCGATGATTCTGTACGCCGCACGCGAGGGCGGTCGGGGGGTGCTGTACGCCGTGTCCGCCGATGGCCGTGTCCGCCAGCGCCTGGTGCTGGCCCAGGGCGATGTGCGTGAGCCGGCATGGTCGCCGTATCGGAACCAGACCCCGCAAAAATAATGCGAAAGGGTCATTCCGCCGGTTTAACATTGCGTTAAACTAACCCGCGTTTTTGCATCCACCACCCCGGATCCGCGTAAGGAACCCAAATGAACACCACTCTCCGCGTCGTTGCTTTGTCCCTGATGTCCGTGGCCGTTCTGGCCGGTTGTAAGAAGAACACCAAGGCTCCGCCGCCGCCGCCGGCCGTCGAGCCGCCGCCGGCCATGACCCAGCCGACCACCAACGCCGGTGCCTACGGCCCGAGCGATCTGGATACCGACGCGTGCCTGCGCCAGCGCGTGGTGTACTTCGATCTGGACCAGGACGCCGTCAAGCCGGAGTTCCAGGCGATCATGGCCTGCCACGCCAAGTACCTCAACGATCGTCCGTCGGCCCGCATCAACCTGGAAGGCAACACCGACGAGCGCGGTTCGCGTGAGTACAACATGGGCCTGGGCGAGCGTCGCGGCAACGCGGTCTCCTCCGCCCTGCAGGCCGCCGGTGGTTCGGCCAGCCAGCTGTCGGTGGTGAGCTACGGCGAAGAGCGCCCGGTCTGCACCGAGTCGACCGAGGAGTGCTGGGCCAAGAACCGTCGCGTCGAGATCGTGTACACCGCGAAGTAATCGACGTTCGACCTCGGGCCACCGTTCGCGGTGGTCCAACGGGGCCGGTGACCGGGGCGGGGCAACAGGACACAACCTGTCTGCCCCGGTCGGCACCGGCCCTTTTCGTTGGATGGCCATGGTTCAATGCTCCGGCCGTCCGATCCGCAACCCTCGTTACGTGAGCGCCATGCGTCCCATCCGATTCCGTCTTCTCCTGCCGGCCCTGCTGCTGTCGCTGGGCGCCGCGCCCGCCGCCTTCGCGCAGAAGGCCAGCCTGGCCGACCGCGTCGCCGCGCTGGAAGTGCGTGCCAACAACACCCAGGCCAATACCGACCTGCTCAACCAGATCACCCAGCTGCGCCAGGACCTGGCCAGCCTGCGCGGCACCGTCGAGCAGCTGCAGAACGAGAACGAGCAGCTCAAGCAGCGCGCGCGCGACCAGTACCTCGACCTGGACGGCCGCATCGGCCGCCTGGAGAGCGGCGGCGGCGCGGCCGCCGGCGCGCAGCCGCCCGTGTCCGCGGCGCCCGCGGCCGGCGCCAAGGCTGCGCCGCCGGCGGCGGGTGCGCCGGCCGCGGCCGCAGAGGCCCCGCCCGCGGTTCACGGCGATGCCGGCGCGATGGCCCAGGCCGGCGACGAGCGCACCGCCTACGGTGTGGCCTTCGACGCGCTGAAGAAGGGCGACTACGCCGACGCGGCCAACCTGTTCACCAGCTTCCTGCAGCTGTATCCCAGCGGCGTCTATGCGCCCAACGCGCTGTACTGGCTGGGCGAGAGCTATTACGTCACCCAGAACTACCAGATGGCCGCCGACCAGTTCCGCGCGCTGCTCTCGCGTTATCCCACCCATGACAAGGCGCCAGGCGCCCTGCTCAAGCTGGGGCTGGCGCAGTACGGACTGGGCAAGGTCAACGAGGCCCAGACCACGCTGCAACAGGTGATCCAGCAATACCCCGGCAGCGACGTGGCCCGCACCGCCGACGATCGCCTGCATTCGATCCAGGTCGGGCAGATCCGCTGAGCCCGACGAGGTCCGCCAGGACCTTCCGCAGTACCGCAACACGCATCACTCGAACGCCACCGCGAGGTCTGCGGTGGCGCCGCCGTTTTGAGAGAGTCCCCGCAATGAACGCCGCCGCCGCCGCCGTCCCCAGCCAGATCGAACAATCGCCGCAGGACCGGCTGAAGATCACCGAGATCTTCGTCTCGCTGCAAGGCGAGGCCGACGCCGCCGGCTGGCCGACCGTGTTCGTGCGCCTGACCGGCTGCCCGCTGCGCTGCCAGTACTGCGACACCGCCTACGCCTTCCACGGCGGCACCTGGTGGGAGATCGAGGACATCCTGGCCGAGGTCGCGCGCGCGGGCGTGCGCCATGTCTGCGTGACCGGCGGCGAGCCGCTGGCGCAGAAGCGCTGTATCGGCCTGCTGGCGCGGCTGTGCGATGCCGGCTACGACGTCTCGCTGGAGACCTCCGGCGCGCTGGACGTCTCGCAGGTTGATCCGCGCGTCTCGCGCGTGGTCGACATCAAGACCCCCGGCTCGGCCGAGGAACACCGCAACCGCTGGGACAACCTGCCGCTGCTGACCGCGCGCGACCAGGTCAAGTTCGTGCTGTGCAGCCGCGCCGACTACGAATGGGCGCGCGAGGTCGTGCGCGAGCACGCGCTGGACCAGCGCTGCGCCGTGCTGTTCTCGCCGTCCAAGGACCAGGTGAGCCCGCGCGCGCTGGCCGACTGGATCGTCGCGGACCGCCTGCCGGTGCGCTTCCAGATGCAGCTGCACAAGCTGCTGTGGAACGACGAACCCGGCCGCTGAACCCGCGCGGGAAGTGCCGGCCCGGCGCCCGGGCGGTAGGCTATGCGCTCCCCGGCCTGTCTCGCCGGCAAGAAGAACACCCCACATGAACAATGCAGTCGTCCTCGTCTCCGGGGGCATGGATTCGGCCGTCGTCCTGGCCATCGCCCGCGAACACGGTTTCCGCACGCACGCGCTGAGCGTGCAATACGGCCAACGCCACACGTCCGAACTCGACGCCGCCGCGCGCGTGTCGCAGCAACTCGGCGCCGCCGCGCACAAGACCGTCCACGTCGACCTGCGCAGCATCGGCGGCTCGGCGCTGACCGACGACATCGAGGTGCCGCAGGCCGGCGGCGAAGGCATCCCGGTCACCTACGTGCCGGCGCGCAACACCATCATGCTGTCCATCGCGCTGGGCTGGGCCGAGGTGCTCGGCGCGGCGGACATCTTCTGCGGCGTCAACGCCGTGGACTACTCCGGCTATCCGGACTGCCGGCCCGAATTCATCTCCGCCTTCCAGACCCTGGCCAACCTGGCGACCAAGGCGGGCGTGGAAGGCGCCGGCCTGCGCGTGCATGCGCCGCTGCAGTTCATGAGCAAGGCCGACATCGTGCGCGAGGGCGTGCGCCTGGGCGTGGACTTCGGTGCCACCGTGTCCTGCTATAACGCCGATGCCAGCGGCGCGGCCTGCGGGCGCTGCGACGCCTGCCGCCTGCGCGCGGCGGGCTTCGCCGACGCGGGCGTGCCCGATCCCACGCGCTACGCCTGAAGCGCGGGTCGCATCACCAGCCCTTTCCGGTAGAATGGCCGGCCCCGGCGCAACGCCGGGCCGCGTGTCCGGGCCGTTAGCTCAGTCGGTAGAGCAGAAGACTTTTAATCTTTTGGTCGAAGGTTCGAATCCTTCACGGCCCACCATCGCAGGATTTCAGGGTGTCCGGTGAGTTTTCAGCAATGCCGGAAAGGCCTTAAAAGTACATGGTTTAGGTCTCAGTGAGTCTCGGACCGCCCTCCATGAGTCGGCGGTCTTCCGCTCGAGTAAGCGACTGCCCGCGTTGCAAAAAGACGAGCGCTCAGAATGAGCGCATTAACGCTGCCGCAGACTGCGGACTCCGCAGGAATAATGACCCGCGCTGCAGCGATGCGTACCGCCAGAACAACAGGTGGCTTGAACAATTGGTTCCGCCGAGCCTTGTCCACTTCTCAGCGCTGTACGGCAGCCCGCCAGTCTCACTTGGTCATGCAGATCTCCAGTCCCTTGCGAGTGCCGACGCTTTGAGAGATTCAGCCACTGTCCTGCTAGTCCGCGAACATCTTTCCGCGAGGTGGATGCGTTAGGCTGATCCGAGGGGACAGACAATGGACGGTCTAATGTGCTCAAGGATGTTGCGACGCGCTGGATGGCGTCTTGCTGTCGTGGTCATGCTTGCCCTGGCCACCGGTGCGCACGCTGGCACGGTTCGGGAGAACCGCAAGGATTCCAGCTACACCGTGACGGGGCGGGATGGTCACCAGATCCTTGCCTCCATGAAGGCCTGGAGCGATCGGGCCAAGGCTCAGCTGGGAAAGGATGATGGGCCGGCGGAGGAAACACTCGCTGGCCTGACGCGCGCAAAAATGCGCCTGGATTATGTCCTGCGCGAGTCGTCAGGGGCTTGCCGCATCACCAGGAGTCAAGTGGGGATCGGTATCTCCGTCGCCTTGCCTGTCTGGACCCCGGATCCCAGGGCGTCGGTGGCGACGCGCCAATTCTGGCGTGATCTCCAGCAGCGAGTGCAGGTCCATGAAGAGCACCATGTGGCGATCGCCCGCCGCTATGCACACCAGCTGGCAGACGCGGTCGAGCGCATCCAGGCCTCTTCGTGTTCAACCGCTGAGCGGCTGGCCAAGCAGAAGGGTACCGAGGTCGTCGCTCAGATGCAGAAGGCGCAAGCGGACTTCGACAAGGTCGATGGACACCTGAAGCTTTCATGGGCGAAGCCTGGTGCGGCGGTCGAACGCAGGCTGTCGAATTCGCGAGCGAGCAAATCCCTGCTGTGGGTCTTCTTCTTCGCCGCGTATGGCATCGGCGCGCGCTATCTCTGGGCGCTGATGGCGCGCAGGCAGGCTGCGGCCGAACGCACGCGGGCCGGCCCGAGGCTGCAAGACGACGTGGTCGCGGTCGCTTGCCTCTTCGCCACCGCAATCCTTCCGCCATTGGCCATGCTCTTGATCGAGCATGGGAGAGCGAGCGGGCCTGCGGTGCTGATTTTCATCCTGGCCTGGGGATGCTCGATCGTTCCGGCAGCCATCGTTGCAGGACGCATCATGGCCGGAGTCAAGCGGCGCTAGTGTTGGCGAACGGTCCGTCGCCACCATTGAGATTTTGCCGGCCGTGGCGTTGACAGCCATCGCGCCGCGGCGCGACGCTTGCTGCGTCCGCAAGCCATTGGCGCCCCTTCGATGATTTCCAAACTGCCGCGCTGGGTCTGGTCCGGTGCCTGGGTCATGGCCTTTACCGCGGGCATCGTCAATGTCGTGGCGCTGCTGGGGTTCGGCCATCAGGGCGTGAGCCATATGACCGGCATCACCTCGGAGATGGGCGCGCGCGCGGCGGTGCTGGATCTGCGGGGGCTGGCGCAGCTGGCCGGTGGCGCGTTCTTCTTCGTGGCGGGAAGCGCGCTCAGCGGGGCGCTGATCGGCGATGTCGCCCTGCAGCTGGGGCGGCGCTACGGGCTGGTGCTGGTGCTGGAAGCCGGCCTGCTGCTGGCCTCGGTGCCGCTGATGACCCGTGCCTCGATGTGGGGCCTGTGGCTGGCGGCCTGCGCCTGCGGCCTGCAGAACGCGATGGCCACCACCTACAGCGGCGCGGTCGTGCGCACCACGCATGTCTCGGGCATGTTCACCGACCTGGGGCTGGCCATCGGCCATGGGCTGCGGCGCATGCCGCTGCCGTGGCGCCGGCTGTCGCTGTGCGTGACGGTGATCACCGGCTTCCTGGCCGGCGGCCTGGCCGGCGCGCTGGGGTTCCACCGCTGGTCGTATACGGTGCTGATCGCGCCGGCGTTGATCTGCCTGGCGCTGGCCTGCGTGTACGCGCTCTATGCGCGGCGCGTGGCGGAGCATGCCGCTTCCAAGGGCGTCGCCTAGGCCTATCCCGGCGCGGCCGAGGTCTTTACGCTTGCAGGCCCTTCGTCCCACGGCCGGTGCGCCTGTTCGCCCATGACCGATTTCCACGCACCCGCCGATGGCCTGCAGCTGCGTCGCGCCACGCCGCTCCCGCCGCTGGCGCACTTCGGCCTGATCGCGCTGGACATGGATTCGACGCTGATCACCATCGAATGCATCGACGAGATCGCCGCGGCGGTGGGCCTGAAGGCGCAGGTGGCCGCGATCACCGAGGCGACCATGCGCGGGGAGATCGCCGACTTCCGCGAGAGCCTGCTGCGCCGCGTGGCCCTGCTCAAGGGCGTGCCCGAGGGTGCGCTGCAGGAGGTCTACGACACACGCCTGCAGCTCACGCCTGGCGCAGAGCAGCTGCTCGAGGCCTGCAAGGCCGCCGGGCTGAAGACGCTGCTGGTCTCCGGCGGTTTCACCTTCTTCGCCGAGCGCCTGCGCGCGCGGCTGGGGCTGGACTTCGTCCGCTCCAATCGGCTGGAGGTGGCCGACGGCGTGCTGACCGGGCGCGTGCTGGCCCAGGCTTGGGGCGATGTCTGCGATGGCGCGGTCAAGCGCGCGACGCTGCTGGACGTGGCCTCGCTGCTGGGCCTGGACCCGGCGCGCACGATCGCGGTGGGCGATGGCTCCAACGACATCCCGATGATGCAGGCCGCGGGCCTGTCGGTGGCCTTCCACGCCAAGCCGCGCGTGCGCGAGGTGGCGGAGGTGTCGATCGACACGGGTGGGCTGGAACGGCTGCTGGACGTCCTGGGATAGCGCAGTCGCGAGCCCGCTTCCGCGGTTGGCGCGGAAGCAGGCCCGGGTGCAGCGCCTACCCTCACGAGCGAGGGCAGGGCGCGGCGGAGCCGATCAGGCCAGACGGTCGGCGATGGTCTTGCGCAGGCTCTTGAGGTCTTCGGCGAAGATGCGGATGCCGTCGGCCAGCTTCTCCTTGGCCATCGGGTCGGCTTCGACGTCGGCCTTGAACTTGGCCGCATCCACCGGCGTGTGGCTGCCGCCTTCGGCCTTGGCGGGCGTCAGCTTGCGCGGCAGCTCGCCGTGGTCGGCATCGAGCTTGTCCAGCAGGTCCGGCGAGATGGTCAGGCGATCGCAGCCGGCCAGCGCTTCGATCTGCTCGGTCGAGCGGAACGAGGCGCCCATCACCACGGTCTTGATGCCGCGGCGCTTGAAGGTGTCGTAGACGCCGCGCACGAACACCACGCCCTGGTCCTCATCGATGTTGGCCGGTGCCTGGCCGTGGGCCTTGTACCAGTCCAGGATGCGGCCCACGAACGGCGAGATCAGGAACGCATCGGCCTCGGCGCAGGCCAGGGCCTGGGTCGGGTTGAAGATCAGCGTGCAGTTGCAGTCGATGCCCTCGGCCTGTAGCTGGCGGCAGGCCTCCACGCCTTCCCAGGTCGAGGCGAGCTTGATCAGCACGCGGTCCTTGGGCACGCCGTTGTCGGCGTACATGGCGATGAACTTCTTCGCCTTGGCCACGCTGGCGGCGGTGTCATAGGCCAGGTCGGCATCGACCTCGGTCGACACGCGGCCCTCGATCAGGCCGGAGAGCTTGGTGCCAACGCCGACGGTGAGGCGGTCGGCGACCTCGGCCACCAGTTCATCGGTGACCTCGCCCTGGCCGCGCGCCCAGGCGATCTGCTCGTCGATCAGGTCGGCATAGACCGGCAGGTCCAGCGCCTTCTTCACCAGGGTCGGGTTGGTGGTGCAGTCCACCGGCTTGAGGCGCTTGATCGCATCGAAGTCGCCGGTGTCGGCCACGACCACCGACAGGTCGCGCAGCTGCTGCAGTTTGCTTGGGGCACTCATGGGTCGTTCCGTCAGGTTGGAAGAGAGGAATGGGGAAAGGGTCTCACGCGCGTCGTTGCCGGATCGTCGATGCGGCGCGGCGCGGCGGTGCGGCGGCAGGCGCGGAAGGATCCAGCAGCGCGGGCGGCAGATCCTTGAAGACCTGCGCAAGCTGCATCAGGAAGCCGGACATCGCCGAGCTCTTGCGCCACACCATGGCGATGCGCCGGCTGGGATGGGAGTCACTGAACCCCAGCAGATGGATGTTGTCCGAGCGCGCCACCGGCGGCTTGACCGCCAGCGTCGGCAGCAGGGTCACGCCGACGTCGGCGGCGACCATCTGGCGCAGGGTTTCCAGGCTGGTGGCGCGGAACTCGGACTTCTCGTTGGCGCCCGAGAGCCGGCATACCTCCAGCGCCTGTTCGCGCAGGCAGTGGCCATCCTCGAGCAGCAGCAGCTTCTGGTCGGACAGTTCGTCCAGGGTCAGCGAATCGCGCGCCGCCAGCGGATGCCCCTCGGGCACGGCCAGCACGAAGGGCTCCTCGAACAGGAACTCCACGTGCAGCTGATCCTCGTCCACCGGCAGCGCCAGCAGGCCGGCGTCGAGCTTGCCCTCGCGCAGCCGCTGCAGCAGCACGTCGCTCTTCTCCTCCACCAGCAGCAGCTCCAGCTGCGGGAATCGCGTGCGGATGGACGGCACCACATGCGGCAGCAGATACGGGCCGAGCGTGGGGAAGATGCCCAGCCGCACGGTGCCGGCCTCGGGGTCCTGGCTGCGCCGCGCCGATTCCTTCATCTGCTCGACCTCGGCCACGATCCGGCGTGCGCGCTCGGCCGCGTCGCGACCGGCCGGGGTCAGCATGACCTTGCGCGGCGCACGCTCGACCAGCGACACGCCCAGCTCGTCCTCCAGCTTCTTGATCTGGGTGGACAGGGTGGGCTGGCTGACGAAGCTGGCCGCCGCGGCGCGGCCGAAATGCATGTGGTCGGCGAGGGCGACCAGGTACTTGAGGTCACGCAGGTTCACGGCTGGAGGACTTGTCTGACACGGCCATCGGCGCCGTCGATGCATTCAACGCCTTTTGCCTCGCCCGATCAATCGACGCAGGCTGAACCCCCGGCAAGGGTTTGGGGACTTGAATGAGTTGATGGTGCCCGCGAGGTAGGTGAGCGGACTCCGCCGAGCAGCCTCGACCCGGCCGGGCACGGCTCCTCGGCTTGGTTCGCCGACGCCGGGATGGGAAAGGATTGACCGCGCCTCACGCTTGGGTGGGAGTCGCCATGGCGGCGATGGGCTCGGCCGGATAATGCTTGAGCAGCGCTGAAACTTTGATGGGAAAGCCCTATCGCCGCCATGGCGGCTCCCACGATGACCTGGGGTCCGCGCCTTACCGCTAGAGGCCCGCTACGGATGGAGCGGGACTTCTTTCGACCCGAAGGCATAGACCAACACGCGCGAGCAGCGGGCCGGCGGGCAGGGGCCGCGACCAGCGAGGCAGGAGCCGAGCGCCCGAATCAGGGCAGGATGCCCTGATTGAGGGAAAAGCGGCCCCTGCCCGCCGGACCGCTGCCCATCCGAAGCCGCAGCACTCAGCCGTGGCGATCCCTCAACCGCGAAAAGCAAAAGCCCGCCGGTTTTGCCGGCGGGCGTCATTCGCACCTTGTCGCGTGTCCGGATCAGGCAGCCTTGGCGGCAGCCGGCTCCTGCGCAGCGGGGGCGCTGTGGCGGATCAGGTGGTCGAAGGCGCTCAGCGCAGCCTTGGAGCCTTCGCCCATGGCGATCACGATCTGCTTGTACGGCACCGTGGTGGCATCGCCGGCGGCGAACACCCCCGGCACGTTGGTCGCGCCGCGGTCGTCGACGATGATCTCCCCGCGCGGCGACAGCGCCACGGTGTCCTTGAGCCACTCGGTGTTGGGCAGCAGACCGATCTGCACGAAGATGCCTTCCAGCTCCAGCGTGTGCTTGGCCTCGTTGGTGCGGTCGGTGTAGGACAGACCAGTGACCTTGTTGCCGTCGCCGTGCACCTCGGTGGACAGCGCCGAGACGATGATGTCCACGTTGGGCAGGCTGCGCAGCTTGCGCTGCAGGACCTCGTCGGCACGCAGCTTGTGATCGAACTCGATCAGCGTGACGTGCTTGACGATGCCGGCCAGGTCGATGGCCGCCTCGACGCCCGAGTTGCCACCGCCGATCACCGCCACGCGCTTGCCCTTGAACAACGGACCGTCGCAATGCGGGCAATAGGCCACGCCCTTGTTGCGGTACTCGTTCTCGCCCGGCACGTTCATCTGCCGCCAGCGCGCACCGGTGGACAGGATCACCGTCTTGCTCTTGAGCGAGGCACCGTTGGCCAGCTGCACCTCGATCAGGCCATCGGGCCCGGCGGGGATCAGCTTCTCGGCCCGCTGCAGGTTCATGATGTCCACCTCGTACTGACGCACATGCGCCTCGAGCGCGGCGGCCATCTTCGGCCCCTCGGTCTCCTGCACGGAGATGAAGTTCTCGATCGCCATGGTGTCCAGCACCTGGCCACCGAAGCGCTCGGCGGCCACGCCCGTGCGGATGCCCTTGCGCGCGGCGTAGATCGCCGCGGCCGAGCCCGCCGGGCCACCGCCGACCACGAGCACCTCGAACGGCGCCTTGGCCGAGATCTTCTTGGCGTCGCGCTTGGCCGCACCAGCGTCAAGACGCCCGACGATCTCTTCCAGGTTCATGCGACCCTGGCCGAAGGTTTCACCATTGAGGTACACGGTCGGCACCGACATCACCTGCCGCTGTTCCACCTCGTCGGGGAACACCGCGCCGTCGATGGCCACGTGCTGGATCCTGGGGTTGAGCACCGCCATCAGGTTCAGGGCCTGGACCACGTCCGGGCAGTTCTGGCAGCTCTGCGAGAAATAGGTCTCGAACCTGTAGTCGCCTTCCAGCCCCTGCACCTGCTCGATGGTCTCCAGCGAGGCCTTGGACGGATAGCCGCCGACCTGCAGCAGCGCCAGCACCAGCGAGGTGAACTCATGGCCCATCGGCAGGCCGGCGAAGCGCAGGTGGATGTCCTGGCCCGGCGAGTTGAGGGCGAAGGAGGGCGTGTGCACGTCGGCATCGCGGTGCTCGACCAGCGAGACCTGGTCGGACAGCAGCACGATGTCGCTCAGCAGCTCGAGCATCTCCTTGGAGGTAGGCGAGTCGTCGACCGAGGCGATCAGCTCCACCGGGCGCGTCAGGCGCTCCAGGTAGGCCTTGAGTTGGGTCTTGAGGGTGTCGTCCAACATGGCGCTTCTCCTTGAAAGGGCGGCAAAGGACCGTCCGGCCCGGAGTGGGCAGACGAGGGGGTCAGGGGGCAAACCGCAGACCGCGACGTAGGCGGGCTCCGGTTTACCGCCTGCGCCGCCCCGCGTGAGGCGGGGCGGCGTGGCAGCAGCGGAACGGCTTAGATCTTGCCGACCAGGTCCAGCGACGGAGCCAGGGTCTTGGCGCCTTCCTTCCACTTGGCCGGGCAGACCTCACCCGGGTGCGAGGCCACGTACAGCGCAGCCTTGACCTTGCGCAGGGTGTCGCCGGCCTCGCGGCCGATGCCCTCGGCGGTGATTTCCACCGACTGGATCACGCCCTGCGGGTCGATGATGAAGGTGCCGCGGTCGGCCAGACCCGCCGGACGCAGCACGTCGAAGTTCTTCGAGATCTGGTGGGTCGGGTCGCCGATCATGGCGTACTTGATCTTGCCGATCGCCGCCGAGGTGTCGTGCCAGGCCTTGTGCGAGAAGTGCGTGTCGGTGGAGACCGAGTAGACCTCGACGCCCAGCTTCTGGAACTCGGCGTAATGGTCGGCCAGGTCTTCCAGCTCGGTCGGGCAGACGAAGGTGAAGTCGGCCGGGTAAAACACGACCACGGACCACTTGCCCTTCAGGTCGGCATCGGAGACTTCGATGAACTCGCCGTCCTTGTAGGCGGTGGCCTTGAACGGCAGGATTTCGGTGTTGATGACGGACATCGTTTTCTTCCTTTTTGCTGAGGGGGTGGAGGCGATAGGGGCATCCTACGCACCGCGAATCGATTTCTCAAATCGATGGATGGCATCGAATCGATAGCTGATATCAATTAACGGGCGAGTGCCTCATCCTAGGCCGCGCCACGTTTCAGTTCGGTCACGGCGCGCGGACGAACTCCCCGATCCGCGCCAGCAGCGCCGGGTGCCGGCGGGGCGCGTACAGGTCGATCAGCGGCGCCAAATGGCCACCGGGCAGCCACAGCACCTCGACCTGCCCGCCCGCCGCGCGCAGGCGCTCGGCCAGGTCCTCGGTCTGGCGCGGTTCGACTTCGGTGTCCTTGCGCCCGCTGACCAGCAGGAAGGGCGGCTCGTCGCCATCGACGAAGCCGATCGGCTGCGCCCGCGGCCAGCGCGAAGGCGGCCCGAACACCTCGGTGAGTTCCCCGCTGATTTGAAAGTCGTACGGCCCGGCCAGCCCGATCACGCCGGCGATCGCCGAGCGGGGCACGCCTTGGTCGGCCAGATAGTGCGCATCGGTGCCCAGCAGGGCGGCGATCTGCGCCCCGGCCGAATGGCCAGCCAGGAAGATCCGCGCCGGGTTGGCGCCGTAATCGGCCGCATGGGCGCGCGCCCAGGCCACCGCGCGCGCGCCGTCCTCGACGAAGCCGGGAAAGACCGTGTCCGGCGCCAGCCGGTAATCGGCGATCATCACCACCGCGCCGGTCGAGGCCAGCCGCCGGCCGACGAAGCGGTAATCGCTGCGGGACCCGTGCTGCCAGCTGCCGCCGTAGAAATAGACCAGCACCGGCGCGTCGTGGCCCGCGGCGACGGGGCGATAGACGTCCAGCGAGAGCTGCCGCACCGGGTCGTAGACGGCCGTGGCGTCGGGCTGGCCCTGACCATGGTTGGCGATGCCGAAGGCCAGGCTCTGGCAGGCGCTCAGGGTCAGTGCGCTCAGCGCGCCCAGACCCAGGCGCAGCAAACGGGAAGGCTTCAAGGCGTAGGGCTCCGGTAGGGACGATAGGAAAGGGCGCAGGGTGCAACGGCTACCATGGCGCGAATGAAAACGCAGTCACCCGAACGCCTGGACGCGCTGCTGCGGCACGGCGCCGCACAGCTGGGCAGCGACGCGGCGCGCTTCGAGGCCGAGCTGTTGCTGCTGCACGCCCTGGGCCGCGACCGCGCCTGGCTGTTCGCGCATGGCTCCGACCCGGTCGAACCCACCGTGCACGACGCCTACGCCGCGCTGCTGGCGCGGCGTGCGGCCGGCGAGCCGATCGCCTACATCACGGGCCGGCGCGGCTTCTGGACGCTGGACCTGCGGGTCGGCCCCGCCACGCTGATCCCGCGCGCCGAGACCGAACGCCTGGTCGAACTGGCCCTGGACCGCCTGCCGGCCGACACACCGGCACGGGTCGCGGACCTGGGCACCGGCAGCGGCGCCATCGCCCTGGCCATCGCCAGCGAGCGTCCCCGCGCGCAGGTGGTCGCCACCGACGCCAGCGCCGCCGCGCTCGAGATCGCCCAGGCCAACGCGCGCGAACACGGCCTGGGCCAGGTGCGCTTCGTCCACGGCGACTGGCTGGCGCCGCTGGCTGGCGAGCGCTTCGACCTGATCGCCAGCAACCCGCCCTACATCGAGGCCGGCGATGCCCACCTGACGCGCGGCGACCTGCGCTTCGAGCCGGCCAGCGCGCTGGCCTCGGGCGCCGACGGCCTGGACGACATCCGCCGCATCGTCGCCCAGGCGCCCGCGCACCTGCGGCCGGGCGGATGGCTGCTGCTGGAGCATGGCTTGGACCAGGGCGAGGCAGTGCGCGCGCTGCTGCGCGAGGCGGGCTTCGATCAGGCGCGCACCGAACAGGATCTGGAGCACCGCGACCGCGTGAGCCTGGGCCACTGGCCCGGCGAGTCGCAACGGGGCGTGGCGTAAACTGCCGATCGTTTTTCCCGACTTACAGGCCGTCCATGCGCCAGCTCTATCCCGCCATCGAACCCTTCGACACCGGCGAACTCCAGGTCGACGCGCGTCATACGCTCTACTTCGAGCAGTGCGGCAATCCGCAGGGCAAGCCGGTGGTGATGCTGCATGGCGGGCCGGGCGGCGGCTGCAACGCGAAGATGCGCCAGTTCCACGATCCGGCCAAGTACCGCATCGTGCTGTTCGATCAGCGCGGCTCCGGCCGCTCGCGGCCGCACGCCGATCTGGTGGACAACACCACCTGGGACCTGGTGGCCGACATCGAGAAGCTGCGCGCGCACCTGGGCATCGAGACCTGGCAGGTGTTCGGCGGCAGCTGGGGCTCGACCCTGGCGCTGGCCTACGCGCAGACCCATCCGCAGCGCGTGACCGAGCTGGTGCTGCGCGGCATCTTCATGCTGCGCCGCTGGGAGCTGGAGTGGTTCTACCAGGAAGGCGCCAACCGCCTGTTCCCCGAGGCCTGGCAGCACTACATCGCCGCGATCCCCGAAGTGGAGCGCGCCGATCTGATCTCGGCCTTCCACCGCCGGCTGACCAGCGACGATGCGGCCACGCGCCTGGCCGCCGCGCGCGCCTGGTCGGTGTGGGAAGGCGCGACCAGCTATCTGCGGGTGGACGAGGACTTCGTCAGCGGCCATGAGGATGCGGAGTTCGCGCTGGTCTTCGCCCGCATCGAGAACCACTACTTCGTCAACGGCGGCTTCTTCGAGGTCGAGGACCAGCTGCTGCGCGCCGCGCACCGTATCGCCGACATCCCCGGCGTGATCGTGCACGGCCGCTACGACGTGGTCTGCCCGCTCCAGAATGCGTGGGACCTGCACCAGGCCTGGCCGAAGGCGAGCCTGGAGATCACGCCGACCTCGGGCCACTCGGCCTTCGAGGAAGAGAACATCGACGCGCTGGTGCGCGCGACGGACCGCTTCGCCTGAGCCGGCCGCGCGCTCAGGTGAGCGCGTAGCCCAGCGGCATGGGCGGCACCGGCACGCGCGGGGAGAGGGTCGGATCGTCGGTCTCGTCGGTCCAGACCTCGAACTTCTCCAGCGTGTTGAAGCCAAAGCTGTTGCTGATCGCCGCATCGGCCGCATCGCGGCCGCGGGCGATCAGCACGCGGCCGATGCGCGGGGGTGTTGTGGCGCGCGTCGAAGGTGTACCAGCGCCCGTCCAGATAGGCCTCGAACCAGGCCGAGAAATCCATGGGTGCATCCACCGGCGGGATGCCGATGTCGCCCAGATAACCGGTGCAGTAGCGCGCCGGGATGTTCATGCAGCGGCACAGCGCGATGGCCGAGTGCGCGAAATCGCGGCACACGCCGCGGCCCTCCTGCAGCGCCTCGACCGCGCCCTTGGTGGCGCGCGCATGCTGGTAGCCGAACTGGATCGCGTTGTGCACGTAGTCGCAGATCGCCTGCACGCGCGCCCAGCCCGGCGGCGTGGCGCCAAACAGGTCCCAGGCCATGGAGACCAACTGGTCGGTCTCGCAGTAGCGGCTGCCGAGCAGGAACAGCAGCGTGTCGTCCGGCAACTGGTCCACCGGCACCTCGCGTGCGCCTGGCGCGACGGGATCGGGCTGGCCGTCGTCCTGCACCACCGCGTCGGCGTACAGGGTGAACAGCCCGGCCGGCGCGTGCAGGCGGGTGCAGGTATTGCCGAAGCTGTCGTGGTATTGGCGCATCGGCACGCCGGGCAGGGCGCGCAGCTCCTGGCCGATGACGATGTCGGTGCGGCGGCTGTCGTGGATGTTCAGCGTCACCAGCATCGAGGTGGGCTGCGGCAGCCGGAAGGCGATTTCGTAACCCAGGCGGATGAGCATGTGGGAGGGCGGTCGGGGGACAGCCCTCCATATAGCGGGATTTTCAGGGTTGTGGTGTGAAATCCGGCGCCAGACGGGTGAACAGGCGCGCCAGCCGCTGCGCCCAGGCGCGCTGGCCCTCGTCGGTGGCGATCAGGTCCTGGCGGATTTCCAGCTCCAGGTGCACCAGCCCGCGCGCCTCGCCGTGCACGGGGATGGCGTAGTCGGTGGCGTCGCTGACCGCGTAGGGTTCGTTGTCGCCGACGGTCAGCCCCTCGGCCTCGAGCAGCGGCTTGAGGGCGTGGGCCAGGCGTGCGTCGCGCTGGTAGAGCACGCCGGCGTGCCAGGGCCGCACGATGCCGGCGAACACCGGGGTGAAGCTGTGCATGGCGATCAGGATCGTCGGCTGCCCGCGCGCGGCGCGCGCGTCGAGCTGGCCGCGGATCGCGTCGTGGTAGGGCTGGAAGATCTCCGCGGCCCGCTGCGCGCGCTGCTGCGGGTTGGCGGCGACGTTGGCGGCGATGTCGGTGCCGTCGCTGACCGCGGCGATCGAGCCCGGCGCGTCCAGCGGCCGGTTGCAGTCGATCACCAGGCGCGAATAGGTCTGCAGGATCGCGGTGGCGTCCAGCAGCGCGGCCAGCGCGCGCGTGGTGCCGGCGATGCCGATGTCCCAGCCGATGTGGCGGTCCAGTTCGGCTTGCGGCAGGCCCAGCTGGTCCAGCGCGGCCGGCACGGCCTGGCCGGCGTGGTCGGCGATGAGCAGGTAGGGCGAGGCGCCCTGCGCGCCGATCACGGTGAACGGCGGCGGGTCCTGCGGCCCCAGCAGGGTCGGCTCAGCCACGCGGCGTGCCGTCCAGGTGGTGCTCGATCATCCACAGGCCGGCCCAGAGCTTGGCGTCGAGCTCATAGCCCTCGCTGAGCTTGCCCACCAGCCAGGCCGCGGCCTGCGCGCGCGGGATCTCGTGCACGGTGATGTTCTCGTCCTCGTCGCCGCCGCCGGGACCGACGCGGCGCAGGCCGGTGGCGAGCACGAAGGCGATGCGCTCGTTGGTCGAGCCCGAGGACACCGGCCCGATCAGCAGCACCTCGGCATGCTCGGCGGTCCAGCCGGTTTCTTCCTCCAGCTCGCGGATGGCCGAGACCTCGATCGACTCACCGGCGTGGATGTCGCCGACCAGGCCAGCCGGCATCTCGATGGTCTTGGCCTGCAGCGGCACGCGGAACTGCTCGACGAAGACGATCTTGTCCTGCGGCGTGACGGCGATGATGATCGCCGCCAGTCCGCCGGCGTGGGCGCGCTCGGCGTATTCCCAGGTGCCGCGCCGGATCAGGCGCAGGTACTGGCCGTCGTACATCACTTCTGCGGGTTCGGTCTTGGAACTCATTGGGCCGGCTCGTAGGAGGGGAAATGGGGGGCGTCGTCGTGCGGTGGCGTCCACGGCTGTTCCAGCCCGGAGGCGGCGCGCAGGCGCCGGCGCAGGGTCGGACCGAAGCGCAGCGCTTCGCACAGTGCGTCGAGCAGCTGACCATCGGCCGGCGCGCGCGCGAAGCCGGGCATGATGCCGTCCAGCGGCGCGTCCAGCGCGATGGTGGTCAGCTGGCGCCACAGCAGCGCGTGCTCGCGCTGCTCGCGCAGGCGCAGGGCGACCTGGGCGGCGCCGCGCAGGCGCAGGAAGGCGACTTCGTCGCAGCGCGCCAGCAGCGCGTCCAGGCTGCCGAAGTGCGCCAGCAGGATCGCCGCGGTCTTGGCGCCGATGCCGCTGACGCCAGGGATGTTGTCGATGGCATCGCCGCACAGGGCCAGGTAGTCGGCGATCTGGTGGGCTTCCACGCCATGGCGCGCCTTGACCCCGGCCGCGCCCCAGCGCACACCGCGGGCGAAATCCCACTGCTCGTCGCCTTCGCCCAGCAGCTGGGAGAGGTCCTTGTCGGCCGAGACGATCACCCCGCGGAAGCCCAGCGGCCGCGCCGCGTGCAGGGCGCTGCCGATCAGGTCATCGGCCTCGTACTCGGTGTGGGCCAGCACGTTGAAGCCCAGCGCCGCGCACAGCGCCTTGCAGTGCGCGAACTGGCGCCGCAGCTCGGGCGGCGCCGGCTCGCGGTTGCCCTTGTAGGCCGGATACAGGCCGTGGCGGAAGCAGCTGTTCAGCGCCTCGTCGAAGGCCACCGCGATATGCGTCGGGCGCTGGCGTTCGCCCAGCTCCAGCAGGAAGCGTGCGAAGCCATGCACGGCATTGGTCGGCCAGCCCTCGGCATCGCGGAACTGATCGGGCATCGAGTGCCAGGCCCGGAACACGTACAGGCTGGCATCGACCAGATACAGGTCCTTCATCACGACCCACCTCCGCCGCCATGCCTGGCCCGGCAAGGCCGCACGCAGGCCGGGTGGGGACTAGGCACGTTCGCCGGTCCAGTCGGTGAGCAGGGCCGCCGCGTCCGGGCGCTCGCGCTCGGGGACCTCGATCGTGGCGGTGCCGATATGGATGAAGCCGGCGATGCGCTCGTCCGGGCCCAGGCCCAGTTCGGTGCACACTACCGGATCGCTTGCCGCCCAGCCGGTCAGCCATTGCGCGCCGAAGCCGAGCGCCTGCGCGGCCTGCAGCAGGGCGAAGCACACGCTGCCGGCGGTCAGCCATTGCTCCTCGAGCGGCACTTTGTGACCGGGCTGCAGGCGGGCGACCACGGTGATGATGACGGGCGCGTAAGAAAACCTGCCGCGCTCCTTCTCTAACGCCGCCTCGGAGGCCTGCGGATCCTTCTGCCGCGTGCGGGCTTCCAGCAGCCGGCTCATCGCCGCGCGGGCCTGGCCTTCGATGCGGATGAAGCGCCACGGCACCAGCTTGCCGTGGTCGGGCACGCGGCTGGCGCTCTCCAGCATGCGCAACAGCGTCGGCGTGTCCGGCCCGGGCGCATGAAGCTGCTTTGACGGGACTGAACGGCGCTGGTCGAGCGCTTGCAGCAGTTCTGGGGTCGGCATACGCTGAAGTTTAGCGGCTTGGCACGGTTTTTGAGTGTTGGACAGGTCGACCGGCGCATGCGGCGCCGGTCTCATGGTCATCCGGCCAGGAGATTCTCGAGCGACTTGACGGCACTGACGGGGGCGTGGGATCGGGGCATGTTGAACGGTTTCACCCAGGACAGCAGGCGCGACCGCAATGCGGCGCTGCTGGAGCACGTGCGGCTGTTGGCCGTCGTGCCGCTGGGCGAGATTTTCCAGTCGGTGATGGACGTATTGCCCGCGCGCCTGGATGAACAGGCCGGCAGCGGCGGCGCCTCGCAGATCGACCTGATCGAGGCCAAGCAGGAAGTCCGCCGCCGCCGCGAACACAGCCTGTCGCGCTTCCGCAGCCATCTGGTCAACGCCTGGCAACTGCTGGAACTGGGCCGGCCACTGTCGGTGGAGTACAAGCTGGCCGAGGCCGACCTGGACCGCGATGGCGCCGCGCGCCTGAGCCTGCTCAGCTACCAGGACATGGAGGTGCGCCTGGCGATCCGGCGCATGGCCGACGCCATTGCCGCGCGCTGGCGGACCGAGCTGATGCGGGTGAACCGCTACGTCGGCCTGCTCGCCGGTGGGATCAAGCTCAGCGACGACACGCTGCCGTTCGGCCCGCACCACCTCGGCGCCGGTGTGTTCGACGCCTTCGAGGAGCTGACCCTGGCCCCGGCCGCGCGCCTGGAGATCATCCGCATCTGCGAGGACGAGCTGCAGTCGCGCCTGGGCGTGCTGTATGCCGGGCTGGAACAGCGCCTGATGCAGGTGATCCAGGCCTCAGAGCGCGCGCTGCTGCAGCCGCGTTCGCGCCGGCGCATCCCCAGCGCGCGGCTGATCACCGAGGGTGAGGCCGATGGCGAGCAGGCGCCGGACTGGATCGCGCGCTTCTTCGCCCAGTGGCAGCCGCCGGACGCGGCCGGCGCCGCGCCGGCCGGCAACGAGCACGCCCGCGCGGTGCAGGAGATCCTGCCGGCGGACCTGCACGCGCTGCTGCAGCGCTCGCGCCAGCTCGAGCAGCAGGCCGGCCCGGACGCGCGGCGGGCGCTGTCCCAGCGCGAGCTGCTCTCGGTGCTCTCGCTGCTGCAGTCCATGCCGGAGGAGTCGCCCGCCGGCCCGCGCCCGGTGCGGCTCAAGGACCGGCTGAAGGACGACATCCGCGCCACCGGCGCCAAGCTGGGCATCGACCCGGCGCGGGTGCGGCTGGATCCGGTCGATGAGGACATGCTGGACCTGGTGGCGATGCTGTTCGAGGTGATGCTCGACGAATGCAACCTGCAGGGCCCGGTGCGCCAGGACATGCAGCAGCTGCTGGTGCCCTACGCCAAGGTCGCGCTGCTGAGCCCGGACCTGTTTCTGCGCGAGAACGACCCGCCGCGCCGCCTGCTCAACCTGCTGGCGGATGCGGCCGAATCCCTGGTCGGCGACGAGGCTGCCGAGAAGGCCCTGCGCGCGGAGTTCGACCGCACCGTCGACGCCATCCAGCAGGACTTCGCCGAGCACACCGAGGTGTTCGCCGGCTGGCTGCAGTCCTTCGGCACCGCCTTTGCCAGCTACAAGCGCCGGGTCGAGATCGCCGAGCGCCGCGCCACCGAGCTGCATCGCGCCCAGGAGCGCCGCGAGGAAGCGCGCCGCTTCGCCGACGGCGCCGCCGCCGCGCGGCTGCAGGGCCGCACCCTGCCGCCGGCAATCAGCGATTTCATGACCCGCTACTGGTCGCCCTATGTGGGCATGACCGTGCTGCGCGGGGAGAGCGGCGCGGACGACCTGGCTCAGGCGCTGGCGCTGGCCGATGCGCTGCTGGAGGAACTGGACCTGGCCCGCGTCCACGACCAGGCCCGGCCCTGGCTGGAGCAGCTGCAGCCGGCGCTGACCAAGCTGCTGGACAACCTGGGGCTGAGCCAGGCCGATGCGCAGGCCGCGCGCGCCGCGCTGCGCGATGCGCTGTCCGGCCAGGCCAGCAAGGATGCGGCGGCCCTGTCCGAGCTGCCGCCGCTGCCGCGTCCGCCGCTGATCGCCCAGCCCGAGGCGCCCGCGCCGGCGGCGTGGGAGGAGCCGCACGCGCTGGCCGAGGTCGACGAGGTCACCGCCGACTACTTCCGCCAGCTGCCGATGGGCACCTGGCTGGACTTCGTCTCGCGCAGCGGCAGCGTGCGCGCCGGCAAGCTGAGCTGGATCAGCCCGATCTCGGCGCGGCTGATGTTCGTGGACCGCAGCGGCAGCCGCATGTGCGTGGCCTCGCCCGACGAGCTGTCGGCGATGGCGCAGCTGGATCGCGTGCGCATGCACAGGCACGAGGACGCCTTCTACAGCGCCATGCAGGGCGCCATCGATCAGCTGGAGAACTGAGGCGCTAAGTCCTTGTTTTTGGAGGGACAGGCAGTGGGAGTTCCGTCACGGTTCATGGCCCGGGCTCACACTAGGATGACGCAGCGGTCGGGGACCGCATTCCCCCCAGTCTGACCCCCACGGACACGATGCCCGTATGTCTTCTTACGCCGACTTCCAGCACGGACTGGGACGCAGTCCGCGTCTGCTCGAGCAGGCCCGGCGCACGGTACTGCCCGCGCTGACCAGCGCGTTCGGCGAGGCGCTGGGGCGGTTCGACGATGCCTTGTTCGACCGCGCCGAGCGCGCGGGTCCGGCGCAGATGGCCTTCCTGGACGGCATGCGCGAACTGCGCCGCCAGCGCGAACCCTCCGTGGCCCGCTTCCGCGATCACCTGGAAAAGGCCTGGCGCGCGCTGGAGGACGGTAAGCCGCTGTCGGTCGACACCGCGCTGACCGATGCCAACGTCACCGGCCTGAGCCTGCTGTCGGAGACCGAGCTGGAATCGCGCCTGGCCGCGCGCAACCTGGCCAGCGTGGTCGGCCGCGACTGCCGCCAGGTGCTGCAGCGCCTGGACCGGCGCCTGGCCCTGATCGCCGGGATCGAGGAGCTGGACGCCGAGCACAACCCGATCGGCGCCGAGCACGTGGGCGTGGCCCTGCACGAGGCCTTCGCGCCCTGCGACTTCGCCCTGGAAGTGCGCCTGACCGTGCTCAAGCTGGGCGAACGCGAGCTGGTCCCGCAGCTGGGCCGCATCTACGACACGCTCGATCTGCTGCTGGCCCAGGCCGGGGTGATGCCCGAGCACCCCACCGCCGCGCGCAGGCCGGTGCCGCGTCCGGCCGCGCCGCCGCCGGCGGCGATCCCGGGCCTGGAATCGGTGGAGGTGCGCCAGGCCGCCAGCGAGGGCCAGAGCGCAGTCAACGACGACGACGCGCTGCCCGCATGGATGGCGCGCTTCACCGAGCGCCTGAGCTCGCCCGCGCAGCGCTGGCCCGGCGAGGGCCAGGGCGGCGACGGCTACGGCGCCTGGTCCGGGGCCGAGGCGCCGCTGGCGCCCGGCGCGCAGGGCGTGTTGCTCGAGGCCCTGCACCACCTGCTGCAGGAATCGCGCAGCCACCGCGTCGGCGACGCCGCCGCGGCGGGGCCTGGCGACGGCCGCGGCCAGGGCGTGGAAGGCATGGACAGCCGCTCGCTGTCCAAGCGCGAGATGCTCTCGGTGCTGTCCATGCTGCAGACCACGCCCAGCGACACGCTGCAGGAGGTGGCCACCGGCAGCAGCAGCGAATCGCTGGCCCAGCGCCTGAAGAGCGAGGTCATCCAGAACGCCTCGCGCCTGGGCATGGAGCCGGGCGCCACGCGCCTGTCGCCGGTGGACGAGGACGCCATCGACCTGGTCGGCATGCTGTTCGACGTGATGCTCGACGAGCGCGACCTGGAGACCCACTCGCGCGAGCTGATGGGCAAGCTGGTGGTGCCCTTCGTCAAGGTCGCGCTGCTGGACCGGCGCATGTTCGTGCAGAAGACCCATCCGGCGCGGCGCCTGCTCAACGTGCTGGCCGAGGCCTGCGAGGGCAATACCGGCGAGTCGCAGGCCGACCGCACGCTGCTGGCCAAGGTGGAGGAAGTGGTCGACCGGCTGGTGGCCGAGTTCAACGAGAACCTGGCGATTTTCCAGATGCTGGAGGAGGAGTTCCGCGACTTCCTCGGCCAGCACAAGCGCCGCATCGAGATCGCCGAACGGCGCGCCACCGAGCTGCAGCGCGGCCAGGAGCGGCTGGAGGCGGCGCGGGCGCGCGCCGCGATCGAGCTGACCAAGCGCCTGGAGAGCCGGCGCGTGCCGCAGACGATCGAGGACTTCCTGCGCCAGCCCTGGGCGCACCATCTGACCATGGCCCTGCTGCGCGAGGGCGAGGACAGCCAGATGGCGGACAGCGCCCTGGCCCTGGCCGACGGCGTGCTGCACGAGCTGGCCGAGGCCCAGGCGCAGGTGGTCGGCAAGCCGTGGCTGTCCGAATGGCGGCACGGGCTGATCAAGGTGTTCAGCAGCGTGGGCATGGGCGGCGAGGCCGCCGGCGCGGCGATCGACGCGCTGCACGACACGCTGCAGGCGGTGTCGGTCTCGCGTCCGGACCTGGAACGCGCGCTGCCCGATCTGCCGCCGGTGGCCGAACCGGCCGCGCAGGCCGCCGCGGCCGCGGCGCAGTCGCCCAACCTGGCCCTGGTCGGCGGCACCGACGCGCTGGAGTTCGACAGCGCCGACGCCGAGCATTTCCGCGGGCTGCCGATCGGCACCTGGCTGGACTTCATCGACAAGGACAACAAGGTCCAGGCCGGCAAGCTGTCCTGGGTCAGCCCGATCTCGGCGCGGCTGCTGTTCGTCAACCGCCGTGGCGTGCGCTTCTGCGTGGCCTCGCCCGAGGAGCTGGCGGTGATGGTGCGGCTGGGCCGCCTGCGCCGGCACCGGCACGAGGACGCCTTCGACAGCGCCATGCAGGGCGTGATCGACCGCCTGGACGGCGTGCTGCGCCAGCCCGGTCCGGGCTGAGGGCCGGCCACCGGCGGCGCGGCGCTTTGCTAGCATCGCGGCTCCTTCGATGGCGGGCGCAACCGGGATGACGGTCGAGGTACGGGTGGTGCGGGAGACGGCAGCGGGCGAACGGCGCGTGGCCGCCGTCCCGGAGACCGTGAAGAAGCTCATCGCCGCCGGCGCCGCCGTGCAGGTCGAGTCCGGCGCCGGGGCCGAGGCCGGGTTCCCCGACCAGGCCTATCGCGATGCCGGCGCGGCCGTGGTGGACGCCGGCGCGCCGATCGGCGGCGGGCTGGTGCTGTGCGTGCAATGCCCGCCGGCGCCGGCCATCGCCAATTGGCCGGCCGGCACCGTGCTGGTGGGCATCCTGCATCCGCAGGCCGATGCGGACCGCGCGCAGGCGCTGCAGCGCGCCGGCGTGCTGGCCTTCCCGCTGGAGCGGCTGCCGCGCACCACGCGCGCCCAGGCCATGGACGTGCTCAGCTCGCAGGCCGGCATGGCTGGCTACAAGGCGGTGCTGATCGCGGCCGAGCTGACGCCGCGCTTCTTCCCGATGCTGACCACCGCGGCCGGCACCATCCGGCCCTCCAAGGTGCTGATCGTCGGCGCCGGCGTGGCCGGGCTGCAGGCGATCGCCACCGCGCGCCGGCTGGGCGCGCAGGTGGAAGGCTTCGACGTGCGTCCGGAGACGCGCGAGCAGATCGAATCGCTGGGCGGCAAGTTCCTCGACCTGGGCGTGAGCGCGGCCGGCGAGGGCGGCTATGCGCGCCAGCTCACCGAGGACGAGCGCGCCGAGCAGCAGCGCCGCCTGGCCGAACATCTCAAGAGCGTGGACACCCTGGTGTGCACCGCCGCGGTGCCCGGGCGCCCGGCGCCGAAGATCGTCAGCGCCGCGATGGTGGAAGGCATGCGGCCTGGCAGCGTGATCGTCGACCTGGCGGCCGAGACCGGCGGCAACTGTGAACTGACCCAGCCCGGCCAGACCGTGACCACGGAGGGCGGCGTGACCGTCGCCGGGCCGCTCAACCTGGCCAGCCTGGGCGCGGTGCACGCCAGCGAGATGTATGCGCGCAACGTCTACAACTTCGTGGCGCTGTTCCTGAAGGGCGATGCCCTCTCGTTCGACTGGGAGGACGAGCTGCTGGCCAAGACGCGGTGGCAGGCCGAGGCCGTGCCGGCCTGAAGACGGCCGGCACGTCCCTCACCTGTAGAGCGGAGCTTGCTCCGCTGCTCTTCGGTGGGATCAATCGGGGAAGCCCCAGCGGAGCGAGCTCCGCTCTACGAGTGGGAGCCGGCATGCCGGCGATGCGGCTTTACCGAGAGACCGATCGCCGCCACTGGCCCGAAGGCCACGAACACGGCGCACACCGTCAATCCGGATCGTCTTCCGGCGACGGCGGGTGGGCGCGGACCCAGTCCTCGCGCTGCTGCGGCGTCATGGCGTCCCACTGGTCGCGCAGCTGCTTGCGCTGGGCCGGGGGCAGGGTGCGCATCCGGTCGAACAGGGCGCGGGCCTGGTCGCGCTGCTCGGGACTCATGCGCTCGTAGCGCTCCATGCCGCGCTTGGCCTGGTCGCGCTGCTGCGGGCTCATGCGCTGCCAACGCTGGGCGTGGTCCATCATCCGGCCGCGCCGGGACGGGTCGTCGTTCCAGCGATCGCGCAGCTGCGAGACCAGCACGTCGCGCTGCTGCGCGGTGAGCTGGTCCCAGGCCGGCCAGTTCTGCTGCGGCCCCTGGTCGCCCGGGGGCGGCGGAGGCGGGGGCGGCGGACGACGGTCCTGCGCGGTGGCCGTGACGGAGCACAACGCGAGCAGCAACAGCAGCAGGGGGGAAGCAAAGCGGCGCATGGGCGTCATTCCATCTTGGTGTCCGAGGCCCCCAGCCAGACGTACAGGTCCGGGTTCTGGTCCAGCACGTCGGCGGTGCTGACGTAGGCGTCGGTGGCATCGGAAGGCAGGGTGGCCTGCACGGCCAGCACCTGGTGGGTGGCGCTGGACGAAACGGCCGGGGAAGAAGGCGGCATCAGCCGGGCGGCGGCGGCCACCGCCAGCACGGCCGCCAACGCGCTGGCGCCCAGCCAGGCGTAGCCGCGCGGCCGCCGCGCGCGACCGGCGCCGTGGCGCGCATCGCGCAGCCGCGCGAGCGTCTGCGGCGACAGCGCCTGCAGCGAGGCGGCATGGCACTGGCGCATGCGGTGGTCGAAGTCGGACGGGGCGTTCATCGGAACTCCTCCAGTTGTTTCTGCAGAGCGTCGCGCGCACGCGACAGATGCGTCTTGACCGAGCCTTCCGAGCAGCCCATCGCGCGCGCGGTCTGGGCCACGTCCAGCTCCTCCAGCACGCGCAGGGTGAAGGCCTCGCGCTGGCGGGCGGGCAGGCCGCGCAGGGCCTCGACCAGGCGCGCATAGCCTTCGCGCTGGTCGTGGGTGTCGGCCGGGCCGGCATGCGGATCGGCCCAGTCGATGAGCGACTCCTCGCTGCGCTCGCTGGCCGGCACCATCCAGCGCAGGCGGAAGCGCCCGCGGCGCTGCAGGTCGATCATGCGCCGGCGCAGGATGCTCCAGAACAGCGGCGTCCATTCGGCGGCGGGTTTGTCGGCGTAGGTCAGCATCTTGATCATCGCATCCTGGACCGCGTCCAAGGCGTCCTCGCGGCTGCGCAGCCCGGCCTCGGCGAAGCGGAAGGCGCGGGTGGAAATGCCGCCCAGGAACGCCTCCAGCGAGGCCGGGGGCACGGCGGGCGCAGGCGATTGGATGTCGGGTGGATCGGGGAGCAGGGGACTCACCAGCACGAGGATAGCCAACGCAGCACGGTTACCGGAGCAAACGCGCCGCGCGCGGCGCGGTTGACCGGCGCGGCGGGCCCGGTCAGGTCGCGGTTATGATGCGCCCCGCCCCGGTCGGTGCCGGGCGCGGGTCCATGAGGAGCGCGGTTCCATGATCGACGGCTTCGTTGCGCTGTACATCTTCATGCTGGCGGCCATCGCCGGCCACGTCATCATCTCGCGCGTGCCGGTGATCCTGCACACGCCGCTGATGTCCGGTTCCAACTTCATCCACGGCATCGTGCTGATCGGCGCGATGGTGGTGCTGGGCCATGCCGACACCACGCTGGAGAAGGCGCTGGGCTTCGTCGCGGTGCTGCTGGGCGCGGGCAACGCCGCCGGCGGCTACGTGGTGACCGAGCGGATGCTGGACATGTTCAAGCCCAGCCGCAAACCCGGGGACACGCCGTGAACCCGATCACCGTGGGCGTGCTGGACTGGGTGGTCAGCGCGAGCTATCTGGTGGCGGCCACGCTGTTCCTGCTGGGCCTGCAGCGCATGGCCTCGCCGGTGACCGCGCGCAGCGGCATCCGCTGGGCCGGCGCGGGCATGCTGCTGGCCACCGGCGCCACGTTCTTCCTGCCGGGCCTGCACAACCTGGCGCTGATCGTGCTGGCGATGGCGATCGGCGTCGGCGCGGCCTGGATCTCGGCCAAGAAGGTGGCCATCACCGACATGCCGCAGATGGTGGCGCTGTACAACGGCATGGGCGGCGGCTCGGCCGCGGCCATCGGCGCGGTGGAGCTGCTGCGCTACGCCTTCATCGTCCATCGCGACACGTCCAACTGGAGCGAGGCCGCCGTGGCCCAGCTGGCCGCGCGTGCGCCCGGAGCGACCACGCTGGCGCTGGCGGTGATCGGCTCGGCCATCGGCGCGGTGTCGCTGTCCGGCTCGGTGATCGCCTGGGCCAAGCTGGACGGGCGCCTGGACCGGCGCGTGACCTTCCCGGGCCAGCAGCTGTTCAACCTGGGCGTGGCGCTGGCGGTGGTCGCGCTGGGCGTGTGGGCGGCGGTGTCGCTGTCGCCGCTGGCGATCGTGGCCTTCTTCGTGGCCGCGCTGGCGCTGGGCGTGCTGATGACCCTGCCCATCGGCGGGGCGGACATGCCGGTGGTGATCTCGCTGTACAACGCCTTCACCGGCCTGGCGGTGTCCTTCGAGGGCTATGTGCTGGGCAACGAGGCGCTGATCATCGCCGGCATGATGGTCGGTGCGGCCGGCATCCTGCTGACCCGGCTGATGGCCAAGGCGATGAACCGCCCGGTCAGCGGCGTGCTGTTCTCCAACTTCGGCGGCGGCGGCGCGGCCGCCGAGATCAGCGGCACGCAGAAGCCGATCGAGGCCGGCGACGTGGCGGCGATGATGGCCTACGCCGAGCGCGTGGTGATCGTGCCCGGCTACGGCATGGCCGTGGCCCAGGCCCAGCACAAGATCTGGGAACTGGCCCAGCGCCTGATCGCGCGCGGGGTGAAGGTGAAGTTCGCCATCCATCCGGTCGCCGGGCGCATGCCCGGGCACATGAACGTGCTGCTGGCCGAGGCGGGCGTGCCCTACGACCTGATCGCCGACATGGACGACATCAACCCCGAGTTCCCCAACACCGACGTGTCGCTGGTGATCGGCGCCAACGACGTGGTCAACCCGGTCGCCAAGACCGATCCGGCCAGCCCGATCTACGGCATGCCGATCCTGGACGTGGTCGAGTCCCGCAACGTCATCGTGATCAAGCGCGGCAAGGGCACCGGCTTTGCCGGCATCGAGAACGCGCTGTTCTACGCCGACAACACGCGCATGCTCTACGGCGACGGCGCGGAGATGGCCAGCGCGCTGGTGAGCGAACTCAAGGCGCTCGACGGCGGCCACTGAGCCACCGGCAGCACCTGCGCGCTGGCCGTCAGCGCGCCAGCACCGCCGCCACGATCACCGCCAGCGCCATCAGCGCCCAGTCCAGCGGCGTGGTGGCCAGCGTGATCAGGGTCCAGGCCAGGTGCGCGCCGAGCTTGCCGGCCGATTCCTGCGGCGTCACGCCCATCATCACGCCTACCTGCAGCACCACGATGCCCCAGTTGGCCCAGGCCACCGTCAGCAGGGTCAGCAGGCCGGCCCACAGCGCGCGCCACGCGCCGGGCGCCATGCCGCCGGCGCGCAGCAGCCAGGCCGCGGTCAGCGCCGGCAGCAGCGCCATCCAGCCGCACTGGCGGTCCAGCCAGGCGGCCAGGCCGATCCACATCAGCGATTGCAGCAGGGCCAGCAGCGCGAAGACGACCAGGGCGGTCAGCGGAGGGAAGCGAACGGACGGGGCGGGCATCGGCAACGGCGCGCAGGGCAATCGGACAAGCATACCTGTCCCGGCCGGCGCGATCGGCCCGCAACGCTGTGGCGCGCGGCGTGGCGCCGTGGCCGGGCGATGCGCCGGGTAGAATGCGCGCTTGCCTCGCGGCCCCGCGTCCCCATTTCTCCCCCATGTATTCCAGCAGCAGCGAACCGGTCCAGTTCGAGCGTGATTGCGCCGCCGTCATGGTGCCCGCCGGCGAGTCGGTGACGCTCCCGGCCGGCACCTACGGCTACATCACCCAGGCCCTGGGCGGCAGTTACACCGTCTTCGTCGAAGGCAACCTGTTCCGCATCGCGGGCAAGGACGCCGATGCGCTGGGCAAGGAGCCGCCCGAGCCGCTGGAACTGGACGACAACGCCAGCGACGAGCAGGTCGAGCAGCTGGTCTGGCGCCAGCTGCGCACCTGCTTCGACCCGGAGATCCCGTTCAACATCGTCGATCTGGGCCTGGTCTACGAGGTCGACCTGCGCCATCGCGACGGTGGGCAGCGCGAGGTGGGCGTCAAGATGACCCTGACCGCGCCCGGCTGCGGCATGGGCGAGATCCTGGTCGACGACGTGCGCAGCAAGCTGGAGATGATCCCCACCGTCACCGAGGCCGATGTCGAGCTGGTGTTCGACCCGCCGTGGAACCGCACGATGATGTCCGAGGCTGCGCGCCTGGAAACCGGCATGCTGTAAGGCGCCGCGCCGGGGCCGGCGCATTGGTTGCGTGTGGTCGCGTCGGGTGAATCGCCGCGCGCGCGGCGCTATCCTTGCCGGGTTTTGTCCTCCAGCAAGGTCGCGGTCCATGTCTTCGTCCCAGGCTTTCACCGTCCAGCCCTCCGCCGCCGCGCGCAGCGATGCCGATCGCCAGGCGATCCTCGCCGCACCGGGCTTCGGCAACCACTTCACCGACCACATGGTCGCCATCCGCTGGACGCGCGCCGACGGCTGGCACGACGCCCGCGTGCAGCCCTACGGTCCGCTGTCGCTGGATCCGGCCGCCTCGGTGCTGCACTACGGCCAGGAGATCTTCGAAGGCATCAAGGCCTATCGCCACGCCGATGGCTCGATCTGGACCTTCCGTCCGCAGGCCAACGGCGCGCGCCTGCAGCGCTCGGCCAAGCGCCTGGCGCTGCCGGAGCTGCCGGTGGAGCTGTTCGTCGAGTCGCTGCGCCAGCTGATCGCCGTCGACGGCGCCTGGGTGCCCTCGGCGCCGGAGACCAGCCTGTACTTCCGTCCCTTCATGATCGCCGACGAGGCCTTCCTTGGCGTGCGCGCGGCGCAGAAGGCGTCCTACTACGTCATCGCCAGCCCGGCCGGCCCGTACTTCACCAAGGGCGTGGCGCCGGTGTCGATCTGGCTGTCCACCGACTATGCGCGCGCCGGCAAGGGCGGCACCGGCGCAGCCAAGTGCGGCGGCAACTACGCCGCCTCGCTGCTGCCGCAGACCATCGCCCAGGCCCAGGGCTGCTCGCAGGTGCTGTTCCTGGACCCGGTCGAGGGCAAGTACATCGAGGAACTGGGCGGCATGAACGTGTTCCTGGTCTTCGCCGACGGCCGCCTGGTCACCCCGGCGCTGTCCGGCAGCATCCTGGAAGGCATCACCCGTGAATCCATCCTGCAGCTGGCGCGCGACCGCGGCCTGCAGGTCGAGGAGCGCAAGGTCTCCATCGACGAGTGGAAGCAGGGCGTGGCCGACGGCACGATCTCCGAGGTCTTCGCCTGCGGCACCGCCGCGGTGGTCACCCCGATCGGCGAGCTGAAGGGCGAGGGCTTCGCCGTAGGCAGCCCGGACGCGCCGGCCGGCGAAGTCACCATGTCGCTGCGCAAGGAGCTGACCGACATCCAGTACGGCCGCCTGCCGGACCGCCACGGCTGGCTGGTGCGCCTGGATGCCTGATCGCAGGCCCTGACGCGCCGCAGCAAGCGGCCCCCGACGCCCGGCCTCGCGCCGGGCGTCGTCGTTTGCGGCGGGGGATGTCTCGCCGAGGTCGCGGAATGACGCGCGCAGGCCTTGAAAAGCCAGGGCGAGACAGGTTGCGACAGCAACGGATCGCATCCTGATGGTTTCACGGCGCGTCCAAATAAGTTTTTTTCATGACGCACTCGGTCACAAAATGACATCGAGGCCATCTCGCGCGACATTCACCTCGGTTAGGTTTCGGTCAGGTTCGCCACAACGGCAAACCCGTCCGCCGGAGGTCACACGCGCTGCAGTCCACGCCAACAGCCCCGATGTGGCCGTGGGTCATCGCCGGTTCTTCTCCGCGCCAAGCGCGGTCTACTCAAGCGAAAAAGGAATTCACGATGTCCGATGTTGTGTCCAAGCGTCGTCTGCAGCTGCGTGCCCTGACCGCCGCAACCGCCATCGCGTTGTCCACGATGGTGTTGTCCCCGGCGATGGCCCAGGGTCGGGTCAACCTCAGCGGCCTGCAGTCGACCGAGCAGCAGGGATTCCAGCGTTTCATCGTCAAGTACCGTGACGGCAGCACCAAGGCGACCAGCGACGCGTCGCTGACCCAGTCCCTGAGCAGCGCCGCGCGCGTCGTGCCCTCGGCGCAGGGCGCGGCCCTGGGGCTGCGGCACCTGCGCCGCACCGCGGTGGGCTCGGACGTGCTGGTGGCCAGCCGCAAGCTGGACCGGGCCGACGCCGAAACCCTGATGCGCCAGCTGGCCGTCGATCCGGACGTGGAGTACGTCGAGGTCGACAAGCTCAACCATGCCACGCTCACGCCCAACGACACCCGCTTCGGCGACCAGTGGGACCTGGGCACCGGCACCGGCGGCATCTACGCCACCACCGCGTGGGACGTGACCAACGGCGCGGGCACGGTGGTGGCGGTGCTCGATACCGGCATCACTTCGCATTCGGACCTCAATGCGAACGTCCTGTCCGGCTACGATTTCATCGCCGACACCTTCGTGGCCAACGATGGCAACGGGCGCGACTCCGATGCCTCCGATCCGGGCGACGCCTATGCGGCCAACGAGTGCGGCGCCGGCATCGGCGCCTCCAACTCCAGCTGGCACGGCACGCACGTGGCCGGCACCATCGCCGCGGTCACCAACAACAGCAAGGGCGTGGCCGGTATCGCCTATGGCGCGAAGGTCCTGCCCGTGCGTGTGCTGGGCAAGTGCGGCGGCTACGACTCGGATATCGCCGACGCGATCATCTGGGCCTCCGGCGGCACGGTCAGCGGCGTGCCGGCCAACCAGAACCCGGCGGAGGTGATCAACCTGAGCCTGGGCGGCAGCGGCGCCTGCGGCAGCACGACCCAATCGGCGATCAACAGCGCCGTGTCGCGCGGGACCACGCTGGTGATCGCCGCGGGCAACGACAACACCAACGTCTCCAACGCCAGCCCGGCCAACTGCAACAACGTCATCGCCGTGGGTGCCACCACCAGCAGCGGTGCGCGGGCCAGCTACTCCAACTACGGCTCGCTGGTGGACATCGCCGCGCCGGGCTCGAACATTCTTTCCACGCTCAATTCCGGCACCACCTCGCCGGGTTCGGAGACCTACGCCTCCTACAGCGGTACCTCGATGGCCACTCCGCACGTGGCGGCCGTGGTGGCGCTGATGCAGTCGGTGGCCAATCCGGCGCTGACCCCGGCCCAGGTCGAGACGATCCTGAAGAACACCGCGCGGGCCTTCCCGTCCACGCCTTCGCAGCCGATCGGTGCGGGCATCGTGCAGGCGCGCGCGGCGGTGGATGCGGCCAAGGCCGGCGGTAGCAGTGGCGGCGGCGGTAGCAGTGGTTCGACGCTCACCAATGGCGTGGCGGTGACCGGGCTGTCGGCCAGCACCGGCAACTCGGTCAACTACACGCTCAACGTGCCGGCCGGCGCCACCAACCTGAAGTTCACCATCAGCGGTGGCTCGGGCGATGCGGACCTGTATGTGAGGTTCGGCAGTGCGCCGACCGATTCGACCTACGCCTGCCGGCCGTACAAGTCGGGTAATTCGGAGAGCTGCAGCTTCGCCTCGCCGCAGACCGGGACCTACTACGTGCGGGTCAAGGCCTACTCGACCTATTCGGGCGTGCAGCTGACCGGGAGCTACACCCCGTAATCCGTCACCAGGTTCGCAGGGTCGCGCAAGGATTGCGCGGGGTAAAGGACGCCCACCCTGCGCCGTAAGGAAGCGCGCAACGAAACGACCCGCCGGAGCAGGGATGCCCGGCGGGTTTTTTTGTTGTTCCACTGGAGTGCGGGTGCGTGCGCTACGACGAGCGCACTTCGCCCGCCAGCCTTGATCCGGCCGGGCGCGGCTCCTCGGCTCAGTCCGCCGACGCCGGGATGGGAAAGGACTGACCGCGCCTCGTGCTTTGGTGGGAGCCGCCATGGCGGCGATGAGGCTCGGCCGGGCAATGCTTGAGCAGCGCTGAAGCTTTGATGAGAAAAGCCCATCGCCGCCATGGCGGCTCCCACGCTGACTGGGGTCCGCACCCAACCGGTAGAGGCCCTCTGCGGATGGATCGGGGCTTCTTTCGAACCGAAGCCTCAACACATGACGCGCGAGGCAGCGGGCCGGCGGGCAGGGGGCGCGCCTAGCGAGGCAGGAGCCGAGCGCCCGAATCAGGGCAGGATGCCCTGATTGAGGGATAAGCGGCCACTGCCCGCCGGACCGCTGCCCTTCCGAAGTAGGGCGCTCAGGCGATGTGCTCCCTCAATCTGGAGTAGATCTTTCAGGTTCCCGTGGTGGGAAGTCCGGCCGCGCGCGAGCCTCCGCTGACAGCTACGCCTGCCTCAGGCCGGTTCGAAGCGGTTGGCCGCCACGTTCTTGCGCACATGGCGCGGATCCCAGATGCGGCCGTTCATGGCGATCCACACGCCTTCCGGCGCGGACTGCACCGCACCGACCGCGCAGCCGATGTTGAACTCGGCGTCCGATCCGCGGAAACCGGCTGGGTTGAGCGCACCGGTGAGCACGATCACGCGGTTCTCCAGCGAGGCCAGCGCCTGCGCGGTCTGCACCATCGAGTCGGTGCCATGGGTGATCAGCACATGCCGCGCGGACTGCGCGGCGATGGTGGCGCGCATCAGCTCGCGGTCGGCGTCGGTGATGTGCAGCGAATCCTTGCGGATGATCGGGATCACCGTGAAGCGGAACGCGACGCCCAGCTCCTTGAGGATGCGACCGATCTGCGGCTCGCCGACCTGATAGTCAGACTTGTCGTCGAAGTAGATCTTGTCGATGGTGCCGCCGGTGGTGACGATGAGCAGATCGTCCATGGGCGAGGAAAGAGCGTTCACGGCGTGGTCCAGGCAGGGATCGAAGATGAACGATTTTAGCGTGCGCCGCCGCTGGCCTTCGGCTTGCGGCCCAGCCGCGCGCGCAGCCCCGGCCAGCTGGACGTCAGCACGATGGCCAGCGCCAGCAGCAGCTCGATCCAGCCGTACAACCGCACTTCCGGATGCGACCAGGCCGTCATCACCCCGTGGCTGAACCAGCCCAACGCCAGCACACCCGACCAGAACACCGCCAGCCGCGATCCCAGCCGCGCACCGATGGCCAGCACCAGCGGCGGGGCGGTGAACACCAGCAGCGTGGCCAGCGCATGGCGATCGTCGCGGAACCACCAGCCGAACAGCGCCGACAGCGCCAGCAGCATCAGCGCCAGCAGCGGGCGCGGGGTGCGCACGCCGCTCATGGCGTGGCCTGCAGCCGACGCGCGATGTCGGCCAGGCGCCGGCCCAGCGCACGGGCCAGCGCGGCCTCTTCCTCGCTGGGCTGCGGATCGTCCTCGCCGCCGGCCACGTGGCTGGCGCCATAAGGCGTGCCGCCGGTGCGCGTGGTGCTCAGCTGCGGCTCGGTGAACGGAATGCCGGCGATCAGGCAGCCGTGGTGCAGCAGCGGAATCTGCATGCTCAGCAGCGTCGCTTCCTGTCCGCCGTGCTGGCTCGCGGTGGAGGTGAACACCGCCGCCGGCTTGCCCACCAGCGTGCCGCTGGCCCATTCGGCGCCCAGCGAATCGAAGAAGAACTTCATCGGCGCGGCCATGTTGCCAAAGCGCGTCGGGCTGCCGATCGCAAGCCCGGCGCAGTCGGCCAGGTCCTGCTTGTCGACGTAGGGCGCCCCCTCGTCGGGGACCGGCGGCGCACTGCGCTCGGTCACCACCGCCACCGGCGGCACGGTGCGCAGGCGCGCCGTCATGCCCTCGACCTCGCCGACGCCGCGTGCGATCTGCCGCGCCAGGCGCGCGACCGAACCGCCACGGCTGTAGTAGAGGACCAGGATCTCGGGCATCGGCGGGGCGTCCACGCGGCAAGGGGGCGCCAGTATCGGCGCTGGCAGGCCGGCTTGTCGCGGCCGAGGATGGCCGCCACCACAGCCGCCCACGCCACTTCGGGTAGGCTTGGCCCCGATGTCCCTGGCCTCCACCTTGCATCGCTGGAACGAGCACGTCCGCGACCGGGCGCGGCTGACGGCGTTCGCGCGCTTTCTGCTGGGGCGCTTCTGGGACGACCGCCTGTTCCAGACCGCGGCCGCGCTGGCCTATACGACCATGTTCGCGCTGGTGCCGCTGGCGATGGTGGTGTTCGGTGTGCTGGCCGCGTTTCCCGGCTTCCGCCAGTGGAGCGACACGCTCAGCGACTACGTGTTCTCCAACTTCGTGCCCAGCGCGGCGCGCTCGGCGCAGGGCTATCTGAAGGAGTTCGCCGCGGCGGCGCGCGATCTGACCGTGGCCGGCGTGATCGCGCTGGTGATCTCGCTGCTGATCACGCTCAACAGCGTCGAGGCCGCGTTCAACCGCATCTGGCGCGTGTCGGGCACGCGCCCGCGGCTGGGGCGCTTCGTCATGTACTGGACGGTGCTGACGCTGGGCGCGCTGCTGTCGGCCGCTTCGCTGGCGATCACCGCCAAGGTGTTCGCGCTGCCGCTGTTCCGGACCGCCGAGGGGCGGCAGGTGGCCTCGCTGGCCCTGTCGCTGGCGCCGGTGCTGATCGAGCTGTGCGCCATCGCCGCGATCTACCGCGTGGTGCCGCATCGATCCATCCAGTGGCGCTACGCCTTCGCCGGCGCGCTGCTGGCCACGGTCGGGCTGGAGGCGATCAAGTGGGGCATGGGCCTGTATCTGGCCAGCTTCAATTCCTATACGCGCATCTATGGCGCGGTGGCGGTGGCGCCGATCCTGATGCTGTGGATCTATCTGAGCTGGAGCTCGATCCTGCTCGGCGCCTCGCTGGCCTCGTCGATGGCGGCCTTCCGCTACCAGCCGCAGGCCATGCGCCTGCCGGAGGGCTTCGAGATCTACGGCCTGCTGCGCCTGCTCGGACGCTTCGTCGAGGCGCGGCGCCACGGCCATGGCCTGACCGACAACCAGATCATGAAGCTCGAGCCGATGCTGACCGACTCGCTGGTCCAGGAACTGATCGGCCATCTGGCGCGCATCAACCTGCTGCGCTGCGCGGACGACGGCCAGTGGCTGCTGGCCCGCGATCTGGAAGACACCACGCTGGCCGAACTCTACGAGGCCTGCCAGCTGCGCATCCCCATCGCCGAGGTGACGTTGCCCTGCCAGGACGACGCGCTGGGCGTGGCCGCGCGCGAGGCGCTGGACCGTGTCCGCCTGCCCGTGCGCGAGCTGCTGCAGCATCACGCCGGCACCCTCTACCGCAACCTGCCCGAGTCGCCCCGCTGATGACGCCCTCCCGTTCCCACGTTCTGTCCCTGTCCCTGGCCTGCACCGCGCTGCTGGTGCTGGCCGCCTGCCAGCGCGCGCAGGCGCCCGCCACCTCCGCACCCGCCGTCGCCGCGCCCGGAACGACCACCGCGCCGCCGTCCACGCCGCCCGCCGCCGATGGCCCGGTCGCGCTGAAGCTGACCGCCACCGACGGCAGCACGCTCGACCTGGCCACGCATCGCGGGCGCTGGGTGGTGGTGAACTTCTGGGCGACCTGGTGCCATCCCTGCCTGGCCGAGATGCCGGCCCTGTCCGAACTGGACCAGCGGCGCCAGGACATCGACGTGGTCGGCCTGGCCTTCGACGACATCGCGCCGGATGCGCTGGTGGCCTTCCTCAAGCAGCACCCGGTCGCCTATCCGATCGCGCAGGTGTCGATGGATCACCCGCCGGCCGCGTTCGAGCCGCCGTCGGGCCTGCCCACGACCTATCTGCTCGATCCGCAGGGCCGGATCGCCAAGCGCTTCCTCGGGCCGATCACCCCGCAGGAGATCGAACAGGCCGTCGACGCCGGCACGGCGGCCAAGTCCTGAGCGCCATCGCCGCCCGGTTCCTGGTCAGCGGACGGGTGCAGGGCGTGTTCTTCCGCGCCTCCACCCGCGATCAGGCCCGTGCGCTGGGGCTGGACGGCTACGCGCGCAATCTGGCCGATGGCCGGGTCGAGGTGGTGGCGCGCGGCGAGCCCGCCGCCGTGGAGGCGCTGGCCGCCTGGCTGGCGCACGGCCCCGCGCTGGCGCGGGTCGATACGCTGGAACGTGCCGCCTGGGATGAGGCGGTCGCGCCGGGCTTCGGCATCGGCTAACCGCCGCGGTGCTCAGCCGGTGCTCTGGCCCGGCAGCATGGCGGTGGCCAGACGGGCCAGGCCGCGGCGCGGCACTTCCGGGTCGAGCGACAGCTGCAGGGCCTGGGCCAGGCGCTGCGGGAAGGCCGCGTCGTTGTCCAGGAAGAAGGCCCGCGCGGCCTCGCCCAGCGCGGCGCAGGTCTCCGGGCTGAGCGCCAGCGCGCGTTCGACCACCGCCTCGATCGCCTCGGCCTCCACGCGATAGCGCGTGCCTAGCGCCATCGCCCGCTGCGCCGAGGGCTGCAGCAGCAGGCCGCGCTCGGGGGTGACCAGCTCGTTCATCGGCTCGCCGTCGGTGGTGATGACCACCGCGCCGGTGCTCAGCGCCTCGACCAGGTAGTGGCCGAAGCCTTCAGCCTCGGACGGACACAGGTGGAAGGCGTGCGCGTTCTGCAGTTCGCGCAGCTGCGCATCGTCCAGGTAGTCCAGGCGGTGGTTGATGTTGGGGGCCACGATCCGGGGCACATCGCGCGACTGCACCACCGTCAGGGTCGGCCACTCCGGGTGGCGCAGCCAGGCCTGGACCACCGCCTCGGTGCCCTTGGCGGTGCTGCGCCCGGCCACGTGCAGGAAGGCGCGGCGGCGCGGCACGCTGGCGTCGAAGCGGTCCTCGCTGGTGAAGCCGATGTAGCGCGTCTCGCAGCCCAGCGCGCCGAACACCCGCTCGGCGTGGCGGGTCTTGCACAGCACCCGCTCGAACCGCGGCAGCAGCGGCAGCCACTTGTCCAGCATCCACTCCGGATTGGGGACCAGCACGTTGCGCCGGGCGGCCGGCAGGCAGCCCCGGTAGACGCGCTCCAGGAAGATCTGGGTCTCGATGCGCCCGGTGGCCAGCGCACCCAGTCGGGCCCGGGCCTGGCGCAGGTTGTTGCCCATGCGCGATCCGCCGAAGGCCAGCGCCTGGCTGCCGATTTGGGCGCTGGCCAGGGCCCGCGACATGATGACCAGGTCGCGGCGCAGCCCCACCCCGTTGTCACGGGTGATCAGGCGGACGCGCGGCAGGAGGGGGGGCGAGGCGGAAGCAGGGGCGAAATGCAGCATGGGTGACGTCCGGCACGGGCACAGGTGCCGTGATGAACACATGATGAAAGGTTTAGCGCATTTCGTCACGCTGCGGGGGCAGCATTTGTCACCGTGTATTCAGTCGCTGTGGCCCAAACGCCCTCGCCGGGCCATCGGCTGACGCGTTACCGGCGTTACCGCTCGTCGCTGGTGTCCGGGATCGGCTCGATCAGGTGGTAGGTCTCGGTCAGCAGCTTGCCGTGCAGGGGTTTCATGTCCAGCCGGGCCGGTGGCACGGTGGTATCCGGCAGGCGCGAGAGCAGGTCACGGATCAGGGTGATGCGCCCGCGCCGCTGGTCGTTGAAGTCCACCAGGGTCCACGGCGCGTGGTGAGTATGGGTAGCGGCCAGCATCGCCTCGCGCGCCTCGGTATAGGCCGCGTACTGCTTGCGCGCCTCCAGATCCACCGGCGAGAGCTTCCAGCGCTTGAGTGGGTCCTCCAGCCGCTCGGCGAAGCGTGCCTCCTGCTGGGCCTGGTCCACGGTCAGCCAGTACTTGAAGAGCAGGATGCCGTCGTCGATCAGCAGCCGTTCGAAGATCGGCACCTGCTGCAGGAAGGAGGTGTACTGGTCCGGCGTGCAGAAGCCCATGACCCGCTCCACGCCGGCGCGGTTGTACCAGCTGCGGTCCATCAGCACGATCTCGCCGCCGGCCGGCAGCTGCTGCACGTAGCGCTGGAAATACCACTGTGTGGCCTCGCGGTCGGACGGCTTGGGCAGCGCCACGACCTTGCACTGGCGCGGGTTGAGGTGCTCGCGGATGGCATCGATGGCCCCGCCCTTGCCGGCGGTGTCGCGGCCTTCGAAGATCACCACCACGCGCTTGCCGGTCTGCAGCAGCCAGCGCGACAGGTTGACCAGCTGCAGCTGCAGCGGCGCGAGTGCTTCCTCGTAGTCCTTGCGCTTGAATTTCTTGCTCATGATGGGTCCTGGCGCGGGCGTGGCGGCCGAGCTTATTCCTTCAGTCGTGGCCGCAGGGTCGCCAGGTTGCAGGGCCGGGTGCGGGCGTCGAGCTGGGCCGAGACGATCTTCTCCCAGGCCGTGCGGCAGGCGGAGGTCGAGCCCGGCAGGCAGAACACGAAGGTCTGGTTGGCCAGCCCGGCGAAGGCGCGCGACTGCAGCGAGGAGGTGCCGATCTCCTCCACGCTGACCGCGCGGAACAGCTCGCCGAAGCCCGGCATCTGCTTGTCCAGCAGTGGCGCGATCGCCTCGGGCGTGGAATCACGCCCGGTGAAGCCGGTCCCGCCGGTGATCAGCACGCCGTCCACCTCGTCATCGGCGATCCAGGCCGAGACGATGGCGCGCATGCGGTAGATGTCGTCCTTCACGAGCGTGCGCTCGTGCAGCAGGTGGCCGGCGTCAGTGGCCGCCTGGACCAGATAGTCGCCGGAGCTGTCGTTGGCCAGGGTGCGCGAGTCGGAGACGGTCAGCACGCACAGGCGCAGGGGAATCAAGGTATCTGCATGGCTCATCGCGCCAGCCTAAGCCCAGGGCGGTGAGGCTTCAACGAAGGCCGCATCCAAATGAAAGGCGCCGGCCTCCCGAAGGAAGCCGGCGCCGGTGCGGACCGCAGCTGACGCTTACGGCTGGGTGCTGGCGTTGGCCGACCCGTTGGCCGAGCCGCCGACCGAGGCGTTCACGCCATTGCGCGAGGCGCTGCCGCTGGTGTTGCCGGAGGCGGCGGCGTTGCTGGTGCTGTTGCCCAGGCTGTTGCCCAGCGCGCCGCTACCGTTGGCGTTGCCAGAGGCCGAGCCGTTGGCGCTGGTCGACGCGGTGCTGTCACCGGCCTGCGAGGCGGCGCTGCCGACCTGGCTGGCGGCGCCCTGCACACCGCTCTGGGCGCGGATCGCGGCGGCCTGCGCGCCGTTGCGCACGCGGCCGGCGGTGTTGCGCACGCCCTGCGCGGCCTGGCTGGCGCCGGCGCGGGCCGAGCCGGCGGCCTGCGCCGCGCTGGACTCGGCGGCGCTGGTCACACCGCTGGTGTCGAGGCTGGCCGAGCCGGCCGCGTTGCCGGCCCCGTTGAGCGCACCGCTCAGGTCGCCGTTCGAGGCGCTGGCGGCGGCGTTGCCTGTGCCGCTGGCGTCACCGGTCAGCGACGCGGCCGAACCGGCGGCACTGCCAAGCGCCTGCGCCTGGCCGCCGACCGACTGCGCCTGATTGCGCACCGAGGCGGCGGTGTCCGACGCGCGCTGCTGGGCGCGCTGGGTGGCACGCTCGGCGCGGTTGCGGGTCTGCTGCAGGCGATCGCCGGCCATGCCGCGGGTGTTGTCGATGGTGTTGCCGATGCCGTTGACGGGCGCACCGATGCCGCCGATCTGGCCGCCAAGGTTGCCGGCACCGCCGATGGCGCCGCCCACCTGGCCACCCAGGCCGCCCAGGACCTGAGCCGATGCACCGGTGCTGGCCAGCGCGATGATGGCGGCCGTGGCCCACGTCAGAGTGTTGTGACGCATGAGATGTCTCCCTCGTTGGCGCGGGAAATCCGCTGCCTTCAGGAAGCACTACGGCCCAGCGAGAAAATTTCTTCCCGGCGTTTCTAACGTGTTGCCGCCTGTTCATCTGACGTGCCCGGGACCAGCCCGCGGCCGTAGACCGGGTCCGGGCCCGGCTTGCCGAGGTCGCGCGCATGCGCCGCCAGGGCGGCGAGCAGGGCGTCGGCATCCTCGTCCGGATGCGCGGCCAGGGCCTGCGCGGCGAGTGCGGCCACGCGCGGGGCGGCGAACGAGGTGCCGCGCATGCGTTCGAACCTTCCGCCAGGCGCGGCGGCTTCCACCTGCGCGCCGACCGCCGCCAGGTCCACCTGCGGACCGCGCCCGGCTTCGGGCAGGACGCGATCGCGCGGATCGACCGCGGTCACGCCGATCACCTCCGGATAGGCCGAAGGAAACAGCGGCGCCGCCGCCGGCCCGTCATTGCCGACCGCGGCGACCACGACCATGCCGCGACCGATGGCCGCGGCCACCGCCCGCTTGAGCAGCGCATTGTCCGGACCGACCAGGCTCAGATTGACCACGCGGACCTGCTGCCGGGCCAGCCAGGCCAGGGCCTGGGCGACCTCCAGCGCGTTGCCGCCGGTCGGCGCGCCGCAATACACATCGGCGGCGAACAGCTGCACGCCGGGCTGCGCGCGCTGGCCATCGCCGACCAGCAGCGAGGCCACCGCGGTGCCGTGCAGGTCCGGGTGCGGCTGGTCGTCGCAGCCCCAGCGCTGCACCTGCGCGCCTTTCAGCGCGGGGTGGCCGGTGTCCACGCCGCTGTCGACCAGACCGACGCGCCAAGGCGTGGCCGCCGCCCCCGCGGCGGGCGTCGCCGCAGCGCCGCTGGCCGCTTCGGCCGCGCCGCTGCTGGCATAGAGATGGTCGTAGTCGTAGCTGCCGGCCGGATCGAGTGCGCGCAACGCCTCGACCGCCCGCCGCGTGGACTGGCCGGCCGGCGCGCGCAGCGGCACGACCTCCAAATCCAGCCCGTCGAGCCGACGCGGCGCTTCGACGGTGAAGCCCGCCTGGCGCGCACGTTCCAGCGCCTCGGGGGTCGGCGCCAGCGCCAGGACCTGGCTGCGGATCACCACGTTGTCGTTGGGATCGGTATCGAGCACGTCGCGGTGCTCGCGCAGCAGCTGGCGCTGGCCGAGCTGGCGTGCCTGGGTGAGGGTGCGGTCGGCCAGGGTGGTGGCGTCGCGCATCAGCGGGTCGACGACCTGCCCCAGCGTCCGGGTGATCGGCGCGGCGGCCTGCGGCAGGGGCGGCAGCGGCTGCAACTGGGCCATGGCGACCGGCGCACAGGCCAGCAGCGCCGCAAGGGCGGCCGTCTGCGCTAGGATCGCGCCGCCTTGGGATCGCCGTGGCAGGGGGAAAAATGTTGCGCGGGTCATGGAAGCAATCTGGCTTCCCAATCGTATATCAGGCATGAAGCAGGACGCGGCGAGCCCGTCTTTCCGCCAGGCGCTGTGCGAGCGGCTGCCCAAACTCCGCCGTTACGCACGCAATCTGGCCGGCACACCGCACGATGCGGACGACCTGTTGCAGGTCGCCGCCGAGCGCGCGCTGGCGCGCGCGGCGCAGTGGGATCCGGCCCAGCCGCTGGATCCCTGGCTGTATCGCATCGTGCGCAACGCCTGGATCGACGAGGTGCGCGCGCGCCGGCGCGGCCAGGAGGTCTTCGCCGATGCGGAGCTGGGCGAGCAGGTCGGCGAGGACGCGGTCGGGGCGCACGCGCTGCGCCTGTCGGTGGAGGCGGCGATGGCGCGCCTGCCGGAGGAACAGCGCAGCGCCATCGCGCTGGTGCTGGTGGAAGGCCTGGCCTACCGCGAGGCCGCGCAGGTGCTGGAGATTCCGATCGGCACCCTGACCAGCCGACTCGCGCGTGGGCGCGAGGCGTTGCAGGCCCTGCTGGGCGAACCTGGAGAAGCGACATGAACATCGACGACGCCACCCTGATGGCCTACCTGGACGAAGCGCTGGACCCGCAGGACGCGGCGCAGGTCGATGCCGCCCTGGCGCGCGATCCGGAGCTGGCCGCGCGCGTGGCGCGGCAGCGGCGTCTGGACGCGCGTGTGCGCACCTCGCATGCCGCCGCGCTCGAAGAGCCGGTGCCTGACGCGCTGGTGCAGTTCGTCCTGGGCCACGGCGCGGCGGCGCCCGAGCCCGCGGCCGAGCCGACGGCGGCGCCGAGCAATGTGGTGGCGTTCCCGCCGCGCAAGCGGGCGCGCACGCTGTGGACGCACCTGGGCGCGCTGGCGGCCGGCGTCGTGCTGGCGGTGGTCGCGCTGCCCTGGCTGCGCGGCACCGGCGGCGCGGATTGGGTACAGGGCGCCGACGGCCTGCAGGCGCGCGGCGCGCTGGCTGCCGCGCTGGACGATCAGCTCTCCGCCGATCACGCGGGCAAGGTGCAGATCGCCCTGAGCTTCCGCGACCAGGACGGACAGTACTGCCGCGCCTTCCGCGTCGAATCGGCCAGGACCGCGGGCCTGGCCTGCCGCGGCGCCCAGGGCTGGTCGCTGCCGGTACTGGCGCGCGACGCCGAGCACGCGCAGGGCGAGCTCAGGCAGGCCGCCTCGCCGCTGCCGCCGGCGGTGCTCGATGCGGTAGATGCGCGCATCGACGGCGACGCGCTGGATGCCGGCGGGGAGCAGGCTGCGCGCAAGGCGGGCTGGCGCTGAGTGACGGGCAAGCTGGCGGAACACAAAGGCGTGCGAGACCTCGCATGCTGGAAGCATGCATTGCCCAGTCTGCTTTCTGCTTAAAGCCCCCGTAGCCCCACTACCGTCGTTCCCGCGAACGCGGGAACCCATGGACGTTGACGCGGGAAACTCAAAGGCACTGGGTTCCCGCGTTCGCGGGAACGACGGCTGTTGGTGTTCTGCCTCGGGCGGCCATCACCTGGTCCGATGCCCTGTGATCTGAAGCGTCACGTCCGTGGATTCCCGCCTTCGCGGGAATGACGGACTGATACATGTCCGCGAGTGCATGGACGGCGCGGGTTCTCCCCACCGCGCTCTTGGCTTTCAGCCTGTCGCGCCGTTCCTCGACCCGATACGCGTCTAGCGAAATGAGTGCCTGATCCACCAGCAGGCGCGCCCACGCTCTGCGCTTGGCTCAACCCTCAGCCAACCGCGCCAGTTCGTCGGCCTGGTGCTCCTGCGCCAGCCGGCCGATCAGTTCGTCCATACCGCCTTCGATGATGTTGGGCAGGTCGTACAGGGTCAGGCCCTCGACGCGGTGGTCGGTGATGCGGCCCTGCGGGAAGTTGTAGGTGCGGATGCGCTGGCTGCGGTCGCCGCTGCCGACCTGCAGCTTGCGCGTCTGCGCCTCGGCCGCGGCCTGCCGGCTGCGCTCGGCGTCCAGCAGCTGGGCCTTGAGCCGCTTCATGGCCTTGTCGCGGTTGGCGTGCTGGCTGCGCTCGGTCTGCGATTCGACCACCACGCCGGTCGGCACGTGGGTGATGCGGATCGCCGAATCGGTCTTGTTGACGTGCTGGCCGCCGGCGCCGGAGGAGCGGAAGGTGTCCACCTTCAGGTCGGCCGGGTTGATCACGATCTCCTCGACCTCGTCGGCCTCGGGGATGATCGCCACCGTCGCGGCGGAGGTATGGATGCGGCCCTGCGATTCGGTCGCAGGCACGCGCTGCACGCGATGGGTGCCCGATTCGAACTTCAGCCGGGAATACGCGCCGCGGCCGACGATGCGCGCCACCACTTCCTTGTAGCCGCCGTGCTCGCCGGGGCTGTCGGATTCCACTTCCACCTTCCAGCCCTGGCGCTCGGCGTAGCGCGCGTACATGCGGAACAGGTCGCCGGCGAAGATCGCCGCCTCGTCGCCGCCGGTGCCGGCGCGCACCTCCAGGAACAGGTTGCCCTCGTCGCGCGGATCGCGCGGGACCAGCAGGGCCAGCAGTTCGTCCTCCAGCACGGCCAGGCGCGTCTGCGCGCTAGCGATTTCCTCTTCGGCCAGCTCGCGCATCTCCGGGTCGGCGCGCAGCGCCTCGGCGGCGACCAGGTCGGCCTTGGCGCGGGCCTCGGCGTCCAGCGCGCTGGCCAGCGGCGCCAGCTGGGCGAACTCGCGCGAGAGATCGCGGAAGCGGGTGGTGTCGGCGACGACGGACGGGTCGGCGAGCAGGCGTTCGAGTTCTTCGCGACGCTCGGCCAGCGCCTCCAGCTTACGGCGCAGGGTCGGCGTCATCGGGCAACGTGGCGTGGGAGTAGGGGGCCTTGGCCGGGAACAGCCGTTCGGCGGCGCGGGTGAGTTCGGTATCGCCGCGCAGCGCCGCTTCGCGCAGGGCGGCGGTCGGCGGGTGCAGCAGGCGATTGGTCAGGGTGTGGGCCAGCTGTTCCAGCACCTGGGCCGGATCGCGGCCGTTCGCCAACTGCGCCTGGGCCTTTTCCAGCGCGTCGCGGCGCGTGGTCTCGCCGTAGGCGCGCAGACGCTTGAGCGGCTCCTGGCGCGGGGCCGCCTGCAGCGTCTCGACGAAGCGCGCCACCTGCAGGTCGATGATGGCCTCGGCCTCGTCGGCGGCCTGGCGGCGGCTGCGGCGGTTTTCCTCGACCGCGCGCTCCAGGTCGTCGACCGTATAGAGATAGGCGTCGGCCAGGTCGGCGACGCTGGCCTCGATGTCGCGCGGCACGGCCAGGTCGAACAGCATCATCGGCTTGTGCCGGCGCCGCGTCAGCGCCTGGGCGACCTGCGCGCGGCTGATCACCGGCTCGCGCGCGGCTGTGGCGGAGAACACCACGTCGGCCTCGGCCAGGTGGCGGTCCAGTTCGTCCAGGGGCAGGGCATAGCCGCCGTGCTGGCTGGCCAGCGCCTGGGCATGGGCCAGGGTGCGGTTGGCGATCAGCAGGCGCCGCACCTTGCCCTCGCTCAGATGCCGGGCGGCCAGCTCGATGGTCTCGCCGGCGCCGACCAGCAGCACGGTCGAGTCGCTCAGGCGGGCGAAGGAGTTCTGCGCCAGTCGCACCGCGGTGGAGGCCACCGACACCGGGTTGGCGCCGACGCGGGTGTCGGTGCGCGCACGCTTGGCCACGGCGAAGGCCTGCTGGAACAGCCGGTCCAGGCCGTTGCCCAGCGCCTGATGCTCGCGCGCCAGGGCCCAGGCGTCCTTCACCTGGCCCAGGATCTGCGGCTCGCCCAGCACCATGGAATCCAGCCCGGTGGCCACGCGGAACAGGTGGCGCACGGCCTCGGCATCGCGGTGGCGATACAGATACGTGTCCAGCCCCTCGCCATGCGCGGCCAGCCACTGCACCAGCGGCGTGGCGTCGTCGGCCACGGCGTAGAGCTCGGTCCGGTTGCAGGTGGACAGCAGCGCGGCCTCGCTGACCTGCGGCAGGGCGCGCAGCGCGTCCAGCGCCGCCGGCAGCGCCTCGCCGGCAAACGCCACCCGTTCGCGCAGGGTGACCGGCGCGGTCTGGTGATTCAGTCCAAGGACCCACAACGTCATTTCGGGGCTTGCGCTAAGCTGCTGGCGTGTTGTTGCCCGCCATTTTACGGCCCGGTTCCCCCTAATGCCCGCAAAGATGCGTTTCGTCCCGCCGTTGCTGCTGTTCGTTGCCGGATTCGCATCCTCTGCCGCGGTGCTCGCCAAGGAGTCCGTCCCGCCAGGCGGGACGACCGGCGCGGTGCTCGAGCCGGTCATGGCCGGCGAATTCGCCCTGCAGGCCGGCAAGCTGCCCGAGGCCGCGCGCTGGTACCTGCAGGCCGCCCAGGCCGGCCACGACGTCGGCCTGGCCGAACTGGCCACCCGCATCGCCCTGCTGGCCAACGACGACGCGCGCGCCGCGCAGGCGCTGGCGCTGTGGCAGCAGCGCGCGCCCAGTTCGCTGGCCATGCGCGCGGCCCAGGCCACCGTGGCGCTGCGCGAGGGGCGCGAGCGCGTGGCCCGGCGCCAGCTCGAATCCCTGCTGCGCGACAAGGACCCGCAGGCCTGGCGCTACGCGCTGACCGTGCTGGGCAGCGGCGGCCGCGACCCGGCCCTGGCCGGGCGCCTGCTCGGCCAGTTGCTGGACGACAAGGCCCTGCCGAACGACCTGACCGCCTGGCTGGCCTTCGGCGGCCTGGCCCAGTCGCTGGACCAGCCGGCGCTGGCCGAACGCATCGTCGGCGAGGTGGTCAAGCGCTTCCCGGTCAATCCGCGCGTGGCCCTGCTGCATGCCAGCCAGCTGCGCCAGGCCGGCAAGCTCGACCAGGCTCGCCAGGTGCTGGCCGACCTGCAGGGCCAGGCCAACCTGGACCCGTCGGTGCGTCTGGGCGTGGCCGCCGAATACGACCACCTGGGCTCGCCCGCGCTGGCCGCCGCCGCCCTGGCCAAGGGGCCGCAGGACACGCGCAGCTTCGGTTTGCGCGCCTCGCTGCTGGCCAAGGCCCAGGATGACGCCGGCCTGGCCGCGCTGTACGACGAGGCCAAGGCCTCGGCCGAGGCGCAGGACCCGGCCCAGCGCCTGCTGCTGGGCCAGATCGCCGAATACCTCAAGCGTCCGCAGGACGCGCTGGGGTGGTACGAGGGCGTCGGCGCCGGCGAGCACGCGATCGAGGCGCGCCTGCGCGCGATCGGCACCCTCGACCAGCTCGGCCGCACCGACGAGGCCTTCGCCCGGGTCCATGCCATGCAGGCCGACGCGTCCATCGACGAATCCGCCCGCCGCGACGCCTACCTGCTGGAGGCCGAGCTGCGCCAGAAGCACGACGACGATGCCGGCGAACTGGACGCCCTGGCCCGCGGCCTGGCCGCCTATCCCGACGACAACAACCTGCTCTATGCGCGCGGCCTGGCCTGGGAGCGGCGCGACCGCATCGACCGCGCCGAGGCCGACCTGCGCCGCGTGCTGGTCACCGACCCGACCAACACCGCCGCGCTCAACGCGCTGGGCTACACCCTGGCCGACCGCACCGACCGCTACAAGGAAGCGCTGGAGCTGATCGACCGCGCTCGCGCCGCGGCGCCGGACGAGGCGGCCATCATCGACAGCTACGGCTGGGTGCTCTATCGCCTGGGCCGCAAGGACGAGGCGCTGGTGCAGCTGCGCCGCGCCTACACGCTGATGAAGGACCCGGAGATCGCCGCCCACCTGGGCCAACTGCTGTGGGAGAAGGGCCAGCACGAGGAGGCGCGCAAGCTGTTCGACGAGGCGCGCCGGCTCGATCCGGACAACCGCTCGCTGCAGCGCGCGCTGGAGAAGACCGGCGCATGACCGCTCGCCTCCTGTCCGCGGCCGCGCTGTGCGGCGTCCTGCTGCTGGCCGGCTGCGCCAGTCCCGGCATGCGTGGGCCGGCGCCGGCGCCGGTCGATGCTGGTATCGCGGCCGACGCCCAGGCCGCGCGCGAGACCTGGCTGGCCGCCCACCGCGACTGGTCGATGACCGGGCGGGTGGCGATCCGCCGCGCCGACAAGGGCGGCAGCGGCCGCATCGACTGGACCCAGCGCGGCGACGCGTTCGATGTCGCGCTCGCCGCCCCGGTCACGCGCCAGACCTGGCGCCTGGTCGGCAGCCCCGGGCAGGTGCGGCTGGAGGGCGTCGACGGCGGCCCGCGCCAGGGCGCCGACGCCGGCCAGCTGCTGCTGGAGACCACCGGCTGGGAGATTCCCATGCAGGCCCTGGCCTACTGGATTCGCGGCCAGGCCGCGCCGACGCTGGCGCCGGCCCGGCTCGCCTACGGTGCCGACGGGCAGCTGTCCCAGCTGCAGCAGGGCGGCTGGACCATCGACTTCACCGCCTGGCAGCCGCCGGCGGCGGACGGCACGCCGGCGCTGCCGGCGCGGATCGAGGCCCAGCGCGGCGATGCGCGGGTGCGCCTGATCGTCGACACCTGGCAACCGGCCGCCGCGACGCCATGAGCCAGCCTCCCGTGCCCGGCGGCTGGTCCTGGTGGCCGGCGCCGGCCAAGCTGAACCTGTGTCTGCGCATCACCGGCCGTCGCCCGGACGGTTATCACGAACTGCAGAGCGCCTTCCGGCTGCTCGAATGGGGCGACACGGTCGGCATTCGGCTGCGCCAGGACGGGGTGATCTCCCGCGTCGGCGACTCGGTGCCGGGCGTGGCCGAGGCCGACGATCTGGTGGTTCGTGCGGCCAAGTTGCTGCAAACGCACGCCAACGTCTCGCTTGGTGCGGATATCCGCGTCGAAAAGCGCATTCCGGCCGGCGGTGGCTTCGGCGGCGGTTCGTCCGACGCGGCCACCGTTCTGCGCGTCCTGGACCACCTCTGGGGCACGGCCCTGGGCGAGGACGCGCTGGCCGCGCTGGGCCTGACGCTGGGCGCGGACGTGCCGATCTTCGTGCGCGGACGCAACGCCTGGGCCGAAGGCGTCGGCGAGCGCCTGACCCCGATCGCGCTGCCGCCGGCCTGGTATGTGCTGGTCGACCCCGGCCTGCATGTCGCCACGCCGGTCCTGTTCGCCTCACCGGATTTGACGCGCAATGCCGCACCCGTGAAAATAGCGGACTTCCTTTCCGGATCCGTGCCCGACAACGTGTTCGAGCCGGTGCTGCGTCGTCGCGAACCTGCCATCGAGGCGGTCTTCGCCACGCTCTCGCGCATCGGGACGCCACGACTGACGGGGACGGGCAGCGGCTGTTTCGTGGAGTTCGCAAGCCTTCAGGCCGCCCAGGCCGGACTGGCCTTGCTGCCGAGCGAACTGCGCGGCTGGGTGGTGGCCGGGGCGGCGCGTTCGCCCCTGCTGGACGCCCTGGACGGGAGCGCACGCAAGGACTGATCCACTGGGGCGTCGCCAAGAGGCCTAAGGCACCGGGTTTTGATCCCGGCATTTCGTAGGTTCGAATCCTACCGCCCCAGCCAATGTCCTCATCGCATGCGCGCGCGGCCCGACCGGTTGCCTCATCGGCCCGGGACGCGCAAGGCGAGTCCTCGGCCTGCACGCCACGCAGTCCGGCGCCCGCGCAGTGCCGTCCATCCCGCTTTCCTGCCGCTGTCCCACGAGATTCCCCATGCAAGACGATCGCAGCCTGCTGGTCTTTTCCGGCAACGCCAACAAGCCGCTGGCCCACAGCATCTGCCGCGAACTCGGCGTGCGTCCGGGCAAGGCGATGGTCTCGCGCTTCTCCGACGGCGAAGTGCAGGTGGAGATCGAGGAAAACGTGCGCCGGCAGGAGGTGTTCGTGATCCAGCCGACCTGCGCGCCCAGCGCGGAGAACCTGATGGAGCTGCTGGTGATCATCGACGCGCTCAAGCGCGCCAGCGCCGCCAGCGTCACCGCGGTGGTGCCGTACTTCGGCTACTCGCGCCAGGATCGCCGCCTGCGCTCCTCACGCGTGCCGATCACCGCCAAGGTCGCCGCCAAGATGTTCAGCGCGGTCAACGCCGACCGCGTGCTCACCGTCGATCTGCACGCCGACCAGATCCAGGGCTTCTTCGACATCCCGGTCGACAACGTCTACGCCTCGCCGCTGCTGCTGGCGGACATCTGGCGCGCCTACGGCACCGACAAGATGATGGTGGTCTCGCCGGACGTGGGCGGCGTGGTGCGCGCCCGCGCGGTCGCCAAGCGCCTGGACGATGCGGAGCTGGCGATCATCGACAAGCGCCGTCCGCGCGCCAACGTGTCCACGGTGATGAACATCATCGGCGACGTCGAGGGCAAGGAGTGCGTGATGGTCGACGACATCGTCGACACCGCCGGCACCCTGTGCGCCGCCGCCGCGGCGCTGAAGGACCGGGGTGCGACCAAGGTCGCCGCCTACTGCACCCACCCGGTGCTGTCCGGCCCGGCCGTGGACAACCTCAACAAGTCGGTGCTGGACGAGCTGGTGGTCACCGACACCATCCCGCTGTCGGATGCGGCCAAGGGCTGCAGCAAGATCCGCCAGCTGTCGGTGGCCAGCATGCTGGCCGAGACCATCCGCCGCATCGCCTTCGGCGAGTCGGTCAGCTCGCTGTACGTGGATTGAGGTCGGGATTGGGGATTGGGCATTGGCGATTCGCAAGGCGTTAGCGCGCTTGGCGAATCCCCAATCCCGAATGCCGAATCCCGGCCTTCCAACGGCTCTCCTGGTCGCGGGGGAGTCGCATCGCCACCGCGAGGTGGCTTACTCAAGCAAAGAAGTGAAAAACCCATGGCAACGACACATGAAATCAAGGTGGAGCGCCGCGAGGACGGGGGGAAGGGTGCGAGCCGCCGCCTGCGTCACGCCGGTAGCGTCCCCGCCATCGTCTACGGTGGCGACCTCAAGCCGGTCAGCATCCAGCTGAGCCACAACGACGTCTGGCTGGCCAGCCAGCACGACTGGTTCTACTCCTCGATCCTCTCGCTGAGCCTCAACGGCGACGTGCAGAAGGTGCTGCTGCGTGACATGCAGCGCCATCCGTACAAGCAGCAGATCATGCACCTGGACTTCCAGCGCGTGAACGACAAGGAGTCCATCCGCACCGCCGTGCCGCTGCACTTCCTGGGCCAGGACACCTCGCCGGCCGGCAAGGCCGCCGACGTCGTGGTCGCCCACGAGCTCAACGAAGTCGTGGTCGAGTGCCTGCCGGGCGACCTGCCCGAGTTCATCGAGCTGGACCTGTCCAACCTGGCCGTCGGCGACGTGATCCACCTCTCGCAGCTCAAGCTGCCCAAGGGCGTGGAACTGCCGGAGCTGAAGCTGGGCGCCGAGCACGACGTGGCCGTGGTCACCGCCAAGTACGTCAAGGTCGAGGACGAGTCCGCCGAGGGCGAGACGTCGGCCGACGTGCCGGCCGCCAAGGTCGCCGACGACAGCGAAGCCAAGGACGCCGAGTAACCGGACGCGCCGGGGCGCGCCAGCGGCGCGTCCCGGCGGTTCGGCGAACCTTCGATGGAAGGCGTGCGTCTCATCGTCGGGCTGGGCAATCCCGGACCCGAACACCTGCGGACCCGGCACAACGCCGGGTTCCGTTTTGTCGACACCCTCGCCATGCAGCTGGGCGCGCGCTTCGCCGTGGACGCCAAGCTTTTCGGCGAGACCGCCCAGGTCAGCCTTGGCGGGCAGACGGTGCGCCTGCTCAAGCCGGCCACCTACATGAATCTATCGGGCAAGTCGGTGGTGGCGGCCCTGCGCTTCTGGAAGCTCGAGCCCGAGCGGACACTGCTGGTGCACGACGAACTGGACCTGCCGCCCGGCATCGCGCGCCTGAAGTTCGACGGCGGCCACGGCGGCCAGAACGGGCTGCGCGACACCATCAGACTGCTGGGCCACGCGCGCTTCGGCCGCCTGCGCATCGGCATCGGCCATCCCGGCCACAAGGACAAGGTCACCGGCTGGGTGCTGGGCCGACCGAGCGCGGACGACGAAATCCTGATCGGCCGTGCGATCGACGACGCGCTGGACGTGCTGCCCCTGGCAGTGGCCGGCGATTTCAACGAGGCGATGAAGCGGTTGCATACGCAGGGCAAATAGGGAATGGGGAATGGGGAATGGAAAGGCGGCCACGCTCTTCGATTCCCTATTCCCGATTCTCCATTCCCGGATGACACACATGGGCATCAAATGCGGCATCGTCGGCCTGCCGAACGTCGGCAAGTCGACCCTTTTCAACGCGTTGACCAAGGCGGGCATCGCCGCGGCCAACTTCCCGTTCTGCACCATCGAGCCCAACGTGGGCGTGGTGCCGGTGCCGGATCCCCGCCTGGGCGCGCTGGCCGAGATCGTCAAGCCGCAGCGGGTCGTGCCCACGGCGGTGGAGTTCGTCGACATCGCCGGCCTGGTCGCCGGTGCGGCCAGCGGTGAGGGCCTGGGCAACAAGTTCCTGGCGCACATCCGCGAGGTCGATGCGATCACCCATGTGGTGCGCTGCTTCGAGCATGGCGACATCATCCACGTGAACAACAAGGTCGATCCGATCTCGGACATCGAGACCATCGACACCGAGCTGGCGCTGGCCGACCTGGACAGCGTGGAGAAGGCGCTCAACCGCGCCGAGCGCGGCGCCAAGGGCGGCGACAAGGAGATGATCGCGCGCAAGCCGGTGCTGGAGAAGCTGCGCAAGGCGCTGGACGACGGCAAGCCCGGTCGTGCGGCCGGCCTGGACGAGGAGGAGAAGGCGCTGGTGCGCGACCTGTTCCTGCTCACCCTCAAGCCGGTGATGTACATCGCCAACGTGCTGGAGGACGGCTTCGAGAACAATCCGCACCTGGACGCCGTTCGCGCCCGCGCGCAGGCCGAGGGCGCCCAGGTGGTGCCGGTGTCAGCGGCGATCGAAGAGGAGCTCTCGCAGCTGGAGGACGCCGACCGCGACGCCTTCCTGGCCGACCTGGGCCTGGAAGAGCCCGGCCTGAACCGCGTGATCCGCGCCGCCTACCAGCTGCTCGGCCTGCAGACCTACTTCACCGCCGGCGTGCAGGAAGTGCGCGCCTGGACGGTCAAGGCCGGCTCGACGGCGCCCAAGGCCGCGGCGGTGATCCATACCGACTTCGAGAAGGGCTTCATCCGCGCCGAGACCATCGCCTACGACGATTTCATCAAGTACAAGGGCGAGGCCGGGGCCAAGGAAGCCGGGCGCCTGCGGCTGGAAGGCAAGGAGTACAAGGTGCAGGAAGGCGACATCCTGCATTTCCGCTTCAACGTCTGAAGCCGGCCGCGGCCTGCCGGGTCGCTATTGCCAAGTCGTCATGAGAAGGCCGCGCATTGCGCGGCCTTTTCGTTGCATGGGCTCTGGAGTCGCTGAGATGCCTCCCATCGTCGTTCCCGCGAACGCGGGAACCCAGCGACTTGGCGCAGTGAGCCAAGGGCGCTGGGCGCTGCGGACACGGCAGGCGTCAGCCGTTCCCGGATCGCGCCGGACCGCTCAATCCGAGCGGCCCACCAGTTCACGCCCGATCAGCATGCGCCGGATCTCCGAGGTGCCCGCGCCGATCTCGTAGAGCTTGGCGTCGCGCCACAGCCGCCCGGTCGGGTACTCGTTGATGTAGCCGTTGCCGCCCAGCGCCTGGATCGCCTGTCCGGCCATCCAGGTAGCCTTCTCGGCGCTGTAGAGGATCGCCCCGGCCGCGTCCTTGCGCGTGCTGCGGCCGCGGTCGCAGGCCCGCGCCACCGCGTACACGTAGGCGCGGCAGGCATTGAAGCCCACGTACATGTCGGCCAGCTTGCCCTGCATCAGCTCGAACTCGCCGATCGGCCGGCCGAACTGCCGCCGCTGGCGCACGTAGGGCAGCACCGTGTCCAGGCACGCGGCCATGATCCCCAGCGGGCCGCCGGAGAGCACGATGCGCTCGTAGTCCAGGCCGGACATCAGCACCTTCACGCCCTGGCCCAGGCCGCCCAGAATGTTCTCCTCGGGCACCTCGCAGTCCTCGAACACCAGCTCGCAGGTGTTCGACCCGCGCATGCCCAGCTTGTCCAGCTTCTGCGCGGTGGAAAAGCCCTTGAACCCGCGTTCGACGATGAACGCCGTGATGCCGCGAGCGCCGGCCGCAGGATCGGTCTTGGCGTACACCACCAGCGTGTGTGCGTCGGGCCCGTTGGTGATCCACATCTTGGTGCCGTTGAGCAGGTAGCGATCGCCGCGCCGTTCCGCGCGCAGCTTCATGCCGACCACGTCCGAGCCGGCGCCGGCCTCGCTCATCGCCAGCGCGCCGATGTGCTCGCCGCTAACGAGCCTGGGCAGGTAGCGCGCCTTCTGCGCGGCGTCGCCGTTCTTGCGCAGCTGGTTGACGCACAGGTTGGAATGCGCGCCGTAGGACAGGCCGATGGCCGAGCACGCGCGCGAGATCTCCTCCATGGCCACCACGTGCGCCAGGTAGCCCAGCGCCGTGCCGCCGTACTCCTCCTCCACGGTCAGGCCGAGCAGGCCCATCTGCCCCAGCTGCGGCCACAGCGCGTTGGGGAAGGCGTTGTCGCGGTCGGCCTGGTCGGCCAGCGGGGCGATCACCTCGCTGGAAAACGTGCGCACGGCGTCGCGGAGCTGGTCGATGTCCTCGCCAAGCTCGAAGCTGAAATCCTGTGTCATGAGTCTCCGAAGTCAGGCGCCACGCCACGATTCGACGCGCTGCGCACCATACAGGCTGAAGACGAGCGCCCGTGATGGCACGCCGCAGGGCAACATGGTGCTTCCCGTGGCGGCCATTGCCTGCCACAATGCGCGCCCCCGCGGCAGGCCGCCGCGGGGCTCGCCTGCGAAGGCGAGCATGCGCCCGCTCCAGGCGCATCGGTGAATCGGGCAGGATCCTCGCGCAGTCGTTGACAGCACATCGATCCCACGCCAGAATCACCGGCTGTTTCACCCCGGCCCGAAAGGCCGGACCCAAGCGTCATCCGGAGGGATACCCAAGCGGCCAACGGGGGCAGACTGTAAATCTGCTGGCTTACGCCTTCGGTGGTTCGAATCCACCTCCCTCCACCAAGAAGTTCGAGCAGTTGCGGTATCCCGGCGCGGGAGTAGTTCAACGGTAGAACCTCAGCCTTCCAAGCTGATGGTGCGGGTTCGATTCCCGTCTCCCGCTCCATTGAACTGCCGCTCCATCGTCGCCAGATGGTCCGCAGCTGCTACACGTTTCACGCTCACGTAGCTCAGTCGGTAGAGCACCTCCTTGGTAAGGAGGAGGTCGAAGGTTCGATTCCTTTCGTGAGCACCATCCAAGCAGTACGTTTCACCCTCTTATCTAACGATCCGAGAAGAAGCAGCCATGGCAAAGGGTAAGTTCGAGCGCACCAAGCCGCACGTGAACGTGGGCACGATTGGTCACGTTGACCATGGCAAGACGACGCTGACGGCGGCGCTGACCAAGGTGGGCGCGGAGCGTTTCGGTGGCGAGTTCAAGGCCTACGACGCGATCGACGCGGCGCCGGAAGAGAAGGCGCGCGGCATCACGATCTCCACGGCGCACGTGGAATACGAATCGCCGAGCCGCCACTACGCGCACGTGGACTGCCCGGGCCACGCCGACTACGTGAAGAACATGATCACCGGCGCCGCCCAGATGGACGGTGCGATCCTGGTGTGCTCGGCCGCTGACGGCCCGATGCCGCAGACCCGCGAGCACATCCTGCTCTCGCGCCAGGTGGGCGTGCCGTACATCGTCGTGTTCCTGAACAAGGCCGACATGGTGGACGACGCCGAGCTGCTGGAGCTGGTGGAGATGGAAGTCCGCGAGCTGCTGAGCAAGTACGAGTTCCCGGGCGACGACACCCCGATCATCCACGGTTCGGCCCGTCTGGCGCTGGAAGGCGACCAGTCGGAGATCGGCGTGCCGGCGATCCTGAAGCTGGTCGAGGCGCTGGACACCTGGATCCCGACCCCGGAGCGTGACGTCGACAAGGCGTTCCTGATGCCGGTGGAAGACGTGTTCTCGATCTCGGGCCGCGGCACCGTGGTGACCGGCCGTATCGAGCGCGGCGTGATCAAGGTGGGCGAGGAAATCGAGATCGTCGGTATCCGCCCGACCCAGAAGACGACCGTGACCGGCGTGGAAATGTTCCGCAAGCTGCTGGACCAGGGCCAGGCGGGCGACAACGCGGGCCTGCTGCTGCGCGGCACCAAGCGTGACGACGTGGAGCGCGGCCAGGTGCTGGCCAAGCCGGGTTCGATCACCCCGCACACCGAGTTCGAGGCCGAGGTGTACGTGCTGTCCAAGGATGAGGGTGGCCGTCACACGCCGTTCTTCAAGGGCTACCGTCCGCAGTTCTACTTCCGCACCACCGACATCACCGGTGCGATCGAGCTGCCGGAAGGTACCGAGATGGTGATGCCGGGCGACAACGTGAAGATGAAGGTCACGCTGATCAACCCGGTGGCGATGGACGAAGGCTTGCGCTTCGCGATCCGCGAGGGTGGCCGTACCGTCGGCGCCGGCGTGGTGGCTAAGATCATCAAGTGACGTGACGGCGCGCTCGCGCGCAAGCGCGGGCGCCTTCGCCGGAACGTCATCCCCGCGAAAGCGGGGATCCAGCGGTCCGCGACACAGCGACATCGACCCGTGAAAGCGGGATCCGGCGCCAGTAATCAGTCCCGCACCCGCGGGAGTCCACGCATCGGCACGGGCGAGTCTTGCGGTTCGCCGGTGCCTTTACAGTTCATACGCCAGTAGCTCAATTGGCAGAGCAGCGGTCTCCAAAACCGCAGGTTGGGGGTTCGAGTCCCTCCTGGCGTGCCACTGTCCAGATCGTCCCGCCTTCGCAGGCGGTGCAGTGCAAGGCGGCACATCCAACCCGAATGAACAGCAAGATCCAACCATCCAAGGCGCCGACCACGTCCGCGGGCGATATCGCCAAGTACGTGGCGGCCGGGGCACTGGTCGTTGCCGGCCTGGTGGTGTGGTGGTGGTCTGCCGGCCAGTGGGCGACCCCGGCTGCGCGCGCTGATCGTGATCGTCGGCCTGGTCGCCGGCGCCGCGGTGTTTGTGGCCACGGCCAAGGGCAAGGACACCCTGGAATTCCTGTCCGAGTCGCGCTTCGAGCTGCGCAAGGTGGTGTGGCCGACCCGTCAGGAGTCGCTGCGCATGACCTGGGTGGTGATGGTGGTGGTGGTGATCCTCAGCCTGATCCTGGCTGGCTTCGACTTCGGCATTCAGTGGCTGGTCGAAAAACTGTTCACGATGGGTCGTTGAGGAGATTTCCACAGTGAAGCGTTGGTACGTGGTACACGCCTATTCAGGCTTTGAGAAGTCCGTGGCACAGGCGCTGCGCGATCGGATCGTGCGCGACGGCATGGAAGATCGCTTTGGCGACGTGCTGGTGCCCACCGAGGAAGTGGTGGAGATGCGGTCGGGCCAGAAGCGTCGGTCCGAGCGCAAGTTCTTCCCCGGCTACGTGTTGGTCCAGATCGAGACCCACGACGAAGCCGGCATCCCGCGCATGGACAACGAGTCCTGGCACCTGGTGAAGGACACCAGCAAGGTCCTGGGCTTCATCGGCGGCACCGCCGACCGTCCGCTGCCGATCCGTGACGAAGAGGCTGCCGCAATCCTGGACCGTGTTCAGGAAGGCGTCGAGAAGCCGCGTCCGAAGGTGCTGTTCGAGCCGGGCGAGATGGTGCGCGTGGTCGACGGCCCGTTCAACGACTTCAACGGCGTGGTCGAGGAAGTCAACTACGAGAAGAGCCGCCTGCGCGTGGCCGTGCTCATCTTCGGCCGCTCCACCCCGGTGGAGCTGGAATTCGGCCAGGTCGAGAAGGCCTGAGCCCCCGCCGCCGGCGCCGCTTGCGCCGGACGGCCCAAAACCTGCTATAGTGCGCGGCTCCCTTGTCCGGTCAGCCGGGCAACCGCAATGGCCGCCCTCGTTGGCGGCCTTTGTCGCGAACGCATACGCGATGTCGGGACGCGTGATTTTCCCGATCCGATGGGGAGCCTGATCCTAGGCGCTAGCACCCGGAGAGCATTGAAATGGCAAAGAAAGTTGTCGGTTACATCAAGCTGCAGGTGAAGGCCGGCCAGGCCAATCCCTCGCCGCCGGTCGGTCCTGCGCTGGGTCAGCGCGGTCTGAACATCATGGAGTTCTGCAAGGCGTTCAACGCGGCGACCTCCAAGCTCGAGCCGGGTCTGCCGACCCCGGTCATCATCACGGCCTACTCGGACCGTACCTTCACCTTCGTGACCAAGTCGACCCCGGCTTCGGTGCTGCTGAAGAAGGCGGTGGGCATCCAGTCCGGCTCCAAGCGCCCCAACACCGAGAAGGTGGGCAAGGTCACCCGCAAGCAGCTCGAGGACATCGCCAAGGCGAAGGAACCCGATCTGACCGCGGCCGATCTGGACGCAGCGGTGCGCACGATTGCGGGCTCGGCCCGTTCCATGGGTCTGACGGTCGAGGGCTGAAGACATGGCAATGAACAAGCGACAGAAGGCCATCCTGGCCGCCGTGACCCCGGGCAAGGCGTACGCCTTCGAAGAGGCCGTGAACATCCTCAAGACTGCCGCCAAGGCCAAGTTCGTCGAGTCCATCGACGTGGCCGTGCGTCTGGGCGTGGATGCCAAGAAGTCCGACCAGCAGGTGCGCGGTTCGACCGTGCTGCCGGCCGGTACCGGCAAGGCCGTGCGCGTGGCGGTGTTCGCCCCGGCCGGTGCCAAGGCTGACGAGGCCCTGGCCGCCGGCGCCGAAGCGGTCGGCATGGACGACCTGGCCGAGAAGATGCAGGCCGGCGATCTGAACTACGACGTGGTCATCGCCACGCCGGACGCGATGCGCGTGGTCGGTAAGCTGGGTCAGGTCCTGGGCCCGCGCGGCCTGATGCCGAACCCGAAGGTCGGCACCGTCTCGCCGAACCCGGCCGAAGCGGTGAAGAACGCCAAGTCGGGTCAGGTGCGCTACCGCACCGACAAGGCCGGCATCATCCACTGCACCATCGGCAAGGCCTCCTTCGAGGACGAAGCCCTGAAGAACAATCTGCAGGCCCTGCTGGCCGACCTGGTCAAGGCCAAGCCCTCGACCGCCAAGGGCCAGTACCTGCAGAAGATCTCGATCAGCTCGACCATGGGCCCCGGCGTGACCGTGGACCAGTCCTCGCTGAACCTGAAGTAAGAAAGACGGGAGCGCGTAGCGGGGCAGGGCGACGAGTCAAGGCAGAGCAACAGCGCCGGCCACTCGTCTCTCGATCCCCTCCATGTGTTCCCGCGTTTGGGGGCGATCTGCGGTGCGAGCCGCAGAAAGCCGTCAAAGACCGCAGGTGCGGTCAGCGCGCTCCGACGACGGGCAGGGAAGCTCGGTCCTGGCAAGGATTCGGCGTCGGCGCTAGCGGGACTGCTTGATTGGCCTTGTGCCAGCCCGCGCAGATGGTGCCGCCTTCATCGGTTTCTGGTCTTGCTTCGCGCAGGCCAGTTGATAAGGCCACCAGTGGGACGCGAAGGCGTCCCCGGCGTCCAGGACGGACGCTGCCCTGGACCGCAAGCGGCAGGAGCCGTGAGCGGAGTTCACAATGAGGAGTGATTAATGGCTCTCAATCTGTCCCAGAAGCAAGAAGTTGTCGCCGAGCTGGCAGACGTCGCCGCCAAGGCGCACTCCTTGATCGCCGCCGAGTACGCAGGCACCACGGTCTCCCAGATGACCGCGATGCGCAAGCAGGCGCGCGAGTCCGGCGTGTACCTGCGCGTGGTCAAGAACACCTTGGCCGCCCGTGCTGTGGAAGGTACCGAATACGAGTGCGCCAAGGACTCGCTGGTCGGACCGCTGCTGTACGCGTTCTCGACCGAGGAGCCCGGCGCTGCCGGTCGCCTGATCAAGGAATTCGCCAAGTCCAACGACAAGCTGCAGCCCAAGGTTGTGGCCGTGGGCGGCCAGCTGTATCCGGCCAGCCACGTCGACGTCCTGGCTTCGCTGCCGACCCGCGATCAGGCCCTGGCCATGCTGGCCCGCGTCCTGGCCGAACCCGTCACGATGTTCGCCCGCGCCATCAAGGCCGTGGCCGAGCAGCAGGGCGGTGGCGATGCAGCGCCGGCCGAGGCGGAAGCCCCGGCTGAAACGGCCTGATTCCCGTATCCCATTCCAGAAATTTGACCGAAGGTAAACACAATGTCCCTGTCCACCGAGCAGATCGTCGACGCCATCGCTGAAAAGACCCTCATGGAGATCATGGAGCTGGTCAAGGCGATCGAAGACAAGTTTGGCGTCTCCGCCGCCGCCCCGGTTGCCGTTGCCGCCGCCGCTGGCCCGGCCGCCGCCGTCGAAGAGCAGACCGAGTTCAACATCATCCTGAAGGACGCCGGCGCCAAGAAGGTCGACGTCATCAAGGCCGTCCGCGCCATCACCGGCCTGGGCCTGAAGGAAGCCAAGGACCTCACCGAGGCCGGCGGCGTCCTGAAGGAAGGCGTGTCGAAGGAAGATGCCGAGAAGATGAAGAAGGACCTCGAGGCCGCTGGCGCGACCGTCGAAGTGAAGTAATTGCAATTCGTCGCCTAGTTCCATCGGCGACACCCAAAGGCCGGGGGCGAAAGCCCCTGGCCTTCGGTCGTTGTTGAAAAAGCAGTCCGCAACACGCAAGTCGTAGCAAACAACGCCGTTCGTTGTCCGCCGCACCGCGGCGAGAAAATCCACGAGTTGGTAGTTGGAAGTAGCGGGAGATGGCGTGCTGGTGCCGGCAATACCAGCGACTTCCAACTGACAGTTCTTCCCATTCGAAAGAATGTTCCCCAGGGGTCGCGGACGCGTGGCCCCCCGATGCCAGAGGCAATGTCCCATGTCGACGACATACTCGTTCACTGAAAAGAAGCGCATCCGCAAGGACTTCGGCAAGCAGCGGTCGATCCTCGAGGTCCCGTTCCTGCTCGCCATCCAGGTCGATTCCTACCGCGAGTTCCTGCAGGAGCACGTTGACGCCGCCAAGCGCGAGGACCGTGGCCTGCACGCCGCGCTCAAGTCCGTGTTCCCGATCTCCAGCTACTCCGGCAACGCCGCGCTGGAATACGTCGGCTACAAGCTGGGCGAGCCGGCCTTCGACGAGCGTGAATGCCGCCAGCGTGGCATGAGCTACGGCGCCCCGCTGCGCGTGACCGTGCGCCTGGTCATCTACGACCGCGAGTCCTCGACCAAGGCCATCAAGTACGTGAAGGAGCAGGAGGTCTATCTGGGCGAGATCCCGCTCATGACCGACAACGGCACCTTCATCGTCAACGGCACCGAGCGCGTCATCGTCTCCCAGCTGCACCGCTCGCCGGGCGTGTTCTTCGACCACGACCGCGGCAAGACCCACAGCTCGGGCAAGCTGCTTTACAGCGCCCGCATCATTCCTTACCGCGGCTCCTGGCTGGACTTCGAGTTCGACCCGAAGGACGCGCTGTTCACCCGTATTGACCGTCGCCGCAAGCTGCCGGTGTCGATCCTGCTGCGTGCGCTGGGCTACTCCAACGAGGAGATGCTCAACCACTTCTTCGAGATCAACACCTTCCACATCGACCCGAGCGAAGGCGTGCAGCTGGAGCTGGTGCCCGAGCGCCTGCGCGGCGAGACGCTGAACTTCGACTTGGCCGATGGCGACAAGGTCATCGTCGAGGCCGGCAAGCGCATCACCGCGCGCCACGTCAAGCAGCTGGAAGCCTCCGGCATCGCCGCGCTGGCCGTGCCCGACGAGTACCTGGTGGGCCGCATCCTCTCGCACGACGTGGTCGATGCCTCGACCGGCGAGCTGCTGGCCAACGCCAACGACGAGATCACCGACGACCAGCTGGCCGCGTTCCGCAAGGCCGGCGTCGAGGTGGTGGGCACGCTGTGGGTGAACGATCTGGATCGTGGCCCGTACCTGTCCAACACCCTGCGCATCGACCCGACCAAGACCCAGCTCGAGGCCCTGGTCGAGATCTACCGCATGATGCGTCCGGGCGAGCCGCCGACCAAGGACGCCGCGCAGAACCTGTTCCACAACCTGTTCTTCACCTTCGAGCGCTACGACCTGTCGGCCGTGGGCCGCATGAAGTTCAACCGCCGCGTGGGCCGCAAGGAAACCACCGGTGAGTCGGTGCTGTACGACCACAAGTACTTCAGCGTGCGCAACGACGAGGAATCCAAGCGCCTGGTCGCCACCAATGGCCAGAGCTCGGACATCCTGGACGTGATCTCGGTCCTGACCGAGATCCGCAACGGCCGTGGCGTGGTCGACGACATCGACCACCTGGGCAACCGTCGCGTGCGTTCGGTCGGCGAAATGGCCGAGAACGTGTTCCGCGTGGGCCTGGTCCGCGTCGAGCGCGCGGTCAAGGAGCGCCTGTCGATGGCCGAGTCCGAAGGCCTGACCCCGCAGGAGCTGATCAACGCCAAGCCGGTGGCCGCCGCGATCAAGGAGTTCTTCGGCTCCTCGCAGCTGTCCCAGTTCATGGACCAGAACAACCCGCTGTCGGAAGTCACGCACAAGCGTCGCGTCTCGGCCCTGGGCCCGGGCGGCCTGACCCGCGAGCGCGCCGGCTTCGAAGTGCGCGACGTGCACCCGACCCACTACGGCCGCGTCTGCACCATCGAGACGCCGGAAGGCCCGAACATCGGCCTGATCAACTCGCTGGCGGTGTATGCCCGCACCAACGCCTACGGCTTCCTCGAGACGCCGTACCGCAAGGTCGTGGACGGCCGCATCACCGACGAGATCGAGTACCTGTCGGCGATCGAGGAGAACGAGTACGTCATCGCCCAGGCCAACGCGCTCAGCGATGCCAAGAACCAGCTGACCGAGCAGTTCGTGCCGTGCCGCTACCAGGGCGAGTCGCTGCTCAAGCCGCCGTCGGACGTGGACTTCATGGACGTCTCGCCCATGCAGACCGTCTCCATCGCCGCGGCGCTGGTGCCGTTCCTGGAACACGACGACGCCAACCGCGCGCTGATGGGCGCCAACATGCAGCGCCAGGCCGTGCCGACGCTGCGTGCGCAGAAGCCGCTGGTCGGCACCGGCATCGAGCGCGCCGTGGCGCGCGACTCGGGCGTGACGGTCAATGCCCGTCGCGGCGGTGAAGTGGTGCAGATCGACGCGGCCCGCATCGTGGTCAAGATCAACGAGGACGAGATCTCCGGCGAGCACGATGCCGGCGTGGATATCTACAACCTGATCAAGTACACCCGCTCCAACCAGAACACCTGCATCAACCAGCGTCCGCTGGTGAACGTGGGCGACGTGGTGGCGCGCGGCGACGTGCTGGCCGACGGTCCGTCCACCGACATCGGCGAACTGGCCCTGGGCCAGAACATGCTGATCGCGTTCATGCCGTGGAACGGCTACAACTTCGAAGACTCCATCCTGCTCTCCGAGCGCGTGGTGGAAGAGGATCGCTACACCACGATCCACATCGAGGAACTGACCGTCCAGGCGCGCGACACCAAGCTGGGGCCGGAGGAAATCTCGGCCGACATCCCCAACGTCTCGGAGAGCGCGCTGAACCGCCTCGACGAGTCCGGCGTGGTGTACATCGGCGCCGAAGTGCGCGCCGGCGACATCCTGGTGGGCAAGGTCACGCCGAAGGGCGAGAGCCAGCTGACCCCGGAAGAGAAGCTGCTGCGCGCGATCTTCGGCGAGAAGGCTTCCGACGTGAAGGACAGCTCGCTGCGCGTGCCCCCGGGCATGGACGGCGTGGTCATCGACGTGCAGGTATTCACCCGCGACGGCATCGAGAAGGACAAGCGCGCGCGCCAGATCGAGGATTCCGAGATCAAGCGCGTCAAGAAGGACTTCGACGACCAGTTCCGCATCCTGGAGAACGCGATCTTCGCCCGCCTGCGCTCGCAGCTGGTCGGCAAGGTGGCCAACGGCGGTGCCGGCCTGAAGAAGGGCGACACCATCACCGACGCCTACCTGGACGGCCTGAAGAAGGCCGATTGGTTCGCCATCCGCATGAAGGATGACGACGCGGCCGACGCCATCGAGCGTGCGCAGAAGCAGGTCCAGGCGCACGAGAAGGAGTTCGAGCGTCGCTTCGCCGACAAGCGCGGCAAGATCACCCAGGGCGACGATCTCGCGCCGGGCGTGCTGAAGATGGTCAAGGTGTTCCTGGCCGTGAAGCGCCGCATCCAGCCGGGCGACAAGATGGCCGGCCGTCACGGCAACAAGGGCGTGGTCTCCAACGTGGTGCCGGTCGAGGACATGCCGTACATGGCCAATGGCCAGACCGTGGACATCGTGCTGAACCCGCTGGGCGTGCCTTCGCGCATGAACATCGGCCAGATCCTCGAGGTGCACCTGGGCTGGGCCGCCAAGGGCCTGGGCAAGCGCATCCAGACGATGCTGGAGCAGCAGCGCGCGGTCAGCGAGCTGCGCGCGTTCCTGGCCAAGGTCTACAACCACGACAAGGCCCTGGCCGGTGATCGTGTGGACCTGGACCAGTTCAGCGATGAGGAGCTGATCGGCCTGGCGCAGAACCTCACCGACGGCGTGCCGATGGCCACCCCGGTGTTCGACGGCGCCCACGAGGACGAGCTGCGCGAGATGCTCAACCTGGCCTATCCGGACGGCGATGCGGAAACCGAACTGCTCGGCTTCAACGCCAGCAAGACGCAGATGCAGCTGTACGACGGCCGCACCGGCGAGGCGTTCGATCGCAAGACCACGGTCGGCTACATGCACTACCTGAAGCTGAACCACCTGGTCGACGACAAGATGCACGCCCGTTCCACCGGCCCGTACTCGCTGGTCACCCAGCAGCCGCTGGGCGGCAAGGCGCAGTTCGGCGGCCAGCGCTTCGGCGAAATGGAAGTCTGGGCGCTGGAAGCCTACGGCGCGGCGCACACCCTGCAGGAAATGCTGACCGTCAAGTCCGACGACGTGCAGGGCCGCAACCAGATGTACAAGAACATCGTCGATGGCGAACACGAGATGGTCGCGGGCATGCCGGAGTCCTTCAACGTCTTGGTGAAGGAAATCCGCTCGCTGGCCATCAACATGGAGCTGGAAGACAACTGAGGTTCGGGATTGGAGATTCGGGATCGGGGAGTGGCACAAGCCGCTCCCACGCTCCCGGATCCTCGCTCTGACGAATCCCCAATCTCGAATTCCGAATCCCGGAGAAACTCATGAAAGACCTGCTCAACCTCTTCAACCAGCAGCGCCAGACCCTGGACTTCGACGCGATCAAGATCGCGCTGGCCTCGCCGGATCTGATCCGCTCGTGGTCCTTCGGCGAAGTGAAGAAGCCGGAAACCATCAACTACCGTACCTTCAAGCCCGAGCGTGACGGCCTGTTCTGCGCCGCCATCTTCGGACCGATCAAGGACTACGAGTGCCTGTGCGGCAAGTACAAGCGCATGAAGCACCGCGGCGTGGTCTGCGAGAAGTGCGGCACCGAGGTGACCCTGGCCAAGGTGCGCCGCGAGCGCATGGGCCACATCGACCTGGCCTCGCCGGTCGCGCACATCTGGTTCCTCAAGTCGCTGCCCTCGCGCATCGGCCTGATGCTGGACATGACCCTGCGCGACATCGAGCGCGTGCTGTACTTCGAAGCCTACGTGGTGACCGAGCCGGGCCTGACCCCGCTGGAAAGCCGCCAACTGCTGACCGAAGAGCAGTACCTGACCGCGCGCCAGGAGCACGGCGACGACTTCGACGCCGCCATGGGCGCCGAGGCCGTGTTCGAACTGCTGCGCCACATCGACCTGCAGGCCGAGATGGTCAAGCTGCGCGAGGAAATCGCCAGCACCGGTTCGGAGACCAAGCTCAAGCGTCTGACCAAGCGCATCAAGCTGGTCGAGGCCTTCCTGGAGTCCGGCAACCGTCCGGAGTGGATGGTCATGACCGTGCTGCCGGTGCTGCCGCCGGATCTGCGCCCGCTGGTGCCGCTGGACGGTGGCCGCTTCGCGACCTCCGATCTCAACGATCTGTACCGCCGCGTCATCAACCGCAACAACCGTCTGCGCCGCCTGCTGGAGCTCAACGCCCCGGACATCATCGTGCGCAACGAAAAGCGCATGCTGCAGGAATCGGTCGACGCGCTGATGGACAACGGCCGTCGCGGCCGCGCCATCACCGGCACCAACAAGCGTCCGCTGAAGTCGCTGGCCGACATGATCAAGGGCAAGCAGGGCCGGTTCCGCCAGAACCTGCTCGGCAAGCGCGTGGACTACTCGGGCCGTTCGGTCATCGTGGTCGGCCCGTACCTCAAGCTGCACCAGTGCGGCCTGCCCAAGAAGATGGCGCTGGAGCTGTTCAAGCCGTTCGTGTTCGCCAAGCTGCAGCGTCGCGGCCTGGCCACCACGATCAAGGCCGCCAAGAAGCTGGTCGAGCGCGAGGAAGGCGAAGTCTGGGACATCCTGGAAGAAGTCATCCGCGAGCACCCGGTGCTGCTGAACCGCGCCCCGACCCTGCACCGCCTGGGCATCCAGGCGTTCGAGCCGGTGCTGATCGAGGGCAAGGCCATCCAGTTGCACCCGCTGGTCTGCACCGCGTTCAACGCCGACTTCGACGGTGACCAGATGGCCGTGCACGTGCCGCTCTCGCTGGAAGCCCAGCTGGAAGCGCGCGCGCTGATGATGTCGTCCAACAACATCCTCTCGCCGGCCAACGGCGAGCCGATCATCGTGCCCTCGCAGGACGTGGTGCTGGGTCTGTACTACATGACCCGCGCCCTGGAGAACAAGGCGGGCGAGGGCATGGCCTTCGCCAACATCGCCGAGGTCAAGCGCGCCTACGACAACCGCGTGGTCGAACTGCACGCCAAGGTCAAGGTGCGCATCACCGAGACGGTGATCGCCGAGGACGGCAGCCGCGAGAAGAAGACCTCGATCGTGGACACCACGGTCGGGCGCGCGCTGCTGGCCGAGATCCTGCCCGACGGCCTGCCGTTCGCGCTGGCCAACACCGACCTGACCAAGAAGAACATCTCGCGTCTGATCAACTCCAGCTACCGCCAGCTGGGTCTGAAGGACACGGTCGTGTTCGCCGACAAGCTGATGTACACCGGCTTCGCCTACGCCACCCGCGCGGGCGTGTCGATCGGCATCGACGACATGGTCATCCCGGACGAGAAGAAGGGCATCCTGGGCGAGGCCGAGCAGGAAGTGCTCGAGATCCAGGAGCAGTACCAGTCCGGTCTGGTCACCGCCGGCGAGCGCTACAACAAGGTCGTGGACATCTGGTCGCGCACCAACGAGCGCATCGCCAAGGCGATGATGGACACCATCGGTACCGACAAGGTGCTCAACGCCAAGGGCGAGACCATCAACGAGAAGTCGATGAACTCGCTGTACATCATGGCCGACTCCGGCGCGCGTGGTAGCCAGGCGCAGATCCGCCAGCTGGCCGGCATGCGCGGCCTGATGGCGCGTCCCGATGGCTCGATCATCGAGACGCCCATCAAGGCGAACTTCCGCGAAGGCCTGAACGTGCAGGAGTACTTCAACTCCACCCACGGCGCCCGCAAGGGTCTGGCCGATACCGCGCTGAAGACCGCCAACTCCGGTTACCTGACCCGTCGCCTGGTCGACGTGGCGCAGGACGTGGTGATCACCGAGGTCGACTGCGGCACCACCGACGGCCTGACCATGACCCCGATCGTGGAAGGCGGCGACGTGGTCGAGCCGCTGAAGGACCGCGTGCTGGGCCGCATCGTGGCCGAGGACGTGTTCCTGCCGGGCAACGACGAGGATCCGATCGTCACCCGCAACACGCTGCTGGACGAAGCCTGGGTGCAGAAGCTGGAAGACGCCGGCGTGCAGATGGTGAAGGTCCGCTCGACCATCACCTGCACCTCGGACTTCGGCGTGTGCTCGCACTGCTACGGCCGCGACCTGGCCCGTGGCCACATCGTCAACATCGGCGAAGCGGTCGGCGTCATCGCCGCCCAGTCGATCGGCGAGCCCGGCACGCAGCTGACCATGCGTACGTTCCACATCGGTGGTGCCGCTTCGCGTGCCGCCGCGGTGGACAACATCACGGTCAAGACCACCGGCTCGGTGAAGTTCAACAACCTCAAGTCGGTCGAGCACGCCAACGGTTCGCTGGTGGCGGTGTCGCGTTCGGGCGAACTGTCGGTGCTGGACGCCCACGGCCGCGAGCGCGAGCGCTACAAGCTGCCGTACGGCGCCACCATCACCGTCAAGGACGGCGATGCGGTCAAGGCCGGCCAGACCGTGGCCAACTGGGATCCGCATAACCACCCGATCGTGTCGGAAGTGGCCGGTTTCGTGCGCTTCGTGGACTTCGTCGACGGCATCACCGTCATCGAGAAGACCGACGAACTGACCGGTCTGGCCTCGCGCGAGATCACCGATCCCAAGCGTCGCGGCTCGCAGGGCAAGGATCTGCGTCCGCTGGTGCGCATCGTCGACAAGGACGGCAAGGATCTGTCGATCCCGGGCACCGACATGCCGGCCCAGTACCTGCTGCCGCCGCGTTCGGTGGTCAACCTGCAGGACGGCGCCGCCGTCGGCGTGGGCGACGTGGTCACCAAGGTGCCGCAGGAAGCGTCCAAGACCCGCGACATCACCGGTGGTCTGCCGCGCGTGGCCGACCTGTTCGAGGCGCGCAAGCCGAAGGATCCGGCGATCCTGGCCGAGCGTTCGGGCGTGATCAGCTTCGGCAAGGACACCAAGGGCAAGCAGCGCCTGATCATCAAGGACACCGACGGCAACGAGCACGAGGAGCTGATTCCCAAGTTCCGCCAGATCATCGTGTTCGAAGGCGAGCACGTGGCCAAGGGCGAGACCATCGTGGACGGCGAGCCGAGCCCGCAGGACATCCTGCGCCTGCTGGGTGTCGAGCCGCTGGCCGCGTACCTGGTCAAGGAAATCCAGGACGTCTACCGCCTGCAGGGCGTGAAGATCAACGACAAGCACATCGAGGTGATCACCCGCCAGATGCTGCGCAAGGTGGAGATCACCGATGCGGGCAACAGCAAGTTCCTGGCCGGCGAGCAGGTCGAGAAGCAGCGCGTGATCGAGGAGAACGCCAGGCTGGTGGCCCGCAACGAGCTGCCGGCGCAGTACGAGCCGGTCCTGCTGGGCATCACCAAGGCCTCGCTGGCGACCGAGTCGTTCATCTCCGCGGCCTCCTTCCAGGAGACCACCCGCGTGCTGACCGAGGCGGCCGTGCGCGGCACCCGTGACAGCCTGCGCGGTCTGAAGGAGAACGTGATCGTCGGCCGTCTGATCCCGGCCGGTACCGGTCTGACCTACCACAGCCAGCGCCGTCGCAACGCCTCGGGCCTGACCGAGTCGGAGATGGCCGCCCTGTCCGGGCCGGTGACCGCCGAGGCCGTGGCCGAAGGTGGCGAGGCCGAGTCGGAAAGCAGCACCGAGCAGTAAGCAGCAAGACGGGCCGGCCCCAAGCGGGGCCGGCCTGACCAAGCGGAAGGGGGCGCAGGATGTGCCCCGTATCCCGGCCCGGGACCGGCCAGACGGTGGTGAGGATTTCGTCGGTTGACGACAAATTCCGCTGCCAGCTATACTCTCCTGTCTCGGCAGGCCGCATCTACGGCCTGCCGTCGTTTTCACGCAAAAGGCCCGGCGTCACGGCCTTCATCCAAAGAATCCAAAGATGGCAACGATCAACCAGCTGGTCCGCAAGCCGCGGCAGGCGACGACCTACAAGAGCGCCTCGCCGGCACTCGACAACTGTCCGCAGCGCCGCGGCGTCTGCACGCGCGTCTACACCACCACGCCCAAGAAGCCGAACTCGGCGCTGCGCAAGGTGGCCAAGGTGCGCCTGACCAACCAGGAAGAAGTCATCAGCTACATCGGTGGCGAAGGGCATAACCTGCAGGAGCACTCGGTGGTGCTGATCCGCGGCGGTCGCGTCAAGGACCTGCCGGGCGTGCGTTACCACACCGTGCGCGGTTCGCTCGACGCCGCCGGCGTTGCCAAGCGCCGCCAGGCCCGTTCCAAGTACGGCGCCAAGCGTCCGAAGAGCTAAGGGAATAAGACATGTCTCGTAAAGGTTCCGCGCCGCAGCGCACCGTTCTGCCCGATCCCAAGCACGGCAGCCATACCATCGCCCGCTTCATCAACATGGTGATGCTGAGCGGCAAGAAGTCCGTCGCCGAGAAGATCGTCTACGGCGCGATGGACGTCATCGGCGAAAAGAATCCCAACGCCCTCGAGCTGGTCGAGAAGGCGCTGGACAACGTCGCGCCGGCCGTCGAGGTCAAGTCGCGCCGCGTCGGTGGTGCCACCTATCAGGTGCCGGTCGAAGTGCGCGCCTCGCGCCGCCTGGCCCTGGCCATGCGCTGGCTGATCGAGTCGGCGCGCAAGCGCGGTGAGAACACCATGCCGCGCAAGCTGGCCGCCGAACTGATCGACGCCTCGGAAAATCGCGGCGGCGCCATCAAGAAGCGTGAAGAAACCCACCGCATGGCCGAAGCCAACAAGGCGTTCGCGCACTATCGCTGGTAAGGCAGTACCGGGGGCCTTGAATCTTCGGGCCCCAGGCGCCACCTAGGCGCCACACAACGCGCTGATCATCGCGCACGACAGCGAAAGCCGCCCCCGGGCGGCATTCGGTCTTTAGGACCCGTGTGATCATCGCCCCCGTTCGCGCCCATGGCGCGACGTTCTTTTCATCAAAAAGAGAGACTCCTCGTGGCTCGCACCACTCCCATCGAGCGTTACCGCAACTTCGGCATCATGGCCCACATCGACGCGGGCAAGACCACCACGTCGGAGCGCATCCTGTTCTACACCGGTGTCAGCCACAAGATCGGTGAGGTGCACGATGGCGCCGCCACGATGGACTGGATGGAGCAGGAGCAGGAGCGCGGCATCACCATCACGTCCGCCGCCACCACGGCGTTCTGGACCGGTATGGACAAGTCCATGCCGCAGCACCGCTTCAACATCATCGACACCCCCGGCCACGTCGACTTCACCATCGAAGTCGAGCGTTCGCTGCGCGTGCTCGACGGCGCGGTGTTCGTGCTGTGCGCCGTCGGTGGCGTGCAGCCGCAGTCCGAGACCGTGTGGCGTCAGGCCAACAAGTACGCCGTGCCGCGTCTGGCGTTCGTCAACAAGATGGACCGCACCGGCGCCAACTTCGACAAGGTCGTGGACCAGCTCAAGGCCCGCCTGGGCGCGTACGCCGTGCCGATGCAGGTGCCGATCGGCGCCGAGGACGGCTTCGAGGGCGTGATCGACCTGGTCAAGATGAAGGCGATCCACTGGGATACCGCCTCGCAGGGCACCGTGTTCGAGTACCGCGACATCCCCGCCGAGCTGCAGTCCAAGGCCGACGAGGCCCGCAGCTTCATGGTCGAGGCCGCGGCCGAGGCCAGCGAAGAGCTGATGGACAAGTACCTGGGCGGCGGCGACCTGTCCGAGGCCGAGATCCTGAGCGGTCTGCGCGAGCGCACCCTGCGCGTGGAGATCGTGCCGGTCTACTGCGGCACCGCCTTCAAGAACAAGGGCGTGCAGGCCATGCTCGACGGCGTGATCCAGCTGCTGCCGTCGCCGGTGGATCGTCCGCCGGTGCAGGGCATCGACGAGAACGAGCAGGAAGACAGCCGCAAGGCGGGCGACAACGAGCCCTTCTCGGCGCTGGCGTTCAAGATCATGACCGACCCGTTCGTGGGCTCGCTGACCTTCTTCCGCGTCTACTCGGGCGTGCTCAACTCCGGCGACCAGGTCTACAACCCGGTCAAGTCGAAGAAGGAGCGCGTGGGCCGCATCCTGCAGATGCACTCCAACAACCGCGAAGAGATCAAGGAAGTGCGCGCGGGCGACATCGCCGCGGCGGTGGGTCTGAAGGACGTCACCACCGGCGACACCCTGTGCGCGCAGGACAAGATCATCACCCTGGAGCGCATGACGTTCCCGGAGCCGGTGATCTCGATGGCGGTCGAGCCGAAGACCAAGTCCGACCAGGAGAAGATGGGCCTGGCGCTGGGTCGCCTGGCGCAGGAAGATCCCTCGTTCCGCGTGCGGACCGACGAGGAATCCGGCCAGACCATCATCGCCGGCATGGGTGAGCTGCACCTGGAAATCATCGTCGACCGCATGAAGCGCGAGTTCAACGTTGAAGCCAACGTCGGCAAGCCGCAGGTGGCCTACCGCGAGACGATCCGCAAGGGCGTCAAGCAGGACGGCAAGTTCGTGCGCCAGTCGGGCGGTCGCGGCCAGTACGGCCACATCGTGATCGAGATGGAGCCGGCCGAGCGTGGCGCGGGCTTCAGCTACGAGAGCGCGATCGTCGGCGGCGTGGTGCCGAAGGAATACGTCGCCGCCGCGGGCAAGGGCATCGAAGAGGCCATGCGCAATGGTCCGCTGGCCGGCTTCCCGGTGGTGGACGTCGCGGTCAAGGCCGTCGACGGTTCGTTCCACGACGTGGACTCCAACGAAATGGCGTTCAAGGTCGCCGGCTCGATGGCGTTCAAGGAAGCCTTCTCCAAGGCCTCGCCGGTCCTGCTCGAGCCGATGATGAAGGTCGAGATCGTCACGCCCGAGGATTACCTGGGTGACGTGATGGGCGACGTGAGCCGTCGTCGCGGAATCCTGCAGGGCCAGGACGAAAGCCCGTCGGGCAAGGTCATCAACGCCATGGTGCCGCTGGGCGAGATGTTCGGCTACGCCACCACGCTGCGCTCGATGTCGCAGGGTCGCGCGACCTTCTCGATGGAGTTCGACCACTACGCCGAAGCGCCGGCCAACATCGCCGAAGCGGTCACCAAGAAGTAATCGACCGCTTCGCACCGCATTCCAACTGACACAACTTTTGAAGGATTACGACAATGGCAAAGGGTAAGTTCGAGCGCACCAAGCCGCACGTGAACGTGGGCACGATTGGTCACGTTGACCATGGCAAGACGACGCTGACGGCGGCGCTGACCAAGGTGGGCGCGGAGCGTTTCGGTGGCGAGTTCAAGGCCTACGACGCGATCGACGCGGCGCCGGAAGAGAAGGCGCGCGGCATCACGATTTCCACGGCGCACGTGGAATACGAATCGCCGAGCCGCCACTACGCGCACGTGGACTGCCCGGGCCACGCCGACTACGTGAAGAACATGATCACCGGCGCCGCCCAGATGGACGGTGCGATCCTGGTGTGCTCGGCCGCTGACGGCCCGATGCCGCAGACCCGCGAGCACATCCTGCTCTCGCGCCAGGTGGGCGTGCCGTACATCGTCGTGTTCCTGAACAAGGCCGACATGGTGGACGACGCCGAGCTGCTGGAGCTGGTGGAGATGGAAGTCCGCGAGCTGCTGAGCAAGTACGAGTTCCCGGGCGACGACACCCCGATCATCCACGGTTCGGCCCGTCTGGCGCTGGAAGGCGACCAGTCGGAGATCGGCGTGCCGGCGATCCTGAAGCTGGTCGAGGCGCTGGACACCTGGATCCCGACCCCGGAGCGTGACGTCGACAAGGCGTTCCTGATGCCGGTGGAAGACGTGTTCTCGATCTCGGGCCGCGGCACCGTGGTGACCGGCCGTATCGAGCGCGGCGTGATCAAGGTGGGCGAGGAAATCGAGATCGTCGGTATCCGCCCGACCCAGAAGACGACCGTGACCGGCGTGGAAATGTTCCGCAAGCTGCTGGACCAGGGCCAGGCGGGCGACAACGCGGGCCTGCTGCTGCGCGGCACCAAGCGTGACGACGTGGAGCGTGGCCAGGTGCTGGCCAAGCCGGGTTCGATCACCCCGCACACCGAGTTCGAGGCCGAGGTGTACGTGCTGTCCAAGGACGAGGGTGGCCGTCACACCCCGTTCTTCAAGGGCTACCGTCCGCAGTTCTACTTCCGCACCACCGACATCACCGGTGCGATCGAGCTGCCGGAAGGCACCGAGATGGTGATGCCGGGCGACAACGTGAAGATGAAGGTCACGCTGATCAACCCGGTGGCGATGGACGAAGGCCTGCGCTTCGCGATCCGCGAGGGTGGCCGTACCGTCGGCGCCGGCGTGGTGGCCAAGATCATCAAGTGACGATCTGACCCCTGCGCGCCCAAGGCGCGCAGGGCTTTGTCAGATCGTCATCCCCGCGAAAGCGGGGATCCAGCGCTCCGATGAAGTACACTGCGCGCCCCGGCCAGCCCGGGACCAGGTAACAAAGCAACACCGCAATACCCGCCGGCCCCTCCCTGGGAGGTGTGGCCGGCCTACCGCGAAAAGAGGTGCAGGAAGCGCCTCGTGTTCGCCAGATAAGGATGTTGAACGTGTGAACCGGTGGCGCGAAAAGGCGACTTTTCGCGTCGCGATGCGTCCGGGTTGTTGACGGGCGTAGTTGACGCGTTCTATACTCTTTCGTCTGGGCAGGCCGTTCATCGGTCTGCCTTGTTTTTCAGGAAGATTCCCGGGCCCTCGCGGCCCCGGCGCGTCCCCCGGCAGGGGGTGACTCAAGGCGCAGGGACTTCGAGAAAAAAGCTTGTGGACCATTACCGGGGCAAGGCATCCCAGAGGCCGCGCCCGTCGCTCTTTCAACACAGGAAACCGTCATGGCGGACCAGAAGATCCGTATCAGGCTCAAGGCCTACGATCATCGCCTGATCGATCGCTCGGCGAGCGAGATCGTCGAAACGGCCAAGCGGACCGGCGCGCAGGTGCGCGGCCCGATCCCGCTGCCGACCAAGATTGAACGCTACACCATCCTGGTGTCGCCGCACGCCGACAAGGATGCGCGCGACCAGTACGAGACCCGTACGCACAAGCGCGTGCTGGACATCGTCGATCCCAACGACAAGACCGTCGACGCGCTGATGAAGCTCGAGCTGGCGGCTGGCGTTGACGTCCAGATCAAGCTGACCTAAAGGCACCGACCATGACTGCGAAGAAATATTCGTTGGGCATCGTTGGCCGCAAGGCCGGCATGACCCGGGTCTTCACCGAAGATGGCAAGTCCATCCCGGTCACCCTGATCGAAGCCACCCCGAACCGCATCACCCAGATCAAGACCTCCGAGACCGACGGCTACAGCGCCGTGCAGGTCGCCGTGGGTTCGCGCCGCGCTGCGCTGATCACCAAGCCGGTCGCCGGTCACCTGGCCAAGGCCAAGGTCGAAGCCGGTCGCGGCCTGTGGGAGCTGCGCGTGGAAGCCGACAAGATCGGCGACTTCAGCGTCGGCGGCGAGATCAAGGCCGACATCTTTGAAGTGGGCCAGAAGGTCGACGTCCAGGGCGTGACCAAGGGCAAGGGCTTCCAGGGCACGATCAAGCGCTGGAACTTCCGCATGGGCGACGCCACCCACGGTAACTCGCTGTCGCATCGCGCGCCGGGTTCGCTGGGCCAGCGTCAGACCCCCGGCCGTGTGTTCCCGGGCAAGAAGATGTCCGGCCACATGGGCGCCGTGCAGCAGAGCACGCAGAACCTGGAAGTCGTCCGCGTGGACGCCGAGCGCGGCCTGATCGCCGTTCGCGGCGCCGTGCCGGGTGCGCCGGGTGGCGACGTGATCGTGCGTCCGGCGAGCAAGGCATAAGGAGAACCAACATGGAACTCGCCATTAACGGCAGCGCCAACAAACTGTCGGTCTCCGACGAAGTGTTCGGTCGCGAATTCAGTCAGGACCTGGTGCACCAGGTCGTCGTCGCCTATCGCAACGCCGGTCGTGCGGGCACCAAGGCCCAGAAGACCCGTGCGGAAGTCAACGGCACCACCAAGAAGTCGAAGAAGCAGAAGGGCGGCGGCGCGCGTCATGGCGCCCTGACGGCCCCGATCTTTGTCGGCGGCGGCGTGACCTTCGCGGCCAAGCCGCGTAGCTTCGACCAGAAGGTCAACCGCAAGATGTACCGCGCCGCGATGAAGGCCATCCTGAGCGAGCTGGCTCGCCAGGACCGCCTGACCGTCGTCGACGCCTTCAACGTCGATGCCTCCAGCACCAAGGGCCTGGTCTCCAAGCTCAAGGAACTGAACGTCGGCAAGCGTCCGCTGATCGTCACCGAGGATGCTTCGGAGCACCTGTATCTGTCCGCTCGCAACCTTCCCTACGTGGAAGTGCGCGACGTCCAGGCGCTGGATCCGGCGTCGCTGGTCGGTGCCGACACTGTCGTGATCACCGCCGATGCGGTGAAGAAGATCGAGGAGTGGCTGGCATGATCAGCAACGAGAAAATCTTCAGCGTGCTGCGCGCCCCGCGCGTGTCCGAAAAGACTGCACGTCTGCAGGAAGTAAGCAATCAGTACGTCTTCGAAGTCTCGAACGACGCCACCAAGGCCGATGTCAAGGCCGCGGTCGAGCAGCTGTTCGACGTCAAGGTCGAGGCCGTCAACGTGGTGAACGTCAAGGGCAAGAACAAGTCCTTCCGTAACCGCGGTGGCCGTCGCGGCGACTGGCGCAAGGCGTATGTGCGTCTGGCCGACGGCCAGGCCATCGACGTGTCGGCCACGGCCTGAGGTAGACCCACATGCCATTGATGAAATTCAAACCCACTTCCGCCGGCCGCCGTTCGGCCGTGCGCGTGGTGACGCCCGACCTGCACAAGGGTGCTCCGCACGCTCCGCTCCTGGAGAAGCAGAGCAAGTCCGGCGGTCGCAACCACCACGGTCGCATCACCACCCGTCATATCGGTGGTGGCCACAAGCAGCACTACCGTGTCATCGACTTCAAGCGCGACAAGGTCGGCATTCCGGCCCGTGTCGAGCGCATCGAGTACGACCCGAACCGCACCGCGCACATCGCGCTGCTGTGCTACGTCGACGGTGAGCGCCGCTACATCATCGCGCCCAAGGGCCTGAAGGCCGGCGACCAGGTGATCGCGGGCCGCGACGCCCCGATCCGCACCGGCAACACCCTGCCGCTGCTGAACATCCCGGTCGGCACCACGGTGCACTGCATCGAGCTGAAGGTCGGCAAGGGCGCCCAGATCGCCCGCGCCGCCGGCGCCTCGGTCCAGCTGGTCGCGCGCGAGCAGGGCTTCGCCACGCTGCGCCTGCGTTCGGGTGAAATGCGCAAGGTTCCGGCCGAGTGCTGCGCCACCATCGGCGAAGTCGGCAACGACGAGCACAGCCTCGAGAAGCTGGGCAAGGCCGGTGCCAAGCGTTGGCGCGGCGTGCGTCCGACCGTTCGCGGTGCGGCCATGAACCCGGTCGACCACCCGCACGGTGGTGGTGAGGCCAAGGCCGGCCAGGGCAACCCGCACCCGGTCACCCCGTGGGGCGTGCCGACCAAGGGTTACAAGACGCGCCATAACAAGCGCACGCAGCAATTCATCGTCCGCGATCGTAGGGGCTAATCGACCATGGCACGTTCACTCAAGAAAGGCCCGTTCGTCGATCACCACCTGGTCAAGAAGGTGGAGGCTGCGGCCGGTAGCAAGCGCCCGATCAAGACCTGGTCGCGTCGCTCCATGATCCTGCCGGAGATGGTGGGTTTCACCATCGCCGTGCACAACGGCAAGAACCACGTTCCGGTGCTGGTCAACGAGAACATGGTCGGCCACAAGCTCGGCGAGTTTGCCGTCACCCGGACCTTCAAGGGTCACGGTGGCGACAAGAAAGCCGGCGGCAAGAAGTAAGGAGAGATGACAATGGAAGCGAAAGCCATCCTGCGCACCGCGCGCATCTCCCCGCAGAAGGCCCGCCTGGTCGCCGACCAGGTGCGTGGCCTGTCGGCCGAGCGCGCCGTCAACCTGCTGAAGTTCTCGGACAAGAAGGCTGCCCACCTGATCAAGAAGGTGGTGGAGTCGGCGATCGCCAACGCCGAGAACAACCAGGGCGCCGACGTCGACGAGCTGAAGGTCCAGACCATCATGGTCGACGAGGGCCCGACGCTGAAGCGTTTCATGGCCCGCGCCAAGGGCCGCGGCACGCGCATCCTCAAGCGCACCAGCCATATCACCGTGGTGGTTGGCGAAGGCAAGGGCAAATAAGACTATGGGCCATAAAGTACATCCGACCGGTATTCGCCTGGGCATCGCCAAGGACTGGAATTCCAAGTGGTACGCCAACAAGCGCGAGTACGCCAGCTACCTGGCCGCTGACCTCAAGGTCCGCGAGATGCTCCGCAAGAAGCTGGCCCAGGCCGGGATCAGCAAGATCCTGATCGAGCGTCCGGCCAAGACCGCCCGCGTGACGATCCACACCGCCCGCCCGGGCGTGGTGATCGGCAAGCGCGGTGAGGACATCGAGAAGCTGCGCAAGGAAGTGAGCGATCTGATGGGCGTCCCGGCGCACATCAACGTCACCGAAGTGCGCAAGCCCGAGCTGGACGCCCAGCTGGTCGCCGAGTCCATCGCCCAGCAGCTGGAGCGCCGCATCATGTTCCGCCGTGCGATGAAGCGCGCGGTCGGCAACGCGATCCGCCTGGGTGCCCTGGGCATCAAGGTGAACGTCGCCGGCCGTCTGAACGGCGCCGAGATCGCCCGTTCCGAGTGGTACCGCGAAGGCCGTGTGCCGCTGCACACCCTTCGCGCCGACATCGACTACGGCTTTGCCGAGGCGAAGACCACCTACGGCATCATCGGCATCAAGGTGTGGGTCTACAAGGGCGAAGTGTTCGACTTCAGCCAGGTGGGTCAGGAGAAGCAGGACGACGCGCGCCCCGAGCGCAGCGAACGTCCGTCGCGCCCGTCCCGCGATCGTGATGCGAGGTAACGGCAATGTTGCAACCCAAGCGAACCAAATACCGCAAGATGCACAAGGGCCGTAACGAAGGCCTGAGCTGGAGCGGAAATCTCGTCTCGTTCGGCGAGTATGGCCTGAAGGCCACCGCGCACGGTCAGCTGACCGCGCGCCAGATCGAGGCCGCGCGCCGTTCCATCAGCCGCTACGTCAAGCGCGGCGGCAAGATGTGGATCCGCGTGTTCCCCGACAAGCCCATCACCAAGAAGCCGATCGAGGTCCGCATGGGCTCCGGTAAGGGCAACGTGGAGTACTGGGTGGCCCAGATCCAGCCGGGCCGCATGATCTATGAAATCGAGGGCGTGGACGAGGCAACGGCACGCGAGGCGTTCCGCCTGGCCGCCGCCAAGCTCTCGGTCACCACCACTTTCGTGACCCGGACGGTGCGCTAATGGCTATCAAGGAACTCCGCGAGAAGTCTGCCGACGAGCTGAACGCCCATCTGGGCGAGCTGCGCAAGGAGCAGTTCTCCCTGCGCATGCAGAAGGCGACCGGCCAGCTGCCGAAGACCCACGAAACCCGCCGGGTCCGCCGCGAGATCGCTCGCGTCAAGACCCTGCTCGGCAGCAAGAAGTAAGGACCGCCGACATGAGTGATAACGAACAGAAAACGCAGCGCACGATCGAAGGTCGTGTCGTCAGCAACAAGATGGACAAGACGGTCACCATTCTGGTCGAGCGTCAGGTCAAGCACGCGCTGTACGGCAAGTACATCAAGCGCTCGACCAAGCTGCACGCCCACGACGCCGACAACGCCTGCAACGAAGGCGACTTGGTCCGCGTGGTGGAGATCGCGCCGCTGTCCAAGACCAAGAACTGGCGCGTGGTCGAGATCGTCGCCCGCGCGGCCGAATAAGAGGAGTCCTGAATCATGATCCAGATGCAGAGCTATCTCGATGCGGCCGACAACTCCGGTGCCAAGGAGCTGATGTGCATCAAGGTGCTGGGCGGCTCCAAGCGCCGTTACGCCGGCATCGGCGACATCATCAAGGTGACCGTCAAGGACGCGATCCCGCGTGGCAAGGTCAAGAAGGGCGAGGTCTATGACGCCGTGGTCGTGCGTACCCGCAAGGGTGTGCGTCGCGCCGACGGTTCGCTGATCCGCTTCGACGGCAACGCCGCCGTCCTGCTGAACAACAAGCAGGAGCCGATCGGCACCCGTATCTTCGGACCGGTGACCCGCGAACTGCGCTCCGAGAAGTTCATGAAGATCGTCTCGCTCGCACCCGAAGTGCTGTGAGCGGAGGAAATCACAATGGCTAACCGTATCAAGAAGGGCGACCAGGTGGTCGTCATCACCGGCAAGGACAAGGGCAAGCAGGGCGATGTGCTGCGCGTGGATGGCGACCGTGTGGTCGTTTCCAACGTGAACATCGTCAAGCGCCACACCAAGCCGAACCCGCAGGCGGGTGTCGCCGGCGGCGTCGTCGAGCGCGAAGCCTCGATCCATATCTCCAACGTCGCCTTGTTCAATGCCGCTTCCGGCAAGGGCGAGCGCGTTGGCTTCAAGGTGCTGGAGGATGGACGCAAACTGCGTGTGTTCCGCTCCAGCGGTGAGGCGCTCGACGCCTGAGGAATGAGGTCATGACCACTCGTCTCGAAAAAATCTACAAGGAAGAGGTCGTCCCGGCCTTGACCAAGAAGTTCGGCTACTCCAACCCGATGGAGGTCCCCAGGCTCACCAAGATCACCATCAACATGGGTGTGGGTGAGGCTGCGACCAACAAGAAGATCCTGGAGAACGCCGTCGCCGACCTGGCCAAGATCTCCGGCCAGAAGCCGGTCACGACGAAGTCGCGCGTCTCGGTCGCGTCCTTCAAGATCCGTGACGGTTGGCCGATCGGCTGCAAGGTGACCCTGCGTCGCGCCCACATGTACGAATTCCTGGACCGCCTGATCAGCATCTCGCTGCCGCGCGTGCGCGACTTCCGTGGCGTGTCCGGCCGTTCGTTCGACGGCCGCGGCAACTACAACATGGGCGTGAAGGAACAGATCATCTTCCCGGAAATCGACTTCGACCAGGTCGACGCGGTCCGCGGCATGGATATCGCCATCACCACCACCGCCAAGACCGACGCCGAAGCCAAGGCGCTGCTCGAAGCGTTCAAGTTCCCGTTCCGCAACTAAGTCGAGGACCAAGACATGGCAAAGACCTCCATGGTCAACCGCGACCTGAAGCGGGCGAAGCTGGCCAAGAAGTACGCGGCCAAGCGCGAAGCACTGAAGAAGATCATCTCCAGCCAGGACGCGTCCTACGACGAGAAGATCGAGGCCTCGACCAAGCTGCAGAAGCTGCCGCGCGATTCCTCGCCCAGCCGCTTCCGCACCCGTTGCGAGCTGTCCGGCCGTCCGCGCGCCGTGTACAGCAAGTTCGGCCTGGCCCGCAACAAGCTGCGCGAAGCCACCATGCGTGGCGACGTGCCCGGCCTGCGCAAGGCCAGTTGGTAACACAGCTAGGGAGTGGTGTAGAATCCGCTCCCCGGATTTTCACCACCTAGAGCCTGGCGGCCCGATGGGCGCCAGGCTTTGGTGCTAGAGATCTTCCGCGCAAGGGCGCAGGCCTCAAGGCCCGCGCCACCCACAACACGAGATTTTCGCGAAAGCGGATATCGGTGCTACTCATAGGAATCGCACATGAGCATGACTGATCCCATCGCCGACATGCTGGTCCGCATCAAGAATGCGGCCGCCGTCGGCAAGCAGACGGTGAAGATGCCGTCGTCCAACATCAAGGTCGCCATCGCCGGCGTTCTGAAGTCCGAGGGCTACATCGCCGATTCTCGCGTCACCAAGACCGAGAACAACAAGGCCGAGCTCGAGGTCGTCCTGAAGTACTTCGAAGGCAAGCCGGTCATCGACACGCTCAAGCGTGTGTCGCGCTCGGGCCTGCGCCAGTACCGCGGCAAAGACGAACTCCCCAAGGTCCTCAACGGCCTGGGCATTGCCATCATCTCCACGTCGAAGGGCATCATGACCGACGCGCAGGCCCGTGCGGCCGGCGTGGGTGGTGAAGTCCTGTGCTTCGTGGCCTAAGGGAAGGAGTTCTTACATGTCCCGCGTCGCCAAGAAGCCGATTGCCCTGCCCAAGGGCACCGAACTGAACAACGCCAACGGCACCGTGACCGTCAAGGGCCCCAAGGGCACCCTGACGATCGCCCAGCCCGAGGGCGTGAACATCGCCGTCGAGAACGGCACCGTGAGCCTGTCGCCGTCCTCGCTGGACCACGACGCCATCACCGGCACCATCCGCGCGATCCTGGCCAACATGGTCAAGGGCGTGTCCGATGGCTTCGAGCGCAAGCTCGAGCTGGTCGGCGTGGGTTACCGCGCCGCGATGTCCGGCAAGGACCTGAACCTGTCGCTGGGTTTCTCCCACCCGATCCTGTTCAAGGCCCCGGAAGGCATCACGCTGGCCGCCCCGACCCAGACCGAGATCCTGGTGCAGGGCGCCGACAAGCAGCGCGTCGGTGAAGTCGCCGCCAAGATCCGCGGATTCCGTCCGCCGGAGCCCTACAAGGGCAAGGGCGTGAAGTACTCCGACGAAACCATCATCCGCAAGGAAGCCAAGAAGGCTTAACGGCAGTCGGGAGGCGAGGGCACACCGCTGCTGCCTCCCCACTGGCTCAACGCCGATCCGCTTCCACGAGGTCACTGAACATGAGCATCAAGAACACCGCCCGCCTGCGCCGCGCCAAGTCGACCCGCGCCCACATCCGCAACCTGGGTGTGCCGCGCCTGAGCGTCCTGCGCACCGGCCAGCACCTGTACGCGCAGATCTTCACTGCCGACGGTTCCAAGGTGCTGGCTTCGGCCAACACCCTGCAGGCCGACGTCAAGGAAGGTCTGAAGAACGGCAAGAACAGCGACGCCGCCGCCAAGGTCGGCAAGCTGATCGCCGAGCGCGCCAAGGCCGCCGGCGTCGAGAAGGTCGCTTTCGACCGCTCGGGCTACCGCTACCACGGCCGCGTCAAGGCGCTGGCCGATGCCGCGCGCGAAGGCGGCCTGCAGTTCTAAGCTTGAACCGCGCGGGGTCCACCCCCACGCAACCTCTGCCGGCGCGGATTGCGCCGGGCGCCGCGGCTCTTCTGCAGCCGCGTCACGCTCCACCGCGGTAGACCACAACCATAAGCGGCCAAGCCGTACAGACCCTCTCAACAGGAATCAACAACATGGCAGAAGAACAGCGCTCGCGCGGGCGCGATCGCAACCGCGAAGAGAAAGTCGACGATGGCATGATCGAGAAGCTGATCGCGGTCAACCGCGTCAGCAAGACGGTCAAGGGTGGTCGCCAGTTCACCTTCACTGCGCTGACGGTGGTGGGCGACGGCAACGGCCGCATCGGTTTCGGCTACGGTAAGGCCCGCGAAGTCCCGGTGGCGATCCAGAAGTCGATGGAGTACGCGCGCAAGGGCATGCTCAACGTCGATCTGAACAACGGCACCCTGTGGCACCCGGTCAAGGCCGGCCACGGCGCGGCCCGCGTGTTCATGCAGCCGGCCTCGGAAGGTACCGGTGTCATCGCCGGTGGCGCCATGCGCGCCGTGCTGGAAGCGGTGGGCGTGAAGAACGTGCTGGCCAAGGCGGTCGGTTCGCGTAACCCGATCAACCTGGTGCGCGCCACGCTGCGCGGCCTGGAAGACATGCAGTCGCCGGCCCGCATCGCGGCCAAGCGCGGCAAGTCGGTGGAGGAACTCACCCATGGCTAATGAGTCCAACAAGACCGTCAAGGTGCGCCTGGTGCGCGGCCTGCGTGGTTCCCAGTCGCGTCACCGCCTGTCGGTGAAGGCGCTGGGCCTGAACAAGCTCAACGATGTGCGTGAACTCAAGGACAGCCCGCAGGTACGCGGTCTGATCGCCAAGGTTCACTACCTCGTCCGCGTCGAGGAGTAATCAACATGCGTCTCAACACTCTGTCGCCTGCAGAAGGCCGCCCGCACCGAGCGCAAGCGCGTCGGTCGCGGCATCGGTTCGGGCCTGGGCAAGACTGCCGGCCGCGGCCACAAGGGTTCGTTCGCCCGCGCCGGTAAGGGCAAGATCAAGGCGAAGTTCGAAGGCGGCCAGATGCCGCTGATCAAGCGTCTGCCGAAGGTCGGCTTCCGCTCCAAGCTGAAGAAGGACACCGCCGAGGTGCTGTCCTATCAGCTGGATCGTCTGGAAGCCGGCGAGATCGACTTCGCGGCCCTGCGCGCTGCCAAGCTGGTGCCCAGCACCGCCAAGCGCGCCAAGATCGTGAAGAAGGGCGAGTTGACCAAGGCGTTCACGCTCAAGGGCGTGCAGGCCACGGCGGGCGCGAAGGCCGCCATCGAAGCTGCCGGCGGCAGCATCCAGGAGTAAGCACGGCATGGCGCAGCAGGGCATCGCGGGTGGTCTGGGCAAATTCACCGAGCTGCGGCAGCGTCTGCTGTTCGTGCTGGGGGCCCTGGTCGTCTACCGGATCGGTTGCTTCGTTCCGGTTCCGGGCGTCAACCCGGACGCGATGCTCGCGCTGATGCAGGCGCAGGGCGGTGGCATCGTGGACATGTTCAACATGTTCTCGGGCGGCGCCCTGCACCGTTTCAGCATCTTCGCGCTGAACGTGATGCCGTACATCTCGGCATCCATCGTCATACAGCTGGGTGCGCACATCTTCCCGGCGCTCAAGGCGCTGCAGAAGGAGGGCGAGTCCGGCCGTCGCAAGATCACCCAGTACTCGCGCATCGGCGCGGTGCTGCTGGCGGTGGTGCAGGGCGGCAGCATCGCGCTGGCGCTGCAGCATCAGACTGCGCCGGGCGGCGCGCCGGTGGTGTATGCCCCGGGCCTGGGCTTCGTGGTCACCGCGATCGTGGCGCTCACCGCGGGCACCATCTTCCTGATGTGGGTCGGCGAGCAGGTCACCGAGCGCGGCATCGGCAACGGTGTGTCGCTGATCATCTTCTCGGGCATCGTCGCCGGCCTGCCGGCCGCGGTGATCCATACCTTCGGCGCCGTTAACGACGGCACGATGAGCCCCATCGCGCTGATCATCGTGGCGGTGGTGGTGTTCGCGTTCACCTGGTTCGTGGTGTTCGTCGAGCGCGGGCAACGCCGGATCACGGTCAACTACGCTCGCCGCCAGGGCGGTCGCAACGCGTATATGAACCAGACTTCGTTCCTGCCGCTCAAGCTCAACATGGCCGGCGTGATCCCGCCGATCTTCGCCTCGTCCATCCTGGCATTCCCGGCCACGCTGGCGATGTGGTCCGGCCAGTCGCCGATGGCGGTGACCCTGCAGCGCATCTCCCAGGCGCTGTCGCCGGGCGAGCCGCTGCACATGATCGTGTTCGCGGCGATGATCATCGGCTTCGCGTTCTTCTACACCGCGCTGGTCTTCAACTCGCAGGAAACCGCCGAGAATCTGAAGAAGTCCGGCGCGCTGATCCCGGGCATCCGTCCCGGCAAGGCCACCGCCGACTATGTCGACGGCGTGCTGACCCGCCTGACGGCCGCCGGTTCGCTCTATCTGGTGGCGGTGTGTCTGCTGCCGGAAGTGATGCGTACCCAGCTGGGCACCTCGTTTTACTTCGGCGGCACTTCGCTGCTGATCGTGGTGGTGGTGGTGATGGACTTCATCGCGCAGATCCAGGCGCACCTGATGTCCCACCAGTACGAGAGCCTGTTGAAGAAGGCCAACCTGAAGGGCGGTAACCGCGGCCTGTCGCGCGGCTGACCTTTTCCGGTCGTAATTTCGGCGGTCCCATCCGCCACCAAGCCTGGCCATCGGCCGGACTTTCAAAATGGGCGGCTCGTGCGGCGGTCTCGCGCGCGAGTGTGAAGCGGCTCGTCCCTGCGCCAGAGTAGCGCGGGCACCGGCGGACCCTTGCGGGTCTGTCCGGTAAGCGGCTTCCGGCGCCGGAGCATGGGCACACTCCCCATGCCGGGTCCGTGGAACCTCCCCAGGTTCCATGGACTTCCAAGCAACCCGAGACCTTGGTACAATTTCCAGTTCCCTACGCCATATGCCGTCAATCCGTGTTCACGGAGGGCGTGCAGCCGGCCATCAAACAGTTTGGAGAATCGCGTCATGGCGCGTATTGCAGGTGTCAACCTGCCTGCCCAGAAGCACGTCTGGGTGGGGCTGCAGAGCATTTACGGCATTGGCCGTACCCGGTCCAAGAAGGTCTGCGAAGCCGCAGGCGTGACGGTGACCACCAAGATCCGCGACCTGTCCGAGCCGGAAGTCGAGCGCCTGCGCGCCGAAGTCGGCAAGTACATCGTCGAGGGCGACCTGCGTCGCGAAGTCGGCATGGCGATCAAGCGCTTGATGGACCTGGGCTGCTACCGCGGCCTGCGCCATCGTCGCGGCCTGCCGCTGCGTGGCCAGCGCACCCGTACCAACGCCCGTACCCGCAAGGGTCCGCGTAAAGCCATCAAGAAGTAAGGGGCGAACATCATGGCAAAGCCGTCCGCCGCCAAGGCACCGAAGAAGAAGATCAAGCGCGTCGTCACCGACGGCGTCGCCCACGTCCACGCTTCGTTCAACAACACCATCGTCACCATCACCGACCGCCAGGGCAATGCGCTCTCGTGGGCCACCTCGGGCGGTGCGGGCTTCCGCGGTTCGCGCAAGTCCACCCCGTTCGCCGCGCAGGTCGCCGCCGAGAAGGCCGGCCGTGCTGCGCTGGACTACGGCCTGAAGTCGCTGGAAGTCCGCATCAAGGGTCCGGGTCCGGGCCGTGAGTCGGCCGTACGTTCGCTCAACAACGTCGGCTACAAGATCACCAACATCATCGACGTGACGCCTATCCCGCACAACGGGTGCCGTCCGCCGAAGAAGCGTCGCGTCTAAAGGGAGCGATTAGAAATGGCTCGTTATATCGGTCCTACCTGCAAACTCGCTCGTCGCGAAGGCGCAGACCTGTCCCTCAAGAGCCCGGCGCGCGCGCTGGACTCCAAGTGCAAGCTGGAGCAGAAGCCCGGCCAGCACGGCGCCACCGCCCGCAAGGGCAAGCTGTCCGACTACGCCACCCAGCTGCGCGAGAAGCAGAAGGTCAAGCGTATCTACGGTCTGCTGGAGCGCCAGTTCCGCAACTACTACAAGAAGGCCTCGACCAAGAAGGGCAACACCGGCGAGAACCTGCTGCAGCTGCTGGAAACCCGTCTGGACAACGTGATCTACCGCATGGGTTTCGCGGTCACCCGTCCGGCGGCCCGCCAGCTGGTCTCGCACCGCGGCGTGCTGGTCAACGGCAAGTCGGTCAACCTGCCTTCCTACCAGGTCAAGGCCGGCGACGCGATCGAGCTGTCGGAGAAGGCCCAGAAGCAGCTGCGCGTGCAGGAATCCCTGACCGTGGCCGAGCAGCTGGACCTGAGCCCGTCCTGGGTCGAGGTGGATTCGAAGAAGTTCGCCGGCGTGTTCAAGGCCGTGCCGGTCCGTTCGGACCTGCCCGCCGACATCAACGAAGCGCTGATCGTCGAGCTGTACTCGAAGTAATCACACACGCACCCCCGCCCTGGCGGGGGTTTGCAGGAGACAAAGCAACATGACGGGTATCACTCAGCAAGTGCTGCGCCCCCGCGGCCCGCAGATCGAGCGCCTGACCGACAACCGCGCCAAGGTGGTCATCGAACCGCTGGAGCGTGGCTACGGCCATACGCTGGGCAATGCGCTGCGCCGCGTGCTGCTGTCGTCCATCCCCGGCTTCGCCATCACCGAGGTCGAGATCGACGGCGTGCTGCACGAGTACAGCACCATCGAGGGTCTGCAGGAAGACGTGCTGGAAGTCCTGCTGAACCTCAAGGATGTGGCTATCCGCATCCACACCGGCGACAACGCCACCCTGAGCCTGACCAAGCAGGGCCCGGGCGTGGTCACCGCCGGCGACATCAAGACCGACCACAACGTCGAGATCCTCAATCCCGACCACGTGATCGCGCACCTGACCAAGGACATCGCGGTCAACCTGCGCCTGAAGATCGAGCGCGGCTTCGGCTATCAGCCGGCCGCCGCCCGCCGTCGTCCGGACGAAGAGAACCGCGCCATCGGCCGCCTGGTGCTGGACGCCTCGTTCTCGCCGGTCCGTCGCGTCGCCTACGCCGTCGAGTCCGCTCGCGTCGAACAGCGCACCGACCTGGACAAGCTGGTCCTGGACATCGAGACCAACGGCACGATCGACGCCGAGGAAGCCGTGCGCACCGCCGCCGACATCCTGAGCGACCAGCTGTCGGTGTTCGGCGACTTCACGCACCGCGACCGCGGCGCGCCGAAGCAGCAGACCGGCGGCGTGGATCCGGTGCTGCTGCGCCCGATCGACGACCTGGAGCTGACCGTGCGTTCGGCCAACTGCCTCAAGGCCGAGAGCATCTACTACATCGGCGATCTGATCCAGAAGACCGAAGTCGAGCTGCTCAAGACCCCGAACCTCGGCAAGAAGTCGCTGACCGAGATCAAGGAAGTCCTGGCCCAGCGCGGCCTGTCGCTCGGCATGAAGCTGGAGAACTGGCCGCCGGCCGGTGTTTCCCAGCACGGGATGATGGGGTAAGCCCAAGCCGCTTGCGCGGCACTGCCGCGCGCTTGGGCGAACGCCCGGCGCGCTGCGCCGGGCCGGGACGGGCGATCCGTCTCGGCTCGATGCTTCAGCGAAGTAAGTCCAGCGATACCGCTTCACCCGCAACACCTCGACGACGGGCCGCAAAGGCCCGCGCGATGTCCGGACAGGATGACCGGATCAGGACCAACCGCAGTCCAGGCAACAACGCCACGAAGGCGACAGCGAACCTCAACAGCCGCACCATTCATCAGGAATCCACCTCATGCGTCACCAGAAAGCCGGCCGCAAGTTCAGCCGCACCAGCTCGCATCGCGCCGCGATGTTCTCCAACATGGCCGCCTCGCTGATCAAGCACGGCCTGATCAAGACCACCCTGCCCAAGGCCAAGGAACTGCGTCGCGTCGCCGAGCCGCTGATCACCCTGGCCAAGGTCGATGGCGTGGCCAACCGCCGTCTGGCCTTCGCGCGTCTGCGCGACAAGGAAGCGGTCGGCACCCTGTTCACCACCCTCGGCCCGCGCTACCAGTCGCGTCCGGGCGGCTACCTGCGCATCCTCAAGTGCGGCTTCCGCGCTGGCGACAACGCGCCGATGGCCTACGTGGAACTGGTCGATCGTCCGGAAGCGGCCGAGTAATCGACCCCGTCCCGCACGCGTCACCTGCAGACCCCGGCTCCTGGCCGGGGTTTTGCGTTTGCGGCGCAGGTCGCGTGGAGGGGCGGATTTGGCCCTGGGCGCGCGCGGTGGCGATAATGCGGGGACTTCCCCGTTGCCGCTGCCCATGAATCCTTTCCGTTGGTCCTTCCGCGCGCAGTTCCTGGCCGGTTTCCTCGTGTGCGTCGGATTGCTGGGCGCCGCGCTGTACACCCAGTACTACCAGCACCAGATCCCGTGTCCGCTGTGCAGCTTCCAGCGCGGCGCGTTCGCGCTGCTGGGCCTGGTGTTCCTGATCGGCGGCCTGCATGGGCCGCGCAGCCGCGGCGGGCGCATCGTCTACGGCCTGCTGGGGCTGGTGCCGGCGCTGATCGGCATCGGCATCGCCGGGCGCCACGTGTGGCTGCAGCATCTGCCGGCCGACAAGGTGCCGGCCTGCGGCCCCGACCTGGCCTACATGATGGAAGCCTTCCCGCTGGGCGATGTGCTGCGCCAGGTGCTGACCGGCTCGGGCGAGTGCGCCGAGGTGACCTGGCGTCTGCTGGGCCTGTCGATGCCCGAGTGGAGTCTGCTGTGGTTCGTGGTGCTGACGCTGTGGCTGCTGATGGCCGCCTTCCGCCGGCGCAAGCGCACGCTGCTGCGCGAGCTGCGCCCGTCCTGAGCGCGTCTGGCTGCGGACCGGTCGCGCGCGTCGACCGGTCCGCAGCCTGGACGCGGCTCGGGTCGCGTCAGAAGTCCTGCTGCACGCTGAGGAACACGCCGCGACGCGGCGCCCACTGCGGCGCGAACACGCCGATGCCGCCGCCGTCGCGCAGCTGGTAGCTGCGATCCAGCGCGTTCACCGCGGCGACCTGCACATGCAGCGGATGCGAGGTGTCGGCCTCGAAGTCGTGCCCCGCGCTCAGGTTGAGCTGGAAGTAGGACGGCAGCGCCGCGCCATTGGGCACCGTGGCCGTATCGGTACGCAGGCCGCTGCCATAGAGATAGTTGGCGCCCACACGGTTGTTACCTGCGAAGCTGTAGTTGATGCCGCCCGACGAGGTGAGCTTCTGGTCGTGGTCCAGGTGGATCCAGTTCTCCGCCACATAGGCCAGGGCATCGGGGTCGAAGTTGTAGGCGCCGGTCATGACCTGCTTGCCCATCGCCCGGCTGTAGGCCGCGTTGAAGTAGGCGCTCACCGGGCCGTTGTTGTAGTCGGCCGAGAACTCCAGGCCATGGACGTGGCCGTAGCGGTAGTTGAAGGTCGAATAGATGTAGGCGGCGCCGAACTGGCCCTCGTCCTGCAGGCGGTCGGCCAGGCGGTCGTAGGCGTCCAGGCCCAGGGTCAGGTGGTCGCCGACCTGCTGGGAGATGCCCAGGTCGTAGTAGTCGCTGCGCTCGCTGAGCGGGATCTGCGCGCCGGCGGCCAGCTGCTGGTTGGTGGTGCCATCGAATAGGGCGATGTCCCCGGAGGAGATCAGCTCGCTGGCCGGGGGGGTGAAGTAGCGCGCGTAGCCGGCGTGCAGGGTGGTGCTGTCGGTGGCGCGCCAGATCGCGCCCACGCGCGGGCTGAGCTGGCTCTCGGTCCGCCCGAAGGCCTTGTAGCGATCGCCGCGCAGGCCGTAGTTCACCGTCCAGTCCTCGCCGAGCTTCCACTCGTCCTGCAGGTAGAGCGCGGTGGTGCTGGCGTGGAAGCGGCTGCTGTCGCCGATCAGCTCGGGGATGTTGCTGGTCTGGTTGCCGTCGGCGTCGGCCGGGAAGACCCAGCTGTTGTTGCTGGCGGTGGCGTGTTCGAAGTCGCCGTACAGGCCGTAGCGCAAGGTGTGCGAGGCGCCCAGCGGGGTGGAGATATCGGCCTGCAGCACGTTGGCGCGGTTGCCGCGATCGACCTGCGAGGCGACGCCGTCGAAGATCAGATCGCCGGTGACGTCCGGATCGAAGGCCACGCTGCTGTAGCGCTGGCCCAGCGAGACCTGATAGGCGCTGTCGCCGACCAGGCCCTGCAGGGCGACGGTGGCGAAGCGGGTGTTCTCGCGCTGGCGCTCGTCCAGCGCGCTGGAATCGAAGTCGGTCTGGCCCTGGTCGTCGAAGGCCGGGGTCTGGCCCGGGTTGTTGGGCACCTGGAAGCGGTTGTTGGCGTAGCCGGCCATCACGCTCAGGCGCGTGTCCTCGTTGACCAGATAGGTCAGGTCGGCGAAGGCCTTGCCCTGGTGGGTCTTGTCGTGATCGGGCGTGCGGCTGTTGGTCGGGTTCTCCAGGCCGATCTTGTTCTGGTCGTAGTCGCCGGTCACGAACCAGCTCCAGCGGCCCTGGCTGCCCCACCAGGCCAGCGAGGGATTGAAGGTGCCGAACGAGCCCGCGGTCACCCCGACGCTGCCGCCGTTGCCGAGCGCCTGGCCGCTCTTGGTGGTGATGTCGACCACCGCGGCGGTCCGGTCGCCGAACTGGGCCGGCAGCGCGCCGTCGAGCAGCCGGATGCTGGACACGGTGCGCGGGTCCAGGCTCTGGCCGAAGCCGGAGATCGACTCGGGCAGGATCACGCCGTTGATGCGGTACTGCAGATTGGCGTGGTCGCCGCGCACGTGGACGCCGCCGTAGGAGTCTTGGACGACGCCCGGCGCCTGCAGCAGCACCTGGTTCATCGGCGTGGAGGCGCCCAGCGGCAGCCGGTCGATGTCGGCCGCGGTGATGGTGAACTGGCTGCTGCCGATGTCCGGGGAGAGCGCATTGCGCGCCTCGTCCAGCTTGGCGTGGACCTTGACCACGTCCAGGTCGACGGTGGTGTCGGTGGGGGCCTCATCGGCCAGGGCGAGCAGGGGTGTGGTCGCCAGGGCCAGGGCGATGGCGGAGGCGAGCAGGGTCGGAGTCTTCATGGAGGGGGCGTGGGCCGTTGGGAAAATGTTATGAAGTAACGGTCCTCCTGTCAGGACTGTCATGCCTAGGCCGAAAGTCATGGGCGCGTGTCCTACGTTTCCTGGGGTTTAGAGACCTCAGAAAACTGTCGGAATTGACAGGAAGTGCGTGCGAGGCCCCGCGCTCTGCGATCATGGCGGCTTCTCCAGGAGCCCCGCATGTCCGCCGCAGCCCCCGCCATTCCCTTTCCTGCCGCCTCCGGCGACTGGCGCCCCGACAGCTGGCGCGCGCGCCCGGCGATGCAGCTGCCGACCTATCCCGACGCCGAGGCGCTGGACCGGGCGGTCGAGGAGCTCGGCCGGTTGCCGCCGCTGGTGACCTCGTGGGAGATCTTCGCGCTGAAGAAGCAGCTGGCCGAGGCACAGGAAGGCAAGCGCTTCGTGCTGCAGGGCGGCGACTGCGCCGAGAGCTTCTCCGACTGCGAGTCCGGGCTGATCTCCAACCGGCTGAAGGTGCTGCTGCAGATGAGCCTGGTGCTGGTGCACGGGCTGCAGCTGCCGGTGGTGCGCGTCGGGCGCTTCGCCGGGCAGTACGCCAAGCCGCGTTCGACCGACATGGAGACCCGCGGCGAGATCACCCTGCCGAGCTATCGCGGCGACCTGGTCAACGGGCCCGAATTCACCGCGCAGGCGCGCATTCCCGATCCGCAGCGCATGATCCGCGCGCATTCGCGCTCGGCCATGACGATGAACTTCGTGCGCGCGCTGATCGACGGCGGCTTCGCCGACCTGCACCATCCCGAGTACTGGAACCTCAGCTGGGTCGGCTACTCGCCGCTGGCCAACGAATACCAGCAGATGGTGGCCGACATCGGCGGCGCGGTGCGCTTCATGGAAACCCTGGCCGGCGCCGAGGTGCACAACCTCAACCGCATCGATTTCTACACCTCGCACGAAGCGCTGCTGCTGCCCTACGAGCAGGCGCTGACCCGCGAGGTCCCGCGTCAGCACGGCTGGTTCAACCTGTCCACGCACTATCCCTGGATCGGCATGCGCACTGCGGCGGTCGATGGCGCGCACGTGGAATATCTGCGCGGCGTGCGCAATCCGATCGCGGTGAAGGTCGGCCCGTCGGTGAAGCCCGATCAGCTGCTGGCGCTGATGGACATCCTCAACCCGGACGACGAGCCGGGCCGGCTGACCTTCATCCATCGCATGGGCGCGGCGCAGATCGCCGAGAAGCTGCCGCCGCTGCTGGAGGCGGTCAAGCGCGACGGCCGGCGCGTGCTGTGGGTGTGCGATGCGATGCACGGCAATACCGAGTCGACCAGCAACGGCTTCAAGACGCGCCGCTTCGACAACGTGCGCGGCGAGGTCGAGCAGGCCTTCGACATCCATGCCGCGGTCGGCACGCGCCTGGGCGGCGTGCACCTGGAGCTGACCGGCGAGGACGTCACCGAATGCACCGGCGGCGCGCGCGAGCTGACCGATGTGGACCTGGAGCGTGCCTACCGCTCGACCGTCGATCCGCGCCTGAACTACGAGCAGTCGCTGGAGATCGCCATGTCGATCGTGCGCAAGCAGCGGCAGCTGCAGGCGACGGTGGCTTAGCGATCTTCGGTGGGAGCAACTGTCTCCTCGAATCTCGCAGCGGTCTGCCTGTAGAGCGGAGCTTGTGGCAATCCCCTTTCGGGGACTCCGCTGAGGCCTTCCCCACGAACCGAACGAAGAGCAGCGGAGCAAGCTCCGCTCTACAGGTGGGAGCCGCCATGGCGGCGATGAGGTCTTCCCGGTAAAGCCTCATCGCCGCCATGGCGGCTCCCACTCGCCCTTCCAAGGCGTGATGCGCCCAGTCGTCCGCGACGCGTGCCCACATACCCTCGACGCGCGCTTTGGCAGTCTCCGGTGGGGATGGCTGACCTGCACTGGATGACCGCGCGCGACTACGTGATCCCGCTGGGAATTTCCCTGGCGCTGGGCGTGCTCGCCTGGGGATTGTTCGCCTGGCTGGAGCGGCGCTCGCGCGGCAAGGATTTCCGGCGCGCACGCATCACCCGCATCTTCAGCCTGCCGCTGGCCTTCGTGCTGCCGCTGATCTTTTTGCGCGCCGGGCTGGAGGCCACGCCGCTCAAGGATGCGCAGCTGCAGCTGGTCAAGCAACTGCTGCACATCGGCATCGTTGCCTGCGTGACCTGGCTGCTGGTGCGCGTGGTGGCCGGCATCGTGGCGGCGATCCTGCGCGACAACCGCATCGACGTGGCCGACAACCTGCACGCGCGCACCATCCATACCCAGGCGCGGGTGCTGGGGCGCGTGGCCTCCGGCGCGGTGATCCTGGTCGGCGCCTCGGTGGTGCTGCTGCAGTTCGACGAGGTGCGCCAGCTCGGTCGCACGCTGCTGGCCTCGGCCGGCATCCTCGGGCTGGTGGCGGGCATCGCGGCCAAGCCGGTGTTCGGCAACCTGATCGCCGGCCTGCAGATCGCGCTGACCCAGCCGATCCGCCTGGACGACGTGGTCATCGTCGAGGGCGAATGGGGCCGCATCGAGGAGATCACCAGCTCCTTCGTGGTGGTGCACATCTGGGATCAGCGCCGCATGGTGGTGCCGCTGACCTGGTTCATCGAGAATCCGTTCCAGAACTGGACGCGGCGCAGCGCGGACATGCTCGGCACGGTATTCCTGTGGCTGGACTACCGCACGCCGATGGCCGCGGTGCGCGCCGAAACCGAACGCGTCTGCCGCGAGGATCCGCGCTGGGATGGACGGGTCTGCATCGCCCAGGTCACCGAGACCTCCGAGACCGCCATGCAGGTGCGCCTGCTGGTCAGCGCGCGCAGTTCCGGCGATGCCTTCGACCTGCGCTGCGTGGTGCGCGAGCGCGTGCTGGATTACCTGGCGCGCGAGTATCCCGACGCGCTGCCGCGTCAGCGCAACATGCTCACCCGCGAACAGACCCCGCCCGACACGCCGCAGGTGTTGCCCAGCGCGCGCCAGACCTCTTCGCCCGGCGCCGAGGACGGCCCGCCGCCGGTGTCACCCGAAGCGCCGGGGCCGGTGCCCCCGCCGTCGCACTGATCCGCCGGGTGCGCGGCGCTCAGGGCGTGCGCGGTTCCAGCGTGGCGCGATAGGCCGGCGGCATGCGCGCCTGGGTGCGCTGCTCGTAGTCGTAGCCCAGCCCGATCAGCTTGGCCTCGCTCCAGGCGGTCCCCATGAACAACAGGCCCAGCGGCAGCCCGCGGCTGTCGCCCATCGGGATGGTCAGGCTGGGATAGCCGGCCACCGCCGCCGCGCCATAGCCGGCGCCGGGGAAGGGATCCTTGAACGCCGGGTCGGTGCGCCAGGCCGGGCCCGTCGCCGCGGCGACCAGGGCGTCCAGGTGCTGCGCCTTGAGCGCCGCATCGATGCCTTCCGGGCCGGCCAGGCGCTTGATGCGCGAACGCGCCTGGATGTAGGCCGGGTCGTTCAGACCGCCCATCGCCGCGGACTGTTCGAACAGGTCCTGCCCGAACAGCGCCAACTCCTCGCGCGCATGCTGCTGGTTGAAGCCGATCAGCTGCTGCAGCGAGTCCACCGGCGCGCCCTTGCTGGTGAGGTAGCGCGCCAGCCCGTTCTTGAACTCGGTCTTGAGCACCAGCAGTTCGTCCTGGTCCCACTGGCCGGCGGTGGGGATTTCGGCGTCGACCACGGTCGCGCCTGCTGCGCTCAGGGTCGCGACCGCGCCTTCCATCGCCTTGGCCACGTCGGGGCCGAACTTGAAGCTGCTGCGGACCACGCCGATGCGTGCGCCCTTGAGCGCGCCGGGGCGCAGGCGCGAGACGTAGTCCAGGGGGGCATTGAGCGTGGCGTAGCCGGTGCTGGCATCTGCGCTGTCGCGCCCGGCCATCGCCGCCAGCAGGATGGCCGCGTCGGACACCGTGCGGGTGATCGGCCCGGCGGTGTCCTGGCTCCAGGAGATCGGCACGATGCCGTCGCGGCTGACCAGGCCGACGGTGGGCTTCAGCCCCACCGCGCCGTTGACCGCCGCCGGGCAGATGATGCTGCCGTCGGTCTCGGTGCCGACCGTGGCCGCGGCCAGGTTGGCCGAGGCGGCCACGCCGCTGCCGGCGCTGGACCCGCAGGGGTTGCGGTCCAGCACATAGGGATTGTGGGTCTGGCCGCCGACCGCGCTCCAGCCGGAGATCGAGTCGCTGGAGCGGAAGTTGGCCCACTCCGAGAGGTTGGTCTTGCCCAGGATCACCGCGCCGGCCTCGCGCAGGCGCTTGACCAGGAAGGCGTCGGCCTTGGGATGGAAATCGCGCAGCGCCAGCGAGCCGGCGGTGGTGGCCATCGGCGTGGCGTCGATGTTGTCCTTGAGCAGGATCGGGATGCCCTGCAGCGGCCCGCGCACGGTGCCGCCGGCGCGCTCGCGGTCGCGCAGCGCCGCCTCGGTCATCGCCTCGGGGTTGAGCTGGATCACGGCATTGAGGTGCGGCCCGGCGCGATCGACCTGGGCGATGCGGTCCAGGTAGGCGCGGGTCAGGGTGCGGCTGTCCAGCGCGCCGCGCTGCATCTGCTCCTGCAGCTGGGCAATGGTCAGCTCGGCATAGCGGAACTGGGCGGGCGCGGCGGTCTTGGGCGGCGCGGACGCCGGGGCGGTGCAGCCGGCCAGCGCGGCCAGGCACGACAGCGTCAGTGCAAGCCTGAAGGCGTGCATCGGTTCGATCCCCTCATGCGGATCGTCGCAGGCTAAACGCAGCGGCGCGGGGGCCGCAAGCGGCTCAGTGGCGCCGGCGGCGGATCAGGTCGCGGGCCAGCACGGCCACCACGATCACGTTGATCAGCACCACCACGGCCGTATGCCAGCCAGGGTGCCGGACCAGCGCATACATGTCGAAGGGCAGGTAGACCGCCGTGCCCACGCAGCCCAGCCACGAGGCCCAGGCCTTGGCCCGCCACAGGCCCCAGGATTCCACCAGCCGCCACAGCGCGTAGATGGCCACCACGGCCACGGCCAGGTGTACCGCCTTGGGGTCGATCTGCTTGAGCAGCGAGGGCAGGGCGCCGTGCGCCGGGTCCAGATGGAAGCGCTCGATCAGCCAGTACACCGCGCGCCGGATCGGGTCGGGCCCGAGGACTTCCAGGCTGGCCGCGGCGATCAGGGCCAGCAGGCCCTTGGCCAGTTCGAACAACGCCAGCGCATGCAGGCCCGGATGCGCGTGCGGATCCGGATCGTAGGGACGTTGGGTATGAGGCATCGGGCCGGAAGGATACGCCGGTTGGTGCGCGGGCGGCGACCCGTGGGCCGCCACCCGCGCCAGCTTGCACAGACCGCCTTACGCCGCGCGCGAGGCCTTCTTGCGCTCGCTTTCGGTCAGGTGCTTCTTGCGCAGGCGGATCTCCTTGGGGGTGATCTCCACCAGCTCGTCGTCGTCGATGAAGTCCAGGGCCTGCTCCAGGGTGAACTTGATCGCCGGGGTCAGCTGGATGGCGTCGTCCTTGCCCGAGGCGCGCATGTTGGTCAGCGGCTTGGTCTTGATCGCGTTGACCGTCAGATCGTTGTCCTTGGAGTGGATGCCGATCAGCTGGCCCTCGTAGACGTTGTCGCCCTCGGCGGCGAACAGCTTGCCGCGCTCCTGCAGCGGGCCCAGCGAATAGGCCGGCGTGGCGCCCGGCGCATTGGCGATCATCACGCCGTTGGGACGCTTGGCGATGGCGCCCTGTTCCTTCGGGCCGTAGTGGTCGAACACGTGGAACAGCAGGCCCGAACCCTGGGTCAGGGTCTTGAACTCGTTCTGGAAGCCGATCAGGCCGCGCGCCGGGATTTCATAGTCCAGGCGCACGCGGCCCTTGCCGTCGGGCTCCATGTTCTTCAGCTGGCCCTTGCGCACGCCCAGCTTCTCCATCACGCCGCCCTGGTGGATCTCTTCCACGTCCACCACCAGCTGCTCGATCGGCTCCATCTGCTGGCCGTCGATCTCCTTGATGATGACCTCCGGGCGCGAGACGGCCAGCTCGTAGCCTTCGCGGCGCATGTTCTCGATCAGCACCGACAGGTGCAGCTCGCCGCGGCCGGAGACCAGGAACTTGTCCGCGTCCTCCAGCTGCTCGACCTTCAGCGCCACGTTGTGCACGGTCTCGCGCTCCAGGCGGTCCTTGAGCTGGCGGCTGGTCAGGAACTTGCCGCCGGACAGGTCCTTGTTGCCGGCGAACGGCGAGTTGTTGACCTGGAAGGTCATCGAGATGGTCGGCTCGTCCACGGTCAGCGCCGGCAGCGCCTCGGGCGCCTCCAGGGCGGTGACGGTGTCGGAGATGGTCAGCTCCTGAATGCCGGAGATGGCCACGATGTCGCCGGCCTCGGCGGTCTCCTGCTCGATGCGCTCAAGGCCGAGGAAGCCCAGCACCTGCAGCACCTTGCCCTGACGCTTCTTGCCCTCGCGGTCGATCACGGCCACCGGCATGTTCTTGCGCAGCGTGCCGCGCTGGATGCGGCCGATGCCGATCACGCCGACGAAGTTGTTGTAGTCCAGCTGGCTGATGCGCATCTGGAACGGGCCTTCCGGGTCGACCTCCGGCTTGGGCGCGTGCTGCATGATCGCCTCGTACAGCGGGGTCATGTCGCCGTCGCGGGCGTTCTCGTCCAGCGAGGCGTAGCCGTTCAGCGCCGAGGCGTAGACGATCGGGAAGTCCATCTGCTCGGGCGTGGCGCCCAGGCGGTCGAACAGATCCCACACCTGCTCCACGACCCATTCCGGACGCGCACCGGGACGGTCGATCTTGTTGACCACCACGATCGGCTTGAAGCCCATCGCGAAGGCCTTCTGGGTCACGAAGCGGGTCTGCGGCATCGGGCCGTCCATCGCGTCGACCAGGATCAGCACGGTGTCCACCATCGACAGCACGCGCTCGACCTCGCCGCCGAAGTCGGCGTGGCCTGGGGTGTCGACGATGTTGATGCGGTTGCCATTCCACTTGATGGCCGTGTTCTTGGCCAGGATGGTGATGCCGCGTTCCTTTTCCTGGTCGTTGCTGTCCATCACGCGCTCGGCGATGACGGCACGCTCGGAAAAGGTGCCGGACTGCTTCAGCAGACAGTCGACGAGGGTGGTCTTGCCATGGTCAACGTGGGCGACGATGGCGATGTTGCGAAGGTTTTCAATGGACATGCGGCACGGGCGCGGCGGTGCGCGCAGAGGTGTGGAGGGAAGCGCGTATTATAGCCGGTTACCGCCCACGACCGGGCTGCCTGCTCCAAAGGAGTTCCACGATGTCCCTCACCGCCACCTTCAACACCTCCCGCGGCCCGATCCAGGTCGAGCTGTACCCGGACAAGGCGCCGCTGACCGTGGCCAATTTCGTCAACCTGGCCAAGCGCGGCTTCTACGACGGGCTGAACTTCCACCGCGTCATCCCGGACTTCATGATCCAGGGCGGCTGCCCGGAAGGCTCCGGCCGCGGCGGCCCGGGCTACCGTTTCGAGGACGAGACCAGCAACGGCGTGCGCCACGAGCGCGGCGTGCTGTCCATGGCCAATGCCGGCCCCAACACCAACGGCAGCCAGTTCTTCATCACCCACGTGGCCACCCCGTGGCTGGACGGAAAGCACACCGTGTTCGGCAAGGTCGTCTCGGGCCTGGAGTCCGTCGATGCGGTCAAGCAGGGCGACACCATCGACTCGGTGGTGATCGAGGGAGACGCCGACGCCGTCCTGGCCGCCAAGGCCGACCGCGTGGCCGAGTGGAACAAGCACCTGGCTGCCTGAACACGGCCCCCCGCCCCCGGCACGTCCGCAAGTAGGCCATTGGTCGAACGCGGTCGCGCCGGGCGCGCGTGCTAAAATTCCGCGCCGCACAATCGAGGCGGCGCCACCAGGAGCCGCCGTTCATGCCGATTTCGCGCTGCCATCCGCTGGATGCCTGCGAGATCGTGACGTCGGCCTGCGTGACCCCTCCATCCGCCTGGCGCGCCTAGCGCCTATCCCATCAGGCGGGCATCGCACCCGCCATCCGATGCACGAGGAATCCACACCATGAAACAACCCGTCCGAGTCGCCGTCACCGGTGCCGCCGGCCAGATCGGCTACGCCCTGCTGTTCCGCATCGCCTCCGGCGAGATGCTGGGCAAGGACCAGCCGGTCATCCTGCAGCTGCTCGAGCTGCCGATGGAGAAGGCCCAGGCCGCGCTGAAGGGCGTGATGATGGAGCTGGAGGACTGCGCCTTCCCGCTGCTGGCCGGCATGGTCGGCACCGATGACCCGGAGGTGGCCTTCAAGGACGCCGACTACGCCCTGCTGGTCGGCGCCCGTCCGCGCGGCCCGGGCATGGAGCGCAAGGACCTGCTGCTGGAGAACGCCAAGATCTTCACCGCCCAGGGCGCCGCGCTGAACAAGGTCGCCTCGCGCAACGTGAAGGTACTGGTGGTCGGCAACCCGGCCAACACCAACGCCTACATCGCCATGAAGTCCGCCCCGGACCTGCCGGCGAAGAACTTCACCGCGATGCTGCGCCTGGACCACAACCGCGCCCTGAGCCAGCTCTCGCTCAAGCTCGGCAAGCCGGTGGCCGGCATGGAGAAGCTGGTGGTGTGGGGCAACCACAGCCCGACCATGTATCCGGACTACCGCTTCGCCACCGCCGACGGCGCCTCGATCGGCGAGGCGATCAACGACCAGGAATGGAACGCCAACACCTTCATCCCGACCGTGGGCAAGCGCGGCGCGGCGATCATCGAGGCGCGCGGTTCGTCCTCGGCCGCCTCGGCCGCCAACGCCGCCATCGACCACGTGCGCGACTGGGCGCTGGGCAGCAACGGCAAGTGGGTGACCATGGGCGTGCCGTCCGACGGCTCCTATGGCATCCCGGAGGGCGTGATCTTCGGCTTCCCGGTGACCACCCAGAACGGTGAGTACACCCTGGTCAAGGACCTGCCGATCGACGACTTCAGCCAGAAGTACATCGACAAGACCCTGGCCGAGCTGGAAGAAGAGCGCAGCGGCGTGGCCCACCTGCTGGGTTGATCCTCCGCTGGAGGTCGGTGCGACGCAAACGCCGGGCCGCGAGGTCCGGCGTTTTGCTTTGCGGGCGCCGCCGGCCGTTCCGTGGGCCTAAAACTCCGCGCCATACCTTCGATTCACGGCGATCCGCATTCGCCGTGATGCAGGCGTAGTATCGAGGGCGACAGCCTCAGCGAGGAACGTTGCATGGAACGCATCGCCCATTCCCTCCGCCACGTCCTGCGCCGCGGGCTGTTGGCATCGTTCGTGGTCTTCATTGCCGTGCATTCCCCGCCGGGCGCCGCAAAAGAGCGTCCGCGCCGGGGTCCCGCGGTCGACGTCTCGCCTTGCAGCCAACTGCTGGAACAGCTGCTTCCCGGCGATTACAACTTCTGCATGGGGGCGGCCGCGATGCGAAAGGGCGACATGCCCCGAGCCCTGTCGCGCATGCTCGAGGCGGCGGCGTGGGGCGGACAAGTCGGCGCAGAAGGTGCTGGGCGTGGCCTATTTCAATGGCGAGGGCGCGACCCAGGACCGCGCGCTGGGTCTGGCCTGGCTGGGGCTCTCGACCGAACGCATGCAGCCGGAGAACGTGGGGCTGTTCAATTCCGCGCTGGAGAAGGTGACGCCGGCGCAGAAGGCCAGGGCGGATGTGCTGTACAAGCAGATGCGCGCCAAGTATGCCGATGACGTCGCCGCCGTCCGCGCCGACAAACTGTTCCGTCGCAAGATGCGCGAGCTGGCCAGCAATCCTGTCTACGGTTCGGGCAAGTGCATCAGAGGCGTCAACAGCATGGGGTTCGCCAACCCGCGAAACCCGGAGTCCGTCTATCCGTGCTCGCTCTTGTCCGAACAGCGTGTCCTCAACGGGCTGCAGGCCCGCTATGACACCTATTTCCAGGATTGGAGCGGGCGGGTCAGGACAGGCGAAGTCGAGGACATCGGTCCGGGCAGATAGGCGGCGAGACACCAGGATCCGACCGGACGCCGTCCACCAGGCCAGAGTCGAGCCGCGCAGCGGACGACTCGCCACGCGGTTGATCTGATGCGTCGAATCTTCCTGCGTGCCTCGGCGCTGCGGGACGTAGAACACAAACGCCGGCCTTGAGGGCCGGCGTTTCTGCTTTCTAGCGCTGTCGCCGGCCGCGTTACCGGGTGAAGCGCTCGCACAGCGCGGCCAGTTTGAGCACGGCGGCTTCCGACTCCTTGCGGTTGGGCACGACCGAGGGGTTGTTGTAGCCGTCCATCTCATCGCCGATGGCCTGCACCAGCAGGCCGTCGCGGCGGGGGACCAGGCTCACGCCTTCGAAGCGCAGCGCGTAATCGACCTCCGGCTGCGGCACCAGATGCGCGATCTGGCCGCGCACGGGAACCACCGTTTCATCGCCCATCAGTGCACGCGCGCCGTAGCCGGTGGCATTGACGATGGTCTTCTCGCGGATCAGGCCGAAGTCCTTCGGCGTGCGCAGGTCGATGAAATCGATGGCGCCGCCGTTGAGCAGGAACTCGTGCTCCAGCCAGTTCATGTAGGCCGGGATGTTGAACATCATCGTCGAGGCGCGCCGCACGTAGCGCGCCGGGAACGGGTGGCTGCCCGCCGGGACATCCTCGGATGCCGGCGTCAGGTCGCGTACGCGGTCGGCGAAGCTGGCGAAGTGGACCGCATTGCCGGCCGCCTGGGCCAGATGCTCGCTGCGCGCCTGGTCGAAGGGGATGTCCGAGAGCGCGTAGGACTCGATCCATTCGACCGGGTTGCCGGGCAGGCCCATGATCGCCTGGAACATGCGGAAGGAGTTGCGGCACAGCTCCTCCCACAACGCGCCGTCGGCCTGCTCCACGGTGCCCACGCGTGAGTCCGGCGTCCACAGGCCGGTGGCGTTGAACGAGCGCACGTCCGGGGCGCGTTCGCGGGTGTAGATGCGGGTCTTGATGCCCTGGCGCTGCAGGACGACGGCGGTGGTCAGGCCGATCACGCCGCAGCCCACGACGGCGGCCTGGCGCACGCCGGTGCTGCGCACCTCGGCCGCGGCCGCCAGGCCCGAGCCCCAGGACAGCGACCAGCCGCTGCCGCCGTGCCCGTAGTTGTGGATGACCTCCCTGCCGGCGATCTTCTCGCGCTCGATGCGCGGGCCTTGCGCCCGGAACGGGCGCGTGCAGACGGTGATGCGCGCGATGCGATCGGTGCGCGCACGCACCGGCGCGATGGTGCCGGAGGTGGAGACGAACGCCGGCGGCGGCGTGCGCGCGCCGAGCGGGTCGGCCAATGTCTCTCCGGGCGGCGTGGCCTGAGCGGTCGCCGTTCCCGCAGCGGCCAGCGGTGCGGCCGCGCCGAGCGTGGCCAGCGTCGCGGCCCCCGCGCCAATCATGAAGTCTCGTCGTTGCATCGAAGCAGTCCTTGGATGGGGCATCCATGCGGCGCGGCGGGAGACGGGCCCCCGCCCGCCGCATGCACGCTCAGGGGCGATGGAAGTAGAGCGGGGCGTCGGCGTGCAGGGCGGTGTCGTAGTCCAGCGCGACGTCACCGGCGGGGTAGCCGTTCTTCTCCAGGATCAGGGCCATCAGCGCGGCGTAGTCCTCGCGACGCAGCGAGCCGGGGCGGCCGACCGGCATTTCCCGGGCCATGTACTGGAAGGTCGCATGCAGCGGCACCCCCATCTCGCGGCCGTAGAACGCCGGGCCGGCCAGCACCGGTCCGGAGAAGCCTTCCAGCTGCTGGCCATGGCAGGCGGCGCAGTGCTGGGCGTAGACGCGTGCGCCCTGTGCGCTCTGCTGTGCGGTGAAAGGCACCGCGTCCGCCGCCTGCCCGCTTGCGCCCACGGCCGGCGAAGCGAGCAGCAGAAGGGCCAACAGACCAAGCCGGCGATGACGAGCGGACCGGGCAGAGGAGGATGACGTGGATGCGCCGACGCCCCCGCCCGAAGGCGGGGACGCCGTGGCCGATGCGCGAACGCCGGCCCGGTCGCTCACCATGTGTAGGACACCTTGGCGAACCAGCGCGTGCCGAAGAAGCCCAGCGGACTGCCGAGCAGGTAGTCGCGCGCGCCGGTGGTGGCATAACGCTCGATGTTGTACTGGCGGATCGCCGCGGGCGTCTTGTCCGGGTAGGCGTTGAACAGGTTGTCGGCGCCGATGCTGAAACGCAGGCGCTGATCGAGGGTGTAGGCCAGTTCGATGTTGGTGGTGTAGAGCGTGCCGATCTTGGCCTTGTAGTAGGTCACTCCGTTGATGGTGGTCAGGTCCAGCGTGTTCATGATCTGCGGGAACGCGGCATAGGCGCTGGTGGTGCCCAGCGTGTACTGCGGGCCGTAGACGTTCTCGCGGATGTTCAGGGCCAGGCGCTCGCCGAAGCGGATGTTCGCGCCCAGGTTGACCCGGTATTTCGGGCTGTTGTACTGGATGGTGGCGACGTCGGCATCGGTCAGCAGCGCGCGTCCGCCGAGGTCGGCGGGCGCGTTGCCGACGCGGGTGACTTCGGTCTTGTTGTAGTTGGCCGCCAGGGTCCAGTCGATGGCGGCCCAGTCGAAGGCGGTGTTGTAGGTCGTCACCCAGTCCACGCCGGTGGTCTTGGTGTCCATGGCGTTGGTGAAGAAGTTCAGGCCGATGTTGGCGCGCGCGGTGGCGTCCATGCTGCCGCCCGGTGCGGTGGGGTCGCTGCCGTTGGAGATGAAGCCGCCCGCGACCAGCGCGGCGCCGAGCGTCTGGTTGTAGGCGTCGTCGGGGCGACCGTCGCGGTTGGTGTCGGCCGGGTCGGGCAGGTTGGGGTTGGGCACGCAGCCGGCGGTGCGTCCGCACAAGGTGTCCACCGACTGGCTGGTCGAGTACAGCAGCGTGCTGCCCAGGCGGATGCGGTCGTCGATGCGGATCTGGTAGGCATCCAGGGTGGTGGTCAGGTTGTCCAGCGGCTTGAACACCAGGCCCACGCTGAAGTTGCGGCTGGTTTCCGGCTTCAGTCCGCTGCCGACGTTGGCCGCCTGCAGCGTCGCGGTGGCCGCGGTCGGGCCGACCTGGATGGCGGTGTAGTAGCTCTCGCCCATGGTCGGCGCGCGGAAGCCGGTGCTGTAGGTGCCGCGCACGGCGAAGCGCTCGTTGAAGTCGTAGCGCGTGGTCAGCTTGCCGACCGCCTTGCTGCCGAAGTCGCTGTAGCGCTCGTAGCGCGCGGCCGCGTCGACGATCCAGTGCTCGGTCGGGTTGAGGATCACGTTGACGAAGGCGGCCTTGTTGTTGCGCTCCCAGCTGCCGGTCGCGGCCGGGTTGTAGCCGGGGAAGGAGGCCGAGCCCGCGCCGGTGTACGAGGCCGCATCGCCCGGGTCGATGCCGTAGGTGTCCTCGCGATACTCCAGGCCGGCCGCGATGGTGGTCGGCGCGGCCAGTCCCCAGTCGAAGTCGCGGCTCAGGTCCAGCGCGGTATCCCACTGCGTCGCGCTGAAGCGGCCGACGTAGAAGCTCTCGGGCGAGGCGCCGGTGCGGTTCCACAAGGTGAAGTTCATCGACTTGGTGACGTCGATCTCCATCTGGTTCTTGCCATAGTTGGTGGACAGGTCGTAGCGCCAGCCGGCCAGCTCGCCGGTGATGCCCACGCCCACCTCCCAGTCCTTCTCGTCGGTATCGATGGAGGGCGAGAAGCCGTAGGGATACTTGTTGATGTCCGCCTCGGTCAGCGGCCTGCCGCTGCGCGGGCCGGTGCCGCCGATGGGGTCGGTGCGGTCGCCGTCGCCGTTGCGGTCCACGCCGCCGTCCTGCGAGGGGCGGCGGTAGCTCTGCCAGCTCTGGGTCTTCTTCTTGCCGAAGCTGCCGGTGCCGTAGAGCTCGGTGCCGTCGTCCAGGAACATCCCGGCGCTCAGGAAGCCCACATCGCGCTGGATCGCCGGCGCATCGCCCTGGTGGCTGTTATTGGGGAACCAGGGATTGTAGATCATGTTGTATTCGTTCTCGCGTCCCAGCGCCGCGTTGCCGGTCGAGCTGGGGTAGCCGCTGGGCGTGGTCGCGGTGCCGGTGGCCGGGCAGCCGCGGGTCGGATTGGCCAGGCGGTCGGCCACGCAGGCGGCCGCGCCGTAGGGTGCGCCGGGCCGGTTGATGGTCTGGCGGCGTTCGCTTTCCAGGGCCAGGTTGAAGTAGGTGGTGTCGTCGCCGATGCCGAAGTCGCCCTGATAGTTGGTGGTGAAGCCGCCGCCATCGTCATAGCCGGAGGTGCCGGCCGAGACGCTGCCGCCGCTGGCGTTCTTCCTGGTGATCAGGTTGATCACGCCGGCGATGGCGTCCGAGCCGTACAGCGCCGCGGCGCCGTCGGTGAGCACTTCGGCGCTGGCGATCGCGCTGGTCGGGATGAAGCTCAGGTCGGTCGAGGCCGCGCCCGCATAGCCGCCGGTGACCGCGACGTTGGAGGTGAAGTGCCGCCGCTTGCCGTTGATCAGGATCAGCGTGTGGTTGGGCGAGAGCGCGCGCATGTTGGCCACCAGCGTGGCGCTGGTCATGTCGGTGCCCTGCTGGCTGGCATTGAAGCTGGGGACCTGGAAGGCCAGCTGGTTCATCAGGTCCGGGGCGCCGGACTGCTCCAGCGCCTCGGCGGTGACGACCTGGACCGGGGCCGGGCTGTCGTCCACCGACATGCCCACGCGGCGGGTGCCGGTCACGATGACGTTGTCCAGCGTCTTGGCGGCGTTGGATTCGGAGGTTTCCTGCGCCTGGGCGGGCGCCGTGGCGGCGATCGCCAGCGCCACGAGGATCAGGCGGGTCAGGGGGGCGCGGCGGAGCGGGCGCGGGCTGCGGTGGGAGCGGAGACGGCGGGTGGTCATGTTGGGCTCTATCCAGGCGAGGGGAGGGGAGGGCGCGACAACGACTACGGCCATGCAGGGATCGACACGCGGCCTGCTGGCCGCGCGGACGGATGACGGTCTGTGATCCCCTATTGCGGTGCCTGACATGCGTCGGACACGTTCTGCAGTATGTGTAAGCGTTAACAGCGGGTGACGATCGCCACGAGTGGGGTCTTGCTGGGTGGGTAGGTGCGCCGCATCACGCGGGTGGCAAGGATCCTGACGTTATTGTCAGAATTGATGCCGCTGTCATGGGCGTTGTGCCGTGCCGGCTTCGACGAAGGTCGAGCCGCGCCGCCTGGGGCGCGTCGCTACGCTGGCGCCTCCGCCATCAGGGACGTGTCATGTCGCAGCAGGCCTATGCCTCCGGGCTGGAGCGCAACCCGGCCAACTTCACCGCGCTCTCGCCGCTGACCTTCCTGCGCAAGGCCGCGCTGGTGCATCCGCAGCGCGTGGCCCTGGTCCATGGCGAGCGCCGGCTGACCTGGGCCGATGAGTACGCGCGCTGCCGGCGCCTGGCCAGCGCGCTGCAGCGCTGGGGCGTGGGCAAGGGCGATACGGTGGCGGCGATGCTGCCCAACACGCCGGCCATGTTCGAGCTGCATTACGGCCCGGCCATGCTCGGTGCGGTGCTCAATACGCTCAATACGCGCCTGGACGCGGCGACGCTGGCCTTCATGTTCGACCATGCGCAGGCCAGGGTGCTGTTCACCGATCGCGAGTTCGCGCCGGTGATCGCCCAGGCGCTGGAACTGTGCACGCACCGGCCGCGGGTGATCGATGTGGACGATGCGCAGGTGACCGAGGGCGCCTTCCTCGGCGAGATCGAGTACGAGGCGTTTCTCGCCGGCGGCGATGCCGGGTTCGAGATGCAGCTGCCGCAGGACGAGTGGGAGGCGATCTCGCTCAACTACACCTCCGGCACCACCGGCGATCCCAAGGGGGTGGTCTACCACCATCGCGGCGCGTACTTGAATGCCGTGGCCAACATCATCGACTGGGGCATGCCGCAGCATCCGGTTTATCTGTGGACGCTGCCGATGTTCCACTGCAACGGCTGGTGCTTCCCGTGGACGATGGCGGCGGTAGCGGGACTGCAGGTGTGCCTGCGCAGGTTCGATGTCCAGCGCGTGTTCGCGCTGATGCGCGAGCACGGCGTCACCCATTATTGCGGCGCGCCGATCATCCACAGCGCGCTGGTGGCCGCGCCGGAGGCGTGGAAGCAGGGCATCAGCGGCGTGCGGGCGCAGATCGCCGGGGCCGCGCCGCCGGCGGCGGTGATCGAAGGCATGGAGCGGATGGGCTTCCACATCACCCACGTCTACGGCCTGACCGAGGTCTACGGGCCGGCCTCGTTGTGCATTCCGCGCCCGGAATGGGACGCGTTGGACATCGCGCAGCGCGCCGAGCGCAACAGCCGCCAGGGCGTGGCATGCCTGCTGCAGGAGGACATGCAGGTGCTCGACCCGGACACGCTGGCGCCAGTGCCGTGGGACGGCACGACCGCGGGCGAGATCATGTACCGCGGCAACCTCACCATGAAGGGCTATCTGAAGAATCCCGACGCCACGGCGCGGGCGTTCGAAGGCGGCTGGTTCCATACCGGCGATCTGGCCGTGGTGTATCCCGATGGCTATGCCAAGATCCGCGACCGCTCCAAGGACGTGATCATCTCCGGCGGCGAGAACATCTCCTCCATCGAGGTCGAGGACGCGCTGTGCCGGCACCCGTCGGTGATGGCCGCGGCCGTGGTGGCGCGGCCGGACCAGCAGTGGGGCGAGACGCCGTGCGCCTTCGTCGAGCTCAAGTCGGGCGCCGACCCGCTGGATGCGGCCACCCTGCAGCTGCATTGCCGCTCGCACCTGGCCGGCTTCAAGGTGCCGCGCGCCTTCGTCTTCGGCGAACTGCCGCGCACGGCCACCGGCAAGGTGCAGAAGTTCGTGCTGCGCGACCGGGCCCGGGAGCTCGACGGCTGAGGTAGTGCCGGCGCGGCTTCGACCATGGTCCAAGCATCGACCATGGTCCAACGGTCTGGCGCGCGGGCGCCCTCTATGCTCGCTGGCATCGGCGCTCGGGAGGGGGCTTGGATGTCATCGTATGAAGAGGTGTACCGCCGTTCGGTCGAGGAACCGGAGGCGTTCTGGGCGCAGGAAGCCAAGGCCATCCACTGGCATGTCCCGCCGCAGCAGATCCTGGATTATTCCAATCCGCCGTTCCGCAAGTGGTTCGTCGGCGGGCAGACCAACCTCTGCTACAACGCCGTCGACCGCCACCTGGAGACGCGACCCGACCAGCTGGCGCTGGTGGCCGTGTCCACCGAGACCAACGTCACCCGCGAGATCACCTATCGGCAGCTGCACGAGGAGGTCAACGCCTTCGCCGCGGTGCTCAAGCAGCTGGGCGTCGGCCGCGGCGATCGGGTGGTGGTGTACATGCCCAACATGGCCGAGGCGGTGTTCGCCATGCTGGCCTGCGCGCGCATCGGGGCGATCCACTCGGTGGTGTTCGGCGGCTTCGCCGCGCACAACCTGGCCCTGCGCATCGATGACGCCAAGCCCAAGCTGCTGATCGCCGCCGACGCGGGCATCCGCGGCGGCAAGGTGATTCCGTACAAGCCGATGATCGATGCGGCCTGCGCCGAGGCCAGGTTCGCACCGCCCAAGGTGCTGATCGTCTCGCGCGATCTGGATCCGGCCGAGCCGAAGGTGCCGGGGCGCGACGAGGACTACGCCACCCTGCGCGCGCAGGTCGGGCAGATGCAGGTGCCGGTGGAATGGCTGGAATCCAACGAGCCCAGCTATCTGCTCTACACCTCCGGCACCACGGGCAAGCCCAAGGGCGTGCAGCGCGATGTCGGCGGCTACGCGGTGGCGATGGCGCAGTCGATGCGCACCATCTTCGACTGCGCGCCGGGGCAGGTGATGTTCTCCACCTCGGACGTGGGCTGGGCGGTGGGGCATTCGTACAACGTATACGGACCGCTGATCGGCGGCTGCACCTCGCTGCTGTACGAAGGCCTGCCCACCCATCCCGATCCGGGCATCTGGTGGGCGCTGTGCGAGCAGTACGGCGTGCGCACGATGTTCTCTTCCCCGACCGCGATCCGCGTGTTGAAGAAGCACGACGTCGACTTCATCCGGCGCCACGACCTGTCCGAGCTGAAGTACCTGTTCCTCGCCGGCGAACCGCTGGACGAGCCCACCGCGCACTGGATCACCGACGCGCTGCGCAAGCCGGTGATCGACAACTACTGGCAGACCGAGACCGGCTGGCCGGCGCTGTGCGTGCTGCCGGGCGTGGACATGAAGCCGGTGCGCTTCGGCTCGCCGGGCTTCCCGAATCTCGGCTACCGGATGAAGGTCATCGACGAGGCCACCGGCGAGGAAGTCGCGCCCAACCAGAAGGGCGTGCTGGTGATGCAGCCGCCGCTGCCGCCGGGCTGCATGAGCACGATCTGGAACGACGACCAGCGCTTCCTCGACAGCTACTTCAGCCATTTCAAGGAGCTGCTGTACAGCTCGCTGGACTGGGCGATCCGCGACGAGGACGGCTATACCTTCATCCTCGGCCGCACCGACGATGTGATCAACGTGGCCGGGCACCGGCTAGGCACGCGCGAGATCGAGGAGTCGGTGTCCGGCTTCGGCGCGGTGGCCGAGGCGGCGGTGGTGGGCGTGGCCGACGAGGTCAAGGGGCAGGTGCCGATCGTGTTCGCCACGCTGCGCCAGGCCACCGACGAGGTGGCCGCACGCAACAGAGCGGCCGACGGCATGCGCAGGATCGTGGAGACCGATCTGGGCGCGGTGGCGCGGCCGGCGCGGGTCTATATCGTCAACGCGCTGCCCAAGACGCGCTCGGGCAAGCTGCTGCGGCGCTCGATCCAGGCCCTGGCCCAGGGCGCCGATCCGGGCGACCTGTCCACGCTGGACGATCCCAATGCGCTGGAGGAAGTGCGCCGCGCGCTGTCGCGCGGACCGGACGCGGGGAGCTGAGTAGAAAGGAATGAGTGGAAAGCGGCAGCGACGCTTCCGCTTCTACTCCTCCCTCGTCCCTCGCTGCTGCTCACTCGCTGCTCGCTCCTCCGGTGGCAGACCCACATACCGCGCCCGCGGACGGATCAGCTTGCCCAGCGTCTGCTGTTCCAGCGCGTGCGCCAGCCAGCCGGCGAGGCGGCCGCTGGCGAACAGCACCAGCGCAGGCGAGGCGGGCAGTTCGTAGAGAAAGCACAGGGCCGCCAGCATCAGATCGATATTGGGGCGCAGGCCGCTGGCCTCCTCGGCGCGCGCGATCAGCGCCTCCAGCTGCGCCAGACGCGGACAGTCGGCGCGGTGGGTGCGCAGCATCGACAGCAGTTCCGCCGCGCGCGGGTCGCCATGCGGATACATCGCATGACCGAAGCCGGGCAAGTCGTCGCCGCGCGCCCAGCGGGCGGCCACCTCGTCGGCGCCGGCCTGCAGCAGCGCATAGGCGCGCGCGGTGGCGCCGCCGTGACGGGGGCCGGACAGCGCGGCCAGTCCACTGCAGACTGTGGCATGCAGGTGCGCGCCGGTGGAGGCCACCACGCGTGCGGCGAAGGCCGAGACATTGAGTTCGTGGTCCGCGCACAGCACCAGCGCGGCACGCACCAGTTCGGCGAAGTCCGCATCGCCCGGCACCCAGGCCTGGGCCAGTTGAAGATGCACGGGAGTGGACGCGGGCTGCTGGCCGATCAGCAGCGCCGCGTTCTGCCGCAGCAGCTGCGCGGCCACGTCGAAGCGCACCGCCGGGGCCAGGTTGAACGAATGCCGCACCTCCAGCGCCAGCAGCGGGATGCAGGCCAGGGTGCGCTCCAGCGGCGGCAGGCCCTGGTCCAGCGCCAGTCGCGCCACCGTCGGCGGCCAGGCCGATGGCGAGGCGGCGAAGGGGTCGTGGCCGGCGCTGTCCCACAGCAGCCGCGCGGTCTGCTCCAGCGTGGCGCCGTCGCGGACCGCGGCCACCGCCGAGCGGCCGCGGTAATAGGGGCCATCGGCCTGGATCAATGAAATGCCGGTCTCCAGGACGGGCAGGCCGCGATCCAGGCTCTGCGCGGCGCCGCGCGCCGCGCCGCGGCCGGCGCGCTTGTTCTGCGCCAGACGCTCCACGTCCTGGCGCCGGTACATGCGGCTGCGATGGTCCGGACCGGGGCGCGATTCCAGCAGGCCGCGGCTGACGTAGGCGTAGAGCGTGGCGCTGGTGATGCCGAGCAGCTCGCAGGCCGTGGTGGCCGGAATCAGGTCGTGGTCCATGACAGGTTGATTTGTGCGATCAAGATTGATCAATGCATCGCAGGGTGCCAGATTGCGCCTCGCCCCGCGAGTGCGCCACCGCCGCGCCGCACGCCCGTCCCGATCCAGGAGTTCCGCCATGTCCACTTCCAGCCCCGGCGCCCGCTTCCGCGCTGCCCTGGCCGCCGAGTCGCCGCTGCAGGTGATCGGCGCGATCAACGCCAACCACGCCCTGCTGGCCAAGCGCGCCGGCTACAAGGCGCTCTATCTGTCCGGCGGCGGCGTGGCGGCCGGCTCGCTGGGCCTGCCCGACCTGGGCATCAACACGCTGGAAGACGTGCTCATCGACACCCGCCGCATCACCGATGTGTGCGAGCTGCCGCTGCTGGTGGACATCGACACCGGCTTCGGCGCCAGCGCGTTCAACATCGAGCGCAGCATCAAGTCGCTGATCAAGGCCGGCGCGGCCGCCTGCCACATCGAGGACCAGGTCGGCGCCAAGCGCTGCGGTCATCGCCCGGGCAAGGAGATCGTCAGCCAGGGCGAGATGGTGGACCGGGTCAAGGCCGCGGCCGATGCCAAGACCGATCCGGACTTCTTCCTGATCGCCCGCACCGACGCGATCCAGGCCGAGGGCGTGGACGCGGCGATCGCCCGCGCCATCGCCTGCGTGGAGGCCGGCGCCGACGGCATCTTCGCCGAGGCCGCCTACGACCTGGAGACCTACCGGCGCTTCGTCGAGGCGGTCAAGGTGCCGGTGCTGGCCAACATCACCGAGTTCGGCGCCACGCCGCTGTTCACCCGCGACGAACTGGCCAGCGTGGGCGTGGCGATCCAGCTGTTCCCGCTGTCGGCCTTCCGTGCCGCCAACAAGGCCGCCGAGCGCGTCTACCAGGCGATCCGCCAGGACGGCTCGCAGCAGGCCGTGCTGGACACCATGCAGACCCGCGAAGAGCTGTACGAACGCATCGGCTACCACGCCTTCGAGCACAAGCTGGACGCACTGTTCGCCGGCAAGCGGGCATGATCGGGCTCCCCTCGACCTGATCCTGCGCATGCCATGAACTTTTCGCGTCCGCCCGCCGCAGAACGCCAGCGCCGTACCCGCATCGACCGGCGCGAGACCGCGCGCCACCTGCTGCAGACCGAACTGGAGAAGCTGCAGGGCGAGGAGCGCGCGATCGTCGAGCGCTTCATCGCCAAGCGCCAGGTCGCACGCAACGTGGCGCGCGAGTTCAGCCAGAACCGCACGCTGGGCGAGCGCGTGGCCGACCGGGTCGCCGAGGTCGGTGGCAGCTGGAGCTTCATCATCGCCTTCGGCGTGTTCCTGGCGGTGTGGATGGCGATCAACAGCTTCGTGCTGGCCAAGGCCTTCGATCCCTATCCCTACATCCTGCTCAACCTGTGTCTGTCCTGCCTGGCTGCGATCCAGGCGCCGATCATCATGATGAGTCAGAACCGCCAGGCCGCCGCCGATCGCCTGCGCGCGGAGAACGACTACCAGGTCAACGTCAAGTCCGAGCTGGAGATCCTGCAGGTGCACGAGAAGCTCAACCAGCTGCGCGAGCAGGACTGGGCCACGCTGGTCGAACTGCAGAACCGCCAGATCGAGATGCTGCAGCAGCTGCTGGTCCAGCGCGACGCGCCGCCGACCGCTGCGCCTTAACACGTCACATCGAAGCAAACCCCGGGAGGAAACACCGTGTCCGAGCAACCCACCGCCACCGGCTTCAAGCCGAAGAAATCCGTCGCGCTGTCCGGCACGCCGGCGGGCAACACCGCGCTGTGCACCGTCGGCCGCACCGGCAACGATCTGCACTATCGCGGCTACGACATCCTGGACCTGGCCAAGAGCGAGTTCGAGGAAGTCGCCTACCTGTTGGTGCACGGCAAGCTGCCCACGCGCGACGAGCTGCGCGGCTACAAGGCCAAGCTCAAGTCGCTGCGCGGCCTGCCCGCCGCGGTCAAGGCCGTGCTGGAGGAGCTGCCCGCTTCGGCACACCCGATGGATGTGATGCGCAGTGGCGTGTCGGCGCTGGGCTGCGTGCTGCCCGAGAAAGACGATCACAACCATCCCGGCGCCCGCGACATCGCCGACAAGCTGATGGCCTGCCTCGGTTCGATGCTGCTGTACTGGTATCACTGGAGCCACAACGGCCGCGCCATCGACGTGGAGACCGACGACGATTCGATCGGCGGCCATTTCCTGCATCTGCTGCACGGCGTGGAGCCGCGCAAGGAATGGGTCGAGGCGATGCATACCTCGCTGGTGCTCTACGCCGAGCACGAGTTCAACGCCTCCACTTTCACCTGTCGCGTCGTCGCCGGCACCGGCAGCGACATGTACAGCGCCATCTGCGGCGGCATCGGCGCGCTGCGCGGGCCCAAGCACGGCGGCGCCAACGAAGTGGCCTTCGAAGTGCAGAAGCGCTACGACACGCCCGACGAGGCCGAGGCCGACATCAAGGCGCGTGTGGAGCGCAAGGAAGTGGTGATCGGCTTCGGCCACCCGGTGTACACGGTCAGCGATCCGCGCAACAAGGTGATCAAGCAGGTCGCCCACGACCTGTCCAAGGCGCAGGGCAGCACCAAGATGTACGACATCGCCGAGCGCCTGGAGACAGTGATGTGGGACATCAAGAAGATGTTCCCCAACCTGGATTGGTTCAGTGCGGTCAGCTATCACATGATGGGCGTGCCGACGGCGATGTTCACGCCGCTGTTCGTCATCGCGCGCACGGCGGGCTGGAGCGCGCATGTGATCGAGCAGCGCATCGACGGCAAGATCATCCGTCCCAGCGCCAACTACACCGGTCCGGAAGATCTCGACTTCGTGCCGATCGACAAGCGCAGCTGATGCGGCGTGCGATGTGGCGCTGAAACAAAGAAGGAGGGCCGGCAATGCCGGCCCTCCTTCTTTGTGCGTCGCGATGAAGTCGCTTGCGTCAGCAAGCCGGCGTGTTCACGAACGTGGCTTGAGCGACTGCACGCGATAGAAGGTGTGATCGCCGATCGTGGCCACGGTGTAGGCGTTGGCCCAGCTGGGTGCGACCAGTTCGTGCGCGGCGAAGTGGCTGGCACCGGGGACGATCTCGCGCCGCGCGCCGCGCGGCAGCGCCCAGTTGCGCTCCGAATCCAACGCCACTGACACAGAGCGCGCCCATGCGCCGCCGTTCTGCAGACGCGTGGAGCTGGGCACGATGCCAGGAGCGAACTGATGCCGTGCGGTGACCACCTCGCACAGCGAGTTGCCCCACAGCCCGCTGTCGCGGCGTCGCAGCGCGACTTCCGCAACGGCTTCTTGTCCACGCATGCTCTGGTCCCGCGCCTCGAGATAGACGGTGGTGGACAGACATAGCGAATCGGCGGCCGGCTGTGGCATCACATGTGACGACAGCCATAAGATCCAGGCCAGTTTCATCGAACTCCTTGCTCCGTTTGGCCGCATGCGAAGGGGTCGTCCCACGAAACTGGGGAAGACGGCCGGCACAGCGGTTGGGCGTCATGGGGAGGCAGCCATCTCACGGGCTACCCGGGTGCTGGCCTTGAATGAAAGGGTGGCCAGACAAGACCCGCCTGAACTGGGCGGCGGGTCGGAAAGTCGGCGCAAGGTACGGGCCGAATTCAAAACGTCAACTGAATATCGACGCTTGCATCACGACGCTGACTACGGCAGTCAGCGTCTCATGACAGTGCGATGTTGATGCCGCGATGCAGCACGTTCGCAGCGCGCGTGATGCGCGTTTTTCAAAGCGTTGCGGCCAGACGACTGGCCTGATCGATCGCACGCTTGGCATCGAGTTCGGCCGCGACATCCGCACCGCCGATCAGATGCGGCGTGATGCCTTGCGCCTGCAGCAGATCGAACAACTCGCGTCGCGGTTCCTGGCCTGCGCAGATCACCACATGGTCGACCGGCAGCGTCTGCTCGGATCCATCCACGCGGAGATGCAGGCCTTCATCGTCCACACCCAGATACTCCACGCCACCGAGCATGCGCACCTGCTTGGCCTTCAGCGTGGCGCGATGCACCCAACCCGACGTCTTGCCCAAACGCGCACCGGGCCGACCCGGCGTGCGCTGCAGCAGCCACACCTCGCGCGCCGGCGGTTCGGGCTTCGGCGCGATCAGACTGCCTGGCGCTTCGAAGCTTGCGTCCACGCCCCACTGCGCCATCCAGCGCTTGGGATCGGTGCTCGGCGACGCACCGTGTTCGACCAGATACTCGGCCACGTCGAAGCCGATGCCGCCGGCGCCGATCAACGCCGCACGCGCGCCGACCTGCACGCGCCCCGAGAGCACATCCACATAGCTGACCACCTTGGGATGATCCGCGCCCGGCATCTGCACCGTGCGCGGCGTGATGCCCGTGGCCAGCACCACCGCATCAAAACCCTTGAGCGTGTCCACATCGGCGAGCGTGTCCAGGTGCAGCTCCACGCCGGTGTCGTCGAGGCGCTGGCGGAAGTAGCGCAGCGTCTCGTGGAATTCCTCCTTGCCGGGGATGCGCTTGGCGTAGTTGAACTGGCCACCGATCTCGCTGCCGCCTTCGAACAGGCTCACCCGGTGCCCGCGTTCGGCCGCGACCGTGGCGCAGGCCAGGCCCGCAGGACCCGCGCCGACCACGGCGATGCGACGCGGGCGCTCGGTCCTGCGATAGACCAGCTCGGTCTCGGCGCAGGCGCGCGGGTTGACCAGGCAGCTGGCGCGCTTGTTCTGGAAGACGTGGTCCAGGCAGGCCTGGTTGCAGGCGATGCAGGTGTTGATCCGCGCCGCATCGCCGGTGCGCGCCTTGCGCACCCAGTGCGGGTCGGCCAGCAGCGGTCGCGCAAGCGACACCATGTCGGCCTTGCCGGCCGCCAGGAGGTCCTCGGCCACCTGCGGCATGTTGATGCGGTTGGTGGCGATCACCGGCACCGACACCTCGCCCCTGAGCTTGGCGGTGACATCGGCGAAGGCCGCGCGCGGCACCGAGGTGACGATGGTCGGCACGCGCGCCTCGTGCCAGCCGATGCCGGAGTTGATCAGGGTCGCGCCGGCGGCCTGCACCGCGCGGGCCTGCGCGACGATGTCCGGCCAGGCGTTGCCGCCTTCGACCAGGTCCACCAGCGACAGGCGGTAGATGATGATGAAGTCCGGTCCGCAGGCCTCGCGCACGCGTCGCACGATCTCCACCGCGAAGCGCATCCGGCGCGCGGCATCGCCGCCCCAGGCGTCGTCGCGTTGGTTGGTGCGCGCGGCGGTGAACTGATTGATCAGATAACCCTCCGATCCCATCACTTCCACGCCGTCGTAGCCGGCCTGACGGGCCAGGCGTGCGGCATGGGCGTAGGCATCGATCTGGCGTTCGACGCCGCGCGCGCTCAGCGCCCGGGGCGTGAAGGGGTTGATGGGCGCCTTGAGGCGCGAGGGCGCGACCGACAGCGGGTGATAGGCATAGCGCCCGGCATGCAGCAGCTGGAGGCAGATCTTCGCCCCGTGCGCATGCGCGGCCTGGGTGACCTGGCGATGCGGGCGTACCTCCCACGGCCAGGACAGCTTGCCGCCGAACGGCTTGAGCCAGCCGACCAGGTTGGGCGCGAAGCCGCCGGTCACGATCAGCCCGACTTCGCCCTGCGCGCGCTCGGCCACGTAGGCCGCCAGCTTGGGGAAGTCGGCGGCGCGGTCTTCCAGGCCGGTGTGCATCGAGCCCATCAGCACCCGGTTGCGCAGGCGCGTGAAGCCCAGGTCCAGCGGCGCCAGCAGATGCGGGTAAGGGATGGCGGCTTCGTTCAGGTTGGCCTGGCTCGGCATCTGGCTGGGCATGTCAATACGCTTGCGTATGGAAGAGTGCGCGCACCTTGCCGCAAGGCGCTGCGCCGGACAAGAGGCGCTGACGCAAACGCAACGCTGGCTTCACCTGAACCGAAGGCAATGAACGATTCGGACACACAATTGGCGCATGGTTTTCACACCACGTGCGCTTTGGCGCCCGTATAACGTGGCCCGCGCCAGGCAGGGGCGCGAGTCGACTTGTTAGGCTGCTGTTAACACGATCTTCACGAGCCCCTGCATAATCTGCGCCGGTGTTGACGGCACCCTCGCCGTTCAAACATTGGACTGAATGCCGTAAGGCTCGGGATGACCCCACGCCCACGCAGTCGGTTTTCAAAACCCTGAACTCTCAAGGAGTCGCAAATGAACAAGAAACTTCTCTGCGCCGCGATGCTGGCCGGACTGAGCGTGGCGCAGGCCGCTTCGGCTCAGGAGTTTGATGACCGCTGGTACCTGACCGGTTCCGTCGGCTACAACCTGCAGGACAGCGACCGCAAGACCGACGACGCTCCGTTCGCCACCCTGGGCCTGGGCAAGTTCATCAGCCCGAACTGGTCGCTGGACGGTGAGCTGAACTATCAGAACCCGAGCCTGGATCCGGAAGACAACCTGAACTGGTCGCAGTACGGCATCTCGTTCGACCTGCGTCGCCACTTCATCCAGGAAGGCCGCGGCTGGAACCCGTACGTCCTGATGGGCCTGGGCTACCAGCGCTCGGAGGAAGAGTACGACAACTTCCCGAACCCGGATTCCCCGGCCAAGAACAAGGACGGCAACTTCGCCGCCAAGGTCGGCGTCGGTCTGCAGACCACCTTCGACAGCCGCGTCGCCGTGCGCGCCGAAGTGGCCTACCGTGGCGACTTCAACGACCAGAGCCACCGCGCTCCGGACGAGTCGTGGTTCGGTGACGTGCTGGCTTCGGTCGGCGTCGTGATCCCGCTGGGCACCAAGGCCGTTCCGGTCGCCCCGCCGCCGCCGCCGCCGCCGGCTCAGACCTGCGCCGATCTGGATGACGACGGTGACGGCGTCAACAACTGCGACGACAAGTGCCCCGGTTCGCAGGCTGGCCAGACCATCGGTCCGGACGGCTGCCCGGCTCCGGTCACCATCGACCTGAAGGGCGTGAACTTCGACTTCAACAAGGCGACCCTGCGTCCTGACGCGGTGGCGATCCTGAACGAGGCCGTCGAGATCCTCAAGCGCTACCCCGACCTGCGCGTCGAAGTCGCCGGTCACACCGACCTGTGCGGTACCGAGACCTACAACCAGAAGCTGTCCGAGCGTCGTGCGAAGACCGTGTACGACTTCCTCACCAACAATGGTGTGTCCTCGTCGCGTCTGGTTGGACCGATCGGCTACGGCGAGAGCCGTCCGCTGGAGCAGACCCCGAACACGTTCCCGGCCTGTAAGAGCGAGAAGAACCGTCGTACGGAGCTGAACGTCCAGAACTAATCTGGCCGATCAGGGGTTGGCTGCGGGATACCGCAGCCGCCTTCAGTATTAAGAAAAGCCCGGCCTTGCGCCGGGCTTTTTCTTTTTGCTTCTGCCGAAATCGAGGTCTCGCCGCGATTGAGCGTTGCGGCTTTCGATGTCGGGGTCTCGCAATCGTCGAGATCACAGCTTCGGAAGCGCCGTGGTCCGGGCTGTGTGGCATGAGGGCCCAGGGTGGCCGATGGCGCAAAGTTCTCCGGGCCTCGACCCGATCTCGGTGGGAGCCGCCATAGCGGCGATGAGGCCTTCCCGGTAGAGCCCCATCGCCGCCATGGCGGCTCCGCCTGTAGAGCGGAGCTTGCTCCGCTGCGTTTCGTTCGGTCGTGGGGAAGGCCCCAGCGGAGTCCCCAAGAGGGGATTGCCACAAGCTCCGCTCTACAGGCAGGTTGCTGCGAGATTTGAGGAGACAGTTGCTCCCACCGAAGCATGCGGCGCGATCAGGCCTTTCCCAGCCAAACATTGGCCACGGAGGAGTCGCCCAGCCGTGCAGCCGTGCCTGGTCGTGGCGGGGCTGCCGGACGAGATGGGCTCACTCGGACGAGATGGGCTCACTAGCCCGCACGCGCTTCACCGACGGATTGGCGATTCCGAGCTCCGGCGAAGAATCCTTTGTCTCGCGCGGAGCCCCGTGCACCGTATTCAGTCTTTTCTTTCAGTGATTTGCATGGAAAACATCGTGTAACGGTTGATTGTCTGCGCGCCGCCTGCCTAAACTCCCGCAACCCTCTTTTTCTCCTTGCGAACTCCCTATGCGCGCATCCCTCGTTGCGGTCGTTTCCCTGCTCGCCGTTGCTCCGTTCGCACACGCCGAAGCGGCGCAGGACTGCAGCGGCGTGGTGCCGCAACCGCTGCCGCAGCGCACGACCGTGCTCTCGCCGGTGGCCGTGGAGCTGTTCGCCAACACCACCAGCCTGGGCGCGCCCAGCGGCGTGCTGGCGCAGTCCTACAACGATGCGCAGTCGGTCGATCGCGTGCTGCTGCGGATGAAGGTCGACGGCTGCCGCGAGCTGGCCATGGCCACGCCGGCGGTGAAGGCCAACGATCCGGCCGCCTACCAGCCCAAGACCCAGTACGACAACACGCCCTGGCGCTTCGACATGAACCAGAACGGCAAGCGCATGACGGCCGACGAGTTCGATGCCTGGATGAAGTCGCGCGGCGTGCGCGTGGTCAAGGCCAAGCCGGCCGCCGCGGTCGCCGTGCCGCCGGGCGAAGTGGTCGCGACGCCGGCCGCCGCGCCCGCCGCGGCAGTGCCGACCGCCGACAAGCAGTAAGTCCGCGCCGTCGGCCCACGCGGCGACGGCATACAGGGGCGCATTCCGATGGCGACGCACAAGCCGGTTCGCGACGATGCGCCGCGGCACGGGTTGGCGCGCGCGCTGTCCAAGCTGGGCCTGTGCTCGCGCACCGAGGCGGCGCGCTGGATCGCGGCGGGGCGCGTGCGGGTGGACGGCCGCGTGGTGCGCGATCCGGAGTTCCCGACCGTCGCCGGCCGTTCGCAGATCGAGGTCGATGGCCAGGCGGACGCGGAAGCGGGCGCCGAACGCCGCTATCTGATGCTCAACAAGCCGCGCGGACTGGTCACCACGGCGCGCGACGAACAGGGGCGCGACACGGTCTATCGCTGCCTGGACGGCGCGGGTCTGCCATGGCTGGCGCCGGTGGGGCGGCTGGACAAGGCCAGCGAAGGCCTGCTGCTGCTGAGCAACGATCCTGTGTGGGCGGCGGCGATCACCGACCCGTCGACGGGGCCGAGCAAGACCTATCACGTGCAGATCGATGCGATTCCCGATGCCGCGCTGCTGGCGCGGCTGGAGCAGGGCGTGTCGGTCGACGGCGAACACCTGCGTGCCGCCCGCGCGCAGCTGCTGCGCAGCGGCGGGCGCAATGCCTGGCTGGAGATCACGCTGGACGAGGGGCGCAACCGCCAGATCCGGCGGCTGCTCGAGGCGTTCGGCCTGTCCACGCTGCGGCTGGTGCGTGTGGCGATCGGCGAGCTGCCGCTGGGCGCATTGGCCAAGGGCGCGTGGCGTGAACTGACGCCGCAGGAGGTGAGCGCGCTGGCACCGCCTTCCGGCGTGGCCCCGCCCGGAAAGAAAGTCGCTCCCTGACCTGATCCGGGCGTAGATGGATTCCAGCGCGGGCGGCGCTTGTGGCCGCCCTCCGCGCACGGCGCTTTACCTCTGCGCAGATGGAACCTTCAACCAATGGCCCAGGCCAAGGCCGTTTTGGCCCCGGCCAGCGGTAAACGAATCAGCTCTTCAGCACGCCCAGCTCGTGGCCGATGCGGGTGAAGGCGTCGATGGCCTGGTCCAGGTGCGCGCGGGTGTGCGCCGCGCTGATCTGGGTGCGGATGCGGGCCTGGCCCTTGGGCACCACCGGGAAGAAGAAGCCGATCGCGTAGATGCCTTCTTCCAGCAGGCGCTCGGCGAAGCGCTGCGCCAGCGGCGCGTCGTAGAGCATCACCGGGCTGATCGGGTGCACGCCGGGCTTCAGGTCGAAGCCGGCGGCGGTCATCCGCTCGCGGAAATAGGCGGTGTTGTCGCGCAGCTGCGTGCGCAGGTCGCCGGCGGCGTCGAGCATGTCGAAGGCCTTGATCCCGGCGGCCACCACGTGCGGCGGCAGCGAATTGGAGAACAGGTAGGGACGCGAGCGCTGGCGCAGCAGCTCGATCACCTCGGCGCTGGCGGTGGTGAAGCCGCCGAGCGCGCCGCCCATCGCCTTGCCCAGCGTGCCGGTGATGATGTCGATCCTGTCCAGCACGCCCTTGACCTCGGCCGAGCCGCGCCCGGTCTGGCCCAGGAAGCCGGTGGCGTGGCATTCGTCGATATGGACCAGCGCGCCGTACTTGGCGGCCAGGGCGGTGATCTCGTCGAGCGGGGCGATGAAGCCGTCCATCGAGAACACGCCATCGGTGGTGATCAGCTTGGTCCGGCAGCCGGCGGCGTCGGCCGCCTGCAGCTGCGCCTCCAGGTCGGCCATGTCGCAGTTGGCGTAGCGGAAGCGCTTGGCCTTGCACAGGCGCACGCCGTCGATGATCGAGGCGTGGTTGAGCGCGTCGGAGATGATCGCGTCGTCCTCGCCCAGCAGCGGTTCGAACAGGCCGCCGTTGGCGTCGAAGCAGGCCGCGTACAGGATGGTGTCCTGCTTGCCGAAGAAGCGCGCGATGGTCTGCTCGAGCTGCTTGTGCAGGTCCTGGGTGCCGCAGATGAAGCGCACCGAGGCCATGCCGAAGCCGTGCGTGTCCAGCGCCTGCTTGGCCGCGGCGATGATGTCCGGGTGGTCGGCCAGGCCCAGGTAGTTGTTGGCGCAGAAGTTCAGCACCTGGCGCCCGTCGGCCAGGGTGATCTGCGCCGACTGCGGGCCGGTGATGATGCGCTCGGACTTGAACAGCCCGGCCTCGCGGATGCCGTCCAGCTCCTCGGCGTAGCGGTGGGTCAGGGCGGGGAGGGCATCGGTCATCGGGCGGGCCTGGGAACGGGAACGGAAGGGCGCATTTTACGCGCCGCCCCCCCGAGGCCGGTTCGCGGGTTCAGCCTGATTCCCGTTGGCGATAAGCACGCGCGCTTTCATTATTTCGTGGCACATTCATGCCTGGGCAGCATAAGCATTCCTGAATGCAGCCCCGCTCGCTGTCCATTAAGCAAGGAATCCGCCATGACCTTCACCCGCACCCGCCGCCTGACTCGCCTGTTCGCGCTGGTCATGGCCTCGTGCCTGCTGACCGTGGCCGCGGCGGCCATGGCCCAGCAGAAGCAGCTGCTCAACGTGTCCTACGACCCCACGCGCGAGCTCTACCGTGCCCTGTCCGACGCCTTCAGCCAGGACTGGAAGGCCAAGCATGGCGAATCGGTCAGCGTGGAGAGCTCGCACGGCGGCTCCGGCAAGCAGGCGCGTGCGGTGATCGATGGGCTGGAGGCCGACGTGGTCACCCTGGCGCTGGCCTATGACATCGACTCGATCGCCAGCCAGGCCAAGCTGCTGCCGACCGACTGGCAGAAGCGCCTGCCGGACAACAGCGCGCCCTACACCTCGACCATCGTCTTCCTGGTGCGCAAGGGCAATCCGAAGCAGATCAAGGACTGGCCCGACCTGCTCAAGCCTGGCGTGCAGGTGATCACGCCCAATCCCAAGACCTCCGGCGGCGCGCGCTGGAACTATCTGGCCGCCTGGGCCTATGGCCTGCACATCTTCAAGGGCGACGAGGCCAAGACCCGGCGCATGGTGACCGCGCTGTACAACAACGTGCCGGTGCTGGACACCGGCGCGCGCGGGGCGACCACCACCTTCGTCCAGCGCGGCATCGGCGATGTGCTGCTGGCCTGGGAGAACGAGGCCTTCCTGTCGCAGGAAGAGCTGGGCAAGGACAAGTTCGACATCGTCGTGCCCAAGCTGTCGATCCTGGCCGAGCCGCCGGTGGCGCTGGTGGACAAGAACGTGGACAAGCACGGCACGCGCGCCGAGGCGCAGGGCTTCCTGGAGTTCCTGTACACGCCGCAAGCGCAGAAGATCATCGCGCACAACTTCTACCGCCCGCGCCATCCCGAGTTCGCCGACGCGGCCGACATCGCGCGCTTCCCCAAGGTGCAGCTGGTGACGGTGGATCAGGTGTTCGGCGGCTGGGCCAAGGCGCAGGCCAAGCACTTCGCCGACGGCGGTGAGTTCGACAAGATGCTGGCGGGAAAGAAGCGGCCTTGAGCGTTGCGATTCCTGCAGCAGGGCGCGCGCGCCGAAGGCGGGTGATTCCCGGCTTCGGTCTCAGCCTGGGTACCACCTTGCTGTGGCTCGGGCTGATCGTGCTGCTGCCGCTGGCGGGGGTGTTCATCAAGTCGGCCGGCCTGGGCTGGCACGGACTGTGGGCGGTCTGGACCGACCCGCGCGTGCTGGCCGCGCTGCGCGTGAGCTTTTCCACCGCGCTGGCGGCGGCCGCATTCAACGCGGTGGCCGGCACGCTGGTGGCGTGGGTGTTCGTGCGCTACGACTTTCCGGGCAAGCGTCTGTTCGATGCGGTGGTGGATCTGCCGTTCGCGCTGCCCACGGCGGTGGCCGGCATCGCGCTGACCCAGCTCTATGGCCCGACCGGCTGGCTCGGCCGCTGGCTGGAGGCCGGAGGCCTCAAGGTCGCCTACACCCCGCTGGGCATCACGGTGGCGCTGGTGTTCATCGGCCTGCCGTTCGTGGTGCGGGTGGTCGAGCCGGTCCTGGCCGAGGTGGAATCCGAACTGGAGGAGGCCGCCGCCAGCCTCGGCGCCGGGCGGCTGCGCACGGTCGCGCAGGTGGTGCTGCCCACGGTGTGGCCGGCGGTGCTGTCGGGCTTCGCGCTGGCGTTCGCGCGCGGGGTGGGCGAATACGGCTCGGTGATCTTCATCGCCGGCAACCTGCCGGGCGTGTCGGAGATCGCGCCGCTGCTGATCACCATCAAGCTGGAGGAGTTCGATTACGCCGGCGCCACCGCGATCGCCGCGGCGATGCTGCTGCTGTCCTTCGTCCTGCTGCTGGTGATCAACACGCTGCAGGCGCGGCTGGCGCGGCGCGGCCTGAAGGTGCCGGCCTGATGGCCGCCGTGTCCGTGCCTGTGCCACGGCGCGCGCTGCGCGCGCCGACCACCGAGCCTGCGTGGATGAAGTGGACGCTGGTGGGGCTGGCGCTGCTGTTCCTGCTGTCCTTCCTGCTGTTGCCGCTGGTGCTGGTGTTCACCGAGGCGCTGCGCAGCGGCCTGCCGACCTTCCTCAAGGCGATCACCGACCGCGACGCGCTGGCAGCGATCAGGCTGACTTTGGTGGTGACCGCGATCGTGGTGCCGCTGAACCTGATCTTCGGCATCGCCGCGGCCTGGGCGGTGAGCAAGCACCGCTTCCCCGGCAAGCGCATCCTGGTCAGCCTGATCGACCTGCCGTTCGCCGTCTCGCCGGTGGTGGCCGGCCTGGTCTTCATGCTGATCTTCGGCCGCCAGGGTTGGGCCTGGCCGCTGATCGACGAGGGCTGGCGCGTGCATCTGCCGCTGTTGGGGGACACGCTGATCCAGCTGCCGAAGATCGTATTCGCGCTGCCGGGCATCGTGCTGGCCACGACCTTCGTCACCTTCCCCTTCATCGCCCGCGAGCTGATGCCGCTGATGGAGCAGCAGGGCAGCGACGAGGAGCTGGCCGCGCTCAGCCTGGGCGCCAGCGGCTGGCAGACCTTCTGGCGCGTGACGCTGCCCAACATCCGCTGGGCGCTGCTGTACGGCGTGCTGCTGTGCGCGGCCAGGTCGATGGGCGAGTTCGGCGCGGTCTCGGTGGTGTCCGGGCACATCCGCGGGCGCACCAACACCTTGCCGCTGCACGTGGAAATCCTCTACAACGAATACGCCTACAGCGCGGCCTTCGCCGCCGCCTCCCTGCTGGCGCTGAGCGCGCTGGTCACCCTGGCGCTCAAGTCCTGGCTGGAATGGCGCCACGGCGAGGCGCTGGCGGCCAGACACCGACACTGATTCAAGGTCCGCAACAACCCATGGGCATCACGGTCGAACACCTCTCCAAGCGCTTCGGCGCCTTCGCCGCGCTGGACGCGATCGATCTGGACATCCGTCCGGGCGAGCTGCTGGCGCTGCTGGGCCCATCGGGGTCGGGCAAGACCACACTGCTGCGGGTGATCGCCGGGCTGGAGCATGCCGACGAGGGGCGCGTGCTGTTCGACGGCCAGGACGCCTCGGTGCTGCCGGTGCAGCAGCGCCAGGTGGGTGTGGTGTTCCAGCACTACGCGCTGTTCAAGCACATGCGGGTGGAGGAGAACATCGCCTTCGGCCTCAGGGTCCGCCGTGGCCGCGCGCGCTGGCCGAAGGCCCGGATCGCCGCGCGCGTGCGCGAGCTGCTCTCGCTGGTGCAGCTCGAGGGCCTGGGCGCGCGCTATCCCACCCAGCTCTCCGGCGGTCAGCGCCAGCGCGTGGCCCTGGCGCGCGCGCTGGCGATCGAGCCGAAGATGCTGCTGCTGGACGAGCCCTTCGGCGCGCTCGATGCCAAGGTGCGCCGCGACCTGCGCCGCTGGCTGCGCCAGGTGCACGAGGCGACCGGGGTGACCACCGTGTTCGTCACCCACGACCAGGAAGAGGCGCTGGAACTGGCCGACCGCGTGGCCATCCTCAACAAGGGCCGCATCGAACAGATCGGCACGCCGGCGCAGGTCTACGACCAGCCCGCGTCGGCCTTCGTCTACGGCTTCGTCGGCGAGGCCAACCGCCTGTCCGGCCACAAGGCCGGCGAGCTGCTGCGCGTCGGCGGCTTGGATCTGGCTGCGCCGCAAGGCGATGCGCTGGCCGACGGCGCGGTGGCGCTGTTCGTGCGTCCCCAGGATCTGCAGCCGGTCGCGCCGGGGCAGGGCGGTTGGCAGGCGCAGGTGGAGAGCGTGCAGCGCAGCGGTCCGCGCCAGCGCATCCATGCGCGTCTCGACGATGGCACGCCGCTCGAGCTGGAGCTGCCGGCCGCGACCGAAAGCGTGCAGGTGGGCGAGCGCGTCGGCCTGGTCCCGGCGCGCTGGGGCGCCTTCGCCGAGCGCTAGCCTGGCTTGCCGGTGCGCCGGCAGCGTTCGGATGAGTGAAAGCTGCTGTATGACCTGCGGATCGCCAACCCATGGCGTCCCTGCGGGATGCACATGAAACGAAAAAGGCGCCTTGCGGCGCCTTTCGCGTGATGACCCGAGGCGGACCTCAGTTCCAGCTCAGCACGACCTTGCCGGCCTTGCCTTCCTCCATCAGGTCGAAGCCCTTCTGGAAGTCGTCGATCGGCAGTTGATGAGTCAGCACCTTGCCCAGCGGGAAGCCGCTCAGCACCAGCTGGGTCATCTTGTACCAGGTCTCGTACATCTTGCGGCCGTAGATGCCCTGCACGGTCAGACCCTTGAAGATGATCTTGTCCCAGTCCGCGCCGGCGCCGCGCGGCATGATGCCGAGCATGGCGATCTTGCCGCCGTGGTACATGCAGTCGAGCATGTCGTTGAACGCGCGCGGGTTGCCGCTCATCTCCAGGCCGACGTCGAAGCCTTCCATGTGCAGGTCGGCCATCACGTCCTTGAGCGAGGTATTGGCGACGTTGACCACGCGCGTGGCGCCCATGTCGGCGGCCAGCTTGAGGCGGAAGTCGTTGACGTCGGTGACCACCACGTTGCGCGCGCCGATGTGCTTGCAGATGCCGGCGGCGATGATGCCGATCGGGCCGGCGCCGGTGATCAGCACGTCCTCGCCGATCACGTCGAACTCCAGCGCGCAATGCGCCGCGTTGCCGTAAGGGTCGAAGAACGCGGCCAGCTCGGAGGGGATCTGGTCGGGGATCGGCCACAGGTTGGAGGCCGGCATCACCATGTACTCGGCGAAGGCGCCGTTGACGTTGACGCCGATGCCCACCGTGTTGGGGCACAGGTGCGGACGCCCGCCGCGGCAGTTGCGGCAGTGTCCGCAGACGATGTGGCCCTCGGCCGAGACGCGCTGGCCGACCTGGTAGCCGGTCACCGCCGATCCCAGCTGCGCGATGCGGCCGACGAACTCATGGCCGATGGTCAGGCCCGGCTTGATGGTGCGCTGGCTCCACTCGTCCCACAGGTAGATGTGCAGGTCGGTGCCGCAGATGGCGGTCTTCTCCAGCTTGACCAGCACCTCGTTGGGGCCGGGCACGGGCTTGGCGACCTGTTCCATCCAGATGCCCTTGCCCGCCTCGCGCTTGACCAGCGCTTTCATCGTGTCCGCCATGGTGCGTTGCAACCGAAGACAAAGAGGAGGCCAATTATAAGCCGCGGCCCGGCGTGGACCTTTCATCCACGCCGGTCCGCCGTCCCCGCTTGCGCGATCAGAAGCGCGCGTCGACCGTGAAGAACACCTGGCGCGGGGCGCCGGCCATCAGGGTCTGGTTGTAGCCGTCCGGATCGGAGGCGACGTAGCCGTTGGTGCCGGTGGTGGCGAAGTAGCGCTTGTCGGCCAGGTTGGTCACGTTGACCGAGACGTCCAGGCGGGAGAGCGCGCCGACGCGGCCGAAGTCGTAGCCGCCGCCGGCGTTGAACAGCCAGTAGCTGGGCACGCTGGAGTCGTTGAGGTAGGTGAGGTAGCGCTTGTCGGTGTACTTGCCGTCGATCGAGGCGTGCCAGCCGTCCTGCCGCCAGGACAGGCTGGAGGAGAACATCCATTCCGGCAGGCCGACGACCTGCTTGCCCTTGGTCGCCACCACGCCGTTGTTGAGGTAGTCGTCCTGGTACTTGGAGCGGTTCCAGGACAGGGTGTTGAGCCAGCTCAGCCCGTCGATCGGCTTCCACACCAGGGCCAGGTCGGCGCCGCTGCTGTCCACCTCGCCGACGTTGCTCAGGATCGCCGAGCAGGTCTGGATGGCGCTGCACGGGGAGATGGTCAGCAGGCGGTTGGAGAAGCGCGTGTAGTAGGCGCCGACCGAGGCCTCGTAGCGCTCGCCGTGGGTACGCCAGCCGGCCTGCACGGTCTGCGACTGCTCCGGGTCCAGGGTGTTCTTGAGCTGGTTGAACGTGGCCTGGTTGGTGGCGAACGGGCTGTAGCCGAAGGCGGCGATGTTCTTGCTGTAGGAGGCGTAGACGTCCTGCGCCTCGTCGAGCTTGTAGCTGATGCCGACCTGCGGCAGGAAGTGGTCGTCGGCCTTGATCGTGCCCTGCGCATAGCTGCTGCTTGGCACCAGCGAGCGCGCCTGGATCTGCGTGCTCACCGCTTTTGCGCCGAAGTTGAGGCTCAGCCGGTCGTCGAGCAGGCGCAGGGTGTCCTGCGCATAGGCCATGCGCGTGCGGATCTGGTACTTCTGCAGGAACTGGCGGTAGAACGGGTCGCCGGCCTCGTAGAAGTTGAACATGGAAGTGAACGGCCCACCCAGCTGGAAGTAGTTGCGCTCCTGGGTGTTCTGCGCGTTCTCGGCCCAGCCGCCCAGCTCGATCTCGTTGATGCCGATGTTGAACTTCAGCGCGGCGGTGCCGCCGAAGCGGTCCAGGCCGTAGTCGGTGGTGCGCATGGACAGCGGCACGCTGGCCGAGGTCGGCACGTACGGCGTGACCCATTGCCCCTCGCCGCGGTCGCCGTGGTAGTAGCCGGTCACGTCCAGCGAGACGGCGGGACTGAAGACGAAGCTGCCGGCCAGCGCGACCAGGGTGTCGTCGCGCAGGCCGGCGCCCCAGTAGTAGGTGGCGTCCAGCCAGTCGTAATCGGCCGGCAGGCCGGCCAGCGAGGCCGGATAGCCGTTGGCCACGCCGGCATAGGTGCCGGTGCGCTGATAGGCGCGCGCCATCTGCGCGGCGGTGGCCCAGTCCGGCACCAGGTAGTCGTAGTCCCAGCCCAGCACCTTCTGGCTGGTCAGCGACAGGTCCATGTAGTCCTGTTCCTTGCGCCGCGACTTGTCCACGAACAGGCTCACGCGGTTGCCCTCGCCCCAGGCGTACAGCGCCTTGGCGTTGAACTGCTCGTAGCGCTGGCTGCCGTCGCCCTTCCACTTGTCCATGTCCGAATCGGCATAGGCCACGTAGGCCGACAGGCCATTGTGCTCGCCGGTGTCCAGGCGCGCATAGGTGCGGCTGGCGTTGCGGTCGCCGACGGTCTGCGAGAAGCGCCCGCCGAACTCGGTCTCCGGATCGGCCGAGTAGAACTGCAGCGTGCCGCCCAGGTTGCTGTTGGAGGCCGTGCCCAGCGCGCCGGCGCCCTGCGCCAGCTCCACCGAGGCGATGTTCTCGGAGAGGATGGCGCGGGTGATGGACAGGCCGTTGGTGACGCCGTAGCTCATGTTGCCCAGCGGCACGCCGTCCAGGGTGAAGCCCAGTCGGCTCTGGTCGAAGCCGTGCAGGTAGATCGCGGTGGACCATTCGTAGGCGCCGGTGGCGTCGGCCGACTGGAACTGCACGCCGGGCAGCTTGTCGATCGCCTTCAGTGCGCTGCTGCCGGCAGGCAGGCGCTCGATGTCCTGCTGGTTGACGCGCTGCACCTGGCGGGTCGCGCCGCGCGCGACCACCGAGACCGCGTCGAGCTGCTTGGCATCGGCCGGTGCCGCCTCGGCCGCGTCGGCCGGCGGGTCGGCGGCCTGGGCCAGGCCGGAGATGGAGCAGAGCAGGGCGAGCGCCAGGGCGCTGCGGCGCGGCGTGGGAATCGAAAGTGACATCGGTGAAAGCCGTGAGGGAGGAGGCGGCGGAACGGTGTCACCGATTCATGAAGTTGCGATGACGAGGCGATGACGTCCCGGATGTCGTGCGCCTGACAAACATCTGGCGTATACCGCTGGGCGGCCGGCGCTGCGCCGGGCTTTCTTTCGTTTCCGAGATCTCGGTATGCACAAACTTTCGCGTCGCGACTTCCTGCAGCGCCTCTCGGCGCTGACCGCCGCCGGCCTGCTGCCTGCCTCCATCGGCCGCGCGCTGGCGCTGCCGGCGCAGGTGCGCAGTGGCACGCTGGCGGACATGGAGCATGTGGTGATCCTGATGCAGGAGAACCGCGCCTTCGATCATTACTTCGGCACGTTGCGCGGGGTGCGCGGCTTCGACGACCCGCGCCCGCTGCGGCTGCGCGATGGCGCGCCGGTGTGGCAGCAGCGCCAGGATGGCGGCGCGCCCGTGCTGCCCTTCCACCTGGACACGCGCGCCACCAGCGCGGCGGTGATGAAGAGCCTGGATCACAACTGGAAAGGCGCGCGCGGCCAGGACGCCGCGCGCTGGCAGCAGTACGACTGCTGGGTGCCGTACAAGGGCGCGCTGAGCATGGGGCATCTGCAGCGCGCGGACATCCCGTTCTATCACGCGCTGGCCCACGCCTTCACCGTGTGCGATGGCTACTTCTGCTCGCTGCACGGGCCGACCAATCCCAACCGCATGTATCTGTTCACCGGCAGCAGCGGGCTGAGCGTGGGCAACGACGGCGATCAGGCGGTGGACAACGTGGACGACGGCAACTGGACCGCGGACATGAAGCGCGACCGGGCCGACTTCGTCGGCCTGCGCTGGACCACCTATGCCGAACGCCTGCAGGAGGCCGGCATCGACTGGCGCGTCTACCAGGAGTACGACAACTACGGCGACAACCCGCTGTCCTCGTTCGCGCGCTTCCGCGCCATGGACGTGCGCGATCCGCTGTACCGGCGCGGGCGCGGGATCGTGCCTGGTTCCGACGCCGACAATGCGCAGCACAGCACCGCCCAGCACCTGGTCGATGCCTTCGCCGCCGACGTGCGTGACGGAAAGCTGCCGCAGGTGTCGTGGATCGTCGCGCCGTATCCGTACAGCGAGCACCCCGAGGCCACGCCGGCCCATGGCGAGTCGCTGGCCTCGCGCATCCTCGATGCGCTCACCGCCGTGCCCGAGGTCTGGGCGCGGACCTGCCTGATCATCAACTACGACGAGAACGACGGCTTCTTCGACCATGTGCCCGCGCCGCTGCCGGCGCTGGATGCGCGCATGGGCGCCAGCCAGGTCGAGGTGCGCGGCGAAAGCTACAAGGGCACGCCGGTCGGCCTGGGCGTGCGCGTGCCGATGACCGTGGTCTCGCCGTGGACGCGCGGGGGCTGGGTTGATTCGCAGGTGTTCGACCACACCTCGGTGCTGCGCCTGCTGGAGGCGCGCTTCGGCGTGGCCGAGCCGAACATCAGCCCGTGGCGGCGCGCGGTCACCGGCGATCTGACCAGCGTGTTCGACTTCGCCACGCCCGACGACTCGGCGCTCTCGGCCCTGCCGTCCACCGCCGACTACCTGCAGCGCATGCAGGCCGCCGCGCGCCAGCCCGCGCCGGTGGTGCCGGTGCCTGGCGCGCAGCCGAAGCAGGAGCCCGGCCAGCGCCCGGCGCGCGCCCTGCCGTACGCGCTGCAGGTGCACGCGCGCCAGGGCGAGGACGGGCTGCGCCTGGTCTTCGTCAACGACGGGCAGGCGGCGGCGGTGTTCAACGTCTACGCCGACGGCGGCGCGGCCGGGCCCTGGTACTACACGGTGCTGCCGGGCCGCACGCTGGAGGACGCGCCGCATGCGCTGCCGGCCGGCGCCTACGCGCTGGCGGTGCACGGGCCGAACGGCTTCCTGCGCGAGTTCGCCGGCGAGGGCCATGCCGCGCCGCTGGTCGAGGCCACGCAGCACGGCGAGACGCTGGTGCTGCAGCTGTCCAATCCCACGCGCACGGCGGTCGCGCTGCAGCTGCGCGCGCTGGACTACGCCGACCCGGCGCCGCGCAGGATCAGCTTGAGCCCGGGCGAGCGGCAGACCGTGCGCATCGAGGTGGCCCAGGCCGACCACTGGTACGACCTGGAGCTCACCCAGCCGGGCGGCGCCTTCCGCCGCCGCCTGGCCGGTCACCTGGAAACCGGCCGCCCCAGCCGCAGCGACCCGGCGATCGGGCGGGTGAGCTGAACGCGGCGGGCGCGCTTCGCGGTGCGGGCGGGGTGCGGTCACAATGGCGCCCCCCAACGTCCCGCACCGCACGATGTCCGTCCCCACCTCCCGCTCCCTGGCCGACTGGCTCAGCTACATCCAGGCCCAGCATCCCAGCGCCATCGAACTGGGCCTGGAGCGCGTGCGCGCGGTGGCCGGGGCGATGGGCCTGGGCAAGCCGGCGCGCCAGGTCGTCACGGTCGGCGGCACCAACGGCAAGGGCTCGACCGTGGCCTTCCTCGAGGGGATCGCCCGCGCCGGCGGCTGGAAGGTCGGCGCCTACACCTCGCCGCACCTGCGGCGCTACAACGAGCGGGTGCGCATCGACGGCGTGGAGGCCGACGACGCGGCGCTGGTGGAGGGGTTCGAGGCGGTCGAGGCCGCGCGCGGCCATACGCCGCTGACCTATTTCGAATACGGCACGCTGGCCGCGCTGTGGCTGTTCCAGCGCGCCGGGCTGGACCTGGCCGTGCTGGAAGTCGGCCTGGGCGGCCGGCTCGATGCCGTCAACGTGATCGACCCGGACGTGGCGGTGATCACCACCGTGGACATCGACCACACCGACTGGCTGGGCGCCGACCGCGAGGCCATCGGCAAGGAGAAGGCCGGCATCGCCCGGCCGTGGACGCCGCTGGTGCTGGGCGAGGTCACCGCGCCCTCCAGCGTGCTCGGCCACGCCTACGCCATCGGCGCGGCGGTGATCCAGCTGGGCAACGACTTCTTCCACGAGGCGGCCGAGGACGGCCAGTGGCGCTGGCGCGAGGTCGGCACCGAGCTGCTGCTGCCGGCGCTGCCGCTGGACGCGCCGGCCCAGCGCGCCAACGCCGCCACCGCGATCGCCGCGCTGCGCGCGCTGCCCGAGGAGCTGCCGGCCAGCGCCTTCGCCGCCGGCATCGCCCAGGCGCGCGTGCCCGGGCGCCTGCAGCGGCTGGAGCGCGCGGGCATCGAGATCCGCCTGGATGTGGGCCACAACCCCCAGGCCGCGCGCGAACTGGCCGCGTTCCTGGACCGGCACCCGGCGCGCACGCTGGCGGTCTACGCCGCGCTGTCGGACAAGGACGCCGCCGGCGTGGTCAGCGCGCTGGCGGGGCGGGTGGCGCGGTGGTTCCTGGCCGGGCTGGAGCCGGGCACGCCGCGCGGGCAGGACGCCGACGCGCTCGCCGCTCGCCTGGCCGGCACGCCAGCCGCGGCGGGTGAACGTTTTGCCGGCATCGCCGAGGCGCTGCACGCCGCGCTCGAGGCCGCCGCGCCGGGCGAGCGCGTGCTGGTGTTCGGCTCGTTCCATACCGTGGCCGAGGCGCTGGCGGTGCTGGATTCAGGCGCATGAGGAAAGCGCCGCGGCGTGCGCGCTTATAATTCGCCACTTCATCACCAAAGCCGTCGCCCAAGACGATGGATACCGCTTTGAGAAACCGCATCATCGGCGCCATCGTCCTGGTCGCCCTGGCCGTCATCTTCCTGCCCATGCTGATCAAGGGCCCCGCCAGCGACAGCGGCGTCTCGGATGTCTCCACCGATGTGCCCAAGGCGCCGGAGGGCCAGTTCGAGACCCGCGACCTGCCGCTGGTGACCCCCGGCCAGCCCGGCGCCAACGGCGCCACCGGCATGCCCGCCCAGCCCAAGCCGGCCACCGAGACGCTGACCCCGGCCGACGCGCCCAAGCCGGCCACCAACGCCCAGGGCCTGCCGCTGGCCACCGCCGGCGGCGACTACGCGGTGACCTTCGGCGCCTACGCCAGCCAGGCCGATGCCGATGTGGTCATCGACCGCCTGCGCCAGTCCGGGCTCGAGGCCTTCCGCCAGGAGGCCACCATCGGCGGCAAGCCGGCCTGGCGCGTGCGCGTGGGGCCGTACGCCGACCGCGCGCAGGCCGAGATCGCGCGCCTGGCCGCGGTCAAGGTGCGCAGCGACGTCAAGGCCGAAGTGATCGCGCTGGACGCCGGCAGCGACGCGCCGGCCACCGCGCCCGCGGCCTCCACGCCGCCTGCGGCCACGCCGGCCACGTCCAATCCCGACGCGGCCCAGCTGGCCTCCGAGGCGCCGCCGGCGGCCAAGCCCGCGCCCGCGGCCAAGCCTGAACCGGCCGCCAAGCCGGCGCCGGCCAAGCCGGCCGCGCCGGTCGAATCCAAGCCCCCGGTCGCCGCCGTGCCCAAGCCGGCCGCCACCGGCGTGGGCTTCGCCGTGCAGGTCGGCGCGTTCGGCAAGGAGGCCGATGCCAACAGCCTGCGCGACAAGCTGCGCGGCAACGGTTTCAGCGCCTTCGTCGAGCCGGTGTCCACCGACAGCGGCCGGCTGTTCCGGGTGCGGGTCGGGCCGGTGTCCACCCGCGCCGAGGCCGACCAGCTCAAGGCGCAGGTCGCCGCGCGCAATGGCCTGACCGGCATCGTCCGCCCGCATCCTTAGAGGCCTTGAAGGACGCCGGTTGGTCCAGGGAGGAAGACCGATGACTTCGAAGCGCGCCAATCCGTCCATCTCTTCACGGCGCCGGGAGTAGCCCGTGATCGACCTGGTCCTGGGCACGGTGATCGTGGTGTCCACCCTGCTGGGGCTGCTGCGCGGCTTCGTCGGGATCGTGGTCGGCACCCTGTCCTGGGTGCTGGCGGGCCTGGCGGCCTTCCTGTTCGGCGACCGCGCCGCGCGCCAGTTCGCCGACGGCGGGACGCCGGGCATGACCGACTACCTGGGCGGTTACGCGCTGACCTTCGTCGGGGTGATGATCGTGGTGGCGCTGATCGGCATGGTGATCAAGGCCTCGGTGCGCAACACCAGCCTCTCGGGCGTGGACCGCCTGGCCGGCGGCGGGCTGGGGCTGGTGCGCGGCGGGTTCTTCGCCTGTGTACTGGTGCTGCTGCTGTCCTTCACCCCGCTGCCGCACGAGGCGGCCTGGCGCCAGTCGCATCTGATGCCCCTGATCGCGCCCGGCGCGGCCTGGATGCGCGCTCAGCTGCCGGAACTGTCCGTGCCGCAAATGCCGGCGATGCCCGATCTGCGGGACATGAACGTGGACCGGTTACGCAACCTGGATCTCAACAATCCGGCCTTGTCAGGCGATAATGGCGCCCTCAACGACAAGTTCCAGCAGGCGGCCGCGCAGCTGCCGCAACTCGGGCAGACGGTGTCCGAGGCTCTGAAGGGCGACGGCGGACGCAGTGCCGGCCGCTGGCCCCAGCCCCTTGAAGACCCCGCACCGGGCGATCCGGCCCAGGTGCATCCCAACGAAGGCGACCCGGCGCGGGTCGTGCCAACGCCCAAGGGCCAGGAACGGTCGCGCTAGTTTCGCCACGTCACCTCGCAGCAAACCCGAGCGGAGAACACCCATGTGCGGCATCGTCGGAATCGTCGGTACCCAGAACGTCGCTGGCCAGCTCTATGACGGCCTGACAGTGCTGCAGCACCGCGGCCAGGATGCCGCCGGCATCGCCACGGCCAACGGCACCCGCCTGCGCGTGCAGAAGGCCAACGGCCTGGTGCGCGATGTGTTCGACGAAAAGCGCATGGCCGTGCTGGAAGGCCGCGTGGGCATCGCCCACTGCCGCTATCCGACCGCCGGTTCGGAGGGCATGGACGAGGCGCAGCCGTTCTACGTCAACTCGCCCTACGGCATCGCCCTGGCGCACAACGGCAACCTGACCAACACCGAGGCGCTGCGCCAGCAGGTGTTCGAGGCCGATCGCCGCAACATCAACACCGACTCGGACAGCGAGGTGCTGCTGAACGTGTTCGCCCATGAGTTGGACGCCCAGCGCATGCTCACCCCCGAGGCGGCGATCCGCGCGGTGGCCGGCGTGCACCGGCGCTGCCGCGGCGGCTACGCGGTGGTCAGCGTGGTGCTGGGCCTGGGCCTGGTGGCCTTCCGCGACCCGCACGGCATCCGTCCGCTGGTGCTGGGCAAGCGCGAGAGCGTGGAGGGCGACGAATACATCGTGGCCTCCGAATCGGCGGTGCTGGACATCCTGGGCTTCGCGCGCGTGCGCGACGTGCGCCCGGGCGAGGCGCTGGTGGTCACCGCGCGCGGCGAGCTGTTCTCCGAGATCTGCGCGACCAGCACCGAGCACGCGCCGTGCATCTTCGAGTACGTGTACTTCGCCCGGCCCGATTCGATGATCGACAACGTCTCGGTGCACAAGGCGCGCATGCGCATGGGCATGAAGCTGGGCGAGAAGATCCTGCGCCTGCGGCCCGACCACGACATCGACACCATCATCCCGATCCCCGATACCTCGCGCGATGCGGCGCTGGAGATCTCCAACGTGCTGGGCGTGAAGTACCGCGAGGGCTTCGTCAAGAACCGCTACGTCGGCCGCACCTTCATCATGCCGGGACAGGGCGAGCGCACCAAGTCCGTGCGCCGCAAGCTCAACCCGATCCATCTGGAATTCCGCAACCGCGTGGTGCTGCTGGTCGACGACTCGATCGTGCGCGGCACCACCAGCCGCCAGATCGTGCAGATGGCGCGCGACGCCGGCGCGCGCAAGGTCTACCTGGCCAGCGCCGCGCCGCCGGTGCGCCATCCCAACATCTACGGCATCGACATGCCGGCCGCCGAGGAGCTGGTCGCCCACGGCCGCACCGAGCAGGAGATCGAGGAATTCCTCGGCTGCGACTGGCTGATCTACCAGGACCTGGACGATCTGGAAACGGCCGTGCGCGAGGGCAATCCGCAGCTCAAGCGCTTCGATTCCTCGTGCTTCGACGGCGACTACGTGACCGGCATCGATCCGGGCTATTTCGAGCGCATCCAGCAGCTGCGCTCGGACGAGGCCAAGCGCAAGCGCCGCGCGGTCTGAGGCTGCCTCGCGTCGATGGCGATCACCCTGGAAGACCTGTGCGTGGCGCTGGGCGAGGACATCGACCGCGCCACGCTGCTGACCGACTGGGCCTGGCTGACCGGCGGCGGCATGCAGCCGCTGATGCTCAGCGTGGCCGGCGATGCCTTCGTGCAGGCCCGGCAGGAACAGGCCGTGTATTTCCTGGACTGCGTCGACGGCGTGCTGGAGAAGGTCGCCGACGATCTGCCTGAGTTCCTGCAGCGGCTGGGCGATGCCGAGTTCGTCGCGCACTGCTTCCGCTTCGACTTGGTCGCGCCGCGACTGCGCGCCGGCGAGGCGCTCGCCGCGGGCCAGGTCTGGGCCTTCCGCCTGCCGCCGGTCCTGGGCGGCGCGCGCAGCAGTGAGGCGCTGGAGCCGACCGATCTGAAGGCCTACCTGTCGCTGACCGGACAGCTGCACGCGCAGGTCGCCTCGCTGCCGCCGGGCGTGACCGTCGACGATCTCTCCCACGCGCTCGAATGAGCGCGGCGGTCGCGAGCCCCGCGCGCGAGCTGTTCGCCGCGGCGCGCCAGTGCCTGGATGCGGCCGATCCGGCCGAGAAGGTCGCCCTGACCCAGCGCTACGCGGCGGCCTTCGCGCGCGGCGAGCTGCCGTTGCCCGAGGACGCGCCGCCGCCCGATCCGATCCGCATGCCCGGCCGCCCGCCGCGACCGCGGCTGGTGCATCCGCGCGAAGTGCCCAAGCGCGGCCTGGGCAGCGTGGAGGGGCGCGCGGCCTTCGTCCATGCCATCGCCCATATCGAACTCAACGCCATCGACCTGGGCTGGGACGCGGTCTATCGCTTCCGCGGCCTGCCGCCGGCGTTCTACGCCGACTGGGTAGGCGTGGCCCACGACGAGTCGCGCCACTTCATGCTGCTGCGCACGCGCCTGCAGGCGCTGGGCTACGACTACGGCGACTTCGATGCCCATCATGGCCTGTGGGAGATGTGCGAGAAGACCGCCCACGACGGCCTGGCGCGCATGGCCCTGGTGCCGCGCGTGCTGGAGGCGCGTGGGCTCGACGTCACCCCGGGCATGATCGCCAAGCTGCGCGCGCTGGGCGACACCGATACCGTCGCGATCCTGGAGCTGATCCTGCGCGAGGAAGTGGCGCACGTGGCGGCCGGCTCGCGCTGGTATCGCTGGTACTGCGCCCGCGAGGGCGTCGAGCCGCGCGCGCGCTTCCGCGAACTGCTGCGCCAGTACGCCGGCGGCTATCTGCGCGGACCGTTCAATCTGGAAGCCCGCCTGCAGGCCGGCTTCGACGAGGACGAGCTGGCGGCGCTGGAAGCGCCCTGAGCCCGAGCGCGTTGGGGAAATGCGATGGAGTGAGACCCCACCTGTAGAGCGGAGCTTGCTCTGCTGGAGCTTTCCTCACGAACCGAACGAAGAGCAGCGGAGCAAGCTCCGCTCTACAGGCGGGCCGCGAGAGTTGTGGAGACAGTTGCTCCCGCCAGGCTTTGCCTCTATTGCACCGGCAGCGACTGCAGGTCGTAGCCCTGCGGCGTTACCCGCAGCACCGAGCCCTGCTCGTACCAGTCGCCCAGCACGATGCGGGTGCAGGCCTTGCCGTCGACGGTGAGTTCGTGCACGGCCGGGCGATGGGTGTGGCCATGGATCATGCGCGTCAGGCCGTAGCGCACGAAGCTGGTCTCGACCTCGGCCGGGGTGACGTCGGTCAGCGTCTCGAACTTGGCGCTGTCGTTCTTCATGCCGCCCTGATGCGCGGCGCTGGCCGCACGGGCCTGCGCGGCGAAGGCGATGCGCGCGGCCAGCGGCTGGGCCAGCATATGCGCCTGCCAGGCCGGATTGCGGGTCTGCGCACGCACCTGCTGGTAGGCCACGTCCGAAGTGCACAGCAGATCGCCGTGCAGCAGCAGCACTGGCTCGCCGTAGAGTTCGACCACGGCCGGGTCGGGCAGCAAACGCATGCCGCAGCGCTCGGCGTAGTCCTGGCCGAGCAGGAAGTCGCGGTTGCCGTGGATGAAGAACACCGCCACGCCCGCCTCGCTGACCGCGCGCAGCCCCTGGGCGACCTGGGTGGCCAGCTCGGAAGGGTCGTCGTCGCCCACCCAGGCCTCGAACATGTCGCCCAGGATGTACAGCGCCTCGGCCTGCAGCGCCTCCTGGCGCAGGAACCGCAGGAACAGGTCGGTGATGGCCGGACGGCTGGCGTCCAGGTGCAGGTCGGAGATGAACAGCGTGGTCATCGGCGCATGATACCGGCCCGGCCGCGTGGCGCCGGGTAAAATGGCGGCCATTCCCGTTCGCACGTTCCCCTTGGGCTCTTCATGACCTGCCGTACCCGCTTCGCCCCCAGTCCCACCGGCTATCTGCACATCGGCGGCGCGCGCACCGCGCTGTACTGCTGGCTGGAGGCGCGCCACCGCGGCGGGCAGTTCGTCCTGCGGATCGAGGACACCGACCGCGAGCGCAGCACGCAGGCGGCCATCGACGCGATCCTGGAGGCGATGGAGTGGCTGGGCCTGGACTACGACGAGGGCCCGGTCTACCAGACCCAGCGCATCGCGCGCTACCAGGAGGTGGCCGAGCAGCTGCTGGCGCAGGGCAAGGCCTACTACGCCTACGAGACGCGCGAGGAGCTCGACGCCATGCGCGAGGCCGCCATGGCCAGGCAAGAGAAGCCGCGCTACAACGGCGCCGCGCGCGAGCTGAATCTGCCGTACCGCGACGATCCCAACCGCGTGATCCGCTTCAAGAACCCGCTCGATGGCAGCGTGGTGTTCGACGACCTGATCAAGGGCCGCATCGAGATCGCCAATGCCGAGCTGGACGACATGGTGATCTTCCGCCCGGACGGCTACCCGACCTACAACTTCGCCGTGGTGGTGGACGACTGGGACATGGGCATCACCGAGGTCATCCGCGGCGACGACCACATCAACAACACCCCGCGCCAGATCAACATCTACCAGGCGCTGGGCGCGCCGGTGCCGAAGTTCGCGCACATGCCGATGATCCTGGACGAGCAGGGCGCCAAGCTGTCCAAGCGCACCGGCGCGGCCGACGTGATGCAGTACAAGGACGCCGGCTACCTGCCGCATGCGCTGATCAACTATCTGGCGCGACTGGGCTGGTCGCACGGCGATCAGGAGCTGTTCTCGCGCCAAGAGCTGATCGAGCTGTTCGACGTCAAGGACGTCAACTCCAAGGCCGCGCGCCTGGACATGGCCAAGCTGGGCTGGGTCAACCAGCACTACCTCAAGACCGACGCGCCGGAGACCATCGCCCCACAGCTGGTGTACCAGCTGGAGAAGCTGGGCGTGGACCTGGCCGCCGGCCCGGCGCCGGTGGACGTGGTGATCGCCCTGCGCGAGCGCGTGCAGACCCTGAAGGAGATGGCCGAGAAGGCCGTGGTCTGGTACCAGCCGCTGACCGAATACGACGAGGCCGCCGTGGCCAAGCACCTCAAGCCCGCCGCCGCCGCGCCGCTGGCCAAGGCGCGTGAGCTGCTGGCGGCGCTGGGCGAGTGGCAGGTCGAGTCGGTCTCGGCCGCGCTGCACGAGGCCGCCGCCGTCCTGGAACTGGGCATGGGCAAGGTCGCCCAGCCGCTGCGCGTGGCCATCACCGGCACCCAGGTCAGCCCGGACATTTCCCATACCGTGTACCTGGCCGGCCGCGAGCAGGCCTTGAAACGCATCGACGCGGCGCTTATCAAGACCGCGCAAGCCGCCTGATCCCGTAAGGAACGAGCCCCATGGCCGCCGCCAAGCCCGCCTGCATCGCGCCCCATCATCATGTGCACAACGCCGAAGGCTTCGTGCATGCGGTCGAGCACGCCTGCGGCGAGCGCGGCCTGCGCCTGACGCCGATCCGCGCGCGCGTGCTGCGCCTGATCGCCGAGGCCGGCAAGCCGATCAAGGCCTACGAGCTGCTCGACCTGGTGCGCGCTTCCAAGGGCGTGGGCGCCGATGCGCCGCCCACGGTGTACCGCGCGCTGGATTTCCTGATGGCCAACGGCTTCGTGCACAAGCTCGAGTCGGTCAACGCCTTCGTCGCCTGCCACCACCCCAACAGCGCCGCGCATTCGGTGCCGTTCCTGATCTGCGACCGCTGCCATTCGGCGGTGGAGCTGGAGGATCGGGTGGTGGTGGATCAGCTGGAGGCGCGGGCCAAGGCGCTGGGGTTTCAGCCGCAGGCGCAGACGCTGGAAGTGCATGGGTTGTGTGCGCGGTGCGCGGAGGCGCAGTAGTTCGCTTCACCCGTGCTGGGGCTTGCGGTTCGCGGGCTCTTCTTTACAAGCAAGGGCTTTAAAGCTTGTGGAGCAAAAGCTTTCGTGCGGCTTCGCCGCCCGACCTACCTTTCTTTGCTTGTGCAAAGAAAGGTAGGCCAAAGAAAGCACACCCCGGCGGTCGGCTTTTCGCTGCGCGAAAAGTTCGCTCCGGCCGCCGGGAATTTTTGGAAGGGACATCCATGTCCCTTCCAAAAACGACGCGCGTCCTGCGCGTCGCCCTTCGGGTTTGACCCGTCGTCCTCCGCCCGACCTCAAGGGGGAGGTAGGGCAACAGCAGAATCAAGAACCAAAGCAAAAGCCAAAGCCAAAGCACAACGGCTTCGGCTGTTGTGGTTGCTTCTGCTTTGGACTTTCAGACCCCCGTGAGGCACGGCGGAGGGGCGAGGACAAGACCCGCAGGGCGCCGCACAGGGATGTGCGGCGTTTTCCGAGGGGACAGGATGTCCCCTTGGAAAATCCCTCGCCCCGGAGCGGACCTGCGCGCAGCGCAGGCGTGCCGCCCGGGGCGTGTTTCTTTGCCTACCTTTCTTTGCACGAGCAAAGAAAGTAGGTCGGGCCGCGAAGCGGCACGAAAGCTTTTGCTTTAAACCACAGCAAGAAGCGCATTGTCGAGCCTCACGCCAGCGCTGGTCGAGCTTCCAAAGCCCGCTCCCGGATCGGCAGATTCGCCACCGCCGCCACGAGCGCCAGCGCCATGTCCGCATACCACATCCACGTGTAGCTTCCGGAGCGTTCCAGCGCCACGCCGCCCAGCCAGGCGCCGAAGAAGCCGCCGATCTGGTGCGAGAGCAGGGTCAGGCCGAACAGCGTGCCCAGGTAGCGCGGTCCGAAGCGCTTGCCGATAATGCCGGCCGTGGGCGGCACGGTCGCCAGCCAGGTGAAGCCCAGCGCCGCGGCGAAGAGGTAGAAGGTCATCGGCGTGGGCGGCGAGATCAGGTACAGCGCGATCAGCAGGGCGCGGCTGCCGTACATCGCGGCCAGCACGTACTTCATCGGCATGCGCTGGCCGAGCGCGCCGGCGGTCAGGCTGCCGGCGACGTTGAACAGGCCGATCAGGGCGATCGAGGTGCCGGCCACGCTCGGCGAGAGGCCGCACAGCGCCACTTCGCCCGGCAGGTGCGTGACCAGGAAGGCGATGTGCACGCCGCAGGTGAAGAAGCCCAGATGCAGCAGCCAGTAGCTGCGGTCGTGCAGGGCGAGGCGCAGCTGTTCGCGCAGGGTCAGGTGGGCGGCCTCGGCGGCGTGGGCGATGGCCGCGGCCGGGTCGCCCCGGCGCGGTTTCAGCAGCGGGGCGATCAGCGGCAGCGTCAGCAGCGAGGCGAAGGCCAGGCCGAACATGGCCGCCGACCAGCTGGCCACGCTGATGCCCAGCGTCACCAGCGGCGCGAAGAGGAACTGCCCCAGCGAGCCGCCGGCGTTGATGACGCCGGAGGCGAAGGAGCGCCGGGCCGCCGGGATGTGCCGGGCGGTGGCGCCGATCAGAATCGAGAAACTGCCGGCCCCCGCGCCGGCCGCCGCCATCAGCCCCAGGCTGAGGATCAGGCCGGCCTGGCTGGTCATGAACGGGGTCAGCGCGCAGCCGGCGGCCATCAGCAGGCCGCCGAACACCAGCACGCGCGCCGGGCCGTGGCGGTCGGCGATCGCGCCGAACACCGGCTGCACCGCGCCCCACACCAACTGCCCGATCGCCAGCGCGAAGCTGATCGAGGCGATGCCGATCCCGGTGCTGGCGGCGATGGGTTTGACGAACAGGCCCGTGGTCTGGCGCACGCCCATGGTCAGCAGCAGCATCGTCGAGGCCACCGCCAGCAGCAGCCACGGTGTGCGCGGGGCGGTCGTGCTCATGCGGCCTCCCGCAGCGGACGCAGCGCCGCATGCAGGGCATCCAGGTCGTCGTTGAGGCGCCGCATCGGGCCGGCGCCGAACAGCGCGGTCATCTGCGCTTGGGCCTGCTGCCACAGCGGGATCGCCTGGGCGATGGCGCGCTCGCCCTTGGGCGTGAGTTGGATCAGGCGCTGGCGCGCGTCTTCGCCGCGCGCCTCGCGCAGCAGGCCACGGGCGAGCAGCGGCCTGAGATTGCGGGTGAGCGTGCTGCGGTCCATGCCACAGACCTCGGCCAGTTCGCCCAGCGTGCGCGTGCCCTTCTGCGCGCGGCGCAGGATGGAGTACTCGTTGAGGCTCAGGCCGATCGCCGCTAGGGCGCGGTCATAGAGCTGCGAGGCCTGGCGCGCGGCGCGGCGCAGTTGGAAGCAGGTGCAGGCGGTGTCCGGGGGCAGGGGCATGACGGGGCTCCGGCGGGTGTCGGCTCGCATGATGCATGCATATGCACGCATTCTGGAATCCGACTTTCCGCAACGCCGGATTCCACGCGCATGCGGGTCCGGCGACGTCGCGCCAGCGCCGCTGGCGGATCAGGCCTTTACCCAAGCGACCTCAGTCCCGCTTGTGATGCGTGCAAAAAAAAACGGGCCGGAAGACAGGGGAACGTCTTCCGGCCCGCAATCCCGTGCGGCAGCGCGGGGAGAGAGCAGATGCGCCACGCACGGGGTGCGCTTGTAGCGCGCGCCCCTCCGGTGGGAGGGGACGCGCTCTGTCTTGGATCAGAAGAACACGCGCACGCCGAAGGTGCCGTTGCGCCCGGGCAGCATCACATCGTCCTTGAGGAAGGAGGTGTGCACGCGCGCGTCCTGGTCGAGCAGGTTGTTGCCGTCCAGGAACACTTCCCACGCGGTCGAACCGGTGTCGATGTGGTAGGCCAGGTGGGCATCGACCATGGTGTAGCCGGCGGTCTCGGTCTCGTTGGCGCCCAGCTTGTCCTGCTTCATGTAGCGCGTGGCGCCCAGCGAGGCGCGCCAGTTGGTGGCCTGCCAGCGCAGCTGCGCACCGAAACGGCCCGGCGGAATGCGCGGCACGTTGCCGCCATCGTTCAGACGGGCGCGCACGGTGTCGCCGAACACGTGCAGATCCCAGTCGCCGGCGGTGTCGGACTTGGCCAGGTGGAAATCGGCCTCGCCCTCGAAACCGTGGAAGGTCGCATCGGCCTGGGTCCACTGGCGGATCGGCAGGTAGTCGTCGTCCTCCTCGTGGTACCACTGGCCGCCGGTATCGGCCACGTAGATGAAGTTGTTGTAGCGGTTGTAGTAGGCCGAGAGCTTGGCATCCATCCAGTCGTTGCTGTACTGCAGGCCCAGCTCGGCCTGGTTGGCCTTTTCCTTGTCCAGGGTCGCATCGCCGATCTCGTAGGCCAGCGTGGCGATGTGCGGGCCGTCGGCGAACAGTTCCTCTTCCACCGGCGCGCGCTCGGAGTGGTCCAGGTTGGCGGTCAGGCGCCAGCCTTCGGCCAGGCCGAAGCCGAAGCTGGCCGAGAAGCTGGTCGGCTTGAAGTCGGGCGACAGGCCAGTGTCGGTCTCGTACTTGACCCGGTCGATGCGCGCGCCCAGCTCGGTGGAGAAGCGGCCCCAGGCGTTCTTGGTCACCGCGAACAGGCCGACCGACTTGGTGTCGGTCTTGGGCACGAAGGATTCCTCGCCCACGGCGCGGAAGGTGCTGTCGGTGCCCTGCAGGCCGATCGCGCTCTGCCAGCCGCTGTCGGCGCTGAATGTCGCTTCCACGCGGCCCTCGTTGGCGCGCTTGAAGAAGCTGGTGCCGACTTCCTCGCCCTCGAACTCGGTGTGGTCGTAGCGGGTGTGCGAGAAGCTGTAGCGCAGGCCGCTGCCGGCGCCCCAGGGATCGTTGAGGCCGCCCTTCACGTCGAAGCGGTCCTGGTGCAGCTCCAGGTGCACGCCGCGCTCGCCCTGGGCCAGGTCGCCCGGCTCGCCGGGGTTGCCGTAGCTGTCGTTGAAGCGCGAGATCGAGGCGCCGAAGAAGCCCCAGTCACCGGACAGCGACGCGCCGAACGAGCCGGTCTTGGTGTCCTGGAAGGTGTTGGCCTGCGGCCCCTTGGGCGTGTCGTAGTCCTTGGCGTTGCGGTAGACGCCGTCGGCGTGGATCGACAGGCCGCCGTTGCCGGCGTCGATGCGCGCCATGCTGGTCTGGCCGTCCTTGTCTCCGAAGTCCACGCGCGTCTCGGCGCGGCCGGTGACGCCCTGCACCGGCGTCTCGGCGATGCGGCCGTCGACCACGTTCACCGCGCCGCCGATGGCGCCGTTGCCGTAGAGCAGGGTGGACGGGCCCTTGAGCACCTCGATCTGGTCGGCCAGGAAGGGCTCGATCGCCGGGGAGTGGTCCTGGCTCACGGTGGACACGTCCTGGGTGATCATGCCGTCGGACATCACCGCCACGCGCGGGCCGTCGAGGCCGCGCATGATCGGCCGGCCCACGCCGGGGCCGAAGTTGGACGACTGCACGCCGGGGATGCCCTGCAGGGTCTCGCCCAGGCTGGAGGCGCGCGCCTCGTCGAGCCGCTCGCCGGCCAGCACGTTGACCGGCTGGCTCAGGTCGTCGGCGGCGCTGCGGAACGGGTCGGCGGTCACCTTGATCGCGTCCAGGTCCTTGGCATGCAGATGCTCGGCGCGGCCGTGGCGGCTGTCGCTGGACGGGGCGGTGGCCGCCTCCTGGGCATGGGCGCCGAAGCCGATCAGGGCCAGGCCGAGGGCGGCGGCGAGCGGGGCGCGTGACAGCGCGGACACACCGGCGCTGCGGAAGGAAGATCGCGTCATAAATGGCAACTTCTGGGGAGGGAGGTCATCAGGAAACATTAACGTTATAATATATCGACATCAACTCGGTGCCTGGCCCGAAAGTCATACTCCACCCGCATGAGCTCTCCCTTCCGTTCCTGGCTGGACCGCATCGGCGCCACCGGCTCCCTGGTCTGCGCCGTGCACTGCGCGGTACTGCCGCTATTGATCGCGCTGCTCCCGGCGCTGGGGCTGTCGGCCTGGCTGGGCGAGGGCTTCGAGCGGATCTTCGTGGTGTTCGCTTCGCTGCTGGGGGTGTTCAGTCTGGCCGCGGGCTATCGCCGGCATCGGGTGCTGCGCGCGCTGGGCGTGCTGCTGGTCGGGCTGGCGGTGCTGTGGGTCGCGGTGCTGTACCCGCCGCTGCATCACAGTCTGGTGCCGCATGCGGTGGCCATGACCTTCGGCGGCACGCTGGTGGGCGTGGCGCATCTGGTGAATCTGCGGCTGAACCACGGCCACGTCCACGACGCGCGCTGCGCGCACTGAGGGCCTGGCCGGCCTGTGGTGCCCCGCGGGGCTGTGGTAGCCTCTCCGGCCCTGCGCGCCGGCCTTCACGTCGGCCGCGCACTCGCCGCAACCGGCGGGCCACCAACACGAGGAGTACGCAGATGGGCAAGGGTGATCGCAAAACCGCCAAGGGCAAGCGCTACAACGCCAGCTATGGCAATTCGCGCAAGCACGGCGCCGCCGTCGCCGCGCCGGTGACCGCCAAGTCGGTCGCCAAGTCGCCGGCCAAGAAGGCCGTGGCGAAGAAGACGGTGGCCAAGGCCGGCTGATCGCCGCCTTCCATCGCTCTGCAGACAGAAGCGCGGCGCCTTTGGGCGCCGCGTTTTCTTTTGGGTTTTCGGCTGGCGTGCGAGGTCGGTGAAGCGGACTTCGCCGGCCAGCCCGACCCGGTCAGGCGTGGTTTCTCGGCTCGGTCTGCCGACACCGGGATGGGAAAGGACTGACGGCGCCGCATGCTTCGGTGGGAGCAACTGTCTCTCAGTTCAAGCCGCGGCCAATTCAAGCCGCGGCCTTCTTGTAGAGCGGAGCTTGCTCCGCTGCGTTTCGGCTGGATCATCGGCAAGCCCCAGCGGAGCAAGCTCCGCTCTACAGGTGGGAGCCGCCATGGCGGCGATGAGGCTTTACCGGGAAGGCCCCATCGCCGCCATGGCGGCTCCCACATGGATCGGGTCGGCGCTCCGAGAGAGGAAAGGTCAGGACTTCTTCGACCCGCAGTCTTTCGACTTGACGCGCGAGGCAGCGGGCCGGCGGGCAGTGGCCGCGCCTAGCGAGGCAGGAGCCGAGCGCCCGAGTCAGGGCAGGATGCCCTGATCGAGGGAGAAGCGGCCACTGCCCGCCGGACCGCTGCCCCTCCGAAGTCGAGAAGCTCGCGCACGAAGATGCACGGAGATCCTTCGATCAGGAGTAGCGCCTCTTCCGTATCCGCTTCAGCCGCTAAAGCCGCTGGCCGACGTCGATGCGGTTGCCATCCGGGTCGGCGAAGACGAAGCCGCGCAGGCCATAGTCCGCGTCGCGCAGCGCCTTGATGATGCGGGTGTCGGCCTGCTGCAGATGCGCGTAGAGCCCGGCCGCGTCGTCGACCAGGAGATGCGCCAGGTTGCGCCGGTCCGGCTTGTGCGACCGGTCCAGGGAAAGGTGCAGCTCCGCCGCATCCTTCTTGAGGATCACGAAGCCCACCGGGCTGCCGTTCTCGAAGGTCTTGGCGAAGCCCAGGACGCCGACGTAGAACGCCAGCGCCCGCGCGATGTCGGCGACCGGCAGCGTCGGGGCGATCCGGCCGAAGGCGAAGGGGTGCGGGGATGAGGTCAGGGACATGCATTGAACTCCAGCTCGATCGCGCAGCGGCCAGGGGCGGGGCGGTGCCCGGGGGGCTGGCGTGCGCGCAGGAGCGGAGCGGTGTCCGCAGGCAGGCGCATGGTAGCGCGCCGCGCGTGGCGATCCATGGCCAGCCTGCGAGACAGCCGGCAGGCGCGCCTGGTCAGTTGAACAGGCCGGCGCGCTGCGGCACGGGCGGCAGCGCGCCCTCTAGCTGCAGCAGGAACTGCTTGGTCGGCAGGCCGCCGCCGAAGCCGGTCAGCGCGCCGTCGGCGCCGATCACCCGATGGCAGGGCAGCACGATCGGCAGCGGGTTGCGGCCGTTGGCCGCGCCGACCGCGCGGCTGGCGCCGGGGCGACCGACGCGCTGGGCCAGCTGCGCGTAGCTCCAGGTGGCGCCGAAGGGGATCTGCGCCAGCGCCAGCCAGACCTGGCGCTGGAAGGCGGTGCCGTGCGGCGCCAGCGGCAGGTCGAAGGCCTGCAGGCGCCCGGCGAAGTAGGCGTCGAGCTGGGCCTGGGCTTCGCGCAGCAGCGGATGATCGCCTTGTTCCCAGGCTTCCAGCCGCTTGACCGGGTGCCGGTTCTCCGGGAACTCGATGCCGTGCAGGCCGGCATCGCTGGCGGCCACGCGCAGCGGGCCGACCGGGCTGGGGAAGTGGCGTTCGAAGATGGTCATGGCAGGTCCTTGGCAGGGCGTTCGGGCGATGGGGTGGGCGTGGCCGGCATGGCGTCCTTCCACAGGTGCAGCACGGCATAGCCGCGCCAGGGGCGCCAGGCCTGCGCATGCGCGGCCAGCGCGCGCGCGCTCAGGCGCGTGCCGTCGTTGGGCAGGGCGCGCTGCAGGACGAGGTCTTCGGCCGGGAAGGCGTCGGGATGGCCGAGCCCGCGCAGCGCCAGGTAGTGCGCGGTCCACGGGCCGATGCCGGGCAGGGCGACCCAGCGTGCGACGAAGTCGTCCAGCGGCGCGTCCGGGCGGAAATCCACGCGCCCGTCCAGCACCGCCTGCGCCACCGTGCGCACCGTGGCCGCGCGCGCCTGGGTCAGGCCGATCGCGGTGAGATCGGCGTCGGCCAGCGCCTCGGGCGTGGGGAACAGATGCGTGTGGGCCTCGCTGCGCAGCGGCTCGGGCAGCGGCGCGCCGAAGGCCTGCGCCAGCCGGGCGGTGAAGGTGCGCGCGGCGGCCACGCTGACCTGCTGGCCGATCACCGCGCGCACCGCGATCTCGAAGCCATCCCAGCCGCTGGGGATGCGCAGGCCGGGCCGGCGTTCGAGCAGCGGCGCCAGGCGCGGGTCGTGGCCCAGCGCCGCGGCGATCGCCTGCGGATCGGCGTCCAGGTCGAACATGCGACGCAGCCGCGCGACCACGCCCAGCATCCGCGCCGGCGCGATCCGCTGCAGTTCCAGCCGCAGTGCGTGTTCGCCGCGGGGCCAGGCGCTGATGCGCAGCCAGCCCGGGGATTCGATCGGGCCGACCACGCGCGCGTAGGAGATCGCATCGACATGCTCCACGCCCGGCAGTGCGCGCCCGCGCAGGAAGTCGAGCATCGCGCCGAAGTCGTACGGCGGGCGATAGCCCAGGCGCAGCACCAGGGTCTCGTCGGCCGCCGCCGGCACCTCGCGCTTGCGCAGCTCGCGCGGGGCCATGTGATAGGCCTCCTTGAACACGGTGTTGAAGCGCCGCAGGCTGCCGAAGCCGGCGGCCATGGCCACATCGGTGATCGGCAGGGCGGTCTCGGTCAGCAGCTGCTTGGCGAACAGCAGACGGCGCGTGGCGTGCACGCCCAGCGGCGAGGTGCCCAGGCGATCGGCGAACAGCCGCCGCAGCTGGCGTTCGCTCAAGGCCAGGCGCTGCGCCAGCGCCGCCAGTGGGGCATCGGTCAGCAGGCCGGCGTCGATCAGCTTGAGCGCACGCGCCACCGCATCGTCGCCGCGGCGCCAGGCGCCGTGCTCGGGCGACAGCTCGGGGCGGCAGCGCAGACAGGGACGGTAGCCGGCGGCCTCGGCCGCGGCGGCGGACGGGAAGTAGCTGACGTTCTCGCGCCGCGGCGCCGGCGCCGGGCACACCGGGCGGCAATAGATCCCGGTGCTGGACACGGCGGTGAAGAACAGCCCGTCGAAGCGCGCATCGCGGCTCAGGCGGGCGCGTTCGCACAGGGCGGCATCGGGCAGGGGCGAGGTCATGGCCGGCAGGCTAGCACCGGCCATGCGGCCCTACTGGCCGTTTTCGGACATCAATGCGCGGGCGGCTGCAGTCCTGCCTGCAGCGGCGCCAGCGTGCCGTCGTTGGGCTGGGGCGGCACCTGCAGCAGGTGCGCCAGCAGCGGATAAACATCGACGTTGTCGAACGCCGGCAGCACCACGCCGCGCCGGAACGCCGGGCCGTGGGCGATGAAGATGGCGCGCATCGATTCCAGCGCCGGGTCGTAGCCGTGCGAGCCGCGGTCGTGGCCGAGCAGGCGGCGGCGCGCGGCCTGTTCGGCTGGCAGGGCGTCCCAGCCCTCGTCCATCTGGCACACGATCGGCGGGATGCGCGCGTTGCTGCCGTAATGCCAGCGCGCCGGCAGTTCGCCCTTGCGCCAGCAGGTGTAGGGCGGATGGCGGCCGAGCAGGCGGGCCTCGACCGCCGCCTCGAAGCCCGGATTGGGCTGCACGCCGACCACCTGGCCGACCGACACCACCACCGCCTCCTGTTTGCTGACCATGTCCTCCACCGCGACCACGTGCTCGGGGGCGACGGTGGCCATGCCGTGGTCGGAGACGATCACGATGTTGGTGCGCTCCAGCTGGCCGTGCGCCCGCAGCGTGTCCAGCAGCGCGCCCACGGCGGCGTCCACACGGCGCAGGGCTTCGCGCACCTGCGGCGAATCGGGGCCGTGGTTGTGGCCCTCCTCGTCCACGTCCTCCATGTACAGCGCGGCCAGCGCCGGCCGCGCCTGGACCGGTCCGGTCAGCCAACCGGCCACGTCGGCGGCGCGGGTGGCGGCGGGGATGGCGGTGTCGAACAGGCGGTATTCGTTGGGGCGCACGCCGCCGATGGGCGCGCTGCTGCCGGGCCAGGCCCAGATCGCGGTCTTCAGGCCGTGCTGTTCGGCGGTGACCCAGATCGGCGTGGCCTCGCTCCACCAGCGCGCATCCCCGGTGGCCTGGGTGTCGGCGACCTTGAATTCGCCCAGGCCCGCCTCGCGCATGGAGTTGTGGATCACGCCGTGGTGGTCCGGGCGCTGGCCGGTGACCAGGGTGTAGTGGTTGGGGAAGGTCAGCGACGGATACGAGGGTGTCATCCACTGCGCGCGCACGCCGTCGCGCGCCAGCGCGTCCAGGTGCGGCGTGTCGCCCCGGCCCAGGTAACTGGCGCGCAGGGCGTCGATGGAGATCAGCAGGACCGGGTCGGGGGGCGCGGGCCGGGTCGGCGCGGAGGCGCAGGCCGACAGCAGCAACAGGCCGGCCAGCCACGCGGCCCGAAAAGCAGACGAAAACATGCGGGACACAGGCGATGAGGGCCTTCGAGCTTGGCAGAAAGCCATGACCGGCGCACGGCGGACCGGTGCCGCACGCCGATCCATCGGTGCGCGTGAAGGCGTCCGTGCACTTCTTTCACTCCTGCATTGCGCGCGCGGGTCTACACGGTCTGCGCCACATGTGTGGCGAGCTCGAGCGAGTACGCACGATGGACAAGAATCGCGTGGAAGGTGCCAAGCACCAGGTCAAGGGCGGCCTGAAGGAAGCCGCCGGCAAGCTGACCGGCAACAAGACCAAGGAAGCGGCCGGCAAGCTGGAGAAGAACGCCGGCAAGGTCCAGCAGGACGTGGGCAAGGCGGCAGACGCGGCCCGTCGCCCCAAGCACTGAGTGCGGGCAGGCCCGACGCGTCCGCCACGGGGCGATCACGCGTGCTGGCGTATCAGCTGACAGGCCGAGGCATTCGCTTCGGCCTGTTTGTCTTTGGCTCCCTGCCCAGGGCGTGGGCGGGGGATCAAGGATCTCCGGAAGGCGCTCGGTCTCTTCAAGGCAGCGGTCGCGCATCGTTGCCAGGCAAGAGGTGCGCGCCTTCCTTCCACTGATCAACGGGATGTCAGATGCGTGCAGGGTGGCGGCGGCGGGGCAGGAGGATCTTGAGGCGGTTGCTGGCGCGTTGGCGGCAGCGCCACCGCGACGCGGTCCGCACCGCCACACCCGAGCCGCCGCTGCGCGCCCAGCTGTTCAACGCCACCCAGATGGAACAGTTGGGCCGGCGCCTGTCCCAGCAGCACACGCTGCAGGCCGGGCAGGGCCCGGAGCGGATGCTGGCGCGGCTGGCCGAAAACGGCGCGGTGCTCGAGGGCGCGGTCCAGGCCCTGGACGCCTTCGCCCGCGACAAGCTGCCGATGGTGCCGGCCGGCGAATGGCTGCTGGACAACTACTACCTGATCGACGAGCAGGTGCGGCTGGCGCGGCGCCACCTGCCCAGCGGCTACAGCCGGGCGCTGCCGGCGCTGGCCAGCGGGCCGTCGGCCGGCCTGCCGCGGGTCTACGACCTGGCCATGCAGGCGGTGTCCCACGGCGATGGCCAGGTCGATGCCGAGACCATGGAGCGGCTGGTCAGCGGCTACCAGCAGGAGCAGGCGCTGAGCATCGGCGAGCTGTGGGCCGTGCCGATCATGCTGCGCCTGGCGGTGATCGAGAACCTGCGCCGCATCGCCGCGCGCATCACCCGCGACGTCGGCGATCACCGCCTGGCCCAGGCCTGGGCCAAGCGCATGGCCGAAGCCGCCCAGCGCGCGCCCAAGGACGTGGTGCTGGTGCTGGCCGACATGCTGCGCTCGCAGCCGCCGGTGCGCGGGGCCTTCGTGTCCGAACTGCTGCGCCACCTGCGCGGCGGCAACTTCGCCACGCACATGCCGATCGACTGGGTGGAGCAGTGGGTGGCCGAGAGCGGGCGCTCGCTCGAGGCCGTGGTCCAGCGCGAGAGCATTCGCCAGGCCGCCGCGCAGGCCTCGATCCGCAACAGCATCGGCAGCCTGCGCTTCATCACCAGCATGGACTGGCGCGGCTTCGTCGAGCGCTGCAGCGTGATCGAACACCTGCTGCGCCAGGACCCGGACGGCACCTATCCGGCCATGGACTTCGCCAGCCGCGACCAGTACCGGCGGGTGGTCGAGACCGTGGCCCGGCGCGCCGGGCGGCCGGAAGGCGAGATCGCCGCGATGGTGCTGGAACGCGCGCGCGCGGCCGCGGCCGGTGCGCCCGAGGGCCACGGCCACGTCGGCTGGTGGCTGCTGGGCGACGGCGCGCGCGAGATCGCGCGCGCCCTGGCCGGCCGCGGCTGGCGCCGGCTGCTGCCCGATGTGCGGCCGGTGCCGCTGCTGGCCTATGTCGGGCCGATCGCGGTGTTCGCCGCGCTGTTCGCCGCCGGCCTGCTGGCCAGCACCCTGGCCCCCTCCGTGCCGGCCTGGGGCTGGGTGGCCGGCGCGGCGGTGCTGGCGCTGCTGGCCTTCAGCGAGCTGGGCGTGGCGCTGGTCAACTGGACCGCGAGCAACCTGGCGACGCCGCATCCGCTGCCCAGCCTGGATTACCAGGCCGGCATCCCGGCGCAGGCGCGCACGCTGGTGATCGTGCCCTCGATGATCCCCGACACCGAGGCGGTCGATGAACTGGTCGATGCGCTGGAGGTGCGGTTCCTGGCCAACCGCGGGCCGCATCTGCACTTCGGCCTGCTGACCGACTTCGCCGATGCCGCGCAGGAACACCTGCCGCAGGACGCGGCCGTGCTGGCCCATGCCCAGGCGCGCATCGCCGCGCTCAACGCCCGCCACGGACAGGGCCGCGATGCGGCCGAAGGCGAGCTGTTCTACCTGTTCCACCGCCCGCGCCAGTGGAATCCGCACGAGGGCCGCTGGATGGGCCTGGAGCGCAAGCGCGGCAAGCTGGCCGCGCTCAACGCGCTGCTGCGCGAGGGCGACGCCGCGCCGTTCAGCTGCATCGTCGGGCGCACCGAGGCGCTGCGCGGGGTGCGCTATGTCATCACCCTGGATGCCGATACCCAGCTGCCGCTGGAGTCCGCGCGCGCGCTGGTGGGCACCATGGCCCATCCGCTCAACCGGCCGGTGGTCGATCCGGACACGCGCACGGTGGTGCGCGGCTACGGCATCCTGCAGCCGGGCCTGGGCAGCGCGATGGCGCTGCGTTCGCGCTATGCGCGCATGTTCGGCAGCGAGGCGGGCATCGACCCGTATACGCGCACCATTTCCGACGTGTACCAGGACCTGTTCGCCGAGGGCTCGTTCGTCGGCAAGGGCATCTACGAGGTCGAGGCGTTCGAACAGGTGCTGGCCGGGCGGATGCCCGACAACGCCATCCTCAGCCACGACCTGCTGGAAGGCTGCTACGCGCGCGCCGGGCTGGTCAGCCAGGTGCGCCTGTACGAGGACTATCCCGAGCGCTATTTCGCCGATGCCAAGCGTCGCCAGCGCTGGGTGCGCGGCGACTGGCAGCTGCTGCCGTGGCTGCTGCCGCGCGTGCCGACCGCACGCGGCTGGGAGCGCAGCCCGCTGTCCTGGCTCTCGCGCGGCAAGCTGGCCGACAACCTGCGCCGCAGCCTGGTGCCGATCGCCGTGCTGACCCTGCTGGTGGCCGGCTGGTGCGCGGTGCCCGCGCCGCTGGTGTGGACGCTGTGGCTGCTGTGCCCGTGGTGGCTGCCGCCGCTGCTGGCGGCGCTGCGCGATGCGCTGGCCGGCCCGGGCGAACTGCCGCTGGATGCGCACCTGTCGCTGCTGCGCACGCGCACCCTGCGCGAGCTGCGCCGGGCGGCGGTGACCTTCGCCTGCCTGCCGCACCAGGCCGGCAGCAACGCGCTGGCGATCGTGCGCACGCTGTGGCGCCTGGCCGTTTCGCGCCGGCACCTGCTGCAGTGGAACGTCTCGCGCGATGTCGAGCGCAGCGTGCGCGGCGAGATGCCGGAAGTGGCGCTGATGTGGCCGGTGACGGTGTTCGCCGTGGGGGTGCTGGCGGCCGTGGCGCTGCTGCAACCGTGGGCGCTGCCGGCGGCCGTGCCATGCCTGGCGCTGTGGGCGGCCTCGCCCTGGCTGATGGGCTGGCTGGGCCGGCGCCCGCCGGCGGCCTCGACCCATCTGGACGACGCGCAGCGCCGCTTCCTGGGCCAGCTGGCGCGGCGCACCTGGGCGTTCTTCGAGACCTGGGTCGGCCCGCAGGAGCACTGGCTGCCGCCGGACAACCTGCAGGAACATCCGGCGCAGGTGCTGGCCCGGCGCACCTCGCCCACCAATATCGGCCTGTCGCTACTGGCCAACCTCTCGGCCTGGGACCTGGGCTATCTGCAGCTGCCCGGCGTGCTGACGCGCGTGCGCGGCGCGCTGGACACGCTGGGCCGGCTGGAACGCCATCGCGGCCACCTCTACAACTGGTACACCACCGACACGCTGCGCCCGCTGGCGCCGCGCTACGTGTCCACCGTGGACAGCGGCAACCTCACCGGCCATCTGCTCACCCTGCGCCAGGGCTTGCTGCAGCTGGCCGATGCGCCGCTGCTGGCGCCCAAGACCTTCGACGGCCTGGCCGACACCTCGGGCGCGCTGGAAGACGATGCCCAGCGCGCCGGTCTGGGCGAGGCGCTGGCCGCCCCGCTGCAGGCCTTCGCCGACGCGCTGCAGCCGCTGCGCACCGGTGAGCAAGCGTCTGCGCCGCAGGTCCGCACGCTGCTCGAACGCGCGCAGGCGCTGGACGCCGCCGCCACGCAGGCCGCCCTGCCGCGTGCGCCCATCGACTGGCCGGCGCGTCTGCTGGAGGCCTGCCAGTCCGCGCTGTCGATGCTGGAACAGGCCGGCCCCCTGCCGGCCGGCGAGCAGGCCGCGCCGGCCACGCTGCGCGCGATGGCCGATGCCGAGCCCGGCGGCCTCGCGGCGCGCCAGCTGGACGAGCTGGAAGCGCTGGCCGAACTGGCCGCGCGGCATGCCGAGCAGGACTATCGCTTCCTCTACGACCCGGCGCAGCGAATGCTGTCGATCGGCTACAACGTCGATGAGAGCCGCCTGGACGCGGGCTTCTACGACCTGCTGGCCTCCGAGGCGCGGCTGGGCTGCTTCGTGGCCATCGCCCAGGGCCAGCTGCCGCAGGAGAGCTGGTTCGCCCTGGGCCGGCTGCTGACCGAGGGCGGCGGCGAGCCGGTGCTGGTGTCCTGGAGCGGCTCGATGTTCGAGTACCTGATGCCGCAGCTGGTGATGCCCAGCTACCCCGGCTCGCTGCTCGACCAGACCGCGCACGGCGTGGTCCAGGCGCAGATCGAATACGGCCAGGCGCGGCAGATCCCCTGGGGCGTGTCCGAGTCCGGCTACAACGCCGTGGACGTGAACATGAACTACCAGTACCGCGCCTTCGGCGTGCCGGGACTGGGGCTCAAGCGCGGCCTGGCGCAGGACGCGGTGATCGCGCCCTACGCCACGGTGATGGCGCTGATGGTGCATCCGCCGGCGGCGCTGGAGAACCTGCAGGCGATGGCCGCGCAGGGCTTCTCCGGCGCGTTCGGCATGTACGAGGCGGTGGACTACACCGCCGAGCGCCTGCCGCGCGGCGAACGCCACGTGGTGATCCGCTCCTACATGGCCCATCACCAGGGCATGGCGCTGCTGTCGCTGGACCATCTGCTGGTCGAACAGCCGATGCAGAAGCGTTTCGCCGCCGACCCGGCGCTGCGCGCGGCCCTGCTGCTGCTGCAGGAGCGCATGCCCGCCGCCGGCGTGGTGCCGGCGCACGAGTCCGAGGCGCCCAGCCCGGCCGACGGCGCGGCGGCCGCGGCCGGCCCGCAGCTGCGCATCCTGCGCGATCCCGACGGCCCGCGTCCGGAGGTACAGCTGCTGTCCAACGGGCGCTACCACGCCATGCTCACCGTGGCCGGCGGCGGCTATACGCGCCTGGAAGGCACCGCGCTCACCCGCTGGCGCGAGGATCCCACCCGCGATGCCTACGGCAGCTTCTGCTATCTGCGCGATGCCGAATCGGGCGAGTACTGGTCGGCCGCGTATCAGCCCACCTGCGTGCGCACCCAGCACTTCGAGGCGATCTTCTCCCAGGCCAAGGCAGAGTTCCGCGTGCGCCACCGCGGCATCGACAGCCATCTGGAGATCGCCGTGTCGGCCGAGGACGACATCGAGCTGCGCCGCCTGCGGCTGAAGAACCGCGCGCGTCATCCGCGCACCGTCGAGGTCACCACCTATGCCGAGGTCGTATTGCAGGCGCCGCGCGCCGACGAGGCGCACCCGGCCTTCGGCAACCTGTTCGTGCAGACCCGCATCCTGGCGGCCAAGCAGGCCATCGTCTGCCGGCGCCGCGCGCGCGAGGCCGGCGAGCGGCCGCCGCAGCTGCTGCACCTGGTGGCCGCGCACGACTGCGACATCGAACAGATCTCCTACGAGACCGACCGCGCCCGCTTCATCGGCCGCGGGCGCAGCGCGGCGCGGCCGCTGGCGATGGAGCGCCTGGCGCTGGACAACAGCGAAGGCTCGGTGCTCGACCCGATCGTCGCCATCCGCGTGCGCATCACCCTGCAGCCCGGCCAGCAGGCCGTGCTCGACCTGGTCACCGGCGTGGGCGAGGACGAGGCCGCCTGCGATGCGCTGATCGAGAAGTACCGTGACCGGCGCCTGGCCGACCGAGTGTTCGACCTGGCCTGGACCCACAGCCAGGTCGTGCACCGCCAGATCAACGCGCACGAGGCCGACGTACAGGTCTACGAGCGCCTGGCCGCGCTGGTGCTGCAGCCCGACCCGGTGCTGCGCGCCGACGCCGACACTCTGCGCCAGAACCGCCGCGCTCAGCCGGCGCTGTGGGCGCAGGCGATCTCGGGCGATCTGCCGATCGTGCTGCTGCAGGTCTCCGACGTGGACCACCTGCCGCTGGTCGAACAGGTCGTGCAGGCGCACCAGTACTGGCGTCTGAAGGGCCTGGAGACCGACCTGGTGATCTGGAACGAGAGCCAGGCCGGCTACCGCCAGCAGCTGCAGGAGCAGATCCTGGCGCTGCTGGCGCGCGACCAGCGCGCCGAGGTGCTTGAGCGGCGCGGCGGCATCTTCGTGCGCGCCGTGCAGCAGCTGGGCCAGGAGGACCGCGTGCTGCTGCTGTCGGTGGCACGCGTGGTGCTGACCGACCGCGCCGGCACCCTGGCCGAGCAGGTCGATCGCCTGCCGGTGCTGGAGCGCGAGCCGCCCGCGCCGCTGCCGGCGCCGCCGCCGCGACCGGCCGCCTGGCGGGCGGGCGAGGGCGCCGTTGCCGGGCTGCCGCCCGCGGTGCAGACCGATCCGGCCGACGAGGATCCTTGGCCGTTCGAGCCGCTGCAGGCCGGGCCGCTGCAGTTCGACAACGGCACCGGCGGCTTCAGCGCCGATGGCCGCGAGTACGTGATCACCGTGGCGCCCGGCCGGCCGACGCCGGCGCCGTGGTCCAACCTGCTGGCCAACCCGGTGCTGGGCGCGGTGGTGACCGAATCCGGCGCCGGCTACAGCTGGGGCGAGAACGCCCACGAATACCGCCTCACGCCCTGGGACAACGACCCGGTGTGCGACAGCAGCGGCGAGGCGTTCTACCTGCGCGACGAGGACAGCGGCCATCTGTGGTCGCCCACGCCGCTGCCGTGCCCGGGCAGCGGCGCGTACCGGGTGCGTCATGGCTTCGGCTACAGCGTGTTCGAGCACGTCGAGGACGGCATCCACAGCGAGCTGTGGCTGTACGTGGATGCGGAGCTGGCGGTGAAGTACAGCGTGCTCAGGCTGCGCAACCTGTCCGGCCGCGCGCGCCGGCTCAGCGCCACCGGCTATGTCGAATGGGTGCTGGCCGACCTGCGCAGCCGCTCGCAGATGCATCTGATCACCGACGTGGACATCGCCAGCGGCGTGCTCACCGCGCGCAATCCCTTCAACGGCGATTTCGAGGGGCGCTGCGCGTTCTTCGACGTCGATGCCGGGGTCAATCCGGAAGACGGCACGCTGCTGCGCCAGTTCACCGCCGACCGGCTCGAGTTCCTGGGCCGCAACGGCAGCCTGGCCGCGCCGGCCGGGCTGCGGCGCGAGGGGCTGTCGGGCCGCTTCGGTCCCGGACTGGACGCCTGCGCCGCGCTGCAGGTGCCGATCGCGCTGGAAGCCGGCGGCAGCTTCGAGACCACCTTCCGGCTGGGCATGGCGGCCGATGTCGGCGCCACGCTCGAACTCGCCCGGCGCACGCGCGGCGCAGGCGCGGCGCACGATGCGCTGGACCGCGTGCGCATCCACTGGCGCGGCGTGCTGGGCGGCATCCGGGTCAACACGCCCGATCCGGCCTTCGACCTGCTGGTCAACGGCTGGCTGCTCTATCAGGTGATCGCCAGCCGCTACTTCGGCCGCAGCGGCTTCTACCAGTCCGGCGGCGCCTGGGGGTTCCGCGACCAGCTGCAGGACTGCATGGCCATGGTCCATGCCCTGCCGCAGGTCACCCGCGAACACCTGCTGCGCGCGGCCGCCCAGCAGTTCCCGCAGGGCGATGCCATGCACTGGTGGCATCCGCCGACCGGACGCGGCGTGCGCACGCGCTGCTCGGACGACTATCTGTGGCTGCCGCTGGCGACCTGTCGCTATCTGGACGTCACCCAGGACTGGGGCGTGCTGGAGGCGCGCGCGCGCTTCGTCGAGGGCCGCCTGGTCAACGACGACGAGGAGTCCTACTACGACCTGCCGGTGGTCTCGGCCGGCGATGCCAGCCTGTACGAGCACTGCGTGCTGGCGCTGCGCCGCGGCTGTCGCCTGCTCGGCGAGCGTGGCCTGCCGCTGATGGGCACCGGCGACTGGAACGACGGCATGAACAAGGTCGGCGAGCACGGTCGCGGCGAGAGCGTGTGGCTGGGCTTCTTCCTGATCCACGTGCTCAAGGCCTTCGTCCCGGTGGCGCAGCGGCGCGGGGAGAGCGCGTTCGCGGACTGGTGCCAGGCGCAGGCCGACACGCTGGCCGCGCGCATCGAGGAGCACGCCTGGGACGGCGGCTGGTACCGGCGCGCGTGGTTCGACGACGGCACGCCGCTGGGCTCGGCGCAGGCGCAGGAATGCCGGATCGATTCGATCTCGCAGAGCTGGGCGGTGCTGTCCGGCGCCGGCCAGGCCCAGCGCGTGCAGCAGGCGATGACCGCGCTGGACACGCATCTGGTCAAGCCCGAGGCGGGCATCATCCAGCTGCTGGATCCGCCGTTCGATCGCCACGGCCCGGACCCGGGCTATATCCGCGGCTACGTGCCCGGCGTGCGCGAGAACGGCGGCCAGTACACCCATGCCGCGGTGTGGACGGTGATGGCCTTTGCCGAGCTGGGGCAGGTCGAACGCGCCTGGCAGCTGCTGGAGATGATCAATCCCATCCACCACGCGCGCGATGCGCAAGGCGTGGCGCGCTACCGGGTCGAACCCTATGTCATGGCCGCCGACGTCTACGCCGTGGGCGACCACGCCGGCAGCGGCGGCTGGACCTGGTACACCGGCTCGGCCGGCTGGATGTACCGGCTGCTGCTCGAATCGCTGCTGGGTTTGCGGCGCGAGGGCGAGATGCTGACGCTGGAACCGCGCGTGCCGGCCGGCTGGGAGACCTTCAGCCTGCAGTACGCCGCAGGCCAGGCCACCTATGCCATCACGGTACGTTACGGGGAGGCGGCCGCACCGTCGCTGTCGGTGGACGGCGTGCGCCAGCCGGGCAACCGTTTCGCGCTGCACGACGACGGCGCGGTCCACCAGGTGCAGATCGATCTGCCGGGAGGTTCGCCATGACCCTGACACGCCAGGCGCTGGACGCCGCACTGGATCGGCTGGAACGCGACGTGGCCGAGTGGGTCACGCATCTGCGCGAGCCGCGCATCTTCCGCAAGCAGTTCGATGCGCTGTGCGCGGACATCGTGTCCCAGGCCTCGCCTGAGGATGCGGAACACGCGCAGGGCCGCATCCGCGTCATCCTTGCCCGCCACGCACCGGGAAGCGAACGCCAGGCCTGATGGCCCGCGCCGTCAGGCTCAGGCCGGATCCATCACCCGGATCTCGACCTGATCGTCGACCCGCACGACCTGGCCGGCGCGGATCTTGGCGGTCTTGCGCAGCTCCTGGGCGCCATCGACGCTGACCACGCCGCTGGCGACCACTTGCTTGCCCATGCCGCCGCTGTCGACCAGGCCGCACAGCTTGAGCAGGATGTGGAGTTCGACGTATTCGCCGTCGAGATCGAATTCGAGGATCTGCATGCGCGCAGTCTAGGGCCCGACCGGGGACGGATGACAGGCCCCGCCCCGGGCCGCGGCGCTCATTCGCGTTCGAAGGCGTGCAGCTCGTCCAGGGTGCGCCGGGCGTCGCGCAGGCTGCGCGGCGCGTCGTTCCCCTCGCCCAGGCGGGCGTCGCGGCGGCGCAGATACGCCAGGGTCGCGATCAGGCCGATCGCGCCGACGGCGGCGCTGACCCAGATGAAGGCCGGCGCGGTGACGAACAGGTCCACGCCCAGATTGGCCTTCACCTCCAGGACGAAGATGGCGATCCACAGGAACCACCACGGCAGTCCCAGCCACCGGTTGGCCAGGCTCTGCAGCCGCATCAGGCCCAGGGCGCGTCGCTGGATGTCCAGCACCGGCGCGGCGTAGTCGATCTTCGAGATCCGGCTCAGCGTCAGGCCGGCCAGCACCAGGGTCAGCACGCCATAGGCCAGCATGAGCACGCTGCAGGCCAGCAAGTGCGGCGTGGCCAGGTGCTTGAGGCCGGTGGTGATGCCGAAGTAGATCAGCGCATCGCCGAACAGGATCTGCGCGATCTTGCCCGCATACATCCAGCGCATGTTGCCGCGCACCCGGTCCAACCCGCGTTCGCGCAGCAGCTGCCGGGTCAGGGTGTCGGAATGTTCGATGCGGCGGCCCAGGGTCTGCCAGGCGGCCTTGAGTTCGTCGGGTTCCATGATGTGGTCCATGTGGGAAGTCCAGGGTGGAGAGGGTGGCAGCGGTCAGAGTTCTGCGCGGATGCGCTGCTTGAGCCGCGCGATCTTGGTAGTGACATTGGTCTGGGTCAGGCCCAGGATCTCGGCGATCTCGCGCGTGGGGCGGTCTTCCAGGTACAGCACCAGCAGGGCGCGCTCCAGCGGCGGCTGGCGGGCCATGAAGTCGCGCAGCAGACGTAGCTGCTGGTCGCGTTCGGGATCGGCCGCGTTGGGATCGGCCAGGTCGTGCAGGTCCTCGTCCATCGGCAAGGCGTGGCGCTGGCGCAGCGCGTGGCCGCGCACCTGCGAGATCGCCACGTTCAGCGCGATGCGGTACATCCAGGTCGAGAACGGGCGGTCGCCGTCGTAGCGCGGGAACGCGCGCCACAGCTGCGCGGCGATCTCCTGCGCCAGCTCGGCCCGGTCCTCGGGATGGAAGGCGTAGCTGGCCGCGACCTTGAGCACGATGCCGCGATGGGCCTCCAGCAGGGACTGGAAGCGCGTCTGGGCAGCGGGGTCAGGCGCGGTGGCCGAGGGCATGGCGAGGTCGTCCATGGAATAAGAGGGCAGTGTGCGTCGATGCCAGGGTGATTCGCGCCGACGCGCCGCTTGTCACAGCCGGCCTTGCGCCAGATCAATGCGGCGCGCACCGATCCCGCTAGGATGCGAGCCATTCTCATCTCGACAGGTGCGCACATGCGGTTCGACGTGGTCATTGGCGGGGCGGGCCCGGTCGGACTGTGCCTGGCGCGCGCGCTGGCCGCGCAGGGGCGAAGCGTCGCGGTGGTCGATCGCCAGCCGCGCGCGGCGCTGGAAGCGCCCGCCTTCGACGGCCGCGAGATCGCCCTGACCCATGCCTCGCGGCAGGTGCTGGAGGCGCTGTCGGTCTGGCCGCGGCTGGACGCGCGGACGATCTCGCCGCTGCGCCAGGCGCGGGTGCAGGACGGCGTGTCGCCGTTCGCCCTGGACATCGGCGGCGGGGAAGGCCAGGAGGCGCCGCTGGGCTGGCTGGTGGCCAACCACCGCCTGCGGCAGGCGGCATTCGAGGCCGCGCTGGCGCACCCGGGCGTGACCCTGCTCGACGGCGCCGGCGTGACCTGCCTGCGCCGCCATCCCGACCGGGTCGAGGCCACGCTGGACGACGGCCTGGTCCTGCAGGCCGACCTGCTGGTGGCCGCGGACGGGCGCCTGTCCGCGCTGCGCCGGCAGCTGGGCGTCGGCGCCGAGCTGCACGAGCTGGGCCGCAGCATGCTGGTCTGCCACGTGGCCCACGCGCAGCCGCACCACGGCGTGGCGCTGGAGTGGTTCGCCTACGGGGCGACGGTGGCGCTGCTGCCGCTGACCGGCGCGGTGTCCTCGCTGGTGCTGACCCTGAGCCCGCAGCGCGCCGCGGCGATGCTGCAGCTGGACGAGACCGCCTTCTCGGCCGAGGTCTCGCGCCTGTGCGAAGGCCGCCTGGGCGCGATGCGCCTGGCCAGCACACGCCATGTCTATCCACTCGTGTCCAGCTACGCCCGGCGCCTGGCCGGGGCCCGCTTCGCCCTGGCCGGCGACGCGGCGGTGGGCATGCATCCGGTGACCGCGCACGGCTTCAACTTCGGCCTGGGCGGGGTGGGGCGCCTGGCCGATGCGCTGGACGGCCACGCGGATGCGGGCGATCCGGCGCCGCTGCAGGCCTACGCCCGCGCCCACCGGCGCGCGACCTGGCCGCTGTACGCGGCCACCCAGCTGGTGGCGCGGCTTTACGCGGACGAGCGCCCGGGCGCGCGCCTGCTGCGCGGCGGCGCGCTGCGCCTGGCCGCGGCGGTGCCGCCCTTCCGGCAGGCCTTGCAGCACCATCTGCAGCACTAGTGCGCCGGTCCCGGCGCCGCGAACCCGGCCGGGCGGGTTGGGGCCCGAATCCGGCGGAAAGCGCCATTCAAAGCGCGTCGGGCCGCCAGGGCGCACAATAGGCGGCCGTTACGCGTCTTCAAGCGAGCTGCATCATGTCTTCCGAAACTGCCGCACCCGCGGTGCCGTTCTCCGCCCTTGGCCTGTCCGCGTCGGTCCAGGCCGCCCTGGTCGCCGTCGGCTACGAGTCGCCTTCGCCCATCCAGGCCGCCACCATCCCGGCGATGCTGGCCGGGCGCGATGTGCTGGGCACCGCGCAGACCGGCACCGGCAAGACCGCGGCGTTCGCCCTGCCGGTGCTGTCCAACCTGGACCTGTCGGCCGGCAAGCCGCAGGTGCTGGTGCTGGCGCCCACGCGCGAGCTCGCCATCCAGGTGGCCGAGGCGTTCCAGAAGTACGCAGCCAAGATCCCCGGCTTCCACGTCCTGCCCATCTACGGCGGCCAGAGCTACTACCCGCAGCTGCAGGCGCTCAAGCGCGGCGTGCATGTGGTGGTCGGCACTCCGGGCCGGGTGATCGATCACCTGGAGCGCGGCTCGCTGGACCTGTCCGGCCTGACCACGCTGGTGCTGGACGAGGCCGACGAGATGCTGCGTATGGGCTTCATCGACGATGTCGAGACCGTGCTGCAGAAGACGCCGCCCACCCGCCAGGTGGCGCTGTTCTCGGCGACCATGCCGGCGCAGATCCGCCGCATCGCCCAGACCTATCTGAACGATCCGGCCGAAGTCACCATCGCGTCCAAGACCACTACGTCGGCCAACATCAGCCAGCGTTACTGGTTCGTCTCGGGCCTGCACAAGCTCGACGCGCTGACCCGCATCCTGGAGGCCGAGACCTTCGATGCCATGATCATCTTCGCCCGCACCAAGGCCGGCACCGAGGAGCTGGCCGAGAAGCTGCAGGCCCGCGGCCTGGCCGCCGCCGCGATCAACGGCGACATGCAGCAGGCGCAGCGCGAGAAGACCATCGCCCAGCTCAAGGACGGCAAGCTGGACATCCTGGTGGCCACCGACGTGGCCGCGCGCGGGCTGGACGTGGAGCGCATCAGCCACGTGCTCAACTACGACATCCCCTACGACACCGAGAGCTACGTCCACCGCATCGGCCGCACCGGCCGCGCCGGGCGCAGCGGCGAGGCGATCCTGTTCGTCACCCCGCGCGAGAAGTCGATGCTGCGCGCGATCGAGCGCGCCACGCGCCAGCCGATCACCGAGATGCAGTTGCCCACGGTCGAGGCGGTCAACGACCGTCGCGTGGCGCGGTTCCTGGCGCGCATCACCGATACGCTGGCCACCGGCGAGGCGGGCGAGTACCGCGCGCTGATCGAGACCTACGAGCGCGAGCACAACGTGCCGGCGGTGGACATCGCCGCGGCGCTGGCGCGGCTGCTGCAGGGCGACACGCCGCTGCTGCTGTCGGCCGCCGACCGCGCGCCGCGCGGCGAGCGTCCCGAGCGCGCCGCGCGTCCGGAGCGCAGCGAGCGCTACGAGCGTGCGCCGCGCCCCGAGCGCGCTGAACGCGGCGAGCGTCCGCCGCGTTTCGAGCCGGGCGAGCGGAGCGAACGCGCGCGCCCGGAGCGGCCGGCCCATGCGTCCTTCGACGAGGCCCCGGCCGAACGCCCGCGGCGCACGCCGGCCGGCGAGGCCGAGGTCGGCATGGAGCGCTACCGCATCGAGGTCGGCCACGCCCATGGCGTCAAGCCGGCCAACATCGTCGGCGCCATCGCCAACGAGGCCGGGCTGGAGAGCCGCTACATCGGCCGCATCGACATCCAGGACGAGTATTCGATCCTGGACCTGCCCGAGGGCATGCCGCGCGAGACCCTGACCCATCTGAAGAAGGTCTGGGTGTCGGGCCAGCAGCTGAAGATCCACAAGGTCGGCGAGGACGCCGGCGACGAGGCCCCGCGCGGCTTCCGCCCGGCCTCGGCCCGCCCCGGCGCGGGCAAGCCGCGCCCCGGCGGCAAGCCCGGCTTCAAGCCGGCGGCCAAGCCGCACCGCAAGGGCCCGCCGAAGGACTGAGCTCCGCCCCCCTCCCTTGTGCGCAGCGCAGGGGAGCTCGAAATCGCGGCTAGCGATTGAGGGGGGAGGGGTGCTTTTGCCCCTCGCGCGATGTCTGGGCTCAAGGCAACAGCAAGAGCAACCGCAACAGCTGACCCCTCCCCAACCCTCCCCTGCGCTGCGCGCAAGGGAGGGGGCGGATCACGCGGTCTGAGGCGACGCCGCCACCGCCACCGCCAAATCCCGATCCCGAATCCCCGAATCCCCGAATCCCCGAATCCCCGAATCCCCGAATCCCCGAATCCCCGAATCCCGAATCCCGAATCCCGAATCCCGAATCCCGAATCCCGAATCCCGAATCCCGAATCCCCAACCGCCTCCATGACCGACACCTCCCCCCCCACCCCCACCCGCCTCAACAAGCACATCGCCGAGACCGGCTTCTGCTCGCGGCGGGAGGCCGATCGGCTGATCGGGGAGCGGCGGGTGACGGTCAACGGGCATCCGGCCGGCGCGGGCGCGGTGGTGGGGCCGGAGGATGTGGTCCTGGTCGATGGCCAGCCCCTGCGGACGCGGACGGTGTCCAAGTCGAGCGGCCGGCGCCACGTCTATATCGCGCTGAACAAGCCGGTCGGCATCACCTGCACCACCGAGGCCAGTGTCAAGGGCAACATCGTCGACTTCGTCGGCCACGAGCAGCGCATCTTCCCGATCGGGCGGCTGGACAAGGACTCCGAAGGGCTGATCCTGATGACCAGCAACGGCGACATCGTCAACCAGATCCTGCGCGCCGAGAATCGCCACGAGAAGGAGTACCTGGTCGAGGTCAACAAGCCGGTGACCGAGGAGTTCCTGCGCGCCATGGCCAAGGGCGTGCGCATCCACGACCAGATGACGCTGCCGTGCCGCACCGGGCGCATCGCCAAGTTCGGCTTCCGCATCGTGCTCACCCAGGGGCTGAACCGGCAGATCCGGCTGATGGCCGCGGCCTTCGGCTATCGCGTCACCCAACTGCGCCGGGTGCGGATCGACAACGTCAAGCTGGGCCCGCTCAAGCCGGGCCGCTGGCGCAATCTCACCGATGCCGAGCTGCGCGGCCTGCTGCCCGATCTGACGCAGTGGTAAGCACGCGCCACTGAGTCACCCTGTGACAGGGTGCGTGGTTTTAGCTTTCCTCGATTGGTCCGACGAACGGTCACTGGCTAAGTTCGCCGCATGCCAAGTCCCCCGCATCCGCACGACGAAGCCAGACGCCAGGCCGTCCTGGCGCGCTATCACATCCTGGACAGCGAGAACGAACAGGCCTACGACGATCTGGTCACCATCGCCGCGCGCATCTGCGATGCGCCGATCGCGGCGATCAGCCTGATCGACGAGGATCGCCAGTGGTTCAAGTCGCGCAAGGGCGTGGAAGCGCAGCAGACCGGGCGCGACATCTCCTTCTGCGGCCACGCCATCCTGGCGCCCGAGCAAACGACGGTGGTGCGCGATGCGAGTACCGATGCGCGCTTCCTCGACAACCCCCTGGTGACCGGCGCGCTGGGCGTGCGCTTCTACGCCGGTGCGCCGCTGGTGACGCCCGATGGCCAGGCGCTGGGCGCGCTGTGCGTGCTGGACAGCAAGCCGCGCACGCTCAGCCCCGGGCAGGCCGAGGCGCTGCGCGCGCTGGCGCGCCAGGTGATGTATCTGCTGGAGCTGCGGCGCATCTCCGGCGCGCTGGCCACGCAGATGGCCGAGCGCGACTGGTACGAGCAGCAGTTGCGCCAGTATCAGGACGAGCTGGAAGTCCAGAACGCCGACCTGGCCGCGCAGACCCGCACCGACCCGCTGACCGGCCTGCCCAATCGCCGCGCGTTGACCATGGCGCTGGACATGGCGCTGGAACAGCACGCGGCCGGGCGCGGCAAGGGCGTCAGCGTCGCGGTGGTCGATGTGGACCACTTCAAGGTGATCAACGATGTGCACGGCCACGCCACGGGCGATGAGGTGCTGGTGGCGCTGGCCGACACGCTGCGCGCGCACAGCGCCGACGGCATGGCCGCGCGCTACGGCGGGGAGGAGTTCGTGATCCTGTTCCCGGACAGCACCGGCGAGCAGGCGCGTGCGCAGTGCGAGTTCCTGCGCACCGCGGCCACCTCGCTGCCGGTGGACCTGGCGGTGACGGTGAGCATTGGCGTGGCCGAATGCCGGCGCCGCGACGACACGGCCGAGGACGCCTTCCGCCGCGCCGACCAGGCGCTGTATGCGGCCAAGCGCGGCGGCCGCGACCGTGTAGTGCTGGCGCCCTAGGCGGGCAGGCTCAGTCGGCCACGCTCTTGGCTTCGGCGGTGACCAGCAGCTCCGGATGTGCGGCTGGGCTGCGCCGGGCCACCACCGGGTGGGCGAAGACCGCGACCAGGATGATCGCCACGCCGCCGTAGAACATCGGCGTGAGTTCGCGCTGCTCGCCCAGCAGCACGATGGCCAGCAGGATCGCGTAGACCGGCTCCAGGTTGGTGGCCAGCTGCATGCCGTAGGCACTGACCTGGCGCAGGGCCACCAGCGCCAGGGCGAAGGGGAGCAGGGTGCAGACCAGCGACAGCACCACCAGCAGCGCCGCATCGTGCAGGCCAGGCAGGACCAGCAGCGCGCCGCCGAAGCCGGGCACCAGCGCCATCAGCGGCGCCAGCGCGGTCAGCAGCACGGTGCCGGCGCCCAGCTCCAGGGCGGTAACGGTCAGCGGTTCGCCGCCTTCGACCATGCGCTTGTTGAGCGAGCCGAATACCGCCACCAGCAGCGCCGACAGCGCACCGACCGCGATCCCGGCGCGCATCTCGTGCGGCACGCCGCCGACCACCATCGCCACGCCGGGCAGGGTGGCGATGCCGAAGAACAGCTCGCGCGCATCGAACGGCCGGCGCGTTACCCATGGTTCGATCATCGCGGTGAACGCCGGCGCCAGCGCGATACAGGTCGCCGCGACCGAGGCATTGGCCAGCTTGATCGCGCCGTAGAAGGTCAGCCAGTGCAGTGCCACCAGCGCGCCGATGCCGGCATAGGCCCAGCGCCGCCGTACCGGCATCGCGCGCAGGCCGCGCCAGACCGCCGGCAGCAGGGCCAGGGCGAGCACCACCAGCAGCATGCGCCACCACACCAGGGGCAGCGCGGGCAGTGTGATGAGCTTGCCGAGGATGGCGGTGAATCCCCACAACAGCACGCACAGGTGCACTTGCAGGTGGGCCTTGCGGCGGGCGGACATGGGCATGGCCGCAATTATCGCCGCGCCGCCCTCCCGTGGCGAAACGATTATTTGCGCAAGCGTTCCAGCAAGGCCATGGCCGCGGCGGGGTTGCGTTCCTTGGCCGCGGAAATGAAGAACACGAAGACCTCGCGCGGCTGTTTGGGCGCCGGCGTCGGGCCCACGTGCGGCAGCTCCTCGGGGTCCTCGCCGGCGCGCCAGGCGCGCGCGCGGCGCGCCCAGGCGTCCAGTTCGGCGGCCGGATAACCGGTGGCCTCGTCGCTGCGGCTGGCCATCAGGCGCGCATAGACGAAGTCCCCGGTGATATCGGCGAAGGAGGGGTATTCGGTGGATTCGGAGAACACGGTGCCCATGCCGTGCGCGCGGACCAGGGCCAGGAAGTCGGGCGTGATGAAGTCCGGATCGCGCACGTCCAGCACGTGCCGCAGCGCGCGCTTGCCGGCCTTCTTCGGCAGCAGGTCGAGGAAGCCTTCGAACTGCTCGGCATCGATCCTGCGCCCGGCCTCGAACTGCCACACCAGCGGCCCGAGCTTGTCGCCCAGCTCGCTGATGCCGCCGATGAAATCCTCCACCTGCGCGCGCGTGCCGGTCAGCTTGCGCGACTGGGTGATGCGCTTGGGCGCCTTGGCTGAGAACATGAACCCCTCCGGCGTGGCATCGCGCCACTTGGCGTAGGTGGCCGGCTGCTGGGTGCCGTAGTAGGTGCCGTTGATCTCGATCGCGGTGAGGCGGGCGCTGGCGTATTCCAGTTCCAGCCGCTGCACCAGGCCGGCCGGATAGAAGTTGTCGCGCCAGGGCGCATACACCCAGCCGCCGATGCCCACGCGGATGCCCTCCGGGGCGGCGGACGTCTGGAACAGATCGGCGTCGGGCGGTGCGGCGCTGCGTTTGGCCATCGCGGTGCTCCGGCAAGGACGAGGGTCGGTGAGCATAGCCGGGCGGGCTGGCAAGACCGGCCATCGCGACGCTGCGTGTCATGCCTTCACACCAATTTCAGTACTGAGCCGTTCATGATTCCCTGCACTCAACTTTCACGCGGGAATCCCATGTCCAAGGCAGGCTGGCTGCTGGTTGCAGCCACGGCGAGCGGCAGCGCGCAGGCGGTCACGTCGGAGCAATGTCCCACCCGCACCGACATCCCCAAGGCCGTCAGCCTCCGCGTCGACAACGACCTGTTCGGCGGCGATCACCAGGACCAGGGCTATACCAGCGGTGTGGAGCTGGGTTGGGTCTCGGCCAACCTGAAGTACTACCAGGACGATCCGTGTCTGTCGCCGATGGCGCGTCTGGTCAATCGCTACCTCAGCGCGATCCAGCCCGAGGGCTTCGATGAGCAGAACATGGTCTTCAACCTCGGCCAGGCCCTGTACACGCCCAAGGACAACACCCGCAGCGACCTGATCCCGGACGACCGACCCTATGCCGGCGTGCTGATGGCCACCTTCGGCTACAACGCGCGCAAGGGCGATGCGCTGCAGACCACGCAGATCGGCCTGGGCTGGGTCGGGCCCTCGGCGCGCGGCAAGCAGATCCAGGAGGCGGTGCACCGGGTGCTCAGCGACAAGAAGTTCCGCGGCTGGGACAACCAGCTGCGCGACGAGCCGCTGTTCCTGCTGCGCCATGAGCGCATGCATCGCTTCGCCTGGGGCTCGGGGCTGTGGACCTGGGACGCGATCACCCATTACGGCGCGGCGCTGGGCAACTACCAGACCTTCGCCAACGGCGGCGCCGAGCTGCGCTTCGGCCGCCACCTGCCCGACGACTTCGGCAGCACGCCGCTGCGCCCGGCCGGCGAGAACACCGCCCCGGCCAGCCAGACCCGTCCGGGCGGCGAATGGCGCTTCCACGCCTTCCTGACCACCGACGTGCGCTGGGTGCTGCGCGACATCACCCTGGACGGCAACACCTGGAAGGACAGCCACAGCGTGGACAAGCGCAATGTGGTGGGCTACATCGGCTACGGCGTGGCGGTCATGAAGGGGCGCTGGAAGTTCGCCGTGGCGCGCTACCATTCCAGCCGCGAGTTCGACGGCCAGAGCGAGCCGCCGGTGTTCGGCAGCTTCACCATCAGCCGGGCGCTGTAGTCCCGTCCCAAGCGGAGAACGCCAATGCCCCAGTGGAGTACGCCCGACCTGTGCGATGCCCATCCCGAGGTGCAGGTGGCCGAGCCGCTGTTCCGCGACTTCGGCGGCGCGCAGGCCTTCAGCGGCACGATCGTCACCCTGCGCTGCCCGGAGGACAACTCGCGCGTGCGCGAGCAGGTCGAACAGGCCGGCACCGGCAAAGTGCTGGTGATCGAGGCCGGCGGCTCGCTGCGCCACGCGATGCTGGGCGACATGTTGGCCGAGAAAGCCGTGGCCAACGGCTGGTCCGGCGTGCTGGTGCACGGCTGCGTGCGCGATGTGGAAGTGCTGGCCAACCTGCCGCTGGGCATCAAGGCGCTGGCCGCCGTGCCGATGAAGACCGAGAAGCGCGGCCTGGGCGAGGTCGATGTGCCGGTGCGCTTCGCCGGGGTGTCCTTCGTGCCCGGGCAGTGGCTGTACGCCGATGCCAACGGGGTGATCGTGGCCGAGCAAGCACTGACCTGAGACCAGGCCCAGGCGAAGCGGTTGAGGAGCGGGCAAGGACGGCGCCGTCCTTGTCTTCGCCGCCGCTCACGCCGGACTCCTCTAGACTTCGCCTGCTCCCATGATCTTCCGCTGGTTCGAATCGCTGATCGACGTGTTCGGCCGTCCCGACGAGGCGACGCCGCCGCGCGGGCTGGTGCGCTTCTACCTGCACTATCTGCGGCCGGGCGGCTGGGTGCTGGCGGCGATGTTCGTGGTCGGTTTCGCGGTGGCGCTGGTGGAAGTGGCGCTGTTCGACTTCCTCGGCAAGCTGGTGGACCTGGCCAAGGACGAGACGGCGTCCGGCTTCTTCGACCGCCACGGCCCGCAGCTGCTGGGCATGGCGGGCGTGGCGCTGGTGCTGCGGCCGCTGCTGATGGCCCTGGGCGACCTGCTGATGCACCAGTCGGTGACCCCGGCGCTGACCGCGCGCACGCGCTGGCAGCAGCATCGGCACGTGGTGCGGCAGAGCCTGGCCTTCTTCCAGAACGACTACGCCGGACGCATCGCCAACCGGATCATGCAGACCGGCGCCTCGCTGCGCGAGTCGGCCACCCAGCTGATCGATGCGCTGTGGTACGTGGCGGTGTACACCGGCAGCGCGCTGGTGCTGTTCGCCCAGTCGGACTGGCGGCTGATGCTGCCGCTGATCGCCTGGCTGCTGGCCTACGTGGCGGCGCTGGCGTATTTCGTACCGCGGGTGAAGGAGCGCTCCTGGCGCGCGTCGGAGTCCAAGTCCAGGCTGATGGGCCGGGTGGTGGACGGCTATACCAACATCGCCACGCTCAAGCTGTTCCCGCATCCGCGGCGCGAGGACGACTACGTCGCCGAGGCGGTGCGCGAGAACCTGGGCAGCGTGCAGCGCATGACCCGCATGACCACCGCGATGGACGTGGTCATCGCCGTCCTCAACGGCCTGATGATCGTGGGCACCGCCGGCCTGGGCCTGTGGCTGTGGCAGCGCGGGGCGATCACCGTCGGCGCCATCGCCCTGTCCACGGGGCTGGTGATCCGCATCGAGAACATGTCCGGCTGGATCATGTGGGTGGTCAACGGCCTGTTCGAGGACATCGGCACGGTGCAGGACGGCATGGAGACCATCGCCCGGCCGCATACCGTCACCGATCGTCCCGGCGCGCCGCCGCTGCGGGTGACGGCCGGGCAGGTGCGCTTCGAGGACATCCACTTCCACTATGGCCAGCGCGGCGGGGTGATCGCCGGGTTGAATCTGACCGTGGCCGCCGGCGAGCGGATCGGCCTGGTCGGTCCGTCCGGCGCCGGCAAGTCGACCCTGGTCAACGTGCTGCTGCGGCTCTACGACCTGGAGGCCGGGCGCATCCTGATCGACGGCCAGGACATCGCCGGCGTCACCCAGGCCAGCCTGCGCGGGCAGATCGGCGTGGTCACCCAGGACACCTCGCTGTTGCATCGCTCGATCCTCGATAACCTGCGTTACGGCCGTCCCGAGGCGACGCCCGAGCAGGTCGCGGCGGCCATCGCCCAGGCGCGTGCCGATGGCTTCATCAATACGCTGGTGGATGGTGAGGGGCGCACCGGACTCGATGCCCACGTGGGCGAACGCGGGGTCAAGCTCTCCGGCGGCCAGCGCCAGCGCATCGCCATCGCCCGGGTGCTGCTGAAGGATGCGCCGATCCTGCTGCTGGACGAGGCCACCTCGGCGCTGGATTCGGAGGTCGAGGCGGCCATCCAGGACAGCCTGGACGTGCTGATGCGCGGCAAGACCGTCATCGCCATTGCGCATCGGCTGTCTACGATCGCCCGGATGGACCGGCTGGTGGTGATGGATGCGGGGCGGATCGTGGAGACGGGGACCCACGCCGAGCTGCTGGCCGAGGGGGGGCTCTATGCGCGTTTGTGGCAGCGGCAGACGGGGGGATTCGTGGCCGCCGACCCGCTCGTCGGGGACACGCGCTAGTCGCTAAAGAAAGCCGTCGTCCTGCCGTTACGCTGCTCAGTCCGTCTTTCCTTGAAAGCCGGCTGGGGTCTAGGGATGATGCGTGCAAGGGATGGGGAGCATGTTCGCTGATGCGACTGCGAGAACGGCAGGGACTGCGATGGCTGCGATGGCTGCAAGTACTGCGAGGGGCGGGCATCAACGGATGTGGATCGAGGAACGCGAGCTGCAGGTGGGCGAGCTGCTCCCGGGGATGTACGTCAGCCGGCTCGACCGCGACTGGCTGGGCACGCCGTACATGCTGGAAGGATTCCTGATCGAAAGCCCGGCCGATATCGCCGAGCTGGCCAAGTACTGCGCCAAGGTCACCGTCGATGTGATCAAGAGCGAGAGCTTCGTGCGCGCCGCCCTGCGCAAGCCGGCGGCCGCGCCCATGGTCGTGGGCGACCCGGAGCCGGCGCCGGCGAAGCGGCGCAAGCCCTACGTGATCCCCGAACTGGCCACGCTGACCGCCAATCCGCGCCCGATCCTGTCGCGCGTCCAGGACGAGGTGCCGCGTGCCAGCCAGGCGCTGGAATCGGTGGACCGTGCCGCCGGCGGCATCATCGCCGAGCTGCGCAACGGCGGCCGGCTGGACGTTGAGGCGGTCGAGGAGGCGGTGACGCCGGTGGTGGACAGCATCGTGCGCAATCCCGATGCGTTCTTCTGGCTGGAGGCCCTGCGTCAGCACGACGGCTACACCTACAGCCACGCGGTGAACTGCTGCGGCTTCATGGCCGCCTTCGGCCGGCATCTGGGATTCCCCGATGAGGCCCTGCACGACCTGGCCACCGCCGGGCTGCTGCTGGACATCGGCAAGACCGCCTTGCCCGAGTCGCTGCTGGAACACGATGGCGCCCTGTCCGCCGAAGAGCTGGAGCTGTTGCGCAGCCACCTCGGCCACAGCCTGCGCCTGTACGACGCCTCCGGCGCCTCCAACACCGTCGTGCGCGAGATGATCCTGACCCATCACGAGCGCGAGGATGGCTCTGGCTATCCCGCCGGCCTGACCGGCTCGCAGATCCCGCTGTTCGGCCGGATCGCGGCGATCGTCGACTCGTTCGACGCCATGACCAGCCCGCGGCCCTACCGCGAGCCGCTGTCGCGCTACGAGGCCATGCAGGCGCTCTACCGCCAGCGCGGCGCGTCCTATCAGCCCGACCTGGTCGAGCAGTTCGTGCAGTGCCTGGGCGTGTATCCGACCGGCAGCCTGGTGGAACTGTCCACCGGCGAGGTCGCCATCGTGGTCGAGCAGAACCCGGTGCGCCGGCTGTTCCCGCAGGTCATGCTGCTGACCGATGCCGACAAGCAGCGGCGCGAGGCCTTCGAGCCGCTGGACCTGCGCGACACCTGGGGCGCGCACGACAACCGCCAGATCAGCATCCGCAAGGGGCTCAAGCCCGGCAGTTACGGGCTCGATCCCAAGGAACTCTATCTGTGAGATGTGCACGGGCCAGCATGACGCTGCGCCAGGCAGGGCGCTAGGACGGCCAGATGCTCAACCGCGAAATCCTGTTCGACACCATCGCGCGCCTGGTCCCCGAGCCGGCCGCGGGCGGCGCGCTGCTGGTAGTGCGCATGCAGCGGCTGCGCGAGTACGAGGCGGTGTTCGGCTACGGCGCCAGCGATGCGCTCATCGCCGCCTTCACCGCGCGCCTGGGCGACTGCCTGCGCGAGGTCGATGCGCTGGTGCGCATCGGCGAGTGCGATTTCGCCGTGCTGCTGCCCGGCGTGCGCGACCAGAACCTGGCCATGCTGGCCGCGGGCAAGATCGCGCGCGCCTTCCGCTATCCGCTGGAAGCCGGCGGCCGTCCTTCCCGGGTGACCGTGGCCGTGGGCGTGGCCATGGCCGTCAACGCAGCCGACGCCGAGCAGCTGTGCCGGCACGCCGACGTGGCCTGCGCGAGCGCCGCCCAGCGGCCGGAGCACCACGCGCTGTATGCGGGGCAGATGCCGGCCAGCGTGGGCTACGAAGACCTGCACCGCGCGATCCACCACAATGCGCTGCAAGTCCACCTGCAGCCCATCTTCGCCCTGGACAGCGGTGCCCTGCGCGGCTTCGAATCGCTGGCGCGCTGGCACGACCCCGTGCTGGGTCCGGTGCGGCCGGACCTGTTCGTCGTCGCCGCCGAGCAGACCGGCCTGATCGACGGCCTGACCCGCTGGAGCATCAACGCCACGCTGCGCCACTGCGCGCCGGTGTTCGCCGAGCATCCGGACCTGCAGTGCGGCTTGAACGTGTCGCCGATCGCGCTGACCGCCGGTGGCTTCGTCGAACAGATGGCCTCGGCTCTGCGCATCTGGAACGTCAACCCCGCCCAGGTGATGCTGGAAGTCACCGAGACCGCCTTCGTCGACAACCCGCAGCAGATCGGCCAGGCGCTCACGCGTCTGCGCGAGATGGGCCTGCGCATCGCGGTGGACGATTTCGGCGTGGGCTATTCCTCGCTGTCCTACTTCCGCCACTTCCATGTGGACGAGCTGAAGATCGACATGAGCTTCGTGCGCGACGTCATCGACAGCCGGCGCATGTGCCGCCTGGTCGAATCGATCGTCAACATGGGCCACAGCATGGAAGCGGTGGTGGTGGCCGAAGGCATCGAGAGCTCGGCGGTCTGGAGCCGGCTGCGCGAGATCGGTTGCGACCTGGGCCAGGGCTACTACCCCGGCCGCCCGGCGCCGGCGGAAGAGGCCCTGGCGCAGTTCGTCGACTGAAGGCGCCACCGGCCCGCACGCGCCGGGCGATGTCCTAGACTGGCGCTTCCAACGCGCGGAGCGCTCGCCATGCACCATGCCGGAAGTTGCCACTGCGGCGCCATCGACTTCACCGTGACCGGTGAGGTACGCGAGGTGATCGACTGCAACTGCTCGCTGTGCCGGCGCCGCGGCGGCCTACTCTGGTTCGCGCCGCGCGCGGCGTTTTCGCTGCGCAGCGATCCAGGCGCGGTCCAGACCTACACCTTTCACTCGCACACACTGCGCCACCATTTCTGCGCGACCTGCGGGATCGCGCCCTACAGCGAAGGCACCGGGCCGGACGGCGCGGCGATGGTCGCGATCAACGTGCGCTGCCTGCCGCAGCTGGATCTGGCCTCGCTGACCATCCTTCCTTACGACGGCGCGGGCCGCTGACGCGGCGCTCAGCCCGGTGCGCGGCCGAGCAGCTCGTCGGGCACCGCCGGCATCGGCGTGCGCGTGTCCTTGGCCTGTTCCTTGAGCCAGTCCATGAACAGCCGCGCGGCCGGCGACAGCGGGCGATGCGTAGCGTGCACGGCGTAATAGGCGAAGCGCGCGCGGATGGCCGGGCCGGGCAGCCGCACCAGCTCATAGCGCTGCAGATAGGGCAGGGCGATGTGCTTGCGCGCCAGCGCCGCGCCCAGGCCGTAGACCGCCGCGCGCATCACGTCGGTGCTGTCGCTGAACACATGCGCGATCGGCAGCTGTGCGCCGTGCACGCCGACTTCGCGGAACCACTCGCGCCAGCCCTGCAGGCCCAGGTCGGCCAGTAGCGGCAGCCGGGCGATCTGGGCCGGCGTGGTCACCTCGCCGATGCCGTGCAGCGCAGGGGAGGCGACCGGGAACAGCTCGTCGTCCATCAAGTGATGCGCGGTGATGCCCGGCCAGTCGCCGCTGCCATAGCGGATGCCGACCTCCGGGCCGTTGTCGTCGAAGCGCGCCATCGCCGGGCTGGAGTCCAGTTCCACCCGCACCCGCGGATAGGCGGCGCAGAAGCGCGGCAGGCGCGGCAGCAGCCAGCAGTAGGCCAGCGAGTGCAGCGTGGTCACCTTCAGCGGCACCACCTCGGACTGCGGATGCAGCGCGCCGGCGACCGCGGCCACGTCGGCCAGCGCGGCGGTGGCGGCATCGGCCAGCTGGCGGCCTTCCGGAGTGAGCTTGACCCCGCGCGCGTGACGCTGGAACAGGCTCACGCCCAGCAGCGCCTCGAGCTTGCGCACGTGGTGGCTGACCGCGCTGGCGGTCAGGTGCAGCTCCTCGGCGGCGTGGGCCAGGTTCTGGTGGCGGGCGGCCGCGGCGAACACGCCGAGGGAGGGCAACAGGGTCGGGCGCAGGTGCATGGCGAGGCACAAATCAGATTTGTGGCAGGCGCCGATACTACGCGCTTGTAGGGCCGGGCCGCGCGCCGGACCATGCAATCACGCTGCGATGTCCGGAACCGGCCAGCGCGCCGCCGCCGCATCGCGCAGGCTGGTGGCGCCTGCCGACGGCGCGCTGCCGTCCGCACCTTCCCTCACGATTTCCATGTGGAACCGCGCCATGTCCCATGCCTCGCCTTCGGCCGCCTGCCCGCCCACCGACACCGCCCGCGACTGGCGCACGCCCATCGAGCTGGCCGTGCTGGGCGTGATCTGGGGCAGCTCCTTCCTCTTCATGCGCGTGGCCGCGCCGCATTTCGGCGCCTATGCCCTGGTCGAGCTGCGCCTGTGCCTGGGCGCGCTGGTGCTGCTGCCCTTCCTGTGGCGCGACCGGGCGCAGTTTCCGGCCAGGCGCTGGCCGGTGCTGGCCGGCATCGGCGTGCTGAACTCAGCCTTGCCCTTCCTGCTGTTCGCCTGGGGCGCGCAGCACGCGCCGGCGGCGATCGGCGCCATCACCAATGCGATGACGGTGCTGTTCACCGCGCTGATCGCCTTCCTGTTCTTCGGCGAGAAGATCGGCGCGCGCCGCGCCGTCGCCCTGCTGGTCGGCTTCGTCGGCGTGCTGGTGCTGGCCACCGGCAAGGCCGGCGGCCTGAGCGTGGGTCCGGCGGCGCTGGCCGGCGCGACCGCGTCGCTGCTGTACGGCATCGGCTACAACCTGGTGAAGCGGCACATGGCCGATCTGCCGCCGGCCAGCTCGGCGGCGGCGACGCTGGGCTGCGCGGCCCTGCTGCTCTCGCCGCTGGCGGTGACCCACTGGCCCACCGCGCCCGTGCCCGGTGTGGCCTGGGCCTGCGCCGGCGCGCTGGGCATCGTGTGCACCGGCCTGGCCTACCGCGTGTACTACCGCCTGATCCAGCGCATCGGTCCGGCCCGCGCGGCCACGGTGACCTACCTGATTCCGGTGTTCGGCGCACTGCTGGCCTGGGCCATCCTGGGCGAACCGCTGACCTGGACGATGCTCCTGGCGGCGGTGCTGATCCTGGGCAGCGTCGCGGTCAGCCAACGCGCCGCTGCCGGGCGTCCGCGCTGACGCGGCCTCGGACCTGACCTTTGGGAGCAAGCGGATGGAGAAGCAGTTCGGCTACAAGGCATGGGCCAACGCGGAGATGTTCGAGGCGCTGGCCACGATCGATCCGCAGCAGCATCCGGCGCAGTGGAAGCGCGCGGTGCGGCTGATGAATCACGCCTACGTGGTGGACCGGATCTTCGCCGCCCATCTGCAGGGGGCGGCTCACGCCTACCAGGCGACCAACACGCCGGACACGCCGACCCTCGAAGCCTTGCGCGAAGACGTCGCCGCATCCGACGCCTGGTACCGGCAGTACGTGGCCACGCTGGAAGCCGGCGCGCTGCACGCGCCGGTCTCCTTCTCCTTCACCGACGGCGAAGCGGGCACCATGACCCGCGCGGAGATCCTGTTCCACGTGCTGGCGCATGGCGCCTACCATCGCGGCAACGTGGGGATGGTGCTGGCCGAGTGCGGCTGCGATCGCCCCAGCGACACCTTCACCCGCTATCTGCATGCCAGCGAACCGGGGCGGCGCCAAGGAATTGTCTAGGACGCGCGGATCGCGTCGGCACGTCCCGCGGCGCTGACGCGGGGGTCCCCCGCGCCTCGCTTACTTCTTGCCGCCCGGCGTCCGCACCGGCAGCGGCACGTTGCACAGGTCGATGTGGCCGGCCGGACGCTTGTAGAAGTCGTCCACGCGGTTGCGCTTGGCTTCGACCACGTCGCGGAAGGTCTGGCTGTCGGTGCGCAGCAGCTCCAGCGGCGTGCGCTCGGCGGCGGGCACCTCGCTGGCCAGGCGGATCGACTTGATCGGCGTGCGTTGCGCCGGGTCGGTATAGAAGCCCATCGGCTCTGGGCCGCGCTGGATCGTGCTCAGCAGCTCCATGCCCTTCACCACGCGGCCGACCACGGTGATGTTGTCGTCCAGCTGGCGCGGCGACTGGCCAATGACTACATACAGCTCGGCGCCGATGCTGCTGTCGTCGGCGTTGTTGCGGCCCGCGCCCAGCGTGCCGTAGCAGTGCGCCAGCCAGGCCTTGCCGTCGGCGCCGTCGCGCGCGGCCGGGAAGCCGTCGACGAAGCCCACCTGCCTGGCCCAGCCATCGCGGTCAGGCAGCGGCTGGAAGTCCAGGCCCTTGGCGCTGCGGTGGAACTCGGCCGGCAGATGCGTCTTCGCGCTGCCCAGCGACTTGGCCTTGGCCGGATCCTCGCCATCCACATCGCCGAACTGCACCACGAAGTTGTCCTGCGAGCGGTAGATGCTGGTGCCGTCCCAGAAGTGCTCGTGGGCCAGGGTCGTGATGTTGGCCACATGCTCGGGCGCGAACGCCGGCGCCAGTTCGATCACCACCCGGCCGCTGGCCAGCTCCAGGTAAAGCGTGCGCGCCGGGTCGAGCGTGCGCCAGTCGCTGGCCGGCGATGCGTCCAGGATCTGCTGCCCGCTGCGGTACGGCTTCTTGGCCTGCGCGGCCGCGCCCACAGCCATGGCGGGCAACAGCGCGAGCAGCAGCGCGGCGGTGAGGCGGGCGGGAGCGGGCATGTGGCGACTCGTGGCATGGAAGGGATGAGCCCGATTCTGACCGGGCGCCCCGCGCCACGCCAGCTAGGCGCGCGCCTGCGCGCTCCGGCAAGACAGGCGGGAAGCGGAACCCGACGCCGGCGCAGGCCCGCGCGGGCCTGCAAACGCGTGGAATCAGCGCGTCGCGCGCTGTGCGGTCAGCACATAGGCCAGCGCCAGATGCACCGGCACCAGCAGCGCGACCCAGGCGATGTTGGCCTGCACGTTGAACGGGAACCAGTGCAGCATCCACGCCAGCACCGACAGCGCCGCCACCAGGCGCAGCAGCCAGCGCGACCACGCCGCCAGCGCGCGGCCGCGCAGCACCTGCACCGCCGCGGGCAGCAACAGCACGCACAGCGGATCGAGCAGCAGCAGGTTGCGGTTGGCCCAGCCGGCCACGTGGCCGCTGCCGAACCAGATGAACAGCATCAGCGCGCCGGCCAGCGTGCACACCAGCCAGAACACCAGCGCCACGCCGCCGACCAGGCGCCGCGCGCGCGTGCCCAGCCACACCAGCGCGAACGCCACCAGCACGCCGGCCAGCAGCCACGGCCACCAGCTGCGCGCGGTCTCCGGCGGCTCGGGCGCGATGCGGTGCGGCAGCAGTTGCTGGGTCGACTGCACCAGCGGGCGGCCCTGGGTGTTCTTCACCTGGGTCAGCGCATCGGCCAGGCGCATCGGCACGAAGGCCTCGTCCCAGCGCGAGAGCTGGCGGTCGGCGTAGGGGCCGAAGCCCAGGTCGAAGCCGATCCACATCCACCAGGCCGGCGAGGCCAGGCGCACCGATTCGCTGCGGTAGGTGTTGCCGCGCGAACGGCCGGCCAGCTGCTTCTTCAGCGCCCCGCCCATGGCCGCATCGAGCGCATCGCGCACCTGCGTGGCGCAGTTGCTGGTGAAGTAGTCGTAGGGATAGCGCGCATTCTCCGGACGCGCGCGCCAGGCCAGCGAATCGGCCAGCGCCTGCGCCTGCTGCGGGGTCAGGTCCAGCCACTGGATCGACACGCCGCGGCCTTCGGCCCGATAGCTCTGCAGGTCCTCCTGCAGCGGCAGCGCCACCAAGTAGTACAGCATCTTGCCGTCGATGAAGCGGCGCACGAAGCCCGGCTCGTCCGGATCGAAGAAGCCGAAGTTGTACGAGGTGGCCTGGCCGGTCTGCGGATCGGCGACCACCAGCGCGTCATGGCCGAAGCGTTCGAAGAATACCTCGCCCGGCTGCATGGTCATCACGCCGATGCGCGGCGCGGCCGGCGCGGCACAGGCCAGCAGCGCGAACACGAGCGCGCACAGCAGGCGCGCCAGCAGGCCGGTGGTCTTCAAGCTCAATCCTCGGGCAATACGCCGACGTGGAAGGCGTGCACGCGGCGCGCATCGGCCTTGGCCACGCGGAAGGCGAAGCGCCCCAGCGTCAGCTCCTCGCCGGTCTCGGGCAGGTGGCCGATGGCGTCGGTGACCAGGCCGCCGACGGTGTCGTACTCGTCGTCGGGGAAGTCCGCGCCGAAGCGCTCGTTGAAGTCCTCGATCGGCGTCAGCGCGTCGACCACGTACTGGCCATCGGCCTGCGCGGCGATGCGCGAGGCCTCGTCCTCGGCCTCGTCGTGCTCGTCGTCGATCTCGCCGACGATCTGCTCCAGCACGTCCTCGATGGTGACCAGGCCCGCCACGCCGCCGTATTCGTCCACCACCAGCGCCATGTGGTTGCGCGAGAGGCGGAACTCCTTGAGCAGCAGGTTGAGCTTCTTCGATTCGGGGATCAGCACCGCCGGGCGCAGCAGCTCGCGCACCGTGCCCGGGCCGTTGTCGGCGACCACGCCGCGCAGCAGGTCCTTGGCCAGCAGGATGCCCAGGATCTCGTCCTTGTTCTCGCCGTGCACCGGGAAGCGCGAGTGGCCCGATTCGACCACCTGCTGCATCAGCTGCAGGAAGGGCGTATCCACGGCCAGGGAGACCATCTGCGAGCGCGAGACCATCACATCGCCCACGGTGAGTTCGGCCACCGACATGGCGCCTTCCATCATCGTCACGGTGTCGGCCTCGAGCAGGCCGTTGTGCTGGGCGTCGCGCAGCAGCGCGAGCAGGTCTTCGCGGGATTCCGGTTCGCCGGAGAACGCCTGGCTCAGGCGTTCGAGCCAGCTGCGTCGTTTTTCAGGGATTTCCGACGCGGTTGTACTGTCGTCTTCAGACATTGGGGGGTGGACGGCACCCGGCAATCGCGGGCGTGGCCGGCAGTCTAGCAGAACGGTTTCGAGCGCCGGCTGACGCCGCGTTCAGTGGGCCTGAGCCTGGGCGGCGGGCGCCGCCGGGGCCGGATCGGGGCCTTCGGTGTCCAGGTTGTAGCTGCAGCCGGCCAGCGTCTTGCCCGGGTGCGAGGCGACGTTGGAGACATTGAGGATGATGGCCTGGATCAGGGTCTGGCCGCTGGCCGGATCGGTCCGTGTCGTCGCGCGCAGCTGCTTGCCGAAGATGGCCTTCTCCGGCGTGTCGATGCCGGTCTCCAGCTCCAGCTGGTGCGCCAGCGGCCGCGGGTCGGGCAGGTCCAGGATCGCCATGATGCTGTCGCCGGCGAAGGCGATCCGGTCGGTGGCATGGCCGAAGACGGTGATCGGCGCGGCCAGCTGGAATTCGGTCATGAACTGGTTGACCTGCGGCAGCGGCTTCCAGCCCAGCGCCACGGCCTTGAGCGGGTCGCTCACGGCCGGGGCCAGTGCGAGGAAGTCCGGGACCTCCTTGCGGCATTCGATCAGCGCGGCCAGGTCGGGCTTGGCGATCGGCGTGGCCTCGGCCGCATGCGCGCGCGGCAGGGCGAACGGCGCGCACAGCAGCAGCGCGGTGGCGAGCGCGCGCCGGCTCATGCGGCGCCGTCCGCCGCGTAGGGATCGTCGATGCCCAGCTCGGCCAGGATCTCGCGTTCCAGCTGCTCCATCGCCTCGGCCTCGGTGTCGTCCTCGTGATCCCAGCCCAGCAGGTGCAGGGTGCCGTGCACGGTCAGGTGCGCGTAGTGCGCCAGCAGCGCCTTGTCCTGCTCGCGCGCCTCGCGCGCCACGACCGGCGCGCAGATCACCAGGTCGCCCAGCAGCGGCATGGTCACGCCCTTGGGCAGCTTGATCGTCTCGTCCAGCTCGCCCGGGAAGGACAACACGTTGGTCGCGTAGTCCTTGCCGCGGTAATGCCGGTTGAGCGCGCGGCCTTCCTTGGCATCGACCAGGCGGATGGCCAGGTCGGCCTCGCGGATGCGTCCCTTGAGCGCCGCGGCGACCCACTTGCGGAAACTCACCGCGGACGGAAGGCCGGCGCGCGGCAGCGCATAGCTGACCGCGACCTGCAGATGGATCGGACCCTGGGTCATGTCGGTTTCAACTCACGCCGGATCGGCGGCCTTGTCGTCGCGCGCATCGTAAGCCCGCACGATGCGCGCCACCAGCGGATGGCGCACCACATCGCGCGCGCCGAAGAAGCTGAAGGAGATCCCGTCCACGCCGCGCAGCACCTCCAGCGCGTCCTTGAGCCCGGAGCGGATGTGCTTGGGCAGGTCGGTCTGGCTCATGTCGCCGGTCACCACCGCGGTGCTGCCGAAGCCGATGCGGGTCAGGAACATCTTCATCTGCTCGACGGTGGTGTTCTGCGCCTCGTCCAGGATCACGAAGGCATCGTTGAGCGTGCGCCCGCGCATGTAGGCCAGCGGCGCGATCTCGATGACGTTCTTCTCCAGCAGCTTGGCCACCTTCTCCACGCCCAGCATCTCGTACAGGGCGTCGTAGAGCGGGCGCAGGTAGGGGTCCACCTTCTGGCTCAGGTCGCCGGGCAGGAAGCCGAGCTTCTCGCCGGCCTCCACCGCCGGGCGCACCAACACCAGGCGCTGCACGCGCGCCTCGTTCAGCGCCTCCACGGCCATGGCCACGGCCAGGAAGGTCTTGCCGGTGCCGGCCGGACCGATGCCGAAGTTGATGTCGTGGGTGGCGATGGCGTGCAGATAGGCGGCCTGGTTGGGTCCGCGGCCGCGCACCGTGCCGCGCTTGACCTTGATCGCCACGTCCTGCGGCGCGTAGCCGCCGGCGGCGACATGCTCCAGGTTGGCCTCGTTGAGGCGCAGGTGGATCGCATCGGCGTCGAAGGTCTCGGTCGCGGCTTCGGCGTACAGCGTCTGCAACAGCTGTTCGGTCGCCGCCACGGCCCGGTCCGGGCCCTGCACGCGGAACACGTTGCCGCGGTTGGAGATCTCCACGCCCAGCTTCAGTTCGATCTGGCGCAGATGCGCATCGAACGGCCCGGCCAGGTTGGCCAGCTGCTCGGTGTCGTAGGGGTCGAGGGTGAAATCGTGATGGTGGGTCGTCATAGGCCGCCTAGGGTAGCGCGGCGGCCCTGAGTCGGCTGTGTGGAGAGGCGGCCGCAACGCTGTGGTCCGGATGCAGCAGGCGGCCGTGGAACAGCCATTCCCCAGGCGCGGGGTCGGGATCATCCGCATCGTCGGTGTCGGCGATTCCGTCCATCCGTACGCCGCCTTGGCCGAGCAGCGTCGGCAGGGCCGGGCGCGTCGCGCCCCAGCGGAAGGGTTCCCCGCGCCGCCCCAGCCAGCGCCGCACCCAGGGGCGCTGCCGGACGAAGCCGGGCGCGCCGTCGTGGCGCAGCGTCATCGCGGTGGCGATCAGGCGTGCATCGGGCAGGGCGCGGGCCAGTTGCCGCAGCAGGGCCTGCACCGTGTCCAGCGGCAGGCACATCAGCAGGCCCTCGGCGACAATCAGCGTGGGCAGGTCCGGCGCGAAGCCGGGCAATCCGCGCAGCCAGCGCGCCAGCGGCACCGTCCCGAGTTCGCCAGGACACAGCCGCAGGCGCGTATCGTCGAGGCGCAGCGCGCGCAGCGCGGCCTGTTTGATCGCCAGCGTGGCCTCGCGATCGACCTCGAACACGCGCAGCGCCGGCGCCTGGTCCAGCAACGCCAGCGCCAGCCCGTCGAAGCCGGCGCCCAGGATCAGCACCTGCTGCACGCCCTCGGCGCAGGCCCGTTGCGCCCATCGCCGGATCCGACGCTTGCGCCAGGCGTAGTGCGCGCCGATGCCAGGCAGGCAGGCGGCCTCGAGCAGCCGCAGCAGGCCGCGTCCAGGCCGCGTATCGACTGCGCGCAGCAGGCGATCGCCGCCGCTCCCGGCGCGCTGCAGGCAGGCACGGGCGATGGCGGCGTTGCGCTGCGCGGGCGGCGTGCGATCCGTCCGCGCCTCGCGTACCGCGGCGGCGGCGAGCAGCATCGAGGTGCTGAGGCCGGCCATGTCAGCGCGTCACCAGCGCGGCGTGGTGGCGATACCAGTCGCTCTGCCAGCGGCCCTGCGGATCGAGCGCGTGCTTGGCGCGGAGGAATTCGGCGAAGCGCGGATGCGCTGCCTGCACCTGCTCGCGCGTGGCCCAGCGGTGATAGGTCAGGTAGTAGCTGCCGCCGAACCACAGCGCATCGTCGATCAGCGCGCGGAAGGCCACGGCCGCGGCCTGCACGCCGGCCGGGCCATGCTGCACGTGCAGGTTGAACACCACGCAGGCCCAGTCCTGCCGTGCCCACGCCAGCACGCTGGTCGTTTCGCGTTCGATCAGGCGCACCGTGCCGTAGACCGGCTGGGCGTGGTGGCGACGCAGGCTGTCGGCGGCGCGGCCCATGAAGCCCGCCAGCGCGCCGCGCGGCACGTACAGCTCGGTGATCATCTCCGAGCCGCGGTGGCCCAGGCTGCGATCGACCGCCGCGTGATAGTCCTCCAGATACACGCCGGTCTGCTGCGCATCGCTGGCGTAGTGCTGGCCGTCGGTAGACAGATAGAAATCGGCGTATTCCTGGAAGGCGCGCGAGGGCGCGTGGTGGGCCAGCCACAGCAGCCGGCCGAAGTCCTCGGCCTGCAGATGGCGCGGCGCGTCGGGCTCGACGCCATCGACCGGGCGATAGCAGGACAGCACGCCCAGATCGAGGAAATCTTCGCTACGCGGATCGATCGCGAACTGGAAATCGCCATACGTGCAGCCTTGGGCGATCGCGTCCTCGAACGCGCGCTGCACGCCGCCGATGCGGGCCAGCGACACCTGGCGGCGCAGCGTCCGCCGGGGCGTCAGCCGCAACGTCATCTCCACCACCAGGCCGAAGAGCCCGTAGCCGCCGGCCACCAGGGCGAACAGCTCGGCCCCCTCGCCGCGGCTGGCCTGTACCCGCTGGCCCTGCGCATCGATCAGCACCAGCGCCTCCACGTCCTCCACGAACGGGGCCAGGCACAGCCCGCGCCCATGAATGTTGGCGGCCAGTGCGCCGCCCAGGCTGAAGTCGTCGGCGCCGGTCTGCTTCTGGCGGATCGTCCAGCCCGCCGTGTTGCCCGGGCACGCCGCCAGCCAGGCCAGCAGCGCGGGCCAGCGGATGCCGGCTTCGACCGTGATCAGGCCGCGCACCGGGTCGAAGTCCACGACGCGGTCCAGCGCGGCGGTGTCCAGCACCTGGCCATCGGCGAGAAACTGCTGGCCGCCCATCGCATGCCGCGCGCCGGCGGCGATCAGTGGCGATCCGGCCCGCGCGCTGGCGCGGATCGCGGCGCAGGCCTCGGCCACCGAGCCGGGCCGCAGCACGTGCGCCCGTGTGGGATTGAGGCGGGCATGGACATCGTTGAGCAGTTCGGCGGGCCGACAGGCTGGAGCGGGCAGGGCGGGCATGCGCATGCTTGGCTGGAGAGGTGAGCGCACCCTGCGCGCTGCGGATCAAGATCCGCAAACAAGTTCGGACAAGTATCGGAATATGATCCCGTCCATCCTCCTGTGACACTCCTCCATCGCCATGGCCGACCGCGAACGCCTGCTCACCGCGCTCAAGCGCCTGCTCAAGGAACGCGGCTGGCGCTATGCCGACCTGGCCGCGGCGCTGGGGGTGTCCGAGCCGACGATCAAGCGCGTGCTGTCCAGCGGGCGCATGGACCTGGCGCGCCTGGAGCAGATCTGCGAGGTGCTGGACATCGACTTCTTCGAGCTGGCGCGCACGGCCCGCGGCGCGCGCGAGTCGCGCCGCCATCTCACCCTGCACCAGGAGCGGTCGTTGGCGGCCGAGCCGCGGCTGATGACCGTCTTCCACCTGTTATGCCAGGGCTGGCGTACCGCGGCGATCGGCGAAGGCTTCGGACTCAAGCCGCCCGAGCTGGTGCGGCTGCTGGCCCAGCTCGATCGTCTGCGCCTGCTCGACCTGCTGCCGGGCAACCACGTGCGCCTGCGCGTGCCGCGCGATTTCTCATGGCGCGACGACGGGCCGGTGCGCGCCCGCTACCTGCAGATGGCCAGCCACGAATTCCTCAAGGACGACTTCGCCGCGGCCGAGGCGCACCTGGCCCTGGAAATCGGCGAACTCGGCGAGGCGTCGGTCGCCGCGCTGCGGCGCAAGTTGGACAAGCTGGTGGTCGACTTCAAGGAGGCGGCCGAGCTGGACATCAGCCTGCCGCCGGAGCGACGGCGCAGCGTCGGCATGCTGGTCGCGCTGAGGCCGTGGGTATTTTCGCTGGTCGACAGCCTGCGTGCGGAAAGCGCGCCGCCTGCCCGCGATCCGCGCAGGCGCGCGCGGCGCTGATCAGCCCAGCGCGTGCGCGGCGGCGCGGGCGACCAGCTCGGGCTCGGGCCGCACGCCGGTGTACAGGACGAACTGCTCCACCGCCTGCAGCACGATCACCTCGCCGCCGGTGATCACCGGCTTGCCCAGGGCGCGCGCCAGCCGGATCAGCGGGGTTTCCACCGGGATGGCGACCACGTCGAAGACCAGCTGCGCCGCGGCGACTTCCGCTTCGGTGAAGGCCAGCGACTGGGCATCGGAACTGCCTTCCATGCCGATCGGGGTCACGTTGACCAGCAGACCGGCGGTCACGCCGCGCATGTCCTCGGACCACTGCCAGCTGGCGGTGCGCGCCAGGCGCTGGCCGGCCACCGCGTTGCGCGCCACGACCCAGCCCCGGGCGAATCCGCCGTCGCGCAGCGCGCACGCGGTGGCCTTGGCCATGCCGCCGCTGCCGCGCAGCGCCACCGGCGTGTCCGGCGACAGCCCGCTGTCGGCGATCAGCGTGGCCACCGCGGTGTAGTCGGTGTTGTAGCCGCGCAGCACGCCCTCGGTGTTGAGGACGGTGTTGACCGAATCGATCGCCTTGGCCGACGGCTCCAGGCCATCCAGCAGCGGGATCACCGCCTCCTTGAACGGCATCGACACCGCGCAGCCGCGGATGCCCAGCGCGCGGATGCCGGCGATCGCGCCCTCCAGGTCGGTCGTGGTGAACGCCTTGTACAGGTAGTCCAGGCCGAGAGCGTCGTAGAGGTAGTTCTGGAAGCGCGTGCCGAAGTTGCCCGGCCGTCCGGACAGCGACATGCACAGCTGGGTGTCGCGGCTGATGCGCGCGGTCATGCGGCCCGCTCCGTGTCGGTGACCACGCGGCCGCGCAGCGAGTTGGTCAGCGCCTCGGTGATCAGCACATCGACGAACTGGCCGATCAGGCGCTGCGGCGCGGGGAAGTTCACCGAGCGCATGTTCTCGGTCTTGCCGGTGAGCTCGTTGGGATTCTTCTTCGACGGGCCCTCGACCAGCACGGTCTGCACGCTGCCGACCATCTTCTGCGAGATCTCCGCGGCGAAGGCGTTGATGCGCGCCTGCAGGCGCTCCAGGCGCGCGTGCTTGATCTGGCTGGGCGTGTCGTCGGCCAGGTCGGCCGCCGGCGTGCCCGGACGGCGCGAGTAGATGAAGGAGAAGCTCTGGTCGAAGCCTACGTCCTCGATCAGCTTCATGGTCTTCTCGAAGTCCGCATCGGTCTCGCCGGGGAAGCCGACGATGAAGTCCGAGCTGATCGAGATGTCCGGCCGCACCGCGCGCAGCTTGCGGATCTTGGACTTGAACTCCAGCGCGGTGTAGCCGCGCTTCATCGCGCTGAGGATGCGATCGCTGCCCGCCTGCACCGGCAGGTGCAGGTAGTTGGCCAGCTGCGGCACGTCGCGATACGCATCGATGAGCGTGTCGGAGAACTCCAGCGGATGGGAGGTGGTGAAGCGGATGCGGCCCACGCCCTCGATCTGGGCGATGGTGCGGATCAGCATGCCCAGATCCGCGATCTCGCCCTCGCCGTACGGGCCGCGGTAGGCGTTGACGTTCTGGCCGAGCAGGTTGATCTCGCGCACGCCCTGGGCGGCCAGCTGCGCCACCTCGACCAGCACGTCCTCGAACGGCCGGCTCACCTCGGTGCCGCGGGTATAGGGCACCACGCAGAAGCTGCAGTACTTGCCGCAGCCCTCCATGATCGACACGAAGGCGCTGGGGCCCTCGGCGCGCGGTTCGGGCAGGGCGTCGAACTTCTCGATCTCCGGGAAGCTGATGTCCACCTGCGGGCGGTTCTGTTCGCGCCGCGCGCGGATCAGCTCGGGCAGGCGGTGCAGGGTCTGCGGGCCGAACACCAGATCCACGTAGGGCGCGCGCTTGACGATGGCCTCGCCTTCCTGCGAGGCCACACAGCCGCCGACGCCGATGATGACCTCACGGCCGCCGGTCTTGAATTCCTTCCAGCGGCCCAGCTGGCTGAAGACCTTCTCCTGCGCCTTCTCGCGGATCGAGCAGGTGTTGACCAGGATGACGTCGGCCTCCTCGGGCCGGTCGGTCAGTTCCAGCCCTTCGGCCTGGGCGAGCACGTCGGCCATCTTGGCCGAGTCGTACTCATTCATCTGGCAACCGTGGGTCTTGATGTACAGCTTGCCGCGCACCTGCGCCGGCCGGGTGGCGACGAAGGGCAGCGGGATGAGCGAGGTGTCGCCCGAGGTGGGCAGGGTGACGTCTGGCGTCCCGGTCATGGCGCTTAATCCAGTCGGGTGGGCGGGGAAGCCGACTAGTTTAGCGGCTTGGCGGCTTGCGCCGGACGGCAGGCGCACCGGGCAGTCGCGCGCGGGGGCCGAGGAGGGCAAACGCTGTGCCGCGTCCCAGCGGCGCGTCGCCCTGCCGACCGCGCGCCGAATGCTTGTTAAGTCATTGATAAGCTGGGACACTCGCGCCCATGAGGGGGCTGCTGCGACTGGGGATGATCGCTGCCGCGCTGGTCGCGCTGCCGGCCAGCGCCGGCACGTTGTACAAGTGCTTCGGCGCCGACGGGATCCCGGCCTACGTCAGCAAGCGTGTCTCCGGCGCCACCTGCACGGTGGTGAGCCAGTACCGGGCCGAGCCGGCGCGCCGCGCCCAGGCCAGCGCGCCGACACATAGACCTCCTGCGCCTGCCGCCATCGTGGCGCCCAGCGTCGAGTCGCGGCCTTCGACGGCCATCGTCCCGGCCGCCCCGCCGCCGCCGACCGCCGCCGTGGCCAAGCCCGCCGCCGTGCCGCCGCGCCGCGTGGTCAGCGGCCAGGTCTATTCCTTCATCAAGGACGGGGTGCGCAACTACACCAGCGCTCGCCCGCGCGGGATGGCCAGCGCCGACATCCGCACGATCAAGTACAGCTTCATCGAGACCTGCTACGCCTGCGGCAATCCCAACCTCAACTTCGGCGCGGTGCGGCTGAACACGGTCGCCTACGAGAGCGAGATCGCCTCGGCCGCGCGCGAGTTCGGCGTGGAAGAGGCGATCGTGCGCGCCATCATCCATGCCGAATCCTCCTACAACCCGCTGGCGCTCTCGCGCGCCGGCGCGATGGGGCTGATGCAGCTGATGCCGGCCACCGCGCGCCGTTTCGGCGTGGACGATGCCTACAACGCCACGCAGAACATCCGCGGCGGCGTGCAGTACCTGGCCTGGCTGCTCAAGCGCTACCAGGGCAATCTGACCCTGGCCGCAGCCGGCTACAACGCCGGCGAAGGCGCGGTGGACCGCAACGGCGGCGTGCCGCCCTATGCCGAGACCCAGCGCTACGTGCAGCGCGTGGGCGTGCTGGCCGAACGCTACCGGGCCAACCTGGGAACGGTCGGTCTTCGCTGAACGGATGTTGCGCTGCAGTACCGGAATGGCCGGGTTTTCCTTTTCCAACTGATTGATCAGAAAGGGATTGTTGTGGCGAAAATTTTTATTCAGTTAGACTCCGACGCGCTCTTGCGATGAGGCCGTTCCACCGGCCCCATCACTGGCAGCCAGACAGCTACCTCAAGATGTTTTCGCGGAGTAAGGGATGGCCAACGACGAGGTCACAATGCCCGTGGATGCGGGGCGCCGCCGGTTCCTGACGGCCACCACCGCAGTCGTCGGTGCCGTGGGTGCAGGCTTTCTGGCCGTCCCGTTCATCAAGTCATGGAATCCAAGCGCCCGGGCCAAGCTCGCCGGCGCACCGGTGACCGCCGACATCACCGGGCTGCAGGAAGGCCAGCGCATGGTGCTGGAATGGCGCGGCCAGCCGATCTGGGTGGTCAAGCGCTCCAAGGCGATCCTGGACGCGCTGCCGAGCCTGGACGGTCGCCTGCGCGATCCGGAGAGCACCAACAAGGACCAGCAGCCGGCCTACGTCCTCAAGGGCAATCCCGAGTTCCGTTCGATCAAGCCGGAGATCTCGGTGCTGGTCGGCCTGTGCACGCACCTGGGCTGCTCGCCGGAGATCATCGCCGAGATCCGGCCCGAGCCGTTCGATCCGCAGTGGAAGGGCGGCTACTTCTGCCCCTGCCACAAGTCGCGCTTCGACATGTCCGGGCGCGTGTTCCAGGGCGTGCCGGCGCCGATCAACCTGCTGGTGCCGCCGCATCACTACCAGGACGACAACACCATCATCATCGGCGTCGATCCGCAGGGAGCTGCCTGATGTCCAACGTCATCACGCGAGCGGCCAACGGGGTCTTCGACTGGGTCACGGCGCGGGCGCCCGGGTTGATGCCCATGTACCGCAAGCACATGAGCGAGTACTACGCGCCGAAGAACTTCAACTTCTGGTACTACATGGGCTCGCTGGCCCTGTTGATCCTGGTCAACCAGATCGTCACCGGCATCTTCCTGACGATGAACTACAAGACCAGCGCGGCCGAGGCCTTCGCCTCGGTCGAGTACATCATGCGCGACGTCGAGTGGGGCTGGCTGATCCGGTACATGCATTCCACCGGCGCCTCGCTGTTCTTCATCGTCGTCTACCTGCACATGTTCCGCGGGCTGATGTACGGCAGCTACCAGAAGCCGCGCGAGCTGGTGTGGATCCTAGGGATGCTGATCTACCTGGTGCTGATGGCCGAGGCCTTCATGGGCTACGTGCTGCCCTGGGGCCAGATGTCGTTCTGGGGCGCCAAGGTGATCATCTCGCTGTTCGGCGCCATCCCGGTGATCGGGCAGGGCCTGACCGAATGGATCATGGGCGACTACCTGCCCAGCGACGCCACGCTCAACCGGTTCTTCGCCCTGCACGTGATCGCGCTGCCGCTGGTGTTGTTGCTGCTGGTGGTGCTGCACCTGGGCGCGTTGCATGAGGTCGGCTCCAACAACCCGCAGGGCGTGGACACCAAGCACGGGCCCAAGGGCAACCGCTGGAGCAAGACCGCGCCGATCGACACGATCCCGTTCCACCCGTACTACACGGTCAAGGACCTGGTCGGCGTGGGCTTCCTGCTGGTGATCGGTGCGTTCATCATCTTCTTCGCGCCGGCCTTCGGTGGCCTGTTCCTGGAGCACGACAACTTCACCGAGGCCAACCGCCTGGTGACGCCCGAGCACATCAAGCCGGTCTGGTACTACACGCCCTACTACGCGATGTTGCGCGTGGTGCCCAACAAGCTGGGCGGCGTGCTGGTGATGTTCTCGGCCATCGCCATCCTGTTCACCGTGCCCTGGCTGGACCGCGGCAAGGTGCGCTCGATCCGCTACCGCGGCCTGGCCTACAAGATCGCGCTGGGGATCTTCGCCTTCAGCTTCGTCTACCTGGGCAAGATCGGGTCGGGTCCCGGCACGGACATCACCGAGACCTACATCGGCCGGGTGCTGACCTGCTGCTACTTCGGCTTCTTCATCTTCCTGTGGGTGTACACGTTCTTCGGCCTTGAACGCACCAAGCCGGTGCCCGACCGGGTGAGCACGCATGACTAAGCGCCTTCTCCCGCGGCTGGCGGCCTTCGCCGCTGGCCTGCTGCTGAGCACCGGCCTGCTGGCCGCCGAGGGCGGCGCGACGCTGCAGGCCGGCAACGACCTGAGCGACAAGGCCTCGCTGCAGCGCGGCGCCAAACTGTTCATGGGCTACTGCTCGGGCTGCCACTCGCTCAAGTACCTGCGCTATTCGCGCATGGCACAGGACCTGGGCCTGACCGAGGACCAGGTGATGGCCAACCTCAACTTCACCGGTGCGCCGGTGGGGCAGCAGGTGCAGGTGGCCATGCCGCACGACGGGGCGACCAAGTGGTTCGGCAAGATGCCGCCGGACCTGAGTCTGATCGCCCGGGTGCGCGGCCCGGACTGGGTCTACACCTACCTCAAGTCCTTCTACCTGGACGAGAGCCGGCCGCTGGGCTGGAACAACAAGCTGTTCCCCAACGCCTCCATGCCCAACCCGCTGTGGGAGCTGCAGGGCCTGCAGCACGCCAAGTTCGGCCCGGAAGACCCCCAGACCAAGGAAAAGCCGGTCGAGGCGCTGGTGCTGGCCTCGCCCGGGACCGAGAGTCCGGCCGAGTTCGACCGCACCGTGCGCGATATCACCAACTTCCTCGAGTACGCCGGCGAGCCGGCCGCGCTCAAGCGCCAGAGCATGGGCGTGTGGGTGATCCTGTTCCTGGCGGGGCTGACCTTCCTGGCCTTCCTGCTGAAGAAGGAGTTCTGGAAGGACGTCCACTAAGCGGGGTCATGACCTCCAGCAGGGGTGCGCAAATCGGCGGCTGCCTGCTATGTTCATGTTCATCGCGTCTCGCGGCATGCCGCGACGCGGTGTCCAGGCAGGAAGCCTGGCAGAAACAGGCGTGGCCGGTGGATGCCGGCCGCTGGATGAGCCCGACAAGGTGATGAGTGCCCGCATGCGAAATACCCTGACGCTGTTCTCCTCCGTGGATGATGTGCTGTGCCACCGCGTGCGGCTGGTGCTGGCCGCCAAAGGCGTCAGCTACGACCTGGTGCCGGTCGATCCGCAGAATCCGCCCGAGGACCTGATCGACCTCAACCCCTATCACTCCGTGCCGACCCTGGTCGAGCGCGACCTGACGCTGTACGCCGCCTCGGTGGTCAGCGAGTACCTGGACGAGCGCTACCCGCACCCGCCGCTGATGCCGGTCGATCCGCTCTCCCGCGCGCGCCTGCGCCTGGCGATGCTGCGCATCGAGGTGGACTGGGTGCCGCAGGTGCAGGCCATCCAGCTGGGCAACAAGGCCCAGGCCGACGCCGGCCGCAAGCGCCTGAAGGAGCTGCTGACCGCCTCGGTGCCGCTGTTCAAGGCCAGCAAGTTCTTCCTCAACCCGGAAATGAGCCTGGCCGACTGCGCCATGGCCCCGATCATCTGGCGCCTGCAGTCGCTGGACGTCGGCCTGCCCAAGGACGGCAAGGCGATCGAGGATTACGGCAACCGCATCTTCCGCAATCCGGGCTTCGTGCGCAGCCTGACCGAGCAGGAAAAGAAGCTGCGCGATCTGCCGGCCTGAAGGCAGGAGTGAGCCCGAAGCGCTGAGGCGTGGATGAGCAGGTGGCGCTTGCGCCGCCGTCTTCTCCCCCTCGTTCCTCGCTCTTGGCTAAACTGCGGGCATGACTGAAGACGTGCCCCCGATGACCAGCCATCGCCCGTATCTGCTGCGGGCGCTGGCCGAATGGATCGCCGACAACGACATGACCCCGCACCTGCTGGTCGATGCGACCCAGCCCGGGGTGCAGGTGCCCTCCAGCGCGGTCAAGGAAGGCCGGGTGGTGCTCAACATCGCCCAGCGTGCGGTCGCGCACCTGGTCATCGACAACCTGACGGTCAGCTTCAGCGCCCGCTTCGGCGGGGTGAGCTATCCGGTCAACGTGCCGATCTCGGCGGTGCTGGCGATCTATGCGCGCGAGACCGGCCAGGGCATGGCGCTGCCCGAGGACATCGCCGCCGGGCAGGGTCCGCACGACGATGATGAGCCGCCTTCGCCCGATGGCGCGGCCCCGGACGAACCGACGCCGCCGCCGGCCAAGCGCCCACATCTGCGCGTGGTGAAGTAAGGGACGCCGAGAAAATCTCTACCGTCGTTCCCGCGAAAGCGGGAACCCAGCGCCTTTCACGCGGCAAGGCCAGAGGCGCTGGATTCCCGCTCTCGCGGGAATGACGGAGTTATGGTTTGCCGTAAGCCTGCACCGTTGCCGCCGGGAAGCCGCCATGCCCGATCCCCACGCCGACTACTGGTTCCCCGCCAAGCGTTTCGGCTTCGGCTGGGGCCTGCCGTGCCGCTGGCAGGGCTGGCTGACGATGTTCCTGTACCTGGGCGTGGTGGTCGGTGCGAGCGTGCTGTTCCGCCACGGCCATCACACGCAGGCGCACCTGATCGTGATCGGCGTGGTGACGGCGCTGCTGGTGCTGGTCTGCGTGCTCAAGGGCGAGCCACCGCGCCGCGGTTGAGACGCGCGGCGCCGGCCGAATGAAGCCCCGGCGTCAGTGCAGGCTGGGGAACTGCGCGGTGTTGTCCGGGCGCGTGGGCCCGACGAAGGACACCAGCCGCTGCCCATGCAGCACCATCTTGCCGGTGTGGCGCTCGACGCCGTCGTGGGAATAGTCGAAGCGGAAGCTGCGCTCCAGCCCCAGCCTGCCGTCCTCGCCGCGGCGCAGGCGCACGCCGGTGGCCTGCACGCTCTGGTCCAGCCACAGCACGCCGGCCGCCTCGCAGGCGTTGCGACCGACCTGGGTGGCGCGTTCGGCCGCGGCGCGCGAGGCGTTCCACCAGAAGAACACGGCCGCGCCGAAGATCAGGATGAGGATCGGAGTCATGGCGCGACTTTAGCGGTGCGCGGGCCTGCGCGGCAGGCGTGGATCACTCGCCGCTTTTCAAGGGCGCCGGTGCCTCGACCGGCGGTGCCGCGGCCGGCGGCGCATTCGGGGCCGGGGCCTGGCCCGGCGCCTCCGGCGCAGGCGGGGCCTGGGGCAGGGGCTGCGGATCCACGGGCGGCGGCGCAGCAGGCGCGGCGGGCGCCGGGTCGGCCACCTGCAGCTTCAGCAGCACCGCCCAGTCCTGACGGTTGAAGTTGCACTGGTCGGGTTGGGCGGGCGTGCATTCGGCGCCCGGGCCGGTGGCATCGCCGCCGTCCTCGCTCACGCGCGGCAGCGGCAGGACCACGCGGCCGCTGCGGTCCAGGTCCAGCTGGCGCATGGTCACCGCGTTGAGCACGTTGCCGCCGATCAGGTGCAGGGTGCGGTCGCCGCCGACATTGGCCGCCACCACGATGTCGCAATGGGATTGGTTGGGCACGCCGGCGCGGGAGGCCAGGGCGGCGTTCAGGCCGGCGAAGCCCATCACCTGGCGGCGGTTGCGGATGAAGCACAGCAGGTCGCCGGGCGCGGGCTTCTCGATCGTTGGATCGGTGAAGCGGTAGGGGCCGCCGCTGCCACCGTCGCGGAATGCCGCGCGGATGTAGTCGATGTGGCGCGGCGATCGGGTGAAGTTCATGACGCCGGCCCGCGTCATGACCCAGGACACGAACGCCGCCGACCACGGCGTATCGATCAGGAACGCGCGGCAGTCGTTATCCGTGAAGCGATTGCCCGGCGGTGCCCAGCAGCTGGCCGCGCCGGGCTCGCCTGCGACCTGCGACAGCGTGCCGCTCTCGCGCCAATAGCCGGCCACGCGCTGCCACGGCACCAGGCCATGATCGGCCAGGTTGCCGCTTTCGGCCTCGGTGACGCGCAGCGAGGCCAGCCGGCCCTGACGGTCGATGAAGGGGCGCATCCACTGCCGGTGCTCCTCGCAGGCGGCGCGGACGATGGCGATCGCGGCCTGGCTCAGGCCGAAGCGCGGCGGGGCGTCGCAGACCTCGATCGCCTGCGCCCGGGTGCCGATGCCCAACAGCAGCAGGGCCAGGACGCGCGTCCAGCGAAACGGCATCGTCTGCGGATCCTTGATGAAGGTGAGTTCTCACTACGTACGCTGGCAGAGTCACAGGCCAGGACGCGTGAAACCCCACGCCGATCAAGCGCTGTGCGGCGGTGGGCCCAGCTTCAGCGACAGGTCCACGGCGTGCACATGCTTGGTCAGCGCGCCGATGGAAATGCAGTCCACGCCGTCCTGCGCCACGGCGCGCACGGTGTCCAGATCGACCATGCCGGAGACCTCCAGCGGCACGCGGCCGGCGGCGATGCGCACCGCTTCGCGGCGCTGCTCGGGGCTGAAGTCGTCGAGCATGATCCGGGTGCAGGGCAGTTCCAGCGCCTGGCGCAGTTCGTCCAGCGATTCGACCTCGACCACCAGCGGCAGCTGCGGGGTACAGGGCGCGGGCCGCGCGCATGGCCGCGGCGATGCCGCCGGCGGCGCGTACATGGTTTTCCTTGAGCATCACCATGTCGAACAGGCCGATGCGGTGGTTGTCGCCGCCGCCGCAGCGCACGGCGTACTTCTGCGCCAGGCGCAGGCCCGGGACCGTCTTGCGCGTATCCAGGATGCGCGCGCCGGTGCCGCGCACGGCCGCGACGAAGGCCGCGGTGACCGTGGCCGTGCCGCTCAGGGTCTGCAGGAAGTTGAGCGAGGTGCGCTCGGCGCTGACCAGCGTGCGCGCGCGCCCGCGCAGGGTGGCCAGCACGGTGCCGGCGGCCACGCGCTGGCCTTCGGCCACGCGCCAGTCGATGGAGACCTGCGGATCGAGCTGGCGATGGCAGGCGTCGAACCACGGTCGCCCGCAGATCACCGCCTCCTGCTTGCACAGCAGATAGGCGACATCGTCGGTGTCCGGTAGCAGCGCGGCGGTGACATCGCCCGGGCCGAGGTCCTCGGCCAGGGCGCGGCGCACATCGTCCAGGACCACCGCCTCGGGCGGCGGCAGCGGCGCGGGGGCGCTCACGCCGGGAAGTCGGCGACCTGGACGGTGGCGATGCCTTCCTCGGGCAGCAGGACCGGGATGCCGTCCTCGACGCGGTAGACGGTCTTGCGGTCGCGGGTGACCAGGGCTTCCTTGAGCGGTTCGGCCTGGGCGCTGCCGTCCACGCGCTTGAGCGCGCCGGCCGCGATGGCGCGGTTCAGCGCCTCCACGCCGCGGGCCTCGAGCGGGCCCAGCGGTTGGCGCGAGACGGGGCAGCACAGCAGGTCGAGCAGTTTGCGGTCCATGGAAGGTCCGTTGGCGAACAAGATCGCTAGAATATCGTTTTGTCGCAGGGCAGGGCCAATGACCGACGATCTGGCAGCGCCGCGCGTGGGCATCGTGATGGGCTCGCGTTCGGATTGGGAGACCATGCAGCACGCCGCGCAGAAGCTCGATGCGCTGGGCGTGGCCTACGAGGTGAAGGTGGTCTCGGCCCACCGCACGCCCGACGTGCTGTTCTCCTATGCCGAGCAGGCCGCCGCGCGCGGGCTGCGCGCGATCATCGCCGGCGCCGGCGGCGCGGCGCACCTGCCGGGCATGCTGGCGTCCAAGACCGCCGTGCCGGTCCTGGGCGTGCCGGTGCAGTCCAAGGCCCTGAACGGCATGGATTCGCTGCTGTCCATCGTGCAGATGCCGGCCGGCATCCCGGTGGCGACCTTCGCCATCGGCAACGCCGGTGCGGCCAATGCGGCGCTGTTCGCCGCGGCGATGCTGGCGCCGGAGGCGCCAGCGGTGGCGCAGGCGCTGGACGCCTTCCGGGCCAAGCAGACCCAGGACGTCATGGACCAGGACGATCCGCGGCGATGAGCACGGTCGGCATTCTTCCGCAGCGGGGGCGCGCATGACGACGGTGGGGATCCTGGGGGGCGGGCAGCTGGCCCGCATGCTCGCGCTGGCGGGCGTGCCGCTCGGGCTGAAGTTCCTCGTCCTGGACCCGTCGGCCGAGTCCTGCGCCGGCCAGTGCGCGCCGCTGCAGGTGGGCGCGTTCGACGACGAGGCGGCGCTGGCGCAGTTCGCGTCCAAGGTCGATGTGGTGACCTTCGATTTCGAGAACGTGCCGGCCGCCAGCGCGCAGTGGCTGGCCGAGCGGGTGCCGGTGTATCCCAATCCGCAGGCGCTGGGCGTGGCGCAGGACCGGCTGTCGGAGAAGACGCTGTTCGGCGAGCTGGGCATCCCGGTGCCGGCGTTCGCGGCGGTCGACTCGCGCGAGGGGCTGGACGCGGCGCTGGCGCGGATCGGCACGCCCTGCATCCTCAAGACGCGGCGCTTCGGCTACGACGGCAAGGGCCAGTTCCGGATCAAGTCGCCGGCCGACGCGCAGGCCGCGTGGGACGCGCTGGGCGCGCAGGCCGGCGCCGTCGGGCTGATCGTGGAGGGCTTCGTCGCCTTCGACCGCGAGGTGTCGGTGGTGGCCGTGCGCGGCCGCGATGGTGCGTTCAAGGCCTTCCCGCTGACCCAGAACTGGCATGTCGACGGCGTGCTGTCGGCCAGCCTGGCGCCGGCGCAGGCCAGCCAGGCCCTGCAGGCGCAGGCGGTCGACTATGCGCGGCGCGTGGCCGAGCGCCTGGATTATGTCGGGGTGTTCGCGCTGGAGCTGTTCTGCCAGGGCGAGACGCTGCTGGCCAATGAAATGGCCCCGCGCGTGCACAACTCCGGGCACTGGACCATCGAAGGCGCGGAGGTCTCGCAGTTCGAGGCGCACCTGCGCGCGGTGCTGGGCCTGCCGCTGGGCGAGCCGGCCATGCGCGGACACGCCTGCATGCTCAACTGGCTGGGGCAGATGCCCGACGCCAACGGGGTGCTCGACCAGCCCGGAGGCCACTGGCACGACTACGGCAAGTCGCCGCGCGAGGGCCGCAAGGTCGGCCACGCCACGCTGCGTGCCGATACCGCGCAGGCGCTGTCCGTCGCCCTGGCCGCGGCGGGTGAGGCGCTGTCGCGTCAGGCCCAGGTGCAGCCGGTGCTGGAGCGCCTGGCGCGCAGCTGAGCGGAGTGCCTCCCGCGTCTTGGCGCCGCTTAACGCGCCCATGAAAAAGGCCGGGGAATCCCCGGCCTTTTCGTACAGCCAGCGAAGGATCAGGCCAGGTTCTTGGCCACGAAGTCCCAGTTGACCAGCGACCAGAACGACTCGACGTACTTCGGACGCGCGTTGCGATAGTCGATGTAGTAGGCGTGCTCCCACACATCGATGGTCAGCAGCGGGGTGTCCTCGCCGGTCAGCGGCGTGGCGGCGTTGGAGGTGCTTACCAGGCCGACGCTGCCGTCCTTCTTCTGCACCAACCAGCCCCAGCCCGAGCCGAAGGTGCCGATGGCGGTCTTGGTGAACTCTTCCTTGAACTTCTCGAAGTCGCCGAAGGCCGCGTTGATCAGCTCGGCCAGCTTGCCGCTGGGCGCGCCGCCGCCGTTGGGCGACAGGCAGTTCCAGTAGAAGGTGTGGTTCCACACCTGCGCGGCGTTGTTGAACACGCCGCCCTGGGACTTCTTGATGATGCTCTCCAGCGGCTGGTCGGCGAACTCGGTGCCCTCGATCAGCTTGTTGAGGTTGTCCACATAGGCCTTGTGATGCTTGCCGTAGTGGAAGTCGATGGTCTCGCCTGAGATGTGCGGTTCCAGTGCGGTGCGGTCGTAGGGCAGGGCGGGGAGCTCGATGGCCATGGCGGTTCCTCTTGGCTTGGCGTGTCTGGCAGATGCCGGGGGCGGGGGCGCAGGGCTTACAATTGCGTCCGACCAGCGGCGATGGAAAGCGCCGCGCAGTTTACTCGACGAGGGTGCGCATGCCGTCAAGGGCGTGCGGCAACGCAGGAGAACGCAACATGCCGGTGCTGGAACGTATCCAGGCGGAGCTGGACCGCCACCCCATGGTGCTCTTCATGAAGGGCACCCCGGAGTACCCGATGTGCGGCTTCTCCAGCCGCGCGGTCCAGGCTTTGCTATCGGCCGGTGCGGTGGACCTGCGCGCCATCAACGTGCTGGAAGAACCCGAGATCCGGGCCAACCTGCCGCGCTTTTCCAACTGGCCGACGTTCCCGCAGTTGTTCATCCATGGCGAGCTGATCGGCGGCTGCGACATCACTCTGGAACTGCACGAGTCCGGCGAACTGGAACGCATCGTCGCCGAGGCCATGCCGCGGTGAGTCTGCTGCAGGTGCCCGTGCGCCCCGTGCAGTCCCTGGCCGGGCGTGTGGTGCTGATCAGCGGGGCGCACGGCGGCCTGGGCGAGGCCAGCGCCCGCGCCTGCGCGCAGGCCGGTGCCACCCTGGTGCTCCTGGGCCGCCGGCCGGCCAAGCTCGCCCGCATCTATGACGCCTGCGCCCAGCTGGGCCCCGAGCCGCTGCTCTATCCGCTGGACCTGGAAGGCGCCGCACCGGACGACTACGCCGAACTGGCCCAGCGCATCGAGGCCAACCTCGGCCGCCTCGACGGGGTGCTGCACTGCGCGGCCGAGTTCCGCGGCCTGACCCCGCTGGAGCACACCGACCCGGCCGCATTCGCGCGCGCCATCCATGTCAATCTCACCGCGGCGTGGTGGCTGAGCCAGGCCTGCCTGCCGCTGCTGCGTCGTGCGGCGGACAGCGCGCTGGTGTTCACCCTGGACAATCCGCGCCGCGTCGGCCACGCCTACTGGGGCGGCTACGGCGTTGCCCAGCACGGGCTGGCCGCGCTGGTGCAGATGCTGCACACCGAGCTGGCCAGCACCCCGGTGCGGGTCAGCGCGCTGCAGCCCGGGCCGATGCGCACCATGCTGCGCGCCCGCGCCTACGCCGAGGACACCGATCCGGCGCTGGCCGATGCCGACCAGTACGCCGCACACTGCGTGACCCTGCTTTCTCCAGACGGCGCCGAGCGGCGCGGCCTGGTCTGGAATCCCCTGGCATGACCATCCTGTCCGCAGCGCTGCTGCTGTTCCTGATCCTCGACCCGCTGGGCAACATCCCGGTGTTCCTGTCGGTGCTGCGGCCGCTGCCGCCGCAGCGCCAACGCATCGTGCTGATCCGCGAGCTGCTGATCGCGCTGGTCGTGCTGATGGGGTTCCTGTGGGGCGGCAAGTACTTCCTGGAACTCATGCACCTGCGCCAGGAGTCGGTGCAGATCGCCGGCGGCATCGTGCTGTTCCTGATCGGCATCCGCATGATCTTTCCGCGGCCGGAAGGCCTGATGGGCGAGATCCCCGGCGGCGAGCCCTTCATCGTGCCGCTGGCCATCCCGCTGGTGGCCGGCCCCTCCGGCATGGCCGCGGTGATGCTGATGGGCAGCAACGAGCCCGAGCGCCTGCTCGGCTGGAGCCTGGCCCTGGGGCTGGCCTGGCTGGCGACGGCGGTGATCCTGTTCTCGGCCACGCTGGTCTACAAGTGGCTGGGCATGCGTGCGCTGACCGCGATCGAGCGGCTGATGGGCATGCTGCTGGTGGCCATTTCCGTGCAGATGCTGCTCGACGGGATCGGCACGTATCTCGGCGCGCTTCGCGGCGGTTGAGACCTGAGGGGGCGTCTGATTGGACGCCAGCCCGTGTCCGTATTTCATGCTCCGCCCCGAGTCCGGGCCGTAGGCGTTTATTCGCCCAAAGATGTCATTTAAGTGACGGCGACCGGCAGGCGCAGTCGCACAAATACCATTTAAGCCATTGATTGGAAGGGGATTCTCCCCCCGCTTTCGCGCGAATGCCGCAGCGCGCAAAAGTCGTCACGATCCGGTCACATCGCGCCTTTACCGTGTTAACCTGTCGTTAACGCGCGGCTGCCGTGCCTGCCGCGTGTTCCAGGGGCCACATCCTAAGCAAGTCCATGAGAGCCATGCCACACAGCATGGCCGGCCGGCACGATTTTTCTTCTGACCGCCACAAAACTTCGAGGCAGCGCAATGACACATCATCGTATCCGGACTTCCAAACTTGCCCTTGGCCTCCTGGCCGCGCTGGCCGCTGCGCCGGCCATGGCGCAGACCACGTCCGCCGGCGTCGGCGGCCAGGTCGTCGGTTCCGGCGGTGCGCCGGTTGCCGGCGCCGAGGTGACCATCACCCACGTGGAATCCGGAACGGTCAGCCACGCCACCACCGATGCCGCCGGTCGCTACACCGCGCGCGGCCTGCGCGTGGGTGGCCCGTACACCATCACCATCACCAAGCCCGGCGAAGGCACCAAGACCGAAGACGGCGTCTACCTGGATCTCAACAAGATCAACACCGTCGACGCGGCCCTGACCGGCGATGTGACCAACCTGGGTTCGGTGCAGGCCATCGGCTACAGCGGCGGCTCGGACGTGTTCAGCGCCACCAAGATGGGCTCGGGCACCAGCGTCAACCAGCAGACCATCCAGGCGCTGCCCTCGATCAACGGCAACATCCAGGACTACATGCGCCTGGATCCGCGCGTGGCCTTCGTCGACCGCGCCTCGGGCACGATCTCGGCCGGCGGCCAGAATCCGCGCTACAACTCGATCAACATCGACGGCGTCTCGGCCAGCGACACCTTCGGCCTGGAAGGCAACAACATGACCACCCGGCGCCAGCCGGTGTCGATGGAGGCCATCGAGGCCATCGACGTCAACCTGTCCAACTACGACGTCAGCATCGCCGCGGCCGCCGGTGCGACCGTCAATGCGGTGACCAAGTCCGGTACCAACGAGTTCCATGGTTCGGTCTACGGCTACATGCGCGATGGCGACTGGTTCGGCGACAACCCGGACGGCACCAAGTTCAACGGCTTCACCAAGGAAAAGACCTACGGCGCGACCTTCGGCGGCCCGATCGTCAAGGACAAGCTGTTCTTCTTCGCCAACTACGAGAAGTTCCAGCAGGACGCGCCCGGCGGCGACCTGTCCGGCAGCGCGCTGGGCAAGGCCGGCCACGTCATCACCAACGCCGACGTGGCGCTGGCGCAGAGCATCGCGCAGAACGTCTACGGGTTCGATGCGGGCCAGCTGGCCAGCAACGGCAACACCGATCTGGAAGAGTACGCACTGAAGCTGGACTGGAACATCAGCGACGCGCATCGCGCCAGCTTCCGCTACAGCAAGCTGGACCAGAGCAAGCTGCGCATCAACGGCATCAGCAGCACCGGCGTGTCGCTGAGCACCTACTGGTACCAGCACAACAAGACCGTGGAGAGCTACACCGGCCAGCTGTTCAGCGACTGGAGCGACAACTTCTCCACCGAGTTCAAGGCCTCCTACCGCGACTACACCGCCGAGCGCGTGGTGCCGAGCAACCTGCCGAGCATCCAGATCTTCTTCGGCGACGCCACCTCCACCACCAACGGCACCCGAGTCAGCGGCGACTCGCTGTATTTCGGCACCGAGGTCAACTCGCAGGGCAACTACCTGCGCACCAAGACCTGGAACTACACCGGCTCGGGCACCTGGACGCTTGGCGACCACGACCTGAAGTTCGGCGCGGACTACGCCACCAACGACATCTACAACCTGTACAGCGCGCAGGCCTGGGGCGTGTACACCTTCTGGGCCGGCGCCGCGGATGCCAACGGCAACCATGCGCTGACCAATTTCCAGAACGGCCGCTGGGCCACCTACAACCATCGCACCGAGTATTCGCCGGGCTCGTTCGCCGCCGACTACAAGAACAGCAACCTGGGCCTGTTCATCCAGGACACCTGGTACGTCAGCCCCAACCTGACCCTGACGCTGGGCGTGCGCGGCGATCGGCCGGACGTCAGCCCGGAGCCGCGTTACAACGCGCTGGCCAACCAGGTGTTCGGCTATGACAACAGCCAGGTGTTCAGCGGTGACTTCCTGGTGCAGCCGCGCTTCGGTTTCAACTACACCTTCAACTCCGAGCGCCCGATGCAGGTGCGCGGTGGCGTGGGCCTGTTCCAGGGCGACGCGCCCCAGGTGTGGATCGGCAACAGCTACGCCAACAACGGCTACAACTACGCGCAGCTGCAGGCGACCGCATACGATCCGACGCTGCGCTTCTCGCCCGATGGCAACAACCAGCCGGGCTCGGGCAGCTGTAATCCGTATCCGAGCTCGCGGACCGGCTGCCAGATGAGCGTCAACTTCACGCAGAAGGACTTCGAGCTGCCGTCGATCTGGAAGGCCAACCTGGCGTTCGACCACGAGCTGCCGTGGTACGGCGTGGTCGCGTCGGCCGAGCTGATCATGACCGACGTCAAGAATGCGCTCTACTACCGCCGCCTCAACCTGGGTCCGGGCTTCACCGGCCCCGATGGCCGCTCGCTGTACTGGAACCCGACCAAGCGCGGCGCCGCCTATGCGACGTCCGACAACCAGTACGGCCGCGACACCCGCTTCGGCGATGTGTACCTGATCGACAACACCAGCAAGGGCAAGAGCCAGCAGTTCACCGCTTCGCTGACCAAGCCGTGGAGCCCGGGCAGCGACTGGTCCTGGACCTTGGGCTATACCTACACCCACGCGACCGAGGTCGGTCCGCTGACCAGCTCGACCGCCAGCTCCGGCTACACCTACCAGTACAGCTTCAATTCCGGCGAGGACATCGCGCAGACCTCGCGTTACGAGATCAAGGATCGCATTTCCGGATCGCTGAACTGGAAGCACAAGTTCTTCGGTGATTACGACACCAGCGTGGGTCTGGTCTACGAAGGTCGCAGCGGACGTCCGTACAGCTACGTCTTCGTCGGTGACGCCAACGGCGACAGCCGGACCTATAACGACCTGTTCTACGTGCCCAAGGGCACCGGTGACGTGTACTTCGGCAAGTTCAACGCCAACGGTACGGTCGCGGTGGATTCGGCGATGGAGAAGCGGTTCTACGACTGGCTCGCCACGAAGCCGGAACTGGCGGCATACAAGGGCAGCTACGCCCCGGCCAATGCGTTCCGTACCGGCTTCATCAATACCTTTGATCTGCGTCTGAGCCAGCAGATCCCGGGCTTCTTCAAGGGCAACAAGGCCGAGGTCTGGGTGGACATCCAGAACGTGGGCAATCTGCTGAACAAGAAGTGGGGCAACATCTACGATTACGGCTTCTACGCCGATGCCTCGGTCGCCTCGCTGGTGGGCATCAGTCGGGACGGCAAGTACGTGTACAACTTCACCGGTGCCAGCTCGCCGACCGTTGCCAACTCCGACGCCGACGGCTTCAATGTCGGTGTGTCCCAGTGGTCGCTGCAGGTGGGCCTGCGCTACGAGTTCTGATCCATCGAATTCGAAGCGATACGTAACGGAAAGCGGCCGGGGCAACCCGGCCGTTTTCCTGTGCGCGGCCATGACATATGCGCCATCGGCCGGCTGCGCTACAGTCCCGGGACAAGACAGACGAACAAGCAGGAACATGCAATGAGTGAAGTGGAAACCCGGGCGCTGCCGGTCGTGAGCACCCGCATCTACCCGCGCGGCGGGCTGGATATCCTGTCGCGCACCGAAGTGGCGCGCCTGCGCGACGCCTCGGCCGGCGGCATGCACGAGCTGCTGCGTCGCTGCGCGCTGGCGGTACTGACCAGCGGCAGCGCCTCCGACGACCCGCGCGCCGCGCGCGATCTCTACCCCGACTTCGACATCCAGGTGCTGCAGCGCGACCGCGGTGTCCGTATCGAGCTGCTCAACGCGCCGGCGATGGCCTTCGTCGATGGCGAGATCATCCGCGGCGTGGCCGAGCTGCTGTTCGCCGTGGTGCGCGATTTGGCCTACATGGCCATCGAGCTGGGTGAGGAATACGCGAGCGCCCTGGAGACCTCGGCCGGCATCACCGATGCGGTGTTCGGGCAGCTGCGCAATGCGCGCATCATCAAGCCGCAGGAGCCCAACCTGGTGGTGTGCTGGGGCGGCCACTCGATCTCGCGCGAGGAATACCTCTACACCAAGGAAGTGGGCTACGAGCTGGGCCTGCGCGGCATGGACATCTGCACCGGCTGCGGCCCGGGCGCGATGAAGGGCCCGATGAAAGGGGCCACCATCGCCCACGCCAAGCAGCGTCAGAAGCAGGTGCGCTACATCGGCGTGACCGAGCCGGGGATCATCGCCGCCGAGTCGCCCAACCCGATCGTCAACCACCTGGTGATCATGCCGGACATCGAGAAGCGCCTCGAGGCCTTCGTCCGCATCGGCCACGGCATCATCGTCTTCCCCGGCGGCGTCGGCACCGCCGAGGAGATCCTGTATCTGCTGGGCATCCTGCTGCGCGAAGAGAATGCGCACCTGCCGTTCCCGCTGGTGCTGACCGGTCCGGTGGTGGCCGCGCCTTACTTCGAGCAGATCGACACCTTCATCCGGCTGACGCTGGGCGAGGCCGCCGCTTCGCGCTACCAGATCATCATCGGTGACCCGGTCGCCGTGGCGCAGGCGATGAAGGCCGGCATCGCCAAGGTGCGCGAGCACCGCAAGGAGGCGCGCGATGCGTATTACTTCAACTGGTCGATCGATATCCCGCTGGCCTTCCAGCAGCCGTTCGCGCCCACCCATGAGGCCATGGCCCAGCTGGACCTGCACCATGGGCGCGCACCGCACGCCATCGCCGCCGACCTGCGCCGCGCCTTCTCGGGCATCGTCGCCGGCAACGTCAAGGAGGACGGCATGCGGCGGATCGAGGAGTTCGGGCCCTTCGAGATCCACGGCGACCCGCAGATCATGGCCGCGCTGGATGACCTGCTGCAGGCCTTCGTCGCCCAGCGCCGCATGAAGATCGCCGGCGATTACAAGCCCTGCTATCGGGTCGTGACCTGAGGATTGCGCACCTGTCGGACCTTGGGCCGTGCGCGCACGTGCCCAAGGACACGGTCCGCATCGTTCGTCTCCCTGAACCGACCGCCCATCGTGCCACGCTGGGCGGGCGGCGGCGGCTTCCGTAACCTTCATCTGCCGAAAAGGGGATGGGACCGGGAATGGGCCGACGCTCGCAAACGAGGGGCTTCACGCTGCTGGAGCTGATGGTGACGGTTACCGTGCTGGGAATCCTGGCGGCGATCGCGTTTCCGAGTTTCCGGAATACCATCCGTTCGACGCGGGTAGCCACGACGACCAACCAACTGCTGACGGCGGTCGCGCTGGCGCGTACGGAGGCCATCAAGTCGCGCGCTTCGGGACTTTGCCCCAGCGCCAATGCCACCTCCTGTAGCGGCGACTGGTCCGACGGGTGGTTGGTCTGGCAGGATCTCGATCGTAATGGCAACCTCGATGGCACCGAGCCAATCGTGAGTTACTCCGCCAAGCCGGCGAGCATCACGATCACCGGTGGCGAGGCCAATCAGATCAATTTCGATGCCAGGGGCAGGGCGACCGGCCGCGATTCCTCGAACACGGCGCTCACGGGCGGCACCGTGTTGACGATCTCTTCTGATCCTTGTCCGTCCGGACAACGGCTGAGGAATGTCCTCACGGTCAGTCCGACCGGCCAGGTCACGCGCGAGCAGGTCACTTGCCCATGAACCATGCCAAGCGAATCAGCGGACATCGCGCCGGCGGCTTCACCCTGCTGGAAGTGATGATCGCCATTCTCATCCTGGGGTTCGGCCTGCTGGGGTTGGCCATGATGCAGACCATGAGCGTGCGTTTCAGCGAAAGCTCTAATCAACGCACGCAGGCCACGAATCTTGTCTACGAGTTGCTTGACCAGATGCGTTCCAATCGGCTGCTGGTTGCCCAATACACTGCAGCCAGTTTCACCGCGACCGCGACCGGGACGAACTGTTCCTATCCAGCCTCCGGCGCTGCAGTCAGCGTCTCGGCCAACATCACGCTCTGGCAGTGCCGCGCGCGCGCCACACTGGGAGAAGGCTCTTCGGCCGTGGTGACCTATGTCGACGGCGTGGCGACCGTCTCTTTGAACTGGAACGATCAGCGATGGGAGAAGGACGCGTCCCGCACCACCGGTGTGTTCCAGACAGGCAATGTCAGAATGAGCACTCGCCTGTGAACGCCTCTGCGCGAAAGCATGCCCACGGTCTGTCGCTTATCGAGCTGATGATCGCCCTGTTGATCGGTTCGATTCTGATGATCGGCGTCATCCAGGTCTTCGCCGCCTCACGCAACGCCTATCAGCTCTCTCAAGGCATGGCCCGCGTGCAGGAGAACGGCCGCTTTGCAGTGGACTTTCTCCAGCGCGACGTACGCATGGTTGGCCATTATGGCTGCGTCAACGATCAGGCCCGACTGCAGACACCGGGTCTCCTCACCTCTCACGTAACCACCGGCGACAATCCTCTCAATTTCGCCATTTCTTTGCAGGGCTATGAAGCCAACGGGACCGCTCCCGGCGCGTCAGTGAATTTGGCTTCTCCATCCGCAGGATGGCAGCCGGGGTTACCAGCCTATCTGTCTGGACTTAATCCGAAACCAGGCAGTGACATCATCGTGCTGCGGTTCTTCTACGGGAGCGGTGCACCCATCACTGTCGTCGGCCCAACCCAATTGACCGTACTTCCGGCAAACTGGAGCGCGCTGACGCTCGATGGCGTAGGCAATCCAGCCTTGTTCGGGGTGAGCGATTGCTCTTACGCGGATGTCTTCCAGGCGAGTGCGACGAACTCGGGCGCCGGGACCGTCAATACGACCGACTCGGGCGGCGTGCGGACCGGCATCCCGGATTTTGTTGGCCACTACACGGCCACGCCCTCAGGCCAAGCCACGCTATATAGGGCCGAATCGATGGTCTATTACGTGGGCACGCGGACTGGCTCGACCGTTTCATCGCTCTACAGAACCCGCTTCAGTACCAATGTCAACGGTACCGCTGTGGTGACCACGACCGAGGAGCTGGTCGAAGGCATCGACAGCATGCAGCTGATCTACGGGCAAGATCAATCCACCAACGTCAGTTCGCTAACCGGCAATATTGGCATCCTGGCCACAGCCGATACCTTGGGTGCTCCGATTGCCAATGAGAATGCATGGCGTCGCGTGGAGCAGGTGCGGGTCGGTCTCATCGCCAGCAGCGCGGACGTTGCTGCCTCCGCGCAGCGGACGCAAGGATCGCTCACCGCGCTGGGAACTAATTTCACCGCGCCTAACGATGGACGTTATCGTTCCTCATACGAGTCGGTCATCGCCCTGCGTAACCGACTCTACGGAAACTGAAGGCCAAGCCGATGCGATCCGCTTCCAGTCCTTTCCCATCGTCTCAGCAAGGTGCGGTGCTGTACGTCGCGCTGATCATGTTGATTCTGCTGGCGCTGCTCGGCGTGGTCGGTATGCAGGTCAGTGGCCTGCAGGAGAAGATGTCCGCGAACTATCGGAACAGCAACATGGCCTTCCAGAACGCCGAAGCCAGGGCGCGTCAGGCGGAGTGCTATGTCGAAGCCGAGGTTAACCGGGCGTCCACCACCTGTGCCGCGGTGACGGTGGATCTGGTGTGCGATACCGGCTTCGACGCCACGAGCTGGGCGTACCAGCGCTCGATGAACAACTCCACCGCGGACAGCACCAAGGTGCGATCCATCGGGCGCTGCATCTCCGGCAACACCAGCCTGGCGATGGGGGGGCGGCCGGAAAGCGAAGATCCCAATCCCGTCTATCAAATCAGCGCCTACGCCACCGATGTGGATACCGCGCCGTCGGCCGACGCGGCCGTCGACACCATTTTCCGCCCCTGAGGCTCGACATGAAGCACCGTCGCCTACTGCTGTCCTCCAGTCTCCTTCTTGCCTTGGCCGGAGGCGCTGGATACGTCGCCTACTCGGTCTTCGCGGCGCAGGGCGCGGGCACGCTCTCTCAGTCGCCGTTGAACATCGAGACGAACATCAAGCCCGCTTTCATCATGGGCGTCGATGATTCAGGCTCGATGATCAGTGATGAACTGTTGTTTGCAACATCGTCCGGCTCCGGATGCTGGAACAACAACACGAAGAGCTTCTTCGCTTCTGACGGAACGCCGTTGGGCTCGGGCACTTGTTACAACAAGGCCGTCAGCAGCGGCGTGCCCAGGGCTGACCAGTACGGCGCCGCGCGCGATCCGGAATACAACCGCGCTTACTTCAATCCAGCGGTCACTTATCTGCCCTGGCAGACGTCCGACGGAAGCTATGAGGCCAATTCGAGTCCTACCGCGGCCAAGGAGGATGTCAGGTCCAATTCCGGCACCACGTTCGACTTCACCAAAACGCTTGATTCGGGCGCCATTGCCTACACCGCCGGCATGATCCTTTTTGCCGGAACGACTTATCTCAATAATGACAGGTGCAGCAATACGCCTACGCCAGGAGTCGGTGCGCCGACCAATGACTGGATCACGCTTTCTTCGAATCTGACGCTCGCGTCGAACTGCAATATCAAGCTGCGCTACTACCCTGCAGTCGTCTATCTGAGTGAGGATGCGACACCGCCGCCGGGATTTGATCTGAGCAAGCGCGTCCTGATCACCGGTGCCGGTCCGAAGGGAAGCAATCTCTACAAGTACGAGTATCTCGAAGGCAACTTCACGACGGGAGGCGCAACGGCGGTTCAGAATTTCGCCAACTGGTGGACTTATCACGGCAACCGTAACCGCGCCACCATTTCCGCGATGACCCAGTCCATTGCGGAAGTGAAAGACATGCGTGTGGGCTACTTCACGATTAACAAGCGCAATGCGGTGACGATGTTCGATCTGAACGTCGCTGGCGATCGCCAGACACTGTATTCGAACATGCGTGCTTTGACTGGTAATTCCGCCACGCCGCTGCGTCAGGCGGTCCGCTTCATGGGCGACCAGTTTCGTCGAAAGGACATTGGAGCGCCGGTCCAGCTGTCTTGCCAGAAGAACGCCTCCATGCTCTTCACGGATGGATACACCAACGACAGTTACACGGGCGGCGGGAGCATCGCGGTGGGCGACGTCGATGGGTCGTTGCCTGTTCCGCTAAAAGGAAGCCCCTCGACAGATACCATCGCCGACTTCGCGAGCTGGTCCTATGAGAACAATATCCGGCCTGATCTGGTCGCTGGTCAGGTGCCGGTGCCGGACGCATGCAGCGGCGCCAACCCGGATCTGAAGCTCGATTGCAACAAAAACCAGCACGTCAATTTCTACGGTATTACGCTTGGTGCGGTGGGCAGAGTGTATGGGGTCGATGCAGCGGCGACAGCGGACCCTTACAAGAATCCCCCCACCTGGTACGCCACGAGTTCCATGAACCTGCAGCCGGCCAATGTCGATGACATCTGGCATGCCGCGCTCAATACGCGCGGCGAGTTCATCAACGCCCAATCGCCCGCGGAAATCGCGGAAGCCATGCGCCGCATCCTGGCATCGGTGGGCGCCGGCACCACGCCATCGGGAAGCATCGGGCTGACCGGCGCCCGCATCGGCGCGGGCTCGTTGACGGTGGTTCCTGCCTATACGTCCACCAACAACAGTACCGACTGGTACAGCACGCTGACGGCACAGTCGGTTTCCAGCAACATCCTGACCGGCGCGATCTCCTACAACAAGCTTTGGGAGGCCACAGATGCAGGGAAAATTCCCGCCGCTGCATCGCGCAACCTTCTGTTCGGCAAGACGTCCGGGGGTGTGAAGCCAACGGTCATGTCATTCACCAGCGCGAACATCGGCGATGCCTCGGCGCTTTGTTCCGATGTCTTGACGCGTTGCTCTGCCAATGGTTCGAGCAATGGCATTGTCGGACCGAACAGCAAGCTCAAGGTGACCCTCGATCAGGCAGTGGATTATTTGCGGGGGGACCAGTCGCTTGAGAAGGACGCGTCTACGCCGTTGCGTACGCGAAGCACGCGCCTTGGCGATCTCGTCAACTCGACGCCCGTCATCAGTGCAGCGGCCGATGATTACGGTTATGCGAACTCTTTGCGCGACATCCAGAGCAACGGCGCCTACACGTATCCCTATGCGAGTAGCTACAAGGCCTATCTGGCTACCAAGAAGAGCCTCGACCGGCCGATGGTGTACGTCGGAGCGAACGATGGCTTTTACCATGCATTCGATGGCAAGACCGGTGCGGAGCTCTTTGGCTATGCGCCATCGGCCTCGGTCGGCCACATGGGCAATCTGCTGTTCCCGTACAACGCCGATGACAAGAACAACCAGGCCTTCCGCCACACCTTCTTCGTCGATGGACCATCGGTGGTGTCCGATGCGTACTGGGGATCAACCTGGAAGACGGTGATCGTCGGGGGACTGGGAGCCGGGGGGCGTGGTGTATTCGCCATCAATGTGACCAGTCCTTCCAGTGTGGGCACCGGAAGTGTGCTCTGGGAAGTTAACGACAGCGTCAGCGCCGGCAACATCAAGAACAACATCGGCTATGTGTTGGGCAAGCCCGTGGTCGTGCCGGTTAAGGCCAACGACGGAACTGTCAGATGGAAAGCCATCTTTGGCAATGGCTACAACAGCGCGAGCAATCGCGCAGTGCTGTTCGTAGTGGATGTGGAGACGGGCGCGGCTACTACGATCATGGCAAAGGAGGCTGGGCGCGATGCAGTGGCCAACGGGCTCGGGAACGTGGTGGTTCTGGATCGCTATATAGGAACCGGTTCGACCACAGGGCGCGATGGCTATGCCGATACGGTCTACGCGGGCGACCAGAACGGCGCGGTATGGAAGTTCGACCTGCGCAACAATTCGACTCAGACCGTGCCGCTGTTTGTGGCGAAGGATCCCAGCGGTGTGCGTCAGCCAATCATGGGTGGCTTTGATGCCGCCTCCGGCGCGGGCGGCGGCGTAATGCTGTATTTCGGGACAGGCAGCTTTTCCTTTGAAGACGACAAGAGCGACAAGCAGATTCAGACGCTCTACGGGATCCTCGATTCGGGGTCGAGTATCGATGGCCGCTCCGATCTACAACAGCAGACCATTACTGCCGAGACCGCTGGCAAGACGCGGGCTGTGACGTCTAACGTGGTGCCTGCTGGCAAGCGAGGCTGGTATCTGGATCTTGGCATCAGCAGTGGCGGGGTGGTCGCGGCGTCGGGCGAGCGTTTCGTCGGCTACCCACGGGTCGACAGCGGCTTGGTGTACTTTCCCACGTACTCGCCTGAAAGTAGTGGCTCCTGCGCTGGAGAGGGCATCAATCGACTGTATGGTTTGAATGGTCTGTCGGGCGGTGCGGGTCTGTCGGTCGTCCGCGTTGGGACGCCAACTGGTTCGACCCCCGGCACAGGGACTGGCGCCTTGACGCTGTCGACCAGCGGATCTTCTCCTGTGAAGGATGTGGCCGTGATGTCCACGGCACGAGTCGCCCCGTTGACCAGCGCGACGCCTACGGCGGCCGAAGAGAACAGTGCGCTGGGCGCACGCTGCTCCATGGTCGTCCAAGTCGCAGGTGCCGACCCCCTATATGTGCCCAGACCCTGTGGGCGTCAATCTTGGAGACAGATTCGATGAATCGGATTGGCGATAAACGAGCCTTTGGTTTCACCCTGCTTGAACTGATGATCGTCGTGGCAGTGGTCGCAATCCTGGCCGCGATTGCGTTTCCGTCCTATCAGGACTACGTTCGGAAGGCGCGTCGTGCGCAAGCCAAGGCCGACCTACTTGAGTATGCGCAGCTCGCTGAGCGCTTTCATACGGTCAACAACACGTATGTAAACTTTACGCTGCCGACGACACAGTCCCCGCGCGAAGGAGGTACGGCGTACTACACCTTGGCGCTTTCCAACCAGGCGCAGTCCACCTTCATGATCACCGCGACCGCCAAAGCGCCGCAGAGCTTGGACAAGTGCGGAAACCTGAGCATCAATCAGGCCGGCGTCAAGGGAAACACGGCCGGAACGCTAGCCAGCTGCTGGTAGCGAGCACTGTCGACGGAGGCAGTGCTTTGGCCCGTCTGCCAGCCGGCGGAACCGGTTGCATGAGACGGACCTCGGCCGCTAGAATGCGCTCCCCCGCCCGAATAGCTCAGCCGGTTAGAGCACTTGACTGTTAATCAGGGGGTCGTTGGTTCGAGTCCAACTTCGGGCGCCAAGATTCAAGCCACGGGCCTGCAGCGATGCAGGCCCGTGGCGTTTGTGTGCTCCGGGCTACGTTGCTGGCCCACGCAGCTAGTGCTTTGAGGCGGCGTTTCAGATTCAAGCGGGTCAGTCCACGACCAGTGACGGGCCGCCCTGGTTGATGCCGCAGCACGGCGCTGCTCGCCCTGTTCAGCTTTCGCACCCCTTCGACGTCCGCGGCTTCTCCACCCGCGTGCGCCCGCTCTGATTGACGATCACCGCCGCGTGAGAGGTGGCGCCGCGGCATAGCCGGATGGTCAGGTTGGTGCCGGCGGCGCTGCCGTTGGCCAGGAAGGTGACCTTGGGGCGCCCCCCGGTGGAGAGGATCCGCAGGTCGGGATCGCGCGGGGCCGATTCGACGCGCAGCAGGTCCTCGCTCAGGTCGGGGCGACGGTTGCCGTCGGCGTCGAAAAACATGATCCAGCCTTGTGTCCAGTCGCTGTCGTCCCGACATTCCTTCTTGTCCAGCGACGGGCACACCACCGTCGGGATGCGGTAGCTGATCGCGGTGCTGCGTGCGGACGCCAGGAAGGAGCTGAGCAGGTTGGTCGTGGCCGCTTCGCGCTGGTGACGCAGCAAGGCGTTGTAGGACGGCACGCCGATGGCCAGGCCGATGCTGGCCACGGCCAGGACCACGAGCGATTCGACCAGGGTGAAGCCGCGGGCGTGTCGTCGGTCCTTGCGGGACGGGCGGATGTTCATCGGGCATTCCTTGTCCGAGTTGGGAGGGGAGGGTCAGCCTCGCTCCTGCGGCCGGCCGCCGACATCGGCGCTCGGCGCAGCGATCGGTAGGAAATGTCTGCATCCGGAGCTCACCAACCCCGGCGCTATACTTTTTTTCGACTTCGAAGGCGTGACCATGAGCGAAGACCGCTTCCAGCTCGTTTCCCCTTATTCGCCTTCCGGCGACCAGCCGCAGGCGATCGACCGGCTGACCGAGAACTTCGAGGCGGGCCTGGCCAAGCAGACGCTGCTGGGCGTGACCGGCTCGGGCAAGACCTACACGATCGCCAACGTGATCGAGCGCATCCAGAAGCCCACGCTGGTGATGGCGCCCAACAAGACGCTGGCTGCCCAGCTATACGGCGAGTTCAAGTCGTTCTTCCCGCACAACGCGGTGGAGTACTTCGTCAGCTACTACGACTACTACCAGCCCGAGGCCTATGTGCCGTCCTCGGATACCTTCATCGAGAAGGACAGCTCGATCAACGAGCACATCGAGCAGATGCGCCTGGCCGCGACCAAGACGCTGCTGTCGCGGCGCGATGCGCTGGTGGTGGCCACGGTCTCGGCGATCTACGGCCTAGGTGCGCCCGAGGACTATCTGTCGCTGCGCCTGATCCTCTCGCGCGGCGAACACATCGACCAGCGCCAGCTGATCCGTCACCTGACCGACCTGCAGTACACGCGCAACGAGTACGAGCTGCAGCGCGGCGCCTTCCGGGTGCGTGGCGAGGTGATCGATGTGCATCCGGCTGAGAACGATGTCGAGGCGCTGCGCATCGAACTGTTCGACGGCGAGATCGAGGGACTGACGTTGTTCGACCCGCTCACCGGCGAAACCATCCGCAAGGTGCCGCGCTATACCGTCTACCCGAAGACCCACTACGCCACCACGCGCGAGCGCACGCTCAGCGCGGTCGACACGATCAAGATCGAGCTGAAGGAGCGGCTGGAGCAGCTGTACCAGCAGAACAAGCTGGTCGAGGCGCAGCGCCTGGCGCAGCGCACCCAGTTCGATCTGGAGATGATGGCCGAAGTGGGCTTTTGCAGTGGCATCGAGAACTACTCGCGCCATCTCACCGGCAAGGCGCCGGGCGAGCCGCCGCCGACCCTGTTCGACTACCTGCCGGCCGATGCGCTGCTGGTCATCGACGAATCGCACGTGACCATTCCCCAGATCGGTGCGATGTACAAGGGCGACCGTTCTCGCAAGGAGACGCTGGTGGAGTTCGGCTTCCGGTTGCCTTCGGCGCTGGACAACCGCCCGCTGCGCTTCGAGGAGTGGGAGGCGCGTTCGCCGCGCAGCATCTATGTCTCGGCAACGCCCGGGCCTTACGAGTTGCGCGAATCCGATGGCGAGATCACCGAACTGGTGGTGCGCCCGACCGGCTTGACCGATCCGGAAGTGGAGATCCGCCCGGTCGGCACGCAGGTCGACGACCTGCTCTCGCAGATCAACGATCGCATCGCGATGGGCGACCGCGTGCTGGTGACGACGCTGACCAAGCGCATGGCCGAGAACCTGACCGAGTACCTGGGCGAGCACGGCATCAAGGTGCGCTACCTGCACTCGGACGTGGACACGGTCGAGCGGGTCGAGATCATCCGCGACCTGCGCCTGGGCAAGTTCGACGTGTTGGTCGGCATCAACCTGCTGCGCGAGGGCCTGGACATGCCCGAGGTGTCGCTGGTGGCGATCCTGGACGCGGACAAGGAGGGCTTCCTGCGCTCCACCGGTTCGCTGATCCAGACCATCGGTCGCGCCGCGCGCAACCTGCGCGGCAAGGCGATCCTGTACGCCGACCGGATCACGCCCTCGATGAAGGCCGCCATCGACGAGACCGACCGCCGCCGCGCCAAGCAGGAGGAGTACAACGCCGAGCATGGCATCGTGCCCAAGTCGGTGGCTCGGCCGATCGTGGACATCCTGGAGGGCGCGCGTGAGGCCGCCAACGAGGATGCGCCCAAGCGTGGCAAGGGCCGCAAGGTCGCCGAGCCGACCGAGGACTACGGCGCGCTCAGCCCGCAGCAGATCGCGGCGCGCCTGAAGACGCTGGAGACACGCATGTACCAGCACGCGCGTGATCTGGAGTTCGAGGATGCCGCCCGCCTGCGCGACGAGATCCAGAAGCTCAAGTCCGTCAGCCTGACCGTGTAAGGCGGGCGGCTGGCCGGGCAGGGAGCGGGGCAGGAGGAAAAACCGCGCAGGGCTGTTCACGCCGCGCGCAGGTGATGTTATGATGCGCCCCCCTCGCACCGAGGGCGCGGCGACACGATGTCGCAACGGGCGGTTAGCTCAGCGGTAGAGCACTACCTTGACATGGTAGGGGTCACAGGTTCGAACCCTGTACCGCCCACCACCTCCTGCCAGAAGCAGGCTGGTGAAGATGAAACGGACCGGGCAGCGCCCGGTTTTTTCATGTCTGGCGCCAGGTTGCCAGAAGATGTTTTGCTGATCCTGGAGCGCCTGCCGGGCGAGGCGCAGCCTGCCGCGACCTAGAGGCTGGGGGCGAAGGTGGCCTCGTCACGCCGGGATCGCTTAGGATCGCGCTCTCGGACCGTCGAGGAGCGCCAGGGATGGAATACCACCACACCCTTTTGCAGAAGCACGGCTATCAGGTTGTCGCCATCACACGCGATGCCGATCCGGCCTATGCGCCGGACGAGGTGATCGGTTACGCGGTGGTGACCGACTCGGGCGCCAAGCTGCGCGAGGAGACCTCGCTGGAGCAGGCGCGCCTGTACATGGAGCAGCTCATCGAGGACGAGCAGCCGATCCGCGCCGACGATGCGCGTCCGCGCCGGCGCAAGTCGGTTCGGCCCAAGACGGCCCGGTTGATCCGTTGATGATTCGCGCCGCGCGCGGGCGCGGCTTCAAGGAGGAGTGCGCTTGAGCAAGGGGAAACTTGGGTTGGCCGTCGTGTTGACGGTGCTGGCCGCGGCGGCGGGGCTGTACCTGTCCGGCTATGTGACGATGGCGCTGCTCAAGGTGCATGCGCCGCTGCACTGGAACACGTATGTCGAGTACGTCCAGGCGCTGGGTGATGCGCGCTATCGGCCTTACGCCGGCAAGATCAAGGCGGCCGGCTGGATCGGCTTCGGCGCGGTGCTGATCGTCTATGTCCTGGTCCTGGCGCTGCTGTTCAAGGGAAAGCGGCAGTCGCTGCATGGCGATGCGCGCTTCGCCAATGCCGGCGACCTGAACAAGCACAAGATGCTGCAGCCGTCGAACACCGGCATCATCGTCGGCAAGTTCGGCGGCAAGCTGGTGCGCCTGCCGGGGCAGCAGTTCGTGATCCTGGCCGCGCCCACGCGTTCGGGCAAGGGCGTGGGCATCGTGATTCCCAACCTGCTCGATTACGCCGAGTCGGTCGTGGTGCTGGACATCAAGCAGGAGAACTTCGAGCTGACCAGCGGCTGGCGCAAGTCGCAGGGACACGAGGTCTATCTGTTCAACCCCTTCGCCGAAGACCGCCGCACCCATCGCTGGAATCCGCTGACCTACGTCTCGCGCGACCCGGCCTTCCGCGTGTCCGATCTGATGAGCATCGCGGCCATGCTGTATCCCGATGGCGCGGACGAGCAGAAGTTCTGGGTCAGCCAGGCCCGCAACGCCTTCATGGCCTTCGCGCTGTTCCTGTTCGAGAATCATGACGACGAAGTCGCCACGGGCTTCCCGTTCTCTTCCGGTCCGCCGACGCTGGGGCGCATCTATCGCCTGTCCTCGGGCGATGGCACGGATCTGAAGACCTATCTGCGCGGCCTGGCCTCGCGCAAGTTCCTCAGCGACAACGCGCGCTCGGCTTTCTCCAACCTGCTGTCGCAGGCGGATGAGACCTTCGCCTCGATCATGGGCACGCTGAAGGAGCCGTTGAATGCCTGGATCAATCCGGTGCTGGATGCCGCCACGTCCGGCGACGACTTCCTGCTCACCGACCTGCGCAAGAAGAAGATGAGCATCTATGTCGGCATCCAGCCCAACAAGCTGGCCGAGAGCCGACTGATCGTGAATCTGTTCTTCAGCCAGATCATCAATCTCAACACCCGCGAGTTGCCGCAGAACAACCCCGAGCTCAAGTACCAGTGCCTGCTGCTGATGGACGAGTTCACGGCGATCGGCAAGGTCGACATCATTGCCTCCGCCGTGTCGTACATGGCCGGCTACAACATCCGCCTGCTGCCGATCATCCAGTCGATGGCGCAACTGGATGCGACCTATGGAAAGGACGTCTCGCGCACCATCATCACCAACCATGCGTTGCAGATCATCTACGCGCCGCGCGAGCAGCAGGACGCCAACGACTACTCGGAGATGCTGGGCTACACCACCTTCAAGCGGCGCAACATCACCCGCGGGCGTGAAGTGACGCGCAGCGTTTCGGAGGAGCGGCGCGCGCTGATGCTGCCGCAGGAACTCAAGGCGATGGGATTTGATCAGGAGGTCTTCCTGTACGAAGGCATCGCGCATCCGGTCAAGTGCGAGAAGATCAAGTACTACAAGGAGCGCTACTTCACTGCGCGCGTGATGGACAAAGTGGATGTGGAGCGCATCACAGTTTGATGCGCGTATCGCGTTCCGTTATGGCTTGTGAAGGACAGATGAAGCTGTGCTGAATCCTTGACGCACCCGTCAGGTGCACGTTAGCTTTACTGCACGGGGCACCTGGAGCGGAGTCCTTCCGGGTGGTGGTGGCCGCGGTGTTGCTTGCCGCGGCGGTTGTCGAACAAGGGGGCGGACAAGGGATGTCAGGAGATTCTTCAGCGCTAAGAGCGCATCGCGCAGGTTGTGCGCACAGTCGCATCGACAGGCCAGTCGAACAATGGCGTCGCGTTGATCGTATCGATCAGGCGCGACGCACTGTCATCTTCAGATACTAGAAACGATCGATCGTCATTCCAGAGTGCGGATGGCGCGTCGTTTCTTGTGCGCCTTGTCCGGATTGCCCTTTACAGGAGTTGCCGTGTTGCAGCGGAACATCGTCAAACTTTCTTCGATGCTGGTCGTGTCGAGCGCGCTGCTCGTCGGATGCGGCACAACGCCGGCGCCCGACTTCGGTGGCAAGTGGCGTCCGATCAACAACTACTCCGAGACGCCGATCGAGATCCCGCTGTCGAGTACCTACATCTTCCAGGCCTCGCCGATGGACGGCACCCTGAAGACCATGCTCACCCGTTGGGCCAAGGACAGCGGCATGCAGCTGGACTATCGCTTCGGCTCGGATTTCACACTGTATGGCCCGGTCTCGCAGATCGACACCACCGATATCCGCGATGCGGCCGCGCAGCTCACCAGTGCATACGGTCCACGCGGGATCGCGGTGTCGGTCGTAGGCAACAGGATCACGGTGACGTCGGCTTCCGCCGCGCCCGCCGCGACGACCGCACCGGCGGCCACGCCGCCCTCCAAGCCATGACGCTTCCAGCGTCGGTGTCCTATTCGGCGCCGGCATCCTCTATCCCCGACAGGCGCAGCGTTCCTGCATGATTTCCCGAAAGAAAGAAGAAACGCCCAAGGTCAAGGCGGCCATCCAGAAGGCGGTGAACTACGAGCTCACCATCGCCGACATGGCCAAGCGCAGCGAAAAGCGCGCCTGGCAGGTCGCCACGGGTGCCATCGTCCTGTCGCTGGTGCTGGCCGGCGGCTATTTCATGCTGCTGCCGCTGAAGGAGCGCACGCCGTTCATCGTGATGGCCGATCCCTATACCGGCAACGTGCAGGCCAGCCGCCTGGTGCCGGATGTGATGGACAAGACCATCACCTCCAACGAGGCGATCAACCGCGCCAACGTCGAGCGCTATGTGCTGGCCCGTGAGTCTTACGACTCGGACCAGACTTTCACACCGTTGGGCGGCTGGCGTCAGGTGAACGTGATGTCCTCCACGCCCGTGGCCAACGAGTATCGTGAGCTTTACAGCCGGAGCAATCCGGTCAATCTCATCGAGACCTACGGTCGCTTCTCCAGCATCCGCGTCAAGATCCTCAGCACGGTGCTGGTGCGCACGCCGGACGGGCAGGGGTTCCGCGGAGCGACAGTGCGGTTCCAGCGCTTCAAGTACGACAAGAAGACTGGCCAGACCCAGCCGCTGGACAACAAGCTGGCCACGATCGATTACAGCTACAACAAGAACCTCAAGTTCGAGGATCAGGACCGCGTGATCAACCCGCTGGGGTTCCAGGTCACCAGCTATCGCGTCGATAGCGACGCCGCCAGCCTTCCGGTCGCCGAAACGCCGGTGCCAGCCGCCGGTGCTGCAGCGGCGGCCCCTGGCCAGGTTGCCTATCCTCCCGTCGAGTCGACGCCGGCCAATGGTCAGCCGGCGCCGACACAACCCTCCACCACTGAGCAGAACGGAGCTACCTCGCAATGAGTGCGCCACGTCGCGCCGGCGTGCTGCCGGTCTTCTTCCTGCTGCTGTCGGGCCTGTGTGCGTCGGCGTCCGTCGGGGCGCAGGTCATCGATCGCTACGAGTATAAGCCGGACGCGATCTACCAGGTCAGGACCGGGCTGGGCATCACGACCCAGATCGAGCTGAGCCCCAACGAAAAGATCCTCGATTACAGCACCGGCTTCAGCAGCGGCTGGGAGCTGTCGCGCCGCGAAAACGTGTTCTACCTCAAGCCGAAGAACACGGACGTGGACACCAACATGATGGTGCGCACGGCCACCCATTCCTACATCTTCGAGCTCAAGGTCGTCGCCACGGACTGGAAGGCGCTCGACCAGGCGCGCGCCGCCGGCGTGCAGTACAAGATCAGCTTCGTCTACTCGCCGGACACGCAGTTCGCGACCACGCCGGTGGCCGAGACGACGGCACCGAGCGAGCCCCCGGCGCAGATCGATCTGGGGATCGACAAGTCCCGGCGCTACTACTACGACTATTCCTACGCGACCCGCAGCAAGGCGCAGTGGCTGATTCCCACGACGGTCTACGACGATGGGCGCTTCACCTACGTCAAGATGAATGATGGGGTGAGCTTTCCCAGCGGAAACTTTCCCAGCGTCTATGGCCGGCAGGAGGAGCACGGCGAGGATTTCGTGGTGAATACCACCGTCGACAAGAACACGATCGTCGTTCATGGCACCTATCCCTATCTGGTGATCCGCCATGGACTGAATGTCGTTGGGCTGCGGAGGAATCAGCAGAAATGAGCCAGAACAACATTCCGCCCGAGCATCGCGATCCTCCCGGCGCAGGAGAGCCGCCGGAGGACCGGGGCAATCCGTATTTTTCCTCGAGTAGGCAGCCAGAGGTCGAGGATCTCGATAGCGCCGCGCCGAGCCTGCGTTCCGAGGAAGGCCAGCGCCTCAATCGGCGTGCGCTGCTGTTCATGGGCGCGACGCTGCTGCTGATTCTGGTGATGGCGGCGATGTTCCTGAAGATGTTCAACTCCGGCCAGGACAAGCCCGAGGCCACCCGGCAGGCGCGTGTCGAGCGGCCGCTCGTGCCGGACGCGCCTCAGGTCGAGCCCGCGCTGCCAGCGGCGAGCGCGGAGCCGGCGACGCCGGTGGCCCCGCTGCCGCTGGAAGAGCCCCAGGAGTTCGGCCGCGAGAACCTGGCCGGTGCCCGGCGCGAGCAGCGTCCAGCCGGTCCTTCGCTGGTGGAGCGCCGGATCGCCGACAGCGGCGCAAGCGTGGGCGGTAACGCTGGCGGTGCGCCGATGGGCGGTCCCGATGGCCTCGGCACCGCGCCGACGCCCCGGAACGGCGAGCCCGGGACGCAGCCGCCCATCCAGGCCCAGCTTGGCGATGTCTCCGCGGCGAGCTACCTGCAGAAGCCCGACACCCTGCTGCTGCGCGGCACCTACATCCGCTGCGTGCTGGAGACGCATATCGTCACCGACGTGTCCGGCTTCACCAGCTGCATCGTGACCGAGCCGGTCTATTCGGTGAACGGCAAAAGTCTGCTGCTGCCGAAGGGGTCGAAGGTCAGCGGCACCTACTCGGGCGGCGGCGGACGCACCAATCGCGTGGCCGTCGTGTGGGATCGCATCACCACGCCCACCGGGATCGACGTGATGATGTCGAGCCCCGGTGTGGACAACCTCGGCGGCGCCGGGCATCCGGGCGATCTGAATAACCACTGGGCCAGCAAGATCACCTCGGCGCTGATGATCAGCCTGATCGCCGATGCCTTCAAATACGAAGGCCAGAAGCATGGCCCGCAGCGGACCACGATCACCGAGAACGGCACAACCTACATCGAGCCGTACGAGAGCGAAACCGCGCAGGCCATGCAGCGCTTGTCCGAACAGATGATCAGCCAGCAGATGGCGCGCTCGCCGACGGTCACCATCAACCAGGGCACGGTCCTGAATGTCTACGTCGCCAAGGACGTGGACTTCTCGGGTGTGCTCCCAAGCTACCAGTGATGCTGGAGGGACGACTCATGGAAGGCGGTGTCACCGAAGGGCCGGTCGCCCAGGTGTCCAACGAGTTCCTCGACTATCAGTACGAGGTGCTCGGCATCCGTGAGTACATGTCGTCCCACGACGTGACCGAGATCTGCGTCAATCGACCAGGCGAGCTGTATCTGGAAGGGCGCGACGGCTGGCGTCGGGTCGAGGTGCCGTCGCTGAACTTCGAGCGCGCCCGGCAGTTCTGCACCGCCGTGGTCAACGAGAGCAACACCGGCCAGCGCATCACCGATGCCGATCCGGTGGTGTCGCTGACTTTCCCGACCGGGCAGCGTGCGCAGTTCGTGATTCCGCCGGCATGCGATCCGGGCAAGGTCTCGATCACGATCCGCCTGCCGTCGCATCAGACGCGCACGCTCGATCAATATCAGCAGGAAGGCTTTTTCGACCAGATTCTGGAAGGCAATGCCGGGCTCAGCGCGCACGACGAGGAACTGCTCGAGCTGCGCCGGCGCCGCGATTACGCCGAGTTCTTCCGCAAGGCCGTGCTCTACAAGAAGAACATCGTGGTGTCCGGCGCCACCGGCAGCGGCAAGACGACCTTCATGAAGGCGCTGGTCCATCACATCCCGCGCGATGAGCGCCTGGTGACCATCGAGGACGCGCGCGAACTCTTCATCGAGCAGCCCAACGTCGTGCATCTGCTGTACTCCAAGGGTGGGCAGAGCACGAGCAACGTGACCGCCAAGAGCTGCATGGAGGCCTGCCTGCGCATGAAGCCCGACCGCATCATCCTGGCCGAGCTGCGCGGCGACGAGTCGTTCTACTTCATCCGCAACTGCGCCTCAGGCCATCCTGGCTCGATCACCAGCTGCCATGCAGGCAGCATCGGTCAGACCTGGGACCAGCTCGCGCTGATGGTGAAGGCCTCGTCGGAGGGCGCGGGCCTCGAATTCAGCGTCATCAAGCGGTTGCTGATGATGACGATCGATATCGTGGTGCATATCAAGGCCCACGCCGGTGGGCGGTATATCACTGGGATCGATTTCACGCCGGACCGCGTTTTCACTGACTGACGACGCGGGCGAAGGACCATGTTTCAAGCCGAATTTAGCGTGCGCTCCATCACGAAGGAGGAGGGGTGAACGAATTGACATCGCCTTCGAGGCTGGCAGAAGATGCGGTATCGCAAATGCCGCGCCATGGATCGCGCGCCCGGCCCCGTGGGAAGCGGACAGATGGTGCCTACAGGCAAAGGAGGTGCGCATGCTTCCCTTCGTGGACATGATGCAGTGCCAAAACCTCGCGGTGCCCATGGACGTCATGCATCACGTGGTGCAGGTCGAGTCCTCGGCCAACCCCTACGCCATCGGCGTGGTGGGCGGGCGTCTGGTGCGCCAGCCACGTAATCTCGCCGAAGCGGTTGCGACCGCCGAGATGCTAGAACGCCGTGGCTACAATTTCTCTGTCGGGTTGGCCCAGGTCAATCGCTACAACCTGCGCAAGTACGGGGTTGCCTCGTACGCGCAGGCCTTCGATGGTTGCGTGAATCTGCGAGCAGGCGCGCGGATCCTTTCCGAGTGCCATGCGCGCGCGCAGGGAGACTGGGGTAGCGCGTTCAGCTGTTACTACTCGGGCAACTTCACGACCGGGTACCAGCACGGCTACGTCCAGAAGATCTTCGCTTCCATCGCCGGTCAGCGCGCCGGGATGGACCCCGGCGACGCCATCCCGGTGGTGGCGAATGTATCGCCGTCGGCCTCTCGCGCCGGTTCGGTGGCGGACGCGCAAGCGCCGCTCTCGCGCCGGGTCGTGGGCCAGGACGACGGGCAGGAGACGCTTTCCAGGTCCGCCTCGCAGGACGCCGCTGCTCCTGTTGTGAGCGCGGCCCGCGATGTCGCCGCGTCTGCTGCGGCGGCCGCGCCTGGGCCTGCCCAAGCGGCGCCGTCGGCCAGCGGCGTGGTGCGATTGACCCGCAACGGGCCCGTCTTTCCCACGCCCCTGCAAGGCCAGAAGCCGGAGGCTGCGCCCGCCCAGGCGGCCGCGCCTCAAGTGGCCGACGCGGCGGGCAAGGCGCAGGGACAGGCCGGCGACAACGCATTCGTGTTCTGAGTTCCTGGCGCCGTTCTAGGGAACGGCGCCGATCCCGGGGAGGCATTCCCCCATACCACCCTCGAAGCAAGGAGAGTCACATGAAAAAGCAAGGCAAGTTGGTCTCGACCCAGACGACTGCAACGTGCAAGGCGATGTTGAAGGCTGCAATTCTGCTGGGCGCGGTGTTTGCGCTGCCGGCGTTCGCGCAAAACAACGGCTATGGCGATACTGCCGACAGCGTCTGCGGCTTCTTCGGCAGCGTGAACAACATCCTGACGATCGCCTCGATCGCGGTGGTGACCATCGCGGTCATCTTCGCCGGCTATCAGATCGCCTTCGCCCATAAGCGCATCGGCGATGTCGCTCCCATCCTGATCGGCGGTCTGTTGATCGGCGCGGCAGGCCAGATCGCCGCCATGGTCATGCCGAAGAACGAGAACAGCTCGAAGTGCATGACGACCGGTGCAACTGCGAGCATGATCGTGCTGCCGGTGGAACAGGTCCGCTGATCCATGCAAAAGAACATCATGTTCCGAGGCTGCACGCGCCCGGCGATGTTCATGGGCGTGCCGTATGTCCCGTTCTTCATCGGGGCAGGCGGCACGCTGCTTTTCGCGATGTACAGCGGCAACCTGCTCTGGCTGCTGGCCTTGCCGGTGGTGATCTTCGTGATGCGGCAGATGGCCAAGCGCGATGAGATGATTTTCCGCTTGATGGGGCTGCGTCTGCAGTTCCGCATGCGGACCCGCAACATCCGTCACAACGACGGGCTCTGGGTGTTTTCGCCCAACCCGTACCGGAAGAAGCCTGCCGAGCGCGAGTAGGCAGTTCGAGTTTGTGCCAGGCGCCGATCGTCGCCTGGCAGTTGCAGTAAACCAGGAAGGTCCTATGTTCAACCCCGATTCGCCCGTCAGCGAGTTCATTCCCTATTCGAGCCATGTGGCGCAGTCCGTGGTCAAGACCACGGGCGGGGACTATCTGCTGACTTGGCACCTGGGCGGTCTGCCCTTCGTCGGCCGCGAGGAGTGGGAGCTGGAGCACCGGCACAATACGTTCAACCGGATGCTGCAGACCCTGCGGGCGCCGGACTTCGTCAATGTGGCGTTCTGGGTCCACGACGTGCGCCGCCGCGGCAGCATCCGCCAGCGCAGCACCTTCGCGCAGAAGTTCAACCAGCAGCTGTCGGACGATTACTTCGACAGTCTGTCCAGCCAAAAGGTGATGCGCAACGAGATGTATCTGACGTTGCTGTATCGCCCCATCGTCGCCGGCAAGGCCTTCGTGGAGAAGAGCGGCGATCTGGATCGGTTGAGGGCCATGGAAGAGCAGGCCGTCGCCAAGGTCCTTGAGCTGGCGGGCAACGTGGAGGCGGTGCTCAAGGACTATTCGCCGTACCGCCTGGGCATCTACGAAGCGCGCAACGGCATCGTGTTCTCCGAGACGCTGGAGTTCCTGGGCTATATCCTGAATCGCGTGACCGAGCCGGTGCCGGTGCTGGGCGCGTCGATCAAGGACTATCTGCCGGTCAGCAAGCATCTGTTCTCGGCCAAGACTGGCGATTACATCATCGCCACGCCCAACGGCGAGAAGCACTACGGCGCGATCCTCAACGTAAAGGAATACCCCGACGGCACCTTCCCGGGCATCCTCAATGGCTTGAAGTATCTGGACTTCGAGTACGTCATCAGCCATTCCTTCAGCCCGATGGGCCGGCACGATGCGCTGAAGGTGCTCGACCGGACCAAGGGCATGATGATTTCCTCCGGCGACAAGGCGGTCAGCCAGATCGCCGAGCTCGACCATGCGATGGATCAGCTGTCCTCGGGCAACTTCGTGCTGGGCGAGTACCACTTCGTGATGGCGCTGTATGCCGATAGCCAGGCGCAGCTGCAGCAGAACGTGGCTACCGCGCGGGCCGAGCTGTCCAATGCGGGCTTCGTTTCGGCCAAGGAGGACCTGGCGGTGACCGCCTCGTTCTACTCGCAGCTGCCGGCCAACTGGAAGTATCGGACACGGCCGGCCAACATCAGTTCGCTGAACTTCCTTGGCCTCTCGCCGCTGCACAACTTCGCCACGGGCAAGAAGGACAACAATCCCTGGGGCGAGTGCATCACCACGCTGCAGACCACCAACGGGCAGCCGTACTACTTCAATTTCCACGCCACGCATCCGGCGGAGAATTCGTTCGGCGAGAAGGCCATCGCCAATACGATGGTGATCGGCAAGTCGGGTACCGGCAAGACGGCGCTGATCAACTTCCTGTTGAGCCAGGTGCAGAAGTACACGCCATCGCCGACGATCTTCTTCTTCGACAAGGATCGCGGCGCGGAGATCTTCGTCCGCGCGTGCGGCGGCAACTATCTGGCGCTGGAGAACGGCCGGCCGACCGGATTCAACCCCTTCCAGTGCGAGCGTAACGAGGCCAACGTCCAGTTCCTGGCCGATCTGGTCAAGGTGCTGGCCGGCAAGATCGCCTACACCGCGCGCGAGGAGGAGGACATCTTCCGCGCGGTCGAGAACATTCTGGATACGCCGCCGCACCTGCGGACGATGACCAACTTCCAGAAGAGTCTGCCCAACATGGGCGACGACGGATTGTACGCACGCATCCGCAAGTGGACGGCAGGCAATTCGCTCGGCTGGGTGTTCGACAATCCGGTGGACACCATCGATCTGCAGAAAGCCAACATCATCGGCTTCGACTACACCGACATCATCGACAATCCGGAGGTCCGCGCGCCTGTCATCAACTATCTCCTGCACCGCCTGGAGGAGTTGATCGACGGCCGTCCGCTGATCTATGTCATGGACGAGTTCTGGAAGATCCTGGACGGAAAGGGCGGGCTGAAGGAGTTCGCGAAGAACAAGCAGAAGACCATCCGAAAGCAGAATGGCCTGGGCATCTTCGCCACGCAGAGCCCCGAGGACGCGCTGGCGAGCGACATTTCCGCCGCGCTGATCGAGCAGACCGCGACCCTGATCCTGCTGCCGAATCCGAACGCCAGTCGCGAGGATTACATCGAGGGGCTCAAGCTCACCGAGGCCGAGTATCAGGTCGTCGTCAGCCTCGACGAGCGCTCACGCTGCTTCCTGGTCAAGCAGGGCCACGGCTCGGTGGTGTGCCAGCTGAACCTGCGTGGGCTCGATGATGCACTCTCGGTGATCTCGGCCTCCACCGACAACATCGAGATCATGCACCAGGTGCTGGCGCAGCGTTCGATGCAGCTGGAGAAACCTGCGGCCGATCTGACGCCGGAAGAGTGGCTTGAGCTCTTCTATGAAAACCGCAAGGGGTCTGGCAAGGGCGGGCGTGTCGCTCACCGCGCAGGCCGCAGCGCATTGGCATAACGACAATTCGATGAATCGTATCTCGATCCAAGGAGTTCCCATGAGCACGACCGCTATCCCTCTCCGCCGCCGATCCCAGCAGGCGCTTCGGGCGTGCGTCTGCCTCGGCCTCTTGGCCGCCTGTGCGCCGGCGTTCGCGCAATGGCATGTCACCGATGAAACAACACAGACCAAGATTGACAGCATGAAGCAAGACGTCAATGAGCGGCTGGAAAAGATTTATAAGCAGTCGAACGTGGACGGCAAGAGTTTCAACACCACCGAAAAGCCTAGCTTCTCGCTTCAGAACGGTAAGGCAGGCCAGCAGTCCGGCGATGGGGATTCCAAACTGCAGAAGCGTTCCGGCGACACGGTGATGAACAAGCGCTGCCGGAACGAGACCGCCAACCCGCTCAACACGCAGCAGTTGCCGATCTGTCAGGACATCGTCAAGCACGAGGACAAGCTGTTCAATTACCTGCTCGACATGCTGGACCTGGTCAAGGACCGGCAGGAACAGCTCAAGGCCATCACCGAGGAGCGGGCCAATATCAAGCCCGGCGACGAGAACGAGTACGGCCAACTGCAGTCCAACACCAATCGCTTGCTCGCGTTGCAGGCCCAGCAGCAGATCGACGCCATGAATCTGCGGCTGACTCTCGATAGCTACGACCGTTATCTCAACGGCAGGCGGGCCGAACTCGCCGATATCACGCGAGAGGCGCAGCGCGGCCCGGCCGGGCTTTCGCTGACCTCGGTCCTGTCTTCTGCGGCTTCGATCGGTATCTTGAAGACGGCGCTCGAGACTTCCAAGAAATACTCAAATTAATCGGATTTCCGCGTTCTCCGAACGCGGCAAGGAGTAACACGTGGAAGGTGTAACGAGCCTTGGGTTCTATTACCTTGTTCTGAACTTCATCAAGGATGAAATCGAGGCGTTTCAAGGTGAATTGCTTAGTCGATTCGCCGGTCTGCTCGGGATCGTGGCACTGAGTATCCTGACAATCTGGGTCTTCTTGCAGGGCTGGCGTGTGGTCAGTGGCCGCTCGCGCGAGCCGATGATGGCCCTGGTGGGCGATGCGCTGAAGGCGATGATCATCGTCGGCGTGGCGACCGGCTGGGCAGGCAACTCCTCGACGCTCTATTCGACCCTGACCACTGGACTGGGCAGCGCGGTGTACGGCGCGGTAACTGGCGAAGAGAACAAGCTGGATGGCCTCTATGAGACGATGAACGAGAACATGGCGCTTACGACGATCGCGCTCGGCGCCGTGAGCTCCGCCCAGTCTGGCGAAGACGGCCAGGTGACCGGGGAGTCCCTGATGATGGGATTCATGTCGGTCCTGGGCACGGGTGGACCCGCACTCGCGGGCGGGACCATGCTGGCGCTCAATCAGGTCGCGATGGCGCTCTTTACCGGGTTCGGGCCGCTGTTCATCCTGTGTCTGCTGTTCGACGCGACAAAATCCCTGTTCTCCAGATGGCTCCTGTACGGGCTGGGAACGATGTTCTCCCTTGCCGTCTTGTACGTGATGACCACGATCTGTACGCGGGCAATGGCGTCGGTGGCGACGGCATACTGGATCAGTAGCGCAATGAGCCTGGCGTCAGGCGATGGCCTGCGTACGGTCGCCATTCAGACCAGCGGATTAGGCTTGATCCTCACCGCGATGCTGGTAACCGCTCCGCCGATGGCTGCGATGTTCTTCCAGGGAACCTTGGGACAATTCAGCCCCTACGCGGCAATTGGCCCGGGCTCCTCCACATCGCCCAACGGTCAGAGCGCTCCGATCACGGTGCAGAGCCAAGCCTCAAGAACGCCGCAGCTCGGTTCGAATCAGGCGGTGACGCCGCTGGCTCTTCCGAGTTCCAGCTCTAGCTATGGTGCAGGCAGTCGTTATGCTGAAAGCGAAAAACGAGGCGTGTTGGGCGCCGCTAATCGGCCGGGCGATGCCTGAGCGGCGGCCGGCGCAATTGCGTCTCCTGATCCCGTGGCTTGGCGTTTTGGTCGCGCTGATGCTGATGCTGCCAAACGCCGGCGCTCAGACGCGCTGTCCTGGCGGAGTCGCGGCCGGCTCAGTGTTGTGCCAGCCTGATTTGCCCAACTCTGGATCTGGTTCGGGAAGGACCATCGTGAAGATCGTCGGCCACTGGGACAAAACGTGGGGCGCGATTGCCGACAGCCCTAACTTAATCGGGGGCGTGTCAACCGGCGAGTTGTCCAAGCGGGCCGCCGAGCAGCGTGCACTGGGCGCATGCGAGGAGCGCGGCGGGCATTCATGCGTCGTGACCTTCACTTACTTCAACCAGTGCGTTGCACTGATCGATCCCAACATCCTCGGCACCTCAAACTTCGCTCAGACGGCCGATTCGATCGAGACCGCCAGTGAGCTAGGTCTTAAGTACTGTGCAGAGAAAGCCGGCCCTAAGGCGTCCTGCAAGGTGGTGTACTCCGACTGCACCATGCCCAAGTACAGGGAATAGGCATCTCCCGCGCCTAATGCGTCGCGCGATCGCGCTTCCAGCCGCGATGCTTGATGTCCAGGTGCAGGCTGTAGAGCGCGGTGAAGGCGGGGAAGAGGTTCTGCAGGACGCCGACCGAGTCCTGTTTGGCCGAGAAGATGAAGTAGGCCAGGGTCATCAGGCTGCCGACGACGCTCATGTACCAGAACAGGCGCGGGATCACCGGTTTGCCGGCGCGCTTGGAGGCGATGAACTGCACCAGCCAGCGGCCGCCGAACATCAGGGCGCCGGTATAGCCGATGAGCTTCCAGCCGGTGATGTGGATGCCGGTCCAGAACAAGGCCTGGATCGGCTGGTCCAGCCAGTGGATTTCCATTCCTTAGAGTTCCTTCACCGCGGTGCGCTTGCTGCGGGCGATCAGCCACGCGACGCCGCGCAGGTCGCGGATGCCGACCAGGGCGCGCTGCAGGTTGTTGTACTTGGACACGCCGGCGCCGCGCGGACGATGGTTGACCGGCACGCTGATGGTCTTCCAGCCGGCGCGCTGCATCAGCGCCGGCAGGTAGCGGTGCATGTGGTCGAAGTAGGGCAGGTCGAGGAAGGCGTCGCGCTCGAACAGCTTGGTGCCGCAGCCGGTGTCCGGCGTGTCGTCGTGCAGCATGCGCGCGCGGATGGCGTTGGCGTAGCGCGAGGCCCATCGCTTGCTGCCGCTGTCCTTGCGATCCACGCGCCAGCCGGCATAGAGCTTCACCTGCGAATCGCCAGCGTCACGCGCGCGCAGCAGCTTGGGCAGATCGGCCGGGTCGTTCTGGCCATCGCCATCGAGCGTGGCGATCCACGGCGCGCGCGCGGCCTTGACGCCCGTGCGGATGGCTGTGCTCTGGCCGCTCTGGGTCTGGTGCTGCAGCACGCGCAGTTCGGGCACCTGCGCCTTGAGCGCCTGCAGCGTGGCAAGCGTGTCGTCGCGCGAATGGTCGTCGACGTAGAGGATCTCGAACGGCACCACGCCGCGCAGGGCGGCGACGATCTCGTGGACCAGGGGAGCGGTGTTGTCCCGCTCGTTGAAGACGGGCACGACGACGGACAGGGCGGGGTTCTGCATGGGGCGCATTATCCGGTTTTTGCCGGCGGGGGACGACTGGAACGCCGCCTGCGCGTGTCACCCGCAGGCCGGGCCGGGCGCAGTAGGCCGTGTAGCCCTGTCGGAATTCGGTCGAAGGCGCCGCCAGCGGCGGCGCGAGGTCGCGGCGCTAAGCTTCCGGCCTACATGCCCGCGTAGTTCGGGCCACCGCCGCCCTGCGGGGCGACCCAGACGATGTTCTGGGTCGGATCCTTGATGTCGCAGGTCTTGCAGTGCACGCAGTTCTGGGCGTTGATCTGCAGGCGCTGGCCGCCGCCGTCGGCGGCGACGAACTCGTAGACGCCGGCCGGGCAATAGCGCGCCTCTGGGCCCGCATAGGTCGCCAGGTTGATCTCCACCGGCACGGCCGGGTCCTTCAGCGTCAGATGCGCCGGCTGGTCCTCGTCGTGGTTGGTGCTGGACAGGAACACCGAGGACAGCCGGTCGAAGGTCAGCTGGCCGTCGGGCTTGGGGTAGGCGATCTTCTGGTGCTGGTTGGCCGGCTCCAGGCAGGCATGGTCCGGCGTGCTGTGGCGCAACGTCCACGGCGGGTTGCGGATACCCAGCTTGGGCAGCAGCCACTGCTCGATGCCGGTCATCAGCGTGGCTAGCGTGCGGCCCTTCTTGAACCACTGCTTGAAGTTCTTTGACTGCTGCAGCTCGGCGTACAGCCAGCTGGCCTCGAAGGCCGCCGGGTAGGCGCTCAGTTCATCGCCGCTGCGGCCTTCGCCCAGCGCCGCGAACGCGGCCTCGGCGGCCAGCATGCCGGTCTTGATCGCCGCGTGGCTGCCCTTGATGCGGCTGGCGTTGAGCGTGCCGGCCTCGCAGCCGACCAGCGCGCCGCCGGGGAAGACCAGCTTGGGCAGCGACATCAGGCCGCCGGCGGTGATCGAACGGGCGCCGTAGCCGATGCGCTTGCCGCCTTCCAGGTACTTGCGGATCGCCGGATGGGTCTTGAAGCGCTGGAATTCCTCGAACGGACTCAGCCACGGGTTCTTGTAGTCCAGGCCGACCACCAGGCCGATGGCGACCTTGCCGTCTTCGGCGTGGTACAGGAACGAGCCGCCATAGGTGTCCGCATCCAACGGCCAGCCGGCGGTGTGGACCACCAGGCCAGGCGTGTGCTTGGCCGGGTCGATCTGCCAGAGCTCCTTGATGCCCAGCCCATAGGCCTGCGGATCCTTGCCGGCGTCCAGCGAGAACTTGGCCAGCAGCTGGCGGCCGAGCTGGCCGCGCGAGCCCTCGGCGAAGATCGTGTACTTGGCGTGCAGCTCCATGCCCAGCTGGAACTCGGCCGTCGGCTCGCCGTCCTTGCCCAGGCCCATGTTGCCGGTGGCCACACCCTTCACCGCGCCGGCGTCGGTGTAGAGGATCTCGGTGGCGGCGAAGCCCGGGAAGATCTCCACGCCCAGCCCTTCGGCCTGGGTGCTGAGCCAGCGCGTCAGCGCGCCGAGGCTGATGATGTAGTTGCCCTGGTTGTGGAAGCACTCGGGCAGCAGCGCATGTGGGGTCGCCTTGGCGCCGGTGTCGCTGAGGAACAGGAACTGGTCCTCGGTCACCGGCTGCTTAAGCGGGGCGCCCTTTTGCTTCCAGTCGGGGAACAGCTCGGTCAGCGCGCGCGGGTCCATGATCGCGCCGGACAGGATGTGGGCGCCGGGCTCGGAGCCCTTCTCCAGCACGCACACCGACACGTCGCGACCGGCCTCGGCGGCCAGTTGCTTGAGCCGGATCGCGGTGGCCAGGCCGCCCGGGCCGGCGCCGACCACCACCACGTCGTATTCCATCGATTCGCGGGGCCCGTACTGGGCGAGTAGCGCGTCGGGGGTCATCGGCTGTGCTCCATCGGCGGGGCATGGCGAAAGGGGCGTCATCATAGCGAAGCCAAACGCGCGTTTGAATTCACGCCCGGGCGCCGTAGACAGGTTGATTCTGCCGCTCAAGATTGATCAATGCATCGTGCGGTGCCAGATTGCGCCCCGGTACGGGCCACGTCCGTATCCGACGTCGTCCGCCAGATCTGATCGCAGGATCCCGCCATGAACACCGCTTACCGCACCTCGCTCCCCGGCACCGCGCTGGACTATTTCGACGCTCGCGCCGCGGTGGAAGCGCTCGCGCCGGGCGCCTGGGCGGGGTTGCCGTACACCGCGCGGGTGCATGCGGAGAACCTGGTGCGCTGCGCAGATCCCGCGCAGCTGCCGGCCTACCTGGGCCAGCTGATCGAGCGCCGGCGCGACCTGGACTTCCCGTGGTTTCCGGTGCGCGTGGTCTGCCACGACATCCTGGGCCAGACGGCGCTGGTGGATCTGGCCGGCCTGCGCGATGCCATCGCCGAGCAGGGCGGCGACCCGGCCCAGGTCAATCCGGTGGTGCCGGTGCAACTCATCGTGGACCACTCGCTGGCGGTGGAATGCGGCGGGACCGACCCGCAGGCCTTCGCCAAGAACCGCGCCATCGAGGATCGTCGCAACGCCGACCGCTTCGACTTCATCGACTGGACGGCCAAGGCGTTCCGCAACATCGAGGTGATCGGCCCGGGCAACGGGATCATGCATCAGATCAACCTGGAGAAGATGTCGCCGGTGATCTACACCCGCGACGGCGTGGCCTTCCCCGACACCTGCGTGGGCACCGACAGCCATACCCCGCACGTGGACGCGCTGGGCGTGATCGCCGTCGGCGTGGGCGGGCTGGAGGCGGAGAACGTGATGCTGGGCCGCGCCTCGTGGATGCGCCTGCCCGATATCGTCGGGGTCGAGCTGACCGGCCGCCCGGGCGAGGGCATCACCTGCACCGACATCGTGCTGGCCCTGACCGAGTTCCTGCGCAAGCAGAAGGTGGTCGGCGCCTACCTGGAGTTCTACGGCGCGGGTGCGGCGACGCTGAGCATCGGCGACCGCGCGACCATCTCCAACATGTGCCCCGAGTACGGCGCCACCGCCGCGCTGTTCCACATCGACGACCAGACCCTGGACTACCTGCGCCTGACCGGCCGCGAAGAGGCGCAGGTGCGGCTGGTGGAGACCTACGCGCGCACCGCCGGCATCTGGGTCGACGACCTGGCCAGCGCGCAGTACGAGCGCGTGCTGCAGTTCGATCTGTCCACGGTCGATCGCACCCTGGCCGGCCCGTCCAACCCGCACCGGCGCCTGCCCACCCGCGCGCTGGCCGAGCGCGGCATCGCGGTGGACCTGGACAAGGCGCGCGAGGAGGAGGCCAACGGCCTGATGCCCGACGGCGCGGTGGTCATCGCGGCGATCACCAGCTGCACCAACACCTCCAATCCGCGCAACGTCATCGCCGCCGCCCTGCTGGCGCGCAACGCCAACGCGCGCGGGCTCACGCGCAAGCCGTGGGTCAAGACCTCGCTGGCGCCCGGTTCCAAGGCGGTGCAGCTGTATCTGGAGGAATCGGGACTGCTGCCCGAGCTGGAGCGGCTGGGCTTCGGCATCGTCGCCTTCGCCTGCACCACCTGCAACGGCATGAGCGGCGCGCTGGACCCGAAGATCCAACAGGAGATCATCGAGCGCGATCTGTACGCCACCGCGGTGCTCAGCGGTAACCGCAACTTCGACGGCCGCATCCATCCTTATGCCAAGCAGGCCTTCCTGGCCTCGCCGGCACTGGTGATCGCCTATGCCATCGCCGGCACGGTGCGCTTCGACATCGAGAAGGACGCGCTGGGCTTCGACGCCGACGGCCAGCCGATCACGCTCAAGGACCTGTGGCCTTCGGACGCGGAGGTGGACGCGGTGGTCAGGGCCAGCGTCAAGCCCGAGCAGTTCCGCAAGGTCTACGGGCCGATGTTCGACGTGCGCGTCGAACGTGGGCAGAAGATCAGCCCGCTCTACGATTGGCGGCCGATGAGCACCTACATCCGTCGCCCGCCGTATTGGGAGGGCGCGCTGGCCGGCGCGCGCACGCTGCGCGGCATGCGTCCGCTGGCGCTGCTGGGCGACAACATCACCACCGACCATCTCTCGCCGTCCAATGCCATCCTGGCCAGCAGCGCGGCCGGGGAATACCTGGCGCGCATGGGCGTGCCGGAGGAGGACTTCAACTCCTACGCCACCCATCGCGGCGACCATCTCACCGCGCAGCGCGCGACATTCGCCAACCCCAAGCTGCTCAACGAGATGGCGGTGATCGACGGGGTGGAGACGCAGGGCTCGCTGGCGCGGATCGAACCCGATGGCCAGGTGGTGCGCATGTGGGAGGCCATCGAGACCTACATGCAGCGCGGCCAGCCGCTGATCATCATCGCCGGCGCCGACTACGGCCAGGGCAGTTCGCGCGACTGGGCCGCCAAGGGCGTGCGTCTGGCGGGGGTGGAGGCGATCGTGGCCGAGGGCTTCGAGCGCATCCACCGCACCAACCTGATCGGCATGGGCGTATTGCCGCTGGAGTTCCTGCCCGGCACCGACCGGCGCACGCTGCGTCTGGACGGCACCGAGACCTACGATGTCCTCGGCAAGCGCGCGCCGCGCGCCACGCTGACGTTGGTGGTCCACCGCAAGGACGGCAGTACGGAACAGGTGCCGGTGCGCTGCCGGCTGGACTCGGACGAAGAGGTGTCCATCTACGAGGCCGGTGGCGTGCTGCAGCGCTTCGCCCAGGACTTCCTCGAGTCGTCCAAGGCGGCCTGAGCGCGTGCTGACCACCATGCGACCGCAGCCTCCCGCGCCGCCGCCAGGTCAGCTGCTCGACCGGCTGTGGAGTAAGGAAATGGGCGGCGACCGCCTGCTGTTCATCGCCCGCCCCGAGGCGGCGATGCGCGAGGTCTTCGATGTCGCCACGCGCGAGCAGGGCATCCAGGCGGCCACGGGGCTGGCGATGTTTCCCTTGGTCAACTGGCACCAGACGCTGTCGGACCGCTTCATCGATTCACCGCAGACACGCGCGCTGCTGCTGCAGGCCGGTCAGGCCGTGCAGGCGCGCGGCTTCCTGCTGTCGCTGGACCAGCTGCGGGTGAGCCCCAACGCGCGCGCCAGCGCCAATATCGAGCTGTGCTGTTCGCAGCCGGTCGACGCGCTGAAGGAACTGCTGCTCGCGCTGAAGCTGGCCATCGCCGACCAGGGCCTGTTGACCAGTCGCAAGGGCCACCGCCCGCACGTGACGCTGAGCTATCGCTACGACGTCGAGGCCCGGCGCCAGCGCATCAAGCCGATCCGCGCGATCGACTGGCCGATCGAGAGTTTCGAGCTGGCCATCGGCAGCGGCGATCCCTACCGCTACCGGACCCTGTCGCGCTGGACGCTGGCGCCCGCCGCGACGCAGCCCGTGCAGGCGGCCTTTTCCCTCTGATGCAACGCGTGCCGCGCGCACGCTGAAAGGATGTCCTCATGTCGCATGTGCCGCAGATCAGGATCCCCGCCACCTACCTGCGCGGTGGCACCTCCAAGGGCGTGTTCTTCCGCCTGCAGGACCTGCCCGAGCGCGCGCAGATGCCCGGCGCGGCGCGCGATGCGCTGCTGCTGCGGGTGATCGGCAGCCCCGATCCGTACGGCAAGCAGATCGACGGCATGGGCGGCGCGACGTCCAGCACCAGCAAGGCGGTGATCGTCTCGCGCAGCGCGCGCGCCGACCACGACGTGGACTATCTGTTCGGCCAGGTGTCCATCGACAGCGCCTTCGTGGACTGGTCGGGCAACTGCGGCAACCTGTCGGCGGCGGTGGGGCCGTTCGCCATCGCCTCCGGCCTGATCGATCCGGCGAAGGTGCCGCGCGATGGCCTGTGCACGGTGCGCATCTGGCAGGCCAACATCGGCAAGACCATCGTCGCCCACGTGCCCATCACCGACGGGCAGGTGCAGGAGACCGGCGACTTCGAACTCGACGGCGTGACTTTCCCGGCGGCCGAGGTGCAGTTGGAGTTCCTCGACCCGGCCGACGACGGCGAGGACGGCGGCGCGATGTTCCCCACCGGGCATGTGGTCGACACCCTGAAGGTGCCCGGCGTGGGCAGCTTCCAGGCCACGCTGATCAATGCCGGCATCCCGACGATCTTCCTCGACGCCGCGGCGCTGGGCTACACCGGCAGTGAGCTGCAGGGCGCGATCAACGAGGACGCCGCGGCCCTGGCGCGGCTGGAGACCATCCGCGCCCACGGCGCGCTGCGCATGGGCCTGATCCGGACGCTGGACGAGGCGGCCCGGCGCCAGCACACGCCCAAGCTGGCCTTCGTCGCGCCGGCCGACAGCTACGTCGCCTCCAGCGGCAGGACCGTCGAGGCCGGCGAGATCGACCTGCGCGTGCGCGCGATGTCGATGGGCAAGCTGCACCACGCGATGATGGGCACCGCCGCGGTGGCTATCGGCACGGCGGCGGCGATTCCCGGCACGCTGGTCAACCTCGCCGCCGGCGGCGGGGCACGCAGCGCGGTGCGCTTCGGCCACCCTTCCGGCACCCTGCGCGTGGGCGCCCAGGCGCAACAGGTCGAGGGCCAGTGGCAGGTCACCAAGGCCCTCATGAGCCGCAGCGCACGCGTGCTGATGGAAGGCTGGATACGCGTCCCCGGTGACAGCTTCTGAGGCCTGGGCACCGGCGCTTCCTTTTTGCCGGCGCAACCGCCCCTTCGAATCATGTCGCGGCCTTCCTGTAGAGCGGAGCTTGCTCCGCTGCGGCTTCCCGATGCACCGGCCGAAATGCAGCGGAGCAAGCTCCGCTCTACAGGTGGAAGGCGCCCTTATGGCTTTTTGGCCAATGACGGCGAAGGGCTTTCCCCGGAGAATTCCAGTCTCGCAACCATCGGCTTCAGGAAGCGAGTCATCGCCGGCGCAATGGACCCCTCGCTCGACACCCCGCAGACTGTCGCGCATGTCGAACCTGCTGCTGCCGCCTGCCATCGCCCTGCTCGGGCCCACCGCCTCGGGCAAGTCCGCGCTGGCCCTGGACTGGGCGCAGCGGCTGGGTGGGGAGATCGTCAGCGTCGATTCGGCGCTGGTCTATCGCGGCCTGGACATCGGCGCGGCCAAGCCCAGCGCCGAGGAGCGGGCGCAGGTGCCGCATCACCTGGTCGACATGCGCGATCCCTGGCAGACGTACTCGGCGGCGGACTTCGCGCTCGAGGCGCGCGCCGCGCTCGAGGCCATCCTCGCGCGCGGCCGCATCCCGATCCTGGCCGGCGGCACCGGCCTGTACTTCCAGGCGCTGACCGAAGGCCTGGCGGCCATGCCGCAGGCCGATCCCGGGCTGCGCGCCACGCTTGCCGCCGAGGCCGCCGCGCAGGGCTGGCCCGCGCTGCATGCGCAACTGGCGCAGGTCGACCCCTTGGCGGCGGCCCGGATCAAGCCCACCGATCCGCAGCGCATCCAGCGCGCGCTGGAGGTCTACCGCCTCAGCGGCAAGCCGATCAGCGCCTGGCAGGCCAAGGGTCGCGGCGACGCGCGGCTGCCCGTGCGCCTGCTCAAGCTGGCCCTGGCGCCGGCCGACCGCGCGCTGCTGCACGCGCGCATCGCGCAGCGCTTCGACACCATGCTCGCGGCCGGATTCCTCGATGAAGTGCGTGCGCTGCGGGCCCTGCCGCAGATGCAGGCTGCCCCGGCGCCGCTGGACCTGCCGGCGGTGCGCGCGGTCGGCTATCGCCAGGCCTGGGAGTTCCTGGACGGGCAGGGCAGCGCGGAGGACTTCCGCGAACGCGCCATCGCCGCCACCCGCCAGCTGGCCAAGCGCCAGTCCACCTGGCTGCGGGCGCGCCACGACCTGCGCTGGTTCGACCCGGCGACCCAGCGCGCCGGGCTGGAGGACGCGCTGGCGCTGTTCCTGGGCCGCTGAGCCGCCTTGCCGCGAAAACCGCGACATGGCGTCTGGTCAATCCGCCGGCCTTGTGTAATATCCCGTGACCGGCCGCGGTTCGGGGAGCAGTCACCGCGCCGGCCCATTACAAGAACAGTCCCATCGAAAGAATGGGCGGGAGCATTCGCATGTCCAAGGGGCAATCCCTGCAGGATCCTTTCCTCAACGCGCTGCGCCGCGAGCGGGTTCCGGTGTCGGTCTATCTGGTCAACGGCATCAAGCTGCAGGGGACGATCGAGTCCTTCGATCAGTTCGTGGTGCTGCTGCGCAATACCGTGAGCCAGATGGTCTACAAGCACGCCATCTCCACCGTGGTGCCGGCGCGCAACGTGCGCGTGGGGCCTGGCGGCGGCTATGTGCAGCCAGGTGCCGACGGCGCCGAGCCCTCGTCTGACGAGGCCGAGGACGAGTAGTCGCCAGAGTCGCCCGGTTCAGGCCGGGCGTCCATTGGTCGGATGCGCACCGCATCGCGTCCGCCCGCGGTTGAAGCGGAGGATAGTCGCCACCATCCTGTGGCCTTAGCCCGTGATTGCCGTGACCGATGCCGACTGAGTTGTTCGAACGTTCCCGCCGGGGCGAGCATGCCCTGCTGATCCAGCCGGTGCGCGGCGGAACCGCCGCCGCCTCCAGCGACGAGGATGCCGCCGAGGAGTTCACCGAGCTGGCGCGCTCGGCCGGCGCCACCATCGCCGCCCTGGTCACCGCCCGTGCCGACCGGCCCAGCCCGTCCACCTTCATCGGCAGCGGCAAGCTGGACGAGGTCAAGGCCGCGGCCGATGCCACCGGCGCCGACCTGATCCTGGTCAACCATGCCCTGACGCCGGGTCAGGAGCGCAACCTGGAAAAGGCCCTGGAGCGCCGCGTGCTGGACCGCACCGGACTGATCCTGGACATCTTCGCCCAGCGCGCGCGCAGCCACGAGGGCAAGCTGCAGGTCGAACTGGCCCAGCTCAAGCACATCGCCACGCGTCTGGTGCGTGGCTGGACCCACCTTGAGCGCCAGCGCGGCGGCTCCATCGGCCTGCGCGGCCCGGGTGAGACCCAGCTGGAAACCGACCGCCGCCTGCTGCAGAAGCGCGTGGACCAGCTGCAGAAGCGGCTGGAAAAGGTCGAGGTGCAGCACACCCAGATGCGCCGTGCGCGCGTGCGCAGCGAGCTGCCGCGCGTGGCGCTGGTCGGCTACACCAACGCCGGCAAGTCGACCCTGTTCAACGCGCTGACCGGCGCGGAGGCGTATGCCGCCGACCAGCTGTTCGCCACGCTGGATCCGACCGTGCGCCGGGTGAATCTGGCCGGCGGCGCGGTGGTGCTGGCCGACACGGTCGGCTTCGTGCGCGATCTGCCGCACGAGTTGGTCGCCGCGTTCCGCTCCACCCTGTCCGAGGCGCGCGAGGCCGACCTGCTGCTGCACGTGGTCGACGCGGCCGATCCGCTGCGCGAGGAGCGCATGGCCCAGGTCGACCTGGTGTTGAACGAGATCGGCGCTGGCGACATCCCGCAGCTGCTGGTGTTCAACAAGATCGACCGCATCGAGGGCGCACAGCCGCGCCACGACGCGCCCGAGGGCGCGCTGGACGAGACCACCGAACCGGGCACGCTGGGTCTGGCGCGCGAGCGGGTGTGGATCTCGGCGCGCGATGGCGTGGGTCTGGAACTGCTGCAGGACGCGCTGGCCCAGCGCCTGGGCCTGGAGCGCATCCGCGGCGAGGTGCTGCTGCCGTCCAGCGCCGGTCGGCTGCGCGCGCGCCTGTTCGACCTGGAAGCCGTGCGCGGCGAAGCCCACGAAGAAGCCGGCTGGCGCCTGACCCTGGACATGGCGCGCAGCGACGCGCAGAAGCTGCTCTCCCAGCCCGGCGGCGAGGCCCTGCGCCCGCTGCTGCCGGCGGTGGAAGTGGAGCAGTGGGAAGCCTGAGCGACGCTAGACGCGCTCAGACGAACAGGCTGACGCCCGGCACCACCCACAGCGCCAGCGCGGCCAGGCCGATGCCGATCACCGTGGCGGCCAGCACGTCGCTGGGATAGTGCAGGCCCAGCACCACGCGTGAGGTCGCCACGCAGGCGGTGAAAGGCAGCAGCAGCGGCGCCAGCGCCGGGTAGTGCGCCAGCGCCACCACGGTGAAGGCCACCGCATGCAGCGTGTGACCCGAGGGGAAGGAGAACTCGTCCAGCGGCGCCACCCAGGCCTGGATGCGCACGTCCGAGGCGAACGGCCGCGGCCGCCGGGTCCAGCGCTTGAGGCCCTTGTACAGCACCAGCGCAATCGCGCCGGTCGCCGCCAGGTGCGCCGCCGCGGCCAGGCCATGCCAGCCGTCGAACACGATCAGCGCGCCCATCAGCGCGTACCAGAACACGCCATCGCCCAGGCGGCTGACGATGGAGAAGAAGCGCCGCACATCGCTGCGGCGACCCAGGCGATTGGCCAGCAGGCACACGCGCGCTTCGCGCGGCAGCGAGAGTTCAGACGGCGAGCGCATCGGCGGACTCCTCCTTGCGGGAATGGGCGAGCCCGGCGAGCAGGGCATCGAAATCCGCGGCCACCTGGGCCGGCTGCAGCGCCTGGACCGCCTGGTGCGCCGCGGCGCCCATCGCGCGCAGGCGCTGCGCGTCGCCGCCCAGTTCCAGCACCGCCGCGACGAACTGCGCGTCGTCGCCGACCGCCGCCCCGTGCAGGCCATTGCGCAGATGCTCGTGCGCGGCGCCCGAGTCGAAGGCCACCGTGGCCAGGCCGCTGGCCATCGCCTCCAGGGTCACGTTGCCGAAGGTCTCGCTGCGGCTGGGGAACACGAACAGGTCGGCGCTGGCGTAGTGCCGCGCCAGCTCGGCGCCGCGCTGTACGCCGCAGAATACGAAGTCCGGATTGGCCTGCTGCAGCGCCGCCCGCTCCGGGCCATCGCCGACCCAGACCATGCGGGCTCGCGGCACGCGGGCCTGCAGCGCACGGAAGGCCTGGACCGCCAGGCCAAGGTTTTTTTCGGCCGCGATGCGACCCACCGACAGCAGCACCGGCGTGGCCTCGCCGGCGCCCCATAGCGCGCGCAGCGCGTCGCTGCGGAAGCCCGGGTGGAACTGGCCGGTATCCACCGCGCGCGCCAGCCGCTTGACCTTGCCGAAGCCCTGGCCTTGCAGCCACTGCGCCAGCTCGTGGGTCGGCACCAGCGTGGCGTTGCCGCGGTTGTGGAAACGGCGCATCCAGCCCAGCGCGACCGGCTGCAGCCAGGGCAGGCCGTAATCGCCCATGTAGTGGTCGAAGCGCGTGTGGAAGCCGGTCGCCACCGGAATGCCCAGGCGCTGGGCCGCGCGCAGCGCCGACCAGCCCAGCGGGCCCTCGGTGGCCACGTAGATCGCGTCGGGCGCGAAGGCGCGGAAGTGTTCCTTCAGCTGCAGGGGTGCCGGCAGGCCGAAGCGCAGGCCGGGATAGCGCGGCAGGCCCGCTCCGCGTACCAGCACGGTGTCCTGCGCGGTCTGCGCCGCGCCGTCCTGGCGCGGGCGCACCACGCTGACGTGGTGGCCCCGCTGGCGCAGGCCTTCCTCCAGGCCCTGCACGGTCAAGGCGACGCCGTTGACTTCCGGCGGATAGGTCTCGGTGACGATGACATAGCGCATGGGCGCCTCCCGGGTTTGACATAGGGTGGGAGGCGCGGATGCAGCGTCGATGTCAGCGCGATGTCAGTTGCATGAAAGCCGCCACGGTCGCCGTGACCCTGTGGGGCCTATGGGATCTGTGGGATCCGTGGGAGCCGCCATGGCGGCGACGGGGCTTTACCAGTAAAGCCTTCGCCGCCATTGGCCGAAAAGGCCACAAGGGCGGCTCCCACAAGGGCGGTGACTGACAGACGCCAGCCACTTCCTACCCTCATTCCCGCGAAGGCGGGAATCCAGGGACTTTCGCGCGTTGGATCGAGGTGCTGGGTTCCCACGTTCGCGGGAACGACGGGTGTGGGTTTCCTCAGGAAGGAAAGTTTGACTCCTGGGTGCAGCTGGGAGGGCCGAGAAAGCGGGGAAAGCCCGTCGCCGCCACGGGCGGCCCCCACCTGTAGAGCGGAGCTTGCTCCGCTGCTCCTCGTTCAGTTCGTGGGAAAGGCCCCAGCGGAGCAAGCTCCGCTCTACAGGCAGACCGCCGCGAGATTTGAGGAGACAGTTGCCCCCCGACCTCTTCCCTTTCGCGCAGCGAAGCGGAACCCGAAATCGCCCCGTCGCGGGTGCAGGCGCGCAGCCGCCTGGCGAGCGTCGGTGGCCTTTAGCCGAGCACGGCGTCGGCCTGCAGCAGTGCGCGCAGATCGTCGTGCTTGAGCGGATGGGACAGGTAGTAGCCCTGGCCCTGGCCGACGCCGAGCGATTGCAGCGCCTCGAGCTCCTCGCGCGTCTCGATGCCTTCGGCGGTGACGTGACTGCCGGTCTGGCGGCCGAAGCCGACCAGCGCCGCGGCCATCGCCTGGCGCGCGCGATCGTGGTCGATATCGCGCGTCAGGCTGATGTCCATCTTGATGATCTCGGGGTGCAGTGTGAGGATGTGGCGCATACTGGAGTAACCGGCGCCCGCATCGTCCACCGCGAAGCGCACGCCGGCCGCGCGCAGATGCTTGATGGTCGTCTGCAGCGCCGGATAGTCCTCCACCAGCGCATGCTCGGTCAGCTCCAGCACCAGCCGGCCGGCATCGATCACATCCAGATGGCCCAGGATGTTCTGCGTGACCAGGGTCTGCGGCGAGATGTTGACCGAGACATAGAAGTCGCCCGGCATGCCGCGCAGGCCCTGCAGCGCGGTCAGCATGGCGTTGATCTCCAGGCGCATGCCCAGGCCGATCTCGTTGGCCTCGTTGAACCAGACGTCGGGCGGGCGCTTGGGCTCCATGTCGAAGCGCGACAGGCATTCCACGCCGATCAGGGCGCGGTCGTGCAGACGGTAGATGGGCTGGTACACCGTGCGCGGCTGGCCCATCTCCAGCACGCTGCTGATGCGTCGCAGCTTCTCGTTGTGCAGCCGCACCGCATCGATGTCGCCCTGGACCTGCAGGGAGACCAGTTGGGCCAGGGCGCGCATCACGTGCAGGTCGCGCTCGTCCAGCCCCGGCTTTGCCTCGAAACTGAAGCAGCAGAACGTGCCGTACACGCTGCCGTCGGAAAGCCGGATCGGCACGCTGATGTGCGAGCCGATCGGCACGCTCATGGTTTCCGGCAGCCCCATGGCCTCGGGCAGGCGGGAGGTGTCGGGGATCAGCGATGGCAGGCGACCATCGACCACCCGCGGACAGTAGCCAGCCTCCATCGGCATGGAATCGCCGCGGCTGAGCACCACACGCCCAGTGGGGTTGATGACGTGGCGGAACACGCGGTCGCGCGACCCGAACTCGGACACGAACGCCACGTCCATCTGCAGGTGTTCGCGCATGACGCCCAGGATCTGCTCGATGTTGCGGTCGATCGAAACCGACGCCGACGCGATCTGCGTCAGCACACGCTGGATAAGGTCTTCCGAGTTGTTGTGCACGATGCATGCCCTCTTGGACGTTGCCCAAGGCAAGGTGCGAGCGGGATTACGGCACTGCCGCACTTCGCCTGTTCAGGTTCCTCGAAAGTAGCATCCGTACTCGATTGAAGATGAACGCGGCGTGTTGGACACGGCAAGAATGCGTGCACGTGCGCAAACCGGCGTGACGCCGGTCGCTGAATTCAGGTGACGAAGGGCTTGAATGCCACGCCGAGGCCGGGCATGTCGTCCGATTCGCCGATTAGGTCCGCACGCAGCAGCGGGCGCGCGTCGATCCACTGCTTGTCCAGCAGCAGACGCAGCGTGTCGCCTTCGGCCGTCAGCTCCAGGGTCGGGATCGGCGCGGCGTCGTGCGCGCGGTGCAGCAGCACGGCCAGGCGCAGCAGCGCGGCCAGGCGCCGGATCGCCGGGATGCGGCGGTCCGGCAGGGCGTCGAACGCCGCCTTGGGGATGCCGCGGCGATGCGTGCGCACCAGGGCCGCCAGCATCAGCTGCTCCTGGCGCGAGAAGCCGGCGATGTCCGAATGCTCGAGCAGATAGGCGCCGTGCACGTGGTACTGGCTGTGCGCAACGGCCTGGCCGATCTCGTGCAGGCGCGCGGCCCAGTGCAGCAGGCGGGCATCGTCCTCGCCCAGGTCCCAGGCCTTGGCGACCTGTTCGAACAGCCGCTGCGCGGTGGCGTCCACGCGATCGGCCTGATCGATGTCCACGCCATAGCGCTGCATCATAGTGGCCACCGACAGTTCGCGCGGATCGTCGCTGCCGCGGCGGCCGAGCATGTCGTACAGGATGCCTTCGCGCATGGCGGCCTTGCTGACCATCATCCGGTCGATGCCCAGCGCCTGGAACGCGGCCTCCATCACCAGCACGCCGCCGGCAATGATCGGCTGGCGGTCCTTGCTCAGGCTCGGCAGGTCGATCGCGTCCACGCGCTCGGCCTGCAGCAGGCGCTCGCGCACCTGCGGCAGCGCCTCGGCGGTGATCGCGCCCTTGGTGAGCTTCATCGCCGCGCAGATGTCGCCGATGGCCTTGGCCGTGCCCGATGAGCCGATCGCCTCCTGCCAGCCCAGCGCCCGGTACTGCTGGGCGAACTGCTGCAGCTCGGCGGTGATCTCGGTCAGCGCCGACATCCAGCGCTTGCGCGAGAGCTTGCCGCCGGGAAAGAAGCGCCGCGTGCTGGCGATGCAGCCGACCTGGATGCTCTCGCGCTCCAGGGTCTGCAGGCCGCTGCCGATGATGAACTCGGTCGAGCCGCCGCCGATGTCGATCACCAGCCGGCGCGTGCCCGGCTTGGGCGGCTGCGCCTGGGCCACGCCCAGGTAGATCAGACGCGCCTCCTCGCGGCCGGACACCACCTCGATGGCATGGCCGAGCGCGGCCTCGGCCGGCACCAGGAAGCTCTGCGGCAGCGCCAGCCGGCGCACCGTGTTGGTGGCCAGCGCGCGCACGCGCGAGGCGGGCAGCTCGCGGATGCGCTGGCCGAAGCGCGACAGGCAATCGATCGCGCGCTGGTGGGCTTCCTGCGACAGGCCGCCGCGGGCGTCCAGGCCGTCGGCCATGCGCACGGTCTCGCGCAGCCGATCGATCACGCGCAGCTGACCCTGGGTATAGCGGGCCACGACCATGTGGAAGCTGTTGGACCCTAAGTCCACAGCGGCCAGCTGGTCGTTGTCCTGCAGCGGGCTGGAAAGGGTCTCGAGGAGCGTGAAAGGCATGGCGCGCATGGTAGCCGAAGCCGCTCCCTCGTCCGTGCCTGGACCGGCGGGCACGGCCTCAGAGCTTGGCCAGCAGCGTGCCCTGGGCCGAATGCGGCGCCTGGTCCGGGCCGGGCGAGAGCTTGTGGTAGACCCCGTTGGTCTCCAGCTCCCAAGCGTTGGTGTTGTCGTCCAGGTAGTTCTGCAGATGGTCGCGGAACACGCGCGCGGACAGCTTCTCGTCCAGGATCGGGAAGCAGGCCTCGACCCGGTTGAGCAGGTTGCGCTCCAGCCAGTCGGCACTGGCGCAGTACAGCTCCGGATCGCCGTCGTTGCCGAACCAGTACACGCGGCTGTGCTCCAGGAAGCGTCCGACGATCGAGCGCACCCGGATGTTCTCCGACACGCCCGGCACGCCCGGGCGCACGGTGCAGGCGCCGCGCACGATCAGGTCGATCTGCACGCCGGCCTGCGAGGCGGCGTACAGCGCGCGGATCACGCGCGGCTCGTTGATCGCGTTGACCTTGATGATGATCCGCGCCGGCCGCCCGGCGCGGGCGAAGCGCGCCTCGCGCTCGATCTTCTTGATCATCCCCGGGTGCAGGGTGAAGGGCGACTGCAGCATCAGCTTGAGCTTGGTGGTCGGCGCCAGCCCGGAGAGCTGCTGGAACAGCAGGTGCACGTCGTTGCCTATGTCTTGGTTGGCGGTGATCAGCCCCAGGTCGGTGTAGGCGCGCGCGGTGCCGGCGTGGTAGTTGCCGGTGCCCAGGTGCACGTAGCGGCGCAGCTTGCGGCCCTCGCGGCGCACGATCAGCAGCATCTTGGCGTGGGTCTTGAAGCCGACCACGCCGTACACCACCTGCACGCCGGCGGCCTGCAGGCGGTCGGCCTGGCCCAGGTTGGCCTCCTCGTCGAAGCGCGCGCGCAGTTCGACCACCACGGTGACGTCCTTGCCGTTGCGCGCGGCCAGCACCAGCGCATCGACGATGGCCGAGTCCTTGCCGGTGCGGTACAGCGTCTGCTTGATCGCCAGCACGTTGGGGTCGGTGGCGGCCTGCTTGAGCAGTTCCAGCACCGGGGTGAAGGCATCGAAGGGATGGCTCAGCAGCACGTCGCCGTCGGCCACCGTCTCGAACATCGCATCGCCATCGCGCAGCTGGCGCGGGGTGAAGGGCGGGTACTTCAGCTCCGGGCGCTGCACCAGGTCGTAGACCTGGATCACGCGGTTGAGATTGACCGCGCCGTCGATGCGGTAGACCGCGTTCTCGGTGAGGCTGAAGTTCTCCAACAACGTGTTGACGATGGCCTTGGGGCAGTCGTGGGCAATCTCCAGGCGAACCGCCGGGCGGTAGCCGCGCCCGGCCAGCTCATCGCGCAGGGCCAGCGCCAGGTTCTCCACGTCCTCCTCGTCCACCACCAGCTCGGAATTGCGGGTGACGCGGAACTGGTAGGCGCCCTTGACCTCCATGCCCGGGAACAGGTCGTCCACAAACGCCGACAGCACGCTGGAGAGCAGCACGAAGTCGTGCTCACCACCGGACACGCGCTGGGGCAGGTGGATGATGCGCGACAGCGAGCGCGGCGCACGCACGATGGCCATATGGCCAGCGCGGCCGAACGCGTCCTTGCCCTTGAGCACCACCACGATGTTGAGCGACTTGTTGAGGATGCGCGGGAACGGGTGCGAAGGGTCCAGGCCCAGCGGCGAGAGCACCGGCATGATCTCGTTGCGGAAGTAGGCGCGCAGCCAGCGCTTCTGGCGCGCGTTCCACACCGACTGGCTGAGCACGCGCACGCCGGCCTCGTTCAGCGCCGGGCGCAGCACCTGGTTCCAGCACTTGTACTGCGCATCGACCAGCTCGGCGGCGCGGTCGTGGATGCGCGCCAGCACGGTGGCCGGCGTCAGCCCGTCCGGGCCCGGCGGCAGGCCGAAGTCCTGCGCGTGGCGCACGGTCGCGGCGCGGATCTCGAAGAACTCGTCCAGGTTGGTGCAGCTGATGCACAGGAAGCGCAGCCGCTCCAGCAGCGGCACGCTGCCATCCAGCGCCTGGGCCAGCACGCGGAAATTGAAATCCAGCTGCGACAGTTCGCGGTTGAAGTACAGCGACGGATCGCGCAGCGGATCTGCGGCTTCAAGGTTCGGCTCGACGGCGGCGATCATGCGGGAAGGCTCTGCGGGAAGGGGAAGGCGGACTCACGGGGCTGCACGCGCGCCGGGCCGAAGTGGACCGAGAAGGTGCTGCCCTGGCCGACGGCGCTCTCGATCTCCAGCCGCGCCTGATGCAGGTTCAGCACATGCTTGACGATGGACAGGCCCAGGCCGGTGCCGCCGCTCTCGCGCGAGCGGCTGGTCGAGACGCGGTAGAAGCGCTCGGTGATGCGCGGCAGGTGCGCGGCCGGGATGCCGTAGCCGGTGTCGCGCACGCTCAGCACCGCGCCGGCGCCCTCGTGGGCCAGGCCGATGGTGATCGTGCCGCCGGCCGGGGTGTAGCGCACCGCGTTGCTGACCAGGTTGGAGAAGGCGCTGTGCAGCTCCTTGTTGGAGCCGCGCAGGTCGATGTCGCCGCTGTCTTCCACCACGATGGTCTGGCGGCCGCGGCTGAGCGCCTCGGCCTCGCGGCGCAGCGTGGCCAGCATCGGCGCCATGGCGATGGCCTCGTCGGCCAGGCTGTCCTGCACTTCCAGGCGCGAGAGCGTCAGCAGGTCCTCGACCAGCTGGGTCATGCGCGCGGACTGCTTCTGCATCTCGTCCAGGATCGGCTTCCACTCGGGCATCTCGTCGGCGTCGAGCATGTCCAGGTAGCCGTGCACCACGGTCAGCGGCGTACGCAGCTCGTGGCTGACGTTGGCCACGAAGTCGCGGCGCATTTCCTCCAGCCGGTTGAGCTTGCTGACATCGCGGGCCACCAGCAGCCAGTACTGGTCCGAGTAGGGGATCAGGCGCAGGTTCAGGCGCAGGTCTGGGTTGATCGGCGAGGCCGCGTCGAGCATCGGCTCGGCGTTGCGCCCGGCGCTGAGCCAGTGCGCCATCGGCAGCGGCTGCAGGCGATCGACCACCGGCGCATGCAGGTCGGCGGGATGGCGCAGGCCCAGCAGCGTGGTGCCGGCCTTGTTGAACCACTGCACGCGCTGGCTGTTGCGGTCGATGACGACCACTGCGTCCGGCAGGGCCGCCGCGGCGGCGCGATAGGCGCGCAGCATCGCCAGCAGGCGTCGCTTGCGGGTGCGCATCTCGACCTGGCCCCGGTGCAGCAGGCGGTCCAGCTCGTTCCACACTCCGTCGCCTTCGGCCGGCTTGATCCGCGCGCGCGCCGTCAGCCGGCGCAGCACCGCCCGCAGGCGCAGGAACTGCCAGGCCACCACGCACAGCGCGCCCACCGCCAGCACCGGCCAGAACGCGCCCGCCAGCCAGCCGGCGACCGCAACGATCAGGAGCAGGGTGGCGAGGCGGAACAGGGTGCGGTTCCAGGCCGAGCGCAGGTGCTGAGGCATGTGGGGATTGTGAGTCAGAACATGTGACAGGGCGAGCAGCGCAAGGCGAGGCACGCGTGTGGGGGAACGTGGCACGAGCGGGGCGGACGCCCCAGTCGCGGGGCGGCCCACTCGTTACCTATTTCCCTCGTTACGGGCCTTAAGTGGACACCGAGAAGCGGTAGCCCGAGCCGCGCACGGTCTGCACCATGTTGTCCACGCCGTGCGGTTCGAGGGTCTTGCGCAGGCGGCGGATATGCACGTCCACGGTGCGCTCCTCCACATAGACGCTGCCGCCCCAGACGTGGTCGAGCAGCTGGGTGCGGGTATAGACGCGCTCGGGGTGGGTCATGAAGAAGTGCAGCAGACGGTACTCGGTCGGGCCGATCGGCACCGGCGTGTCCTCGGCGAACACGCGGTGGGCGGCGCCGTCGATGCGCAGCGCGCCCAGGGCGATGCTGCCGTCCTCCTCGTCCTCGCACGAGCGGCGCATGACCGCGCGGATGCGGGCCAGCAGTTCGCGCGCCGAGAAGGGCTTGACCACGTAGTCGTCCACGCCGGCCTCCAGGCCGCCGACGCGGTCGTTCTCCTCGCCGCGCGCGGTGAGCATGATGATCGGCACCTCGCGGGTCAGGGCGTCCTTGCGCCAGCGACGGGCCAGCTCCAGGCCGCTGGTGCCGGGCAGCATCCAGTCCAGCAGGATCAGGTCGGGCACCTTGTCGGCGATGGCGCCCTGCGCCTCGCGGGCGTCGCCGGCATGCACCGGCTCGAATTCGCCCTTGCGCAGGGCGAAGGCCACCATGTCACGGATGGCGGGTTCATCATCGACGATCAGGATGCGCTTCTGCACGGGACGGGAGCCGGACGGATTGGGGACGTGCGGCAGTAGACGACAATTTTGTGACTCGATTGTGACACCCGCCGCGGACCGGTGCGCCCGAGGCCTCAGCGGTTGCGGTCCAGGTCCGGATCCTTGACCCCGGCATCGCGCAGGGCCAGCACCTCCGGGGTGATGGCGGCGATGCGGGCGTCGATGCGGGCGCGGGCGTAATAGTCCAGCGCCTCGCGCTTCTTCAGATTGCTGAGCTGTGTCAGGGCCTGCTCGGGGCGGCCGTTGAGGTAGGCGACCTGGGCGTAGGCCTCGCCGGCCCGGACGCTGTCGCCGGCCAGCTCGCAGGCGCGGGCGTAGGCCTGCTGGAAGATCGGGTCCTGCGCGCTGGCGTCCAGCAGCGGCTGCAGCACGGCCTGGGCCTGCTGGCCGCCGGCGCGGTCGCCCTGGCCGTTGAGCACCTGGGCGTAGCCCAAGGCCACGGCGCGGCTGTTGGGCGTGCGCGCCATCAGGTCCTTAAAGCGCGCCTTGGCCCCGGGCACGTCGCCGGCCCGGGCCTGGGCCTCGGCCAGGCCGATGCCCAGCCACTGGTTGCCGGGCGCGCGCTGCAGCAGCTGGGTCAGGGCGGCCACGGCGGCGCCGGGCTGGTTGTTGCGCAGTTGCGCCAGGGCCAGGCCGTACTGCTGGGCCTCGCTCAGTTCGCCGGTGCTGCGGCGGATGCTCTCGTACTCGCGGATGGCCTGGTCGGGCGTGTTGGCGCTGAGCACGCGCAGGCGCTCCTTAGCCCACTGGAACAGCCCGGTCGCGCCGTTGTCGAAGCTGGCCGGCGGCAGGGTCACCTGGAAGGGCAGCAGCGGGTTGTTGCTGCGCGCGCCGGCGGCGTAGTCGCCCTCACGCGGACTGGATTCGACGATCTTGCCGCCCGGGGTGCTGACGGTGGTGATGACGTTCTTCTCGCGCTTGATCCGCTCGGCGCGGTCGTGCGCCTCGCTGATGCGCGAACTGGTGACCGGGTGGGTCTGCAGATAGTCGGGCGTGCGCTCGCGTTCGCCGCCCTTGTTGGCGCGCATGGCCTGGTCCATGCGGCTGAAGAAGCCGGCCATGGCATCGGGGTCGTAGCCGGCGCGGGCCAGGGTCTGGATGCCGATGCGGTCGGCCTCGGACTCGTTGGAGCGGGTGTAGTCGATCTGGCGCTGCTGCATCAGCCCCATGCCGCTGACCACCGCGGCCTGGGTCGCATCGCCGCTGGAATGGCCGCCGGCCGCCTGCGCGGCGATGATCGCGCCCAGCATGCCCAGCAGGATCGGGATCTGGTCGCGCTGGGCGCGCTCGACGCTGCGCAGCACGTGCTGCTGGGTGACGTGGGCGATCTCGTGCGACAGGACCGCCGCCACTTCGTCCTCGCGCTCGGCGGTCAGCACCAGGCCGGAATTGACCGCGATGTAGCCGCCCAGCGTGGCGAACGCGTTGATCTGCCGGTCGCGCAGCATGAAGAAGGTGAAGGGCTGCGAGGGGCGGTCGCTGTTGGCCGCCAGCTTGCCGCCCACGCGGTCCAGCCAGTCGTCGATCAGCGGGTCGTCCAGCAGATAGCCGTAGTTGCGCAGTTCGCGCAGGGTCATGGCGCCGTACTGCTGCTGGCGGGCGGGGGTGAGCAGTTCACCGGCCGATGAGCCGATATCGGGCAGCCTGTCGGCCTGGGCGAACGCCAGTGGTGCGGCGATCAGCGTGGTCAGGGCAGTGGCCAGCAGGGTCAGGCGCACGCGGTCGATCCCTCGATGCATCGGCGGAAATCCGCGCAGCATGGCGGTGCGCCTGTGCCCCGGGGTGAATCCGTCGTTAATCCGCAGCGTTGCATTGCGCCCTCTGGTCCGCCGGTGACATGCCACCATGATGCGTCTTCAGACCTTCCCACGTGCCGAGAATTCCCCATGAGCGCACCCCAGATCACTTTGTATTCCACCGCCGTGTGCCCGTACTGCGTGGCCGCCAAGAATTTCCTCAAGTCCAAGGGCCAGACCTGGACGGAGGTGCGCATCGACACCGATCCGGCCGAGCGCGAGAAGATGATGGCGCGCACCCGGCGCACCAGCGTGCCGCAGATCTTCATCGGCGAGACCCACGTCGGCGGCTACGACGACATGATGGCGCTGCACCGCGCCGGCAAGCTCGAGCCGCTGCTGGCCGGAGACGCGGCATGAGCCAGGGCGGGGAGACCGAGGCCGACCGCGTCCAGGCCTTCACCGAGTTCCGCCAGCGCATGAACCAGCGCATCCTGGCCGAGCCCAACCAGGTCGTGCGCCGGTTCTTCGCGCTCGATACGCAGACCTACCAGGCCGGCGCGCTGGACGTGAAGACCAAGGAGCTGCTCGGTCTGGTGGCCTCGATGGTGCTGCGCTGCGACGACTGCATCAGCTATCACGTGGCCCAGTGCAAGGAGGTCGGCGTGACCCGCGAGGAGTTCTTCGAGACCTTTTCGGTCGGGCTGGTGGTGGGCGGTTCGATCGTGATCCCGCACCTGCGCCGCGCCGTGGATTTCCTCGACCAGCTCGAAGGCGGCGCACCGGCGCCTGCCGCGCACGATCACGGCTGACGGGCGGTTCTTTTGCTGGTCGGGGCGCTCGGCGCGAGCGCCTTGCCGCTTGCAAGGGCTGCGGTTCGGCTTCGACGAGGCAACGGCCGGTCGGGCGGTGTCCGCCTTTCTCTCGGTCGGGTCATCTGCCCCGCGTTACATCCCCCTATCGTCGTTCCAGCGAGCGCGGGAACCCGGGGCTTTCGCTCGGAGTATCAAGATCAGAGTTCTTCTCGCAGTAGTGGGATCGCGTTTCCGTTGAGCGTCTGGCTTCGGAGGGGCAGCGGTCCGGCGGGCGGGGGCCGCTTATCCCTCAATCAGGGCATCCTGCCCTGATTCGGGCGCTCGGCGTCCTGCCTCGCTAGGCGCGGCCCCCGCCCGCCGGCCCGCTGCCTCGCGCGTCAGGTCATAGGGCTTCGGCTTACGGAATCGTTTGATCTCTTTCTTCACGCAGAACGCGGCCAGTGACGGGAAATCATCGACTTGAGGCCCCCTCCCTTGCGCGTAGTGCAGGGGAGGGATGGGGAGGGGCCGGGGCTTTCCCGGTCAAGCCGCCGAAGCAACAGCAACAGCACCCCACCCCGGCCCTCCCCTTCGCCTGCGGCGAAAGGGAGGGGGCAAAGGAGCCCCAATCCTGCGCACGGCGGCACTTTTTATGGCCCTTCAGGTATGCATTCCTAATGCATACCTGAATCGACATACTCATGGTTTTCCTATTGTTGGCGACAAGATCGCGGGCTTTCCGAAGATTTAGAGGAATTTAGGGCATCCACGCCAATGGTTGCATTTGAGGGCAAGCGGGCGACGCTGCATACTGGCGAGCCCCCCGCGCGGCACTCCTGCTGCGCGCCACAGCTTGGATCCCCACTCAATGACGCAAACCATCACGGTCATCCGCGGCGACGGCATCGGCCCGGAAATCATGGAAGCCACCCTGTACGTGCTCGACGCACTCAAGGCCGGCCTGACCTATGAAGAAGCCGACGCCGGCCTGGTCGCGCTGGAGAAGCACGGCGACCTGCTGCCCGCCTCGACCCTGGCGTCGATCGAGAAGAACAAGGTCGCGCTGAAGAGCCCGCTGACCACGCCGGTGGGCGAGGGTTTCACCTCGATCAACGTGACCATGCGTCGCCACTTCGACCTGTACGCCAACGTGCGTCCGGCGATCTCCTTCCCCAACACCAAGTCGCGCTTCGGCAGCGGCGTGGACCTGATCACGGTGCGCGAGAACACCGAGGGCGCCTACCTGAGCGAAGGCCAGGAAGTCTCCGCCGACGGCGAAACCGCCGTGTCGATGGCGCGCGTGACCCGCAAGGGCTCCGAGCGCATCGTGCGCTACGCCTTCGACCTGGCCCGTGCCACCGGCCGCAAGAAGGTCACCTTGGTGCACAAGGCCAACATCATCAAGTCAACCTCGGGCCTGTTCCTCAAGGTCGGCCGCGAAGTGGCCAAGGACTACCCCGACATCGAGTGCAACGAGATGATCGTGGACAACACCTGCATGCAGCTGGTGATGCGTCCGGAGCAGTTCGACATCATCGTGACCACCAACCTGTTCGGCGACATCCTCTCGGATCTGTGCGCCGGTCTGGTCGGCGGCCTGGGCCTGGCCCCGGGCGCCAACATCGGCACCAACGCGGCGATCTTCGAGGCCGTGCACGGCTCGGCGCCGGACATCGCGGGGCAGGGCAAGGCCAACCCCTGCGCGCTGCTGCTCGCCGCCGCCCAGCTGCTCGACCACATCGGCCAGCCGGACAACGCCACGCGCCTGCGCAAGGCGATCGTGGCCACGCTGGAAGCCAAGGACTCGGTCACCCCGGATCTGGGTGGCACCGGCAACACCATGGGCTTCGCCAAGGCCATCGCCAGCCGCCTCTGAGCCCCGCCGACCCCGCAACGAAAAAGGGCGCCTCGCGGCGCCCTTTTTTCGTCATGCACTTCGATCAGTGGCCGGGAGGAGGGGCTTTCACCATTCCCCACTCCCGATTCCCCATTCCCGTCAGTTCCGCGACTGCAGCTTGGACAGCAGACGCAGGAACTCCACGTACAGCCACACCAGCGTGACCATCAGGCCGAAGGCGCCGTACCACTCCATGTACTTGGGCGCGCCGGCGTCCACGCCCGACTCGATGAAGTCGAAATCCAGCACCAGGTTCAGCGCGGCCACCACCACCACGACCAGGCTGATGCCGATGCTGACCACGCCCGAACCGTGCAGGTAGGACACGTTCATGCCGAACAGCTGCATCACCATCGAGACCAGGTACATCACCATGATGCCGCCGGTGGCCGCGACCACGCCCAGCTTGAAGTTCTCGGTCGCCTTGATCAGGCCGCTGCGATAGGCCATCAGCAGCGCGAACAGCGTGCCGAAGGTCAGCAGCACGGCCTGGAACACCACGCCGTGGAAGCGCATTTCGTACAGGGCCGAGACCGAGCCGAGGAAGAAGCCTTCCACCAGCGCGTACAGCGGCGCGGTGACCGGCGACCATTCCTTCTTGAACACCGTCACCAGCGCCAGCACGAAGCCGCCGATCGCGCCGCCGATCACGTAGACCGCCGCGCCGGCGGCCGCCGTCATCTCGCCGTTGGGCAGCGCGACGGTGGACTGGTTCCAGGCGAAGGCCGCGGTCAGCAGGCTCAGCAGCAGCAGGAAGCCGGTCTTGTTGACCGTGCCGTTCAGGGTCATCGCCCCGCCGTCGCGGGTGACCACCGCGCCGGTGCCGAGGTCGAGGAACGTGGACTCTTTCAGAGCCGGATTGCCGCTGCGGATCATGGTGCCTCCCTGGGCGATACCTTCGAATGATGCTGGTGCGAAAGGCGGGACTCGAACCCGCACGGGGGTTACCCGCTGGAACCTAAATCCAGTGCGTCTACCAGTTCCGCCACTTTCGCATGAGGTCGCGCGCATTCTACCTGTCCATCGCGACAGTAGGCGCTGACGATGCTGTTAGTGCTCGGTTTGCCCGATCGTTGCGGCAGCGGCGCTGGCCGGGTCCAGCGGGCGGGGAAGTCGCCGCGCTGCCTTGCGCCGCGCCGGAGCGCGCGGCTTTGCGAAGCCGTAAAAGAAAGAAGGCGCCCAGAGCACTGGACGCCTTCTTGTTTGGTGGGCCGTCAAGGATTCGAACCTTGGACCTATTGATTAAGAGTCAACTGCTCTACCAACTGAGCTAACGGCCCCGAAAACTGGTCGCGCAGTATACGCGATGATTCGGTTTGTGCAACACCCTTGTCGAAGAAAGCCGCTGCGGATTGGGGTGGCTGAGGGGACTCGAACCCCCGACATCTGGAATCACAATCCAGTACTCTAACCAACTGAGCTACAGCCACCACTGATACCGCATCCAGCCTCGTGCACCGGTGAATTGGCGCGCCCGACAGGAATCGAACCTGTAACCGCCGGCTTAGAAGGCCGGTGCTCTATCCAGTTGAGCTACGGGCGCCCGGCTGGATCGCATCCGGACTTCATCGATCGGACCGCGTTGGATGGTCGGGGTAGAGGGATTCGAACCCCCGACATCCTGCTCCCAAAGCAGGCGCGCTACCAGACTGCGCTATACCCCGGAAACCGTGTGCGGGCCGGCGACTCGCCGGTCCCTGACCGACGTTGCCCGCCGGAAAGGACGCGTATTGTCTGGATGCGAGGTGCACCTGTCAACGCGCCTGGACGCATTTGTGGTCAAACCGCGCCCGATCGGCGAAACTAGCGCGTTCGGCAAGGGGCCCGACCGCGGCATCCGCGGCCCGCGTCCGAAGCAACCCCTTCAACCTTCAACAACGATGACCCGCGACCAGCCTTGCGTCGCGGTTGCAGGAGCTAAGTGAGATGACCGTTTCCGTCGAATCGACCGGCAGCCTTGGGCGCCGCATGAGCTTCACGCTGCCGGCCGAGCGCCTGGATAACCACATCGGCGGCCGCCTGCGCGAGCTCAGCCGCACCGTGCGCATCAAGGGCTTCCGCCCGGGCAAGGTGCCGGCCAAGGTGATCGAGCAGCGCTTCGGCAAGCAGGTGCGCGCAGAGGCCCTGGACGGGCTGCTGCGCGAGACCTTCGACTCGGCCGTGCGCGAACAGGCCCTGCAGCTGGCCGGCAACCCGCGCCTCGAGCCGGCCGGCGAAGGCGAGCTGGAGTGGGTCGCGACCTTCGAGGTGGTGCCGGACTTCGGCGAGATCGATGTCTCCAAGCTCAACGTCGTGCGCCATACCGCCGAGGTGACCGACGCCGACATCGACCAGATGATCGAGAACCTGCGCCTGCAGCGCCGCACTTTCGAGGCGGTGGATCGCCCCGCCGCCGAGGGCGACCGCGTCGCGCTGGAGACCTGGTCGCAGGCCGGCGACGAGCGCCTGCCCGCCGAGGGCGTGGAGACCGGCGCCACCCTGATCGGCTCGGGCGTGATGTTCGCCGACATCGAGCAGGCCCTGGTCGGCATGTCCAAGGGCGAGGACAAGGAGATCACCGTCGCCTTCCCGGCCGACTGGCGCGTGCCGCAGCTGGCCGGCAAGAGCGTCCAGGTGCACCTGAAGGTCACCGACGTGGCCGCCTCGGTGCTGCCGCCGGTGGACAAGGACTTCATCAAGAGCTTCGGCGTCAAGAGCGGCGACGAGACCCAGTTCCGCGCCGACATCCGCACCAACCTGGAGCGCGAGCTCAAGGGCGCCCTGGCCAACCGCCTGCGCCGCGAGGTGGGTGAGCAGCTGATCGCCGCCTACGCCTCGGTCGAGATGCCCGAGCGCCTGGTCGAGAACGAGGCCCGCGCCATGCTGGCCCAGCAGGTCGAGCAGGCCCGCCGCCAGGGCCAGAACGTGCAGGTGCCCGACGACGCCTACCAGGGCTTCCTGGACCCGGCGCGCAAGCGCGTGCTGGTCGGCCTGCTGGTGGGCGAGGTCGCCCGCCGCAACGAGCTGCGCCTGGACCCCAAGCGCGTGCAGGAAACCCTGCGCCTGATCGCCTCCACCTACGAGGAGCCCGAGCAGGTCATTGAGTTGTACCGCAACGACCCCCAGATGATGGCTGGGCTGCAGTCCCGTGTGATGGAGGAGCAGGTGATCGACTGGATCGCCGAGCGCGCCCAGCACACCGAACAGGGCCTGTCCTTCCAGGACGCGATCCGGCAGTAACGGTCCCCGGTTTCGCCATCGGTCCGGCGCCCCAAAGGCGCCGGCCGGTGCGGTGAGGCGGGATCCAGCGCAATCCACGTGTCCCCTCCCGGGGAGACGGATCCAACAACGATAAGGTGCCTCACTCCATGGATAACCTGACCAAGGCCTTGAATCTCGTTCCGATGGTGGTCGAGCAGACCAGCCGCGGCGAGCGCGCCTACGACATCTATTCCCGCCTGCTCAAGGAGCGCGTGATCTTCCTGGTCGGGCCGGTCGACGACCACGTGGCCAACGTGATCGTGGCGCAGATGCTGTTCCTCGAGGCCGAGAATCCCGAAAAGGACATCAGCTTCTACATCAACTCGCCCGGTGGCGTGGTCACCGCCGGCATGGCGATCTACGACACCATGCAGTACATCAAGCCGGACGTGAGCACCATCTGCGTCGGCCAGGCCGCCTCGATGGGCGCGCTGCTGCTGGCGGCCGGTGCGGCCGGCAAGCGCTATGCGCTGCCCAACTCGCGCGTGATGATCCACCAGCCGCTGGGCGGCTTCCAGGGCCAGGCCACGGACATCGACATCCATGCCCGCGAGATCCTGACCCTGCGCCACAAGCTCAACGAGATCCTGGCCAAGCACACCGGCCAGTCGCTGGAGACCATCGCCCGCGACACCGAGCGCGACAACTTCAAGAGCGCCCAGGACTCCAAGGCCTACGGCCTGGTGGACGAGGTGCTGGAGCGCCGTCCGGACGAGTCGATCCAGTCTGCCTGAACGAACGGCCGGCTGGCCGGGATCCTTTCGGCCCTCGCGCGCCGGGCGGCAACGACCCGGCGCGCGTCGTTTCAAGCCGGTCCAGCCGCCCGGGGCCCGGAACTTGCAGACGGATTTCTGCGTTCCGGGCGCGGCGCCGGGCAGACGCCAACGGCGCCGATCCGGTGCTATTCTCGAAATCGAATGCCCCCGCGGGGGCAGCTGTGAGTGGGTAAAACAAGCATGAGCGAAGACCGCCAAGGCCGTTCCGGCGAGAGCAACAAAATCCTGTACTGCTCGTTCTGCGGAAAGAGCCAGCACGAGGTCCGCAAGCTGATCGCCGGCCCGAGCGTGTTCATCTGCGATGAATGCGTGGAGCTGTGCAACGACATCATCCGCGAGGAACTCGAGGAGAAGGCGCAGTCGGCGCGCAGTTCGCTGCCCAAGCCGCGCGAGATCCTCGAGGTGCTCGACCAGTACGTGATCGGCCAGCAGCGCGCCAAGCGCACGCTCGCCGTGGCCGTGTACAACCACTACAAGCGCATCGAGAGCCGCCAGAAGAGCGACGACGTCGAGCTGGCCAAGTCCAACATCCTGCTCGCCGGTCCGACCGGTTCGGGCAAGACGCTGCTGGCCGAGACGCTGGCGCGGCTGCTCAACGTGCCGTTCACCATCGCCGATGCGACCACGCTGACCGAGGCCGGCTATGTCGGCGAGGACGTGGAGAACATCATCCAGAAGCTGCTGCAGAAGTGCGACTACGACGTCGACAAGGCGCAGCAGGGCATCGTCTACATCGACGAGATCGACAAGATCTCGCGCAAGAGCGAAAACCCGTCCATCACCCGCGACGTGTCCGGCGAAGGCGTGCAGCAGGCGCTGCTGAAGCTGATCGAAGGCACCGTGGCCAGCGTCCCGCCGCAGGGCGGCCGCAAGCACCCGCAGCAGGAATTCCTGCAGGTGGACACCAAGAACATCCTGTTCATCTGCGGTGGTGCCTTCGCCGGCCTGGACAAGATCATCCAGGCGCGTTCGACCGAGGCCAGCGGCATCGGCTTCGGCGCCAAGGTCAAGTCCTCGGAGAAGAAGCCGGAGATCGGCAAGGTGCTGTCCGAGGTCGAGCCGGAGGACCTTATCAAGTTCGGCCTGATCCCCGAGTTCGTCGGCCGCCTGCCGGTGGTCGCCACGCTGGAGGAGCTGGACGAGCCGGCGCTGGTGAAGATCCTCACCGAGCCGAAGAACGCCATCACCAAGCAGTTCAAGCGGCTGTTCGACATGGAGGGCGTGGAGCTGGAATTCCGCCCCGACGCGCTGTCGGCGATCGCGCGCAAGGCGCTCAAGCGCAAGACCGGCGCCCGCGGCCTGCGCACCATCGTCGAGTCGGTCCTGCTGGACACCATGTACGACCTGCCGTCGCTGGAAAACGTGGGCAAGGTGGTGGTGGACGAGTCGGTGATCGAGCACAAGTCCGAGCCCTACCTGATCTACCAGAATCCGCCGGCCGCGCCCAAGGTCGCATCGGCCGAATGATCGGGTAAGTCCTTGATCGCCAAAGGGCTCCGGATTCTCGCTTGCATCGCCCAGCCAATGGCCCCATAACGGGGCCATTGGCATTTTTGCGGCACGTGTTCGCACTGCTTCCCAGCCTGCCTCCCCGCACTTTCCTGGAGCCCCCATGGCCCGTACCGAACCCCAGATCCTGGACCTGCCCGTGCTGCCGCTGCGCGACGTGGTGGTCTTCCCACACATGGTCATCCCGTTGTTCGTCGGCCGCGACAAGTCGATGCGCGCGCTGGAGCAGGCCATGGCCGCCGACAAGCGCATCCTGCTGGTCGCGCAGAAGTCGGCCGACACCGACGACCCGACCGCGGCCGACCTCTACCAGATCGGCACCCTGGCCCAGGTGCTGCAGCTGCTGAAGCTGCCCGACGGCACGATCAAGGTGCTGGTCGAGGGCATCGCCCGCGTGGCGGTCAGCGAGATCGTCGAGCGCGAGCAGTCGCTGTACGGGCAGGGCGAGGAGATCGACACCGACGAGGCCGCCGAGTCGCGTGAGATCGAGGCCGTCGCGCGCTCGCTGATGAGCCTGTTCGAGCAGTACGTCAAGACCAACCGCAAGCTGCCGCCGGAGCTGCTGCAGACCCTGGCCGGCATCGACGAGCCCGGCCGCCTGGCCGACACCATCGCCGCGCACCTGGGCGTGCGCCTGAGCGACAAGCAGCGCCTGCTGGAGACCATTCCGGTCGGAGAGCGGCTGGAGCTGCTGGTCGGCTTCGTCGATGGCGAGATCGACGTGCAGCAGCTGGAGAAGCGCATCCGCGGCCGGGTCAAGTCGCAGATGGAGAAGTCCCAGCGCGAGTACTACCTCAACGAGCAGATGAAGGCGATCCAGAAGGAGCTGGGCGAGCTGGACGACGCGCCCAACGAACTGGAGGAGCTGACCCGCAAGATCGCCGCGGCCGGCATGCCCAAGGCGGTGGAGACCAAGGCGCGCAACGAGCTCAACAAGCTCAAGCAGATGTCGCCGATGTCGGCCGAGGCCGCGGTGGTGCGCAACTACCTGGACTGGATCCTCGGCGTGCCGTGGAAGAAGCGCTCCAAGGTGCGCAAGGACCTCAAGGTCGCCCAGGAGACGCTGGACGCCGACCACTACGGTCTGGAGAAGGTCAAGGAGCGCATCCTCGAATACCTCGCCGTGCAGTCGCGCGTGAAGCAGATGAAGGGCCCGATCCTGTGCCTGGTCGGGCCGCCGGGCGTGGGCAAGACCTCGCTGGGCCAGTCCATCGCCAAGGCCACCAACCGCAAGTTCGTGCGCATGGCGCTGGGCGGCGTGCGCGACGAGGCCGAGATCCGCGGCCATCGCCGCACCTACGTCGGCTCGATGCCGGGCCGCATCGTGCAGAACCTCAACAAGGTCGGCACCAAGAACCCGCTGTTCGTGCTGGACGAGATCGACAAGATGTCGATGGACTTCCGCGGCGATCCGTCCTCGGCCCTGCTGGAAGTGCTCGATCCCGAGCAGAACCACACCTTCAACGACCACTACCTGGAAGTGGACCTGGACCTGTCGGACGTGATGTTCGTGGCGACCTCCAACTCGCTCAACATCCCCGGCCCGCTGCTGGACCGCATGGAAGTGATCCGCATCCCCGGCTACACCGAGGAGGAGAAGCTCAACATCGCCCAGCGCTACCTGGTGCCCAAGCAGCTCAAGGCCAACGGCCTCAAGCCCGATGAGCTGAGGATCGAGGAAAGCGCGGTGCGCGACATCGTGCGCTACTACACGCGCGAATCCGGCGTGCGCAGCCTGGAGCGCGAGATCGCCAAGATCTGCCGCAAGGTGGTCAAGGAGATCGCGCTGGCCGGTCCCCAGCCGGAGAAGAAGGCCAAGAAGGGCCAGGCGCGCATCGTGGTGTCCGAGAAGAACCTGGAGAAGTACCAGGGCGTGCGCCGCTTCGACTTCGGCCGCGCCGAGGAAGCCAACGAGATCGGCCTGGTCACCGGCCTGGCCTGGACCGAGGTTGGCGGTGACCTGCTGCAGATCGAAGTGACGCTGGTGCCCGGCAAGGGCGGCATGACGCTGACCGGTCAGCTGGGCGATGTGATGAAGGAATCGGCCTCGGCCGCGCTGTCGGTGGTGCGTTCGCGCGCCGAGAGCCTCGGCATCGACACCGAGTTCCTGCAGAAGCAGGACGTGCATCTGCACGTGCCCGATGGCGCCACGCCCAAGGACGGCCCGAGCGCCGGCATCGCGATGGTGACCGCGCTGGTGTCCACGCTGACGCGCAATCCGGTCAAGGCCGAAGTGGCGATGACCGGTGAGATCACCCTGCGCGGCCGCGTCTCGGCCATCGGTGGCCTGAAGGAAAAACTGCTGGCCGCCATGCGCGGTGGCATCACCACCGTGATCATCCCCGAGGAGAACCGCAAGGACCTGGCGGACATCCCCGAGTCGGTGCTCAAGGGCATGGAGATCGTGCCGGTGAAGTGGATCGACGAGGTGCTGGACTTGGCGCTGGAGCGCCCGGTCGGGCCGGTCGGTGGCTCGGAAGGCGACAAGGGCGTGGAGGTGCCGCAGCCGGCCAAGCGTGCGCCGCAGCGCGATGTCAAGCATTGACTTTGCGCGCTTCATGAAACCTAAAACGCGCTGAAACCCGCGCCGTTATTAGGTTTTTCGGTTGCGGCACCGGGGTGCGGCTGGTATAAAAGCCGCACCCAAGGACGTCCCCAACGGTCGTTCGCAGTGGGATCCAACCGGCCCGACGTGGCGCAAGCCCCGGGCCGGTCACACATTCAGCGGTTGCATACCGCACATGGAGTTATCGCAATGAACAAAGCCGAATTGATCGAGGCTGTCGCCAGCCGTTCCGACCTGAGCAAGGCTGATTCCACCCGTGCCGTCGACGCCGTCGTGGCCAGCATCACCGAAGCGCTGAAGGGCGGCGACTCGGTCACCATCGTGGGCTTCGGCACCTTCCAGGTGCGTGGCCGCGCCGCGCGTACGGGCCGCAACCCGAAGACCGGCGAGAACATCGAAATCGCCGCTTCGAAGAATCCTGCATTCAAGGCTGGCAAGGCTCTGAAGGACGCTGTAAACTAATCCGCTCAGCTCGCCAGGGTGCTTAGCTCAGCGGTAGAGCGTCTCCTTTACACGGAGAGGGTCGGGGGTTCGAAACCCTCAGCACCCACCAAGCACCACAGCCAAGAGTTTCAAGCGCGGAGCGGTAGTTCAGTCGGTTAGAATGCTGGCCTGTCACGCCGGAGGTCGCGGGTTCGAGTCCCGTCCGCTCCGCCAGTTGTTCCAAAAGCCCCCGAGCGATTGGGGGCTTTGCTTTCCCCGAAGGGTGAAGGCAGATGTTGTGCAAAGCGTTTCAAGCGCGGAGTGGTAGTTCAGTCGGTTAGAATGCTGGCCTGTCACGCCGGAGGTCGCGGGTTCGAGTCCCGTCCACTCCGCCAGTTGTTCAAAGCGCCCGCCGGCGACCCCGGCGGGCGTTTTCTTTTGTGCGTCACCGCACGCGGCGCGGGCAAACACGTTTCGCCAGCCTCGACACGATCGGGCGCGTTTACTCGGCAGATGACTGGGATTTTTCTACACTCGAAGTCATAAGGCGTAACGCACGCGGCAGCGGTCCGGCGGGCGGTGGCCGCGACCAGCGAAGCAGGACGCGGAGCGCCCGAGTCAGGGCAGGATGCCCTGATCGAGGGAAAAGCGGCCGCCGCCCGCCGGAGCGTTGCTCCTCCGAAGCGGGGCCGCTGGCCTCCCAAGCCGAAACACCCGAGCGCCGTAGTCCCTCGATCCCAGGGTGAGCCTTTTCCCGTGCCTGAGCATCGTGTCAGGGGCGCGGCCTAGCCGGCGGCATTGCGCGTGGAACCACGCTAAACTGCGCGGCTTGCCGAACCTGACCTAACGACTCGATGCTGCAGACTCTTCGCGAAAAGACCTCAGGCTGGATCGCCACCGTGGTGATGGGCCTGCTGATCGTTCCGTTCGCCTTCGTGGGCGTGAACGAGTACATGAGCGGTGGTCCGGATTCCTCCGTGGCACGCGTGCAGGCCCCGCCGACCTGGTGGCCCTCGGCCCCGTCGTGGCCGCCGCTCTCGCTACTGTGGCAGCACGCCGACATCAGCGTGCAGGACTACCAGCGCGCCGTGAGCGACGCACGCCGCCGCCAGCAGGCGCAGCAGCGCGATGCCTTCGACGCCCGCGAGTTCGACTCGGCCGCCAACAAGCGCAAGATCCTGGACGACCTGATCGACCGCAAGGTCGTCGAGCTGGCCGCCACGCGAGACGGCGTGGCGGTGAGCGATGCCGCGCTGCGCGAAGCGATCGCCTCGGACGCCAGTTTCCAGCAGGGCGGTAAGTTCGACGGCGCCACTTACGCCGCGATCCTTCAGCAGAACGGCCTGACCCCGACCACCTACCAGCAGCAGCTGCGCCAGGACATGACCATCTCCCTGGTGCCGCAGGGCCTGGCGATGAGCAGCTTCGTCACCGATCAGCAGATGGACCAGTTCTTCAAGCTGATGGGCGAGACGCGCGATGTGACCCTGGCCACCCTGCCGGCGCCGACTCCGGACACCGCGCCGGTCACCGATGCCCAGGCCAAGCAGTGGTACGACGCCCACCGTGCCGACTTCCGCAAGCCCGAGCAGGTCAGCGTGGAATACGTCGAGGTCGACGCGTCCAAGCTGCCGCCCGCGCCGGCCGTCGACGAGGCCGAGCTGCGCAAGCGCTACGAGGCCGATACCGCGCGCTTCTCCACCGAGCAGCGCCTGGCCTCGCACATCCTGATCTCGGTGCCCGCCGGCGCCGATGCGGCCACGCAGAAGGCGGCCGAGGACAAGGCCGCCAAGCTGGCCGAACAGGCCAAGGCCCCGGGCGCGGACTTCGCCGCGCTGGCCAAGGCCAATTCGCAGGACCCGGGCTCGGCCGAGAACGGCGGCGACCTGGGCTGGGTGACGCGCGGGATGATGGTCGGCCCGTTCGAACAGGCCCTGTTCGGCATCGCCAAGCCGGGCGAGGTGGTGGGCCCGATCAAGAGCGAGTTCGGCTACCACGTGATCAAGCTGCGCGAGGTCAAGGGCCAGTCCGCCAAGCCCTTCGAGGACGTGCGCGCGCAGCTGGCCGCCGAGGCGCAGAAGGAAGCCGATGCCAAGCACTACAACGACGTGGCCGGCAAGCTGGTCACCGCCACGCTGGACAACCCGGATTCGCTCGCCGCCGGCGCCCAGGCCGCCGGACTGCAGGTGCAGAAGGCCGGCCCCTTCTCGCGCGGCGACGCGCCGGGCCTGCTGGCCAACCCGCAGGTGCTGCGCGTGGTGTTCGACGAGCAGCAGATCGCCGACCGCACCGCCAGCCAGCTGATCAAGATCGACGATACGCACGCCCTGGTGGTGCGCGTGACCGACCACAGCGAGGCGACCGACCAGCCGCTGGACAAGGTCAAGGACCAGGTCGTGGCCGCCGTGCGCGCCGACCGCGCCGAGAAGGCCGCCGAAAAGCTGGCCGACGACGTGCTGGCGCGGGTGAAGAAGGGCGAGAGCCTCAAGGCCATCGCCGACGCGGCGCATTATCAGTTCGGGCAGATCCCGGGCCTGCCGCGCGGTGCGCAGATCCCCTGGCGCGAAGGCAGCCAGGCCCTGTTCGCCGCGCCCGCGCCCGAGGCCGGCAAGGTCACCCCGGGCAAGGTGCGCATGGAAGACGGCCGCTTCGTGGTCTTCACCGTGGACAAGGTCACCCCGGGCGATCCCACCAAGCTGCCCGAGGCCCAGCGCGACCAGCTGCGCCAGCAGCTCACCCAGCTCTACGCGGGCGCGGACGTGCAGCAATACGTCCAGGACACGCGCCGCAAGTTCAAGGTCGTGGTGCACGAAGACAAGCTGTAAGCGCGTCTTCGTCGCATGACATCGAAAGCCGCGCCTGGCTGACAGGCGCGGCTTTTTCGTTCTCGCCGCTGTGTTGGAGCGTGCACCGATTGGCTCCAATGAGCGTGGAGCGGATGAACTGACTTGGCCAACGCGCCTCGACCCAGCCGCACGCGACTCCTCGGCTCGGTCCGCCCTCCATGGCGAACTCGCCACTGCGCTTCCGAAGCCAACGCATCAGTGCGCCGCGATCCTAAATCGGCAGATGAGCTCATTGAAGCATGAGCTCAGCCGCCATCGACCCCGCTCATCCCCAGGATGTTGTAACCGGCATCGACATAGGTGATCTCGCCGGTGATGCCGGCGGCCAGATCCGAGCAAAGGAACGCCGCCGCATTGCCCACATCGTCGATGGAGACGTTGCGGCGCAGCGGCGCATGCTCCTCGACATAGCTGAGCGTCTTGCGGAAGCCCGCGATGCCCGAAGCGGCCAGCGTCTTGATCGGCCCGGCGGAGATGGCGTTGACGCGCGTGCCTTCGGGACCGAGATTGAGCGCCAGATAGCGCACGGTCGCCTCCAGGCTGGCCTTGGCCACGCCCATCAGGTTGTAGTTGTAGAGCGCACGCTGCGCGCCGAGATAGCTCAACGTCAGGATCGCACCCTGCTGGCCGCGCATCAGCGGCCGCGCTGCGTGGGCGAGGGCGGCCAGCGAATAGGCCGAAATGTCGTGGGCCTCGGCGAAGTTCTCCCGCGTCAGGCCATCGAGGAACTCACCGGCGATGGCCTCGCCCTGGGCGAAGGCGATGGCATGCACCAGCACGTCCAGGCTGTCCCAGTGCTCAGCCAGGGCCTCGAAGCAGGCATCGATCTGCGCATCGTCGGCCACGTCCAGCGGCAGCGCGATCTCGCTGCCGAAGGTGGTCGCCGCCTGCAGGACACGCGGCTTGAGCTTGTCGTTCTGGTAGGTGAACGCCAGTTCGGCCCCCTGGCGATGCATGGCCTCGGCGATGCCCCAGGCGATGGAGCGATCCGACGCGATGCCGGTGATCAGGACACGTTTGCCTTGCAGGAACCCCATTGCGCCTCTCGCGTGCGAACCGAAAACCAAGCGCCCATTCTGCCATCGCCCCAGGATGCGGGTCTCAGCGCAGCGGATCGGCCAGCTTCAGCACCATGCCCGGCTTGATCAGCGCCCGCTTGCCCAGCGCGTTCCAGCGGATCAGCTGCGCGGTGGCCAGGCCGTAGCGGTGGGCGATGGCCGAGAGCGTCTCGCCGCGCACCACCGTGTGCGTGGCCGGCGGTTCGGCCGGCGCACTGGACGACGCGGGAGCCGCGTCGCCGCCGCCCAGCGCACGCAGATCCGCGGCCACCGCCGGCGTGCCAGTGCGCGGGCCGGCCAGCACCCACATCGTCTCGCCGCCCAGGCCGCCGCGCAGGCGCGACACCGCCGGATTGAGGCCGGCGATCTGGTCCACGTCGCGGCCCTCGCGCGCGGCCCAGGCCGAGAGCGAGCCGTAGTCGGCCGGCAGCGCCGTGGCCTGCAGATGCGCGACCGGCCGCGCGAGCGAGGCCAGCCACTCCGGGCGCTCCCCTGCGTCCTCGAGCACACAGGCCAGCGCGTGCAGCTTGTCCACGTAGGCGGCGGTGTTGCGCGAGACCCCGGGCAGCGTCGTGGGCCGTTCCATCGCCGTGCCGCGGCCGGCGCGACGCACCGCCTGCACGATGCGGTTCTCGCCGGCGTTGTAGGCCATGATCGCCAGGCGCCAGTTGCCGTCGAACATGTCGTGCAGCGTCTTGAGATAGCGCACCGCCGCCTGGGTCGATTCCACCGGCGACAGCCGCCCGTCGTAGCCCTTGCGCATGCGCACGCCGTGGTTGCGTGCGGTCAGCGAGACGAACTGCCACAGGCCGGCCGGGCCCGCGCCGTTGGCGGCGCCCGGGTGGTACCCGCTCTCCACGAAGGGGATCAGCGCGTACTCGGTCGGCAGGCCGGCCTGGCGCATCGCGCCGACCACGTAGCCGAACAGCGGCAGGATGTCGTCGTCGCGATCGGCCAGCCGATTCGGCGCGTGGGCGAAGTTGCGCCGGTACTGCGCATCGCTGGCCTGCGCCGTGCAGCTGGGTTCGGCCAGCCCCTCGCGGAACTGGCGGAAGATCTCGCCGCCATCCACGCTCTGCTGCGCCGGATCGACGCCTGCATCGGCCGGCGTGGTCCCGGCCCCGCGCGCCTCGGCCGGCGCGTCGGTCGCCTGCTGCGCCCAGCCCGGGCAGACGCCGCCAGCCAGGGCCAGCAGACACACGGCCGCCACCCGCCTCACGCGCGGAAGCCGTCCTTCCAGCGCCGCAGCCCGGCGAAGGTCTCCACCCGGTCGCCGGCCCGATGCCCCAGCCAGGCGTCCACCGCCTGGGCGACCTCGGGAACGTCCACGCGCAGGAACGGGTTGGTCGCGCGCTCCTCGGCCAGGCTGACCGGCAGGCTCGGCCGGCCCTGGGCGCGCAGGGCGCGCACCTGCTCGGCGCGCTGCCGCAGGGCCGCGTTGCCCGGTTCGACCGTCAGTGCGAAAGCGGCGTTGCTGGCGGTGTACTCGTGCCCGCAGCACACCGGCGTGTCCCCGGGCAGCCCGGCGAGCCGGTCCAGCGATGTCAGCATCTGCGCCGGCGTGCCTTCGAACAGGCGCCCGCAGCCCAGGCTGAACAAGGTATCGCCGCTGAACAGCTCGCCGCCCTCGGCCAGCCGGTGGAAGGCGACATGGCTGCGGGTGTGCCCAGGCACGAACAGCGCCTGGAACCTCATGCCCGCGGCCTCGAAGGTTTCGCCATCGCCCACGCGGTGGGTCGCGGTGACGATGCGGTCATCGTCGGCGGCGATCACCGGCAGCCCGGGCCAGCGCGCCAGGAGTTCGGGCACGCCGCCGATATGGTCGTCATGGTGGTGGGTGAGCAGGATCGCAGCCGGCGCCAGGCCTTGCGCGGCGGCCTCCAGCACCGGCGCGGCCTGGCCCGGGTCGACGATCAGGGACTGCCCGGCATCGCCGCGCAGCACCCAGATGTAGTTGTCGTCGAAGGCGCGCAGCGCGGTCAGGCTCGGCATCATGGATCGGTCGGCAGACGCGGGGGCGTCCTCTACAATCCCCGACCATGCCTGCCGCCGCCTCCCAACGTCAACCCGAGCCCCTGGCGTGGTTCGGGACCGCGGACGGACAGCGCCTGCTGGCGGCTGAACAGCCGCGCATCGCCTCTCTGCTGGCCGCCAAGGCCGCCGCACCCACGCTATGGCTGCATCCCGGTGCCGGAGCGGGCGTCTCGGTGGTGGCCGCCGGCCTGGCGCTGCAGGCCTCCGGCGGCGGTTTCGACGGGCCGCTGCGCTGCGGCCCCAGCCTGCCGCTGGCCTCGGACAGCTTCAGCGCGGTGGTGGTGCAGCACGTGCCGGAGAACGGCGCGCGCGGTGTGCTGGCCGAATGCGCGCGCGTGCTCGAGCCGGGCGGCCGGCTGTGGCTGTTCACGCTCAATCCGGTCAGCCCGTACCGCCTGCGCTGGCGCCGCACCGGCCTGTCGGTGCGCAACCCCGGGCGCTGGCGCCGGCTGCTGCAGCAGGCCGGGCTGGACTGCGAGGCCCATCCCCCGCAGTGGCTGGGGCCGGCCTGGCGCAACGACGGCCGCGCGCCGGACATGATGCGGGCGGTCTGCCTGCTGCAGGCCGACAAGCGCGGCCCCGACCTGATCCTCTCGCCCGCCCGGCCGCCGCGATGGCAGCCCGGCGCGGTGCCGGCCTGACTCCTACGGACAGCTCCATGAAACAGATCACCATCCATTCCGACGGCTCGTGCCTGGGCAATCCCGGGCCCGGCGGCTGGGCCGCGCTGCTGCGCTACGGCCGCATCGAACGCGAGCTGTTCGGCGGCGAAGCGCACACCACCAACAACCGCATGGAGCTGATGGCCGCGATCATGGCGCTGGAGGCTCTGACCGAGCCCTGCCAGGTGATCCTGATCACCGACTCGCAGTACGTGCGCCAGGGCATCACCGAATGGATGCCCGGCTGGATCCGCAAGCAGTGGAAGACCGCCGCCGGTGGCGCGGTCAAGAACCGCGAGCTGTGGGAGCGCCTGCACGCGGCCACCCAGCGTCATCAGATCGACTGGCGCTGGGTGAAGGGCCATTCGGGCGATGCCGACAACGAGCGCGTGGACGTCCTGGCGCGCAACGCGGCCATCGCCGTGCGCGACGGCGCGGCGGCGTGAGTGCCCCGGCGCCCGAACAGACTCTGGCGCTGCGCAGCGCGCGCCTGACCCTGCACCTGCCCACCGACAGCGAGCGCGATGCGGCGCTGATGCTGGCCGTGCTCAACGATGCCGACTTCATCGCCCAGGTCCGCGACGCCGGCGTGCGCGACCTGGCCACGGCGCGCGAGGCGGTGCGGCGCGGGCCGCTGGCGTATCGCGCCGCCAACGGCCTGGGCCTGTGCCGGGTGGTGGAAACCGCGAGCGGCCGCGACATCGGCCAGGCCGGCCTGGTTACCCGCGATTACTTGCCTGCGCCGGACCTGGGCTATGCGCTGCTGCCCGAGGCGCGCGGCAAGGGCTACGCCACCGAGGCCGCGCGCGCGGTGCTGGACCACGCGCGCGACGTGCTGCGCCTGCCGCGCGTGCTGGCGCTGGTCAATCCCACCAACACCGCATCGCTGACGGTGATGGACCGCCTGGGCTTCGTGTTTGAGACAATGGCCCAGCTGCCCGGCCTGGACCATCCGCTGCGGCAGTTCTCCATCACGCTGCACGAGGACCGCTAGGCCATGCGCCAGATCATCCTGGACACCGAAACCACCGGCCTGGAATGGAAGAAGGGCAACCGCGTCGTCGAGATCGGCGCGGTCGAGCTGATCGAGCGCCGCCCCAGCGGCCACAACTTCCACAAGTACCTCAGGCCCGACTGCGAGTTCGAACCCGGCGCGCAGGAGGTGACCGGTCTGACGCTGGAGTTCCTGGCCGACAAGCCGGCGTTCGAGGAGATCGTCGAGGAGTTCCTCGACTACGTGCGCGGCGCCGAGGTGATCATCCACAACGCCTCGTTCGACGTGGGCTTCCTGGACAGCGAGCTGGCGCGGCTCGGCGCGCAGTACGGCCGCTTCACCGACTACTGCACCGTGGTGGACACCCTGGCCATGGCGCGCGAGCGCTACCCGGGCCAGCGCAACTCGCTCGATGCGCTGTGCAAGCGCCTGGGCGTGGACAACACCCACCGCCACCTGCACGGCGGCCTGCTCGACGCGCAGATCCTGGCCGATGTCTACATCGCGCTGACCTCTGGCCAGGAGGAGATCGGCTTCGGCAGCTTCGACGAGGGCGGCGGGCATGCCGCGCCGGTAGTGCACGCCTTCGATGTCAGCAATGTCGGCCTGCGCGCGCGGGTGACGCCGACGGCCGGCGAGCTGGAGGCCCACGCCAAGCGCCTGGAGAAGCTGCGCGCCAAGGCCGGCGGGCCGTGCCTGTGGGACCTGATCGAGGCGCCCCCGGCGCCAGCCAACGCCGAGGCCGCTGCGGTCGCCTGAGGGGGTTGGGAGGCCTGGGGTAGGGCGGCGAATGCCCCGAGGCGGGTCTGCAGGTCCAAACGTAGAGAGGACCAACCCTCCCGTCATTCCCGCGAAAGCCCAGCGCCTGTGGCGCTGCAGGTGAAAGCCACTGGATTCCCGCCTTCGCGGGAATGACGGCGGTGGGTGGGTGCTTGGGTGGCTCGAAATGCGCAGCCGCTCCTACGAGGTGCGGCGGGGCGGCGAAACTTTCTGAGGCGGCTCCGCCTCACTTCGAAGTCCAGGCCGCGCAGCGATGCGCCAAATCTGGCCGGCGCTGCCCCGCCAGCTCAGCCGCAGCGCACCAGGATCGCGGTGACGTTGTCCGAGCCGCCGCCGTCGAGCGCGGCGGCAATCAGCGCGTCCACGCATTCCTGCGCGCTGCAGTCGTCCTGGCGCAGGATCGCGGCGATGCCGCGGTCGTCCACTTCCTCGGTCAGGCCATCGCTGCACAGCAGCAGCTGCATGCCGGGGCGGAACTCGCCGGTCAGCGTCTCGACATTGAGCTGCGCCGGGTCGGTCACCCCCAGCGCCTGGGTGACCACGTTGCGGTGCGGATGCGAGCGCGCCTGCTCGCTGGTCAGCGCGCCCTGGGCGATCAGTTCCTGCACGTAGCTGTGGTCCTGGCTGAGCTGGGCCAGCTGGCCGTCGCGCCACAGGTAGGCGCGGCTGTCCCCGACCCAGGCCACCTCGAAGCGGTTGCCCTGCACGCGCGCGGCCACCACGGTGGTGCCCATCGGCAGGGAGTCGTTGCGCCGGCGCGAGGTGCGGATGATCTCCTCGTCGGCCACGCGGATGGCCTGGCCCAGCGCGGCGCCGGCGTTGATCTCGCGCACGATGGTCTCGCGCGCCAGGGCGCTGGCGACTTCACCGCAGGCATGGCCGCCCATGCCGTCGGCGACCAGCCACAGGCCGAGCGCGCTGTCGCCGTAATAGGTGTCTTCGTTCAGGGCGCGCCGCAGGCCGACGTGGCTGAGGTGTCCGAACTCGATCATGTGGCGCCTGGCGTCCCCGGTTGCATTGAAAAATGAACGCCATGATCGCGTCGAAGCGGACAGGGGACAAGCTGCAGTGCATCGGCGGCGTCGGCCAACATCCGGTCCGGCGCCCCGCCGCGTGGTGCTTGTCCCGGGCCGGCGCGGCCCGTATCATGCGCAACCCCGGATCGACCCCCGGGGACCGCCGCCAGGCGGTGCGACACCCGGAGAGGTGGCAGAGTGGTCGAATGTACCTGACTCGAAATCAGGCGTACGTGTAAGCGTACCGTGGGTTCGAATCCCACCCTCTCCGCCATGTTCCGCAGACGGCCCCGATGGGGCCGTTTGCTTGTCCGCCCTCCGCTGCGTGGCCTCGCGCCGACGGCGACGCCGGTACACTTGCGGCCTTTCATCGCGATGGTGCGCCATGTCCGAAATCCTCACTCCGGTCTCCTTCGGCGAGCTGCTGGACAAGATCTCGATCCTGCAGATCAAGTCCGAGCGCATGACCGACGCGGCCAAGCTGGCCAACGTGCGCAAGGAGCTCTCGGCGCTGGAGCAGACCTGGATGGCCCATCCGGCGGCGGTGCAGGACATCGCCCGCCTGCGCGCCGAGCTCAAGGCGGTCAACGAGCGGCTGTGGGTGATCGAGGACGATATCCGGCTCAAGGAGAAGGCGCAGGCCTTCGACGAGGAGTTCATCCGCCTGGCGCGCAGCGTCTACTTCGAGAACGACACCCGCGCGCGGATCAAGAAGGACATCAACCTGGCGCTGGGCTCGGCCTATGTCGAGGAGAAGTCCTACGAGGACTACGGCAGCGGCGCCGCGCCCTGACGCGTTGCCGGGGCAGTGAACGCGACGCCGGCCTGCGCGGCCGCCGCGTCCGTTTCGCTCAGCCCGCCGTGTCGGCGCGATAGCGTTCGAAGGCGGCGATCGCATCGTCGACGGTGACCAGCGCCATCACCTCGTCGAACTCGATCTTGGTGCCCCATTTCAGCTCGCTCGCCGGCTTGTGCAGGTAGCGCCGCGCCGCGTCGTCGTAGCGGTCCACGCAGTAGCGCACATCCGAGTACGGCCCGCTGCGGCGCGGGTTGCTGGCCGCATGCAGGCCCAGCACCTTGGTGCCCATGGCGTTGGCGATGTGCATGGGGCCCGAGTCGGGGGTGACCACCAGGTCGGCGCGGGCCAGCAGCGCCGGCAGCTGCTTGAGCGTGTCCTTGCCGACCAGGTCCAGCACCGGGCCGCGCATCTGCGCGGCGATGGCGTCGGCGGTCTGCCGCTCCAGCGCGCTGCGCCCGCCGCACAGCACCACGCGCCAGCCCTGGGCGATGGCATGGTCGGCCAGCGCCGCGTAGCGGTCGGCATACCAGTTGCGGCGCACATGGCTGGAGCAGGGCGAGATCATCAGCACGCGCCGGCCATCGTCCGGCCATTGCGCGCGGGCCCAGTCCCAGGCCTCGGGCGGGACCGGCAGGTCCCAGGTCACCACGTCCTGGCGCAGGCCCAGCGGTTCGCAGAAGCTGCCGATGGCATCCAGGACATGGATGCCCGGCCGGTCGGCGATGCGCTCGTTGACGAACAGGCCGTGCAGATCCTTGGATCGGCTGCGGTCGTAGCCGATCCGGCGGCGCGCGGGGACGAAGGCCGACAGCACATTGGCGCGCAGCGCGACCTGCATCTGCAGCAGCACGTCGAAGCGGCCGGGCAGGGTGGCGCGCAGGGCGCGCATGCCGGCCAGCCCGGTCTTCTTGTCGTAGAGGTGGAAGCGCACCCCTGGCAGGCCGTCGAGCAGCTTGCGCCCGCCGCCATCGATGATCCAGTCCAGCGTCAGCTGCGGCCAGGCGCGCTGCAGCGTGCGCACCAGCGGCACCACGTGGGTGACATCGCCCAGCGCGGACAGGCGCAGCAGGCACAGGGACTCAGGGGCGTTGGACAAAATTGTTAGACTCGCGCGATGGCCGCTTTTGACGCGACGGAAGTGCTGATGCCGTACCGCGATGCGCGCGGTGACGGGGCGATTCTGTTCGACCGCCAGCGCCTGCGGCAAGCGCAGCCCGAATGGCTGGATCCCGCGCACTGGGGCGACCAGGCCCGGCCGGTGGACAGCGGCGGCCGCGGCGGGGCCTGGTTCGTCGATGCGCCGTTCGGGCAGAGCCTGCTGCGCCAGTACAAGCGCGGCGGCCTGGCCGCCAGCGTCAGCAGCGATCGCTACCTGTGGCGCGGCGCCAACCGCACGCGCAGCTTCGCCGAGTTCCGCCTGACCCGCGCGCTGCACCGCATGCGCCTGCCGGTGCCGCAGCCGTTCGTGGCCCGCTATCTGCGCCAGGGCCTGACCTATCGCGCCGCGATCCTGATGGAACGGCTGGCCGACGTGCGCTCGCTGGCCGACCGCTACCAGGTGGCCGGGCAGAGCGCGCCGCTGGAGGAGACCGGGCGCCTGATCGCGCGCTTCCACCGCGCCGGCCTGGACCATGCCGATCTCAACGCGCACAACATCCTGTTCGATGCGCAGGGGCGCGGCTGGCTGATCGACTTCGACCGCGGCGTGCTGCGCATCCCGGCCACGCGCTGGCGCGAGGCCAACCTGGCCCGGCTGCTGCGCTCGCTGATGAAGCTGCGCGGGCAACGCAGCAGCCAGCAGGTGCAGGAGGACTTCGCGCGCCTGCGCAAGGCCTACGACCGCGCCTGGGAACGGGGCTTCTGAGGGCCGACATGCGCTGGTCGCTGCGTTTCCAGGGCGTGGGCAATGCCTCGGCGGTCGAGCTGGGCTCGGCGATGGCGACCATCGAGCGCGATGGCGCGCCGTGGCTGACCATCGACTGCGGCAGCGAGGGCCTGGACGCCTACATCCGCCAGTACGGGCAGGCGCCGTCGGCGGTGTTCGTCACCCATACCCACCTGGACCATGTCGGCGGTTTCGAGCGCCTGTTCGGCAGCGCCTACTTCGATCCGGCGCGGCGCGGGCAGGTGCGGCTGTACGTGCCCGCGCCGGTGGTGCCGCTGCTGCACCAGCGCGTGGCCGAGTATCCCAACGTCCTGGCCGAGGGCGGGGCGAACTTCTGGGACGCCTTTCGCCTGGTGCCGGTGGGCGAGGCGTTCTGGCACGACGGGGTGCGGCTGGAGGCGTTCCCGGTGCGCCACCACTGGCCGCAGACCGCCTTCGGCCTGCGCCTGCCCGGCGCGTTGGTCTGGACCGGCGACACCCGGCCGATTCCGGAGATGCTGGCGCAGTACGCCGATGCCGGCGAGCTGATCGCCCACGATTGCGCGCTGCACGGCAACCCCTCGCACAGCGGCATCGAGGATCTGGAGCGCGAGTACCCGCGCGCGCTGCTGGCGCGCTGCGTGCTCTACCACCACGCCAGCGCCGAGGACGCGCACGTCCTGGCCGGACGCGGCCATCGCGTCGCCTTGCCGGGGCAGGTGCTAGCGTTGCCGGACCCGATCCCAGGCCCGTTGCCGTCCTGACATGAACGCCTTGCCACGCACGCCGGAACTGCCGCTGGACCAGCGCGGCCGGCCGCTGCGCGATCTGCGCCTGTCGGTGATCGAGGCCTGCAACTTCCGCTGCGGCTACTGCATGCCGGCCGACAAGGTGCCCGACGACTACGGGCTGGACGCGGCCTCGCGCCTGTCCTTCGACCAGATCGAGACGCTGGTGCGCGGCTTTGCGCGGGTGGGCGTGAACAAGCTGCGCATCACCGGCGGCGAGCCGCTGCTGCGCAAGGACCTGCCGACGCTGATCGCGCGGCTGGCGCGCATCTCCGGCATCGACGACCTGGCGCTGACCACCAACGGCGCCCTGCTCGCACGCCATGCCCAGGCGCTGCGCGATGCCGGCCTGCATCGCATCACGGTCAGCCTGGACGCGCTGGATCCGCAGCGCTTCGCGCAGATGTCCGGCGGACGCGGCGACATCGCCACGGTGCTGCGCGGCATCGACGCCGCGCACGCGGCCGGCTTTGCCAGCCTCAAGCTCAACTGCGTGGTCCAGCGCGGCGTCAACGAGGATCAGGTGCTGCCGCTGGTCGAACACTTCCGCGGCAGCGGCCACGTGCTGCGTTTCATCGAATTCATGGATGTGGGCACCTGCAACGACTGGCGCGCGGCCCAGGTGGTGACCTCGCGCGAGCTGCGCGACGCCATCCACGCGCGCTGGCCGCTGCATGCGCTGGATGCGCACTACCGCGGCGAAGTCGCGGTACGCCATGCCTTCGACGATGGCGGCGGCGAGATCGGCTTCGTGTCCTCGGTCAGCGCGCCTTTCTGCGGCGATTGCCAGCGCGCGCGCGTCTCGGCCGATGGCCGGCTCTACACCTGCCTGTTCTCCGGCGCCTCCACCGATCTGCGCCCGAGCCTGGCCCAGGGCGAACTGCCGCTGGCCGAGCGCCTGGCCGGGCTGTGGTCGCGCCGTGTGGATCGTTACAGCGAACTGCGCGGCCAGCCGGTCCAGCCGCCGCGCAAGCGCGTGGAGATGTTCCTGATCGGAGGCTGATGCGTGGACGCCGCGTTGCGCACGTGGTTGATCGCCCAGGAGCGCGCGCTGCTCACGGCGCAGGTGCGCGCCAGTGCCGCGCGCCTGCAGGCGCTGCTGGCCGAGGACTTCGTCGAGTTCGGCGCCTCGGGCCGGCGCTACACGCGCCAGGACATCGTGGCCGAACTGGCGCAGGAAGCCGACGAGAGCCGCTACAGCGCCGACACCTTCGAATGCGTCGAACTGGCGCCGGGGCTGGTCCAGCTGCGCTACGTCTCCCGACGCGAGGATGCCGCTGGCGTGCGCCTGGCCCGGCGCAGCTCGCTCTGGCGTCAGGAGACGGCGGGTTGGCGCATGGTGTTTCACCAGGGCACGCCGCTGCCGGACGCTCTCGACGCCGGCTGAGCGCGACTTGCACTACGCTTGCGCGATGAATGCACCGCGCACGCTCACCCATCTGGATGCCTCCGGCCAGCCGGCCATGGTCGATGTCTCGGACAAGGCCGTCACCGCGCGCCAGGCCACGGCCGAATGCCTGGTGGCGTTCCCGCGCGAGGTCGCCGAGCAGCTGCGCCGCGATGCGTTGCGCAGCGCCAAGGGCGGCATCGTCGAGACCGCGGTGATCGCCGGCACCATGGCGGTCAAGCGCACCCACGAGCTGATCCCGTTCTGCCATCCGCTGCCCATCGACGGCTGTCGGCTGGCCATCGACTGGCACGACGCCGACACGCTACGCATCGAATGCAGCGTGCGCACCACCCATCGCACCGGCGTGGAGATGGAGGCGATGACCGGCGCCACCGTCGCGGCGCTGACGGTCTACGACATGTGCAAGGCGCTCTCGCACGCCATCGTGCTGGGCCCGGCGCAGCTGCTGGGCAAGCACGGCGGCAAGCGCGACTTCGGGGTGCCGGCATGACCGGCGTGCAGGTGCTGTATTTCGCCAGCCTGCGTCAGGCCGCCGGCGTGGAGCGCGAAAGCGTGCAGACCACGGCCTCGGACCTGGCCGGCCTGTATGCCGAGCTGAAGCAGCGCCATGGCTTCGCCTGGGAACCGGCGCATCTGCGCGTGGCCCAGGGCGGCGCCTTCGCGCGCTGGGACGATGCGCTGGCCGAAGGCGCGCAGATCGCCTTCATCCCGCCGGTCAGCGGAGGCTGAGGATGACCCGCTTCGACATCACCGACCAGTCGATCGAGCCTGCGCCGCTGCGCACGCAGCTGCTGAGCGCGCGCGCCGGCGCCTTCGCCAGCTTCGAAGGCTGGGTGCGCGACCACAACGAAGGGCAGGGCGTGTCCGGCCTGCACTACGAGGCCTATGCCGAGCTGGCGCGCGTCGAGGGCGAGAAGATCCTCGATGAGGCGCTGATGCGGTTCGACATCGTCGACGCGCGCTGCGTGCATCGCGTCGGCGAGCTGGCCGTGGGCGAGATGGCGGTCTGGGTCGGCGTCTCGGCCGGCCACCGCGACGGCGCCTTCGCCGCCTGCCGCTGGATCATCGATGAGACCAAGGCGCGCGTGCCGATCTGGAAGCAGGAGCGCTATCTCGACGGCGCGCAGAGCTGGCTGCATCCGCATGCGGATCGCGGCGCGGCCAGGAGATGAGCCAGGCGCTCGGCCCTTCGCGTGGTGCATTGCGCTCGCGGCGGGCCGAGGGCGCCGGATTCGTCGCCCGAGGGACCTGGTTGCCGGGGAGCATGGCGGTCGAGGCATGTTCCGGCCACCGCTTCCCACGACATGCCCATGACGCCTTCGGCATCGGTCTGCTCACCTCCGGCGCGCAGGTCTCCTGGAGCGGACGCGGCCAGGTCGAGGCACGGGCGGGCGATGTCATCACCGTCAATCCCGGCGAGGTGCACGACGGTGCGCCGATCGGTGAGAGGCGCACCTGGTCGATGCTGTATTTCTCACCCGAAACGCTCAGCGTGCTGGTCGAGGATCTGCGCACGGACCTGAGGACGGATTCGGAATTCCTCGCCCCGGTTCTGGCCCGTCCCCGGTTGGCACGGCTGGTCGCGGCGCTGTACCGGGCCGCGATCGACCCCGACTCCTCCAGCGATCATCAGCAGGCGCGCCTGTTGCCCGTGCTGGCGGCCTTGCTTGCCGTGCGCGAGCCGGGCCCTGCACCCCTGCCGGCGCGTCTGGCACGCGTGCGTCAACTGCTGGATGACATGCCGCTCTCCACGCACTCGCTGGAAAGCCTGTCCCGGGAGGCCGGTTTGAGCCGGTACCAGACGCTGCGGGGATTCCAGCGATCGACCGGGCTGACGCCGCACGCCTATCTCACCTTGCGCAGGCTCGAGCATGCACGTATCGCCGTCCGTGCCGGCCTGCCCCTGGCCGAGGCTGCGGTGGCCGCCGGGTTCAGCGACCAGAGCCACTTCCACCGCGCGTTCGTCCGCCAGTTCGGCTTCACGCCCGGCGCCTTCGCGCGGGCGCTCGCCGTGCGGCGCTGATGCAAGATCGTCCAAGACCCGAGGCCGCTGCCCCCGACATGCTGACCGTGTCCTTCGACACCGAGTCCTCACCATGTCCGACGCTCCGTACGCCCAATCCCCCATGCACGTCCGCCCCTGCCTGCGCGCCGACCTGGACGCCATGCTGGACATCGTCAACCGCGCCGCTGTCGCCTACCAAGGCGTGATCCCGCCCGACTGCTGGCATGCCCCTTACATGTCGCGCGCGGCGTTGAGCGAGGAAATGGCGCGCGGCGTGCAGTTCAGCGGCATCGCGCTGGGCGGTGCGCTGGTGGGCATCATGGGCATGGAGCGGGTCGGCGACGTGTGTCTGATCCGACACGCCTACGTGCTGCCTGGCTACCAGGGGCACGGCGTGGGTTCGGCCCTGCTCGAGCGGCTGTGCGACGCGCATGCGCACACGGTGATCCTGGTCGGGACCTGGGCGGCGGCGCATTGGGCCATCGGCTTCTATCGACGCAATGGCTTTGCCAGCGTGCCGGACGCGCGCATCGCCCCCTTGCTGCGGGGCTACTGGAACGTGCCGCAGCGACAGATCGAGACGTCCACCGTCCTGTCGCGCCCGGCGCTGTCCGATGCGCAGATCGCGGGGCTGGAAAAAGGTGGCGGCCCCGCCGGCTGACCTCGGCGCCCGCGTCAGTCGATACCGTTGCTGCCTTCCGGCCCTGGCGGGATTTTCGACCTAGCGTCGCGAGGGGCCGACGGGGCCACCATGGACGCGGGCCGCGCATCGCGCGGCCCGGGTGCGTTGCGTCATCGTTGGAGGCGATGACCTGTAACTGGCGGAGAGAGGGGATTCACTCGGCATCTTTCGATGCCTCGCCCTACGGGCGGCTTCGCCGTGCAGGTGGCGGCGCCACCTGTCGAACCCGGGGGTTCTCACCCCCTCCCAGACGCCGGCGAAACTCACGCGGCTGGGCCATCTCGACACTTTCAAACTGGCGGAGAGAGGGGGATTCGAACCCCCGAAGCGCGGTTTAGACGCTTACACACTTTCCAGGCGTGCTCCTTCAACCACTCGGACACCTCTCCGGGACCTGAACACGGCCGCGGGGCCGCGCTCAGGGGCGCAGATTCTAGCCGCGCGCCGGATTTATTGCGAGTCCCGCGAACCTGTCGTGCGCGACGGGCCGTTCATGCCGGGACGCTGGAGGGTCGCTTCGCTACGCTCGTCCTTGGAACGCCCCCCCTGGCGCGGCACAATGACCGCATGTCCTATCTCGTCCTGGCCCGCAAGTGGCGCCCGAAGCGTTTCGCCGAACTGGTCGGTCAGGAGCACGTGGTGCGTGCGCTGTCCAACGCGCTCGATAGCGGCCGCATCCACCACGCCTTCCTGTTCACCGGCACGCGCGGGGTGGGCAAGACCACCATCGCGCGCATCTTCGCCAAGTCGCTGAACTGCGAGACCGGTACCAGCGCCGATCCGTGCGGCCAGTGCGCGGCCTGCCTGGACATCGACGCCGGGCGCTACATCGACCTGCTGGAGATCGACGCGGCCTCCAACACCGGCGTGGACGATGTGCGCGAGGTGATCGAGAACGCCCAGTACATGCCCAGCCGCGGCAAGTTCAAGGTCTACCTGATCGACGAAGTGCACATGCTGTCCAAGGCGGCGTTCAACGCGCTGCTCAAGACGCTGGAGGAGCCGCCGGAGCATGTGAAGTTCCTGCTGGCCACCACCGATCCGCAGAAGCTGCCGGTGACCGTGCTTAGCCGCTGCCTGCAGTTCAACCTCAAGCGGCTGGACGAGGCGCAGATCGGCGGGCAGATCACCAAGATCCTCGGCGCCGAGCAGATCCCCTCGGAGGACGGCGCGGTGCGCCAGATCGCCAAGGCCGCCGATGGATCGCTGCGCGACGGCCTGTCGCTGCTGGACCAGGCCATCGCCTACACCGCCGGTGAGCTCAGCGATGCCGGCGTGCGCACCATGCTCGGCACGGTCGACCGCACCCAAGTCGGCGCGCTGCTCGACGCGCTGGCCGACGGCGACGGCGCGCGGCTGATGGCCACCATCGCCACGCTGGCCGAGTTCTCGCCGGACTGGGGCGGGGTGCTGGAGGCTTTCGCCGAGGCGCTGCATCGCATCCAGGTGCGCCAGCTGGTGCCGGGCGTGGCGATCGAGGCCGAAGGCGTCGACGCCGAAGGCTTCGCCCAGCGCCTGCGCCCGGAAGTGGTGCAGCTCTGGTACCAGATGGCGCTCAACGGTCGCCGCGATCTCTACCTGGCGCCGAGCCCGCGCGCCGGGTTCGAAATGAGCCTGCTGCGCATGCTGGCCTTCCGTCCAGCCGGAGCCGGCGATGTCGCGCCGGCCTCCGCCGCACCGGCCAAGCCGACCGCGGGCACCGTGGACGAGTCCGCAAGCGGACGCGCCGCCGCGGCCCCGCTGATGCCGGAGATGGCGACCGCCCCGCATGCGCCGGTCGAACCCGTGCCTGCGCCCGCGCCGAAGCCATCCGTGGTGAGCGAACCGGAACCCGCGCCTTTCGCCGCTGCGCCGCCAGCGCAATCCGCGCCCACGCCGGCACCAGCCATGGACGACGTCCCGCCGTGGGAAGTGCCGGCGCAGAAGATCAGCCTCGCCGAGCCGGTGCAGGCAGCCCCGGCCGCCACCGCCGCGCCTGCCGCGCCCGCGCGCGCGCCGTCCGCGCCGCCGCCGACCAGCGACGGCATCGCCGATACCGATCACTGGCTGGCGCTGGTCGCCTCGGCCAAGCTGAGCGGGCCTTCGCGCCAGCTCGCCGCCAACGTCGCCTTCGCCAGCTACGGCGATGCGGTGCTGCGCCTGTCCCTGGCGCCCGGCCTGGACTACCTGCGCACCGAGCGCTCGGTGGGCGACCTGGCCGATGCGCTGTCCGCCTCGCTGGGGCGCGTGCCCAAGATCGTGTTCGACACCGGCGCGGTCGCCGGCGAAGGCGCCGAGACGCTGGCCATGCGCGATGCGCGCCAGCAGGACGCGCGCCGCGCCTCGGCCGAAGAACAGTTCATGAACCACCCCGACGTGCAGCGGCTGATCCAGCAGCACGGCGCGCGCGTGGTGCCCGATTCCATCCGACCTTTCGACGAGTAACCAGACCATGCGTGGAAACATCGCCCAACTCATGCAGCAGGCGCAGAAGATGCAGGAAAACCTGCAGAAGGCGCAGGAAGAGCTGGCCAAGCTGGAAGTCACCGGCAACGCCGGCGGCAACATGGTCAGCGTGACGCTGACCGGCGCCAAGGAGTGCCGCAAGGTGCGCATCGACCCGACCCTGCTGTCCGATGCGGAAATGCTCGAGGACCTGATCGCCGCGGCGTTCAACGACGCCTCCAACAAGATCGACGCCGAATCCAAGACGCGCATGGGCTCGGCCACCGCCGGCATGCAGCTGCCGCCCGGCATGAAGCTGCCGTTCTGAAGCGCAGGGGCCAGAGGCCAGGGACCAGGGGCCGGTATGTCCCTGCGTTTTCCCTGGCCTCTGGTCCCTGACCCCCGGCCCCTTCCGCTTTGACTTCTTCGCTGCTCGAACAGCTCATCGACGCGCTCAAGGTCCTGCCCGGCGTGGGCAGCAAGAGCGCCCAGCGCATGGCCTACCAGCTGCTGGAGCGCGATCGCGCCGGCGGCCGCCGGCTGTCGTCCGCGCTGGCCGAGGCCATGGAGCACATCGGCCACTGCCAGCAGTGCCGCGACTTCACCGAAGGCCCGCTGTGCGCCATCTGCGCCAGCCCCAGCCGCGACCGCCACCAGCTGTGCGTGGTCGAATCCCCAGCCGACCGATTGGCCATCGAACAGGCCACCGGCTATCGCGGCCTGTACTTCATCCTGCAGGGCCGGCTCTCGCCGCTGGACGGCATCGGCCCGCGCGAGCTCGGCCTGGAACAGCTGTCCCAGCGCCTGGCCCAGGGCGAGGTCGCCGAACTGATCATCGCCACCAATCGTGTCCCACCGTCGAAGGCGAGGCCACCGCGCACTATCTGGCGCAGCTGGCGCGCCAGGCGGACGTCAAGCCCATGCGCCTGGCGCACGGCGTGCCGCTGGGCGGAGAGCTGGAGTACGTCGATCGCGGCACGCTCTCGCACGCGTTCGGTTCGCGCAGCGAGATGAGTTGAGGCAGGCGTGAGTGGAGAGAAGTGAGCGGTGAGCGCAAGCCGGGGCTCCCTTCTTGCGCATCGCGCTAAGCTCTTCCCACTTCTGACTTCACTGCACTCACTCTTCCAATGAACGACACCATCTTCGGCAAGATCATCCGGCGCGAGATCCCGGCCACCATCGTCTATGAGGACGATGAGGTGCTGGGCTTCAAGGACATCGCGCCACAGGCGCCGGTGCACGTGCTGTTCATTCCCAAGCAGGTGCACGTGCCCACGCTGGACGACCTGACGCCGGACCAGGCCACGCTGGTGGGCAAGCTGGTGCTGGCCGCGGCGCATTACGCCCGCCAGGAAGGCTTCGCCGACAAGGGCTATCGCGTGGTCATGAACTGCCGCGACGATGCCGGGCAGACCGTCTACCACATCCACCTGCACCTGCTGGCCGGCGCGGCGCTGGGCCACTTCGGCGCGCCGGGCGGCTGAAGCCCGCGGGACTGCCCGCGCGGGCAGTTGGCACGGCTTTTCGCCGGAGTGCAGGGCGTGAACCATGGGGATGGCATGCGTGCGCCAGCGGGGGACTCGCTTCGCCAACCCGCCTAGACCCGGCCGCGCATGGCGCATCGGCTCGTCAGTCATCCCTCGCTGGCTCTTGGGTGGGCGATGAGGCGCTACCGGGACAGCGCCATCTTTGCCATTGGCCAAACAGGTACAAGGTCGGTTCCCACCTGTAGAGCGGAGCTTGCTCCGCTCAGGCTTTCCCGATGATCCGGCCGGAATGCAGCGGAGCAAGCTCCGCTCTACAAGAAGGCGGCGACTTGCTCGTTCCGCAGAGCCGCTCGGATCGAGGCCTGGCAGCAGATGGATCAACTCATCTTCCACCAAAGCCTTGCTTTCGACCCGAAGTTCTTGGGCATGACGCGCGCGGCAGCGGTCCGGCGGGCGAGGGCGCGACCAGCGAGGAAGGAAGCTGATCGCCCGTCCTGGGTCAGGATGCCCTGATGGAGGGATCAGCGGTCCCCGCCCGTCGGAGCGCTGCACCCGAAGCCGGACGCCCCCGCCAGCGATCGATTGATAGGCAGAAGCACTTCAAAGAAAAGGCCGGCAATCGCCGGCCCTTCTCCACTACGCGGAAACTGAGGCGACTTACCACCAGCCCCAGCGCGGACCCCAGCCCCAGCCCGGGCCAGGACCCCAGAACGGGTCGTAGTACGGATACGGGCGCACCTGCACCTCGCGCACCTTCGGCCACAGGTAGACCACATCGGCGTCGACCTTGGGCAGGCGGTAGTCGTATTCGCCGATGCGCGTGGTCTCGGTGCCGGACACGCGACCGACGAAGGTCACCTCACGGCCCTTGGAGAAGATCGCCGGATCGTAGAAGCCCGCGCGGCAGGCGATGAAGCGCCCATCGGTGGCATCCGGCGTATCGCTCTGCGGACGGCCCGTCGCGCTGAGCGGCGCGGAGATCATCTCGAAGCAGGTGCTGTTGGCACCCGGCTTGGTCTCGACGATGCGGCCACCCCAGCGCACCTGCGCGCCGGTCTGCACGCCGACCACCGCATCGCGCGGCGTCACACCGGGGAACTGACCCTGCAGCGGCTTGGGCGCGGTCGCGCAGGCGCCTAGGGCGATCGCAAGGCCAGTGACGGCCAGCGGACGGAGAAAAGACATGCGCTTCATACGGGCCTCGGAATGGATCACGGACGGTGCCGGCGAAGATCGCGTATCAGCGCCCGGACGTCCGCGTGACCGGCAGCGTAGCGTGCCTGTGCGAAACGCTGGCTGAGTGAGATGAGTTCCTCGTTTTTGTGCGCTGCGGTGGCGTCGCGTCGCACGCCCGCCACACGCTGCGCCCAGCGCTGCGCCGGCTCGTCCGCGCCGGGCGCCAGATCGAAGCGGCGATAGCGCCGCCCCAGCGCATGCCACTGCCGCAGCAGCGGATCGCGCTCGCGTTCGCCGCGCGCCAGCAGCCAGGCCATGCCCAGCAGCGCACCGCCGCCGGCCAGCGCGAACAGCAGGCCCAGGCGCCCTTCGCCCAGGCGCTCGATGCCGAAGGGCTGCAGCAGCCGGCGCTGGCGCTCGACATCGAAGCCCAGCACCAGATCGTTCCAGCCGCGCCGCAGCCAGTCGCTGACCTGCGCGTAGCGGCTCAGGCCGAACAGACCCTCGCCCCCGTCGCCACCGGCCTGGGCACGGTCGTCCAGCGTGTCGTAGATGCGCTCGGGCGCCACCGCGGCGGTGGGGTCCACCCGCACCCAGCCGCGCTGCGGCAGCCACACTTCGGCCCAGGCGTGCGCGTCCTGGCGGCGCAGGATCCAGTAGCCGCCGCCGAACGGATTGCGCACCCCGCCCACGTAACCGGTGACCACCCGCGCGGGAATGCCGCCCGCACGCATCAGGATCACGAAGGACGAACTGAACTGCTCGCAGAAGCCCTGCCTGGTCTGGAACAGGAACTCGTCGGCCATGTCGCGTCCCGGCAACGGGATGTCCAGCGTGTAGCCGAAGTCCTTGCGGATCCAGGTCAGCGCGCGCTGGACGATGGCCGCATCGCCGTTGGCGCCGGCTTCGCCGCGCCACTGCCGGCCCAGCGCGACCGTGCGGGGATTGAGTCCCGGCGGCAGGCGCAGATCGCGCTGCAGCGCCTGCGGCGGCAGCTGCGCATCGAAGCGCGCCGGCGCCTGGCCCTGCATGCGCCAGCGCGTCAGCGAGGCCAGCGGGCGCTGCGCGCTCAGTTCGTAGTCGGCCGACAGCCGCGCGCCCTCGGGCGCCGCGAAGGGTAGGTCCAGCGCGATGAGCTGGCTGCGGTCGGTGGGTTCGTAGTCGAGTTGATATTCGTAGCGCGGGCCCTGACGCGGCACCTCGGCCGGCGCGCGCCCACCGCTCCAGCCGCGGCGCCACACGCGGCCGTCGAAGTCGTCCAGCACCGGCCCGCGCCAGTACATCTGCGAAGGCGGCGGCGTGGCGCCGAAGAAGGTCACGCGTGCGGCCGGCGTGTCGTCTGCCAGCAGATCGATCCACTCGCCCGGCCGCATGTCGTCGGACAGGCCTGGCCGGCCGACCGCACGGTCGGGCAGGCCCCACAGCGGGCTGCCCAGGCGCGGGAACAGCCAGAACGTCAGCAGGACCAGCGGCAGCCCCATCAGCACCAGCCGCCCGAGCTGCCAGGGACTGATGCGCGCCGCGCTGGCGCCGCTGGCGTCGAGCAGGCCGGACTCCAGCGCGGCAAGGCGCAGCATGGCCACCAGCGCGCACAGCACCGAGACCAGCCCCAGCACCATCGTCAGCGGCCCCTGATCGAGCAGGAACGCGGCGAACGGCGCGAACAGCGCAAAGCCCACCAGGCTGCGGCCATCGCGCAGCGTGGTGGTCTCGGTCGGCTTGATCGCCAGCATCGCCGCCAGCAGCGCGCAGCCGGTATCGCGGCCGAAGCGCGGCCCGGCCGACCACAGCACCGCGGCCAGCGCCGCCAGCGCCAGCAGCACGCGCAGCGGCAGGGGGATGCGCCGCTTCCACGAGGCGCCCGCGCTGAGCACGCCGATCGCCCCGATCGCCAGCGCCGTGCCGCCCGGCAGCTGCAGCAGCAGCGGCAGCAGGCCGAAGCCGGCCGAGGCCAGCGTCCACAGTCGGCTGCGCGCGTCCAGCGCGGGCGAATCGGCGTGCACGCGGCGGCCGATCACGTCCTGCTCCTGGGCAGCAGCGCCAGCGCGCGCAGGCACTGGTGGCGATGGGTCGGCCCGCTGGCCGGCCCGATCGGCGGCTGGCCCGGCAGCAGCAGGCGCGTGCGCCGCGCCTGGCGTTCGGCCAGTTCGATCCAGTGCGTCAGCCGCGCGATGCGCGCCTCCTGCGGCAGGGCAGACAGCGCGGACCAGTCCAGCACGACCTCGCGGCCGACCGGGCGTTCGTACTCGCGCACCAGCAAGGTGTCGCGGCGCGCCGAGGGCTTCCAGGCGATGGTGTGCTGCGCATCGCCGGGACGATAGGCGCGCAGGTGGTGCAGCTCCTCGCCGGCCGCGTCCACGCGCGTCTGGCGCGACGCGCCGCCGGGCTCGGGCAGGGGCGGGCCATCGACTTCCACGGCCGGATAGACCAGCAGCGCCGTCTCGGGCCACACCCACGACCACGCGCGCGCCACGCCCAGCGGCTGGGTGGTGGACAGGCGCAGCCGCGGCAGCGTGAGCCAGCCGCGCGTGGCGGTCGGATAGTCGAGCGTGGCGATGACCTGCTGGCCCTCGTGCAGCGCCGGCACCAGCGCCTCGTCCTGGCCGGCGCGCAGGCGCAGGCCGATGCGCGGGCGCGCATCGCGCGCGGACACGGCCAGCTGCAGCTGCAGCGGCTGGCCGGCATGCACCGGCTCGGCCCCAAGCGCGTCGACGCGCAGACCCGAAAGCTGCAGGTGCGCGGCCATCAGGCTGGCCATCAGCGTCGCGGCCAGCAGCAGCGCCAGCAGCAGGGCCGGGTTGTTGTTGTAGTTCAGCGCGCCCAGCAGCATGACGCCGACCAGGCCGCCGGCGAACAGGCCGAAGCCGGTCGGCAATACATAGACGCGGCGTCGGTCGAGGCTGACCGGCAGCGACTCGGGCGCCTGCGGCCTGGCCATCAGCGCCGCCTTGCTGCGCAGGCGCGCGAACAAGGCCACGCCTCAGTCCACCGCGACGGCTTGGGCGATGGCCTGGGCCAGCTCGGTGGCCGAGACGCCTTCGGCGTCGGGCACCAGACGATGCGCGGCCACGGCGGCGAACAAGGCCTGCACGTCCTCGGGGATCACATGGTCGCGGCCCAGCAGCAGCGCATGCGCGCGCGCGCCGCGCAGCAGCGCCAGGCCGGCGCGGGGCGAGAGGCCCACGCGCACGCCGGGCTGGCGGCGGCTGCGGTTCACCAGCGCCTGCACGTAGTCCAGCAGCGCATCGCTGGCATGCACCTGGGCGACGGCGGCGCGCAGTTCGAGCACCTGCTCCACGCCCAGCAGCGGACGCGCCTGGGCGATCAGTTCGCGCCGGTCGCTGCCGGCCAGCAGCGCGCGTTCGTCCTTGGGCTCGGGATAGCCCAGCGCCATGCGCAGCAGGAAGCGGTCCAGCTGCGAATCCGGCAGCGGATAGGTGCCCGACAGATCGACCGGGTTCTGCGTGGCGATGACGAAGAACGGCTCTTCCAGACGGTGCGTGGTGCCGTCCAGCGTGACCTGGTGTTCGGCCATCGCCTCGAGCAGCGCGCTCTGCGTGCGCGGCGGCGCGCGATTGATCTCGTCGGCCAGCAGCACGTGGGTGAAGACAGGTCCGGGATGGAACTGGAAGCGGCGCGCCTGCGCATCGTAGATCGACACGCCCAGGACATCGCCGGGCAACAGGTCGGAGGTGAACTGCACACGCTGGAAGTTCAATCCCAGCGTGGCCGCCAGCGCATGGGTCAGCGTGGTCTTGCCCAGGCCGGGCAGGTCCTCGATCAGCAGATGGCCATCGGCCAGCAGGGCGACGAAGGCCAGGCGCACCTGGCGCGGCTTGCCAAGCACCAGTCCATTGACCTGCGCCTGGGCCTGCTGCAGAGCCGTCGACAAGGCCTCGGGTAGCATGGGGCGTGCTGAAGACCTGAGCTGCATCATGGCTCCACGTTGTCCTTTTTTCCGAGTGTAGCGGCTATATGAATGAAGAAGCGCGCGCACAGCGCACGTTCCTGGCGCTGTGGATCGTCCTGACTGTCATCAAGGTCATGATCGCCGCGCGCCTGCCGCTGTTCGTCGACGAGGCGTTCTACTGGCAGGAAGGACGCCACCTGGCCGCGGCGTATTCGGACCTGCCTGGACTGACCGCGTGGATGACGCGTCTGGGCACGTTGATCGGTGGGCAGCATGTGCTGGCGATCCGGCTGCCGTTCCTGCTGCTGTCGGCGCTGCTGCCGTGGCTGCTGGTCGGCATCGGCACGCGCTGGTTCAGCGCGGTGGCCGGCTGGCGCGCGGGCAGCCTGCTGCTGCTGATGCCGCTGTCGGGCAGCCTGGGCATCCTGGCCATTCCCGATGTGCCGATGGCCTTCGCCACGGTCCTGTGCCTGGATGCAGGCGCGCGCCTGCTGCGCCAGATCGATGCGGCCGGCGCGGCCGAGCTCGCGCTCGGCCTGGCCATCGGCGCGCTCAGCCACTATCGCTTCGTCGGCGTGATCGGCACCGGGCTGATCGCGCTGCTGCTGATTCCCGAAGGCCGGCGCGTGCTGCGCGATGTGCGCGTGTGGGTGGCGCTGGCGCTGGGCGTGGCGGCCTGGGCGCCGCTGATCGCCTGGAACATCGAGAACGCCGACGCCGGCCTGCGCTTCCAGCTGGTCGAGCGCCATCCGTGGACCTTCCAGTGGACCGGGCTGTGGTTCCTGCTGGTGCAGGCGGCGCTGGTGACGCCGCTGCTGTTCTTCGCCCTGATCACGGTGCTGACCCGCGCGCTGCGCAAGGGTGACGCGCTGCCGCCGCAGCGGCGCTACTTCGGCCTGCTGGGCGCGGTGTCGACGATCGGCTTCTTCGTGCTGGGCTTCTTCGCCGATGTCGAACGCGTCAGCTTCCACTGGCCGCTGCCGGGCTATCTCCCCCTGCTGCTGGCCGTGCCGGTGCTGCTGCGCACCTGGTCGCCGTGGCTGCGGCGCGCGACCTGGACGCTGTGCGGGCTGGGCCTGGCCAGCGTGCTGGGCTATTACCTGATCGCCTCGGTGCCGCGCTGGCGCGCCGACCTGGCCGGGCAGAAGTTCTATCCCTACAACTTCGCCGGCTGGAACGTGCTGGCCGACGCGGTGCGCGAGGAACTGGCGCGCGCGCCGGAGCCGACCGGCATGCTCGCCGACAACTTCAAGGTCGGCGCCGAGCTGGGCTTCGCGCTGGGCGACGATGCGATCCCGGTGCTCGACCATCCGCTCAACATCAAGCACGGCCGCGCACCACAGCTGCGCCTGTGGGGCCTGCACAGCGACGGCGCCAGCCCGACCGCACAGCTGCTGGTGGTCGGCGCCAGCGAGGTGTCCTACAAGGATCTGCTGGTGCAGTACCACTTCCTGTGCTCGCAGGTCGGGCCGCTGCCGCCGCCGCGGGTGATCAATGTCGACCACGGCCGTCAGCGCTTCCTGCTGTTCCGCCTGCCGCGCCGCGATGCGGCGGCGCTGGAGGCCGCCCGCGCGCAGCCGTGCGTGACCCCGGCGATGGCCTGGATCGATACGCCGGTGGGCGGCGCGGACGTGTCGGGCGTGTTCGACGTGGCGGGGTGGGCGTTCAAGGACGGGGTCGGGCTGGATGCGGTCGAGGTGCTGATCGATGGCCGGGTCGTGGCCCGCGCCCGCTACGGACTGCCCGCGCCGGGCGTGGCCACCTACTGGAAGATCTCCAACGACCCGCAGCATCCGGACGTGGGGTTCGGCGTGCGGGTGGATGCCAGCGGTCTTGCGCCGGGCCAGCACTGGCTGGGACTGCGCCTGCACGGGCGCGACGGCAGCGTGGAGGACTGGTCCGAGCAGCCGATCCGCGTGCGGAAGCCTTGAGGCCGGCGGCGCCGGCCGAACGGTCAGGCCGCTCGGCGGCCATCTGCCAAGGCCGGGGGAGGCGGAGCGGGGCAGGGCCGCGGCGATCGGCGCTCCAGGCCGGGCGACGATCCGGCGCATTTGACATGACCAGGCCGGCTCTTTAACATTTTGCGGCTTATGTCCGCGCACGTGCCCGAAACCCTGGATATCTGGCGCATGGTGGCCGGGCGGCGCAGTCTCGAAGGCAGGGTGCCGCTGGCGGCCTTCCGCCGGCTGGACGGGCTGCTGACCGATGCACAGGGCGAGGTGGGCTTCACGATGCAGTTCGATCGCGATGCGCTGCAGGTGCCCTATGTGGAACTGACGATCGATGCCGCGTTGCCGCTGGAATGCCAGCGTAGCCTGCAGCGGTTCCTGTTCCCGGTGTCGATGGTGCAGCGGCTCGGCCTGATCCGGGACGAGGCCGAGGAAGCGGCGTTGCCGCCGGAGATGGAAGCGCTGCTGGTGCCCGAAGACGGCATCCTGCGCACGCTGGACCTGGTGGAGGACGAACTGGTGCTGGCGGTTCCCGCCGTGCCGATGGATCCGGAATTGCCCGCGGTGGAGCTTGACGCTGCCCCGCAGCAGGAAGAACTGGCGAAGGCCAACCCGTTCGCGGGCCTGGCCTCGCTCAAGAAGAACTGACCGCCCCGCAGGCGGTTGAATCGCAGACACGTTTGGAGCAAGACCATGGCAGTTCAGAAATCCCGCGTCACCCCGTCCCGTCGCGGCCAGCGCCGCGCCCACGACGCCCTCACCGCCAAGCAGCTGGCCACCGACCCGACCACGGGCGAGACCCACATCCGTCACCACGTGACGGCTGACGGCTACTACCGCGGCAAGAAGGTCATCGCGACCAAGTCGGCTGTCGTCGACGAAGAATGAGCCTGACGGCGCGCGTCGTTTAAGCACGCGCGCCCGATCGCCGCATCATTCAGGCCCGTCTTGCGGGTCGCGCAACGGGAATCACGATGAGCCAGCCGGTGACGAACGGTCGTATCTACTCGCGTATCGCAGGCACAGGCAGCTGCCTGCCGGACAAGGTGGTGACCAACGACGATCTGTCCAAGATCGTGGACACCAGCGACGAGTGGATCCGCACCCGCACCGGCATCCGTGAGCGACGCATCGCCGGCGAAGGCGAGACCAGCGCCTCGCTGGGCCACCTGGCCGCCCTGCGCGCGCTGGAAGCCGCCGGCGTGGCGCCGTCCGAGCTGGACATGATCGTGGTGGGCACCACCACGCCGGATCTGGTGTTTCCCTCCACCGCCTGCCTGATCCAGGCCAAGCTGGGCGCCGAAGGCTGCATGGCGCTGGACGTCAACGCGGCCTGCTCGGGCTTCATCTTCGCCCTGTCGGTGGCCGACAAGTTCATCCGCACCGGCGATGCCCGCACGGTGCTGGTGGTCGGCGCCGAGACCCTGACCCGCATCACCGACTGGAGCGATCGCACCACCTGCGTGCTGTTCGGCGACGGTGCCGGCGCGGTGGTGCTCAAGGCCGATGCGACCACCGGCATCCTCAGCACCCACCTGCATGCCGACGGCAGCAAGAAGGAGCTGCTGTGGAATCCGGTCGGCGTGTCCTCCGGTTTCAAGCCGGAAGAGCCCAACAACGGCTCGCGCATCCTGATGAAGGGCAACGACGTGTTCAAGTACGCCGTCAAGGCGCTGGACGCGGTCGTGGACGAGGCCCTGTCGGCCAATCAGCTCGACAAGACCGACCTGGACTGGCTGGTGCCGCACCAGGCCAACCTGCGCATCATCGAAGCCACCGCCAAGCGTCTGGACATGTCGATGGAGCAGGTGGTGGTCACCGTCCACCGCACCGGCAACACGTCCTCGGCCTCGGTGCCGATCGCACTGGACGAGGCCGTGCGCGATGGCCGCATCCAGCGCGACCAGCTGGTGCTGCTGGAAGCCTTCGGCGGCGGCTTCACCTGGGGCTCGGTGCTGCTGCGCTTCTGAGCCGCCCTTGCGGCGGGCGCCAGATCGCTCGTCCGCCAGCCACCCGATTTCTTCAGCGATCCAGGGCCGGCGCAAGCCGGCCTTGACGCATGGTGCGTGTTGTCAGGCATGCCTTCGGCCCGTCTGTGCTGAACGCAACGTGGCTTGCGTCCGACCCCAAGTTGTAATGGCGTTAACGCTTCGGGTTTAACATGTTTCCGACATGTCGGGTCCAGGCCCGAGGCGCGAGAAACCCCCATGGTCGAACCCATCCTCATCGACGGCCGGCAAGCCTGGCTCAAGCATTACCGCGACGGAGGCAGCCGCCTGCTGTCGCTGGGCGCGCTGAAGTTCATCGCCGACAAGCTCGGCATCGATCCCCTGCGCCCGCCGCCGCACCACGTCGGCGCCGGCGCGCTGGATACCGAGGCCCGCCGCCTGAGCGAGCTGGCCGCGCAACGCGTGCACGTGCCCGAAGTGATCGGCCGCGGTCGCGCCTCGCTGGTGCTCAGCGACAACGGCAAGTCGCTGGCCAGCTGGCTGCGCAATGCCCGCGACGATGCGCAGTGCGATCAGCTGGTGCGCCTGGCCCTGGAGGCGATGGCCAAGGCGCATGCGCAGGGCGCCTATCTCGGTCAGCCCTTGCCGCGCAACATGACCTATGACGGCCAGCGCATCGGCTTCATCGACTTCGAGGAAGATCCGCTGGAGGTGATGAACCTGGCCCAGGCGCAGGCGCGCGACTGGCTGATGTTCGGCTATGGCGTGGCGCGCTACTACGAGCACCGGCCCGAGGCGCTGCAGGCGCTGATGCACGAGGCGATGGCGCGCGATGCCAGCGACGTGCAGCAGCAGACCCATCGGGTCACCGGCCGCCTGCAGCGGCTGGCGGCGGTGTGCAATCGCCTGGGGCGCAAGTCGCGCCGGCTGGCGCATGCGCTGCTGGTGCTGCATGCGGCCAGCACCTTCAGCGTGCTGATCATCGGCACGCTGGCCATCGACTGGTTCAGCGACGGCGACCTCGACGTGCTGCGTCTGCTGCTGGGATGAGCCGCGCGCCATCGCGAGGCCGACCGCCGGCATACGCCCCAGTACAGACGGCGCGCGCCTTTCACGCTTATCATCGCCGCTCGTTTTTCCCAGCAGGGCGTTTTTGCGCGTGACTGACACCTCACTTGCCTTCGTGTTTCCCGGCCAGGGATCGCAGTCGATCGGCATGCTGGCCGAACTGGCCGAGCTGCACCCGCAGGTGCGCGACACCTTCAACGAGGCCTCCGACGGCGCCGGCACGGACCTGTGGGCGCTCTCGCAGGGCGGCCCGGAAGAACTCCTCAATCGCACCGAATACACCCAGCCGGCCCTGCTGGCCGCGGGCATCGCGGTGTGGCGCCTGTGGCGCAAGGAAGGCGGCCCGACGCCGGCCCGGCTGGCCGGCCACAGCCTGGGCGAGTACACCGCGCTGGTCGCCGCCGGTGCGCTGTCGCTGCGGGATGGCGCGCACCTGGTGCGCATTCGCGGTCAGCTGATGCAGGAGGCCGCGCCGGCCGGCGTCGGCGCGATGGCCGCCGTGCTCGGCGCCGAGGACGCGCTGGTGGCCGAGGTCTGCGCGCAGGTCTCCGGCAGCAAGGTTGTGGTGCCGGCCAACTACAACTCGCCTGGCCAGATCGTGATCGGCGGCGACGCCGAGGCGGTCGATGCGGCCATCGCCGAACTCAACGCGCGCGGCATCCGCAAGACGGTCAAGCTGGCCGTCAGCGTGCCCTCGCACACCCCGCTGATGCGCGAGGCCGCCAACCGCCTGGCCGAGACCATCAAGGGCCTGTCCTGGCATCTGCCGGCGCTGCCGGTGGTGCAGAACGTCGATGCCCAGGTGCACGATTCGATCGAGTCGATCGCCGAGGCGCTGGTGCGCCAGCTGTATCTGCCCGTGCGCTGGACCGATTGCGTGCAGGCGCTGGCCGCCGGCGGTGCCACGCGCATCGCCGAATGCGGGCCGGGCAAGGTGCTGACCGGACTGGTCAAGCGCATCGACAAGTCCCTCGACGGCCGCGCGCTGTCCACCCCGGCCGACTTCGCCTCGGCGCTCGAGACCTGGAAGACCGCATGAACGCTGCACTCCCCCTGGCCGGCGAGATCGCCTTGGTGACCGGCGCCAGCCGCGGCATCGGCGCGGCCATCGCCGACACGCTGGCCGCGCAGGGCGCCACCGTCATCGGCACGGCGACCACCGACGCCGGCGCGCAGGCCATCGCCCAGCGCATGGAGACCCTGGGCGGCCATGGCCGGACCCTGGACGTCACCGACGCCGAGGCGGTCGAGGCGCTGATCGATGCCACCGCCAAGGAGTTCGGCCCGGTCTCGATCCTGGTCAACAACGCCGGCATCACCCGCGACAACCTGCTGATGCGGATGAAGGACGAGGACTGGAACGCGATCCTGGACACCAACCTGTCCAGCGTGTTCCGCACCTCCAAGGCGGTGATGCGCGGCATGATGAAGGCGCGCCGCGGCCGCATCATCAACATCGCCTCGGTGGTCGGCGTGACCGGCAACCCGGGCCAGACCAACTACGCCGCGGCCAAGGCCGGCATCATCGCCTTCTCCAAGTCGCTGGCCAAGGAGATCGGTTCGCGCGGGGTCACCGTCAACGTGGTGGCGCCCGGGTTCATCGATACCGATATGACCAAGGCCCTGCCCGAGGACGCGCGCGCGGCCCTGCTGGGCCAGATCGCGCTGGGCCAGCTGGGCGAGCCGGCCGACATCGCCAACGCCGTGGCCTTCCTGGCCGGGCCGGGCGCCAAGTACATCACCGGCGAGACCCTGCACGTCAACGGCGGCATGTACATGCCGTAAGGCAAAAATCCGCCCTAAGTGGCTGATTCACGGGGCGATACGCGCACGCGCGCGTAACGTCCTGTTTCCACTACACTATCCCGTGTTTACTACCCACCTCCGTCTGGAGCGAATCCATGAGCAGCATTGAAGAACGCGTCAAGAAGATTGTTGTCGAACAGCTTGGCGTCAAAGAAGAAGAAGTCACCACCAACGCATCGTTCGTGGACGATCTGGGCGCCGACTCGCTGGACACCGTCGAGCTGGTCATGGCGCTGGAAGAAGAGTTCGAGTGCGAAATTCCGGACGAAGAGGCCGAGAAGATCACCTCCGTCCAGCAGGCCATCGACTACGTCAAGGCCCACGTCAAGGCCTGATCGGCGCTGACGCCATGCATCACGCCGGGGCCGCGCTTGCGGCCCCGCGCGCATCTGGTCGCAGGTGCGCCGACATCCCTGTCAACGCCGGTTCTGGACCGGCCTGCAGCATTGCGGAGTAGAACGTTATGAGCCGACGTCGCGTCGTCGTTACCGGCATGGGCATGGTCTCGCCGCTGGGCAACGACCTGGTCACCAGCTGGGACGGCATCAAGAATGGTCGCTCGGGCATCGGCCCGCTGACCTCGTTCGATGCCTCGACCTTCGCCACCCGCATCTGCGGCGAGGTGCGGGATCTGGACATCAGCCAGTTCATCCATCCCAAGGAAGCCAAGAAGATGGATGCCTTCATCCATTACGGCATGGCGGCCTCGCTGATGGCGCTCGAGGACTCGGGCCTGGAAGTCACCGAGGCCAACGCCGAACGCATCGGCGCCATGGTCGGTTCGGGCATCGGCGGCATCCTGGGCATCGAGCAGCAGACCGAGAAATACCTGGAGGGCGGCGCGCGCAAGGTCTCGCCGTTCTACATCCCCAGCACGATCATCAACATGCTGCCGGGCCACCTGAGCATCATGAAGGGCCTCAAAGGGCCCGGCTTCTCGGCCGTGTCGGCGTGCGCGACGGCCAACCACTCCATCGGCATGGCCATGCGCACCATCCAGTACGGCGATGCCGACGTGATGGTCTGCGGCGGCGCCGAGCGCGGCTCCTCGCCGACCTCGATGGCCGGCTTCTGCTCGATGAAGGCCATGTCCACCCGCAACGACGATCCGACCCGCGCCTCGCGGCCGTGGGACGCCGAGCGCGACGGCTTCGTCATGGGCGACGGCGCCGGCATCCTGGTGATCGAGGAGTACGAACACGCCAAGGCCCGCGGCGCGCGCATCTACTGCGAGCTGGCCGGCTTCGGCGCCAGCCAGGACGCCTGGCACATGACCGCGCCCAGCGAGAACGGCGACGGCCCGGCGCGCTGCATGACCATGGCGATGAAGGACGCCGGGGTGAACCCGGAAGACGTGGCCTACCTCAACGCGCACGGCACCTCCACGCCGCTGGGCGACCTGGCCGAGACCCTGGCGATGAAGCGCGCCATGGGCGATCACGCCTACAAGATGATGGTCAGCTCGACCAAGTCGATGACCGGTCACCTGCTCGGCGCCGCTGGCGGTGTGGAGGCCATTTTCTCGGTGATGGCGCTGCACGAGGGCGTGATCCCGCCGACCATCAACCTGGACAACCCGGGCGAGGGCTGCGATCTGGACTACGTGCCCAACGTGGCGCGCGAGAAGAAGATCGACGTGGCCATGTCCAACGGCTTCGGCTTCGGCGGGACCAACGGCACGCTGGTGTTCAAGCGCCTCTGAGCGTGCCGCGCCATGCAACACCCGCATCGGGAGCGGCCTCAAGGCCGCTCCCGATGTGCATTGCGGGATGACGATGCTTCCATGCTGATCCACGACCTGCCCGGCGATACCGACCTGCTGGCCCTGCAGCGCAGCGTGCCGGCGCGCTATCCGCTGCTGATGGAGTCGGTCGCGTCCGGCACGGTGCATGGGCGCTGGGACCTGCTGCTGGCGAGCACGGGCGAAGGCCTGCGCCTGGACAGCGATGGCGTGACCCGCACGCTGGACGGCGCGCCGCTGGACGGCGATTTCCTCCGACTCCTCGATGCCGCGTGGCAGCCGCTGCGCACGGCGCGTGCGGCCTCGCCCTGGCCGTTCCCCGGCGGCTGGGCGCTGAGGCTGGATTACGAGCTGGCCGCCCAGGTCGAGCCGGTGCTGGCCTTGCCGCAGGGCGAGGGCGCCGGTGCGGTGGCCTTGGCGCTGCGGTGCCCCGCCGCGGTGCTGCGCGATCGCGCGAGCGGCCGCTGCGTGGCGGTGGCCGAGCCCGGGTGTGAGGCGCTGCTGGAGCTGATCGCCGCGGATCTGGCGCGTGCGGCGACGCTGCCGGCGCCGGTCTGGCACGCGCCCGAGGCGCTGCACGAGGACGCGCCCGAGCGTTTCACCGAGGGCGTGCGCCGCATCCTGGACTACCTGGTCGCCGGCGACGTGTTCCAGGTGAATCTCTCGCGCGGCTGGCAGGCGCGCTTCGCGCCGCGGCTGGACCCGGCCGCGCTGTACACGCGGCTGCGGGCCAGCAATCCGGCGCCGTTCGCCGGGCTGTTCCAGTACGAGGGACACGCCGTGGTCAGCGCCTCGCCCGAGCGGCTGGTGTCGGTGCGCGAGGGCGTGGTGGAAACGCGCCCGATCGCCGGCACCCGCCCGCGCTTCGCCGGCGACGATGATGCCGCGCGCATCCGCGAGCTGGTCGGCCACCCCAAGGAGCGCGCCGAGCACGTGATGCTGATCGACCTGGAGCGCAACGACCTGGGCCGGGTGTGCAGGCCGGGCACCGTCGAGGTCGACGAGCTGATGACGGTGGAAAGCTATGCCCATGTGCATCACATCGTCAGCAACGTGCGCGGCCGGCTGCGCGCCGGGGTCACGCCGGGGCAGGTGATCGCCGCGACCTTTCCCGGCGGCACCATCACCGGATGTCCCAAGGTGCGCTGCATGCAGATCATCGCCGAGCTGGAGCAGACCCCGCGCGGGGCCTATACCGGCGCATTCGGCTGGCTGGGGCGCGATGGCGACATGGACCTCAACATCCTGATCCGCAGCGCGCAGCTGGACCATGACCCGCACGGCACCACGCTGCGCTTCCGCACCGGTGCGGGCATCGTGGTCGATTCGGACGCGCAGGCCGAGCTGGACGAGACCCGGGCCAAGGCGCGCGGGATGCTGCTGGCGCTGGGGCAGGCGTGAGCGAGCAGGGGTGAGGAGCGAGCGAAAGCCGAATTCCGGCCCTGGCTCACCTCGCTCCCCGCTCCGCTGCGCTCACTTCTCCGGCTGGTATCCTGCCGCCCACTTCCGTCATTCCCCCGAATCGCCGTGGCGTCAGGTTGCAAGCGTGGTTGCCGCGCCCTCGTGTTCCTCCTCGTGCTGCTGGCGCTGGCCGTGGCCGCCGTCGGCGTGTGGGGCCGGCAGCACTACCAGGCCTTCCAGTCGCAGCCGCTGCCGGGGCTGAAGCCCGACCAGGTGGCGCAGGTGCGCCAGGGCGACAGCTTCCGCGGCGTGCTGGCGCATCTGCGCGCGCAGGGCATCACCACCGGTGCCGACATCGAGTGGCAGCTGCTGGCGCGTCAACTCGACGCGGCCGGCAAGCTCAAGGTCGGCGAGTACGCGCTCGAGCCCGGCGTGACCACGCCGCGTTCGCTGCTGCAGGCCATGCGCGCCGGCCGCACGATCCAGTACCGCTTCACCATCGTCGAAGGCTGGAACATCCGCCAGCTGCGCGCCGCGCTCAACGCCGCCACGCCGCTGCGTCACCAGACCATGCAGCTGGACGATGCGGCGCTGATGGCGCAGCTCGGCCACCCCGGACAGCATCCGGAAGGCCGGTTCCTGCCCGAGACCTATCTCTATGCGCGCGGCGATTCGGACCTGGACGTGCTCAAGCGCGCCCACGAGGCCATGGACAAGACGCTGGCCGCGCTGTGGGCTACCCGTGCGCCCGAGCTGCCGCTGGATTCGCCCGAGCAGGCGCTGGCCCTGGCCTCGATCGTGGAGAAGGAGACCGGCATCGCCGAGGAGCGCGCGCAGATCGCCGGGGTGTTCGTGCGTCGCCTGCAACTGGGCATGAAGCTGCAGACCGACCCGACCGTGATCTACGGCATCGGCAGCCGCTACGACGGCAACATCCGTCGCAGCGACCTGACCACCGATACGCCGTACAACACCTATACGCGCACCGGGCTGACGCCCACGCCGATCGCCATGCCCGGCCGCGCCGCGCTGGAGGCCGCGCTGCATCCGGCCCAGGGCGACGCGCTGTACTTCGTCGCGCTGGGCGACGGCAGCGGGCGGCATGTGTTCTCGGCCACGCTGGACCAGCACAACGCGGCCGTGCGCCAGTATCTGGACCGCCTGCGTCGCCCGCCGCTGCCGGAGGACGCCGCCACGGCGCCCGGTGACGCCCAGGCCGCGCCGGCGCAGGACGCCAAGGCCAGGCAGCCGTGAGCGCGCGTCCGCTCGAACACCGGCACTTCCTCAGCCTGGAAGGCGGCGAGGGTGCCGGCAAGACCAGCGCGCTTGGCGCGATCCGCGAGACCCTGCAGGCGGCCGGGCACGAGGTGCTGTTGACCCGCGAACCGGGCGGCACGCCGCTGGCCGAGCGCATGCGCGACATCGTGCTGCAGCCGGGCGACGAAGCCCTGGCGCCGGAGGCCGAACTGCTGCTGATGTTCGCCGCGCGCGCCCAGCACGTGCAGCGCGTGATCGCCCCGGCGCTGGCGCGTGGCGCCTGGGTGGTGAGCGACCGCTTCACCGATTCCAGCTACGCCTACCAGGTACATGGGCGCGGTCTGGATCGCGCGCTGGTGGAAGACCTGGAGCAGCGCGTGGTGCATGTGGCGCCGGCGCTGACCCTGCTGCTGGACCTGGACGTGCGCGTGGGCCGCGCACGCACCGCCGGCCGCGACCTGTGGCCGGACCGCATCGAGCGCGAGCAGGACGACTTCTTCGAACGGGTGCGCGAAGGCTACCGCCGGCGCGCGCAGGCCTTCCCGCAGCGTTTCCGCGTGATCGACGCGGCGCAGTCGCCGCAGGACGTGGCCGCGGCCGTGCGCCAGGCCGTGCAGACGTGGTTGGACACGCAGGCATGAGCGCGGCCGCGTTCACGCCCTGGCAGCAGCGCGCCTACGATCAGGCGCTGGCCGCGCTGCAGGCCGGGCGTCTGGGCCACGCGCTGGTGCTGGCCGGTCCGGCGGGCGTGGGCAAGCGTGCGGTCGCCGATCGCCTGGCGCGCTACGTGCTCAGTGCAGGCGCGCCCGATGGCGACAACCGCGACACCCAACTGATCGACGCCGGCACCCATCCGGATCTGCAGCGGGTGTCCTTCATCCCCACGCGCGATGGCACCAAGCTGCGCACCGAGATCGTGATCGACCAGATCCGCGAGCTCTCGCAGAAGCTCTCGCTGACCCCGCAGTACGGCCGCGCGCAGGTGGCGATCATCGATCCGGCCGACGCGGTCAACACCGCGGCCTGGAACGCCCTGCTCAAGACGCTGGAAGAGCCCCAGCCCGGCCGCTACCTGTGGCTGCTCAGCGCCGAGCCCATGCGCCTGCCGGCCACCATCCGCAGCCGCTGCCAGCGGCTGGAGATCCGCCTGCCAGCGCGTGAGGAGGCGCTGGCCTGGCTGGCGGCGCAGGACTATCCGCACGGCGCGGCGGCCGAGGCGCTGGACGCCGCGCGCGGGCATCCCGGCCTGGCCCTGTCGTGGCTGGCCGAGGGCGGCATGGCGCTGCGCCGCGAGGTCGCCAGCGATCTGGCCAAGCTCGAACGCGGCCAGGTGTCGGCGGTCGAGACCGCCCAGCGCTGGGCCGGCGACGAACACGCCGCGCTGCGCCTGCGCTTCGCCGCCGAGCTGGCGCTGACCCAGTCGGCCGATGCGGCCTTGACCGATCCTGCGCGATTGAACAAGCTGGCCGCGTGGTTCGACGCGGCCAACCGCACGCGCGACCTGCTGCGCACCACGGTACGCGCCGACCTGGCGATCGTGGACCTGTTGCTTGCCTGGCGCGGCACGCGTGATGCGTCGAATGGAGGACGAGGATGAATGCAACAAAGGGCGGCATCCTGTCGCTGACGGTGAAGGACAAGGCCCAGCTGTACAGCGCCTACATTCCCTTCGTGCGCAACGGCGGCATCTTCGTGCCCACGCCCAAGCGTTACTTCCTCGGCGACGAGGTGTTCGTGCTGCTGACCCTGCCCGAGTCCAGCGAGCGCCTGCCGGTGGCCGGCAAGGTGATCTGGGTGACGCCGGTCGGCGCCCAGGGCGCCCGCACCGCCGGCATCGGCGTGCAGTTCAGCGAAGGCGGCGAGGGTGACGCGGTCCGCAACCGCATCGAGACCCTGCTGGCCGGCACCCTCAACGCCGACAAGCCGACGCACACGATGTGAGCGCGCGCTGGCTCCTCGGGCAATTTCGGGGAGTGTGGCTGGCGGTCTGCGTCTGTCTGGCGCTGCCGATGTCGCCGTCGGCGCAGGCGGAGATTCGCCGCATCGAAGTGTGGACGGATCAGGCGCCAACGGCGCTCTGGAAGCGAGCCTCGCCGTTCCAGCATCGCTACACGCTGGAGACCGAACTTGGCGACAGCGTGCGCATGGTCAAGGTGGAGCAGGGCGAAGATACGCCACGCGAAAAGCTCCGGATCCGTTTCCAGTACCAAACCAGTCTGGCGCTCGGTGACGAGGGGCCGCATCTGGATCTGCTGGATTGGAAGCACTGCACGACGGCCTGGCAGTCCATCGCCGACCCGGGTGACGGGCACTTCAATATTCCGCCGCCCACAACGCGGCAAGCCAGTTGCTTTCCGTCGTTCGGTCAGGCCGAACTGCTCGCTGCGGTACGCGCTCATGGCGGCGAAGGGAAGTGGATCACGCTGGCCAAGGACGTCTCGCGCGCCGGGCAGGGCGCGTCCTATGTCGCCCCGAGCCTGCTGCGCATGCAGGTGCAGCGCTGGGACGGTGCGGCGTGGGTGGTCGACCTGGAATTCGATGTACCCATCGCGATGGGCTGCTGAGCCAGAGGCTTGTGCTGGCGTAACGCCTACAGCCCCTTGAACAGGTTGCCGATCAGCAGCACGACCAGCCCGGCGCAGACCAGCCAGAACGCGTATGGCACCAGCGCCGGGATGTAGTGCAGCTTGGCCGCCACGCCCAGGCCGCCGAGCAGCAGCGAGAGGAAGAACATGCCGGAGGTCGGTGGGGACAGATTGAACATGGCGATCGGCTCGCGGTCTTTCGTCAGGACTGAGGCGCCATGATGCCGCAACGCGCCGCCGGGCGGCAGCGCTGGGGTGGATGCTCGACCTTGGGGTTGCGTGCGAAGGCGCCTGGGCAGGCACGGATCCGCTTTGCTGCGCGTCTTGCCGGCCGCGCTGCACTCGACGCCACCGGCAGAACCTCTATCGTCGTTCCCGCGAAGGCGGGAACCCAGTGGCTTTCGGACCGAGCGTCAGAGCCCCTCAATGATTAGACAAGCGTCTGCCAAGAGGCACTCCCGCGTTCGCGGGAATAACGAGTTTTGCAGGTCGTTTCTACCCGGCACAGTGCCGCGCTAGGGCAACCACCGCCGCAGCGGCTTACGCCACCGGCTCGCGCAACACGGGGTTGTCCCAGCCCGGGCGCGGGGCGAAGCGATCGCCGTGGCGGGCCTGCAGGGCGCGCAGGCGCTCCAGCAGGGCATCGGCGCCGGCGGCACGGATGTGCTGAATCGGACCGCCGCGGAAAGGCGCGAAGCCGGTGCCGAAGATCACGCCGGCATCGAGCAGATCGGCATCGGCCACGACGCCGTCGTGCAGGCAGGCCACCGCCTCGTTGAGCAGCGGCAGGATCAGGCGATCCTCCAGATCGGCCGGGGCCTGGTAGTCCTTGGGCACTTCGGGTTTGACCGCGCGCCCGTTCTCCCACTTGTACAGGCCCTGGCCGTCCTTCTTGCCGCGCTTGTCCGGTTCGACCGTGGCCAGCGCCGCCGGCACCTGCAGGCCGAGGAAGGGCGAAAGCTCCTTGCCCACGCCGGCGGCCACGTCCAGGCCGACGGTGTCGATCAGTTCGATCGGGCCCATCGGCATGCCGAATTTCACCGCCGCCTTGTCGATCACCGGGCCGGGGATGCCTTCGGCGTAGGCGTTGGCCGCCTCGAGCATGTACGGGAACAGCACGCGGTTGACCAGGAAGCCCGGCGTGCCGGCCACCGGCACCGGGAACTTGTCCAGCGCCTTGCAGAACGCGGCCAGGCGCTGCACGGTCTCCGGCGCGATGGTGTCGTGCTGGACGATCTCTACCAGCGGCATCATCGCCACCGGATTGAAGTAGTGCAGGCCACCGAACTGCGCCGGCTTGTCGATGTGCTCGCGCAGTTCGACCAGCGGGATCGAGGAGGTATTGGTGGTCAGCAGCGCGTCGGGCTTGAGATTGGGTTCCAGGGTCTCGTACAGCGCGCGCTTGGCTTCCGGGTTCTCGATGATGGCCTCGATCACCAGGTCCGCGCTGGCCACGCCCGCGCCGGCCAGGTCGGCCTTCAGGCGCGCGGCCACGGCCGGACGCTTGGCCGGGTCCTTGACCTTCTTCTCGAACAGCGCCTGGGCGCGGGTCATGGCCGGGTCGATGAAGCGCTGTTCGCGATCCTGCAGGGTGACCTCGAAGCCCTTGTAGGCCGACCAGGCGGCGATATCGCCACCCATCACGCCGGCGCCCACCACATGCACATGCTTGATGCCATGTTCCTTACCCCCCAGCCCCTTGAGACGCTCGGTGAGGAAGAAGATGCGGATCAGGTTGCGCGCGGTCGGCGTGCCGGCCAGCTTGACCACCGCGCGGCGCTCGGCATCCAGGCGCGCGCCGATGCCCTGGCCGCCGCTGCGCTCCCATACGTTGATCAGCGCGTACGGCGCCGGATACTGGTCCTTGCGCGCTTTGCGCGCGACCTGCTTGGCCATCTGCGGCGCCAGCAGCTTGCGCGCCGGCCAGGTGTTGGTGGCCCAGGCGGTGGCGCGCTGCTTGAACGGGCGCACCGTGCCCTTGAGCGCCAGCGACACGGCCGTGTCGATCAGCACCGCCTTGTCCACGACCTTGTCGACCAGGCCCAGGCCGCGCGCGGCGCTGGCCGAGACGGTGCGGCCGGTGAGCATCAGGTCCATCGCCGCCGGCGCGCCGATCAGGCGCGGCAGGCGCGCACTGCCGCCCCAGCCGGGGAAGATGCCAAGCTTGGTCTCGGGCAGGCCAATGCGCGTGGACGCATCGTTGGACGCCACGCGATAGCGGCAGGCCAGCGAGATCTCGGTGCCGCCGCCCATGCAGAAGCCATGGATGGCCGCCACGGTCGGGCAAGGCAGTTCGGACAGCTTCTGGAACACCATCTGGCCACGCCGGATCGCGTCGTTGACCGTGCCGCGGCGGTCGAACTCCTGGAACTCCTTCAGATCGGCGCCGGCGATGAAGCCGCTGGCCTTGGCCGAGGCGACCACCACGCCCTTGGGCGGGTCGATGGCCAGGCGTTCGATGATGTCGCCCAGCTCGATCAGCACGTCCTGCGAGAAGGCGTTGACCGAGGCATCCTGACGGTCCAGCCACAGGACGACCACACCTTCCGGACGGCTCTCCGTGCGCCAGTGACTGAATCGAAGCCCATCGAAGCTGGCTGCCATGAGCGGGACCATCCGTTGCAGTATGGGAAGACCGTTATGATCGGGAGCTTGTCTGGGTCGCGTCAAATCCCCACGTTCGAGGCTCCACCGCCGACAGGCCTGCCACGCGCGATGCGTTATTTTTCCGCTCCGAACCCCTTGCAGCAGGACTGCCATGCCGCCGGTGAACTTTTTTGCGTCGCCGCGGTCTCAGGATCCGGCTCATGACGACGCCCACTTCCGTGCGGCCCGGCATGCGCGACGCTGATCCACCCATCGAGCTGGATCTCGAGCTGGTCAAGCGCGTCCAGCGCGGAGACAGCGCCGCCTTCGATCTGCTGGTGCGCAAGTACCAGCATCGGATCCTGGCGCTGATCGGTCGCTACGTGCACGACTGGAGCGAGTGCCAGGACGTGGCGCAGGAAACCTTCATGCGGGCCTATCGCGCGCTGGGGAATTTCCGTGGTGACGCGCAGTTCTATACGTGGCTGCACAGGATCGCCGTGAATACCGCCAAGAACCATCTGGTCGCCCACAACCGACGCCCGCCCACCGACGATGTGGACGCCGCCGACGCCGAGCAGTACGACGCCGGCGCGCGGCTGCGCGACACCGACACGCCCGAGCGCGAACTGATGCGCCAGCAGCTGGAGCAGTCGGTGATGCGCGCGGTCGATGCATTGCCCGAGGAGTTGCGCACGGCCATCACCCTGCGCGAGGTCGAGGGCCTGAGCTACGAGGAGATCGCCACGAAGATGGGCTGTCCGATCGGTACGGTGCGCTCGCGCATCTTCCGTGCCCGCGACGCCATCGATGCCGAGCTGCGGCCGCTGCTGGACACCGGCAGCGCCACCCGGGAGCAGAAACGATGATCGACGACAAGTTCCAGCAGCATTACCGCCAGCAGATGTCCGCGCTGATGGACGGCGCGCTGGCCCCCGACCAGGCGCGCTTCCTGATGAAGCGCATGGCCGACGACGAGACCCTGGCCGCGACCTGGGAGCGCTGGCAGCTGTGCGGCGACGTGCTGCGCGGCCAAGCCCAGGCGCCGGCGCCGCACGGCTTCGCCGAGCAGGTGGCCGCCGCCATCGCGGCCCAGCCCGTGCAGCCGGCCGCGAACCAGGCGCCGGCCCGCGGCGGGCGCGTGCTGCGCTGGGGCAGCGGCGCGGTCGCCGCCGCCGTGGCGCTGGTGGCGGTCTTCATGGCCGGGCAGCAGAGCGGCCGGCCTTCGGCCTCGCCTGAAACGCCGGCGCTGGCCAGCGCGAGCGCGCCAGGGCCTGCGCCTTCGCCTGCCACGCCGGCCCCCGCCGACGCCTCGACCGCCGCAGGATCGGCGCTGCTCGCCTCGGGCATGGCCGTGGCCAGCTTGCCGCGCCGGGCCGAGGACAGCCGCCGGGGCAGCGCCACGCGCAACCAGCAGGCCGCCCGGGCGACCGCGGCGATCACCCAACAGGCCCTGGCCGCGGTGAACGCGCCGGCACCGCCCATTGCGGCCAGCTCGCAGGATCCGTTCGCCGGCACCCGCCTGGGCCAGCCGGCGGCCCGGCCGTGGCCGCGCTCCAGCCTGTCCCAGCTGCGCAACAACGGTGCCTACGCCACCGGTTACGCGCCCGGCGAGCAGACCTCGTATTACCCGTTCCAGCCGCGCCTGCCGGTGGCAGAGCCGGCGCCCTCGGCGCAGCCAACCCCGGCGCAGCCGTAAGTCCGGCGGCGGCCCGCGCTGGGCTGCCGCCTCATTCCCCCTTCTTCTTCCGACGCAAAAGGCGAGCAGTCGATGAATCCACGTCTCCGCATGGGCCTGATCGGCCTGGTTTCCCTCACCGTCCCGCTGTCCGCCTGCGCGCAGCAGGGCGGCAGCGGCGCCGCCGCAGTGGCGCCCACCATCGCCCAGAGCAGCGCGCCGCAGATCGTCACCGGCCTGCCGGACTTCACCAAGCTGGTCGAGCAGGTGGCCCCGGGCGTGGTCAATGTCGATGCCACCATCGGCGACGACAGCAGCAGCGCCGATGATCAGATCACCCAGGACGATGACGACGACCAGGGCATGGACCAGTCGCAGATCCCGGAAATCTTCCGCCAGATCTTCGGCCCCGGCATGCAGATTCCGGGGCCCGGTCGCGGCGGCGGCGGCAGCCGTCCGCGCGGCGAGTCGATGGGCTCGGGCTTCATCATCTCGCCCGATGGCTACATCCTGACCAACAACCACGTGGTCGACGGTTCCAAGAACGTCAAGGTCAAGCTTTCGGATGGCCGCGAGTTCAAGGCCAAGGTCGTCGGCGCCGACCAGGGCTACGACGTGGCGCTGCTGAAGATCGACGCCACCGGCCTGCCGTCGCTGCGCATGGGCGAGTCCAACAACCTCAAGCCCGGCCAGTGGGTGGTGGCCATGGGCTCGCCGTTCGGCCTGGATCATTCGGTGACCGCCGGCGTGGTCAGCGCCACCGGCCGCACCCAGGCCGGGATGGGCGGCAGCAACTACGTGCGCTTCATCCAGACCGACGTGGCGATCAACCCGGGCAATTCCGGCGGCCCGCTGCTCAACACCTCCGGTGAGGTCGTCGGCATCAATTCGCAGATCTTCTCCCAGTCCGGCGGCTACATGGGCATCAGCTTCGCGATCCCGATCGACCTGGCCGTCAGCGCCGCCGACCAGCTGAAGAAGACCGGCAAGGTCAGCCGCGCCATGCTGGGCGTGAGCATGAACCAGCGCATCAGCGAGGCGATGGCCAAGACGCTCAAGCTGCCCGATACCAACGGCGTGCTGGTGACCCAGGTGACCCCGGGCAGCGGCGCGGCCAAGGCCGGCCTCAAGCCGATGGACGTGATCACCGAGTTCAATGGCGCCAAGATCACTGACTACTCCGATCTGCCCTCGCGCGTGGCGCCGCTGCCGCCGGGCACCAAGGTCACCCTGACGGTCATCCGCGACGGTTCGCCGCGCAAGGTCGACGTCACCCTGACCGAGCTGGACCCGAAGCTGGCCATGGGCGGCCGCGGCGGTCCCGGCGCCCAGGACGAGGAGGGCGGCAGTCGCGCTTCCCCGGCCCTGACGGCCAAGGAGCTGGGCTTCTCGGTGCAGGCCGACGGGCGCGGTAAGGTCGTGATCGTGGGTGTCAGCCCGGCGGTCAGCCAGGACACCGGCCTGGAGCCGGGGCTGGCCATCGTCCAGGCCAACCGCCGCGACATCGGCAGCCTGGAGGACTTCAACAAGGCCACCGCTGGCCTGAAGAAGGGCGACGTGCTGATGCTGCTGATCGAGAGTGCCCGCAGCGGCGTGCGCCAGTTCGTCGCGGTCACCGTCGGCGGCGCGCGCTGAGCGCGCCTCGGTCCTGGCGCCGGGCGATCCCGGTGCCGGGGCCGGACGCCGGGGCGGCGGCGGCCATGCGATAATCTCCGTTTGCCCTTCGACGGCCCCCGCCCGCCGCCCCCATGCCGCCTGAAACGCCCGCTTCGATGCGGAACATCCGCAATTTCTCGATCATTGCCCACGTCGACCACGGCAAATCCACCCTGGCCGACCGCATCATCCAGCTGTGCGGTGGTCTGCAGGCCCGTGAGATGGAGGCCCAGGTGCTCGACTCGAACCCGATCGAGCGCGAGCGCGGCATCACCATCAAGGCCCAGTCCGTCTCGCTGCCGTACAAGGCGCTGGACGGCCAGACCTACCAACTGAACTTCATCGACACCCCCGGCCACGTGGACTTCTCCTACGAGGTCAGCCGCTCGCTGGCCGCGTGCGAGGGCGCGCTGCTGGTGGTCGATGCCGCCCAGGGCGTGGAAGCCCAGTCGGTGGCCAACTGCTACACCGCCGTCGAGCAGGGCCTGGAAGTGGTGCCGGTGCTCAACAAGATCGACCTGCCCACCGCCGATATCGAGAAGGCCAAGGCCGAGATCGAGGCGGTGATCGGCATCGACGCCACCGACGCGGTCGCGGTCAGCGCCAAGACCGGCCTGAACGTCGAGCAGGTGCTGGAGGCCATCGTCCACCGCATCCCGCCGCCGCAGCCGCGCGACACCGACAAGCTGCAGGCGCTGATCATCGACTCGTGGTTCGACAACTACCTGGGCGTGGTCTCGCTGGTGCGCGTGATGCAGGGCGAGATCGGTCCGAAGTCCAAGATCCTGGTGATGTCCACCGGCCGCACCCACGAGGTGGACAAGGTCGGCGTGTTCACGCCCAAGCGCAAGGAGCTGCCCAAGCTGGGCGCCGGCGAGGTGGGCTGGATCACCGCCTCGATCAAGGACGTGCACGGCGCGCCGGTCGGCGACACGCTGACCCTGGCCTCGGACCCCGCCCCCAAGCCGCTGCCGGGCTTCCAGGAGATGCAGCCGCGCGTGTTCGCTGGCCTGTTCCCGACCAATGCCGAGGACTATCCGGCCCTGCGCGAGGCGCTGGAGAAGCTGCGCCTGAACGATGCGGCGTTGCGCTTCGAACCGGAAAGCTCCGAGGCGATGGGCTTCGGCTTCCGCTGCGGCTTCCTGGGCATGCTGCACATGGAAATCGTGCAGGAGCGCCTGGAGCGCGAGTACGACCTGGACCTGATCAGCACCGCGCCGACGGTGGTCTACGAGGTGCTCAAGACCGACGGCAGCATCGTCTCGCTGGACAACCCGGCCAAGCTGCCGCAGTCCAACCTGATCGAGGAAGTGCGCGAGCCGATCATCCGCGCCAACATCCTCACCCCGGAAGCCTACATCGGCAACATCATCAAGCTGTGCGAGGAAAAGCGCGGCGTGCAGATCGGCATCCAGTACCTGGCAAGCCAGGTGCAGATCAGCTACGAGCTGCCGATGGCCGAGGTGGTGCTGGACTTCTTCGACAAGCTCAAGTCGGTCTCGCGCGGCTATGCCTCGCTGGACTATTCGTTCCTGCGCTTCCAGGCCGGCCCGTTCGTGCGCCTGGACACGCTGATCAACGGCGACAAGGTCGACGCGCTGAGCCTGATCGTGCACCGCAGCCAGGCCGATCGCCGCGGCCGCGAGCTGTGCGAGAAGATGAAGGAACTGATCCCGCGGCAGATGTTCGACGTGGCCATCCAGGCCGCCGTCGGCGCGCAGATCATCGCCCGTTCCACGGTCAAGGCCATGCGCAAGAACGTGCTGGCCAAGTGCTATGGTGGCGATATCACGCGCAAGAAGAAGCTTCTGGAAAAGCAGAAGGAAGGCAAGAAGCGCATGAAGCAGGTCGGCCGCGTGGAGATCCCGCAGGAGGCCTTCCTGGCCGTGCTGCAGGTGGACAGCAAGTAAGAGGCAGGCCGGCCCTGGCGCCGGCTGCAGGCGGGGCGGGTCGCATGGCCCGCCCTAGTTTTGTGCAAGTACGCGCGATGCCCGCCGCATCGCGCGATAAGGACAAGCGATGGTCTGGTTCGAAACAATCCTGGTCGTGCTCACCCTGCTGACCGGCTTCATCTGGCTGCTGGACAAGCTGTTTTTGGCCAAGCGCCGCGCCGCCAAGGCCGGCCTGCTGGACGAAGAGCCGGTGCTGGTGGATTACTCCAAGGCGTTCTTCCCGGTGCTGGCGATCGTGCTGATCCTGCGCAGCTTCGTGGCCGAGCCGTTCAAGATCCCGTCGGCCTCGATGATGCCCAACCTGCTGATCGGCGACTTCATCCTGGTCAACAAGTTCTCCTACGGCCTGCGCCTGCCGATCACCAACACCAAGTTCCTGCCGCTGGGCGAGCCCAAGCGCGGCGACGTGGTGGTGTTCAAGCCGCCGATGGATCCGGAGAACAACTGGGTCAAGCGCATCATCGGCCTGCCGGGCGACACCATCACCTTCTCCGGCAATACGCTGGCGATCAACGGCGTGCCGGTGCAGTACAAGCCGCTGGGCACCTACACCGGCCGCGGCCTGCCGCCGGGCAGCGACCGGGTGACCCTGCTGCAGGAAGACCTGCCGGGCAAGACCCACACCATCTACGAAGACCTGGGCCACTACGTCGGCGAGGGCACCTGGAAGGTGCCGCCGGGGCACTATTTCGTGATGGGCGACAATCGTGATAATAGCGAGGACAGCCGCCTGTGGCCTGACACGCACTTCCTGCCCGAGTCCAACCTGCGCGGCAAGGCGTTCGTGATCTGGCTCAACTGCGAGGGCTGGTTCTGCAAGAACGGGTTCGATCCCTCCCGCATCGGGACCCGGATCGAGTGACGCGGTTCCACAGGGGTGAGGGGAAGGACATGAAGCGCAACCAGAGCGGCATGACGCTGATCGGTTTTGTGATCACGCTGGCGGTGGTCGGATTCGCCGCCTATATCGGCATGAAGCTGTTCCCGATGTACCAGGAGTTCTATTCGGTCAAGGCCGCGGCCAAGGGCCTGTCCGAGCAGTCCGGCTCGGCCGACATGGATCCGGCGCGGCTGCAGGACCTGTTCTTCCGCCGGCTGGACATCAACTACTCCGAGAACGTCAAGCCGGAGAACGTGAAGTTCAAGCGCATCAACAACGGCTGGAACCTGCACGTGCAGTACGAAGTGCGCCGGCCGATGATCGGCAACCTGGACGTGGTCGGCAAGTTCGAGACCTCACAGGACATCGTGCGGAGCGGTGGTGGCGAAGGCTGAGCCGACGGCCGGCGGTGCGGGCATCGGTCATGTCTTCACCGATCCGCAGCTGCTGGCCCAGGCGCTGACCCATCGCAGCGCCGGCGCGGTCCACAACGAACGGCTGGAATTCCTCGGCGACAGCATCGTCAACCTGCTGATCGCCGAAGCGCTGTTCCAGCGCTGGCCCAAGGCCGACGAGGGCGCGCTGACGCGCGCGCGCGCCGAGCTGGTGCGCGAAGGCTCGCTGGCGACCCTGGCGCGCGAGCTCGATCTGGGCGCGCGTCTGACCCTGGGCCCGGGCGAGCTGAAGTCCGGCGGGCATCGCCGCGATTCGATCCTGGCCGATGCGCTGGAGGCGGTCGTGGCCGCGATCTACCTGGACGCCGGCTTCGAGGCCTGCCGCGCCTGCGTGCTGCCCTGGTTCGAATCGGCCCTGGCCGCCCTGCCGGTCGGCAAGCCGGAGAAAGACCCCAAGACCCGCCTGCAGGAATGGCTGCAGGGCCGGCAGAAGGCGCTGCCCAGCTACGAGCTGGTCTCCGAGAGCGGCGAGGAGCACGCGCGCCATTTCCAGGTGCGCTGCGTGCTGACCGACCCCGCGCTGTCGGCCGAAGGCGAGGGCGGCTCGCGCCGCGCCGCCGAACAGGCGGCCGCCGCCGCCGTGATCGCCCAGCTGCCGCGCAAATGATCGGCGAGGCCGGCGTGCGGCTCGGCCCAGCGCTGCAACGGCCGACCGCCCCGTTCGTCACTTCCGTACACACTGCCCCCGCCCACACGTCCTAAGCTGTCCCCATGAACGAGTCCAAGCCCCACCGTAGCGGCAGCGTTGCGGTCATCGGCCGTCCCAACGTCGGCAAGTCCACCCTGACCAACGCGCTGGTCGGCGCCAAGGTGTCGATCACCTCCAGCCGTCCGCAGACCACGCGTCACCGCCTGCTGGGCATCGCGACCTTTCCGGAAGGGCAGATCGTGCTGGTCGATACGCCCGGCCTGCACAAGCAGCAGGGCAAGTACTCGGCCTCGGCCATGAGCCGGGTCATGAACCGCGCCGCGCGCGGCGCGCTCGAAGGCGTCGATGCCGGCCTGCTGGTGATCGAGGCCGGGCGCTGGGACGAGACCGACACGCTGGCCTACAACGTGCTCAGCGATGCCAAGATCCCGCTGGTGCTGGTGATCAACAAGGTCGACCGGCTCAAGGACAAGTCCGAGCTGCTGCCGTTCCTGGCGCAGGTGAGCGAGGGCCGCAGCTTCGCCGCCGTGCACCCGATCTCGGCATTGAAGAAGAGCGGCCTGGACGCGCTGGTGCGCGACATCCTGGCGCAGCTGCCCGAAGCGCCGCCGATGTACGGCGAGGACGAGATCACCGACCGCAGCGAGCGCTTCCTGGCCGGCGAGCTGGTGCGCGAGCAGCTGATGCGCCAGCTCGGCGCCGAGCTGCCGTACGCCACCACGACCGAGATCGAGCACTTCACCGTGGACGGCAACATGCTGCGCATCGGCGCGGTGATCTGGGTCGAACGCGAGAGCCAGAAGGCCATCGTCATCGGCAAGGGCGGCGCGCGCCTGAAGGACATCGGCAGCAAGGCGCGCCAGCAGATGGAGCATCTGTTCGACCGCAAGGTCTTCCTGGAAACCTGGGTCCGCGTGCGCGAGGGCTGGTCGGACGACGAGACCGCGCTGAAGGCGTTCGGGTACGAGTGAAGTGTTTCAGGGGCCAGAGGTCAGGGGCCAGAGGTCAGGGGTCAGGGGCCAGGGGTCAGGGGCCAGGGGCCAGGGGTCAGGGAGAACGTCTGCATTGCGTGTCTGCTCTGCCTCCATCGAAGCCCGACGGATGGTCGGCGGTTCGCGCCGCAATGCTGCTTTTCTCTGATCCCTGGCCCCTGACCTCTGGCCCCTGCTGTGAACATCGACCAGCCCGCCTTCATCCTCCACACCCGGCCCTGGCGCGAGACCAGTCTGCTGGTCGAGGTGCTGAGCGCCGGCCATGGCCGGCTGGGCGTGGTCGCGCGGGGCGTGCAGGGGCCGAAGAAGCAGGTGCTGCGCGCGGCGCTGCAGCCGCTGCAGCACATACGGCTCGAGGCGCAGCTGCGCGGCGAACTGGGGCGGCTGACCGGCGCCGAGGCGCTGGACGCCGCGCCGCGCCTGCAGGGCGATGCGATGCTCGCCGCGTTCTACATCAATGAGCTGGTGCTGCGCCTGGCCCCGCGCCAGGACCCGCTGCCGGACCTGTATCTGGCCTATGCGCGGGTGCGCGCGCGCCTGGCCCACGACGAGCCGCTGGCGTGGTCGCTGCGCCGCTTCGAGCGCGACCTGCTCGAGGCGATCGGTTTCGGCCTGGTGCTCGATCACGATGGCGACGGCGCGCCGGTCGACCCGGCCGCGCGCTACCGCCTGGACCCCGAGCACGGCCCGCGCCGGCTGCTGAGCGAGCGCAGCGGCGAGCGCGCCTCGGCGCCCAGCGGCCGCGCGCTGCTGGCGCTGGCCTCCGACGCCCAGCCCGAGGCGGCCGACCTGGCCGACCTGCGCCGGGCGATGCGCCAGCTGCTGGCCCACCACCTGGGCGCCCGCGGCCTGAAGTCCTGGGACATGCTGGCCGCGCTGCCGCGCCCGTCGACACCCTCGGCCACCAGCGAAGACGCCACCTGAAACACGGGTGGGAGCGCCTGCCTCTTCCGATCAGATCGCCGCCTCCCTGTAGAGCGGAGCTTGCTCCGCTGGAGGCTTCCCGAGGAACCGAACGAAGAGCAGCGGAGTCCCCAAGAGGGGATTGCCACAAGCTCCGCTCTACCGACAGGTGGTGGCTCAGGCGCGCGTCTGCTGCCAGGCGGCGTGGAATTCGGCCTGGGCGGCGCGGTCGGGCAGGCTGGCGTCCAGGGTCTTGGCGGCGGCGTGCAGGCGGGCGGCGCCGACGAAGCCGCTGCTGGCGCGCAGGCGGTGCAGCTGCTGGTGGGCGCCAGGCAGGTCGTCGGCGGCCAGGGCGGCCTCGATGGCGGCGGCCTGGGTGTCGAGCTCCTGCAGGAACAGCCCGCGCAGGGTCTGCAGATGCTCGAGGTTCCCACCCAGCGCCGACAGCGCCGCCGCGTCGTCCCACACCGGCACCTCGTCGCTGCAGGTGCGGATGGCCGCGGTCTCAGGCGGGGTGCGCGCCTGCAGCGCATCGCGCGCGGCCTGGCGCAGCGAGGCCGCGCCGACCGGCTTGACCACCACCGCGGCAAAGCCGGAGGCGCACAGCGCGGCGTGCAGGCCGGGCGAGGGGTCGGCGGTGTGCGCCAGCGCCGGCAGCGCCGGCTGGCGCGCGCGCAGGCGGGCCAGCAAGGCATCGCCGCGGCCATCGGGCAGGTTGGCATCGACCAGGCACAGGTCGAAGCGGCCCTCGGTCGCGAGCGCCTCGGACTGGCTGCGGGCCACGGCCACGGTGGCCGGCAGCGTTTCGAGCGCGGCGCGCATGAACTCGCTGGTGGTGGGATCGTCCTCGACCAGCAGGATGTGGGGCGTGGCGGCCATGCGGGCTCCTTTCGCGGCGGCGGGCCGCGCCGGGCGTCGGCCCCGGCGCTTCTGCGACAATACGCGATTCCCCGCACGCAGCTCATCGCCACGTGGCCCGTTCCCCGCGCATCGACAAGACCCCGTTCGACCTTGAGATCCACGACCTGAGCCACGACGGCCGCGGCGTGGCCCGCCGTCCCCCCACCGTGCCCGGCGAATCGGGCAAGGCCGTGTTCGTCACCGGCGCGCTGCCGGGCGAGCGGGTGCGGGTGGAGCAGACCGCGCGCAGCAAGCACTTCGACGAGGCGCGCACGCTGGAGGTGCTCGACGCCTCGCCCGACCGCGTCACGCCGCGCTGCCCGCACTTCGGCACCTGCGGCGGCTGCGTGCTGCAGCATCTGGAGGAGACCAAGCAGATCGCCTACAAGCAGCACACGCTGCTGGAGAACCTGACACGCATCGGCCACGTCGCGCCGGCCAGCGTGCTGCCGGTGCTGCACGAAGGCAGCTGGGGCTACCGGCGCAAGGGCCGCTTCTCGGTGCGGCGCGTGGAGAAGAAGGACAAGACCCTGGTGGGTTTCCGCGAGCAGGATCCGCGCTTCGTCGCCGATCTGCGGCAATGCCATACGCTGATCCCGCAGATCGGTTTCCGCATCGAGGCGCTGGCGCAGTGCATCGACCGCCTGGCCGGACGCGCGGACATCCCGCAGATCGAGTTCATCGCCGGCGACGCGGCCATCGCGCTGGTGGTGCGCCACCTGGCGCCGCTGGTGCAGGACGACCTGGACATCCTGACCGCCTTCGCCCAGGAGCAGGACTTCGCCATCTTCCTGCAGCCGGGCGGCAACCACACCGTGCATCCGCTGTGGCCGGCGCAGGTGCCGCTGTCCTTCCGGCTGGCGCCGTGGGACATCGAGCTGGCGTTCCGGCCGCTGGACTTCATCCAGGTCAACGGCAAGCTCAACGAGAAGATGATCGCGCATGCCTTCGCGCTGCTGAATCCGCAGCCGGGCGAGCGCGTACTGGACCTGTTCTGCGGCCTGGGCAACTTCACCCTGCCGCTGGCGCGGCTGGTGGGCGAGGTGGTCGGCGTGGAAGGCGAGGCCGGGCTGGTGGCGCGCGCGCAGGAGAACGCGCAGCGCAACGGGCTGTCCAATGCGCAGTTCTTCGCCGCCGACCTGACCACCGACCAGCGCGATGCGCCGTGGATGCGCGCCGGCTTCGACAAGCTGCTGCTGGATCCGCCGCGCTCGGGCGCGATCGACGTGCTGCGGCAGCTGCCGCTGCAACAGTTCTCGCGCATCGTCTACGTCAGCTGCCATCCCGGCTCGCTGGCGCGCGATGCGGGCTATCTGGTCAACGAGTGCGGCTTCAGGCTGGTGTCGGCGGGGGCGATGGACATGTTTCCGCAGACCGCGCATGTGGAGTCGATCGCGTTGTTCGAGCGGTAGTCGCTTTCGCCCCCTCCCTTTTGCGCGAAGCGCAAAGGGGAGCTCGAAGTCGCGAACTAGCGACTGAGGGGGAGGGGTGCTTTTGCTCTTGCTCTTGATTTGCCGCGAAGAGCGACCCCTCCCCAGCCCTCCCCTTCGCTGCGCGAAAGGGAGGGGGCAAAAGCAGGGCGCACTTGTTTTCCCCCCACACACAGGCAACCCATGGGCATCGAAATCGAACGCAAGTTCCTGCTGGCTAACGAGGAGTGGCGCGCGGCGGCGCATCGCGCCATTCCGATGGCGCAGGGCTATCTCAACGACCTGTCGGTGGTGGCCGGGGGTGCGCAGCTGGCCTCGGTGCGGGTGCGCCTGGAGGGCGAGGCGGCGGCGTTGAACATCAAGTCGCGCCAGGTCGGGCATACGCGCCAGGAGTTCGAGTACCCGATCCCGGTCGCCGACGCCCAGGCCCTGCTGCAGCTGTGCGTGGGCGGGCGCGTGGAGAAGACCCGGCACCTGGTGCAGGTCGGCGCGCACCTGTGGGAGATCGACGCGTTCGCCGGCGACAACGCCGGGCTGGTGGTGGCCGAGATCGAGCTGGCTCACGCCGATGAGCCGTTCGAGCGCCCGGCCTGGCTCGGCGCGGAAGTGACCGACCAGCCGCGCTACTACAACCTGGCGCTGGCCGACCGGCCGTATGCGCAGTGGAGCGAGGCCGAGCGCGCCGCCCAGACCTCGGGCACGGCGGGCTGAACCGGGCCGCCTCCCGCGTCCGGCGCCCATGCCGCCCGCCGACTTGTGCTTCTGCGACAATCTTGACCCCCCGCGCAAGTGCGGCCCACGGAGTTTCGACCCAATGCTCGTGATCGGCCTGGCCGGCACCGAACTGGCCCCCAGGGAACGCGACTGGCTGCAGCACGATGCGGTGGCCGGGGTGATCCTGTTCGCGCGCAACTTCGCCTCGCGCGAACAGGTCAGCGCGCTGAGCGCGTCGATCCGGGAAGCGGCGCCGCGTCCGGTGCTGGTGTGCGTGGACCAGGAAGGCGGGCGCGTGCAGCGCTTCCGCGACGGCTACGCCGCGCTGCCGCCGCTGGCCAGCTTCGGCGCGCAGTACGCGACCGATCCGGCCGGCGCGCTGGAAGCGGCGCGCGAACACGCCTGGCTGATGGCGAGCCAAGTCCGCGCCAGCGGCGTGGATCTGAGCTTCGCTCCGGTGGTCGACCTGGGCCGCGGCAACCGCGCCATCGGCGACCGCGCCTTCGCCGCCGATCCGCAGGTGGTGGCCGCGCTCACCCGCGCCTACGTGGCCGGCATGCACGCGGCCGACATGGCCGCCACGCTCAAGCATTTCCCCGGCCACGGCACCGTGCTGGAGGACACCCACGTCGATGTCGCCACCGATCCGCGCCCGCTGGACGAACTGCAGGCGCAGGACCTGGTGCCCTTCGCCGCCGGCATCGACGCCGGGGCCGATGCGGTGATGATGGCGCACGTGGTCTACCCGGCGGTGGCGCCGGAGCCGGCCGGCTATTCGCCGCGCTGGGTGCGCCTGCTGCGCGAGGAGCTGGGCTTCCGCGGCGTGGTGTTCTCCGACGACATTTCCATGGCCGCCGCGCACGCTGCCGGCGGCGTCGCCCGGCGCGTGGCGCTGCACCTGGACGCCGGCTGCGACGTGGTGCTGGCCTGCCATCCCGAGGTCGTCGACGAGGCGCTGCGCGCCGTCGAAGGCCGCTCACTCAACACCGCCGCGCTGATCGGGCTGATCGGCCGCGGCCCGCGCGCGTGGGAAGGCCTGCTGGCCGATACGCGCCACGAATCCGCGCTCGCGCGCCTGTCATTGCCCAAGGGAACCGCCTGATGTCCAACACCGCTCCGACCATCCGCCAGGCCCTGGCCAACGCCGACCTGCTGGTGGATCGCCCGACCATCGATGCCGCCATCACCACGATGGCCGACGCCATCGCGCGCGACTACGCCGGCGAGGTGCCGGTGTTCCTGACCATCATGCACGGCGGCCTGCCCTTCGCCGGCCAGCTGTCGCTGGAGCTGGGCCTGCGCGGCCTGGACCTGCAGTACGACTACCTGCACGCCACCCGCTACCGCGGCGAGACCGAAGGCGGCGAGCTGGTGTGGAAGCACCGCCCGGCCACCGCGCTGTACGGCCGCCGCGTGCTGCTGGTCGACGACATCCTCGACGAGGGCCTGACCCTGCTGGCCGTGCGCCAGTGGTGCCTGGAGCAGGGCGCCACCGACGTGCGCATCGCCGCGCTCACCGTCAAGCGCCACGACCGCGCGGTAGCCGAGGTCTCGGCCGACTACGTCGGCGTGGAAGTGCCGGACCGCTACGTGTTCGGCTTCGGCATGGACGTGCACGAGCACCTGCGCAACCTGCCGGCCATCTACGCGATGAAGGAGGACGCGTGAGCCAGCACATCGACCTGGCCGTCATCGGCGGCACCGGCGTCTACAAGCTGGCCACGCTGGACGATGTCGAAACCCGCCACGTCGACACGCCCTACGGCGCGCCCTCGGGTCCGGTGCGGGTGGGCACGGTGCTGGGCCGGCGCGTGGCCTTCCTGGCGCGGCATGGCGAGGGTCATTCGCTGCCGCCGCACAAGGTCAACTACCGCGCCAACCTGGCCGCGCTCAAGCAGCTCGGCGCCACGCGCGTGCTGGCGCTCAACACGGTCGGCGGCATCACCGAGCGCTTCGGCCCGCGCGTGCTGGCCTGCCCGGACCAGCTCATCGACTACACCTGGGGCCGCATCTCCACGCTGTGCGAGGAGGGCGGCGAGGTGCTGCACGTGGACTTTGGCGATCCCTACACGCCGATGCTGCGCCACAAGGTGCTGGCCGCGGCGCGGGTGACGGGGGTGAAGGTGGTCGACGGCGGCTGCTACGGCGCCACCCAGGGCCCGCGCCTGGAAACCAAGGCGGAAATCGCGCGCATGAAGCGCGACGGCTGCGACCTGGTCGGCATGACCGGCATGCCCGAGGCCGGCCTGGCGCGTGAGCTGGGCCTGGACTACGCCTGCCTGGCGATCGTGGCCAACTGGGCCGCCGGCTGCGGCACCGGCGAGGAGATCACCATGGCCGAGGTGCTGGCCAATGTGGCGGCGGCGTCCTCTGGGATGGCGGAGTTGGTGGGCGAACTGGCGCGCGGGTGATTGTCAAGCTCCCCGCGTCTTTGCATACTCGGAATTGCGCGGCTACCTGGCAGCGCAACACCACCGATCCAATCTGGGGATACAAAGAGCTATGCCGTACGGTACCGTCAAGTGGTTCAACGATGCGAAAGGCTTCGGATTCATCGCGCCGGAAGATGGCAGCGCCGATGTCTTCGCGCATCACACCGCGATCAACGCCAAAGGCTTCCGCACCCTGCAGGAAGGCCAGCGCGTGAGCTACGAGGTGACGCAGGGCCCCAAGGGCGCGCAGGCGTCCAACATCACCCCGGCCACCTGAAGAAGCCGATCTCGCACCGTTTTCTTGAACCCCGCTCCGGCGGGGTTTTTTATGGCCGTTCTCCTGCGTCTCGCTGATACCAATGCGTGGCCGGCAAGACCACTTCGCCAACCAGCCTCGACCTGGCCGGACGTGGATCCCCGGCTCGGTCCGCCATCTAGGGCGGACCGAGCCGCGCTTTGCCCCCTCCCTTTCGCCGAAGGCGAAGGGGAGAGCCGGGGTGGGGTGCTTTTGCTCTTCGCTTCGGTGGCTTGCCCGGTAAAGCCCCGACCCCTCCCCGTCCCTCCCCTTCGCCTATGGCGAAAGGGAGGGGGCCTCAAGTCGATAACTTCCCGTCACTGATCGCGTTGTGCGCAACGGAGGGGTTAGCACGACCCCGCAAACCGAAGTCCTGTGAGCTGACGTGCGCGGCAGCGGGCCGGCGGGCGGTGGCCGCGACGAGCGAGGCAGGATGCCGAGCGCCCGAGTCAGGGCAGGATGCCCTGACCGAGGGAAAAGCGGACACCGCCCGCCGGACCGCTGCCCCTCCGAAGCCGGACTGCTTAGACCGCGCGTTCCAACCAATAGACAATCTTTGCTGCCACCCGCAGCCCCGGCCGTCGCCCGCCGCAATGGATCGTTGCGCGGCGTGGCGGTACTGTCGGCCGCGCGGCGTCGCCATCATCTGGCCAGACGCAAGCCTTCTGGAGTAACGCCATGAACGACACCGCCCCTGCGGCCCGCATCGTCCGTACCGTGCGCGGCATGCCCGCCTCCGACGGCGCCGGGGTCAAGCTGACCCGCGTGATCGGCACGCCCGAGCTGCCGGATCTGGATCCGTTCCTGATGCTGGACGAGTTCGGCACCGACAAGGCCGAGGACTACCTGGCCGGCTTCCCCGAGCACCCGCACCGCGGCTTCGAGACGGTGACCTACATGCTCGACGGGCGCATGCGCCACCGCGACAACCATGGCAACGAAGGCCTGCTTACCCCGGGCAGCGTGCAGTGGATGACCGCCGGGCGCGGCCTGGTGCATTCGGAGATGCCCGAGCAGGAATCCGGCCGCATGCGCGGCTTCCAGCTGTGGGTCAACCTGCCGGCCAAGGACAAGATGACCGCGCCCAAGTACCAGGAATTCGCCCCCGAGCGCATCCCGGTGGCCACGCCGGCCGCGGGCGTGGAGGTCAAGGTGATCGCCGGTGCGGTCGGCGAGGTGACCGGCCCGATCGTGCAGCCGGCGACCGACCCGCTCTACCTGGACATCGCGCTGGCGCCCGGCGCGCGCTGGACCTACACCCTGCCCGCAGGCCACAACGCCTTCGCCTATGCCTACGAAGGCGAGGTCACGGTGGGCGAGGGCGAGGGCGCGCGCGAACTGCCCAGCCGCACGCTGGCGGTGCTTGGTGGCGGAGAGTCGCTGGTCCTGCAGGCCGGGGCGCAGGGCGCAAGCGTGATTCTGGTCGCCGGCCGGCCGCTGCGCGAGCCGGTGGTGCGCCACGGCCCGTTCGTCATGAACACCCGCCAGGAACTGATGCAGGCCTTCGTCGATTTCCAGGAAGGCCGCTTCTAGCGCGAACCGGTCGGAAAGCCGCGTGCGCTGCCGCCGCAAAACGAAAAGGCCGCCCTCGAGGCGGCCTTTTCGTCGTCGGGGCGATGGCTCAGCGGCGGGTGTTGGCGTCGGCCATCGAGGCCGGGTCGAAGCGCAGGGTGCCCACGGTGGCCATCGCCGCCTGCAGCGCGGCCTCGCTGGGGGCATCGATCCAGACCTGCGCCCAGCGCTCATCGCCCAGCTCGATCACGGCCATGCGGCTGCGCGCGTCGGGGCGATTGGCGATCCGGGTGTGGTACCAGCGCGCCTTGCGGCCGTCGATCTCGGTCTTCTCCTCGCGCGCGCCGGCCGGCTTGTCCGGCTCCTTGGCGGCCAGCATCACGCCGAAGGCCTGCTGGCCGGCGGCGTCGAGGGCCTTGCAGATCACCAGTGCGGCGGTGCCGCTGCGTTCCCAGTGCAGCCCGGTGCCGGCCGGCAACTGCGGGCAACCGGCCGTGGACTGGGCGGACGCGCCGGCGGCGGCCAGCGACAGCAGCAGGCCGGCGGCGGAGGCAAGGCAGTCTTTCATCGAACGATCCCCAATGCGCAAGGCGCATCGCGCCAGGGGCGATGCGCGGTGGATGGAAGACGAACGCCTCGTCCGGGCCGTGCTGCGCACCCTTGGAGCTCCCCTGCGCGCCCGCACGCTGGTGCGGGCCGCCCGATCGACGCGTCGTGCGGGCGATGCCGGGCGCGCCGGCATCGCACTGCAACATAAGCCAAACCCGGCCCCGCGTGTTGGTCCGGCGCAAGGCTCCGGCGCTGCCGAACGTGCGCCGCGTCAACGTTCCGGCAGGGGGATGAACTCCGGATCGCCGGCGATGCGGCCGAAGCGGCCCTCCAGCCAGTCCTGCTTGGCCTGCTCGATGCGCTCCTTGGAGCTGGACACGAAGTTCCACCACAGATGGCGCGGGCCATCGAGCGGCTCGCCGCCCACCAGCATGGCCTTCAGCGGCGTCTTGGCGCGCAGCACCGGGCGGGTGCCGCGCTCGAGCACGATCAGGTGGCGCATCGGCACATCGCTTCCGTCCAGCTGGGCCTGACCGTCCAGGATGTAGAGCGCACGTTCGACCGCGCTGTCGTCGATGGCCAGCTCGGCCTCCGGCGCCAGATCCAGGGCGACGTTGAAGGTGTCCGAGTACACGCGCACCGGCGATTCGCGGCCCCAGGCGCGGCCGGCGATCACGCGCAGGCGCGCGCCATGCTGGTCCCAGTGCGGCAGGGTGGCGGCGGCATGGTGGTAGAACTCCGGCGCGACTTCCTCATCGGACTTCGGCAGCGCCACCCAGGTCTGCATGCCGTGCAGCGGCGCGTGGTCCACGCGCTCGGCCTGCGGGCTGCGCTCGGAATGGGCGATGCCGCGGCCGGCGGTCATCCAGTTCACGTCCCCGGGCCGGATGACCGTGTCCGAGCCGAGCGTGTCGCGGTGGCCGATGGCGCCTTCCCACAGGAAGGTGACCGTGGCCAGGCCGATATGCGGATGCGGGCGCACGTCGATGCCGTGCCCGGCGTCGAACTCGGCCGGCCCCATGTGATCGACGAACACGAACGGCCCCACGCTGCGCGCCTGCAGCGTGGGCACGGCGCGGCGGACCTGGAAACCGCCCAGGTCGTGCACGCGCGGTTCGATGACGGTGGCGGTCATTGGCGTCTGCTCCGGTTCGAAAGGCCGGCAGGATCGCATGCCGGCCGGGAGCTCGGCCTGACGATCGCGCACAACGGATTGTTGCAGGTCGGGTAGCAAGTCCGTCACGCGGCGGCCGGCGTCCGGCCGCCGGGCCCATCGCTAAGATGCACGGGAGAAAGCCGGGCGCATGGGCTCGCCTGTCGCGCGGAACGAGTGATGAAGCAGCGGAACTTTGATCTTTGCGCGGTCCTGGCGGTCTTCGTCGCCTATACGGTCACGCTCCGGTTCGCGCTCGGCCTGGATCTGGCCGGATCCCTGCTGGGAGGCCTGGCCAACACCCTGCCGGTGGTGCTCTTCGGCCTGGCCGTCAGGCGCATCGTCGTCCGATACCTGATCGGCAAACCCGCCACGGTCCAGCTGCTGGCCCATGCCGTGCTGTGCGCGATGTTCATGCTGCTCTCGTACTGGCTGCTGATCGTGCTGCTCGGCTTCTTCTTCGGCGCCGCGCCCGATGGTTTCGTGGTGCGGCCGTTCAAGGGCGGCGGGGCGGCCTGGCAGTCGCTTCAGAACTTCACGACCTACGCGCTGATCGCCGCGGCTTCCTATCTTTCCGTGCAGATGCGGGTGGCGGCTCCAGCCGGTGCCGGCCAGACCGCGGGGGCACCCGCCGGCGACCTCGCGGTCCAGGCGGCCGAGACGGCGCAAGAGTTCGACAGCGCGCCTGCCCTGGACCCTGTGCCGGAACCGGCGCCCTCCCTCACGCCGCCGGAACCCGAAGCCCGGATGGACGCGGCGCTGTCCCGCTACTTCGTCAGGATCGGCGACGAGCTTCGCCCGCTCGACATCGGATCGGTCGTCTGCATCGGCGGCGCAGGCGACTACGCGGAGGTGACGACCCTGACCGGCAAGCATCTGGTTCGGGTCACCCTGGCCGAGTTCGCCGGTTCGCTGGACCCGGCCAAGTACGTCCGCGTCCATCGCTCCTGGATCGTCAACACCGACCGCATCGCCCGGCTGGAGTCGGCGGGCGGCGGGCGGTTGCTGCTGCATCTGGAGACGGGGCAGACCATCTCGACCAGCCGGGAAGGCGCGAGCCTGCTGAGGAGCCGGGTGCTCTGACCGCGGCGAGGTCCCGTTCGCCGTCCGGAAGTGTCCACTCGCCGAATTTCTGACACGGTGTCCTGCCGGTTCAGGACGATCGCCGCCCACAACACGATCGGGTGAGCAGGAGGCGTCGCCCCCGGCCCGGTCCGAAAGGAGCGGTCCCGCATGATCCTGTCCCGTTTGCGTTGGGTGGCCTTCGCAGGCTTGTTGGCGTGTTGCATCGGCTGGACGGCACCGCCCGGGCAGGCCGCGACGGACGCGGCGGCGGCGCTGATCCCTCGTTACGAAGGCGCCAGTCAACCCGACGATCTGGTGACGCTTTACCGGCTGCAGTTGTCCGCTGGGCGCTACGGCGCGGCAGAGGCGACGCTGGAGAAGCTGAGCGACCTGTACCGGTCGGTCGAGCCGCGGCGCGTGCCGGCCTTGGTGCCGTGGCAGCTCTATGCCAGGGCCAAAGGCCACGAAGCCAAGGGTCAGGCGCCCGGCGAGGCGTTGGCGCAGGCGTTCAACGAGTTCGTCGCCAGTTTGCCGGACGACCGCATCGCGCGGATTCTTCCTGCGTTCCAGGTCGACCTCGACGCGCTCCAGGCTGAAGAGGCCAAACAGGCGCGCGCCTGCCCGGATCCGGCGACAGCGAGGTGCGCAGCCCCGGAGGCCCTGATCGCGGCGCGCGCAGCCACGGCGGCCTGGCGCTTTCTCTTGCCTGCGTCGGAGACCTTGCTGAAGGCCGATCTGGAGCGGCGCTTCTCGATGCAGCGGGTCCTGATTCCGACTTCCGATGGCGCCCGGATCGACGCGCTGCTGGTGCGCCAGCGTCACCTGGAGGGTGCGCGGTTGACCGCACTGCTGAACTTCACGATCTACGCGCGGGACGACTGGGCGCTGGACGATGCGGTGCAGATGGCCGGACGCGGCTATATGGGCGTGGTCGCCTTCACGCGGGGCAAGGGACGGGGCAGCAGTCCGAGCCCGGTGGTGCCCTACGTCCACGATGGCCGCGATGCGGACACGGTCATCGATTGGCTTTCCAGGCAGGCCTGGAGCGATGGCCGGGTGGGCATGTTCAGCGGCAGCTATAACGGATTCACGCAGTGGGCCGCGGCCAAGCATCGTCCACCGGCGTTGAAGGCGCTGGCGACCCATGCGACCAATGCGCCCGGTATCGACACGCCGATGCAGGGCGGCGTCTTCCAGAGCTTCATCTATCCATGGCCGCTCTACACCGCCACGTGCAAGTGGCTGGACGACCAGACCTACGGAGACCGGGACCACTGGGAGCGGCTGCAGCGGCAGTGGTATCGGAGCGGGGCACCGTATCGCGACCTGGACAGGATCGATGGAACGCCCAACCCCGTCTTCGATGCCTGGCTGGACCATCCCGACTACGATCGGTACTGGCAGCAGCTCATCCCCTACGGCCGTGAGTTCGCCGCGATCGACATCCCGGTGCTGGTGCAGACCGGGTATTACGACGGGGGCATGGTCGGTGCCCTCTACTACCTGGAGCAGCATTACCGGTACAGGCCCGACGCCGATCATCGCCTGCTCGTCGGTCCCTACCACCACATCGCGATGCAGACCGGCGCGCTCGCCAGCGTCAACGGCGAGCAGGTCGACCAGGCGGCCCTGATCGATCTGCAGGAGGTGCGGCTGGACTGGTTCGATCATGTCTTCCGCGGCGCGCCGCTGCCGGACGTCCTGCGCGATCGAATCAATTTCCAGGTCATGGGTGCGAACACCTGGCGACACGTCGCGACCCTGGGAGCGATGGCGACCGAACGTCGACGTCTCTACCTGTCCGGGACGCGGGATGCGGACGGTCTGCTGTTCAGCGCCTTGCCGGTCGGACCAGCCGCGCCGACGCTGTCCGTCGACTTCAATGATCGTCGCGATGCGGATCTGAGCCTTCCGCGCGGAGTGCCCGATACGCGAAATGCGCTGGTCTTCCGGACCGAAAGATTGCGAGAGCCTCTGGAAATCGACGGCCTGTTCCAGGCAAGACTGCAGTTGGTGACCAACAAGGAAGACTTCGACCTGCAGGTCGACTTCTACGAACAGACGCCCGAGGGTCGCTACCTGGATCTGGCGTCCTATCTGGGTCGAGCCAGCTATATGCAGGACCGAACGCTCAGACACCTGCTGCGGCCGGGGCGCACGCAGGTGCTGTCCTTCCAGAGCCAGACGCTGACCGCGCGCCTGCTGGCGCCCGGAAGCCGCATCGTGGCGGTGGTGGGCGTGCCCAAGCGCCCCTATGTCCAGATCAACTACGGCACCGGCGGCGCGGTGAGCGATGAATCCATCGCCGACGCGGGCCACCCGCTGCGGATACGGCTGATGCCGCAGAGCTACTTCGAGCTCGGCGTGCGCGAGAAGCCTGCGGATCTCGCGCCCGGCTCGGCCACAGGGCCTGCATCTGTCGCTTCCGATGGGATGCGCGATTGACGATAGCCTGCGCTGGATCGCTGCGACTGCCGTGCGAGGTCGTCGATCCGCGTTGTCCTTTTCGCTGCGCGAAAAGGGGGAGGGCGTGGCTTGCGGCTTGTCTCCCGAGGCGCTGCGCGCTTTTGCCCCCTCCCTTTGGCCGCAGGCCAAGGGGAGCTCGAAGTCGCGGCTAGCGACTGAGGGGGAGGGGTGCTCTTCGCAGAGAATGCAACAGCAAAAGCACTCCCTCCCAGCCTCCCCCTTCGCTGCGCGAAAGGGGAGGGGCGTGGCTTGTGGCTTGTCTGCCGAGGCGCTGCGCGCTTTTGCCCCCTCCCTTTGGCCGCAGGCCAAGGGGAGGGATGGGGAGGGGTGCTCTTCGCAGAGAAAGCAACAGCAAAAGCACCCCCTCCCAGCCTCCCCCTTCGCTACGCGAAAGGGGAGGGGCTGGCGCTGCGGCTAGGCCAGCGGCAGCTGCGGTGTGTCGCCGGGCATGGGGCCGCGGCGCGAGGCGAGGCGGTCGGCCAGGCGCGTGGGTTCGGGCAGGCGGTAGCCGCGCAGCAGGGCGCGGGTCCAGGTGAGCGCGCCGTCCATCGTCATGCCGAAGCCGGGCGAGACGATCAGCGGATTGCAGCGCAGCTTGCTGCGCAGGGCCCAGCCGATCTGTTCGCCGCGATGGATCAGTGGCGTGTGCTCGCCGGGCTGCGGTCCGGGCGCCTCGAAGCGCCCGCACAGCACCTGCTTGGCCACGCCGAGCGTGGGCAGGCCAGTGACCACGCCGAAATGCGCGGCGATGCCCAGCCGGCGCGGATGGGCGATGCCCTGGCCATCGACCACGACCAGGTCCGGTACCTGCGGCAGGAACTCCAGCGCCTGCACCAGCGCGGGCAGCTCGCGGAAGCTCAGCAGGCCGGGGACGTAAGGCATCGAGGTCGGCACGCGCTGGACCGTGCTGGCGATCAGCTGCAGGCTCGTGCCATCCAGCAGCACGGCGGCCGCGCGCGTAGTGTGGCCTTCGTCCTCGAAGCCGACGTCGAAGCCGGCGATGGTGCGCGGCGCCGCGGGCACGCGATCCTCCAGCACCACGCGCGCCGCCAGCCGCTCCTGCAGGGTGCGCGCGCCGGCGATGCTGCCGTCCCAGCCGGCGAAGACATGACTCGTCATGGGGAAGGTCCGCCGTAGCGCATGTCCTGCACCTGGGCCGCAGTGCGCGCGGAGAGGTGGATGCGCAGCAGTCGATCGGTCTCGCCGTCGCGCAGCGGGCGCACGGTGCACCCGCACAGCGCATCGGCCAGTGGCGCCAGCGTGCTGGGCTGGCCCACCACCAGCACCGTGTCGTGCGCATGCGCCGCCCGCCACTGGCGTGCGCTGTCGTCGGCCGGTCCGCGCGAGAAGTAGCGCAGGCGCTGCGCCCGCGGATGCCGCACGGCCACCGGCTCGGCGGTCTGCTGGGTGCGCTGGAACTCGTCGGTGTAGATCGCCGCCAGCGGCGCGTCGGCCAGCGCCTGCGCCAGCCGTTGGGCGCGGGCCAGCCCTGCGGGAGAAAGGGGCGGGTCTTCGTCGTTGCCCGCCGCGGTGTCGGCGTTGGGCACCAGCAGAAAGGTCGCGCCCGCCGCGCTGGAAGCCGTCGGGCGCATCGAAGGCGTCGTGCTGCAGCCGACGAGCAGCAGCATCAGACAGCCGGCGAGCGCGTGGCGAAGCCTGAGCGTGGGAGCGTGGCGCACCGGCGGCGGATCAGGACTGCTGCGGGCGCGATTCGAGGTGGCGCTTGACCTGGTCGGTGGCGGTGCCGGCTTCCTGCACGGCGGCGCGCAGGTCCTGCTCGTTGACGTTGAAGTGCCGGGTCCAGTAGGCCAGCTCCCACTCCTCGGTCAGCTCGACCTTGGCGATGTCCTTGGGGATGCGGGGATTGTCGGCGGAACTCATGGCGATCTCGCGAGGGAAACAGGCGACCAGCCTGAGAACGTGCACCGTAAAGGCGCGTGAGCCGCGCCGGCGTCATCTGCACACGGCCGCCAGCGGCCTCAGTCGATGAACTGCAGCCGCGCCAGTTCGGCGTATAGCCCGCCCTGGGCCATCAGCGACTCGTGCGTGCCCTGGGCGATGATGCGGCCGCGGTCCATCACCACGATGCGGTCGGCCTTGAGCACGGTCGCCAGGCGATGGGCGATGACCAGCGTGGTGCGCCCGGCCATCAGCCGCTCCAGGGCGCTCTGCACGGCGCGCTCGCTCTGCGCGTCCAGTGCGCTGGTGGCCTCGTCCAGCAGCAGGATCGGCGCGTCCTTCAACAGCGCGCGGGCGATGGCGATGCGCTGCTGCTGGCCGCCGGACAGGCGCGCGCCGCGTTCGCCCAGCTGGCTGTCGTAGCCCTCGGGCAGTTCGCGCAGGAAGCCGTCGGCCTCGGCCGCCACCGCGGCGGCGTGCAGCTGTTCGTCGGTGGCCTCGAGCCGGCCGTAGCGGATGTTCTCGGCGGCGCTGGCGGCGAAGATCGTCGGCGCCTGCGGCACCAGCGCGATCTGCTCGCGCAGCGCGGCGGTGTCCAGCTGGCGCAGGTCCAGCCCGTCGATGCGGATCGCGCCGGCGTCCACGTCGTGGAAGCGCAGCAGCATCGACAGCACCGTGCTCTTGCCCGCGCCGGACGGGCCGACCAGGGCCACCGTCTCGCCCGGGGCGATGTCCAGGGTGAAGTCGTCCAGCGCCGGCGCATCCGGCCGGGTGGGATAGCGGAACGAGACGTGGTCGAACTGCACCTGCCCACGCAGCGGGCGCGGCAGCGGCAGCGGCTGGGCCGGCGGGCGCACGTGCGCCGATTCGTCCAGCAGTTCGCCGATGCGGCCCATGCCGCCGGCCGCGCGCTGCAGCTCGTTCCACACCTCGGCCAGCGAACCGACCGAACCGCCGCCGATCAGCGCATACAGCACGAACTGCGCCAGCGTGCCGGCGCTCATGCGCCCGGCGATCACGTCGTGCGCGCCGGACCACAGCACCAGCGTGATCGCGCCGAACACCAGCGTGATCGCGCCGGCGGTCACCAGCGACTGGGCGCGGATGCGCTTGCGCGCGGTCTGCACCGAGACCTGCACCGCCGCCTCGAAGCGCGCCTGCTCGTAGGGCTCGCGCGCATGCGCCTGCACCGTGCGCACCGCGCCCAGCGACTCGCTGGCCAGGGTGTTGGCGTCGGCCACGCGGTCCTGGCTGGCGCGCGCGATGCGGCCCAGCCTGCGCGCGCCCAGCACGATCGGCACCACCGCCGCCGGGATGCCGACCAGGGCGAAGGCGGCCAGATGCGGGCTGGCGATGAACATCATCACCACCGAGCCGATCACCGTGACCGAGCTGCGCACCGCCACCGACATCGCACTGCCGACCACGCTGCGCAGCAGTTCCGAGTCGGCCGACAGGCGCGAGACCAGTTCGCCGCTGCGGGTGCGGTCGTGGAACTGCGCGTCCAGGCCCAGCAGGTGCGCATAGAGCTTGCGGCGCAGGTCGGCCACCACGCGTTCGCCCAGCAGCGAGACGAAGTAGAAGCGCGCGGCGCTGGCCAGCGCCAGCACCACCGCCACGCCGAACAGGCCCAGGAAGGCGCGGTCGATGTTCGCCCCGCTGGAAAAGCCCTGGTCGATCATCTGCTTGAAGGCGTACGGCAGGCTCAGGGTCGCGCCCGAGGCCACCGCCAGGGCCACCAGCCAGCTCACGAACAGCGCCATGTGGGCGCGCACGAACGGCCACAGCGCGCGCAGGCTGCCCAGCCGGGCCTTTGGGCGCGCGTCGGGTGCGCCGGTGGCGGGAAGCGTCTGGGCTTGGGAATTCATCGGTGCGGACAACCAGTCGAGAGGGGAGGCGCCGGCGGCGATCCGGCCAACGCGCGTCGGCGGTCGGCGCAGGCGCTGGCGTGGAGCGTCAGGCCGCAGCGGCCGGGCCGGCGCGCATCCTGCCATGGGTGGCGGTGGGCGGCGGGGTTTTCAATGCGCCGGCGCGGCGTCGCGGCAGTGCACACGCCCGCGGGTGGCCTCGCGCAGGGCGTGTTCCAGCGCCTGGCGCCGCTCGGCCGGCAGCTGCACCTGCAGCACCGCGCCGTCGCTGTCGAAGCGCTCGGCGTCCTTTTGCGCGGCGAACGCCGCCAGCGCCGCGTGCACATGGCCCAGGTCGTCGAAGCCGCAGCCGATCTCCAGCCCGGCCATGGCCACCAGCGGCACGCGCGGCGCCTGCCGCAGCGCGCTGGCGGTGCTGCCGCCGTAGGCGCGCACCAGCCCGCCCACGCCCAGCTTGATCCCACCGAACCAGCGCGTCACCACCACGGCGATCCGGTCGAAGCCGGCGCCGTCGATCGCCGCCAGGATGGGCCGGCCTGCGCTGCCGCCGGGTTCGCCATCGTCGCTGGAGCGGAACGTCGCGCCGACGCGCCAGGCCCAGCAGTTGTGGGTGGCGTCGGCGTCGCTGACCGCGGCGATGAAGGCCATGGCCGCCTCGGCCGAGTCCACCGGCCCGGCCTGGACCAGGAACCGGCTGTGCTTGACCAGCTGTTCGTGCCGCAGCGGCGCGGCCAGGGTGTCGCTCATGGCAGCAGCGCGCGCAGATCCTCGGGGATCGGCTGCTCGGGATGGGCCTGGACGAAGGCGGCCAGGCTGGCGCGGGCCAGCGCGCCCTCGCCCTCGAAGCGATGCAGGCGGATGCGCTGCAGCCATTGCGCGGGCGGCAGGGCGCGGTCCTCGGCCAGGGCGCGTTCCAGCGCGGGCGGCGTCTGATCGCCGGGCATGTCGATGGTGCGCGGCGGCGGAATGTCCCCGGCGCCCTGAGCCTGGGTCGTGCCCAGCGCTCCGCCGGCCGGCGGAGCGGCGCGCCCGGCATGGGAATTGCGGTCTTCCTGTACGGCGGCGGTTTCGGTCGGGCGCTCGACCTTGCGCGACAGCGCCTGCGTGGCAGCGGGCGGCGGGGGTGGAGGCGGCGGTGCCACGGCGTTCGGCGCAGGGGCGGGCGGTGCTGGTGGGGCGGGCGGCGTGTAGAGATCGGCGGCACGTGCCGGCGCTGGCGGCTGTGCAACTGCAGAGGCCGGCGGGGGTGTGGACGCGGCCGAGTACGCCTCTGTCTGGGTGCCATCCGCCGACGGCATGGGTGCGGCCTGCCCAGCCGCAGCCTGGGGCAGGGGCTTCGTCTGCTCGGCCGGCGCCACTAACGGCGCCTCTGGCGGGGGCGGCACGGCGGCGGGCAGCGGGGGCGGCGCTGCTTTGCGCGTGGCACGGCGCCGGGCGGCGTCTGGTTCGGCTTGGGCCGGAGTTTGGGCCGATGCCGGAGCAGATGCCGGAGCCGACGCGGGAGCAACGGCCTGGACCCGATCCGCAGCCGCCGCGGGCTCGGGCGGCGAGGCGGGCCTCGAGGGCGTGGCCGGCGCCTCTTCGTAGACGACCTGCGTGGTGCGCTGCGGACGCAGCTGCCAGGCCAGGGTCACGGCCAGCAGCAGCGAGGCGGCCACACCCAGGCCCAGCGACCAGCGCCGGCGCGGGCGGCGCGCACGCGACGCGCCGATGGCGACCGGGGGGGCGGGCGAGAGGGATGGGCCCGCGTCGTGCGTGGGCGCGGGTTCTTCCGCGGCGGCGCGGGCCGCGGCCAGGATGCGCGCGTCCAGCGCCGGGCCGGGCTCGGCGCGCGCATTGCCGGCGGCCAGGCGCTCGGCCAGGGCGCGCTCTTCCGGCGTCAGCGGCTCTCGGCTCATCGGCCCAGCCCCGCGCGCAGCTTGTCCATGGCATAGCGCAGGCGCGACTTGACCGTCTCGCGGCCCACGCCGGTGATCTGGCCGATCTCCTCCAGGGTCAGTTCCTGTTCCAGTCGCAACAGCAGCACCTCGCGTTGTTCGTCCGGCAGCGCGTCCAGCGCGCGCTGCAGCTCCCGGCGCGATTCGAAGTCGCTGTGCTGGCGCTCCGGGGTCTGCGGGTCCTCGACCCGTTCGGTGCGCGCGTCGGCGTCTTCCGGTGCCGGCGGACGATGCTTGAGCGCGCGCCAGTGATCGTTCAGCCGATTGTGGGCGATCCGATACAGCCAGGTCGCGAAGCGCGCCTCCGGCTGCCAGCTGGCGCGCGCGCCGATCACCCGCTGCCACACGTCCTGGAACAGCTCGTCGGCGGTCGCGCCATCGCGCAGCTGGCGCAGCAGGAAGCGGTACAGCGGCCCGCGATGGCGCGCGTAGAGCAGCTCGAAGGCGCGCACGTCGCCGGCGGCGTAGGCCAGCATCAGGGCGTCGTCGGCGGGCTCGGCGGCATCGTTCACCGCCGCTAGCCTACGGGGTGAGGCCTGCGTCTCAAAGTCGGCGGGCCGCCACGGGCCGCGGCCTCGCGTGCGGGGCGGGCGTCCGTATACTCGCGCGTTCGGTCGGGCCGCAGGCATGGAAGGAGCAACGTCCATGTGCCCGGTGCGGGGTCGCGCCACCGTCACACGGCCGGCTGGAAGCTGGCACGAAGTGTGCATCTGCTCTGTGTAATCGCAGTGACTGGGGGGAATCGATGTCGGGCCAGACCGCCACTGCCGTGCAGCAGGCCGGGATCAGCGCCGTGGCGGCGGACGCCGTGGCGCAGGTCCTGTGCGGCCTGCTGCCCGACAGCTCGCAGGTCGTGGCCTGCTGGCGGGACTGGGCGATCGGCGCCGGTGGCGCGGCCAGCGAAGGCGCCGGCCCGGCACTGCGCCGGCGCGCCGAGCAGGCGCTGTGGGACAACCCCGAGCACGTGGTCCGCAACGAGGACGAGCTGCTGCTGGCCTGGTCCAACGTGGAAGGCAATGCGCGCATGTCCCTGGCCGCCAGCCTGGCCGCGCCGCTGGCGCCGGCGCAGGTCACTGCCTGGAAGGCCGCCGCCCAGGCGCTGATCGGTGCCGTGCTCGAGGCCGAGCGGGCCGCGGCCCGCGTGGTCACCCTGGAGAAGTCCAAGCGCCTGCAGCAGGCGCTGTACGAGATCGCCGACCTGGCCAGCGCCGATCTGGAAATGAGCGAGATGCTGGCCCGCATCCACGCCGTGGTCGGCACGCTGATGTACGCGGAGAACTGCTACATCGTGCTCTACGACGAGGTGCGCCGCACGATGCGCTTCCTCTACTTCGCCGATCTGATCGACCCCTACGTGGCCGATCCGGAGCGCGAGTTCGGCGAGGAGGAGATGCGCAACAGCATGACCCTGGCCCTGCTGCACCACGGCAAGCCGATGCGCGGGCCGTCGGCGGCGGTGAGCCAGCGTCTGGGAGTGACGCTGGACGCCAGCCATGGCCCGGAAAGCGTGGACTGGCTGGGCGTGCCGATGCGGCGCGACGACCGCGTCTGCGGCGCGATCGTGGTGCAGAGCTACGACACCCCGGCCAGCTACACCGACGAGGACCGCGCGCTGCTGAGCTACGTGGCCCAGCACATCCTCACCGCGCTGGACCGGCGCCACGCGCACGAGGAGCTGGAGGCGCGCATCGAGGCGCGCACCCGCGAACTGCAGCTGACCAACCGCGAGCTGCAGGCCGAGATCCAGGAGCGCCGCCGCGCCGAGAAGCTGCAGACCGCGCTGTTCCGCATCACCGAGCTGGCCAACACCTCGGCCTCGCTGGAGGAGTTCTACGCCGCCGTGCACGGCGTGGTGGACGAGCTGATCGTGGCGCGCAACTTCTACATCGCGTTGCTGGACGACGATGGCCAGACGCTGCATTTCCCGTATTCGGTCGATCAGCAGGATCCGGCGCGCCGATCGCGGCGCGCCATCCGCGGCCTGACCGAGTACGTCATCCGCACCAGCCGGCCGCTGCTGGCCGAGGCCGAGGACGTGGCCGAACTGGTGGCCAGCGGGCAGGTGATCCAGCACGGCCCGCCCTCCTACAGCTGGCTGGGCGTGCCGCTGGACCAGGGCGGGGAGACCCGTGGCTGCGTGGTGGTGCAGAGCTACTCGAGCGAGGTGCACTACACCTTGCACGACCAGAACCTGCTGTCCTTCGTCGCCCACCATTTCGGCGCCGGTCTGGCCCGGCAGCGCGCGCGCGAGTCGCTGCGCGCCGCGCACCTGGAGCTGGAGGCGCGCGTGGAGGCGCGCACCTTCGAACTGGCCGAGGCCAACGCCAAGCTGATGGCGCAGATCGGCGAGCGCCTGCGCGCCGAGCAGCGCCTGACCTATCAGGCCACGCACGATGCGCTGACCGGACTGCCCAACCGCGCCTTCCTGCTCGAGAGCCTGACCGCCGCCATCGCCCGCGCCCAGGCCAATCCGGGGCATCACTTCGCGGTGCTGTTCATGGATCTGGACCGCTTCAAGCTGGTCAACGACTCCATCGGTCATGCCGCAGGCGACGAACTGCTGATCGAGGTGGCGCGGCGCATCACCTCGCAGGTGCGCGAGGGCGACCTGGTCGCGCGCCTGGGCGGCGACGAGTTCGCGATGGTGATCGCCTGCCGGCGCGGCGCGTACGAGGCGGTGGAGTTCGCCTCGCGCCTGCTCGAAGCGCTCAACCGGCCGATGTGGGTGGCCGGGCGCGAGCTGTTCCCGGCCGCCAGCATCGGCATCGCCGCCTGGCATCCGCGCTACCAGCGCGGCGAGGACCTGCTGCGCGACGCCGACGCGGCGATGTACCGGGCCAAGGCCGAAGGGCGCGAGCGCAGCGCGGTGTTCGACGAGCACATGCGCGAGGCGGCGATGCAGAGCCTGGACCTGGAGGCCGACCTGCGCCGTGCGATCAACAGCCAGCACTTCAGTCCGCATTTCCAGCCGATCCTGCGCGTGTCCGATGGCGCGGTGGTCGGCCACGAGGCGCTGCTGCGCTGGCACCACGAACGCCGTGGCCTGCTGCTGCCGGGGCAGTTCCTGGCCCAGGGCGAGGACAGCGGCCTGATCGAACAGATCGACTGGCTGCTCTACGAGCAGGTGGTCAGCCGCATCAGCGCCGGCGTGGACGGCTACGTCTCGGTCAACGTCTCGCCGCGGCACTTCCGTTCGCCCGATTTCGCCAGCCGGCTGCTGCGGCTGCTCGACCAGCATCATGCCGATCCGGCGCAGCTGCGCGTGGAGATCACCGAGATCGCGCTGCTGGACGATGCCCCGCGCGCGCTGCGCATGCTCGAACAGCTGCGTGCGCGCGGCGTGCTGGCGCAGCTGGACGATTTCGGTACCGGCTTCTCGGCACTGTCGTATCTGCATCGCTTCCCGATCTCGGCGCTGAAGATCGACCGCAGCTTCATCGCCGGCCTGGGCGAGGAGCATCGCGAGGAAAGCCTGGCCCTGGTGCGCGCCATCCTGGCCCTGGCCGGCACGTTGGGCATCGAGACCATCGCCGAGGGCGTGGAGACCACGCCGCAGCTGGCCGCCCTGCGCGAACTGGGCTGCAGTTACGCGCAGGGCTATCTGCTCGGCCGCCCCGGGCCGGTGCTGGGCGAACGCGCGCTCTAGTGCACCGCCGCCGGCACCGGCGCCACCGCCATGCCTTCACCCTGGCCCGGCGCCACCAGCGCGCGGGCCTGGCCCGCCAGTTCGACGAACTCATGGCGCAGGCCGTCCGGATCCTCGCCGCTGGCCGCCCGCGCCGTGGCGATCACCTGGTCCCAGCCCCAGCCGTCGAAGCGCGTGCCGCCGCGCAGCAGGTCGGCATAGCCGGCCACCGCACTGGCGAAGCGCAGCGAGGCGCCGGGCTGGGCCTGCGCGGAGGACGCCAGGATCGGCACCTCGATCAGGCGGCTGGTGTCCTCGCCGGGGCGCTTGTAGCGCAAGCGCAGGTCGGCGACCTCGCGGGCATCGCCGGAAGGCTTCGACGAGGCGCCGTAGCGCAGCGCCGGCAGGCGCGCCGCGCCCGATCCGGCCGGGGTCAGCTCGTACAGCGCGGTTACCTCGTGGCCGGCGCCGATGTCGCCGGCATCGACCTTGTCGTTGGCGAAGTCCTCGCGCGCCAGGGCCCGGTTTTCGTAACCGATCAGGCGGTACTCGACCACCGCCGCGGGGTTGAACTCCACCTGGATCTTCACGTCGCGCGCGATGGTCAGCAGCGTGCCCTGCAGCTGCTGCACCAGCACCTTGCGCGCCTCGCGGTCCGAGTCGATGTAGGCGTGCTGACCGTCGCCGACATCGGCCAGGCGCTCGGCCAGTGCATCGTTGTAGTTGCCTTGGCCGAAACCCAGCGTGCTCAGCGCCACGCCCGCCTTGCGCGCATCGCCGACCAGGGTCTCCAGCGCGCGCTGGTCGACCGTGCCGACGTTGAAGTCGCCATCGGTGGCCAGCAGCACGCGGTTGCTGCCGCCGGGGATGAAGGCCTGGCGCGCCATCGCATAGGCCAGGGCGATGCCGGCGCCGCCGTTGGTGCTGCCGCCGGCCTCCAGCCGGTCCAGCGCGGCCAGGATTTTGGCGTGGGCGTCGCCTGGGGTCGGCGGCAGCACCAGTCCGGCCGAGCCGGCGTAGACCACGATCGAGACGCGATCCTGCGCGCGCAGCTGCGGCACCAGCAGCGCCAGCGACTGCTTGAGCAGCGGCAGCTTGTCCGGCGCGTCCATCGAGCCGGAGGTGTCGATCAGGAACACCAGGTTGGACGGCGGCAGCTCGCGCTTGGGCAGCGCGTAGCCCTTGATGCCGATCATCAGCACCTGGCGCTGGGAATTCCACGGCGCCGGGGCCAGTTGCGTGGTGACGCGGAACGGGACCTGCGGGCTTTCGGGTGCGGGATGGTGGTAGTCGAAGTAGTTGATGAACTCCTCTGCACGCACCGCGTCGGCCGGCGGGCGCTCGCCGGCGCGGACCATGCGCCGCACGTTGCTGTAGCTGCCGGTGTCCACGTCGATGGAGAAGGTCGAGACCGGCTGCTCGTCGGTGCGCCGCACCGGGTTGTCGTCCTGGTGGGCGTAGCGCTCGGTATCGACCGCGGGCGGTGGCGGCACGGCGGCGGGCAGGGGCGCCGCGATCCCGGCGGCCGCCATGCGCATGGCGCGCTGCGGCATCGGAGGTGGCGGTCGCGGGGCCGGCGGTGCAGGGGGTGAGAACAGGCGGGCGGACTGGTAGGAGTCCGCGGCGATAGCGGCCTGCTCGGCGGCTTCGGCCGCCATCGCACGCTCCCGGGCAGCAGGCGACGGCGGCGTGGAGGAGCAGGCCGCCAGCGTGGCGGCGATCAGCAGGGACAGGCAGGTGCGGGGCGTGCGGCGCATGGCGGTGGCTTCCTGAGTTGGACGACAGGCAGGCAAACGCGCCAGCCGCCGTAGCGGGGTTGCGGCGTTGCACGGTCCGAGTCGGTTCAACCGCGACAAAACGACCCCGGTCCGGGTCTTCACGCCGCAACAACATTTCGCTAGGCTGCGGCACCTTTTTTGCCGTCTGGAATCGCGATGCGCCTCCGACCCTGGGTCCGCTGGACGCTGCTGGCCCTGCTGTTGAGCGTCTGCGCCTGCGTGGCGCTGGCCTCGCATCTGCGCCGCGATCATCTGGGCAAGCCCTTCGGCGTGGCCCTGACCTTCGAACCGGTCGGCAAGCCGCGCGGCGTGGTGGTGGTGATGGCCGAGCGCGCGCGGCGGCGCAGCGAGGCGGCGCAGCTGGCGCAGTCGTTGGCCGACCGTGGCCTGCTGGTGGCGCTGGTGCCGGCCGGCCGGGCACTGGCGCACGTCGATCCGCATCACTGCGAGCTGGTCGCCAACAGCGTCGAGCGCGTGGGCCGGCGCCTGATGCGCCAGGGCGGGGTGGACGCCTACTTCGAGCCGATGCTGGTCGGCGCCGACGCGGCGGGCGGCGCGCTGGCGCGGCTGGCGGTGGCCAATGCGCTGCCGCAGACCGTGGTCGGCGCGGTCCTGAACGGGCCCGCCGCGGCCGCGCCCGCGGGCTGTGCGGTGGCGCCGTCCTCGGCCGAGCAGGGCTTCGTGCTGGAGCAGGCCGGGCCGCAGGCGGTGGCCGATGCGGTGGTGGCGCACCTGCCGCAGCCGCAGCCGGCGTTCCGCGGCCTGCCGCTGATCGAACTGCCGGCCGCCGGCAGCCATCGCCTGGCGATCTTCATCTCCGGCGACGGCGGCTGGCGCAGCCTGGACAAGGGCGTGAGCAGCGGCCTGCGCGCGCAGGGCGTGTCGGTGGTGGGCTGGGACAGCCTGCGCTACTTCTGGTCGCGGCGCACGCCCGAAGAGACCGCCGCCGATCTGGCCGCGGTGATCGACGAGTACCGCCGGCGCTGGCATGCCGACGAGGTGGAACTGATCGGCTACTCGTTCGGCGCCGATGCCATGCCCTTCCTCTACAACCGCCTGCCGCCGGCCACGCGCGCCAGCGTGCGCTCGATCTCGCTGCTGGGACTGGGCCATGACGCCTCGTTCCGCGTCTCGGTCGGCGGCTGGCTGGGCACCCCGTCCTCGGACGACGCGCCGGTGGAGCCGGAGCTGGCCAAGCTGCCGCCCGGCATGCTGCTGTGCGTCTACGGCGAGGAAGAGAAGGACACGCTGTGCCCCGCGCTGGCCGCGCGCGGCATCCACGTGGCCAAGACCGGCGGCGGCCACCATTTCGACCACAACATCCCGGCCATGGTCGAGCGCCTGCGCGCCAACTTCGAGCGCAACGCGCCTGCCGGCGCACCCGCGGCCAAGTGAGGTTCGAGCGGCGCGGTCGTCCCGCGCCGTGCCTTTGCCGACCCCGCTGACGAAATCCCTGCAAACCCGCGCCGGGCCGATTGGCCTTCGGCCGCGGCCCGTTGCGTTGTTGGGGGATGAACGTGCCGTGGGGTCGTACAGGGGAAGGGATGTGAAACGTGTTGGCTGGATCGCCGCGGCCGTGGTGGGCGTGCTGGTGTTGGGGGGATGGGGCGGCTACCGCCTGCTGCAGCTCAAGCGGGTCGGGGGGCCGTTCGGCCTGGTCCAGGTGCAGCGGCCGGCCTCGGCGCCGCGTGCGCTGGTCCTGCTGCTGGGCGAAGGCCGCGACACCCCGCGCCTGGCGGCCGATGCGCAGGCGCTGACCGCCGCCGGGGCCGTGGTCGGCGTGGTCGATGTGCGCCGTTACCTGGCGCGGACGGGCCAGGATTGCGCCCAGTACGCGGTGGACCTGAACTGGCTCGGCGAGCGCGTGCTGCGCGGCGCCGGCGTGGACGACTACATCGCGCCGCTGCTGGTGGGCGTGGGCCAGGGCGCGCGGATGGCGCGGGCGGCGCTGGTGCACAGCCGCAGCCCGGATGTGAGCGCGGGGGTGGTCGAGCGTGTGGCCGGCATGGCACCGATCGCCTGCCAGGCAGCCGCGGCGCCGGGCCTGGGCGAAGTCCTCGAGGCCGCGCCGGATGCCGTGGTCGCCACCAGCGTGACACGCTTCGCCCCGCCGACCGCGCCGTTCCGTGACCTGCCGCTGGTGGAGATGCCGCGTGCGGACGCGCAGCGGCTGGTGATCCTGATGACGGGCGACGGTGGCTGGCAGCCCATCGACCAGCAGATCGCCACCGCGCTGCACGACCAGGGCGCGGCCGTGATCGGCTGGAGCAGCCTGCGCTATTTCTGGAAGGCCAAGACGCCCGAGCGGACCGCGGCCGACCTGTCGGCGGTGATCGCCGAGTACCAGCGCCGCTGGCATGTGTCGCAGGTCGACCTGGTGGGCTATTCGTTCGGCGCCGACGTGCTGCCGTTCCTGTACGGGCGGCTGCCGGCCGCCCAGCAGGGGCAGGTGCGGCGCGTGGCGCTGCTGGGGCTGGCGACCAATGCCAACTTCACCGTGCGCATCGGCGGCTGGCTGGGCTGGAGCGCGGGCAGCGCCTATCCGATCAAGCCGCAGCTGGCCAGGATCCCCGCGCAGAAGATCCTGTGCGTCTACGGCCAGGATGAGGACGAGGACGCCACGCTGTGTCCGTCGCTGCGCGGCACCGGCGTCGATGTGCGCATGGCGCCGGGCGGCCACCACTTCGAGACCGGCCAGGTCGCCGGCTGGATCACCGGTCCGGCGCCCAGCGTGGCGGTCGCCGGGCTTACTTCGGCGGCAGCACCTGCACGCTGAGCGTGCCGTCGGCCAGTCGCGCCTCCAGCCGATCGCCCACCGCCACCTGCGTGGCCCTGCGCACCAGCGTGCCGTCCTCGCGGCTGATCAGCGCGTAGCCGCGGGCCACGGTCGCCAGCGGGCTGATGGCCTCCAGCGAGCGGGCCAGTCCGGTCAGGCGTAGAGCCTCGCGCTGCAGCTGGCGGCCGATGGCCGCCTGCGGCCGTGCCTGCAGGGCCGCCAGACGCTCGGCCAGCGCGGCCAGGCGCCGCTGCGGTGAATGCGCGCGCAGCACGCCTTCGGCATGGCCCAGCCGCGCGCGGCGCCGTTCCAGCTGGCGCTGCCACTGCGCCTGCAGGTGGCGCAGCGCATCGGCATGGCGGCGGCGCATCAGCGCCAGCCGCGCCTGCGGGCCTTGCGCCTGCAGGCGCAGCCAGGCGCGGTCCACGCGCTGCTGGACGCGGTCCATGTGGTGGGCGTGCAAGGTGTGCAGGCGCCGGCCCAGGCCGCGCAGGCGGGTGCCCAGGTCGGCGATCGACGGCACCAGCAGCTCGGCCGCGGCCGAGGGCGTGGGCGCACGCAGGTCGGCGGCGAAATCGCACAGGGTGAAGTCGGTCTCGTGACCGACTGCCGACACCACGGGCACGGCGCAGGCGGCTACCGCGCGCACCAGCGCCTCGTCGTTGAACGCCCACAGGTCCTCGATCGAGCCGCCGCCGCGCGTGACCAGCACCGCGTCGTAGCGGCCGCTGGCCCCGGCCGCCTGCACCAGCGCGGCGACCTGCGCCGCGGCCGTGGCGCCCTGCACCTGGGTCGGCAGCACGTCCACCTCCAGCAGCGGGAAGCGTCGGCCCAGCACGCTGATCACATCGCGCACCGCCGCGCCGCTGGGCGAGGTGATGACCGCCAGGCGGCGCGGGAAGGCCGGCAGCGGGCGCTTGCGCGCGGGGTCGAACAGGCCCTCGGCCGCCAGCCGTGCCTTGAGCTGCTCGAAAGCGCGCCGCAGCGCGCCTTCGCCGGCCTCTTCCATGTGGTCCAGCACCAGCTGGTACTCGCCGCGCGCCTCGTACAGCGTCACCCGCCCGCGCGCCAGCACGCGCAGGCCCTCGCGCGGGACGAACTTCAGCCAGCTGCTCTTGGGCTTGAACATCGCGCAGCGCACCTGGGCGCGCGCGTCCTTGAGGGTGAAGTACAGATGCCCCGACGCCGGCCGGGTGACGTTGCCCAGCTCGGCCTCCACCCAGATCGCCGGGAAGCTGCCTTCCAGCAGGTCGCGGGCCAGGGTGTTGAGCTGGGACGGGGTCAGGACGTCGCGGTCGGGCAGGTCGTTCATCAGCGCGCCAGTGTAGCGGTGTGCATGTGGTTGGGTCGGAGCAACTGTCTCTCAGGTCAAGCCGCAGCCTCCTTGTAGAGCGGAGCTTGCTCCGCTGCGTTTCGACCGGATCATCGGAAAGGCTCAGCGGAGCAAGCTCCGCTCTACAGAGGCATGAGAGGCATGCCCGTCTAGCCCTATCCCCGGTAAAGCCCCGTCGCCGCCGTGGCGGCTCCCACACCTGGCACGGGCTAAAATGCGCGCCATGAACGCCATTTCCACACCGCTGCCCGTGTCCGAACCCATGCCCATCGCCGCCGGCAGCCAGCCGCGGCGCGTCACCCATGGCGTGCACGTGGGCAAGGTGCAGCTGGGCGGCGGCGCGCCGGTGGTGGTGCAGTCGATGACCAACACCGACACCGCCGACGTGGCCGCCAGCGTCAAGCAGGTGGCCGAGCTGTGGCGGGCCGGCTCGGAGCTGGTGCGCCTGACGGTCAACACGCCCGAGGCCGCCGCGGCCATCCCGCGCATCGTCGACAAGCTGGCGATGATGGGCATCGAGGTACCGCTGATCGGCGACTTCCACTACAACGGCCACCAGCTGCTGGCGGGCGAGCCGGCCTGCGCCGAAGCCCTGGCCAAGTACCGCATCAACCCCGGCAATGTCGGCTTCGGCAAGAAGAAGGACACCCAGTTCGCCCAGCTGATCGAGTTCGCCATCCGCTACGGCAAGCCGGTGCGCATCGGCGCCAACTGGGGCTCGCTGGACCAGGCGCTGGCCGCCGCGCTGATGGATCAGAACGCCCAGCGCGCCCAGCCCTGGGAGGCCACCGCGGTGCTGCGCGAAGCGCTGATCCGCTCGGCGCTGGACTCGGCCCACCGCGCGGTGGAGCTGGGTCTGCCGGCCGACCGCATCGTGCTCTCGGCCAAGGTCTCCGGCGTGCAGGAGCTGATCGCGGTCTATCGCGACCTTGCGCGCCGCAGTGAGTTCGCCCTGCACCTGGGCCTGACCGAGGCCGGCATCGGCTCCAAGGGCATCGTGGCGTCCTCGGCCGCGCTGGCCGTGCTGCTGCAGGAAGGCATCGGCGACACCATCCGCATCTCGCTCACCCCCGAGCCCGGCACCTCGCGCACCCAGGAAGTCATCGTCGCCCAGGAACTGCTGCAGACCACCGGCCTGCGCGCGTTCACGCCGATGGTCACCGCCTGCCCGGGCTGCGGGCGCACCACCTCGGAGTTCTTCCAGGAGCTGGCCAAGGTCGTGCAGGAGCACGTGCGCGGCAAGATGCCCGAATGGAAGATCACCCGCCCCGGCGCCGAGCACATGACCCTGGCGGTGATGGGCTGCGTGGTCAACGGCCCGGGCGAGTCGCGTCACGCCAACATCGGCATCTCGCTGCCGGGCACGGGCGAGGCGCCGTCGGCGCCGGTGTTCATCGACGGCGAGAAGGCGGTGACCCTGCGCGGGGAGAACATCGCGCACGAGTTCGTCGCCCTGATCGACGAGTACGTCGACCGCCATTACGCGCGCAGTGCGGGCTGAGCATCCCGGAGGCGGCGCGGGCGTCGTCGGTCGCATCCTGCGGCGCATCGGCTGGCGCATGGGCCTGCTGTTCGCGGCGATCCTGCTGCCGCTGTGGGGCTTCGCCGAGCTGGGCGAGGAGGTGCACCAGGCCGAGAGTTTCGTCTTCGACGATCCGATCCTGCTGCGCGCCAAGGCGCTGTCCGGACCCTGGCTGGACCAGGCCTTCCTGGGCATCAGCTGGGCCGGCTACCAGGGCGTGATCCTGGTCGATGCGCTGCTGGTGGCCGGCCTGCTGCTGGCGCGGCGCTGGCGCGAGGCGACCTTCGTCGGCGCGACCGTGGTCGGCTCGGCCCTGCTGAACATGGGCACCAAGCAGCTGTTCGGGCGCGCGCGGCCGAGCCTGTGGGAATCGATCTCGCCCGAGGACACCTTCAGCTTCCCCAGCGGTCATGCGATGGGCTCGATGACGCTGATGGTCGTGCTGGTGCTGCTGGCCTGGGGCACGCGCGGGCGCTGGCCGGTGCTGGTGCTGTGCGCGCTGTTCGCGCTGGCCGTGGGCGCCTCGCGCGTCTACCTCGGCGTGCATTACCCCTCGGACATCCTCGGCGGCTGGGCCGCGGCGATCGCGTGGACGGTAGGCGTGTACGCGGCGGTGTTCCGGGGGCAGGCTCGGCCGTGGAAGCCGGCGCGGATTGCGCATCAGGTCGATTGACTTCGCAGCCAGGGCTGAGATCCGTTGCGCCGGTCCGCGGGCGCGACCACGCCTGCCTTAACTCGGCCGTCTGCCGGGTGTATCTATAGTGCGGATTCAACAAGCAAAGGAATGGCTCATGTCGGTGAGAGCATCTGACCGATGCCTGGCGCTGGCACTGGCGGTCGCATTGAGCCAGGGGGCATGCGCGCAGGACGGATCGAACGGAACAGGAGCGAGGATCAACATGGAAGGAGCCACCGAAATCGGGCGGACCGTCGATGGGCGCACCTACACCAACGCGCCGGTGGAGGTGAAGTTGGGGCCGAACACGTTCAAGATTCCCTCCAACTATTTCGACAGCCAGCTCGGCCCCTGGCCTGGCGAGGGCATCACGCTGGTGATCGAGTGGCCGGACATGAAGCCGACGCCGCCGGGCGCGCGCGTCGATCCGCGGACGAACGATTTCCGCAAGGAGATTACCGCGCTGGTGGACTATATCGATCGCGTGCCGATCGAGACCCTGCTTGCGGTCAACGCCTCCACGGACCGTGTCACGGCCCCGGGTTCGATGAATGCCCGGGATCCTCGAGATCGGTTGGATCTGCGTGTGGCGCAGCCGGAGGTCATGGGGCTGACGCCGTATGCCATCGATGAAACGAAAATGGCGGCCTTCTCGAAGGAGTATGAGGCTCAAGAGGGCAAGCCACCTGTCCGCAATCCTGCCTTCGAAAAGGACTGGTATGTCGCCCGGGACGCCAAGGGCCAGCTGACGACCTTCATCAAATGCGACAGCCACAAATTCATCCCGAATGATGGCGCGCGACTGGAAGGTCGGGAGATCGCGACTGACATGGTGGGTGACGATAGTCGAATCGCGGATTGCACCCAGTACTTCGTGGACATCGAGAACAAGCTTTCGTTCTCTGTGTACTACTATCGTGTTTACCTCAAGGACTGGAAGCGGATTCAGGAGACGTTTCTGGATCTGCTGAAGCGTAGCAAGGTCGGTTGAGCGCTGAACTTCGCAGGGAGCACGCGATGAGTGGATTGACGCAGGAGAACTTGGATGTACTCGGCGCCTACGCGAAGGCCGGAAACCGCGAGCTGTATTGGAACTACTTATCGCAGCTCCCCGGCGCCGATGGCTACGGGACCCTGGCGCTCGGCGTGGTTCGCAACGACAGCCTGCCGGGGCAGGTCGCCAATGCGTACGCGCAGGATTACGCGCGGCATCAACATGACAAGGGCTCGCGCTTTGCCAATGCCGAGCTGACCGAGCGGAAATGGGAAGCCTTTGGGCAAGATCTCATCTTGCGGGACTTCGAGTTGCGGAACGAGAGGTTTCGAGGAAACAGGCCTGATCTGGCGCTCAACCTACCAGGCAGGGACGTCATGTTGGCGCACGATCGGGCGTTCCAGAAAGCCAACCTCGATCCCAACTGCTGGACGCCACGCCTGCTCTTGCAAGCCGCGCTGAGCAAAAGCGGCCCCGAAAAGATGGAGCAGATCTGGTCGAACATGCTCGACAACAGCGCGGTGGGCCTCGCGCGTGCGGGCAATACCGGGCGCGACGCGATCTCGCAGATGGGCCTGGAGAGGGGCAGCGCGTATCTGGGCACGCTCAGCGTGACCGAGGCGATTCAAGCGCTGGAAGGCCGGGCCTCGGTCGATCCCAATGTGATTGGCGGCAAGAGCTTCTACGCGATGTATTTCGAGGCGGAGAAGAAGTGGGTGGGGGTGAGCGCCGGCGGCGGTCATCTTTCCATGCGCGAGATCAACGATCCCGCCAGGATCTCCGAGCTCGACGATGCGCGCGCGGTGCGGCTGGAGCGCCAGCACAAGGCCACGCAGTTCCTGCCACAGGACCCCTATCGCAGCATTACCCGCAGCCCGATCACCGCATCGATCGAGGGCGCGCCTGAAGCGATGCCCGCGCCCACCCGGCTGGCCGACATCGCGCCGGGACATCCCGACTATGCGCTGTTGCAGCAGGTGCGCGCGGGCGTGAACGCCATCGACGCCCAGGCCGGGCGCGCGCACGATGAGAACAGTGATCGCCTGGTCGCCAGCGCCATGACGCTGGCGCGACAGCACCATCTGGAGCGCGTCGACCATGTGCTGTTGAGCGCGCAGACGCAGGACAGTCCGGCGGGCAGGAACGTGTTCGTCGTGCAGGGCAATCTTGGCGATCCAGCGCATCTGCGTGCGCACATGCCAACCGATGTGGCGGTGCGCACGCCGGTCGAGCAATCGCTGCAACAACTGCGGATTGCGGGCGAAGGTCGCCAGCAGGCCCTGGCGCAATCCCCGCAGACGATGATGGAAAGCCCGACGCGCGAGCAGGCGGCAGTCAGGACGCTGTGATGCTCGCCCGCGCACGGTGTTCCGCGAAGCGCGGCGACCGTAGGAGATGCCGCCGATCGAACCGCCGAGCGCCGTCTGATGGCGCAGGGCTCGGCGGCATCAGTGTTGTTCGAAGCGCACGTTCCTGACCGAGGCAGGCAGTGTCCGGAAGGTGAAGCGCGAATCGTATTCGCAGGCGCAGGCTCCGACCTCGCCGTTTGCCGGGACCTTCGTCGTGTAGCTCAGGAACAGCGTGTTTCCTGACAGCCGATAGCGTGGCTCGGTAACGTCCATCCCGCATTCGACAGGATCGCGTACGAAGTAGGACGGTGGGTTGCCGGTCTCTCTCCGGACGATCGCCTCCATCGGCACATCACTCGGCCAATCGTGGTCGCAGCCAATCAGCTGAAACGCCATTCCATGCGGATCCGATGCGTCAGGCGCCTGCCAACGGGCGCAAGCTGCGCTTGTCAGCGTCGTCAGAACAAGCAGGGCGATCCTGCAGACAGCTTGCATGGCGCAGACCTCCGCCCTTGCGTTCGAATGTGGGAAGGCACGTATCGTCTCAATCCCGCATGCCGCGCAGCGCCGCGGCGCGGGCGTGCAGGGTGGTGGTGTCGAACAGCGGCACGGTGGCATCGTCCTGGCCGACCAGCAGCGAGATCTCGGTGCAGCCCAGGATGATGCCCTGGGCGCCGGCCTCGACCAGGCGCGCCATCACCTGGCGATAGGTCGAACGCGAGGTCTCGTCGATCACGCCCTGGCACAGCTCGTCGTAGATGATCCGATGCACGTCGTCGCGATCCGGCGCCGGGGGTACGAGCACTTCCAGCCCGCGCGCTTCCAGCCGCTTGCGGTAGAAGTCCTGCTCCATGGTGAAGCGCGTGCCGAGCAGGCCGACGCGGTCGATGCCGGCGTCGAGCAGGGCCTGGGCGGTGGCATCGGCGATATGCAGCAGCGGCAGCGGCGTGGCGTGAGTGATCGCGTCGGCGACCTTGTGCATGGTGTTGGTGCACAGCACGATGAAGTCCGCGCCGCCGGCGTGCAGGCGGCGCGCGGCGTCGGCCATGGCCGCGCCGGCCGCGTCCCAGTCGCCGGCGTGCTGCAGCACCTCGATCTCGTGGAAGTCCACGCTGTACAGCAGCACCTTGGCCGAATGCAGGCCGCCGCGCGCCTCGCGCACGGTCTGGTTGATGAGGCGGTAGTAGGGCAGGGTGGATTCCCAGCTCATGCCGCCGATCAGGCCGATGGTCTGCATTGGATCTCCTGTTGTGGGGTCATTCGCCAGGCTTGGCGCCCTCGACCGGGGCGGTGGTCGCCGCGCGCCGGGCCAGGGTCGCCTCGCGCTGAGCGATGTAGGCCGTGGAGGCCAGGATGATGCCGGCGCCGACCGCCGTCCACACATCCAGGCGTTCGCCGAACAGCCAGCCGCCCAGCACGATCACCAGCGGCAGCTGCATGAAGCTGATCGGCTGCAGCGCCGAGACCTCGCCCAGCTTCAGCGCGCGCGTCCACAGCAGCTGGCCGCCGGTACCGAACACACCGCAGCCCGCCAGCCACAGCCAGGTGATGCCCTGCGGCCAGCGCCAGTGCGCCAGCGCCAGCAGCAGCGACATCGGCACCCAGAACACATAGGTGTAGAACACCACCGTGTCGGGCGGATCGATGCGCGAGAGCTGCTTGATCTGGATCGCCACCACCGCGCTGGTCACCGCCGCGGCCACCGCCACCAGCAGCCCGGGCGAGAACTGCGAAGAGCCCGGGCGCAGGATCACCAGCACGCCGATGAAGCCTGCCGCCACCGCCAGCCATCGCCGCACGTGGACGCGCTCGCCCAGCCAGAACACCGCCGCGATGGTCGCGAACAGCGGCGTGGAATACGACAGCGAGATCGCCTGCGACAGCGGCAGGTGGGCGATCGCCCAGAAGCCGCACAGCATCGAGCACAGCCCGATCAGGGTGCGCACCAGATAGTGCGGCAGATGCGCGGTGCGCGGCGCCGGTCGGCCCGGGCGCAGCACCATCGGCAGCAGCACGGCCAGGCCGATGGCGTTGCGGAAGAAGGCGATCTCGGTGGTGCCCAGCGACTGCGAGGCCAGGCGGATGCTGATGGCCATCAGGCCGAAGGACAGCGTGCTGGCCAGCATCAGCAGCGCCGCGCGCAGCGGCGCGACCGGCGCCGGGGCGATCACCACGCGGCGCCGACGATGCGCGGCTCGGGTTCGATGGCCACGCCGAAGCGCGCCTGCACCGAGGCGGCGATGCGCCGGGCCAGTGCCAGCAGCTGCGCGCCGCTGGCGCCGCCGTGATTGACCAGCACCAGCGCGTGGTCCGGCGAGACGCCGGCATCGCCGTCGCGCTGGCCCTTCCAGCCGGCCCGTTCGATCAGCCAGGCCGCCGAGAGCTTGCGCGTGTCCTGGGCATCGCCGGGGAACACCGGCAGGCCGGGGAAGTCGGCCGCCAGCCGCTCGGCCAGCGCCGCCGGCACGATCGGGTTCTTGAAGAAGCTGCCCGCGTTGCCCAGCACCGCCGGATCGGGCAGCTTGCGGCTGCGCACGCGGATCACCGCCTGCGCCACTTCGGCCGGGCCGGGTTCGGCCACGCCCATGGCGTCCAGCTCGGCGCGCAGCCCAGCGTAGTCCAGGCGCAGGTCCGGCACGCGCGACAGGGCGAAGGTCACCGCGGTGATGATCCAGCGCCCGGGCTGGCGCTTGAACACGCTGTCGCGATAGCCGAAGGCGCACTCGGCCCGCGACAGCCGGCACCAGTCGGCGGCGCGGGTATCCCAGGCTTCGACGCTGTCGATGTGCTCGCCCACCTCCACGCCGTAGGCGCCGATGTTCTGGATCGCGCAGGCGCCGACGGTGCCGGGGATCAGGGCCAGGTTCTCCAGGCCGAATGCACCCTGCGAGAGCGTCCACAGCACCAGCTCGTGCCAGACCACGCCGGCCTCCGCGCGCACCCGCACGCCGGCCTCGTCGTCGTCGAGCAGGTCGATGCGCCGCGCGTCGAAGCCCAGCGCCACGCCGTCCAGATCGCCCGCCAGCAGCAGGTTGCTGCCGGCGCCGATGGGCAGCAGCGGCTGGCCCTGGATCGCCGGCAGGGCCAGCGCCTCGGGCAGCGCGGCCAGGTCGGCCACCTGCAGCAGATAGCGCGCCTGCGCGGCGACGCCGAAGGTGTTGCGGGAGCGGAGCGGGGCGTGCTCGGTCAGCAGCCAGCGCGATGCGCTCATGCCGGGGCGACCGGGCCGCGGCTGGGCTGCTCGCGGCGGCGGCGGATGGCTTCCACGCATTCGTAGACCAGCGAGGGCCCGCGATAGACCAGGCCCGAATACAGCTGCACCAGCGAGGCGCCGGCCGACATCTTGGCCACCGCATCGGCGCCGGAGGTGACGCCGCCCACGCCGATCAGCGGGATCTCCTGCGGCAGGCGCGTGCGCATGCGCCGCAGCACCAGCGTGGACTGGCCCATCAGCGGCGCGCCGGACAGCCCGCCGGCCTGGCCGGCATGCGGGTGGGCGAGCACCGCGCTGCGATCGACGGTGGTGTTGGTGGCGATCACGCCGTCCACCGACAGGTCGGCCAGCACGCGGCACACCGCATCGATGTCGTCGTCGGACAGGTCGGGCGCGACCTTGACCAGCATCGGCACGCGCTTGCCGTGCTGGGCGCCCAGCCGCTCCTGCGCCTCGCGCAGCGCGCCGATGAGCTGGCGCAGGGACTGCTCCTCCTGCAGCTCACGTAGCCCCGCAGTGTTGGGCGAGGAGATGTTGATGGTGATGTAGTCGGCCAGCGGGTAGACGCGCTCCAGGCAGAACAGGTAGTCCTGCGCCGCGTCCTCGTTGGGCGTGTCCTTGTTCTTGCCGATGTTGATGCCCAGCAGGCCGCCCTTGCGGCGCGCGCGCTGCACATTGCGCACCAGCGCATCGACGCCCTCGTTGTTGAAGCCCAGCCGGTTGATCACCGCCCGGTGCTGCGGCAGCCGGAACATGCGCGGCTGCGGATTGCCGGCCTGCGGGCGCGGGGTGACCGTGCCGACCTCGACGAAGCCGAAGCCCAGCGCCATCAGCGCATCGATATGCGCGCCGTTCTTGTCCAGGCCCGCGGCCAGCCCGACCGGATTGGGGAAGTCCAGCCCCAGCACGCGCGTGGGCATCGGCCCCGGCTGGCGCGTGGCCAGGCCGAGCGTGCCGCTGCGATAGGCCAGCTCCAGCGCCCGCAGGCCGGCGCCATGCGCCTGCTCGGCGTCCAGGGCGAACAGGAACGGGCGCGCCAGGGAATACATCGGAATCATGCGGTCCTTTAGTTGGCGTACGCAGCCAGCGCCGCGATGCCGCCGAAGAACAGGAACAGCGCCGCGATGCCCAGCACCAGCAGGACCAGGTGCAGCCAGCCCAGCACCAGCCCGGCCACGGCCATGCCGTCGCCCTCCAGCGCGCCCTGGCTGCGGCGGATCTCGGCGCGGGCCATGTGCCCGGTGATGACCGCCACGAGCGCGCCGATGGTGGGCAGCAGGCTCCAGCCGAGGATGCCGAATACCAGCGAGACCACGGCCAGGCTGCTGGTGGGACGTGCGATGGCGTTCATGCGGCGGTTCCTTCAGGAAGTGAGCGCAAGGGTACCGGCAAAGGCCCGCGTGTCGTAGTCGAACGACACCGTCCCGTCCACCGCGGTGGCGTCGAACAGCGCACGCAGCGCGGCCATCATCGGCGCATGGCGCGGATGGCCGGCCTGCGGCGCATAGGACGAGGACAGCAGGCGCCCGCGCAGCGCGTCGAAGTCCAGCCGCTGCCCATGGTCGAAGCGCACCGTGCCCTTGAGCCCGCCGCCGAACCAGGCCGTCATCGCCGCATCGTCGCTGTAGCGCTCGGCCACGCTGGTGTAGTCCAGACCGTAGTCCAGCAGCAGCTGCTCATAGCCTTCCAGGAAGGGCGTACCCGTCAGCCGGCGCGAATTCCAGAACACCACCGCCAGCCCGCCGGGCCGCAGGATGCGCGCCCACTCGCGCCGGACCGCCTGCTGGTCGAACCAGTGGAACGCCTGCGCCGCGGTCACCAGCCCGACGCTGGCATCGGCCAGCGTGGTCGCCTCGGCCGTGCCGTCCACCGCGGCAAAGCGCGCATCGCCGCCCAGCCACTCCACCGCCGCCGCGCGCATGGCGGCATTGGGCTCCACCGCCGTGACCGGATGGCCACCGTCGAGGAACAGCCTGGAGGAAATGCCCGTGCCGGCGCCGATGTCGGCCACCGGCGCGTCGCGCGCCACGCCCATCGGCCCGTGCAGCCAGTCGATCAGCGCCGGCGGGTAATCGGGCCGATAGCGCACATAGTCGGCCACGCGCGAGGTGAAACGTTCAGTGGACTTCAGCGCCATGACCACGGCTCCCGAGTTGGTCTAGAGATCGAACTTGATGCCCTGCGCCAGCGGCAGCGAATCGGAGTAGTTGATCGTGTTGGTCTGGCGGCGCATGTAGGCCTTCCACGCATCCGAGCCGGACTCGCGCCCGCCACCGGTGTCCTTCTCGCCGCCGAACGCGCCGCCGATCTCCGCACCGGAGGTGCCGATGTTGACGTTGGCGATGCCGCAGTCGCTGCCGGCCGCGGAGAGGAACTTCTCGGCCGCCTTCAGGCTGTTGGTGAAGATCGACGAGGACAGGCCCTGCGGCACGCCGTTCTGCATGTCGATGGCCTCCTCCAGCGTCTCGTACTTCATCACGTACAGGATCGGGGCGAAGGTCTCGTGCTGGACGATGGCGTCGGTGTTCTTGAGGCCGGAAATGATCGTCGGCAGGACGAAGTTGCCTTCGCGCTCCAGCGCCTTGCCGCCGGTTTCCACCGTGCCGCCGGCGGCCTTGGCCTGCTCGACGGACTTCAGGAAGGCATCGACCGCGGCCTTGCTGTTGAGCGGGCCCATCAGATTGGCTGCATCCAGCGGATCGCCGATCTTGCCTTCCACCTGCTTGTAGGCCTTGACCAGCGTGGCCAGCACGGTGTCGTAGATCGAGGCGTGCACGATCAGGCGGCGAGTGGTGGTGCAGCGCTGGCCGGCGGTGCCCACCGCGCCGAACACGATGCCCGGCACGGCCAGCTTCAGGTCGGCGGTCTCGTCCAGGATGATGGCGTTGTTGCCGCCCAGCTCCAGCAGGCTGCGGCCCAGGCGCCGCGCCACGCGTTCGCCGACGATGCGGCCGACCTCGGTCGAGCCGGTGAAGCTGATCAGCGGCACGCGCTTGTCGTCCACCAGCTGCTGGGACAGTTCGATGCCGGCATCGTTGATCAGGAAGAACAGGTCGGGGAAGCCGGCGTCCTTGAGCGCGTCGTTGCAGATCTTCTGCGTGGCCAGCGCGGTCAGCGGGGTCTTGTTGGACGGCTTCCAGATGCAGATGTCGCCGCAGATGGCGGCCAGGAACGCATTCCACGCCCACACCGCGACCGGGAAGTTGAACGCGCTGATGATGCCGACCAGGCCGATCGGGTGGTACTGCTCGTACATGCGGTGACCCGGGCGCTCCGAATGCATGGTGTAGCCGTAGAGCATGCGGCTCTGGCCCACCGCGAAGTCGGCGATGTCGATCATTTCCTGCACTTCGCCATCGCCCTCGGGCTTGGACTTGCCCATCTCCAGCGCCACCAGCGAGCCGAGCAGATCCTTGTGCTTGCGCAGCGCCTCGCCGCACAGGCGCACGGCCTCGCCGCGACGCGGCGCCGGCGTGGTGCGCCAGGTCTTGAACGCCGCCTGCGCGCGTTCGATGACCGTGTCGTAGTCGGACTGGCTGCTGGCATGCACCGTGGCGATGACGGCATTGGTGGTCGGGTTGACCGACTCCAGCACGCCGGCATCGGTGGTGCTGGACCACTGGCCGTTGCCGAGATAGGTGCCGGGATTGGTCGGGCCAAGGCCCAGGGCCTTGAGCAGGTCAGCAGACATGGAAGCTCCGTGTTCGGGGACGCGATGCGCCGCGGGCGGGGGACGCGGCAGGGGCGGCAATTTTAGCAGGCCGTCCAGGCGGGCCTGGGGGCGGCTAGGGATGGCGAGCTTGTGGCAGCTGCGTCGCTAGCTGCGGCCGTGAATTTATGGCGCGCAGGCAGGCGCCGTCAGCGTGCACGATGATCGGGATTCGGGATTCGGGATTCGGGATTGGGGAATCGGGATCAGGGAATCGGGATCAGGGATCAGGGATCAGGGGCTCGCAGCAAGCATCAAGACCTCACCAAAGCCGCCCCCTCCCTTGCGCGCAGCGCAGGGGAGGGTTGGGGAGGGGGGCTTTTCGCGGTAAAGCGAAGGCAGGCGAAAAGCAGCAAGAGCTGACAGCACCGCGCCCGCAAGCGCTAAGAGCAACGGCAAGGACAAAAGCCAACCCCTCCCCAGCCCTCCCCTGCGCTGCGCGCAAGGGAGGGGGCAGATCATCTGGAGCGGCCTGGTGGCTGAGATGGCGGTGGGCAACCTTCTCGGAGCGCTAAAACCTCGGCCTTTCGCGCACCCACTCAAAGAGTGGCTTTGTCAGCCGCCCTGCGCCTGCCCCAGCGCCGCGTTCAGCACAGCCGCCAGGCGCACGCCGGCCAGACGCAGCTGCTGCTCGGCCACAGGTGTCCAGGTGGTGAAGTAGGCCGGGTCCAGCTTGGCCTGCGCTGGGTAGAACCCCGGCGAGTGGACGATGCGGCAGGACGCCTCGGCCCACGAGGTCGCGTCCGGCGGGAAGCCGGTGCCGGCGCCGGGCGCGGGCCGGGGCAGGGCGCGTATCTGCGCCAGCAGCGCGTCCTCGCCCAGGCCGGTGTGGCGCAGCAGCCCGCTGTCCCACAGCGAATGCAGATTGCTGCCCTGGCCGTCCACGTTGATCTGCACGGTATTGCCGCCCTTGTCGCGGGCGAAGCCGGCGTGCAGCGGCTGGTGGGCATCGCCGACCAGATGCACGACGAACTTCAGCGCCTGCAGGCGCGCTGCGGCCGGTGCGCTGCGGTCGGCCAGCAGCTTGGTCTGCGCAGTGAGCGCGGCGATCGTGCAGTCGCCGTTGCGGCAGTCGCGCGGCGGGTCGTAGTGGCAGTCGTCCTCGCCCAGGTTCACGTAATGCCAGGCGGCGGTGCGCTTGCCCAGGTCGGGGTCGGACTCGCGCAGTTCGTCGGGCCAGCTGGCGATGCCGGGCAGTGTCGCGCCGGGCTCCAGCGCCAGCAGGGCGTCGATCTGCGCGCGCGCCTGCGCGCTGAGGTCGAGCTCGGCCAGCTCGGCCACCAGCCGATGGCCGGTGCGGCCCCAGGCCAGAGCGGACACGGGGCAAGCCAACAGGCTCAGGGACAGCAGCGCGGCCAGCGGCCGCACGAACGGGATCTTCAACACGCAGCATCCGGCTTTCGAAGCACGAGGGCCGGGATGATACCCGCGCCTGCGCGCCGGCTCGATGTCACCTCCACGCGGCGACGCGCCTGAACCGCCCTCCGTGGCGGCGACACACCCGGCCTCCCTGGCCGGTCCCCATCCGGCCCGCGCTGCGTGCGTCCGCTGCCGGCCCGCGCGCATCGCAGGCTGGCTCAGAAGCGGTACACCCAGGCGGCGCCGTAGACCATCGGATCGATGTTGGCCGTGCCCAGCTTGGCCCCGTTGAGCTTGACCTTGGTGTCGATATCGGCCCAGCGCACGTCCACGCGCAGGGCGCTGCGCGCGCTCAGCGCGAAGTCCAGGCCGGCGTGCGCGGCCAGGCCCCAGGAGTCGCCCAGGTCCAGGTCGCTGCCGGCCAGGGCGCCCTTGGCGTCGGTGCTGAAGAACTTGGTGTAGTTCACGCCCAGCCCCACGAACGGCGACACCTTGCCGGCGCCGTTGAAATGGTATTGCAGCGACACCACCGGCGGCAGCTGCTTGGTGGTGCCGACCTTGCCCAGGCCCTTGATGTTGATGTCGTGCTGGAACGGCCAGGCGGCCAGCACCTCGAGGCCCAGGTTGTCGGCCACGAAGTACTCGCCGGTGACGCTGGGGCGGGTGCTGCTGTCCACGCTGACCGGCAGCGTGCCGCCGGCCAGCTTGCCGTTGTCCGACTTCGGATTGACCTGGTGGATGCCGACGCCGACCGTGAAATCGCCGCGCGACTGGGCGGCGGCCTGGAGGCAGACGCCGCCCAGGGCCAGGGCGAGCAGGCAGGGGAGGAGGGACTTGCGCATGACGATGAGGCTCCGTTGTGTGTGGCGCACATGCTCCAACCCGGCCCGGGCGCCCGCCTTGATCCGGATCAAGGCGCACGGCGGGCGGCTGTCGTCCTGGGATCGCCGCCGGGTTCAGCCCGGCGCGGGTCACGACCCGGCGGCAACGGGGCGCGCTGCTAGAATGCGGACCCCTTCACCGCCGCGTCGCGCACCCGCGTGCCGCTTACAGGAGTCCTCCAGCAATGAGCATCAAGGTAGGCATCAACGGCTTCGGCCGCATCGGCCGCAATGTGCTGCGTTCGGCCGTGCAGAATTTCGAGGGCGAGATCGAGATCGTCGCCATCAACGACCTGCTCGAACCCGACTACCTGGCCTACATGCTGCAGTACGACTCGGTGCACGGGCGCTTTGAGGGCACCATCTCGGTCGAGGGCACCACGCTGATCGTCAACGGCAAGAAGATCCGCCTGACCGCCGAGCGCGACCCGGCCGCGCTGAAGTGGGACGAGGTGGGCGCCGAGGTGGTCATCGAATCCACCGGCATCTTCCTGACCAAGGAAGGCGCGCAGAAGCACCTGGACGCCGGCGCCAAGAAGGTCATCCTGTCCGCGCCGTCCAAGGACGACACGCCGATGTTCGTCTTCGGCGTCAACGACAAGACCTACGCCGGCCAGGCGATCATCTCCAACGCCTCGTGCACCACCAACTGCCTGGCGCCGCTGGCCAAGGTGATCAACGACAAGTGGGGCATCAAGCGCGGCCTGATGACCACCGTGCACGCCGCCACCGCCACGCAGAAGACCGTCGACGGCCCGTCCAACAAGGATTGGCGCGGCGGCCGCGGCATCCTGGAGAACATCATTCCCTCGTCCACCGGTGCGGCCAAGGCCGTGGGCGTGGTGATCCCCGAGCTCAACAAGAAGCTGACCGGCATGAGCTTCCGCGTGCCGACCTCCGACGTGTCGGTGGTGGACCTGACCTGCGAGCTGGAAAAGCCGGCCACCTATGCCGAGATCTGCGCCGAGATGAAGGCCCAGAGCGAGGGCGCGCTGAAGGGCGTGCTGGGCTACACCGAGGACAAGGTCGTGGCCACCGACTTCCGCGGCGAGACCCGGACCTCGGTCTTCGATGCCGAGGCCGGCATCGCCCTGGACTCCACCTTCGTCAAGCTGGTGTCCTGGTACGACAACGAATGGGGCTACTCCAACAAGTGCCTGGAGATGGTCAAGGTCGTCGCGGGCAAGTAAGCCACGCGATTCAGGACAAGGGCGCCTTTCGGGCGCCCTTTGTCTTGATGCGGTCACGGGAAACGGGTAGGTCCGCTCGGCGGAGGGGACGATGGAGCCCGGGGGGAGCGCGAGCAGGGGTGCGGGTCTCTTTTTTCGGGCCGGGTGTCGTGCTATCAATCACCCGCGGATCGTCCAATGGCCCGTGCCGTGGGCAGGGAAGCGAATTTCACTCAAGGGGTAAGTGTTTCATGAAGATCAAGCAATGGTTTGGAAGCGGCCTGATTGCAGTGGCCGCCGTGCTGATGGCGCCGGGTGCATGGGCGCAGACGGCCGACATCTTCGACATCGATTACGTGCAGGGCCACCTGGTGGCCGGCAAGACGACCAAGGCCCAGGTGCTGGAAAGCTTCGGCGAGCCGACTTCCAAGAAGGCCAAGCTGAGCTCGTCCGGCGGCGCCTCCGAGACCTACGTCTACATCAAGGGCGCGGCCAAGAAGCCCGCGGCTTCGGCCGGCTCGGGCTTCGGCAAGATGGTGGGTTCGCTGCGCGGCGTGCTGGGCGATGTCTCCGACCTCACGGGCAAGAATGTCGGCGGCGAAGTGGCCTCCAACAGCTATCGCGCTCAGCGCAGCGCCAACGCCGCCGATCGTCTGTCCGCACGCGCGGGCACCGACGCCGATACGTCGGCCGGCGCCGATGGCGCCTCGCGGCTCACCATCCAGATCCAGGGTGGCGTGGTGACTTCGTTCGACATGGAGTGAGGTGGGCCCTGCGGCCGCTTGCGCTCAGGCCCCGCGCCGAAAGCGCGGGGTTTTTCGTTGGGATCGTCTCCGCAGTGCGGTGAGTCAACCCGGGAGTGACGTGAGCGAGGTCGGCGAAAGGGTTTCGCCAACCAACCTCGACGCTGAAGGTTTGCCGCACCCCCACGCAGCGCGGACAATGGGTGTCTGATCTTTCCCCTGCACAGGACCCAAGCATGACCATCGTCCGCATGAGCGACCTCGACCTGTCCGGCAAGCGCGTGCTGATCCGTCAGGATCTCAACGTGCCGATCGAAAACGGCCAGATCACCTCCGAACAGCGCATCACCGCCTCGGTGCCGACCCTCAAGGCCGCGCTGGAGCAGGGCGCCGCGGTGATGGTCACCTCGCACCTGGGCCGGCCGAAGGAGGGCACCTGGAGCGAGGAGGATTCGCTGGCGCCGGTGGCCGAGCGCCTGACCGCCCTGCTGGGCACCAAGGTCGAGCTGGTGCGCGACTGGGTCGACGGCGTGGACGTCAGGCCCGGCCAGATCGTGCTGCTTGAGAACTGCCGCATGAACGTGGGCGAGGCCAAGGACGACGAGACGCTGGCGAAGAAGTACGCCGCGCTGTGCGACGTGTTCGTCATGGATGCCTTCGGCACCGCGCACCGCGCCCAGGCCTCCACCCATGGCGTCATCAAGTACGCGCCCATCGCCGCCGGCGGCCCGCTGCTGATGGCCGAGCTGGACGCGCTGGGCAAGGCGCTGGACAACCCGGCCAAGCCGCTGCTGGCCATCGTCGCCGGCAGCAAGGTCTCGACCAAGCTCGAGCTGCTTTCCAACCTGGTCGGCAAGGTCGACCAGCTGATCGTCGGCGGCGGCATCGCCAACACCTTCATCGCCGCGGCCGGCTACAGCGTCGGCAAGTCGCTGTGCGAGCCGGACCTGATCGGCACCGCCCAGCAGATCGTCGCCGACGCCAAAGCGCGCGGCGCCGAGATCCCGCTGCCCACCGATGTGGTGGTGGCCAAGCAGTTCCTGCCCGACGCCCCCGCGACGGTGAAGCGCGTAGATGCGGTCGAAGCCGATGACCTGATCCTGGACATCGGCCCGGATACCGCACAGGCCTACGCCGCACTGATCGCCAAGGCCGGCACGGTGGTGTGGAACGGCCCGGTCGGCGTGTTCGAGTTCGACGCCTTCGGCAAGGGCACCGAGACCCTGGCGCGCGCGATCGCCGCCTCGCCGGCGTTCTCCATCGCCGGCGGCGGCGACACGCTGGCGGCCGTGGACAAGTACGGCATCGCCAAGGACGTGTCCTACATCTCCACCGGCGGCGGCGCCTTCCTGGAGTTCCTGGAAGGCAAGACCCTGCCGGCGGTCGCGGCGCTGGAAGCGCGCGGCAGCTGATCAGCGCGCCGCTGTCACTTCAGAGGCCCGGCCCTGAAAAGCCGGGCCTTTTCGCTTCTTATTCGAGGTATCCGCATGACTCCGCTTCCCACCCTGTTCTTCGACCTGGATGGCACGCTGATCGATTCCGAGCCCGGCATCGTCAACGGTATCGCGCATGTGTTCGCCTCCCTGCAGCGGCCGACGCCCTCGCGCGAGGCGCTGCGCGCGTGGATCGGCCCGCCGATGCGCGACAGCTTCCAGGCCGCGTTCGGCGACGAGGATTTGGTGGCACGCGCGCTGGCGCTCTATCGGCAGCGTTACGACACGCTGGGCTGGACCGAGCTGACGGTATACCCCGGTATTCCTGAGCTGATCGAGGCGCTGGCGCAGGCCGGCCATCGGCTGGCGGTGGTGACCTCGAAGAACGAGCGCGCGGCGCGGCGCATCCTGGGCGCACTGCCGTTCGGCGCGGCGTTCGAGGAAATCGTCGGCGCCAGCGACGACGGGGCCCGCCGCTTCAAGCGCGACCTGATCACCGAAGCGCTGACGCGGCTGCAGGTCCCGGCATCCGACTGCGTGATGATCGGCGACCGCCGCATGGACATCGAGGGCGCCGCGGCGCACGCGATGCGCAGCATCGGCGTGCTGTGGGGCTTCGGCGATCGCGACGAACTGCTTGCCGCAGGCGCCGGGCAGGTGGTCGAGACGCCATCCGCGCTGGCTGGTGCGCTCGGTGTGGCGCTGCCGCGCAGTTGAATACCATTACAAAGCCATTTCAATCATTCGCTTGATGAGGTCCCCGGCGCCAAGACCCTTTTGCATCAAAGAGTTGCCTCGAGACGGCCGCTGCGGAGCGCTGCCGCCTCCTTCGATGCTGCAGTGCAGAAGCGGACCACCACCAGTCCTGTGGTAGCGTTTACGGCAAGACGGAGACCCTCGCCATGACCCAATCCAACGCCCGCCGCACCAAGATCCTGGCCACTCTCGGCCCCGCCACCGACCCGCCCGGCGTGCTGGAGGACCTGCTGCGCGCCGGCGTGAACGTGGTGCGGCTCAACTTTTCCCATGGCGACCCGTCGGCCCAGCGCGATCGCGCCGAGGCCGTGCGCAGCGCCGCCAACAAGCTCGGCCTGGAAGTGGGCATCCTGGCCGACCTGCCTGGTCCCAAGATCCGCATCGAGCGCTTCGCCCAGGGCAAGGTGCAGTTGAAGACCGGCGCGCGCTTCGACCTGATCGCGCGCGAAGGCGTGCCGGCCGGCGATGAGACCCAGGTCGGCGTGAGCTACCTCGACCTGCCGGGCGACGTGGCGCCGGGCGATGTGCTGCTGCTGGACGACGGCATGATGCAGCTGCGCGTCACCGCCGTGGAAGGCGAGCGCATCGTCACCCAGGTGCTCAACGACGGCGTGCTGTCCGACCGCAAGGGCCTGAACAAGCAGGGCGGCGGGCTGTCGCTGGGCGCGCTGAGCGACCGCGACCGCGAGCTGATCGCCATCGTCGCCGACATCGGCGTGGACTTCATCGCCGTCTCCTTCTGCCGCAACGCGGCGGACATGGAGGAGGCGCGCAGCCTGGCGCGCAAGCACGGCAGCGACGCCTTCCTGGTGTCCAAGATCGAGCGCACCGAGGCCATCGAGAACCTGAAGGAGATCGTCGGCGCCAGCGACGTGGTGATGGTCGCGCGCGGCGACCTGGGCGTGGAAATCGGCGATGCCGAACTGCCTGGCCTGCAGAAGCAGATCATTCGCGAGTCGATCGAGCAGAACAAGGTCGTCATTACCGCGACCCAGATGCTGCAGTCGATGGTCGAGAGCCCGCTACCCACCCGCGCCGAGGTCATGGACGTGGCCAACGCGGTCATCGACGGCACCGATGCGGTGATGCTCTCGGCCGAGACCGCCGCCGGCACCTATCCGGTGCGCGCGGTCGAGGCGATGGCGCGCATCTGCGTCGGTGCCGAGCGCTCGTTCTCGATGGATACCGACTTCGAGGCGGCCCAGCGCAACCTGCAGCGCGCCGACCATGCCATCGCGATGGCCACGATGTTCCTGTCCGAGCACATCAAGCTGGGCGGCGTGGTGGCCTTGAGCGAATCCGGCGGCACGGCGGGCTTCCTGTCGCGCTTCCGCTCCACCGTGCCGGTCTATGCGTTCTCGCGCCATGGCGGCGCGCGCCGGCGCATGGCCCTGATGCGCGGCGTCCATCCCATTGCCTTCGACAGCCGCGGCATGGTCCCGCGCGAGGCCGCGCGCGCCAGCATCCAGATGCTGGTCAAGGCCGGTGCGCTGGGCCCGGGCGACCGCGTGGTGTTCACCAGCGGCGAGCACATGGAGACCCACGGCGCCACCAACACCCTGCGCCTGCTGGAAGTGGGCGAAGACGGGCGCGCCAGCGGGCTGGGCGAGCTTTAAAGCGCGCCTGGGCTGTGAGGGGGCGCCGCTATACTGCGGCCCCCTCGCAGTGCGTTCTCCAGGAGCTCCAATGAGCATCGAATCGCTCGCCGAAACCGCGCAGGCGCTGGTCGCCCCCGGCAAGGGCATCATCGCCATCGACGAATCCACGGCCACCATCGGCAAGCGCTTCGCCGCGGTCGGCATCGAGAACACCGAGGCGCATCGCCGCCGCTACCGCGAGCTGCTGCTGACCACGCCACGGCTGAGCGACCACATCTCCGGCGCGATCCTGTTCGAGGAGACCCTGCGCCAGAGCACCGAGGACGGCACGCCGTTTCCCAAGTACATGGCCAGCCACGGCCTCATCCCCGGCATCAAGGTCGACAAGGGCACCTCACCCCTGGCCGGCTGCCCGGGCGAACTGGTGACCGAGGGCCTGGACGGCCTGCGCGACCGGCTCAAGGCCTACTACGCCCTGGGCGCGCGCTTCGCCAAGTGGCGCGCGGTGATCACCATCGGCGAGGACATCCCCTCCGGCACCTGCATCGAGGTCAACGCCCACGCCCTGGCCCGCTACGCGGCGCTGTGCCAGGAGCAGGGCCTGGTCGCCATCGTCGAGCCGGAAGTGCTGATGGACGGCGACCACGACATCCAGGTCTGCTACGAGGTCACCGAGGCGATGCTGCGCTCGCTGTTCGGCGCGCTGCACGATCAGGGCGTGCTGCTGGAGGGCACGCTGCTCAAGGCCTCGATGGTCGTGCCGGGCCAGGACTGCGAGGAGCGGGCCGACATCGAGGAAGTCGCCGAGTCGACCGTGATGTGCCTCAAGAGCACCGTGCCGGCGATCCTGCCGGGCATCGTCTTCCTCTCCGGCGGCCAGTCCGACGCGGACGCCACGGCGCACCTGGACGCAATGAACCGCCTAGGCAACCTGCCGTGGCCTTTGAGTTTCTCCTATGGCCGCGCCATGCAGCAGGCCGCGCTGGCCCACTGGGCCAAGGATCCGGTCGGCAACTTCGCCAAGGCCCAGGCCATCGTGCTGGAGCGCGCTAAGGAGAACGGGCTGGCGGCACTGGGAAAGTGGAAGGGGTAGGGCGCGGGCTTGCGGCGTTGAGGGTCGGCGGATCTGCGCTGAAGCGGCACCTTGTGTTGCCGTTGAGGATGGCCTTTGCGCGGTATGCGACCGGGGGCGCAGAAAGTGAGCTCGTCATCTCCGCGCAGGCGGGGATCAAGCGGCTTTACCTGGGCTCCATACTCACTTGAGCGCACCTAACGAAAAACGCCGGCTTCGAGCCGGCGTTTCATCATCAAGGGTCGAATCGGCCCCGCGTCACCGCAGCCCCGACAGCCGCAGATATCCGTCGATGATCTGGTCGCCCCAGAAGAACACCACCCATCCGGCCACGGCCAGATAAGGCCCGAACGGGATCTGCGTCGAGCGGTCGCGCCCCTTCGTGGCCAGCCACGCCGCACCCACCACCGCGCCGATCAGCGAGGAGAACAGGATCACCGGCAGGATCCCGCGCAATCCGACCCAGGCGCCGATCGCGGCCAACAGCTTGAAGTCGCCGTGGCCCATGCCTTCCTTGCCGGTGAGCTGCTTGAACAGCCACCACACCGACCAGAGCGACACATAGCCCGCCATCGCCCCCAGCAGCGCGGGTTTGGGCGGCAGATAGAGATGCTCCAGGCTGGCGACCAGACCCAGCCACATCAGTGGCAGCGTCAAGGTATCGGGCAACAGCCGCGTGCGCAGATCGATCCCCGACAGCGCCACCAGGAAACAACTCAACACCGCCGCGCCAAAGCCCTGCCAGCCGAAGCCGAAGCGCCATACGCAGAGCACCGCCAGCAGCCCGACCAGCAGCTCGACCGCCGGATACTGCACCGAAATCGGCGTATGGCAGTACCGGCACTTGCCGCGCAGCGCCAGCCAGCTGAACAGCGGAATGTTCTCGAACCAGGCCAGCTTGTGCTTGCAGTGCGGGCAATGCGAAGGCTCGACCACGATCCCGGGCGGCGGCGGGTCGTACAGATCCGGCTGCTCCAGGATCTCGGTGGCATCGCGCCGCCACTGCCACTCCAGGCGCCGCGGCAGCCGCAGGATCACCACATTGAGGAAGCTGCCGACCATCAGGCCCAGCGCGCCCACCACCGGATACCCCAGCTCGGGGTGTTGATCAAGAAACGCCATGCTTTAGATCGCCGCGCCCAACTTGAAGATCGGCAAGTACATGCCGATGACCATGCCGCCGACCAGGACGCCCAGAATCACCATGATCATCGGCTCGATCAGGCTGCTCAGCGCATCGACCGCATTGTTGACCTCTTGTTCGAAGTATTCAGCAACCTTGAATAGCATCGTATCGAGCGCACCCGCCTCCTCGCCGATGGCCGTCATCTGGATCACCATGTGCGGAAACAGGTTGGTCTGCTTCATCGCCATGTTTACCGGATAACCCACGGCAACGTCATCGCGGATCCGGTGCACCGCCTGCTCGTAGAGCGTGTTGCCGGTTGCGCCTGCGACGGTATCCAGGGCCTCAACCAGCGGAACGCCGGCCTTGAACGTCACCGCCAAGGTACGGGAAAAACGGGCGATCGCGCTGTTATGCAGGATCTTGCCCATCACGGGCACCTTGAGCAAAGAACGATCGACAAAATGCTGGAACTTCAAGGATCGCTTCATGAAGAAGATGAAGGCAAAGATCCCTCCGCCGATCACCAGGACGGCGAGCCACCAATAAGAGATGGCCACGTCGGAGGCGGCCACAATCATCTTCGTGAAGGCTGGCAGATCGGCACCGAAGCTCTCGAACACCGCTTGGAACTGGGGGACGACGAAAATCAGCAGGATCGCGCTGACGATCAAGGCGACCGCGATGGTCATAGCGGGATAGAAGAGCGCCTTCTTGATCTTTCCCTTCAAGGATTCGAGGTTCTCCTTGTAGGTGGCGACCGTGTCGAGCACAGTCTCGAGCACACCAGCGCCCTCGCCGGCGCGGACCAGGTTGCGGTACAACTCGTCGAACTGAACGGGGTACTTGCTGATCGCTTCCGTCATCGATGAGCCTCCCTCGATGTCCGTGCGGATGCCCTCGAGCATCTTCTTCATGCGAGGATTTTTATGGCCGCCGCTGATGATCTCCAGCGAGGTGATGATCGGGACGCCCGATTTCATCATGGTTGCCATCTGACGGCTGAAGAAGGCGATATCGCCCGGCTTGATGGGCTTGCCGGCAGCGCCGAACAGAGGCTTCGGCTTGGGCTTGAGGACCGACGGGGTGATGCCCTTGCCGCGCAACTCGGCACGCAGCAGGTTGGCGTTGCGCGCCTCCTGCTCGCCCTTCATCTTGACGCCGCGCTTGTCGGTCCCTTGCCAAACGAAGGTGACTAACTGCTTGGTGTCGCGCGCGACCGGTACGGACTTCTTGGCGGCTGAACGGCTTACGGCCATGTGCGTTCCCCAGTTGCCGGCATCCCCATGCCGGGTAGCTCGACCCGCATGGTAGCGGGTTCTGCTGGCAAAACAACGTGCAAGTGCGCGATTCCACTGGGCATTTGGCCAGTGTCTCCGTACTTCTGGACGGACTTCGCCTAGTCCTTGGTCACCCGGTTGATCTCGGCCAGGCTGGTCAGCCCCTGCCTGACCTTCCACAGGGCCGACTGGCGTAGGTCGCGGATGCCGGAGCGCTGTGCGGCCTCCGCGATCTGGATCGCGCCGCCACCCTCCAGGATGATCGTGGCGATCTCATCGGTCATCGGCATGACCTGGTAGATGCCCACGCGGCCCTTGTAACCCTCGGTGCACTCATCGCAGCCCACGGCCTCGAACACGCTGAGGCCTTCGTCCAGTTCCGCCTGGCTGAATCCCTCGGCCAGCAGCGCCTTGGCCGGAATGGTGGCGGGGCGCTTGCAACGCGTGCACAGGCGGCGGGCCAGGCGCTGGGCGATGACCAGGGTGACCGAACTGGTGATGTTGTAGGGCGCGATGCCCATGTTCATCAGTCGCGCGATGGTCTGCGGTGCATCGTTGGTGTGCAGGGTCGAGAGCACCATGTGGCCCGTCTGCGCAGCCTTGACGGCGATCTCGGCCGTCTCCAGATCGCGGATTTCGCCGACCATGATGATGTCCGGATCCTGGCGCAGGAACGAGCGCAGCGCGGCGGCGAAGGTCATGCCGCGCTTGTTGTTCTGCTGGACCTGGTTGACGCCGGGAAGGCGAATTTCGACCGGGTCCTCGGCCGTGGAGATGTTGCGGGTGTCGTCGTTGAGGATTCCCAGCGCCGTATACAGCGACACGGTTTTGCCGGAGCCGGTCGGGCCGGTCACCAGCACCATGCCGTAGGGCTTGTGGATGGCATCCAGGAACAGCTTCTGCTGGTCCTCCTCGTAGCCCAGCTTGTCGATGCCCAGCTTGGCGGCGCTGCCATCCAGGATACGCAGCACGATCTTCTCGCCGAACAGCGTCGGAAGGGTGCTGACGCGGAAGTCGATCTGGCGAGTCTTGGACAGGTTGAGCTTGATGCGTCCGTCCTGCGGAACGCGCTTCTCGGCGATGTCCAGCTGCGACATGACCTTCAAACGCGCAGCGATGCGCTGGTTGAGCTTCTGCGGGGCCCGCGCGACGGTCTTGAGGATGCCATCGATGCGCAGGCGCACGCGGTAGTCGGTTTCGTAGGGCTCGAAGTGGATGTCCGACGCGCCCCGGCGAATCGCGTCGACCAGCATCTTGTTGACGAACTTGACGACGGGCGTGTCCTCGCCCTTGGCGTCGATGCCGGTGTCGCCGCTCTCCTCGTCGCCCGCTGCGGTGTCTAGATTGCCGAAGTCCTCATCTTCGCCACCCATGCCAGCCAGAGCGTCGGATGCGTTTCGCCATGTTTCCAGCGTGCGACGCAACTGGTCATCGGCGACCAGGATGGGCTCGACCACCAAGTTGGTATGGAACTTGATTTCGTCCAAGCCCTGCATGCGCGTCGGATCGGAGACCCCCACATACAGCTTGTTGCCGCGCTTGAACATCGGCAGCACCTGGTGCTTTTGCAGCAGCTCCTCGCTGACCAGCTTCAAGGCATTTTGCGCGGGATCGAACGCAGAGACGTCCATCAACGGAATGCCGAACTCGATGGCGTTGGCTGCCGCCAATTGCGCGGGGCTCACCAGCTTCTTGTCCTGGATCCACTGCGCAAGCGGAACCTTGGCCTGGCTGGCCTCGGCCATGGCTGTCCGTGCTGCCCCCTCCTCCATTGCACCATCCATGACCAGACGGCGGGCAATGCCGGTGATGCCGACAAGATTTGCGTTCAGGGCGGAGGGCGCAATCGCGTTCATACAAGGATTCTGCGTGAATTGATGAGTGGAGCTGCAAGAACCGGGCCAGCTTCTCCACTTTACCCCAGCGAAGGCCGGAGCGCCCCGGGGAGGGGCGCTTTAGTGGGTAGATGCTTTAAGCTCTGAGCGGACGACAGGGGGCCCGAATGAAGATCAGCGTCATCCTTCCCGCCAAGAATGAAGCGGGAGGCTTGCCCAAGACACTTGCCGCGCTCCGGTCATTGCTGCCGGACTCGGAAATCATCGTATCCGACGACGGTTCGACCGACGAGACCGCCAAGCTCGCCCTGGAGGCGGGTGCAAAAGTCGTCAGCGCGCCCTATTCGATGGGCAACGGAGCCGCCATCAAACGAGGCACCCGGGCAGCGCGGGGGGATGTGCTTGTTTTCATGGACGCGGACGGCCAGCACGACCCGGTCCACATCACACGTCTGCTCGCACGGCTCGAAAACGGCTATGACATGGTGGTCGGCGCGCGGGATTGGGCTGGACAGGCCGGCGTGCACCGCGGAATGGCGAATACGTTCTACAACTGGCTCGCCAGTCGTATGACCGGCGCCAGAGTCATGGATCTGACGTCGGGTTTCAGAGTTGTCAAAGCAGACAAGTTCCGCGAGTTCCTGCACTTGCTTCCCAACGGATTCTCATATCCCACCACCAGCACCATGGCGTTTTTTCGGAGCGCCTACGCGGTGGCCTACGAGCCCATCCCGGTCCACAAGCGCATCGGCAAGAGTCATATCAAACCGGTGCGCGACGGGATCAGATTTCTGCTAATCATCTTCAAGATCGCCACCCTCTATTCGCCGCTGAAACTGTTCGCGCCGGTCGCATTGGCTTTCTTGTTCGGTGGGCTGGCCTGGTACGGCTGGACCTTCGCCACGATGCATAGGTTTACCAATATGAGTGCGCTGCTGTTCAGCGCAGCAGTTATCGTGTTTCTAATCGGCTTGATCTCCGAACAGATCACCAACCTTTCTTACCGGCGCGATGGTTGAGGATCGGCGCCCTCGCATTCTGATCGTCACCAGGAACCTGCCCCCCCTGGTGGGGGGGATGGAGCGGCTGAACTGGCATATGGCCAAGGAACTCGCGAAGCGCGCCGAAGTGCGGATCATAGGTCCCGCCGGTAGCGCGGCTCTCGCGCCGACTGGGGTAGAGGTGCGCGAGGCGCCACTGCGGCCGTTGTGGAGCTTCCTGCACCGTGCGCGCTTGCTGGCTCGTTCCGAGGCGCGCACATGGCAGCCGGATATTGTGCTGGCGGGCAGCGGCCTGACCGCCCCCATCGCGCGAAGCGCAGCGAAAGTGGCCAAGGCGGTAGCAGCGGTATACGTCCACGGACTGGACGTCGCGCTCTCGCACCCGGTCTATCGCATCGTATGGCTGCCCGCTATTCGCCGCGCGCATAGCGTGATCGCCAACAGTCGCGCCACCGCGAAGCGATGCCGCGATATCGGTGTCCCCGAAGACCGGATCGGGATCGTGTATCCAGGCGTCGAAGTGCCCAAGGCGGCGGAAGTCGCTCCTGGGTGCGCCGACGGAGTGCGAGAAAGGCTGGGTCTCGACGGTCGGGCGCTGCTGATTTCCGTAGGCCGTCTCACGACGCGCAAGGGCGTGCGGGAATTCGTTACGGAGGCTTTGCCACGCATCGCTTCCGTGCGCCCTGACGTCATGTTGTTGGTCGTCGGCGATGCTCCGATCCAGGCGTTGCACGCGGAAGCGCAAACGCCGGCCAGCATCCTGAAAGCGGCGCGCGATGCCGGGGTAGAGGAGCATATTCGCTTCTTGGGGAATCTTGATTATCCGGAGCTGGAGGAGATTTACTGCGCGGCTCAGGTGCACGTGTTCCCCGTCCGTGATATTCCCGGTGATCCAGAAGGCTTTGGCATGGTCGCGGTGGAGGCCGCTGTCCACGGACTGCCTACGGTCGCATTCGCGAGCGGGGGAGTGGTGGATGCGGTCTCTGACGGCCTTTCCGGCAAGTTGGTCGCTTCCGGGGACTATGTGGCCATGGCTGATGCGGTGTGCCGGGTACTGGCCGATCGCGAAGGATGGTCCTCTGGCTGTATCGAGTTCGGACGCAGATTTGCTTGGGAGCATTTCGGCACGCAGGTTTCACAGTGGCTGTCCAGGCCTCAATGAGCGAGACGGTGGACCGCGAGCTCGGCGTTTGGTTTCCGGCCATACGAACTGGAACGGGGACTGATGTATTTACCAGGCGGCTATGCGACGGCCTGAATGCAAGGGGCGTTCGCGCACAAATCACATGGCTGCCACCTCGTGCCGAATATCTCCCGCATACCGTAAGCATTCCGGAACCGCCGGCTTGGGCGAGCGTTGTCCATGTCAACACCTGGCTGCATTTTCGCTTCCTTCCCGAAGGCCTGCCGGTCGTAGCGACAGTTCATCACGCCATTCACGATCCGAGCCTGCGCGGGTACAAGAGTTTTCTGCAGGGGATGTATCACCGGCGATGGATCGCTCCTATGGAATCCCGGGTAATGCGGAGGGCAGATCAGATCGTTGCCGTGAGTGGGTTCGCAGCCCAGATGGCGCGTCAGACGCTGCACGATGCCAACATGAAGGTTGTCCACAATGGTGTCGATGTCTCGCCCGCTGTGGACGGCCGGCGCGGCGTTGGGCAACACCAGCCCTTTCGCCTGCTTTACGTGGGCGCATGGAGAAAAATGAAAGGAGTGGACTTGCTCGCTCCCATCATGCGTGAGCTGGGGGACCGCTTTTTGTTGAGTTACACCGGAGGTCCCTCCGCGCGGAAAAGCCGTGCGGTCATGCCGTCGAACACGATTGATATAGGAAGGTTATCCAGCGAGCAGGTCAAAGCCGCGATGACGGACGCGGATGCCATCTTGCTTCCGTCGCGGAGCGAGGGCTTTGGGCTGGTTGCCATCGAAGCGATGAGCTGTGGATTGCCTGTGATTGCCGCGCGTGGGACATCGTTGACGGAATTGATCAGCGATGGTCGGACCGGAATACTGTGCGCACGTGATGATGTGACCGAATTTGTATCGGCCGCACGCAGGTTGGCAGACTGCGCGCAGCTCGCTAGCTCGATCTCTTCAGCAGCGCGAAAGGTGGCCTTGAGCCGTTTCGGATTGGAAACCATGGTCGATGCCTACGCGGCCATCTATCGCGATGTGATCCGCAAAAAACAATGACGGCCGCGGTCACGCTCCACTTCCGGAAGCCCGAACTCACGCGCAAGTGTGTGGATAGCCTGCTGGCCGACGGCTGGTACCCGGTGCTGGTCTGGGACAACTCTGGCGATGATGGCGTTAGCTTGCTTTCTCTTGAGGCGCACTACGCCGGCGATGATCGCGTTTGGATGGCCACACAGTCCAAAAACCTTGGCTTTGGTCAAGGGGTGAACGCGTCCTTGGCGGAGCTCGGCCGGCGTGGTTATGGCGGTCCCGTCCTATTGGTCAACAATGACGCCGAGATCGTTCCGGGACTACATGAGGCCCTTTCCGCGCAATTGCAGGCAAGCCCGAGTGTTGCCCTGTTCGCCCCGAAGGTAAGGCAGGATGGGCAGATTCAAGGATGGATGTATTACCAACCCTGGCTTGGGCTGGTGAAGCGTAGTCCCTCATTCGGCAGCTTCTCCTACTTGAGTGGATGCTGCCTGCTTGTAAAGCGCAGCGATAATGCGATGCCGCTGTTCGACGAGGACTTCTTCATGTACGGAGAAGATGTCCTGCTCTCTTGGGAGATGCGCCGCAGAGGGGCAGCGGTCGTGCTCCTGGATGAGGTTTACGTCAACCATCTGGGTTCAGCCAGTAGCGGTCAGGCCACCGCGCTGTATGAACGTCTTGTTGCTCGATCCCATTGGCTCTTGGCGAAAAAGTTGGCATCAAATGCGGCGAGCAGAGCTTGCATGCAGCTTCTGAGATTGGGGGCTCTCTTCGCAAGGGCTTGTATTCGCTCCTGGCGCTATCGCTCGCTTGTGCCATTGCGCGCTTTGCGCCACATTTTCAAAGACACGTAGTGTCAAGCTGCACGTTCGTGTCACTAAGGCGAGAAGCAAGAGCGCGAGATTTCCGTGCCGTCGGAGCGATATCAAATGGGGGATGGATTGATGCTTGATAAGCAGCAAGGCGTCGCAGGGGAGTCGGCCGATCTTTGGACGCATGGGGCTCTGCTGGACGTAAAATACTGCCCGTGCTGCGGCAGCTCATCTATCGGCGGGCGTTCATTTCGTCGGCGCGACGATGAGTTGGCTTTCGCGGACGTCTGGGTGTATAGAAGTTGCGAGGAGTGTGATTCGCTCTATCTGGTTAACAGGCCGGATGCATCCTCCCTTCCTCGTGCCTACGAAAATTACTACACGCATTCCAGCAGCGATGCGATGGAAAGACACGGTGGTATTGTCTCAAGCTTGATCAATGGATACCTCAATGCAAGATTTGGCATGGCACGTTTGCCTGCCTCCCGAATTGGGGGTGTACTAATCAGTGCCGTGCCGCCGATCGCGTTTCAGCTCAATGTCTATGGGCGCCACGTTCCAAGATCCATGCTTGGCGAGCATTGCAAGTTGCTCGATGTCGGATGCGGCAATGGAGATTTTCTCGCAAGGGCCTCCGAGATGGGTCTCAACGCAATGGGGTGTGAGCCTGACGCGGACGCGGTTGCGGCTTGTCTGTCGCGTGGTCTGGATGTGATTCACGGGGACATTGATTCCGTTGCGCTGACGGAAGATGGCTTCCACATGATCTCGATGAATCACGTAATCGAGCACGTTGATGATCCACGGGAAGTGCTCGGAAAAGCCTATCGCCTGTTGCGGCCCGGCGGGATCCTTTGGCTGGGCCTCCCGAATCCTCAAGCCGCGGGGCTGCGCGTGTTTGGATCAGCTTGGAAAGGCTTCCATCCTCCCTTTCATCTTTCGATCCCGACCCAAGGCGTGCTGGAGCGCTGGCTGATCGAAGCGGGATTTGAATCGGTGCGCAGGGTAAGACGCGGCGTGCAGAGTCGTGGACTCTGGCGCGATTCGATGAGGATCTACGCGAGAGAGGGCGGGAAAATATCGCTTCGGCTGCTGGGTGCGTTCAAGATCGCTTGTGACGTGGCGAGTACTGTTTTTCCCCTCGTTTCGGAAGAGTCAATCCTTATCGCAAGGAAACCGTCAGCCTAGTGGGCGCTAACCCATGGGAAGTATGGCTTGCGACCATGAAGGTGCGAGTTGATGGGGTCATTGCTTGCCTTTAAAAAGGCGAGAAGGATTCACTTTCGTTTGCTATGCATGCCTTCGTGCAAGGTGTTCGTCTTATTTTTTCGGACAGAATCGATCAGCAGGGCGCTTCCCAGCGTCGCCATGGCCCATTCCGAGACGATCAGTGCCAGGGGCATGCCTGTGAGACCCAGGCGTTCAACCAGCACAAGAGCCGAGATCGCCAGCACCGCAATACCGGTCGCCTCCAAGAGAACTCGCATCCATGGCTTGCCGAACGTCATCAGCATGCTTGCTGCGGCCGTTCGGATGCTCAAGCCTGGAACGGCGAATGCGAGCCATCTGAGCACGTGTTCCATTCCTGCATATCTGGGCCCGAACAGCAAGGATAGTCCGGGAGCGGCGGCCCAGAGGACGCAAGACAACAATACTCCGTAGGTTGCGGCCGTCACGAGGATGAGGCGATAGAGGGTTATGGTCGTGTTCTGCTGTGCTTGTGCTTCCCGGAACAGCCTTGGCATGGCCGCAAGCAGCATCGCGACGACCGGCAGGGTTGCAGCGCCGATCACCCGTTGACCAGCCGAGTATAGTCCGCTGTCGGACAGCGTCAGGATCTTGGTGGCGAGGATCTTGTCGAGCTCCGCGGGGCCTGTGGCGGTGGTAGTGAGGGCGGCGTAGCCCGCGGCCTCCTTCCATTCTGTCTTGCGCGGCCAGCGCCATTGCCTGGGTACGGGCCAGCGCTCGGAAGGCGCGAGCGTGACAAGGAGAAGCGTTACCGTCGAAGCACCGAGATAGGAAAAAGCGTACGGCCGAAGTCGATCTGCCGGCGAAAGGAATGCCACGGCGCCTGCCGCCAGGAGTCTCAGCAACAGGGGCAGGACGGTCAACATCTGGGATTTCGCGGTATGTCCCTGCGCCAGCAACTTATGGGCGGCAAGGTTGGACAAGGGCTGTAGCAGGATCTCCGCAACGCCTATAGCCAGAATGGCCGACAAGGGAACGTTGGCTTCATGCAGTGCGGCCGTGCCGAGGACGATGAAGAGTCCCAGAAGCAGCGTGCCGCAGGTCAGCGTCACGGGGATGGCGCGAGACATGAGGTCGTTGCAGCTGCGTGGTTCCTGGGCCACCTTTCCCAGGATCACCAAGTGCATGCCGAAGGAGGAGAGGCTGCCCATTGTCACGGCCAGGGCTGAGATGCCCGCGAATGCACCGTATCCCTGGGGGCCCAGAAGACGCGCCACCAGCAGCAGTGTCCCGGCCTGAACCGCGAGACGCAGCGCTAGCACGGCACTGGTGCGGATCGTACCTTGGGCAATAGGTCCTCTGAGCTTCACGTAAGTCCCGCAAGTTCAGTGTTGTTTGTCCTGTCGCCCAGGCACTGCGGCTCCGTCTGTCACCTGCGTTCCCTGCTCGCGGCGCGCTTGCGTTGCCTTAGTAGTATGGCAGGCAGGCTGCAGGCCAGAAGGAACTCCTCTGGACGGTAGGCGATACCGTATCGAGGTTCGGCCTGCAGGAGGGTGTGAATCAACGTGACATAGGTAAAAAACAGCGCAGTCATCACTCCAGGATGAGAGGGCTCCTGCACGCTTGTCGCTCGCCATAGCGCCAGAACTGCGCCGGCGATCGCCAGCAGGGCCAGCAAGCCATTGAGATGGTATGCCAGCTTCAACGTCAATCGCGGGACTGGCTGTCGTTCATAAGGAGAAACTGGGGTCTCAAGAAAGTACACGCTCTTCCAGCCGAGCTGGATATCCCAGCCCCATAGCGCCCTCGGCTTGTCGAACAAGTACCAACGGGCGTAACGCGCCGGTTCCTGCCCAAGCCTGTCGAGCATCACGCGCATCTCCGACAGAGGATGAGCGCGCATGGCCACGGCTTGCTCGTCGATCGCGGCGAGGATCTGTCGCGAGATCTCGTTGTTCTTTCGCGTTCTCCAAGCCAGGTGATATTGCGGCCATGCGCCTTGCACGAGATTGATGAGCGCACGGTCGCGCGGGGCGGGGGCGCTATCTGCGGTGGGGTGCGCGAGCTGCCAAATGGATACCGGGGCGAGCGTGACCACCAGGAACAACAGCGATAAATTACGCCCTAGTCGTGACCATAGGAGAGGTATCGCCAACAAGGGAAATGGCAGCAGCAATGTATTGACAAGGCTTCCCAGGCCGAACGCCGTTCCCGCGGCAACGGCCGAGGTTGGCGATGGTTGCTCATAAGCGCGGCAGAGAAGCCATAGAGACAGCGTGCAGAAGAAGCCAAAAAGAGTCTCGCTCAGCAGCGTGCTCGAAAAGACGATGCTATGTGGCCAGAGCGCAAGCAGTGTGCCTGCGGCCAACGCAGCGTACGCTGGCATCCAACGCCTACCCAGCATGACGGTGAGAGGGATGGTCAATACGCTTGCCAGCACTTGGAGCGATTTGGCCCAGAGGATCCAGTTGCCCTCAGGCCCGGCAAGCCACATGGCGAGCGCCAGGAATAACGGGTATCCCGGTGGGCGAAACGCATCCGGAACGGGCGATCCAGCCTCTGGCGGCATCGATGAGTACACGCCGTGCAGGCGAAGATTCAGCGCGTAGTTGACGTAGTCGTTGATATCACCGGCGATGTCGTTGACCACGTGCGAGGTCAGCATGAAGTCAAGTCGAAAGACGAGGCCGACCAGCACAATGATCACCATTGCCACGCTGAAGCGGGAGACCTTGAAAGCCGCTCTCGGAAGCATGGATCGCATCAGAAACGACCTCCCGCTCGAGTAGAGTGCTCTTGTGGGTTGTCGGCTCGTTCGCCGTATGCGGCAACTGCTTTTTCCAGGGAAGGCTGCTTGTCCGGAGACGGGAGGACAACGGCTTCGCTGGCTTCATCATTCGAGTGCGCTATGTTTCTGGGCGTTGCGGGAGGCCAATGCTTCACGTCTTCCTCCATCACGTTGCGCAAGCGTTTCCACTCAGCCTCCCAGTAGCCGTCCCGGGTCATCATCCAGTCCCGCAGTCTTAACGCCGGTGTCGATGCGCGGGCAATCGGCACTGGTGACGCTTGGTAATGGTCGAGCAACAGCAGTCCTTCTCGCGCTGAGCAGTGCGTGGCCAGCAGGATGATCTCGCTTTGCGCGGTTTCCGGACGCCGCTGGATGTCCAGGCGCCTTTTGAACGCGTCCAGCGCAGCCGGACATCTCGCTTCCTGTAGCGCCAGCAGCCCCTGGATGTAATAGACACGAGACCTCGACTCGACGGAAGGAAATGCGCGGCTCAAGGAAGCCGTCGCAATATCGCGCAGGATCCGCGCCGGGAGTCGTGCGCATTCCTCGGATGAGCCTGGCGCGAGCAGCTGAGCCAGCCATTGATAGGTCACATCGGCTTGCAGGCCGTTGATCCGCAGTGCGTTGATCGTTGACTGCAGGATCGGGTCCGGAACATATCCCAGCTGGCAGTAAGCGGAGGCTAGAACGACCGCGTACTGGGCTTCGGCAGGCGCACGTCGTGACAATGGCTCTATGCGCTGGATGGCGAGCTCGGGATGCCCTGCCTCCATCTCCATGGCTGCTGCATAGCTTTGCGCTCGAGCAGAACTGGGATTCACCGCGGCCCAGCGACCCGATAGCGCGAGGGGGTTGGACCAATCGCGTGCGAGTTGAAAGGACAGTAGGGCAAGCAGGCCGCATGCGATGACGAGCCCACCGACGCGGTAGCGCAGCAGCGGGCCCGCCCGCACGCATAGGTGCGCAAGGGGCCAGAACGCAATCATCGCGGGAAGGTAATTGCGATGCTCGAAATACAGCTCCAGGCCGATGAAAGAGCTTTCCATCACGTGGCCAGCCAGAAAGAAGAGCGTCGCGGCACAAGGAATGGGCCATCGGTGGCGACAGCGCCAAGCGGCCACTGCGAGCAGCGCCAGGCCCGCGATGGCTGGCAGGGTTGTCCATGGGTGCAGTATGTCCGTCGACAGCCGAACGTCGTCTGCGAAGACGCCGGAAGTATCGGTGCGTGGAATCAAAAGAAGACGAAGGTAATCGAACAGGACCCTGGGTTCCGTCATCAACCGCTGTAGCAGGGTCCAGCCCCGGCTCAGAGGCAGTTCGGGCGCGGCGGCGATTCCTATCGCCACGATCCCTGCGAGGATCGCCACGCCGGGAATGTAAAGCAGTATCCAACGCGCCAGTGCCGGCGTGGTGCCATGAGCGATCGCAGGCGCGCGTTGCCTGCCCATGACAGTTGCGTCCAGCATCCAGATCAGCAGTGGAAGCAGGAAGCCATTGGCCTTGCTCAGGCCGGCAAGCGATCCGCAGACCGGAACGGCCAGTATCGCCAGGCTCCAGCCTGTCCTGGTCCGGCCATGTTCGAAGGCCTTTGTCGCGGAGTTCCAAGCCAGGATACCGACTAGCGTGAACGTGGCCGCCAGCATGGCCTGCCGCTGGATGACATACAGGACGGTCGAGACCCAGAGGGGGTGCAATATCCAGAGCGCCACCCCACCCAGGGCCGTCCAGTCGGATTCGCGTACGGGCAAAATGCGCCGTCCAAGGACCCGCAGTACGCTCCATAGCAGTATGCCGTTGAGCAGGTGGATGCACAGATTTGTGCGCTTGAATGGGAATGCTTCTGCCGGCCAGTCCTGGGCGTCCACCAAGAATGAAAGCAGTGCAATCGGGCGTCCCGCCGGGTCGGCGATGCCCGATGTCAAATACCAGAGGAGCGAACGCAGATCATGGACGCCGCCATAACGTCCCAAGGCAGGCAGATTGGCGAAGTCGTCGAAAACGAATCCGCCAGCAAGTCCGGGGCGATAGACCGCAAAGGTGGCCGCAAGAATCAGGAAAAGCGCACCCGCGTAGATCAGGTGCCAACGTCCCTGGGCACTCGTCGGCGTCGTGGCCTTAAGGTTGAAGCGCACGGGACGATATCAACGGCATGCCGATGGCTGGAATCGTAGCGGGAGTCCGCTGCAAGTCCCAATGCAGGCCGTCGCGCTCTTGCTGTAGCGCAAGCTGAAGCGTCTGGCACGCGACCCTCAGATTGGCGGTGTTGCCATACACGAATGCGATTCTCCTATTGGCATCTTTGGTGAAGGATCTGACGTTGATCGAGCTTGGTAGGGGAACGCCCGCGCCTGCGTTGCCGTCCGGGTAGACGCCGTACTTGGCATAGTAGGCCGCCACCGCTGCGCGCGGGTTGGTCGCCAGGTAAAGACCTTCAGCGACCTGGGCACGCATCATGTAATCAGTATAGGCAGGCGGCGCAAGGGCAGCTAGAAGAGCGAGATGGCAATCACGATCAGCGGCTGGATCGGAGTGATTCCACGCTGCCTGCCCATTACCTGTCACTGCTCTGCGAGGCGCCACGAGTAAGCTCGTGCAAGGCGTGCATGTCCTCCGGCGACACAGCGTCCGGCCTGAGTTCGAGTTCCGACAGGACAGCCATCCCCTCGTCGTATTGGCCGGAGGCAAGCAGGAACTTCGCCAAGGCAACGCGATAGTCCACACCGGGGTCCAGCCGAGCGGCCTTGCGCTGGAGCGCGATGGCCTGGACCTGATCCCGGGAAATGTTCCAGGCCGCATTGGCATAAAGTGTCAGCACCGCGGGATTGGAGGGATTCCGATCCAGGACGCGTCCCAGCGTCCTCATCAGCAGGTCGTCGTCTAGCGCGCATCGTCCCTCGATTCGACACTGGATGATCGCGTGGAGGGAATTAAGGGCTTCCGGATCGGCGGGTCGCTGGACCAGCGCATCACCAAGACGCTTCCAGAGCGAGACCGGAATCGGCTCCCTCGCCTGACTTTCCATCAGGATGAGTGCCTGCAGAGGCAGTGGTGAGGGGTCTGGTAGCGACGCGGACTTCTCGAACTCGATCTTGGCCATTGACCAGCGGGAACTGGCGGTGTCGCCCTGGGCGCTTTGCAAAAGGCGTGCACCGAGTGCATAGGTCGCGCGCATCGAGCCCGGATTGCGATTCTCCAGGGTCCAGTCCAGGCGGGCGGGGTTGGACCAGGTCCTGACTTCGAGCGCACATAGGCCGCCGAGCCAGGCGATCAAGCAGAGCACAACAGCAGCGCGCGCCAGTGCGCTGAGGCGCCGCAGGCCCCATTGAACAGGCTCCACGAGCGCCAGTGGAATTCCCAGGAGAGGCAGGTAATTGCGATGTTGGAAGGCGAGTTCCAGCAGCAGGATGTTGCTGGTCAGCGCGTGCCCCATGAAAAACCATGTGATCCCAAGCCCTGTCAAAGGCCACCTGCGCCGTGCAAGCCCTGCGACGGCGAGCAGGCCGATCACCAGGGCGGCGCCTCCCGCGGTCGCGGGCGGCGACCACCAACCGCGGGAGACCGGGAAGTTGTCGTAATAGAACGTCAAGCTGTCCAGTCGCGGGAACACGATTTGTTGTAGATAGGTTTCCAGGACTGGGCCTTGGGTCATCAGGCGCTCCCATGGCGTGAAGCGCCGCGCGGAAAGATCGGAAGGCAACGAGAGTGTTGGAAGCGCGATCCATCGTGCAAAGGCCGCCAGCGCCGCGACCCCGAGAACGCCATACAGCAGGATCAGGCCACGGGACGCTGCGCCCTCGCGAGTACGGAAGCGAAGAAGGAACACCTCGATCAGGAAGCAGTAACCCGGAGTCAACAGCGCCGTTTCCTTGAAGCCGGCACCCAGCAGCATGAAGATGACCGCGAAAGTGAAGCACGGCCACGCGCTTGCCCCGCGGCATTGACGTTGGCGCGCAACCACATAGGCAAGCACGGCGGCGAGTGCGCCGGTGGCAGCGCCAATCTCCATGCGTTGGACGACGTACAGGACGGTGGAGACCTGTATCGGGTGCAGCAGCCAGACGGCGGTGACGGCCCAGGCGGCATGCTCCGAGACCGGCTTGCGGATTCCGGCGAGCGTCACCATGCGGCGGACCAAGGCCCACACCAACAGGCCATTGACCAGATGCATGACCAGTGAGGTGAGCTTGAGGGCAAAGGGATCGAGTCCGGTCGCCAGGTAGTTCAGGCCGAAGCTCAGAAGCGCCAGGGGGCGTCCCGCCGGACTGCTGATGCCGGAGTGGAGCAGGCTTTGCACCTCGCTCCAGGAGATGTGCTGGAGTTTCCAGTTGGTGTCCAGCACCAGGTTCGGGAAGTCATCGAAGATGAAACCTCCAGACAAGCCGGGGAAGTAAAGGGCGGCCGTCAAGGCCAACAACAGGATGCCCAGCCCCGTGCTCAGTCCCGCCTGTCTGGTCATGCGTTCGGCTCTCTAAAAAAGAAGGGCCGCATGGGCGGCCCTTCTTGATCGATGCAGCTGTGTCGCGGTGCTTAAATCAACGGCACGCGCTGGGCAGGTACTTCGACGGAACGTCGGTGCCGGCACCGGTGCCGCAGGACCAGGAAACCGAGCCACCCTGGTCGTACGGGCTATACGCCAGCTTCTTGCCAGAGACCTTAGCGCTGGCGCTGCCACCCATGGTGGCAGTGACCTTGCCAGCGTTCACGACGACCTGGGTCACGTACTTGCCCTTGATGCTGGCGGCGGGGGCCAGCCCAGCAGTCGCGTTGGTGATGTTGCTGAAGGACCCGACATTGGCGTACTGCTCTGTCACGGCGGTCTTCGCCCCGGCGGCCAGGGTGGCGGCCTCGGACACCTGCGAGCGAGCAACGTAGTCCTGATAAGCCGGCAGCGCGATCGCGGCCAGGATGGCGATGATGGCGACCACGATCATCAGTTCGATGAGGGTGAAGCCCTGCATGTTCTTCTTCATGAGCAATTCCTTCGAAGGGTGGTGGAACTGGTTGAGGGACACTGTCTCCCCGTGTCCCTGGTATGTCGCGGACCGTGGGCGCCGTGGGTACCCACGTGCGAATGGTACGCAGCACGAAGCGTGCCAACGTTGCCATTGCCTTGCGGCCCTGCCGCGGGCGAGTCACCCGTGGTTGGGGCAGTCGCGCGGGGACCTATCGATCCGCTTCTGCCTTGTTGCGTCAAAAAGTGACGCATCGCGTCAGCCGCCGGTCGTTGGGGAAAGATTTGCGCGAAGAAGCTGGACGAAGTCTCAGTTCAAGTCGCACATCAAGTCTCACTTTCAGATCGCCCGGGGAGGTGTGCAGGTCCGACCTCACTCGATGCCGAGCTTCTTGAGCTTGTAGCGCAATGCGCGGAAGGTGATGCCGAGCTGGGCCGCAGCCTTGGTCTTGTTCCAGCGGTTGTCCTCCAGGGCCTTGTGAATGGCGGCGCGCTCCATCTGCTCGATGTAGGAGGGGAGCGGGCCTTCGGCTTCATTGGCCGTTGGCGCGGACGAGGCGCCGGATTGCGACGGCAGGCCTTGGCCGAACTGGGGTGTGGGTGCGGAACGGAACGGGTCGTAGTCCTGGGGCAGCGGGGACTGCGCGGAAGGATGCGCCGCGGCAGATCGGCGCTCACCCTGCGGCAGGCGCAGATCGCTGGCGTCGATGGCGTCCTCGTCGGCCATGGCCATGGCGCGCTCGAGAATGTTCTCCAGCTCACGGACGTTGCCAGGGAAGGCGTACTGCGACAGCGCATCCGCCGCGGCTGGGGTCAGACGCGGGGCCGGGCGTCCCTGGCTGCCTGCCAGCCGGTTGAGGATGGCGCCGGTCAGCTGCGGCAGGTCGCCGGTGCGTTCGCGCAGCGGCGGCACGCGCAGTTCGATGACGTTGATGCGGTAGTACAGGTCGTGGCGGAAGCGACCATCGTGGGCCAGCTCGCCCAGGTCCTTGTGGGTGGCCGACAGGATGCGCACGTCGACCTGGATCTCTCCCGAGGCGCCGACCGGGCGCACGGCCTTCTCCTGGATGGCACGCAGCAGCTTGACCTGCATGGGCAGCGGGAGTTCGGCCACCTCGTCCAGGAACAGGGTGCCCCCGCTGGCCGCCTGAAACAGACCCTGCTTGTCGGCGTGCGCGCCGGTGAAGCTGCCTTTCTTGTGGCCGAAGAACTCGCTTTCCATCAGCTCTGCGGGGATCGCGCCGCAGTTGACCGGCACGAAGGGGCCGGACGAGCGCGCGCCCTGCTCATGAATCGTACGGGCTACCAGCTCCTTGCCCACGCCCGACTCGCCGAGGATGTAGACCGGCGCTTGGCTGCGGGCGACCTTGGCGATGGTGTCGCGCAGCTCGCGCATCGCGGACGACTCGCCCAGCAGGCGCATGGCGTGCTGGGCCGGCGCGGGCGCCGGCGAGGGGCGTTCGACATTGTTGAGTTCCAGCGCGTGCTTGACCAGACCGCGCAGGACGTTGATGTCCACCGGCTTGCTGACGAAATCGAAGGCCCCGGCCTTGAGCGCTTCCACCGCCAGTTCGACATTGCCGAACGCGGTGATCATCGCCACCGGCGTCTTGGGGAACTGTCGCGAGATCTCGCCCACCAGCTCGATGCCGTTGCCGTCGGGCAGGCGCATGTCGGTGAAGCACAGGTCGTAGGCGTTGCGGGCCAGCAGCGCGCGCGCCTCGCCCAGGTTGGCGGCGGTGTCGATGCGGATGCCCATGCGGCCCAGGGTGAGGGTCAGCAGTTCGCGGATATCGCGTTCGTCATCGACGATCAGGGCGCTTCGGGGGTCGCTCATCGTGGTCTCGCGTGGTTCGCCGCCAGTCTACCGGCTGAACGGGCCGGCGAGCGAGGGGCGCGCCGCGGAATCGGCGCAACCCCGCACGCGTCAGTTCGTCAGCAGGGCGTTGGGCCCGGGCATGGCGATGCGGAAACAGCTACCGCCTCCGGGCACCGAGACATAGTCCAGCGTCGCCTGGTTGGCCCGGCACAGCTCCTGGGCGATATACAGGCCCAGCCCGGTGCCGTGCTCGGAGGTGGTGAAGAACGGCCGGAACAGCTGCGCCGCAACCGAGGGCGGGATGCCGGGCCCGCGATCGAGCACGTCGATCATGGCGCGCTTGTCGAGCTGGAACACGCGCAGGCGCACGCGCGCCGGCTCGCCTGGCAGGCGGCCGTAATTGAAGGCGTTGTGGACCAGCACCGTGCAGACCTGGTGCAGATGGCGCGGATCGACCAGGGCGGTGACCTGATGCCTGCCGGTAACCGCTTCCAGGCTGTCGGTCTCGATCGACATCGACTGCTGGTACTCGTCGACGAACTGGCGGGCGAAGAGGTTGAGGTCGGTGTGCTCGGGGATGGCGCGCTCGCGCCGGGCCAGGCCCAGCACGCTCTCGACGATGCCATTGGTGCGCTGGCACTGCTGATGGATGATGCCCAGCAGGTGGCGATCGCTGGCGTTGAACTCGCGCGATTCTTCCAGCAACTGCACCGCGTAGTTGATGGCGGCCAGGGGATTGCGGATCTCGTGGGCCAGGCTGGCCGAGAAGCGTCCCAGCGCGGCCAGGGTCAGCGATTCGGCCCGGCGCGAGACCACCGTGGCGTCGTCCAGGAACACCAGCGAGAGGTCGCTGCCGGCCAGCAGGCGGGCGAAGCGCGGCTGGATGTCCGGCTGGTCGGGCGAGAGTGCCAGCGGTGTCTCGTCCTGCTGCCAGCCGTTGCGCCAGCGCTGCATGCGCCGGGCCAGCTCCGGGGACACGTTCTGCAGCAGGTTGCCCTCGCTGGCCTCGGGCACCTCGGCGACCGCGCCGAGCAGGGCCGTCGCCGCTTCGTTGGACAGGCGGATGCGCCCGCCGCCATCGACCACCAGCACGCCGGTGCGCATGCGGCGGATGATCAGTTCGTTGACCTCCACCAGGTTGGCGACCTCGGCTCCCCGTTCGTCCGCCAACTGCTGGCTGCGCCGCGCGCGCAGGCCGACCTGGACCGACAGCAGGCCCACGGCCAGGTAGCTGATGCAGAACATCACGACCTCGGCCACAGGCCGCGGGGGTGCGTTCAGCGCGAAAGCGGCCACCAGGTACTGACCAAAGTGCGCGGCCGTCGCGGCCACGGCCACGCCGATGCCCCAGCGCAGCGGCAGCAGGGCGCAGGCGGCGGCCACGTTGAACAGCAGGAGCATGGCCACGCCCGGCGCGGCTTCGGGCAGGGCCGAGGTCACCACGCAGGCCACTGCGATGTCGATGCAGACGCCGATGATCACGATCGGTAGCAGGCGTTTTTCGTTGCGGCCGAAGACCAGCATCGCCACCGAGAACAGCAGGTAGAACACCGTGGCGCAGGTGGCCAGCCAGGGCGAGCGGACTTCGCCGCTGCTCAGGATGTCCGAAAGCGGACTGAACAGGATGCCGGCCAGGATGCCGGCCTCCAGGACCCGGTACAGGGCCAGCGAGTACAGCTCGCGCCGTGGAACCGAGGCCAGTGGCAGGGTCGGCGTCTTGGCGGGCCCGTTACTCAAGTTGGACGAATCCTTCCACTGGATGGAACGAACCCGAGTATAGGAGCCCGGCGCCAAAACCGCCGCTTTTGCGTCGCAACAGCGCCATGGGCGACAATGTGCGGCCCATCGGCGCCCAGGCTGCCCCCGTCTTGAGGAGGGCGCGCCGACGCGCGCGATGCGTACTGACCTTATCTATACGGTGACGCATGAATTTCCACGAATACCAGGCAAAACAACTGCTTGCCGAATACGGCATCCCGGTCCCGGCCGGCAAGGTCGCCGCGACCCCGGACGAAGCGGTTGAAGTGGCCAAGTCGCTGGGGCAGGGCCCTTGGATGGTCAAGGCCCAGATCCACGCCGGTGGCCGCGGCAAGGCGGGTGGCGTCAAGTTCTGCAAGACGACCGATGATGTGAAGGCGGCCGCGGCCAAGATGCTCGGCACCAAGATGGCGACCTACCAGACCGCCGGCGTCGAGCTGCCGATCGGCCTGGTGCTGGTGACCACCGCCGGCGAGATCGTCAAGGAGCTGTACCTGTCGGTCCTGGTCGACCGTGGCACCAAGACCATTACTTACATCGCCTCTTCCGAGGGCGGCATGGAGATCGAGCAGGTCGCCGCCGAAACCCCGGACAAGATCCATACGCTCAACGTGGACTTCGTAGAGGGCGTGCAGGGCTACCACGGCCGCGACATCGGCTTCAAGCTGGGCCTGACCGCCAAGCAGGCCGGCCAGCTGGCCAGCATCATGGTCAACCTGTACCGCATCTTCAACGACAAGGACCTGGCGCTGGTCGAGATCAACCCGCTGGCGATCCTGGACGATGGCAACCTGTACGCGCTGGACGGCAAGTTCAACAGCGACGACAACGCCAACTTCCGTCACAAGGATCTGGTCGCCATGCGCGACAAGACCCAGGAAGATCCGACCGAGGTGATCGCCTCGGAGCTGGACATCAACTACGTGACCATGGACGGCAACATCGGCTGCATGGTCAACGGCGCCGGCCTGGCCATGGCCACCATGGACGTGATCAAGCTCAACGGCGGCGAGCCGGCCAACTTCCTGGACGTGGGCGGCGGTGCCAACAAGCAGCGCGTGATCGAGGCCTTCAAGCTCATCCTGTCCTCGGACAAGGTGCAGGGCATCTTCGTCAACATCTTCGGCGGCATCGTGCGCTGCGACATGATCGCCGAGGGCATCATCGCTGCGGTCAAGGAAGTGGGCGTCAAGGTGCCGGTGGTCGTGCGCCTGGAAGGCACCAACGTGGAGGAAGGCAAGCAGCTGCTGCGCGACAGCGGCATGGCCATCATCCCGGCCGACAACATCAACGACGGCGCCAAGAAGGTCGTTGAAGCCGTCAAGAACGCCGCCTGATCCACGACACCGAAGGAAATCCAATGTCTGTCCTTATCAACAAGAACACCAAGGTGATCGTGCAGGGCTTCACCGGCCAGCAGGGCACCTTCCACGCCACCCAGATGCTCGACTACGGCACCCAGGTGGTCGGCGGCGTGACCCCCGGCAAGGGCGGCACCACCCACCTCGAGCTGCCGGTGTTCAACACCGTGGCCGATGCGGTGCAGGCCACCGGCGCCGACGCCTCGGTCATCTACGTGCCGCCGCCGTTCGCGGCCGACGCGATCCTGGAAGCGGCTGCGGCCGGCATCAAGGTCATCGTGTGCATCACCGAGGGCATCCCGGTGCTGGACATGCTGCGCGTCAAGAACGTGCTCACCCGCGCCCATCCGGACACCGTGCTGATCGGGCCGAACTGCCCGGGCGTCATCACTCCGGGCGAGTGCAAGATCGGCATCATGCCGGGCCACATCCACAAGCCGGGCAAGATCGGCATCGTCTCGCGCTCGGGCCACGCTGACCTATGAAGCGGTCAAGCAGACCACCGAGGTCGGCCTGGGCCAGAGCACCTGCATCGGCATCGGCGGCGACCCGATCAACGGCCTGAACTTCGTCGACTGCCTCAAGCTGTTCAACGAAGACCCGCAGACCGAGGGCATCATCATGGTCGGCGAGATCGGCGGCGACGCCGAGGAAGCCGGCGCCGAGTACATCGCCAAGCACGTCAAGAAGCCGGTCGTCGGCTTCATCGCCGGTGCCTCGGCCCCGGCCGGCAAGCGCATGGGCCATGCCGGCGCGATCGCCTCGGGCGGCAAGGGCACGGCCGAAGGCAAGTTCGCGGCGATGGAAGCCGCGGGCGTCAAGACCGTCCGCTCGCCGGGCGATCTGGGTGCCGCGATCGCTGCGCTGGTGAAGTAAGCCGCGCCGCCAGCTGCTTGTTGCACACGACGGGTCGCCTTCGGGCGGCCCGTTTTGCTTTTGGCGCCTTCGCGCGGCCGAAGGCGGCTCGAGGTGAAGAATGAGGCAAGCGCTTCGGCTTTCGCTGCAGAAGGCCAAGCGCCGTCGACGAACCTTCTATCGTCGTTCCCGCGAAAGCGGGAACCCAGTGCCTCTGGCTCCTGCGCGCGTAAGTCGCTGGGTTCCCGCTGTCGCGGGAACGACGGTAATGAGCACTTTTCCCAGCAGGCGCAAGCTGTGCCCGTGTGCATGGCAGCGACGGGGAGGCCTGTGAGCACAGGCAACCTTGGCGCGTTTGGCCGCGCCGGGGCGAGGGCGCAGAATGGCGCACTGTTTCTTCGCTCCCGATCCGCCGCATGCGCCTGCTCGCCTTTGAAACCTCCACCGAAGCCTGTTCGGTTGCCCTGTCCGTCGATGGTCAGGTGATCGAGCGCTTTGAGCTCGCGCCGCGTCGCCATGCCGAACTGGCGCTGCCGTGGGCGCAGGCGCTGCTGGACCAGGCGGGCGTGGCCAAGTCTCAGCTCGATGCGATCGCGGTGGGACGCGGGCCCGGCGCGTTTACTGGCGTGCGCCTGGCGATCGCGCTGGGCCAGGGCCTGGCGCTGGCACTGGACCGGCCGCTGCTGTCCGTGTCGACGCTGCAGGCCCTGGCGCTGCGCGCCCCTGCCGAGGCCACCCGCGTGATGGCCGCGATCGACGCGCGCATGGGTGAGGTGTATTCCGCCTGCTATCGCCGCCAGGGCGAGGTGCTGGAGGCGCTGGATGCCGAGACGGTGGGCGCGCCCGAGGCGGTCGCGCTGGCCGATGGTGAAGGCGGGTGGCAGGCCGTGGGCACCGGATTCGCCGCGGTGGACGGCGCGCTTGCCGCGCGGCTGCAGGACCAACTCATCGCGGTGGACGCAGGCGCGCTGCCGCATGCCGCCGACGTGGCCACTCTGGCGCTGCAGGCCTGGGCCCGCGGTGAGCGCCCGTCTCCCGAATCCGTCGAACCGGCCTACCTGCGCAACAACGTGGCGCTGACGCTGGAGGAGCAGCAGGCGCTGCGCGCGGCGAAGGCGGCGAAGACAGGAGGATGAATATGTGGGGTCTTGTGCGAAGCGGCTTCTTCGGGAAAGCCTGATCGCCGCCAGGGCAGCTCACACGATGTGATGCGCAGCGTGCTGGGGGGGCGCCTGTCTCTTCACATTACTCGTGGCCTCGTAGAGCGGAGCTTGCTCCGCTGAGGCTTTGCCAACGATCCTGCACAAGCGCAGCGGAGCAAGCTCCGCTCTACACGGGGGTGGTCAACGGTGGCGAGGCGGATCCGTTGGCACCACCCACAGGCTAGTCCGTCCGCTCTGCCGCCCGCGCTTTGCGCGGACCTATTGGTCGCGCAGCTCACCCGCCGGCAGGAACACCCAGGTCCGGGTGACGTGCAGGATGTCCACGTGCTCGTCGGTGTCGGGCAGAGGCGGGAAGGGCGCGGCCAGCGCGACCACGCGCAGGGCGGCCGAATCCAGCAGCGGCACGCCGCTGGACTGGATGATCCGGCTCTGTTCGACCGTGCCGTTGCGGCGCACCGCCACCGAGATCACCACCTGCCCGGACAGGCGCTTGCGGCGCGCCTCGTCGGGGTAGTTGAGGTTGCCCACGCGCTCGGCGCGATCGACCCAGGCGCGCAGATAGTTGGCCCAGGCGTATTCCTGGGTGCTGGCCGAGACGAACTTGCGCTTGGGCCGCTTGGCGTACAGGTCCGAGCGCAGGTGGATCTCGGCGGCCAGGCGCGCCATTTCCATGTCGTGCTCGATCTTCTGCTCGCCCGTCGGCAGGCCAGGCCGGTCCGGGCGCGGATGCGCTTCCTGCGGCGGGACGATGATGTCCGAGTCGGCGGCGGTGACGACCCGGGTCTGCGGCGGCGGGGCGGCGTCGGGCGCCTGCGCGCGCAGCGGCACCGGCGAGACGCCGGCCTCGGCCTGCGGCACCACGCCGGCCTGGCTTTCGCGCGGCCGCCGCGACTTCTGCGCATCGCCGCCGCCCTGCTGGCTGGCCGCCGCCAGGAAATCGGCCTGCTTGGGCGTCAGCGGCGTGCTGGTCTGGCTGAGGATCACGTCCAGAGTCGGCACCACCGGCGCATTGTCGTCCAGCGCGAAGCCCAGCCCGAGCAGCACGATGCCGTGGATCAGCACCGACAGCGCCAGGGTGGCGCCGAGTCGGGCGTTCTCGTCGAGCGGGGGCGCGGGCAGCGCGGCGGACGACATGGCGCGGATCAGGCCGCGAGCTTGCGCTCGATCGCGTCGAACAGCTGGCCGGCGATGTTCAGGCCGAACTGGGCGTCCAGCTCGCGCACGCAGGTCGGGCTGGTGACGTTGACCTCGGTCAGGTAGTCGCCGATCACGTCCAGGCCGACGAACAGCATGCCATGCGCCTTCATCGCCGGGCCGACCTGGCTGGCGATCCAGCGGTCGCGTTCGCTGATCGGGCGGCCCTCGCCGCGGCCGCCCGCGGCCAGGTTGCCGCGGAACTCATCGCCCTGCGGGATGCGCGCCAGGCAGTAGTCGATCACCTCGCCGTCGACCAGCAGCACGCGCTTGTCGCCGGCGCTGATGTCCGGGATGAACTTCTGCGCCAGCGCCAGCTTGCGCCCGCCATCGGTCAGCGTTTCCAGGATCACGTTGAGGTTGGGATCGCCGGTGCCGGTGCGGAAGATCGAGCGCCCGCCCATACCGTCCAGCGGCTTAAGCACCGCCTGGCCGTGCTCGTGGACGAAGGCCTTGAGTTCGGCGGCGCTGCGGCTGACGCGCGTGGGCGGGCAGCACTGCGGGAACAGCAGCGCGGCCAGCTTCTCGTTGTAGTCGCGCAGGCCCTGCGGGTTGTTGACCACCAGCGCGCCGGCGCGCTGGGCGATCTCCAGCACCTGCGTGTCGTAGACGTATTCCGGATCGACCGGCGGGTCCTTGCGCATCAGCACGACCTGGCCCGGGCCGAACACGGTCTCGGTCTCGGTCCCCAGGGTGAACCAGCCAGCCTTGTCGTCGGCCACGGTCAGCGGCGCGGTGCGCGCCAGGGCCGCACCGCCGCGCAGCGACAGCCCGCCCGGAATGACGTAATGCAGACGGTGGCCACGCCGCTGGGCCTCGAGCAGCATGGCGAAGGTGGTGTCCTTGGCGATCTTGATCGACCCGATGGGGTCCATCACCACGATGACGTCGAGAGGCATGAGGCGTACAGGAAGGGGGTGCGACAGGGTCCTGATGGTAACAGGCGCCGGCCGCGCCCCATGGTTCTGCAATGGGCGTCACAGAGCGCGCGCCACCGGCTGCGCCGTCTTGACAGGCCGCGTGGACGGGTGGGATATAAGGCGCTTCGCAGCGATGCCGCCGATGAAGCGTCGCGCGCCAGGGGAATGCTCCGCCATGACAGACAACGATAGCCAGGCCGGTGGATTGGACGGCCTGCGGGTGATGGTGATCGACGATTCGAAAACCATCCGGCGCACGGCCGAGACCCTGCTCAAGCGCGAGGGCTGCGAGGTGGTGACCGCCACCGACGGCTTCGAGGCGCTGGCCAAGATCGCCGATCAGCAGCCGCAGATCATCTTCGTGGACATCATGATGCCGCGCCTGGACGGCTACCAGACCTGCGCGCTGATCAAGAACAACCAGGTCTTCAAGAGCACGCCGGTGATCATGCTGTCCTCCAAGGACGGCCTGTTCGACAAGGCGCGCGGGCGCATCGTCGGGTCCGAGCAGTACCTCACCAAACCGTTCACGCGGGAGGAGCTGCTCGAGGCCATCCGCACCCACGTCGCCGCCTGAGCCGCAGGGAACGCCATGGACGCCGTTTCCCATCGCCCCGCCGCCCACGCCTCCGGCCTCGCGCCGTCGCAGGTGTCGGCATGATCCGCACGCCGTTCGACATCCTGGCCGACTACGAGCGCCGCAGCCTGGCCCACGCGGTGGCCCTGCCGCAGGCGCGCGCCGAGGAGGACCAGTGGCGCGGGGTCGCCTACCGGATCGGGTCGCGCCGGCTGGTGTCCAGTTTCGATGAGGTGGTGGAGATCGTGCCGATCCCGCCGGTGACGCCGGTGCCCGGCGCGCAGCCGTGGATGCTGGGCGTGGGCAATCTGCGCGGCAACCTGTTCCCGGTGATCGACCTGAAGCAGTTCCTCCAGGGCGAGCGGACCGTGCTGCACGAGGGGCAGCGGGTGCTGGTGATGCGCCAGGCCGGTGGCGATGTGGCGCTGACCATCGACGAGCTGTACGGGCAGCGCAGCTTCGGCCGCGACCAGGTCACCGCGTCGGGGGCGCTGGCCGATGGCCGCTTCGGGCATTTCGTCTCGCAGGCGTTTTCCAGCGACGGCCAGGATTGGGGGGTGTTCGCGCTATCGCTGCTGGCGCGAACGCCGGAGTTCCGGCAGGCCGCGCAATAGCGCGGCGCCGGAGACGCAGCGCCGCTGGGGTGGCGGCGCGCGTGCATTCACTGATGTTCTTTTCGGGGATCAAGCAATGAGTACTGCCGCGGAAACGCCCAAGGCCAGGCTGGGCGGCATGGGGACCACGTTCTGGGCGATCCTGCTGGTGCTGTCCTTCCTGGTGGTGACGGCCAATACGGCCATGTCGACCTATCAGGGCAGCCGCCTGTCCGGCGCCGCGACCGGCGCGGCCGATCTGCAGGTGCTGTCCCAGCAACTGGCCAACCAGGCCAACGAGGCCGTCGGCGGCAACGCCCCGGCCTACGCCGCGTTCAAGGCCACCCGCGGCCAGATCAACAAGACGCTGAGTGGCTTGCAGGAGCGCTTCGGCCAGGAGCCGGGCGTGCAGGGCGCGCTGCAGCAGCTGTTGACCACGTGGAAGCCGCTGGACGCCAGCGCCGGCCAGATCGTCAACGCCGAGCCGGCCGTGCTGGCGCTGGCCGGCAACGCCAACCGCTTCGGCGCGCAGGTGCCGCAGCTGCAGGCGCAGCTCAACGAGGTAGTGCGCGCCATGTCCGCCAGCGGCGCACCGTCCTCGCAGGTCTACAGCGCGCTGCAGCAGGTGGTGGTGGCCGGCCGCATGGCCCGCAACGTCACCGAGATGCGCGCCGGCGGCAGCACGGCGACCATGGCCGGCGACGCGCTGGCGCGCGATGCGCTGCTGTTCGGCCAGGTGATCGAAGGCCTGCGCAACGGCAACGAGGAGCTGGGCATCGCCCCGCTGCGCGTGCCGGCGGCGGTGCAGGCGCTGGAGCAGTCGCAGACGCTGTGGACCGGCATGAAGCGCGACCTGGACGCGATCCTGGGCAGTGCGCGCAGCCTGTTCGCCGCGCAGTCGGCCTCCGGTGCGATCACCGAGGGCTCGGGCAAGATGCTGGAGGACAGCAAGAAGCTGTTCGACGCGTTCTCCGCCTTCGGCTCGGTGCGCGATACGCGCGTGTTCCCCAACCTTTGGTACACCATCGTCGGCGGCGCCATCCTGGTGCTCTCGCTGATCGCGCTGCTCTACAGCCTCTACGCCGGGCGCCAGCGCGAGCAGGAAATCCGCTACCAGACCCAGGTCGAATACAACAGCCGCAACCAGCAGGCGATCATGCGCCTGCTCGACGAAATCTCCTCGCTGGGCGAGGGCGACCTGACGGTCAAGGCCTCGGTCACCGAGGACATGACCGGGGCGATCGCCGACGCGATCAACTATGCGGTGGACGAACTGCGTCACCTGGTGACCACGATCAACGACACCTCGGTGCAGGTGGCCGCCTCGACCCAGGAGACCCAGGCTACCGCGCTGCAGCTGGCCGAGGCGGCCAACCATCAGGCCGAGCAGATCACCACCGCCTCGGACCGCATCAACGAGATCGCGGTCAGCATCGAGGAGGTCTCGCGCAACTCCACCGACTCGGCCGAGGTGGCGCAGCGCTCGGTGCTGATCGCCACCGAGGGCGCGGGCGTGGTGCGCGAGACCATCCGCGGCATGGACCAGATCCGCGACCAGATCCAGGAGACCTCCAAGCGCATCAAGCGCCTGGGCGAGTCCTCGCAGGAGATCGGCTCGGTGGTGGAACTGATCAACGACATTTCCGAGCAGACCAATATCCTCGCGCTCAACGCGGCGGTGCAGGCGGCCTCGGCCGGCGAGGCCGGGCGCGGTTTCGCGGTGGTGGCCGACGAAGTGCAGCGTCTGGCCGAACGCACCTCGGGCGCGACCAAGCGCATCGAATCGCTGGTCCAGGCGATCCAGGCCGACACCAACGAGGCGGTCAGCTCGATGGAGCAGACCACCTCCGAAGTGGTCTCCGGCGCGCGCCTGGCCGAGGACGCCGGCACGGCGCTGGGCGAGATCGAGCGGGTGTCCAGCGACTTGAACGAGCTGATCAAGAACATTTCCGCCGCCGCCCAGCAGCAGTCCACTGCGGCCCTGGACATCACCCAGACCATGGGCGTGATCCGCCGCATCACCCTGCAGACCTCGCAGGGCGCCGGGCAGACCGCCGAATCGATCGGACACCTGACCCAGCTGGCATCGGATTTGCGTCGCTCCGTGGCCGACTTCAAGCTGCCGGGTTGAGGACATTGAACGCATGACCAGCATCGTCCACCACCCGGCCTTCATGCGGGGCTCGCCATGAGCGCGCTGCGCGAGGCGATGAGCCACGCCGTGCTCGGCTGGGTCAAGCCCGAGCTGGACCAGACCCTGCGCCTGGTGCGCGGGGAGATCGAGTCCTTCGCCGAGCATCCGGCCGATGTCTCGCGCATGCACCTGTGCGTGGGCTACCTGCACCAGGTGCAGGGCACCTTGCACATGGTCGAGCTGTACGCGCCGGCAATGGTGGCCGAGGAGCTGGAAAAGCTCGCCCAGGCCCTGCAGGACGACCAGGTCGCCGACCCGGCCGAGGGCTGCGCCACGCTGATGCGCGGCACCGTACTGCTGCCGGACTATCTGGAGCGCCTGCAGAGCGGCCATCGCGACATCCCGATCGTGCTGCTGCCGCTGCTCAACGAGATCCGCGCCGCGCGCGGCGAGGCCGGCCTGAGCGAGAGCGTGCTGTTCGCCCCGGATCTGAGCCGCCCGCTGCCGCAGGACGTGCCGGCCACTGAGCCGCTGCCGTCCAGCACGCGCGAGGCGCGCTTCGCCCAGGCGGGCGATCATCTCGAACGCACCTTCGCCGGCTGGCCCGAGGACGGGACGCCGGCCGACGCCGGCGCCCTGGCGTCGGCCCTGATCCCGCTGCAGCGCCTGGCCGAGCACACTGCCGCCCGGCGCATGCTGTGGGTGGCCAGCAGCGTGGCCGAGGCGCTGCGCGATGGCGCGCTGCCGCCCAGCCCGGCGCTGCACCAGGGCTTCGCCGCGGTGCTGCGCGCCGTGCGCCAGATGCGCCAGGGGCTGGTCCCGGGCGCGACGCCCGGGCAGGAGCCCACCCGGCTGCTGCTCTACCAGGTGGCGCAGACCGATGCGCGACATCCGGCGCTGGAAGACCTGCGCCGCGCCTTCGACCTGTCCGCGGCCTCGCCCAGCCAGGCCGAGATCGACCACGCCCGCAGCAGCCTGAGCGGGCGCAACCGCGCGCTGCTGGACACCGTCGGCGGTGTGGTCAAGGAAGAGCTGATGCGCGTCAAGGACGCGCTGGACCTGCAGCTGCGCACCGGCGCGGACATCGCAGGCCTGGCGCCGCAGGTGGCGCAGCTGGGCAGCGTGGCCGACACGCTCGGCATGATGGGCCTGGGCCTGGCGCGCAACGTGGTGCTGCAGCAGCGCGATTGCCTGGCCGAGCTGGTCGACGGCCGGCGCGCGCCCGACGAGAGCGCGCTGCTGGATATCGCCGGGGCGCTGCTCTATGTCGATGCCTCGCTGGACGACCAGGTCGCGCACCTGGGCGATGCCGGCGGCGCGCCGGATGCCCAGGCCGCCGAGTCGCGGCGCACGGTCGAGGCGCTGGCCGGCGAGGCGATGCGCAATTTCGCCGAGGCGCGCCAGCAGTTCGTGGCCTTCATCGAGACCGGCTGGGACCACGCGCAGCTGGAGGCGATGCCGCGCCTGCTGGGCGAGGTCGGCGGCGCGCTGCGCATGCTCGAGCTGGCCGAGCCGGCCGACTATGTCGAAGGCGTGCGCCGCTACATCGGCACCGAGCTGATCGAGCGCCGGCGCGTGCCGGGCGGGGCGCAGCTGGACACGCTGGCCGATGCGATGGCCAGCCTGGAGTACTACCTGGAGGCGCTGCGCGAGCACCGCCCCAACCGCGAGGAAATCCTCGGCATCACCCGCTCCAGCCTGGAGACACTGCGCTACTGGCCGCTGCCGGTGCCGCAAGTGCCGGAGGCGCGGCAGGCGGAAGCCGAGGGCGCGCGCGCGCCAGCGCCGGTCGGGCAGATGCCGGACGCCGCCGACAGCGTGCCCGCCGGTGAGGCGCTGGAGATCGAGCGTGCGCCGGCGCTGCCGGCATTCGAGCCGCAGGCGAGCAGCGCCTCGGCGTTCGACCCGGTGGCCAGCGAATTCGAGGGCCAGGGCGATGCGCCCGCGCAGGCGATCCGCCTGGACCTGCACGACGCGCTCGAACACGCCGACGCTTTGCCGGCGTTCGAACCGACGGCCAGCGATGCCTCGGTGTTCGATCCGGTGGCCAGTGAACGCGACGAGGTGCCATCGCCGGCGCCGGCCGACGCAACGGAGCTTGAGTTGTCCGATCAGGCGCCTGACGCAGACGTGCCGCCCCTGGCCGCGCCCGACGAAGACGTCGCGGCAGACACGGACGCGACGGCATTCGATCTCGCCGCCGAGGCGCCCGTCAACGAGCAACCCACCGAGCGCTCGCCCGAACCCGAGCCAGCGCCGGAAGACGCACTGCGGCCCGATCCCACGCTGGAAGCGCTGCTGCCTTCGGTCGGCCAGCCGGCCTTCGCCTACGAGCCCGAGGCCGCCGCGCCCGCGCAGTCGTCGCCGACAACGACAGCCGCGCCCGAGGACGCCGCCTATCCGGTCTCCTCGCTCCCGCCGCAGGACGTGGCGCCTGCGACCGATGCGCCCGCGCTGGCCGCCGGCTTTGACGTGTCCGGCCACGATATCGACGACGAGATCCGCGACGTCTTCCTCGAGGAATTCGACGAGGAGATCGGCAACCTGCGCCAGCTGCTGCCGCTGTGGCTGGCCAAGCCGGACGACCTGGAGCGCCTGCGCCCGATCCGGCGCGTCTTCCATACCCTCAAGGGCAGCGGCCGCCTGGTCGGCGCGCGCCAGCTCGGCGAGTTCTCGTGGAAGATCGAGAACATGCTCAATCGCGTGCTGGACGGCTCGCGTCCGCCCAGCGCGGCCGTGCAGACGCTGCTGCAGCAGGCCACCGACACGCTGCCCCAGCTCGATGCGGCCCTGCGCGGCCGCGCCGGCGTGCAGGCCGACCTGGCCGGGATCGAGGCGATCGCCGAGCGCCTGGCCAGCGGCGAAGAGGCGTGGTACGACGCCGCCCCGGTTAGCGAAGTCCCCACTGCCGCCGCCGTGCAGGACGAGCCCGAAGCCGCCGCGCCCTCGCACGAGGGCACGCCCGCCACCGTGGACAGCGTGCTGCGCGAGATCCTGGAAACCGAGGTCGCCAATCACCTGCAGGTGATCGATGCCTGGCTGGCGCAGGCGCGCAACGCCCAGTCCGCCGCGGCGAGCGAGCCGCTGCTGCGCGCCTTCCACACGATCAACGGCGCCTTCGCGATGGCGGATGTGCCGGAGATCACCGAGGTCACCAGCCGCGCCGAGCAGTACGTCAAGCGGCTGCTGGCCAACCAGGTGCAGGCCGATCCGGCCGGCGTCGAGGGACTGGCCTCGGCGGCCGCGGCCGTGCGCGCCACCATCGCCGCGCTGCAGGAGCCGCAGCCGCGCATCCCGCAGTTCCTGGTGCTGCGTGCGCTGCTGGAGGAGCGGCGCGACAGCCTGCCCGCGGCCCAGCGCCTGTTCACCGCCTCGGTAGACGATCAGGATCAAGCCACCTATCCGGGGCTGGCGCCCGTGGCGCCATTGAAGCCTGAGACGCCGGTCGATCTGGAACTCACCGGCGCGATGGACCTCTCGCGCTTCGTCGACGGACATGTGGAATTCGTGCCGACGCTGGACGCGTTCGAGCCGCCGGCGCCGCACGCCCCGCCGGTCGACGACGGCCAGGCGACCTGGTTCGACCTGCGCCTGGATTATCAGGCCGAGCGTCCCAACAGGGCGACGGCAGAGCCGCCGGTGCCGACCTTCGAGGCGCCGCTGCCGCCGGAACTGGCCGCCTTCGATACCGGCGCGCCGCAGCCGGAAGGCGCGGCCGATGACGTCTCGCTGGAGGCCCACGCCGAGCGCGATACGCAGATCGACCCGGACCTGCTCGCCTTCGAGGACCTGCCCGAGACCGCCGACGACGCCGATGTGCGCGCGCTGGACGACGAAGAGCCGCTCAGCGAGGAGGAGCGGGCCGAGCTGGAGGCGCTGGCGCAGACACCGGCCGATGGCGATGTCGCCCTGACCGAGCCGGAAGCGGCGGCCGAGGCCATGGCCTGGTACGAACACGCGCAGGCCTTCGCGCCGCAGGCGCCAGCCGCGCCGGAGCCGAGCGAGCCGACGGTCGGCGAGGTGAGCGAGGTGAGCGAGGTGGTGCAGGGCGGCCCGGTCGCGCTGGAAGCCGCCGCCGAGACCGCCGAAGACGCACTGCTGCCCGAACCGGCGGACGCCACGTTCGCCGCCACGCCGGCCGCGCCGACGCACATCGCCGCCCCCCAGGACGACTACGCGCCCGAGGCGCTGTTCGCCGAAGACCAGGCCGAGGACATCGAGGCCCTGGATGGTGCGGCCGGCCATGGTCCGGCGCACGAGGAGGCTCATGCGGCCTCCTTGAGCGAGCCGGTGGCCAACGAAGCGAAGGATCAGACCGAGCACCTGCTGGATTTCAGCGTGCTCGACCGCGACCTGGTCGATATCTTCGTCGAGGAGGGCAACGACCTGCTCGACCACTCCGACGGCCTGCTGGCGCGCCTGCGCCAGGCGCCGGACGACCGCAGCCTGGTGATCGGGCTGCAGCGCGACCTGCACACCATCAAGGGCGGCGCGCGCATGGCCGGCATCGAGCCGATCGGCGACCTCGGCCATGCGATCGAGTCGCTGCTGGAGCAGGTCGCCGAACACCGCACCGACGTGGACCGCGGCGTGATCGGTCTGCTGGAGCGCGGCTTCGACGCCCTGCACGGCATGCTCGGACGCACGGCCGCCTACCGCGTCGTGGCCCCGCAGCCGGCGCTGGTGGCCGAGTTCGACGCGCGTGCGCGTGGCGAGGTGACCACGGACGAGGGTGCGGCCGCGCCGGCCGAATCGCCGGCGTTCGATGAGCTGCAGATCGAGGAAGTGTCCTTCGACGACGTGGCCCCGCCCCAGGCGGCCACGCCTGAGGCGACGTCGTTCGACCAGGCGCCGCCGTCGATCGAAGCGGCCCCGTCCGGCGCTGACGCCGATGCGGAAGCCCTGGACGAGCAGGAGCCGGGCGTCCAGGAGCCCGCCGCCGACCAGCAAGCCGAGCCGTTCACGTTCACCGTCTCGCCAGAGCGCGAGGACGCGCTGCCGGCCGAACCGGCCGAGGCGCTGGACGCCGTCGACGAATCGATGCCGGACAGCCAGGATGCCGAGGCCTTCGGCTTCCTGCCGGAGGCCGATGCGAGCCAGGCGCCGCACGAGCCGGTATCAACGGACGAGCATCGCGATCCCGCGCCGCCGGCCTGGGATCTGCAGAACGAAACGCAGTCGCCCTCGCAGCCAGACTTTGTCGAGGAGCCGGTGGCCGCCGAACCCGAGCCGGCCACTGCCTCGTCGGCCGACTACCTGGACGCGGAGCTGCTGGCTGCGCTGGACGTGGCCTTGGGCACCTCCTACGCCAGCGCCATCCGCCAGGCCGAGGCCGAGCGTGCGGCGATGTCTTCGGACGAACCGGCCAGCGACGCGGCCTTCGTCGACGCCGAGCCGCGCACGCCGTGGGCCATCGAGGCCGCCGCCGAGCCGACGCCGCCCGCCGCGGAGACGAGCGCCGAGTCGCTCGCGCCCGCGCCCGTGGCCATCGCGCCGCTGGTGCCGCAGCCGATCCCGGACCTGCCGCCGCTGTCGGCCCCGCTGGATCTGCATGGCCAGGGCGAGGACGAGCAGGCCTCGTCGGGCAGCGGCCAGGAGCAGGTGCGCGTACGCGCCGATCTGCTCGACCAGCTGGTCAACCACGCCGGCGAGGTGGCGATCTATCGCGCTCGCCTCGAGCAGCAGATGGGTGCCTTCCGCGCGGCCATGGCCGAGCTGGACCGCACCAATACGCGTCTGCACGATCAGCTGCGCCGCCTTGACCTGGAGACCGAGGCGCAGATCGTCGCCCGCTATCAGCGCGAACAGGACACGCGCGACACCGCCTTCGATCCGCTGGAGCTGGACCGCTTCTCCACGTTGCAGCAGCTGTCCCGCGCGCTGGCCGAATCGGCCGCCGACATCAGCGGCCTGCAGGGCGTGCTGGACGACCTGGCGCGGCAGAACGACAGCCTGCTCGGCCAGCAGTCACGGGTGAGCTCGGAACTGCAGGACGGCCTGATGCGCGCGCGCATGGTGCCGTTCGAAGGCAGCGTGCCGCGGCTGCGCCGCGTGCTGCGCCAGGCCGCCGCCGACACCGGCAAGCAGGCCCAGCTGCAGCTGGAAGGCGCCCACGGCGAACTGGACCGCAACGTCCTCGAGCGCATGACCGCGCCGCTGGAACACCTGCTGCGCAACGCCGTGGCCCATGGCCTGGAGTCGCCGCAGGCGCGCCGCGCGGCGGGCAAGCCGGAAGAGGGCACGGTGCGCGTGGTGCTGCGCCGCGAGGGTTCGGAAATGGTGCTGCAGGTGGCCGACGACGGCGCCGGCATCGACCACGCCGCGATCCGCCGCCGCGCCGAACAGCGCGGGATGCTGCAGCCCGGCGCGGAGATCGCCGACGTCGACCTGGAGCGGCTGATCCTGGAGCCGGGTTTCTCCACCGCCGAGGAGGTCAGCCAGCTGGCCGGACGCGGCGTGGGCATGGACGTGGTCCACAACGAGGTGCGCCAGCTCGGCGGCTCGCTGGAGATCGCCTCGACCCGCGGCCAGGGCACGCGCTTCACCCTGCGCCTGCCGCAGACCCTGGCGGTGACCCAGGCGGTGTTCGTGCAGATCGGCGAGACCCAGTTCGCCGTGCCGGTCGCGGCGGTGGGCGGCGTGGGCCGCATCAGCCGCGAGCGCTACGAGTCCGGCAGCGGCTCCTATGTCTACGGCGGCGAGGAATACGCCCTGCACGATCTGGGCACGCTGGTCGGCCAGGCCCCGGCCAAGGCCGAAGGCCAGCCGCAGGTGCCGCTGCTGCTGGTGCGCGCCGGCGAGCTGCGCGCCGCCGTGGCGGTGGACCAGGTGCTGGGCAACCGCGAGATCGTGGTCAAGCCGGTGGGCCCGCAGATCGGCTCGATCCCGGGCATCTACGGCGCCACCATCACCGGCGACGGCAGCGTGGTGGTGATCCTGGACGCCGCGCCGCTGGTGCGCCGCTATATCGCCCAGCCGGTCTCGGCCGTGCCGGCCTCGGCCCAGGTCGAGCAGCGCCACGTGCCGCTGGTGATGGTGGTCGACGATTCGCTGACCATGCGCAAGGTCACCGGACGCGTGCTGGAGCGGCACAACTTCGAGGTGGCCACCGCGCGCGACGGCGTCGAGGCGCTGGAGCGGCTGGAGGAGCGCGTGCCCGACCTGATGCTGCTGGACATCGAGATGCCGCGCATGGACGGCTACGAGCTGGCCACCGCCATGCGCGCCGATCCGCGCTTTGCCGGCGTGCCGATCGTGATGATCACCTCGCGCACCGGCGACAAGCACCGCCAGCGCGCGCTGGAGATCGGCGTGCAGCGCTACATGGGCAAGCCGTACCAGGAGCTGGATCTGATGCGCAACGTGTACGACCTGCTGGGGATCGCCCGTGTCCGCGACTGAGGCCGCCCTGTCCGCGCCGCGCGTGGTGCTGCTGGCGCGCCCGGGCGCGGCCCGCGAGCAGCTGCGCGGCGCGCTGCTCGGCGCCGGCGCGCGGATCGCGCTGGAAGACGACCCCAACAGCCTGGATGCCGACACGCTGGCCGCCAGCGGCCCGCAGGTGGTGCTGGTGGCGCTGGAGCCGGCCATCGAGGACGCGCTGGCCCGGCTGGAGGCGGTCCTGGCCGATCCCGCCCTGACCGTGATCTACGACGAGGCCGCGCTGGCCAGCGCCCGCGAGGGCTGGGACGCGCAGCGCTGGGCGAGGCATCTGCGCGCCAAGCTGCATGGCCACCGCGACGTGCTGCCGCCGGGCGCGGAGATCGAACCGCCGCAGGCGCCCGAACCCGGCCGCCCGCCGGCGCCGGAACAGCTGCACGAAGGCGCGCGGCTGGAGCTGCATCTGGACGAGGCCGCCGGGCAGTCGGCCGCGCTGCCGGTCGATCCGGGCTTGAACGTGCCGACGGACGCGCTCGAGGCGTCGGTCGACCAAATCGAAGGCGTGGACACGCAGACTGCTTCGCCTTCGCCCGTGTCCTGGTCGTTGGCGGATGTCCCGGATCCGCAGCCCGGCGATCGCGACCCGGCCACGCTGCCGCCGCTGGAGCTCGAGGACGAGGCCGCCGGCGCACAGCCGGCCGATGCCTTCGTCATCGACCTGGACAACTGGACGCCGCCCGAGACGCCGACGCGCCAGGCCCTGGTTGACACGCCCGTGCTGGCGCCGCTCGAACCGGCCGAGCCGGCCGCGGAGGCGCCGCCGGTTGCGATCGAAGCGCCGCCGCCTCCGCCGCGGCCCTCGTTCGGCACGCTCTCGCTGGTCGAGGATTTCCAGGTCACGGTGCCGGAGAAGCGCGCGCCGGCCGAACCGCCGCCGCTGCCGCCGGGGTTCGGCGATCTGAACCTTGAGCTTGAGGCGCTGGACCCGGCGCATGGTGTGGCGGCCGATCCGCAGCCGAAGGGCGAGATCGTGCCCGGCGCGGTGCTGCTGTTCGCCGGCATCGGCGGGCCCGACGCGGTCCGTCGCGTGCTGGCCGAGCTGCCGGACACGCTGGAGCAGCCCGTGCTGGTGCACCTGCGCCTGGATGGCGGTCGCTACGACAACCTGGTCCGGCAGATCGAGCGCGTCTCGCCACTGCCGGTGAGCATCCCGGTCGCGGGCATGGTCGCCCGCGCCGGCGTGGTCTACGTGGTGCCCGACGATCTGTCGGCGCGCGCCACCGCCGGCAAGGTCGAGTTCGTCGCCGAAGCCGTCGATGTCACCGCGCTGCTGGGCGGGCTGCCGCCGTACCGCACCGCCGTGCTGCTGCTCAGCGGCGCCGACCCGGCCCACGCCGAGCCCGCGCTGATGCTGGCCGCGCGCGGCGGCCTGATCGGCGGCCAGTCGCTGCAGGGCTGCTATGACTGGGCGGCCTCGCGCGCCCTGGAAGCCGGCGGCGGCGACATCGCCGCGCCGGAGGAACTCGCCCGCCGCGTCGCACAACACCTGGGAATCTGACGCCATGTCCCGAGCCAATGACGAAATCCGCGGCGTGCTGGTGCAGACCGGCGACGAACGCGTGCTGCTGCCCAACGCGACCGTGGCCGAGGTCCTGGCCCGGGTGCCGGTCCAGCCGGTGGCCGAGGCGCCGCACTGGCTGCCTGGCACCATCGACTGGCATGGCTGGCAGGTGCCGCTGTTCTCCATGGTCGCGCTGGGCGGGCTGGGGCGCGAGAGCGTCAACGCCGCCAGCAAGTTCGTGGTGCTCAAGACGCTGACCGGGGGCGAGGGGATGCCGTACATCGGCCTGCTGACGCAGTCCTTCCCGCGCCTGATCTCGGTGCCGCGCGATGGCCTGCTGGCCGACGCCAGCGAGGAGGCGCTGCCGCACGGGGTGCACATGCGGGTGCTGCTGGGCGACGAGGCGGCGCTGCTGCCTGACCTGGAGGCGATCGAGGCGATGCTCGCCCAGGTGATCGCCGAGCCGGCCTGAAGTCCTGCGCCTGCGGATTCACGCCTCATACGCGGGGCGATGGCACTGAAACAGCGCGTCGCGTCAGTGTCGCGTGCAGGATGAGCTGCGAGCCGTCAACGAACGTTTTTTGAAGCGGTTCTCAGCGTAAAGCCGCTGAAACGTCTCTACCGTCGTTCCCGCGAACGCGGGAACCCATGGACTTTCGCGCACAGCGCGAGAAACGCACCCTCCCGAAACAACCACGCGATCGCGGCCTGCGTTACAGATCCCCCAGCCGCGCCTGCAGTGCGGCGATGGCGGCCAGGCCGGCGGTCTCGGTGCGCAGCACGCGCGGGCCCAGGCGCAGGCCCTGGAAGCCGGCGGCCTCCAGCGCCTGGCGGTCGCGCGGCGACCAGCCGCCCTCGGGGCCGATGGCGATCACCACCCGCTGCGAAGCCGGGGCCTGCAGCGTGCTCAGGGCGTGCGCGCCCTGCGGATCGAGCAGCAGGCGCAGGGCGTCGTCGGGCAGGGCCGCGGCGGCGGCGATCAGGGCTTGCGGGGAGGCGACCTCCGGCACGCGGGCACGCCCGGACTGTTCGCAGGCGGCCACGACCACGCCCTGCCAGTGTGCCAGTCGCTTGTGCAGGCGCTCGCCGGACAGCTTGACCTCCGAGCGCTCGGAGTCGACCGGCAGGATCTGGGCCACGCCCAGTTCGGTGGCCTTCTGCAGGATCAGGTCCATCTTCTCGCCGCGGGCGATGCCCTGCAGCAGCACGATGCGCAGCGGCGATTCGTTCTGCAGCGGCTGCGCGGCCTCGATGCGGGCGCGCACCTGACGCTTGTCCAGCGACACCAGGCGCGCCGGGTAGTCGTGGCCATCGCCGTTGAACAGCACGCAGGCATCGCCTTCGCGCAGGCGCAGCACACGCGCCAGGTGCGCGGCGGCGTCCTCGGGCAGGGCGACCTCGTGCCCCGGTGCCAGCGCCGCCTCCACGTGCACGCGCGTCACGCGCATGGTTCGCGCCTGAAGACGGGCGCAGTGCTGTTCTGCTCTGCTAGCATTCGCGGCTGATGATCGACTCGCATGCGCCCATGATATCGACCGCTGCCGCGCGCGGCAGCAGGCTGGGCGCGTGAGCCGCAAATTGCCGCTGATCCATGGCGTGACCGAGCATCAGGTCGGCCCGCTGCGCATGGAGAAGCTCGACCTGGAGTTCTCCAACGGCGAGCGGCGCGTGTTCGACCGCCAGGTCAGCGGCGGCCATGGCGCGGTGGTGGTGGTGCCGCTGCTCGACAAGGACACCGTGCTGCTGGTGCGCGAGTACGCCGCCGGCATGCACCGTTACGAGCTGGGCCTGGTCAAGGGCCGCATCGACGCCGGCGAGACGCCGCTGCAGGCCGCCGACCGCGAGCTCAAGGAAGAGGCCGGCTATGGCGCGCGCCAGCTGGACGTGCTGCGCGCCCTGACCCTGGCGCCGACCTACATGAGCCACCAGTCCTGGCTGGTGGTCGCGCGCGACCTGTATCCCGAGCGATTGCCGGGCGATGAACCCGAGGAACTTGAAGTGGTGCCGTGGAAGCTTGATGCATTGGACCAGTTGATGCTGCGCGAGGACTTTTCCGAAGGCCGATCACTGGCGGCGCTGTTCATCGCCCGCGAGTGGCTGGCGGCCCAGGCATGAGTCGCATCACCGCGGACCTGCACGAGGCGGTGCTGACCATCGCGCGCGACGCCTCCGACGCGATCATGCAGGTCTATGCCGAGGACTTCGAGGTCGAGCACAAGGCCGACAACAGCCCGCTCACGCGCGCCGACCTGGCCGCGCACCGGATCATCGCCGACGGGCTGGCGCGGCTGACGCCGGACCTGCCGCTGCTGAGCGAGGAGGGCGCCAAGACGCCATGGGCCGCGCGCCAGGACTGGCACGCCTACTGGCTGGTCGATCCGCTCGACGGCACGCGCGAGTTCGTCAAGCGCAACGGCGAGTTCACCGTCAACATCGCGCTGATCGAGGCGCACCAGCCGGTGTTCGGCGTGATCATGGCGCCGGTCACCGGCACGCTGTGGCACGCCCAGGCCGGGCAGGTGGCGCTGCGCCGCGACGGCCAGACCGACCGCGAACTGCGCACGCGCCAGCCGGCGCGCGCGCCGCTGCGGGTGGCCGCCAGCCGCTCGCACCGCGATCCGCGCACCCAGGCGGTGCTGGACCAGCTGCCGGGCGCCGAACCGGTGCCGCTGGGCTCGTCGCTGAAGTTCTGCCGCATCGCCGAGGGCACGCTGGACGTGTACCCGCGCTTCGGCCCGACCTGCGAATGGGATACCGCGGCCGGGCAATGCATCCTGGAGGCCGCCGGCGGCGCGCTGCTGGCGCCCGACGGCCGCGCCTTCCGCTACAACCGGCGCGAGAGCCTGCTCAACGGCGACTTCATGGCGCTGGGCGACCCTGCGCTGCCGTGGCGCGACTGGCTCTGACGCGCCGCCGATCTTCCCCACATCGCAAGAGGTGACCCCATGGCCGAGCCGGGCACGCAGATCGCACGCCTGCTGTCGATCATGGCGCAGCTGCGCAATCCCGACGGCGGGTGCCCGTGGGATCTGGAACAGGATTTCTCCACCATCGCGCCGTACACGATCGAGGAGGCCTACGAGGTCGCCGATGCGATCGACCGCGGCGATCTGGACGATCTGAAGGACGAGCTCGGCGACCTGCTGCTGCAGGTGGTGTTCCATGCGCAGATGGCGGCCGAGCAGGGCGTGTTCGCCTTCGAGGACGTGGCGCGCACAATCTCCGACAAGCTGGTGCGGCGCCATCCGCACGTATTCGCGCAGACCCAGGTCGACGGCAGCGCGGCGGTCAGCGCCAACTGGGAGGACATCAAGCGCCAGGAGCGCGCGGCCAAGGGGCAGACCGATTCTTCGGCGCTGGCCGGGATCGCGCGCGGCCTGCCCGAATGGCAGCGTGCGACCAAGCTGCAGTCGCGCGCGGCGCGGACCGGCTTCGACTGGCCGGGCCCGGCGCCGGTGCTGGACAAGCTGTACGAGGAGATCGACGAGGTGCGGGCCGAGCTGGCGCGCGGCGAGGACGATCCGCAGCGCGCGGCGCGGCTGGAGGACGAGATCGGCGATGTGCTGTTCGTCTGCCTCACCCTGGCGCGCAAGGCCGGCGTTGACGCCGGCAGTGCGCTGCGCCATGCCAATGCCAAGTTCGAGCGCCGCTTCCGCGCGATGGAGGCCGAAGCCACGCGCGAGGGCCGGGTCTTCGCCGAGCTGGAGCTGGGGGCGCAGGAGGCGCTCTGGCAGCGGATCAAGCGACACGAGCGCGCTGGCGCATGACCACTGTCCTGCTGTTCTTCGCCACCGCGCTGGCTGAGATCCTCGGCTGCTATCTGCCATGGCGATGGCTGCGCCGCGAGGGCAGCCCGTGGCTGCTGTTGCCGGCGGCGGCGAGCCTGGCGTTGTTCGCCTGGTTGCTGACCCTGCATCCCACCGCTTCGGGGCGCGTGTACGCGGCGTACGGCGGGGTCTACATCGCCGTGGCGCTGGGCTGGCTGTGGGCCGTCGACGGCGTGCGCCCGACGCGCTGGGACGTGCTGGGCGCGGGCCTTTGCCTGTGCGGGATGGCCGTGATCATGTTCGGGCCGCGCCACGCCTGACGCCGCGTCGCAGCGTGACCTTCGCGGACACGGGCGCGACACTGCGCGCGTCTTTCGCCAGTGCCGCCCGGACATGCGCCGCTTCGCTTCCTTTCGCGCGTTCTATCCGTTCTATCTGAGCGAGCACGCCAACCGCACCTCGCGGCGGCTGCACTTCCTGGGCAGCTGCGGCGTGCTGGCGCTGCTGGCCGCGGCGCTGGCCACCGGCCGCTGGGGCTTCGCGCTGGCCGCGCTGGTGTGCGGCTACGGCTTCGCCTGGGTCGGGCACTTCTTTTTCGAGAAGAACCGGCCGGCGACCTTCCGCCATCCGTTCTATTCGCTGGCCGGAGACTGGGTGATGTTCGTGGACATCCTGCGCGGCAAGGTGCGCCTCTAGCGGGGCACGCGCGCGCCGAAATCTCGCAAAACCGCGTCTGTCGCGCAGTCGCCCGAGCCTGCACCAGCACCCGATCACGGTCGATCACGTGATCGGGACACCGCCTTCACGCATCGTCGACTCCACGCCCGATATTTTCACAAACCTGAAAGTTTGGGCACTTTTTCGGAGATCACGTTATGCGTCATGCACAGGAAACCTCGGGACTGGTCCTGGTCGTCGAGGACAACCGCAACATCTCGGAGATGATCGGCGAGTATCTGGAGGGCAAGGGCTTCGAGGTGGATTACGCCTCCGACGGCCTGGATGGCTACCGCCTGGCCACCGAGAACAGCTACGACGTGCTGGTGCTGGACCTGATGCTGCCGCGCATGGATGGCCTGGAAGTCTGTCGCCGCCTGCGCAGCGAGGCGCGCAAGTCCACCCCGGTGCTGATGCTGACCGCGCGCGACACGCTGGACGACAAGCTCAGCGGCCTGGGCACCGGCGCCGACGACTACCTGACCAAGCCCTTCGCGATCCAGGAGCTGGAAGCGCGCCTGCGCGCGCTGATCCGCCGCGAGCGCCGCCAGGTCGGTTCGGAAGTGCTCAAGGTCGCCGACCTAGTGCTGGACCCGGTCAGCATGCGCGTCACCCGCGGCGGCACCGAGCTGATGCTCTCGCCGATCGGTCTGCGCCTGCTCACCATCCTGATGCGCGAATCGCCGCGCGTGGTCACCCGCCAGGAAATCGAGCGCGAGATCTGGGGCAACGGACTGCCGGATTCGGACACCCTGCGCAGCCACCTGTACAACCTGCGCAAGGTGATCGACAAGCCGTTCGACAAGCCGCTGCTGCACACCGTGCAGAGCGCCGGCTACCGCGTCGCCGACATCGCCTGATGCGTACAGGCGCCTTCCGGCGCGGTGGCGTGCGGTTCTCCTGAAGACTGATCGCGCGTCGTGCCCCAGGAACTTCCCCATAGCATCCGCATCGCGTTCATCCTCAGGGTGGCCCTGGCCAGCCTGGCGGTGATCGCGTCGGTGCTGATCGTCTCGGCGGTCATCAAGCGCAGCTTGGTGCAGACGATGCTGCACGAGGAGGCCGCCCATTATTGGGACCTGTACGCCACCTCCAAGGCGCAGCCGCCGCCCAATACGCACGATCTGCGCGGCTATCTGGTCCTGCCGGGCCAGTCCACGCTCAACCTGCCCGAGCCCTTGCGCGAGCTCGAGCCCGGCGTGCATACCGTCGGCAGCGAGGTGGTGCTGGTCGACGAGCGCCCGCAAGGGCGGCTCTACCTGGCCTGGCTGGGCACCCAGGCCGAGCGTCTGTTCTTCTGGTCCGGCGCGCTGCCGATGCTGCTGTGCCTGGGCGCGCTGTATGGCGCGTCCTATCTCACCTATCGCTTCTTCCGTCCATTGGTGTCGCCGACCTCGTGGCTGGCGCGCCAGGTCTCGCAATGGGATCCGCGCGCGCCGGACACCTCGGCGCTGGCCTCGGACAAGCTGCCGCGCGAGGTGCAGGGCGAGGCGCGCAGCCTGGCCGAGGCCCTGCACGGCCTGTCGCAGCGCGTGGAGGCCCACGTCGCCCGCGAACGCGACTTCACCCGCGATGCCAGCCACGGGCTGCGCACGCCGCTGACCGTCATCCGCGTGGCAACCGACCTGGCCCTGGCCGGCGAGCTGCCGCCGCGTGCGGTGCGCTCGCTGCAGCGCATCCAGCGCTCGGCGCGCGAGATGGAGGCGGTGATCGACGCCTTCCTGATCCTGGCGCGCGAGGCGGACGTCGAGCCGCAGAGCGAGGACTTCGAACTGGTCGATGTGGTCCTGGACGAGGCCGAGAGCGCGCGCGACCTGCTGATCGGCAAGCCGGTCGACCTGACCGTGGTGTGCAACGCCAGGCCGCGCCTGCACGCGCCGCCGCGGGTGATGCATGTGGTGGTCAGCAATCTGCTGCGCAACGCCTGCAGCTATACCGACGAGGGCCAGATCGAGGTGCGCGTGGAGAGCGACCGTCTGGTGGTGCGCGACACCGGCATCGGCATGACCGCCGACGCGGTGCAGCGCGCCTTCGAACCCTTCTATCGCGCCGACGACACGCGCCAGCACAGCACCGGGCTGGGCCTGTCGATCGTCTCGCGGCTGTGCCAGCGCTTCGGCTGGAAGATCGAGCTGGACAGCGTGCTGGGGCAGGGCACCACCGCCACGGTGCGGTTCTTCTAAGCGCCGCCCGGCATGCCTGCGCCCGATGCGCCCATCGCCCTGGCCGTGCACGGCGGCGCGGGGGTGATCGATGCGCTGGCGCCGGAACAGGAACAGGCGATCCACGCGGCCCTGGCGCAGGCGCTCGATGCCGGTCACGCGGTGCTCCAATGCCGCGGCGCCGCACTGGACGCGGTCCAGGCCGCGGTGGTCGCGCTGGAGGAGGCGCCGTGGTTCAACGCCGGCTACGGCGCGGTCTTTACCGCGCAGGGTGACCACGAGCTCGACGCGGCGCTGATGGAAGGCCACACCCGCCGCGCCGGCGCGGTGGCCGGCGTGCGCACGGTGCGCAACCCGGTCCAGCTGGCGCGCGCGGTGATGGAGCATAGCCCGCATGTGCTGCTGGTCGGGCCGGGCGCCGAGCGTTTCGCCGATGGCCAGCCCGGGATCGCGCGCGTGGACAACGCCTGGTTCGACACGCCGGCGCGGCTGGCGCAGCTGCAACGCGCGCAGGCGGACGAACGCGAGGGCGCGGCGGCCGCGGGCCGCTACTTCGGCACCGTCGGCGCGGTGGCGCTGGACCGGCACGGCCACCTGGCCGCGGCCACGTCCACCGGCGGCATGACCAACAAGCGCTGGGGCCGCGTGGGCGACTCGCCGCTGATCGGCGCCGGCACCTGGGCCGATACGCAGGTCGCCGTCTCGGCCACCGGCTGGGGCGAGGCCTTCATCCGCTGCGCTGCTGCGCACGACATCGCCGCGCGCGTGGCCTACGGCGGCGTCAGCGTGGGCGAGGCGGCCGACGCGGTGATCTTCGGCACGCTGCCGGCGCTGGGCGGCGACGGCGGGGTGATCGCCGTCGATGCGCAGGGCCGGCTGGCGCTGCCGTTCAACACCGCCGGCATGTATCGCGGCTGGATCGATCGCGACGGCCGGCGCGGCACCGCGATCTTCGCCGCTTAGGCACTCAGCGCGCGCTGCCTTCCACGTACGGCTTCAGCGCACGGGCCCAGATGGCATAGCCCTCCGGCGTCATGTGCAGCATGTCCTCGCGGAACAGTTCCCTGCGCGGCTGGCCGTCGGCGCCCAGCATCGGGGTGAACACGTCGACGAAGTGCACGCCCTGCAGCTGCGCGGCGCGGGCGGCGATCTGCGCATTGACCTGGCGGATCTGCGGCAGCAGCTGCGCGCGCGAGGGGCTGGGCTTGATCGACAGGTAGACCACCGGCACGCCGGGCAGGTCGCGGCGCACGCGGGCGATGAAGGCGAAGGTGTCCTGCACCACCTGCTGCACGCTGCGGCCGGCGGCCAGGTCGTTGTCGCCGGCGTAGAACACGATCTCGCGCGGCTGGTAGGGCACCACGATGCGGTCGGCGTAATACGTGCTGTCGCGCACCTCCGAGCCGCCGAAGCCGCGGTTGATCACCGGCGTGCCGGCGAAGTCCTGCGCCAGCGTGCTCCACATGCGGATCGAGGAGCTGCCGATGAACAGCACGGCGTGCCTGGGCGGCGGGTTGGCCGCGTCCAGCGCGGCGAAGGCGTCCATGTCCTTGGCCCAGGCCGGGTTGGACACCGCGCCGCTGGACACCTCGGGCGGTGCGGCCGGCGCGGTTGCGGGCGGCGGGGTGGGCGCGGTGGCGACCTGGGTCTGCGCACAGGCGGTCAGCAAGGCCACGCAGGCGGCCAGCACAAGGGAAACACTCGACTTGATCGACACGGTAGAACCCTCCACGGAACCTTCGAACAGCGGCGCACAGTGAACCAGCCCGAGGCCTGCCGTCCACCCCGACGGCGCGCGCCGCCCTGCCGCACCAGCGCGGCCTGCCCGGAAACGCACGACGGGCCCGCCGGCATGCGGCTAACCCGGCCCGTGTGCCGGCTATGGCAAAATCGCCGCTTTCCGCCGCTCCCCTTCCGACCCGGCCCATGCTCCAGCCGCTTCCGTCGTCCCCGATCCGCCCGCGGGACGCGCGTTGACCATGGCCGACCTGTACGGCCACACCCCGCGCGGCCCCGCGCGCCTGCTCAAGGCGGCGCGCTGGTCCTGGCAGGGGCTGTGCGCGGCCTGGCTGCACGAATCCTCCTTCCGCCTGGAAGTGGTGCTGTTCGTGGTGCTGGCGCCGCTGGGCCTATGGCTGGGCGGCGACGGCGTGCAGCGCGCGCTGCTGGTCGGCTCGCTGCTGCTGGTGCTGGCCGTGGAGCTGCTCAATTCCGCCGTGGAGGCGGTGATCGAGCGCTACGGCGCCGAGTTCCACGAACTGGCCGGCCGCGCCAAGGACATGGGCTCGGCCGCGGTGCTGATGACGATGCTCAACGTGCTGCTGTGCTGGGGGCTGATCGCCGGCCCGCGCCTGTGGCTGCTGTTCTCCCCCTCGCTCTAGAAGGTTTCCCCCACGCATGAACCTGGACTTCCTCGCCGACCCCAATACCTGGCTGACGCTGCTGACGCTCAGCACGCTGGAGATCGTGCTGGGGATCGACAACCTGGTGTTCATCTCGATCGCGGTCAGCCGCCTGCCGGAGAGCCAGCGCTCCAAGGCGCGCAAGCTGGGCATCGCGGTGGCCTGCATCACGCGCATCGCGCTGCTGGTGTCGCTGGCCTATCTGTCGCGCATGAGCAGCGATCTGTTCGAGGTGGGCGGCATGGGCATCTCGATCCGCGATCTGGTGCTGATCGTGGGCGGCGTGTTCCTGGTGGTGAAGGGCATCGGCGAGATCCGCGAGCTGATTACCGGCGGCGACGACGGCGATCCCAACACGACCAAGGCCTCGGCGGTGTTCGGCATGGTGATCGCGCAGATCGCGATCATCGACATCGTCTTCTCGCTGGACTCGGTGATCACCGCGGTCGGCTTCGCCAGCCATATACCGGTGATGGTGGCGGCGGTGGTGCTGGCGGTGCTGGTGATGCTGCTGGCGGCCAATCCGCTGGGCCGCTTCATCGACGCCAACCCGACGGTGAAGATGCTGGCGCTGGCCTTCATCGTGCTGGTCGGCGTGGTGCTGGTGCTGGACGGCCTGGACGTGCATGTGCCCAAGGCCTACGTGTACTTCGCCATGGGCTTCTCGGCGCTGGTCGAGGTGCTCAACCTGCTGATGCGCCGCCGCGCCCAGGCGCACGGGGTCGACGCCTGAGGGCAGGCGGCCACGGCGTTTTAATGAAAGCCTGTTCATGATGCGCGGCGTGCGCACCTTGCGCCGCCGGTCGACCCCTCAGGAGAGTCACGCCATGCGCCATGTCTTCCGTTCCCTGCTGATGCTCGCGGCCCTGACGCTGCTGGCCGGCTGCGGGTACAACACCATCCAGCAGAAGGATCAGGCGGTGAAGGCCGGCTGGTCCGAGGTGCTCAACCAGTACCAGCGCCGCGCCGACCTGATCCCCAACCTGGTGCGCACCGTGCAGGGCTACGCCCAGCAGGAGCGTCAGGTGCTGACCGAGGTCACCAACGCCCGCGCCCGGGTCGGCCAGATCCAGGTCAACGCCGATGACGCCAACTCGCTGCAGCAGTTCTCCCAGGCGCAAGGCCAGCTGGGCAGCGCGCTGAGCCGCCTGCTGGTGGTCAGCGAGAACTATCCGACCCTGCAGTCCGACCAGAACTTCCGCGACCTGCAGGCGCAGCTGGAAGGCACCGAGAACCGCATCACCGTGGCCCGCGGCCGCTACATCCAGGCCGTGCAGGACTACAACACCTATATCCGCCAGTTCCCGCAGGCGCTGACGGCCAAGGTGACCGGCGCCAAGGAGAAGCCCAACTTCTCGGTCGCCAACGAGGCGCAGATCTCGCAGGCCCCGACCGTGGACTTCAGCCAGCCGCCGCCGAGCGCGCCGGCCCAGCCGCAGACGCCGCCGGCCACGACCCCGGCCCAGTAAGCTGCCGCCGCACACGCGATGAAACCGCTGCTGCGCCTGGCTGCGCTGCTGCTGGTCCTGCTGCTGGCGCCCGTGGCGCTGGCGCAGGAGGCGGCCATCCCGACGCTGGACTCGCCGGTCATCGACACCACCGGCACGCTCTCGGCCGAGCAGGCCGGCGCGCTGCGCCAGCAGGCGCTGGACCTGCAGCAGCGCAAGGGCGCCCAGCTGCAGGTGCTGATGGTGCCGACCACCCAGCCCGAAGAGATCGAGCAGTACACCCAGCGCGTCTTCGACCAGTGGAAGCTGGGCCGCAAGGGCGTGGACGACGCGGTGCTGGTGGTGGTGGCCAAGGACGACCGGCGCGTGCGCATCCAGCCCGGTTACGGGCTGGAAGGCGCCATCCCCGACGCCATCGCCAACCGCGTCATCCAGGAATACCTGGCGCCCAAGTTCCGCCAGGGCGACTACGCCGGCGGCCTGACCGATGCCACGGCGGTGCTGGTCAAGCTGATCGATGGCGAGCCGCTGCCGGCGCCGGAGAGTTCGCACCCGGCCGGCGGTCGCCAGGGCGGCGGCGACTGGCTGTTCGCGCTGGTCGCCGGCCTGATCGTGGCCGGCTTCGCCCGCACCGTGCTGCGCGCGCTGCCGCGGCCGCTGCGTGCGCTGGCCGGCGGCGTGGCCGGTGGTGCGGTGGCCTGGCTGCTGGCCTCTGTGCTGGTGGGCGGGCTGGCGGGCGTGATCGGCCTGTTGATGGGATTGCTGGGCGGTTCGGGCGGGCGCTTCGCCGGGCCGGGCGGCTTCGGCGGCTGGGGCGGTGGCCTCGGCGGTGGTGGCTGGGGCGGCGGCGGCTTCGGCGGGGGAGGCGGGTTCGGCGGCGGCGGGGGCTGGAGCGGTGGCGGCGGCTCGTCCGGAGGCGGTGGCGCCTCGGGGAGCTGGTGATGCGCTGGCTTCGGCACCTGTTCGCGCCGTCCGCGCACCGGCTGTTCCCGGCCGATCGCCTGCAGCGCATCGCCCAGGCCATCGCCGAAGGCGAGCGCCTGCACAGCGGCGAGGTGATGTTCGCGGTCGAATCCGGCCTGCATCCGTCTGCGGTCTGGGCGGGCGTGGACGCGCGCGCGGCCGCGCATGCGGCGTTCGCCCGGCTGCGCACCTGGGATACGGCCGCCAACAACGGGGTCCTGATCTACCTGCTGCTGGCGGATCACCAGATCGAGATCGTCGCCGACCGCGGCCTGGAAGGCCGGGTCAGCGCCGAGGAATGGCACCAGGTCTGCGCGCAGATCGAAGCCGGCATGCGCCAGGGCGATCCGGAGGCCGCGGTCGTTGCCGGGGTGCAGGCCGCCTCGGCGCTGCTGGCCCGCGCGTTTCCGGCGGTGCCCGGGCAGCGCGGCGACAACGAACTGCCCGATCTGCCGCGAATTCTCTGATCGTCTGTAGAGCGGAGCTCGCTCCGCTGGGGCCCTTACCCACGAACCGGACGAAGAGAAGCTGAGCTTGCTCCGCTGGGGCTCTCCCACGAACTGGACGAAGAGCAGCGGAGCAAGCTCCGCTCTACAGTTGGGCGAATCGGCGTGCCACCTCTGCATCCCGCCGACGCCCGTCCTGTGATCTCGACCACAGGAATGCCCGCCGTTCGCCGATATTCATCACGCGCCCTTCACGGGGCTGCCGCACTGCGGCATCATCCAGGCACCTGCTTCGCCGCCAGGCACGGTCCGTGCAGCGAAATCCAGGCAGGCGCCGTGCGCGCCGCCGGCCTCTGCGCCGCCCCCGCCCGCCGCGCCAGGATGTCCTCATGCACCCAGCCCTCACCGCCACGCTGACTCGCCTGCCCGGGCTGTACACCGCCGCCATGCGCCCGCGCCGCCGCGACCTGGCCATCGCGGTGGCCGCGTCCAGCGCGCTGGTGCTGGCCGGCTGCAACGCGCTGGCGGCCTTCGCCCTGGTGCTGACCTGGTTCGAATACCTGCATCACCAGCGCTGGCAGATGCCGGGCGAGAACACCCGCGCCACCCTGGTGCGGGCCCTGGCCTGCGTGGCCTTCGCCTGGCTGACCACGGCGCGCGGCGTAGGCGATGCGGCCTGGGGCATCGGCGCCTTCCTGCTGGTGCAGACGGTGCTGGCGCTGCGCGGCTCGTTGCGGCTGCGTCAGGTGTTCCTGCACGACGTCGCCCAGGCCAGCCCGTCGGTGCCGGCGCACGAGCTGCTGCTGGCCTGCCGCGGCGACCGCACGCTGGTCGAATCCTGGCTGGCGGGCGAAGAAGACCTCGCCGGGCCGGCGCAGTCCGCGCTGAACGCCGCGGGCCTGCGCCTGTTCCGCCTGCGCCCGCCGATGCCGGCGGTGGAAGAGGGCTCGGCGCCCTGATCCGGCGGCGCTGAGCGCGGCCGCGGATCGCCGCGTTGCGGCGCGCCGCATGCGCGCGCCAGCCGGGTACGTCAGAATGTCGGCTGTTTCGTCCGCCGTCGGCTACGCATGATCTTCCTGCACCACCTCGACCCCATCGCCTTTTCCATCGGCCCGGTCGATGTGCACTGGTACGGCATCGCCTACGCGCTGTCCTTCTTCGCCGCCTGGTATCTGGGCCGCCGTCGCGTCCAGGCCGGGCGCCTGCCGGGCGTGAACCTGGAGCATTTCTCCGACCTGATGTTCTACGCCATGCTCGGCGTGGTGCTGGGCGGGCGGCTGGGCTACATCCTGTTCTACGACCTGCCGGTCTACCTGGACAACCCGCTGAAGGTGTTCAAGGTGTGGGAGGGCGGCATGAGCTTCCACGGCGGCCTGCTCGGCGTGCTCACCGCCGCCTGGCTGTGGTCGCGCCGGCATCGGCTGCACTTCTTCGACACGATGGACTTCCTGGCGCCGCTGGTGCCGGCGGGCCTGGGCCTGGGCCGCCTGGCCAACTTCGTCAACGGCGAGCTGTGGGGCAAGTACACCGGCACCAACTGGGGCGTGATCTTCCCGACCACCGATCCAGCCCTCTACGAGCAGCACCTGAGCCAGGCGCAGCTGCAGGCGCAGTACGCGGCCGGCGCGCTGGACCGCTACGCGCGCCACCCTTCGCAGCTCTACGAGGCGCTGCTCGAGGGCGTGCTGATGTTCGTGGTGCTGTGGGTGTTCTCGATGCGGCCGCGCCATCGCTACGCGGTGTCCGGCCTGTTCGCGCTGCTCTACGGCCTCTCGCGCTTCCTGGTCGAACTGGTGCGCGTGCCGGACGCGCAGCTGGGCTACCTGGCCTTCGGCTGGGTGACGATGGGCCAGCTGCTGAGCCTGCCGCTGGTGGCGCTGGGCCTGTTCCTGCTGTGGCGCTCGCGCCGCGCGCCGGTGCTGCAGCCGGTGCTCCCGGCGCAGGCCACGCCCGCGGAGGCGCACTGATGCGCCAGTACCTGGAGCTGCTGCGCCACGTGCTGGAGCACGGCGCGGAGAAGTCCGACCGCACCGGCACCGGCACGCGCAGCGTGTTCGGCTGGCAGATGCGCTTCGATCTGGGCGAAGGCTTCCCGCTGGTCACCACCAAGAAGCTGCACCTGCGCTCGATCATCCATGAGCTGCTGTGGTTCCTGAAGGGCGAGACCAACATCGCCTATCTCAAGGACAACAAGGTCAGCATCTGGGACGAATGGGCCGACGCCGACGGCAACCTCGGCCCAGTCTACGGCAAGCAGTGGCGCAGCTGGGAGGGCGCCGACGGCCAGACCATCGACCAGATGCAGTGGCTGGTGCAGGAGATCAAGCGCAACCCGGATTCGCGCCGGCTGGTGATCAGCGCCTGGAACGTGGCGCAGCTGCCGCAGATGGCGCTGATGCCGTGCCACAGCCTGTTCCAGTTCTACGTGGTCGACGGCAAGCTCAGCTGCCAGCTCTACCAGCGCAGCGGCGACATCTTCCTGGGCGTGCCGTTCAACATCGCCAGCTACGCGCTGCTGACCCACATGGTGGCGCAGGCCACCGGTCTGGGCGTGGGCGATTTCGTGCACACGCTGGGCGATGCGCATCTGTATTCGAACCACTCCGAGCAGGCGCGCGAGCAGCTCACGCGCACGCCGCGCGCCTTGCCCAGGCTGCATCTGAATCCGGAGGTGACCGATCTGTTCGGCTTCACCTTCGAGGACATCGAGATCCTCGGCTACGACCCGCATCCGGCGATCAGGGCGCCGGTGGCGGTATGACGCAGGCCTCGTCCGAGGCGCCGGCGTCTTCCAGGCCCCGCATCTCGCTCATCGCCGCGCTCGACCGCCACAACGCCATCGGCCGCGACAACGATCTGCCGTGGCGCCTGCCCGATGACCTCAAGCGCTTCAAGGCGCTGACCCTGGGCAAGCCGGTGCTGATGGGGCGCAAGACCGCGCAGTCGCTGGGGCGTGCCTTGCCCGGTCGGTTGAACCTTGTGCTGACGCGGGGTGGGCAGGTGCCGTTCGAGGACATGGTCGCGGTCGATTCGCTCGATGCCGCGCTGCGCCAGGCGAGCGGGCAGGGGGCCGAGGAGCTGTGCGTGATCGGCGGCGGCCAGGTCTATGCGCTGGCCTTGCCGCTGGCCGACGTGCTGTATCTGACCCACGTGGACACCGAAGTACAGGGCGCCGAGGCGTTCTTCCCACGCTTCGATCCGGCGCAGTGGCGCGTCACGGCGCGCCAGCCGCATGCGGCCGACGACCGCCACGCGCTGGCGTTCGAGTTCGTGGATTACGTCAGGCAGGCCTAGCGGCTGCCAGCCAGGCAGACACGAAGGCGGCTGGAAAACATCGACCGTCGTTCCCGCGAAAGCGGGAACCCAGCGCCTTTGGGGGCTTCCCCGAATCAACGTCCATGGGTTCCCGCTTTCGCGGGAAAGACGACCTGACGCTAATCGCGCCGTGCCGTGCCCGGATCGACATCGCGCCCCGGCACCTGCACCACGCGCAGCTCGTCGGTATCCAGCTGCAGCGCCGTGAGCCTGCCGCCCCAGACCGCGCCGGTGTCGATGGCGTGCACGCCCAGGCCCAGCATCAGCCCCAGCGTGGACCAGTGGCCGCAGACGATCTTCAGTTCGCGCGGCTCGTGGCCGGGCACGGCGAACCAGGGATACAGACCCTGCGCCTGCGTGCCCGGCGTGCCTTTCTCTTCCATCGCGATGCGTCCGCGCGGCGTGCAGTAGCGCATGCGGGTGAGCACGTTGATGATCGCGCGCCAGCGGTCCGGGCCGGCCAGGCCGGTGGACCAGTTGGGCTTGTCGCCGTACATGCTGCGCATCAGCTTGCGAAAAGCCGGGCCACGCAGCTGCTTCTCCACCTCGCGCGCATAGCCCTCGGCCGCGGCGCAGTTCCAGCGCGGGGCCAGGCCGGCATGCACCATCATCCAGCCCAGCTCGCGGTCCACGTGCACCAGCTCGCGGTGGCGCAGCCATTCCAGCAGCGTGTCGCGGTCGTGCGCCTGCACGATCCGGCCCAGGTCCGGATTGACCTTGCGCTGCTCCTCTTCGGTGCGCGCGCCGATGGCCAGCAGCGACAGGTCGTGGTTGCCCAGCACCACCTCGCAGTGGTCGCGCAGCGAATGCACCAGGCGCAGGGTCTCCAGCGACTGTCCGCCGCGGTTGACCAGATCGCCGCAGAACCAGATCCGGTCGCGCGCGGGATCGAAATCGAGTTTTTCCAGCAGCCGTGCCGTGGCGTCGTAACAGCCCTGCAGGTCGCCAATCGCCCAGACCGCCATGGCGCTTAGTGCAGCGTACGCGGCACCGACAGCGCGAAGGGCGCGATCGGGGCATCGAAGTGCGTGCCGTCGTCGGCCACCATGTCGTAACGACCGCGCATGGTGCCGTGGTCGGTCTCCAGCACCGCGCCGGAGGTGTACTGGAACAGCTCGCCCGGACGCAGGCGCGGCTGTTCGCCGACCACGCCCTCGCCATCGACGCGCTCGGTCTTGCCGTTGCCGTCGGTGATTTCCCAATGGCGCGCGAGCAGGCGCGCCGGCTGCGTGCCGCGGTTGCGGATCACGATGGTGTAGGCGAAGACGTAATGACCGCTGGCAGGTTCCGAGCGTTCTTCCAGGAACCGGGTGGCGACATCGACATCGATGGCGTAATCGTTGCTGCTCATGCGCACAGTGTACTCAAGCCTCAGCCCGGTTCGGCCGCCTCGCCGTACGGCAGATTGGCCAGCGCGATGAAGTCGCGCACGGCCACCTGTTCGGCGCGCGCATCGGGGCGGATGCCGGCGGCTTCGATCTGGGCCACGTCGCACACGCTGGACAGCGCATTGCGCAAGGTCTTGCGGCGCTGGCCGAAGGCGGCGCGCACCACCGCTTCCAGGCGCTTGGGATCGCGTACGTCGATGCGCGCCGGCTCCCGCGGCACCAGGCGCACCACGGCCGAATCGACCTTCGGCGGCGGGCTGAACGCGCCCGGCGGCACCACGAACAGCGGCGTCACCTCGCAATAGGCCTGCAGCATCACGCTCAGGCGTCCGTAGACCTTGCTGCCCGGGCCCGCGGCCATGCGATCGACCACTTCCTTCTGCAGCATGAAATGCATGTCCGCGATCGCCGCGGCATGGTCCAGCGCATGGAACAGGATCGGCGAGGACAGGTTGTAGGGCAGGTTGCCGACTAGGCGCAGCGTGCGGCCCTGCGCCAGCGCGGTGAAATCGACCGAGAGCACATCGCGGTGGAGGATGGTCAGATCACCCACGTCCTGCGCGGCGGCGGTGAGCGGGGCGATGAGGTCGCGGTCGAACTCGATCGCGGTCAGCGCACCGTGCCGGCGCAGCAGCGGGAAGGTGATCGCGCCCTGGCCTGGGCCGATCTCCACCAGGGTGTCGCCCGGCTTGGGATCGACCGCCTGCACGATGCGGTCGATGTAGTGCCGCTCGTGCAGGAAGTGCTGGCCGAGCGACTTCTTGGCCGGTGCACTGAAGTGGGGAGTAGCGGTCATTGCGACAGTTTACCCGGCATGGGCAGGCCGTCCTCTTTGTCGTAGGAGCCGCATCACGTCCCGGCATCCTGGTAGAGCGGAGCTTGCTCCGCTGCTCTCCGGCGGGATCATCGGGAAAGCCCCAGCGGAGGGAGCTCCGCTCTACAACCGTTGGAGCGGTGGGAGAGCCCCAGCGGAGCGAGCTCCGCTCTACATCTGTGGGATCGGTGGGGAAGCCTCAGCGGAGCAAGCTCCGCTCTACAGGGGGGGCGGGTGCTCCCAGGCGGGGGCTTGCCGCTGAGCTCACCGTGTGCGCCTGCGCGCGGCCATCGCCGCGCAGGTGCGCACCGCGGCGAACAGGCTGGACGGGTCGGCCACGCCTTGGCCGGCCAGCGCCAGCGCGGTGCCGTGATCGACCGCCACGCGCGGGTAGGGCAGGCCCAGGGTGAGGTTCACGGCCTGCTCGAAGCCGCTGTACTTGAGCACCGGCAGGCCCTGGTCGTGATACATCGCCAGCACCGCGTCGAAGCCGGCCAGCTTGTCGGGCAGGAAGGCCGTGTCGGCCGGCAGCGGGCCGATCAGCTCCAGGTCTTCCCCACGCAAGCTCGCCAGCGTCGGGATGATCAGGTCCAGCTCCTCGCGGCCCAGGTGGCCTTCCTCACCGGCGTGCGGGTTCAGGCCGAGCACGCACAGGCGCGGACGGGCGATGCCGAAGTCCTCGCGCAGCGCCTGCACGGTCGTGTGCACGGCGTGGCGCAGGGCGGTCTCGGTAATCGCGTCGGGCACCGCGCGCAGCGGCAGGTGGGTGGTGACCAGCGCCACGCGCACGATCTGGTTGGCCAGCATCATCACCACCGCGCGGCCGGCATGGTGGGCCAGCAGTTCGGTGGTGCCGGTGTAGGCGATGCCGCCTTCGTTGATCACCGCCTTGTGCACGGGGCCGGTGACCACGCCGGCGAAGCGGCCGGCGATGCAGCCGTCGGCCGCAGCGAGCAGGGCGTCGATGACCGCGGCCGCGTTGCGCGGATCGGTCCTGCCGAAGCGGCTGGGCACCGCGTTGGGTACCGGCACGAAGGCCAGGTCGCCCGGCGCCTGGGGCTGCGCGTCGGCGGGCAGCAGGTTCAGCGGCAGCGCCAGCGCCTGGGCTGCCGCGTGCACGGTGTCGGCATCGCCGAAGGCGATCAGCCGGCAGTCCTGGCGCGGCTGCTGGACCAGCCGGATGCACAGTTCCGGCCCGATCCCGGCCGGCTCGCCGGGGACGAGCGCCAGGTCGGGCCGCATCACCCTGGCGGCCTTACGGCATCTGGCTGGACGAGGCCGAGCCGGGCATGTCGTTGTTGTCGCCGCCGCGCTGCTTCTTGCCGGCACGGGCCGCTTCCTCGGCGGCGCCCGGGGCGCTCATCGCGGTATCCGGCGTGGCGTTGTCGATCGCCGGGTCGCCGGTGCGGAAGCTGACGTAGGCTTCGCCGCGCAGCTCCAGCAGGTAGCGGTTGTATTCCTCTTCCAGCTTGCGCCGGCCGATCGTGTCGCGCACCTGGGCACGGCGGTTCTGATCGGTCACGTCGGTCTGGCGGGTGCCTTCGCGCTGGACGATGTGCCAGCCGGCCTCGGTACGGAAGGGCTCGCTGACCTCGCCGTCCTTCAGCGCGGTCAGGCGCTGGCCGAAGTCCGGGCCGAACTGGTCGGCGGTGAACCAGCCCAGGTCGCCGCCATCGTTCTTGGTGTTGGCGTCCTCGGAGTCGGCCTTGGCCAGCTCGGCGAAGTCCGCGCCGCCGGCGATGCGGGCGCGCAGGGTGTCGATCTTGGCCTTGGCCGCCGCGGCGTCCTGCACCGGCGTGACGCGCACCAGGATGTGGCGGGCATGGTACTCGGTGGTCATCTGGCTGGGCGCCTGCGAGGCGTCGCGGGTCTCCACCAGCTTGAGCAGCTGGAAGCCGGACGGGCCGCGGATCGGGCCGACCACCTGGCCGGCCTGCATGCTCTTGAGCGTGTCGACGAAGGCCACCGGGATCTCGTCCAGGCTGCGCCAGCCCAGGTCGCCGCCTTCCAGCGCGTTGGGGCTGTCCGAATAGCGCACGGCCGCGGCCGAGAAGTCCATCTCGTTGCGGTCCAGCAGGCTCTTGACGCCCTCGGCCTTCTTCTGGCCGGTGGCGATCTGCTCGGCGGTGGCGCCCTCGGGCAGGCCGATCAGGATGTGCGCCAGGTGGTACTGCACGCCGCCGTTGGCCTGGGCCTTGAGCGCGGCGTCGACCTCGGCCTCGCTGACCCGGATGCGGCTCTGGCCGTAGCTCTGGCGCAGGCGCTGGACGGTGATCTCGTCGCGCAGCGAGCTGCGGAACTCGTCGAAGGACAGGCCTTCGGCGGCCAGGCGCTGGCGCAGGCCGTCGACGGTGGTGTTGTTCTGCTGGGCCACGCTGGCCACGGCGCTGTTGACTTCCTCGTCGCTGACGCTGATGCCGTTTTCCTGGGCGCGGGCGACCTGCAGCTTGACCAGCACCAGGCGCTCGAGCACCTGCCGGCGCAGCACTTCAGGCGGCGGCAGCTGGGCGGGGTTGCTGGCGTACTGGGCCTGGACGTTGGCCACGGCGCGGTCCAGCTCGCTCTTCAGCACCACGTCCTCGTTGACCACGGCGGCGATGCCGTCCAGCGGCTGGGATTCCTGCGCGCGCAGCGGCGCGATGACGGTAGCGGCCAGCAGGCCGGCAACGAAAAGGGATCGAATGGTCATGGATGTCTTCAGAACGGATCGGAACCGGTGTCGTCGTTGTCGTCGAGATCCGGGGCGGCGACGCTGGGAGGCACCAGATACAGGTCGTCGCGGTAATAGCCGAGAATACCACGGCGCAAGGTCTTGTCCGTGTTCTGACCCAGCGAGGACAGGCCCTTGAGCACGAACTCCATCTGGATCTGGTTGTCCGAATCGCCTTGGCGATTGCGCACGTAATGGCGGCCGAGCAGGCGCACGGCCAGGCAGCAGCTGTCCCACTGCACGCCGCCGATCGCTTCCAGCACCTTGTTGTCCTGGAAGGAGTAGTAGTAGCGCCCGACCACGCTCCACACCGGGTTGATCGGGTAGAGGAAGGACAGGTCGGCCTGCTTGAGCAGGTCGCGGCGGTAGCGGTAGGACAGGTTGACCACGCCGTCGTTGCCGATCAGATAGCGCGAACGGAAGCTGATCAGGTCGGCGCGGCTGTTCTTGGCGTCGTACTGGTAGGACGCGCCCAGCGTCCAGCGGTCGGTGGGCATGTAGTTGGAGTCGACGATCCAGGCCGACTTGCCCTTCTCGATCGGCTGCGAGTTCTGGTTCAGCAGGACATTGGAATCCTCGAAATAGAGGATCTGGCCCAGGCTGATGTTGAACTTCTCCAGGCCGTCGGTCTGGCGGATGCTGCGGCTGGTCAGCGCCAGGGTCAGCTGGTTGGCATCGGTCTGGCGGTCGGCGCCGGAGAAGCGGTTGTCGCGGAACAGCTGGCCCCAGCTATAGGTCATGTCGCCGGTGTCGAACAGCGGCAGGTTGTTCTGGTTGCGGTAGGGCACGTTGAGGTAGTACAGCCGCGGCTCCAGCGTCTGCAGGTAGGGCGTGTCCCCCCACTGCGTGTCGCGGTCGAAGAACAGCCCGGCGTCCACCGTGGCGATGGGCGTGGAGCGGGTCGGCGAACGGTCGCCGCCGAGCTTGTCGGCCAGGCCCTGCTCCAGGTGGTAGGCGGTGTAGCGATAGGCCAGGCCGGGCTCGATGAACCAGGCCGCCCCGCGCAGCGGCAGCGACACGTAGGGCTTGAGGTCCAGGCGGCTGCCGCCGTCCTTCTCGCTGTGGTCGAAGCGGCTCAGGTCGCTCTTGAAGCCCACGGTCAGCCAGTCCAGCACCGGCCGGTCGTAGTTGAAGAACAGCCGCGGCAGGCTGTTGTAGGGCAGTGTGGCCTTCTTGACCGTGTAATCGGCCGAGGTATAGGTGATCGCCTCGGCGCCGGCGTTCCAGTACTGGGAGCGCCCGTAGATGCCCACGGTGTTGGTCAGGGCCGAGGTGGCATAGCCATAGCCGCCGTTGGTGCCGTTGGAGATGCCGCCGTTGTCTTCCAGATAGCGCGAGTCGCTGATCCAGGAGAAGTCGGCGCGGGCCTGCCAGGTGCTGCTGAGGTCGTGATGGCCGCGGAAACGGAAGAAACCGCGGTTCTTGTCCTGCAGCGGATCGTTGTAGATGTTCTCGTTGCCGCTGCCGGGCAGGGCGTTGGCGTAGTCGCGGGCGCGGCGGCGCACCAGGTCGTCGCTGGGCATCCAAGCGCCTTCCAGCTTGCCTTCGCCGCCGTGGTAGAGGTAGCGGAACTCGCCGCCGAACACCACGCCGCGGTCGCTCATGTAGCGCGGATACAGCGTGGAGTCGTAGTTGGGCGCCAGGTTGAGGTAGATCGGCTGCTCGTAGCTCAGGCCGTTCTTGCCCGACAGGCCCACGCGCGGGAACAGCAGGCCGGTCTGGCGGCGGTCGTCGATCGGGAACTTGAACCAGGGCGCGTACAGGATCGGCACGCTGCCGATGCGCACCACCGCGTGGTGCGCGGTGGCGAAGCCTTCGTCGGTGTTGACGTCGATCTCGCGCGAGCGCAGGTACCAGCGCTGCCAGGCCGGGTCTTCCGGGTCGCAGGTGGTATAGGTCGAGCCCATCAGCTCGCCCTGCGGGCCGACCATGTTGATCGTGTCGGCCACGCCGTTGCCGCGGCGGGAGATCAGCTGGTACTGCACGTCCTCGATGTGATGCGAGTCGTCGTTCTGATTGCCGCTCGCGCGCTTGGCGATGACGCGGATGCCCGAGTCCTGGTAGCGCACGTTGCCATCGGCGGTATAGGTGCCTTCTTCCTGATTGAGGAAAAGGTTGTCGGCATTGAGGAACTGATCGCCGCGGATCAGGCGCACATTGCCCTGGTAGTTGGCGGTGCCGTCGATGTTGTTGCCGTTGAGCGTGTCGCCGGTCACATCGGTGGGCAGCAGCTGGCTCTGCTGGCGCTGGGCGGCCTGATCCTTCGGCGCGACGGCCGCAGGCGCCCCGTCGAAGGCGGGGATCGCATCCTGGACCGGGCACAGCGCGTAGCTGACGGGTTTTTCATCCGCGGCCATGGCCGGCAGGGCCAGGGCAATGCTGAACGGAATGGGCAGCAGGCGAAAGGCTCGGCGCACGCGTTGGGGAATCCGGACGAAAAACGGCCGTTAGCTTGCCGTATCGGGATGGAGGGGGCAATGAAGACGCGCCGACAACGGCTGGCTCGGGTTCAGGGCAGGCCCGGCGGCGGTCAGCGCAGCGCGGCCACGTGCGCGCTGGCGCACTCGCGCAGAGCATCCAGGTCGTAGCCGCCTTCCAGCGCCGAGACGATGCGGCCGCCGGCGTGGGTCTGCGCGATCTGGCGCAGGCGCCGGGTGATCCAGTCGAAATCCTCGGTGTCCAGCATCAGGTCGGCCAGCGGATCGCGCATATGGGCGTCGAACCCGGCCGAGATCATGACCAGCTGCGGGCGGAAGGCCTCGATCGCCGGCAGCATCCGGTCCTCCCATAGGTTGCGGAAGGCGAAGCTGCCGCTGCCCGGCGGCAGCAGGGCGTTGAGCACGTTGCCGACGCCGCGTTCGGACGGGGCCCCGCTGTAGGGGAACAGCCCCGACTCGTGGCTGCTGAAGTAGGCCACCCGCGGGTCGTCCTGGAAGATGGCCTGGGTGCCGTTGCCGTGGTGCACATCGAAATCCACCACCGCCACGCGCTCCAGCCGGTGGTGCTCGCAGGCATAGGCCGCGCCGATGGCGATGTTGTTGAGCAGGCAGAAGCCCATCGCCGTGCTGGCCGTGGCGTGGTGGCCGGGCGGGCGCACGGCGCAGAAGGCGACCGGGTCGCGCCCGTCCATCACCGCATCGACCGCGGCGATCACCGCCCCGGCCGCGCGCAGCGCCGCGGCGCGCGAGCCCGGGCTGACCACCGTGTCCGGGTCGAGCATCACATGCCCGCTGAAATCGTGTTCCATCACCGCCTGGATGTGCTCGGGCGTGTGGACCCGGCGCAGGTCGCCGAGCTTGGCCGAGGGCGCCTCCCGCCAGTCCAGGTCGCCGTGGTCGCGGCGCAGCGCCTCCAGCACGACCTCCAGCCTGGCCTGGCGTTCGGGATGCTCGGGGCCGGGGTCGTGGCCAAGGCAGGCCGGGTGGGTGAGGATGATCACGGCGCGGCGAGCCGGCGCCGGTGGTCCCACAGCACTTCGCCGGCGCCATCGGCGCGGGCCAGCACGCGGGCCAGCACGAACAGCAGGTCCGAGAGCCGGTTGAGATAGCCGATCGCCTCCGGCCGCACCGGCTCCAGGCGCGACAGCGCGACGGTCTCGCGTTCGGCCCGGCGCACGATGGTGCGGGCCAGGTGGCAGCGCGCGGCCGCCTCACCGCCGGCCGGCAGGATGAAGTCCTTCAGCGGCGGCAGGTGCTCGTTGTAACCGTCCAGCTGGCGCTCCAGCGCGTCCACGTCGGCCGCGGTGATGGCCGCATGGCCCGGGATGCACAGCTCGCCGCCCAGGTCGAACAGCTGATGCTGGACCGTGGTCAGCAGGGCCTGGATGTCGTCGGCCACGCCGGGCGCGGCCAGCACCACGCCGATGGCCGAGTTGGCCTCGTCCACGGTGCCGTAGGCACTCACCCGGGCCGAATCCTTGCCGGTGCGGCTGCCGTCGCCCAGGCCGGTGGTGCCGTCGTCTCCGGTCCGCGTATAGATGCGCGACAGGCGGTGTCCCATGCGCGGCGCGCCGGCTTCAGCCGGCGGTGCGGTCCTGCGGGCGGGCCAGGCGCACGACCTGCTGCACGCCCACATGGACGATCACGCCCAGGCCGACGTAGATGGCGGTGCTGCGCAGGAAGGGCCAGAACCAGTCGGAGTAGTTCTTCCACCAACCGGCCAGCGTCGCCGGCTGCGGCACGCTGTCGCTGAGCCAGTAGAAGCTGCCCTGACTGATCAGGTGGCATACCGCCACCGAGGCCACCAGCGCCACCACGGCCACGCCGAGGGTGCGCTCCTGGCGCAGGCGGACGGCGGCGCGCGCGGTCAGGCTGCCGCCGAGCCACAGGGCCAGATAGGCCGGCACCAGGCACCAGTAGGCCGGCGAGACGCAGTAGTGCTTCCAGAACTCCAGGCCCTGGCCGGTGATGACGGCGTAGTCCACGCCCACCGCCAGCGCCATGAACAGCGGGAAGGCCCAGCGCGACCAGCCGCGCAGGTAGAACCCGGCCATGAAGAACACCGCCCAGGAGGCGTCGGGCAGCGCGCCGATGTGCGTGGACAGCGCCGGCAGGTGCAGGCGGGTGGCGATCATCACGGCGGCCAGCAAGGCCAGGATGGCCGCGCGCGGGCCGGTACGGGTGGGGAGCGGGGTCATGGTGGCAGTCTGGTGCATGAACGGCGATTCTACCGTGCGCGTCCCCAGGCGTGGGGGCGCCATCCGTTCACGGCGCGCCGCCGACCGCTCATCGGTGTCGCGGGCGCGCTCCTGCCGTTGCTTGCCCGCGCTGCGTGCCGGCGACACATGCCGTAAAAGACGGACATCGGCCGCGCCTTAGCCGGGATTAGCGTGCGCCCGCGCTCGCCAAGCCGTGGAGGTGCCCGGCTCGTGCGCAGGGGGCATGCCGGTGGATGCTTGCGGACGGTTCGGAAGGGGGGCCAGGGCCTGGCGCGCGGGAGGATGGCGCGGCCGGAGCGCGGGCTTCACCCTGCTCGAGCTGATGGTCGTGGTGGTGGTGCTCGCCATCCTGGCGGCCATCGCCTTTCCCAGTTTCAAGTCGGTCATCCAGCAGACCCAGCTGACGACCCAGGCCAATTCGCTGGTGGCGGGGCTGGCCCTGGCCCGCTCCGAGGCCATCCGCACGATCCAGGCGTCCGGGCTGTGTCCCAGCGCCGACGGCAGCAGCTGCGCGGCCGGCTGGTCCGGCGGCTGGCTGGTGTGGGACGACACCAATGGCGACGGCGTCCTGAGCGCGGGCGAGCCGGTGGTGCGCTACGAGGCCGGCAACGACCGGCTGCAGCTGAGCGGGACCGGCGGGGCGGTGGTGAACTTCGATTCGCGCGGGCGCCGCGCCTCCGGCGTGGATCAGGTGCTGAGCCTGCAGCCGGTGGACTGCGCGAGCGGCGCGACGGGACTGCGCCGCGACATCACCGTGGCCGCGACCGGCTCGGTGAAGGTGGTCTCGGGAGCCTGCTCGTGAAGGCTGTGACCTATCCGGTGAGTGCCCACGCTCGAAACCAGGGTGGCTTCACCCTGCTGGAGGTCCTGATCGCCCTGCTGGTGCTGGCGGTCGGGCTGCTCGGCTTCGCGATGCTGCAGGTGGTCAACGTGCGCTACACCGAGAGCGCCAACTACCGCACCAAGGCCACGCAGCTGGCCGACACCTTGCTGGACCAGGTGCGCGCGGATCGCAAATCCGTCGCGGCCTACGCCACCACGTATACCGGGACCGCCGACGCCAGCGCCTGCGCGCTGGCGACCGGCGCGATGACTGCGGCGACCTTCAAGACGCTCTGGCAATGCCAGCTGGGTCGCGCGCTCGGGGCCGATGCCTCGGCCACTGTCACCCAGACGCCCAGCGGCGATGCGACGACGCTGACGGTGTCGATCAGCTGGACCGACGATCGCGGCAACGCCGCCTCGACTGGCCAGCAGGTCTTCAGCACGAGCACGACGCTATGAGCCGCCTTCGCCGGACATCCCGCTCCAGGCAGGCGGGCCTGTCGCTGATCGAGCTGATGATCGCCCTGCTGATCGGCTTGCTGCTGCTGCTGGGCGTGGTGCAGGTCTTCTCGGCCTCCAGCAACGCCTATCGCCTGGCCAAGGCGCAGGCGCGCCTGCAGGAGGGCGGGCGCTTCGCCATGGACTACCTGAGCCGGGACCTGCGCATGGCCGGGCACATGGGCTGCAGCAGCGACACCATCCTGACCCGCGACGGATCCTCGCTGCTGACCACGCGCACCACCTTCGGCGCCGGCGCCGACGCCGCGCTGCAGTTCAACTTCGCCGTGCGCGGCTATGGGGCGAACGGGACCACGCCGGGGACCACGGTGACCCTGAGCAGCACCCCCACCGTGGGCGGCAGCTTCACCCCGGCGCTGCCCGCGCAGATCGCCGCCGCCTTGACCAACCGCGTCGCCGGCAGCGACATCCTGGTGCTGCGCTATCTGGAAGGGCAGGGCCTGCCCATCGCCACGGCGGTCAACGGCGCGACCCCCACGTTCGCCATCTCGCCCAGCGCCGCGGACTGGACGCTGTTCAAGGGCGGCATCGCAGCGCCCGGCCTGTTCGGCATCACCACCTGCGACAACGCCATCGTCTTCCAGGCCGCCGCCGTGTCTCCGGCGGCGAGCGTGTCGGTCGGGGCGACGGCGCTCAATGCCGGCCTGGCCAACGTCAACTTCAAGTTCCCGCAGGGGGCCGAGCTGTATCGCGCCGAGAGCGAGGTGTACTACGTCGGCCTCAACAGCCAGACCCAGCGTCCCTCCCTGTATCGGGTCCGCTTCACGGCCGCGCCGGGCGGCGCGCTGACCACCCAGTCCGAGGAACTGGTCGAAGGCGTGGAGAACATGCAGCTGCTCTACGGTCAGGATCAGGCCTCCGGCACCACGCCCAGCGGCGCGGTGACCCAACTGCTGACCTCGGCCCAGGTCGATGCCTCGATGGGCGATCCGGAGAAGGCCTGGCGCCGGGTGGTCAGTGTGCAGATCGGGCTGGTGATGGCCAGCCCGGAACCTGCGTCGGCCACCCAGGCCACGGCCGACAACCGCCTGACCACCCAGGGCGTCACCTTCATCACGCCGGACGATGCGCGCGCGCGCTCGGTCTACCAGTCCACCGTCACGTTGCGGAACCGCCTCTATGGAAACTGAGCGCAAGCTCCGTGCGCCGCGCACGCCGGGCCGGCAGGCCGGCGCGATCCTGTATGTCGCCCTGGTCATGCTGTTGCTGCTGGCCCTGCTGGGGCTGAGCGGCATGACGGTGGCCTCGATGCAGGAAAAGATGGCCTCCAACTACCGCCAGTCCGATCTGGCCTTCCAGAACGCCGAGGCGCAGGCCAGGCAGAAGGAGGCCGCGCTGAAGGCCTCGGCCCTCTCCGTGACCAAGGACAGCACGGCCTGCACCTTCGATGCCCTGGCGTGGTCGCGCACGCAGGGCGCCGCCAATGCGGTGTACGTGCGTCGCCTGGTCTGCGACGCCACCACCGGCACCTCGAGCAACCTGGGGGCCACGCTCGACGCAAGCTCGGTCGGCAGTGCCTACGAGATCACCTCGCTGGCCGTCGACACGCCCTCCAGCCCGGCCGCGACCGCGGTCGTCCAGACGATCTACATCCCATGACCTCCCCGGACCTGCCCGCCCGCGCTCCGCTGCGGCTGTTGCGCGCCGTGGCCGCGATCGCATTGCTGCTGATGGTGTTCATGCCGCTGCTGGCGTCCACCAGCGACTTCGCCATGTCGCAGAGTCCGATGTATCTGGGCGACAGCGAGCCGCCGCTGATGATGATGGTGATGTCGCGCGACGAGCAGCTGTTCAACCGCGCCTACTCGGATTACACCGACCTGGATGGCGACGGGCGGATCGACACCACCTATACCGACACCTTCAGCTATTCCGGCTACTTCGATCCCAATCTCTGCTACGCCTACACCGGCTCGGTGTTCAAGGCGGCCGCCGCGGCCAGCGGGGCCAATGCGCACCAGTGCGCGGGGACCTGGTCGGGCAACTTCCTCAACTGGGCCACGATGAGCCGGCTGGACCTGCTGCGCTATGTGCTGTACGGCGGCAAGCGCAGCACCGACACGGTCGGCAGCAAGGGCGCCTACCAGACCATCCTCGAGCGGTCCTATGTGCCCAACGACCTGCATGCCTGGGTGAAGGTGTATTCGGGCAGCGACATCGGCCAGTACACGCCGTATACCTCCACCATGTCCTTCTGCAACGCCTCGCTGTCGGTCGGCGGGGCGCCGCTGATGCGCGCGGCCGCCGGCAGCTATACCGAATGGGCGGCCACCTCGAACAGCCAGTGCACGGTGGGCTCGACTACCGACGACCCGAGCAGCGTGAAGCAGGATTTCAGCGTCCGCGTGGACGTGTGCGACAACAGCGATGCCAGCCTGCGCGAGTCGTTCTGCCGCAGCTACAGCGACGGCACCTACACCTACTACCGGCCTGCCGGGCTGCTGCAGCAGTACGGCGAGAGCGGCAAGCTGCGCTTCGGCCTGATCAGCGGTACCTACGACCAGCCGCGCGCCGGCGGCGTGCTGCGCCGGAACATCGGGCGCTTCGCCGGCAACGGTACCAGCGCCTGCGCCACCGGCGATGAGGTCAACACCCAGAACGGGCGCTTTTGCTACCTGATCAGCACCGCCGCCGGCGACGAGGGCATCGTCAAGGCGGTGGACAACTTCACGATCAGCTACAAGAACGGCGCCAGCACGGTCGGCTGGACCGGCTCGGTCTGGAACGACTGCGGCACCTACGGCATCCTCAACCGCAACGGCTATCCCGCCGGCGCAGGCAACGGCTATCTGAACGACCCGGGCAACAGTTCCGGCTACGCCTGCAGCGCCTGGGGCAATCCGCTGGCGGAGATGTACGGCGAGGCGCTCAAGTACATCGCCGGCGGCAGCAAGACCGCGGCCTTCGGCACCAACAGCAGCGCCGACAGCGCGCGCAGCATTCCGGTGGGGCTGACCTGGAAGGATCCCTACGGCGCGGCCTCCGGCAACGGGCTGGGCTATTCCTACTGTTCCAGCTGCAGCATCCTGGTGCTGTCCTCCGGGGTGCCTTCGTTCGACAGCGACGAGATCCCCACCGTCACCGGCAGGAGCAGCAGCCTCAGCCTGGATGCGGACTCGGCGACCAAGACCGTGGGCGATGACGAGGGCATCACCGGCGGCAGCTATTTCGCCGGCCGCATCACCAATACGCTGGCGGTGGGCGCACCCGCGGACACCTATGCCGACTACTGCCAGTCGCAGACGGTGACCAGCCTGGGCAAGGTGCTGGGCCTGTGCCCGGATGCGCCTTCCACCGAAGGCAGCTACCGCATCGCCGGCCTGGCCTTCAAGGCGGCCACCACCGACCTGCGTCCGGACCTGGTGGGCAGCAACGGCAAGACCGCCAGCTACAAGAACGTGGTGCGCACCTACGCGGTGCAGATGGCCGAGAGCCTGCCCACCTTCAGGATTCCGGTCGGCGGCTCCTTCATCACCATCTCGCCGGTGTGCCAGGCCAACAACAATGGCTCGGCCACCGCGACCAGCAGCGGCTGGCGCACCTGCACGCTGGGCAACATCGGCGCCGGCAAGACCGCCTCACAGGTCTCGCCGCGCTATGTCTATGGCCGCGACCTGCAGTACGACGGCAGCGGCAATCTGGTCGCCGGCAGCTACAAGATCGTGTGGGAGGACTCGCTGTGGGGCAACGACCACGACAACGACGTGGTCACCATGCTCAGTTTCTGCGTGGGCAGCGCCTGCACCAGCACCGGCGGCGTCAACGATGCGACCTATGCCGGCTACGACATCTGCTGGCGCTCGGATTCGACCCTGTGCACCGGCAGCGGCGACAAGCCGGCGGTGGGTGGTGGCCAGATGATGCTGCGCGTCGAGCTGCTGTCGGCCTATGCGGGCAACGCGCTGCTCTCCGGCTTCACCGTGACCGGCTCCGGGGCCGACGGCACCTACCGCGATCTGCTGCGCCCGGGCAGCAACGATGGCTCCTACCTGACCGCCACCAGCGCGCAGTACGGCCGGTGGAGCCGGCCCAAGGTCTATCTGTTCAATACCGGCAGCGGCAATACCGGCGTGCTGCAGAACCCGCTGTGGTTCGCGGCCAAGTACGGCAACTTCACCGACCGCAACGGCAACGGCAAGCCCGACGCGGGCGAATGGGACAGCGCCACCAGCGGCACGCCGGATGGTTACTTCCTGGCGCGCGATCCGACCAAGCTCAAGACGCGCCTGCAGCAGATCTTCGATTCGGCCGCCAGCAGCGCGGTGGCGGTGTCCGGCAATTCGTCCAGCAGCAGCATCGACAGCAGCGCGTTCTCGGTCTATGCCTCGTTCGCGGCGGGCAGCGACAACGACTGGACCGGCGATGTCATCGCCACCTCGCTGCAGACCAAGGCCCGGCTGTGGTCGGCGGCCAACAAGCTCGACGCCGTCGCCAGCCCGGACACCAGCCGCAACCTCTTCACCGCGATCGCGCCGACCCTGATCCGGGGCGATGGCAGCGTCAGCATGGCGGTCAAGACCGGCGCGCTGGTCTCGACCAACATCCCCGGCGGCTCGCGGACCGCGCAGATGGCGGCCCTGGGCCTGAACACCGGCGACAGCGATACCCAGGCCTGGCTGGGCAGCACCACGGTCGACAGCCTGCTGGCGTATCTGAAGGGGCAGAGCAACAGCACGCTGCGCACGCGTTCCTCGCGGCTGGGCGACATCGTCAATTCCGGCCCGGTAGTCTCGCTGCCGACCGACGACTACGGCTATGGCGCGGCCTGGGGCTCGGCCACGGGCCTGACCGGCCTGGCCACCAGCTACAAGGCCTTCCTGACCAGGAAGGCCGGCCGCACGCCGGCCGTTTACGTGGGGGCCAACGACGGCATGCTGCACGGCTTCGACGCCAGCACCGGCAACGGCGGCAATGAGCTGTTCGGCTTCGTGCCCTACAGCGCACGCCAGCATCTGGGCGAACTGGCCGACCCGGTAACCAGCACCACCAACGCCACCAGCGGCTTCCAGCATCGCTATTACGTCGACGGGCCGGTGTCGGTGGGCGATGCCTACTACGGCGGCGCCTGGCGCACCGTGGCGATCGGGTCGACCGGCGCGGGCGGTGCCAGCGAGACCAACGCCGGCACGCTGCCGCAGGGCTCGGTGTTCGCGCTGGACGTCACCGATCCCACGGCGGTCAGCGCGGCCAGCGTGCTGTGGGAGCTGTCCGGCCAGAACGATGCCAATCTGGGCCAGGTGCTCGGGTCGGCCGTGGTGGTGCCGGTCAAAACCAGCAGCGGCGTGCGCTTCGTGGCGATCTTCGGCAACGGCGCCAATTCGGTGAACGGCAACCCGGTGCTGTACGTGGTCGATGTCGGCACCGGCCAGGTGATCAGCAGGCTGGCCCCGACCGCGGGCGCGTACCTGGGCAAGAACGGCATCGTCAACGTGGCGGTGGCCGCACTGGGCAACGGCCAGGGCCTGGCCGACACCGTCTATGCCGGCGACCTGCGCGGCAACGTGTGGAAGTTCGACCTCAGTGCCACCGATCCGTCCGCCTGGTCGGTGGGCTTCGGCGGCAAACCGCTGTTCAGCGCCGTCGACGCGAACGGCAACGAGCAGCCGATCACCGGCCATCTGCTGCTGAAGGAGGCCGCCTCCGGCGCCGGCGGGGTCATGGTGTACTTCGGCACCGGCCGCTACTTCGTCAACGGCGATGCCTCCAGCGTCAGCGTGCAGAGCCTGTACGGCATCCAGGACAACCTGGGCACGCCGGTCGGCGGCCGCTCGGCGCTGGTCGGGCAGAGCGTCACCGCGACCAGCTCGCCCTCGTCCAACTACGCCGCGCGCGCGGTATCGAGCAACCCGGTCAACTACGCCAACAGCCGCGGCTGGTATGTGGACCTGGAGGTCGGCTCGGATGCGCAGGGCGAGCGCTTCATCGGCACGCCTTATCTGCTCAGCGGCGTGGTGTATTTCGCCACCTATACGCCCACGGTAGGCAATAACTGCTCGGGTGGCGGCGAGAACTGGCTGTACGGGCTGGGCGTGCTGACCGGCGGCGGCGCGATGTCGGGACTGACCGATGCCAACGGCAACGCGATCTGCACCGCCAGCTGCGGCGCGGTCAGCGCCAGCGCGTCCTCCAACACCTCGGCCACGGCCACCTCGACCGCGCCGGTGCTGTCGCTGGGTTGGCTGCGCGGCGTGGAAAGCGCGGGCACGCAGCAGACCGGCCAGTGCACGGTCGCCGGCATCGCCAACGGCAGCGTCACCGGCCTGTACGGCAGCGTGCCGTGCGGGCGCCAGTCCTGGCGTCAGCTCAAATAACCCGGGAAGAGAGGCGCAATGAGGATGTCCAGCAAGCACGATAGCGTGCGCGGCTTCACCCTGGTGGAGCTGATGATCGTGGTGGCGGTGGTCGCCATCCTGGCGGCGATCGCCTATCCGTCCTATACGCGCTACGTGCTGCGCAGCTACCGGGCGCAGGCCAAGGCGGATCTGGCCGAGTATGCCGGCCTGGCCGAGCGCTTCCATACCGCCAACAACACCTATCTCGGCTTCGCCCTGCCGAACAACGCTTCGCCGCGCGAGGCCACCAGCCCGCGCTACACCTTGGTGCTGTCCGGTCAGGGCGCCAGTACTTTCACGCTCACCGCCACGCCCACGCCGGTCCAGGCGGCGGACAGCTGTGGCGCGCTGAGCATCAACCAGGCCAACGTCAAGACCGCCTCCGGCGACACCGTCGCCAACTGCTGGTAAACGGTTCACCACAAGCCCGGATGGGTCAGGTCGTATCATGGCGACATGAGTGCACGACATGATGTGGTGATCGTCGGCGGCGGCCTGGTCGGGGCCAGTCTGGCGATCGCGCTGGACCGGCTGGGGCGCGATGTCGCCCTGATCGAGGCGACGCCGTCGGGACAGATGCCGGCGGTGTTCGACGAGCGCAATCTCAGCTTCGCCGCGGCCACGGTCAATGCGCTGACCGCGCTGGGCGTGATGTCCCGGCTGCACGCGCCCACCGGCGCGATCCGGCGCATCCACGTCAGCCGCCGCGGCGATTTCGGCCGCGTGCTGCTGGAGGCGGCCGATTACGGGCGCGAGGCCTTCGGCCAGGTGGTGGTCGCGCGCGACTTCGGCCAGGCGTTGGAAGAGACGCTGGACGCCTGTTCGCATGTGACCCGCTACCGGCCGGCGCGCTTCGTTGCGCTGGCCGGCCTGGCCGACGGCCTGCGCCGGGTGCGTATCGCCACCGACGCGGGCGAGCAGGAGCTGCGCACGCCGCTGCTGGTCGGCGCCGATGGCAGCGCCAGCAGTGTGCGCGACGCGCTGGGCATCGAGGCGCAGCGCCACGATTACGGCCAGCGCCTGTTCGTGGCGCGTGTGCGCACCAGCCGCGCCCCGGACGGCAGCGCCTGGGAGCGGCTGACCGACGATGGCCCGACCGCGCTGCTGCCGCGCGGCGATCGCCATTACGGGCTGATCCATGCGGTGCGCGAAGACGATGCCGAGGCGGTCGCAGCGCTGGACGAGGCGGCGTGGCTGGCGCGGGTGCAGGCGGTGTTCGGCTGGCGCGCCGGGCGCTTCATCGCCAGCGGGCCGCGCAGCGGCTATCCGATCGTACGCGTACTGGCCCAGCGCACCGTCGCGCCGCGCGCCGTGCTGCTGGGCAATGCCGCGCAGACCATCCATCCGCTCGGCGCGCAGGGCTTCAACCTGGGCCTGCGCGATGCGCTGACCCTGGCCGAGCTGATCGCCGCCGGCGACGACCCGGGCGAGGACGCGCTGCTGGCCGACTACGCCGCGCGGCGCGGTCCGGACCGCGAGCGCACGCTGCGCTTCTCCGATGGCCTGGCGCGGCTGACCAGCAATGCGGCGCCGCTGCTGCGGCCGCTGCGCAGCGCCGGGCTGCTGGCCATCGACCGGATGCCGAGCCTGCAGTCGATGCTGGTCGGCGGGGCGATGGGCTTCGCCGGCGACGTGCCGGCGCTGTGTCGGGAGGCGGCGCCATGAGTCGGCGCGCCCGCAGCGATGTGATCGTGGTCGGCGGCGGCGTGGTCGGCGCGGCCTGCGCGTTGGGCCTGGCCCAGCGCGGGCTGGAGGTGGTGCTGATCGAAGGCCAGGCGCCGACACCGTGGTCGGCGCAGGCGCCGGACCTGCGCGTCTACGCCTTCGCCCCGGACAACGCGGCCCTGCTGCAGCGCCTGGGCGTCTGGGACGCGGTGCGCCGCGCGCGTGCCCAGCCGTACCGCCGCATGCGCGTGTGGGATGCGGCCGGCGGCGGCGAGCTGATGTTCGACGCCGACCGCCTGGGCCGACGCGAGCTGGGCTGGCTGATCGAGCACGGCCTGCTGGCCGATCGCCTGTGGGCCGCGCTGCCCGCGGCCGGCGTGCAGCTGCGCTGCCCGGCGCGGGTGGAGGCGATGGAACAGGACGCGGCCGGCGTGCGCCTGACCCTGGACGACGGCGCGCGGCTGGAGGCCCGGCTGGTGATCGCCGCCGACGGCGCGGCCTCCACCTTGCGCGAGCTGGCCGGGCTGGGCACGCAGGGCCACGACTATCGCCAGCGCGGCGTGGTCGGCTACATCCGCACCGAACGCCCGCACGAGGACACCGCCTGGCAGCGCTTCCTGCCGACCGGGCCGCTGGCCGTGCTGCCCTGCACCCAGGGACGCAGTTCGATCGTGTGGACCTTGCCGCAGGCCGAGGCCGCGCGCGTGCTGGCGCTGGAGGAGGACGCGTTCTCGCGCGAGCTCACCCAGGCCTTCGCCGGGCGGCTGGGCGAGATGGTGGTCGATTCGCCGCGCGCGGCCTTCCCGCTGCGGCTGCAGCTGGCGCGTCAGTACGTCGAGGGCCGCCTGCTGCTGGTCGGCGACGCCGCGCACGCGGTGCATCCTCTGGCCGGGCAGGGCGTCAACCTGGGACTGCGCGATGTGGCCGGCTTGCTGGACAACGTGGCCCAGGCCCAGGCGCGGCAGGCGCCGTGGGACGGCGCGCACCGGCTGCAGCGCTGGGCGCGCACGCGCCTGAGCGAGAACGCCGTGGCCGCCTACACCTTCGACGGCATCAACCGCCTGTTCTCCACCGACGAGCTGCATACCACCCTGGCGCGCGGCCCGCTGCTCGGTCTGGCCGGCAGGCTGCCGCCGCTGACCGACCTGCTGTGGCGCCGCGCGGCGGGGCTATGACGCGGCGCTGCTGTTGGTAGAGCGGAGCTTGCTCCGCTGTTTTTCGGCCAGGTCGCTTGGAGAGCCTCAGCGGAGCGAGCTCCGCTCTACAGGCAGTTCCTTCAACCCGCCCTCGGTGGTGGGGGCGATGGCGTCGGCGCCGAACCGTTGAGCGCGTTGCGGGGCGCGGCGGGGCTCTGACGCGGCGTTGCTGTTCGTAGAGCGGAGCTTGCTCCGCTGTTCTTCGGCCAGGTCGCTTGGAGAGCCTCAGCGGAGCGAGCTCCGCTCTACAGGTGTTGGCATCTGCCGTCCGCTGCAATTACGGCAGGAAGGGGAACACCAGCTTCAGCAGTCCCTTCAACCCGCCCTCGGCGGTGGAGGCGATGGCCTTGGCGCCCAGGCTGTTGAGCGCGTTGCGGGCATCGACCCAGCGCAGCTTGGTGACGTCCTTCTGCAGCAGGTCGGCCACCTCAGCCGCGGTCGGCTGCAGCTTCTTCAGCTCGCGCGTGATCGCGGCCGGGTCGGGCTGCAGATAGCCCCACTTCTCGGCGATCTTCAGCAGCGTGTCGAAGCGCACCGCCACCACCTCGCGGTTGCGCTCGTACACCGGCAGCGCGCCGACGTCGAGGATGGCCTGTTCGAACTGCTGCGCATCGTCGGGATGCTCGACGCGGATGGCGAGGAAGCCCTCCTTCTTGGCGCGCTCGCTGACGTGCTTGGCGCCCGAGCGCAGGTTGTCCTCGGTCAGCACCGTGGCCACGATCCGCTGCAGGGCCGCGTCGGGTTCCTCGGGCACCAGGGCGCGCCAGCGCGCATAGCCGTCGCGGCGCAGGCTCTTGACCCGCGTGGCAGTGATGCGCAGCTGCAGCGCGGCGGCGGCGTTTGAGCTGTCGCGCGGGATCGCGCCATCGCGCTCGAGCAGCACGAAGGTCAGCAGTTCCAGGTCGCGCTTGTTCAGCGACCCGAAGCCCTGCATCAGCGACAGGCGCAGGAACTCCTCGGCGAACCCGGCCGGGTCCTTGAGCTGGATCGGTTGCATGGCACGGCCCTCCCTTTGACGGAGGTCAGCATCGCATGGGGCGATTGCAGCGGCTGAGACCGTCAGGGCTGGCGATCACGGGTTGAGCGAAGTGGGCAATGCGTCAAGCCACGCGCCCAAGCGTCGTCGCCTACCGCTACAGCGCGGTGCTCACTTCTCGCCCTTGGAGGCGAACACCGTGATCTCCTCACGGTCGTGATACAGCTGCTTGGCGCGCAGGGTGCGCAAGCCACCGGACTGGGTGCGCAGGATCTCCAGGCACAGCACGGTCTCGTCCCAGCGCTTCTTCATCGGCAGCTTGAGGTTGAACACGCTGTGCCGGCACCAGCCCTCGCGCAGCCAGGTGGCCATGCGCTCGGCCACGCGGCGCGGCTGCTCGACCATGTCGCAGACCATCCAGTCCAGCGGCTGGGCGGGCTTCCAGTGGAAGCCGTCGGCGCGCAGATGGGTGACCAGGCCGGTGTCGAGCACGTGCTGGCGCAGCGGGCCGTTGTCGATGCTGGTGACCTGCAGCTGCTGGCGGGTGAGCACCCAGGTCCAGCCGCCCGGGGCGGCGCCCAGGTCGGCAGCGCGCATGCCGGCGCGCAGCAGCGCGGCGCGCTCGTCGGCATCGAGCAGGGCCAGGAAGGCTTCCTCCAGCTTCAGCGCCGAGCGCGACGGCGCCTCGGGCAGCAGGCGCAGGCGCGGGATGCCCAGCGGCCAGGGCGCGGCATCGCCTGGCTGAGCCAGGCCCAGCAGCGCGTGATCGCCGGCGACGAACAACACGTGCAGGCGCGGCAGCCGCGGGTCTTCCTTAGGGCTGAGCAGGCCGGCCTTGCGCAGCGCCGGACGCAGCGCGTTGCCGAAGCTGCGCGCCAGCCCGGCCAGCGGCTTGGCCGTGTCCGAATCCGGGTGCTCCACCCACACATCGCCGAGCCGGGGCAGGCCGTCCAGCGCGGCCAGCATCGGCGTGATGCGGTCGGCCGGGTCCAGCCCGCGCAGCTCGGCGATCAGCGCCAGCTTCTGGCGCGCGAACACCAGCGTGCGCCAGGGCAGGGCCTCGGCCAGCCCCGCGTCCTCGCAGGCGAAGACCGCATAGCCGTCGTTGCGCTGGGTGCGGGCGTAGCCGGCCAGCCCGGCCTCGGCCGCGCGCTGGGTCAGCTCGGCCGCCAGCTCCGGCTCGAAGCCCTGGCGGCAGTAGCACAGCAGGCCGATGGTCTTCATGCCTGCCTCCGGCGTGCGCACGGCTGCGAGCCGCCCGTTGCGTGGCCGCTCATGGGCCCGGCGCCTGCAGCGCCAGCCGCATCAGGAGCTGGTCCTCATCCACGCCGTCCCGGCGCACGGCGCACGGTTCGATCCCGTAGACGGCGAAGCCGGCCTGCTCGTACAGGCGGCGGGCCGGCAGGTTGCCGGCGACCACGGTCAGCAGCAGCGTCTCGATGCCGCTGTCGCGCGCCTGCGCGATCAGCTGCGAGAGCAGGCGGCCGGCGATGCCCTGGCGGCGATGCGACGCGCGCACCACCACGCTGCGGACCTCGGCGACGTGGCGCCGCGCCCGCCGCGAGAAACGCACCGTGCGCATGAAGCCCACCAGCCGCTCGCCGTCGAAGGCGCCGGCATAGCGGATGTCGGCATCGGCCAGTTCGGCCTCGAACTGCGCCACCGGCGTGGCCTCGATCTCGGCGGCCGTCGACAGGAAGGCCTCGGGCGTTTCCTCCAGCCCGGCCACGCGACACGCCTTCAGCGCGGCCGCATCGGCCACCGTCAAGGGGCGGATCGTCACGGCCGGGCGGACGCGGGCGGGGGCTGCGTTCGCGGACATCGAAGCGATGGTCTTCAGTACTGCGGGCCGTGCTGGCCGTAGTGGGCCAGCACCGCGCGGGCGTCGTGGCGGTGCAGGTCGCGCACGACCTCGATGCCGCGCTTGCCCAGCTCGCCGACCCAGTCGGCCGGCAGCGGGCCTTCGTCGAAGTCGGTCAGCGATTCGACGTCCTCGGCGCGCGCGCCGATCAGCAGCCGGTCGATGCCGGCCCACACCGTGGCGCCGAAGCACTGGCAGCAGGGCTGGGCCGAGGTGGCCAGCGCGACCGGGCCGGACAGCACCGCGTTGAGGCGGAAGCTCTGCGTGCGCTGCTGGGCCAGCATGTAGGCCATGTTCTCGGCATGGGCCAGCGAGGTGTTGTGCGGCACCACGCGGTTGACGCCGGCCGCGACGATGCGGTCGCCGTCGAACACCACCGCGCCGAACGGGCCGCCGCTGGCGTGCTCGACGTTCAGCCGCGACAGGGTGATGGCCAGCGCCACCTTGTCGGCATCGCTGGCGTAGGCGTGACCCAGGTCCACGGCGTCGTGGACCCAGGCGGGCAGGGTGAGATGGACCTGGGCGTAAAGCATCAGCGGATCTGCAGCGGTGCGGGGGAAGGAGAATTCAGGCTACCGGCGCCGTCGCCCGCCGGCTGGCAGGTGCCGGCCTGGCACTGGCAGGCGCTGATCGGGCGGAAGCCGCAGATGCCCATGCGGCCGCTGGCCTGGCACTGCGCCTGGACCGCGGCCGGGTCGGTGGGGCTGTCCACATTGACGCAGGCCGGCAGTTCGCCGCAGCAGCTGCCGATGTTCTTGACCACGCACTGCGCGTCGCTGGTGCACTGGGTCTGGACCTTGGCCGGCGTGCTGGGGGGGCGCGAAGGCGCGGGCGTGGCGTTCGAGCCGGTCTGCGTGCTGGGAGCCGGGGCCGGGGCGGGGTTGGCCGGCACGGCCTGGGTATTGGCCGGCGCGGCGCAGCCGGCCAGCAGCACGGCGGCCAGCAGCGGGGCGAGCAGGGCGCGCCAGGAACGCATCACGCCTGCGCCGCCCAGGTGTCGCGCAGGGTCACGCTGCGGTTGAACACCGGCTTGTCCGCGGTGTGGTCGCGGCGGTCGGCGACGAAGTAGCCGGTGCGCTCGAACTGGAACGACTGCTCCGGCGCGGCCTGGGCCGCGGCCGGCTCCACGAAGCCGGCGACCACGCGCTTGGACTCGGGGTTGAGGTAGTCGCGGTAGGTCTTGCCCTCGCTCTCGTCGTCCGGCTTGGCCACCGAGAACAGGCGATCGAACAGCCGGATTTCCGCCGCCACGCCCGCCTTGGCATCGACCCAGTGGATCGTGCCCTTGATCTTGCGGTTGGCGCCTTCCATGCCCGGGCGCGACTCGGGATCGAGCGTGCCGTGCAGCGCGACGATCCGGCCATCGCCGTCCTTGATGACCTCTTCGCACTTGATGATGCCGGCGCCGCGCAGGCGCACTTCGCCGCCGGGCACCAGGCGCTTCCAGCCCTTGGGGGGCACCTCGGCGAAGTCCTCGCGCTCGATCCACAGCTCGCGCGAGAACGGCACCTGGCGCGTGCCGGCGGCCTCGTCCTTGGGGTGGTTGGCGAAGGTCAGCGACTCGGCGTGGTCCTCGGGCAGGTTGGTCAGCACCAGCTTGAGCGGGTCGATCACCGCCATGCGCCGCGGCGCGCTGGCGTCCAGGTCGTCGCGCAGGCAGCCTTCCAGCACCGAGAAATCGATCACCGAGTTCTGCTTGGAGATGCCCACGCGATCGACCAGCAGGCGCAGGCTCGCCGGGGTGTAGCCGCGGCGGCGCAGGCCCTGCAGCGTGTACATGCGCGGATCGTCCCAGCCTTCGACCAGGCCCTCGGTGACCAGCGTGGTCAGCTTGCGCTTGCTCATCACCGTGTAGTTGATGTTCAGGCGCGAGAACTCGATCTGGCGCGGCCGGTCGGCTTCCCTGGGGAAGCCCTTGTCCAGCAGCGGCTGCAGCAGCTCGGGGTGGCCGACCAGGTCGACCTTCTCCACGCACCAGTCGTACAGCGGGCGATGGTCCTCGAACTCCAGCGTGCACAGCGAATGGGTGATGCCTTCCACCGCATCGCTGAGCGAATGGGCGAAGTCGTACATGGGGTAGATCGGCCAGGCGTTGCCGGTGTTCTGGTGCTCGACGTGCTTGATCCGGTAGAGCGCCGGGTCGCGCAGGTTGATGTTGCCGCTGGCCATGTCGATCTTGGCGCGCAGCGTGCGCGCGCCGTCGGGGAACTCGCCGGCGCGCATGCGGCGCAGCAGGTCCAGGTTCTCCTCCACGCTGCGCTCGCGCCAGGGCGAGTTGCGGCCCGGCTCGGTCAGCGTGCCGCGGTACTCGCGCACCTGCTCGGCGCTGAGGTCGCAGACGAACGCATCGCCCTGCTTGACCAGCTTCTCGGCGGCCAGATAGAGCACGTCGAAGTAGTCCGAGGCATGGCGCAGGTTGGCCCAGTCGAAGCCCAGCCAGCGCACGTCGTCCTGGATGGCGGCGACGAACTCGGGGTCTTCCTTGGCCGGATTGGTGTCGTCCAGGCGCAGGTTGCACACCCCGCCGAACTCGGCCGCCACGCCGAAGTCCAGGCAGATCGCCTTGGCGTGGCCGATGTGCAGATAGCCGTTGGGCTCGGGCGGGAAGCGCGTGCGCACGCCCTGATGGCGGCCCTGGGCCAGGTCCTCGCGCACGATCTGGCGGATGAAATCGCGCTTCTCCGCCGGCGCCTGGGCGTCGGGGGCGCGGGTTTCGGGCGCGGAATCGGCGGAAGCGGCAGGCGTATCGGACATGGGCAGCGGCAAGACGAGATCTAAACGCGAAGTCTAGCCCAAGCGGCCGCAGGCCCTCCGCCCGAAGTCTCGCGCTGCGCGCCCGGATAGGCGCCGCAGTCGAAGCCTTGTTCGAGCGCTGTAGGAACTCGGTGGAGGCTCGCTAGGAGCTTGGTAGGAGCTCGGTGGGAGCCGCCATGGCGGCGATAGGGCTCTACCCAGACGGCTTGGGGACTCCCGGTAAGGCCCCATCGCCGCCATGGCGGCTCCTACCTCCTACCTGTAGAGCGGAGCTTGCTCCGCTGGGGCCGTCCCCGCGAACCGAACGAAAAGCAGCGGAGCAAGCTCCGCTCTACAGGTAGGCCGCTGCGAGGTTTGAGGAGACAGAGCGGCACATCGACAGGCCATCCGCCACGCCGGGCGTATGCTCGCGGCCATTCCCGCCTTGCTGGAGGTCCGCATGCAAGTGGCCTATCGCGCCGACAACCTGTTCGATGCCCATCTGGCGCGGCATGCGCTGGAGGACGCGGGCATCCCGGCCTTCGTCTTCGGCGAATCGCTGCTGGGCGCCGGCGGCGAACTGCCGCTGTTCGGCGTGCTGCGCGTGTGCGTGCCCGACGTGGCCCTGCCGCAGGCGCGCGATGCGCTGCAGGCGGCGGGCTTGCTCGACCCCCCGTCCGCCCCCATCTGTGCGGATCTGGACGCTCCCGACCTGCTGCCGGCCTAGCGCCGGCCATCCGCGCGGCGTCCAGGCGCGCCCGGAGAACGAAGACAGGCCCCGCGCCGCCCGCCATCCACATCGTCGCAAGGAGGTTTCCCATGCTCGAGTCCCTCACCAGCCGCCTCGGCATCGGCGCGTTCAAGCAGCGCCTGCCGCGCGCGGAAGAAGCGCTGCCGGGCCGTCAGACCCCGCTGCCGCTGCGCAATGTGCATTTCGTCAACGGCCAGCCGCTCCAGGGCGAGTTCCCGGGCATGGAGACGATCGGCTTCGGCATGGGCTGCTTCTGGGGCGCCGAACGCAAGTTCTGGCAGCTGCCGGGCGTGGTCACCACGGCGGTGGGCTATCAGGGCGGCTTCACGCCCAACCCGACCTACGAGGAAAGCTGCACCGGCATGACCGGCCACGCCGAGGTCGTGCGGGTGGTGTTCGACCCGGCCAAGGTGTCGCTGGACGAGGTGCTGCGCACCTTCTGGGAGAACCACGACCCCACCCAGGGCATGCGCCAGGGCAACGACCGCGGCACCGAGTACCGCTCGGCCATTTACTGCGAAACCCAGTCCCAGTACGCCGCCGCGCTGGCCAGCCGCGACGCCTACCAGCAACGCCTGGGCGAGGCCGGCTACGACCAGATCACCACCGAGATCGTCTACCCGGCGCCGCCGTTCTACTACGCCGAGGACTACCACCAGCAGTACCTGGCCAAGAACCCGGCCGGCTATTGCGGCCTGGGCGGCACCGGCGTGAGCTGCCCGATCGGCCTGGAGGCCTGATCGGTCCGCTGGCTGGATCGCGTGCGCGTCATCGGCCGCCCATGCCGGTGACGCGGCTCAACCGGGGCTGACCTGCGCCGCCTCGAGGCGGCGTTGGTGTCATCGAGCCCTCGAGTTCTCCGTCATGACCACGCGCCGCCCGTACCGCCACCTCGGCTTCTTCTTCCTGGGCTTGCTGGCACTGGTCCTGGCCGGCTTCACGCCGCGTATCCCGGACACGCCGTTCTTCGGCTATCTCAGTCGCGCGCCGGACTTCGCGGGCGTGCCGGCCGCGGTCCACTTCCACGCGCTCGTCTGCGTCGCCTGGTTTGCGCTGCTGATCGTGCAGCCCTTCCTGATCGAGGCGGGCAGGCTGCGCGTGCACCGTTGGCTGGGCTGGGCTTCCATCGCGCTGGTGGTCCTGTTCGCGGGCAGCGTCGGCTGGCTGCAGCGACGGTTTTCACCGGGCCTCCTGTTAGATCCGGCGTTCTTCGTGGCGTTCTACGCGCTCGCGCTGCTGTACCGGCGCCGCTTCTTCTGGCACGTCGCCTTCGTGGTCGCTGCCGCGCTGATGGTGGCCCAGCCTGGTCTGGCGCGGCTGGGGATCCACCTGGCCGGCGGCTTCGCGGGCGTGATCTACACGATGATCGCGCTGTATCTGGCGATCATCGTCTTCTGGCTGCATGCCCGCTTCGCCTATGGGCGGCCGTTGCTGCGCAGCCCGTTTCTCGTGGTCCTGGCGATGTTCATGCTGGACCACGCGCTGACCTTCGCGGTCGGCTGATTTGGGGCCGCGCTGAGCCTGTCAATCAGGTCAGTCGGCGAACTCCGCGGCGAACATCGCTTTCACGCTGGCGATGTCGTCCTCGCGCTCGGGATGCAGCAGGCGCAGGCAGGCCGTGGCGAAGCTGACCGGGCTGGTGCCCGGCGCGGTGACCACGCCGTCGGCGCTGACCACCTTCTCCTGGCGGTAATGGGCCTGCCCGGCATAGACCGGGCCCAGGCGCTCGGTCAGGAAGGCCAGCGCATTGCTGGTATGCGGCCGCGCGTCCAGCAGGCCGGCGTAGGCCAGGGCCAGGGTGGCCCCGCAGATCGCCGCGACCGGGCGCTGGGCGGCCACGCGCTCGCGCAGCAGGCCGCTCAGGCCGGGGATCTCGCCGGCCTGCCACTGGTCCGAACCGGGCAGGATCCACAGGTCGGCCTCCAGCGGCGCCAGGTCGGACAGGGCGAATTGCGGGACGATCTGCAGGCCGCCGATGCTGGTCACCGGCTTGCCGTCGATGCTGGCGCTGAGCACGGTATCGCCGAACCACGCCCGTGCCGCCGGCAGGACCACGCCGATCTCCCAGTCCGCCACGCCATCGACCATCACCACCGCGATCGTGCCCATTGCCGCCTGCGCTCCGTCATCAGGTTGGAGGCCGAGTGTGGCAGGGCCATGCAGGCACGCAAGTGACCGGCCCGCGCCGCGGCGGCGTGCGCCCGACAGGCGATGCCCTAGAATGGCCGCATGCCCCTGCAGACCGACACCCTGGCCAATCAGCTGCTGATCGCGCTCCCGGCGCTGGACGATCCGCATTTCGCGCGCAGCGTGGCGCTGATCTGCCAGCACGACGACGAGGGCGCCATGGGCGTGGTCGTCAACCGCGCCTCGGAATACACGCTGGGCGAGGTCCTGCAGCAGATGAACCTGCACACCAGCGACGAGGCGCTGCGCAACCGCGTGGTGCTGTACGGCGGCCCGGTGCATCCCGAGCGCGGCTTCGTCCTGCACGATGGCGGCGAGGACTGGGATTCGACCATGCAGATCGGCGCCGGCCTGTACCTGACCACCTCGCGCGACATCCTGGAGGCCATGGCCCGCGGCGACGGCCCGGCCCATGCCGTGGTCGCGCTGGGCTGCGCCGGCTGGGGCGCGGGGCAGCTGGAGTTCGAACTGGGCGAGAACAGCTGGCTGACCGCGCCGGCCGATGGCGAGCTGCTGTTCGACCTGCCGCTGGATCAGCGCTGGCAGGCCGCCGGCGGCCGCATCGGCGTGGACATGACCCGCATGACGGATTACAGCGGACACGCATGAAGACGGCGGCCGGACACCGTGCCGCAGGGCGCCGTCCGAGACCGGCGGCGCCGCACTTTTCGATCCCGGAGCGCCGATGAAGCTGGACGGCACCGTCCTGGGCTTCGACGTGGGCGCACGCCGCATCGGCGTGGCCGTGGCCAGCGCCTTCGGCACCGGCGCGCGCGCGCTGGCCGTGGTCGATGTGCATCCGGGCGGGCCGGACTGGGCCGCCATCGACAAGCTGCGCGGCGAATGGCGCCCCGATGGCTTCGTGGTCGGCGACCCGATGACCCTGGACGGCGGCGACCAGCCGATCCGCAAGCGCGCCCATGCCTTCGCCCGCGAGCTGCGCCAGCGCTACCAGCTGCCGGTGGTGCTGGTGGACGAGCGCTCCAGTTCGGTCGAGGCCGCGCAGCGTTTCGCGGTCGACCGCGCCCAGGGGCGCAAGCGCAAGCGCGACGCCGCGGCGCTGGATGCGGTGGCCGCGGCGGTCATCGTCGAGCGCTGGCTGGCCGCCCCGCAGGACGCCACGCATGTGCCATGAGCGCCCGCGCCCGGGCAGGCGCGGTGCCGATCGCCTGATTCCTTCCCGCCGCGCGCCGCGCGCGCGGCTCCTTCGCCTCACCACGAGCACACCATGAGCCAACTGGATTCCAACGGACGCCTGCTGCACCTGCTGACCCTGGAGGGCCTGCCGAAGGACACGCTGTGCCGCATCCTCGACCGCGCCGGCATGATCCGCGACACCGCGCTGGGCCGCACGCACAAGCGCGACACGCTGGTCGGGCGCACGGTGTGCACGCTGTTCTTCGAGCCCTCCACGCGCACGCGCAGCTCGTTCCAGATCGCCGCCCAGCGCCTGGGCGCGGACGTGGTGAATTTCGACGCCTCGACCTCCTCGGCGCGCAAGGGCGAGACCGCGCTGGACACCTTGCGCAACCTGGAGGCGATGGGCGTGCGCGGCTTCGTGGTGCGCCATCCCGACGACGGCGCCGCGCAGATGCTGGCCGCGCACGCGCACGAGGGCACCACGGTGATCAACGCCGGCGATGGCCGCGCCGCGCATCCCACCCAGGGTCTGCTGGACGTGCTGACCATCCGCCAGGCCAAGGGCCCGGATTTCTCCAAACTCAAGATCGTGATGGTCGGCGACATCAAGCATTCGCGCGTGGCGCGCTCGGACCTGCATGCGCTGCGCACGCTCGGTGCCACCGACATCACCCTGTGCGCGCCGGACACGCTGCTGCCCGGCGGCGAGGTGTGCGACGGCTGCCGCACCACCGGCGATTTCGATGCCGCCCTGGAGGGCGCCGACGTGCTGATGATGCTGCGCCTGCAGCGCGAGCGCATGGAGGAAGGCCTGGTGACCTCGCTGGAGGATTACCACCGCGACTACGGCCTGACCGCCGCGCGCCTGAAGCGCGCCGCGCCCGAGGCGGTGGTGCTGCATCCGGGCCCGATCAACCGCGGCGTGGAGATCACCGACGAGGTGGCCGACGGCCCGCAGTCGCTGGTCCTGCGCCAAGTCGGCAACGGCGTGGCCATCCGCATGGCCGTGCTGGAGATGCTGTTGGGCTGAAGGCCCCAGGCGGTTTGGCCGCGGGCGCGGCAATGGCGCACGCGGTCGGCGAATCAGCGCCGCTGCAGCCGGTAGACCGTGGTGTGCAGCGCGGTCATGCCGTCGGCGGCGAAGCGCGGCTCATCTGCCAGGATCTCGCGCCGCTCCAGCGGCGCGATGGTCCAGTGCGCGGCATAGCGGGCCTGCACCTCGTCCGCATCGACCGAGAACGGCGGGCCGGCGCGCTCATGCTGGGCGTATTCCAGCGTGATCAGCAGCGCCCGGCAGTGCGCCGGCAGGCGTCCGTAGACCTCGTCCACGTAGCGGGCCCGCAGCGGTTCGGGCAGGGCGATCAGCGCGGCGCGGTCGTAGACGCCGGCGCAGTCGGCCAGCAGTTCGGCATCGACATCGAACACGTCACCGCAGATCAGCTCGATGGCGCCGGCCGTGTAATGGGTGCCGTAGCGGGTGACGCGGGTCTGCGGCGTCAGCCCGTGCTCGGCGAAGAACTGGGCGACCGCCAGCGGCGACAGCTCCAGGCCCAGCACACGGTGGCCCTGCGCGGCCAGCCAGGCCAGGTCCAGCGACTTGCCGCACAGCGGCACGAGCACCTGGCTGCCGGCGGGCAGCTGCAGTGCCGGCCAGTGCTTTTCCAGCAGCGGCATCACCTTGTGCTGGTGGAAGGGGATCTGGTTGTCCTGCCATTTCTGAAGCCAGAAGTCCGGTTGCATTCAAAGCGCCTCGGTCGGCAGCGCGATCAGGTCGGTCACGCCCACATCGATGCCCGCCTGGAACAGCAGCGTGCTGGCCTGGCCGCGATGATGCGTCTGATGGTTGAAGAAATGCAGGACCAGCTGCCGCCAGGAACGCGTGAACGTCTTGCCGGCGGTATTGCGATAGACCAGCTCGCCTTCCAGCCGCGCCTCGGTGAGCGTGCCGGCCCACTGCGCGATGACCGCATCCAGCGCGGCCCGGTAGCGCTGCAGCTCGGCGAAGGAACCCGCCAGCTCATGCCGAAGTGAGGTCGGCAGGGGAAAGGGCCGCAGCGCTTCGCGCAGCGCCGAGGCCGGCTCCGGCTGCGCGAAGCGGTGCAGCCAGATCGTGTCGCCCACGGCGATGTGGTTGAGCGTGGCCTGGATGGAGCCGAAGAAGGCGCCGCGATCCTGGCGCAGCGCCGCCTCCGGCAGCTGCGCCGCGGCCTCGTACATCCGCCGGTTCATCCAGCGGTTGTAGGCGGCCATCAGGACGGCGGCGTCTGGCGTCATCACTTGGTCTTACTGGACATCCAGGCCGTCCACCTTCTGCCAACCGCGCGGCAGCAGCATCCCCCGTGTAGCACGCGTCCCGGTATACAGATCCAGGTCCTTGAACGACAGGGTCATGGTGCGCGCGCCGCTGTGCACGGCCAGCGTGCCGCCGGGACCGATGGCGGCGATGGCGACCACGCGCTCGGTGGCCAGCTTGGCCTTGGGGATGTCGATCAGCTTGTTGCCCTTGCCCTTGTCCAGCTCGGGCAGGTCGCTGGCGGCGATCGCCAGCAGGTTGCCGGCACTGGTCACCGCCACGATACGGTCGGTGGCCGGGTTGGCCACCAGCGCCGGCTGCAGCACCTTGGCGTTGGGCGTGAGGTTGAACATCGCCTTGCCCGCCTTGTTGCGGCTGGTGAGGTTCTCGAAGCGGGTGACGAAGCCGTAGCCGTGCGAGGAGGCCAGCACGAAGCGGGTGTCGTTCTCGCCCGAGGCCAGGGCCTGGAACGAGGCGCCGGCCGCCGGCGAGAAGCGCCCGGTCAGCGGTTCGCCGTTGCCGCGCGCCGAGGGCAGGGTGTGCACCGCGGTCGAGTACGCGCGCCCGGTCGAATCCAGGAACGCCACCTGGTGGTTGCTGCGCGCGCGCACCGCCGCCAGCAGGCCATCGCCATCGCGATAGGACAGCTTGGCGGTGTCGATGTCGCCGCCCTTGGCCGCGCGCACCCAGCCCTTCTCCGAGACCACCACCGTCATCGCCTCGCTGGCGACCAGCTCGGTCTCGTCCAGCGCCTGCGCGGCCTGGCGGGCGATCAGCGGCGAGCGGCGCTCGTCGCCGAACTTCTTGGCGTCGGCCAGCAGCTCGTCCTTGACCAGCTTCCTGAGCTTGGTCTTGGAATCCAGCGTGGCCATCAGCTTCTCGCGCTCCTTGGCCAGCTCGGCCTGCTCGCCGCGGATCTTCATCTCCTCCAGGCGGGCCAGCTGGCGCAGGCGGGTTTCCAGGATGTAGTCGGCCTGGTCCTCGGACAGCGCGAAGCGCTGGATCAGCGCCGGCTTGGGCTCGTCCTCGCTGCGGATGATGCGGATGACCTCATCCAGGTTGAGGAAGGCGGTCAGCAGGCCTTCCAACAGGTGCAGGCGGCGCTCGACCTTCTCCAGGCGGTGCTTGAGGCGGCGGGTGACCGTGTCGTAGCGGAAGCCCAGCCATTCGCTCAGCAGCGACTTGAGGTTCTTGACCTGCGGGCGACCGTCCAGGCCGATGATGTTGAGGTTGACCCGGTAGCTCTTCTCCAGGTCGGTGGTGGCGAACAGATGGCCCATCAGCTGATCGGCATCGACGCGGTTGGAGCGCGGGATCAGCACCACGCGCACCGGGTTCTCGTGGTCGGACTCGTCGCGGATGTCCTCCAGCCAGGGCAGCTTCTTGGCGCGCATCTGCGCGGCGATCTGCTCGATCACCTTGGACGGGGAGACCTGGTAGGGCAGGGCGGTCACCACGATGTTGGCGTGCTCGCGGGTGAAGGTCGCCCGGGCGCGCACGCTGCCGTTGCCGGTCTCGTACATGGCGCGCAGGTCGGCCGGCGCGGTGATGATCTCGGCGGTGGTCGGGTAGTCCGGGCCGCGCACGTGCTCGCACAGGTCGGCCACGGTCGCGTCGGGGTCGTCGATCAGGCGGATCAGCGCGCTGACGATCTCGCCCAGATTGTGCGGCGGCACGTCGGTGGCCATGCCCACGGCGATGCCGGTGGTGCCGTTGAGCAGCAGGTGCGGCAGGCGCGCCGGCAGCCAGGTCGGCTCCTCCAGGGTGCCGTCGAAGTTGGGCGACCAGTCGGTGGTGCCCTGGCCCAGCTCGCCCAGCAGCACTTCGGCGATCGGGGTGAGCTTGGACTCGGTGTAGCGCATGGCCGCGAACGACTTGGGATCGTCGGACGAGCCGAAGTTGCCCTGGCCGTCGATCAGCGGATAGCGGTAGGAGAACGGCTGGGCCATCAGCACCAGCGCCTCGTAGCAGGCCGAATCGCCGTGCGGGTGGTACTTGCCGATGACATCGCCGACGGTGCGCGCCGACTTCTTCGGCTTGGCGGCGGCACCCAGGCCGAGCTCGCTCATCGAATAGATGATGCGGCGCTGGACCGGCTTGAGCCCGTCGCCGATGAAGGGCAGGGCACGGTCCAGGACCACGTACATCGAGTAGTCCAGGTAGGCGCGTTCGGCGTACTCGCGCAGCGGGATCTGTTCGAATCCGTGGAAGGTGGGGCGGATGGCGTCGTCGGTCATGCGGCACTGCGGTTGAGGTGAACCCGCCGATTTTAGCCCCCCGCCCGTCGCAGTGCCCGCGACACGGCGGGCCCTAGCGTCAGCCGCCCCAGCCGAACGGCAGCAGCGGGCCGCCCAGCCACATCCAGCGCGCCATCCACGCCGTGGCCAGGGCGATCAGCGCGGTCAGGGGCGCGCCCACGCGCAGGAAGTCGCCGAAGGTGTACTGGCCCGGGTTGAGGATCAGCAGGTTGCCGTGGTGGCCGATCGGGGTCAGGAACGAGGCCACCGCGCCCATGGCGATGCAGATCACGAACGGGGTCGGCGGCTCGCCCAGCGCCTGGGCCATGGCTAGGGCGATGGGCGTGAGCAGCACGGTGGTGGCCGCATCGGAGAGGATCTGGGTCAGCAGCGCGGCACTGGCGAACATCACCAGCAGCAGGGTCAGCGCGCTCCAGTGCGCGGCATGGCGGCCGAGGATGTCGGCGAACCAGGCGGCCGTGCCGGTCTTCTCCATCGCCATCCCCAGCGGAATCACGCCGGCGATCATCACGTAGATGCGCACGTCGATTTCCTCGTAGGCGCGTTCCACGCCCACGCAGCGGGTGATGATCATGGCCACCGCGCCGGCCAGGAAGGCGATCTGCGGGGTGAGCCAGCCGGTGGCCGCGGCGGCCACCGAGGCCACCATGATCGCCAGGGCCAGCGGCGCGCGCCGGCGGCTACGCTGATGCGCCTCGAACGGCATCAGCATCAGGAAGCCATGGTGCTGGGCCAGCTTGCCGAAGATGTTCTGCCGGCCCCACAGCACCAGCAGGTCGCCTTCCTCGAGCACCACCTCGGACAGCTCGCCGTGCAGCCAGCCCTCCTTGCGCCACAGGCCGACCACGACCACGCCCAGGGTATGCAGAAAGTCGATGCTGGCCACGCTGCGGCCGACGAACTCCGAATGCGGCGCCACCACCGCCTGCACCAGCTGTTCCTCGCCCAGCAGCTCGGTCTTGCGCGCATCCTCGCGCGGCTGCTCGCCGTACTTGACCACCGCGTGCAGCGACAGCCCGGGCTCGTCCTTGATCGAGGCGATCTCGTCGGGCGAGGCGCGCACCAGCAGCACGTCGCCGCGCTGCAGCGGGCTGTCGGCGCGCTGACGGGGCCGGCGCACGCCGTGGCGCAGCCAGTTCACCACCTGCAGGCGCTCGCCGAAATGCGTGCGGAAGGCCTCGTAGGTCTGGCCGATCCACGGCGAGTCCTCGTCCACCACCAGCTCGGTGTAGTAGCGCTCCAGGCGCATGTAGCTGTCGCTGCTGGACTCGCCGCTGCGCTTGGGCACCAGCCAGCGGCCCAGCAGCATGTAGACGGTGCCCAGCAGCACCAGCACCGCGCCGATCGGGGTGATGGCGAAGAACCCCAGCCCATCCTGGCCCGAGCGCTTGAGCAGATCGTTGGCCAGCAGGAAGGCCGGTGCGCTGATCAGGGTCAGCGTGGTGCCCAGCGAGGCGGCCAGCGACATCGGCATCAGCAGGCGCGAGGCCGCCAGCTTCTGCTCGCGCGCCAGCCGCATCAGGATCGGCAGCATCATCGCGGTGACCATCAGATGGTGCGAGAACGCGGCCAGCGCCGCGGTGGCCGGCATCACCACCGCGATGGTGCGCCACTCGCTGCCACCGGCGGCCCGGCCGATGGCCTGGCCGATGCGGTCGGTGATGCCGGTGGCGGCCAGGCCCGCCGAGAGCACGAACACCGCGGCCACGATGATCGCCGGCTCGCTGGAGAAGCCCGCCAGCGCCTCGCGCGGGTTGAGGATGCCGGTCAGCGTCAGGGCCAGCATCGCCAGCATCGCCACCAGATCCACGCGCAGCTTCTCGCTGACGAACAGCGCCAGCGTCACCGCCAGGATGACCAGGAAGAGCAGCTGCTGAGGTTCCAGTGACACGCGATGGCTCCGGGAAGGGCGCGCGCCAGCTTAAGCCCGGGCCTCCACGCGCACGGTGTAGGCGCCTGGGCCTGAAGCGGCGCGCCGCGGTGGCAACAAAAAACCCCGCGCTGGCGGGGTTTGATGTGTGGCAGTGGCCTGCCGATCCGTTGGTGCCCAGGAGAGGACTCGAACCTCCACGGTTTTACCCGCTAGTACCTGAAACTAGTGCGTCTACCAATTCCGCCACCTGGGCAACGGGGCGCGCATTCTGCGGTCAGGGCGGGGCGCACGTCAACAGGTTTTGCACATCGCATCGCGCGCCTGGGCAGGAAGATCGGAAAGTCGCCTCGCCGGAGTGCGGCGACGCGGACCTGTTGATGCGTTTGCGGCCGGTGAGCTCGCTTCGTTTACCAACCTCGACCCTGCCTGGTCGAGGCTCTACAGCGAAGAGATCAGGACTCCGCTCGACCCGGAGGCATTGAGCAAGCGCTTTGCCCCCTCCCTTTCGCCGCAGGCGAAGGGGAGGGCCGGGGAGGGGTGCTTTTGCTCTTGCTTCGGTGGCTTGCCCGGGAAAGCCCCGACCCCTCCCCAGCCCTCCCCTGCGCTGCGCGCAAGGGAGGGGGCCTCAAGTCGAAGCCATCCCGTCACTGATCGCGCTCTGCGCAAGGGCGAGGGACTCGACGACCGCACAAACCGAAGCCAAGAAAGCCCGCGCGCCAAGATTCTCTCGCCAAGGAAAAGAGCAACAAAAAACCCCGCGCTGGCGGGGTTTGATGTGTGGCAGTGACCTGCCGATCCGTTGGTGCCCAGGAGAGGACTCGAACCTCCACGGTTTTACCCGCTAGTACCTGAAACTAGTGCGTCTACCAATTCCGCCACCTGGGCAACGGGGCGCGTATGGTGGGGTGAACGGCGCGGATTGTCAACGCGGCGCACGTTATCGCGCCGGGGAAGCGCGGGCCGGCGGTGTACCATGCGCGCATGACCAAAAAAACTGGATCGGGCGGACGCAACCCCCCATCGGGCAAGGCTTCGCCTTCCAAATCACGCAATGCCGCCGGCGGCGGAAAGAAGCCCGCCGGCAAGTCGCTCCCCCCCTGGATGCCGCAACAGCCCGACGCGCCCGCCCCGGCGCGCCCCGGCAAGAGTGCGTCCGGCGGGCGCCGCGGCGGCGATGACCGGCCGCGCGATGCGGGGCCGCGCCCGTTCGAACGCCGCCCGCGCGGTCCGCGCGTGGTGGTGCCCGCGCAGGGCGCGGGCCACGCCGGCTTCGTCGACCCCCATGCCGCCCGCGAGGCCGAGCGCTACGCCCAGCCCATCGCCAGCCGCGAAGTGATCCTGGGCACGCTGGCCGCCAGCGAAGGCCCGCTCACCGCCGAGGAAGTGGCGGCCAAGCTCGACCTGACCGCGCCGGACCGCTTCGAGGCATTGAGCAAGCGCCTCAATGCGATGGTCCGCGACGGCCAGCTGCTGCTCAACCGCCGCGGCGGTTACGCGCCGGCCGAGCAGATGGACCTGGTGCCGGGCGTGGTGATCGCCAACCCGGAAGGCTTCGGCTTCCTGCGGCCCGAGGCGGGCGGCGACGACCTGTTCCTGCCGCCGTTCGAGATGCGCAAGGTCATGCACGGCGACCGCGTGCTGACCAGCGTCACCGGCATGGATCGGCGCGGCCGCCGCGAGGGCGCGATCGTGGAAGTGCTCGAGCGCCGCGTGCACCGGCTGATCGGCCGCTTCGCGATCGAGGCGGGCGTGAGCTTCGTGGTGCCCGACGACAAGCGCATGCAGCGCAACGTGATGATCCCGCCCGACGCGCGCGGCGAAGCGCGCGACGGCCAGCTGGTCGTGTGCGAGCTGACCCATGCGCCGGACGGGCGCCGCGAGCCGATCGGCAAGATCATCGCCGTGCTCGGCGACAAGCTCACCCCCTCGCTGGTGGTGGAGACCGCCATCCACGGTCACGAGCTGCCTTACGAGTTCCCGCAGGCCGTGCTGGACGAGGCCGCCGCGGTGCCGCTGAAGGTCGAGCCCTCGATGATCGGCGGGCGCGTGGACCTGCGCGACATGCCGCTGGTGACCATCGACGGCGCCGACGCCAAGGACTTCGACGACGCGGTCTACTGCGAGTCCAACCGCAAGGGCCTGCGCATCAGCAACCGCTCCGGCTACCGGCTGGTGGTGGCCATCGCCGACGTATCGCATTACGTGCGCCCGGGCACCCCGCTGGACGAGGAGGCGCAGCTGCGCGCGACCTCGGTGTACTTCCCCGGCTTCGTGGTGCCGATGCTGCCGGAGACGCTGTCCAACGGCATCTGCTCGCTCAATCCCAACGTGGACCGCATGTGCTTCGTGTGCGACATGCAGGTCAACAAGAACGGCGAGGTCACCGAGTCGAAGTTCTACGAGGCGGTGATGCGCTCGCATGCGCGCCTGACCTACGACCAGGTGTGGAAGGCGGTGGGCGAGGACGACGCCGAGGCGCAGGCCCAGATCGGCCCGGCCATCCTGCCGCACGTGCAGCGCCTGCACGCGCTGTATGGCCTGCTGGCCAAGGCGCGGCAGAAGCGCGGCGCGATCGAGTTCGAGACCAGCGAAGTGCGCTTCGTCCTGGACAACAAGGGCGAGGTCACCCAGGCCGGCATGCAGGTGCGCAACGACGCGCACAAGCTGATCGAGGAATGCATGATCGCGGCCAACGTGCAGGCCGCGCGCTATCTGCTGGCCAAGGGTGTGCCGGCGCCATACCGCGTGCACGAGCGTCCGCCGGAGTCCAAATACGCCGACCTGCTGGAGTTCCTCAAGGAATTCAAGCTGTCCATGCCGCCGTGGAGCAAGGTCGAGCCGCGCGACTTCACCGCGCTGCTGCACAAGATCCGCCAGCGCCCGGACGTGGCCCTGCTGGAGTCGGTGGTGCTGCGCAGCCAGAGCCTGGCGGTGTACACCCCGGACAACGCCGGCCACTTCGGCCTGGCGCTGGACGCCTATGCGCACTTCACCTCGCCGATCCGCCGCTACCCGGACCTGCTGGTCCACCGCGCGATCAAGCACGCCCTCAGCGGCAAGCCGGTGGAGAAGTTCCAGTACAGCCCGCGCGAGATGGCCGCGCTGTCGCTGCAGTGCTCCGAGCGTGCGCGCCGTGCCGACGAGGCCGAGCGCGAGGTCGACGAGCGCTACCGCGCCGCGTGGATGGAGCAGCATGTCGGCGGCATCTTCGACGGGGTGATCAGCGGGGTGACCAGCTTCGGGCTGTTCGTCGAGCTCAACCAGTCCAAGGTCAACGGCCTGGTCCACGTGACCCAGCTGCCGCACGACTATTACCACTTCGACCCGATCCGCAAGACGCTCTCCGGCGAGCGCCGCGGCATGGAGTTCCGCCTGGGCGATGCGGTCCAGGTGCAGGTCATGAAGGCCAGCATGGAGGAGCGCAAGATCGACTTCCGGCTGGTCGAGCTGCGCCAGGACGGGGCCGCCGCGGACGAGCAGCCGCCGCGGGCGTTCCCGGCTAAGCGCAAGAAGCAGAAGTACTGAGCGAGGCGGCGGACGATGGGCGAGTACAGCGGCGGGTGTCAGTGCGGGGCGGTGCGCTTTCGCGTCAGCGGGACGCTGGACGACGCCTCGATCTGCCACTGCCGCATGTGCCAGAAGGCGTTCGGTGCGTACTACGCGCCGCTGGTGTCCACCCGCGGCGCCACCCTGGAGTGGACGCGCGGCCAGCCCACGCGCTTTGCCTCCTCCAATCTGGTGGAGCGCGGCTTCTGCAACCAGTGCGGCACCCCGCTGACCTACGAGGCGCCCGACGGCGTGGCGCTGGCGGCCGGCGCGTTCGACACCCCGGCGCTGTTTCCCCCGCACATCCAGTACGGCGTGGAGGGGCGGCTGCCGTTCACCGACACGCTGGCGGCGCTGCCGACGCGCCGCACCGAGCAGGACAGCGCCTCGCTGGAATTCCTCTCCCGTATCGTTTCCTTCCAGCATCCCGACCGCGACACCTGACGAGGCGGAATCGTCTTCTGGATTCGGGAACAATCGCGCGGTGCCGACGGTCCGTCCTCGGTGGCGCCACGGTCTTCCGCCCGCCCAGGTCCCACGCCCCGCCTTCCCCTTCAAGAAAGCCGATTTCCCAAGACTTTCCCTCATGAGCAAACAGAACCAATGGATCGTCGGCGTCAACGCCGTCGCCTCCGCGATCGACAACGATGCCGACCACGTGCGTGAAGTCCTGATCGACGGCAGCAGCAAGAACGCGCGCCTGACCGAGATCGAGGAGAACGCGCGCCGCAAGGGCATCGACGTGCGCCGCGTCACCACCCAGGCGCTGGACGGCGTCGGCGGCCAGGTGCGCCACCAGGGCGTGGCCGCGCGCTATGCCGCCGCGCGGACCTGGGACGAGGGCGAACTGGCCGGCCTGATTGAAGGCGCGCAGGGCCGCGCGCTGCTGCTGGTGCTCGACGGCGTGCAGGACCCGCACAACCTCGGCGCCTGCCTGCGCAGCGCCGCCGCCGCCGGCGTCACCGCGGTGGTGATCCCCAAGGACAAGTCGGTGGGCCTGAACGCCACCGTGCGCAAGACCTCGGCCGGGGCCGCCGACCGCATCCCGGTGATCGCCGTGACCAACCTGGCGCGCACCCTGCGCGAGATCCAGAAGGCCGGCGTGTGGATCTACGGCCTGGCCGGCGAGGCGGACAACTCGCTTTACGCCCTGGACCTGACCGGCAACATCGCCCTGGTGCTGGGCGGCGAGGGCGATGGCATGCGCCGGCTCACGCGCGAGCACTGCGACGGGCTGGTCAAGATCCCGATGCCGGGCGATATCGAAAGCCTCAACGTTTCGGTCGCCACCGGGGTGACCCTGTTCGAGGCCGTGCGCCAGCGCGGCCTCTGAGGCGGGCGAAGGGGGCCACGTGCGGCAGGGGGCGGCATGACGCGGACGCATCGGCATCGCGCTGCATGGCGACGGGCGTGGGCGCTGCTGTGGCTGTGCGTGTTGCTGACGCCGGCCGCGTCGGCCCTGGCCGCCGCCTCGCTGTCGCCGGCGCCGCCGCTGCGCGACTACGCCATCGACCTGTGGACCTCGCGCGAGGGCCTGCCGCACAACTCGATCCGCGATATCGCCCAGACCCCGGACGGCTATCTGTGGTTCGGCACCTGGGAAGGGCTGACGCGCTACAACGGCCTGGACTTCACCACCTTCGACCGCGGCACCCGGCCGGCGCTGGCCGATAACGGCATCGGCGCGCTGTACGTCTCGCCTGACGGCGCGCTGTGGCTGAGCGATTCGCGCGGCAACATCAGCCGCTACGGCACCGATGGCACGTTCAAGATCTGGCCGCGGCCGGCCGATGCGCCGGCCGTGCTGTTGCCGGCGATGACCATGGACCGCCACGGCCGGCTGTGGATGCTGTTCGAGGGCCGGGGCCTGGCCTGCCTGGAGCCGGACGGCCGCTACCGCTACGAGACGCCGGGGCCGGATTCGCCGCTGCGCACGGCCTATGCGCACCTGGCCGTCGATGCGCAGGATCGCGTCCTGGTCGGCAGCACCGAGGGCCTGCTGCGGCGCGATGACGACGGCACCCTGCACAACGTGTCCCAGGAGGCCGGCCTGCCGCCCGGCGCGGCCTGGCCCTACCTGGCGCCGGACGGCGCGCTGTGGGTGGTGGCGCAGGACCATCTGTACCGGATGGAGGGCCAGGGCCTGGTGCTGCGCCATGTGCTGCCCAAGGTCGGGCGCCCCAGTTCGATGCTGCAGGACCGGCGCGGCGAGCTGTGGATCGGCACCGAAGGCGGCGAGGTGCTGCGCATCGGGCGCAACGGCGTGGAGACCCTGACCTCGGCCTGGCCGCTGCCGGGCGGGCGGATCACCGCGCTGAAGGAAGACGCCGAGGGCAGCCTGTGGATCGGCGCCAACGGCGGCCTGTTCCGCCTGCATGAGACGCTGTTCTCTAACATCACCAAGCGCCACGGCCTGGACTCGGACTACGTGCGCGCGCTGCTGGAGGCACCCGATGGCGCGATGTGGGTGGGCCATCCGTTGGGCCTGCAGCGGATCAGCGCCGACCGCCACGTCACGCCCGTGGCCCTGCCCACCCAGACCGGCAAGCCGCCCTCGGTGCTGAGCCTGGCGCGCCAGCGCGACGGCACGCTGTGGGTGGGCACGGCCAGCGACGGGGTGTATCGCGTGCCGCTCCACGGCGCGGTCACCCGCTACGGCACCGAGCAGGGCGTGCCGCAGGGCACCGTGCGCGCGATCAGCGTGGGCCCGGACGATGTGGTGTGGCTGGCCACCCAGCGCGGCCTGGCCTACATCGACGGTGAACGCGCGGTGCGGCCGCAGGTGCCCGGCCTGCCCAGCGGCCTGATCACCTCGGTCTACAGCGAGCCCGGCGCGGTCTGGATCGGCACCCTGGAAGGCGCGCTGGTGCTGCGCGGCACCCAGGTGCAGCCCCTGCCGCTGGAAGGCCTGGGCGGGGCGCGCACGGTATTCGGCTTCATCCGCCTGGGCGATGCGGTGTGGATCACCACCGATCGCGGCCTGTACCGCGTGCGCGGCGGCAAGCTGGCGCGCGTGGGCCGCGAGCAGGGCATGCCGGTGGACACGGTGTTCGAGCTGCGGCCCGACCAGGCCGGCCACCTGTGGATCACCAGCAACCGCGGCGTGCTGTACACCGACCTGGCCAGCCTGGACCGCGTCGCCGACGGCCTGCAGCCACGGGTGGTGCTGACCAGCTTCAACGAGATGGACGGCATGGCCAATTCGCAGGCCAACGGCAGCTCGGGGCCGACCGCCGTGGTGCGTGGAGACGGCACGGTGTGGATCGCCACGGCCGGCGGGGTGACCATCGTCGATCCGGCGCGCATGCAGTGGTTCCGTGACCGGCCCGCACCGCCGGTGGTGATCGACGAGGTGCAGCGCGACGGCGCGCCGCTGGCCTGGCGCACCGAGCAGCCGCTGCGCCTCAACGGCGACCAGCGCCTGACGGTCAGCTATGTCGGCCTGAGCTATCTGCTGCCCGAGCGCACCGAGTACCGCACCAGGCTCGACGGCCTGGACGGCGACTGGGTGCGGCGCGGACATCAGCGCAGCATCGAACTGGCGCGCCTGCCGCCCGGCGACTACACCTTGCGCGTGTCCGCCGCGCATCCGGACGGGGCGTGGAGCGCGCGGCAGGCGGTGCTGCACTTCACCGTCGAGCCCTTCGTGTGGCAGCGCCACGGCGTGCAGTTCGGCGCGATCGCGCTGCTGGTGCTGGTGCTGTTCGGCCTGTACCGGTATCGCGTGCACTGGTATCGCCACCGCACCGAGCGCCTGGCCGGGCTGGTCGATGCGCGCACCCGCGACCTGCAGGCCCAGGCGCAGCGCCTGCGCCTGGCCGACCAGGAGAAGACCGACCTGCTGGAGCAACTGCGTGCGCAGGCCGAGGCCTTCGAACGTCAGGCGCGCGAGGACGTGCTGACCGGCCTGCCCAATCGTCGCGCGTTCGAGGAGCGGCTGGCGCAGGAGATGGCCCGGGCCCGACGCAGCGGCCAGCCGCTGTGCCTGGCGATGCTGGACGTGGACCACTTCAAGCGGGTCAACGACCAGTACTCGCATACCGTCGGCGATGCGGTCCTGCGCGAGGTCGGCCAGGTGCTGGCCGCGCAGCAGCGCGAGGCCGACATGGCCGCGCGCAGCGGCGGCGAGGAGTTCTGCCTGCTGTTCACCGACACCACGCTGAAACAGGCCGCGCTGGCCTGCGAGCGGCTACGCGCGCTGTTCCATGCGCGCTGCGACTGGGGCGGGATCGCCGGCCTGGCCATCACCTTCAGCGCCGGGCTGGTGGTGCTGGAGCCCGGGGATGCCGCGCCGGCCTCGCTCTATCAGCGCGCCGATCGCCTGATGTATCGCGCCAAGCGCAATGGGCGCGACCGGATCGAGCACGATTGAGCGCTTGTGGGTGTGGGGTTTGGGTTGAGGAAGGCCTTGTGAGGTCCTTCGTTCCGGCGAAAGCGGGAACCCCGCGACTTTGGTTCCTTGCGCGAACGTCCATGGATTCCCGCTTTCGCGGGAATGGCGATGGGTGGTGTGTTGCGGGCCTAGCGCTGGTCGCCGCAAGGACCATCGCTAGCGCAGCAGCGCTTCGTACAGGGCCAGGTCTTCCTGCGAGAAGCAGCAGAACAGCACCTCGCGCAGGCTCGGATACGCGACAGCCTCGGCGCGCACGGTCTCCACGGCGATCTTCGCCGCAGGCGCCGGCGGAAAGCCGTAGATGCCGGTGCTGATGCAGGGAAAGGCGAGGCTGGCCAGGCCGCGTTCGCCGGCCAGGCGCAGGCTGTTGCGATAGCAGTCGGCCAGCAGCGCCGCCTCGCCATGCTCGCCGTCGCGCCAGACCGGCCCGACGGTGTGGATCACGTAGCGCGCCGGCAGGCGATAGCCGGCGGTGATGCGCGCCTGCCCGGTCTGGCAGCCACCGAGCAGCCGGCACGCGGCCACCAGCTCCGGGCCGGCGGCGCGATGGATGGCGCCATCGACGCCGCCACCGCCGAGCAGGCTGCTGTTGGCGGCATTGACGATGGCATCGACCTGAAGCGTGGTGATGTCGGCGCGGAGGGCACGGAGTTCGGGAGGCATGGGAGCAGCCTGCGACGGCGCGCGTGGCCTGGGTGCGAAGAAGGGGGTCAATACACGACATTGCGCACCAGCCGCAGCGGCGCGTCGCCATCGTTGCGGTAGGCGTAGTCGCCGGCATCGCTGGCGAACACCAGGTGCTCGCCAGCGGCGAACTGGCGCAGGCCGTGGACGTTCTCCAGCGTCAGCGTGCCTTCGATCACCAGCAGCAGCTCGCGCCAGCCGGCCGGATCGGCCTGCGAGGCATAGCGCTCGCCCGGCATCAGCGTCCACTGCCACAGTTCGACCTGATGGCCCGCCGGCACGCTGGACAGCATCACGCCGCGCGAGGCGGGGTCGCGTCCGCGCCAGGCCAGCGCATCCACGCGCGTCGGGTCGTCGATCGCCGCGGACTTGAGCAGGTCGGCGAACTGCACGCCCAACGCAGCGGCCAAGCGGTCCAGGGTGTTGAGGCTGACGTTGGCGTCGCCCGATTCGATCGCCACCAGCATCCGCCGGCTGACCTGGGCGGCCTCGGCCAGCGCCTGCTGGCTCAGGCCGGCCTGCTGGCGCAGGCGGCGCAGATTGCCCGCCACGTGTTCGAGCACGCTCATCGCGCCTCCGTCCGGTTGCGCACTATATTGCGCGTCATTAGACTGACCATCCTGCGCAATATAGTGCGCAGCCTCGCGCTCATCCACTGCAGGCTCTTCGTGTCCGCCTCGTCCCCCTCGCTGAAGTCCTCGGTGCTGTTCCCGGTGCTCCTGTTGCTGGCCTCGATGGTGTCCATCCAGGCCGGCGCGAGCCTGGCCAAGACGCTGTTCCCGGTGGTCGGCGCCACCGGCGCGACCGCGCTGCGGCTCGGCTTCGGCACGGTGCTGCTGTGGATCGCCTTCCGCCCCTGGACGCTGCCCTGGCGCGCGCTGCCGTGGAAGATGCTGATCGGCTACGGCGTGTCGCTGGGCACGATGAATACCTTGTTCTATCTCGCCCTGCAGACCGTGCCGCTGGGTCTGGCGGTGGCGCTGGAGTTCACCGGACCGCTGGCGCTGGCGCTGCTGGGCTCGCGCCGCGCCCTGGATCTGGTGTGGGCGCTGCTGGCCGCGCTCGGCCTGGTGCTGCTGGTGCCGTGGCCGGGTCGCGACGCCGCGCTGGATCCGTTCGGCGTGGCGTGTGCGGTCGGCGCGGGCGTGTGCTGGGCGCTGTACATCGTCTTCGGGCAGAAGGCCGGCGCCGGGCATGGCCCGCGCATGGTCGCGCTGGGCTCGTCCATCGCCGCGATGGTGGCCGTGCCCTGGGGCGTGATTCACGCCGGCAGCGCGCTGCTGGCGCCAGCGCTGCTGCCGGCGGCGCTGGGCGTGGCGGTGCTGTCGATGGCGCTGCCGTACTCGCTGGAGATGATGGCGCTCACCCGCCTGCCCACGCGCACCTTCGGCATGCTGATGAGCCTGGAGCCGGCCATCGGCGCCCTGTGCGGACTGGCGTTCCTGCACGAGCGCCTGTCGGGCCTGCAGTGGCTGGCGATCGCCGCGGTGATCGTGGCCTCGGCCGGCGCCACGCTGGGCGCCCGGACCCCGCCGCCGGCGGCGCCGCTGCCGGACTAGGCGCTCAGGCGCGCCGCCGCCGGATCTGTTGCGCCAGCTCCCAGGCGCGGCCGCGCAAGTCGTCCAACCGCTCGTTGAGTGCGGCGTAGCCCGGTTTCCAGGCGAAGCGTCCGTCCTGGTACGACTGGCCGAGGATCAGGTCGTTGAACGATCCCATGCCGCCGTAGGCGCCGAGCAGGTCGTCCGCGCCGCGATCATCGCCTTGCGCCAGGCGGGACTTCGCGCGCCGCATCCATGCGCTCCAGTGGGTATCGCCGTCCTGTTCGAGCACCTGGATCAATGCGTCCAGCACATCGATGAGCGGCTGCAGCGAGGCGTCAGCCGGCGGCGGGACTTCTCGCGTCATTATTCGGACGCGGCCTGCATTCGCGGCCACTGGTTGGCGATGTTGCAGAACAGGCGCGCGGTCTGCTCGACGTCGTAGACGGCCGAATGCGCCTCGTCGGCGTTCCAGTGCATGCCGGCCGCCTGCACCGCGCGCGCCAGCACCGTCTGCCCGTAGGCCAGCCCGCCCAGGGTGACCGTGTCGAACACGCTGAAGGGATGGAACGGATTGCGCTTGTGCTGAGTGCGCGCCACCGCGGCATTGAGGAAGTGCAGGTCGAAATGCGCGTTGTGCCCGACCAGGATGGCGCGCTGGCAGTTGTGCTTCTTCACCGCAGCCCGTACCGGCGCGAAGATGTGGTCCAGCGCTTCCTTCTCCGGCTTGGCCAGGCGGAAGGGATGGTCGAGCACGATGCCGGTGACCTCCAGCGACTTGGGGTCGATCTCCAGCCCCGGCGCCGGCTCCAGATGCACGCAGGCGGTGTCGCCCAGCACGAAGCGGCCGGCCTCATCCAGGTCCAGGGGCACGGCGGCGATCTCCAGCAGCGCGTGGCGGTTCCAGTCGAAGCCGCCGGTCTCCACGTCCACCACCACCGGCAGGAAGCCGCGGAAACGGCGCGCCATCGGGGTGAAAGGGGGGGCGGTGGGATTCGGCGATAGCGGGGTGGGGGCGTCGTGCATCGCGAAAGCCTAGCAGACAGGCCTCGCGCGTCCGCCCGCGCAAGGCGCTCGCGACCACGGAAAAGGGACGCGTCGTTGCCGGCGCGTCCCTTTCGATCGCCGCATGACGCCAGTGGGTCAGTGACTGGCCGCGATCACGCTGGTGATGATGCCAGTGGCCACGGCCACCAGTACATAGTCGTTGTCGACGCGGCGCCACTGGTGACCGCGCGGCGGCGGAGGCAGGTGGTGAATGCGATAGTCGCGGACGTAGACGCCGCGGTGATCGTGGCCCAGATGCTCGCCACGGCTCCAGTGATGTGGGGCATCGTGATGGCGCGCCGGCGGCGGCGGACCGCGACGGTCGTCATGGCGATCGTCATGATGCTGCGGAGCGGCCATTGCGGTGCCGCTCGCGGCCAGCGACAAAGCCAGGAAGAGGGTGGACAAGCGTTTCATGGCGTTCTCCTTTGCAGGGGGCCCGATCTCCGGGCTCGCGTGCAGCCTGCGCTGGCGAATATGAATACGCTGAAAATTTTCGTTACATCCCGCACTCAGGAGTCAGGATTGCGAAAGCCCGCCTGACGGGATATTGGTGGTCGAGGTTTCGTCGCGCTTGTCGCGCGGCGGCAGCGGGTGATCGCCCTGCACCAGGAACCACACGTTCTCGGCGATGTTGGTGGCGTGGTCGCCGATGCGCTCGAGGTTCTTGGCCATGAACAGCAGATGCGTGCACGGGGTGATGTTGCGCGCGTCTTCCATCATGTAGGTCAGCAGCTCGCGGAACAGCGAGGTATACATCGCGTCCAGCTCGGCGTCGCGGTCGCGCACTTCCAGCGCCAGCTGCGCGTCCTGATCGCGGTAGGCGGCCATGGCGTCGCGCACCAGCTCGGCGGCCAGCTGGCCCAGCGAGCGCAGGCCCGTGGCGTGCGGCACCGGCGGCAGCATGTTCAGCGCCATCGAGCGCTTGGCCACGTTGGAGGCGTAGTCGCCGATGCGCTCGATGTCGTTGGGAATGCGCAGCGCAGCCAGGATCACGCGCAGATCGCGCGCCATCGGTCCGCGCAGGGCCAACTGCATCACGTCGTGGCTGACCTTGTCCTCCAGCGTGTCGATGGCCTCGTCGTTGGCGATGATGCGTTCGGCGGCGCGGTCGTCGCGGCGCTCGACCACGTCCAGCGCCGCTTCCAGCTGGGCCACGGCGATCTCGCCCATGTGCAGGATCTCGGCCGCGATGCGGCGCTGCTCCTCGTCGTAGCTCTTGACGATGTGGTCGTGCGGGAAGTTGTTCATGGGCGCGGGAAATGAGTGGAGAGGAATGTGGAGCTTCAGGCGGGAAGCGAGTGGAGAGGAGGGAGGCGCGAGCGGTGCGGCGTGGACGCGAGGATCTTGCTGTTTCTCATTCCTCGCTCCTGTTCGCCCCTCAACGTCTCATCCGAACCTGCCGGTGATGTAGTCCTCGGTCTGCTGCTTGGACGGACGCGAGAAGATGATCGAGGTGGCGTCGTGTTCGATCAGATCGCCCAGATACATGAAGGCGGTGTAGTCGCTCACGCGCGCGGCCTGCTGCATGTTGTGGGTGACGATGGCGATGGTGTAGTCCTGCTTGAGCTCTTCGACCAGCTGCTCGATGCGGCTGGTGGAGATCGGATCCAGCGCCGAGGTCGGCTCGTCCAGCAGCAGCACGCTGGGGCGCAGCGCCACGGCGCGGGCGATGCACAGGCGCTGCTGCTGGCCGCCGGACAGGCCGAGCGCGCTCTGGCCCAGCTTGTCCTTCACCTCGTCCCACAGCGCGCCCTGGCGCAGGGCCTGCTCGACGCGGTCGTTCATATCGGCCTTGGACAGTTTCTCGTGGTGGCGGATGCCGTAGGCCACGTTCTCGAAGATGGTCATCGGGAACGGCACCGGCTTCTGGAACACCATGCCGACCTTGCTGCGCAGGCGGTTCATCGGGTACTTGGGCGAGAGGATGTCCTCGCCGTCCAGCAGCACCTCGCCGGTGGCGCGCAGCTTGGGGTAGAGCGCGTAGATGCGGTTGAAGATGCGCAGCAGCGTGGACTTGCCGCAGCCCGAGGGACCGATCAGCGCGGTCACGCGCTTCTCCGGGATCTGCAGGTTGATGCCCTTCAGCGCATGGAAGTTGCCGTAATAGAAGTCCAGGCCGCGGGCCTCGAGCTTGACCTCGGCCGGCGGCAGCGCGCCGCGGTCGGTGGTGACCGGGGTCAGGCGCGGGGAGGGCGTGGCGTGCTGCACATCATTCATGGTGGGATCCATCGAGAGATCAGTCATTGGAGATCCGGTTGCGCAGCAGGAAGAAGCGCGCGCCGAGGCTGACAAGCAGCACGAACACCGTCAGGACCAGTGCGCCGGCCCAGGCCAGGGTCTGCCAGGTTTCGTAGGGGCTGCCGGCGAACTGGTTCATCACCACCGGCACCGAAGCCATCGGGCGGAAGATGTTGGTGCTCCAGAACTGGTTGCCGAAGGCGGTGAACAGCAGCGGCGCGGTCTCACCGGAGATGCGCGCCAGCGACAGCAGGATGCCGGTGACGATGCCGGCCGAGGCGCTGCGGTAGAGCACCTGCATGATCACCTTCCACTGCGGGATGCCCAGCGACAGCGCGGCCTCGCGCATCTGCGCGGGCACCAGGCGCAGCATCTCGTCGGTGGTGCGCACCACCACCGGCAGCACGATGAAGGCCAGCGAGATCGCGCCGGCCAGCGCCGAGAAGCCGATCACCGACACCACCATCGCGTACACGAACAGGCCCAGCACGATCGACGGCGCCGACAGCAGGATGTCGTTGACGAAGCGCACGACCGTGCCGGCCTTGCGCGCATTGCCGTACTCGGCCAGCCAGGTGCCGGCCAGCACGCCCAGCGGCGCGCCGATCGCGATCGCCAGCACGCACATCACCGCGCTGCCGAAGAAGGCGTTGCGCAGGCCGCCTTCCTGCATCGGCGGCGGCGTGTTCTGGGTGAACAGGTCCAGGTTGACCCCGGCGATGCCCTTGGCCACCAGCGTCCACAGGATCCAGGCCAGGAAGGCCAGGCCGAACAGCGCGGTGATGCAGGAGACGAAGATCGCCACCGCGTTGACCACGCGGCGACGGGCATAGATGGCGGCGCTGGACATCAGTTGCCCTCCCGACGGGCCAGCTGCATCAGCATGAAGCGCGCGACGGCCAGCACCGCGAAGGTCACGATGAACAGGATGAAGCCCAGCAGCAGCAGCGCCGAGCGATAGGTCTCGGTGGCCTCACCGAAGTCATTGGCGATCAGCGCGGCGATGGTGGTGCCCGGCATCAGCAGCGAGGCCGACAGGCTCACGCTGTTGCCGACCACGAAGGCCACGGCCATGGTCTCGCCCAGCGCACGGCCCAACCCCAGGAAGATGCCGCCGATCACCGCCGAGCGCGTGTAGGGCAGCACGATGTCCCAGCTCACTTCCCACTTGGTCGCGCCCAGCGCGTAGGCCGATTCCTTCAGCCGGGTGGGCACGGTCAGGAAGACCTCGCGCATCACCGAGGAGATGAAGGGGATGACCATGATCGCCAGCACGAAGCCGGCGGTCAGGATGCCGATGCCCAGCGGCGGCCCCTGGAACAGCGCGCCGATCACCGGCAGCGTGCCGAGGGTGTCGTTGAGCCAGGGCGTGACGTATTCGGTCATCACCGGCACCAGTACGAACAGGCCCCACATGCCGTAGATGATCGAGGGGATGCCGGCCAGCAGCTCGATGGCCGTGCCGATCGGCCCGCGCAGCCAGCGCGGCGCCACCTCGGTCAGGAAGAAGGCGATGCCGAAGCTCACCGGCACGGCGATCAGCATGGCGATGACCGCCGTGACCAGCGTGCCGTAGATCGGCGCCAGCGCACCGTACTTGTTCTCCACCGGATTCCAGTCGGTGGAGGTGATGAAGTGCCAGCCCTGGTCGAGCAGCACGTGGCGGCCGCCCCAGAGCATGGACAGGGCGGCGCTGGCCAGCGCGACCAGCACGAAGACCACCGTGCCGACCAGCACCCAGCGGAACAGGCGATCGGCCCGCGCATCGCGCGCATCGCGCGAGTTGCTGTCGGGGAGGGGGAGCGTTGCTGCGTTCATGCAGGATGAGGGCTCGGATGGGGGCGGGGACGCGATGCGGCGTGTCGCCGCGAAAGCGTGAACGCACAATCTTTCAGTTCGTCATTGCCGCGGAGGGGCAAGTGATCTTTCAACTCGTCATTGCCGCGGAAGCGCAAAGCAATCTTTCAACTCGTCATTCCCGCGAAGGCTGGCAAGCCATCTCTCAGTTCGTCATTCCCGCGAACGCGGGAATCCAGGGACTTTGCTTTGGCTTTGAGGCGGGTGGAGCAAGCGCAACAGCAACGTCCCTGGATCCCCGCTTTCGCGCGGATGGAGGCGGCATGCCGCCTCCGGCAGCGGCAAAGGCGGCCGGGCCTATAGCCCAGCCGCGCCATTGCGTCACTTGAACTCCGCCGCCCAGTACGCCTCGATCTGCTGCACCAGCGGTGCCGGGAGCGGCACGTAGTGCAGGTCCGCCGCCTGCGCCTGCCCGTGCTCGAAGGCCCACTTGAAGAACGCCAGCGTCTCGGCATTGCGCTTGGCATCGGCCGACTGCTTGTGCATCAGCATGAAGTTGGTGGCGGTGATCGGCCAGGCCTTCTCGCCCGGCGCATTGGTGATCACCAGGTTGAAGTCCTTGGCGTTGGCCCAGTCGGCGCTCTCGGCCGCGGCGGCGAAGGAGGCCGCATCCGGCTGCACCCACTGGCCGGCCGCGTTCTGCATGGCGGTGTAGGGCATGTTGCTCTGCAGGGCGTAGGCCAGCTCGACGTAGCCGATCGAGTTCTTGATCTGCTTCACGTACGAGGCCACGCCCTCGTTGCCCTTGCCGCCCACGCCGTCGGGCCACTGCACCGAGGTGCCTTCGCCGACCTTGGACTTCCACTCTGGGCTGACCTTGGACAGGTAGTTGGTGAAGTTGAAGCTGGTGCCCGAACCGTCGGAGCGGTGCACCAGGTTGATCTTCGCGTCGGGCAGCTTCAGGTCGGGGTTGGCGGCCTGGAGCGCCGGGTCGTTCCACTTGGCGATCTTGCCCAGGAAGATGTTGGCCAGCAGTTCGCCGGTCAGGCGCAGCTTGCCGGCGTCCACGCCGTCCAGGTTGACCACCGGCACCACCCCTCCAATCGCCGAGGGGAACTGCCCCAGGCCCGACTGCGCCAGCTCTTCGCTGGACAGCGGCTTGTCGGACGAGCCGAAGTCCACGGTCTTGGCCTTGATCTGGGCGATGCCGCCGCCGGAGCCGATCGACTGGTAGTTCACCTGGTTGCCGGTGGCCGCTGCATAGTCGGCCGACCACTTGGACACCAGCGGATAGATGAAGGACGCGCCGGCGCCGGAGATCTGCGCGGCATTGGGGTTCTTGGCGGCCGCGGCCGGCTGGGTGGCGCCGTCGGCGGCCGGCGTGGCGGCGGTGTTGGCCTGGTCGGCGGGCTTACTGCAGGCCGCGACGGCCAGGGCAACGGACAGGGACAGCAGGGCCGCACGGGCCGGCTTGAAACGCATGGACAACTCCAGGGAAGCGAAGAGGGCGCAGACGAGCATCCGGCCTGCTTGGCGCTATTGGATGATGCTTTTGTTACAGGGTCATGACGCCGTGATCGGGGCACGGGCGTTGCGGCTTCGGAGGGGCAGCGGTGCGGCGGGCGGGGGCCGCTGATCCCTCGATCGGGGCATCCTGCCCTGATTCGGGCGCTCGGCTTCCTGCCTCGCTCGTCGCGGCCCCGCCCGCCGGACCGCTGCCGCGCGCGTTAAGTCACAGGGCTTCGGTTTGCGGGCGCTCGAACCCTTCCTCGCGCACAACGCGATCAGTGACGGGAAGGTATCGACTTGAGGCCCCCTCCCTTGCGCGCAGCGCAGGGGAGGGATGGGGAGGGGTCGGGGCTTTACCGGGCGAGCCACAGAGGCGAGGAGCAAAAGCACCCCACCCCCTCAGTCGCTGGTTCGCGACTTCGAGCTCCCCTTCGCCTGCGGCGAAAGGGAGGGGGCAGAGCGCTTGCCCACGCCTTCAGGTGGAAAGAAGTCCTGATCTTTGCACTCGCAGAGCCTCGACCGGTTCGGGCGCGCGGAGATCGGGCCAGGAATGGTCCGCGGCGGCGAGTCCACCTTAGCCAGGGTCGATCAGCCTCGGCCCGGCCGGGTCGAGGTTGGTTGGCGAGGTGATGTTCGCCGACCTGCACTCGGCAAAAAAAAACGCGGCCCACAAAGGGCCGCGTCATCGAACGTCATGCGGCCGCAGGAGGCCGCGCGCTCGCTCAGTACTTCAGGTTGGTCGACCAGTAGGTCTGGATCTGCTGCACCAGCGGGTCGGGCAGCGGCACGTAGTCCAGCGCCTTGGCCTGGGCGTCGCCGGAGGCGTAGACCCACTTGAAGAAGTCCTTGGCGCCCTTGGCGCTGGCGGTGCTCTTGGGCGACTTGCGCATCAGGATGAAGTTGGTGGCGGTGATCGGCCACGCATCGGCGCCCGGCGCGTTGGTGATCACCAGGTTGAAGTCCTTGGACTTGGCCCAGTCGGCGCTGGAGGCCGCGGCCGAGAAGGTCTCATCGCTGGGCAGCACGAACTTGCCGGCCGAGTTGCGCATCGAGGCGTAGGCCAGCTTGTTCTGCAGCGCATAGGCGTACTCGACGTAGCCCACGCCGCCCTTGATCTGCTTGACGTAGGCGGCCACGCCCTCGTTGCCCTTGCCGCCGATGCCGGCCGGCCACTGCACGGTGGTGCCTTCGCCGATCTTGGACTTCCACTCCGGGCTGACCTTGGACAGGTAGTTGGTGAAGTTGAAGCTGGTGCCCGAACCGTCGGAGCGATGCACGATGGTGATCTTCTGGTCGGGCAGGGCCAGGCCCGGGTTCAGCGCGGCGATGGCCGGGTCGTTCCACTTGGCGATCTTGCCCAGGAAGATGTTGGCCAGGGTGGCGCCGTCCAGCTTCAGCGCGCCCGGGGCGACGCCGGCCACGTTGAACACCGGCACCACGCCGCCGATCACCGACGGGAACTGCACCAGACCCGAGGCCGACAGCTCGGCAGAATCCAGCGGCTTGTCCGAGGAGCCGAAGTCCACCGTATTGGCCTTGATCTGGGCGATGCCGCCGCCCGAGCCGATGGACTGGTAGTTGACCTTGTTGCCGGTGGCGGTGGCGTAGTCGGCCGACCACTTGGTCACCACCGGATAGATGAAGGACGCGCCGGCGCCGGTGATGTCCGCCGCCGAGGCCGGGTTGGCGGACAGCGCCAGGGTGGCGACGACAGCACCCGCGAGCACGCGGATCTTGGAAAGGTGGGTCACGAAAGAAGCTCCTGACGGGTGGTGCACCGGCGGCATTGCCGGCGATGGGCGCCATTGCAGGACGATTCGATGATGCTTTGAAGAAATATTCGTGACACCCGGATGACATACCCGCCGTGACGGGGTTCCGGATCGGCTGTCTTGCGAATGTCATCAAAGTGACCCGTGAGCGTCACGGGCTTAGCGGAATCTTCACGCCGTCGCCCCGGGGGAGCACCAGGGGCACAGCCCTCGCATCCACCACCCGGAGAGAACCATGCGTTCCCATATCCTTGCCGTGGCCGTCGTCGCCGGCCTCGGCCTGGCGTCGAGCCCCTACGCCCACGCCCAGTCGAGCAAGAAGGCCAAGCCCGTCGCCGCGACCTCCTCGACCGCGACCGAGATCGAGGCGCTGAAGGCGCAGCTGGCCGCGATGCAGTCGCAGATCCAGCAGCTGCAGACCCAGGTCGCCCAGCAGGAAGCCCAGTCCGACGCGCAGTCCGAGGTCAACGTCGTCCAGGCGCAGGCCATCGAGGCCTCGGCCGCCACCACCACCAAGGTGGACGGCCTGTCCAAGCTGGTCAACGACAACAAGATCGGCGGGCGCATCTTCTTCGACCTGACCAGCGTCGATCAGAAGAGCAACGGCGTGAAGACCAACTCGACCGGCACCGGCTTCGACGTCAAGCGCTTCTACCTGACCTTCGACCACAAGTTCAACGACATCTGGTCGGCCAACATCACCACCGATGCGCAGTACTTCTCGGTGACCCCGGGCGCGGGCAGCGCCAACGGCGACGGCAAGCGCGCCGACAGCGTCGAGGTCTTCATCAAGAAGGCCTATGTGCAGGGCAAGTTCGACGACGCCTTCACCGTGCGCGTCGGTGCGGCCGACATGCCGTGGGTCCCGTTCGTGGAGAAGTACTACGGCTACCGCTACGTCGAGAACACGCTGATCGACCGCCTGTCCTACGGCACCTCGGCCGACTGGGGCGTGCACGCCTTCGGCGACCTGGGCGCCGGCTTCAACTACGCCACCTCGGTGGTCAGCGGCGGCGGCTACCGCAATCCGGGCCGCAGCAAGGGCATGGACTGGGAAGGCCGCCTGGGCTTCGCGCCGACGCCGGAGACGATCATCGCCATCGGTGGCTACACCGGCGAGCGCGCCAAGGAAACCCAGAACTTCGACCCGCCGCAGACCGCCAAGCGCTTCGACGCGATGGCCGCCTACGCCGGCTCCAAGTTCCGCGCCGGCGTGGAGTACTTCCAGGCCAAGAACTGGGCCGTCACCAACACGGTCGAGGACAAGGCCGATGGCTACTCGGGCTGGGCCAACGTGGCGCTGACCGACGGCGGCATCAATCTGTTCGCCCGCTACGACAAGGCCAAGCTGAGCAAGGAAGTCGATCCGAACCTGGAAGAGACCTACTACAACCTCGGCGTCGAGTTCCCGGTGACCAAGGGCTTCAAGCTGGCCACCGTCTACAAGAACACCCACCGCGACAACGACCGCAACATCGACACCAAGACCAGCGAGTTCGGCGTGTGGGGCGACGTGTCGTTCTGATCGACTTCCCCTCGATCGACGTCATCCAGCGGCGGAGCGAAGGCTCCGCCGCTTTTTTGTTTCTACGGAAATGCATGGGCTCGGTGGGCGCCACTTCGGCCACCAGCCTCGACCCAGCCGGGCACGTCTCCTCGGCTCGGTTATTTCTCCATTGCTTGCGATTGAACGGGAAGGGCCTGACCAGGCCTCGTGCTTCGGTGGGAGCCGCCATGGCGGCGATGAGGCTTTACCGGCAAAACCCCGTCGCCGCCATTGACCAAAAAGGCCACAAGGGTGCTCCCACCTGTAGAGCGGAGCTCGCTCCGCTGCTCTTCGTTCAGTCCGTGGGAAAGGCCCCAGCGGAGCAAGCTCCGCTCTACACATAGGCCGTTGCGAGATTTGAGGAGACAGTCGCCTCCACAGGGAGTGAGCCTGCGCTCCGCGAGAGGAAAGATCAGGACTTCTTCGAACCGAGGCCTGCGTAATCAAAGCGCGCGGCAGCGGGCCGGCGGGCGGCGTCCGCGTCTAGCGAGGCAGGACGCCGAGCGCCCGAATCAGGGCAGGATGCCCTGATTGAGGGAAAAGCGGACGCCGCCCGCCGGACCGCTGCCCTTCCGAAGTCCGAACGCGCAGGCGTCGCACTCCCGAGCCAGGTCGCGGGTTCGAGTCCCGTCCAGTCCGCCAGTTGCAAAGAACCTCTTCGAGAAAGAGCAAAGAGGAGTGCATGAGAGCGGCAGATCTGCCGCTCTCTTTGTCCCACCACTCACTCCTGCCGCTCAACCGTCTTGTCCGGAAACCGGCACAGATCGCGGATCACGCATTGCGGGCAGTCCGGCTTGCGCGCCTTGCACACGTAGCGGCCGTGCAGGATCAGCCAGTGGTGCGCGTTGTAGAGATACTGCGGCGGGATCACCTTGACCAGCCGGTCCTCGACTTCGCGCACGTTTCTGCCCGGCGCCAGGCCGGTGCGGTTGGCGACGCGAAAGATATGCGTGTCCACCGCCATCGTCGATTCGCCGAACGCCGTGTTGAGCACCACGTTGGCCGTCTTACGGCCCACGCCGGGTAGCGCCTCCAGCGCCTCGCGCTGGCGCGGCACCTGCCCATCGTATTGCTCGACCAGGATCCGGCAGGTGGCGATGACGTTCTTGGCCTTGGCGTTGAACAGCCCGATGGTGGAGATGTAGCGCTTCAGGCCGTCCTCGCCCAGCGCGAGGATCGCCTGCGGCGTGTTGGCCACCGGGTAGAGCCGGCGCGTGGCCTTGTTGACGCCCACGTCGGTGGCCTGCGCCGACAGGATCACCGCGATCAGCAGCTCGAACGGCGTGGTGTATTCCAGCTCGGTGGTCGGGTTGGGATTGAGCTCGGCCAGGCGCGAGAACAGCTCGGCGATCTCCGCGCGCGTGAGCGTGCGGGAGCGGCGTATCGAAGCGGGGCTCACGTGCGCGGCGTTCCGGCGGCGCGCGCCTTGGCCCGGGCCAGGGCGGCGGCCACGGCGGGGGGCAGGGCGGGCGCCTGCGGGCTCGGCGTGGCGGCGGGCCTGATCCGGCGCGCCTGGCGCTCGGCCGCACGCCGGGCCAGACGCGCGGCGCGCGCGCGATAGCGCTCCCTGGCCGCCCAGGCGGCGTGCAGGCGCTGCTGCGCCGCGGTCACCTGCGCCAGCGCGGCGGCGCAGTGCGCACAGGTCCCGGTGTCCGCAGGCACGTCCATCAGCCCGGCCTCGAGCGCCGCATCCAGCCTGTCCTCGGCCAGCAGCGCGGCCAGCGCCCGCACCTGCGCGCAGTCGTGTCCGTCGATGCCCATTAGCGCCCCGAGAACTGCGGCTTGCGCTTCTCGACGAAGGCCGCGGTGCCTTCGCGCATGTCGGCGGTGGCGAACATCAGCCCGAACTGCGCGCCCTCGAACTGCAGGCCTTCGCCCAGCGCGCATTCGCCGCCATGGATGACCGACTCGAGGATCGCGCGCAGCGCCAGCGGCGCGGCGCTGGCCAGCTGCGCGGCCAGCGCATCCACGCGCGCATCCAGCGCCTCGGGCGGCACGACCTCGTTGACGATGCCCAGCGCCAGGGCGCGCGCGGCGCTGATCGGCGCGCCCAGCAGGCACAGCTCCAGCGTGGCCGCGCGCCCGGCCAGGCGCAGCAGGCGCTGGGTGCCGCCGAAGCCGGGGATCAGGCCCAGGTTGATTTCCGGCTGGCCGACCTTGGCGGTCTCGGCGGCGATGCGCAGATGGCAGGCCATGGCCAGCTCCAGCCCGCCGCCGAGGGCGAAGCCGTTGACTCGCGCGATCACCGGCTTGGTCAGGGTCTCGATGGTGCGCATTAGGGTCTGCCCGCGCAGGCCGAAGTCGCGCCCGGCCATGGCATCCATCGTGGTCATGCCGGCGATATCGGCGCCGGCCACGAACGCCTTCGGCCCGGCGCCGGTCAGCACCACCACGCGCACGCCCGGGTCCGCGTCGGCGGCGCGAAAGGCCTCGGTCAGTGCGGCGATGGTGGCGGCGTCGAGCGCATTGAGCTTGTCGGGGCGGTTGACGGTAATGCGGCGCACCACGCCCTCATCGGCGACCAAAACGGAGTTATCAGCCATGCGACACGCCTTGTTCGTGAAAAATTGGTGAAGCGGGAACTTTCCCGCGGACAGGCCGGTCAATCGCGTCCATGCCTCACTGGCCGTTAAGTCCGGCGGGGGCTATCCTAGCGCGTCCATTTGGGCCGCAAGTGCTTGCTGGACCCAACCCTTGAACCCCGGAGGTTTGTAAGACATGAAGTTGCGTTTGCTTCCCGCCAGCGTGCTGGCCATGACTCTGGCCGCAGGCACCGCCGCAGCACAGACCTCGACCGCCCCGGCTTCCACGCCCGCTCCCGACCGCAATGCACTGAGCTATGCGCTGGGCTACGACCTGGGCCGCAACCTGATCGAAAGCGGCGAGTCCGTCGATCTGGCCACCGTGCAGAAGGCCTTGAACGAAGGCTACGCCAAGAAGGAACCCTCGGTTCCGGTCGACCAGCTGCGCACCGCCGTGCAGCAGATGGAAGCGCGCCAGATGGCCAAGGCCAAGGCCGCGTTCGACCAGGCCGCCGCCGCCAACAAGACCAAGTCCGACGCCTTCCTGGCGCAGAACAAGGCCAAGGCCGGCGTACAGTCCCTGCCGGGTGGCGTGCAGTACCGCGTGGTCGAAGCCGGGAGCGGCGCCAAGCCGACCCAGGCCAGCACCGTGACCATCCAGTACAAGGGTTCGCTGGCCGATGGCCGCACCTTCGTCGATACCTTCAGCCCGCAGCAGGGCCAGACCACCCCGCCGCCGCCGGCCAGCCTGAAGGTCAGCGAGATCCCGCTGGCGGGCCTGCGCGACGCGCTGGTGCAGATGCCGTCCGGCTCGCGCTGGGAAGTGGTGCTGCCGCCGGAGAAGGCCTACGGCAACACGCCGCAGTCGCCGATCGGCCCGAACCAGGCCGTGGTGTTCGACGTCAAGCTGGTGGGCGTCAAGTAAGCCTGCGCGCTGCCGCTGTGTGACAAGACGATGCGCCGGCCCGTCCGGCGCATCGTCGTTTCGACCGTCCTAGAACTTCGTTCCGCTTCGATCGTCCATGTCTGCCGCCTCCGCCCCCAGCCTGCTGTCGCCGTGCATCGGCGTGTGCCGCATGCGCGCCGACGGGCTGTGCGCGGGCTGCCTGCGCACGCTGGACGAAATCGCCGGCTGGGCGCGGATGGGCGATGATGCGCGTTCGACCCTGATGAGCGCGCTTCCGCTGCGTCGCATGCCTGCCGATCTTCCCGCGCTGTTGCCCGAGTACCCCCAGCTGCAGCGCGCGCTGCATCCGCTGGACGCGGCACCGGCGGCACGCGGCTGGAACCAGGGTGAGATCGACGACGTACTGCGCAGCAAGTCCCCCGCCGCCGCCGCGGTGCTGGCCGGGCTGGTGCCGCGCGCGAGCGGGACGACCGTACTGCTGACCCGCCGTCACGACGACCTGCGCCACCACGGCGGGCAGGTGAGCTTCCCGGGCGGCCGCGTGGACCCGGGCGACGCCGATGCCATCGACGCGGCCCTGCGCGAGAGTCACGAGGAAATCGCGCTCCCGCGCCACCAGGTGCAGCCGCTGGGCCTGCTCGATCCGCTGGCCACGGTCAGCGGCTTCCTGGTCACACCGGTGGTGGCGGTGGTGGATCCGGCCTTCGTGCCGGTGCCCAATCCGGGCGAGGTCGCCGAGGTGTTCGAAGTGCCGCTGGACTATCTGATGGCGCCGGACAACCTGCGCAGCGTGGAGTTGTCGTTCAAGGGCCGCGCGCGCACCGTGCTGGAATACGACTGGGCCGCGCAGCGCATCTGGGGCGCGACCGCGGCCATCCTCTACAACCTGCGCCGACGCCTGGAGGCTGTGGCATGAACTGGACCACCCTGGTCGATCCCACCGTCCTGCTGCTGCACCTGCACGACCCGGACCTGCGCCTGGTCGATGCCCGCTTCGTGCTGTCCGACCCGGCCGCCGGCCGCGCCGGCTATGCGCAATCGCATCTGCCGCACGCGGTCTTCGCCGATCTCAACGAGGACCTCTCCGACCTGTCCCGGATCGCCGACGGTCAGGGCCGGCATCCGCTGCCGGACGAGGACGCGTTCAAGGCCCGGCTGGGGCGCTGGGGCATCGGGCCCGAGCACCAGGTGGTGGTCTACGACGCCGGCGATGGCAGCATGGCCGCCGCGCGCCTGTGGTGGCTGCTGCGCCTGCTGGGTCATGCGCGGGTGGCGGTGCTCGACGGCGGCCTGGCCGCCTGGCGCACCGCCGGCCTGCCGGAGACCGAGGCAGCGCCCGTGCCGGCACCGCTGCCGCCGTATCCGGGCCACTTCGACCGCACGGGCATCGTCGATGCCGACCAGGTCGCCGCGCGCCGCGCCGAGGCGCCGGGCTGGCTGATCGACGCGCGCGCCTTCGAGCGCTACAGCGGCCAGCAGGAGCAGGTCGATCGCGTGGCGGGCCATGTGCCCGGCGCGGTCAACCGCCCGTTCCAGGACAACCTGGTCGATGGCCGCTTCCGCGATCCGCAGGCCCTGCGGCTGGAGCTGCTGGCCCTGCTCGGGCCGCATGCGGCGCGTGACGCGGTGCTGATGTGCGGATCGGGCGTGACCGCCTGCCATCAGCTGCTCGCGTTCGAACACGCCGGCCTGCCCGGGGCCGAAGCTCTACGCCGGCTCGTGGAGCGGCTGGATCGCCGACCCTACGCGGCCGGTGGCGACTTCCTGAGCCGGGCCGCCATCGCCTGCAGGGCGGCCTGGGTGTCCGGACCGAACCACTGCTCGATGAACTCCTCCAGCACCACCGTCTCCAGCGCCGCGATCATGTCGGCGCGGGCGATCGCGCGGGTCCTGCGCAGCGGCGTCTGAGGCAGCCGCGCCAGCGCCTGCAGCCGCTGCACCGCGTGCTCGACCGTGGCCGCGGCATCGTCGGCGAGCGCGTCGACCAGGCCGATGCGCAGCGCGTGCTCGGCGCTGACCATCGCCCCGGGTACGACCAGCAGGCTGGTCTGGTGGGCGCCGATCGCGCGGCGCATCAGATGCTGGATCCCGTCGGGCACGGCCAGCCCCACCTGGGTCTCGTTCAGTCCGATCTGCAGCGGATGCGCCGCATCGATGCTGCGGCACATCACGCGGTAGTCGCTGCACAGCGCCAGCACGCAGCCGCCGGCCGGCGCATGGCCGGTCAGCGCGGCGGCCACCGGGATGGGCGCGGCGGCGATGACGCCGGCCAGGCCGAGGAAGGCCGACCACGTCGCACGCAGGGCGTGGCGGTCCTGCCCGTGCGAGATCAGATGCGGCACATCCAGCCCGCCGCTGAACACCCGTTCGTTGCCCGACAGCACCACGCCGGCAAGCTGGGCATCGGCGAAGCTGTCCTCGAGCGCGCGCGCCAGCGCCTGCATCAGCGCATCGTCGAGCGCGTTGACCGGCGGCCGCGCCAGGCGCAGTTCGCGCACGGCACCGTGGGACAGGACCTGGACCAGCTCGGACATCGCACGCCTCCTACCAATGCAGCGGGCCCGCATGATAGCGGGCCCGTGCGGTGAGGTATGGAAAGACGCGGGGGCAGGCCCTAGACGCTGGCCTGGCGCACCGCCTCGGGAATCGGCGCGCTCTTGCCGGTGGCGGTGTCGATCCACACCACCACCACGTGGCCGTCGGAGTAGAGCACCGTATCGTCGTTGTCGGCCACGATGCGGTGGCCGATGGTCACGCTGGAATTGCCCAGGCGCTCGACGAACAGCTCCACGACGATGTCGTTGGGCCACACGATCGGCCGACGGTAGTTGACGTCGGTATTGGCCACCACCGGCGAGATGCCGCGGCCCATGGTCTGGCCGTCGGTGACGCCGTGCAGCCAGCGCACGCGCGCCTCCTCCAGGTAGGAGATGTACTTGGCGTTGTTGACATGGCCATAGGCGTCCATGTCGCGCCAACGCACGGAGATCGGCACGCGCGCCAGCACCTTGCGCGCAATCGGGGTATCGCTCGCTTCGCTCATCAGGAAGAGGCCTTCTTCTTGCTTGGGATCCTGGCGGACTTGGCCGCGGACTTGGCGGCCTTCTTGGCCGCCATGCGCGGCGGCAGCACCTCGTCCTTGGCCACCGCCGCCGGCTTGCTGGCCTTGGCCTTGGTGTCGGGCAGCAGGTGCGCCAGGAAGCGGCCGGTGTGCGAGGCGGGGTTGGCCGCCACCTCCTCCGGCGTGCCGGTGGCGATGATGGTGCCGCCGCGGTGGCCGCCCTCGGGGCCGAGGTCGACGACCTGGTCGGCGGTCTTGATCACGTCCAGGTTGTGCTCGATCACCACGATGGTGTTGCCGTCGTCGCGCAGCTTGTGCAGCACCGCCAGCAGATGCTCGATGTCGTGGAAGTGCAGGCCGGTGGTGGGCTCGTCCAGGATGTAGAGCGTGCGCCCGGTGTCGCGGCGCGAGAGCTCCTTGGACAGCTTCACGCGCTGGGCCTCGCCGCCGGACAGCGTGGTCGCGCTCTGGCCCAGCTTGACGTAGCTCAGGCCCACGTCCATCAGCGTTTCCAGCTTGCGCGAGATCGACGGCACCGGCTCGAACAGCTTCAGCGCGTCCTCGACGGTCATCTCCAGCACGTCGTTGATGTTGAAGCCCTTGTAGAGGATCTCCAGCGTCTCGCGGTTGTAGCGCTTGCCATGGCACACATCGCAGGGCACGTACACATCGGGCAGGAAGTGCATCTCGACCTTGATCAGGCCATCGCCCTGGCAGGCCTCGCAGCGCCCGCCGCGCACGTTGAAGCTGAAGCGCCCCGGCGAGTAGCCGCGCGCACGCGCCTCGGGCACCTGCGCGAACAGCTCGCGCAGCGGCGTGAACAGCCCGGTATAGGTGGCCGGGTTGGAGCGCGGCGTGCGCCCGATCGGCGACTGGTCGATGTCCACCACCTTGTCGAACAGGTCCAGCCCGGTGACCTCGTCGTAGGGCGCGATCTGGTGCGAGGCGCCGTTGATCTCGTTGGCCGCCAGGGTGAACAGCGTGTCGTTGATCAGCGTCGACTTGCCCGAGCCGGACACGCCGGTGATGCAGGTGAACAGCCCCGCGGCGATCTCCAGGTCCACGCCCTTGAGGTTGTTGCCGCGCGCGCCGGTGAGCTTGAGCGTCATCTTCGGGTTGGGCTTGTGCCGCGCCTTGGGCACCTCGATGCGGCGCTTGCCCGACAGGTACTGCCCCGTCAGCGAGCGCGGCGCCTTGAGCAGGTCCTCCAGCGTGCCTTCGCCGACGATCTCGCCGCCGTGCACGCCCGCGCCCGGACCGATGTCCAGGACGTGGTCGGCCGCGCGGATCGCGTCCTCGTCGTGCTCGACCACGATCACCGTATTGCCCAGGTCGCGCAGGCGCGTCAGCGTGCCGAGCAGGCGCTCGTTGTCGCGCTGGTGCAGGCCGATGGACGGCTCGTCCAGCACGTACATCACGCCGACCAGGCCGGCGCCGATCTGGCTGGCCAGGCGGATGCGCTGGGCCTCGCCGCCGGACAGCGTGTCGGCCTTGCGCTCCAGGGTCAGGTAGTCCAGGCCCACGTCGATCAGGAAGCCCAGCCGCTCGGCGATCTCCTTGATGATCTTGACCGCGATCTCGCCGCGCCAGCCGGCCAGCTTGAGCTCGCGGAAGAACGCCAGCGCCTGGTCCACCGGCAGCACGGCGATCTCCGGCAGCGGGCGATCGGCCACGAACACGTTGCGGGCGGCGCGGTTCAGGCGCGCGCCGCCGCACTCGGGGCAGGGCTGCTCGGAAATGAACTTGGCCAGCTCCTCGCGCACGGCCGGCGATTCGGTCTCGCGGTAGCGGCGCTCCAGGTTGGGCACGATGCCTTCGAACTTGTGCTTGCGCTGGGTGCGCCCGCCCGACTCGGTGAGGTAGGTGAAGGTCACCAGCTCATCGCCGCTGCCGTACAGCACCGCCTTCTGGACCTTCTCCGGCAGGATCATCCACGGCGCATCGACGTCGAACTTGTAGTGCTTGGCCAGCGAGGCGATCAGCTGGAAGTAGTAGGCGTTGCGCCGGTCCCAGCCGCGCACCGCGCCGGCGGCCAGCGACAGCTCCGGATGCACCACCACGCGCGCCGGGTCGAAGAACTGCGCCACGCCCAGGCCATCGCACTTGGGGCAGGCGCCGACCGGGGAGTTGAACGAGAACAGGCGCGGCTCCAGCTCGGGCAGCGAGTAGTCGCACACCGGGCAGGAGTACTTGGACGAGAACAGCTGCGGCGGCGCGTCGGGCTGGTCCAGCGACATCACCGCGGCCATGCCGTCGCCCAGCTTCAGCGCGGTCTCGAAGCTCTCCGAAAGACGCTGCTTGATGTCCTCGCGCGGCTTGAAGCGGTCGATCACCGCCTCGATGGTGTGCTTGACGCGCAGCGCCAGCGGCGGCACCGCGTCGATCTCGTAGAGCTCGCCGTCCACGCGCACGCGCACGAAGCCCTGCGCGCGCAGTTGGTCGAACACCTGGGCGTGCTCGCCCTTGCGCTCGCGGATCACCGGGGCCAGCAGCATGTAGCGCTGCTCGCCATCCAGCGCCAGCACCTGGTCGACCATCTGGCTCACCGTCTGCGCCTCCAGCGGATAGCCGTGGTCCGGGCAGCGCGGGATGCCCACGCGCGCATAGAGCAGGCGCAGGTAGTCGTAGATCTCGGTGATCGTGCCGACCGTCGAGCGCGGGTTGTGCGAGGTGGACTTCTGCTCGATCGAGATGGCCGGCGACAGCCCCTCGATGTGGTCCACGTCCGGCTTTTCCATCACGCTCAGGAACTGGCGCGCGTAGGCCGACAGCGACTCGACGTAGCGGCGCTGGCCTTCGGCGTAGATGGTGTCGAAGGCCAGCGAGGACTTGCCCGAGCCGGACAGGCCGGTGATCACGATCAGCTTGTCGCGCGGCAGATCGAGATCGATGTTCTTCAGGTTGTGCGTGCGAGCGCCGCGGATGCGGATACTGTCCATGCCTTGGGGGTCTGGCCTGTGCAGGAAGGGGAGGGCGCCGGCACGTGTCGATCCGTCGCGAATCGGTCAGCCTAGCGAGTCCCCTGTATGGGGGCAATTGACGGATTTCCGAAGGCCCCGGGGCGGCCGGACGACCCCCGGGGACCGCCGGCGGGCACGGCATGGGGTGACTTGCTCCAAGTCACTGATCCGGCTATCATTCCGCTTCTGTCCGCCCCTCGATGGGCGGCAGGCACGAGAATAACTACGAAAAGCCAACACAAAGAGGAAGCACCCATGTACGCAGTTCTGGTCACGGGCGGCAAGCAGTATCGCGTCATGCAGGGCGAGACCCTGCGCGTGGAGAAGCTGGACGCCGAAGCCGGTAAGGCCATCACCTTCGACACCCTGCTGATGCTCGGCAGCGACGACGGCATCAAGCTGGGCGACGCGCTGAAGGGCGCCACGGTCACCGCGACGGTCAAGTCGCACGGCCGCGCCGACAAGGTGAAGATCATCAAGTTCCGCCGCCGCAAGCACCACATGAAGCACCAGGGTCACCGGCAGCACTACACCGAAATCGAGATCACCGGAATCAACGCTTCCGGCGACAACAAGTAAGGAGCGCAAGTCATGGCACATAAAAAGGGCGTAGGTTCTTCGCGCAACGGCCGCGACTCCAACCCGAAGATGCTGGGCGTGAAGGTCTATGGTGGCCAGGCGATCGAAGCCGGCAACATCATCGTCCGTCAGCGCGGCACGCAGTTCCACCCGGGTCCGGGCGTCGGCCTGGGCCGCGACCACACGCTGTTCGCGCTGGTCGACGGCAAGGTCGATTTCTCGGTCAAGGGCGCGGCCAAGCGTCGCACCGTGAGCGTGGTGACCGAGGGCTGAGCCTTCGCGTCGCTGCGTCGCGAAAGCCCCGCTTCGGCGGGGTTTTTCGTTTGTAGCCGGGATGTCGGGATTGGGGATTTGGGATTCGCGAAGGCGGATTCGGCGGGTTCTTCGATTCCTTGTCTCCGTTCTTTGCCGGGGTCGCTAAACTGCGGCGTCCGGTGGTTCTTTCCAATCCCGAATCGCGAATCCCGAATCCCATGAAGTTGGTAGACGAAGCGGAAATCCAGGTCATCGCCGGCAATGGCGGCAATGGCTGCGTCGGCTTCCGGCGCGAGAAGTTCATCCCGCTGGGTGGTCCGGACGGCGGCGACGGCGGCAACGGCGGCAGCGTGTGGCTGCAGGCCGACGAGAACCTCAACACGCTGGTCGACTTCCGCCACCAGAAGAACTTCCGCGCCCAGCGCGGCGAGAACGGCATGGGTCGGCAGATGTACGGCAAGGCCGGCGAGGACCTGACCATCACCGTGCCGGTCGGCACGATGGTGGTCAACGTCGGTACCGACGAGGTGATCGGCGACCTCACCACGCACGGCGACCGCCTGCTGGTGGCGCGCGGCGGCAAGGGCGGGCTGGGCAACATGCACTTCAAGTCCTCGATCACCCGCGCCCCGCGCCGGGCGACGCCGGGCGAGGAGGGCGAGGAGCGCCTGCTGAAGCTCGAGCTCAAGCTGCTGGCCGACGTGGGCCTGCTCGGCTTCCCCAACGCCGGCAAGAGCACGCTGATCCGCGCGGTGTCGGCGGCCACGCCGAAGGTGGCCGACTATCCGTTCACCACCCTGTATCCAAATCTGGGCGTGGTCAGCGTCGAGCCGCACCGCAGCTTCGTTATCGCCGACGTGCCGGGCCTGATCGAGGGCGCGGCCGAGGGCGCCGGGCTGGGCACGCAGTTCCTGCGCCACCTGCAGCGCACCCGCCTGCTGCTGCACCTGGTGGACATGGCGCCGGTGGACGAGGCCTTCGCCGACACCGGCGTGACCGTCTCGCCGGCCGAGCAGGTGCGCGCCATCGAGCGCGAGCTGCGCAAGCACGACCCGGAGCTGCTGGAGAAGCCGCGCTGGCTGGTGCTCAACAAGGCCGACCTGATGTTCGAGGACGAGGCCGCCGAGCGCGCCAAGGCAGTCATCGAGGAACTGGGCTGCACCGGTCCGTGGTATGTGACCTCGGCGATCTCGCGCGAGGGCACCTGGCCGATCATGCAGGCGATCATGGCCTTCTTCGACCGCCAGCGCGAAGAGGCGCTCGAGGCTGCGCAGAACGCCGGCTAGGTCTCGCGGGAGGCATGGCCGTGACGCATCCAACGCCGGAATCGGGCGGTGTCCGCCTGTGTAGAGCGGAGCTCGCTCCGCTGCTCTTGCTTGCTTCGCACATGGGAGCAGCGCTTCTGGAACAGGCGGGCGACGGACAATCCTGGGCAAGCTTCAGCGGAGCAAGCTCCGCTCTACGGGGACGCCTGGCTGTTGTCTGCGGCAATCCGTGGGCAACAAAAAACCCGGCCGAAGCCGGGTTTCCTGTTGCCCTTGCCGTCAGTGGAGCGTCAAGCGGCCTTGAGGGCCTTGATGCGCGCGGTGAGGCGGCTCTTATGACGGGCGGCCTTGTTCTTGTGGATCAGGCCACGCGAGCTGAAACGGTCCAGCAGCGGCTGGGCGGTGGCGAAGGCGGCTTCGGCGCCGGCGGCATCGTTGGCGTCGAGGGCCTTGATGACTTTCTTGACGGCGGTGCGCAGCATGGAGCGCTGAGCGACGTTGCGCGCGTTGCGCACGACGGTCTGCTTGGCGCGCTTCTTGGCGGACTTGATATTGGCCACGTTGGGATCCTGAGAAGACTTGGGGTTGACGGCGGGCGGAAAAACGAACGGGAAATTATGGGCTGTTCAAGGACTTGCGTCAACCACATGGCCTGGGGTAGGGCGTGAGCACACCGAAAATGCTGAAAGGGCTGCTGTCGTTCAGCAGCATGACGATGATCTCGCGGGTGCTGGGGCTGGTGCGGGACCAGGCCATCGCCGCCAGCTTCGGCGCCAATGCGGTGACCGACGCGTTCTGGGTGGCGTTCCGCATCCCCAACTTCCTGCGCCGGCTGTTCGCCGAAGGCTCGTTCTCCACGGCCTTCGTGCCCGTGTTCACCGAGGTCAAGGAAACCCGGCCGCATGCCGACCTGCGCACGCTGATGGCCAGCGTGTCGGGCACGCTCGGCGGGGTGCTGCTGCTGGTGACCGCGCTGGGGCTGATCTTCACCCCGCAGGTGGCGATGGTGTTCAACCCCGGCTCGGCCGATGACCCGGCCAAGTTCGGCCTGATCGTGGACCTGCTGCGGCTGACCTTTCCGTTCCTGCTTTTCGTCTCGCTGACCGCCCTGGCGGGCGGGGCGCTGAACAGCTTCAACCGCTTCGCCATCCCGGCGCTGACGCCGGTGATCCTCAACCTGTGCATGATCGCCGGCGCGCTGTGGCTGGCGCCGCTGATGGGCATGTCGATCCTGGCGCTGGGCTGGGCGGTGCTGGCGGCCGGCGCGCTGCAGCTGCTGTTCCAGCTGCCGGCGCTGCGCGGGATCGATCTGCTGACCCTGCCGCGCTGGGGCTGGTCGCATCCGGACGTGCGCCGGGTGCTGCGGCTGATGGTGCCGACCCTGTTCGGCTCGTCGGTGGCGCAGATCAACCTGCTGCTGGATACGGTGATCGCCTCGTTCCTGTTCGCCGGCTCGCAGAGCTGGCTTTCCCAGGCCGACCGTTTCCTGGAGCTGCCGCTGGGCGTGTTCGGCGTGGCGCTGGGCACGGTGATCCTGCCGGCGCTCTCGCGCCACCACGTCAAGACCGACGCCGCCGGATTCTCCGCGGCGCTGGACTGGGGCCTGCGCACGACCCTGCTGATCGCCGTGCCGGCGGCGGTGGGCCTGATGCTGCTGAGCGTGCCGCTGGTGGCCACGCTGTTCCAGTACGGCAAGTTCACCGCCTTCGATACGCATATGGCGGCCATGTCGGTGTTCGGGCTGAGCTTCGGCCTGCCGGCCTTCGCCCTGCTCAAGATCGTGCTGCCGGCCTTCTACGCCCGCCAGGACACCACCACCCCGGTCCGCGCCGGCATCGTGGCGCTGGTGTCCAACATGGTGCTGAACCTGCTGTTCCTGGCGCTGCTGTACCAGCTGATGGTCAAGCCGGAGGTGCGCGCGCTGGGCGTGACCGAGGCGCTGGCGCGGACGCCCGGTCTGCATCTGGCCCTGGGCATCGCCAGCGCGGTGGCGAGCTACATCAACCTGGGCCTGCTGTGGATGTGGCTGCGCCGCGCCGGGGTGTATCAGCGCCGCGCGGGCTGGGGCGGCTTCGTCCTGCGGCTGCTGCTGGCGTGCGCGGCGATGGCCGCGGTGGTCGGCGCCGGGCTGCACTGGCTTCCCGATTTCACCTTGCTGCCCAAGCTGACGCGCGTCCTCGGTCTGCTGGGCCTGGTCGCGGCCGGCGGGCTCACCTACGCCGTGGTGCAGGTCGCGCTGGGCCTGCGACCGCGCGACCTGCGTGGGCACTGAGTCGGTGGGCCTTGCGCCTGCGCCTGACGGCTATACTTCACGGGTTTCCCCAGAGATTTCCTGGGCGGCCTCGTCTGGCCGCCCGATCGCCCAATCCCGATGAGCAGGCTGTTCCGTGACATCGAAGGCGGGGTACTGACCCCGGGTGGCAGTGTGGTGTGCATCGGCGCCTTCGATGGCCTGCACCTGGGCCACCGTGCGCTGCTGCGCCATGCCCAGGCGCGCGCCCGCGCGCTGGGGCTGCCGCTGGTGGCGGTGAGTTTCGAACCGCTGCCGCGTGAGTTCTTCCAGCCGCAGGACCCGCCGCCGCGCCTGAGCCTGCCGCGCGCCAAGGTCGAAGGCCTGCTCCAGGGCGGGGCCGACCGCATCGGCCTGCTGCGCTTCAACCAGCGCATGACCGCGATGTCGGCGCAGGACTTCGTGCACACGCTGCTGGTCGGGCGCCTGGCCGCGCGCGAGGTGTGGATCGGGCCGGAGTTCCGCTTCGGCCACAAGCGCGGCGGCGATGTGGCGCTGCTGCAGGCGATGGGCGCGGAGCTGGGCTTCGTCGCGGGCCAGATCGAGCCGGTGCACTGCGCCGATGGCGAGCGCGTGTCCTCCACCCGCATCCGCGCCGCGCTGCGCCAGGGCGACTTCATCCATGCGGAGCGCCTGCTCGGCCACCCGTACGCCATCGGCGGGCGGGTGGTGCGCGGCAAGCAGCTGGGCCGCACGCTGGGCTTCCCCACCGCCAACCTGCGCTTCCCCAAGACGCCGGCGCTGAGCGGCATCTACGCGACCTGGGTGCATGGGCTGACCGAGCGGCCGTGGCCGTCGGTGTCCAGCTTCGGCACCCGGCCCACCGTGGAGGGCGTGGAGCCGCTGCTGGAGGCGCATCTGTTCGACTTCAGCGGCGACCTCTATGGGCGCCACCTGCGCGTGGAATTCGTCGCCAAGCTGCGCGACGAGGAAAAATTCGACGGCCTGGAGGCGCTGACCGAACAGATGCAGCGCGACGCCGCCAACGCCCGCCGACTGCTGTCCGCCGAACGCCTGCGGGCCACGGCCTGAACGACCATCTTCTTGAATCCAGGCCCGCGTGGCGCCGCGCAGGCCTCCCCGCATAGCCGCAGAGAACCGCCACCTGTGAGTACCGACTACAAAGCCACCCTGCATCTGCCGGCCACGGAGTTCCCCATGCGCGGGGACCTGCCCAAGCGCGAGCCGGACACGCTCAAGCGCTGGTACGACCAGGATCTGTACGCGCAGCTGCGCGCCAACGCCAAGGGCCGGCCGTTGTTCGTGCTGCACGACGGCCCGCCCTACGCCAACGGCGCCATCCATCTGGGCCACGCGGTCAACAAGATCCTCAAGGACATCATCGTCAAGTCGCGCTATCTGGCCGGCTTCGATGCGCCCTACGTGCCGGGCTGGGACTGCCACGGCCTGCCGATCGAAATCGCGGTGGAGAAGAAGTGGGGCAAGGTGGGCACCAAGCTGGACGCGCGCGCGTTCCGGCAGAAGTGCCGCGAGTACGCCGAGGAGCAGATCGACCTGCAGCGCAAGGACTTCAAGCGCCTGGGCGTAATCGGCGACTGGGACCATCCGTACAAGACGCTGAACTTCCGCTTCGAGGCCGACGAGATCCGCGCGCTGGCCAAGATCGTCGCCAACGGCCATCTGGTGCGCGGCGCCAAGCCGGTGCACTGGTGCTTCGACTGCGGCTCGGCCCTGGCCGAGGCCGAGATCGAGTACCAGGACAAGGTCTCCCCGGCGGTCGACGTGGGCTATGCCGCGCGCGATCCGCAGGCCCTGGCCGCGGCGTTCGGCGCGCAGGCGCCGGCCGGGACCGAGGTGGCCGTGCCGATCTGGACCACCACGCCGTGGACGCTGCCGGCCTCGCTGGCGGTGAGCCTGGGCCCGGAGCTGGACTACGTGCTGGTCGAAGGCCCGGCCCGCGACGGCGCCCCGCGCTGGCTGGTCGTGGCCGAGGCGCTGGCCGCGCGCGCTCTGGCGCGCTACGGCGTGTCCGAGGTGGTGGTGCACGGTCGTGGCAAGGGCGCCGCGCTGGAAGGCCTGCTGCTGGGCCATCCGTTTTACGCCGAGCGTGACATCCCGCTGATCCTGGGCGATCACGTTTCCGCCGAGGACGGCACCGGCGCGGTCCATACCGCGGCCGGCCACGGCCAGGAGGACTACGCGGTCTGCCTGAAGTATGGTCTGGTCGATCGCTACACTGCCGCGCAGATCACCCCGGTCGACGGACGCGGCGTCTACCTGCCGTCCACGCCGCCGTTCGGCGAGATGGCGCTGGCCGGCCAGCACATCTGGAAAGCCAACGACGCCATCGTCGAAGGCCTGCGCGGCAATGGTGCGCTGCTGGCCTTCCATCCGCTGACCCACAGCTATCCGCACTGCTGGCGGCACAAGACACCGGTGGTGTTCCGCGCCACGCCGCAGTGGTTCATCTCGATGGACCAGGCCAACCTGCGCAGCGATGCGCTCAAGGCCATCGATGCGGTGAAGTGGTATCCCGAATGGGGCCGCGCGCGCATCGCCGGCATGGTCGAGGGCCGCCCGGACTGGACGATCTCGCGCCAGCGCACCTGGGGCGTGCCGATCGCCTTGTTCATGCACCGCGAGACCGGCCTGCCGCATCCGGACAGCGTCGCGCTGATGGAGCAGGTGGCGCTGAAGGTGGAGCAGGCCGGCGTGGACGCCTGGTACGACCTGGATCCGGCCGAACTGCTCGGCGATGCGGCCGCCGACTACGAGAAGGTCACCGACATCCTCGATGTCTGGTTCGACTCGGGCGTGAGCCACGAGGGCGTGCTGCTGGAGCGCGGCTTCGGCAAGCCCGCCGACCTGTACCTGGAAGGCAGCGACCAGCATCGCGGCTGGTTCCAGTCCTCGCTGCTCACCGGCGTGGCCATCGACAAGGCCGCGCCGTACCGGCACTGCCTGACCCACGGCTTCACCGTGGACGAGCACGGCCGCAAGATGTCCAAGTCGCTGGGCAACGGCATCGAGCCGCAGGACATCATGAAGACCCTGGGCGCGGACATCCTGCGCCTGTGGATCGCCAGCGCCGACTACAGCAACGAGATGTCGCTGTCGCAGGAGATCCTCAAGCGCAACGCGGACGCCTACCGCCGCATCCGCAACACCGCGCGCTTCCTGCTGGGCAATCTGCATGGCTTCGACCCGGCCGTGCACCTGCGTGAGCTGGACGACATGGTCGCGCTGGATCGCTGGATCGTGCATCGCGCCTGGCAGCTGCAGGAGAAGATCGAGGCCGCCTATGCGCGCTACGACCTGCCGGCCATCGTGCAGGCGCTGCTGAACTTCTGCAGCGTCGACCTGGGCTCGCTGTACCTGGACGTGACCAAGGATCGCCTGTACACGATGCAGGAGGATTCGCGCGGCCGCCGCAGCGCGCAGAGCGCGATGTACCGCATCGCCGAAGCCTTCGTGCGCTGGATCGCGCCGATCCTGAGCTTCACCGCCGACGAGATGTGGGGCTACCTGCCCGGCAACCGCCTGGACAACGTGCTGTTCACCACCTGGTACGACGGCCTGGCGCCGCTGCCGCCGGATGCCAAGCTGGGCGAGGCCGACTTCGACGCGCTGCTGGCCTTGCGCGAGCAGGTGGCCAAGGTGCTCGAACCGATGCGCGCCAGCGGCGCGATCGGCGCGGCGCTGGACGCGGAGATCGCCATCGCCGCCGACGCGGCCACCGCCGCGCGCTGGCAGCCGCTGGCCGATGAGCTGCGCTTCCTGTTCATCAGCGGCGATGTCACCGTGCGCGAGGCCAGCGCCGAGGCGCTCTTCGTCAGCGCCCAGCCGACCGACAAGCCCAAGTGCGTGCGCTGCTGGCAGCGCCGCGCCGACGTCGGTGCCTACGCCGCCCATCCTGAGCTGTGCGGGCGCTGCGTGGACAATGTCGATGGCGCGGGGGAGGACCGGCAATGGTTCTGAACCAAGCGCAGCACCCGGGCGCCGCGACGCGGCAGCCCTCGGCACTGATCTGGCTGCTGCTGTCGGCCGTGGTCATCGGCCTGGACCAGTGGTCCAAGGCCTGGGTGCTGACCAGCCTGCCGGAGTTCCAGGCGGTCAAGGTGATCGACGGCTTCTGGAACTGGTACCGCACCTACAACACCGGCGCGGCCTTCAGCTTCCTCAGCAACGCCGGCGGCTGGCAGATCTGGTTCTTCACGGCGCTGGCGCTGGGCGTGTGCGGCCTGCTGGGCTGGTGGCTGTCGCGCACGCCGCGCGGCGACTGGCGCGTGGCCCTGCCGTACGCGCTGGTCATCGGCGGTGCGCTGGGTAACGTGATCGACCGGCTGATGCACGGCCATGTGGTCGATTTCATCCAGTGGTACGTGGGCGACCACTATTGGCCCTCGTTCAACATCGCCGACTCGGCCATCGTCTGCGGCGCGGTGGGTATTGCGCTGTTCGGGCTGAGCAAGAAGGGCGGGGCCGAGGCGCGGGCCACGGAGAAGCCGTAGGGCCCACGGGACCGCTGTTACGCGTTCCTTTCCCCTCACTCCTCTACACTGCCTGCCATGGACGTCCTGCTCGCCAATCCCCGCGGTTTCTGTGCCGGTGTCGACCGCGCCATCGAGATCGTCAAGCGCGCCATCGAGACCCTGGGCGCGCCGATCTACGTGCGCCATGAGGTGGTGCACAACCGCTTCGTGGTCGACGACCTCAAGCGCCGCGGCGCGATCTTCGTCGAGGAACTGGACGAGGTGCCGGACCACAACACCGTCATCTTCAGCGCCCACGGCGTGTCCCAGGCCGTGCGCGCCGAGGCCGGCCGACGCGGACTGAAGGTCTTCGATGCGACCTGCCCACTGGTGACCAAGGTCCACCTGGAAGTGGCGCGCCACTGCCGCGCCGGACGCGACGTGGTGCTGATCGGCCACGCCGGCCATCCGGAGGTCGAGGGTACGATGGGCCAGTGGGACCGCGAACGCGGTACCGGGCGCATCTACCTGGTGGAGGACATCGACGATGTCGCCACGCTGCAGATCGAGCAGCCGGACAACTTCGCCTATACCACCCAGACCACGCTGTCGGTGGACGACACGGTCGGCATCATCGAGGCGCTGCGCGCCCGTTTCCCGGCGATGCAGGGGCCGAAGAACGACGACATCTGCTACGCCACGCAGAACCGCCAGGACGCCGTGCGCGACCTGGCGCGCGAATGCGACCTGGTGCTGGTGGTCGGCTCGCCCAACAGCTCCAACTCCAACCGCCTGCGCGAGCTCGCCCAGCGCGACGGCGTGGAGGCGTATCTGATCGATGGCGCGCAGGAGATCGATCCGCGCTGGATCGCCGGCAAGCGCAGGGTCGGGGTGACCGCCGGCGCCTCGGCGCCGGACGTGCTGATCGACGGTGTGATCGCGCGCCTGCGCGAGCTGGGCGCCAACGACGTCAGCGAGCTGGCCGGCGAGCCGGAGAGCATGGTCTTCGCCCTGCCCAAAGAGCTGCGCCTGCAGCTGGTGGACTGACCGGCGCGGTCAGTCGCCCATCGCGTCCAGCACCGCGCGTGCCGGCACGAAGAACACTACCCCCGTCTGGGCGGTGGAGAAGTCCAGGATGCGGTCGTGCAGCGGCGCCGGGTCGCCGATGAACATGCGCTCGAGCATCTTCTCGATCACCCACAGATGGCGCGTGTAGCCGATGAAGTAGGTGCCGTACTCGCCGCGCGCCGGCGAGGCGAAAGGCATGTTGTCGCGCAGGATGTCGTGCTCGCCCTGCGCATCGCTGATCGTGCACAGCGTCTTGTGCGATTTCTGCGCCGGCGCCGGGGCGTCCGGCAGCTCGGTGTTGTCGAACTTCCTGCGCCCGATGATCGCCTCCTGTGCCTCGACCTGCTGCGCGCGCCAGGCGTCCAGGTCGTGCAGGTACTTCTGGATCACCACGTAGCTGCCGCCGACGTGGTCCGGATCCTCCTGGCCCACCAGCGTGGCCTGCGGCAGCGCCAGCCCGTCCGGATTGGCCGTGCCGTCCACGAACTCGAGCAGATCGCGCCCGTCGAAGTAACGGAAGCCGCTGACTTCATCGACCGGCTCGACCGCATCGCCGAAGGCCTGCAGCAGCAGCTTCTCGAACTCCACGATCAGGTCCAGCGTGGGCGCGCGCAGGTGGTAGAGCAGGTCGCCCGGCGTGGAGACGGCGGTGTGGGCCGCGCCGCGGATCTCCCTGAAAGGATGCAGCTCGCGCGGCTTGGACAGCCCGGTCAGCGCCTCCCAGACCCGCGACCCGATGCCGACATTGCAGGTGAAGCCACGGCTGAGGTCGCGGCTGGTGATGGTCTTGATCAGATCGCCGGTGGCGCCGAGCGTGGCGCGCACGGCCGCCTGCGCCTGCGGCGTGTCCTTGACGTTGAGCACCAGGAACGTCGCGGCGATGGACAGCGGCGCGTCGATGGCCTGCGGCTCGGCGCCGGCAGGCATGGCGTCGGACGAAGCGGCGGTGGTGCGGGCGGGCATGGCGGCTCCTTGCGGCGGCGAGAGCGGGGCAGGGCGCCGAGGGCGCGTCCACGGCGATGATGCCGCGTCCCGCGCCCCGCGTCGCGCAGCGGCAGCGCCGCTGGACACGATCGTGCCCGCCGGCTCAATTGACCGGAAGCGGCACGGTCCCTAGAATTCGCCCTCCCCGCCGGAATAGCTCAGTTGGTAGAGCGGCGCATTCGTAATGCGTAGGTCGCAGGTTCGACTCCTGTTTCCGGCACCAAGGTCATTCTGAAGGCTCCGTCGCAGCGTTGGCGGGGCCTTTCTTTTGCGTGTTCATGCGCACCGTGTCGACAGCGCGACACGCCGACAGGCGTAGCATCGGAGCATGCCGCGAGCGGCCGGCGCGGCGCCGACATCCGCGTTGGGATATGGATCACACGAGCGCGGTCGGCGAGATCGCGGCCGACTGACGCAATCGCGTCGGCCGAGGGATTCCTTGATGTTGCTTGGCAGCATAAGATAGTGCGGTTCTAGCGCAGGCTCTGCCAGCGTCCGGGCGCCTGTGCGGCAGCCCACGCGCGGCCTGTGTCGCGGGCGGTCGGCCAGCCGACCGTCCGTCTAGGTAGCCGATTTCTTCTCGCAACTGGATAGACCATGTCCCTGCTGAAGCTTCCTGGACGACTGCGTCCATGGGTCTTGCTGGCAAGTGTGCTTTTTCTCGGCGGGTGCCAGTCCGCCATCCTGAACCCCAAGGGGCAGATCGGCATCGACGAGCGCAACCTGCTCGTCACCTGCACGGTGCTGATGCTGCTGGTGGTGGTGCCGGTGATCGTGATGGCGCTGGTGTTCGCCTATCGCTACCGGGCCTCCAAGCAGAACCGCTACGAGCCCGAGTGGCACCACTCCACGCCGATCGAGATCGTGGTCTGGGCCATCCCGTGCGTGATCATCACGGTGCTGGGTGTGCTGGTGTGGCGCTCCTCGCACGCGCTGGATCCGTACCGTCCGCTGGACTCGGACGTGCCGCCGGTGACGATCCAGGCGGTGTCGCTGGACTGGAAGTGGCTGTTCATCTATCCCGAGCAGAACGTGGCGGCCGTCAACGAGATGGCCTTCCCGGAGAAGACGCCGCTCAACTTCCGCATCACCTCCGACTCGGTGATGAACGCCTTCTTCATCCCCGAGCTGGGGACGATGATCTATTCGATGGCGGGCATGGAGACCAAGCTGCACCTGATCGCCAACGAGCAGGGCGATCTGCGCGGCATGTCCTCGCACTACAGCGGCCAGGGCTTCTCGGGCATGCAGTTCAAGGCGATCTCCACCGATCAGGCGGGCTTCGAGGCCTGGATCGCCAAGGCCAGGGCCTCGGGCAGGACGCTCGACGACGCGTCCTACGCCGAGCTGGCCAAGCCCAGCGAGAACGTGGCGCCGATCTACTACGCCTCGGTCAAGCCTGAGCTGTTCAACGGCATCATCGCCAAGTACATGATGGGCTCGCACGGCAAGGGCGGGCACAAGATGCTCGGCATGGACAACCCGGCCGAGCCGGGCACCGAGGCCGCGCAGCAGGCCGACGCCCACGCGGGCGATCATGCACCGCCCGGCGCGCCCGCCGGCGATGCGCACGACGGTCACGACATGCAGTCCATGGACGCCATGCCCGGCATGGAGCACATGCACCACGACGACGCCAAGGCGCCGGCGGGTGAGACGCGCAATCCGCAGGAGACGCACTAATGTTGTTCGGTAAACTGACGCTCGAGGCGATCCCGTACCACGAGCCGATCCTGATCGCGACCTTTGCCGGTACCGCGCTGGGCGGCCTGGTCGTGCTGGCGCTGATGACCTACTACAAGAAGTGGGGCTGGTTGTGGCGCGAGTGGCTGACCTCGGTCGACCACAAGAAGATCGGCGTGATGTACATCTTCGTGGCGCTGGTCATGCTGCTGCGCGGCTTCGCCGACGCGATCATGATGCGCACCCAGCTGGCGCTGGCCCATGACGGCGGCGCCGGCATCCTGCCGCCGCATCACTACGATCAGATCTTCACCGCGCACGGCGTGATCATGATCTTCTTCATGGCCATGCCGTTCATCACCGGCCTGATGAACCTGGTGGTGCCGCTGCAGATCGGCGCGCGCGATGTGGCGTTCCCGTTCCTGAACTCGCTGAGCTTCTGGCTGTTCGTGGCCGGCGTGGTGCTGATCATGCTGTCGCTGTTCGTGGGCGAGTTCGCCCAGACCGGCTGGCTGGCGTTCCCGCCGCTGTCGGGGCTGCAATACAGTCCCGGGGTCGGGGTCGACTACTACATCTGGGCCCTGCAGATCTCGGGCCTGGGCACGACGCTGACCGGCATCAACTTCCTGGTGACCATCCTCAAGATGCGCGCGCCGGGCATGAAGCTGATGCACATGCCGATCTTCACCTGGACCGCGCTGATCACCAACATCCTGATGATCGCCGCGTTCCCGTTCCTCACCGTCTCGCTGGCCCTGCTCACCGCCGACCGCTACCTGGGCACGCACTTCTTCACCAACGACGGTGGCGGCAACGCCATGATGTACATCAACCTGATCTGGATCTGGGGCCACCCGGAGGTCTACATCCTGATCCTGCCGTGCTTCGGCGTGTTCTCCGAGGTGGTGTCCACGTTCTCGCGCAAGCCGCTGTTCGGCTACACCTCGATGGTGTGGGCCACCAGCTGCATCGGCCTGCTGTCCTTCATCGTGTGGCTGCACCACTTCTTCACGATGGGCTCGGGCGCCAACGTCAACGCGTTCTTCGGCATCACCACGATGATCATCGCGGTGCCCACGGGCGTGAAGATCTTCAACTGGCTGTTCACCATGTTCCGCGGTCGTCTGCAGATGACCTCGATGATGTACTGGACGGTGGGCTTCATGGTCACCTTCACCATCGGCGGCATGACCGGCGTGATGATGGCGATCCCGGCGGTGTCCTTCGTGCTGCACAACTCGCTGTTCCTGATCGCCCACTTCCACAACGTGATCATCGGCGGCGTGGTGTTCGGCTGCCTGTGCGGCCTGACCTACTGGTTCCCCAAGGCGTTCGGCTTCAAGCTCATCGACAAGCTGGGCAAGGCCTCGTTCTGGTGCTGGATCGTCGGCTTCTTCGTCGCCTTCATGCCGCTGTACGTGCTGGGCTTCCTGGGCATGACCCGTCGCCTGAACAGCTACAACAACCCGGAGTGGACCCCGTGGCTGATGGTGGCGGCCGGCGGTGCGGTGATCATCGGCTGCGGCATCTTCCTGAACATCGTCCAGATCGCCTGGAGCATCATCAAGCGCAAGGAAAACCCCGACCTGACCGGCGACCCGTGGGATGGCCGCACGCTGGAGTGGGCCACGTCCTCGCCGGCGCCGTTCTACAACTTCGCCCACCTGCCCAAGGTCAATGGCCTGGACCAGCACTGGCGTGACAAGGAGGCCGGTACCGCCTACCAGCGTCCGACCCACTTCGAGGACATCCACATGCCGCGCAACACCGCCATCGGCGTGTGGATGGGTGCCTTCAGCGTGCTGCTGGGCTTCGGCATGATCTGGCACATCTGGTGGATGGCCATCATCGGCCTGGTCGGCATGATCGGCAGCTTCCTGGTGCGTGCCTTCGACGACGACATCGACTACTACGTGCCGGCCGCCGAGGTGGCGCGCATCGAGAACGCGCGCTACGACCAGCTTGACCGCCTGCGTGCCGCCAAGACGGGGGCCCTCTGACATGTCCGCGAGCAACACCATGAGTCACGCGCACCACGACGCGCACGCCCACGACCACGGGCACCACGATGCCGGCGCCAATTCGGTGTTCGGCTTCTGGATCTACCTGATGAGCGACTGCCTGATCTTCGCAGGGCTGTTCGCCACCTACGCGGTCCTGTCCGGCGCCACGGTCGATGGCCCCACGGCCAAAGAGCTGTTCGACCTGAAGTTCGTGCTGGTCGAGACCTTCCTGCTGCTGTTCTCCAGCCTGACCTTCGGCCTGGCGATGATCGGCGCGCACAAGGGCAGCAAGGGACAGTTGCTGGGCTGGCTGTTCATCACCTTCCTGTTCGGTGCCGGCTTCCTCGGGATGGAGCTCTACGAGTTCCACCACCTGATCGAGGAGGGCGCGGGCCCGGGGCGCAGCGCGTTCCTGTCGGCGTTCTTCACCCTGGTGGCCACCCACGGTCTGCACGTGACCGCCGGCATCCTGTGGATGGCGGTGCTGGTGATCCAGGTCCTGACCAAGGGCCTGACGCCGCGCGTGATGACCCGTCTGTCCTGCCTGAGCCTGTTCTGGCACTTCCTGGACATCATCTGGATCGGTGTGTTTACCGTCGTCTATCTGCTGGGAGCCCTGTGATGAGCGGTCCTGTCCATTCTTCCCATGACCACGCCCACGAGGCGGCCGGCCACGGCAGCGTGAAGTCCTATCTGATCGGCTTCGTCTGGGCGGTGATCCTGACGGTGATCCCGTTCGGCCTGGCGATGAGCGGCTTCTTCCCGGCCGGCGTCACCGCCGCCATCGCCGCGCTGTGCGCGGCGGTGCAGATCGTGGTGCACCTGGTGTACTTCCTGCACATGGACCTGACGCCGGCCCAGCGCAGCAACGCGATGGTGTTCATCTCCACGGTGGTGGTGATCGGCATCGTGATCGTCGGTTCGCTGTGGGTGCTGCACAACATGAACGCGAACATGATGCACTGAGGCCTCCGGGCTTCCGCTGCGTCACGAACAGGCCGCTCCTTGGGCGGCCTTTTTCGTGGGCGGAAGGCTGGCGACCGTGACCAATGGCAGGAACGTCAGGTGGCCGACAGGGGATAGCATCGAGGGTTGCCGCCCTGGCCTCATCCTCGTCCCGGAGACTCCATGAAGATCGCTTTCTCGCCCGTCGCCCTGGCCGTCCTGTGCGCCCTGGCCGGCACCGCGCAGGCCCAGCAGTCCAGCACGCCCGCGCCGCAGGACATTCCGTATCCCGGCACCCTGCGGGTGGACGTGGACGCCACCGATCTGGGCCGGCGCATCTTCAAGGTGCGCGAGACCCTGCCGGTGAAGTCGGGCGAGCTGACCCTGCTGTATCCGGAATGGATCCCCGGCAACCACAGCCCGACCGGTCAGGTGGCCAAGGTCGCCGGGCTGAAGTTCACCGCCAACGGCCAGAAGCTGGCCTGGACGCGCGACCAGTACGACGTGTTCGCCTACAAGGTGAACATCCCGGAAGGCGTCAGCGAGCTGCAGGTGGAGTTCGACTACCTCTCGCCGCTGAACCGCGATCAGGGCCGCGTGGTGATGACCCCGGCCATGCTCAACCTGCAGTGGAACCTCACCGTGCTGTATCCGGCCGGCTACTACAGCCGCCAGATCCCGGTGCAGGCCAGCGTCAAGCTGCCGGCCGGCTGGTCCTACGCTACCGCCGCCGAGACCGCCAGCAAGGCCGGCGACACGGTGCAGTTCAAGACCCTCCCGTGGAACGTGCTGCAGGATTCGCCGCTGTTCGCCGGCAAGTACTACAAGCAGTTCGACCTGAGCCAGGGCGAGACCCCGGTCAAGCTCAACGTGTTCGCCGACGCGCCCAAGTCGCTGGAGGCCAAGCCCGAGCAGATCGCCAAGCACAAGGCGCTGGTCGAGCAGGCCTACAAGCTCTATGGCGCGCACCACTACGATCACTACGACTTCCTGCTGGCGCTGACCACGCAGATGGGCGGCATCGGCCTGGAGCACCATCGCTCCAGCGAGAACAGCGGCAGCCCGGACTACTTCACCAAGTGGGACGAGACCTGGGGCGGTCGCGATCTGCTGCCGCACGAGTTCAACCACTCCTGGAACGGCAAGTTCCGTCGCGGCGTGGACCTGACCACGCCCAACTTCAACGTGCCCATGGGCGACAGCCTGCTGTGGGTGTACGAGGGGCAGACCCAGTTCTACGGCTATGTGCTGGCCGCGCGCTCGGGCCTGTGGTCCAAGGAGCAGACGATGGACGCCCTGGCCAGCGTCGCGGCGACCTATGCCCGCGGCCGGCCGGGCCTGGACTGGCGTCCGCTGCAGGACACCACCAACGATCCGACCATCAACATGCGCCGCCCGCTGGCCTATCGCAGCTACCAGCTCAGCGAGGACTACTACTCCGGCGGCCAGATGGTGTGGCTGGAGGCCGACGCCAAGCTGCGTGAGCTGAGCCGGGGCAAGAAGTCGATCGACGATTTCGCCAAGGCCTTCTTCGGCATGGACAACGGCAGCTACCAGGTCAAGACCTACGACTTCGACGAGGTGGTGTCCACGCTCAATGGTGTGGCGGCCTACGACTGGGCCACGTTCCTGCGCGACCGCCTGGATGGCCGCAAGCCGCTGACCGGCGGCATCGAGGCCAGCGGCTGGAAGCTGGTGTTCAGCGACAAGCCCAGCGCCGCGATCAAGGCCGCCGAGGGCCGCAGCAAGTCGACTAACCTGACCTATTCGCTGGGTCTGTCGGTGGGCAGCGACGGTGGCGTGGGCGACGTGCTGTGGGACAGCCCGGCCTTCCAGGCCGGCATCGCCCCGGGCATGACCATCGTGGCGGTCAACGGCCAGGCCTATTCCGGCGATGCGATCAAGGATGCAGTGACCGCGGCCAAGACGGGCAAGGCGCCGATCGAGCTGCTGGTGAAGAACTTCGACCGTTACGACACCTACAAGCTCGATTACCACGGTGGGCTGCAGTACCCGTCGCTGGAACGCGTGGCCGGCACCACGGACACCTTGAGCAAGCTGCTCGAGGCGCGTTGAGTCGGAGGTTGGCATCCGCCCGGGGTGGTGCGGGTGCCAGGCTGAAGGAAAAGGCCGCGAAAGCGGCCTTTTCCTTCCGGGCGTCTGGCAACTGTGCAACCGCGATGGCAGCTGCAACGGCAAGCCGAGCCAAAGCATCACTCCCAGTTCGTCATTCCCGCGAAAGCGGGAATCCAGGGACTTTGCTCCTTCCGCGCTTGCTCCGCCCTTGTTTCAAGACATGGTCCGAAGACAAAAGAGCGCAGCCTCACTCCACCTCAAACGCCTTCGCCACCGGCAGCTCCACCGGCACCCCATCGGCATTGCACGTTCCGGCCTTGCACAGGCGCGCGCGCAGTGCAGGCGTGGCCTGCACGATCAGGTGGTAGAGCGTGTTCTGCTCGATCGTGCCGTGCACCGCCTCGCTGCCCGGTCCGATGGCCCAGACGCCGACATCGTCGCCGCCGTGGCTCTCGGACTTCATCGGGATCATGCCTTCCTGCAAATAGTCCGGGTCCTCGGTGTTGACCTCGTCGAGCACCGGGCGGCCCTGCGCGGCCTTGAACTCCGAGGGCTCGTGCGGGAAACGCTTGGGGCCGGCGGGCTGGGCGTTGCTCGCGCCGGGATAGCCCGGGCCATTGGCGTAGTTGAGCGTGGTGTAGGTCTGGCCGTTGGCATCGCGTGCATACTGCGTGCGGTCGCCATCCTCGCCGGAGACACCGCGCACCTTGCCCAGAATCGGGTTGCCGCGCACCGGGTAGCCGACGAAGTTCAGCGAATGCGAGTGGTCGGCGGTGACGATGATCAGCGTGTCCGGCGGCGCGGTTTTGACCGCCGCGCGCACCGCGTCGGACAGGGCGATGGTCTCGTCCAGGGCGCGGAAGGCGTTGCCCGAGTGATTGGCGTGGTCGATGCGGCCGCCCTCGACCATCAGCGCGAAGCCCTGCGGCTGGCGCGCCAGGGACTGGATGGCCGCAGTCGTCATCTGCGCCAGGCTGGGCTCGCCCTGTGCGCTGCGGTTGCGGTCGTGGTCGAACTGCATGTGGTCCGGCTCGAACAGGCCGAGCAGGGCCGGCGCGTCCTTGGCCACTTCAAACTGGCCCGCGTTCCAGACGTAGGCGCCGCCCGGATGGGCCTGCTTCCACTCCTCGACCAGATCGCGGCCGTCCAGGCGCAGACCGACCTTGTCGTCGTATTCGGGGTCGCGCTCGGTGGCGTTCTGGAACTGGCTGCGGCCGCCGCCCAGCACCACCTGCGGGCCGCGGCCAAAGCGCGCATCGGTCAGCAGCTGCTGGGCGATGTCGGTGCAGCCGGCCTGGCGCGCGGCCTCGGGCAGGTCGGCGTCGTTCTCCCAGTTGCGCTCGGGGCTGTGCGCGTAGGTCGCTGCCGGGGTCGCGTGGGTGATGCGCGTGGTGGTGACGATGCCGGTGGCCAACCCGGCGCTGTCGGCCAGCTGCAGCCAGGTCAGCAGGCCCTTGTTCAAGCTGTCGGCGCAGTCGCCGCGGGTGCCGGCGCTGACGCCGATGGCGCCCATGTGCGACTTCACGCCGGTCATGATCGCGGTCATGGTGCCGGCCGAGTCGGGCGTCTGCGAATCGGTGTTGTAGGTCTTGCTCAGCGCCGTGGCCGGGAAGGTCTCCCAGCTCAGCGCGTTCTCCTCGCCCGGGGCGCCGCGGCGCTGGCCTTCCAGGATGCGCGCGGCCGCCACGGTGGTCAGGCTCATGCCGTCGCCGAGGAACAGGATCACGTTGCGCGCCTTGCCCGCCATCGCGCCGTTGCCGGCCGCGCGCGCGGCGCCGCTGCGATACCACCACTGCGGCGTCTCGCCCTGCGGGTGGGCGACCTGCGGCACCTCCGGCGCCGCGGCGGCGAGCGTGGGCCTGGCGCCGGCGGTGCTGGCGCAGCCGGCCAGCAGGGTGAGGCCGAGGGAGGCGGTCAGGGCGAGAACGGGAGGGCAGGGCAGGCGCATGCTTAAGAGACGGGAAGAGGACCGACCGCCAAGTCTGCCTCGCCAAGACAACAGCAGGATGACGATCCGGACCGACGCGCCCGGCGTGGCGCTGGCCCGGCATGTCCCGCTGCTGGTCCGCCGGGTTCCACGCCGGGCATCGCCAGGCGCGGCCACCGCGCGGTAAGGTGCGCGATGGGACACCGACGACGGGGCGTGATTTCGTGAAACTCGTGCAGGCATGGCTGAAGATCCCGTTCTGGCAGCGGGTGGTGGCCGGTTTCGTGCTCGGCGCCCTGGCCGGCTGGGCGCTCGGCCCGCGCGCGGAGACCTGGTTCGGTCCGCTGGGCGATCTGTACGTCACCCTGATCAAGATGATCGCGATCCCGCTTGTGTTCTTCGCGGTGATCAACGCGATCTCGGCGCTGAGCGGGCAGAAGTCCATCGCCGCGCTGGGCGCCCGCACCTTCGGCTGGTTCGTCATCACCGCCTGCCTGGCGGTGGGCGTGGGCCTGCTGGTGGGCACGGTCATGCAGCCCGGCAGCGGTGCGCTGAGCATCGCCATCGACTCGGCGTGGAAGCCGCGCGACGTGCCCAGCCCGGTCAAGGTGCTGCTGGACGTGGTGCCGTCCAACCCATTCTTCGCCCTGACCGGCATCGGCACGCGGACCAACGCCGCCGGCGAGACCGTGCTCGCGGCGGGCCGCGGCTCGATCCTGCCGGTGATCTTCTTCGCCGCGCTGCTGGGCTTCGCCATGGTCAAGCTGGGCGACCGCGTGGCCGAGGCGCGCAAGGTCACCGCGCAGATGAGCGAGATCATGATCCAGGTGACGCGCTTCGTGCTGGAGGTCACCCCGATCGGCACCTTCGGCCTGATCGCCGCGCTGGTGGGCGCCTATGGTTTCGAGAAGCTGCTGCCGCTGGGCAACTTCGTGCTGGCCCTCTACATCGCCTGCATCCTGCACATCGTGGTGGTCTACGGCGGCCTGCTGCTGATCCATGGGCTGAACCCGCTGAAGTTCTTCCGCGGCGCGGCGCCGGGCATGCAGGTGGCCTTCGTCAGCTCGTCCAGCTTCGCCGCCATGCCGGTGTCGATGCGCTCGATCACGCACAACCTGGGCGTCAACAAGGACTATGCGGCCTTCGCCGTGCCGCTGGGCGCGAGCATCAAGATGGACGGCTGCGGGGCGATCTATCCGGCGCTGTGCGCGCTCTTCATCTCGCAGTACACCGGCGTGCCGCTGACCGGCAACCAGTATTTCATCGTGCTGATCGCCTCGGTGCTGGGCAGCTTCGGCACCGCTGGCGTGCCCGGTACGGCCGTGGTGATGGCCACGGTGGTGCTCACCGCCGCCGGACTGCCGCTGGAGACCATCGGCTACCTGTATGCCATCGACCGCATCCTGGACATGATGCGCACCCTGACCAACGTGACCGGGCAGATGCTGGTGCCGACCCTGGTCGCGCGTGAGACCGGCCTGCTGGACAAGCAGATCTACGATGCGGCGCCGACCAATGTCGGCGTGGAGTCCGCGCCGCAGCGCTGATCCGTCCGGTGCTGGGCCAATGCGAAGGGCGCGCTGCCGGTCAGCGCGCCCTTCCTGTTTGCGCGGCGCGTGATGCTTCTAGCTGCTTCCGTGATGCGTCCATGGTGGCCGCACAAGTTGGAGCGTGAAGATGGGGGGGCACGACGCCGAGCCATGCGGGCGGGGCGGCCGATCGAGCGGCACATCTCGTCGATGAGGAGCCAGACGCATCGCGCCAGTCGCCAACCTGGCCAAGGCGACTGCGCATTTCTCCGCGCCGTGCTCAGACCTCGTGGCGCGGCGTGGCCAGGCGCGTGGCGCACAGCGCCATCGGGACCGGCAGCAGCAGCGCGGCCACCGTGACCCAGGCCGGGAAGGGAACCAAGGCCGCCAGCGCGATCACCGCCGCCATCACCAGCGCGCCGACCGCGATCGCCGGGGCGCTGCGGTTGGCGCTGGAGACCTTGGCCGCGACCCCGCCGCCGAGCAGCCCGGCCAGCGCACAGCCGGCGATCAGGCAGGCCAGCGCCTCGCGCGGGGCGGAGACGGCGTAATCGGCCAGGTTGGAGACGGTGTAGAAGTCCGCGCCGGAGGGCAGGCGGTACAGATGCTGGTAGGCATAGGTGCCGCCGGCGATGACGGCCGCGGCGACGAGGATGCCCAGCAGCAAGCCCAGGAAGCTACGCATGTGGTGTTCATTCCATTGAGCGGGAAGCGGACAGGATGGCGCGAAACTCGCCTCGCCCGCAACCGACTATCCTCGCCCGACCGGCGTTGGCGCCGGCCTCTCGACCAGCCCGGCGCGGCGCGCGCCCAGCACGATCTTCAGGAGACCCCATGCGTGGCGAGCAACGTGAACTGACCTTCCGCTTCCTGGCCGAGCCCAAGGACGTCAACTACGGCGGCAAGGTCCACGGCGGGGTGGTCATGCGCTGGATCGACCAGGTCGGCTATGCCGCGGCAGTGGGCTGGAGCGGGCACTACAGCGTCACCGTCGCGGTGGGCGGCATCCGCTTCGTCGCCCCGATCCGCATCGGCGACCTGGTGACCGTCACCGCCAAGCTGGTCCACACCGGCACCAGCAGCATGCACTTCGCCGTGGACGTGCGAGCGCGCGATCTGGAGCCCGGCGAAGGCGACGCGGTCAGCCGCCTGTGCACGCACTGCGTGATCGTGTTCGTGGCCATGGACCAGGCCGAAGGCAAGCCGACTGCCGTGCCGCCGTGGACGCCGACCAGCGAGGCGGACCAGCGCCTGGCCGACTACGCGATCAAGGTGATGGAACTGAGCAAGGACATCGAGCAGACCGTGGCGGCCTTGCACGTGTAGAGGAACTGAGCCTTGCCGGGTGGAAATGCCTGCAACAAGAATGGCTGGCCTCAAGCGCTCAGGGAGTCCGGCTCGATCGTCGAAAGTCCATGTCGCGGGTACTGCCGCGATCGCCTGCCAGGCTGGGTGTTATCGCAGGCGGTGCGCGATGTGTCCGGAGCGAGACGATGCATGGGCCGCAGTCGCGCCGGTTGATGCGTCCGCCGCGACCCGTATCGCGTGTCATCGTTCTGCGGCGCCGAAGCGCTCGGCGTTACGCTTCAGACGAAAGCCGCCGACTTAGAAACGCCGCGCCTTGGCGTGAATCAGCGTGTTCCGCGCGCCACCGCCAGCAGGATTCCGAAACCGACCAGCAGCCCGCCAAAGGTGCGGTCGATCCAATGGCGCACCGACAGCAGTCGATCACGCACTGCACTGCTGGAGAAGCACAAGGCCACCAGGCTGAACCAGGCCATGTGCGCCAGGGAGATGAAGGCGCCATAGCCGATCTGCACCGCTAGCGGCGTGTCGGGTCGCACCACCTGCATGAACAGGCTGACGATGAAGATCGTGGTCTTCGGATTCAGCGCATTGGTCAGGAAGCCGATGCGCAACGCCGCTGCATCCGACAGCGCAGCCACGGGGTTGGCCAGGGTGCCAGCAGGCTTGGAGCGCAGCATTTTCACGCCGAGGTAGACCAGATAGACGGCCCCCACCAGCTTGATGGCGTTGAACAGCCAAAGCGATTGCTTGATCAGCAGACCCACCCCGATGAGCGTGTAGGTGACGTGGACCAGCACGCCCAGGCCGATGCCTAGGGCGGTCAGCACACCGGCGCGCCGCGAGAGCATTAGGCTATTGCGCGTGACCATCGCAAAGTCCGGTCCTGGGCTGATCACGGCCAGCAGGGTAATGGTGATGACGACTATCAGTTCGGTCATGGCGCAGCCTGTCGTGAAGCAACGAATCGAAGCGATACTACGGTCGATGGTTCCCTTTGAATAACGATGACTTCTGACAGGTATGGTGAGTTGGGCTCACCACTCGACGATAGGCGCCTGCCTTCGCTGCTGGCACTGCGCTGCTTCGAGGCGGCGGCCCGATTGGAAAACCTCAGCCGAGCGGCGGCAGAACTGCACCTGACGCACGGCGCGGTGAGCCGCGCCGTGCGCCTGCTCGAAGACGCGCTGGGACAGGCCTTGTTCGAACGGCGCAGCCAACGCGTCTTCCTGACCGATGCGGGCCGCACGCTGGCGCGGGCGGTGGGACAGGGGCTGGATCTGATGCGACAGGCTGTAGGGGAACTGCGCGCCAGTGCCCGCCAAGCGCGGCGCTGGGTGCTGTCTTGCGAGCCGACGTTGTTGATGCGCTGGCTGATTCCGCGCTGGCCGGCCTTCCAGGCCCGGCATCCGGAAATCGACGTGCATCTGGTCGCCGGTGGCGGACCGTTCTCCTTCGACAGCGGCATCGACCTGGCAATCCGCCGCGATGACTTTCCTTGGCCCAAGGGCTGCCACGTCGAACCGTTGTTCGCCGAGAAGGTAGGCCCGGTCTGCCGACCCGACAGGATGGCGGCCTGGTTCGACGGGAAGAAGACTGGCGTGGTCATCAACGCCGATGCACCGCTTCTGCACACGCGCACGCGGCCGAACACCTGGTCGGAATGGGCAACGGCCGCAGGCCAGTCCGTGCCGGATGGGCCGGAGCAGATCTTCGATCACTTCTATTTCAGCCTGCAGGCGGCCGTGGCCGGCTTGGGTGTGGCGATCGGCCCGTGGCATCTGGTGCGCGACGACCTGGACAGCGGGGTGCTGACCGCGCCGCTGGGCTTCGTCGCGGACGGCTCGCACTACTGCCTGCTGTCGCCGCAGTCCCTGCAGCCTGAGAGTCCACAGGCAGACTTGCTGCGCTGGCTGCGCACAATGGCCTGATGGGGCATCTGTCCCTGTTCTTCGAGGAAGCAGGCGTGCTGTGGCCTGGCGCGCTTGGCATCGTCACCAAGGCCCGGGCTGCCCATCGTCTTGTCGCCGCTGATCAGTCGTCGGTTAGGCCGGGGCGAGGATCTGGCGGGTCTGTCGCTTGGCGGGCCGGGCCTGCTTCGGACGGCATGGCCCGATGACGGGCGCACAGGCGCTGATGAAATGGCTGCACAGCGCGACGGCGCATATCCGCCAAGCCAGGCGCCGGGGGTGTCATGAAACAAAAAAGCCGGCGCATGCGCCGGCTTCTTCTTGCATCCCTGGGTCCGCGCTTACAGCGAGACGCGGCGCGCCTGCATGAAGCGACCGCCCCAGTAGCCGGAGGTCAGCGTATCCACGCGCACGTCCTTGCCGGTGCTGGGCGAGTGCAGGAAGCGGCCTTCGCCGACATAGATGCCGACGTGGTTGACCCGGCCGCGAGCGCCGAAGAACACCAGGTCGCCCTGGCGCAGCTGGTCGCGGTTCCTGATCAGCTCGCCCTCGCCGTCGGCGGCCATGTCGCGCGAGACGCGCGGCAGGTCCACGCCCAGCGCGGTGCGGAACACGTAGCCCACCAGGCCGCTGCAATCCAGACCGCTGTCCGGATCGCTGCCGCCCCAGCGGTAGGGCGTGCCGAGCAGGGCCAGCGCGCTCTGCAGGACGCTCTGGACCTTGCCGACATCGGCCTGGCCGCCGGCCGCAGCCGCGGCACCGGCCAGGTTGTAGTGGCTCAGCAGGCGGCTCAGGTCGCCGGCCAGCGTGGTCGAGCGGTCCATGACCGGCACGGTGTCACTGGCGGCCAGGCGCGGCAGCAGCGCGGTCAGGGTGGCGGCCGCGGCCTCGGTGGCCTTGTCGCGCAGCGAGCCGTTGCCGGCCACGGCCACGGCCGGGACTGCGGCGGCCGGCGCCAGCGCGGCGACCGGAATGCTCACGGCGGGAGCCGTCGCAGCGGCGGCGGGAGCGGGCGTGGCAGTGGTGATCGGCTGGCCGGCCGGAACGGCGGCAGCGCTGTTGGCGTTGATCGGAGTCGGCACGCCAGTGGCGACCGTGGTGGCCACCGGGCTGGTGACCGTGGCCACGTCCGAGGAGGGCGTGGCGGGGAGATGGGTAGCGTCCTGGGCCATCGCCAGCGGCGCGGCACCGGTACCAAGCAACGCCAGGATCAGTAGCGGAAGCGGGCCACGATGCAGGCGGCGGGTGGTGAGCGGCTGGCCCAACTTCAGGTCGTCGTTCGTCACGGGCGGGTGAAGGTTTCGCGGCGGAGACTGGAGTTTGCCGTTAGTCGCCAGTGAAGATGTTCAAAGTTCGTTACAGGAGCGTAGAGAGCATTGAGAAGTGCATCACAATTTACGCATCACATTTAATTAACAACCCGGCGGGCCCCGCTGTAATGGTCGCGCCAGTAGGCTCCGTCCAGCGAGTCCAGGCGGACCGTTCCGCCGCTGCTGGGGGCATGGACGAAGCGGCCTTCGCCCACATAGATGCCCACATGGCTGACGCTGCCGGGCGTGCCGAAGAACACCAGATCGGCCGGCGCCAGGCGGCTCTCTTCGATGCGCGGCCCCTGGATCTGGGCCAGCTCCCTGGAGGTGCGCGGCAGGCGCAGGTCGAGCATGTCGCGGTAGACGTAGTTGACCAGGCCGCTGCAGTCGAAGCCCGACTCGGGCGTGTTGCCGCCGTAGCGGTAGGGCGTACCGACCAGCCCCAGAGCGCGCATGATCACGCCATTGACCGCCATCGGGTCGGCCACCGGCTGCACCGACCAGACCCGGGGCGGCGGTGGCGGCGCCTTGCTGCGCACCACCGGGCGCTCGCTGCCGCAGCCGGCCAGCAAGGCCAGGACCAGGGCGAGTCCGGTGAGGACGAGACCGCGCCGGAGCCGGGCGGTTGGCATGCGCCGGGGCGAGCCCGGATAATGGACGGTCTTCATCGCGGCCATTGTGGTCCGCACGCCCTGCGGCGGACAAGCCGCGCACCCTGCCGCGCCACCGCGGCCTTCACCAGAGTTTGCAATGAAAATCGCCAAAGACAGCGTCGTGCGTTTCCACTACACCGTGTCCGAAGTCGGCGCCGAGCCGCTGGAGTCCTCCAAGGACCGCGAGCCGCTGGCCATCCTGATCGGCCACGGCAACATCATCCCCGGCCTGGAGGCGGCGATGATGGACAAGGAGGCCGGCGAAAGCTTCGGCGTGGACGTGGCCGCGGCCGAGGCCTACGGCGAGCGCCGCGATGGCCTGAGCCAGCGCGTGCCCAAGAAGCACTTCGGCGGCCAGAAGCTCGCCGCCGGCCAGCAGGTCGTGCTGCAGACCAACTTCGGCCCGCGCGCGGTGACCATCCAGAAGGTGGGCATGAGCGTGGTCGACGTGGACCTCAACCACCCGATGGCCGGCAAGGACCTGCATTTCGACGTGGAGATCGTCGAGGTGCGCGAGGCCTCGCCCGAGGAGATCGAGCACGGTCACGTGCACGGCGATGGCGGCCACCAGCACTGAGTCATGCGCTTGCTTGTGCAAGCTTTGCGGCGGCCCGCGTGATGCGGGCCGTCGTCGTTTGGGGCCGGCGCGATGCGCCCTGACCCCGCCGTGACGGGGCTGCCCGCGCCGCTGGGGGAGCGCGCGCGCCTGCCGGCGATGGATGTGCTGCGCGGCCTGGCGCTGCTGGGCATCGCGCTGATGAATCTGGAGGGCTTCGCCGGCCCGCCGGCATCGATGGGCACCGGCGTGGATCCGGCGCTGTCCGGCGCGGATCGCTGGGTGGACGCGGCGATCTATGTGCTGGTCCAGGGCAAGTTCATCGCGCTGTTCTCGCTGCTGTTCGGCGCGGGCTTCGCCGGCCTGGCCGTGCGCGCCGAGCGCGAGCGCTGGGCGCTGGGCCCGGTGTGGCTGCGCCGCTGCGCGGGGCTGCTGCTGATCGGGCTGGCGCACGCGCTGCTGGTCTGGTCCGGCGACATCCTGGTGACCTATGCGCTGTGCGGGCTGCTGTTGCTGGCCTTCCGCGAGGTCATCGGCGGCGTGCTGGCGTGGATCGGAGTGGCGTTGTTCCTGGTGCCGGCCGGGCTGATGCTGGGCGTGGCGGCGATGGGCGCATCGCTGGCCCATGATCCGGCCTGGCAGCAGGCGCTGCACGAGCAGGCCGTGCACGCCCAGGCCCAGGCGCAGGCCCAGATCGGCGCCTACGCGCACGGCAATTACCTCGCCGCCACGCGCCAGCGGCTGGAGGACTTCGTCTCGAACCTGCAGGTGCTGCCGATCTACGGGGCGCAGGTCTTCGGCCTGTTCCTGATCGGCGGCTGGCTGGGCGGGGTGCTGGCCGAACCGGCGCGGCATACGCGCGCGCTGCAGGCGATGCGCTGGATCGCGCTGCCGCTGGGCCTGGGTGCGATGGGGCTGGCGGTGTGGCTGGCGCCGTGGATCGGGCCGGGGCGTACCGATGCGCGGACCTGCCTGGGCGCGGCGCTGGCGTCGGCGGCGAGCCTGCCGATCTGCCTGGGCTATGTGGCCTGGACCCTGCGCTGGCTTCAGGGGCGCCCCTCGCTGACAGGCCTGTGCGCGGCGCTTGCTGCGACCGGCCGGCTGGCGCTGAGCAACTATCTGCTGCAGTCGCTGGTGTTCACCATGCTCTTCTATGGCTATGGATTCGGGGCCTTCGGGCTGGCGCGACGCTGGCAGCTGCCGCTGGCGCTGGCCCTGTTCGCGCTGCAGCTTGTCCTGAGCCGGTGGTGGCAGAAGCGCGGGCTTCCCGGGCCGGCCGAATGGGCGCTGCGCGCGCTGGCCTATGCGCGGCCGCCGCGCCGCGCCGGACAACGATGAGTCGCCTTGTCCTCACCCGTCGTGGGCCGGGGCTTGGGCATGCTGTGCAACGACCCTGAGACCCGAGCGGAGTGAACATCCATGCAGGCAGCGGCTGACAGCGCCTTCGATCTGATCGTCATCGGCGGCGGCTCCGGGGGGCTGGCCGGCGCCTTCCGCGCGGCCGAATACGGTGCCAGCGTGGCGCTGCTCGAGCCGGGCGAACTGGGCGGGACCTGCGTCAACGTCGGCTGTGTGCCGAAAAAGGCGATGTGGCTGGCCGCCGAGATCGCCCGGCATCTGGACATGGCGGCCGACCTGGGCTTCCCGGTCGAGCATGGGCCGCTGGACTGGCAGGAGTTCGTGGTCCATCGCCAGCGCTACATCGCCGGCATCCACGACAGCTACCGCCGCCGCCTGCACAAGGGCGGCATCAACCGCATTCCCTCGCGCGGCCGGCTGATGCCGGGCGGCGTGCGCTGCGAGGACGGGCTGGAGCTCAAGGCGCGGCATGTGCTGATCGCCACCGGCGGTCACCCCAAGCGGCCTGACATCCCCGGCGCGGAGCTGGCGATCGATTCGGACGGCTTCTTCAACCTGTGCTCGGCGCCGCCGCGGGTGGCGATCATCGGTGGCGGCTACATCGCCGTCGAGCTGGCTGGCGTGCTGCAGGCGCTGGGCAGCCAGGTCGAGCTGTTCGTGCGCGGCCCGTGTCTGCTGCAGGCCTTTGACCGCGGGCTGACCCACCAACTGGCCGAGAACCTGCGCCAGGGCGGCATCCGCCTGTTCTTCGACATGCAGGTGACCGCGCTGGAACGCCACGGCCAGGCCACGCGCGTGCTCACCGACACCGGCCCCATGCCAGGCGAATACGACTGCGTCATCTTCGCCACCGGCCGCACGCCCAATACGCACGACCTGGGCCTGGAGACCGTGGGCGTGCGCACCGATGACGAGGGCTATGTGCAGGTCGATGAGTGGCAGGACACCAACGTGGAGAACATCCATGCCATCGGCGATGTCACCGACGTCGGCGTCGAGCTGACCCCGGTGGCGATCGCCGCCGCGCGCCGGCTCATGGACCGGCTGTTCGGCGGCAAGCCGCAGGCCAAGCTGGATTACGCCAACATCCCCAGCGTGGTGTTCTCGCACCCGCCGATGGGTGGCGTCGGCCTGAGCGAGAAGGAGGCGCAGGCCAAGTTCGGCCAGGACGCGGTGAAGGTGTATTCGACCACGTTCCGACCGATGCTCTATGCGCTGGCCGACGCGCCGCAGCACAGCCTGTTCCGGCTGGTATGCGCTGGCCCGGAGCGGCGCGTGGTCGGCGTGCACCTGATGGGCGAGGGCGCCGACGAGATCCTGCAGGGCTTCGCGGTGGCGGTGAAGCTCGGCGCCACGCTGGACGACCTGCACGAGACGGTCGCCATCCATCCCACCAGCGCCGAGGAAGTGGTCCTGCTGCGCTAGCCGGCCGCGCTGCTAAGGCCCGGGCAGCTGCGCCAGCAGCCATCTCCTGAAGCTCGTCATCGCCGGAGTGAGCGGACGACGTTTCAACATGGTCAGCCAGTACGCGCCGGTGCTGACCACGACCGGAAACGGCTGGACCAGGCGCCCGCTTTCGAGGTCGCGCTCGAACATGCACGGCGGCACCAGGGCCACGCCATGTCCGTCGATCGCCGCGTGCGCCATCAGCGTCGAGGCATCGAAGACGGGGCCACGCAGCGGGACCGGCGCGCAGCCGGCGGCCTGGAACCAGGCCGGCCAGTCCTGCGGCCGGTAGGAACGCAGCAGCGGCACGTCCTTCAGGTCCGCCGGCGTCTGCAGGCGTGCCGCGGTCGCCGGCGAGCACAGCGGTGAGAGCGGGGCGTCCAGCAGGCATTCGGCCTGCAGCCCGTGCCAGGCGCCGTCGCCGAAGCGGATGGCGAAGTCCAGGCTCTCGCCGGCCACGTCCACGCGGTTGTTGTTGGTCAGCAGGCGCAGGTCGATCAACGGATGCTGCGCTTCGAAGTCGCGCAGGCGCGGCAGCAGCCATCCCATCGCGAAGGTGCCCACGACGCTGACGGTCAACACCTCGCGCCGGTGGCCGTGCTCGAACTGCTCCAGCAGCCGGCCCACGCGGGCGAAGGTATCGCTCAGCGTCGGCACCAGGGCCAGGCCTTCGTCGGTGATGACCAGGCCCTTGGAGGTCCGCCGGAACAGGCGCACCCCAAGCCGGTCCTCGAGCGACTTGACCTGGTGGCTGATGGCCGCGGGCGTGACCGAGAGTTCGTCGGCGGCCAGGGTGAAGGACAGATGCCGCGCCGCGCTTTCGAAGGCCTTGAGCGCGTTCAACGACACCGACGGCCCCATGGGCACATGAGATCTTCTTGAAGCTGCCAAGAGATAACATCCTTTGCGCGCGTACGAGGCGGATCAGACTATAGCGCCGACCTTTTTTCTCAGTCGGAAGGCGTCGGAACATGCATCGGATCGTGTATGGCGTGGTATGCGCAGCGGTTGTCTTTGGCTTGTCCGGCCGTGCGGCGTTGGCCGCGCCGGCCGATCCTTCTTCGAAAGAAGTCGCACGTGTCGAGGTGTGGCAGGCGCCCGCAGGCACGACGCAGCTGCCGATCTGGCCGCAGGCCGCGCCGGATCCGGAAGAGACCACGCGCAAGCCCGAGCGCGTGCTGACCAAGCTCACCCCGGATGCGCTCGGCGGCGATGTGTCGCAGGGCGTGTTCGATGTCAGCGTTCCCGCCATGACGGTCTACCCGCCGAAAGGACGCAACACGGGCGCGGCCGTGGTGGTCTTTCCCGGCGGCGGCTTCGTGATGCTGGCCATCACCCTGGAAGGCACCGAGATCTGCGACTGGATCACCGCGCACGGCATGACCTGCATCCTGTCCAAGTACCGCGTGCCCGGCGGCAACCACCACTACGACAAGGACTGCGACTGCGAGATCACGCCCAGGACGCCGTTCGCCCTGCAGGACGCGCAGCGCACCATCCGCCTGGTACGCGCGCATGCGGCGCAGTGGCACATCGATCCGGCCAAGGTCGGGGTGATCGGCTTCTCCGCCGGCGGCTATCTGGTGGCGCAGACCAGCAACATCTTCACCTCGACCTATGCGCCGGTGGACGCGGCCGACAAGCTCAGCAGCCGGCCGGACTTCGCGATCGCGGCCTATCCCGGGCACCTGTGCCGCGAGGGCAAGTTCGCGCCGGGCTTCAAGGTCACGGCGCGGACGACGCCGACCTTCCTGCTGCAGGACTGGGACGACCCGGTCGACGACATCTGCAACAGCACCGTCTACGCGCGCGCGCTGGAGCAGGCCGGCGTGCCGGCCGAGGTGCACCTGTTCGCCAAGGGCGGCCATGCCTTCGGGCTGCGCCCGTCCAAGCATCCGGTGGTGAAGATGTGGCCGGTGCTGCTGGAGCAGTGGCTGAAGGAGATCGGGATCCTGTAAGCGCGGGGCGGGACGGCTGGGAACGGCCCGTCATTCCCGCGAACGCGGGAATCCAGTGCCTTGGCTGCCTGAGTGCGAAAGTCGCTGGGTTCCCGCGTTCGCGGGAACGACGATGTGTGGCGGTTGGCAGTGACGCCAAAAGCAAAGGGCCGCATCGCTGCGGCCCTTTGTCTTTGCGCGGAAGGCGTAGACCTCAGTGGCCACCGGCCGCCGCGCCGCCGCCGGCCTTGGCCGCGAACGGCGGTTTGGCGAACCACACCACCACGATGATCGACAGGAAGACGATGCCCAGCAGGTGGAAGATCTCGTTGAAGCCGATCTGCGCGGCCTGCTGGCCGATCATCTGGTTCAACGCCACCGCGCCGGTCTGCAGATCGCCGCGGCCGAGCTGGTTCACGGTCTGCTGCATGGCCGGATCGTAGGCGTTGATGTGCTCGGTCAGCTGCGCATGGTGCACGGTGGTGCGCTGGTTCCAGGCCCAGGTGGTCAGCGAGGCGGCGAAGCTGCCGCCCAGCGTGCGCACGAAGGTGGCCAGGCCCGAGCCGGCGGCGATCTCATGCGGCTCCAGGTCCGAGAGCAGGATGGTCAGCACCGGCATGAAGAACAGCGCCACGCCCAGGCCCTGGATCAGCTGCACCTCGGCCACGCGGCCGAAGTTGACGTCCAGGTTGAAGCCCGAGCGCAGGAAGCTGGTGGAGGCCATGACGAAGAACGCAAAGCTCGCCAGCAGACGCAGATCGAAGCGCGAGGCGTACTTGCCCACGAACGGCGTCAGCAGCACCGGCAGCACGCCCAGCGGTGCCGAGGCCAGGCCCGCCCACAGCGCGGTATAGCCCAGATTGCGCTGCAGCCACAGCGGCACCAGCAGGCCGATGGAGAAGAACGCCGCATAGCCCAGCACCATCGCCAGCGTGCCGGCGGTGAAGTTGCGGTGGCGGAACAGGCGCAGGTTGACGATCGGATCCTTCTCGGTCAGTTCCCAGATGACGAACACCGTCAGCGCGAGCACCGCCACGATGGTCAGCCACACGATCTTGGTCGAGTTGAACCAGTCCTCGTCGTTGCCCAGGTCCAGCATGATCTGCAGCGCGCCCACGCCCAGGATCAGCGTGGCCAGGCCGATGTAGTCCATCTTCGGCGACTGCAGCTGTTCGGGCCGCCCCTTCATCTGCCGGCCGACCACGAAGCTGGCGAAGATGCCGATGGGAATGTTGATGAAGAAGATCCATTCCCAGCTGTAGTTGTCGGTGATCCAGCCGCCCAGGATGGGGCCGGCGATCGGCGCGACCACCGTGACCATCGCCAGCAGGGCGATGGCCTGGCCGCGCTTGTGCGGTGGATAGATCGAGATCAGCAGCGCCTGGGTCACCGGATACATCGGGCCGGCGACGAAGCCCTGCAGCGCGCGGGCCACCACCAGCAGGCCCATCGAGTTGGCGATGCCGCACAGGAACGAGGCCACCACGAAGGCCAGCGTGGCCAGGGTGAACAGCCGCACCTCGCCGTACTTGCGGGTCAGAAAGCCGGTCAGCGGCAGCGCGATGGCGTTGCTCACCGCGAAGGAGGTAATGACCCAGGTCGCCTGGTTGGCGCTGGCGCCCAGGTTGCCCGAGATGGTGGGCAGGGAGACGTTGGCGATGGTCGTGTCCAGCACCTGCATGAACGATGCAAGGGCCAGGCCGATCGTGGTCAGCGCCATGTTCGGCGGGCGGAACGGCTGGGCCGCCGGCTTGGGGGCGGCCGGCGCGCCGCCGCCCGCGTCTTCGGCGATGGTGGACATCAGTGCGCGCTCAGTTGGTCTTGGCCGACTCGGGCAGGTTCTGCTCGATGATCGAGGTGATCAGCTGGTTGGCGTCGGCCAGCTGCTTGTTGTAGGCGGCCGTGGTCATCAGCGGCTTGGCATCGGCCGGGCGGGCCGGCGCCAGGACCGGGCCGTTCTGGTCCTTCAGGCTCACGTTGACGTCCGTGCTCAGGCCGATGCGCAGCGGATGGGACTGCAGCTGCTTGGGATCGAGCACGATCTTGACCGGCAGGCGCTGGACGATCTTGATCCAGTTGCCGCTGGCGTTCTGCGCCGGCAGGAGCGAGAACGCACTGCCGGTGCCCAGGCCCAGGCTGTCGACCTTGCCCTGGTAGGTGACGTCGTCGCCGTACAGGTCGGCATGCACCTCGACCGGCTGGCCGATGCGCATCTTGCCCAGCTGGGTTTCCTTGAAATTGGCCTCGATCCACACCTGGTCGATCGGCACGATCGTCATCAGCGTGGTGCCCGGCTGGACCTGCTGGCCCAGCTGCACGCGGCGCTGGGCCACGTAGCCCGAGACCGGCGCGAGGATCGCGGTGCGCTGCAGGTTGAGATAGGCCTGGCGCAGCTGCGAGGACGCGGCCTGCACCTGCGGGGTCTTGGACACGGTGGTGGCATCGACCAGCGCGCGGCTGCGCTGCAGGTTGCCGCGCGCGCCGCCCAGGGCGGCCTCGGCCGAGGCCAGGATGTCGCGGGCGTGGGCCAGTTCCTCGCGCGAGACCGCGCCGGTGGCGACCAGGCCTTCGCGGCGCTTGACGTCGGCGCGCGCCTGATCGACGGCGACCTGGCGGGCGCGCAGATCCGATTCGCTGGACTCCACGCTGCTGTACAGGCCGCGCACCTGGCGCACGGTGCCGGCCAGGTTGGCCACGGCCTGGTCGTAGCTGACCTGGGCATCGTTGGGATCCAGGTGCACCAGCGGCTGGCCCGCCTCGACCTTCATGCCGTTGTCGGCGTCGATGCTGACCACCGTGCCCATGGTCTGCGGCACGATCGAGACGATGTTGCCGGCGACGTAGGCGTCGTCGGTGCTCTGGTGCCAGCGGCCGTACAGCAGCTCGTAGGCGATCCAGCCCACGCCGGCCACGACGATCACCAGGAGCAGGATGAGCAGGGAACGCTTGCGGTTGCTCTTCTTCGGCGGCTGTGCGCCGGCCTGAGCGTTGGGAGTCTGCGAGTTCATGGCGTGGAGGTATCGGCGGTATTGGTGGAAGAGGGAGTCGGCGCGGTCAGCGGCAGGCCGCCGCCCAGGGCCTGGTCGAGATCGACCACGGCGACGTAGCGGCGGGCGTGGAGATCGGCCAGCTGCTGTTCCAGCTGCAGCAGCGGTCGCTGCGCGGAGAGAACGTCCAGCTGGGTGCCCAGGCCCGCGTCGTAGCGGTTGGAGGCCAGGTCGTAGGCCTTCTGCGCCGCATCGCGCGCCGCGGTCAGCGAGGCGACCTGCGCATCGAGCGAGCGCGCCGACTGGACCGCATCGGCGACCTCGTGCATGGCACCGACCAGGGCACCGTTGTAGCTGGCCACGGCCAGGTCGTACTGGGCGTCGGCGTTGTCCAGGTTGGCGCGCAGGCGGCCGCCATCGAAGATCGGCAGGCTGATCGCCGGGCCGCCCAGGCCCAGTACCGCGTCGCTGTCGAACAGGTCCGACAGGTTGCTTGAGGCCAGGCCGACGATGGCCGACAGGTTCACGCTCGGCTTGAAGGCGGCCTTGCGCGCGTCGATGCCGCGGTTGGCGGCCTCCACGCGCCAGCGCGCGGCGACCACGTCGGCGCGATGGCCGAGCAGTTCGCTGGGCAGCACGCCCGGCACCGACGGCGCGGGCGCGGCGAGCAGCTTGGGCTGGGCGATGGCCAGGCCGCGGTCCGGGCCCTTGCCGAGTAGCGCGGCCAGCGCGTTGCGCAGGGCGTCGATCTGCTGCTGGGCGGCCTGCTCCTGCTGGCGCGCGCTGGCGATGGTGCTCTCGGCCTGGCGCAGCTGCAGGTTGTTGTCCAGGCCGGCATCGACGCGCTGCTGGCTCAGGTCGCGCAGGCGGCCCGAACGCTGCTGCTCGCGGCGGGCCACGTCCAGCGCCTCGTAGGCCTGCGACAGCGAGATGTAGGTGCGGGCGATGTTGGCCGACAGGGTCAGGCGGGCGGCCTGGGCGTCGACTTCGGCGGCGCGCGCCTGGCCGACGGCGGCCTCGTAGGCGGCGCGCTGGCCGCCCCACAGGTCCGGCGCCCACTTGAAGTCGAGCATCAGCACGTTGGCCCACATCACATCGCCGCCGATCTCCGGGCCGGCCAGGCCCTTGGGCAGCTGCACGCCGCTGTATTCGCCGGTGGCGTCGAGCGTGGGCTTGCGCTGTGCGTCGGCCAGGCCGGCCTGGGCCTTGGCCTGGCGCAGGCGCGCGTCGGCCGCGGCCAGCGACGGGCTGCCCTGCAGGGCCTCGCGGATCAGGCCGTCCAGCTGCGGGTCGCCCAGCGCGTTCCACCAGTCCTGACGCGGGAAGGCGGCGGCGCTGAAGGCATCCGCGCCCAGGACCTGGCGCGCGCCGAGGGTGTCTGCGTCGAGCGGCTGGCCGCTGGTGGTCAGGCCGCGGCTGCTGGCGCAGCCGGCCAGCACCAGCGCGCAGGCCAGCGCCGCGGCGAGCCTGCCGTGCAGGCGTGGGGGAACGGACGTGGACATGGTCAATCGGTCTCGGAGGTGAGGTTGTCGCGCGCCTGCTCGAGCAGGCGCATCAGTTCGCTGGATTCGGCCTCGGACATGCCGCGCGTCGCGCGCTGCAGCACGCGCTGGCCGCACAGGTTGATGTCCTGCCAGATGGCGGTGCCGGCCTCGGTGAGGTGGATGTGCAGGGCGCGGCGATCGCCGGGATCGGCCTTGCGCGTGACCAGGCCGCGCGCCTCGAGGCGATCGAGCAGGCGGGTCATCGCGCCGGGGTGGACCTCGGCGGCGCGCGCCAGGTCGGTCACGCTGGCGATGCCGTCGGCCAGCTTCTTGATGGTGACGAACTGGCTGAAGGTCAGGTCGTGGCCGGCGGCGATCAGTTCGCGCTCCATCGCTTCCCAGATCGCGTCACGCGTCTGGCGGATCAGCAGGCCGAGCGAGGACCCGCTCGCGGGCGGGCAGATGGACGCAGGGGAATTCATGGCGCGGCATGATCCGCGCGGATGGGATATTTGTCAATGCAAATATTGTTTCAGCAATGGAATGCCGCGTCGCGGCATTCTGCTGACAGAACGGTCAGCTCATAAGGTGCGTTTCAGGATCAGCTCCAGCACCGCCTTGCTGCCGAAAAACGCGAGCAGCAGCAGCGCCATGGCCACCAAGGTCCAGCGCACCGCGGTCGTGCCGCGCCAGCCGCGCCGCCAGCGGCCCAGCAGCAGGCCGCCGAAGACCAGCCAGGACAGCACGCTCAGCACGGTCTTGTGCACCAGGTGCTGGGCGAACAGGTTCTCCACGAACATCATTCCGGTCAGCAGCGTGGCGGTCAGCAGGGCGAAACCCACCGCGATCGTGCGGAACAGCAGCGTCTCCAGCTCGGTCAGCGGCGGCAACGCGCGCAGCCAGGCGTGGAACTCGCGCCGGCGCAGGGCGCGCTCCTGCACCCACAGCATGATCGCCAGCAGCGCCGCCACCGCCAGCGTGGCGTAGGACAGCAGCGCCAGCCAGGCATGCAGCTGCAGGCGCCAGTCCAGGCCGGAGGAGGGCCGGTGGCCGTAACCGTGGTAGACGGCCAGCAGCAGCGCGGCCAGCGGGAAGGACACCACGCCCACCGCCGCCATGCGGCCGCGCGCGACCAGGGCGGTCATCGCCGCCATGCCCAGGCTGACCAGCGACAGGGCCGCGAAGAAATGCATGTCCGGCCCGCCCGGCGTGCGCCAGGCCACCCACAGGTGGTAGCCGCCGTGCAGGGCGATGGCCAGCAGGGCCGGCAGGCGCCAGGCGCGGGTCGGCCCGGCGGCGTCGGGCGCGACGGCGCGCACCAGCAACAGGGTCGCCAGCAGGTACAGGACACAGGAAGGAAGGACGAACCCCATGGCGCGCAGTGTCGCACGCGGCTCCGCTTTTCGAGAACCATTCTTGTTGGACGGGCGGTGGGATGGGGCGCGCACGGAGAGGCACAAACCGCGCTGAGAAGGCTCAGCTCGCCCCTCATTCCCGCCCGGCCGCAAAACCCACCCGGATATACTGCGCGCCCGCTTCGCGTCCGCTTTCCGGTTGCCCCCATGTTCGAATCCCTGACCCAGCGCCTGTCCGGCACCATCGAGCGCCTGCGCGGCCGCGGCCGCCTGACCGAGGACAACATCCGCGAGGCCACCCGCGAGGTGCGCATCGCCCTGCTGGAAGCCGATGTCGCCCTGCCGGTGGTCCAGGCCCTGGTCGAGCGCATCAAGGTGCGCGCGGTCGGCCAGGAAGTGCTGAAGTCGCTGACCCCCGGCCAGGCGCTGATCAAGGTGGTGCGCGACGAGCTGACCGCGGTGATGGGCTCCACCGCCCAGGACCTCAACCTCAACGTGCCGGCGCCGGCGGTGATCCTGATGGCCGGCCTGCAGGGCGCGGGCAAGACCACCACCGTGGGCAAGCTCGCCAAGCACCTGAAGGAGAAGCGCAAGAAGAAGGTCATGGTGGTCTCGGCCGACGTCTACCGCCCGGCCGCCATCGAGCAGCTCAAGGCGCTGGCCCAGCAGGTCGACGTGCCGTTCTTCCCCTCCGATGCCTCGCAGCAGCCCGAGGCCATCGTCCGCGCCGCGATCGAGGACGCGCGCAAGTCCTTCGCCGACGTGCTGATCGTCGATACCGCCGGTCGCCTGGCCATCGACGAGGCGATGATGGCCGAGATCAAGGCGCTGCACGCCGCGGTCAAGCCGGTCGAGACCCTGTTCGTGGTCGATTCGATGACCGGCCAGGACGCGGCGACCACCGCCAAGGCCTTCTCCGAGGCGCTGCCGCTGACCGGTGTGGTGCTGACCAAGACCGACGGCGATGCCCGCGGCGGCGCGGCGCTGTCGGTGCGTTACATCACCGGCAAGCCGATCAAGTTCATCGGCGTGGGCGAGAAGCCCGACGGCCTGGACGTGTTCCATCCCGAGCGCGTGGCCAGCCGCATCCTGGACATGGGCGACGTGCTGTCGCTGGTGGAGCAGGTCGAGAGCCAGGTCGACAAGGACAAGGCGCAGAAGCTCGCCGAGAAGGTCGCCAAAGGCAAGAAGTTCGACCTTAACGACATGCGCGACCAGCTCGAGCAGATGCAGAACATGGGCGGCATCGGCGCCCTGATGGACAAGCTGCCCGGCCTGGGCCAGGTGCCCGAGCACCTCAAGGCGCAGGTCGCCGGCAACAAGGAAGTGCCGCGCATGATCGCCATCATCAATTCGATGACCAAGAAGGAGCGGCGCAACCCCGCGCTGCTCAACGGCTCGCGCCGCGCGCGCATCGCCAAGGGCTCGGGCACCCAGCCGGCCGACGTGAACAAGCTGATGAAGCAGTTCACGCAGATGGAAAAGATGATGGGCAAGCTGGGCCGCGGTGGCATGAAGGGCATGATGCGCGGCATGCGCGGGATGATGGGCGCCATGGGCGGCGGCGGTCGCGGCGGCATGCCGTTCCGCTGATCGGCTGATGGCCTCGGCCGCGCGCCTGCGATCCGATGCGTTCTGCGCGCGCTTCGGCGTGCGCGTGCCGATCCTGCTGGCGCCGATGGCCGGCGCCTGCCCGGTGCCGCTGTCGGCGGCGCTGGCCGACGCCGGCAGCCTGGGCGCGATGGGCGCGGTGCTGTCCACGCCGCAGGAGATCGGCGCGTGGATGGATGAGTTTCGTGCGCTTTCCAGCGGACCTGCACAGGTCAATCTGTGGGTGCCGGACGCGCCGCCCGCGCGCGATGCGCAGGCCGAGGCCGCCGTGCGTGCGTTGCTGGCGCGGTGGGGGCCGGATGTGCCCGCCAACGCGGGCGATGCGGTCCCCGCGGATTTCGACGCGCAGTTCGACGCCGTGCTGGCGGCGCGGCCGCAGGTGCTGTCCACGATCATGGGTGTGCTGGAACCGGCTCAGGTGCAGGCGCTGCGCCGCGCCGGCATCGCCTGGTTCGCCACCGCGACCACGCTGGCCGAAGCGCAGTGCGCGCAGGACGCCGGCGCCGATGCGGTGATCGCGCAGGGCTTCGAGGCCGGCGGGCATCGCGGGGCGTTCGATCCGGCCGCCGCCGAACGCCAGCTGGTCGGCCTGTTCGCGCTGGTGCCGCGCCTGGCCGATGCGCTGTCGGTGCCGGTGATCGCCGCCGGCGGCATCGCCGATGGCCGCGGAGTGGCCGCCGCGCTGACGCTGGGCGCGAGTGCGGCGATGGTCGGCACCGCCTTCCTGCGCACGCCGGAGGCCGCCATCGCGCCGGCCTGGGCGCAGGCCCTGGCCGGGACCGAGCCGCAGGACACCTGGCCGACGCGTGCGTTCTCCGGCCGGCTCGGGCGTTCGATCGCCACGGCCTATGTCCGCGCGGCCGCGAATCCTGAAGCGCCATCGCCCGCGCCGTATCCGGTGCAGCGCGGCCTGACCGCCGCGATGCGCAAGCAAGCCGTGGTCGAGGACCGGCTCGATGCGATGCAGGCCTGGGCCGGGCAATCGGCCTGGGCCGCGCAGGCCAGGCCCGCCGCCGCGCTGCTGCGGGACTGGTGGGCGCAGGCCGACGCCCTGCTGTGAGCGCGCCCCGCCTGAGCATCGCCGGCCGGCCCGCCACGCACGACGACCTGCGTCCGCTGGCGCAGTCCAACTACGGCCACTTCACCGCCTTCCGCACGCGCGGCGGCGCGGTGCAGGGGCTCGATCTGCATCTGGCGCGGCTGCGCGAGGGCCATGCAACGCTGTTCGACGCCCCATTCGACGAGCCCGCGCTGCTTGCGCAGCTGAGGCAGGCGCTGCACGGGGTGGAGGACGCGTCGGTGCGGATCACCGGCTTCGCGCGCGACTTCGACTATCGCGATCCGCTCAAGCCGGTGACGCCGCAATGGCTGATCTCCGTGGCGGATGCGCGGCCGGCGGCGCCGGCTGGGCCGCTGGCTCTGAAGTCCTACGCATTCGTGCGGCCGCTGCCGCAGATCAAGCACATCGCCACGCTGCCGCTGTTCCACTACCGGCGCCAGGCGCGGCTGGTCGGCGCCGACGACGCGCTGTTCGTCGAAGCGGCGGGGCAGGGCGCGCGCGTGGTGGAAGGCTCGGTCTGGAACATCGGGTTCTGGGACGGCGGCGAGGTGCTCTGGCCTCAGGGCCCGGCGCTGCGCGGCACCTGCGAGGCGCTGCTGCAGCGGGGGCTGGATGCGTTGGGCGTGCCGCAGCGCCACGCGGAGGTCACGCTGGAACAGGCAGGTACGTTGGCCGCCTTCACCGCCAACGCGAACGGCTGCACGCCGGTGTCCGGGATCGATGGCAGGCCTCTGCCGGCCGTGCCGGAACTGCCCGCCCTGCTGGCCCGCGCGCTGGACACCCGGCCCTGGGATCGCCCCTGAGTCCCGGCGGGAAGGTGGGGGCGGGTTTGCGTGGCGCGCGCGGCCAGCTATAATCGCCGGCTTACCTCGCCATCCTGGCGACTGGGCAACACGAGAGCACCATGGTCAAGATCCGCCTTACTCGCGGTGGCGCCAAGAAGCGCCCCTTCTACCACATCATCGTCACCGACGTGCGCAGCGCGCGCGACGGCCGCAACATCGAGCGTCTGGGTTACTACAACCCGGTCGCCCAGGGCGCCGAGCCGCGCGTGGTGCTGGACACCGCCCGCGTCGACCACTGGGTGAGCAACGGCGCCCAGCTGACCGACAAGGTCCGCAACCTGTACAAGGAAGCGGCCAAGGCCAACACCCAGGCTTCGGCCTGATCGCTGCGGTCGCGCCTGGCGCGGCCGGTCTTCTCGCAATGAGTGAGAACGCAACGCGCCGCATCCTGCTGGGCAGGGTGGTCGGCGCGTTCGGCGTGCGTGGCCAGGTCAAGATCGAGTCCTGGACCGAGCCGCGCGAAGCCATCTTCCGCTACCAGCCCTGGACCCTGCGCGATGCGGCCGGCCGCGAGCGCGAGCTGTCCGGCGTGCGCGGCAAGCCTTCGGGCAAGCACCTGATCGCCAGCTTCCCCGGCGTCGAGGACCGTGATGCGGTCGAGACGATGGTCGGGCTGGAGATCGCCGTGCCGCGCAGCGCGCTGCCGCCGCCCCAGCCCGACGAGTACTACTGGGTCGACCTGGAAGGCCTGCGCGTGATCAACGCCGACGGCCGCGACTTCGGCACGGTCTCGCACCTGTTCTCCACCGGCGCCAACGATGTGCTGGTGGCGCGGGGCGACAAGGACCGGCTGATCCCGTTCATCCAGCCGGACTTCGTGACCCGCGTGGACTTCGAGGCCGGCGTGGTGGGCGTGGACTGGGACCCGGAGTTCTAGGAACGAGTGGAGAGGAGTGAGCGTAGTGCTCTACTAGGCTCCATCCCGCTCGTCTTGGCTCACCGCTCGCCCATGCGCATCGACGTCATCAGCCTGTTTCCCGAGTTCATCGACCAGAGCGCCGGCTATGGCGTGGTCGGTCGTGCGCGCGAACGTGGGCTGCTGGCCTTGCAGGGCTGGAATCCGCGCGACTACGCCGCCGGCAACTACCGCCGCGTGGACGACCGTCCGTTCGGCGGCGGCCCGGGCATGGTGATGCTGATCGAGCCGCTGCGCGCCTGCCTGGACGAGGTCCGTCAGGCCGATCCGGCGCCGGCGCCGGTGATCTACCTGAGCCCGCAGGGCCGGCCGCTGACCCAGGCACGCGTGCGCGAACTGGCCGCGCTGCCGCGGCTGGTGCTGCTGTGCGGCCGCTACGAGGGCGTGGACGAGCGCTTCCTGGCGCACGAAGTCGACGAGGAGATCTCCATCGGCGACTACGTGCTCTCCGGAGGTGAGCTGGCCGCGGCGGTGCTGATCGACGCGGTCACCCGCCTGCAGGACGGGGCGCTCAACGACGCCGAATCCGCCGCCCAGGACAGCTTCGAAGGCGAGGCCGGGCTGCTGGACTGCCCGCACTACACGCACCCGGCCAGCCACGCCTGGGGCGAGGTGCCCGAGGTGCTGCGGTCGGGCAACCATGCCGCCATCGCGCGCTGGCGCCGGCAGCAGTCGCTGGGCCGGACCTGGCTGCGGCGGCCCGACCTGCTGGACGAGGCCGCGCTGTCCAAGGCCGATCGCAAGCTGCTGGAGGCCTTCCGGGCCGAGCACGCCGCCGAAGGCGAGGGGCAGGGCGACTAGGGCCCGTCATCCCTTCCCGGGCAGGTCGCGCCGCCCTTGCGCGTGCCCGGGGCAAGGAAGCGGGAGGGAGTGGACGTCCGTCCACGACCGAGCAATGACGCTGTCCCGGGTGCGCGCAAGGGCGGCCCTCCGGGTTGGCGCTGCAAGGCCGCCATCTTCGCGCCGCGCGGCTTGGCCTGACGGCCGGTCAAGCCTACGCCGCGCGACGCAAACCTGACGGCCTTGCAGCGCCAACGCGACCTACCCGGGAAGAGATGACGGGCCCTACCACGCGCCGGAAATTTCGTCTACAATGCGCAGTTCCCGCGGGCCGCTCGGCCTGGGCGGGCCGCAAGATCACGATAAACGTGCAGCGACTTCTCGCGACTGCATCAGCCCTTGTTGTCGAGACCCGACACACCCACCCGAACATTGAATCGGTGCCACCATGAGCAAGTTGAACAAGTCCATCATCGCGGAGTTCGAGTCCGCCCAGATTTCCCGCGAGCTGCCGCAGTTCAGTCAGGGTGACACCGTCGTCGTCAATGTGAAGGTGAAGGAAGGCAACCGCGAGCGCGTGCAGGCCTACGAAGGCGTGGTCATCGCCAAGAAGAACGCCGGCTTGAACTCCGCCTTCACCGTGCGCAAGATCTCGCACGGCTACGGCGTCGAGCGCGTGTTCCAGACCCACAGCGCGACCATCGACTCGGTCGAAGTCAAGCGCCGCGGCAAGGTCCGCGCCGGCAAGCTGTACTACCTGCGCGGTCTGCAGGGCAAGGCCGCCCGCATCAAGGAAGACCTGGCCGCCGCTGCCGCCGCCAAGGCTGCCCGCCAGGCTGCCGCTGCCGAGTAAGCCTTCGGCACATTCGCCCGGCTTGCGCCGCGCTAAGCTCGAAACCCGGCTCTCGTGCCGGGTTTCTTGTTTTCAGCGCCGCGCACCGGTGCGGCCCGGCGCGCCCACGGAAGGAGGATGGGATGTCACGCAGTCTCAATACCAAGTGGATCGCCGGCGTTGGCCTGGCGCTGGGGTTGGCCGGCTGCGCCAGCACCAACGGCCTGGACGGCCCGAACATCGCCTACGAATGCCAGCTGCAGGCGCGCGACGCTGCCAACCAGCCGCCGTTCCCGGACAAGATCCGCGACGGCAAGCATGGCCAGGCGTTCGAGCAGGGCGTGCGCGATGCGCATATGACGCAGGCCTGCCAGCGCGACACCGAATCGCACGCCGAGATCCGCTTCGGCAACAAGCCGGGCACGTGAGCTTCACGCACCGCGTCGCCCACTTGCACGTGGAAGAGAGCACGCATGCACAGGAACACGAAGATGAAACTGCAGGGAACCTCGCTGGCCGCCGCGCTGTTGCTGCTGTCGGCCTGCGCCAGCCACCAGGCGCGCGACGATGCGACCGCGCTGCGGCCGGCCGACCGGCCCGAATGCCAGGTCGCCTCGTCCTCGGCGGCCGACACGCTGGCGCGATCCTCGGCGGGCACGATGGTGCGCGATCCCTGCCATCCGCAGGCCTGGGACGAGCCCGGCCCGCGCACGAGCCAGCCGATCAAGCCGGACTTCTCTGGAAAGCATGACTGAGCCCGTCGTCCCGCAGGCGGTGCGCCTGGACGTGTGGCTGTGGGCCGCACGCTTCTTCAAGACCCGCGCCCTGGCCAAGGACGCGGTGGGCCTGGGCAAGGTGGAGATCGGCGGGCAGCGCGCCAAGCCCTCGCGCACGGTGCGGGTGGGCGATGCGCTGCGCGTGCAGCGCGGCGAGGAATGCTTCGAGATCGCCGTATGCGGACTGTCCGACCAGCGCGGCCCGGCGCCGGTGGCGCAGGCGCTGTATCAGGAAACCGAAGCATCGCGGCAGCGGCGGGTCGAGGCGCGCGCGCTGCGCGCGGCGGAGCGCAGCGGCTATCGGCCGCCGGAGAGCAAGCCGGACAAGCGCGCGCGTCGGCTGATCCAGGCGCTGGGCGACATCGACGCGCTCTGAGCGCGCGCGAGGCGATCAGGATTTCTGCAGGACATCCTCCGGCGCGCGGTCCGGATCGGCCGGATCGGCCACCGGCGAGGGCGGGCTTGCCGGCACCTCTGAGGGCACGGCGATGGTGCGCGTATCGGCCGCGCCCATGCGCGCCTTGCGCCAGCCGCCCCAGCGGTAATAGGCGATGGACATCAGCATCGAGCACAGCGAACTGGTCGGAAAGCTCCACCACACCGCATCGGCGCCCAGCGAGGGCTGCAGCAGCTTGGCGAACGGCACGCGGATGCCCCACAGCGAGATCACCAGCATGATCAGCGGCGGGATCACCGCGCCGGTCGAGCGCACCACGCCGGACAGCACGAACATCACCCCGAAGAACAGGAACGACCAGATCGCGATGTGGTTGAGATGGCGCGCCGTGTCGAAGGCGGCGCTGCCCGGGGCCAGGAACAGGCCGAAGGTCCAGTGGTCGAGCAGGATCAGCGGCGCGATCAGCGCGCCGGTCATCAGGAAGTTGAACAGCACGCCGGTGCGCGCGATCGCCGAGACGCGGTCCCAGCGCTGCGCGCCCACGTTCTGCGCGGCCATCGAGGACACCGCCGCGGCGATGGCCATGGCCGGCATCTGCACGTAGGCCCAGGTCTGCAGCGCCGCGCCGTAGGCGGCGGCCGTGTCGGTGCCGAAGCGGTTGACCAGGGTCATCATGGCGATCATCGCCAGCGACACCAGCACCATCTGCAGGCCCATCGGCACGCCCTTGGTGACCAGCGACTTGAGGATGGCCGGGTCGATGCGGAACAGGCCCAGATCCTTGCGCCCGAGCCACAGCACGTGGCGTCGGCGGCGCAACGCGATCAGCATGGCCAGCAGCGCGATGGCCTGGGTGATCAGCGTCGACCAGGCCGCGCCGGCGATGCCCAGCTTCGGGAATGGCCCCAGACCGAGCATCAGCACCGGGTCCAGCGCGCAGTCCAGCACCACGGCCAGCAGCAGATAGCGGAACGGCGTCTTGGCATCGCCCGCGCCGCGCAGCGCCGCCGAGAGGAAGGCGAAGGCGTAGACCAGCGGTATCGCCAGGAAGATCACGCGCAGATAGCTTTCGGCCAGCGGCAGCGAATCGGCCGGCGTGCCCATCGCCGCCAGCAGATGGCGCGCGGTCCACACGCCGGTACAGGCGATCAGCACCGACAGGCCGATAAAAAAGCTCGCGCTGGTGCCGAACACCTGGCGCGCGCGGGCGATGTTGCCCGCGCCGATCGCCTGGCCGATCAGGATGGTGGCGGCCATGCCGATGCCGAACACCGAGCCGATCAGGAAGAACAGGATGCTGTTGGCGTTGGCCGTGGCGGTCAGCGCCGATTCGCCCAGGAACTTGCCGATCCACACCGCGTTGACCGAGCCGTTCAAGGACTGGGCCACGTTGCCGCCCAGGATCGGCAGCGAGAACAGCCACAGGCTGCGGCCGATCGGGCCTTCGGTCAGCGAACGTGGGGGGGCGGCAGGTGCGGGCATGGAGACAGCAGGGGCCGGCGAGGGTCCGGCACCCTACCATCGCCTGACCGTCGCGTCAGTCAAGCCGCCGGCAGCGGCGCGGCCTGGGCCGCCCGGCGCCACTGGCGCAGGCCCATCACCGCCAGGCCGACGAAGCCCAGGTACAGCGCCGCGGTCACCTCGAGCGACTTGAACAGGTACAGCCCGACGTAGATCAGATCCAGCACGATCCACAGCCACCACGCGGCCACGTGGCGGCGGCCCTGCCACCACTGCGCCACCAGGCTGAAGGCGGTCAGCGCCGCATCCAGCCACGGCAGCGCCGCGTCGGTGTAGCGGTGCATGCAAAAGCCCAGCAGCAGCGCGCCGAGCGCGCCCAGCCCCAGGTCGCGCAGCGCCGCGCCCGGCGCGAGCGTGGCCACGCGCACCAGGCCGTCGTCGTCCAGGTTGGCCTTCCAGCGCCGCCAGCCGTAGACGATGAAGCCGGCGAAGGCGACCTGCAGCAGCGCATCGGAGTACAGCCGGGCATCGACGAACACCAGCGCATACAGCGCCACCGAGGCCAGGCCCACAGGCCAGCCCAGCATGTGGCGGCGCGCGGCCAGCCACACCGCGGCCACGCTGACCGCCGCGCCGATCCATTCCAGCGCGTCGATGTTCACAACGCCCAGGTCACGGTCAGGCGCGCCAGCCGCGGCGCGCCGGGGAACAGGTAGTAGTCGCCGCCGCTGCTGCCGGTGTCGCGCCAGTAGAACTTGTCGAACACGTTGTCCACCGACAGCCGCCAGGTCAGCGCCTGGCCGCCGATCCGGCTGCGCAGGCGCAGCCCGGCGTCGAACACGTGATAGGCCGGCACGCGCAGCGCGCCATCGGGCGTGGCGACGTTGGCGGCGGCATAGCGCCAGCCGGCGTTGAGGCTCAGGGCGGGCAGCGACTGCAGCTGGTAGTCGAGGAACACGCTGGCACGCGCCTTGGGCACGTTGATCAGCTGATGGCCGTCGACCGCGGGCGTGCCACTGTCGTCGGCGCGCGCGCGCAGCACGCTGGCGCTGGCGACGATGCGCAGCTGTTCGGTCAGCCTGCCGTTGGCGGTGAGCTCCAGGCCGGTGTGCACCTGCCCGCCGCGCTGGACGAAGGTGTAGCCGGCCTCGCTGGCGTCGGGCATCGCGTACTGGAACGGCTGGCGGATCCGGAACAGCGCCGCGCCCAGGTCCAGCGCATCGCTGGCGGCGAACTTCACGCCGCTCTCCCATTGGCGCGACTGCAGCGGCGGCAGGAAGCTGTCGGCATTGGAGGTCCAGTACGGCGCCTCCTGTCCCAGCGACAGGCCTTCGCTGTAGCTGACGTAGGCGTTGAGCCGCGGCGTGGCCTGCCATAGCAGCGCGGTCTGCGGCAGGAAGGTGCTCAGCCGGGTGCGGCGCTCGCGCACGCCTTCGCTGTCGTTGGCCGTCTCGGTGAGCCGGACCCAGCGCCCGCCGGCCAGCCACTGCCAGCCCTCGCCCAGCGTGATGCGGTCCAGCGCGAACAGCGCGCGCTGCTTGTCATCCAACCGGCGCGCGGACGGGCCGGGCATGTTGGGCGAGGGCGCGAACACCGGCGTGTCCTGATCGATGTTGGCCGTGCCGACGTAGTCGTACACGTCCTGGCGGCGATCGACCGTGCGCCGATAGCCGTCCACGCCGACGGTCAGCTGATGCTGCAGCGCGCCGGTCTGGAACTTGCCCTGCAGCTGCGCGCGCAGCTGCTGGTTGTGGCGCGTGTCGTCCGGGCTGCGATAGTCGTAGACGTCGTAGTCGCCGTTGGGCGCGAAGTAGTTGCCCGGCACGCTGCCATCGGCGCACTGCGGTGCATAGAAGCAGCCGTAGGCGAAGGCCACGTTGTCGTCGATCACGCTGCGGCTGCTGCCGAGCGCCACGCTGCCCTGCCAGTCGGCGTTGAACTGGTAGCGGTAGCGGGCGGTGAGATTGGTGGTCTGGATCGCCACCGGTTGTGCCCAGGGCTGGTAGCCGAGCAGCTTGGTCGCGCTGGGATGCGGCGGCAGGGCGTCGCCGCCCAGCAACTGGTAGCCCGAGGCCGAGCGTTGCGAGCTGGTCTGGTAGTTGCCGTCCAGCTCCAGCTTGCCCTTGTCGCCGATCAGCCAGTCGGCGGCCAGCGAATAGAAATTGCGCCGGCCATCGAGGTGCTCGATGTAGGAATGCGTGTCTTCCCAGGCCGCGTTGAAGCGCAGCCCGAAGCTCGGCGTCAGCCAGCGGCCCCAGTCCACGGCGGTGTAGCGCGAGCCATGCGAATCGGTGCCCAGGGTGAGCTCCTGCACGCGCTCGGGACGCTTGGCCACGAAGTTGAGGATGCCACCGGGCGCCATGATCCCGGCGGTCAGGCCGGCCTCGCCCTTGAGGATCTCCACCTGGGCGATGTTCTCCAGCGCCAGGCGCTGCTCGCCGGCGATGGACAGGTCGTTGAAGCGCAGGCCGGTGGCCAGATCGAGCGCGAAGCCGCGGATCGACACGTCCTGGTAGTAGCCGGCCGCCGCGTAGCTGTCGCCCAGCGAGGCGTCGTTGTGCGCCAGCTCGCTCAGGCTGCGCGGCTGGCGCGCGTCGATCAGGGCGCGGGTCAGCACGTTGATCGACGCCGGCGTGTCGCGCCAGCTGCCGGGACCGAAGCTGTTGGACTGGCTGGTCGGCGTGGCCTGGGTCTGGCCCTTGACCTGCACGGTCGCAAGATCGGTGGCCTTGGCGGCGGAAGCGGAGTCGTCGGTCTGCTGTTGCGCGTGCAGCGGCAGCGCGGCGGAGGACAGCAGGCAGGACAGCAGCAGGGTGGAGCGTGGGCGGTTCATCGGTTCGTCACCAGGCAAGGGCTCAAGGACGAAGCGACGGCGCGCACGGCGCACGCCGTTGCCGGGCGTGCCTGCCGTGCTGCTCAAAGCTCCCTACGCCGGTGCAAACCGGATCAGGTTCCAAGGGACTCTCTCAGCCCGGCAACGCCGGGCACCCCCGCTTCAGAGTGCGCATTGGACACCATTCGGCGTCGATTTGCACACCCTGCGTCTCAGGCGGCCGCGCGCAGCGCCTGCAGCAGGGCCTGGCCCGCCGCGCTGGCGAACCAGTCCGCATGGCCGAGCAGGAAGGTCGCGTAGGCCACCTGCGCGTTGTCGGGGGCGTGGGTGATAGCGTGGAAGTACTCGACCTCGGACAGGGCGAAATCCAGGTGCACCAGCGGCAGCAGATCGGCCAGCAAGCGCACCCGATCCGGCGCCAGGGGCGCCACCGTGCGATAGCCTGCGAGCAGGGCCAGCGCGGTGTCCACGTGGGCGGCGTTCAGGCCGTCTTCCAGCGACAGCCAGGCGATGGCGTTGCGTTCGATCGCGGTGGCCAGGTCGAACAGCGCGCCGGTCGGCGAGGCCAGGCCGAAGTCGAGCACGCTGCTGATGCGCGGCGCATCGGCCTGGGTCTGCCAGAGCAGATTGGAGACGTGCAGGTCGTTATGCGCCCACAGGCGCGGCTCCTCGCGCAGGGCTTCGGCAAGGCCGGCATGCCAGGGCAGCAGGTGGCGTTCGAAGTCGGCCTGCCAGTGGCGTGTGCGCAGCCATTCGGCCAGCGCCGGGCGCTGTGCGAGCTGCGCCTGCAGCGCGGCGATGGGATCGTCCGCGCGGATCAGGTCGTCGCGTGCGACCAGCAGATGCGTGCCGCGCTGGGGCGCGGTGTAGTCGGCCGCGGCCAGATGCAGCCGCGCGAGCATCGCGCCCAGCTGCCGCGCCTGTGCCAGGTCGGTCAGCGGCGTCCACGAGGTGGTCTCGCGATACAGGTCCGCGCCGATGCCGGCGCGGTGCACTTCATAGGTCCAGTCGCCGTGCGCATGCGCGGTGCGGCCGTGCGCGTCGGCGAACACCTCGACCACTGGCAGGCCGCGGTCGCGCAGATGCGCCATGAAGCGATGTTCCTCTTCCAGGCCATTGGCGCTGCGTACGTTGCGATGGTGTCGCTTGATGAAGAGCGGGCCGTGCGCGGTCTCCACCAGGGCGGCGGCCGACAGGGGACGCGGGCTGTGCCAGGTGATGCGGTGCGGGCCTGCGGCCAGCGGCGGGTAGGCGGCCAGGAGGGTGTCGACTTCGTCGGCGCGCAGCGGCGGCCAGTCCGGCGCGGCGTCTTCGGGGCCCACGCCATGCACGCGGTGGGAGGCATCACTCATGGCGGGAACGGGCGCGTGGCATCGGCCCGGTATTGTGCGGCAAGGCGGGGAGGGTGCTGGTCGTTGCGGTTTGAGGCGGGTGGTGGTGCGGACCCGCGGGGCGAGAGCATCCGAGGTCGGGCGATTCCCGCGAAGAGCACCCCCTCCCGGCCTCCCCCTTGCGCGTTGCGCAAAGGGGAGGGGCGGTGTCGTGCGATCGACGCGCTGCGCCGAGCGTTGCGGAGCTGCGCGTTCGGGACTTACTTCAGGTCGAAGCGGTCCAGCTCCATCACCTTGGTCCACGCCGCCACGAAGTCGTGCACGAACTTCTGCCTGGCATCGTCGCTGGCATAGACCTCGGCCAGGGCGCGCAGGACGGCGTTGGAACCGAACACCAGGTCGGCGCGGCTGGCCGTCCACTGGATCTCGCCGGTGGCGCGGTCGCGGCCCTCGTAGGTCTCCTTGGAGGTCGGCTTCCACTCGGTGCCCATGTCCAGCAGGTGGACGAAGAAGTCGTTGCTCAGCACGCCGACCCGATCGGTCAGCACGCCGTGCGCGCAGTCGTCCACGTTGGCGCCCAGCACGCGCAGGCCACCGATCAGCACGGTCAGCTCCGGCGCGGTCAGGGTCAGCTGCTGGGCCTTGTCGATCAGCAGCGTCTCGGTGGTCGGGCCGCCGGGCAGGCGCCGGTAGTTGCGGAAGCCATCGGCGATAGGCTCCATCGCCTCGAAGGACGCCACGTCGGTCTGGTCCTGGCGCGCATCGACGCGGCCGGGGGTGAAGGGCACTTCGATCTGGACGCCGGCCGCGGCCGCCGCCTTCTCGATGCCGACCACGCCGGCCAGCACGATCACATCGGCCAGCGAGGCCTTGCCGGAGGCCTGCTGGATCGCCTGCAGGGTAGGCAGCGCGGCCACGGCGCCGGCGTTGACCGCCCAGTCCTTCTGCGGGGCCAGGGCCAGACGCGCGCCGTTGGCGCCGCCGCGCTTGTCGCCACCGCGGAAGGTCGAGGCCGAGGCCCAGGCCACCGACACCAGCTCGCTCACCGACAGCCCGGACTGGGCGATTTGGTCCTTCAGCGCGGCGATGTCGGCCGCGCCGGGCTGGTGCACCGGCGCCGGCAGCGGGTCCTGCCAGATCAGGTCTTCGGCCGGCACTTCCGGGCCGAGGTAGCGCGCCTTCGGGCCCATGTCGCGGTGGGTCAGCTTGAACCAGGCGCGGGCGAAGGCTTCGTTGAAGGCCTGCGGGTCACCCAGGAAGCGGCGCGAGATCTTCTCGAACTCCGGATCGAAGCGCAGGGTCAGGTCGGTGACCAGCATGGTCGGCTTGCGCTTCTTCGACGGGTCGAACGGGTCGGGAATCAGCGCGTCCGCGTCCTTGGCCTCGAACTGGATCGCCCCGGCCGGGCTGCGGGTCTGCACCCAGTCGAACTTGAACAGGTTCTCGAAGAAGTGGTTGCTCCACTGGGTCGGGGTCTGCGACCACACCACCTCCAGGCCGGAGGTGATCGCATCGGCGCCCACGCCGCTGCCGAACTTGCTGTGCCAGCCCAGGCCCTGGGCCTCCAGGTCGGCCGCTTCCGGGTCCAGGCCGACGTGGTCGGCGGCGCCGGCGCCGTGGGTCTTGCCCAGGGTATGGCCGCCGGCGATCAGGGCGACGATCTCCTCATCGTCCATGGCCATGTTGCCGAAGGTGGCGCGGATGGCGGCCGCGGCCGAGGCCGGATCGCCACTGGCGTTGGGGCCTTCCGGATTGACGTAGATCAGGCCCATCTCGGTGGCGGCCAGCGGGTTCTGTGCCAGGCTTTCCGGGTCGCGGTGGGCCAGCCAGGTGGTCTCATCGCCCCAGTTCACGTCCAGGTCCGGCTCCCACACGTCCTCGCGCCCGGCGCCGAAGCCGAAGGTGCGGAAGCTGCTGCTCTCCAGCGCGACGTTGCCGGCCAGGACCATCAGGTCGGCCCAGGAAATCTGCTGGCCGTACTTGCGCTTGACCGGCCACAGCAGGCGCCGGGCCTTGTCCAGGCTGACGTTGTCCGGCCAGCTGTTGAGCGGGGCGAAGCGCTGCTGGCCGCGCCCGGCGCCGCCGCGGCCATCGACCATGCGATAGGTGCCGGCGCTATGCCAGGCCATGCGGATGAACAGGCCGGCGTAGGTGCCCCAGTCGGCCGGCCACCAGGCCTGCGAATCGGTCAGCACGCGGCGGATGTCGGCCTTGAGCGCGCTGTAGTCCAGCTTGGCGAACTCGGCGCGGTAGTCGAACGTCTCGCCCAGCGGATTGGAGCGGTTGGAGTGCTGGTTGAGCAGGTCCACGCGCAGCTGCTTGGGCCACCAGTCGCGGTTGCCGGTGCCGCCGCCGGCAACCTGCAGCGGCGCCTCGTGGAACGGGCACTTGGCCGGAGCGGGGGTCGGGGCCTCGACCGGGGCGGGGGTGGCGTTGTCGCTGGGCGTGCTCATGGGCGCTGGCTCGTTGCGTGGAAAGATGCGGCAACGGTATCGGCCCTTGATGACTATGAATAGTCGATAGATTTGAACTTTACGATAGGCAGTCGCTATCGTAAGAGCGCCGCGCGCTCGCCACGCGCGGCGCCTACCGGCTCAACGCCGGGTGCGCGCCCTCAGCGCGAGCCGCCGAACAGGCCGCCGCCCAGCTTCATCAGATCGCCCAGGTCCAGCTGGCCGTTGCCGTCCTGGTCGAGCACCTTGCCCAGCAGGCCGCCGGACTGCTGCACCTGCGCGTGCTCCTGGCCCAGCGCCTGGCCCAGCTGCGAGGCGTCGCCCTGGCCGTTGCCGAGGAAACGCTGGGCCAGGTAGGACATCACGATCGGCGCCAGCAGCGCCAACAGCTGGTTGGCCTTCTCGCCGCCCAGGCCGGTCGCCTGGCCCAGCCCGCTCGCCGCCGTCGGTGTGCTGCCGCCGAAGATGTGGCCGAGGATGCCGGCACCGTCGGTCTGCGGACCGGCGCCGCCGCCGAGCACCGAGCCGAGCAGTCCGCCCAGGTCGAAGCCCGAGGCCGCCCCGGCGTGGTCGCGCTGCAGCGCGCCGAGCAGCGCCTCGGCACCCTGCGGCTGCTGGGCGTTGCGGCCCAGCGCGCCGAGCAGCAGCGGCAGCGCGGTGGCGATGGCGTCCTGGGTCTGGGCCGGTGCGGTCCCCAGCTGCGCGGAGATCTGCTGCACGGGCGCGCCCTGCAACTGCTGGAACAGGGCTTCGGCCATGCCGGAAAGGGAAGAGGTCATCGTGCGGCTCCGCCGTCAGGGATTGGGGCGTGGACGTTAGCCCAAAGCGGATTGCGGCGGGGTTAACGCGCGCAGGTGCCGGCGCGTGCGTGCCAGTCTCTATGCTGGCGGGATGACCGCCCGCGCCACGCGCCTGCTGCACCTGCTCGACGCCCTCGGCGGCCGGCGCCACCCTGTGGCCGGCGCGCGCCTGGCCGAGCAGCTCGGCGTCAGCCTGCGCACGGTGTATCGCGACATCGCCACCCTGCGCGACCAGGGCGCCGACATCGCCGGCGATCCGGGCGTGGGCTATCTGCTGCGGCCCGGCTTCCTGCTGCCGCCGCTCAACTTCGGCGAGGAAGAACTCGAGGCGCTGGTGCTGGGCGCGCGCTGGGTCGCCGCGCATGCCGATCCCGAGCTGGCCGCCGCCGCGCAGCGCGCGATGGAGCGGGTCACCCGCGTACTGCCGGCGCGACTTCGGCTGGAGGTGGAGACCAGCGGCCTGTTCGCCCCGGAGTGGACGCCGCCGCTGCCCGAGCCGTGGCTGCCGGCGCTGCGCCTGGCCATCCGCGCCGGGCATGCGGTGCGCGTGTGCTATCGCGACGGCGAGGGACGCGACAGCGAGCGCACGCTGTGGCCGTTCGCGATGGCCTTCCTCGACGACAGGCGTCTGCTGGCGGCCTGGTGCGAACTGCGCGGCGACTTCCGCCATTTCCGCGCCGACCGCATGCAGTGGCTGGTGGACACCGGCCAGCGCTATCCGGCCCAGCGCCACGCGCTGATCAAGCGCTGGCGTGCGCAGCTCAAGCCGGCGTCCGCGGTGCGCTGAGCGCTGCTGACAGTGGCTGTCAGCAGGGGCTGAGGACACTGGCGGCTCATCCACAGCGGAGCGCCGTCATGCAAGAACCCCTGATCCTCTACACCCACCCGATGTCCCGTGGCCGCGTGGCGCGCTGGATGATCGAGGAGACCGGCCTGCCGTACGAAGCGAAGATCATCGACTTCGGCGCGCCGATGAAGTCGCCCGAGTACCTGGCGATCAACCCGATGGGCAAGGTGCCGGCGCTGCGCCATGGCGAGGCCATCGTCACCGAGAACGCGGCCATCTGCGCCTACCTGGCCGAGCTGGTGCCCGAGCGCCGCCTGGCACCGCCGGAAGACTCGCCCGAGCGCGCGGCCTACCTGCGCTGGCTGTTCTTCATGGCCGGGCCGTTCGAGGCCTTCCTGACCGCCAAGCACAGCGGCACGCTGGCGTCGGCGTTCGATGCCGGCTACGGCGAGGAGGGCACGCTGCTGGACACGTTGGAGCAGGCCGTGAATGGCCGCACCCACCTGGCGGGCGACCACTTCACCGCGGCCGATCTGTATGTGGCCGCTTGCCTGGGCTACTACCTGCGCACCGGCGAGCTGGAGTCGCGCCCGGCCTTCGTCGCCTTCGCCAAGGCCCATACCGGGCGCCCGGCGGCGCTGCGCGCAGGCGAGCTCGACAACGCGCTCATCCCCCAGCATCCCAACCCGAACATGCCCGCGAGCGTCTCTGCCTGATCGACCGTTCTCCGCGGGAGCCGCCGTGGCGGCCGTCTTCTGGCTACTGGCGGCCCCCACTTGTAGAGCGGAGCTTGCTCCGCTGAGGCTTCCCCGAAGATCCGATCGAAAACGCATCGGAGCTTGCTCCGCCGGGACTTTCCCCTCGATCTGATCGAAACGCAGCGGAGCAAGCTCCGCTCTACCTCCGCTGAGGCTTCCCCGAAGATCCGATCGAAAACGCATCGGAGCTTGCTCCGCCGGGGCTTTCACCTGGATCTGATCGAAACGCAGCGGAGCAAGCTCCGCTCTACAAGTAGCGACGATGTGATCGGAAGGGACAGCGGCTCTCGCCAAGCCGATCCCTCGTGTTTTTCCCACGACGTCGGCTCCCACCGGAGCGGTCCTCAACAGCGATTCGCGCTCGCTACAGCAGCGCCTTCAACCGGTACAGCGCCTCCAGCGCCTGCTTGGGGCTGAGTTCGTCCGGATCGAGCGCGGCCAGGGCTTCCTGCGCGGCCGAGGGCGCGGCGGCGAACAGGCCGAACTGCTGCGGCGCGTCCAGCGCCTGCGGCGCCATCTTCGAGGCGTGGGTGTCGCTGCCGCGCCGTTCCAGTTCGGCCAGGCGGCGGCGCGCCTGGTTCAACGTGCTGCGCGGCAGGCCGGCCAGCGCGGCGACCTGCAGGCCGAAGCTGCGGTTGGCCGCGCCGTCCTTGACCGCATGCATGAACACCAGCGATTCGCCGTGCTCGATCGCATCCAGATGCACGTTGGCGATGCCGCTGGGCCCGCCTTCCACGCTCTCGTCGGCCAGCGCGGTCAGCTCGAAGTAGTGCGTGGCGAACAGCGTGTAGCAGCGGTTGACCGCGGCCAGATGGCGCGCGACCGCATCGGCCAGCGCCAGGCCGTCGTAGGTCGAGGTGCCGCGGCCGATCTCGTCCATCAGCACCAGTGAGTGGCGCGTGGCGTGGTGCAGGATGTAGCTGGTCTCGGCCATTTCCACCATGAAGGTCGACTGGCCGCGGGCCAGATCGTCGCCGGCGCCGATGCGGGTGAGGATGCGGTCGATCGGCCCGATCTGCGCGCGACTGGCCGGCACGAAGCTGCCGATATGCGCCAACAGCACGATCAGCGCGTTCTGGCGCATATAGGTGCTCTTGCCGCCCATGTTCGGGCCGGTGATCACCAGCATCCGCCGCGCCGCGGCGGTGTCGCTGCCGTCCAGGCGCAGGTCGTTGGGCTCGAACGGCTCGTTGCGCACGGCCTCGACCACCGGATGGCGGCCGCGTTCGATCAGCAGGCAGGGTGCCTCGAGCAGTTCGGGTCGGGTCCAGTCCAGCTCCTGAGCGCGCTCGGCGAAGGCGCACAGCACGTCCAGTTCGCTCAGCGCCGCCGCGCAGCGCTTGAGCGGCTCGAGCACTTCGCCCAGCGCATCCAGCAGCTGCTCGTACAGCACCCGCTCGCGGGCCAGCGCACGTTCGCGCGCGGACAGCACCTTGTCCTCGAAGGCCTTGAGTTCCTCGGTGATGTAGCGCTCGGCATTGGTCAGCGTCTGGCGGCGGGTGTAGTGCACCGGCGCCTTGTCGGCCTGGCCCTTGCTGATCTCGATGTAGTAGCCGTGGACGCGGTTGTAGCCGACCTTCAGCGTGGCGATGCCGCTGGAGGCGCGTTCGCGCGCCTCCAGGTCGATCAGGAACTGGTCGGCGTTGGTCGACAGCTGGCGCAGTTCGTCCAGTTCGGCGTCGAAGCCTTCGGCCAGCACGCCGCCATCGGTGAGCTTGAGCGGCGGCTGCTCGGCCACGGCGCTGACCAGCAGATGCGCGGTGGCGTCGTGTTCGCCCATGGCCGCGGCCAGCGCCGCCAGGCGCGGCGAATCCAGCGGCGCGAGCAGTTCGCGCAGGCGCGGCAGCAGCGCCAGGCTGTTGCGCAGCGTGGACAGGTCGCGCGGGCGCGCCGAGCGCAGCGCCACGCGGGTGAGGATGCGTTCGACATCGCCGAAGGCGCGGAAGGCCTCGCGCAGCGCCTGGCCGACGCTGGTCGTGGGGTCGTTCGCGGTGCCGCGCTCGATCAGGGTCTCCACGGCGTGGTGGCGCTGGTTCAGCACGTCGTGCGCGCGCAGCGGGCGATGCAGCCAGCGGCGCAGCAGGCGCCCGCCCATCGGCGTGACCGTGCTGTCCAGGATGCCCAGCAGCGTGTGGCGCACATCGCCGTCCACGCGCGTGTCCAGCTCAAGGTGGCGGCGCGTGGCGGCGTTCATGGCGATCGCCTCGGCCGAGGGCTCCAGCGCGATGGCGCTCAGATGCGGCAGCTGCGACTTCTGCGTCTCCTCGACATAGCCCAGCAGCGCGCCGGCGGCGGCGATGGCCTGCGGCCGGTCCTGGATGCCGAAGCCGGTCAGGTCGTGCAGCTTGAAGAACTGCAGCAGCTGGCGCCGGCCGCTGTCGGCATCGAACAGCCACGGCGCGCGCCGGCGCACGCCGCTGCGCCCGGCCAGGAACGCCGGCCAGCCTTCCTCGTCGGGAACCAGCAGTTCGGCCGGCTCCAGGCGTGCCAGCTCGGCCTCCAGCGCGTCGTCGGATTCGACCTCGTTGACCAGGAAGCGCCCGCCGGCCAGATCCGCCCACGCCAGCCCGTAGCCGGCCTTGCCGCGCGCGAGCGCCATCAGCAGCGTGTCGCGGCGCTCGTTGAGCAGCGCCTCGTCGGTGACCGTGCCCGGGGTGACGATGCGCACCACCTTGCGTTCGACCAGGCCCTTGGCCAGGGCCGGGTCGCCGATCTGCTCGCAGATCGCCACCGACTCGCCCAGCGCCACCAGCCGCGCCAGATACCCCTCGTAGGCATGCACCGGCACGCCGGCCATCGGGATCGGCGCGCCGCCCGAGCTGCCGCGCTGGGTCAGGGTGATGTCCAGCAACCGCGCGGCCTTGCGCGCGTCGTCGTAGAACAGCTCGTAGAAGTCGCCCATGCGAAAGAACAGCAGCAGGTCCGGATACTCGGACTTGGCCGCGAAGAACTGCTTCATCAGGGGCGTGTGCTCGACGGCGCCCTTGCTGTTGCTCGGTTTGGCTGCTGAATCGGTGGACTGCAACATCGGGTTCTCGGTGGGGGAGCGGTCAGGCTGGGCGCGAGGCGAGGCGGCGGCTGGGGGCTGGGGCGCCCTTGGCATCAGGCGATGCGCCTGTCGCGGCGCCCGGCGTCGGCGGACACGCCGGGCGCCAAGTTTAGAACGGCTGACCGCACCCGTCCTTCCCCGAGGGGCAGGAACCGGGTGTCTGTGGGGGCTGATGTCGGCGCAGCGCTGCGTCTGGATTTGCGCAACGGCTTCTTATGGAGTCGCTGCGTGGAGGACGAGCCGCAGGCGTGTCCGCATCAGCCGGCACCCGCTGACGCCGGCGACGCGCCTGTTCGGGGGATGCAGCCCATTCCGGCCAGCGTCGCCTCCACCGCCTCTTCCAGTGGCGTGTGCGGCTCCTCGCCCAGGACGGCCGCGAGGTGTCGGCCGTCCAGACGCACCGGCGCGTTCCAGAGGTACCGCATTTCCCGCAGCTCGCGCAGGGTCGGGACGAACGGCGCCAGCACCCAGGTCAGCCACCAGGGGAAGGCCGCCACGGCCGGGTCCTGTCCGTGCCTGCGGGCCACGGTGCGGATCGCCTGTGCCATGCGGGTTCCATCCGCGTCCCAGTGCCCGGCCATGTGGAAGCGGGCGAACGGCGCCAGGGTCTCGCCGCGACCGAGCAGCGCCACCATCGTCCGCGCCACATCGGGCAAGTAAGCCCATTGGTGCCCGACGCCTGGCTTTCCGGGCAGCAGGATCTTCTTCACCGGCTGGCCCGGCTTGACCAGACCCTGCGAGAACCAGCTGTTGCCCGCGCGCGGCCCGAAGAAGTCGCCGGCGCGCACCACGATCACGCGCGCCCCCCCGCGTGGTGGCAGCGTGCAGGCGGTCCTCCATCTCCACGCGGATGCCGCCCTTGCGGCTGGTCGGATGCTGCGGGGCGTCCTCGGCGATCAGGGGAAACGCGTCGGGGCCGTAGTTGTAGACCGTGCCTGGCAGGACGATCGTGGCGCGTTCGGCGATGGCGGCGGCGATGGTGTTGTCCACCATCGGCAGCACCCGCTGCGCCCAATGGCGGTAACCCGGCGGATTGACCGCATGGACGATGGCCCGGCAGCCGCGCGCGGCGCTCAGGACATCGTCGCGGTTCATCGCGTCGCCGCGCTGCCAGGTGATGCCATCGCACTGCTCGGTCACCGTGTCCAGGCCGCGCTTGAGGGCCCGGACGCGCCAGCCCGCATCGCGCAGCTGGCGAGCGACTTCGCCGCCGATGCCGCCGCTGGCGCCCAGGACCAGCGCTCGTTTGTTCGAAGAGATATCCATGGAGCTGCTTCCTTCCTGTCGATGGGAGGCAGGCAGCGTCGGCCAGATCCGGATGGCTGTGAATTGCCGATCGCCATCGATCCGCTATACATTTTTGTATGGCCGACAAGATCGGATGGGAGCACTACCGCAGTCTGCTGTCCGTGCTGACGGAAGGTTCGCTGTCCGGCGCCGCGCGTGCCCTGGGCATCACCCAGCCGACCGTCGGCCGGCACATCACCGCCCTGGAAACCGCCTTCGGGCAGACCCTGTTCACCCGCACGCAGGCCGGCCTGGTGCCGACCGATGCCGCCGTCGCGCTGCGGGGGCATGCCGAGGCCATGCGCAACACCGCCGCCGCCCTGGAGCGCGAAGCCCTCAGTCAGGGCGAGGGCATCCGCGGCACCGTGCGCATCTCGGCCAGCGAGGTCATCGGCATCGAAGTGCTGCCGCACGCGCTGGCAGGCCTGCGTCATGAGCACCCGCTGCTGAAGATCGAACTGGTGCCCACCAACCGAGTGCAGGACCTGCTGCAGCGCGAGGCCGATATCGCCATCCGCATGACCCCGCCCCGGCAGCAGGCCCTGGTCGCGCGCCGGGTCGGCAGCATCGAACTGGGGCTGTTCGCCCACGCCGACTATCTCGAACGGCACGGGACGCCGACCACGCTCGCCGGACTGAAGCAGCACGCCCTGATCGGCTTCGATCGCGAGACGCCGTTCCTGCGTGCCGCCACGGCGCGCTTCCCGTTTCTGGACCGCGACGCCTTCGCGCTGTGCAGCGACAGCGATGTGGCGCAGCTGGCCATGATCCGCGCCGGCTGCGGCATCGGCGCCTGCCAGGTGGCGCTCGCAAGGCGCGATGCCAACCTGGTCCGCGTGCTGCCCGACGCGTTCTCGTTTCCGCTCGAGGCTTGGGTCACGATGCACGGCGACCTGCGCGGCAGCCGGCGCTGCAAGGCAGTGTTCGACGCCCTGGTGGCCTGCATGGAGGCGCATGTCGCGCTGTCGCGTCCGGTTTCCGCTTCCGGCGGTGCCGGGCGATGAGCGGCGCGGATCAACGAGTGCGCACCGCAGCCAGCACGACCCGCATCGGCTCGCCCGTTCCGTTTGGCGGCGAGCTGGCACAGTCTTCCACCAGGCGATGAACCACAGGAGCCCCGCATGTCCCACGTCCGCATCCAGTCCACCGGCACCGACTACGCCCACCACATTTCCACCGCGCATCATACGCTGATCGCCGACGAGCCGGCCGCGCTGGGCGGGCAGGATCAGGGCATGGCGCCGTTCGATCTGTATCTGGCCTCGCTGGCCGCCTGCACCGCCATCACGCTGCGCATGTACGCGCAGAAGAAGGGCTGGGACCTGGGCGAATTCAGCGCCGAGCTGTCCTCCGAGCGCGACGCCGACGGCAAGCTGCACGTGCATCGCAAGCTGCACGCCTCGGCGGCGCTGAGCGATGCGCAGTGGGCGCGTCTGCTCGATGTGGTCGCACGTACGCCGGTCACCCTAGTGATGCGCGAGGGCGCCACCATCACCAGCGAGCGCGCTTGAGGTCAACGCCCTGTCTGCTCTCGTGATGCTGAGGGCGAGGGACGCGGATGCATGTTCGCTGCTGCACACATTGTCCGCGTGCCGCTCACGCTTCGCTGAGCGTTCGAGCGTTACGTTCGTCCGCACGGCAAGTCTCGTCGTGCAGCGCAGGTGCTCCGCCATGTCTCCCATCCCCACCACCCGACTCGGCGGCCAGGACGTCCCGGTTCTCGGCCAAGGCACCTGGAACATGGGCGACGATCCGGCGCGGCGCAAGGCGGAGATCGAAGCCCTGCAGCGCGGCATCGACCTGGGCCTGCGCCTGATCGATACGGCCGAGATGTACGGCGAGGGCGCGTCCGAGCGCCTGGTCGGCGAGGCGATCCAGGGCCGGCGTGACGACGTGTTCGTGGTCAGCAAGGCCTACCCACAGAACGCCTCGCGCAGCCGCCTGCCGCAGGCGTGCGAACGCAGCCTGCGCCACCTGGGCACCGATCATATCGATCTGTACCTGCTGCACTGGCGCGGTTCGGTGCCGCTGGCCGAGACCGTCGAGGCGATGCAGGCGCTGCGCCAGGCCGGCAAGATCCGCCACTGGGGCGTGAGCAACCTCGATGTGGACGACATGGAGGAACTCATCGACGCCGGCGGCACGCACTGCGCGACCGACCAGATTCTCTACAACCTCACCCGGCGCGGGCCCGAATACGACCTGCTGCCGTGGCTGGAAGAGCGTCAGATCGCGGCGATGGCCTACAGCCCGATGGAGCAGGGCCGGCTCAAGGGCCACGCGGCGCTGCAGAAGATCGCCCGGCGCCACAGCGCCAGCGACCTCCAGGTCGCGCTGGCCTGGGTGTTGCGCCGCCAGGGCGTCATCGCCATCCCCAAGGCCGCCAGCCGCGCGCATGTGGAGGACAACGCCGGCGCGCTGTCGCTCACGCTCACCGAAGAGGACCTGGCCGACTTGGACCGCGCCTTCCCGCCGCCAAGGGCCAAGCGCGCGCTGGAGATGCTCTGAGGCGGCTGGCCGCGCACCTCGAGTTCGTCGTCGAATTCCGTCGCTGTCAGCGAATCGTTGCGAACGCCTAATCCGCGCGCCGACCGAAGGCCAGCCAAGCCAGCACCGCGGTCAGCAGCACCAGTCCGGTCACCACCACGGCGAAGCCGTGCGCCGAGCTGGCCAGCGGCATGCCGCCCACGTTCATGCCGAACAGGCCGGCGATCAGATTCACCGGCAGCGCCAGCACGGTGACCACGGTCAGGATGAACAGCGTGCGGCTGCTCTGCTCGTTGACCAGCGCGGCCAGCTCTTCCTGGATCAGCTTGACCCGCTCGACCAGCGAGGCCGAATCGCCCACGGCGGTGGAGAACTCCTCGGCGGCCTGCTGCAGGTCGATCACGTCCTCGCGGCTGATCCAGGCTGGCGGCCGGTTCAACAGCCGGAACAGCGCGGTCGGCTCGGGCGCCAGCAGGCGCTGCAGCCGCACCAGCGAGCGGCGCAGCGCGCCCAGCTCCTTGCGGTCGGTGGCCACGCGGTTGTCCAGCAGCCGGTCCTCGATCTGGTCCACGCGCGCGGTCGACTTGCGCACGATGTCGCCCAGCACGCTGGCCTGGTCGCGCAGCAGATGCGCCAGCAGGTCCACCGGCGAGCGGAAGTCCTGGCCGTTGCGCACCGCCGTGCGCAGCTGCTCGACCGAACGCAGCGGCCGCAGCCGCGCGCTGACCACCAGCCGCGGTGCGATGCTTAGCGTGGTGGTGCCGACCTCCGACGCGTCGAAGGTGGAGTCGAACAGCACGTCGTGGATCACCGCCACCAGCGCGCCCTCGTCCAGCTCCAGCCGGGTCGAGCCCACGCCGCTGCCGAGCGAGTCGTGGAAGGCTTCCGGCAGGGTCAGGCGGTTGGCCAGGAAGCGCCGCGAGGCCTGGTTGGCTAGCGAGAAGTGCAGCCACAGGAACTCACCGCGCGCGCGGGCCTGCGGATCGGCCAGGAAGGCATCGACGGCCTCGCTGCCGAACGCCTCGGCCGGCTGGCCGGGCACGAACCGGTAGCCCCAGATCAAGCCGTCTTCGTTGGAACCGTAGTGCTCGAGTTGAGGCATGCGCGCGGGCGAGGGGAGCGGAAGGCGCAAGCGTAGCCTAGCCACCCGCCCCGCATGCGACACCACCGACAAGCGCCGCCTGTAGAGCGGAGCTCGCTCCGCTGGCGCTCTCCCACGATCCGGCCGAAGGGCAGCGGAGTCCCCAAGATGGGATTGCCACAAGCTCCGCTCTACAGGGCGGCCGCGACGTGGTGTGAAGAGACCGCGGCCCCCAATGCGGGGATCAGCCCAGCAGTTCGAACGTCCCGTGCAGCCCGTTCACCTCGGCCGACGGCGCCACCCAGACATCGAAGAGGCCCGGCTCGACCGTGGGCTTGAGGTCCTGGCCGATGAACAGCAGGTCGGCGCGGCGCAGGGTGAACTCGACCTGCGCGCTGGCGCCGGGCTCCAGGCGGATTTTGCGGAAGTCCTTCAGCTCCTGCACCGGCCGGGTGATGCTGGCCACGCGGTCGTGCACGTACAACTGCACCACTTCCTCGGCCGCGCGGCTGCCGCGGTTGCTGATCGTGGCGCGCACGGTCAGCGCGCCGTCGGCGGGCAGCCGGCCGTTGCCGATATCCAGCCCGCCGTATTCGATCCGCCCGTAGGTCAGCCCATGGCCGAACGGGAACAGCGCCGAGTTGGGCGCGGTCATGTAGCGCGTCTTGAACGGGCTGAGCTTCTCCGGCTCCGGATCGGGCCGGCCGGTGGTCTTGTGGTCGTAGTAGTACGGCACCTGGCCGGACTCGCGCGGGAAGCTGACCGGCAGGCGCGCCGACGGCCCGTGCGCGCCGAACAGCACATCGCACAGCCCCAGGCCCGAACGCGAGCCAAGATACCAGCCCACCAGCACCGCCTGCGCCTTGGGCGCCAGCTTGCCCAGCGCCAGCGCGCGGCCGTTGCCCAGCACCACCACCACCGGCTTGCCGGTGGCCGCGACCGCGTCGAGCAGGTCCTGCTGCACCTGGGGCACGGTGATCGAGGTGCGCGAACGCGCCTCGCCCGAATCGTCGCGCGATTCGCCGATGGCCATCACCACCACGTCGGCCGCGCGCGCGGCGGCCACCGCCTCCTGCACGCCGCCGGCCAGCGGCTTCTGGTAGCCGCAGCCGGCCACCACCTGCAGCAGCGAAGGATCGGCCAGCGTCTGCTTCATGCCGGTGGCCAGGTCGCTGCCCGTATCGTCGCCCTCGAACAGCGTCCACGGGCCCTTGGTGCTGTCCCAGTCCTGCGCCAGCGGGCCGATCAGGGCGATGCGCTGGCCGCTGGTGCGCAGCGGCAGCACGTCGTCCTCGTTCTTCAGCAGCACCACCGACTTGCGCGCGGCCTCGCGCGCCAGCTCCAGCGTCTCGGGCAGGCGCTGGCGCGAGGGCGCCGATGGCTTGATCCGGCGGAAGGGATCGTCGAACAGACCCAGCTGCGCCTTGAGCTGCAGCACGCGCCGCACCGAACGGTCGACCACCGCCAGCGGCACCTCGCCGCTTTCCACCAGCGAGGGCAGGTGCTTGAGGTAGAGCGCGCTCTGCATGCTCATGTCCACGCCGGCCAGGATCGCCAGCCGCGCCGCATCGCGCCCGTCGCGGGCGAAGCCGTGGGCGATCAGTTCCTCATCGCCGGTGTAGTCGGAGACGACCACGCCGGTGAAGTCCCATTCCCCGCGCAGCACATCGTCCAGCAGCCAGTGGTTGGCCGTGGCCGGGATGCCGGAGATCTCGTTGAACGAGGCCATCGTGGTCATCGCCCCGGCGTCGAAGCCGGCCTGGAACGGCGGGAAATAGGTCTGCCGCAGCACGCGTTCGGACACGTCGGTGGTGTTGTAGTCCAGGCCGCCCTCGGCCGCGCCGTAGACGCAGAAATGCTTGGGGCAGGCGACCACGGCCTCGGGGTCGGCCAGGCCGCGCTCGCCCTGGAAGCCATGCACGCGCGCGGCCGCCATGCGCCGGCCCAGCAGCACGTCCTCGCCGCTGCCTTCCACGCCGCGGCCCCAGCGCGCGTCGCGGGCGATGTCCACCATCGGCGCGAAGGTCCAGTCGATGCCGACCGCCGATGCTTCCATCGCCGCCGCGCGCGCGGTGCGTCGGGCCAGCTCCGGCTCGAAGCTCGCCGCCTCGCCCAGCGGCACCGGGAACACCGTGGTGAAGCCATGGATGACATCGGCGGCGAACAGCATCGGGATCTTCAGCCGACTCTGCATGGCGGCCTTCTGCAGGCGCTCGTGCCAGAGCACGTTGGAGCTGTTGAACACGCCGGTCAGCTGGCCGGCCTTGACCGCGGCCACCTGCGCCGACACCGCCGAGGTGTTGCTGATCGGGTTGGCCGCGGCGGCCGCGCCGTTCTGGCTGGCCGAGGCCATCAGGGTCAGCTGGCCGGCCTTCTCGACCAGGCTCATGCGGCCGATCAGGTCGTCGATGAAGGCCGGTGTCTTCGCGCCGTCGCGCGCGCGGCCCAGCGCAAGGCCCATCGGCAGCTGCGAGAGCAGGGTGGCCGCGCCCGCGGCGGTAAGCAGCTGTCGCCGCGTGATTCGGTGTTGGGTCATGCCGCTCCCTCCAGGGCTTAAGCGTGTTCGGGCCACGTAGGTGGCGGGGTCAGGTGGTGAAATGTAATCGTTTACACGGAAAACGCACGCGGCATCGCACGATGCCGCGCCCGATAGGGCCGGGTCCGACGATCTGGGATACTGGAACGGACCTGCCTGACCCTGGACGCCCCATGCCGCCTTCCGATGCCGAACTGACCCAACTGGCCACCGCGGTCGGCCAGCGCCTGCACGAGCAGCGCGACCGCCTGGTCACCGCCGAGAGCTGCACCGGCGGCTGGATCGCCAAGGCCATGACCGACATCGCCGGCTCCTCGGCCTGGTTCGACTGCGGCATGGCCGCCTACAGCTACGAGGCCAAGCAGGCGCTGCTGGGCGTGCGCCCGCAGACCCTGGAGACCTTCGGCGCGGTCAGCCGCGAGACGGTGATCGAGATGGTCTCCGGCGCGCTGGTCAATTCCGGCGCCAGCGTGGCTGTGGCGGTGACCGGCATCGCCGGCCCCGGCGGCGGCAGCGAGGACAAGCCGGTGGGCACGGTGTGGATCGGCTGGAAGCGGCGCGGCGGCTACGCCCGCGCCCAGGTGTTCCACTTCGACGGCGACCGCGACGCGGTGCGCCGCCAGACCGTGGCCGCGGCGTTGAGCGGGCTGGGTCAGGCGCTGTGAACAAGCCGCACGGCGCGCTGTGGGAGACCCTGTCCACCGTGCGCGACCTGGGGCGCATCCAGGAGATCGCCACGGTGCTGGTGCGCTACGGCTTCGGCGACGTGGCCCGGCGCATCGGCATGACCGGCGCGCTGGAGAAGGCCGGCCGCCTGCTGCGCCTGGAGCACGCCGAGGAGTACCTGACCATGTCCACGCCCGAGCGCCTGCGCCGGGCGCTGCAGGAGCTGGGGCCGACCTTCATCAAGCTGGGCCAGATCCTGGCCACGCGCGTGGACCTGCTGGGGCCGGAATTCCTGCGCGAGCTGGGCCAGCTGCAGAACAACGTGCCGGCGCTGGACTTCGAACTGATCCGCGCGCAGGTGCGCGAGGACCTGGGCGCCGAGCCCGAGGCGGTGTTCGCCCGCATCGACACCACCGCGCTGGCCGCCGCCTCGCTGGCCCAGACCCACCGCGCCTGGCTCGCCGATGGCACCGCGGTGATCCTCAAGATCCGCCGGCCCGGCATCCGCGAGACGATCGAGGCCGACCTGCGCCTGCTGGCGCGGCTGGCCGAGATCGTCCAGGCGCGAGCGCCCGAGCTGCGCCGCTACCGCCCGCGCGAGATGGTTCGGCAGTTCACCGCCTCCCTGCGCAACGAGCTGGACTTCGCCGCCGAATGCCACAACGCCGAGCGCATCGCGGCCAACTTCGCCGGCCATCCGGAAATGGTCGTGCCCAAGGTCTACTGGGCCTGGACCAGCGAACGCCTGAACGTGCAGGCCTTCGTCGAGGGCATCCCCGGTGCGGACATCGCCGGGGTGGAGGCCACCGGCCTGGACCGGCGCGGCCTGGCCCAGGCCGGGGCGGACATCGTGATGAAGATGGTGCTGGAGGACGGCCTGTTCCACGCCGACCCGCACCCGGGCAACCTGTTCTACCTGCCCGACGGGCGCATCGCGGTGATCGACTTCGGCATGGTCGGTCACGTCAGCGCCCCGCGCCGGGCGCAGATCGCGCGGCTGCTCTACGGCATGGTGGCCCAGCAGCCGCAGGACGTGGCCGACATCCTGATCGACTGGGCCGGCGATGCCGAGGTGGACGAGGAACGCCTGCAGGCCGACATCGACGAGATGATCGACCAGTACCGCGGCCTGCCGCTCAAGGACCTGCGCATGGGCCGGATGCTGCTAGGCATCTCGGCGCTGCTGCGCGAACACGGCCTGGTGCTGCCGGGCGACCTGGCGCTGATGGTCAAGGCCTTCCTGACCCTGGAGGGCCTGGGCCGCCTGCTGGACCCGGAGTTCGACATGGCCGGCCAGGCGCGGCCGTTCCTGGAGCGGGCGATGCTGCGGCGCTATGCGCCACGCCGACTCGCCCGCCGCGGCCAGCGCGCCCTGGCCGGATCGCTGGACCTGCTCGAGGACCTGCCGCGCGAGCTGCGCCGGCTGCTGCGCCGCTACGGCCGCGGCAACATCCAGCTGGAGGTCACCAGCCTGCGCCCGTTCGGCAACCAGTTCGCCCATGCGGTCAACCGGCTGACCATGGGCATCATCACCGCCGCGCTGATCGTGGGCTCTTCGATCGTGATCGACAGCGGCGGCGTGCCCAGCCGCTTCCGCACCGCCCTGGGGCTGGCCGGCTTCATCGGCGCCGGCCTGTGCGGCGTGGTGTTGCTGGTGTGGACGGTGCGCAGCGGACGGCGCTGAAAGCGCGCCGAATCAAGCCCTGCACGAGGCAGGCAGAGTTCGACAAGGCGCGGGTGCCGGCGTGGCCTGGTTTGAGCGGGGCAGTAGCGATGGCGCAGGGGCCCACTGTCGGGTATGCGCCTGGCTCGTCTGCGCCACGCCGCCATCATCGGAGCGACCGCGCGCTTGCAAGGGTGATTTGTTAGTAGTATTACTACTAACCATGGAGCTCACCGACACCCAGCAGACCATCCTGGCCCTGATCGCCGAGCGGCTCGAGGCCGATGGCATGCCGCCCTCGCAGACCGAGATCGCCCGCGCGCTGGGCTTCAAGGGCGTGCGCGCCGCGCAATACCACCTGGAGGCCCTGGAGGCCGCCGGCGCCATCGAGCGTATCCCCGGCCGGGCGCGCGGCATCCGCCTGCTGCATGCGCCGCAGCCGGCCCAGGCCGCGATGCAGTTCGCGCCGGCCAACGACGACGCCTCCGCCTTGCGCTTGCCGGTGCTGGGCCGGGTCGCGGCCGGCGCGCCCATCGGCGCCGACGCCGACCACCACGACTACGTGGTGTTGGACCGGGTGTTCTTCTCGCCCTCGCCGGACTACCTGCTCAAGGTCAAGGGCGATTCGATGCGCGATGAGGGCATCTTCGACGGCGACCTGATCGGTGTGCACCGCACCGGCGAGGCGCGCAGCGGCCAGATCGTGGTGGCGCGCATCGATGAGGAGATCACCGTCAAGCTGCTGAAGATCGGCCGCGACTCGATCCGCCTGCTGCCGCGCAACCCGGACTACTCGCCCATCGACGTGCGCCCGGACCAGGACTTCGCCATCGAAGGCCTGTATTGCGGCCTGGTGCGGCCGAACCGGTGATGTCCCACGTTTCGGTCCGGACTTTTCCGACCCGCGACGGCGGCATCGCCCGCTGCCGCCGGCCAGGCGCACGGCGCATCGTTGCAGCACGGCTCGCTGATGTCTCAGTCCGTGCGATCCACCTGCTCTAGATTGCTCCCATCACCTCACCACACCTTCCAAGGACACTGACAATGGACGAGAACAAGAAGCGCGCCCTGGCCGCGGCCCTGACCCAGATCGAGCGCCAGTTCGGCAAGGGCTCGGTGATGCGCATGGGCGACCGCGTCATCGAGGCCACCGAGGTGATCCCGACCGGGTCGCTGATGCTGGACATCGCGCTGGGCATCGGCGGCCTGCCCAAGGGCCGCGTGGTCGAGATCTACGGGCCCGAGTCCTCCGGCAAGACCACCCTGACCCTGCAGGCCATCGCCGAGTGCCAGAAGCAGGGCGGCACGGCCGCCTTCATCGACGCCGAGCACGCGCTGGACCCGATCTATGCCGGCAAGCTGGGCGTCAACGTCGACGACCTGCTGCTGTCCCAGCCCGACACCGGCGAGCAGGCGCTGGAAATCGCCGACATGCTGGTGCGCTCGAATTCGGTGGACATCGTGGTCATCGACTCGGTCGCCGCCCTGACGCCCAAGGCCGAAATCGAAGGCGAGATGGGCGACCAGCTGCCGGGCCTGCAGGCCCGCCTGATGAGCCAGGCGCTGCGCAAGCTGACCGGCAACATCAAGCGCTCCAACACCCTGGTGATCTTCATCAACCAGCTGCGCATGAAGATCGGCGTGATGATGCCCGGCCAGAGCCCGGAAACCACCACCGGCGGTAACGCCCTGAAGTTCTACGCCTCGGTGCGCCTGGACATCCGCCGCATCGGCGCGATCAAGAAGGGCGACGAGATCATCGGCAACCAGACACGCATCAAGGTCGTCAAGAACAAGATGGCCCCGCCGTTCAAGCAGGTCGTCACCGAGATCCTGTACGGCGAGGGCATCAGCCGCGAGGGCGAGCTGATCGACATGGGCGTGGAGGCCAAGATCGTGGACAAGGCCGGCGCCTGGTACAGCTACGGCTCCGAGCGCATCGGCCAGGGCAAGGACAACTCGCGTACCTACCTGCGCGAGAACCCCGAGGTGGCCGCCAAGCTGGAAGCCGAGCTGCGCGAGAAGTTCCAGCCGGCCGAGGTGGCCGGTCGTGAGAACGACGAAGGCGATGACGCCTGATTGCATCCGTTCCTCGCAGGTCGGCGCTGCTGTCAGTGGCGGCGCCGGCCTGCGCGGGGCGACCTTCCAAGATGGAGCACGACGGCGGCGCCCTCGCGGGCGGCGCCGTTCTGCGTTCGGGATGGGAGGGATCGACCCCGACGCCGGCGTCCGGGTGTTCAGCAATGGATGAGCACGACGCGCCCGATGTGTCCGACGTGGCCGCGGCGGAGCAGGGCACCAGGCCGCGCCGCCGGCGGCCCGAGCCCACGCCGGTCCAGCGCGCCCTGTCGCTGCTGGTCCGCCGCGAGCATTCGCGCAAGGAGCTGACCCGCAAGCTGACCGCGCGCGGCGTCCAGGCCGAGGAGGCCAGGGCTGCCGTCGAGCGCCTGGCGGGGGAGGGCTGGCAGGACGACGCCCGGTTCGCCGAGTCCCTGGTCCGCAGCCGGGTGGCCGCCGGCTACGGCCCACGCTACATCCAGGTCGAGCTGGAAACCCATGGCCTGGACGCGGCCCAGGTAGACAAGGCCCTGGCCAGCTTCGAGGGCGACTGGCGCGAGCTGGCCCGCGACCTGGTCGCCCGGCGTTTCGGCCCCGAGCGGCTGGAAGACCTGTCCGCCCAGCGCAAGGCGGCCGACCTGCTGCTGCGGCGCGGCTTCGACGGCGAGGCGGTGCGTGCGGTTCTGCGCGGGCTGCCGGAGGACTGAGCCGCCCGGCTTTGTTACCCTTTGCGGTTCAAGGTTGTCTCAGGGCAGGTCGCATCCATCTAGAGGGGATCCGCGGCCTGTTTTGCCAGCCGCTCGCCCACTGCCCGCGCCCACATGACCGCCCCCACTTTCAGCAGCAGCCAGGTCCGCCAGGACTTCCTCGATTTCTTCCGCGCCAAGGGCCACACCATCGTGCCCTCGGCCCCGCTGGTGCCGGGCAACGACCCGACCCTGCTGTTCACCAATTCGGGCATGGTCCAGTTCAAGGACGTGTTCCTCGGCGCGGAGAAGCGCAGCTACGTGCGCGCGGCCGACGTCCAGCGCTGCCTGCGCGCGGGCGGCAAGCACAACGACCTGGATTCGGTCGGCTATACCGCGCGCCACCACACCTTCTTCGAAATGCTGGGCAACTGGTCCTTCGGCGACTATTTCAAGAAGGAGGCCATCGCCTGGGCCTGGGAGCTGCTGACCCAGGTCTGGAAGCTGCCGGCCGAGCGCCTGCTGGTCACCGTCTACCACACCGACGATGAGGCCTACGGCCTGTGGCACGACGTGATCGGCGTGCCCGCCGAGCGCATCGTCCGTATCGGCGACAACAAGGGCGCGCCCTACGCCTCGGACAACTTCTGGCAGATGGCCGACACCGGCCCGTGCGGGCCGTGCACCGAGATCTTCTACGACCACGGCGCGCACATCGCCGGCGGCCCGCCGGGTTCGCCGGACGAGGACGGCGACCGCTTCATCGAGATCTGGAACCTGGTGTTCATGCAGTTCGACCGCCAGCCCGACGGCACCCTGGTGCCGCTGCCGGCGCCGTGCGTGGACACCGGCATGGGCCTGGAGCGGCTGGTGGCGGTGCTGCAGCACGTGCACAGCAACTACGAGATCGACCTGTTCCAGACGCTGATCCGCAAGGCCGCCGAGCTCACCGGCACGGCCGACCTGGAGAACAAGTCGCTGCGCGTGATCGCCGATCACATCCGCGCCTGTTCGTTCCTGATCGTGGACGGCGTGCTGCCGTCCAACGAAGGCCGCGGCTACGTGCTGCGCCGGATCATCCGCCGCGCCCTGCGCCATGGCTGGATGCTGGGCGTGCGCCAGCCGTTCTTCAGCCAGCTGGTGCCCACCCTGGTGGCGCTGATGGGCGAGGCCTATCCGGAGCTGGCGCAGAAGCAGGACTTCGTCGAGCGCGCGCTGCGCGCCGAGGAAGAGCGCTTCGCCGAGACCCTCGACGCCGGCATGCGCATCTTCGAGGACGTGGCCGCGCGCGCGCAGGGCAGCATTCCCGGCGCCGACGCGTTCCGCCTGTACGACACCTACGGCTTCCCGGTCGACCTGACCGCCGACATCGCCCGCGAGCGCGGCATGGACGTGGACATGGCCGGCTTCGAGGCGGCCATGGAGCAGCAGCGCCAGACCGCGCGCGCGGCCGGCAAGTTCTCCGGCGGCACCGCGCTGCCGGCCGAGCTGGTCGCACAGCTCACGCCGACCGAGTTCCTGGGCTACGACCAGCTGCAGGCCGATGGCCTCAAGATCGTCGCCCTCCTGCACGACGGCCGCCCGGTGCAGCGCCTGGAGGCCGGCCAGTCCGGTCTGGTGCTGCTGGATCGCACCCCGTTCTACGCCGAGTCCGGCGGCCAGGTCGGCGACACCGGCCGGCTGCAGGGCGCCGGCGGCGCGTTCGCGGTCAACGACACGCTCAAGCTGGCCGGCCAGTTCCACGGTCACCTGGGCCAGGTCGAGCACGGCGCGCTGGCGGTCGGCGATGTCGTCGCCGGCGAGATCGACGCCCAGCGCCGCGGCGCGACCATCCTCAACCATTCGGCCACCCACCTGCTGCACGCCGCGCTGCGCTCGCTGCTGGGCACCCACGTGCAGCAGAAGGGCTCGCTGGTGGCGCCGGACCGGCTGCGCTTCGACTTCTCCCACTTCCAGCCGGTGAGCCCGGCGGAGCTGGCCGAGATCGAGCGCCGGGTCAACGCCGAGGTCCGCGCCAACCACCAGGCCGAGATCCACAACATGGGCATGCAGGAAGCCCTGGACTTCGGCGCGATGGCGCTGTTCGGCGAGAAGTACGGCGAGCGCGTGCGCGTGCTGCGCATGGGCGATACCTCGACCGAGCTGTGCGGCGGCACCCACGTGCAGCGCACCGGCGACATCGGCTTGTTCAAGATCGTCAGCGAAAGCGGCGTGTCCGCCGGCGTGCGCCGCATCGAAGCGGTGACCGGGCAGGGCGCGCTGGACTATGTCGATGGCGAGGAGCGTCGCCTGAGCGAGGCCGCCGGCCTGCTCGGCGGCAGCGCGGCCGAGGTGGTCGAGCGCATCCGCCAGCTCACCGAGCGCCAGCGCAAGCTGGAGCGCGAGCTGGAAAGCCTCAAGGCCAAGGCCGCTTCCGGCGCCACCGCCGACCTGGCCGGCCAGGCAGTCGAGGTGGACGGCATCAAGGTCTTGGCGGCGCGCCTGGAAGGCTTCGACGCCAAGGCCCTGCGCGACGCGGTGGACCGCCTCAAGCAGCAGTTGGGCGACACCGTGATCCTGCTGGCCGGCACCGAGGGCGGCAAGGCGGCCCTGGTGGCCGGCGTGAACGGGGCCGCAATGGGCCGGGTCAAGGCGGGGGAACTGCTGGGTCACGTCGCCGGTCTGATTGGCGGCAAGGGCGGCGGTCGCCCGGACCTGGCCCAGGGTGGTGGCGAGGACGGGCCCGCCCTTGCTTCTGCGCTGGCTGGGGTCACTTCTTGGGTGGCGCAGCGCCTGGCGGCATAAGCCCGACGCCTTTTCCCTTGCGGCTGGAGGTGACCGGCCGCTACCATGTTTCACGTCCATGAACTTATCTGGAAGCGTTTTTGGCACTACGCGGGCCAAATGCTTCCACCGGCTATACGCTAGCCGGCCTACGGAGAATTGAAATGCTGATCTTGACTCGCCGTGTCGGCGAAACCCTGATGATCGGAGATTCGGTCTCAGTCACCGTCCTCGGCGTGAAAGGCAACCAGGTGCGCATCGGGATCACCGCGCCCAAGGACGTTGCCGTGCATCGTGAGGAGATCTACCAGCGCATCCAGCGTGGCGATGAGGCCGGCGCCGACGATCGCGTCGAAGGCAACAGCTCCAACTGACAGAATGTTTGCCGTGGAGGCGTTCAGCCGGTATCCTTGCCGGCCGTCGCGCAATGCCACGGCACGATGTTGTTCGGAGTGATGCCCGAGAGGCCGAAGGGGCTCCCCTGCTAAGGGAGTATAGGGTCAAAAGCTCTATCGAGGGTTCGAATCCCTCTCACTCCGCCAGTCCTTGAAACCCGCCTTCCGGCGGGTTTTTCGTATGCGCGATTCGGTAGCTGAAGCACGGAATCGAATGCATGCCTGGTCGTCCATTGCCGCGCGTGTGGCGCGCACTCGCGCCTAAGCGCGGCGTGGGATCGCGATGGCATTCGGCGTGCGCCGTGCGAGGGGCCAGGCGCATACGCCTCGACGATTCACCGTAAGCGCTCCTGCAGCGCAGTGGCGTAAGCGACGCCTACTGTTGGCGCATCTGGACCATGCAATGCGCAGCGACTCGACTATCGCACCGACGCGCACAGACGGTCCGCGCGTTGTGCCGTGACATCGGCTCAGAAGTGCCGAAGAGAAGCCGGGGCGCCCCGGAACCGCGCCATGGATCGGCGGAAAACAGGCAACAAAAAAGCCAGTGGAGTCCACTGGCTTTCTTGTCTTTGTAGTGGCGCGCCCGGAGAGATTCGAACTCCCGACCGCCTGGTTCGTAGCCAGGTACTCTATCCAGCTGAGCTACGGGCGCGCTGCGAAGGAGCGAGATTATTCGGGTTTCGGGCCATCGCGTCAACACCTTTTCTCAACTTTTGTAGCGTGCCGCCGCCGATGCTGACGCGGCGCCGTCGCCAGGCGGGCTGCATGCAGTCGGTGCGCGCGATCCGCCGCGCTTTAGACCCCGTAATACGCCCGGTACCACGCCACGAACGCGGCAATGCCGGTCTGGATGGTCGTGGACGGCGCGTAGCCCACGTCGCGCTGCAGGGCGCTGACGTCGGCGAAGGTATCGGGCACATCGCCAGGCTGCAGCGGCAGCAGCTTGCGCACGGCCTTGACGCCGAGCGCGCGCTCCAGGGTGTCGATGTAGTCCAGCAGCTGCACCGGCGCGCTGTTGCCGATGTTGTAGACCCGGTACGGCGCATCCGAGGTGGCGGGGTTGGGCTGCAGCGGGTCGTAGTGCGGATCGGGCCCGGGAACATGATCGAGCGTGCGGATCACGCCTTCGACGATGTCGTCGATGTAGGTGAAGTCGCGCGTGTGCTGGCCGTTGTTGAACAGCTCGATCGGCTCACCGGCCAGGATGCGCCGGGTGAACTGGAACAGCGCCATGTCCGGCCGACCCCAGGGGCCGTAGACGGTGAAGAAGCGCAGACCCGTGGTCGGCAGGCGATACAGATGGCTGTAGGTGTGCGCCATCAGCTCGTTGGCCTTCTTGCTGGCCGCGTACAGGCTCAAGGGATGATCGACGCTGTCCTCCACGGCGAAGGGCAGCTTGCGGTTGCCGCCATAGACCGAACTGGACGAGGCGTAGACCAGGTGCCCGACCTCGCGGTGGCGGCAGGCCTCCAGGATGTTCATGAAGCCGACCAGATTGCTTTCCACATAGGCGTGCGGATTGACCAGCGAATAGCGCACGCCGGCCTGCGCGGCGAGGTTGACCACCCGCTCGGGCTTGAACGCGTCGAACGCCGCCTCCAGCGCCGGCCTATCTTCCAGCGCGCCATGGACAAACTGGAAACCCGGCTGCCCGGTCAGGCGCGCCAGGCGCGCCTGCTTGAGGGTGGGGTCGTAGTAGTCGTTGAGGTTGTCGTAGCCCAGCACGCTGTCGCCGCGCGCCAGCAGGCGCTCGCTCAGGCGCGCGCCGATGAAACCGGCCGCGCCGGTGACCAGGGTCTTCATGGTGTGGATCTCGTCTTCGAAATCATGGGAAGCGTCACAGGCGCGCATCGACCAGGCTGCGGTCCAGCACGCGCTGCACGTCGAACAGCACGCCGTCCTGGCGCAGCAGCGCGCGGATGCCGGCGGCGCCCAGGGCGATGAACTCGCGGTGCGCCACGGCCAGGATCACCGCGTCGTAGTGCGCCGCTGCGGGCGCGTCCAGCAGGGTCAGGCCGTATTCGTGGCGCGCCTGCTGCGCATCGACCCAGGGATCGTGGATGTCCGGCGCGATGCCGAACTGGCCCAGCTCGGCCACGATGTCCACCACGCGCGTGTTGCGCAGGTCCGGGCAGTCCTGCTTGAACGCCAAGCCCAGCACCAGCACGCGCGCGCCGGCCACGGCCAGGCCGCGCTGGGCCATCAGCTTGATCGTGCGCTGGGCCACGTGCGCGCCCATGCCGTCGTTGATGCGGCGTCCGGCCAGGATCACCTCCGGGTGATGGCCGACCTGCTGCGCCTTGTGGGTGAGGTAGTACGGGTCCACGCCGATGCAGTGGCCGCCGACCAGGCCGGGCTTGAAGCCGAGGAAGTTCCACTTGGTGCCGGCCGCGGCCAGCACGTCGCCGGTATCGATCCCCAAGCGATGGAACAGCAGGGCCAGTTCGTTGACCAGGGCGATGTTGACGTCGCGCTGGGTGTTCTCGATCACCTTGGCCGCCTCGGCCACGCGGATGCTCGGCGCGCAGTGCGTGCCGGCCGGCACGATCGCGCGGTAGAGCGCGTCCACGCGCGCGGCCGCCTCCGGGGTCGAGCCGGAGGTCACCTTGACGATGGTCTCCAGCCGATGGGCGCGGTCGCCCGGGTTGATGCGCTCGGGGCTGTAGCCGGCATGGAAGTCGCGGTTGAACACCAGGCCCGATTCGGCCTCGATGATCGGCACGCAGATCTCTTCGGTCGCGCCGGGGTAGACGGTGGATTCGAAGATCGCCAGGCCTCCGCGGCGGATCGCGCGCCCCACGGTGCGGCTGGCCGCCTCCAGCGCGCTCAGGTCCGGGCGCTTGTAGGCATCGACCGGCGTGGGCACGGTGACGATGAAGACCTCGCAGCCGGCCAGGTCGGCCGCATCGTCGCTGCAGCGCAGGCCGGTAGCGGCGCGCAGCGCCTCGCTCGAGGTCTCCAGCGTGCGGTCGTGGTCCGCCTGCAGTTCGGCCACGCGCGTGGCATCCAGGTCGTAGCCGATCGTGGCGGTCTGCCTGCCGAAGGCCACCGCCAGCGGCAGGCCGACATAGCCCAGGCCGATGATGGCGATCTTCGGTGCCGGGGAAAGCGTGAGGGACATGCGCGTGTCGTTGGAAGGGGCCCGACGCATAGCATCGCACCGCGCCGCCATCGGCGCGACGGACGCAGCTCAGTCGAGCGAAGCCGCCAGCCGCTGCGCGACCGGGTCCGGCTTGCGCATCCAGGCGAAGTGATCGGGCGTGGTCCCAAGCGCCTGACGGTCCAGCACGGCCACGCTGCGTGGACTGGCGTGCGCGAACTTCTCCATCAGTGCGCGCAGCGAGGCCGGCGGCCCCAGCCAGTCCTGTGCGAACAGCAGTCCGGTCATGGGGATCGTGCATGCGGCCATGGCGGCGTCGATGTCCACGTCCATGCCTTGACCGGCGTAGCGCCCGCCCAGGCCCACACGGCTCCAGTCCTCGATCAGGCCGCGCGCCTCGTTGCCGCCGAAGCCGATGCGATGGCCGGGCAGGGCGCCGCGACGGCGCGCAAGCCAGGGCAGGAAGCGGTACGCCAGCGGCAGCAGCGGCCCGCGCGGCAGCGGGAAGGTGCGCCAGTACGGCGTGCCGCTGGCGACCAGCCACAGCGCGTCGAAGGGCGTGTCGGTCAGTGCGGCGTGGCAGCCGGCCAGTTGTCCGCCCAGGCTGTGGCCGCCGATCACGCACGGCAGGCCAGGCAGGGCCTCGCGCATCGCCTGCGCGCTGACGGGGAGATCGAGCGTCAGCAGCTGGCGATAGCCCCAGTCCACCTCGCGCGAGGCACGCCAGCTGCTGCTGCCATGGCCGCGCGCCTCATGCAGGAACACGGCGATGCCGCGTTCGGCCAGGGCCTCGGCCAGCGGCACATAGTGGCGTGCCGCCACGCCCAGCGCCGGCAGCCACAGCAGGCTGGCCAGCGGCTGGGCCGGGACCCGGCGCAGCAGCGTCCAGCGATGGCCGTCGCCGGCCTGCAGCGACAGGCCCTCGTGCGCCTCAGCCATGGCTCCGCGCATCCCATCGCATGCGCCGTGGCCCAGGCCGACGCGCGCCGCCCGCTGGCGTCACAGCACTTCCGAGGCGAAGTCGGCCAGGCGCGAGCGCTCGCCGCGACGCAGGGTGATGTGCGCGCTGTGCGCCCAGCCCTTGAAGCGGTCCACCGCGTAGGTCAGGCCGGAGGTGGTCTCGGTCAGGTACGGGGTGTCGATCTGCTCGACGTTGCCCAGGCAGACGATCTTGGTGCCCGGACCTGCGCGGGTGATCAGCGTCTTCATCTGCTTGGGCGTGAGGTTCTGCGCCTCGTCGATGATCAGGTAGCGGCTGAGGAAGGTGCGGCCGCGCATGAAGTTCATCGAGCGGATCTTGATGCGGCTGGCGAGCAGGTCGTTGGTCGCCTGTCGGCCCCAGGCGCCGCCTTCCTGGTTATGCGTGAGCACTTCCAGGTTGTCGGTCAGCGCGCCCATCCACGGCGTCATCTTTTCCTCCTCGGTGCCGGGCAGGAAGCCGATGTCCTCGCCCACGCTGACCGTGGCGCGGGTCATGATGATCTCCCGGTAGCGCTGCTGGTCCATGGTCTGGGCCAGGCCCGCGGCCAGCGCCAGCAGCGTCTTGCCGGTGCCGGCGGTGCCGAGCAGGCTGACGAAATCGATCTCCGGGTCCATCAGTGCATTGAGCGCGAAGTTCTGCTCGCGGTTGCGCGCGCTGATGCCCCATACCGCGTGCTGGCCGCCGCGGAAGTCGTCGACCAGCGTCAGCGTGGCCTTGCCGTCCGGGTTGACCTTGACCACGCGCAGTTCGACTTCGTCCTCGCCCGGCAGGTAGAGGTACTGGTTGGGGAACCAGTCCTCCTCGTCGGCCATGGTCACCTCGTAGCTGGTGCGCCCGCCCTTGTCGCTCCAGGACTTCAGGTCGCCCTGGTGGCGATGCCAGAAGTCCTCCGGCAGCTGCGTGGCGCCGGTGTAGAGCAGGCTGAAGTCGTCCAGCGCGCGGTCGTTCTCGTAGTCCTCGGCCACCAGGCCGCTGATCGAGGCCTTGATGCGCAGGTTGATGTCCTTGGACACCAGGATCACCGGCGTGCCGGGATGCTCCTCGCGCAGCTGCAGCACCGCGGCCAGGATCTTGTTGTCCGGCGCGATGGTGCCGAAGGTGCGGCCCGGATCGACCGGCTTGAGCTGGAAGTGCAGCTGGCCGATCTGCGAGGGCTGGCGCAGGCTCAGGCCCTGCGGATGGACCAGCGTGATGCCCAGCTGGATCTGCTGGGCGTCGGCGCCGACGATGAGCTCGTTGAGGAAACGGCTGACCTGGCGCGCGTTGCGGCTGACTTCGGACATGCCCTTCTTGGCATTGTCCAGTTCCTCGATCACCTGCATGGGCAGGAACACATCGTGTTCCTCGAACTTGAACAGCGCGGTCGGGTCGTGCATCAAGACGTTGGTGTCCAGCACGTAGATGCGCTTGCTTCGGGTCATCGGCGGTTCCTGTTGGACGGACAGCAGCAGGCCACCACGGCCCGCGGGGCGGGGTGGTGGGGGTAAAGGAAAACAACGGGGGTCACTGGGATCGGGCGGCCTTGAGCGCGTCGAGCACGGCCTGGGCGTGGCCGGCGACCTTGACCTTGCGCCACGCCTGCACGATGCGCGCGTCGGGCGAGATCAGAAAGGTGCTGCGTTCGATCCCCAGCACCTGGCGGCCGTACATGTTCTTCTCGCGGATCACGTCGAAGGCCTTGCACAGCGCCTCGTCGGCATCGCTGACCAGCGGGAAGTCGAATCCCTGCTTGGCGCAGAAGTTGTCGTGCGACTTGACCGAATCGCGCGAGACGCCCAGCACCGTGGCGTCCAGCTGCCGGAACTGCGGCAGCAGCGCGTTGAACTCCAGCCCCTCGGTGGTGCAGCCCGGCGTGCTGTCCTTCGGATAGAAGTACAGCACCAGCCAGTGGCCGGCGAAATCGGCAAGCGTGGTGGAGGTGCCGCCGGACAGGGCGAGCGGCAGTTTCAGGGTGGACTTGGACAGGGCCTGGGCGGCAGGTGCCATCGTCAGAACTTCATCGGGTCCATGATCGCGTCCAGGTTCAGATGGTCGCAGAATTCGAGGAAATCGTCGCGCAGCGCGGCGATGTGCATGTTGGCCGGCACGCCGATGGTGACCTGCGCCGAGAACATCTCCGCACCGGTCTGCATCGCGCGGTAGCGCGTGGACTGCAGGTTCTCGATGGTGATGCCCTGGCGGTCGAAGAAATCGGCCAGCTGGAACAGGATGCCCGGCTTGTCGGCGGCCACCACCTCGACGATGTAGGGCAGCAGGTTGGACTGCACGACCTTGGCGGCGGTGCGGTACCAGATCAGCTTGAGGCCTTCCTCGCGCTCGAGGCGGGTCAGCATGGCCTCCAGCTTGGCCACCGCGTCCCAGGAACCGGTGGCCAGCGCCGTCACCGACACGTCCCGCCCGACCGTGGACAGCCGCGCATCGACCAGGTTGCAGCCCGAATCGGCGATCCGACGCGTCACGCCCAGCAGGGGCGACTCCGGATGCGTCGTGTAGGCGTTGATCAGGAGGTGGTTTTCGTTCGGCGAAGGCCGGGGCGTGGTGTCAGTCAAAGGGGCTTCCGGCATTGCAACGAGTCTGAATGGCGCCCGGGAGGGGGCCGGTGAAGCGCGGCCAGCATACTTGCCCGTCCTTTCGCGCCGCAAGTAACATCGCTGCCCGTGCGCGGCGTTCCGTGCGTATCACTCCCTACAGGCGAAGCGCTTGTTCCTTTCCGGTTGTATCACCGCCCTGGCCACGCCGTTTTCCGGCGTCGGCGACCTCGATCTGGATGCCTGGCGCGCGCTGCTTTCCCAGCAGCTGCGCGGCGGCGTGCAGGGCGTGGTGGTGGCGGGCTCGACCGGCGAGGCGGCCACGCTGTCGGAAGATGAATACGCCCAGTTGATCCGCGCGGCGGTCGAGCAGATCGGCGATCAGGTCCCGGTCCTGGCCGGCACCGGCCAGTCCAGCACCGCCAGGACCATCGCCCAGACCCGCCTGGCGGCCGCGGCCGGCGCGCACGCCGCGCTGGTGGTGACCCCACCGTACGTGCGCCCCACCCAGGCCGGTCTGGTCGCCCATTACCGCGCGGTGGCCGAGCAGGGCGGGCTGCCGGTGGTGCTCTACAACGTTCCCGGCCGCACCGGCTGCGACCTGTTGCCCGAGACCGTGGCCGAGCTGGCCGCTCATCCTGGCATCGTCGGCATCAAGGAGGCGGTGGCCGACCCGGCGCGCATGCAGGCGCTGCTGGCGCTGCGCACCGAGGCGTTCGCCGTCCTCGGCGGCGACGACGCCAGCGCCTGCCGGGCGCTGCTGGCCGGCGCGGACGGGCTGATCTCGGTCGGCGCCAACGCGCTGCCCGGCGCCTATCGCCGCCTGTGCGATCTGGCGCGCGCCGGCGACGCCGCCCGGGCCGACGCCTGGGACGCGCAACTGGCAGAATTCCATGCCTTCTTCGGCATCGAGTCCAATCCGATCCCGGTCAAGGCGCTGCTGCAGCGCGCCGGCATCGGCCAGGGCCTGCGCCTGCCGCTGCTGCCGCTGTCGGCCGCCCATACCGGGTTGGCCGATCGTCTGGCCGCACGGCGGGCCGTGCTCGAAGAACAATCCAGCCGCGAACCGCTCGCGGCCTGAATCAACAACGGAGAGTCATTCAATGCGTGTTTCCCGTCTTTCGCGTGTGGTCGTGCCGGTGGTGCTGGCGATGTCGATCGTCGGCCTGTCCGGCTGCAAGTGGTTCCACAAGGGGCCCAAGGGCGACTACGCGCTGAGCGAGCAGGCCCGCCCGCTGGAGGTCCCGCCGGACCTCAACCTGCCCAACACCGCCGGCGCCATGCAGGTGCCGACCGTGGCCAGCGGCAGCGCCGAGGGCCGTGGCCAGCAGGCCGCCCCGGCGGCCAGCAACACCTCCGGCTTCAACGTCCCCGGCAAGCGCGACGAGGTGTTCGCCAAGGTCGGCGACGCGCTGGGCACGGTCGATGGCCTGACCATCGCCAGCCGTGCGCAGCTGCTGGGCAGCTTCGATGTGACCTACCAGGGCGCCAGCTTCCTGGTGCGCGTGGCCGAGACCAGCTCGGGCGTCTACGTCTCGGCGGTGGATCCGCGCGGCCTGCCGGCCAATGGCCCGGAGGCCACGCGCCTGATGGCCGAGCTGAAGAACAAGCTGGGCGGCACCTGATCCATCGGGTCCGCGCAGTCCACGAAAAAGGCGCCTTGCGGCGCCTTTTTTGTTGGCTGGGGTCGCGCCGGGCCTGGACGGCCGCGCGGTGGGCTCAGCGCTGCAGCAGCGGCAGCTTGTCCGGCTTCCCTTCCCAGTCGCCCGCGTCGGGCAGCGGTTCCTTGCGCACGGTGATCACCGGCCAGGCCTTGGCCAGCTCGGCGTTGAGCGCTACGAAGCCTTCCTGCCCGGCCGGCACGTCGTCCTCGGGGTAGATGGCGTTGATCGGGCACTCCGGCTCGCACAGCGTGCAGTCGATGCACTCGTCCGGGTCGATCACCAGGAAGTTGGGGCCTTCATGGAAACAGTCCACCGGGCACACCTCCACGCAGTCGGTGTACTTGCACTTGATGCAGTTCTCGGTGACGACGAAGGGCATGGGCGTTTCCGGTATGACGTGCGAGGAAGGCTGCGCATTCTATAGGAATGCGCTTCCATCCCCGCCTGCGCGCCCGGGCGGCACAAACGAAAAGACCCGGCATCGGCCGGGTCTGATCGGGTCTCGCATTGCCACGGTGGCGCTCCCTAGGGGACTCGAACCCCTGTTTTAGCCTTGAGAGGGCCACGTCCTAACCACTAGACGAAGGGAGCGTTTTGGCCGTGACGGCTTGAGCTGGTTAGTATATTCGCAGCTTGGGCTCCCGGCAATCGGGTCAGCCGCCACATCAACGGACGCCGCAATCATCACCTCCGAACTTCAGCCCACCGTCATCCCGCGCGAAGCACACACCATCTCGCGCCGGGACATCAGCCCCAACGCTTTGCGCGTGCTCTACCGCCTGCGTGATGCGGGTTTTTCGGCCTATCTGGTCGGCGGCGCCGTGCGCGACCTGCTGGTCGGCCATCACCCGAAGGACTTCGACGTGGCCACCGACGCCACGCCCGAGCAGGTCAAGCAGCAGTTCCGCAACTGCCGCCTGATCGGCCGCCGCTTCCGGCTGGCGCACGTGGTCTTCGGCCGCGAGATCATCGAGGTCGCCACCTTCCGCGCCAACAGCGACGACGGCAGCGGCGACCGCGAGCTGCACGAGGACGGCCGCCTGCTGCGCGACAACGTCTACGGCACCATCGAGGACGACGCGGTCCGCCGCGACTTCACCGCCAACGCGCTGTACTACGCCATCGAGGACTTCTCGGTGCGCGACTACTGCGGCGGCTTCGAGGACGTGCAGGCGCGCCGGCTGAGGCTGATCGGCGATCCCGAGCAGCGCTATCGCGAGGATCCGGTGCGCATGCTGCGCGCGGTGCGCCTGGCGGCCAAGCTGGGCTTCACCATCGACGGGCCGACCGCCGCGCCGATCCCCGAGCTGGCCCCGCTGCTGGCCGAGGCCGCGCCGGCGCGGCTGTTCGAGGAAGTGCTCAAGCTGTTCCTGTCCGGCCATGCCGTGGCCAGCTTCGAGGGCCTGGAGCGCACCGGCCTTTTGACCGTGCTGCTGCCCGAGAGCGCGGCGGCGCTGAAGTCCAACCGCAGCGGCGCGCTGCGCGCCATGGTGCTCGAAGGCCTGGCCGGCACCGATGCGCGCGTGGCGGCCGATGAGCCGGTCTCGCCGGCCTTCCTGTTCGCCCTGCTGCTGTGGCCGGCCTACTGCCGCGCGCTGATCGGCCTGCAGGCGCAGGGCACGCATCCGGAAGAGGCCGCGCGCCGCGCCGCCGACCGGGTCACCCTGCACCAGCTGACCACCATCGCGCTGCCGCGTCGCTTCTCCCTGCCGATGCAGGAGATCTGGCTGCTGCAGTCGCGCTTCTCCCAGCGCCAGCGCAAGCGCGTGGTGCGCCTGCTGAGCCATCCGCGCTTCCGCGCGGCGTTCGACTTCCTGGTGCTGCGCCAGTCGGCCTCGCCCGAGCACGCCGCCGATGTCGCCTTCTGGACCCAGGCCCAGACCCAGTCCAACGAGGAACTGTCGGCCAGCCTGGGCCTGGAGCCGGCCATCGACAGCTATACCGACGAGGACGCGCCGCCGTCCAAGCGTCGCCGCCGCCGGCGTCGGCGCAGCGGCGCGGCCGGCGCCAGCGGGGAATGACCGCCCCGGTCACCGCCTGCATCGGCCTGGGTGCCAACCTGGGCGATGCGGCGGGCACGCTGCGCGCGGCCTTCGCGGCGATCGACGCGCTGCCCGACACCGCGCTGGTGGCGGCCTCGCCGCTGTACGTGACGCCGGCCTGGGGCGTGGAAGACCAGCCGGACTTCGTCAACGCCGCCGCGCGCGTGACCACCACGATGTCGGCGCCGGCCCTGCTGGCGGCGCTGCTGGAGATCGAGCGCGGCTTCGGCCGCGACCGCAGCCGCGAACAGCGCTGGGGTCCGCGCACGCTGGACCTGGATCTGCTGCTCTATGGCGAGGCGGTGATCGATGTGCCTGGTCTGCAGGTGCCGCATCCGCGCCTGCACGAGCGCGCCTTCGCCCTGGTGCCGCTGGCCGATGTGGCCCCGGAGCTGCGCATCGCCGGCCACGGCAGCGTGCGGGAAGCAGCTTTCCGCATCGACCGTGGCGCTATCGCCGCGTTATGAGTGGATAATGATCGGCTATGAGTACGCACGCCGACAGCAAGCCCTGGACCGTTCCCGCCCTGCGCCAGGCCAAGCAGGCCGGGCAGAAGCTGGTGATGCTGACCTGCTACGACTACGGTTTCGCCCGCACGCTCGACGCGGCGGGCGTGGACCTGGTGCTGATCGGCGACTCGCTGGGCATGGTGGTGCAGGGGCATGACTCGACCCTGCCGGTGACCGTGGAGGACATGGTCTACCACACGCGCATCGTCGCCCGCGGGCTGCAGCGCGCGCTGCTGGTGTCCGACCTGTCCTTCCAGTCCGACGCCACGCCTGAGCGCGCGCTCGAGGCGGCGACGCGCCTGCTGCAGGCCGGCGCGGAGATGGTCAAGCTGGAAGGCGCCGGCCACAAGCTGGAGGTCATCGCCTTCCTGAGCGAGCGTGATATCCCGGTGTGCTCGCACCTGGGGCTGACGCCGCAGTCGGTGCTGTCTTTCGGCGGCTACAAGGTGCAGGGGCGCGAGGACGCCGCGGCCGAGAAGCTGCTGGCCGACGCGATCGCGGTGGCCGAGGCCGGCGCCAGCCTGCTGGTGCTCGAATGCGTACCCTCCACGCTGGCCGCGCGCATCACCGCGGCGGTGGACATCCCGACCATCGGCATCGGCGCCGGCGCGCAGTGCGACGGCCAGGTGCTGGTGCTGCACGACCTGCTGGGCCTGGAGATGGGCCACCGCCGGCCGAAGTTCGTCAAGGATTTCCTGGAGCAGGGCGGCTCGATCGCCGGCGCGGTGCGCGCCTATGCCGACGCCGTGCGCGAAGGCCAGTTTCCCGATGCCGCCCATGCGTACTGACGCACGTCCGACCCCATCGACTCCGACGCGCGGGTAGGGCGCACATGATCGAAACCATCACTGAACTCGACGCACTGCGCGCACGCGTGGCCGGCTGGAAGCGCCAGGGCCTGAAGGTGGGCTTCGTGCCGACCATGGGCAACCTGCACGCCGGGCACTATTCGCTGGTGATGCTGGCGCGCCAGTACGCCGACCGCGTGGTGTCCAGCGTGTTCGTCAACCCGACCCAGTTCGGTCCCAACGAGGACTACACGCGCTATCCGCGTACGCCCGATGCGGATACCACCGGGCTGGAAGGCGCCGGCTGCGACGTGCTGTGGCTGCCCACGGTCGAGTCGATGTATCCGTTCGGCATCGAACTGGCCGCCAAGGTCCACGTGCCCGGCGTCAGCGGGGTGCTGGAAGGCGAGTGCCGGCCCGGCCACTTCGACGGTGTGTGCACGGTGGTCAGCCGCCTGTTCAACCAGGTCACCCCGGACCTGGCCGCCTTCGGCAAGAAGGACTACCAGCAGCTGGCGGTGATCCGGCAGATGGTCACCGACCTGGCCTTCCCGGTGGAGATCCTGGGCGGCAGCATCGTGCGCGAGGCCGACGGCCTGGCGATGAGCTCGCGCAACCAGTACCTCTCCGACGAGCAGCGCCCCGTCGCGGCCGAGATCCGCCGCACCCTGCTGCAGATGCGCGACGACCTGACCGCCGGCGCCCCGCGCGCCCAGGTCGAACAGGCCGCCGCGACGCGCCTGGCGCAGGTCGGCTACGTGGTGGACTACACCGTGGTGCGCCGCCCGGACCTGTCCGAGCCGGTCGACGGCGAGACGGGCCCCAAGGTGGCGCTGATCGCCGCCCGCCTGGGCACCACCCGGCTGATCGACAACCTGGAATTCTGAAAGTCGCGCAGGTTGGCCGATCGGACACGCCGTGCGCTGCTAGACTCGCCGGCCTGCTTTCCTGTCGCTGTCCTACGCCGATGCACCTGAGCCTGCTCAAGACCAAGATCCACCGCGCCACCGTCACCCATTCCGAGCTGAACTACGAAGGCTCGATCGCCATCGACGGCGACCTGCTCGACGCCAGCGGCATCCGCGAGTTCGAGCAGGTGCACATCTGGGACGTCACCAACGGTGCGCGTTTCAGTACCTACGCCCTGCGCGCCGACGAAGGCAGCGGCATCATCTCGCTCAATGGCGGCGCCGCGCGCCATGTGCAGGTGGGCGACATCATCATCATCGCCGCCTTTGCGAGCATGTCCGAGGCCGAGGCCGACGCGTTCAAGCCCACGCTGATCTACGTGGACGGGCAGAACCGCATCACCCACACCAACCAATCGATTCCCAAGCAGGCCGCCTGATGACGAACTTCGACGCGTTGCAGTCCCACGCCAACCGCCTGCGCGGCACCCGCGCGCCGGCCTTGCTGGAACAGGATCCTGCCCGCGCGTCGGAGCTGGCGCTGCGGGTGGGGCAGGTGTACGCCAGCTTCGCCCGCCAGAGCTATGACCGCCAGGCGCTGGACGCGCTGCATGCGCTGGCCTCGGACCTCGATCTCAAGGCGGCCTACCAGCGCCTGTTCCGCGGCGAGATCGTCAACCCGACCGAAGGCCGCTCTGCCCTGCACACCGCGCTGCGCAGCAACCTGACCGACGCCAAGGTCGCCCAGGACGCCTATGCCGAGGCGGCCGGCGTGCGCGAGCGCATGGGCAAGCTGGTGGCCGAGCTGGAGGCCAGCGAGGTCACCGACATCGTCAGCGTCGGCATCGGCGGGTCGGACCTGGGGCCGCGCCACGTCTCCGATGCGCTGCGCCCGCTGCAGCCCAAGCTGCGCGTGCACTTCCTGTCCAACGTCGACGGCGCCGCGGCGCAGCGCGTGCTGGCCGGCCTGAACCCGGCCACCACCGCCGCGATCCTGATCTCCAAGACCTTCGGCACCCAGGAGACGCTGCTCAACGGCAAGATCCTGGCCGACTGGCTGGGCGGCAGCGAGCGCCTGTACGCGGTCAGCGCCAATCCCGAGCGCGCCGCCAAGACCTTCGACATCCCCGATGCGCGCGTGCTGCCGATGTGGGACTGGGTGGGCGGGCGTTACTCGCTGTGGTCGGCGGTGGGCTTCCCGATCGCCCTGGCGATCGGCTTCGACAACTTCTGCGCGCTGCTCGACGGCGCCGCGCTGATGGACCAGCACGTGCTGGAGACCCCGGCCGAGTCCAACCTGGCCATCCGCCACGCGCTGACCGCCATCTGGAACCGCAACGTGCTCGGCCACGCCGCGCACGGCGTGATGACCTACGACCAGCGCCTGGCGCTGCTGCCCAACTATCTGCAGCAGCTGGTGATGGAGAGCCTGGGCAAGTCGGTGCGCATCGACGGCACGCCGGTGGACTGCGAGACCGTGCCGGTGTGGTGGGGCGGGGCGGGCACCGATGTGCAGCACAGCTTCTTCCAGGCGCTGCACCAGGGCACGCAGATCGTGCCGCTGGATTTCGTCGGCACCATCCACAACGACGATCCCTACGCCGAGAACCACATCGCGCTGCTGTCCAACCTGCTGGCGCAGTCCGAGGCGCTGGCCAACGGCCAGTCCAGCGACGACCCGCACCGCAGCTACGCCGGCGGGCGGCCGAGCACGATGATCCTGCTCGACGCGCTCACCCCGCAGTCGCTGGGCGCGCTGATCGCCATGTACGAGCACAGCGTGTACGCGCAGTCGCTGGCCTGGGGCATCAACGCCTTCGACCAGTTCGGCGTGGAGCTGGGCAAGCAGCTGGCCAACGGCCTGCTGCCGGCGCTCAAGGGACAGGCCCAGGCCGACGATCCGGTCACCCAGGCGCTGCTGGAGCAGATCCGCACGCGCTGAAAAGCTAAGGTGGGTTTTTGCGCATATGTAGAGCGGAGCTTGCTCCGCTGAGGCTTTACATGTGCGCTGTCCGAAGAGCAGCGGAGCGAGCTCCGCTCTACACAATGCGGCTTGTTCGAAGAGCAGCGGAGCGAGCTCCGCTCTACCGGCTTCCGACGCCTTCAGGCACCGTGCTGCGCCAAGGCCCAGCCGACGTGCTCGCGCACCAGCGCGGAAGGCGCGTCGCGGCGCGAGGCCAGGGCGGCGAGGATCTCCGGCGTGGTCGGCGCATTGCCTAACGCCACGGCGATGTTGCGCAGCCAGCGCTCGTGGCCGCTGCGGCGGATCGCCGAGCCCTCGGTGCGGCGCAGGAATTCGTCCTCGTCCCAGGCGAACAGCTGCGGCAGCGTGGCCGTATCCAGGTCGTTGCGCGCGCGGAAGTCCGGCTCGTCGGTGCGCTTGGCGAACTTGTTCCAGGGGCAGACCAGCTGGCAGTCGTCGCAGCCGAAGATGCGGTTGCCGATCGGCTTGCGTAGTTCGATCGGAATCGCGCCGTCGTGCTCGATGGTCAGGTAGGCGATGCAGCGCCGCGCATCGAGCCGGTGCGGGGCGACGATGGCCTGGGTGGGGCAGACCTCGATACAGCGCACGCAGGTGCCGCAGTGCGCGCTGGCCGGTGCGTCGATGGGCAGCGGGATGTCAACGTAGATCTCGCCGAGGAAGAACCACGAGCCGCCCTGCTTGTCGATCAGGCAGGTGTGCTTGCCGATCCAGCCCAGCCCGGCGTTGCGCGCCAGCGCGCGCTCGAGCACCGGCGCCGAGTCGACGAAGACGCGATGGCCGAACGCGCCCACTTCCTCCTGCAGCTTCAGCGCCAGTTTCTGCAGGCGGTTGCGCATGAGCTTGTGGTAGTCGCGGCCCAGCGCGTAGCGCGCCACATAGGCGCGCGTGCCGTCGCCCAGCGTGGTCCACGCGTCGTCGCTGTCGTTGCGCCCGTAGTCCAGGCCGACCGAGATCACGCGCAGGGTGCCGGGAATCAGCTCGGCGGGCCGCGCGCGCAGCTGGCCGTGCCGCGCCATCCAGTCCATCGAGCCGTACAGGCCCTCGGCCAGCCAGCTGCGCAGGTGGTCTTCGTCCTGGCCCAGCTCGATGCCGGCGATGCCGCAGCGCTGGAAACCGGCCGCGCGCGCCAGCGCACGGATCCGCGCGGCCAGCGCGTGCGGATCGGGCGATGTCGCAGACGAAGCAGTCATGGACGCAAGTATAGAATCGCGCGCCATGACGGCCCTTCTCCCCTTGTTCGGCACCGCCGCGGCGCGTGCCCTGGACCAGCAAGCCAGCGCGCGCCTGGCAGGCGGCGCGTTCGCACTGATGCAGCAGGCGGGGCAGGGCGCGTGGCGGGTGCTGGAGCGTGACTGGCCCCAGGCCGAGCGCATTACGGTGGTGTGCGGGCCGGGCAACAACGGCGGCGATGGCTACGTGCTGGCCCTGTGCGCGCTGCGCGCGCGGCGGCAGGTGGTGGTGCTGCATCTGGAGGACCACACGCCACGCACCGACCTGGCCCAGCGCGCGTGCACCGATTACATCGCCGCCGGCGGACAGGTGGCCCTGTTCCCCGAGCAGTTCCCGCCGGCCGACGTGGTGGTCGATGCGCTGTTCGGCATCGGCCTGGCGCGCGCGCCGGAAGGCCAGGCGCAGGCGCTGATCGAGGCGATCAATGCGCAGCCGGCGCCGGTGTTCGCGCTCGATGTGCCCAGCGGCATCGATGCGGGGCAGGGGACCGCGCCGGGCGCGGCGGTGCGTGCACGGTGCACGCTGCAGTTCATCGTGCGCCACCACGGGCTGCACACCGGCGCCGGGCTCGAACATGCCGGCGAACTGCTGCTCGATCCGCTCGAGGTCCCTGACGAATTGCTGCGCATGACCGCCCCCAAGGCGCAGCTGCTGCAGGCCGAGCATCTGGCGAGCTGGCTCAGGCCGCGCCGCCTGGACACGCACAAGGGCGAGAACGGCCGCGTGCTGTGCATCGGCGGCGATCTGGGCCACGGCGGCTCGATCATGATGACCACCGAGGCCGCGCTGCGCAGCGGTGCGGGCCTGGTCACGGTGGCCACGCGCCAGGCGCATGTCGGCGCGCTGCTGACGCGGCGTCCGGAGGCGATGGTGCACGCGGTGGAATCCGGCAGCGATCTGCAGCCGCTGCTCGAGGCGGCCGACGTCATCGCCATCGGCCCGGGGCTGGGCCAGGGCGACTGGGGCCGCGCGCTGCTGCGGCTGGCGCTGGAAGCCGGCAAGCCGCTGGTGCTCGACGCCGACGCGCTCAATCTGATCGCACAGCAGCCGCGCGCGCTGGGCGACGCCATCCTGACCCCGCATCCGGGCGAAGCCGGGCGCCTGCTCGGGCGTTCGACCGCCGAGATCCAGGCCGACCGGTTCGGCGCGGCGGCCGAGCTGGCGGCACGCTGGCAGGCCACGGTCGTGCTCAAGGGCGCGGGCACGCTGATCGCGCAGGACGGCCAGTTGCCGCGCGTGATCACCACCGGCAATCCGGGCATGGCCACCGGTGGCATGGGCGATGTGCTCACCGGCGTGATCGCCGGGCTGCGCGGGCAACGGCTGGATGCGTTCGCCGCGGCCAGCGCGGGTGCGCTGCTGCACGGGCTGGCCGGCGATGCGGCGGCCGCGCGCCGCGGCCAGCGCGGCCTACTGGCCAGCGATCTGTTCGACTGCCTGCCGACGCTGGCCAATCCGCAGGAGGCCGGCTGATGCGGCTGCACCTGGCGCAGGTCGAGGACACCGCGCGGTTGGGGAGCGCGCTGGCGTCCACCCGCCCGCCGCAGGCGGCCGTGCATCTGCATGGCGACCTGGGCGCCGGCAAGTCCACCCTGGCGCGCGCGCTGCTGCGCGGGCTGGGCGTGACCGGTTCGGTGCGCAGCCCCACCTACACGCTGATCGAGCGTTACCCCATCGACGGCGGCGAGGCCTGGCACCTGGACCTGTATCGGCTGGGCGATGCCAGCGAGCTGGATTTCCTCGGCCTGGACGAGGCCGTGGCCACGCTGTGGCTGATCGAATGGCCGGAAAAGGGCCGCGGCGGGCTGCCGCGCGCGGACCTTGAGATCTTCCTGGAGATCTCGGGCCAGGGCCGGGACGCGCGCCTGGTGGCGGGGACCGAGACCGGGCAGGCCTGGCTGGCCTGTCTGGCGGAAATCGTCAGTTAGGGGTGACTTATGCCGGGTGAGGCGAGAAAGTTTCGGCAGGTCACGGATTATTAAGGGAAAAGGGGTTGCCTTTACGCTTGGGCAGTGCTTGAATCGCCGCATGCCGAAGGGGATGACCGCATTTGCGATCGCATGGGGGGGCGCCGCGCTTCTGGCCAGCGTCATGCCTGCTGCCCATGCCGGCGAAGTGCGCGCCATCGACCTGGTCAACGGCCCGACCGGCACCCGCGCCGAGATCCAGCTGCAGGGCGCGGGCAGCTACAAGACCATTTCCCTGGCCAATCCCAACCGCCTGGTCGTCGACCTGCCGGCCTCCACCGCGCTGAAATCCCTCAAGCTGCCCGCGCCCAGTGGCGTGGTCACCGCCGTGCGCACCGGGCAGCCGGTGCCGGGGACGTTTCGCGTGGTGTTCGACCTGGCCGGGCCGATCACGGCCGTCAATCCGCATATGGAAGGCGCCGGCGCGCTGTCGCGGCTGGTGATCGAGTGGCCCGGCGACGGCCCGGCGACCGCCAGTGCGCCCCCGCCCAGCGCGGCGGCGGCCGCCGTGCCGGCCAGCGTTGCTGCCGCGCAGGCGACCTCGGCGCTGGTCGCCCAGGCCACGCGCCCGATGCCCGCCGCGCCGACGCCCGTCGTCCAGGCGCCGGTGACCACGCCCGCACCGTCGGCGCCTTCGCCGCAGCAGCAGGCGCCCGCCACGCCGGTGTCCAGCACGCTGTCGCCGGCGGCGATCCTGGCCGGCCAGCCCGTGCCCGGCGTCGTCGTGCCGACACCGGCCGCGACGAACGTGCCGGAGACCATCGCGCCCGGCGTGACCATCGCCACCGGTCGCCCGGCCCCGGTCGAACCCAAGTCCGTCGTCGCCGACGCCCCGGCCCCGGTGCTGCCGCAGCCCAAGCTGGCCATGCGCGCCGGCATGCGCCCGCTGGTGATCGCCATCGATGCCGGCCACGGCGGCCAGGACTCCGGCGCCATCGGCCCGACCGGCAAGTACGAGAAGAACGTCACCCTGGCCATCGCCCGCCAGCTGGCCAGGCAGATCGACGCCACGCCGGGCCTGAAGTCCTACCTGACCCGCGACGGCGACTACTTCATCCCGCTCAACCAGCGCGCGGTCAAGGCGCGCGCGGCGCATGCGGACATGTTCATTTCCATCCACGCCGACGCCGCCGAGAACCGCAGCGCCAGCGGCTCGTCGGTCTATGTGCTCTCGCTCAAGGGCGCGACCTCGCAGCGTGCGCGCTGGCTGGCCGACAAGGAAAACGCCTCGGACCTGATCGGCGGCGTCAAGCTGCAGACCGTGGACAGCACGCTGGGCTCGGTCTTGATCGACCTGGCCCAGAGCGGCCACATGAAGGCCTCCGAGAACGCCGCCGGCCACGTGCTGGCCGGCCTGAAGGACGTGGGCAACGCCCACAAGGCCACGCTGGAAAAGGCCAACTTCGCCGTGCTGCGTACCTCGGACATGCCGGCGATGCTGGTGGAGACGGCCTTCATCTCCAACTACACCGAAGAGAAGCAGCTGACCGATCCGGCCTTCCAGGCCCAAATCGCCGGCGCGATCCTGCAGGGCGTGGAGACCTATTTCAGCCGCGAGCCGCCGCCGGGCACGCTGTTCGCCGCGCGCGCGCAGGCTGCTGCGGGCGGCAGTTCGGGCGGCGGGGCGCCTTGAGCCGGGAGTGAGTGGGGCGTAGTGAGGCGTGGGCAAAGCAAGCGCGGCTCGGTGATTTAGACTGACCGCGGATTTGCTTCTGCCTTTCCGCACTCCTCACTTCTTTCGCGCTCATTCCTCGCCCGTGCCCATTCGCCAGCTTCCCGACACCCTGATCAACCAGATCGCCGCCGGCGAGGTGGTCGAACGGCCTGCCTCGGTCGTCAAGGAACTGGTCGAGAACGCGCTGGACGCCGGTGCGCAGCGGGTGGACATCGACCTGGAGGAGGGCGGCATCCGCCTGATCCGCATCCGCGACGATGGCGGCGGCATCGCGCCGGAGGAGCTGCCGCTGGCCGTCTCGCGCCACGCCACCAGCAAGATCGCCTCGCTGGACGATCTGGAGACCGTGGCCACGCTCGGTTTCCGCGGCGAGGCGCTGCCCTCGATCGCCTCGGTCAGCCGCTTCAGCCTCAGCTCGCGTCGCGCGCACGATGCGCACGGCGCCTGCCTGCAGGTGGACGGCGGGCGCATGGGCGAGGTCACGCCGCGCCAGCATGCGCAGGGCACCACGGTCGAAGTGCGCGAGCTGTTCTACAACGTGCCGGCGCGGCGCAAGTTCCTGCGCGCCGAGCGTACCGAGCTGGGTCACATCGAGGAATGGCTGCGTTCGCTGGCGCTGGCACGCCCGGACGTGGAGCTGCGCGTGTCGCACAACGGTCGGCCGTCGCGCCGCTACAAGGGCGGCGGCCAGCTCGAGCCCAGCCTGCGCCTGCACGAGACGCTGGGCGAGGAATTCGCCCGGCACGCGCTGCGCATCGACCACAGCGGCGCCGGCCTGCGCCTGCACGGCTGGATCGCGCAGCCGGCGTATTCGCGCGCCAGCGCCGACCAGCAATACCTCTACGTCAACGGCCGCGCCGTGCGCGACCGCAACATCGCCCATGCGGTGAAGCTGGCCTACCAGGACGTGATGTATCACGGCCGCCAGCCGGCCTACGTGCTGTTCCTGGAGCTGGATCCGGCGCGGGTGGACGTCAACGTGCATCCGGCCAAGCACGAGGTGCGCTTCCGCGAATCGCGGATGATCCATGACTTCGTCTTCCGCACCCTGCAGGAGGCGCTGGCCGGCACGCGCGCGGGCATGGCCGCCGACGGCGCCGGCGAGATGGCCGCCGTGCCGATGCCGATGGCGCAGGCCGCCTACGGCGCCCCCGCGCTGGCGGCGTGGCAGGTGCCGCAGCACCTGCAGTGGACCGGCGCGCAGCAGTCGCCGCTGGGGCTGCGCGTGGCCGATGCGCCGGGGGCCTATGCGGCGCTGTACAGCAGCCCGTCGATCCGCAGCCCGCAGCCGGGTCCGGCGATGCCGCTGCCCGCCAACGATGCGCAGGACGTCATTCCTCCGCTGGGCTATGCCATCGCCCAGCTGCACGGCATCTACATCCTGGCCGAGAACGCCGACGGCCTGATCGTGGTGGACATGCACGCCGCGCACGAGCGCATCGGCTACGAGCGCCTGAAGACCGCGCACGACGGCATCGGCCTGACCGCCCAGCCGCTGCTGGTGCCGATGACGCTGGCGGTGGCCGAGCGCGAGGCCGACGTGGCCGAGCGCGAGGCCGCCACCCTGACCGAGCTGGGGTTCGATGTGACCCGCAGCGGCCCGCAGAGCCTGAGCGTACGCAGCGTGCCGGCCCTGCTGGCCCATGCAGAACCCGGCGCGCTGCTGCGCGACGTGCTGGCCGACCTGCGCGAACATGGCCAGAGCCGGCGCGTGGCCGCCGCGCGCGACGAGCTGCTGTCGACCATGGCCTGCCACGGCGCGGTCCGCGCCAACCGCAGGCTCACGATTCCGGAAATGAATGCCCTGCTGCGCGACATGGAGATCACCGAGCGCTCGGGGCAGTGCAACCACGGACGCCCGACCTGGGCGCATTTCAATCTGGCCGAGATCGACAAATGGTTCCTGCGCGGGCGTTGAGGCAGTCGATGGGCAAGACCGAGGCGTTTTTCGGATGTCTGGCACTGGCGTCGCTGCTGACGGCCTGCAGCGACCGCGCGGCGGCGCCGCAGGCCGGTCCGGCGGTGACCTCCGACACCACCTTCCTGGCCGACAACGCGATCTGGCGCACCGAGCGCCGTCAGGCGCTGCTGGCGCCCGACGGCTGGACCAGCCTGGTCGGGCTGCACTGGCTCACGCTCAAGGCGCATTACATCGGCCGCAGCGAGGCCAGCGGCATCAAGCTGGAAGTCGGTCCGCCCAAGCTGGGCCTGGTCCAGGTGGACGGCGACAAGGTGTTCTTCACCCCCGAGCGTGGCGTGGCGGTGACCGCCGACGGCCAGCCGCTGAAAGGGCGCATCCGCCTGGTCGACGACCAGTCCGGGCCGGCGACGGTGATCGGCTTCGACGACGGCGCCGACCGGATGACCCTGATCCACCGTGGCCCGCGCTACGGCCTGCGCATCAAGAGCGCCAACGCGCCGGCGCGGGTGGGCTTCACCGAGCTCGAATACTGGACGCCCGATCCGGCCTGGCGCATCGAGGGCAGGTTCGTGCCGGGCCCGGCCGGCGCCACGCTGACCTATGCCGACATGGTCGGCAACACCATCGCCGCGCCCAGCCCGGGCAAGGTGGAGTTCGAACGCGACGGCAAGCGCTACGCGCTCACCGCGATGGAAGGCGACAACGGCGGGCTGTTCCTGGTGCTGGCCGACCGCACCAGCGGGCATGGCTCGTACCCGGCCGGCCGCTTCATCGACACCGACGCGCCCGACGCGCAGGGCCGGGTGGTGGTGGACTTCAACCGCGCCTACAACCCGCCCTGCGTGTTCACCGTCTATGCGACCTGTCCGCTGCCGCCTGCGGAGAACCGGCTGGATCTGCTGGTCGATGCCGGCGAGAAGATGTACACCGGACCGGTCGGCGGCGGCGCGCACTGATGTCGGCGCTGCGCCGCCTCCTGCTGGCCGCGCTGCTGCTGGCCGTGGCCGCACCGGCCTGGGCCACGCCGCCTGTGCCGCTGCTGTGGAAGGTCAGCAAGGGCGAGCACACGCTGTACCTGCTGGGCTCGTTCCACCTGCTCACCGCGCAGGACTATCCGCTCTCGCCGGACGTCGATGCGGCCTTCGCCGATGCCGAACAGGTGGTGCTGGAACTCTCCGGCGATGAGCTGCAATCGCCGGCGCTGGGTCAGGCGATGCTGGCCGCCGCGCAGCTGCCCGCCGGGCAGACCCTGCAGCAGCGCATCGATGCCAAGACCTGGACGAAGCTGCAGGCCTATGCGCAGGCGCACAACCTGCCGATCGACCTGTTCGCGCATCTGGAGCCGTGGCTGGTGGCGACCACCCTCAGCGTGCAGGAAATGACCGCGCAGGGGCTGGACCCGCAGCTGGGCCTGGACCTGCACTTCATCCAGTTGGCCCGCCAGGCCGGCAAACCGGTCAGCGGGCTGGAGCGCGGGCAGGATCAGGTCGCCATGCTCGATGGCATGAGCGCCGAGGAGCAGCGCCAGTACCTGGCCGAGACCCTGGACGATGCCGGTGCCACCGGCGAGCGCGAAGCCCAGCGCCTGCATGCCGCCTGGCGCGCCGGCGACGTGCAGACGCTGCGCGACGGACTGGCCGCGGACATGAAGCGCGAGTACCCCGCGCTGTACCAGCGCATCAACGTGGCGCGCAACGACGCCTGGCTGCCCAAGCTCGAGGCGCGTCTGCAGGGGCCGGGCGGAGACGACACGCTGGTGGTGGTCGGCGCGCTGCACCTGCTCGGGCCCGACGGCGTGGTCGAGAAACTGCGCGCCAAGGGGTATGCGGTGGAGCGCGTCTGCAGCGCGTGCGCCGCGCACTGAGGCAGCCCTGACGGGTTAGGCGTGCGGCTTTAAGCCGCCGGCTCCATCACGATGCAGTCCACCGGACACGGCGGCACGCACAGCGCGCAGCCGGTGCACAGGTCCTCCAGCACGGTGTGCATGAACTTGGCTCCGCCGACAATGGCATCGACCGGACAGGCCTGGATGCACTTGGTGCAGCCGATGCAGTCGGCCTCGACGATCAGCGCCACGCGCGGCGGCAGATGCGCACCGCGGCTGCGGTCGAACGGCTGCGCCGGCACGCCCAGCACCTGCGCCAGCGCCCGCGCACCTGCATCGCCGCCGGGCGGACAGCGCTCGACCCCGGCCTCGCCGTGTGCCATCGCCTGCGCGTAGGGGCGACAGCCGTCGAACCCGCACTGCCCGCACTGGGTCTGCGGCAGCAGGCGGTCGAGGCGTTCGACGAGGGAAGGGGAGAGATCGGTCATGCGTGGCGGTCGGGCTGCGCGGGGGTGTGCGGATCGGTCAGGAGCAGAGCCGGCCGCGGTACCAGCGTGCGTGGGCCAGGGCGAGCATCGGCTTGTCTTCGCCGCTGTCGCCGTAGGCGTGGATGCGTTCGAAGCTGGCGATATCGTACTCGGCCGTGATGCGCGCCACCTTGTGCCGGCCCACGTCGCGTCCGGCATAGCGGCCGGTGCAGCGGCCATCGACGTGCTCGAGCGCATTGCAGATCAGCGCCACGCCCTGCACCTGGCACCACGGGCGCAGGTAAGCATCGAGCGAGGCGGAGACCACGACCACGGTATGGCCGCGCGCCAGGTGCTGGTCGAAGCGCTGATACATGTCCGCCCGCAGCACGCCGGGCAGGACGTCGCGCGCGTAGTGTTCGCCGGCTGCCAGCACCTCGTCATGGGCCCGTCCTTCGAACGCGATCCGGGTCACGCGCGCGCGCAGCGCGCCGGCCGACACCAGCCGCGCTCGGTAGGCCAGCAGCCACGGCGCGACGTTCCAGCGCGCCCGCGCCAGCTGCTCGGGCGTGGCGATGCGGCGCAGGAACCCGGCGTAGGTGTCCCGCGTGGTCAGCGTGTGGTCGAAGTCGAACAGCGCCAGCTGCATCGGATGGCCTGATCGCTGCTTTCAGCCCAGCGCCAGCCGCAGCGCGATCGCCGCGGCCAGCGCGGGCAGGGTCACCACCAGGCCCAGACGCAGGAACTGGAAGAAGCCGACCTGCTCGCCCTCGCGGCGCAGGATCGACAGCCACAGCAGCGTCGCCAGCGAACCGCTCACGGCGATGTTGGGCCCCAGGTCCACCGCGATCAGTGCGGCGTCGCGCACCACTTCCGGCGGCGCGGCCTGGGCCAGTGTGGCGCTGGTCAGCAGCCCCACCGGCAGATTGTTGGCGACGTTGCCCGCCACCGTCGTGGCGGCGGCCACCACCCAGGTGGCCTGGACCGTGCCGGCCTGCAGCTGGTCGCGCAGCAGGCCCGCCAGGGTCGCGACCAGGCCGGTCTGGCGCAGCGCCTCGACCAGCACGAACAGCCCGGCCACCAGCGGCAGCACGCCCCAGTTCACGCCGGCCAGCGCCGGCCACGGCGCGCTGCGTCCGCGCAGCGAGACGGTCAGCACGGCCAGCGCCGCCATCACCGCCGTCGGCCAGCCCAGCGACCAGTCCTGCCACGAGGCCAGCATCAGCACCAACGCGGTCGCGGCCAGGGCGAACAGCGTCAGCCGGGCGTGGGCGTTGATCGGCGTCATCGGCACTTCGGTGGACACCGCGCCGGCCAGCGCGCGCCGCTGGCTCCACGCCAGCACCGCATAGGTCAGCACGATGGCCGCCAGCGACGGCAGCCCGAACCGCGCCAGCCACTGCGGCAAAGGCGGCATGTGCGTGCCGAACATCACCAGGTTGGCCGGGTTGGAGATCGGCAACACGAAGCTGGCCGCATTGGCGACGAAGGCGCAGGCGAACAGCAGCGGTAGCATCGGCGCACGCGCCTTGCGCGCCACCGCGATCACCGCCGGGGTCAGCACCACGGCGGTGGCATCGTTGGACAGGAAAGTGGTCACCACCACGCCGGTGGCGAACACCAGCGCGAAAAGGCGCCGCCCCGAGCCGCGCGCATGCTGCGCGGCCAGCTGTGCGACCCAGTCGAACAGGCCTTCGCGGCGCGCAAGCTCGGACAGCAGCAGCATGCCGGCCAGGAACAGATACACGTCCAGGCCTTCGCCCACCGCATGGCCCACGCCCGCCCAGGGCAGGGCGCCGGACAGCGCCACGACCAGCGCGCCGGCCACGGCGTAGACCCATTCGGGCAGGCGCCCCGGGCGCGTCACCACGCACACCACCGTCGCCGCGGTCGTGGCCCACACCAGCCAGGGCGTCATGCGATCGCGTCTCGCACAGCGGCCCGCCGGCCGTGCAGCAGCCAGGGGACCAGGGACAGCACGGCCACGCTGCCGAGCGCGAGGAAGGCGATGCGATAGCTCCAGTGCTGCGCGATCCAGCCGCCCAGCGCCGGGCTGAGCGAGGCGCCCACGCCCTGCAGCGTCATCACCAGGCCCTGCGCGGCGTTGGTGCGCCCGGTGCCGTGCATCAGGCTGGCGACCGTGGCCGGCACCGCCACGCTCTGCAGGCCGGCGCCGATGCCGTCCAGCGCCTGCACCGGCAGCACGCCCCAGAGCGAGCCCAGCGTGCCGGCGGCGACCAGTCCACGCAGCGGCAGGGCGACGAAGGTCAACAGCAACACCCACCAATGCCCATAGCGCGGCAGCAGCCGCATCGCCGCCAGCGCGGCCAGCACCATCACCAGCTGCGCGATGATCACCGTGGCGGCGGTGAACACCGCCGGATTGGCCGCGTGCGTGGCCACCGCGGCCTGGCCGTACAACGGCAGCATGGCGGCATTGCCCAGGTGGAAGAACAGCAGCGCCATGCCCAGCAACAGCAGCGGGCGCTGCCGCAGCAGATCACGCCAGCGCACCGCCTGCGCGGGCGGCGCCGTGTCGCTGCTCGGCTCGCTGCCGCGCGCGGCCTGGTGGTCGATCTGGCGCGGGTCGATCCGCCACAGGCTGGCGGTGGCGAGCAGGGCGAAGCCGCCCAGCAGCGCGAACACCGCCACCAGCCCGAACTTCCAGCCCAGATAGCCGGCCGCGGCGGCCGCCACGACGTTGCCGGCGTGATTCGCCACCTGGTTGCGCGCCATCTGCCGCTCAAACCCGGCCTGCCGCACCAGGCCCAGCGTCAGCCCGGTCAGCGCCGGGCCGATGATCGCCCCGCACAGGCCGCTGGCCACCTGCGAGGCGACCACCACCGGGAAGGCGTGCGAGGCCAGCACCAGACAACTGCTCGCCACCGTGAGCAGGCAGGCGAGCGCCACGACCGCGCGCTTGCGCCGGGTCGCGTCCACCAGCGCACCGGCGGGGACGGTGCCGAGCAGGCCGGCGATGCCGCCGGCGGTCATCGCCAGGCCGATGGCCCCGGCCTGCCAACCGAGCGACTGCAGCTGGACGCCCAGGAACGGGCCGAGCCCGTCCTGCACATCGGCGACGAAGAAGTTCAGCCCGGTGAGGGCGCGGCGGGAGCGCGGGCTGGCGTCGGGAGTCGGAGGCGCTGGGGACATGGACGCGGGGCGCGATGTGCTCGGCCGACTGTACGCGGTTTGCGTCCGGCCGAGATGTGAAGGGACTTGCCGCTGTGTGGCGGTCAGCGCACCGGCATGCCGGGCTGCGCGCCTGAGTCGGCATCCAGCAGCGCCAGCGCGCCGCCGTCGAAGCCGGCCGACAGGATCATCCCCTCGCTCACGCCGAAGCGCATCTTGCGCGGCGCCAAGTTGGCGATGAACACCACGCTGCGGCCGACCAGCTTGTCCGGCTCGCCGTAGCTGGCGCGGATACCGGAGAAGATCTGCCGCGTGCCCAGTTCGCCGGCATCGAGTTCGAAGCGCAGCAGCTTGTCCGAGCCCTCGACGAACGCGCAGGCGGTCACCTTGCCGATGCGCAGGTCGAGCTTGGCGAAGTCGTCGATGCCGATGAGGCCGGGATTGGGGAGTGGGGATTCGGGAGTCGTGGGCGCCTTCGTTTCGGTTTTGGCGGGCGCGGGCTTGGTCGCGGCGGGTGCTGCTGGCGCGGCGGCCAGGGTGTCCTTCGAGGCGTCGGTCATGGCGTCGATGCGCTTGGGGTCGATTCGGGTGAACAGCGGGGTGTAGGGCTGGATGACGTGCGCGGTCAGCGGCTGGGCCAGTTCCTCCCAGCCCAGCACCGGCGCGGACAGGAAGGCCTCGGCCTCGGCCGCGGTGCGCGGCAGCACCGGCTTGAGGCCGGCGGCCAGAACGCGGAACAGGTTCAGCCCCTGCGTGCAGACCGACTGCAGCTGGGCATCGGCGCCCTCCTGCTTGGCGATGACCCAGGGCTTGGTCTCGTCGACGTACTTGTTGGCCTCGTCGGCCAGCGCCATCACCTGACGGATCGCCGCGGCCGGGTCGTTGCGCTCGTAGGCCTCGCGCACCGGATCCAGCGCCTCGACGAAGCGCTGGTACTGCGCCGCGTCCGGCAGCGCGTCGGCCAGCCGGCCCTCGAAGCGCTTGTTGATGAAGCCGGCGCAGCGGCTGGCCAGGTTGACGAACTTGCCGACCAGGTCCGCGTTGACCCGCGCAACGAAGTCGCCCAGGTTGAGGTCCAGGTCGTCCACGCCGCCGGAGGACTTGGCCGCGAAGTAGTAGCGCAGCGCCTCCGGCTCCAGGCCGACGTCCAGGTAGGTGCGGGCCATGATGAAGGTGCCGCGCGACTTGGACATCTTGGCGCCATCGACGGTCAGGTAGCCGTTGACGTGCAGGCGCGTGGGCGCGCGATGGCCGGTACCGTGCAGCACCGCCGGCCAGAACAGGCCGTGGAAGTTGACGATGTCCTTGCCGATGAAGTGGTGCAGCTCGGTTTGGGTGCCGGCGGCCAGGTGCGGCGCGAAGTCCTCACCCAGGCGCGCGCACAGGTTCTGGAAGCTGGATAGGTAGCCGATCGGCGCGTCCAGCCAGACGTAGAAGTACTTGCCCGGCTGGCCGGGAATCTGGAACCCGAAGTAGGGCGCATCGCGCGAGATGTCCCACGCGCGCAGGCCGCCTTCGGCATCCAGCCATTCGCGCAGCTTGGCCTTGACGCCGGGCAGGGCGACATCGCCGGCCAGCCACTCGCGCAGGAATCCGTCGAAGTGGCCGACCTCGAAGAAGAAATGCTCCGAGTCGCGCAGCTCCGGCGTGGCGCCGGAGATCACCGACTTGGGTTCCTTCAGATCGGTCGGCGAGTAGGTGGCGCCGCAGACCTCGCAGTTGTCGCCGTACTGGTCCGGGCTGCCGCAGTTGGGGCAGATGCCCTTGATGTAGCGGTCCGGCAGGAACATGCCCTTGGCCGGGTCGTAGAACTGGGCGACGTTGCGCCGGCTGATGTGGCCGGCCTGTTCCAGCGCGGTGTAGAAGCCTTCCGTCAGCGCGCGGTTGGCGTCGCTGTTGGTCGAGTCGTAGTGGTCGAAGGCCACGCCGAAGGCGGCGAAGTCGCGCTCGTGGCTGGCCTGGATGTTGGCGATGAAGGCCTCGGGCGTGACCCCGGCCTTCTCGGCCGCCAGCATGATCGGCGTGCCATGGGTGTCGTCGGCGCAGACGTAGAAGACGTTGTCGCCGCGCATGCGCCGCGCCCGCACCCAGATGTCGGCCTGGATGTAGCCCACCAGGTGGCCCAGGTGCAGGGGGCCGTTGGCGTAGGGCAGGGCGTTGGAGACGAGCGCGGTGCGGGTCATGGCGATGGCGGACCAGAGGGGTCGGCGATTATCGCATGGCCGTCCGGTTGGGCTTTGGACTACGGAAGGGGACTTCTTGCGATCTCGATCCACGGACGCAGGGGGGGCGTGGCTTCGGAAGGGCAGCGGTCCGGCGGGCGGTGTCCGCTTGTCCCTCAATCAGGGCATCCTGCCCTGATTCGGGCGCTCGGCGTCCTGCCTCGCTCGTCGCGGCCACCGCCCGCCGGCCCGCTGCCGCGCGCGTTTAGTCAACGGACTTCGGGTTGAGAAGAAACTCCTCGCCGCTCCATCGCCAAGCCTCGCCCGGCCGGGAGCCGAGGCTTCGGGTCGAAAGAAATCCTGATCCGTGCGTCGCAAAGTCTCGACCAGGCCGAGCGCCGCGGAGAGCGGGTCAGGGAGAACCCACGGGGGCGGGTTAGTCCGCCGTGGTGGGCGGACCGAGCCGATGGGCCGCTCCCGGCCGGGTCGAGGCGGGTGGGCGAAGTGCGCGCATCGATCCGGCAAGCATGTCCTCAACAGATCACCTCCCTGCGTGTCGGAGCAGCAACACAGAAAAGCCCGGCGCGAGGCCGGGCTGGTCGGGTGTTGGCGGAGGCGCGACTGGCGCTACTCGCGCAGCCAGGTCTGCGCGCGGCAGATGAAGGCGATGCAGCCGGAGACGTCCAGCTTCTTGCCGCCCGGCTGGAGCTCCATCTTGGACTTGTAGGTCTTGCCGTTGGCCGGATCGAGGATGGTGCCGCCGGCCCACTCGTTGGCGCCATCGGGCTTGAGGTCCCACAGGATGGTCATGCCCTTGATCGGCTTGTTCTTGCGCTCGCCCGAGCAGCCGTCGCAGACCGGGTTGGGGCCCTTGTCCGACTTGAGGATCTCCACGACCTTGCCGGTCAGGCTGCCGTTGGCCGCCTCGCTGATCTCGACGATGGATTTCACTTCGCCGGTCTTGTCGTCGATGGTCTTCCAGCGTCCCACCGCCCCGTCGGCCGCCATCGCGCTGGACGCGGCGCCGGCCAGCACGGCCAGGGACAACATCAGGATCGTCTTGTGCATCGCTCCCCTCCCAGGGATGTGGTCTTGCGCCCTTATACCGTACTGCGGCGTGTGGTGGGGAAGCCGGTCGCTTTTGGTCGTGATGTGTCGTGTGTGACAACAAAGTCATCTGATGGCCGTGTCGTCCGCGTGCGTAGGCAGGACAACGGGTCCGCAACCCCCGTTCATCACGCAGAAGCGCACTTTTACGCACTTGTAATTTTTGTCAGCTTGCGACAAATAAAACGCGAGTTAATCTCGGGTCAACCTTCCGTTAAGCCACTGATGGCGCCACGTCGCAACGTGTACGACTCTGTCACGTATCGACACATCCGGTGCGCGCCATCGACGGAGGGGACTACTTCTGGCGGGGCCGCCACCGGCCTGCGTCGCACTTATCTGAGAGAGAGATATGGCAACTCGTGGAGTTCGTGGAAGGCTGTCCAGCAATATCCGGCGCAGCGCGCTCAGCGTGGCGCTGGGCATGTGCGTGGCCGGCGGCGTGCAGGCGCAGAGCGCCGTGGGTTCGATCTTCGGCAGCAGTCAGCCGGGCAGCACCATCACCATCCAGAGCCCGCAGACGGGCCTTTACCCGCTCCATCGTCGCCGACGGCTCGGGCCGTTTCACCTTCAGCCAGCTGCCGCCGGGCAACTACGCGATCACGGCCGATGGCCAGACGCGCGATGTCGTGGTCAAGGTCGGTAGCGGTTCGCAGGTGACCTTCGGTGGCGACGCCACCACGCTGGACTCGGTGACCGTGGTCGGCGCGCGTGCCTACAACCCCATCGACGTGTCCTCGGTCGAGTCGACCTCGGTCTTCACCGCCGACCAGATCGCCGCGCTGCCGGTGTCCAGCGACGTGACCTCCGTCGCGCTGCTCGCTCCGGGCACCGTGCGCGGCGATACCGGCTTCGGCAACCTGGCCTCGTTCGGTGGCTCCTCGGTCGCCGAGAACGGCTACTACATCAACGGCTTCGACGTCACCAACATGCGCAACATGCTGTCCTTCGCGCGCATGCCGTTCCAGGCCATCGCGCAGCAGCAGGTCAAGACCGGCGGCTACAGCGCCGAGTACGGCCGCTCGCTGGGTGGCATCGTGAGCATCGTGACCAAGTCCGGCTCCAACGACTGGCACTTCGGCGGCAGCGTCGAGTGGGAGCCGGAGTGGGGCAAGGCCTCGGGCAAGGACGTCTGGGAGCGCGATCCGGATGCCGCCGATCCGCTCTACCAGTATCGCAGCGACAACACCTCGAGCAGCCTGATCTATTCGGCCTACGCGAGCGGCCCGATCATCAAGGATCGGCTGTTCTTCTTCGCCCTGGCCGAAGGGCGTGACAACCAGACCGACGACTACTACTCGTTGAACAGCCGCAAGACCAGCGATACCACCCCGCAGGGCTTCCTGAAGCTGGACTGGTACATCACCGACAACAACCTGCTGGAGTTCACCGGGCTCTACAACAAGCGCAAGACCAAGTACCACACCTACGATTACAACCTCACCGCCGACGGCGAGAACCGCTACAACGTCGGTCGCCACGAGGCGCCGATCGAGCAGTACGAGATCGAGAACGGCGGCAAGCTGGGTATCCTGAAGTACACCGGCTATGTCACCGACAACTTCACCCTGTCGGCCCAGTATGGCTACCTCAGCAACCTGATCGACTCGCGCCTGCCTGCCAACCCGCCGGGCAGCGAGTGCCCCTGGGCCTACAGCTTCGGCCTGACCACCAGCGTCGTCGACCGCTACATCGGCTGCAACCCCGGAACCATCAGTTTTATCGCCGACCCGGACGTGGCACCGGACGAAGACGTGCGTAAGGCCTACCGCGTGGACGCGGAGTGGATCCTGGGCGATCACAAGCTGCGCTTCGGCGTGGACCAGGAAAAGTACGACTCCAGCCACCGCGGCCAGACCTATGCCGGCGGCATCAACTGGGCGTACTACACCGTGCCAGGCAACGCCGTCGCGACCGGCGCCTATGCCGGCCAGCCGGGCCGCACCGTCAATGGCCAGCTCGTCCCGCGTGGCGCGGTCTATGCCCGCTCGCGTGTGCGCGAGACCAGCAGCGCCAGCTACGAGAACGTCAACAGCGCGATCTATCTGGAAGACAACTGGCAGATCACCGATAACTTCATGGTGCAGTTGGGTGTGCGTGGCGAGAAGTTCGAGAACAAGAACGGCGACGGCATCGCCTGGGTCGAGTCCGACTACAAGATCGCGCCGCGTCTGGGCTTCTCCTGGGACGTGGTGGGCGACGCCAGCCTGAAGTTCTTCGGTACCGCCGGTCGTTACTACATCCCCGTCGCCAGCAATTCGAGCATCCGCGCCACCGGCTCTGAGTACACCGAATTCAACTGGTACTACGTCAACGGCTGGAACGAAGCCGACGGCCGGCCCGTCGGCCAGGGTGCCCAGATCGGCCCGACCCAGGTCAACGGGTCGCGCGAGGCGCCCAATCCGGCCTCCGTCGCCTCGACCAGCCTGACCCCGATGTACCAGGACGAAGTCATCCTGGGCGCGCAGGTGCAGCTGACCGATGCCTGGATGGTCGGCACGCGCCTGACCTATCGCGAGGTGAAGTCCGGCATGGACGACACCTGTACGACCAATCCGTGGATCGACTGGGCCGCCGACAACGGCTACGACGACTTCGACTACACCTCGGTGCCCAGCTGCTACTTCCTGAACCCTGGCGACGACGTGACCATCAACGTCGATCTCAACGGCGACGGCGAAGTCGAACTGGCCACGCTGCCGGCGTCCTACCTGGGCCTGCCCAAGTACAAGCGCAAGTACAGCGGTCTGGAGCTGTTCTTCGAGCGCACCGGCGAGAAGCTCAACCTGCAGGGTTCCTACACCTACGCCAAGAGCAAGGGCAACATCGAAGGCTACGTCAACTCGACGCTGGAGCAGGGCGATCCCGGCCTGACCCAGGACTTCGACCACAGGCTGTTCATGGACGGCAGCTACGGCTTCCTGCCCAACGATCGCCGCCATACGTTGAAGGTGTTCGGCGTGTATTCGCTGACCCCGGAGTGGCAGTTCGGCGGCAACCTGATCGTGCAGTCCGGCCGTCCGGTCAACTGCCAGGGTTACATCCCGCTGGAAGGCATCGCCCAGCCCGATGCCGGCACGCTCAACGCCTACAGCGGGTCGAGCTTCTACTGCCTCAACGACGATGGCACGCGCGAACTGCGCCAGCGCGGCGACGCCGGTCGCACGCCGTGGTCCTGGACGCTGGACATGTCGGCCGCCTATGTGCCGTCGTGGGCGGACAACAAGCTGAAGTTCAAGATCGACGTGTTCAACGTGTTCAACAACGGCAAGGTCACCGAGTACAACGAGTTCAAGGAAGCTTCGCGCGACGTGATCAGCCCGAACTACCTCAACGATGTGAACTACCAGACGCCGCGGTCGCTCCGTTTCACGGTCCGCTACGACTACTGATCGATTCGATCGGGTTCCATGCAACAGGAGGGCCGGTCCGAAAGGACCGGCCCTTTGCTTTTTTCGCGTCTCGCACCCGACCGGGCGAGCTTTGCTGCCGCCTGGTCAGGGTGCGGCTTGGCCCCCATGGTCCAGGGGGCGACAATAGGCACATGACCATTCCCGCACATCGGCCCCAGGGCGGCCTGCAGCCCCATCCCCGCGTCCGCAACGTCATCGCCGTGGCTTCCGGCAAGGGCGGGGTGGGCAAGTCGACTACGGCGGTGAACCTGGCGCTGGCCCTGGCGGCCGGTGGGGCCAAGGTGGGCGTGCTGGACGCGGACATCTACGGGCCGAGCGTGCCGGCGATGCTGGGGCTGTCGGGCCGGCCGGAGAGCCCGGACAACAAGTCGATCGAGCCGATGCGCGCGTTCGGCCTGGAGGCGATGTCGATCGGGTTGCTGATCGAGGCCGACACGCCGATGGTGTGGCGTGGGCCGATGGCCACCGGGGCGCTGACCCAGCTGTTCAACGACACGCTCTGGGGCGACCTGGACTACCTGCTGGTCGACCTGCCGCCGGGGACGGGCGATATCCAGCTCACCCTGTCGCAGAAGATCCCGGTCGCTGGCGCGGTGATCGTGACCACGCCGCAGGACATCGCCACGCTGGACGCGCGCAAGGCGCTGAAGATGTTCGAGAAGGTCGAGATCGCCGTGCTCGGTGTCGTGGAGAACATGGCCCAGCACGTGTGCAGCCAGTGCGGCCACGTCGAGCATCTGTTCGGCCAGGGGGGCGGTGCGGCGATGGCGGCGCACTATGGCGTGCCGCTGCTGGGCTCCCTGCCGCTGGACGTGCGCATCCGCGAGCAGGGCGATCTGGGCACGCCGGTGGTGGCAGCGGCGCCGGATTCGCCGGTGGCCCAGGCCTACCGCCAGGTGGCCGAGGCGCTGGTGGCGGCGCTGGACCAGCGTCCGCGCGCCAGCATGTCCATCGCCTCCTCGCTGGTCTAACAGCATCCCGCCGCTGGCCTACAATGCGGCCTCCCGCACGCCGCCCTTCAGGAACACGCCCCGCATGAGCATCAAGTCCGACCGCTGGATCAAGCGCATGGCCGAGCAGCACGGCATGATCGAGCCGTTCGAGCCGGGCCAGGTCAAGCAGGACGCCGGTGGCCATCGCATCGTCAGCTACGGCACCTCCAGCTACGGCTACGACGTGCGCTGCTCGCGCGAGTTCAAGGTGTTCACCAACATCAACTCGACCATCGTCGACCCGAAGCACTTCGACAGCGGCAGCTTCGTGGACATCGAGTCGGACGTGTGCATCATCCCGCCCAACAGCTTCGCGCTGGCGCGCACGGTCGAGTATTTCCGCATCCCGCGCGACACGCTGGTGGTGTGCCTGGGCAAGAGCACATATGCGCGCTGCGGGATCATCGTCAATGTCACGCCGCTCGAGCCGGAATGGGAAGGCCATGTGACGCTGGAGTTCTCCAACACCACGCCGCTGCCGGCGCGCATCTACGCCAACGAGGGCGTGGCGCAGATGTTGTTCTTCCAGGCCGATGCGGACGATGTGTGCGAAACCTCGTATCGCGACCGCGGCGGCAAGTACCAGGGGCAGACCGGCGTGACCCTGCCGCGCACCTGAGGCCGGTGGGCAGGGTTGTCCGGCTTCCGACAAGGCATGGCAAGAAGGCCGCACCTCTTGTGCGGCTTTTTTTGTGGTTTTTCTCCGGCCAGGAGATTTCGCGGCGTGCGCGTTGCTGCTTTGGAAGGGCAACTGTCCGGCGGACGGCGTCCGCTTATCCCTCGATCAGGGCATCCTGCCTCGTCTTTGAGCGCTCGGCTCCTGCCTCGCCAGGCGCGGCCACTGCCAGCCGAACCGGTGCCTCGCGGGTTGAGCGAATCGGCTTCGGCTCTGAACAAATTCCGATCCATCCGCAACGGGCTCTCCACCGGTCGGGTGCGCGCCTACCGCGTGGGAGCAACTGTCTCCTCAAACCCGGCAGCCGCCCGTCTGTAGAGTGGAGCTTGCGGCAATCCCCTTTTGGGGACTCCGCTGCGCTTCGTTCGGTTCGTGGGGAAGGCCCCAGCGGAGCGAGCTCCGCTCTACAGGTGGGAGCCGCCCTTGTGGCCTTTTTGGCCAATGGCGGCGATGAGGCTTTACCAGGCAGTCCCCATCGCCGCCATGCCGGTTCCCACAGAGGCGTGAAGCGCCGTCGATTCATTCTCATCCCAGAACCCTCCGTGGATGCTTGACGAGTCGAGGCGCCGCGCTCGGCCGGTTCGAGGCTGGTCGGCGAAGTGAAGTCGCCGGCCCGCGCGCACTCGTCAACAGGCTCACGCTTCCGCGCTCCCGCGCAGCCTGGCTCTGTTGGCGTCAGGAAGCGTCGCGGCAGCGCGCCTGCTGGCCGCTGGCGCGGCGCAGTAGCAGGTTGATGCCACCCAGGATCAGCAGCAGCGGCCACCAGGTGGCGATGAGCTCGCGCACGTCCAAGCCCGGGAAGCCGAGGTTGTCCAGCAGGAACAGCGTGCCCAGCACGATCAGGATCAGGGCGGGGATCAGGTGGCGCATGGTGGGGCATCCGTTCGGAAGGTGAGGCCATCGTGCGCCTGCGGCCGCGCCGGATCAGGTGCCACAAGTCAACTTCCGTCCCGTCGGAAGTCATGGCGGGCCTGTGTGCCGCCCCAATGAAAACGGGAGCCCGATCGGGCTCCCGTGGCCTTGCCGAAGCGAGGAGTGAGGCTCAGAACCGCTGCGTGTAGCGCAGGTAGCCGAAGCGGCCGATGTCGAACTCGGGGTAATAGGGGAATGCCGTGCTCACGCCGTTGCCGGAGAACAGGATCGGCCCGTAATGGTCGAAGACATTCTCCACGCCCACCGCGATGGTCGCGTTCCACGGCGCCTCGTAGCTCAGCTGCAGGTCGTGGAAGGTGTTGGACCCCAGCTTGCGGCGCGGATCGGATTCGCCGTTGGCATAGCGGTCCGGGTCCGAGCAGGGCCGGTTGGCCACGCACGATTCGGCGATGCCCGAGTAGTAGCGCGTCTTCCAGCTCACGCCCCACTGGTCGTCGATCTGCCAGTTGACGTTGAGGTTGGACTTGACCCGGAAGTAACCCGGCTGGCCGACCGAGCCGACCATGATGGTTTCCCCTGCGGCGTTCTGGGCGGCGGTGTCGTATTGGCTGACGTAGCTGGTCTGCCAGTCGAAGTTGAAGCTGCCCACGGCGGTGTCGGCCAGACGGTAGCGCACGCCGATGTCCCAGCCCTCGGTTTCCAGCTGGCCCAGGTTGGTCAGGCCGAAGAACAGGTCGCTGATGTGGCCGTCGGCGGCGCGGGTGATGCCGGCACAGCGCGTCGCGTCGCCCAGCACGTAGCAGTCGCGCAGGATGCGGTCGACGCTGTCGCTGATGATCACGCTGCTGAGCTTGTAGCGCCACCAGTCCAGGCTCAGGTCCAGGCCCGAGGCGAAGCCGGGGCTCCAGACGATCCCGGCGGTCCAGCTCTTGGACTCCTCAGGCTTCAGGTCCGGGTTGGAGCCGCTGATGAACTCGTCCGGCGTCTGGCAGGGCCAGGAGGTGCAGGGCTGCAGGCCCTGGCCCAGCTGGACATAGCCGGCCGGCACGCCGGCCGCGCTGCAGGCCGCGTTGCCGTTGACGCTGCCCGGCACGCCGGTCGAGCAGGGGTCGGTATAACTCTCGAAGCTCGAGCCGGTGCCGCCGTACAGGTCGGCGATCGACGGCGCCCGGAAACCCTCGGCCCACGTCGCGCGCACCGCGAGGGTCTCGGTTGGGCGCCACAGGCCGCTGACCTTGCTGTTGGTGGTGGACCCGAAGTTGCTGTAGTCCGAGTAGCGCGTGGCCACGTTGAAGGTCAGCTCCTGGGCCCAGGGCTTGTCGGCCAGCACCGGGATGTTGAGCTCCAGGTACGCCTCATTGACGTCGTACTCGCCCTGCGTGGGCAGAGCCGCCAGGCCGGTGTATTCGCCGGTCTGGGCGAAGGCGTCGGGGACGTAGCGTCCGGTCTCCTCGCGGCGCTCCACACCGACGGCGAAACCGAAGTCGCCGGCCGGCAGTTCGAACAGTGCGCCACTCAGGTTGGCCGAGAACACCTTGGTGGTGGTGCGGCCGGTGTCGGTGGTGGTGGGAAACAGGAAGTCCTGCAGCGCCGCATCGGCCAGCGAGCCCTGGCCGGCCACGCCATAGGGCAGCAGCGGATTCCACGGGCGGCAGGCATCCAGCGCGATCGGGCTGGCGGCGCTGCCGCACTGGGCCACGCCGTCGGCGTTGATGAACGAGGGGCCCAGCGCCTGGCGCGTGGAGATCAGGCTGGCATCGCCGTGGCCGCGCTTGGTGAGCTTGTTGCGGTTGTACAGGTAGCCCACTTCCCAGTCCCAGGGCTTGTCGGCCACGTCGAACGAACCGGACAGCTGCCCGGCGAATCGGAAGGTCTTGAGCTCGCTCTCGGTGGTGCGCGGCATCTCCCAGAGCCGGCGGCGGAACTCCAGGTCCTCGCCGATCGGATTGAACGCGCTGTCGGCGGAGAGCGGCGTGTCGAATGCACCGGACTGGTAGGGGTAGCCGGCGATCTGCTGGTCGGTGGTGCGCTCGTTGTAGAGGATATCGGCGTTGAACATCATCCGATCGGTGAGATCGTAGTTGATGTTGGCCAGTGCCGATTTGCGCTCCACGCCGGTCTGCAGATACATCTGCTGATTGGAGTTGGCGTACAGGTCCGGCGTGATCGGAACGAAGTCCGCCGCGTTGGCCGGATTGCCGCCCGGGCGCAGCGTGCACCAGGTGCTGGCGCTGCCGCACAGGCCCTGCGCAGAGCCGTTCTGCGAGACCGGGCTCCAGCCCGAGCCGGGGTAGTCGGGGCCGGCGTTGCCATACTTGCTGAACCAGCGTGAGCCGGCCAGGATCGGATCGGACTTGCTGCGCTCGGCGGTGATCGTCACGCCGCCGCGGTCGTTGGCCTTGCCCCAGATGGCCGAGACGGTGGACTCGCCACCGTCGCCCTGGCCGTACTGGCCGTACTGCGCCGAGACCTGCGCGCCCTCGAAGCGCTTGCGCGTGATCACGTTGACCACCGCGGCGATCGCATCGGAGCCATAGATGGACGATGCGCCGTCCTTGAGGATGTCGATGCGCTCGACGGCGGAAAGCGGGATCTGGCTCAGGTCCTGCGCGCCAGAGGTGGACACGCCCAGGCGCTGGCCGTTGACCAGCACCAGCGTGCGGCTGGCGCCCAGGTTGCGGATATCGATGTAGTAGCCGCCGACGTCCTCGCCGGAGGCAAGCGCGTCGGCGCGCGAGATCGACGGCGAACCGGCCGACGGCGTGTTCTGCAGCAGATCGGCGATGGAAGTGAAGCCGGAACGGTCGATCTGCTGGCGCGTGATGACCTGCACCGGCTGCTGGTTTTCGATCTGCGCACTGCGGATGCGCGAGCCGGTAACGGTGACCTGCTCGAGTGTGCGCGTGGTCTGCGTGGATTCGGACTGCGCCTGGGCCGCGGCATTGGCGGCGGCGAACAACAGAGAGGCGGCAATGGCGCCGGCAAGTGCATTGCGCATGCCGGGTGTCCGGCAGGAAAGAGTCTGCATGTCGAGAATGACCTTCTTGTTCGCGTGATGCACTACACGCCGACGAAGTCGTCGTCGGCTCGCGCAACGGGTGTCGGTGGCTGACTGGTCGTGCAGTCGCCGATGAAACTAACACCGTGCAAACGGAAGTTTTTCGCCGCGATCATTCTTCGACACGATTGTCATCGTGCTGACATCGCGTTGTGGAATGGAGGTCACCAACAGCGGTGCATGTGCTGGCGAAATTTTGTCCAGCTCGTCAGAAGATCCCTTAAAAAGGCTGATGAGTAAGCTGCGCATGAGAGACGCATGCGCTCCAACACTGACGTCTGGATTGCGATCCAGTCAGTCAAGGCGAGTTCATGGACATCGCGCGTACTTGGTTATAGATGCGCGATGAAGCGCTCTTCCGAGCGATGACTCAACACAAGAGGTCGTCCGTCTGCACAAGCGCGCAACTGTCGACGCGCCGTGCGTGCATGTGCGAAACGACAGTCGACGATCATGGGTGCCGAGCGCGCCGGCGCGACATGATCAGCCCAGCAGCGTGCGCCAGTACGCGATGCGCGCCTGCAGTGCGTCGGGCGCGTGGCGTTGGGCGGGGCCGCTGCCCCAGACGGGGCCGGGCCAGGCGGCGTCGCCTTCGTGGCGGCCGACCAGGTGCACGTGCAGCTGGCGCACGATATTGCCCAGCGCGCCGATATTGAGTTTGGTCACGCCCGGCTCGGCGCGCACGCAGGCGCCGGCGCGGTTGACTTCGGCCAGGAGCAGGCGTTGCTGCCCGCCGTCCAGTTCGATCCATTCGCTGGCGCCGGCGACGCGCGGCACCAGCAGCAGCCAGGGGAAGCGCGTGTCGTCCATCAGGCGCACCTGCGAGAGCGGGCCGTCGGCGATGAAGGCGCTGTCGGCCGCAAGACGCGGGTCCAGCGCGAACGCGGGCGTCGCGCTCAACCGATGTTTTCCTGCAGGAACGCCACCGCGCGGCCGAAGGCCTGCTTCGCGCTGGCCTCGTCGTACACCGCCGGGCTGGCCTCGCGGTTGAAGCCGTGGTCGGCCGGGTAGGTGAACACGTCCATGTCGGGCCAGGCCTGGCGCTGGGCCTCCACGACCTCGGCGGTGATGTGCTTGTCGCGCTCGCCGAAGTGGAACTGCACCGGCGCCTTGAGCGGCTGGTCCAGGAACTGCGCGTTGCGCCCGCCGTAGTAGCTCACGCTGGGCAGGCCCAGGCGCTGGGCGCAGAGCAGGGCGACGGTGCCGCCCCAGCAGTAGCCGACGGTGGCGACCTTCTCGTTGGCCGCGGCGGTGCGCGCGGCGTGGGCGGCGATCTCCACCACGTCCACGGCGGCGTCCAGGCCGATGGCGCCAACCAGTTCCAGGCCACGCTTGGTGCCGTCCTGGTCGTAGGGCAGCTCCAGGCCCGGTTCGACCAGGTCGAAGAACGCTGGCGCGATCGCCAGGTAGCCCTGCGCGGCGTACTGCTCGGCCACGCCGCGGATGTGTTCATTCACGCCGAAGATCTCCTGGATCACGATCACGCTGCCGCGCGCAGCGCCGGCCGGCTCGGCCTGCCAGGCCGCGACCGGCCCCTTGGAGGTGGAAAGCGTGATCCATTGGCCCATGGCGGGAACTCCTGTCTGGCGAGGGGGAGGGCCAGTCTAGGCGCTGGCGCGTTCAGGAAACGCAAGCCCGCCGGTCCGCACCGTTGCCGCGATGGTGTTGCAGCGGCGCGGCGGGCGGCCCCGGCGCGCGGCGTACAATCGCCGGCCGCTTATCCCTGTGTCGCGTGTGTCGGGTGCCGCCCACAAGGTCGGCTTCGTCAGCCTCGGCGGATGAGAAGCGAGTGAGGGTGCGCGATGCGCGACTGACAAGTCGTCACGGCAGCGATGCGGATCTCCCCTCATGGCGCCCCGGATCCTCGGGCCAGTGCTCACGCCGGCCGTGCTCGGTGGAACATTCCGGCCTGGTAATCCATGAGCGCCTGCTGGATTTCCTGTTCGGTATTCATGACGAAGGGGCCGCGCGCCACGACCGGTTCACCGATGGGATCGGCATGACCGAACAAGAGCAGTGTGTCCGCTTGAGCCTCCACCATGATCGCAGCGCCGTCGTCGTTGAACCGCACCAAGTGCCACTGGTCCACGACGGTCTCGCCGCCGATGCGGACCGCGCCGCGCACGACATAGAGCAACACCGAGCGGCCTTCCGGTGCGGGAAGCGCAACGCGCGCGTCCCGACGCAACTCGACGGTCGACATGAATACGCCGGTCAACGACGCGATCGGTCCCACCTCGTCAGCAAAGGCCCCGGACACGAGATTCAGATGTCCGGCGCCCTGGGGCAGCGCAATCCTAGGAATTCCTTCGCGCTGCACCCCGACGTAGCGCGGGCGCGTCATCTTCAGGCGAGCGGGAAGATTCACCCAAAGCTGGAGGATCTCCATCGGTCCGCCATCGCGCTTGAACGCCGCGGGCGATAGTTCGGCATGGACCAGGCCGGACCCGGCCGTCATCCATTGCACGCCGCCTGCTTCGATGATGCTTTCGTGCCCGCCGGTATCGTGATGGGCCCAGGCTACCGTCGAGGATGAAGGTCACGGTCTCAAAACCCCGATGCGGGTGCGGGCCGAACGGTAGCCCCGCATTACCCGGCGCATAGGTCTGTGGACCGTGGTGGTTCAGGAACAGGAAGGGATCGATCTGCTCAAGCCGCGGCCCTGGGAGTGGGCGTCGAGTCGTCAGATCGCCGATATCATCCCGCAGAGCCGGATAGACGTTGGCGAGCGTTCGCATGGTTTAGGCCTTGTGCGCGGCGGAGAAGCTCTCCATCGCGGTCGCGTAGGGCGGGGTGGTGGAGGCGTAAAGCGCGCCGTACTGCGTGGCGTCGTTGCGCTGCCATGTTCTCTGCAGTTCGGCGATGAGCGAATTGGTGGTGGTGATGGTCACGCCGGCCTGCGCCATGCGCATCGTCGCGATCTGGGCCACCTGTGGGCTGACGTCGCCGGACGCGTCGATGACGGCGTAGACCTTGTATCCCTCCGCCAGCGCCGACAGCGCCGGAAAGGTGACGCAGACGCTCGTCCAGACGCCGGCGATGACCAGGGTCTTACGCCCGGTGTTCGCGACCGTCTGCCGGAACGCCGGTGTATCCCAGGCGTTCACCTCGCCATTGCGCGGTACAAAAGTCGCCCCTTCGATCTTGGCCGTCTCGGCCACGAGGGGGCCATTGGGGCCTTCCGGCACCGAAGCGGTGGTGATGATCGGCATCGCCAACAGCTTCGCTGCATCACGCAGCGCGGCCACGTTCGCGCGTAGCCGGTACAGATCGATGTCGGCGACCGTCTGGAACAGGCCCGCCTGATGGTCGACGAGCAGCAGGGCCGCGTCATTGGGGTCGGCGAAAACGCTCATTTCGTACTCCTGTGCGTGAGTTGATGAAATGAGTATATGTTCGCCAATAGAGGTATTAAATGCCTTAAAATGCGAACTGGTTGTTCGAGAATCGAGAACGATGCAGCCCACGATCGAAGAGTTGCAAGCCCTGGTGCACGTCGTGGAGGCCGGAGGCGTCGCTGCGGCGGCGCGGCGGATGGGGGTGGCCAAGTCCGTCGTCAGCAAACGCGTGCGCGATCTGGAGACCGCGCTGCGAACCGGATTGTTCCTGCGGCTCGGTCGGCGGCTTCAACCGACCGAGGCGGGCTTGAGAGCGTATGAAGATGCGCTTCCCATCCTTTCTGGGATCGATCGGTTGATGGAGGCCGCAACCGCCGACGTCTCCCGCTTCATCGGGATCATCCGGATGGCGGCGCCACGCAGCTTCGGGCAGCAATGGCTTGCGCCGATCTTGTTCGACTTCATGACGAAGCATCCAGGGATCGAGATCCATCTGGAACTCGATGATCGATTGGTGGATCTTCACGCCGGCGGGTTCGACCTGGCGTTGAGAATTGGCTCTGTCGAGGACAACAGGTTGGCATATCGGCCCGTCGGTATCGCTCCTGCGCGGCTTTACGCCTCGCCTTCTCAATTCGCCGGCTCCACAGCGCTGACGCATCCGAGCCAGCTCGCCGATCACCGCTGCCTGGCCTACGACAACGGTGGAGGCGTTCAGCCTTGGCGATTTGAACCTGCTCGACGAGGCCAGCCCTTTTCCTTCACCCCGGCCACGCGCCTTCGAACGAACGGCAGCGAGGCCTTGGTTGCGGCGGCGGTCGCAGGGTTGGGCATTGCGCGTCTGCCCGACTTCCTTGCGAGCGAGGCCTTGGCTGCGGGACAGCTGCAGATCGTGGACGTGCGCGGCTGGTCTCTACCGAGCGACTCCATCAAGCTGGTCTGGCCGCAGAAGAAGCGCATGAAGCGTGCTGTTTCGGTGTTGCTCGCCGCGATCGCCGAGTCGATTTGAGACTTTCTCGACCTGTCGCCTGGATAGCCGGTCGGGCTGCCTTGAAGCCTTTCGAACAGGCTTGGACGACGATTCAAGACCGGTCAGCTAAGGACGCGTTCTCTCGTTCCTGGCCAGACAAGCGCCAGGAGCAGGGTGGGGAGGGCGACCGCACGGAGGCCAAGAGGGTTTGCCGCCCATCACCCTCTCCGAGCTGCCAACAACAGCGGTTTTCGGCGCATTCGAGCGAAACCATCGCAGGCGCGGCGTGCGTGAAACACCTGGCGAACCCCTGACTTCACGTGCCGCGGGTGATAGGCTGGCCGGCGTTTATCCAGCATCCTTAAGCTTGTGATCCGGTCGGTAGACCGGGCATCGCGGCTCCTTTTGCCATGCGCGCCTCACGGCGCTCGCGGATCTGGCCCTTTGCCTCTCAAGGACCGGACAAGCGCAAGTGGCGATAGACAAGACCTCATCAAGCCCCCTCCCATGACAGAAATGAATGCACAGGCGATCCGCCAGCCGCGTATAGGCTTCGTCAGCCTCGGCTGCCCGAAAGCCCTCGTCGATTCCGAACGCATCCTCACCCAGCTGCGCGTGGAGGGCTATCAGCTGTCCGGCAGCTACGACGATGCCGACGTGGTGGTGGTCAACACCTGCGGCTTCATCGACGCGGCCGTGACCGAGTCGCTGGAGGCCATTGGCGAGGCCATGGCCGAGAACGGCAAGGTCATCGTCACCGGCTGCCTGGGCAAGCGCGCGGACATGATCCGGCAGGCGCACCCGGGTGTGCTGTCCATCAGTGGCCCGGCCGACTACGGCAGCGTGATGTCGGCCGTGCACACCGCCGTGCCGCCGCAGCACAATCCTTATCTGGACCTGATCCCGGCCCCGCGCCTGACCGGCGAGGACTTCGCCGCCGGGGTCAAGCTCACCCCCAAGCACTACGCCTATCTGAAGATCTCCGAGGGCTGCAATCACCGCTGCAGCTTCTGCATCATTCCCTCAATGCGCGGCGATCTGGTCTCGCGGCCGGTGGACGAGGTGCTGCGCGAGGCCGAGAAGCTGGTCAAGGGTGGGGTCAAGGAGCTGCTGGTGGTCTCGCAGGACACCAGCGCCTACGGCGTGGACCTGAAGTACGCCGCGCGCACCTGGCAGGGCCGCGAGTACCAGACCCGCATGAAGGCCTTGTGCGAGGGCCTGGGCGAGCTGGACGCCTGGAGCCGCCTGCACTACGTCTATCCGTATCCGCACGTGGACGAGATCATCCCGCTGATGGCCCAGGGCAAGGTGCTGCCGTACCTGGACATCCCGCTGCAGCACGCCAGCCCGCGCATCCTCAGGCTGATGAAGCGCCCGGGCGCGATCGACAAGACCCGCGAGCGCATCGCCCGCTGGCGTGAGCTGTGTCCGGACATCACCCTGCGCAGTACCTTCATCGTCGGCTTCCCCGGCGAGACGGAGGCCGAGTTCGAAGACCTGCTGGACTTCCTGCGCGAAGTGCGGCTGGACCGCGTCGGCGCGTTCGCCTATTCGCCGGTGGACGGCGCCGGTGCCAACGCGCTGCCCGATCCGGTGCCGGAAGAGGTCAAGCAGGAGCGCCTGGCGCGTTTCATGGCAGTCCAGGCGGAGATCTCGGCCCAGAAGCTGGAAGCCAAGATCGGCAGCGTGCAGCGCTGCCTGGTCGACCTGATCGAGGACGGCATCGCGGTGGCGCGCTCGGCCGCCGACGCGCCGGAGATCGACGGCCTGGTGCATATCCAGGATGGCGAGCAGGCCGGACTCAAGCCCGGCCAGTTCGTCGATGTGACCATCGTGGACAGCGACGAGCACGACCTGTTCGCCGAGGTCCTGCGCCGCGAGCTGCCGGTCCTGTCCTGATCGGCGGGATTTCAGGGTGGGGCGCCTCCTCCTGTAGAGCGGAGCTTGCTCCGCTGGGGCCTGCCGAAGATCTGGCCGGAAGGCAGCGGAGCAAGCTCCGCTCTACAGGTAGGACGCGATGTGATCGGGAGCGACTGCTGCTTCCACCATGCGCTTGCAGGCCTCAGCCTGCGCCGTAATCCACATCCACGATCACATAGCGCTGTATGCCGCCGGGCAACTGCGCCTCGAACTCGTCGTCCAGCCGCTTCTTCAGCATCGCCCGCGCCAGCGGCGAGTCGATGCTGATATGGCCCAGCGCCGCGTCGGTCTCGTCCGGGCCGACGATGCGGTAGCGCGCCGTTTCGCCGGTGACGATGTGCTCGACCTCGATGCGTGCGCCGAAGAACACCGCCTGCGGATCGCTGGGCCGGGTGTCGACCACGCGCAGCGCTTCCAGCCGCTTGCTCAGATAGCGCACGCGCCGGTCGATCTCGCCCAGCTGCTTCTTGCGATAGGTGTACTCGGCGTTCTCCGAGCGGTCGCCTTCGGCGGCCGCCGCGGCCAGCGCCTTGACCACCTCGGGCCGGCGCACGCGCCACAACTCGTCCAGCTCGGCCTTCAGGCGCGCATGGCCTTCGGGCGTGATCAGGGCGGTGCTCTTCTCGGCGGGCGGGCGCCAGCGGCTCATGCGGACAATGCGGTCATGCGGCGGCGCGGCGACGGCGCGCCGCGCGGACGATCAGTGGACGCGCTTGAAGACATACGCGCCGTCCTGGCTGCGCAGCTCATCGGCGCTGATCACATCGAAACGCACGGCCTGGGCGGCCTTGTCGGTGGGCGTCAGCAGCATCACGCCGGTGCCGGCGGGCGACCAGGTGCCGCTGCTGGTCAGCTCGGCGCCGCCGGCCTTGAGGGTCTGCCGGTATTCGCCGTCGGCCTCGATCACCAGGGTCGAGGCATTGCCCTCGAAATCCCCGGCCAGGGCGCTCGCAGCGATGACCACGCCTTGCTTGTCGCTAATTTCCGCCGGGGCGCCGGTGGCAGACGGCGGCGTCTGGGCCGGCGGCGTGGACGCCGGCGCGGGCGTGGTGGCCTGCGGGGTCTGCGCGGGCTTGCAGGCGGCGAGCCCCACGGCGAGAAGGGCACAGCACAGCAGGCGCGATCGTGTCATGGCAATTCCTGAGATCTTCTTGGGGCAGGCGGAGCCTGCGCAGGGGCGAGCTTGGCAAAAAGCGCCGGTGAGTTGAAGCGCGCGGCCGCGCGCGTTCAGCGCCGGCGGCCGCCGAACAGGCCGCCCAGCACGCCGCGCAGGATCTGCCGGCCGACCTGATTGCCCACGGTGCGGGCGGTCTGCTTGGCCATGGCCTCGACCACGCCCTGGCGGCGGCCGTTGCCGAACAGGATGTCCTTGGCCATCTGGCCGAAGCCGCCTTCCTCGTCCTTGGCGCCGGCCTTGCCCACCGGCGGCGCCTGGGCCTGTTCGGCCGCGGTCTGCGCGCGCCTGAGCAATAGCTCGGCGGCGGACTCGCGGTTGACCGCGGTGTCGTACTTCATGCCGACCGGGCTGCCGGCGCGGACCTGGCCGCGCTCGGCCTCGCTGATGGCGCCCATGCGGCAGCGTGGCGGGGCGATCAGGGTCTGCTCGACCGGCATCGGCACGCCCTTGTCCTGCAGCGTGGACACCAGGGCCTCGCCGGTGCCCAGCGAGGACAGGGTGCGCGCCACGTCCAGCTTGGGATTGGGCACGAAGGTCTCGGCCGCGGTCTTGACCGCTTTCTGATCGCGCGGGGTGAAGGCGCGCAGCGCGTGCTGCACGCGGTTGCCGAGCTGGCCCAGGATGTTGTCGGGCACGTCGTCGGGGAACTGCGAGCAGAAGTACACGCCCACGCCCTTGGAGCGGATCAGCCGGACCACCTGTTCGATGCGCTGCTGCAGCGCCGGCGGCGCGTCGTCGAACAGCAGGTGCGCCTCGTCGAACACGAACACCAGCTTGGGCTTGTCCAGATCGCCCACCTCGGGCAGGGTCTCGAACAGCTCGCTCAGCAGCCACAGCAGGAAGGACGAATACAGCCGCGGCTTGAGCACCAGCTGGTTGGCGGCCAGGATGCCGATCACGCCGCGGCCATCGGGCCCCACGCGCATCAGGTCGGACAGCTCCAGCGCCGGCTCGCCGAAGAAGCCGTCGCCGCCGTCCTGCTCCAGGCGCAGCAGGGCGCGCTGGATCGCCGCCACCGAGGTCGCGCTGACCAGGCCGTACTGGGTGGAGACCGCGCTGCGCTCCTCGACCACCAGGTTGAGCAGGGCGCGCAGGTCAGGCAGGTCGAGCAACAGCAGGCCGCGGTCGTCGGCCAGCTTGAACACGATGTCCAGCACGCCGGACTGGGTGTCGTTGAGCTCCAGGATGCGGCCGAGCAGGGTCGGTCCCATCTCGCTCACCGTGGTGCGCACCGGATGGCCGAGCTTGCCGTACAGGTCCCAGAAGATGGTCGGCGAGGCCGCCGGTGCGTAGCCGGGCACGCCGATCTGCGCGGCGCGGGAGGCGACCTTCTCGTTGCCGTCGCCGGCCACGGCCAGCCCGGCCACATCGCCCTTCACGTCGGCCATGAACACCGGCACGCCCAGGCGCGAGAAGCCCTCGGCCAGCGTCATCAGGGTCACGGTCTTGCCGGTGCCGGTGGCGCCGGCGACCAGGCCATGGCGATTGCCGAACTTCGGCAGCAGGTGGACGGGGATGTCGTCGGTGAGGCCCTTGCCCAGCAGGATCGGATCCATGGATGTTCTCGCGTCAGGTGCCGCTGATTTTAGGCACAAGCCAAGCCCGGCTCGCGAACGCACGCGCGCATCTGCATGCATGGCCGCCAACGCGGTGCCGCGCGCGACCTTGCCGCTGCGGCGCGCGCGCGGCTACCCTGCCGGGCCGCTTTTCGCCCGTTCGTGTGCCTGATGCCCTTCCTGTCCCGCGTGGTGCCGCTGTCGTTCCTGTTGCTGCCGCTGCTGGCGGCGCCCGCGCAGGCGCGCGTGTCGGCCCGCGACCAGGCCGCCGCCGACGCGCTGACCCAGCGCATGGCCGCCGCCGAGAAGCGCTACACCGATGCGCTGGTGCTGACCGCCAACGCCGATCCCAAGGGCCAGGCCCAGGGCGATGCGGCGCTGGAGGACATGGAGGACGTGCTGGACGCCTGCACCAAGCAGAAGGGCTGCCAGATGCACACGCTGCTGGCCACCTACAAGCGCCTGCTCAAGGCCCAGGTGGATGCGCGGGGCGAGGACGACAGCGATGACCTGGTCGGCGAGGCCGGCAGCAACGATCCGCTCGACGACGGCACCGACCACAGCGCGCCGGCCAGCGCCGATGTGCCCGATTCGACCCGCACCGCGCGTCTGCTCGACGACGAGCGCCATCCCTTCGACAGCATGGTCGAGTACAACCCGGCCGTGCAGGCGGGCATCCGTCGTTGGCTGACGGACATGCGCGGGCCGCTGATCGACAGCTACGAGAACTACATGAATCTGCGCTCGCAGATGCTGCCGGCCTGGCAGATCACCGGTCTGCCCGAGGCGCTGCTGTTCGGGATCATGGCCAAGGAGTCCTACGGCCGGGTGCACGTGTCCTCGCGCGCGGGCGCGGCCGGGCTGCTGCAGTTCATGCCGGCCACGGGCAGCCGCTTCGGGCTGGGCATGGACGGCTCGGGCTTCGATACGCGCTTCGACCCGTACGCGGCGACCGAGGCGGCCGCCGCGTACATGAACGAGCGCATGGGCGAGCTGGGCCGCAACATCGAATTCGCGCTGGCCGCCTACAACGGCGGGGAAGGGCGCGCGGTGCGCATCTACCGCGAGCATCCGGGCAGCTTCTGGAACGCGGCGGCCTACAACCAGTTCCCGGCCGAGACCCAGGACTACGTGCCGATGGTGATCGCCGCGGCCTGGCTGTTCCTGCATCCCAAGCAGTACGGGCTGCAGTTCCCCAAGGTGGATGCGACCCCGGCACCGCTGAAGCTGCAGCGCACCGCCTCGATCTACGAGCTGACCATCTGCCTGGGCACCGGCCGCACGCGCGAGGGCTTCATGCGCGCCCTGCGCAACCTCAATCCGCGCTACCAGGCCGAGACCTGGATCCCGGCCGGCACCGTGATCAACGCCAACCAGCACATGGTGAGCCTGTACAACCGGCTGTGCGTCAAGGGGCCGACCGCCGAGCTGGCGCACACGCTGGTGACCGCCACGGTCGATTCGGCGATCAAGTACGACGGCCCGCGCAGCACGCGCGTGGCGGTGGGCGATGTCAGCGGCGTGGCGGTGGAGGCGCCGGCCGGCGTGCCGACCACCGTGGCCACCGGCAGCCCCAGGCCGGCCAAGCCCAAGGCCCGGCAGGTGCGCAGCTACAAGGTGGCCCGCGGCGACACGCTGGGCAAGGTGGCCGGCAAGTTCCAGTGCGAGCTGGGCGATCTGGCCAAGGCCAACAAGCTGCGTGCGCCGGCCTACGCGCTCAAGCCGGGACAGACCATCCAGCTGGTCGGCTGCGACCGCTGAGCCCGGCCCGATGGCCGCGCCGCTCGACCTGGTCGGGAGGCGGGCGGGCATGTCCGGTGGATGACATCCAGACTGCTGGTGGCTGAACGAAGCCGCCTGCAGGCGTGCTGCCCCTGTCATCAGTCATGCAGGCACGCGCGTTACCAACCGCTAACCTTGCATGTCGTAGGCGGGGAACACGCCGTCCCCCATCCCGGAGAATCGTTGCATGTCGCGTAAATGGAAGATCGTCCTGTGGACGGTCGTGGTGGTGGTCGTGGTGGTGTTGGGCCTGCGCGCCTGCGGCAAGCGGGGGTTCGGGCGATGCGGAGATGCGCCAGGGCGGCCAGGACAGCGACAAACCGGTCCCGGTGACGGTCGAGCCGGTCACCACCCAGGACGTGCCGGTCTACCGCAGCACCACGGGCACCGTGACCGCCCTCAACACCGTGACGATCAACCCGCAGACCGGCGGGCGCCTGATGAGCCTGGACTTCACCGAAGGCCAGCCGGTCAAGAAGGGCCAGCTGCTGGCGCGCATCGACCCGCGCGAGCTGCAGGCGACCTACGACCAGGCCGCGGCCTCGCGCAAGCAGAACCTGGCCCAGCTGCAGACCGCGCGCGACACCAATGCGCGCCTGACCGATCCCAAGTACAGCCAGTACGTGGCACGCACCGACCTGGACACGCAGAAGAACCTGGTGGCCCAGTACACGGCCGGCGTGGCCGCCGCCGAGGCGCAGATGCAGGCCGCCGCGGTGCAGCTGGGCTATACCCGCATCGTCTCGCCGATCGACGGCATCGCCGGCATCCGCGGTGTGGACGTGGGCAATGTGGTGACCACCAGCTCCTCGATCGTGACCATCACCCAGGTCGAGCCGATCTACGCCTCCTTCAGCCTGCCGGCGCAGGACCTGGACGTGGTGCGCGCGGCCCAGGCGCGCGGCAACGCCCCGGTCGCCGCGCTGGATGCCACCGACCAGCATGTGATCGTCGCCGATGGCGTGCTGGACGTGGTCGACAACCAGGTCAGCGCCGACAGCAACACCTTCCGCCTGCGCGCGCGCTTCCCCAACGCCGACCACGTGCTGTGGCCGGGCCAGTTCGTCAACGTGCGCCTGCAGGTGGACACGCTCAAGCAGGGCATGGTCGTGCCGACCCAGGCCGTGCAGCGTGGTCCGGACGGCGACTACGTCTATGCGCTGGACAGCGACAACACGGTCAAGATGACGCCGGTCACCACCGGGGTGGAGGTCGGCTCGACCCACATCGTGGTGACCAAGGGCCTGACCGCCGGGCAGCGCGTGGTGACCGAGGGCCAGTTCCGCCTCAAGCCCAACGCCAAGGTCAATCCGCTCAAGCCCGGCCAGGCCCCGCCCGAGCCCACCGCCGCCGAGCTGCAGCAGGCCATGCAGGGCCAGCGCGGCGGCGGCCGCCGCGGCCCGCCCGGTCGCTGATCCAATCGATCCACGGCCCGCGCAGTTCCACGCGCGGGCCGCCGCACGACGCTTCGACAGGACGGACTTCCCTTGGGCTTCTCCAGCATCTTCATCCGCCGCCCCATCGCCACCACGCTGCTGATGATCGGCGTGATGCTGCTGGGCATCATGGGCTACCGCAGCCTGCCGGTGTCGGCGCTGCCCGAGATCGATTCGCCCAGCCTGGTGGTGACCACGCAGTACCCCGGCGCCAGCGCGGCGACGATGGCCGCGCTGGTGACCACGCCGCTGGAGCGCCAGCTGGGCCAGATCTCCGGCCTGGACATGATGACCTCCGACTCCTCGGCCGGCCTGTCCACGATCGTGCTGCAGTTCGCGATGGACCGCGACATCGACGTGGCCTCGCAGGACGTGCAGTCGGCCCTGCGTCAGGCCACGCTGCCCAGCGGCCTGCCTTACCAGCCCACCTACAACCGGGTGAACCCGGCCGATGCGGCCATCGTCACCCTCAAGCTGACCTCCGACACGCTGCCGCTGCGCGAGGTCAACCGCTACGCCGACTCCATCCTGGCCCAGCGTCTGTCGCAGGTGCCGGGCGTGGGCCTGGTCTCCATCGCCGGCAACGTGCGTCCGGCCGTGCGCATCCAGGTCAATCCGGCCCAGCTGTCCAACATGGGCATGACCCTGGAGACGCTGCGCAGCGCACTGACCCAGGCCAACGTCAACGCGCCCAAGGGCTCGCTCAACGGCGCCACTCAGACCTACAGCATCGGCACCAACGACCAGATCGACGACGCCCAGGGCTACAACGACACCATCATCAGCTACAAGAACGGCGCCCCGGTGCGCCTGGGCGATGTGGCCAAGGTGGTGGACGGGGTCGAGAACGACCAGCTCTCGGCCTGGGCCGACGGCAAGCAGGCGGTGCTGCTGGAGATCCGCCGCCAGCCCGGCGCCAACATCGTCCAGACCGTGGCCGCCATCCGCGCGCTGCTGCCGCAGCTGCGCACGGTGCTGCCCTCGGAAGTGAAGCTGGACGTGTTCTCCGACCGCACCGAGACCATTCGGGCCTCGGTGCACGAGGTGCAGTTCACCCTGGTACTGACCATCGGCCTGGTGGTGGCGGTGATCTTCGTGTTCCTGCGCCGGCTGTGGGCCACGGTGATCCCCTCGGTGGCGGTACCGCTGTCGCTGGTGGGCACCTTCGGCGTGATGGCCTTCGCCGGGATGTCGCTGGACAATCTGTCGCTGATGGCGCTGGTGGTGGCCACCGGCTTCGTGGTGGACGACGCGATCGTGATGATCGAGAACATCGTGCGCTACATCGAGCAGGGCCGCAGCGGTCCGGAGGCGGCCGAGGAGGGCGCGCGCGAGATCGGCTTCACCGTGCTGTCGCTGACCATCTCGCTGGTGGCCGTGTTCCTGCCGCTGCTGCTGATGCCGGGCGTGACCGGGCGGCTGTTCCATGAGTTCGCCTGGGTGCTGTCCATCGCGGTGGTCATCTCGATGCTGGTGTCGCTGACGCTGACGCCGATGATGTGCGCCTACCTGCTCAAGCCCGACGCGCTGCCCGAGGGCGACGACGCGCACGAGCGCGCCGCGGCCGCCGGCAAGCGCAACCTGTGGACGCGCACGGTCGGCCTGTACGAGCGCACCCTGGACTGGGTGCTGGCGCGGCAGAAGCTCACCCTGGTCGTGGCCCTGGCCACGGTGGTGGTGACGGTGCTGCTGTACATCGCCATCCCCAAGGGCCTGCTGCCCGAGCAGGACACCGGCCTGATCACCGGTGTGGTCGAGGCCGACCAGACCGTGGCCTTCGAGCAGATGCAGGCGCGCGTCCAGGCCGTGGCCGAGGCGCTGCGCCGCGATCCGGCGGTGACCGGCGTGGCCGCCTTCATCGGCACCGGCACCATGAACCCGACCCTCAACCAGGGCCAGGTCAGCATCGTGCTCAAGGAGCGCGGCCAGCGCGAAGCGCTGGAGACCGTCGTGCCGCGCCTGCAGAAGGCCGTGGCCGCCATTCCCGGCGTGGCCCTGTACCTGAAGCCGGTGCAGGACGTGACCCTGGACACGCGCGTGGCCGCCACCGAGTACCAGTTCTCCCTGTCCGACGTGGACACCGCCGAACTGCAGACCCAGGCCGACCGCATGACCGCCGCGCTGCGCCAGCGGCCCGAGCTGTCGGATGTGGGCAACAACGCGGCCAACGCCGGCCGCGCGCTGCTGGTGGACGTCAACCGCGACACCGCCAGCGCCCTGGGCGTGCCGATGCAGAGCATCGACGACACCTTGTACGACGCCTACGGCCAGCGCCAGATCTCCACCATCTTCACCTCGCTCAACCAGTACCGCGTGGTGCTGGAGGTGGCGCCGGAGTTCCGCACCCAGGACGCGCTGATGAACAAGCTGGCCATCGCCAGCAACGGCAGCGGCGCGCTGACCGGCACCAACGCGACCGTGCTGGGCCAGGTGACCTCGTCCAACTCGGCCACCGCCACCGGCATCGGCAACCCCAACACCGGCATCACCGTGGGCAGCGGCGGGGCGATTCCGCTCTCGGCCCTGGCCACCGCCAAGGTCGGCACCACGCCGCTGGTGATCAGCCACCAGCAGCAGCTGCCGGCCACCACGATCTCCTTCAACGTCAGCCCCGGCTATTCGCTGTCGCAGGCGGTGGCGGCGATCAACGAGGTGCGCGATCAGCTGGACCTGCCGCAGACCATCCGCACCGAGTTCATCGGCAAGGCGGCCGAGTACTCGACCAGCCAGTCCGACGTGGTCTGGCTGCTAATCGCCGCGGTGGTGGTGATCTACATCGTGCTGGGCGTGCTCTACGAGAGCTACATCCACCCGCTGACCATCATCTCCACGCTGCCGCCGGCCGGCGTCGGCGCGCTGCTGGCGCTGTGGCTGTGCGGCTTCAGCCTGTCGGTGGACGGCATCGTCGGCATCGTGCTGCTGATCGGCATCGTCAAGAAGAACGCGATCATGATGATCGACTTCGCCATCGAGGCCCGGCGCACGGGCCTGAGCGCGCACGATGCGATCCGCCGCGCCTGCCTGCTGCGCTTCCGCCCGATCATGATGACCACCGCCTGCGCGCTGCTGGGCGCGCTGCCGCTGGCGCTGGGCGACGGCATCGGCTCGGAGCTGCGCAAGCCGCTGGGCGTGTCGATCGTCGGCGGTCTGCTGCTGTCGCAGCTGGTGACGCTGTACACCACGCCAGTGATCTACCTGTACATGGAACGCGCCTCCGAGCGCGTCCAGCGCTGGCGCGATGCGCGCGCCGCGCGTCATGGCGCGCCGGCGCCGGAGGCCGGCTGACGCTCGCCGCAAGGCGATCGTCCGTCGAGTAGCGCGCCCATGGTCCGCCGCGTCAGCCTGTCCTCCATCTTCATCCGCCGCCCGATCGGCACCTCGCTGCTGGCCGCGGGCGTGTTCGTCATCGGCCTGATGTGCTACCTGCGCCTGGGCGTGGCGGCGCTGCCGTCGTTGAGCATTCCGGTGGTGTTCGTCGGCGCCAGCCAGTCCGGCGCCGATGCCAGCACGATGGCCTCCACGGTGACCGCACCGCTGGAGCGGCGCCTGGGCCAGGTGCCCGGCGTGGACACGATGCGTTCGAACAGCTCGGAAGGGCGCTCGAACATCTTCCTGAGCTTCAATTCGAGCCGCGATATCGATTCGGCCGCGCAGGACGTGGCCGCCGCGCTCAGCGCCGCCAGCGCGGACCTGCCCTCGGGCATGGGCACGCCCGGCTACCAGAAGGCCAATCCCAACAACGATCCGCTGATCGCCATCGCGCTGGTCTCCAGCACCCAGTCCACGGCCGAGCTGTACAACCTGGCCGACTCGCTGCTGGCCCAGCGCCTGCGCCAGATCACCGGCGTGGCCTCGGTGGACATCGCCGGCGCGTCCACCCCGGCGGTGCGCGTGGACGTCAACCTGCGCGCGCTCAACGCGCTGGGACTGACACCGGACAGCCTGCGCAACGCCATGCGCGCGGCCAACGTGGTCTCGCCCACGGGCTTTCTGTCCGACGGCAAGCAGACCGTGGCGATCATCGTCAACGATTCGGTGCGCAAGGCCGCCGACTTCGCCAACCTGGCCATCGCCAACCAGAATGGCGTGATCGTGCGCCTCAAGGACGTGGCCCGGGTCTACGACGGCCAGCAGGACGCCTATCAGGCGGCCTGGTTCAACAAGCAGCCGGCGGTGGTGATGTATGCGCAGATCCGCAGCGGCGCCAACACGGTCGAGACGGTGGACCGCATCCGCGCCCAGATTCCGCTGCTGCGCGAGTACCTGCCGCCCGGCACGACGCTGACCCCGTACTACGACCGCACCCCGACCATCCGCTCCTCGCTGCACGAGGTGGAGATCACCCTGCTGATCAGCCTGGCGATGGTGGTGCTGGTCATGGCGCTGTTCATGCGCCGCCTGGCGCCGACCCTGATCGCCACCATCACCGTGCCGCTGTCGCTGGCCGGCGCGGCGGTGGTGATGTACGTGCTGGGCTATACGCTCAACAACCTGAGCCTGCTGGCGCTGGTGATCGCGATCGGCTTCGTCGTCGACGATGCGATCGTGGTGATCGAGAACATCATGCGCCACCTCGATGCGGGCATGTCGCGCATGGAGGCGGCGGTCACCGGCGCACGCGAGATCGGCTTCACCATCGTCTCGATCACCGCTTCGCTGATCGCGGTGTTCATCCCGGTCATGTTCGCCCCGGGGATGATGGGCGCGTTCTTCCGCGAGTTCACCGTCACCCTGGTGGCGGCCATCGGCGTGTCGGCCATCGTCTCGCTGACCCTGACCCCGACCCTGTGCAGCCGCTTCCTGTCGGCCCACCCGGTCGAGGAGAAGCCCTCGCGGCTGGGCCGCACCATCGAGGCCGGGCATGCGCTGATGCTGCGCATCTACGTCAAGTGCCTGGACTTCAGCCTGCGCCACGCGCTGCTGCTGGCGCTGACGCCGCTGATCCTGATCGGCCTGACGATCTTCCTGTTCGGCAAGGTCAAGTCCGGCAGCTTCCCGCCGCAGGACACCGGCCTGATCTGGGGCCGCGCCAGCTCCAGCGCCACGGTGTCCTTCGCCGACATGAAGGAACGCCAGGCGCGCATCACCGACATGCTGATGGACGACCCGGCGGTGAAGATCGTCGGCGTGCGCCTGGGCAGCGGCTGGTCCGGCCAGCGCGCGCAGTTCAACATCGAGCTCAAGACCCGCGCCGAAGGCCGCAAGGACACCACCGCCCAGGTGCTGGCGCGGCTGAGCCTGAAGGCCGACAGATACCCCGACCTGGACCTGCGCCTGCGCGCGGTGCAGGACCTGCCCAGCGATGGCGGCGGCACCGGCAACCAGGGCGCGCAGTACCAGAAATCGCTGCAGGGCAACGACCAGGCCGAGCTGGCCCTGTGGCTGCCCCGCGTGGTGGCCGAGCTGAAGAAGAACCCCAAGTTCCGCGACGTCTCCAGCGACGTGGACGAGGGCGGCCTGCGCCAGAACATCGTGATCGACCGCGCCCAGGCCGCGCGTCTGGGCATCACCATCGGCGCTATCGACGGCGCGCTGTATGGCGCCTTCGGCCAGCGCTCGGTGTCGACCATCTATTCCGAGCTCAACCAGTACTCGGTGGTGGTCAACGCGCTGCCCAACCAGACCGACACGCCGGCGCAGCTGGACACGGTCAAGCTCAAGGCGAGCGACGGGCAGATGGTGCCGCTGAGCGCGCTGGCCAAGCAGGTCGACGGCCTGGCGCCGGCGCAGATCACCCATCTGAACCAGTACACGGTGATGGACCTCAGCTACAACCTCGCCCCGGGGGTGAGCAGCGGCGAGGCCGATGCGATCTTCAAGTCGGTGGTGGAGGGCATGCGCATGCCCGGCGACATCAAGATCGCCGAGGACAGCGGCTGGCAGATCGCCATGCAGCCCAACTCGATGCTGATGCTGGTGTTCGCCGCCATCCTCACGGTCTACATCGTGCTGGGCATGCTCTACGAGAACCTGGTCCACCCGGTGACCATCCTGTCCACGCTGCCGGCCGCCGGCGTGGGCGCGCTGCTGGCGCTGGTGGCGACCAACACCGAGCTGTCGGTGATCTCGATGATCGCGCTGGTGCTGCTGATCGGCATCGTCAAGAAGAACGCGATCATGATGATCGACTTCGCGCTGGTGGCCCAGCGCGAGCATGGGCTGACCCCGGCCCAGGCCGCGCGCGAGGCCTCGATCGTGCGCTTCCGCCCGATCATGATGACCACCATGGTCGCGTTGCTGGCCGCGGTGCCGATCGCGATCGGCCTGGGCGAGGGCTCCGAGCTGCGCCGGCCGCTGGGCATCGCGATGATCGGCGGCCTGCTGTTCTCGCAGAGCCTGACCCTGCTGAGCACGCCGGCGCTGTACGTGATCTTCTCCTGCCTGCAGCAGCATTGGCGCAACTGGCGTGCGCGCCGTCGCGAGAAGAAGCTGGCGCGCCGCCGCCAGCGCCTGGCGCAGCAGGCGGGCTGAGCGCTGGGCGCAGAGGCGGGCGATCCCGCTTCTCTTGCTCCGGCAAGCCCGTCGCTCACGCATCGAGGGCGCGCGGCGATGTCCGCGCCAGCCGGGTCTGTTGCGCGACCGCAGTGCCCGCCCGCTGAAAACGCTTCAAGCGTGAACCACGGCGCGCTTTGCGCTTCTCGCGCGGCGAGCTTCAAGCGACTGCAATCTGCGGCGCGCACAGTGGCTCGCACAGGGCGCACGAGGAGCCAGCCATGCAGGCGATTCCATGCGGCAGCCGTCTGCCGCGGATCTTCATCGATCTCCAGGCCGAGCAGGCGTACTGGCAGGACTGGTACCTCAACCTGCCGCGCGCCGGCGACGCGCGCGATTTCGCCGGCTACTGGCCGGTGATCGGCGCGGTCTACGGCATCTATCTCGACGCTCCCGGCTGGGACTCGGACCGCGCGCAGGCGCGCTACGCGCGCTGCGCGGCCGTGCAGCGGCGCGGCCTGAGCGAGCGCGAGGCCAGTGAGGTGTTCTCGCAGGTGTGGGGGCGCATCAGCGGCGAGCGCCTGGGCCGCGCGGCACTGGATCGCGGCGCCCGCCGCTACGCGGGCTAGCGGGCGCGATCATTGAAGCTGGCGGTGTACCGCAGGGCGGCTCCCGCCTGTAGAGCGGAGCTTGCTCCGCTGGGGCCTTCCCCACGAACCGAACGAAGCGCAGCGGAGCGAGCTCCGCTCTACAGACGGGCGGCTGCTGGATTTGAGGAGATCGTCGCCCCCCCCCAAGCGAGCGTGCCTCTCGGACGGGCGCGCCGCCTTGAATCAGGGGCCTGTCCGCCTCGCCAGCGTCTGTCCCAGCCGTACCGGCGTCTCGGCGCCCAGGTTGGGGGCCAGTTCGGCCACGCCCGGCGGCAGCAGCACGATCACGGTCGAGCCGTAGTTGAAGCGCGCCATCTCGCCGAAGCGCTCCAGCACGATGCCGCGGCCGCGCCAGTCCTTGCGCGTGATCGAGGTGGCGTACTCGGGGATCTCCACGCCGCTCCACACCGTTTCCACGCCCGAGACCAGCATCGCGCCGACCATCACGCAGGCCATCGGCCCGAAGTCGGTGTCGAAATGGCACACCAGCCGCTCGTTGCGCGCGAACAGGCCCTGCACCCGGGCCACCGCATCGGTGCCCACGCTGAACAGGCGGCCGGGCACGTGCACGGTCTCGCGCAGCGTGCCGGTCCAGGGCATGTGCACGCGGTGGTAGTCGCGCGGGGACAGGTAGACGGTGACGTAGCGGCCGTGTTCGAACGGGGCCGCGTCGGCCTCGCTGCCCAGCAGCGCGGCGGCGGTGAAGTGCCGGCCCTTGGCCTGGAAGATGCGGCCCGATTCGATCGGTCCGCACTGGCTGATGTGGCCGTCGGCCGGCATCAGCAGGGCGCGCGGATCCGGATCGGGCGTGCGCGCGCCGGGCTTCAGGGCGCGGGTGAAGAAGGCATTGAAGGTGGGGTAGGCGGTCGGGTCGGGCTGCGCGGCCTCGGCCAGGTTCACGTTGAACCTGGCGACCACCGTGTCGATCAGCCGCTGCTTGATCGCCGGGTTGTCCGAATAGGCCAGCTTGCGCGCGGCCGAGGACAGCAGCCGGTGCGGCAGCGCGTAGGTGAGGGTGGTGACCAGGCTCACGGGGTCATGGCCCGGGTCAGCTTGAGCATGTCCGCGGCGATCGGCGCGGGGGCGAACGGCGGCTGGATGATGCCGGCCATGCGGGCCTGCGGGTCGAGCACGACGATCTGTGCGGAATGGTCCATCGAATAGTCCTGCGGGTTGTCCTTGTAGTGTTCGCCCGGCACCTTGACGAACAACAGGCTCAGCGACCTGGCGAAGGCTTCCAGCGTGGGCACGTCGGCGGTCGCGGCCAGGGTGTCCTTGTGGAAGGCGTGGGCATATTCGCCGGTCTTGATCGGCGTGTCGCGCTCGGGATCGACCGAGACGAACAGCACGCGCGGCCGCGTGCTCTCCGGCAGGCCGGCCCACTGCTTCTGCGCCTGCGCCAGCTGGGCCAGCGTGGTCGGGCATACGTCGGGGCAGAAGGTGAAGCCCAGGAACACCAGCGTCCAGTGGCCGCGCAGCTCGCCCTGGGTCAGCTGGGTGCCGTCGGACTGGCGCAGCGAGAACTCCGGTAGCGGCCGCGGCGTGGGCAGCAGGGTCACCGCCTGCGTGGCCGGCCATTGCGCATTGCCGGCGGTGGAGGGCCCCAACAGCTTGTTGGCCGCCAGCACGCCGAGCACGCCGGCCACCACGATCAACACCAGGACGCCGAAGCTGCGTTTGGACATCTCGATACGTTTCCCGTGCAACGAAGGGGCATGATACCGGGCCGGCCCCTTATAATCGGCGACCGCCTTCAGCCGTTGTTGTCCATGACTGCCAGCGCAGCCGACGCCCTGCATACCATCATCGACCTGATCCGCTACGGCGCCAGCCGGTTCAACGCGGCCGGGTTGACCTTCGGGCACAGCCACGACAACGCGTTGGACGAGGCCACCGCGCTGGTCCTGCACACCCTGCACCTGCCGCCCGACCTGGGCCCGGCCTATGGCCAGGCGCGGCTGCTGCCGGAGGAGAAGCAGGCCATCCTGGCGCTGATCGAGCGCCGCGTGGTCGAGCGCGTGCCGGTGGCCTATCTGACCGGCGAGGCCTGGTTCGCGGGCCTGAGCTTCAAGACCGATGCGCGCGCGCTGGTGCCGCGCTCGCCGATCGCCGAGCTGATCGAGTCGGGCTTCGAGCCTTGGCTGGCCGGGCGTGAAGTGCAGCGCGCGCTGGACCTGTGCACCGGCTCGGGCTGCATCGCCATCGCCATGGCCCACTACAACCCGGACTGGCAGGTCGACGGCGTGGACATCAGCGACGATGCGCTGGCGCTGGCCGCCGAGAACAAGGCGCGCCTGCTCGCCGACAACGTGACCCTGCTCAAGTCCGACCTGTTCGCCGGCCTGTCCGGGCGCCACTACGACCTGATCGTCACCAATCCGCCCTACGTCACCAACGCCGAGACCGACGCGCTGCCGCGCGAGTACGGCTACGAGCCCGAGCTGGGCCTGCGCGCCGGCGACGACGGCCTGGACCTGGTGCTGAAGATCCTGCGCGACGCGCCGATCCACCTGTCCGAGGACGGCCTGCTGATCTGCGAGGTCGGCGAGTCCGAGCAGCACCTGGTCCGGCTGCTGCCGGAGGTGGACTTCGCGTGGATCGAGTTCAAGGTCGGCCAGATGGGCATCTTCGCGGTCGAGTGCCACGAGCTGATCGCGCACAGCGCCCGCATCACCGAGCTTGCGGCGCAGCGGTCGTGACGCATCGAGCACACCGCCCATGAGCGCCAACAGTTTCGGCAAGCTGCTGACCGTCACCACCTTCGGCGAATCGCATGGGCCGGCGATCGGCTGCGTGGTCGATGGCTGCCCGCCGGGGCTGGAGCTCGGCGCCGAGGAGTTCGCCCACGACCTGCAGCGCCGCGCCACCGGCAAGAGCCGGCATACCTCGGCGCGGCACGAGGCCGACCAGGTCGAGATCCTCTCCGGCGTGTACGAGGGCCGCACCACCGGCACGCCGATCGGCCTGCTGATCCGCAACACCGACCAGCGCAGCAAGGACTACGCGAACATCGCCGCGCAGTTCCGCCCCGGCCATGCCGACTACAGCTACTGGCAGAAGTACGGCATCCGCGATCCGCGCGGCGGCGGGCGCTCGTCCGCGCGCGAGACGACCATGCGCGTGGCCGCCGGCGTGATCGCCAAGAAGTGGCTCAGGCAGCGCTACGGCGTGACCGTGCGCGGCTTCCTCTCGCAGCTGGGCGAGATCAGGCCGGCGGGCTTCGACTGGAGCGCGGTGGAGGACAACCCGTTCTTCTGGCCGCATGCGCCGCAGGTCGCCGAGCTGGAGGCCTACATGGACGCGCTGCGCAAGTCCGGCGACTCGGTCGGCGCGCGCGTGGACGTGGTGGCCGACGGCGTGCCGCCCGGCTGGGGCGAGCCGATCTACGGCAAGCTCGACGGCGACCTGGCCGCCGCGCTGATGAGCATCAACGCGGTCAAGGGCGTGGAGATCGGCGACGGTTTCGCCGCCGCCGCGCAGAAGGGCACGCAGCACCGCGACCTGATCACCCCGCAGGGCTTCCTGAGCAACCACGCCGGCGGCATCCTCGGCGGCATCTCCACCGGCCAGCCGGTGACCGCCTCGATCGTGCTGAAGCCGACCTCCAGCCTGCGCCTGCCGGGCCAGACGGTGGACGTGAATGGCGAGTCGGTCGAGGTCATCACCACCGGCCGCCACGATCCCTGCGTCGGCATCCGCGCCACGCCCATCGCCGAGGCGATGGTCGCCCTGGTGCTGATGGACCAGGCGCTGCGGCATCGCGCGCAATGCGGCGATGTGGGCGAGGTCGCGCCGCGCGTGCCCGGGCAGGTCGATGGCTGAGTCGCGGCCCCGCGTCTGGGTGAGCCAGCCGCTGTTCGACGACCTTGTCGACCAGCTGCGGGCGCATTGCGACGTGGAGACCACCCAGGCCGTGACGACCTACACCGCCGAGCAGCTGGCGCAGAAGCTGGCGCCGCTGGACGGTGCGCTGATCACGCTCAACGAGCGCATCGGCGCCACCGAGATCGCCCAGGCGCCGCGACTGCGCGCGCTGGCCAATGTCGCGGTCGGCTACAACAATCTGGACATCGCCGCGCTCAGTGCCGCCGGCGTCGCGGTCACCAATACGCCCGACGTGCTGACCGAGACCACCGCCGACCTGGGCTTCGCCCTGCTGATGGCCACCGCGCGCCGCATCACCGAGGCCGAGGCCTTCCTGCGCGAGGGCAGGTGGGGCAAGTGGTCCTTCACCACGCTGCTCGGCGCGGACCTGCACGGCAGCACGCTGGGCATCTTGGGCATGGGCCGCATCGGCCAGGCCATCGCCCGGCGCGCGCGCGGCTTCGGCATGCGCGTGCTGTACCACAACCGTTCGCGCCTGGCGGCCGAGGTCGAGACCGACGTCGGCGCGTCCTATGTGCCCTTCGACGACCTGCTGCGCAGCAGCGATCACCTGGTGCTGGTGCTGCCGTACACGCCGGCCTCGCACCACCTGATCGACGCCGCCGCGCTGGCGAAGATGAAGCCCACCGCCACCCTGGTGAACATCGCCCGTGGCGGCATCGTCGACGAGCTCGCGCTGGCCGACGCGCTGGCCCACGGCCGCCTGGCCGGCGCCGGGCTGGACGTGTTCGAAGGCGAACCGACGGTGCGCCCGGAACTGCTGGCGCTGAAGAACGTCGTGCTGACCCCGCATATCGGCAGCGCCAGCCTGGCCACGCGCCGGGCGATGGTGCAGCTGGCGGTGCACAACCTGCTCGCCGCGCTGGGCTTCGGGCCCGATGCCGGCAACCCGCCCAGCCTGATCAACGCCGACGCGCGCAAAGTCGCCAAAACCGGCGGCGCGATCGTGGGCGCGACCACCATCACCGCGACCAAACGATAGGGAACCTTCCGCGCATGCACCGCCGGTGAGGTTCCCCGAACCCAAGGCTCTTCGTCTGTCGCGTTCGTCCTTCCCCTATCCATCCTCTTCAAGAAGACACCCCATGAGCAATGCAACCCGCAGCTTCACCGTCGCCGTCGTGGGCGCCACCGGCGCCGTCGGCGAGACCATGCTGTCCATCCTGGCCGAGCGCGACTTCCCGGTCGGCAAGCTGATCGCGCTGGCCTCCGAGCGCTCGGCCGGCGGCCAGATCGACTACCGCGGCGGCAAGGTCACCGTGCAGGACCTGGCGACTTTCGACCCGACCGGCGTGGACATCGCGCTGTTCTCGGCCGGCGGCAGCATCTCCAAGGAATACGCGCCCAAGTTCGCCGCCGCCGGTGCGGTGGTGATCGACAACTCCTCGGCCTTCCGCTACGACGACGACGTGCCGCTGGTGGTGTCCGAGGTGAACCCGGAAGCCGCCAAGGACCGTCCGCGCGGCATCATCGCCAACCCCAACTGCTCGACCATGCAGCTGATGCCGGTGCTGGCGCCGATCCACAAGGAATACGGCATCGAGCGCGTCAACATCGCCACCTACCAGTCGGTGTCCGGCGGCGGCCGCTCGGCGCTGGAGGAACTGGGCAAGCAGACCGCGCAGCTGCTGGCCTTCCAGGAGATCGATCCGCAGCGCTTCCCGGTGCAGATCGCCTTCAACCTGATCCCGCACATCGACGACTTCCAGCCCAACGGCTACACCAAGGAAGAGATGAAGCTGGTCTGGGAGACGCAGAAGATCCTGGGCGACAAATCCATCCAGGTGAACCCGACCGCGGTGCGCGTGCCGGTGTTCTACGGCCACTCCGAGGCGGTCAACATCGAGACCAGGAAGAAGATCACCCCGGAAGTCGCGCGCGAACTGCTGGCCAGCGCGCCGGGCGTGGAAGTGGTCGACAGGCACGAGGCCGGCGGCTATCCGACCCCGGTGACCCATGCCTCGGGCAAGGACCCGGTGTTCGTCGGCCGCATCCGCGAGGACTTCTCGCATCCGCGCGGCCTCAACCTGTGGGTCGTCGCCGACAACATCCGCAAGGGCGCGGCGCTGAACGCCGTGCAGCTGGCCGAGCTGGTCGCGGCCGGCGGCTGAGAGGCCCGCAGTGGGGGAGGAACGAGATGGCCCGTTGCGGGCCTTCTCGCTCTTGGTTCTCGCTTGCTCCTCTGCGCTTGGCCGACCCCGGCAGGGGCAAGCGCGGGCCAAACGCTCTATAGTCGCGGCGGTGTTCCACAGGGGATGTCCTTGAAACAGGCCTTCTTCAAACCCGCCGCACGCAGTGCGCTGGCGCTGGCCCTGCTGGCCGCCAGCCATGCGGCCTGCGCATTGGGCCTGGGCGAGATCCGGGTCATGTCGCAACCCGGCCAGCCGCTGCTGGCCGAGATTCCGGTCATTTCCAGCGAGCCCGGCGAGCTGGAGCAGCTGCGCGCGCGTCTGGCCTCGCCGGTCATCTTCGAACGCGTCGGATTGGCGCGCCCGAGTGGGCTGGTCAGTCAGCTCAACTTCGCCGTGGCGATGTCCAGCGATGGCAAGCCGGTCATCCGCGTGACCAGCGCCGCGCCGGTCGACATGCCGGCGGTGAACTTCCTGATCGAGGTGGACTGGGGCCAGGGCCGCCTGGTGCGCGAGTACTCGGCGCTGGTCGGCGCCCCCGGCGCGGTCGCCGCCGCCGGACAGCCGCAGATCCAGGCGCCGGCCCCGGTGCCGTCGGACCGGATCGCGCCGCCCCCGTCGCGGGCCGAGCAGCTGCCGGCCGAGGTCGCCCAGGCCCCGGCCGTGCCCGAGCCGCAGGCCGAAACCGCGCCATCGCCTGCCGTGGCCGCGACGCCCGCTCCGCCGCCGCCGGAGCCCGCGCCGCAGCCGGTCGCGGTGCCGCGCGCCGAGCCGACGATCGCCGCGCCGCAGGCCTCCGCGTCCGGCACGGTCACCGTCGCCCGGGGGCAGACGCTTTCGCAGATCGCGCGCGAGCTGCAGCAGTCCGGCACGCTGGACCAGACCATGATCGCGCTGCTGCAGGCCAACCCCGAGGCCTTCATCGGCAACAACATCAACCGCCTGCGCGCCGGCGCCACGCTGCGCATGCCCAGCGCCGAGGAGACCGCCGCGCTGGCCGCCGCGGAGGCCTCGGCGATGGTGCGCCGGCAGATCTCGGACTGGCGCCAGGTGCGCGCGCCGGTGCCGCAGCCGGCCGGCAACGCGCCCACCGCACCACTGGCCGCTGGCGCCGCCAAGCCCGCGCGCGCGGCGGACGCACGACTGGAAATCGCCCCGCCCGTGGCCAACGCCACGCGGCGCGCGGGCACCACATCCGGCACCCAGGCCGGAGGCGAGGGAGACATGCTGGCAGAACAACAGCTTCGGCAGACCCGCGAGGATCTGGCCGCGCGCAGCGCCGAGGTCGATGAACTCAAGACCCGCGTGGCCGACCTGGAGAAGCTCAAGGACCAGCAGGCCAAGCTGATCGCGATGAAGGACAGCGATCTGGCCGCCGCGCAGAAGCGCCTGGCCGACAGCCAGGGCGCGGCCGCCGCCGGCGCGCCGGCCTGGTGGTGGATCGGCCTGGCGCTGGTCGTGGGCGGGCTGCTGGCCTGGGTCGGCCTGCGCGGTCGCCGCGCGCCGCGTCCGGCGCCGGTCTACCGCGGTCCGCTCGACGCCCCGGCGCCGGATCCGGCGCCGGCCGAGCCGGTGGCTGAAGTGGACGTCGCACCGCAGGCGCCGCCGGTCCAGGCGCCGGCCCCCGAGCCTGAGCCCGAACCGGCCGCGCCCCGCTACACACCGGTCTATGTCGGTGGCGAATCCCGCCCCGGTCCGGTGGACACGCCCCAGCCGGCGCCGTCCTCGCCGGCCTGGCTGAGCGCCACCGCCAAGCCGACCTGGCACACCGTCGACGGCCCGCATCCGACCGCCACGCGCGTGCCGTCCACCGTGGTGCCGATCTCCACCGCCACCCAGCCGCGCCCGGTGGCCCGGCCGACGCCGGTGCCCGCACCGGCACCGGCGCCGTCCGAGCCGGTCGTGCCGATCGCGCCGCCGGCCGCCAGCGGGCGCGAGCGCCTGGAGTTGGCCATCGCCTATCTGGACCTGGGCGACACCGAGGCGGCGCGTGCGCTGCTGCAGCAGGTCAGCGCCAGCGACGATCCGCACGCCCGCGAGGAAGCCGGCCGCCTGCTGCGCGCGCTGGGCTGATCGACGCGCAAGGCGGACTGCAGGCGATGCGCTACGCGCTTGGCGTCGAATACGACGGCGGCGACTTCCAGGGCTGGCAGCGGCTGGAGAAGCCCGGCGCGCCCGTGCACACGCCCAGCGTGCAGTCCACCCTGGAGGCGGCGCTGGCGGCCGTGGCCAACGCGCCCATCGACACGGTCTGCGCCGGCCGCACCGACGCCGGCGTGCACGGCCAGTGCCAGGTGGTGCACTTCGACACCGAGGTGGTGCGCGCGCCGCGCGGCTGGACGCTGGGCGCCACGGCCAACCTGCCGCCATCGATCTGCGTGCGCTGGTGCGTGCCGGTGGCCGAGGACTTCCACGCCCGCTTCTCGGCGCGCGCGCGCCGCTATCGCTATGTGCTGCTGAACCGCGCGGTGCGCCCGGCGCTGGGCCGCCAGCTGCTGTCCTGGGAGCGCCTGCCGCTGGACACGGCGGCCATGCATCGCGCCGCGCAGGCGCTGCTGGGCGAGAACGACTTCTCCGCCTTCCGCACCGTGCACTGCCAGGCCCGCCACCCGATGCGCGAGCTGCAGTCCATCGCGGTCACCCGCCAGGGCGAGCAGGTGATCGTGGAGGTGCAGGCCAATGCGTTCCTGCATCACATGGTGCGCAACATCGTCGGCTCGCTGCTGCTGGTCGGCCGCGGCGAACAGCCCGAGGGCTGGATCGCCGAGCTGCTGGCCGGCCGCGACCGTACCCTGGCCGGCCCGACCGCGCCGCCGCAGGGCCTGGTGTTCGTCGGCCCGCTGTATCCGGCCGGCTGGGGCCTGCCGGATGAAGTGACCTTGCGCGAGGCGTGAGCGATGAGCGGCCGCCCCAGGCGTGCCGTATCCTGCCGACGCACGCCCACGGCTCACTCCTCTCCGCTCACTCCTCGCCCATGCGTACCCGCATCAAGCTCTGCGGCATGACCCGCCCCCAGGACGTGCGCCTGGCGGTGGAGCTGGGCGTGGACTACATCGGCCTCATCTACGGCGGCGGTCCGCGCCAGCTGACGCTCGAACAAGGCGCCGCGCTGCGTGCGCTGGTGCCGGCCGAAGTGGCCGCGGTGGTCCTGGTGCGCGATGCGCCGCGCGCGCAGGTCGAGGCGATCATCGACGCGGTGGCGCCGGACGTGCTGCAGTTCCATGGCGGCGAGGACGACGCCTTCTGTGCGTCCTTCGGGCTCCCGTTCCTCAAGGCCGTGGCGATGACCGGCGTGACCGAGGCCCGGCAGGCGCGCGCCGCGCTGCAGGCCTGGCCGTCCGCGGCGGGCTTCGTGCTCGACAGCCATGCGCCAGGGCAGGGTGGCGGCACCGGCAAGTCCTTCGACTGGACGCTGTGGCCGGGCGATGTGGGCACGCCGTGTCTGCTGGCCGGCGGCCTCAACGCCGACAACGTCGCCGAGGCGGTGCGTCGCGTGCGGCCCTGGGGCGTGGACGTGTCCAGCGGCATCGAGTCGGCGCCGGGCATCAAGGATGCCGAGGCGATGCGGCGTTTCGTCGCGCAGGTGCGCGGCGCCAGCGCCGCGGCGTAGCCAGGGCTTCGAACCGTGCGCATCGCGCGCCTTGAGCGCGCGATCGCGACAGCATTGATGGACCCTGCACGCGGGCCGCCCCTACACTGGCCGTGAGACCGACCGGAGAACTGCGCATGTCGTTGTGGCGTGTCTATCTGCGCGTGCTGCAGTTGCTCGCGCCCGAGAAACGGCTCGCCGTGACCCTGGTCCTGGCCAATCTGGCCCTGTCCGGCGTGGCCTTCCTGGAGCCGGTGCTATTCGGCAAGGTCATCGATGCGCTGGCCGCGCAGGGCAAGGGGCGCAGCGCCTGGCACTACATCGCCATGTGGGCCGGCGTGGGCTTCGGCGGCATCGCCGCCGGCGTGTTCGTCTCGCTGTTCGCCGACCGCCTGGCGCATCGACGCCGGCTGGCGGTGATCGCCCAGTACTTCGAGCACGCCATCGCGCTGCCGCTGTCGTATCACGGCCAGCACCACACCGGCCGGCTGCTGCGCATCATGCATACCGGCAGCAACAACCTGTTCGGCCTGTGGCTGGGGTTCTTCCGCGACCACCTGACCACGCTGCTGTCGATCCTGCTGATGATCCCCTGGTCGCTGTACGTCAACTGGAAGCTCGGCCTGCTGATGGTCGGGCTGATGGTGACCTTCGCCACCTTCAACGCCATCGCCATGCGCCGCACGCATCGCGCGCAGGGCCAGATCGAGCAGCTGCACAGCGCCATCTCCGAGCGCGCCGGCGACGTGCTGGGCAACGTGCCGGTGGTGCAGGTCTATACGCGCCTGCAGGCCGAGGTCGAGGCGATTCGTGAAATGTCCCGGCGCGCGCTGGACGCGCAGTACCCGGTGCTGCGCGGCTGGGCCTGGCTGTCGGTGGCCAACCGCGCGGCCTCCACGCTGACCATCGTGGCGATCTTCGCCCTCGGCGCGCAGCTCAACGCCAAGGGCGAGGTCACCGTCGGCGGCATCGTCACCTTCGTCAACTTCGCGCTGCTGCAGATCGGTCGGCTGGAGGCCTTCGCCGGCTTCATCTCCAATCTGTTCTTCCAGACGCCGTCGCTGAGCGACTTCTTCGCCGTGCTCGATACCGATGCCACGGTCAAGGAGGATCCCAAGGCGCCGCCGCTGCCGGACAAGGTGCGCGGCGAGGTGCGCTTCGAGGACGTGTCCTTCGGCTACGACGCCTCGCACCCGGCGCTGCGCGCGCTGAACTTCACCGCCGCCGCCGGCAGCACCGTGGCCCTGGTCGGGCCGACCGGGGCGGGCAAGTCGACCGCGCTGAGCCTGCTCTATCGCGCCTACGACCCGGACCGCGGCCGCATCACCATCGACGGCATCGACATCCGCACGGTCAAGCTGACCTCGCTGCGCGAGCACATCGCCGTGGTCTTCCAGGACCCGGGCCTGCTGTACCGCTCGGTGGCCGACAACCTGCGCGTGGGCAAGCCGGACGCCAGCGCGCTGGAGATGGAGGAGGCCGCGCGCGCGGCCGAGGCGCACAACTTCGTGGTGGTCAAGCCGGAGGGCTATTCGACCCTGGTCGCCGAGCGCGGCGTGTCGCTGTCCGGTGGCGAGCGGCAGCGCCTGTCCATCGCCCGGGCGATGCTGAAGAACGCGCCGATCCTGATCCTGGACGAGGCCACCAGCGCGCTGGACAACGCCACCGAGGCGCGCATCCAGCGCGCCCTCAACCGGCTCACGCGCGATCGCACCACCTTCGTCATCGCCCACCGCCTGAGCACCGTGCGCAATGCCGATCTGATCCTGGTGATGAAGGATGGGGAGATCGTGGAACAGGGCCGCTTCGACGCGCTGGTCGCCCAGGGCGGGCTGTTCGCCCAGCTGGAGGCGGGCGGGCAGTTCGTGGCCGATGCCGAAGAGGAAGTGGTGGCGGTGGCCGAGTAACGCCGGCGGCTCAGGTAGGCCCGGCAGCGCCGAGTTCCCCGCGCAGCCAGCCCGCCAGCCGCGTCAGGCGCGGATCGCTGCGGCCGCCCGCCGCGCACAGCGCCCAGCGCCCCGGCGTGGGCGCGAACCCCCACGGCGCCAGCAGCCTGCCGCTGGCCAGGTCCGCTTCCACCAGCGGCCGTGGCGCGATGGCCACGCCGAGGCCCGAGGCGGCCGCCTCGAGCAGGTAGTACAGGTGTGGGAAGCCTTCGCCGTACTGCAGCGCCTGCGGATCCAGCCCGTGCGCGGCGGCCCACTGCGGCCAGGCCTGCGGGCGCGAGGCGGTGTGCAGCAGGCGCTCGCCCAGCAGCGCCGTCGGCGGCTGGGCCTGCAGCGCCGGCAGGCCGGGATAGCGCGCGCCCACGACCGGCCCGATCGTCTCGCCGGCCAGTTCGGCCACCTGCCAGCCGGCCGGCCAGGGCGCCTGGCCGAGCAGCAGCAGGGCGTCGACCTCGCCCAGGGCGCGATCCGGCGATTCCTGCGCGGAGAAGTGCAGCGACACGCCGGGCAGCGCCTGCTGCATGCGTTCCAGCCGGGGAATCACCCACCGCGCCAGGACGCTGGCCGAACAGCCCAGCACCAGCGTGTCGCCGGCCGGCCCGCGCCGCAGTTCGCGCCAGGCCTGGCCCAGCTGGGTGAAGGCCTGGCCGCAGGCGTCGCGCAGCCGGCGGCCGGCGGGGGTCAGCACCAGGCCGCGCCCGACGCGGTCGAACAGCGGCTGGCCCAGCGCGTCCTCCAGCGCCCGGATCTGCCGGCTGACCGCACCGTGGGTCACATGCAGCTCGTCGGCGGCGCGGCTGACGCTTTCCAGCCGGGCCGCGGCCTCGAAGGCGCGCAGCGCGCCCAGCGGGGGCAGGGCAGGGGAGGCCATGTGTGAGATTTCCTGACAGGTCGTGGCGATCTTATCGCTATTGCCGCCCGTCCCGCTGGGCTAGGATGGCGGCCTTCGTTCAATGCCGGTGCCCCCATGTCCGCTCCCGCCATCCGTGACTTCCACGCCTATCCCGACGCCGCCGGACACTTCGGCCGCCACGGCGGGCGCTTTGTCGCCGAGACCCTGATCGGGCCGCTGCAGGAACTGGCCGCCGCCTACGACACGGCCCGCGCCGACCCGGCCTTCACCGACGCGTTCTACGACGACCTCAAGCACTACGTGGGCCGCCCCAGCCCGATCTACCACGCCCGGCGCCTGAGCCGCGAGGTGGGCGGCGCGCAGATCCTGCTCAAGCGCGAGGACCTCAACCACACCGGCGCGCACAAGATCAACAACGCCATCGGCCAGGCCCTGCTGGCCAGCCGCATGGGCAAGACCCGGATCATCGCCGAGACCGGCGCCGGCCAGCACGGCGTGGCCAGCGCCACCGTGGCCGCGCGCCTGGGGCTGGAATGTGTGGTCTACATGGGTTCCACCGACATCGAGCGGCAGAAGGCCAACGTCTATCGCATGCGCCTGCTCGGCGCCACGGTGGTGCCGGTCACCAGTGGCTCGGCCACGCTCAAGGACGCGCTCAACGAGGCCATGCGCGACTGGGTCACCAACGTGGCCGACACCTTCTACATCATCGGCACCGTGGCCGGCCCCGACCCGTATCCGCGCATGGTGCGCGACTTCAACGCCATCGTCGGCCGCGAGGCGCGCGCGCAGATGCTCGAACAGTTCGGCCGCCTGCCCGACGCGATCACCGCCTGCGTCGGCGGCGGCAGCAACGCCATCGGCATCTTCCACGCCTTCCTCAACGATGCGAACGTGCGCCTCTATGGCGCCGAACCGGCCGGCGATGGCCTGGAGACGGGCCGCCATGCCGCCTCCATCGCCGGCGGGCGGGTCGGCGTGCTGCACGGCAACCGTACCTACGTGCTGTGCGACGACGACGGCCAGATCATCGAAACCCATTCGATCTCCGCCGGCCTGGACTACCCGGGCGTGGGCCCGGAGCACGCCTTCCTGGCTGACTCGGGCCGTGCCACGTACCTGGGCATCACAGACGAGGAGGCGCTGGCCGCGTTCCACACCCTGGCGCGCACCGAGGGCATCCTGGCGGCGCTGGAATCCAGCCATGCCGTGGCCCAGGCGATCAAGCTGGCGCGCGATCTGCCCTCCGACCAGCTGGTGCTGTGCAACCTCTCCGGCCGCGGCGACAAGGATGTGCACACCATCGCCGCGCGCGAGAACATCCAGATCTGACGGCGCCCGCGCCGCGCTTTCCCTCTACGCAATCGCTAAGGAATCCTCATGGCCGACGACACCCAGGCGCCGCCGAGCATCGACGCTCCGCTGGACCCGCAGTTCTTCGATGTGGTCAACAAGTTCGTGCAGCTGGCCAACCGCCAGGGCGGCATCCACGGCAGCAAGCGCACCAGCTTCGCCGCGCTCTACGGCGTGGCCCGCTACAACGCGCACGTCTACCTGACGGTGGAGCCGAGCCCGGCCGAGTCGCGCCAGGGCTTCCTGGACTACATGACCGGCCTGTACCGGCGCATGCTCAACGAGCATTTGGACATCCTCGGCGCCGAGCGCGGCGTGGACGTGGGCGCCTCCGAGCTGGCCGCCGCCTACGCCGCCGCCCAGCAGGCCGAGCAGGCCTCGCGCGACAGCCAGCCCGAATGAACCGCCTGGACACCGCGCTGGCCGCGCGCAAGGCCGAGGGGCGCAAGGCGCTGGTCCCGTTCATCACCGCCGGCGATCCCTCGCTGGAGGCGACCGTGCCGGTCATGCACGCGCTGGTCGCCGCCGGCGCCGACGTGATCGAGCTGGGCGTACCGTTTTCCGATCCGATGGCCGATGGCCCGACCATCCAGCGCAGCTCCGAGCGCGCGCTGGGGCGCGGGGCCGGCCTGCGCTTCGTGCTCGAGGTGGTGCGCGCGTTCCGCCAGACCGATGCGACCACGCCGGTGGTGCTGATGGGCTATCTCAATCCGGTCGAGATCCACGGCGCCGAGCGCTTCGCGCGCGAGGCCACCGAGGCGGGCGTGGACGGCGCGCTGCTGGTCGATCTGCCGCCGGAAGAGGCGGCCCAGACCCGCGCCACCTTCAATGCCTACGGCCTGCAGCTAATCGCCCTGGCGGCGCCGACCACCAGCCCCGAGCGCATGGCGCTGCTGTGCGAGCAGGGCCAGGGCTATCTGTACTACGTCAGCTTCGCCGGCGTGACCGGCGCCTCGGACCGGCTGGACACCCAGGCCGCCGGCGAGCGCCTGCGCACCCTGCGTGCGGCGGCCAGCGTGCCAGTGGTGGTGGGTTTCGGCATCAAGGACGCGGCCAGCGCGGCGGCCATGGCGCCGGCGGCCGATGGGGTCGTGGTCGGCAGCGCCCTGGTCGAGGCCATTGCTGCGGCGCAAAACCCGGCGCAGGCAGCTGAACTGGCCGGAACCTTCCTGCGGCCGCTGCGTGAGGCGCTGGATCAGGCGCTGGGCTAAACTGCCGCGCTTGATCCCGCGCCCCCGGGGCGCGCCGTACCAGGTTTCCAAACACGCATGAGCTGGCTGAGCAAACTGATGCCCTCGGGCATCCGCACCGACGCGGCGACCCGCAAACCCAAGCGCAGCGTCCCCGAGGGGCTCTGGGAGAAGTGCGACAACTGCGGCGCGGTGCTGTACCGGCCCGAGCTCGAGGAAAACCTCGAGGTCTGCCCCAAGTGCGGCCACCACATGGCCATCCGCGCCCGCGCGCGGCTGGCGGCGCTGTTCGACGCCGGCAGCACCACCGAGCTGGGCGCCGCGCTGGGCCCGACCGACGTGCTCAAGTTCCGTGACCAGAAGAAGTACTCCGACCGGATCAAGGCCGCGCAGAAGGCCACCGGCGAGCGCGATGCGCTGATCACCCTGCAGGGCCAGGTCAAGGGTCGCGCGCTGGTCGCCAGCGCCTTCGATTTCGCCTACATGGGCGGCTCGATGGGCTCGGTGGTGGGCGAGCGCTTCACCCTGGGCGCGGAGAAGGCGCTGGAGCTGGGCTGCCCGTTCGTGTGCTTCTCGGCCTCGGGCGGCGCGCGCATGCAGGAGAGCCTGTTCTCGCTGCTGCAGATGGCCAAGACCTCGGCCGCGCTGGGGCGCCTGCGCGCGGCCGGCCTGCCGTACATCTCGGTGCTGACCCATCCCACCACCGGCGGCGTGTCGGCCAGCTTCGCCATGCTGGGCGACATCAACATCGCCGAGCCCAAGGCGCTGATCGGCTTCGCCGGTCCGCGCGTGATCGAGCAGACCGTGCGCGAGACGCTGCCGGAGGGCTTCCAGCGCTCCGAGTTCCTGCTCGACCACGGCGCCATCGACCAGATCTGCGACCGCCGCGAACTGCGCGACCGCCTGGCCGATCTGTGCGCGCTGATGATGAAGCAGACCCGGCCGGTCGAACCCGAGGTCGCCTGATGGTCGCCAGCCGGAAGTACTTCGGCACCGACGGGATCCGCGGGCGCGTCGGCCAGGGGCCGATCTCGGCCGACTTCATGCTGCGCCTGGGCAATGCCTATGGCCACGCCCTGGCCGCGCGCGTGCGCCGCGCCGGCGCGGGCAAGCCGGTGGTGATCATCGGCAAGGACACGCGCATCTCCAACTACATGTTCGAGGCCGCGCTCGAGGCCGGGCTGGTCGCCGCCGGCGTGGACGTGCAGCTGATGGGGCCGATGCCCACCCCGGCCGTCTCGCACCTGACCCGTGCGCTGCGCGCCTCCGGCGGCATCGTCATCTCCGCCTCGCACAACCCGCATTACGACAACGGCATCAAGTTCTTCTCCGCCGAGGGCGAGAAGCTCGACGACGCCACCGAGCTTGCGATCGAGGCCGCGCTGGACCAGCCGTTCCGCACCGTGGCCTCCGAGGCGCTGGGCAAGGCCGTGCGCACCCGCGACGCGGTCGGCCGCTACGTGGAGAGCTGCAAGAACTCGGTCCCGCGCGAGTTCGACCTGACCGGCATGAAGATCGTAGTCGACTGCGCCAACGGTGCCACCTACCAGGTCGCACCGATCGTGCTGCGCGAACTCGGCGCGCGCATGGAGGTCATCGGCGATGCGCCCAACGGCCTGAACATCAACGACGGCGTCGGGTCGACCCATCCCGAGGGCCTGGCCCGGCGCGTGGTGCTGTCCGGCGCCGACCTGGGCATCGCCTTCGACGGCGACGGCGATCGCGTGCTGTTCGTCGATGGCCATGGCCGCGTGATCGATGGCGACGGCCTGCTGTACGTGCTGGCCAGCGACTGGAAGCGGTCCGGGCGCCTGCATGGCGCGGTGGTCGGCACGCTGATGACCAACTACGGGCTGGAGCAGGCGCTGGGCGAGCAGGGCATCGCCTTCACCCGCGCCAAGGTCGGCGACCGCTACGTGCACCAGGCCCTGGTCGATGGCGGGGGCGTGCTCGGCGGCGAGGCCTCCGGCCACATCCTGTGCCTGGACCGGGCCAACACCGGCGACGGCATCGTCAGCGCGCTGCAGGTGCTGGAAGTCCTGCACCGCACCGGCCGCCGCCTGGACCAGGCCCTGGCCGGCCTGACCATGCTGCCGCAGCGCACCACCAACGTGCGCCTGGACGGCGTGGCCGCCAAAGCCGTGGTCGAGGCGCAGACCGTCCAGACCGCGCTCCAGCAGGCCCAGGCCGCCGTGGCCGGGCGCGGGCGCGCGTTCCTGCGCCCGTCCGGCACCGAGCCGGTGGTGCGCGTCACAGTGGAAGCCGACGACGATGCGCTGATGCAGGCCACGCTCGACACCCTGGCCGGGGCGGTGCGTGCCGCGGCATGAGAAAGTGCTGATCGCCCTGGGCGTGGCCGTCGTCAAGGCGCTCACGCTCTGGGCCCTGTACCTGCTGCTGCGTTAGGGCCCGAGGCGATAAACTGGAGGGCCACGTTCGCCTTCCGGTTTGCCCATGAGCAGCGCCATTCCTACCCTCGACATCGCCCGCTTCATCTCGCCCGTCAGCGCCGCCGACCGCGAGGCGTTCGTGGCCGAACTGGGCGCCGCCTATCGCGAGTGGGGCTTCGCCGGCATCCGCAACCACGGCATCCCGCAGGCCGATATCGACGCGGCCTACGAGGTGTTCAAGAACTTCTTCGCGCTGCCGGACGAGGCCAAGCTGAAGTACCGCGTGCCCGGCATCGGTGGCGCGCGCGGCTACACCGCCTTCGGCGTGGAGACGGCCAAGGATTCCAAGCACTTCGACCTGAAGGAGTTCTGGCACGTCGGTCGCGAACTCCCCGCCGACTCCAAGTACGCCGGCGTCATGCCCGCCAACCTGTGGCCGGGCGAGGTGCCCAACTTCCGCGAGCACGCCTACGGCCTGTACCAGCAGCTCGATGCGCTGGGCAGCCACGTGCTGGCCGCGCTGGCGCTGCACATCGGCCTGCCGGAGGACTACTTCGCCGACAAGACCGATGCGGGCAACTCGATCCTGCGCCCGATCCACTATCCGCCGATCACCAGCGACGACATCCCGAACGTGCGCGCCGGCGCGCACGAGGACATCAACCTGATCACGCTGCTGGTCGGCGCCAGCGCCGCCGGCCTGGAAGTGAAGTCGCGCGAGGGCCAGTGGGTGCCCTTCACCAGCGACGCGGACACCATCGTGGTCAACATCGGCGACATGCTGCAGCGCCTGACCAACCATGTGTATCCCTCCACCACGCACCGGGTCACCAACCCGCCGGGCGAGGAGGCGCGCAAGCCGCGCTATTCGGTGCCGTTCTTCCTGCACCCCAATCCGGACTTCCTGATCGACGTGCTGCCTTCGACGATCACCCCGGACAACCCCAAGCGCTATCCCCAGGCCATCACCGCCCAGGACTACCTGGACGAGCGCCTGCGCGAGATCAAGCTGAAGTAAGCCGCGTCGCCGACGCGCGCGGCTCCTGGGCTCGTCAGCCCTAACCGGCTGACGCTCAGTCGGGACAGCGCGTCACGCTTCTGTGGGAGCGACTCTCTCTCCCCCCCATCACGTCGCGGCCTGCCTGTAGAGCGGAGCTTGCTCCGCTGGGGCTTTCCCGATGGTCCGGCCCAACCCCAGCGGAGCAAGCTCCGCTCTACAGGTGGAGGCCTTCAGGCGCTACGTGCGAGGCAGCGGGCCGGCGGGCGGTGGCCGCGACGAGCGAGGCAGCAAGCCGAGCGCCTCAAGGTAGGGCAGGATGCCCTGACCGAGGGAAAAGCGGGTACCGCCCGCCGGACCGCTGCCCCTCCGAATCCGGAACGCTCCCGCTCGAGCGCCTTAACGCACGAGCCGCTGTGAGAAGCGATTGAAGTGAGGCCGGGTGCGCGAACGCCTCAAACCTGCGCACGCACCTTGCGCGAGCTCCGCGCCATCAGCGCCAGCAGCCAGGATTGCGGCAGGTGGCGCACCACGTGGTACAGCAGCCGCCAGCGCCAGCCCGGGATCACCAGCACCTGGCCGCGCTCCACCCCCGCGATGCCCTCGCGCACGACCTCCTCGGCGCTCAGCCAGATCCACTTGGGTAGGCGCGACATCTGCTCGCGCGTGCCCGTGACATCGTGGAACTCCGACCAGGTAAAGCCCGGGCACAGCGCGCAGACCCGCACGCCGCGGTCGGCATACTCCAGCGACAGCGACTGACTCATCGCCACCAGCCAGGCCTTGGCCGGCGCATACAGTGTCTGCCCGTCGGCCCCGGGCACCAGTGCGGCGAACGAGGCCACATTGATGATCCGCCCCGAGCCACTGGCGGCGATCTGCGGCAGCAGGCGCCAGGTCAGCTCGCACAGCGCGGTCACCATCAGCTGGATGAAACGCGCATGCACGCTCCAGTCGCGCGTGAGGTAGCGGCCTGGCACGCCGTAGCCCGCGTTGTTGACCAGCACCCGGACCCGCAGCCCGCGCCGCGTGATCTCCTCGGCGATCCGGGCGGGCGCGGCCGGATCTTCCAGGTCGGCGGCGATCACCTGAACATCTACCTGCGCCCCCAGTTCAGTGGCCAGCGCCTGCAGCCGTTCGGCGCGGCGCGCGGTGAGGATCAGCGGCACGCCGCGCGCGGCGTACTGACGGGCGAATTCGGCCCCGATGCCGGCCGAGGCGCCCGTGATCAGTGCATAGCCGGGGTGTTGCGCAGGAACGGCGGTCGAGGACATGGCAGGCGCGAGACGGGAAGAGGGCGCCAGTGTGCATCTCCGGGCAGCGCCCGCGCACGGACGCCGCAGGGGCAGGGCGGGCGGGCTGCCCGCGGGTGTGTGGGGCGGCTTCGTCAGCGAGCCACCACGGACGAGGCGGTATGCTGCCCCGCCTGATGTTCATAGGAGTTGTCATGCGCCGCAGGATCGTCGCCGGAAACTGGAAGCTGCACGGCAGCCGCGATTTCGCCACTGCTCTGGTCGGAGAACTGGCAGAAGCCCTGCCCGTGCCGGGTGTCGAAGTGGTGGTGCTGCCGCCGCTGCCTTACTTGGGCGATCTGATCGAGGACTTCGAGGGCAGGCCCATCGCCTTCGGCGCGCAGGACGTCAGCGCCAACGAGAAGGGCGCCTACACCGGCGAGGTCTCCGCCGCGATGCTGGTCGATGTCGGCGCCACCTACGGCCTGGTCGGGCATTCCGAGCGCCGCCAGTACCACCACGAGAGCAGCCAGCTGGTCGCGCGCAAGTTCATGGCCGCGCGCAATGCTGGCCTGGTACCGGTGCTGTGCGTGGGCGAGACCCTGGAGCAGCGCGAGGCCGGCCAGACCGAGCAGGTCATCGCCGCCCAGCTCGAGCCCGTGCTGGCGCTGGCCGGCAGCGCCGGCTTCGACGGTGCGGTGGTGGCCTACGAGCCGGTCTGGGCGATCGGCACCGGCCGCACCGCGACACCGCAGCAGGCCCAGGACGTCCACGCCTTCATCCGTGGCGTGGTGGCGCGCGTGGATGCTAGAATCGCCGATTCGTTGCCCCTGCTGTATGGCGGCAGCGTCAAGCCCGACAACGCCGCCGAGCTGTTCGCCCAGCCCGATGTCGACGGCGGGCTGGTCGGAGGCGCCTCGCTGGTGGCCGCCGACTTCCTGGCCATCGCCCGCGCGGCGGCCGGGTAGACACAGACTTCATGGCGCCGTCGCTCCCAAGCGGCGGGGCCTTTCAACGAGAAACACGATCCATGTCGATGTTGATGCTGATCCTCAATGTGGTCTACGTGCTGGTGGCGGTGGCCATCATCGGCCTGGTGCTGATGCAGCGCGGGACCGGCGCCCAGGCCGGGTCTGGCTTCGGTGCGGGCGCTTCGGGCACCGTGTTCGGTGCGCGCGGCGCGTCCAACTTCCTGTCCAAGAGCACCAAGTGGCTGGCCGTGGCGTTCTTCGCCATCAGCCTGTTCATGGCCTGGAGCGCCTCGCGCACCGCGCACACCGGCAGCGCGCAGCAGGATCTGGGCATCATGTCGCAGCAGCCGGTCGCCCCGGCGCCGGCCGACACGGTCGCGCCCGCAGCTTCCGCGCCGGCCGCCCAGCCTGCGCCTTCGGCCCCGGCGCAGCCCGAGGCCACCAAGCCGGCTCCCACTCCGGCCCAGTGACACGTACAATGCCGGCCCGCGCGATGCGAGCCGGCAGGCAAGCTTTGCCCAGGTGGCGGAATTGGTAGACGCACTACCTTGAGGTGGTAGCGGCGAAAGTCGTAGGGGTTCGAGTCCCCTCTTGGGCACCACACAACGCGGTAAACGAAAAGGGCCTTGTCGGGCCCTTTTTCGTTGGTTGCCTTCCGATCAAGAGCTGCGTTGCCTTCGCGCTCTGGCTTCGACAGGGGCAGCGGTCCGGCGGGCAGTGGTCGCTTTTCCCTCGGTCAGGGCATCCTGTCCTGCCTTAAGGCGCTCGGCATCCTGCCTCGCTCGTCGCGGCCACCGCCGGCCGGCTGCTTCGCGCGTCAGGTCACAGGGCTTCGGTTTGCGAGGGTGTTCGAACCCCTGCCTCGCGCGCATCGCGATCAGTGGCAGGAAACTATCGACTTGAGGCCCCCTCCCTTTCGCCATAGGCGAAGGGGAGGGCTGGGGAGGGGTCGAGGCTTTACCGGGCAAGCCATCGAAGCACAGCAACAGCAGAAGCACCCCACCCCAGCCCTCCCCTGCGCTGCGCGCAAGGGAGGGGGCACGGCGCTTGCTCGATGCCTTCGAGTTGGAAGACGTCCTGATCTATTCGCCGCAGAGCCTCGACCCGGCAGGGGGCGCGGAGAGCGGGCCAGGGGTGGCCTGCGGCGGCGAGTTCGCCGTAGATGGCGGACCGAGCCAAGGAGTCGCGCCCGGCGGGGTCGAGGCTGGGCGGCGAAGTGCGCTTTTCGCCGTCGAAGCGCGTCATGAGCCGCTTCGCGTCCCCGCGCTCTGATGAAGAGCCCTTCCGTCGCCGTCGCCGCGGGAGCCCCGGCCAGGCGCTGCGGGCCTGTCGCGGCGCCGGCAAGGATGGCGAATTCGCGGCACGATCCAAAACCGCGAAATCGTTTACTCGGCAGTTCAGTGACCGCTACAATTGTCAGGTTCGCAGCAGTGTCCGGTACGAGAAGCGGAAGGACACGCGGCGAAGCGCCCGGCCATGCCGGGCCGGATCGGGACGGCAGGCCACTGCCGAGGTCCCGCGCCCGGCCCGTCAACACGGTGGATCCGCAAGGCTGGACCCGTCAGCGACCTCTGCACGCTTCTGCCGCACTGCGGCAGTAGACTGTGCCCCGGTCGCGGGAATTAAAAGAGAGAACTGCGAGTGCTGGCCAATTACCTGCCGAACCTGCTTTTCCTGATCGTCGCCACCGGCATCGGCATCGCGCTGATGATCATCGGTCGCCTCATCGGCCCGCGTCGCCCCGACGCCGAGAAACTCTCCCCCTACGAATGCGGCTTCGAGGCATTCGAGGACGCGCGCATGAAGTTCGATGTGCGCTACTACCTGATCGCCATCCAGTTCATCGTCTTCGACCTGGAAATCATCTTCATCGTGCCGTGGACCCAGGTGTTCATGGACATCGGTGCGCGCTCCCTGGTCACCATGGGCCTGTTCGTGGGCATGTTGTTCCTGGGCTTCATTTACGTCTGGAAGAAGGGAGCGCTCGAATGGGAGTGATCCAAACCATCGACAAGCTGATGACCAACCCGATCCCGGAAGGGCGGGTGGACGACATCCTGCGGCCGGAAGGCGACAACCCGCTGCTGGAAAAAGGCTATGTCACCACCAGCGTCGACGCGCTGATGAACTGGGCCCGCACCGGCTCGATGTGGCCGATGACCTTCGGCCTGGCCTGCTGCGCGGTGGAGATGATGCACGCCGGCGCCGCGCGCCTGGACCTGGACCGCTACGGGGTCGTGTTCCGCCCCAGCCCGCGCCAGTCCGACGTGATGATCGTGGCCGGCACCCTGGTCAACAAGATGGCCCCGGCGCTGCGCAAGGTCTACGACCAGATGCCGGACCCGAAGTGGGTCATCTCGATGGGCAGCTGCGCCAACGGCGGCGGCTACTACCACTATTCCTACTCGGTGGTGCGCGGCTGCGATCGCATCGTGCCGGTCGACGTCTACGTGCCGGGCTGCCCGCCCACGGCCGAGGCGCTGGTCTACGGCATCCTGCAGCTGCAGAAGAAGATCTGGCGCACCCAGACCATCGCCCGCTGATCCACTCCTTTCAGAGCACGCAAAGCCCCCATGGCAGAGCAAGCCCTTTATACCGACACGCTGCGCGCCCGTTTCCCGGACGCGGCCGTGACCGTTTCGCCCTCGGGCGAGACCACCATCGAGGTTCCGCACGCGCTGTGGCACGAGCTGTGCCTGGCGCTGCGCGACGACTTCGGCTTCGAGCAGCTCACCGACCTGTGCGGCGTGGACTACCTCGGCTACGGCAGCGATGAGTGGGATACCTCGGACGTTTCCTCGCAGGGCTTCTCGCGCGGCGTGGAAGGCAAGGCCGTCGGCCGCTTCGCCTGGGGCGAGTTCCCCACCCGCGAGAACGGCAACGCCGGCGGCATCGGTGAGGTGCCGGTGCCGACCAACCGCTTCGCCGCGGTGGCGCACCTGATCTCCTACCAGCACAACCGCCGCGTGCGCCTGCGCTGCTTCGCGCCCAACGACGACGTGCCGGTGGTGGCCTCGGTCACCGATATCTGGCCGGGCGCCAACTGGTTCGAGCGCGAGGCCTTCGACCTGTTCGGCATCGTCTTCTCCGGCCATCCGGACCTGCGCCGCATCCTCACCGACTACGGCTTCGTGGGCCATCCGTTCCGCAAGGATTTCCCGCTGATCGGCAATGTCGAGGTGCGCTACGACGAAGAGCGCAAGCGCGTGGTCTACGAGCCGGTGACCTCGGTCGAGCCGCGCGTGGGCGTGCCGCGCGTGATCCGTGAGGACGCGCGCTACCAGACCGCCGCCGGCGAAGCCGCGGCGCGGGAGTCGAAGTCATGAGCGCACAGATCCAGCCATCTCACGTCAACCAGGCCCATGCGCCTTTCGCGAGCAATCCCGCCGAGGCCCGGCAGGAGATCCGCAACTACACGATGAACTTCGGCCCGCAGCACCCTGCGGCCCACGGCGTGCTGCGCCTGATCCTGGAAATGGACGGCGAGACGGTGGTGCGCGCCGATCCGCATATCGGCCTGCTGCACCGGGGCACCGAGAAGCTGGCCGAGTCCAAGCCGTTCAACCAGTCGATCGGCTACATGGATCGCCTGGACTACGTGTCGATGATGTGCAACGAGCACGCCTACGTGCGCGCCATCGAGACCCTGATGGGCATCGAGGCGCCGGTGCGCGCGCAGTACATCCGCACGATGTTCGACGAGATCACGCGCATCCTGAACCACCTGATGTGGGTGGGTTCCAACGCGCTGGACCTCGGCGCGATGGCGGTGATGCTGTACGCCTTCCGCGAGCGCGAGGAGCTGATGGACTGCTACGAGGCGGTCTCCGGCGCGCGCATGCACGCGACCTACTACCGTCCGGGCGGCGTCTACCGCGACCTGCCGGGGCAGATGCCCAAGTACAAGGAGTCGCCCTGGCACAAGGGCCAGGCGCTCAAGCACCTCAACGCCGCGCGCGAGGGTTCGCTGCTGGACTTCCTGGAGGAGTTCACCAAGACCTTCCCCTCGCGCGTTGACGAATACGAGACCCTGCTGACCGACAACCGCATCTGGAAGCAGCGCACCGTCGGCATCGGCGTGATCTCGCCCGAGCAGGCGCGCGCCTGGGGCATGACCGGCGTGATGCTGCGCGGCTCGGGCATCGAGTGGGACCTGCGCAAGAAGCAGCCCTACGCCAAGTACGACGCGGTGGATTTCGATATCCCGATCGGCCTCAACGGCGACTGCTACGACCGTTACCTGGTGCGCATCGCCGAGATGCGCGAGTCCAACCGCATCATCGCCCAGTGCGTGAAGTGGCTGAAGGCCAACCCGGGCCCGGTGATGATCGAGAACTTCAAGGTCGCGCCGCCCAGCCGCGAGTCCATGAAGGACGACATGGAAGCGCTGATCCACCACTTCAAGCTGTTCTCCGAAGGCTATTGCGTGCCGGCCGGCGAGACCTACAGCGCGGTGGAAGCGCCCAAGGGCGAATTCGGCTGCTACCTGGTCTCCGACGGCGCCAACAAGCCCTTCCGCGTGCACCTGCGCGCGCCGGGCTTCGTGCACCTTTCTTCGATGGACGCGATCGTGGTCGGGCACATGCTGCCCGACGTGGTGGCGATGATCGGTACCTATGATCTTGTCTTTGGTGAGGTGGACCGATGAGGGCCACGGGTAATTTCGAGAACGCGCGCCACGTCGACCCGATGGTCGTGCTGAGCGACGCCACGCGCGCCCATATCGACCACTGGTTGACCAAGTTCCCGCCGGATCGCAAGCGTTCGGCCGTGCTGCAGGGCCTGCACGCCGCGCAGGAGCAGAACGGCGGCTGGCTGACCGACGAGCTGATCGCCGGCGTGGCCAAGTACCTGGAGCTGCCGCCGGTGTGGGCCTACGAGGTCGCCAGCTTCTATTCGATGTTCGAGCTGGAGAAGGTCGGCCGCCACAACGTCGCCTTCTGCACCAACATCAGCTGCTGGCTCAACGGGGGCGAGGAACTGGCGCAGTACGCCGAGAAGAAGCTCGGCTGCAAGCGCGGCCAGTCCACCGCCGACGGCCGCATCTTCCTCAAGCGCGAGGAGGAGTGCCTGGCCGCATGTTCGGCCGCGCCGATGATGGTGATCAACGGCCACTACCACGAGCACCTCACGCCCGAAAAGGTCGATGAGCTGCTGGACGGCCTGGAGTAAGCGCATGGCACATTCCCACCCAGCTTCCACTGGCCCGGTCGGTCCCGCCCCGCAGCCGCATCAGGTGTGCCTGACCACGCTGCACTACGACACCCCGTGGTCGTACGAGAACTACCTCAAGACCGGCGGCTATGCCGCGCTGCGCAAGATCCTCGAAGAGAAGATCAGCCCGGCCGACGTGGTCGAGATGGTCAAGGCCTCCAACCTGCGCGGCCGCGGCGGCGCCGGCTTCCCGACCGGCCTGAAGTGGTCCTTCATGCCCAAGGGCGACATGCAGAAGTACATCCTCTGCAACTCGGACGAGTCCGAGCCGGGCACCTGCAAGGATCGCGACATCCTGCGTTACAACCCGCACTCAGTGGTGGAGGGCATGGCCATCGCCTGCTACGCCACCGGTTCGACCGTGGGCTACAACTATCTGCGCGGCGAGTTCCACCACGAGCCCTTCGAGCACTTCGAGCAGGCCCTGGCCGATGCCTACAAGCACGGCTGGCTGGGCAAGAACGTGCTCGGCTCGGGCGTGGACATCGACATCTACGCCGCGCTGGGCGCCGGCGCCTACATCTGCGGTGAGGAAACCGCGCTGATGGAGTCGCTGGAAGGCAAGAAGGGCCAGCCGCGCTACAAGCCGCCGTTCCCGGCCAACTTCGGCCTGTACGGCAAGCCCTCGACGATCAACAACACCGAGACCTACGCCTCGGTGCCGGCGATCATCCGCAACGGTCCGGAATGGTTCCTGGGCCTGTCCAAGACCAAGAACGGCGGCCCGAAGATCTTCTCGGTGTCCGGCTGCGTGGCCAAGGGCGGCAACTTCGAGGTGCCGCTGGGCACCACGTTCGATGAGCTGCTGGAAATGGCCGGCGGTCTCAAGCCGGGCCGCAAGCTCAAGGCCGCCGTCCCCGGCGGCGTGTCGATGCCGGTGCTGAAGGCCGACCAGCTCAAGGGCCTGCAGATGGACTACGACACGCTGCGCGCGCTGGGCACCGGCCTGGGCTCGGGCGCCATCGTGGTGCTGGACGACAGCGTGTGCTGCGTGCGCTTCGCCTGCCGCATCAGCCAGTTCTTCCACAAGGAATCCTGCGGCCAGTGCACGCCGTGCCGCGAAGGCACTGGCTGGATGCACCGGGTGCTGGAGCGCATCGTCGCCGGCAAGGGCACGATGGAAGACCTGCACCAGCTCAAGGCCGTGGCCGGCCAGATCGAAGGCCACACCATCTGCGCGTTCGGCGAGGCGGCGGCGTGGCCCATCCAGGGCTTCCTGCGCCAGTTCTGGGACGAGTTCGAGTACTACATCGTCAACGGTCGCTCGATCGTCGACGTCCAGCTGGAGGCCGCCGCATGAGCGCCCAACCGGTCGATCCCAACGTCCCGCCCGATCACGTCACCATCGAGATCGATGGCCGCGTCCTGTACGCGCCCAAGGGCTCGATGATCATCCAGGCCGCCGACAAGGCCGGCATCCCGATCCCGCGCTTCTGCTATCACGACAAGCTGTCCATCGCGGCCAACTGCCGCATGTGCCTGGTCGATACCGAAGTCGGCGGCCGCCCCGCGCCCAAGCCTTCGCCGGCCTGCGCCACGCCGGTCGGCGACGGGCTCAAGGTGTTCACGCGCAACGAGAAGGCGCTCAAGTACCAGCGCAGCGTGATGGAGTTCCTGCTGATCAACCATCCGCTGGACTGCCCGATCTGCGATCAGGGCGGCGAGTGCGAACTGCAGGACGTCTCGCTGGGCTATGGCCGCTCGGTCAGCCGCTTCAACGAACGCAAGCGCGTGGTGCCCGACGAGGACATCGGTCCGCTGGTCGCCACCGAGATGACCCGCTGCATCCAGTGCACGCGCTGCGTGCGCTTCACCGCGGAAGTGGCCGGCACCTACGAGCTGGGCGGCATGTACCGCGGCGAGAACCTGCAGATCGGCACCTACGACGGCAAGCCGCTGACCACCGAGCTGTCGGGCAACGTGGTCGACGTGTGCCCGGTCGGCGCGCTGACCAACAAGGTGTTCCAGTTCCGCGCCCGTCCGTGGGAGCTGCAGGCGCGCGAGTCGCTGGGCTTCCACGACGCGATGGGTTCCAACCTGTACGTGCATGTGCGCCGCGGCGAAGTGCTGCGCACCGTGCCGCGCGACAACGAGGCGGTCAACGAGTGCTGGCTGTCCGACCGCGACCGCTATTCGCACCAGGGCCTGTACGCCGCCGACCGCGCGGTCAAGCCGCTGCAGAAGGTCGATGGCGAGTGGAAGGAAGTGAGCTGGGCCGAGGGCCTGGCCGCCGCCGCCGAGATCCTCAAGGCCCACGCCGGCGATGAGCTCGGCGTGCTGGTCCACCCGGCCACCTCGAACGAGGAAGGCGGCCTGGTGGCGCGCCTGGCCGCGGGCCTGGGCAGCGGCAACCTCGACCATCGCATCTTGGCCAACGACCTGTCCGACGGCGCCGTCGCGCAGCCGTTCGGGCTGCCGCTGGCGCAGATCGAGAAGGCCGGGGCGATCGTGGTGTTCGGCAGCAACGTGCGCCACGAGCTGCCGCTGCTGCACCAGCGCATCCGCAAGGCGGTGCGCAACGGCGCCAAGGTGCACCTGGTCAATCCGGTGGACTTCGACTTCACCTTCAGCGCGGCCAGCAAGACCATCGTGCCGCCGTCGCAGCTGGCCGATGCGCTGGGCGCTTCGGCGCTGCGCGAGGCGGTGCAGGGCGCCAGCTCGGCGGTGGTGATCGTCGGTGCGCTGGCCGAGAACCATCCGCAGGCCGCCGCGCTGCGCAAGGCCGCCGCCGACTTCGCCGCGGCGACCGGCGCGGCGCGGTGCCGCATCCCGCAGGGCGCCAACGCCGTGGGCCTGGCCCGCGCCGGCGTGCTGCCGAGCACGCGCGACGCGGCCGACATGGTCGCCCAGCCGCGCGCCGCCTATGTGATCTACGGCATCGAGCCGGGCCTGGACTTCGCCCATGGCTTCGCCACGCAGAAGGCGCTGACCGCGGCCAAGGTCGTGGCGTTCAGCCACTTCGCCTGCGCCTCCACCCGGCGCATGGCCGATGTGATCCTCCCGATCGGGCGCGCTGCAGGAAATCGAGGCCACGCTGACCAATCTGGACGGCATCGAGCAGCGCACCCAGGCCGGCGGCAAGCTGCCGGGCGAGGCGCGCGAGGGCTGGAAGGTGCTGCGCGCCCTGGGCGGCGTGCTGGGTCTGCCGGGCTTCGACTTCACCGATCTGGCCGGCGCGCGCGCCAGCCTGGCCAACCCGGCCGCGGTGACGCCCAAGGCCTCGGCCGCGCCGGCGCTGGCCGGCGAGGGGCTGGAGGTGGTCGCCACCTGCGGCATCTACCGCACCGATGGCTTCGTGCGCCGTGCGCAAGCGCTGCAGGCCCATCCGCTCAACACCGCGCCCGGCATCAGCCTGCATCCGCAGGACGCGCAGGCGCTGGGCCTGGGCGAAGGGCAGGTGGCCAAGGTGCAGGCCGCCGATGGAACGGCCACCTTGCCGGTGGCGATCAATGACCGTGTCGCGCCGGGGTCGGCGTGGATCGAGTCGGGCCACGGCGCCACCGCGCCGATCGGCGCCGGCCGGGTGAAGGTGGTGGCTGCATGAACGAGCTGTTGATCAATGGCGTCAGCCCCCTGCGCGACTGGCTGCTCAGCCTGGGCGCGGGCGGCCTGATCGTGTGGATCGTGCTGAAGATCCTGGTGATCACCATGCCGGTGATCATCACGGTGGCCTTCTACGTGGTCTGGGAGCGCAAGCTGATCGGCTGGATGCACGTGCGCCACGGGCCGATGTACGTGGGCATGGGCATCCTCCAGGCCTTCGCCGACGTGTTCAAGCTGCTGTTCAAGGAGATCATCCAGCCGGCCAGCGCGCAGAAGACGATCTACGTCCTGGCGCCGCTGATCACGCTGGCGCCGGCCTTCGCGGCCTGGGCGGTGATTCCCTTCGACGCGCAGCTGGTGCTGTCCAACGCCAACGCCGGCCTGCTGTACCTGCTGGCGATGACCTCGCTGGGCGTGTACGGCATCATCCTGGCCGGCTGGGCGTCCAACTCCAAGTACGCCTTCCTGGGCGCGCTGCGTTCGGCCGCGCAGGTGGTCAGCTACGAGATCGCGATGGGCTTCGCCCTGGTCGGCGTGATGATCGCCGCCGGCAGTCTCAACCTGTCCAGCATCGTCGAGGCCCAGCGCGGCAACGCCGGCTTGTTCGAGTGGTACTGGCTGCCGCTGTTCCCGCTGTTCATCGTGTACTGGGTGTCCGGCGTGGCCGAGACCAATCGCGCGCCGTTCGACGTGGTGGAAGGCGAATCGGAAATCGTCGCCGGCCACATGGTGGAGTACTCCGGCTCGGCGTTCGCGCTGTTCTTCCTGGCCGAATACGCCAACATGATCCTGGTCAGCTTCCTGGTCTCGATCTTCTTCATGGGCGGCTGGCTGAGCCCGATCCAGGGCTGGGTCACCGCCGATGTCTCGCCGTGGATCGACTGGGTCTGGAAGGGCGGCTGGCCGTGGCTGTTCGCCAAGGTCGTGTTCTTCATGAGCGCCTACATCTGGTTCCGCGCCAGCTTCCCGCGCTACCGCTATGACCAGATCATGCGGCTGGGCTGGAAGATCTTCATTCCCCTGACCATCGTGTGGATCGCCGTGACCGCGCTGATGGTGTTCTACGGCGTCATCCAGCGAGGCGCCTGACCGACATGAACAAGATCACCCATTACTTCAAGAGCCTGCTGCTGCTCGAACTGCTGCAGGGCCTGTGGCTGACGTTCAAGTACACGTTCAAGCCCAAGTACACGATGATGTACCCCATGGAGAAGTTCCCGCAGTCGCCGCGGTTCCGCGGGCTGCACGCGCTGCGCCGCTATCCCAACGGGGAAGAGCGCTGCATCGCCTGCAAGTTGTGCGAGGCGGTCTGCCCGGCGCTGGCCATCACCATCGACTCGACCAAGCGCGAGGACGGCACCCGCCGCACCACGCGCTACGACATCGACCTGTTCAAGTGCATCTACTGCGGCTTCTGCGAGGAAAGCTGCCCGGTGGACTCCATCGTGGAAACCCACGTGCTGGAGTACCACTTCGAGAACCGTGGCGAGAACGTCGTCACCAAGCCGCAGCTGCTGGCCATCGGCGACCGACTCGAGTCGGAAATCGCCGAACGCCGCGCCGCCGACGCCGCTTTCCGCTGAGGACGAGATGGACTGGATCAACATCAGCTTCTGGATCTTCGCCGCCGTCGCCGCTGTCTCGGGCGCCGCGGTGATCAGCGTGCGCAACCCCGTGCACGCGGTCCTGTTCCTCATCCTGACCTTCTTCAGCGTCGCCTGCGTCTGGCTGCTGGTCGGCGCCGAGTTCCTCGGCGTGGCCCTGATCCTGGTGTACGTCGGCGCGGTGATGGTGCTGTTCCTGTTCGTGGTGATGATGCTGGACATCGACGTGGCCCAGCTGCGCCAGGGCTGGGTCCGGTTCCTGCCGGTCGGCCTGCTGGTGGCCGTGGTCATGCTGGTGCAGATGCTGGTGCTGATCGGCGTCAAGGCCAAGGCCGGCGCCGCGCTGCCGGACAACGCCGCCGCCGCGGCCGCCGAGACCTCCAACATCACCTGGCTGGCGCGTTCGCTGTTCACCGAGTTCCTGCTGCCGTTCGAGTTCGCCGCGGTGATCCTGACCGTGGCGGTGATCGCCGCGGTGATGCTGACCCTGCGCAAGCGCGAGGGTGTCAAGACCCAGGACCCGTCCGAACAGACCCGGGTCAAGGCGCGCGACCGCTTCCGCATGGTGCGCATGGAACCCGTGCGCCCGGTGGTGCCGGTCGTCGAAACCCCGGCCCAAGACGGTGCCCAGGAGGCCAAGTCGTGATCACCCTCGGACACCTGCTTGCGCTCGGCGCGGTGCTGTTCTGCATCTCGCTGGCCGGCATCTTCCTCAACCGCAAGAACGTGATCGTGCTGCTGATGTCGATCGAGCTGATGCTGCTGTCGGTCAACATCAACTTCGTGGCCTTCTCGCGCCAGCTGGGCGACACGGCCGGCCAGCTGTTCGTGTTCTTCATCCTCACCGTGGCCGCGGCCGAGGCCGCGATCGGCCTGGCGATCCTGGTCGCGCTGTTCCGCAGCCGGCGCACGATCAACGTGGCCGAAGTCGACTCCCTCAAGGGCTGATGTACTGATGACGGGCCAACTTCTCCTTTCCAAGTCCGTGCTGCTGGCCGTGGTGCTCGCGCCATTGCTGGGCAGCATCATCGCCGGCCTGTTCGGGCGGCAGGTCGGCCGTGCCGGCGCGCATACCGTCACCATCCTGGGCGTGGCCGTCAGCTGCGCGCTGTCGTGCTGGACGCTGTACCAGCTGGTGTGGGGCGGGGCGTCGCCGTTCAACGAGAACCTGTACACCTTCTTCGACGTCGGCAGCTTCCAGGGCCATGTCGGCTTCATGGTCGACCGGCTGACCGCGATGATGATGGTGGTGGTGACCTTCGTCTCGCTGCTGGTGCACGTCTACACCATCGGCTACATGGCCGACGATCCGGGCTACCAGCGCTTCTTCAGCTACATTTCGCTGTTCACCTTCTCGATGTTGATGCTCGTGATGAGCAACAACTTCCTGCAGCTGTTCTTCGGCTGGGAAGCGGTGGGCCTGGTGTCCTACCTGCTGATCGGCTTCTGGTTCAAGCGCCCGACGGCCGTGTTCGCCAACCTCAAGGCCTTCCTGGTCAACCGCGTGGGCGACTTCGGCTTCCTGCTCGGCATCGCCGCGGTGCTGATGGCCTTCCGCACGCTGGACTACGCGACCGTGTTCTCCTACGCGCCGCTGGCCGCCAACGCCAAGCTGGCCCAGGTCTGGCCGCAGGTCGAAGGCCTGCAGCAGGCGTTCGAGTGGATCGGCGGCTGGTCGCTGATGACGGTGATCTGCATCGGGCTGTTCATCGGCGCGATGGGCAAGTCGGCCCAGGTGCCGCTGCACGTGTGGCTGCCCGACTCGATGGAAGGCCCGACCCCGATCTCGGCGCTGATCCACGCCGCCACGATGGTCACCGCGGGCATCTTCATGGTGGCGCGCATGTCGCCGCTGTTCGAGCTGTCGCAGACCGCGCTGAACTTCATCCTGTTCATCGGTGCGACCACGGCCTTCTTCACCGGTCTGATCGGCATCGTGCAGAACGACATCAAGCGCGTGGTCGCGTACTCCACGCTGTCCCAGCTGGGTTACATGACCGTGGCCCTCGGCGTGTCGGCCTACAGCGCCGGCGTGTTCCACCTGATGACCCACGCCTTCTTCAAGGCGCTGCTGTTCCTGGGCGCCGGCTCGGTGATCATCGGCATGCACCACGAGCAGGACATGCGCAAGATGGGCGGCCTGCGCAAGTACATGCCGATCACCTACGTGACCATGATCATCGGCACGCTGGCCCTGGTCGGGACGCCGTTCTTCTCCGGCTTCTATTCCAAGGACACCATCATCGAGGCCGCCGCGCACCACGCGCACGTCTCGCACAACTGGATCGCCACCTACGGCTACTGGGCGGTGCTGGGCGGCGTGCTGATCACCAGCTTCTACAGCTTCCGTCTGCTGTTCCTGACCTTCCACGGCGCCGAGCGCTTCCGCGATGTGGCGCACGACGATCACGGCCATGGTCATGACCACGCGCATCATGATGCGCACGGCGATGCCGAGCACACCGATGCCGAGGCCCAGGTCCACGGTCATGACGATCACGGCCACCACGGTCCGCACATCCCGCACGAGTCGCCCTGGGTGGTGACCCTGCCGCTGATCCTGCTGGCCATCCCCTCGGTGCTGATCGGCTTCTTCACCATCGGTCCGATGCTGTTCGGTACCGACTGGGCCGGCCACTCCGCCGAAGGCGGCGTGCCGGGCCAGGCCGTGAAGTTCTTCACCGGCATCATCGATTTCTACGATCCCGCGCGCGACACCGTCGGCGCGCTGGCCGAGGAGTTCCATGGTCCGGTGGCCTTCGCGCTGCACGGCTTCCTGGGCGTGCCGTTCTGGCTGACCCTGGCCGGCTTCGCCCTGGCCGCGGTGCTGTACCTGGTGCTCTCGCCGGAATGGCCGGCCAAGCTGCGCCAGCGCTTCTCCGGTCTGGTCAAGATCCTGGAGGCCAAGTACGGCTTCGACATCCTGTGGATCGACGGCTTCGCCGGCGGCGGTCTGCAGCTGGGCAGGATCTCGCGCTGGATCGACACCCGCATCATCGATGGCGTCTTCGTCAACGGCAGCGCTCGCGTGGTCGAGCTGGCCTCGCAGCTGCTGCGCCGCACCCAATCCGGTTTCCTCTACCACTATGCGTTCGCCATGATCATCGGCCTGGTTGCACTGCTGGCCGTCGTGTCTTGGGCCTGGCGCTGATCTGTACGGATACGAACACGTGTCGAACTTGCTGAGCATTCTGATCTGGCTGCCGATCCTCGGCGGTGCCCTGGCACTGGCGATGGGCACCGGCCGCGCCCAGGCCGCCCGCTGGCTGGCGCTGGTCGTGGCCCTGCTGACCTTCCTGGCGAGCCTGCCGCTGCTGATCCACTTCCAGTGGGGCAGTGCGGACATGCAGTTCGTCGAGAAGCACGCCTGGGTGCCGGCCTTCGACATCTGGTACGCCCTGGGCGCCGACGGCATCTCGGTCTCGCTGATCGTGCTGACCACGCTGACCACGGTGCTGGCGCTGATCGGCGCCTGGACGGCGGTGGACAAGCGCGTCAACCAGTACGTGGCCGCCTTCCTGATGCTCGAGGGCATGATGGTCGGCGTGTTCTGCGCCACCGACGCGATGCTGTTCTACGTGTTCTTCGAGGCGATGCTGATCCCGATGTTCCTGATCATCGGTGTCTGGGGCGGCCCGCGCCGCATCTACGCTTCGGTCAAGTTCTTCCTGTACACCTTCCTCGGCTCGGTGCTGATGCTGGTCGGCCTGGTCTACCTGTACATCAAGGGCGGCCAGCTGGGTCATGCCAGCTTCCAGTTCGCCGACCTGTACGTGCTGCCGCTGACCGCCAAGGAGCAGACCTGGCTGTTCTTCGCCTTCCTGATCGCCTTCGCGGTCAAGGTGCCGATGTTCCCGGTCCACACCTGGCTGCCGGACGCGCACGTGGAAGCGCCGACCGCCGGTTCGGTGATCCTGGCGGCGATCATGCTGAAGATCGGTGGCTACGGCTTCCTGCGCTTCTCGCTGCCCATCACGCCCGATGCGGCGCACGAGTGGGGCACGCTGGTCATCGTGCTGTCGCTGATCGGCGTGGTCTACGTCGGCCTGGTGGCGCTGGTCCAGGAGGACATGAAGAAGCTGATCGCCTATTCGTCGGTGTCGCACATGGGCTTCGTGACCCTGGGCACCTTCATCGCCTCGGGCCTGCTGCGCGACTACGACAACGTCGATGCGGCGCGCCTGGGCCTGCAGGGCGCGATGGTGCAGATGATCTCGCACGGCTTCGTCTCCGGCGCGATGTTCTCCTGCGTGGGCGTGGTCTACGACCGCATGCACACGCGCATGATCAAGGACTACGGCGGCGTGGCCAATGTGATGCCGTGGTTCGCGGTGTTCTTCGTGTTCTTCGGCATGGCCAACTCCGGCCTGCCGGGCACCAGCGGCTTCGTCGGCGAGTTCATGGTCATCCTGGCCAGCTTCCAGAAGCACCCCTACATCGCCTTCATCGCCGCGCTGACCCTGATCATCGGCGCCGGTTACACGCTGTGGCTGGTCAAGCGCGTGCTGTACGGCGAGGTCGCCAACAGCCACGTGGCCGAGCTGACCGACATCAACTGGCGCGAGGCGCTGGTGCTGGGGGTGTTCGCGGCCGGCACGCTGGCGCTGGGTGTCTATCCCAAGCCGCTGACCGACCTGCTGGAACCCTCGATCGCGCAACTGGCGATGCAGCTCGCCACCAGCAAGCTGTAAGGACTTCACGCCATGGCCGCTCCAATGCTTCCTTCCGCCCCCGTCACCGACCTGTTGCCGATCATCCCGGAACTGGTCGTCGTCGCCGGCGCCTTCGCGCTGCTGATCCTGGACGTGTTCCTGGACGCGCGCCGCCGCGCCATCACCCATGGCCTGACCCTGCTGGTGCTGGCGGTGACCTTCGTCCTGCTGGTCAGCCACACCGGCGTGGACCTCTCGCAGGGCCCGGCCCACGTCTTCCACGACATGTTCGTGCGCGATGCCCTGGCCGATGTGACCAAGGCCGCGATCGTGCTGGTCTCGGGCCTGTCGCTGATCTACGGCTGGCCTTACCTGCGCGAGCGCAATCTCTATCCGGGCGAGCTGCCGGTGCTGGTGCTGTTCGCCACCGCCGGCATGATGATGCTGGTCTCGGCCGGCAGCCTGGTCATGGTCTACCTGGGCCTGGAGCTGCTGTCGCTGTGCTCGTACGCGATGGTCGGCATGAACCGCGACAACGGTCTGTCCACCGAAGCGGCGATGAAGTACATCGTGCTCGGCTCGATCGCTTCGGGTCTGCTGCTTTACGGCATGTCGCTGGTGTACGGCGCCACCGGGTCGCTGGATCTGGCCCAGATCAACGGCGCGATCGCCGGCATCACCGATCGCCCGATGCTGCTGACCGGCATGGTGTTCATGGTCTGCGGCATCGCCTTCAAGCTGGGCGCCGCGCCGTTCCACATGTGGCTGCCGGACGTCTACCAGGGCGCGCCGACCCCGATCACGCTGTTCATCAGCTCCGGTCCCAAGCTGGCGGCCTTCGCCATGGCCTACCGCGTGCTGGAGCAGGGCGTGGGCCCGACCCAGCCGCAATGGCATCTGCTGATGGCCGCCCTGGCGACGCTGTCGCTGGTGATCGGCAACGTGGTGGCCATCGCCCAGACCAACCTCAAGCGCATGCTGGCGTATTCGACCGTGTCGCACGTGGGCTTCCTGATCCTGGGCCTGGCCGGCGGCGGTGCGGAAGGCTATGCGGCGGCGCTGTTCTACGGCATCGCCTATGCGCTGATGTCGGCGGCCTCGTTCGGCGCGATCCTGGTGCTCTCGCGCGCCGGCTTCGAGGCCGACACGATCGACGACTTCAAGGGCCTGAGCGCGCGTAGTCCGTGGATGGCCGGCATGGTGCTGTGCGTGATGGCCTCGCTGGCCGGCGTGCCGCCGTTCCTGGGCTTCTGGGCCAAGCTGGTGGTGCTGCGCGCCGCGGTCAACGGCGACCTGATGTGGCTGGCGCTGGTGGGCGTGGTGTGCGCGGTGATCGGCGCGTTCTACTACCTGCGCGTGATCAAGGTGATGTATTTCGATGAGCCGGTGGGTTCCCTTCCGGTGCCGCGTTCAGGTAAACTGGTCCCCGTGGTGTTTGGTGTCAATGCACTGGGTCTGCTGGTGCTGGGAATCGCCTGGAATCCGGTGATGACCTGGTGCAAAGCCGCTTTCGGCATTTGATACAAAAGAAGTTTCAGGGCTTGCATAAATCCCGCTGATTCTTCATAATTCCGCTTCTGCTGCGGGGTGGAGCAGTCTGGCAGCTCGTCGGGCTCATAACCCGAAGGTCGCAGGTTCAAATCCTGCCCCCGCTACCAAGTTTCCGGCATCGAAGTCCGCTTCGATCGCCAGGAGCCTGGGCTCGTAGAAACGCTTGTTCCCGTTTCTACATCCAGCGTCATCGGAAAAGGGCCCATTGGGCCCTTTTCCGTTTCTGAAAAACGCATTACGACGAGACTTCCGCCACGTGAGCGACAAGGCCACCGAGATCGCACAGCTGCTGCAGCCCACCGTTCAGGCCCTGGGCCTTGATCTGCTGGGTGTGGAATACCTGCCGGCCACCGGCAACGCCACGCTGCGCCTGTACATCGACGTGCTCGAGGCCGAGCGCGAGGCGCGTGTGGTCAACATCGACGACTGCGAGGCGGTCAGCCGCGAGGTCTCGGCCCAGTTGGACGTGGAGGACCCGATCAGCGGCAATTACACGCTGGAAGTGTCCTCGCCCGGCGTGGACCGTCCGCTGTTCACCGCGGCGCAGTTCGCGCGCTTCATCGGCGAGGAGGCCAAGGTCGTGCTGAAGCTGCCGCAGGACGGGCGCCGCCGGCTGCAGGGCCGCATCGTGTCGGTCGAGGGCGAGGCGATCACGCTGGCCTTCGACAACCAGCAGATGACCATCGCCGGCGACAACCTGGACAAGGCCCGGCTGATGCCCGACTGGGTCGCGCTGGGTCTGGCGCCGCAGCCGAAGAAGAAAGACGTGGGTGCCGGCAAGGGCAAGAAGAAGCCTGCCGCGCCCAAGCAAGTGCATTGATACCAACCCAACCCAACGACGGCCCGCGTGGTCGCGCTCGGAGTGATAGATGAGTAAGGAATTGTTGCTGGTGGTGGACGCGGTCGCCAACGAAAAAGGCGTGCCGCGTGAGGTGATCTTCGAGGCCATCGAGGCCGCGTTGGCGTCCGCCGCCAAGAAGCGCTATCCCGACCAGGACGTGCTGGTACGTGTGTCCATCGACCAGAAGGACGGCACCTACGAGACCTTCCGCCGCTGGGAAGTGGTGGCCGACGACGTGGTCATGGAGTCACCCGATCGCCAGATCCGCCTGATGGACGCGGTCGACGAGGCCGAAGGCGTCGAGGTGGGCGACTACATCGAGGAGCAGATCGAGAACCCCGATTTCGGCCGCATCGCCGCCCAGGCCGCCAAGCAGGTCATCGTGCAGCGCGTGCGCGAGGCCGAGCGCGCCCAGGTGGTCGATGCGTGGAAGGATCGCGTCGGCGAGCTGGTCACCGGCATCGTCAAGCGCGCCGAGCGCGGCAACATCTACGTGGACCTGGGCGGCAACGCCGAGGCCTTCATCGCCAAGGACAAGGGCATCCCGCGCGACGTGCTGCGCGCCGGTGACCGTGTGCGCGGCTACCTGTTCGACGTGCGTTCCGAGCCGCGTGGCCCGCAGCTGTTCATCAGCCGCGCCGCGCCGGAATTCATGATGGAGCTGTTCAAGCTGGAAGTGCCGGAAGTGGGCCAGGGCCTGGTCGAGATCAAGGCCTGCGCGCGCGATCCGGGCGACCGCGCCAAGATCGCCGTGCTGGCCCACGACACCCGCACCGATCCGATCGGCGCGTGCATCGGCATGCGCGGTTCGCGCGTGCAGGCGGTGAGCAACGAGCTCAATGGCGAGCGCGTGGACATCGTGCTGTGGAACGACAACCCGGCCAACTTCGTCATCAACGCGATGGCGCCGGCCGAGGTGCAGTCGATCATCGTCGATGAGGACCGTCATTCGATGGATCTGGCCGTGGCCGAGGATCGCCTGGCCCAGGCCATCGGCAAGGGCGGCCAGAACGTGCGCCTGGCCAGCCGCCTGACCGGCTGGCAGCTCAACGTGATGACCCAGGACCAGGTCGCGGCCAAGTCCGAGGCCGAGCAGGGCGTGGCCCGCCAGCTGTTCATGGACAAGCTGGAAGTGGACGAGGAGATCGCGCAGATCCTGGTCGCCGAAGGGTTCAGCACCGTCGAGGAAATCGCCTACGTCCCGGTCGGCGAGCTGCTGGCGGTGGAGGGCTTCGACGAGGACATCGTCGAGGAACTGCGCGCCCGCGCCCGCGACGCGCTGCTCAACGAGGCGCTGGCCGCCGAGGAGAGCGCCGAGGGCGACGGCCCGTCCGCCGACCTACTGGCCCTGGACGGCATGGACGAGGCCACCGCCTACGCCCTGGCCTCGCACGGAGTGCGGACCAGCGAGGACCTGTCGGACCTGGCGGCCGACGAGGTGATGGAGTTCGGCATCGATGGGCTAGACGAGGCCCACGCCGCCGCGCTGATCCTGGCCGCCCGCGCCGAGGAGATCGCCCGCCTGGAGCGTGGCGAATGAGCCGGCCATGAACATCGCCCTGAATCCTTCAGGGTTTAGAATTCGCGTTTCCCTTGCTCTGGGCGAGGGGGCGCCAACCAGATCATAGGATCCGAATGTCGCAGCAAACCACCATCCGCAAGCTCGCCGAACTGGTCAACACGCCGGTCGACAAACTGATCGAACAGCTGGCCGAGGCCGGCATGAAGTTCAGTGGCCCCGACCAGGAAGTGTCCAGCACCGAAAAGATGAAGCTGCTCGGCTTCCTGCGTCGCACCCACGGCAAGGCCGACGGTGAGACCGAGGAGGCCGCGGCCTCGCGGAAGATCACCCTGGCACGCCGCAAGGTGCAGGAAGTGACGGTCAAGTCCGGCCGCAGCAACTCCACCGTGGCCGTGGAGGTGCGCCAGAAGCGCACCTACGTCAAGCCCACCGAGGCCCAGGCCAGCGAGGCGCGCCGCGCCGGCAGCGCCGCGGCCGCCAACGGCGGCGACGAGCGCGCCGAGATCCTGCGCAAGCTGGAAGAGTCGCGCCAGCGCAACCTGGCCGAACAGCAGCGCCTGGCCGAGGTCGACCGCGCGCGCGCCGAGGAAATCGAGCGCAAGCGCCAGGAAGAGCTCGCCGCGCGCGCCGCCGCCGAGGCTGAGGCCCGCGCCGAGGCGCAGTCCGAGGACGAGGAGGCGGTCGCCGAGGAACCGGCGGCGCCGTCGGCCCCGCCGGCGCGCACGCCCATCGACGAGCGCAACGGCCCGATCGCCGGCATGTCCTCGATCCGCGTCCCGGCCAAGCCCGCCGCCCCGCGCAGCACGCCGGCCCCGGCGCGCAAGGAGCCCGAGCGTGGCGCCGGCGCGGCCGCGGCCAAGCACAAGACCCGCGGCTCGCACGCGATGGTCGCCGGCGTCGAGGACGACGACAGCACCCAGCGCTTCGCCGGGCAGCTGCACCTGTCGGCCGCCGACCGCGCCCGTCGTGGCGCCGCGCGCGGCAAGCCCAAGGCACGTCGCCAGCTCGAGCAGAGCCGCGGCGGTTCGGGCAGCCACCAGTTCGAGCGCCCGACCGCGCCGGTCGTGCGCGAAGTGGCCATCGGCGATGCGATCAGCGTCGGCGACCTGGCGCAGAAGCTCGCGCTCAAGGGGGGCGATGTGGTCAAGGCGCTGTTCAAGATGGGCGTGATGGCCACCATCACCCAGACCATCGACCACGACACCGCCGCGCTGGTCACCGAGGAACTGGGCCACAAGGTGGTCAAGGCCAATACCGATTCGGCCGAGGACGCGCTGCTAGCCCACACCGAGGAAGTGCAGGGCGATCAGGCTCCGCGTCCGCCGGTGGTCACCATCATGGGTCACGTCGACCACGGCAAGACCTCGCTGCTGGACTACATCCGCCGCACCAAGGTCGCCACCGGCGAGGCCGGCGGCATCACCCAGCACATCGGCGCCTACCACGTCGAGACCGCCAACGGCGTCATCAGCTTCCTGGATACCCCGGGCCATGCGGCGTTCACCGCCATGCGCGCGCGCGGCGCCAAGCTCACCGACATCGTGGTCCTGGTCGTGGCCGCCGACGACGGCGTGATGCCGCAGACGATCGAGTCGGTGCAGCAGGCCAAGGCGGCCGGCGTGCCGCTGATCGTGGCGATCAACAAGATGGACAAGTCCGACGCCGACCCGCTGCGCGTGAAGAACGAGCTGCTGGCCCACGACGTGGTGGCCGAGGAATTCGGCGGCGACACCCAGTTCATCGAGCTGTCGGCCAAGACCGGCCAAGGCGTGGATGCGCTGCTGGACGCGATCAGCCTGCAGGCCGAGGTGCTGGAACTGCGCGCCGTGCCCGAGGGCCGCGCCACCGGCACGGTCATCGAATCCTCGCTGGACAAGGGCCGTGGCCCGGTCGCCACCGTCCTGGTCCAGCAGGGCCTGCTCAAGAAGGGCGATTACCTGGTCTGCGGCATCCAGTACGGCCGCGTGCGCGCGCTGTTCGACGAGACCGGCGGCCAGCCGGCCTCGGCCGGCCCGTCGATCCCGGTGCAGGTCCTGGGCCTGTCCGGCGTGCCCGATGCGGGCGACGACTTCGTGGTCGTCGACGACGAGCGCCTGGCCAAGGACGTGGCCCAGCAGCGCGATGCCAAGCGCCGCGAGTCGCGCCTGGTGGCCTCGGCCGGCAGCCGCATGGAAGACATCATGGCCCAGCTGGGCAAGGGCGAGGGCCAGCTGAGCCTCAACCTGATCGTCAAGGCCGACGTGCAGGGTTCGGTGGAAGCGCTGCGCCATTCGCTGGTGGCGCTGTCCAACGAAGACATCCGCATCAACATCATCAGCTCCGGCGTGGGCGGCATCACCGAGTCGGACGCCAACTCGGCGGTCGCCTCCAAGGCCACGATCATCGGCTTCAACGTGCGTGCCGACGCCTCGGCCCGCCGCATCGTCGAAGCCAATGGCGTGGACATGCGCTACTTCTCGATCATCTATGACGTGATCGACCAGGTGAAGCAGGTGGCGTCCGGTCTGCTGGGCGTGGAGATCCGCGAGGAGATCATCGGTATCGCCCAGGTGCGCGACGTGTTCCGCAGCTCCAAGTTCGGCGCGGTGGCCGGCTGTATGGTCATCGAGGGCGTGGTCAAGCGCTCCAAGCCGATCCGCGTGCTGCGCGACAACACGGTCATCTTCGAGGGCGAGCTGGAATCGCTGCGCCGCTTCAAGGAGAACGTGGACGAAGTGCGCAACGGCACCGAGTGCGGCATCGGCGTGAAGGCCTACAACGACGTCAAGGCCGGCGACCAGATCGAGTGCTTCGAGCGCATCGAGGTGCAGCGCACGCTGTGATCGCGCCCGTCTGCGCCGCGGAGGTTCCTTCAGGAATCGCCGCCGGCGCAGGCGCCGTGATCGCCGCATCGCTCGATTGCCATGCCGACCAAATCTTTCCATCGCACCGACCGCGTCTCCGCCCAGCTCCGCCGCGAGTTGGGCACGCTGGTGCACGAAGCCGTGCGCGAGCACGGCCTGCCGTCGGTCAGCGTGTCCGACGTCGAGGTCACCCGCGACCTGGCCCACGCCAAGGTGTTCGTCACCGCCCTGATGCCCGAGCGCTCCACCGAGGCGGTCAAGGGCCTGAAGGAACTGGCGCCGCAGATCCGCTACGCCCTGGCGCGTGCGGTGAAGATGCGCCACGTGCCTGAACTGCATTTCCATTACGACGATTCGGTCGACCGTGGCGAGCGCATCGAGACGCTGCTGCGCGAGAATCCGCTGCCGCCCGAATCCGGGTCCGACCAGGACTGATGACCGCCACCGACGCCGCCGCGATGCCGGACGCCGACGGTGCCGGACGCGGCGGTTCGGCGCGCGCCGACCAGCCGCGCGGCAAGCGCCCGCAACGCCCGCGCACCAAGTTCCGCCGCGTCGACGGCATCCTGCTGCTGGACAAGCCCGGCGGCATGAGCTCCAACCAGGCCCTGCAGCGGGCCCGGCACCTGTTCGGCGCGGAGAAGGGCGGCCATACCGGCGCGCTCGATCCGCTGGCCACCGGCCTGCTGCCGCTGTGCTTCGGCGAGGCGACCAAGATCGCCGGCAGCCTGCTGGGTTCCGCCAAGGCCTACGACACCGTGGCCCGGCTGGGCCAGGTCACCGACACCGACGATGCCGAGGGCCAGGTGCTGCGCGAGCGGCCGGTCCAGGCCTATCCGATCGACCGCCTCGATGCGGCTCTGCGCGCGCTGACCGGGCACCTGCAGCAGCGCCCGCCGATCTATTCGGCGCTCAAGCGCGGCGGCGAGCCGCTGTACGCCAAGGCCCGGCGCGGCGAGGCGGTGGAGGTCGAGACTCGCCCGGTCTACGTGCGCGCCTTCGAGCTGCAGTCGGCCGCCGACCTGCTCGACGCCGGCCAGCCGCTGCTGCGTCTGCATGTCGAATGCGGCTCGGGCACGTATGTGCGCAGCCTGGTGCGCGACCTGGGCGAGGCGCTGGGCTGCGGCGCGCACGTGGCCCAGCTGCGCCGGCTGTGGGTCGACCCGTTCCGCGAGCCGCGCATGTGGACCCTGGAGCAGCTCGAGGCCCTGGCCGAGCGCGACCCGCGCAGCCTGCAGGCCTGCCTGCTGCCGGTCGAGGCCGGCATGGTCGGCCTGCCGCGCATCGACCTGACCGACGAGGCCGCCGCGCGCCTGCGGCAGGGCCAGCGCCTGACCGGCGTGCCCGGCCCGGCCGGGACCGTGGCCGTGTTCGCCGAGTCCGGCCAGGTGCTGGGAATGGGACAGCTGTCCAAGGACGGGCTGCTTTCGCCCCAGCGGCTGTTCAACTGGCCGACCGGCGGCGCGGTGTCACCGGCCTGAAACCTTGTGCCACCGGGTGCTGGCCCCTACAATACCGCGGCCTTTTCAGGCCCTTGGCCGATCCCGGCCTTCACTCACCATTGCAAGCGGCGGACCAGGCGGTGCGCGCGGAGGACAGCCCGCGTTCCTGCAGGTCGCGCATCAACCAAGAGAAATCGACATGTCCATCGACACCCAGAAAGTCATTGAAGACAACAAGCGCGGCGCTAACGACACCGGTTCGCCGGAAGTCCAGGTCGCCCTGCTGACCGCCCGCATCGAGATGCTGACCGAGCACTTCAAGACCCATAAGAAGGATCACCACAGCCGTCGCGGCCTGCTGCAGCTGGTCAACCGCCGCCGCAGCCTGCTCGACTACCTGCACCGCAAGGATGCCCCGCGTTACAAGGCCCTGATCGAGAAGCTGGGCCTGCGTCGCTAAAACCAGATGACCGACCGCGGCGCAGTGATGCGCCGCGGTTCGTTTTTTCCGGCGTCGGAAAAAGATGCACTGCAACATGGCCGCATACGGTGGCCGCCCGGGCACGGCAGGGGCCGTCGGCCGGGACAACCAGATTCGAGACTCTTAGGAAACCCACGTGGCAAAAATCACCAAGACCTTCCAGTACGGCAAACACACCGTCACCCTCGAGACCGGCGAGATCGCCCGTCAGGCCAGCGGTGCCGTCATCGTCAAGATGGACGACACCGTACTGCTGGTCAGCGCCGTCGCCGCCAAGAGCGCGCGCGAGGGCCAGGACTTCTTCCCGCTGACGGTGGACTACCAGGAGAAGTTCTACGCCGGCGGCCGCATCCCCGGTGGCTTCTTCAAGCGCGAAGGCCGCGCCACGGAGAAGGAGACGCTGATCTCGCGCCTGATCGACCGGCCGATCCGTCCGCTGTTCCCCGAGGACTACAAGAACGAAATCCAGATCATCGCCACGGTGATGTCGCTGAACCCGGAGATCGACGGCGACATCGCCGCCCTGATCGGCGCCTCGGCCGCGCTGTCGCTGGCCGGCACCCCGTTCAAGGGCCCGATCGGCGCCGCCAAGGTCGGCTACAAGAACGGCGAGTACATCCTCAACCCGACCGTGTCGGAGCTGAAGGACTCGCAGCTGGAGCTGGTCGTGGCCGGTACCGCCAACGCGGTGCTGATGGTCGAGTCCGAGGCCGCGCTGCTGTCCGAGGAAGTGATGCTGGGCGCGGTGACCTTCGGCCATCGCGAGATGCAGAAGGTGATCAACGCGATCAACGAGCTGACCGTCGAAGCCGGCACCAAGCCCTCCAGCTGGGTCGCCCCGGCCAAGAACGAGGCGCTGATCTCGGCGCTGAAGGAAGCCGTGGGCGGCAAGCTGGCCGAGGCCTTCCAGGTGCGCGACAAGCTGCAGCGCCGCGACGCCATCGCCGCGATCAAGAAGGACGTCATCGAAGCCCTGGCCGGCCGTGCCGAGGCCGAGGGCTGGGACAAGGCCGAGCTGTCCAAGGAGTTCGGCGAGCTCGAGTACCGCACCATGCGCGACTCGGTGCTGGACACCAAGATCCGCATCGACGGCCGCGCGCTGGATACGGTGCGCCCGATCTCCGTGCAGGCCGGCGTGCTGCCGCGCACCCACGGCTCGGCGCTGTTCACCCGCGGCGAGACCCAGGCGATCGTGGTCACCACGCTCGGCACCGCCCGCGATGGTCAGGTGATCGACGCGGTCAGCGGCGAGTACAAGGACAACTTCCTGTTCCACTACAACTTCCCGCCGTACTCGGTGGGTGAGTGCGGCCGCTTCGGCGCGCCGAAGCGTCGCGAGATCGGCCACGGCCGTCTGGCCAAGCGCGGCGTGCTGGCCGTGATGCCGACCATGGAAGAGTTCCCGTACACCATCCGCGTGGTCTCGGAGATCACCGAGTCCAACGGCTCCTCGTCGATGGCCTCGGTGTGCGGCTCGTCGCTGGCGCTGATGGACGCCGGCGTGCCGGTCAAGGCGCCGGTGGCGGGTATCGCGATGGGCCTGGTGAAGGAGGACGACCGCTTCGTGGTGCTGTCCGACATCCTGGGCGACGAGGATCACCTGGGCGACATGGACTTCAAGGTCGCCGGTACCTCCGAGGGCGTGTCCGCGCTGCAGATGGACATCAAGATCGAAGGCATCACCGAAGAGATCATGAAGCAGGCGCTGGAGCAGGCCAAGGCCGGCCGTCTGCACATCCTCGGCGAGATGTCCAAGGCCCTGACCAGCCCGCGCGCCGAGCTGTCGGACTACGCGCCGCGCCTGATCACCATCAAGATCCACCCCGACAAGATCCGCGAAGTGATCGGCAAGGGCGGTTCGGTGATCCAGGCGATCACCAAGGAGACCGGCACGCAGATCGACATCCAGGACGACGGCACGATCACCATCGCCTCGGTCAATGGCGCTGCCGGCCAGGCGGCCAAGTCGCGCATCGAGCAGATCACCTCGGACATCGAGCCGGGCCGCATCTACGAGGGCAAGGTCGCCAAGCTGATGGACTTCGGCGCGTTCGTGACCATCGCCCCGGGCAAGGACGGTCTGGTGCACGTCTCGCAGATTTCCTCCGAGCGCGTGGAGAAGGTCTCCGACAAGCTCAAGGAAGGCGACGTGGTCAAGGTCAAGGTGCTGGAAGTGGACAAGCAGGGCCGCATCCGCCTGTCCATGAAGGCCGTGGAAGAAGGCGAGGGCGTGACCGAGTAATCGGTTGGCTATCGCTTGATTAGAGAAAGGCGGGCCTTGGCCCGCCTTTTTTTGTTGCTGTCTCGGTAAAGGGAGCGCGCGTTTTTGCGCTCCGGCTTCTTTGCGCTCCGGCTTCGGAGGGGCAGCGCTCCGGCGGGCGGGGGCCGCTTTTCCCTCAATCAGGGCATCCTGCCCTGATTCGGGCGCTCGGCGTCCTGCCTCGCTAGGCGCGGCCCCCGCCCGCCGGACCGCTGCCTCGTGCGTCAGGTCACAGGACTTCGGTTTGAGCCCCCTCCCTTGCGCGCAGCGCAGGGGAGGGATGGGGAGGGGTGCTCTTGCTCTTGCTTCGGTGGTTTGACCGGGAAAGCCCCGACCCCACCCCGGCCCTCCCCTTCGCCTGAGGCGAAAGGGAGGGGGCAGGGCGCTTGCTCGCTGCTTTCGAGTTGGGAGAAGTCCAGATCCATTCGCCGCAGCGCCTCGACCCGGGCCGGCGTCCGGAGAGCGGGTCAGGGATGGCCCGTGGCAGCGAGTCTGCCGTGGAGGGTGGACCGAGCCGAGGAGCCAGGTCCTGCCGGGTCGAAGCTGGTGGACGAAGTCAGCCCACCGGCCTGAAGCCGTGCAAGTCGAAGACGAGGGCGTGGCGCGGCCTCAGTGTTGGACTCGCGATGTGGCGATAGCGGCGACGCCTCAGCGCAGCGGCAGGCTGAGCGTGGCGCGCAATCCGTGCGGCGTGCGGTTGGCCAGGAGCAGCCGGCCGCCGTGGGCTTCGGCGATGCGCTCGCCGATCGCCAGGCCCAGGCCGGCGCCGCCGGTCGCGCGGCTGCGTGAGCTCTCCAGGCGCTTGAACGGGGTGGTGATGCCGGCCAGCTGGTCCTCCGGGATGCCGGGGCCTGCGTCGTCGATGTGCAGGTCGATCCGGTCGGCGTGGGCTTCGATGCTAAGGCGCGCGCTGCCGGCGAAGCGCAGCGCATTGTCGAGCAGGTTGTCGATCGCGCGGTGCAGGGTGGTGGGGTCGGCCTGGAGGCGCGTGTCCCGGTTCGTCGGGACGAAGGCGACGTCCTGACCCAGCGAGACCCGGTCTACCGCGATGCCCGCGACCAGGGCGTCGAGATCGACCGGCCGCAGCCGCGCCGGCTGCGCCTGGGCATGCGCGTAGGCGAGCATCTGCTCGATCATGGCGGCCATGCGGTCCAGGTCGCCGATCATGCGCTGGCGGTCGGCGCCGGGGACGAGCTCGGCGCGGATGCGCAGGCCGGTCAGCGGCGTGCGCAGGTCGTGGGCGACGGCGGCGAAGGCCTGCAGGCGTTCGCCGGCATGCCGGGCCAGGCGGGCGTGCATGGCGTTCATCGCCTCGCCGACCGCGCGCAGCTCCGGGGGGCCGTCGAGCGGGAAGCCCGCGCCACTGTCCAGGTCGCTGATCGCCGCCGCCCGCGCCAGGCGCTGGATCGGCCGGGAGAGCCGCCTGGCCGCGAACCAAACAGGCAGCGCCAGCAGCGCCATCGCCACGCCGAACGCCGCCGTCATCCGCAGCCGCCAGCCCGCCAGCCGCTGGTCGATGGGCGTCAGCGTGCGCCAGCGTCCGTCGCTGCCCTGGATCGCCGCGGTGAAGGCGGGCAGCGAGGTGTCCATGCCGACCCGCGCATCGGCGTCGTAGCGCATCTGGAAGCCGCGCGCGTCGCTGTCCACCAGCAGGGTGCGGTCGCCGACCAGGACCACGCTCTGCCCGTTGCCGCTGGCCTTGCCCGCGCCCGCCGCGTCCAGCCAGCACGCCCGTACGCGCCCCGGCTGGGTGCGCGTGGCCTGCGCCAGCGTCGCCTCCACCGGCGCGACGCGGGGACAGCCGGGCGGCGCAGCACGCGGCTCGATCCTGAAGCGGCCGCCGTGCTGCCCGTCGAGGGCGGCCGCGGCCTCGCGCACGCTCATGCGGATGGGCGCGGGCGTGGGCGTGGCCAGGACGATGCCGAAGCACAGGGCGAAGGCCAGGGCCAGGGTGACCAGCGCCAGCGCCGCCACCTGCACCAGGATGGGGGGCGGCCTCATCTCCGCGTCACCGGCGCTCGGAAGCGATAGCCGAGGCTGCGCACGGTCTCGATCAGCGCAGCGCCCCCGGCCGCGGCCAGGCGCCGTCGCAGGCGGCTGACGGCCAGGTCGATCGCGCGGTCGAACGGCCCTTCCGCTGCCTCGTGGGTCAGGTCCAGCAGCCGGTCGCGGCTGAGCACGCGGCTGGGATGACGGACGAAGGCCAGCAGCATCCGGGATTCCCCGGCGGTCAGTGCGAGCGTCGCGCCGTCGGGCGTGGTCAGGCGATGGGCGTCGGCCTCGAACACCCATCCGGAGAACAGATAGGGACTGGTCGGCGGAGCGGCGCGCGGCGCCTGCCGGCGCAGGATGGCGCGCACCCGGGCCAGCAGTTCGCGCGGATCGAAGGGCTTGCCGAGGTAGTCGAATGCGCCGACCTCCAGGCCGACGACGCGGTCGGTCACCTCGACCAGCGCGCTGAGCAGCAGGACCGGCGGGCCGTCCTGGCTCAGGCGCCGACAGATCGACAGCCCGTCCTCGCCCGGCAGCATGATGTCCAGGATCACCAGGTCGGCCGGCTGGTGATGCAGCAGCGCGTCCAGGCCGGCGGCATCGTCGGTGCCGCGCACCTCGAAGCCATGCCGGCCCAGGTAGGCGACGATGGCCTCGCGCACGCTGTCGTCGTCCTCGACCACGACGATCCGGTTGTCCTTGCCTGCCATGCGCCTTTCATAGAACCCAGACGTATCGGGATTGTGTCGCCATCGGCGCTGGCGATACAGGCCGGGCATCGAGGCGATACGGCGCGGCGCTGGAATGGCGGCCTCGTCCACTTCCCTGGAGTCACCGATGCATCTGCGTGCGATGTGCCGTTCTCTTTGCTGGCTGGGCGTTGGCGGCGTTGGCGCCGTCTTCCCCGCACAGGCGTTGCCGATCACCGCGGACGGTCATGACGATCCGGCAGCGACCGCCGCGGCGGCCATCGCCGAATACCGGGTGCTGTGCCAGCGCGACCATGCGCGGCTGTGGGGCCAGAGCCTGTGCGGCCCGATCATGCTGGTCGAGCGCGACACGCGCACGCTGTTCGTGGACCGCGACGTGCCCGGGCAGGGCCTGCAGCGGCGGCGCGGCGTGTTCGTGGGCCAGTTGCCGGCGGACATCGGCATCGCCAACACCGCGACCGAATGGGCCGGGCAGCGCTGGACGATGCTGCAGCTGCCGCTCCCGCAGGACCGGCAGGCCCGCGCCGAACTGCTGATGCACGAGGCGTTCCATCGCATCCAGCCCGCGCGCCTGCCACCGCCCGTCGCGCCGCTGCCCGAGCACCTGGACCAGTTCGACGGGCGCGTCGGTCTGCGGCTGGAATGGCGCGCGCTGGCGCAGGCGCTGCGCAGCCGCGGCGCGCAGCGCCAGGCGGCCATCGCCGATGCGCTGGCGTTTCGCGCCTGGCGGCGGCAACGCTTCCAGGACGCGGCCGTGCGCGAGAACGCGCTGGAGATCAACGAGGGGCTGGCCGAATACACCGGCCGCCGCCTCGGCGACGCGGACGATCCCGCCGTGTCGGCCATCGCCACGCTGGAGGACTACGACCAGCGGCGCGGCTATGTGCGCAGCTTCGCCTATGCGTCCGGGCCGGCCTATGGCCTGCTGCTGGACGCGCTGGCGCCGGGCTGGCGCCAGGGCCTGCGGCCCGACAGCGATCTGGGAACCCTGCTGCAGCACGCCGCCGGCGACCCGCCGCTGCCCGATCCCGCCGTGGCCGGCCGGCGCTACGGTGAGGAGGCGATCCGCCGCGAGGAAACCACGATCCGCGAGGCGCACGACCAGCAGACTGCCCAGTGGCGCGCGCAGCTGGTGGACGGCCCGCTGCTGCGGCTGCCGCTGGTGCACATGAGCATCGAGTTCGACCCGCGCACCGTGTTCCCCCTGCCGCCGCAGGGCACGGTCTATCCGCACGCGATCATCCGCGACGACTGGGGCACGCTGACGGTCGAGCGCGGCGTGCTGCTCGCCGGCGACTGGAAGTCCGCGACGGTGGCCGGACCGGCCAGCGCGGTGGACGGCCGCAACCAGGGGCCGGGCTGGACGCTGGAGCTGGCGGCGGACTGGGTGCTGGCCGACGGCGCGGTGCGTCGTCGATCCGAGGCGCAGCAGCCGGCGCCGGCTAGACCCAGCCGGTGAGGTAATACGCGGCGATTACCACGAACACCGCCAGCGTCTTGACCAGGGTGATGGCGAACACGTCCTTGTAGGACTGGCGGTGGCTCAGGCCGGTGACCGCCAGCAGGGTGATCACCGCGCCGTTGTGCGGCAGGGTGTCCATGCCGCCGGAGGCCATCGCGGCCACGCGGTGCAGCACCTCCATCGGGATGCCGGCCGCCTGCGCGTTGGCGATGAAGCTGTCGGCCATTGCCGCCAGGGCGATGCTCATGCCGCCGCTGGCCGAGCCGGTGATGCCGGCCAGCGCGGTGACCGAGACGGCCTCGTTGACCAGCGGGTTGGGGATCGCGCCCAGCCCGTGGGCCACCAACAGGAAGCCCGGCAGCGCCGCGATCACCGCGCCGAAGCCGTATTCGGATGCGGTGTTCATCGAGGCCAGCAGCGCGCCGCCGATCGCCGAGCGGGTGCCCTCGGCGAAGCTGGCCAGCACCGGCCTCCAAGCGAAGGCGATCACGCAGGCGATGCCGCACAGCAGCGCGGCCTGCACGGCCCAGATCGCGGCGACCTTGGAGACCTCCTGCACCACCGGCGCCGGGTTGCCGATCACCGCCGGCACGAACGAGGCGCTGCTGCCGTACCACTGCGGGATCCAGCGGGTGAAGGCGAAGTTGGCCACGCCCACCACCAGCAGCGGCAGGATCGCCAGCAGGGGGTGGGCCAGGCGATCGCCCCTGAAGGGTTCGGGTTCGTTGCGCAGTTCGCCGCCGTAACCCTCGCCGGCGCGTGCGGCGGCGCGGCGGCGCCATTCCAGATAGCTCATGCCCAGCACCAGGATGAACACCGCGCCGAGGGTGCCCAGCACAGGCGCGGCCCAGGCCGTGGTGCCGAAGAACGCGGTGGGGATGATGTTCTGGATCTGCGGCGTGCCGGGCAGCGCGTCCATGGTGAAGGTGAAGGCGCCCAGCGCGATGGTGCCGGGGATCAGCCGCTTGGGGATGTCGCTCTGGCGGAACAGCTCGGCGGCGAAGGGATACACGGCGAACACCACCACGAACAACGACACCCCGCCGTAGGTCAGCAGCGCGCACACCAGCACGATCGACAGCATCGCCCGCTGCGCGCCGACCACGCGGATGGTGGCCGCCACGATCGACTTGGAGAAGCCGGAGATCTCGATCAGCTTGCCGAACACCGCGCCCAGCAGGAACACCGGAAAGTACAGCTTGAGGAAACCGACCATCTTCTCCATGAACAGGCCGGTGAACATCGGCGCCACCAGCGAGGCGTCGGTGAGCAGCACCGCGCCGAGCGCGGCCACCGGTGCGAACAGGATGACGCTGTAGCCGCGGTAGGCCACGAACATCAGAAGGCACAGCGCGGCCAGCACGATCAGGAACGACATGGCACCACTCTCCAGCCGCCAGGACACGGCTTGCGCGGGGCGAGTATCGGCAGCGGCCGCATGGACGCGCTCCTGTACCAAGGTACAAGTGATGGCCCTGCGGCCGGTGCCTAGAGTTGCGCCCAACTTGCGGCGATCCCGCCGCGAGGTCGTACCCGGGGAGGAGGGGAATGACCATGAAGCGCAAGCACCTGTGCCTGGCGATCGCCGGCTTGTTGATGTCGCCGGCCAGCGGCGCCTGGGCCCAGCAAACCGAACCTGGCCAGGCGAGCGAGGGCGCCAAGGCCACCACGCTCGATGCGGTCACCGTCACCGCGCGCAAGCGCGAGGAGACCCTGCAGGAAGTACCGGTGGCGGTGACCGCCTTCACCCCGCAGGCGCTGGACAAGCTCAACATCCAGGACATCGGCGATCTCGATGCGCAGGTGCCCAACCTGACCATCTATGCCGCACGCGGTTCCACCAGCACCGCGACCGTGTACATCCGCGGCGTGGGTCAGGCCGATCCGCTGTGGGGCGTGGATCCAGGCGTGGGCATCTACCTGGACGATGTCTACATCGCCCGACCGCAGGGCGCGCTGCTGGACGTGTTCGACGTCGGCCGCATCGAGGTGCTGCGCGGCCCGCAGGGCACGCTGTACGGCAAGAACACCATCGGCGGCGCCATCAAGTACATCAGCCGCGAGCTGCCCAAGCAGCTGGACGGCTACGCCCAGCTGACCGTGGGGCAACTACGACCAGCTCGACTTCAAGGGCGGCATCGGCGGCCCGATCGGCGGCAGCGAGGCGCTGCGCGCGCGGCTGTCGGTGGCCAGCATGAACCGCGACGGCTTCGGCAAGAACCTGGTCAACGATCAGGAGGTCAGCGACAAGGAGATCAACGCCGCGCGCTTCCAGCTGGGCGCCTTCGCCAACGAGCAGTTCGATGCGCAGTTCGCGGTGGACTGGCTGGACGACCAGTCCGGCGTGCGCGGCGCCAAGCTGCTCAAGGCCAATCCGCTGGCGCCGGCCTATCCGCCGCTGTCCAGCCGCTACGACATCCGCAGCGGCATGCCCAACGTCAACGGCACCACGGTCAAGGGCGCCTCGGCGACGCTCAACTGGCGGCCCAGCGCCGACTGGGCGGTCAAGTACGTGATCGCCAAGCGCGAGTCGGATACCGATACCAATATCGACTTCGACGAGACTCCGCTGAAGCTGGTCGACGTGCATGCCGACTATTACGACCAGCAGGTCAGCCACGAGCTGCAGGCCAACTACGATGGCGGCGGCCGCGCGCGTGGGGTCATGGGCCTGTACTACTTCGACGGCGAGGCCGGTGGCCAGGTCCGCAACTACTTCTCCAATCCCTACCTGCCCAGGTCGCTGACCAATCCGCTGTTCGGCGACACCCAGGGCAAGGTGCTGACCAAGAGCGTGGCGCTGTATGCGGACTGGACCTTCGATCTGACCGACAAGCTCAAGCTGGACGTCGGCGCGCGCTACACCGACGAGGACAAGCACGCCATCGCCCTCAACCGCTTCTACACCAGCGACAGCTACACCACCTCCTGGGGCACGGCGGCCAACTTCGACAAGACGGTCAACTTCAAGAATGTCTCGCCCAAGCTGTCGGTCGATTACCAGTTCACGCCCGACCTGATGGCTTACGTGTCGGCCTCGCGCGGCTTCAAGTCCGGCGGCTACAACATCCGCGCCAACACCACCGCGGTGCCGCGCTCGGGCCAGCCCTTCGACGACGAGCAGGTGGACAGCTACGAGATCGGCAGCAAGATGGGGCTGCTGGACGGCCGCGCCTTCCTCAACCTGGCTTACTTCTACAACAAGTACAAGGATATCCAGCTCTCGGTCTTCACCCAGTACCAGTTGCCCAACGGCAGCTATAGCTTCTTCGGCGACTTCACCAACGCCGGCAAGGGCACGGTGCAGGGCGTGGAGGTGGAGTACCAGTTCCTGCCGACCCGGCACTGGCTGATCAGCGGCAACCTGGCCTGGCTGGATGCCAAGTACGACGAGTTCATGAGCGGCGGCGTCAACATCGCCAAGACCCAGTACTTCACCAACGCGCCCAAGTACTCCGGTGCGCTGAACGTGGAGTGGCGCACCGATCTGGCCGGCGGCGGCAACCTGTCCGCGCGCGCCACCTACAGCTACCAGAGCGAGGTCTGGCCCACCACCGACCTGTCCAAGGAGATCCGCCAGGATGGTTACGGCCTGCTGTCGGCCGGCGTGATCTGGAAGCTCGACGACGCCTGGAGCCTGTCGCTGCAGGGCACCAACCTGACCGACAAGGCCTACCGCACCACCGGCTACAACATCGCCGCCTACGGCGTGCTGACCGGCTTCTACGGCGCACCCCGCCAGGTGCAGGCCAGCGTGCGCTACGACTTCTGACCGCTACGTGGTCAGGGTCGAACGACGGGCCCGGCGCAAGCCGGGCCTCGTCCATCCGGGGCAGGGCGCTGGCGGTATGCTCGCCCGATGGGGAGGCAGGACACATCGCAGGCGCGCGCCGCAAGGCGCTGGTGCGGGCAGGGTGCGTCGGCTGAGCGGTGCCCATGCGCCTGGGTGAGGCGCCCATGCTGAGCATGTGGATGGTCGCGCTGGCCGGGCTGGCGTGGCTGGCGCTGATGTTCGGCACCGCACTCTATGGAGAGCGCCATCCGGCGGTGCTGGCGCGGCGCTGGCGCCACGTCTACGCGCTGTCGCTGGCGGTGCATTGCACCTCGTGGACGTTCTACGGCACGGTGACCCAGGCCGCGCGCTACGGTTGGCCGCTGCCGCCGACCTTCCTCGGGGCGATCCTGCTGTACGCGCTGGCGGTGGCCTTCATGGTGCGCCTGGTGCGGCTGGCGCGCGAGACCAATGCCACCTCGCTGGCCGATCTGATCGCCACCCGCCTGGGCAAGGATGCGTGGCTGGCGGCGATCGTGACCGGCGTGGCCGTGCTCGGGCTGGTGCCCTACGTGGCCCTGCAACTGCGCGCGGTGACGATGAGCGTGTCCACGCTCACCGGCAATGTGGCCCATGCCGACCAGGTGCCCGCGCCGCTGCGCGACGGTGCCCTGTACGTAGCGCTGGCGATGGCGGTGTTCGCGATGCTGTTCGGCACGCGCCGGGCGAATGCGGCCGAGCACAACCGCGGGCTGGTGCTGGCGATGGCGTTCGAGTCGCTGTTCAAGCTGGCGGCGATGCTGGCCCTGGGCGCATTCGTCTGGCTGGGGCTGGACGTGGACTGGGCGCGCGCGGCCAGCGCCGCACCGGTGCCGGCCGCCGATGGCTTCGTGCCGCTGGTGCTGCTGGGCGCGCTGGCCATGTTCATCCTGCCGCACCAGTTCCATGTGGCGGTGGTCGAATGCCGCGACGAGCGCGACGTGGCCACCGCGCGCTGGCTGTTCCCGCTGTACCTGCTGCTGATCGCGCTGCCGGCGCTGCCGCTGGCGCGCGCCGGCAGCCTGCTGCTGGGCGGGCATGTGCCCTCGGACATGTACGCGCTGGCGCTGCCGTTCGCGGCCGGGCATGCGGGCCTGGGGCTGTTCGCCTTCCTGGGCGGGCTGAGCGCGGCGACCGGCATGGTGGTGATCAGCACGCTGACCTTGAGCCTGATGATCGGCAACCACTGGTTCGCGCCCGGCCTGCTGCGCGGAGCCTGGCTGCGCGGGCAGGGCGAGGATCGCCGCGGCGAACTGCTGACCCTGCGCCGGGTGGGCATCGTGGCGATCATGCTGCTGGCCTGGGCCTACAACCGGCTGATCGGCGGCAACGACGCGTTGGCCGACGTGGGCGCGGTGTCCTTCTCCGCGCTGGCCACCCTGGTGCCGGCGCTGTGCTTCGCGGTATGGCGCCCGCAGACGCCGCCGCGGGCGGCGCTGCTGGGCCTGCTGGCGGCGTTCGCCACGTGGGCTTGGGTGATGCTGGTGCCGATGCTGTGGCCGGTGGACGCGCCGCTCTGGCGGCATGTGCCGCGCGTGCTCACTCCGGCCGGGCTGTTCGGCCTGACCGGCTGGAGCGCGCTGGGCCGCGCGGTCGGCGCCAGCCTGTTCCTGGGCGCGCTGGTCACGCTGGCGGCGACCGGCTGGCGCCAGGCGCCGCGCGGCAGCGCGCGCCGGCTGGACCGCGCCGCGCTGCGCGAGGCCGGGCGGCGCTTTCTCGGCCACGAGCGCATCGAACACCTGCTCGCCGGCGCGCCCGACGCCGGGCCAGTGCCGCTGGCCACCGAGCAGCGCATCGAACGCGAGCTCTCCGCGGTGCTGGGCTCGGCCTCCACGCGCCTGCTGCTCAACGCCGCGCGCAGCCAGGCCGGCGAGCTGGATACCGTGGCGGCCATCGTCGGCGAGGCCTCGGCCGACCTGCGCTTCAACCAGCAGGTGCTGGAGGCGGCGCTGCGCAACATGAGCCAGGGCATCAGCGTGGTCGATCGCGAACAGCGGCTGGTGGCCTGGAACCCGCGCTATGCGCAGCTGTTCGGCTTCCCGCCGGAGCTGCTCCAGGTCGGCCGGCCGATCGCCGATCTCACCGCCTGGGCCTTGCAGCGCATGCCCCACCGCAACAGCGCCGAGCATGCGCTGGACCGGCGTCTGGCGTTCATGCGCGCCGGCACCGCGCACCTGACCGAGCGCGTGTTCCCCGACGGCACCATCGTCGAGATCCGCGGCAACCCGATGCCCGGCGGCGGCTTCGTGGCCACCTACACCGATGTGACCGACTCGCGCCGCGCCGAGGCCGGGCTCAAGCGCGCCAACGAGACCCTGGAGCAGCGCGTGGCCGAGCGCACCGCGCTGCTGGAGCGCGCCAAGGCCGAGGCCGAGCATGCCAACGATGCCAAGAGCCGCTTCCTGGCCGCCATCGGCCACGACCTGATGCAGCCGCTGCACGCCGCGCAGCTGTTCACCGACGCACTGGCCCAGCGCACGCCCGCGCAGGACCACGACACGCTGCGCCAGTTGGCCGGCTCGCTGGAGTCCACCCACGACCTGCTCAGTGGCCTGCTGGACATGTCGCGGCTGGAGGCTGGCGGTCTGGTGCCGGCGCCGCGCGATTTCCCGCTGTCCGAACTGCTCGATCCGCTGGCCGCGCAGGTGCGCGCGATGGCGGCCGAGAAGGGCCTGCGCTTCGGCTATGTGCCCAGCCGCGCCTGGGTGCGCAGCGACCCGCAGATGCTGCGTCGGATCGTGCAGAACTTCCTGGTCAACGCGGTGCGCTACACCGCGCGCGGCGGGGTGCTGCTAGGCACGCGCCGCGTCGGCGCGCGGCTGCGCATCGTGGTGTACGACAGCGGGCCGGGCATCGCGCCGGAGCAGCAGCGGCTGATCTTCGAGGAGTTCCGGCGCGGCCAGGACGCCGGCGGCCAGGGCCTGGGGCTGGGCCTGGCCATCGCCGAACGCATCGCCGGGCTGCTGGATACGCCGCTCTCGCTGCGCAGCGCGCCGGGCCGGGGCACCGCCTTCGGCGTCGAACTTGTGCGTCTGCCGGCGCCGCGCGCCGCACGCGCCGCGGCGCGCGGACAGGGCGCCCTGCCGCTGGCCGGCCTGCGCGTGCTGGCGGTGGACAACGACGAGGGCGCGCTGGCCGCCCTGGCGGCGTTGCTGCAGGGCTGGGGCTGCGAGGTGGCCACCGCCGCCGACGAGGCGCAGGCGCGTGCGGCGCTGGCGCATGCGCCAGCCGCGCTGTGGCTGTTCGACTATCACCTGGATCGGGGCGACACCGGTGTGGCCCTGCATGCGCGCCTGTCCGAGGCCTTCGGCGCGCGCCCGTGCGTGCTGCTCTCGGCCGACGCCTCCGGCGCGGTGCGCGACGCCGCGCGCGCGGCCGACCTGCCGCTGCTGGCCAAGCCGCTGCGGCCGCTGGCGCTGAAGTCCGTGCTCGACCGGCTGCTGGCCGCGCGCGCGGGTTGAACACCGCGGCGCCGGTGCGGGCGCGATTACAATGGGCGTTTGACCGCCACGCCCTCGCCATGCCCTATACCCCGATCACCGGAACGCTCGGCTACGTGCTTTCGCCCGACGGCACGCAGGTGCTGATGATCCACCGCAACGCGCGGCCCGAGGACGAACACCTGGGCAAGTACAACGGGCTGGGCGGCAAGCTGGAGAACGACGAGGACATCGCCGCCGGCATGGTGCGCGAGATCGCCGAGGAGGCCGGCATCGAATGCACGGCGATGGAGCTGCGCGGCACCATCAGCTGGCCCGGCTTCGGCCGCAATGGCGAGGACTGGCTGTGCTTCATCTTCCTCATCACCGCCTGGACCGGTACGCCGCTGACCTCCAACCCGGAGGGCACGCTGGAGTGGGCGCCGATCGAGCGCCTGGGCGAGCTGCCCATGTGGGAGGGCGACCGCCACTTCCTGCCGCTGGTGTTCGATGGCGACCCGAGGCCGTTCCACGGCGTGATGCCGTATCGCAACGGGCGCATGGTGTCGTGGAGCTTCAGCCGCTTCTGAAGCGGGCGGTGCGCCCGGCGGCGGAGGTGGTTGAAGCGTCGTGCTAGCGGCTGAGGGGGGAGGGGTGCTCTTCGTGGGGAAGTCAAAAGCAAAAGCACCCCCTCCCAGCCTCCCCCTTCGCTGCGCGGAAGGGGAGGGGCGGTATTCCGCCTTCGTGGAGGCGGCGGTGTGATCAGCTTGGTCGGCGGCGCTTGGCTGGCGCCGCTCAGCCTTCGAGCTGGCGCGCGGGGTCGGTGAGTTCCAGCTCGCGCAGGATCACTCCAGCCTGGGTGCGGTTGCGCACGCCCAGGCGCTCGAAGATCGAAGATACGTGCGCCTTGACCGTGCGCTCCTGCACGTCCAGGCGGTCGGCGATCTGCTTGTTGAGCAGCCCCTGGGCGACATAGCCCAGCACGCGGAACTGCTGCGGCGACAGGCTGGCCAGGCGCGCGGCCAGCGCCGTGTCGTGTGCGGAGGATTGCGCCCGCGTCACCGCCGTGCGCAGCGAAGGCGGCAGCCACTGTTCGCAGGCCAGTACGCAGCGGATGGCCTCGCGCAGTTCCTCCAGCCCGGCGCTCTTGGGCAGGTAGCCGGCCGCGCCGTGGTCCAGCGCGCGCCGCACGACGCGCGGGTCGTCGTTGGCCGAGACCACGACCACCGCCACCGCCGGGAACTGTGCGCGGATCGCCGCCAGCCCGGCCAGGCCGTGGTTGCCGGGCATGTGCAGGTCCAGCAGCACCAGATCGATCTCCGGATGCGCCTCCAGCGCCTGCAGCACCGCGTCGAGCGAATCGGCTTCCAGCATCTCCAGGGCGGCCACCGCATCGGCCGCCGCGCCGCGCAACGCGGCGCGGAACAGGGGATGGTCGTCGGCGATCAGCAGGGTGGGCATGGCGGCGGCGGTCGGTGGGTGACGAGGGCTAACGTTAGCAAGCCGCGTCCGCCGGCGGCTGGTACCAAAGTACGATGCGGCCGGCCTGCAGCCGCAGGTAGCGTGGCGCCATGCATGGAACCCGATCCGCCAGCCGCCTGTCGGCATTGCTCTTATCCGGCGCGCTTGCCGCGTGCGCCACGCCGCAGGCCCGCCCGCACGCGGAGGCCGGCGTGACCGGCGCCCCGCAGGTCACGGTGCACCGCAACGGCGATGATCTGCTGACCGCCGGCCTCGGGCTGGCCGGGCTGCAGGCTCCGACGCCGCCGGCCTTCGCCAGGCCCGACGCGCCCACGCAGGCCGAACTGCGCAGGCGTGCGATCTGGTCCAACTGGCGCGGCATCGCCGATCTCTCGCCCACCGGCGGCTACGGCACGCTCTACGGCAGCGTGGCGCGCGTGCCGGGCCGCGAGTATGCCGCGCTGGCCACGGTGCCCGGCGCGCGCCAACCGCATCGCGTGCTGGTCCAGGTACCGGACGCGTTCGATCAGCGGCGGCGCTGCGTGGTGGTGGCGCCGTCGTCGGGCTCGCGCGGGGTGTATGGCGCCATCGCCGTGGGCGGCGCCTGGGCACTGCCGCGCGGCTGCGCGGTGGCCTATACGGACAAGGGCACCGGTACCGACTATTTCGATCTGGATGCCGGGCGCGGCTTTGCGCTGGACGGCAGCTCGGCCGCGCCGGGCGAACAGGCGTTGGCCTTCGCTCCCCAGCCCGCGGCCGGGGCGGGCGGCGTGGCGTTCAAGCACGCGCATTCGCAGGACAACCCGGAAGCCGACTGGGGCCGGCACGTGCAGCAGGCCGCGCGCTTCGCGCTGCAGGCGCTGGATGCGGCCTTCCCGCAGGCGGCGCCGTTCACTGCGGACAATACGCGTGTGATCGCGGTCGGCATCTCCAACGGCGGCGGCGCGGTGCTGCGCGCGGCCGAGCTGGACGACGCGCTCATCGATGCCGTCGTCGCCGGCGAACCCAACGTCTACGTCGAAGGCGCACCCGGCGCGCGTGCGCTGTACGACTTCGCCAGCGAGGCGGCGTTGCTGATGCCTTGCGCCTTGCTCGACCTGCCGCCGGCGGCGCTGCCACAGCCGCCGCTGCGCGCCCAGGTCGAACCGCTGTGGACCGCGCGCTGCGCCGCGCTCCAGGCGCAGGGGCTGGTCGAGGGCGCCACGCCTGCGGCGCAGGCCGCCTCGGCCCACGCGCAGCTGCGGGCCAGCGGCTGGAGCGAAGCGGCGTTGGCCTCCGGCGCGGCCAGCGTGGGTTTCGACCTGTGGCGCGCGATCCTGGCGACCTACGCCTCGGCCTACGGCCGCTATGCGCCGGGCGAGCACCCGTGCGGCTATCGCTGGTCGGCGCAGAACGCGGACCTCTCCCCGCGCGCGGCCACGGCCGTCGAACGCGCGGCGTGGTGGTCCGACGCCAGCGGCATCCCGCCCGGCAACGGCGTGGGCCTGATCGATGCCAGGCTGGCCGCGCCCGATCCGACGCTGCCGGGACTGCTGTGCCTGCGCGCGCTGTGGGACGGGCTGGGCCCGGACGCCCAACGCGTGCGCGCCGGCATCGCCGGCACCCATGCCGGACTGCCGCGGGCCGGGCTGCCGGTGCTGGTGGTGCATGGCACCGACGACGGCCTGATCCCGCCGGCGTTCACCAGCGCGCCCTATGTCGCCGCCGCACGCGCGGCCGGCCGGCCGGTGCGCTACTGGCAGGTGCGCAACGGCGAGCACTTCGACGCCTTCCTCGCCCTGCCGGCGTACGGCGCGCGCTACACGCCGATGCTGCCGCACGTCTATGCCGCACTGGATCGCGTGGCCGATGTGCTCGATGGCAAGGCCGCGCTGCCGGCCGATGCGACGATCGAGGCGCGCGGCCGCGGCACCGGTGCGGTGGAGGCCGCGCAGTTCGGCGCGGCGGTGAAGTAAGGAAGCTGGCAGCAGCCGTGATCCACGCGAAAGCGGGTTCAGCGCCTTGGCCATTCAAGAACGAAGGTCAACGGGCCTGGCCTTCGCGGGGCGACGGCGCTGGTGCGGCAAGAGGGGCTTCAACCAGGTTGCGTGACGCGCATCGCCCGCCCGGATTGCTGGAGGCGACACGCTGTCGCCGTAGAGCCAAGCGGAGCGCCGTGGAACCGTGCCGTTGGCGGCCGATGCGACCTGCGCGGTTCTCCACAGCCGGTGTGGATGAGTGCTGGGGCAAGCATGTGGATAAGCCGCGCGCGCCCAGTCGTGGCAAGGCGGCGCGCGAAGATGGCGAAAAAATGACCAGCGCGCGGCAGTTCATCCACAGGGCCTGTGGATGGAAGCTGGACAAGGATGTGGATAAGCGCGTGAGCGCGTTGCAGGGCGGGCGTGTCAAGCGGATTGGCACAAAAATGACCAGGCCGCATCGCGCCGCATGACGCGCTGCGTGGAACCTTGCGAGGCTTCAATCCGCCGCGCGCAGCGCGATCACCGCATTGAGTCCGCCGAAGGCGAAGGAGTTGCTCAGCACCGCGCGCACCGGGCGGGCACGCGCCTGGTTGGGGACGTAGTCCAGGTCGCATTCCGGATCGGGATCGAGAAAGTTGGCGGTCGGCGGCACCACCTGCTCGCGCAGTGCGCCGATCGCGGCCACCAGTTCCAGCGCACCGGCCGCGCCGAGCGCGTGGCCGTGCACGGCCTTGGTCGAGCTCACCGCCAGCGCCTCGGCGTGCGCGCCGAACACCTGCCGCAGCGCGCGGGTCTCGCAGCGGTCGTTGGCCTGGGTGCCGGTGCCATGGGCGTTGACGTAGTCGATCTGTTCCGGCGGAAGGCCCGCGTCCTGCAGCGCCAGGCGCATGGCCGCGGCCGCACCGTCGATGCTGGGCGCGACGATGTCGCCGGCATCGGCGCTCATGCCGAATCCGGCCAGCTCGGCCAGCGGCCGCGCGCCGCGGGCGGCGGCGTGCTCGGCGCTTTCCAGCACGAACAGCCCGGCGCCTTCGCCCAGCACCAGGCCGCTGCGCTGTGCGCAGAACGGCCGGCAGGTGTCGTCGCTGACCACGCGCATCGCTTCCCAGGCGCGGATCAGGGCCAGGCTCAGGCAGGCCTCGCTGCCGCCGGCGATGGCCACCTCGGCCAGGCCGTGGCGCACCATCAGCGCGGCCTGGACCAGCGCATGATTGGCCGAGGCGCAGGCGCTGGAGACGGCGAAGGCCGGCCCGCGCAGGCCGAAGGCGATGCTGATCTGGCTGGCCGCGGCGTTGTTCATGCTGCGCACGATGGTCAGCGGGTGCAGGCGCTCGGCCTGGTCGCGGTAGAGCCGGCGCGACTGCTCGTCGCGGCTGAGCTCGGCGCCCACGCCGGTGCCGACCACCACCGCGCAGCGCGCGCCGAGCGCGGACTCTGCGCTCAGGCCGGCCTGGGTCATCGCCTCCTGGGCGGCGACCAGCGCCATCTGGGTCATGCGGTCGAGCTGGCCGGGGGCGATGCCGCCGGTCTGCGTCGCGTCCGGGGCGAACCCGGGCAGGGTCGCCGCCATCCGCATCTTCAGCGTGCTGTGCGGATCGGGCGAGGCCAGGGGCGCGATGCCGCTGCGACCGTCGCGCATCGCGCTCCACAGCGCCGGCGCGCCCAGGCCGAGCGCGCTGACCGCCCCCATGCCGGTGATCACCACGCGCCGCGCCCGCACGAAGGCGTCCATGGCGCGTCAGTGCGCCGGCTGCGCCGCGGTGGCCGCCTTGGTCGCCAGCGCGTCCTCGACGGCCAGGACCAGCTTGCCGAGCGAGCCGTCGTCCAGCTTCGGATCGCGCTGCGGGAAGGTGATGTCGAAGTGCTCTTCGATGTCGAACAGGATCTCGATGGCCTCGAGCGAATCCACGCCCAGCTCCTGAAGCTTGGTGTCCGGGGTCAAGGTGGCGGGGTCGATCTCGGCGTGCTGGGCGACGATGGTCTGGATCTGCGATTCGATGGACGGGGTCATGGCAGTGCTCCGCGAATGAGAGGCCACCGCACGGCACTGGCCGCCGGTGGAGCGCACGCTGCGGCCTCGGCCGCAGCAGCTAGGCGCCACGCTAGACCGCCAATCTTCCAGAGGCCTTTCGTCGAGCCGGTCCAGGCGCCGGCCTTCAGCGGCGGTCCAGCGCCCGCTGAGCGCGGGTGTTCCGTCCCGTCGGTTGGCGCCGAGCCGGGCCCGGTTGGCTGCCGTGGAACCGTACCCGCCGGTGAGCCGTGCCGCCGCCGCAGTTCTCCACAGCCGGTGTGGATGAGTGGTGGGGCAAGCATGTGGATAAGCCGCGCGCGCCCAGCAACGGCGCGGCCTCGGCCTAAGATGGCGAAAAAGTGACCGGCGCGCGCCCGTTCATCCACAGGGGCTGTGGATGGCGTGCCGACAAAGGTGTGGATAAGCGCGTGAGCGCGTTGCAGGGCAGGCGTGTCAAGCGAATTGGCACAAAAATGACCAGGAAGAATCGCGGCGCGTCGGGCCTGCGCGTGGAACATCGCGGCCCGCTACGCGGCTGGCCGCGTGGCGCTGACAGGTGCCATCTATTCGAGCCCTATGGCCCGGCCTTGATTGCCGCGCGACGCCGCCCTTGGCAGGCTGGCGGCCCGTTCTTCCGTCGCGAGCGCGCGCACCATGTCACGACCCCGCCATTTCTCGATGCTGCGCGACTTCCAGCTGGCCGACTGGTTCACCCTGGGCAACGCCTTCTGCGGCAGCGGCGCGGTGTTCGCCGCGCTGCACTACATGCAGCAGGGCCGGGTGGGGGTACTGCTGGCCGGCATGGCGCTGATCCCGCTGGCCTTCATCTTCGACGCGCTGGACGGCCGGGTGGCGCGCTGGCGCAAGTCGGCCTCCACCCTGGGGCGCGAGCTGGATTCGCTGGCCGATGTGATCTCCTTCGGCGTAGCGCCGGCGGCGCTGGCCTACGCCTGCGGCCTGCAGGGCGGCTGGGACTGGCTGATCCTGAGCTACTTCGTGTGCTGCGGCGTCAGCCGACTGGCGCGCTACAACGTCACCGCCGAGGCGCTCTCGGGCGATGAAGGCAAGGTGACCTACTTCGAAGGCACGCCCATCCCCACCAGCCTGGCGCTGGTGGTGCTGCTGGCGGTGGCGGCGGTGCAGGGCCGCCTCGGCGCGCAGGTGTGGTGGGGCCAGTGGCAGCTGGGGCCGTGGCAGCTGCATCCGCTGGTGCTGCTGTTCGCGCTGTCCGGCTCGCTGATGATCAGCAAGACACTGCGTATTCCCAAGCCGTAGGGCAGCTGCCGGCAGGTTGCTATCATCCAGACGCAAGTCGGGAGCGCGTAATGTCGGGTGCACAAGGCGGGTGGGGCGAAGGGGCGGACGCGATGGCGCGCCAGGTCTGGGAGACCTGGGGCGAGGCGCTGCGCAAGTTCGCCTCGGTGCCGCTGGAGACCGCCGCGCCGGCCTGGCAGCAGGTACCTGGCGGCTGGCCGGGCTGGACGCCGCCCAAAGGCGGGGCGCCAGGCGATGTGATGGAGCGCTTCGACGGGCTGGCCCGGCACTGGTTCGGGCGCATGCAGCACGTCGCCGCCCAGTTCGCCGACCGCGACAACACCCCGGCCGATATCGTTGCCGCCTGGCGCCAGGCGCTGGGCGCGACCGAGGCCAATCCGTATCCGGACCTGTTCGGCAGCCTGTTCGGCCAGGCCACCGGGCTGGACGATCTGGGCGAGCAGTGGCTGCCCTGGCTGGAATCGCTGCGCGGGCCGCTGGAGGAATGGTCCAGGACGCCGGCCTTCGGCCCGGCGCGCGAGCACCAGCAGCGCTGGAAGGGCCTGCTGCAGGCCCAGCATGCGCTGCGCGAGGCGGCCGAGGCCTATCGCACCCTGCTGGAGGATGCCTCGCGCCAGGCCTATGCGATGTTCGAGGAGAAGTTGAACCAGCGCGCGGGCGAGGGCAGTGCGCTGGACAGCGCGCGGGCCCTGTTCGACGAGTGGATCGACGCGGCCGAGGATGCCTACGCGCGCATGGCGCTGTCCGAGGAGTTCAGCGAGGTCTACGGCGCGCTGGCCAACGCGCAGATGCGCATGCGCGCCGGCGTGCAGCGCGAGGTCGAGCAGCTCGGCAGCCTGCTGGGCCTGCCCACGCGCACCGAGGTCGATGCCGCGCACCGCAAGATCGCCGAACTCGAGCGCATCCTGCGCCGCATGATGCGCGGCCAGGCCGCCGAGCGGCCCGCGCCGCGTCCCGCGGCCGCGCCTGAAACGCCTCGCCAGGCCCCGTCGCCAGCGCGATCGGTCAAGGCGGCGAAGAAGGCCGCCGCTTCGAAGCCTTCCGCGGCGTCGAAGTCGCCGGCGAAGAAGTCGGCCAAGACCGCAGCGAAGAAGACCGGCGATAAGCCTACGGCGAAGAAGGCCGCAGCGAAGAAAGTCGCAGCGAAGAAGGCGGCAGCGAAGAAGGCCGGCCGCACCAACGCGCCCAGCAAGCCCATCTCGAAGACCTCCGCCAGGCGCACCACGCGCGGCAAGGAGCCGGCATGAGCGGTAGCCCGTTCCGCGCCACCGCCGATGCGCTGGCCGCCGAAGCGATCGCCCTGCAGGAGAAGCTGGGCGCCGGCCTGCGCACGCTGCCCGAGGTCGGCGATGTGCATTACGGCGTGACCCCACGCGAGGAAGTCTGGCGCGATGGCAAGGTGGTGCTGTATCGCTTCATCGGCGACACCGCGCCCACCGCCAGGGTGCCGCTGCTCATCACCTATGCGCTGGTCAACCGGCCCTACATGGTCGACCTGCAGGAGGACCGTTCGCTGGTCCGGGGCCTGCTGGCGCAGGGCCAGGACGTGTACCTGATCGACTGGGGCTATCCGGATCGGTCGGACCGTTTCGCGTTGCTGGACGATTACGTCAACCGCTACATCGACGGCGCCATCGATCATCTGCGCCAGACCAGCGGCGAGGACGCGATCAACGTGCTCGGCATCTGCCAGGGCGGTGCGCTCTCGCTGTGCCATGCCGCGCTGCATCCGGCCAAGCTGCGCAACCTGATCACGATGGTCACGCCGGTGGACTTCCACACCCCGGACAACATGCTGTCCAACTGGATCCGCATGGTCGATGTGGATCTGCTGGTGGATACGCTGGGCAACGTGCCGGCCGACCTGATGAATCTGAGCTACCTGATGCTCAAGCCGTTCCGCCTGAACGTGCAGAAGTATGTCGGCCTGCTCGACATCCTCGATGACCGGCGCGCGGTGCAGGACTTCCTGCGCATGGAGAAGTGGATCTTCGACTCGCCCGACCAGGTGGGCGAGGCCTTCCGCCAGTTCGCCAAGCAGTTCTACCAGGCCAACGGCTTCGTCGAAGGCGGCATCGCCCTGGACGGCGAGGTGGTGGACCTGTCGCGCCTGCAGATGCCGATCCTCAACATCTACGCCGAGCAGGATCACCTGGTACCCCCCGATGCCTCCAAGGCGCTGCGCGGGCTGGTCGGCAGCCAGGACTATTCCGAACTGAGCTTCCGCGGCGGCCATATCGGCATCTACGTCTCCAGCCGCGCCCAGCGCGAAGTCCCCAGCGCCATCGCAGGCTGGCTGTCGGCGCGCTGATCGGTCTGCCAGACCCGCTGTCTGGCGACTTGGTCCAAGCGCCACTAACCGCCCCGCCAAACTGACCGTCTCCACATGATCCTCCCCCTCCCTTGCGCGCAGCGCAGGGGAGGGCTGGGGAGGGGTGCTTTTCGCGGCCAACTAAGAAGCGAAAGCAGCGGCAACGGCGAGCCTTAGAAGCAACAGCAACAGCAACTGCAACAGCAACTGCCAACCCCTCCCCAACCCTCCCCTGCGCTGCGCGCAAGGGAGGGGGCAGATCACCTGCGCTCGTGCTTCCTGCGATCCCGAATCCCCAATCCCCAATCCCCAATCCCGAATCCCGAATCCCGAATCCCGAATCCCGAATCCCGAATCCCGAATCCCGAATCCCGAATCCCGAATCCCGAATCCCCAATCCCCAACCCGCCCTTGACCCACACACCGCTAGACTCCCCACCATCCACCGCCGCTCGCAGAGTGCCGCCATGAACACGCCCACCGCTCCCCGTCCGCTGGCCCGCTCGCTGGACGACCGCATGATCGCCGGCGTCATGGGCGGCATCGCCCGTCGCTTCGGCTGGAACGCCACGCTGGTGCGGGTGGTGTTCGTCATCGTCTCGCTGGCCTCGGCCGCGTTCCCCGGCATCCTGGTCTACCTGCTGCTGTGGCTGCTGATGCCCAACGAGGCGTGAGCGATCGCGCCCGCGTGCGCGCGCCGCATCCGTTGCTGCTGGCGCTGGGGGCGCTGTGGACTTCGCCCAATACGCTGATCGGTCTGCTGCTCGGCGCGGCCGGCCTGCTGCGCGGCGCGCGGGTGCACCTGAGCACGCGCGAGCACGCGCTGGTGTTCGCGCGCTGGCCCTGGGGGCCGGGCGGGGCGATCACCTTCGGCAACACCATCCTGCACACCGGACCCGACCTGGACATTGCCTGCCACACCTATGCCCATCGCGCGGGGCATTGCACCGACGCGGCGATCCGCCTGGGCGATCACGAACGCGCGCACGTGCTGCAGTACATGGCGCTGGGGCCGCTGTTCCTGCCGCTCTATCTGGTCTGTGGGGGGATCAGCGTGCGCAACCGCTTCGAGCGCGCCGCCGATCGCTATGCGTTGACCGGCGCGGGCTGGTGGCCGTTCGCCAGCCCGCGGTCGCTGCGATGAAGCGCCTTCAGCGCGGCAGCGCGCCGTGCAGGAACTGCTCGACCGAGGCGTCCACGTAGGCCGCCAGCTCCTCCGGATCGGAGTTGGCCATGTAGCCGCAGGCGGTGCGGATGGTCAGCTCGCCGAACAGCATCATGAAGAACTGGCCCGCCGCCTGGTAGGGCGTGGTATGCAGCACCAGCCTGCCGGCGGCGACCTGCTGTTCGAAGTAATGGCCCAGGCAGCCGCGCGTGTCGGCGATGGCGTTGTCGAAGAAGAAGTCGCGCAGCTGCGGGAAGGCGCGGCCTTCGCCGATCACGATGCGGTTGACCAGCAGCGCATCGGGCGTGGTCAGGCTGGCGGCGATCTCACGGCCGGCCTTGCGCAGCGCCTCCTGCGGCGGCAAGCCGTCCAGTTCCATCGCGCGCAGCCGGTCGGCCATGTCCTGCAGGCGGCGCTCGATGATGGCGAAGGCCAGGCCCTCCTTGTCGCCGAAGGCCCGGTACAGCGTGGCCAGCGATCCGCCGGCGCGCGCCACGATCTCGCTCAGGCGGGCCTGCTGGTAGCCCTTCTCGGCGAACACCTCGGCGGCCGCGTCGAGGAACTTCTCCACGCGCAGCTCGCCGCGGCGGCACAGTTCGACCTGGGGCATCGGCCGCACACCCGGGAGGCGCGGTCTGGAAGCGAGCATGGGCATGGGGGATCGGAGCTGGCCTGTTTCCGCCAATCTAGCAAGGAATATCGCCAGACGAGTGATGCACCGCGGGAGAGCGCCAGGCGCGCAACGCCGCCCGCCGCAGGCTTACCGGCGCCGCGCCGGGCCGCTATACTGCGCGGCCGCGCCGAAGTGGCGGAATGGTAGACGCAGCGGACTCAAAATCCGCCGCCCTTAAAAGCGTGTGGGTTCGAGTCCCACCTTCGGCACCAACAGTGACAAGGGTTTCGGCCAGACCTGGCGTTAACCCCGGCATTTCCGCAGCTCACCTCCCTGTTCAGTAACGCAGGGGGCGGCGCACTTCAGAGCCCAACGCTTGCGGACCAGCTCTAGGTCATGAAGACCGACGAGCACCCCAGTGCTCTCGCACTTTACGGATGTCGTCCGTCGGTTTGAGCTTGTTGGAGAGCATCTGGCATGCGGAAGCGTAGGCGGCCTTCCGTCCATCACCGCGAACAGGCGGGCCTTTGCGCATCGCGGGATGAGCGCAATCCTGATTGTGCTGAATTGGTGAGCTGGGCGGTCTGCCACCCAGCTCACTCAGGCTATTTCCTCAGAGGAACACGTAGCCTAGGACGCCATCCATAGCCGGGTTCGGCACGTTCTCGCAGACCGAGCTGAGAGTGTCGAAATGGTCAGCGCGCCAGACGCCGTTGATCTTCTTGATGCCGCCACGCTGGCAACGGTACAGCGGCACCGTTCCAGGAATCTGGCTTGCAGCGATATAGCCGGTGATGGGCGCCCAAGTCGCTTTGCCTTGGCCTTCGCAGTTCGCATCCGTCGAGGTGAAGAGATCGATTCCACCGGGGATGAAGCAGTTGTATAGCGTTCGACTTCCCGCGAACGGGGTGTACGAGATGAAACCGTTCGTGCCGTCCTGTCTCCAGCCGAGGTCTTGCCAGTTCTGCGGCATTTCGCGGCCGGAGTAGTGGTTGATCTCCTTCGGGTTGTAGTACCGATACAACTGGACCAGCGTGGCGCCCTCGGGGGCGTTAGCCTGCGCGCTCTCGATATGCGCGCTTGCGGACCAAGCCTTCATGCCAACGTCTTGTGCGTTGGCAGCACCAGCAGTACTGGCCGACACCGCGAGAACGAGTGCGGCCATCTTCAACATCTTCATGCAATGCTCCATGTATCTCCATGCGGACACCTTGTCCGCCACGGGAGGCTAACACGCGAATGTTTCTCAACTAGCCCACCAATTCGCACTTGCAGTTGGCTCGCTCTTTAGGTACGGGAGGACTTGCTATCGTTGGCTGTAGAGGTAGTGTCCCTACAACGCGGTGCACCACTGGTTACCAGCGCCAAGCTCCTTGATTTCATGCGCCCGCACGGAACCACTCCGTACGACTGGAACGACAATGCGGAAGGCATCTCTTGTGCTAGGAGGTCTTGCCCTGGAACGCTGTAATCACGTTCAAATACGGACTCAAAATCCGCCGCCCTTAAAAGCGTGTGGGTTCGAGTCCCACCTTCGGCATGATGGGAAGGCAAAGGCCGGCGTTGCCGGCCTTTGTGCCGTCTGGGGAATGACAAGCCCGCCAGATTGATGCGGCGCAGAATGCCAAGGCGGGGTCGGGCTTCGTATGGTGACAGCGCTGTCACCGGATGGGGTCGTGGGTGGTGGCGCTTCCTTGCCTTGCTGCCCGGCTTGTCTCCCTTATGCGCCTGCCTGACCTGCGTTTCGTCCATGCACAGCGGGGCCGCCCTGGCGCGGCGCGCATGCGTGCGTCAGGTCGAGGGGGACGCGGTCGATTCGCGCAGCTGCAGGGCGTAGGGCATCTGCACCATCGCACCGCTGTCGGGCGTGTGGATGGTCTTGATCAGTTCGAGTGTCGCGGTGCGGCCCATGTCGCGGGTCGGCTGCCGCACGGTGGTGAGCGAGGGGAAGATGTGGCGCGAGATCGGCGTGTCGTCGAAGCCGCAGACCGAGAGCTGCTGCGGGATACGCAGGCCGCGCTCGCCGGCCACGCGGATCACGCCGGCGGCCATGTCGTCGTTGCCGGCGAAGATGGCGGTGGGCGGCTCGGGCAGGTCGAGCAGCTGGTTGGCCGCGGCCACGCCCGATTCGAAGGTGAACTCGCCCTTGGCCACCAGCGCCGGGTCGTAGGCGATGCCGGCCTCGCGCAGGGTCTCGCGGTAGCCGGCGTGTCGCCACTCGGCCGCGCCGTGGGTCGGCGGCCCCTTGATGTGGCCGATGCGGCGATGGCCGAGCGCGAGCAGGTGGTGCATCAGCTCGCACACCGCGGCGTGTTCGTCCACGGTCACGCCGATGCGGCCACGATGCGTGCGTGGGGCGATGCTGGCGAAGGGCAGGGCCGCATCGTCCAGGAAGCCGAGCAGCTCCATGTCGTCGGTCAGCGGCGGGGTGAGCACGAAACCGTCCACGCCGTGCTGGTTGGCCAGTTCGCGCAGTTCGGCGATCGCGCGGCCCTCGCCGTAGGTCACCGGCGCCAGCACCAGGGTGTAGTGCCGCTCGCGGCAGGCCTCGAGCACGCCGCCCTGGATCTGCATCAGGTAGTTGCGCGAGGGGTTGTCGTAGGCCAGCGCGACCACGAAGGTGCGCCGGCTGGCCAGGCTGCGCGCGGAGAGGTTGGGCTTGTAGTGCAGCCGGTCGACCACTTCCTGCACGCGGCGGCGAGTCTGTTCGCTCACGCGCGGCTCCTGGTTGAGCACGCGCGAGACCGTCTTCATCGATACGCCGGCCGCCTCGGCCACGTCCTCCAGTCTCACCCGCATCGTCTGCCATCCCCTGTCGCCGTCGCCGCATCTTGCCAAAACGCGCGGCCGACGCCTGCTGCGACCGCAGCACGCCCGGCACGCGCATCCCTTTCCCAGGAGTCCTCTGCATGAAGCAACGTCCCTTCCGCGCCGCCCGTGGCCCCCTTTTCCTCGCGCTGCTGGCGACGCTGTCGGCCGGCGTGCTGAGCGGCGGCGCGGCCATCGCACTCGACCAACAGGCGGGCACCGCGCATCCGGCGCTGTGGCCGCAGCTGCGCTCGCCGCTCAAGCCCGATCCCAAGCTGGAGGCGCGCATCGACGCGCTGCTGGCCAGGATGTCGCCGGAAGAGAAGGTCGGGCAGGTGGTCCAGGCCGACATCGCCAGCGTCACCCCGGACGATCTGAAGACCTACCGCCTGGGCTCGATCCTGGCCGGCGGCAGCTCGGACCCGGGCGGCCAGTACAACGCGCCGGCCAGCGCCTGGCTGGCGTTGGCCGACGACTTCTACGCCGCCTCGATGGAGACCAGTGGCGGCAAGTACAACGCCATCCCGGTGATCTTCGGTGTCGACGCCGTGCACGGCCACAACAACGTGGTGGGCGCGACGCTGTTCCCGCACAACATCGGCCTGGGCGCGACCCACGACCCGGCGCTGATGGGCCAGATCGCGCAGGCCACCGCCGCGGAGATGCGTGCCACCGGCATCGACTGGACCTTCGCCCCGACGCTGGCGGTGCCGCAGGACGATCGCTGGGGCCGCACCTACGAGGGCTATTCGGAGAATCCGGACGTGGTGCGCGCCTACGCCGGTCCGCTGATCCAGGGCCTGCAGGGCAAGCCGGGCAGCAAGGACTTCCTCAAGGGCGCGCACGTGGTGGCCACCGCCAAGCACTTCCTGGCCGATGGCGGCACCTTCGAAGGCCGCGACCAGGGCGATGCGCGCATCGACGAGGCCACCCTGCGCGACGTGCACGGCGCCGGCTATCCGCCGGCGCTGAAGGCCGGGGTGCAGGCGGTGATGGTGTCGTTCTCCAGCTGGAACGGGGTCAAGATGAGCGGCAACGCCTCGCTGCTGGATGCGGTGCTGAAGCAGCGCATGGGCTTCGACGGCTTCGTGGTCAGCGACTGGAACGGCCATGCCGGCGTGCCCGGCGGCAGTCGCGAGAACTGCGTGCCGGCCTTCGTCGCCGGCGTGGACATGATCATGGCGCCGGACACCTGGAAGGGCTGCTACGAGCATCTGCTGGCGGCCGAGAAGGGCCATGCGCTGCCGGCCGGACGCCTGGACGAGGCGGTGCGCCGCATCCTGCGGGTCAAGTTCCGCGCCGGCATGTTCGAGGCCGGCAAGCCCTCCACGCGCGGGGTGGCGGGCCGGTTCGACCTGCTGGGCAGCGCCGAGCATCGCGCCATCGCGCGCCGCGCCGTGCGCGAGTCGCTGGTGCTGCTGAAGAACAACGGCGGCGTGCTGCCGCTGGACCCGCGCGCGAAGCTGCTGGTGGCCGGCGACGGCGCCGACGACATGATGATGCAGTCCGGCGGCTGGACCCTGAGCTGGCAGGGCACCGGCCTGAAGCCGGAGGACTTCCCGCATGCGCAGACCATCGCCGCGGCCCTGCGCGAGCAGGTGGCGCGCGCCGGCGGCCAGGTCGAGCTGGCCGCCGACGGCCGCTACACGCACAAGCCCGACGCGGCGGTGGTGGTGTTCGGCGAGACGCCGTACGCCGAGTTCCAGGGCGACCTGAAGGTGCTGGCCTATCGCCCGGGCGACGACCGCGACCTGAAGCTGCTGCGCAAGCTCAAGGCGGAAGGTATCCCGGTCGTGGCGGTGTTCCTGTCCGGCCGTCCGCTGTGGATGAACCGCGAGATCAACGCGGCCGATGCCTTCGTGGCCGCCTGGCTGCCGGGTTCGGAAGGTGGCGGCGTGGCCGATGTGCTGCTGCGCGACGCTGCGGGCAAGGTGCAGCACGACTTCCGCGGCACGCTGTCCTATTCGTGGCCGCGCACCGCGGTGCAGACGCCCTTGAACGTCGGCCAGCCCGGTTACGACCCGCAGTTCGCCTACGGCTACGGCCTGACCTACGCCAAGCCGGCGTCCGTGCCGGCGCTGTCCGAGGACGCGGGCATGGACCTGGCCTCGCTGGGCGCGCAGACCTTCTTCGAGCGCGGAACGCCGGCCACCGGCTGGACGCTGCGCGTGCAGTCGGTGGTGGGTAAGCCGCGCACGCTGTCCCAGCCTTCCGGCCAGCGCGACGCGCCGGACGTGGCGATCGCGCCGGTGGACTACAAGGCGCAGGAAGACGCGTGGAAGATCACCTGGAAGCAGGCCGGCGAGATCGCGCTGCTCGCGCCGCGCCCGCTGGACCTGGTGCGCGAGACCAACGGCAACGTGATGTTGCGCGTCACCCTGCGCGTGGACGCCGCGCCGTCGCAGCCGGGCGCCGAACTGTTCCTGGAATGCGGCCCGGGCTGCAGCGCGTCTCTGCCGATCGACACCCCGCTGGCCAAGGCGCCGCGCGGCGCCTGGGGCACGCTGGGCATCCCGTTGAAATGCTTCGCCGCGCGCAACGCGCAGATGGGCCAGGTCAGCGCGCCGCTGGGCTGGCGCATGCCGGCCGGCACGGTGCTGTCGGTCCACGAAGTCGGCCTGGGCACCGAGGCGCAGCACGTGCTCGATTGCGCGGCGAAATGAGGGCGGGCGGGCCCTGCCTCGTCAAGAGGACAGCGGCCCGCCTTGACACCTTGGGCGCATGGAGTCAGGCGAGGGCGACGCCGCCTGTCTCGTTCGGGTGGCGTGGCAAGTCACGCATGAGCACCTCGGATTTTTTGGGGTGTGGAGGACGGATGCCTTGGTTGCAGACGTGCGCCGACCACCGAAGCCCCTGCCATCTCGGTAACTGTCGCTAAAGCTGTCGCGAAACGAGCCCCTGAGCCTGTCGAGCCTCATTCTCGAACAATAGTGATCGACCAAAGACAAATAATTATTCATGAATCACCTCCCGCGATATTGATGACAACTGCTGTAAAGCGGCATCAAATGTCGCGAGCGTTGGCATAAAAATCTCGTAGAAAAACTTCATCCCTTGTGAGAAGGTCATTGCTCGCTGCTGCGAATCTTTTCCTTGGGCTACGCCCAGCGACTAAAGGATGATCCGATGAATTGGTCAGGGATACGGCACGCAAGGCCTCAGGCTTGGTTTCCTCGACTTCCGGCACGCTATAGAAAGCCAGGAACATAGGTGGGCGAGTTTGCTGTAATGCCCGATCAGGCTGCGCTCAGGCGCTTCCACCCTGTCTTCATAATCCGAGTGCAGAAGCGGTAGCTCTGAGCGCTTAGCCAAACTGTGCGTGCAAGGTCGGGCAGTAAGTATTTTTATTTTTTGCGGCTACGTCTCTAGAGCCGATGTGCTTATGTTGCGCAATAAAACGGTTGGTGGCCCGTGTTCGATCTAATCTCTCTCTCGGTTCTGCAAACGAGGCAAAACAATAATTTTGGAAGACGTTGATGCCGCGCAACAGGCGATGAGCGGTATTTGGCGGCGATGCGTCTGCACATTCAATATCTCTTTCGGATGTGCGGGCGCGCTGTTGTGGGAATGTAATCAGGAAGGTTGAATGACTAAGGCTTGGGTGCACTTAATTTCATAAAGGGATGATTATGAAGATCTTGCTTGGCTTCGTTGCGGTGCTTTGCTTGTCGTTTTCGTTCTCGGCGCGTTCCGCGATTAGCTCGTACTCCAATATCATTTACTTCAACGCGGCCGGAGAGCCTGTCGGGCAAAGCGCGACCGACTGTATGAATAAGCACGATCGGGGAGGCGACGAGACTGCGCCTTATACCTTGACCATTAGAGGTGGATGCGGCAACCCTCCGGAAAACTGCGGAAGCGTCAATGGCCCGACCTGCAGGCCTGATGCGGATGGCACGACTGATGTCACATCGAGTCTCTCTGGGCATCCGCCTTTCACGCTCAAGCAGGCGTGTGATGTTGTGGCGCCAGCGTGCACGAACGAACTCGCGCCAGTGCTACTCGATGAAGCCTACGGATTCAAGGTTTCACAGGTCAGATGAAGTTTCTGCGTGAGTGATGTCTTCCTCAGCGTCCATTGCTGAATTGGCCCAGATGTAAGGTCTGGGCCCTTTCTTAACGGGGCATCCAACAGCCAGATGCACACCGTCCATGTTGCAAGGATGAGCTGCGAGGGGGGCTGTTCGCCAGCGATCTAAAGCCCCGCCCGTCTTCCTCAGCGTCCATTGCTGAATTGGCCCAGATGTAAGGTCTGGGCCCTTTCTTAACGGGGCATCCAACAGCCAGATGCACACCGTCCATGTTGCAAGGATGAGCTGCGAGGGGGGCTGTTCGCCAGCGATCTAAAGCCCCGCCAGAAACCCCCGCACCGCCGGGTCGAAGCGGGCGAAGTCGACCAGGAAGGCGTCGTGGCCCTGCGGCGAGGGCAGGGGGACGAAGCTGCTGTCGGCGCCGCCGGCGCGCAGGCCCGAGGCGATCTGCTCCTGCTGCTGCAGCGGGAACAGGATGTCGGTGGTGGCGCCGATGGCCATCGCCTTGTCCAGCTCGATGGTGGCCAGCGCCTGCAGGACGTCGCCGCCCGCGGCGTATTCGGCCAGGTCGAACCAGTCCATCGAGCGGCTCAGGTACAGATAGCAGTTGGGGTCGAAGCGGCGCACGAAGCGGCGCGCATGGCCTTCCAGATAGCTTTCCACCTGGAACTCCAGGCCGAATGGCTCCTCGTCCGGGCGGTCGGATTCCAGCCGCACGCGGCCGAAGCGGCCGTCCCATTCCAGCGCCGAGCGGTAGGTGATCACGCCCAGCTTGCGCGCCATGCGCATGCCGCTTTCCGGATAGGCGTGCTCGCTGTAGTCGCCGCCGTTCCACAGCGGGTCCAGGCGGATGGCCTCGCGCTGCAGCGAGCGGATGGCGATGGAGAAGGGCAGGGCCTGCGCGCTGCCGGAGATGTTGACATGGCTGCGCGCGATACCAGGGTTGGCGTGCAGCAGGGCCAGGGCGGTCATGCCGCCCATCGAGTTGCCGATCACGCAGGCCAGCCGCTCGATCCCGAGCGCGCGCACCACCTCCACGGCAGCGGCCGCGCCGTCCTCGATCGACAGGTCGGGGAAGGTGAGGCGATACGGCTGGCCGGTGGCCGGATCGATCGACGCAGGTCCGGTCGAGCCCTTGCAGCTGCCCAGCGAGTTGACGCACACCACGAACCAGCGCGTGGTGTCGATCGCCTTGCCCGGGCCGAGCATCGCCTCCCACCAGCCCGGCGTGTCGTCCAGCGCGCTGGAGGCGGCATGCGCGTCGGGCGAGAGGCCGGTGACGATCAGGATGGCGTTGTCGCGCGCCGGCGACAGCGTGCCCCAGGTCTCGTAGGCGACGCGCGCGCCGTGCAGGGCGCCGCCGCGCTTCATCGGGAAGGGCGAGGACAGCGCGTGCCAGCGCGTGCCGGGGGGGATGAATTCGGTCATCGCGTCAGTGTAGCCGGTGGGCAAATCGCGACGCGTCGCGCCGGTTGCGGCGAACGGGCAACGCAGCGTGCCGATGATCCAGGGCGCCTTCAGCGCGCGCCGCTGCCGATCACCAGCGTCACCGGCGCCTGGGCCGGCAGGCGCACGCGCACCGGCGCCGATTGCAGATCGCCGGCGCTGCGCTGGGCATTGCCGCTGGCCGAGACGCGGGCGATGAGTTCGACCTCGCGCAGTGCGGAGAGCTTCTGCGTGGGCATCGGGCTGTCCGCGTCGCTCAGGCGGATCTCCAGCGGCAGCTGGCCGAGCGTGTGCTTCTGCACGGCCACCGGCATCGGCGGGCCATCCGGGATGCGCGCGATCACGAACACCGTGGCGTCGGCCGGCGGGCGTGCGGCGGCCGGAAGCGCGGGGTCCAGCGTCACCCGTACGCGCACCGCCTTGGCCTCGTCCGCGGCAGCGGGCGCGCTCGTCGGGGCGGTCAGCGGCGGCTGGCCGGCCTCGGCGCGGGCCGCGTTGATCTGCTCGCGCAGGCTGTTGGCCGTGGCGGTGTCGACCTGGGCCAGCAGCGGTTCCCAGGTGGCGGCGGCCTGCGCGGCGGCGCCGCGCTGGCGCTGGGCCACGCCGAGGAACCAGCGCGCGCGCTGCTGCGCCGGATCGATGCGCAGCGCATGCTCGAGCATCGCCACGGCCTGATCGTCCAGGCGCCGCTGCGGATCGGCCAGGCTGCGCGACTGCGCCGCCTCGACCAGCGCGTTGGCATCCTCGGGCAGCAGCGCCGCGGCGCGGGCGAAGGCCTCGCGCGCTTCGACGGCCTTGCCCTGCGCGGCCAGCGTGCGGCCCAGCAGTTGCCAGCCTTCGGCGGCCTGCGGGTCGCGCCGCAGCTGTTCCTTGAGCAGGGCGATGGCGTCTTCCATCGTGGTCGGTGCCTGGCTGGCCTGCGGCGCCAGGGCGGCGGGCGTGCCGAGCAGCCGGTACAGCGCGAACGCGCACACGCCCAGGGCGACCACCAGCCCGGTGGCCAGCTTCGGCGCGCCGCGCCACAGCGGCCACAGCGCGCCGCCCAGCACCAGCAGGGTCAGCACGGCGGCGGCGATCACGAAACCGGTCATCACCACTCCTGCCCGTCGTCGGCCGGCGGCGGGCCGCTCGCGCTGCGCCGGCGCACCACGCGCACGACGATCAGCATGCCGACCACCAGCAGCAGCAAGGGCCCGAACCACAGCGGCCACGTACTGCGTTCGACCTGCGGCCGATACAGCACGAACTCGCCATAGCGCGAGACCAGATAGGTCTTGATCTGCGCATCGCTCTGGCCGGCGTTCATCAGCTGCAGCACTTCGCGGCGCAGGTCGTGGGCGATCTGCGCATTGGAATCGGCCAGCGACTGGTTCTGGCACATCACGCAGCGCAGCTCGTGGGTGAGCGCGTTGAAGCGCGCCTCCTGCGCCGGGTCGCGGAACTGCAGCGGCGTGGGATCGCTGACCTGCGCCCAGGCCAGCAGCGGCGCGGCCAGCAAGATCAGCAGCAGGGCGCGCAGCAGCGCCTTCATCGCGCCCGCTCCGCGGCGGCCAGCGCCGGCAGCAGTTCGCGCTCGACAATAGCCTGGTCGAGCGGGCCGACATGCTTCCAGCGCACGATGCCGCCGGCGTCGACCAGGAAAGTCTCCGGCGCGCCGTAGATGCCCCAGTTCAGCGAGGCCTTGCCTTCCACGTCGCTGACCACGGCCTCGTACGGGTTGCCGAATTGCTGCAGCCAGCGCAGCGAATCGGCCGGATCATCCTTCAACGCATAGCCGATCACGCGCACCTGGCCCGAGCGCGCCAGCGCGCTGACGGTGGGGTGTTCGACCCGGCACTCCGGGCACCAGCTGCCCCAGACGTTGAGCACGTAGGGCCGGCCGCGCAGCGTGGCCAGATCCAGGGTTTTGCCCGGCGCGTGCAGCAGCGGCAGCACCGTGGCCGGTGCGGGGCGGCCGATCAGCGCCGATGGCAAGGCCTGGCGATCGGGTCGGTCGGAGCGCTGCACGGCCACCAGCAGCAGCGTGAACAGCGCGGCCAGGCACAGCGCGCCGATGATCAGCGCCCCACGCGAGATGCCGCGACGCTCGGCCGATGCGCTCATGGCGCGGCCTCCGGACGGCGGCGGAAACGGCGATCGCTGGCGCTGACCAGCCCGCCCAAGGCCATCAGCACCGCACCGGCCCAGATCCAGCGCACCATCGGCTTGACCTGGATGCGCACCGCCCAGGCGCCGTTGCCCAGCGGTTCGCCCAGCGCCACGTAGACATCGCCGAGCACGCCCGGGCGCACGGCCGATTCGGTCATGACCTGACCGCCGCTGGCGTAGGCGCGCTTCTCCGGATGCAGGGTCTGCAGCGGCGTATCGCGCCGGGTCAGCTGCAGCGTGCCGCGGTCGGCGACGTAGTTGGGGCCGCGGCTTTCCTGCACGCCTTCGAAGGTGAAGCCGTAGTGGCCGACCTCGACCGTCTGGCCGGGGCGCAGCGCCACTTCGCGCTGCACGTTGAGTGCCTCGACCAGCAGCGCGCCGACCAGGAAGACCGCGATGCCCAGATGCGCCAGGCTCATGCCGAGCATCTCGGCGGTCAGTCGTCCCTGCGCGCGCAGCCGCTGCCAGACGAAGCGCAGCGTGCCCGCGGCCACCCACAGCGCCCCGGCGATGCCGGCGGCGGTCTTCCACTGGCCCTGCGGTGCGATGCAGTACGCGATGCCGCCACCGATCAGCGCCAGCACCGCCCACGGCGCCAGCAGCGCGGCCACGCGCGAGGCCTGCTCGCGCTGCCATTTGAACAGCGGTCCGAACGGCAGCAGCAGCACCAGCGGCGCCATCAGCAGCAGGAACAGCAGGCTGAAGTAGGGCGGGCCGACCGAGATCTTGCCCAGGTCGAGCGCATCGGCCAGCAGCGGATACAGCGTGCCCAGCGCGACCATCGCGCAGGCGCAGGCCAGCAGCACGTTGTTGGCCAGCAGCAGGGTCTCGCGCGAGCTGGCCGCGAACGGCTTGCCGTCGCCCATCTGCGGCGCGCGCAGCGCGTACAGCAGCAGCGAACCGCCGACCACGATGCCAAGGAATACCAGCACGAACAGCCCGCGCGTGGGATCGGCCGCGAACGCATGCACGCTGGTCAGCACGCCCGAGCGCACCAGGAAGGTCCCCAGCAGCGACAGCGAGAACGCGGCGATGGCCAGCAGCAGCGTCCAGCCGCGGAAGGAACCGCGCTTCTCGGTCACCGCCTGCGAATGGATCAGCGCCGCGCCGGCCAGCCAGGGCATGAAGCTGGCGTTCTCCACCGGGTCCCAGAACCACCAGCCGCCCCAGCCCAGCTCCGAATACGCCCACCAGCTGCCCAGCGCGATGCCGCCGGTCAGAAACGCCCAGGCCACATTGGTCCACGGCCGCGTCCAGCGCAGCCAGCGTGCATCCAGCGTGCCGTCCAGCAGCGCGGCCACGGCGAAGGCGAAGGGCACCGCGAAGCCCACATAGCCCATGTAGAGCATCGGCGGATGGATGATCATCCCCGGGTCCTGCAGCAACGGATTGAGATCGCGCCCCTCGCCGGGCGAGGGCAGCAGCCGCACGAAGGGATCGGAGGTGAACAGCAGGAAGGACAAAAATCCCACCGCCACCACGCCCATCACCGCCAGCACGCGCGCCACCACCACCTGCGGCAGATGCGCGGAGAAGCAGGCCACCGCCGCGCTCCAGCCGGCCAGCACCAGCGCCCACAGCAGCAGCGAGCCCTCGTGCGAGCCCCACACGGCGGTGTAGCGATAGACCAGCGGCAGCAGCGAATTGGAGTTCTCGGCGACGTAGCGCACCGAGAAGTCCTGCTGCACGAACGCGGCGGTCAGCGCCGCGAACGCGACGAACACCGCGGCCAGCTGCGCGATCGCCGCCGGCCGCGCGATCGCCATCCACGCCACGCGACCGCGCTGCGCCCCCAGCGCCGGCAGCACCGCCTGCACGAGGGCCACCAGCAGCGCGAGGATGAGGGCGAACTGGCCGAGCTCAGGAAGCATGGTGGAGCCGGGACCGGGGACCGGGGACCCGGAACCGTGAAAAAGAGAAAGGCGAAAGCTCGGTGCAGCCTGGACACGACGACGCGCGCAACGATGATCGGTGAGGGCGCGCAGCCGCTGCAGACCTTGGGGTGCCGCCTTCCCGGGTCCCGGGTCCCCGGTCCCCGGTCCCGCCCCTGCCAGACCTCACTGCTTCACCTGATGCTTCTGATGCGCCTTGCCCATCTTGTCGGCGACTTCCTTGGGCATATAGGTCTCATCGTGCTTGGCCAGCACTTCGGTGGCGACGAACTGGCCGCCCTGCATCGAGCCGGTGGCGACCACGGCCTGATCCTCGCGGAACAGGTCGGGCAGGATGCCGGTATAGACCACCGGCAGCTGCGCATCGCCGTCGGTGACGCGGAAATGCGCCTCCATCGAGCCCTGCGCGCGCTGGAACGAGCCGCGCTCGACCATCCCGCCCAGGCGGAAGCGCGCATGCTCACCGGCCTGGCCGGAGAGCACCTCGGCCGGGGTGAACAGATAGTTGGCATTGCGCGACAGCGCCGCGGCGACCAGCGCGGTGGCCAGGCCTGCGGCCACCAGCAGCGCGCAGACCAGCAGCAGGCGGCGACGGCGGACCGGATTCATCGCGGCAGCTCGGTCTGCGCGGGCGCGGCCACGCGCCGGGCCTGGGCGCGGGCCTGGCGCTGGCGCGCGCTGCGCAGCAGCTGGCGCAGCTGCAGGCGCGGCAGCAGGAAGTCCCAGGCCAGCACGATCACGAACACCGCATAGGCGCCGATGACGTAGGGCAGATAGCTCACGGGCGCGCCTCCGCCAGCCGCAGCACCCAGTCCTTGCCGGCCTCGCGGCGCAGGTTGTCCAGGCGCGCGCGCTGCAGCAGCGAGCCGGCGAACCAGGCCTTGGTCGCCAGCACCATGATCCACAGCGGCGTGATCATGCTGGCGTCCATGTGCGAGGGGCCCATCAGGCTGATGGTCTGGCCCTGGTGCAGCGAGTTCCACCACACCACCGAATAGCGGATCACCGGCAGCAGCGCCACCCCGACGATGGCCAGCAGCCCGGCGGCGCGGGCGGCGGCGCGACGGTCCTCGATGGCGCCGTACAGGCCCATCACGCCCAGGTAGAGGAACAGCAGGATCAACTCGGTGGTCAGGCGCGGGTCCCAGTCCCACCAGGTGCCCCACATCGGCTTGCCCCAGATCGAGCCGGTGGCCAGGGTGATGACGGTGAAGGCCGCGCCGATCGGCGCGCAGGCCATGGCCAGGATCTCGCACAGCTTGATGCGCCAGATCAGGGCGATGGCCGCGTACAGCGCCATCAGCCCGAACACGAACAGGCTCATCCACGCGGCGGGCACGTGGATGTAAAGGATGCGGAAGCTGTCGCCCTGCTGGTAATCGGCCGGCACCACGAACAAGGCCTGCCACAGGCCGACCAGCATGGCGACCAGGCCGATGCCGAAGCACCACGGCGCCCAGCGTGCGGCGAAGCGATCGAACACCGGCGGCGAACCGAGCCGATGGAACCACAGCACTAGCGCATTGTTCTGGGACATCGAGACTCGTGGGGCTTGCGGAAAGACGCCAGCTGGCACCCGTCGGGCGAAGACAATGCCGAGGCCGCGCCAGGCAGGGTGGGCGGCGCGGCGGTGCCCGGATTGTCCACCAAAAGCAAGGACGGCCGCCACGCTGCGCCGCACACCGCGGCCGCCTCGGCCCGGGGACGCCCGGACCGAACGCGCCGGCTTACTTGACCGTCAGCGTGCCCTTCATCAGGGTCGAGTGGCCGGGGAAGCTGCAGAAGAACGAATACGGGCCGCCGCTGGCGATCTTGGCCACCGGGAAGCTGACCGAGGCGCTCTCGCCGCCGCCGATCAGCTTGCTGTGGGCCACCACGCGTGCGTCGCCGGCCTTGACGTAGTCCGCCGGCGCGCCGGCCTTCATGCCGTCGCTGTCGATGCCGGCCATGTCCGCCGTCTTGCCGATCACCACGTTGTGCCCCATCACGGTCTTGGCCAGCTTGCCGGTGTGCTTGAGGTTGATGGTGAAGTTGGCGCAGCTCTTGGGCACATCGATGTTGGTCAGGCTGTACTTCATCATGTCGTTGCCTTCCAGGTCGGCCGAGCAGGTGGCGGCGCGCGCGCCAAAGGACGCACAGGACGCGGACGCGGCGAGGATGGCGGCGGCGATCAGGTAGGGACGCATGTTTCGAACTCCGGTGAGGGTTGGGACGTGGAAGCGGGCGAAGGCTTGGGGGCTGGACCGCGCGAGGCGCTGTGCAGGTGTGGGGCACAGGATCGCGCGATCACTGTAATGGGTGGAACTGGCCGATGGTCTGACAGTCGGGGCCGGAAAGGGAAGCGCCGCGGCGGGTGGGGCGCGCTCGGGCAGGTGGAAGCGCGGCCTACTCGGTGGCGATGCGCAGCGCCGCGGCCGCCGCCAGCGGCGCCAGCACGATGGCCAGCGCCAGGCCGGCCGCCAGCATCAGCAGGGCGAAGCCCGGGTCCAGCCCTTCCGCGGCTCGGGCCACCGCGCCGGCGCCGAACACCAGCACCGGCACGTACAGCGGCAGCGCCAGCAGGGCCAGCAGCACCCCGGCCCGGCGCATGCCCACGGTCAGCGCGGCCACCACCGCGCCGAGCAGGCTCAGCAGCGGCGTGCCCAGGGCCAGCGAGGCCATCAGCACCGGCAGCAGCGGGCGCGGCAGGTACAGCAGTTCGGCCAGCAGCGGGGTGGCGATCAGCACCGGGCCGGCGGTCGCCAGCCAGTGCGCCAGCACCCGCACCGCCACCAGCCAGGCCAGCGGCACCGGCGCCAGGATCCACTGCTCCAGCGAGCCGTCCTCGGCATCGCCGCGGAACAGGCTGTCCAGGGTCAGCAGCCCGGCCAGCAGCGCGGCCAGCCACAGCACCGCCGCCGCGACCCGCGCCAGCAACTGCGGGTTGGCCCCCAGCGCCAGGGCGAACAGCACCACCACCAGCAGGGCGAACAGGGCCGGCTGCAGGGCATCGCCGCGCCGGCGCCACAGCAGCCGCAGGTCGCGGCGCAGCAGCGCGGCGGCGGCGCCGGGCAGGGTGGGCGAACTCACGCGGCCACCTGCTCGCGCCCGGCGAGCAGCAGCTGCCGGGTGCGCACCGGCGGGGCGGCGTAGGCGCCGTGGGTGGTGACCAGGGCCGCGCCGCCCTGTGCCAGATGCGCCGAGATCATCCGGTTGACCAGGGTGATGCCGTCCAGATCGAGGTTGGCGTAGGGCTCGTCGAGCAGCCATAAGGGCGCTGGGGACAGCCACAGCCGGGCCAGCGACAGGCGCTTCTTCTGCCCGGCCGACAGCTGCCGGGCCAGGCTGTCCTCGTAGCCGGCCAGGCCGGTGGCGGCCATCGCCTGGGCCGGGGTGAGCGTGGCGCGGCGGCCGTGCAGGCCGCACAGGAACTCCAGATTTTCCAGCGCGCCCAGGTCGCCCTTCAGCGCCGGCAGATGCCCCAGGTAGGCCATCGCCAGCGAACGCGCATGCGCATCGGCGCGGCGGCCTTCCAGCGCGATGGTCCCGGCGTCGGCGCGCAGCAGGCCGGCCAGCACGCGCAGCAGGGTGGTCTTGCCGGCGCCGTTGCCGCCCTGGACCAGCAGCGCCTCGCCGGCGTCGAGCTGGAACGCCAGCGGCCCGAATACCGGCTCCTCGTTGCGGCTGAAGGCCAGCGCCTGGACGGACAGCAGGGGCGGGCGCGGGGCATCGGACGTCATCGGCCGCATTCTAGGCGAGGTCGTCGATCGCGGCCTGCCCGGGAACTGGGGACCGTGGGCGCGCGCGCCGCTCAGCCGGTCCAGTCGGTGAACATGTCGTCGGGCGCATCGTGCGGGCGCGGGGCCTGCATGCGCAGGCGCACCGGCTCGCCGGCCAGCCAGTACAGCGTGCCGGCCTGGCCGAAGTCGCGCGCCAGCGCGTCGGCCTGGTCCCAGCCCACGTCCAGCACCAGCCAGCCGTGTTCGACCGCGCCGCCCTGCGCATTGCAGCCCAGGGCGCGGTGGATGCTCAGGCTGGTCTCGCGCAGGCGCTGTTCCAGGACCTGGGCGGCTTCCAGGTTGCGCGCCTCGCCCGCCGGGCAGGAGCGCGGATTCCAGGCGGTGACGAACTGGTAGCTGCCCGCGCCAAGCTGGCGCTCCACGTCGGCGGCCGACTGGCCGACCTGGAACAGCCATTCCTTGCGCCCCACCACCACGAAGTAGTGCGCGGCGGCATACAGCCGGGCCAGGTCGCCCAGCGCCGGTGGTGTCTGTTCCAGTTCCCCGTCCATGGCGCGGATCATGGGCATGGCGCGGCGCCCGCGCCAGTCAGACCAAGGTCGTGGGGGCCCCGGCCCGGGCCGGGTCACCGGCGTGCCCGACGTCATTGCGTACACTTGCGGCCCCCACCGCCCGCCCTCTTCCGGACCGATGCAGCCGCAGACCAAGTTGCCCCGCGTGGGCACCACCATCTTCACCGTGATGTCGCAGCTGGCCGCCGAGCACGGCGCGGTCAACCTGGGGCAGGGCTTCCCCGATTTCCCGGTCCCGCAGCGGCTGGTGGACGAGCTTGACCGGGCCATGCGCGCTGGCCACAACCAGTACCCGCCGATGACCGGCGTGGCGCCGCTGCGCCAGGCCATCGCCGCCAAGGTGCTGCGCTGCTACGGCGCGCAGGTGAACGCGGACACCGAGATCACCGTGACCAGCGGCGCGACCGAGGCGCTGTTCAACGCCATCCACGCCGTGGTGCGCCCGGGCGAGGAGGTGATCGTGCTCGACCCGGCCTACGACAGCTACGAGCCGGCGATCGAACTGGCCGGCGCGCGCGCCGTGCACGTGGCGCTGGACCCGCAGACCTTCGCGGTGGACTGGGACAAGGTGCGCGCGGCGATCACGCCGGCCACGCGCCTGATCATGGTCAACAGCCCGCACAACCCCTCCGGCGCCATGTTCGGCAAGGCCGACCTGCAGGCGCTGAGCGACCTGCTGGAGGGCACCGACATCTTCCTGGTGTCCGACGAGGTCTACGAGCACATCGTCTTCGACGGCCGCGTGCACGAGTCCGTGCTGCGCTGGCCGCAGCTGGCGCGGCGCGCCTTCGTGGTGTCCAGCTTCGGCAAGACCTATCACTGCACCGGCTGGAAGATCGGCTACGCCATCGCCCCGCCGGCGCTGACCGCCGAGTTCCGCAAGGTCCACCAGTACAACACCTTCACCAGCTTCGCCCCGGCGCAGCACGCCTTCGCCGCGATGCTGCAGGCCGAGCCGGAGCACGACGAACAGCTCGGCGCGTTCTACCAGGCCAAGCGCGACCGTTTCCGCGAGCAGCTGCTGGGCACCCGGCTCAAGCCGCTGCCGGTGCCGGGCGGGTATTTCCAGCTGGTGGACTATTCGGCGGTCAGCGACCTGCCGGACATCGAGTTCGTGAAATGGCTGACGATCGAGCACGGCGTCACCGCGATCCCGCTGTCGCCGTTCTACGAGACCCCGCCCGCCGGCCAGCGCCTGGCGCGGCTGTGCTTCGCCAAGAACGCCGCCACGCTGGATGCGGCGATCGAGCGGCTGGTGAAGCTCTGAGGGCAGGGACGGCGCACTCGTCTCAGACGGCAGGGTAAGGCGCCTCCCCTTTCGCGAAGCGAAGGGGGAGGTTGGGAGGGGGTGCTTTTGCTTTTGCTTTGGCCTTCCCGCGAAGAGCGACCCCTCCCCAGCCCTCCCCTTGGCCTTCGGCCAAAGGGAGGGGGCAAAGGCGGGCGCCGCCTCGGCAACGCCTCATCCGTCGTTCCCGCGCAGGCGGGTACCCAGGGATTTCGCGGCAAGCGTGCAAGGCGCTGGATTCCCGCGCTCGCGGGAATGACAGGGGAGCGGTTCTTGAACGGCGAGGCATCGAAACGGTCGACGCGTGATCGCGTCGTCCGGGTTGAGCGTAATCTTCAGGTCCAGACTCCCGAGCCCCCGTTCCGAAGAGCACGCCCATGCAAGACCTTCGCATTGCCCTGGTTCAGGGCGCGACCCGCTGGCACGACCCGGCCGGCAACCGCAGCTACTACGGCGAGCTGATCGCGCCGGCGGCCGGCAAGGCCGACCTGGTGATCCTGCCGGAGACCTTCACCAGCGGCTTCTCCAACGATGCCATCGACCGCGCCGAGGGCATGGACGGCCCGACCGTGGCCTGGATCGTCGAGCAGGCGCGGCAGCTCGACGCGGCGGTCACCGGCAGCGTGCAGCTGCGCACCGAGGAGGGCGTGTTCAACCGCCTGCTGTGGGCCACGCCCGATGGCGGGCTGTCCTGGTACGACAAGCGCCACCTGTTCCGCTACGCGGGCGAGCATCAGCGCTATGCGCCGGGCCGCGATCGCCTGAGCGTGGAATGGAAGGGCTGGCGGATCAATCCGCAGGTCTGCTACGACCTGCGCTTTCCGGTGTTCTGCCGCAATCGCTTCGATGTCGAGCGCCCGGGGCAGCTGGATTTCGATCTGCAGCTGTTCGTCGCCAACTGGCCCTCGCCGCGCCGCTACGCCTGGCAGACGCTACTGCGCGCGCGGGCGATCGAGAACCTGTGCGTGGTGGCCGCGGTCAACCGCGTCGGCACCGACGGCAACAACCTCAGCTACGCCGGCGATAGCGTGGTGCTCGACGCCCTGGGCCAGCCGCTGGCCGAGGCCGATGCCGCCGAGGGGCTGACCTACGCCGCGGTCTCGGCGCAGGCGCTGCTGGCGCACCGAGCGCATTTCCCGGCGATGCTGGATGCGGACCGCTTCGAGCTGGCTTGAGGTGGGGGTTGTCCTTGGCTTGCGTGCAGTTCGCTAGATCGAAGCGGCAACCGAGCGCGCGTTGCCTTTCCCGTAGGCGCAGTTCGACCTCGTCGCCCGGCCGCGTAAGGAGATCCACTTCCGCGCGCTTCCTAATTCTGAGCCGTATAGAAGTGGAGACCTGCCAGGTTTGAGGCACAGCCCCAGGCCGGGTTGATCCAAGTCAAGGCGGCCCGCGCGCCGGGCCGCGACCATGGGCGCATGTATCCCGCCCTTCCCGAATCCGGCGACTGGTCCTTCGACGCCGACCTGCTGCGGCGCTACGGCGTCAATGGCCCGCGCTACACCTCCTATCCCAGTGCGCTGCAGTTCGATGCGGCGTTCGGGCCGACGCAGTTCGCCGAGCAGGCGCGGCAGAGCAACGTGGGCCACTACTCGCGGCAGCTCTCGCTGTACGTGCACGTGCCGTTCTGCGCCAGTCCGTGCTTTTACTGCGGCTGCAACCGGGTGATCACGCGCAGCCCGCTGGCCGGCGATCGCTACGTGCGCCACCTGGAGCGCGAGATCGCGCAGGTGGCGGCGCTGTTCGAGCCCGACCGCGAAGTGGTACAGCTGCACTTCGGCGGTGGCACGCCCAACTTCCTCGACGCGGCGCAGCTGACGCGCGTGGTGGACGGCCTGCGCCGCCATTTCCGCTTTAGCCAGGCGGCGGACCGCGACATCTCCATCGAGCTGGACCCGCGCACCACCACGCCGGCGCATCTGGCCGCGCTGGGCGCCTGCGGCTTCACCCGCGCCAGCCTCGGCGTGCAGGACTTCTCGCCCGGCGTGCAGCATGCGATCAACCGCGTGCAGAGCTTCGAGCAGACCTATGCGGTGGTCGCCGGCTGCCGCGCTCACGGCATCGGGTCGATCAATCTCGACCTGGTCTACGGCCTGCCGCACCAGACGCTGGAAGGCTTCGCCCGCACGCTGGACCAGACCCTGGAACTGCGTCCGGACCGGCTGGCCGTGTACGGCTATGCGCACATGCCCGCGCTGTTCCGCGCGCAGCGGCAGATCGACGAGGACGCGCTGCCCGATGCCGAAGGCCGCCTGGCCCTGCTGGAACTGGCGGTGCGCAGGCTGCGCGCGGCCGGCTACGAATACATCGGCCTGGACCACTTCGCCCTGCCCAGCGACGCGCTGTCGGTGGCGCTGCGCCGCGGCAGCCTGCACCGCAACTTCATGGGCTATACCACCCATGCGCAGACCGATCTGCTGGGCTTCGGCGTCAGCGCCATCAGCCATGTCGGCGACAGCTACAGCCAGAATCCGCGCGAGCTGCCCGCCTGGGAGGCGGCGCTGGACGCCGGCCGGCTGCCGACGATGCGCGGCGTGCTGCTGGACGAGGACGACGCCATTCGCGCCGATGTGATCCAGCGGCTGATGTGCGGCGGGCGGGTGGAGGCCGAACAGGTCGAGCGCGCCTGGAGCATCCGCTTCGACGACTATTTCCGTGACGAGATCGATGCGCTGGCGCCGCTGGTGCGCGACGGCCTGGTGCAGGTCGCACCCGAGGCCATCCAGGTCACCGCGCGCGGGCGCGGCCTGCTGCGCCTGGTGGCGATGCGCTTCGACCGCTACCTGGCCCAGGGTGGCCTGGAGGGGCGGCACTCGCGCGCGGTGTGAGGCCGGGCGGGGCGGCCTCCAGCGCCGTCTGCACTGCTGTCCAACGGCGATCCGTCAGATCGCTTCGGACGGCGCGCGCGTCACCACGAAGCACTTCTGCACGATACCCGCCGGTTCCCGGTAGGTGCGGAACCCCATGGCCTCGTAGTAGCGCAGGCCCGCGGGATTGTCGGCGCCGATGTAGGCATCGATCTTCTCCAGCCCCGCCGCGATGGCCGCCTGCCGGCTGGCCGCGAACAGCGCCTTGCCGATCCCGAGCCGATGCGCCTGGGGACTGATATGCGTGCCGATGATGCCCCAGCCCTCAGGGACGTCGTAGGGATTGCCCGCCGTGGCCCGGATCAGCGACTGGAAGCCGAGCACGCGCCCCTGCGCGTCCTGCGCGAGGCTGCACTGGAGGCGCGCGGGGTGCTGGATGTAGCGGGCCAACACTGTCTCCCGGTCGCTCGGGCGCTCGCGGCCGGTAACGGCGATGATCTGCCGCAGCACCGCGCTCATGGCCTCGGCGTCCTCGACGCGCGCGGGCCGGATGCGCACCGGATCGGTCACGGGGTGAAGCTGAGCTCGAAGGACACGAAGAACGGCGCGCGCGGCGGGGCCAGCAGCACGCGGCCGCGCAGGAAGCGGTCCAGGCAGATCGCCAGCGGCGTGTCGCCCTTGCGCCAGGTGCGGGCGATGCCGCCGCGCGCATCCAGCCGGGCCACGATCACGAACGGGGTGGTGTCGGCCTTCGGCGAGGCGCAGGCGGCGACGCCGCGTTCGAGCGTGTCCTGCTGCGTCGCGCGCATGGCCTGGCTCAGAGCGGGCGGCAGCGAGGCCTCGTCGCGATCGGCCTGAGCCTTGGCCTGGGCGATGTCGGCCGGATTCCAGCCCTCGCTGCCCGGCGCCGGGGTCTGCGACAGGGCGGGCAGGCACAGCAGGCAGGCCAGCAGGGCGGCGGTGCGGACGATGGTGGGTTGCATGGGAACTCCTCGAGCCAGGCGATCAACGATAGCCGGCGGCCTGCAGCTCGAACAGCTCCGCATAGCGACCGCCCTCGGCCAGCAGGCTCTCGTGGGTGCCGACCGCCTCGATCCGGCCCAGGTGCAGCACCAGGATGCGGTCGGCCATGCGCACCGAGGAGAATCGATGCGAGATCAGCACCGCGGTGCGCTGCTCGGACAGTTCGCGGAAGCGCTGGAACACCTCGAACTCGCTGCGCGCATCCAGCGCGGCGGTGGGCTCGTCCAGGATCATCACCTGCGCCTGGCGCATGTAGGCCCGGGCGATGGCGATCTTCTGCCACTGCCCGCCGGACAGGTCCACGCCGGTCTTGAAGCGCCGGCCGATCAGCTGCTCGTAGCCGCCCGGCAGGCCCTCGATCACCTGATCGGCCAGCGCGCTGTGCGCGGCAGCGCGGATGCGCGGGGCATCGTCCATCGCCTCGATCCGGCCCACGCCGATGTTCTCGCTGGCGGTGAGGTAGTAGCGCACGAAGTCCTGGAAGATCACCCCGACATTGGCGCGCAGTTCGTCCAGGTCGTACTCGCGCAGGTCGCGCCCGTCCAGCAGGATGCGGCCCTCGTCCGGGTCGTACAGCCGCGCCAGCAGCTTGACCAGGGTGGTCTTGCCCGCGCCGTTCTCACCGACCAGGGCCAGCACCTCGCCGACCTTCAGCTCGAAATCCAGATGCCGCACCGCCCAGTGCTGCGCGTCCGGATAGCGGAAGCCGACGTTCTCGAACACGAAGCCCTGCCGGATCGGCTGCGGGAACGGCACCGGCTCGGCCGGCGAGGTGATCTCCGGCTGGATGGCGAAGAAGGAGAACAGATCGTCCAGGTACAGCGCCTGGCCTGCGACCTGCGAGAAGCCCACCAGCAGGCCCTCCAGGAGCTGGCGCAGGCGCAGGAAGCTGCCGGCCAGGAAGGTCAGGTCGCCGATCGAGAAATCGCCCTTGACCGTGCGCCAGGCGATGTAGGCATAGGCCACGTAGTAGCCCAGCGACCCCAGCGCCGCCAGCGCCGTGCCCCACAGGGCGCGCCGCCGCGCCAGCGCGCGGTTGGCGGCGAACAGGCTCTGCGCCAGGCTACGGTAGCGTTCGATCAGGAAGCGGTGGAGGTTGAAGATCTTCACCTCCTTGGCGGTCTCGACGCTGGCGCCCGTCTGGCGCACGTATTCGAGCTGACGGCGCTCGGGCGTCCACTGGAAGTTGAGCGAATAGCCCACCGCGTTGAAGTGCGACTCGCCGACGAAGGCCGGCACCAGCGCCACCACCAGCAGCGCGATCAGCCATGGCGCATAGGCCAGCAGGCCGATGGCGAAGCTGATCACGGTGACGGTGTCCTGCACCTGGCCGAACAGCTGGCTGAGCAGGTTCATGCGGCCCATGGTCTGGCGCCGCGCGCGATCCAGCTTGTCCTGCAGCTCGGGGTCTTCGAAGTCCTCCAGATCCAGCGTGGCCGCGTGCTCCATCAGCCGGATGCTGGTGGCGTTGGTGAACAGCTCGGACAGCAGCGTGTCGGCGTAGCTGATCGCCCGGCCCAGCAGGTCCGAGCCGATCGCCAGGACGAATTCCAGCGCCAGCAGTTCCATCAGCCGGGTGAGCCGGCCGCTGGACAGCGCATCGGCCAGCGAATCCAGTGGAATGCCCGCACCGACCAGGCGCACGGCCTCGTCGATGATCAGCTTGCCCACGTACAGCGCGGCGATCGGCAGCAGTGCCTTGACCAGGCGCAGGCCCAGGCTGCCCACGGTCAGCCACGGACTGGTCGCCCAGACCATGCGCAGGAAGGGCGGCACGTTGCGCATCGCGGCGAAGCGCTCGCGCAGGCTGGGGCGGGGGCTGGGCGAGACGGTGGCGGCAGGCGGCATGGCGCCATTGTGGCGCCGTGGCGATCACGACGACGAGAACCCCGTAAACGCCGACACCCCGGCGCGAGGGCCGGGGTGTCGGGATGCAGCGCTCCGCGGTGGCGGATGGATCAGTGGTGCGCGCCGCCCGGGCCGTGCACGTGGCCGTGGCTGAGTTCCTCGGCCGTGGGCTCGCGCACGTCGGTCACCTCGACCGCGAAGTGCAGGGTCTTGCCGGCCAGCGGGTGGTTGCCGTCGACGGTGACCTCGTCCGGGCCGACCTGGACCACGGTCACCACCAGCGGGCCGTGCTCGCCATGGGCCTCGAACTGCATGCCCGGGATGATGTTGGCGCCGGTCGGGAACGCGCCCAGCGGCACCACCTGCTGCAGCTGCTCGTGGCGCGGGCCGTAGCCGAGCTCCGGCGGCACGTCGACCTGGACCTTGTCGCCGACCTGCTTGCCGGTGAGCGCGCTCTCCAGGCCCGGCACGATGTTGCTGGCGCCATGCAGATAGCTCAGCGGCGTATCCGGCGCGGACTGGTCGATGACGCTGCCGTCGTCGCCGGTGAGGGTGTAGTGGATCGTGGCCACGCGGCCATCCTGGATTTCCATGAAAAACATCCGTGAACGGTTGAGGGGAGCACGTCGGTGGCTTCACGACGCGAAGGAGAAGAACACGCCACTACCCTAGGCAAAAGCCGGCGCCGACACAACCGCAGCCCGTTCATTTATGCGCGTCGACCGGATAGACCGTGGCGATGCCGCAGCCGCCCGCTCGCAGCGGCTGGGCGAAGCCTTGCGGGCGCGCATCGCCCAGCACCACATCGCCGGGATTGCCGCAGATCATGCCCAGGTCCAGGCCCGAGCGGAACGCGAGCGCCGGGCTGCGCTGCAGCATCGGACAGCTGCCGGTGAGCTCGACCCGATACCAGCGATGCCCGCCCGGATGGCGGCGCGAGACCTCCACCAGCAGCCCGTCCGGATCGCTCGACCAGGACCGCAGGTAGCGTGGCGCGAAGCAATAGCTCGGTGAGCCTCGGAAGCCGGCGCCGCGCTGCGGGCCGATCACCTTGACCGGATCGAGCGTGGCCATGGCGTCCCGATCGGCCTGCTGCATCAGCCGCGCATGGGCCTTGGCGTCCAGCGGCTCGACGCTGGCGACCGCGCAGCGTCGCCCGTCGATCTGCACATAGGCCGGTGCGCCGTTGCAGATCCAACCCTCAGCGCCGAACAGGCGCGCGTCGGCCGCGGCATCCACGCCGGGGCAGTCGGACTGCAGCCCGATCCGGTAGGGCCGGCCGTCGTGCGCGACGACGGCCAGCGTGCGTGCATCAACCTGACGGACCTCGGTCATCCGGCGCGCATCCAGGCAGCCAGGCGCCGGTGGCGTGCGTGCGCCCTCGGCCGCGCGCGCGGCGCAGAAGGGCAGGCTCAGCAGCCACGCCAGCAGAATCGGGCGCATTGCATCGGTCCTTGATGGAAGCGTAAGAGGCGCGCGCCGCCGTTTTACCTCATTGCGCGGCAGGGGCCAATGCGGCGCGGCGCGCGCGGTAGACCGCCTCGGTCTGCGGCTTGATGAACAGCGCCACCAGCTCCGGATAGCGCGCCTTGACCGCCGCCTCGATGCGGGTCACGCAGGCCTCGATCTGCTCGGTCGTGCGCGTGTCCTCGAACTCGGCGCTGAGCGTGGCCAGCACCTGGTTGGGCCCCATCTGGATGGTGGTCACGCCATTGGCGTTGCCCACCTCGGGGTCGGCGTTGGCGATCTCCAGGATGCTTTGGCCGATGCCGGGCTGGGCCGGCTCGCCGATCAGCAGGCCCTTGGTCTCGCGCGCCAGCATGAAGGCGGCCACCGCCAGCACCGCGGCGATGCACAGCGAGGCCACCCCGTCGAGCACGGGCATGTCCAGCACCTGCGCGGCGATCAGGCCCATCAGCGCGAAGCCCAGACCCAGCAGCGCGGCGCTGTCTTCCAGCAGCACGGTGAAGGTGGACGGATCCTTGCTGCGGCGGAAGGCTTCGAAATAGCCCAGCTCGCCCTTGGTCGCGCGGAACTCGCGCAGCGCCACCCACCACGAGCCGCCCTCGAACAGCATCGACACGCCCAGCACGATGTAGCTCACCAGATGGTTGCTGGCCGGCTCGGGCTGGCGGATATGCGCGATGCCTTCGTAGGCCGACACGCCGGCGCCGGCGGCGAACACCAGCAGCGCCACGATGAAGCTCCAGAAGTACAGCTCGCGCCCGTAGCCGAACGGGTGGGTGGGGTCGGCCTGCTTCTCCGCGCGATGCAGGCCGTAGAGCAGCAGCACCTCGTTGATGGTGTCCACCAGCGAGTGCACGCCCTCGCTGAGCATGGCCGAGCTGCCCGACAGCCACGCCGCGATGAACTTGGCCACGGCGATGGCCAGATTGCCGGCCAGCGCGGCATAGACGACAAGACGGGAGCCGGAGGGCTTGGCCATGGGCGGCGGTGCGGTGCGGGTGGGGCCTGCATGTTGGTCATCTCCGCGTCCCCTGCGCGTGAGCGCACGCGCGCAGGGCGGCTTCCGGCAGGGATGCGGGTGCGGGGGTGTGCGGCCCAGGTCGTACAATGGCGCTTTCTCCTTCTTCGCTGGTTCTGCGCCTCATGCCCACCGCCCCCGCCTGTCCGCAATGCACACTGGACAACACCTACGTCGATGGGGCGCAGTGGATCTGTGCCGACTGCGGCTATGAGTGGTCAGCCGAGGCCGCCACCGCCGATCAGGCCTTGGTGGTGCGCGATGTCAACGGCAACGTGCTGGCCGCCGGCGACACGGTCACGGTGATCAAGGACCTCAAGGTCAAGGGTTCCAGCATCCCGCTCAAGCAGGGCACGGTGATCCGCAACATCCGCCTGGTCGAGGACGATGCCGAACACATCGAAGGGCACTCGGACAAGATCAAGGGCCTGGTGCTGAAGACCTGCTTCCTGCGCAAGGCCTGAGCGCGCGTTCGCACGTTGCGTGCCTGGCGCGCTCGGCAAGGCACCGCTGCGGAAATTCCTCCACCGTCGTTCCCGCGAAAGCGGGGACCCAGCGACTTTCGCGCGAAAGCCTCGAAGGCGCTGCATTCCCGCGTTGGCGGGAAAGACGGAGTTCTTCGGGGAACGATGGATTCATCGATCTCTCGAGGCGCGATGCGCGAGGCGCAACCCGCCGGCGCATTTGCCCGCCTCGCCCCCTAGCTACGCGAAGCACTCTTTTCCGGTTTCCAGCGCCACAAAAAACAACAGGCCGCTTGCGCGGCCTGTCGGATCATCCGGGATGCTGCCCGTCAGGTGCCGTCTTCGGGCACTTCCACCTTGGTCAGCACGCGGGTGTTGCCGAGTTTCTCGATGCGGCCGCCGGCCTTGCGGAAGGCGGCCAGGTCGGCCTGGATGCGCTCGTGGGTCAGCGGCGCGCTCTTGTCGGAGGCGCGGGGCTTGCTGGCGGCGATCTTGGAACTGGTGCGGGGCATGAAGCTCTCCTTCGTCGTGGAGCGGCGGGGGCGCTGCGACCCGCCCTCGTGGCGAGAGGATCGGCCGCAGTGCGCGGGTGCAGGTGTCGAATCCGATATGCGGCCAGTCGCCGGTCAAGGCAAGGTGAGCCGCAGGGGGACAGGCCGAAGCCGGACAGGGACTGCGTCGGGAGGGCCGGGAGCGGGGCGGACCCGGCCGGTCGCAGGCGCCGGTGGGCGAGGAAGCACAGTCCGGTGCGTGCGATTCGTGGAACAAGGATAGTGTACCACACTTTATGTTCCACGGCTCTGACGCTGCCTGAAGGCCCGCGGCGGCTTGGCAGCGCGGTGATGGCCGGGTAGCGTGGCGCGCCCCCTCTGCGATGAGCGATTCACGATGATCCAGCGTTTCGATACCGGTCCGCGCATGTCCGAGATGACCGTGCACAACGGCGTGGCCTACCTGGCCGGGCAGATCGCAGAAGGCGGCGGCGACATCGCCGCGCAGACCGGCGAAGTGCTGGCCGCCATCGACGCCCTGCTGGCGCGCGCCGGCACCGACAAGTCCAAGATCCTGCGCGCCGAGATCTTCATGGCCGACCTGGCCGAGTTCGCCGGCATGAACGCGGTCTGGGAAACCTGGGTCGTGCCCGGCCACACCCCGGCCCGCGCCACCGTGCAGGCGCGGCTGGCCGATCCGGCGTGGAAGGTCGAGATCGTCGTCACCGCCGCGGTCTGAGGCCTGCGCGGCCTCGCGCCGGCAGCCGATCCTAAGACCTTGCCCACGATGCAGGACGACCTTTTCGCCCGACCGGCCGCGCCGCCGCCGAGCCTGTTCTTCGCGCTGCTGCCCGCGGCCGGCGACCAGGCGCCGCTGGAGGCGGCGCTGCAGGCGCATGCGCCGCGCTTCGAGGGCTTCAAGCCGATGCGCGCGGCCAAGCGCCACGTGACCCTGCTGTACCTGGGCGAGCCGTTCGACGAGCAGATCCCCGGCCTGGTCGAGGGCGCGCAGCGCGCGGTGGCCGGCGTGCAGGGGCAGGCCTTCGTGCTGAGCCTGGACCGGCTGGCGGTGTTCGGCCGCGACGCGGTGGTGCTGGCCGCCTCGCAGACGCCGCCGGCGCTGGCCGCGCTGGAATCGGCGCTGCGCGCGGCGGCCACGCGCCAGCGCATCGTGCTGGCCAAGTCGCCGCCGCTGCATCCGCATCTGACCCTGGGCCACAACGACGGCAAGCGCCTCGCGCCGGAAGCCTGCGCGCCGGTGCGCCTGGCCTTCGATGCCTTCGTCCTGCTGCGTGGCGGCCAGCGCGAGGCCTACGTCGAACTGGGCCGCTGGGCGCTGGGCTGATCAGCCCGCCGGCGCGCGCTGGCGCCGGGCCACCGCGATCCCGGTCAGCGCGGCCGCAGCCAGCACGCCGGCGGCGATCAGGAACGGCGTGCCGATGAAGGGCAGGGCCGCCCCGGCCCCAACCGACTTGGAATACACCCAGCCGAAGAACACCGGCGAGACCACGCCCGCGATCGCGCCGACGCTGTTGTTGGCGCCCTGCAGCTGGCCCTGTTCGGACTCGGACACGCGCTGGGTCATCAGCGACTGGATGGTCGGCATCGCCAGCCCCCACAGCGCGTTGGGCAGCATCGCGGCGACGAACAGCCAGCCGGTCGGCGCCAGCCCCATGCAGGCGATGCCCAGCGCGCCGAAGCACAGGCCGATGATCATCGTGCGGCGATCGCCGAAGCGGCGTACCGCCGGGCCGGTCAGCGTGCCCTGCACCAGCATGTCCAGCGCCCCGACCATGGCCAGCAGCAGACCCACCTGCCAGGCGCCCCAGCCGTAGCGGTCGGCCGCGTACAGCACGAACACCGCCGAGAACACGTGGTGGGCGAAGTACAGCAGGAAGTTCACCACCGCCAGGCCGGTCAGCTCCTGGTGCGAGCGCAGCAGGCGCAGCGCGCCCAGCGGATTGGCGCGCGACCAGGAGAAGGCCATGCGCTTGTCCGGCGCCAGCGATTCGGGCAGCACGAACGCGCCGTAGGTGAAGGCCAGCGTGCTCATCGCCGCCGCCGCCCAGAACGGCGCGCGCGGCGACCATTCGCCCAGCACACCGCCCAGCAGCGGGCCGGCGACGAAGCCGGCGCTGAAGGCCGCGCCGATCAAGCCGTAGCCGCGCGCGCGGTTCTCCGGCGTGGTGATGTCGGCCATGTAGGCATAGACGGTGGTGAAGCTGGCCGTGGTGATGCCCGAGACGATGCGCCCGGCCGCCAGCCACCACAGGTTGGGCGCCAGGGCCATCAGCAGGTAGTCGATCGCAAGCCCTGCGGTGGACAGCAGGATCACCGGACGGCGGCCGTAGCGGTCGGACAGCGAACCCACGATCGGCGAGACCAGGAATTGCATCAGCGCCCACAGCGCCACGAACACGCCATTGATCAGCCCGGCGCGCGCATTGGAGCCGGAGAACTGCTCGATCAGGTGCGGCAGCACCGGGATGATGATGCCCATGGCCACGATGTCGAGCATCGCGGTGACCAGGATGAAGGCGACGGCGGCCTTGCCGGCACGGAAGGCGGGAAGCGGCATCGGGAAGGCTCGCGTGGTGCGCCGCGGGGTAGAAGGACGGGCGGCGGGCGGCGCGATGGTAACCCGGCAAGATGGCCGCGGTGCCGCGCAGGCGCTGGGATTTTTCCCACGCCCGGGCACGGCGCCCGGCGATGGTGCGCCGCACCCACTGGACGCACGCTGGCGCCAAGGACTCAGACAGGCCGCCAGCCGATGCAGTGGACGCAGGCCACGATCAACGCACGCCAGGGGTTGAGCCGATGCGCGGCCGCGTTCGGCCGCATGCGCGTGCCGGCCTTCGGCGGCGGCGTGGCGATCTGCATGCTGCTGGGCGTCTGTACCTGTCTGCTGCTGCCGGTCCTGCCGGCGCGCGGCTGGCTGCTCGCGGCCCTGGCGCTCGGTGTGGCGTGCTGGGCGCGGGGTGGGGCGGGACGGCTGGCGGGTGCGCTGCTGTTCGGCGTCGGCTGGGCCGGCCTGCAGGCCGGCTGGGCGCTATCGGCGCAGCTGCCGGCGCGCGCCCAGGCGCGCGACTGGCGGATCGAAGGCCGCGTGATCGGCCTGCCGCAGGTCGAGGCCCGGCGCACGCGATTCGATTTCCTGGCCGATGCGTGCCCGGCCGGTCCCGAGGTGCCGTGTGGCCGGCGCCTGCAGCTGGCCTGGTACGACGAGACCGACGCCACCGCGACGGGCCCGCGCGCCCGGCTGCAGGCCGGGCAGCGCTGGCAGCTGCTGGTGCGGCTGCGCGCGCCGCGCGGGCTGGTCAATCCGGGCGGGTTCGACGGCGAACGCTATGCGCTGGCGCGGCGCGTGGCGGCCACCGGCTACGTGCGTGCCGCACCGCTGGCGCTTGCGCTGGGGCCGCCGACCGGGATCGACGCGTGGCGCGCGCGGATGTCGGCGCGCATCGCCGCGCACGCGCCGGCCGGGGCGCAGCGCTTCGTGCGCGCCCTGGCACTGGGCGATACCGGCAGCCTAGACGATGCCGACTGGGCCACGCTGCGCGCGGCCGGGCTGACCCATCTGATCGCCATTTCCGGCTTCCACGTCGGGCTGGTCGCCGGCTTCGGCGCGCTGCTCGCGTCAGGCCTGTGGCGCCTGCTGCCACGCCTGGGCCGGTGGCTGCCGCGGCAGGTGGCGGCCGGCGTGGCGGCCACGCTGTTCGCCTGCGGCTACGCGCTGCTGTCCGGCGGCGCGCTGCCGACGGTGCGCACGGTGCTGATGATCGCCGTGGTGGCGCTGGCGCGCTGCGGTCGGCGGCCCGCAGGCGCGGTGGCCGCGCTGGCGCTGGCGACGCTGGCGGTGCTGCTGGTCGATCCGCTGGCGCCGCTGGTGGCCGGCTTCTGGCTGAGCTTCGCCGGCGTGGCCTGGCTGGTGTGGTGCCTGCCCACCCATGGCCTGCCGGCGTGGCGGGCGTTCCTCTCCGCGCAGGGCGTGGCCACGCTGGGGCTGCTGCCGCTGACCGTGGCCCTGTTCGGCCAGGCCTCGCTGGTCGGGCCGCTGGCCAACCTGCTGGCGATCCCGTGGTGGAGCCTGGTGGTGGTGCCGGCCTGCCTGCTCGGTGTGGCCGCCGAGACCCTGCACACCGGCTGGGGCACCCCGGCTTGGTGGCTGGCCGGGCAGGCGTTCGAACCGAGCTGGCGGCTGTTCGCCTGGCTGGCGCAGGGCCGCTTCGCGCTGTGGTGGCTGCCGGAAGGCGCGTGGTTCGCGCTGCCCCTGGCGGTGCTGGGCGCGTTCTGGCTGCTGCTGCCGCGCGGCGTGCCTGGCAAGCCGCTGGCCGCGCTGCTGTGGCTGCCGCTGCTGCTGCCCAACCTGGACTTGCCGCGCGAAGGCGAGGCCACCGTGACCACGCTCGATGTCGGCCAGGGCCTGTCGGTGCTGGTGCGCACGCGCGGTCACGCGCTGCTGTTCGATACCGGGCCGGCGGTGGCCGATGGCTTCGATGCCGGCGAGCGCGTGGTGGTGCCGGCGCTGCACGCGCTGGGCGTGCGCCGGCTGGACCGGATCATGGTCAGCCACGGCGACGCCGACCACGCCGGCGGCCTGGACGCGGTGCGACGCCAGATGCCAGCGCTGGAAGTGCTGGGCCCGGCCGGCGCGCCCATCCCGCTGCAGACCGCCTGCCGCGCGGGACAGGCCTGGGCCTGGGACGGGGTGCGGTTCGAGGTGCTGCATCCCGCACGCGGCTTTCCCTACCTGCGCAACGAATCCAGCTGCGTGCTGCGTGTGGATACCGCGCATGGCGCCGTCCTGCTCACCGGCGACATCGGCCAGGTGATCGAACGCGGGCTGCTGCGCACGCGGCCGTCATCGCTGAAGGCTCAGGTGGTCCTGGTCGCCCATCACGGCAGCAGCGAGTCGTCGGACCCGGGCTTCGTCCGGGCCACGGGCGCGCGCCTGGCGCTGGTCTCGGCCGGTGCGGACAACCGCTTCGGCCATCCGCAGCGGCAGGTGGTGCGGCGCTGGCAGGCGGAGGGCGCGGAAGTGCTGAACACCGCCGACAGCGGTGCGTTGAGCGTCTGGCTGCGTGCGGAAGGCCTGTCGGTGCGCGAGCGCCGGCGCTGGCGCGCGCGCCTGTGGGACGCGGTCCAGGCGCGCGAGGCGTCTGGGCTATCCTATCGGTCTGTTCTCACACGGCCGGCTGCGCCGTAAGGATTCAACGTGCTGGAACTGGTCAAGGCGGGCGGCTGGCCCATGATCCCGCTGCTGCTGCTCGCCGTGCTGGCCCTGGCCATCGTGGTGGAACGCTTCTGGAGCCTGCGCCGCAAGGAGATCCTGCCGCCGGGCCTGGGCGAGGAGGTGCGCCGCTGGGCGACCTCCTCGCACCTGGAGGCCTCGCACATCGAATCGCTGCGCCGCACCTCGCCGCTGGGCGCGCTGCTGGCCGCCGCGCTCGACGTGCGGCATCGCTCGCGCGATGTCATCCGCGAGCGCATCGAGGACACCGGCCGCCACCTGGTCCACCGCATGGAGCGCTACCTCAACACGCTGGGCACCATCGCCGCGGCCGGCCCGCTGCTGGGCCTGCTGGGCACGGTGGTCGGCATGATCCAGATGTTCCTGGGGATCCTCGACCACGGCCTGGGCGATGTGAACCAGCTGGCCGGCGGCATCGGCAAGGCGCTGGTGTGCACCGCCACCGGCATGCTGGTGGCGATCCCGGCGCTGATCTTCCATCGCTATTTCCGTGGCCGCATCGCCGGCTACGTGATCGAGATGGAGCAGCAGGCCATGGCCCTGTCCGATGCGCTGGAAGCGCCGCACGCCGCCGCGCGCGGCGACTGAAGGCCGCGCCCGATGCGTATCCGCGACGACCGCGCGCACGACGAGCCGGAGATCAACCTGGTCCCGCTGATCGACGTGATCCTGGTGCTGATCATCTTCTTCGTGATCACCACGACCTTCGATGCGCGCTCGACCCTGCAGCTGCAGCTGCCGTCGGCCTCGCAGCAGGCGGCCGACGCGCCGGCCAAGGCGCTGAACATCCTCATCAACGCCGAGGGCCGCTACTTCGTCGGCGACAGCGAGGTGCTGCGCACCGACGCCGACGCGCTCAAGCAGGCCATCGCCCAGTCCGCCGACAAGGACCACACCCGCCCGGTGCTGCTGCGCGCCGACGCGCGCACGCCGCACCAGGCGGTGGTCACCGCGCTGGACGCGCTGGCACAGCTGGGCTTCAAGCGCATCTCGATCGCCACCGCCCCCGAACAGGAGCCGCGCCGGTGAGCGCGGCCGTCCCCGGGTCGGCCTGGCAGACCTACCGCCGGCTGCTGACCTTCGCCAGGCCGTACCGCGGCCTGCTGCTGCTGGCGTTCGTGGCCGCGCTGGTCGAGGCGGCCGGGACAGGCGCCTTCACCCGGCTGATGGAGCCCATCACCAACCGGACCTTCCTCAACCAGGGGCCGCCGCAGGCGCTGTGGGTGATGCCGGCGCTGATCCTGGTGATCTTCCTGGTGCGTGGCGTGGCCGGCTACATCACCGACATGTCGATGGGGCGCGCGGCGCGCAGCATCGCCCGCGACCTGCGGGTCAAGGTGCTGGGCAAGTACCTGTCCCTGCCGGGCGCGCGTTTCGATGCCGAGCCCGTCCCCTCGATGCTGATACGACTGGGATCCGATTCGGACCAGGTCGCGCAGGCGGCGGTCGATGCGCTCAAGACCATGATCCAGCAGGCGCTGCAGGCCATCGTGCTGCTGATCGTGATGCTGGGCGCCAGCTGGCAGGTAACCCTGTCCATCCTCGTACTGGTGCCGCCGCTGGCGTTCGTGATGAACAAGGTCGCCAAGCGCTACCGCCGTGTGAGCCACCGCATCCAGGAGAGCGGGGCGCAGCTGCTGCAGGCCGCCGACCAGACCTTGTCCAACCATCAGGAGGTCAAGGTCTACGGCGCGCAGCAGTCCGAGCTGGAGCGCTATCACGCGCTCGCCGACCACAACCTGCGTCTGGCGATGAAGGTCGAGTCCACCCGCGGCATCTCCACCGCCACGGTGCAGATGATGGGCGCCATCGGTCTGGCGGCGCTGCTGCTGATCGCCGGCCACGAGGCCGCCGCCGGCCGGCTCAGCGCGGGCGGTTTCTTCAGTCTGCTGCTGGCCATGGCCGGCATCATCCCGGCCTTGAAGAACCTCACCAACGTGCAGAACGTCCTGCAGCGCGGCGTGGCCTCGGCCGAGCGCCTGTTCTCGGTGCTCGATGCGCCGGACGAGGTCGACGCCGGCACCCGTCCGCTGGTGCGCGCGCAGGGCACGATCGAGTTCCGTGACGTCACCGCGCGCTATCCCGGCCAGCTGCGGCCGGCGCTGGAGCACATCAGCTTCGTCGCGCGCCCCGGCACGGTCACGGCCATCGTCGGCCGCTCGGGCAGCGGCAAGTCCAGCCTGATCAAGCTGATCCCGCGCTTCTACGACGTCGAGTCCGGCCAGATCCTGATCGACGGCGCGCCGGTGCAGGACTACCGCCTGGCCGACCTGCGCCGCCAGATCGCCCTGGTCGGCCAGCAGGTGATGCTGTTCGACGGCACCGTCGAGGCCAACGTGGCCTATGGCGAGATGCGCTCGGCCGAGCCGCAGGCGCTGGACAAGGCGCTGCGCGACGCGCACGCGATGGAGTTCGTCGAACAGCTCGAGCACGGCAAGGACACCGCGATCGGGGTCAAGGGCGGCAAGCTCTCCGGCGGCCAGCGCCAGCGCCTGGCGATCGCCCGGGCGATGCTGAAGGATGCGCCGATCCTGATCCTGGACGAGGCCACCGCCGCGCTGGACAACGAGTCCGAGCGCCTGGTGCAGGACGCGCTGACCCAGCTGATGCCCCACCGCACCACGCTGGTCATCGCCCATCGCCTGTCCACCATCGAGCACGCCGACCAGGTGCTGGTGCTCGACCACGGCCGTCTGGTGGAGCAGGGCACCCACGCCGAACTGCTGGCGCGCGGTGGCCTGTACGCGCAACTGCACGGCGCCCAGTTCCGCGAGGCCGAATGAGCGCCTCGCGCGGCGCGCCGAAGTACTGGTTCGACGGCGCGCCGGTGCCGCTGCTGCCGCGCCTGCTCGAACCGGTCTTCCGCGGCGCGCTGCGCCTGCGCGCCACCCTCTACCGCATCGGCCTGCTGCGCCGCCGGCGCGTGCCGGTGCCGGTGGTGGTGGTGGGCAACCTGACCGTCGGCGGCACCGGCAAGACGCCGCTGACCATCGCCCTGGTCCAGCGCCTGCGCGAGGCGGGGTGGACGCCGGGCGTGGCCAGCCGAGGCTACGGCCGCCAGGACCCGGGCAAGCCACGCTGGGTCGAGGCGGACACCACGCCAACCGAAGGCGGCGACGAGCCAGTGCTGATCGCGCGCCGCACCGGCGTCAAGGTGCGCGTGGACCGCGACCGTGTCGCCGCCGCGCGCGCGCTGGCGGCGGCCGGCTGCGACATCGTGGTCTGCGACGACGGCCTGCAGCACATCCGCCTGCGCCGCGATGTGGAGATCGAGGTCATCGACGGCCGCCGCCGCTACGGCAACGGCCGCGTGCTGCCGGCCGGGCCGCTGCGCGAGCCGGCCGAGCGCAGCGCCCAGGTCGATTTCCGCGTGGTCAACGGCGGCAGCGCCGGCTTCGGCGAATGGGCGATGACGCTGCGCTCTGGCCTGGCCCTGCCGCTGGCGGGCGGCAAGCCGACCACGCTGGCGGCCTTCGGCGGCCATCGCGTGCACGCCGTGGCGGGCATCGGCCATCCCGGCCGCTTCTTCGACCTGCTGCGCGGCTACGGCATCGGCGTAGTGCCGCATGCCTTCGACGATCACCATGCCTACAGCGCGGACGATCTGCGCTTCGGCAGCGAGCTGCCGGTGCTGATGACCGAGAAGGACGCCGTCAAGTGCGCCGCCTTCGCCGGGCCGTGGGCCTACAGCGTGCCGGTCGAGGCCGAGCTGCCCGAGGCGTTCTGGGTGGCGGTGCTGGGCCGCGTCGCGGCGCTGCGGACGCTGGGGCCGTTGGGCCACAAGGGCTGAACGCCCGTGGCCGCGCGGTCCTCGGGTCGGCCGGGCCGGCGCGGGGCAGCGGCTAGAATGGCGTCATCTCCCCACCCCCACGCCCGGCAGGGTGCGCCCCCGACCGGGCGCGCTCGAAAGACCTTCGCATGACCGACCTGCAAGAACCCTTCGTCGTCGCCATTCCCGCCCGCCATGACGCCACGCGTCTGCCCGGCAAGCCGCTGCGCCTGCTCGGCGGCCAGCCGCTGGTGCTGCACGTGGCGCAGCGCGCGCTGGCCGCCGGCGCGCGCGAGGTGTGGGTGGCCACCGACGACGAACGCGTGGCGCGCGCGCTGGACGGCAGCGGCGTGCAGGTGGCGATGACCGCTGCCAGCCATGCCTCGGGCAGCGACCGCCTGGCCGAATGCGCCGGTATCGCCGGCTGGGACGATCAGACCCTGGTGGTCAACCTGCAGGGCGATGAGCCCTTCGCCCCGCCGTCCGGCATCCGCGCCGTGGCCGCCGCGCTGTCGGCCAGCGGCCATCCGATGGCGACCCTGGCCACGCCGATCGACGAGGCCGAGCAGGTGTTCGACCCGAACGCGGTCAAGGTGGTGCTGGCCGACAACGGCGATGCGCTGTACTTCAGCCGCGCGCCGCTGCCCTGGCACCGCGATGGCTTCGCCCGCAGTCGCCAGGTGCTGGCCGAGGCGCCGGCGCCGTTCCTGCGCCATATCGGCATCTACGCCTACCGCGCCGGCTTCCTGCGCACCTTTGCCGCGCTGCCGCCGGGCCGGCTGGAGCGCACCGAATCGCTGGAGCAGCTGCGCGCCCTGGAAGCCGGCTTCCGCATCGCCGTGGCGCTGACGCCCGAGGCCTTCCCGCCGGGCGTGGACACTCCCGAGGACCTGGCGCGCGCCCAGCGCCATCTGGACGGCATGCGGTGAGGCCTGGCCGTGCGCCGCCGCTCCCGCGCCTGAAGCGCGCCGGCGCGCACGGCTTGAAGCCGGCCGCCTGCGGCATCATTCAGTATTCATGAATCCGGTCCACGCTCCCGACTTCCCGCACGGTCTGCTGTGGCTCAACGCCGCGCCGACCGCGCTGCAGTCGCTGCGTGGCAGCGCGGTGGCGCTGGCCTTCGTCGACCCGGCCTCGAGCTGGTGCCTGCAGCGGCTGGCCGATCTGGCGCTGCTGCAGCGCCGCTTCGGCGCGCGCCTGCAGGTGCGGGTGATCGCCGTGCCGCGTTTCGACGTGCACCGCGATCCGCAGGCCGCGCTCAAGCGCCTGCGCCGCTTCGGGGTCAGTTTCCCGATCGCGCACGATCTGGACTGGCACGCCTGGCAGCGCTTCGGCATCGAGGCCTGGCCGACCGTCGTGCTGATCGACGCGCAGGGCATGGTGGTCGACCACATCGTCGGCACGCCCGGTGTCGGCGCGCTGGAAAACCAGCTCGCCGCGCTGTGCGAGCCGCTGGACGAGCCGCTGGTCGACACGCGCCCGGTCGAGACCCATCCCGAGCCGCGCCTGCCGCTGCGTTTCCCCACCGGCCTTGCGGTCAATGCCGAGCGTCTGTACGTGGCCGACACCGGTCATCATCAGATCGTCGAGTGCACCCATGCCGGGCGCGTGATGCGGCGCTTCGGCAACGGCAACGCCGACGCGCTGGACGGCGACATGGAGATCGCCAGCTTCCGCAGCCCCACCCACGTGGCGCTGCTGCGCAATGAGCTCTACGTGGCCGACACCGGCAACCACCTGATCCGCCGCATCCACCTGGGTACCGGCGCGGTGCAGACCCTGCTGGGCACGGGCAAGCCCGGGGTGCCGGCCGAAGGCGCGATCCACGCGCCCGGCGATGTCGCGCTGGCCTCGCCGGCCGGGCTGGTGGCGACCAACAGTCATCTGCACTTCGCCCTGTCCGGCGACAACCGGGTATGGAGCTGGGACCTGGGCAACCGCATGCTCGAATGCCGCGCCGGCTCGGGCCAGCTGGGGCAGCGCGACGGCGCCGGCATCCTGGCCGGCTTCGCCCAGCCGACCGGCCTGGCGCTGGTACAGCAGGCGCTGTACGTGTGCGACACGCTGGGCGCCTCGCTGCGCGCGGTGCAGCTGGGCGGCGATTTCGCCAAGACGCTGGTGGGCGGGCAGGGGCCCTGGGAATTCGGCGATGCCGACGGCCAGCGCCAGCAGGCGCGCCTGCAGGCGCCGGAGGACGTGACGCTGGATCCCGACGCGCCGGTGCTGTGGATCGCCGACACCGGCAACGGCCGCATCCGCAGCCTGCGCCTGGGCGGCGGCGCGGTGACCTCGCTGAACCTGGGCCGGCGCCTGGCGCAGCCGGCCGGCCTGGCCGCCTTCGGCGGCAAGCTGTGGATCGCCGAGACCGACGCGCACGCGGTGCTGTGCGTAGACCTGGCCAGCGGCGCCGTCTCGCAGGTGCCGATCGAAGCATGAGCCGTCGCAGTCCCCCGGGCCAGCCGTTCGACGGCAAGGCCTTCGCCGCTTCGTTGAGCACAGCGCCGGGCGTGTACCGCATGTACGCGGCCGACGACACGCTGCTGTACGTTGGCAAGGCGCGCGCGCTGCGCAACCGCGTGGGCAGCTATTTCAACAACGCGCCGCGCAACCCGCGCACCCTGGCGATGATCTCGCAGATCGCGCGCATGGACGTCACGGTCACCCGCACCGAGGCCGAGGCGCTACTGCTGGAAAACCAGCTGATCAAGTCGCTCAGCCCGCGCTACAACGTGGCCCTGCGCGACGACAAGAGCTATCCCTACGTCCTGCTGACCAGCGAGGAATTCCCGCGCATCGCCTTCCATCGCGGCCCGCGCGCGATCGCCGGGCGCTATTTCGGCCCCTACGCCAGCGCCGGTGCGGTGCGCGACACGCTGAACCTGATGCAGAAGCTGTTCCGCATCCGCAACTGCGAGGACAGCGTCTTCCGCAACCGCACTCGGCCCTGCCTGCAGTACCAGATCGGCCGCTGCACCGCGCCGTGCGTGGAGCTGGTCGGCCAGGCCGAGTACGACCAGTCGGTGCATCGCGCCAGCCTGTTCCTGGGCGGACGCAGCGATGAGCTGTCCGACGAGCTGACCGCCGAGATGGAGCGCGCCGCCGAGAAGCTGGACTTCGAGGAGGCCGCGCGCCTGCGCGACCTGCTCAAGCGCCTGCGCGGCATGCAGTCGCGCCAGTACGTGGACGGCCATGCCGCCGATCTGGACGCGCTGGCCTGCGCGATGCAGGGCAGCACCGCCTGCGTGCTGCTGCTGGCCTTCCGCGACGGGCGCAACCTGGGCACGCGCGCCTTCTATCCGCGCACCAATGGCGAGGAAAGCGCCGAGGAAGTGCTGGCGGCCTTCGTCTCGCAGTACTACGCCGAGCAGGTGCCGCCGCGCGAGCTGCTGCTGGACCGCGAGATCCCCGACGCCGAGCTGATCGAGGCGGCGCTGTCCAGCGCGGCCGGCCGCAAGGTCCAGCTGAAGTGGAACGTGCGCGGCGAACGCGCCGGCTACCTGGACCTGGCCCGGCGCAACGCGCAGATCACCCTGGCCACCGAGATGACCAGCCGCAATGCCCAGGCCGCGCGCAGCCAGGCGTTGGCCGAGCTGCTGGGCCTGGCCGAGCCGGCCCAGCGCATCGAGTGCTTCGACATCAGCCACACCATGGGCGAGGCGACGGTGGCCTCGTGCGTGGTGTTCGACGAGAAGGGCGCGGTGCGCTCGCAGTACCGGCGCTTCAACATCAGCGGTATCGAGCCGGGCGACGACTACGCGGCCATGCGCCAGGCGATCGAGCGCCGCTTCCGGCGCGCGATGGAGGAGGGCACGGTGCTGCCCGACGTGCTGCTGATCGACGGCGGCGCCGGCCAGCTGCGCCAGGCGCGCGAGGTCCTGGCCGACCTGGGCGTGGACGGCGTGTCCCTGGTCGGCGTGGCCAAGGGCGTGGAACGCCGCGCCGGCCACGAGACCCTGATCCTGGACGACGGCCGCGAGGTCAGCCCCGGCGCGGCCTCGCCGGCGCTGCAGCTGATCCAGCAGGTGCGCGACGAGGCGCACCGTTTCGCCATCACCGGCCACCGCGGCAAGCGCCAGAAGGCGCGCACCACCAGCAAGCTGGAGGACATCGCCGGCATCGGCCCGCGCCGGCGCGCCAGTCTGCTCAAGCATTTCGGCGGCCTGTCCGGGCTCAAGGCCGCCGGCGTGGAGGAGATCGCGCGCGTGGATGGGGTCAATCACGCGCTGGCCCAGCGCATCTACGCTAACCTGCACGGGTTGCCGGAACCGGCGGCGCCCCCAACGCCCGGCCCAGATCGCCCATGAAGTTGACCGTTCCCACTTGGCTGACCCTGCTGCGGATCGTGCTGATCCCGGTGCTGGTGGTGGTCTTCTACCTGCCGTACGCGTGGACCAGCGTGGCCGCCGCGGCGGTGTTCGTGATCGCCGCGGTCACCGACTGGCTGGATGGCTGGATCGCGCGGCGCTGGCACCAGTATTCAGCTTTCGGCGCGTTCCTGGATCCGGTCGCCGACAAGCTGATGGTGGCTGTGGCGCTGTTCCTGATCGTGCAGGGCCATCCCACCCCGTGGATGGCGTTCTGGGCGGCGGTCATCGTCGGCCGTGAGATCGCCGTGTCGGCCCTGCGCGAGTGGATGGCCGAGATCGGCCAGCGCGGCAAGGTCAAGGTCGCCTGGATCGGCAAGGTCAAGACCACCGTGCAGATGATCGCGCTGGGCTGCCTGCTGTACTCGGTGCGCCCGGCAGGCCATTCGCTGAGCGATGTGTGGATGAGCGTGCCGGTGTTCCACATCGGCGACTGGCTGCTGGCCGTGGCCGCGCTGCTGACTCTGTACTCGGGCTACCAGTATCTGCGCGCCGCCTGGCCGAGCCTGCGCGAAGATGAGCAGGCAGCCGTTGACACGCGCAAGAAAGGCACTACAATTTCGCCTCTCTCGCGGGATTAGCTCAGTTGGTAGAGCACGACCTTGCCAAGGTCGGGGTCGAGAGTTCGAGTCTCTTATCCCGCTCCAAGTTTCAAGGCGCAGTTGAAGTGGAGTTGCTTCAACGGCGTTGACGAAACCCCGGCCCATCGGGGTTTTGTTTTGTCGGAAGGCTCTTGCGGCCAACCGCGCGTCACCGGCCTGGTGGCAGAGTGGTTATGCAGCGGACTGCAAATCCGTGCACGCCGGTTCGATTCCGACCCAGGCCTCCACAACTCGAAGAAGCGAAGGTAAACTTCCGCTTTACGTAACACAAAACGCGGGATTAGCTCAGTTGGTAGAGCACGACCTTGCCAAGGTCGGGGTCGAGAGTTCGAGTCTCTTATCCCGCTCCAATTTTCACTAGCGTTTCGCGCTAGTTTGAACGGCCCTTCGGGGCCGTTCTTGTTTTCCGGGATCGGCTCACACCGGGCGAGCGGGTCCGGGCATCCCGGACATCGGTGGAAAGCCTCCCGTGCCACCTTTCCCAACGCGGCGTCGCTCCATGGCGACGCATCGAGCCGCACGACCTGCTCGTCCGGCTTCAATCGGCCCGCACGAGCGTCCAGATCGCGATCTGCCTGGGCTCGGCCAGCAGCGCGTCCAATGCGGCGTGCCACGCCTGTCGGTAGGGCCGGTGCAGCTGGACGTTGAGGACATCGTCGCGATCGGTCCAGGTCTCGTGGAGCTGGAAGACGTGCGGCCGCTCCGGATCGACGTGCAGCGCGGCGCGCACGAAGCTCGTCTCATGGCGCATCGCATCCAGCACAGGACCCAGCAGGGCGAGGAAGCGCGCCACCTGGTCCGCCTTGACGTGGAAAGTGATGACGTAGGTTTCGGGTGCCGACCGCGGCGCCTGGGCGACAGGCGCGCTCATGGGCTGGCCCGCCTGGCGATGTCGCCGGCAAGCCGCGCTGCGTGCGTCACCATCACCCCGTGCGCCACGCCTTCGTAGACGACCAGTTCCGCGCCGGGGATCGTCGCGGCGTAGACCCGGCCGCTGCTGTCCAGCGGCGCGGACACGTCGCGGTCGCCATGCAGCACGGCGACCGGCAGGTCGAGCGCGGCGGCTTCCGCCGACAGGTCGCTCAGGGCGATCGTCCGCTGGAACGCGACGACGGCGCGACGCGAGCAGTCCAGCACCATGCTCGCCATCCACGCGTTGATGCGCTCCGGCGTGCCGGGGGCGAAGGGCGCGATGTTGGCGTCGATCCAGGCCGACAGGTCGAAGGCGAGCTGCGCGCACAGCGCATCCACCATGGCGGGTGTGACGCCATCGGTGCCGATGACCCGCGGACCCGTGGCGCCGACCAGGATCAGCCTGGCGATGCGCGCGCGGCCGTGGCGCGACAGGTAACGGATCGCTTCGCCGCCCGCGCCGGAGTGCGCGACCAGCGTGACCCCGGTCAGGTCGAGCGCCTCCAGCACGGCGGCGAGATCGTCGGCGAGGTCGTCGTAGTCGTAGCCCGGCCGATCCGTCGATCGCCCATGGCCATTGCGGTCGTAGGCGATGGTGCGCAGGCCGGCGGCGTTGAGATGCAGCATGACCTCGCCCCAGATCCGTCCATCCATCGCCCAGCCCGCGAGCAGGACCACGGGTGCTCCCTCGCCCCAGTCGCGGACGAACAGCGCGTGGCCGTCGCCGCGCGGGATGAAGGCCGCGCTCATGCGACCTCCCGGTCGAGAAAGCCGATCACCTCGACGATACGGCCATCCGGCGCGATGCGGACCACGTCGGTCCCGCCGGCCACCGGCGCCCCGTGTGGCGCCGCCAACGTCCAGGAGAAGCGCACGAATAGGCCATGCGCATCGGGCATGCCGCGAAGGGCGAAGGCGTGCCCGGGGAACTGCGCGCGCGCGGCGGCGATCATGGCGGCGATGCCGCCGAGGCCTTCACCTGCCATCATCGGATCGGTGTAGCGGGCATCGGCGGTCCAGGCGTCGGCCAGGCGACGATCGCGCGCTGCGGCGTCGGCTTCGTTCCACAAGGCCAGATAGGCGCGGGCCAGGGTGTCGGGGTCGGTCATCCTCGTTCTCCTCATCGTCGATGCGCCGAGGATGCCCAGGTCGCACAGGCGCTGCGATTACCCCGCAGGTAATGGCAGCGCTGCCGCCTTTGGCTAGGATGCGGCCATGGCCACAGACGCGATCACCGTTGGCGACTTGCTGCGCGAGTGGCGGGCCCGGCGTCGACTGAGCCAGCTCGATCTGGCCGGCGAGGCGCAGGTGTCGACGCGCCATCTGAGCTTTGTCGAAAGCGGGCGCGCGGCGCCCAGCCGCGAACTGCTGCTGCGCCTGGCCGAACCGCTGGCGATGCCGCTCAGGGAGCGCAACCGCCTGTTGCTCGCGGCGGGGTATGCGCCGATCCATGGCGAACGCGCGCTCGAGGCGCCCGACATGGCGGCCGCGCTGGCCGCGGTCGAAGCCGTGCTAAACGCGCACGCGCCATTCCCGGCGCTGGCGGTGGACCGCCACTGGAACCTGGTGCGCGCCAACGAGGCGGCGACCGCGCTGCTGGACGGCGTCGATCCGGCGCTTCTGGCGCCCCCCATCAACGTGCTGCGCGCGACGCTGCATCCGAAAGGGCTCGCGCCCAGCATCGTCAACCTGTCGCAATGGCGGCACCATCTGCTGGCGCGGCTGCGCCTGGACATCGCGCATTCGGCCGATCCGGCGCTCGACGCACTCCATGCCGAACTCAGCGGCTTTCCGTCTCCGGAAGGTGATCACGCCGCGCAGTCCGTCGCGCGCATCGCGGTACCGCTCGCGATCCGCAGCGGACCAGGCGGTGGCGTGCTGTCGTTCCTGTCCACCACGACCGTGTTCGGCACCGCAACCGACGTGACCCTGGCGGAGCTGACGCTGGAATGCTTCTATCCGGCCGACGAACAGACCCGGCGCGCGCTGCTCACCGGCTCAGGTCCGTGATCGATCGGGTGACATGGCCCTGATCGTCGAGAAAGTCGATCGTGGCGCGGCCGTCCGCCGCGACCTTCAGCTCCAGACGCTTGCGGCCGTCGGTGTCGCGCAGCGCCAGCACCGACGCCTTGTCCGAGGTCCGACCGAGAAACGCGCGCGGCGCGACGACCGCACCGGCGGCGCGGATGGCGGCTTCGCGTTCGGCGCTGGGGGGCTGGCGCATCAAGCGGGCGACGGTCGGGAAGTCGACCGGCTGGTCCGGGCGATCGTTGATCGCCAGCCCCGCCTGCCGGTCCTCGCCGTCCTCGCTGCTGCTCAGCGCCACGGTCTGGTCCTGACGCCAGCGGTCGAAGGACAGTGCGCCGAGATTGGTCGGCTTGCCGTCCTTCAGCGCGCCGGAGAACACCAGCCCGCCGTTCTCCGTGCCTTCGTCGTTGTAGAAGATCATGCCTGCCTGGGGACGGGCGGGATGCGGCGTCTCGTGGCCGGCGACGATGATGCCCGGCATCCGCTCGCGCGAAGCGATCGTCATGCGCAGGGTGCCGTCGGGCTCGCGGATATTGATGCGCTGCACATCGATCGTCTCGAACCTCGTGCCCGTCGGGCTGGCATTGGCACCGAACATCATCCAGGCCATGGCGACGGTCATGACCGCCGCATAGGCCCCGACCGCGCGCGAGGCATCAATCTTCATGACCTGCTCTCCTGATATCGGCGCCGCTCGACACAGGCGGCGAGGGCGATGCGAATTGAATCACCTTAGACCCCCGTGCCGCCATCCGGCTTGCGCCGGTAACGCCTACACCTGAACGCGTAGAGGAGCGATGGAGATGTGGTTCATGCTTGCCGCACTGCTTGCCGCCATGCCCGGCCCGCCGCCCAAGGCCGTGATGCCGAAGGGCGAGATCGAACAGATCACGCTTGCGCCGATGTTTCGCTATCGGTTCATGTGTTCCGAGCATCCCGTTGGCGAGCTGGACTACGCCGGTGATGCGCTCGGCACCGATTGCCTGGTCTTCGGCGGCATGGACGGGGACAGCGGCTTCGCCAGGCTCTATCGACGCGATGGACATGCCAATGCGGATTGGTACGGCTGGCACGCCGAGGTGCTGGCGCCGGTCGACGGCGTCATCGCGTTCGTCTACGACAATCCCCGGGTCAACACGCCCGGCACGCTGGGGCCGCCCCCGGCGGGCACCGTCCGCATCCGCACCCCGGACGGGGTGATCGTGACGATGGGGCACTTGGCCGAGCTGCGGGTGCACGTCGGCGAGACGGTCGAGGCAGGTCATGTGCTGGGCCTCGATGGCAACAACGGCAACGCACGTGCGCCTCACATCCATGTCGGCGCGTATCGCGAGGCGGACAATGCGCCGCTCCAGATCCGCTGGGACCTGCGGGCTTTGGCCAGGACCCAGCCGTTCCGCGAGCCGGGCGACTGAGGCGATGCAAGGCGCAGTATGCGAGACGACCGCCGGCGCAGCGGGCAGAAGGAGGGGTTGTTCGTTCGTGGCGCCCGCGCGGCGTCGAACCGCGTGCGGAGGAGGCGTGCTTTTTGCTAGCCTGCGCACACCGCCCCATCCATGCCCGGATGGCGAAACTGGTAGACGCATCGGACTTAAAATCCGCCGGGAGCAATCCCTTGCCGGTTCGATTCCGGCTCCGGGCACCAAGTGGCATGCACAGGTGAAAAGCCCCGAGAGATCGGGGCTTTGTCGTTTGAGCGCGCGTCGCGAAGGCGAGCCCATGCGGTGCAGGCCTGCTCGAGCTTCATGCGGCGTGGCTTCGCTGTCTCATGATCCGATGTTGACGATCGGAGGGCTAGGTTGGCTTGCGTCCCTGGCCTCTGGAGCGCCCCGATGAGCGCGATGCGCTTGTGCTGCCGCCGTATTGCGCGAGCGGCGCCGAGCAACCGCCGGAAAAGGACGTAAATGCGAGCGTCGAGACGGGTTCGGCTCACCGCGAGCGGCCAGGGCACTTTGTCCGGTGTGCGAAGGAACTGGGTTCCGTCTGCCGCGGGTGAGGAACTCCTCCTCGCAACCCGAAGCCGGTGGCTGCGCCAATTCCGAGACGGACGTTAGGAGAACGCGATGAGCACGAAAACCAGGTTCAACGCCATGGCCAAGAAGGCGGCCTACGCTGCGGGCACGCCCTGGGCCTTCGGGACTGCGGCGCTGGCGGTGGTGCTCTGGGGCTGCAGCGGTCCGGTGTTCGGGTTCAACGACACCTGGCAGCTGGTCATCAATACCAGCACCACGATCATCACCTTTCTGATGGTGTTCCTGATCCAGCACACCCAGAACGCCGATACGGCGGCGATGCAGATCAAGATCGATGAGCTGATCAATGCGACGCGCGGCGCGAACAACGCCCTGCTGGATCTTGAGGAGCTGGACGAGCAGGCGCTGGAAGAGTTGCGCAAGAAGTACGAGGAGTTGGCCAGAGAGGCGCGGGATCGAATGGGTCGGACCCGTTCGGATACGACCTGAGCGTCGATGTCTCTTCGAGTGCCGGTAGCGCCTTGACTGGGACGGGTGCGGCGCAATTTTCGCGACGCTGTTAAAAGCAGCTCAGCGTTTCCACCACATTCCCGCGCCAATCCGTAACGCGCCCGGGTCCAGGGTGGATTCGACCCGCCCGGACGCGAACGATGCCGAACTCGCGTCGTCGACCTCCGGCCTGACCGCGTTCGATACAAGCCGAGATCAGGGACGCGCAGAGGCGCGCTGGGGAATTCCGCACCGACCGGCGCTCGTTCTGCGCCCTGCATCAGGAGTGACGCCATGATATCCCGCACCGCCGACGACAAGCCCCACACCGATCTGAAGAACCCGGACGCCAAGCACGACGAGGCGCTGGAGGAAACCTTTCCGGCAAGCGACCCGATCTCGCCCTTTGTGCCGGCGGTGAGAGACGAGGGCAACGAGGAACATCGCGACGTCTCCAATGCGCACAGCGACCATGCCAAGGGCCACACGCCGGACGAGGTGCTCAACGACGAAGAGGCGCTGCGCAAACACCATGACAAGCCGGAGGATCCCAAGCAGTCCCCGGTCGACCCCGAGCATGACTATTCCGACCCCAGCGGGCAACGTGACTGACCGCGTCTGGTCGAGCCGCACGATCAAGGGCGGTTCTTGTAACGCTCCGGCGCGATCGCGGCGGGGCGAGGGGAACCCCACAGCTGACTGCAGTCTTCCCGCAGCGCCGAGCGCCACTGCATGTGAAGCGCACACCATCTCGCGCTAGTCTTCTGACGGACCTGTCACCCCGTGACGCGCACGAACACGTGGTCTGAACATCGGCGTCACGCGCCGTGGCCGGGGATCGGGCGAGGCTAGGGGTCAGCTTCGATTGTCGAACGGGCGGCCACGCCGTCCGTCTCGCGTCCGCCATCCCACCCAGCTGGAAGGAACAGCCAGGCATGAATCCCTCATTCGACGTGAAACTCACGCGCCGCGATCTGCTGATCACCGGCGCCGTCTCGACGGCCGGCGCCGCCTCGGCCAGTCTGCCGTCCACTGCGCAGGCGATGGCCGCGCCGGCCGCGCCGGAGAAGATCAGCAAGCAGCGGGTCGCCTTCGAGGTCAATGGCAAGCCGGTCACGCTCGAGGTCGATACCCGCACCACGCTGCTGGACGCGCTGCGCGAGCATCTCAAGCTGACCGGCACCAAGAAGGGCTGCGACCACGGCCAGTGCGGCGCCTGCACGGCGCTGGTGGACGGGCGCCGCATCAATACCTGCCTGAGCTTCGCCGTGATGCACGAGGGCAGCAAGGTCACCACCATCGAAGGCCTGGGCCAGCCGGGCAACCTGCATCCGATGCAGGCGGCCTTCGTCAAACACGATGGTTACCAATGTGGTTACTGCACGCCGGGGCAGATCTGCTCGGCGGTAGCGGTGCTGGACGAGATCAAGCAGGGCGTGCCCAGCCATGTCACCGGCGATCTTGAGGCCAGGCCCAAGTTCACGGTCGACGAGGTGCGCGAGCGCATGAGCGGCAACATCTGCCGCTGCGGTGCGTATTCCAACATCGTCGAGGCGATGAGCGACGTGGCGGGAGAGCGCGCATGAAGGCCTTCTCCTACGAGCGCGCTGGATCGCCCAAGGACGCCGCCGCCGCGCTGCTGAAGACGCCCAACGCCAAGTTCATCGCCGGCGGCACCAACCTGATCGACCTGATGAAGCTGCAGATCGAGACGCCCACCCACCTGGTGGACGTCAACGGCGTCGGGCTGGACCGCATCGAGGCCACCGACGAAGGCGGGCTGCGCATCGGCGCGCTGGTGCGCAATACGGACCTGGCCGCCGACAAGGTCGTGCGTCGCGACTACCCGCTGCTGTCGCGCGCCCTGGTGTCCGGCGCCTCGGGCCAGCTGCGCAACAAGGCGACCACGGCCGGCAATCTGCTGCAGCGCACGCGTTGCCCGTACTTCTACGACACCGCCCAGGCCTGCAACAAGCGCATGCCCGGCAGCGGCTGCGCGGCGATCGAAGGCTTCAACCGGACCCTCGCCGTCGTCGGCGCCAGCCCGGCCTGCATCGCCACCCACCCCAGCGACATGGCCGTGGCCCTGCGCGCGCTGGACGCGACGGTGGAGACCACCAACGCCGAGGGCAAGACCCGGCGCATTCCGCTGGACTTGCTGTATCGCGCGCCCGGCACCACGCCGCATCTGGAAACCACGCTGGAGCGCGGCGAGTTCATCACCGCCGTGACCCTGCCCAAGCCGGTCGGCGGAACGCAGGTCTATCACAAGGTGCGCGACCGCGCGTCCTACGCCTTCGCGCTGGTGTCGGTGGCGGCGATCGTGCAGCGCGACGGAAGTGGCGCGGTGGCGCTGGGCGGCGTGGCGCACAAGCCCTGGCGCAAGCCGGAGGCCGACGCGGCCATGCCGCAGGGGGCCAAGGCCGTGGTCGATCAGCTGCTGGCCGGCGCCAAGACATCCGAACACAACGCCTTCAAGCTGCCGCTGGTCGAGCGTGCACTGGGCGCGATCCTGGCCGAAGCGAGGGCCTGAGCATGAAATTCGATACCCCCGCCACCACCAATCCGATCGACCAGGGCAAGGTCGTCGGCCGCGCCCAGGACCGCATCGACGGGCCGCTCAAGACCACCGGCACCGCGCCTTATGCCTACGAGCATCATGACGTGGCGCCCGGCCAGGTCTATGGCTATCCGGTGTGCGCCACCATCGCCAAGGGCCGCATCCGCTCGATCGACACCGATGCGGCCAAGGCCGCACCCGGCGTGCTCGGCATCGTCACCGCGGCCAATGCCGGCAAGCTGGGCAAGGGCAAGATGAATACCGCGCACCTGCTCGGCGGCCCGGAGATCCAGCACTACCACCAGGCCGTCGCGCTGGTGGTCGCCGAGACCTTCGAGCAGGCGCGCGCCGCCGCGCATCTGATCAAGGTCGACTACACCCGCAGCGATGGCGCCTTTGACCTGGCCAAGGCCAAGGGCCAGGCGAAGATGCCGAGCGATTCGCAGGACAACAAGGACACCGCGCACGGCGACTTCGCCGGCGCCTTCGCCAGCGCGCCGGTCAAGCTGGATGCCACCTACACCACGCCCGACCACAGCCACGCGATGATGGAGCCGCACGCCTCCATCGCGCAGTGGGAGGGCGATCAGCTGACGCTGTGGACGTCCAACCAGATGATCGCCTGGAGCGTGGGTGACGTAGCGCTGACCCTGGGTATCCCCAAGGAGAAGGTGCGTCTGGTTTCGCCGTACATCGGCGGCGGTTTTGGCGGCAAGCTGTTCGTGCGCTCCGATGCCGTGCTGGCGGCGCTGGGCGCCAAGGCGGTGGGGCGGCCGGTCAAGGTGACCCTGCCGCGGCCGCTGATTATCAACAACACCACCCATCGCCCGGCCACGCTGCAGCGCATCCGCCTGGGTGCCACGCGCGAGGGCAAGATCACCGCGTTCGGCCACGAGAGCTGGTCGGGCGATCTGGAAGGTGGCCAGCCGGAGACCGCCGTCTCGCAGAGCCAGCTGCTCTACGCGGGCGAGAACCGCATGACCGCCATGCGCCTGGCCGTGCTCGACCTGCCTGAAGGCAACGCCATGCGCGCGCCGGGCGAGGCCTCGGGGATGATGGCGCTGGAAGTGGCCATGGACGAGCTGTCCGAGAAGCTGGCCATGGACCCGGTCGAACTGCGCATCGTCAACGACACCCAGGTCGATCCCAACCATCCCGAGCGCCCGTTCTCGCAGCGGCACATGGTCCAGTGCCTGCGAATGGGCGCGGACAAGTTCGGCTGGAACCAGCGCAGCGCCAAGCCCGGCACCCGCCGCGAAGGGCGCTGGCTGATCGGCATGGGCATGGCCACCGCCTTCCGCAACAACCTCAACATGAAGTCCGCCGCGCGCGTGCGCCTGGGCGCGGACGGCGTGGTCACGGTGCAGACCGACATGACCGACATCGGCACCGGCACCTACACCATCCTCGCCCAGACCGCCGCGGAGATGATGGGCGTGCCGCTGGAGCGGGTGAAGGTGGAGCTGGGCGATTCGTCCTTCCCGGTCTCGGCCGGTTCGGGCGGGCAGTGGGGCGCCAACAGCTCCACGGCCGGCGTGTACGCGGCCTGCGTCAAGCTGCGCGAGGCCGTGGCCGGCAAGTTCGGCATGGACGTGGATAGCGTCCGCTTCGAGGACGGCCTGGTCGTGGCCGGCGGCCAGCGCAAGAAGCTCGCCGACGCGGCGGCCGATGGCGAACTGGTGGCCGAGGACAAGATGGAATACGGCGATCTGGCCAAGAAGTACCAGCAGTCCACCTTCGGCGGCCACTTCGTCGAAGTCGCGGTGGACAGCGCCACCGCCGAGATCCGCATCCGCCGCATGCTGGCAGTGTGTTCGGCCGGCCGCATCCTCAACCCCAAGTCCGCGCGCAGCCAGGTGATCGGCGCGATGACCATGGGTGCCGGCGCGGCGCTGATGGAGGAGCTGGCGGTGGACAAGCGGCTGGGCTTCTTCGTCAACCACGACCTGGCCGGCTACGAAGTGCCGGTGCATGCCGACATCCCGCACCAGGAAGTGATCTTCCTGGAGGAGACCGACCCGATCGTCTCGCCGATGAAGGCCAAGGGCGTGGGCGAGCTGGGCATCTGCGGCGTGGCCGCGGCGATCGCCAACGCGGTCTACAACGCCACCGGCGTGCGCGTGCGCGACTACCCGGTGACGCTGGACAAGCTGCTCAAGGAGATGCCAGCGCTGACAGCCTGAACGTCGTGGCCGGGTCGGGCGTTGTCTCGGATCGACCCCCGCCTCATGGTTCGGTGGAGGCCAAGCTTCCGATTACATCGCGACCTTCTTGTAGAGCGGAGCTTGCTCCGCTGCTTTTCGGCCGGATCGTAGAGAAGGTCCAGCGGAGCAAGCTTCGCTTCATTTCGGTCGGATCAATGGGAAGGCCTAGCGGAGCAAGCTCCGCTCTACGGGTGGGGTCGCCCCTTGGCCAAAAAAGCCACCGGGCGGCTCGCACGGGATCGGGTCGGCATTCCGCGAGGACTTGTTGCACTTGGCGCCGCCGCGAACCGCTCACGCGCCGCAATCCCCTGCCCGGGAGAGGAACCAAAAAAACGGTTTGACCGATCCAGGAAGTGCCATTACTATTTGCGCCCCGATCGGCCCCAAGGGCTAGCATCGAGGGCGGTTAGCTCAGCGGTAGAGCATTGCCTTCACACGGCAAGGGTCGCAGGTTCGATCCCTGCACCGCCCACCAAGTCTCACGAAAAAGCCGGCTTCGCGCCGGCTTTTTCGTGTCCGTTGCGACAAGCCGGCGCAACAGCTGCGCCGGCCCGCCACCTGTCGCCTCAGCTCAGCACTTCCTCCAGGATGCGCTTGCCGTCGTGGCGCGCATCGTGCTCGGCATCCTGCTCCTGCTCGGCCTGCGCCTTCATCAGCGGGCAGTGCGCGCTCATGTAGTCGATCTCCAGGTTGAGGCGTTCGAGCAGGAAGTCGACGAAGGCGCGCACCTTGGGCGACTGCACATGGCCGCGCGGGAAGACCGCGTTGAGCTCGTACTCGCCACCCGTCCAGCCGGCCAGCACGCGCTGGACCAGACCATGCTCGACGAACGGCTTGACCATCACGTCGGCCGAAAGCAGCAGACCCTCGCCGCACAGCAGCGCGCCCTTGAGCGCCGACGGATCGTTGGCCACCAGGATCGGATTGATCGCGAACTCCCGCGCGCCGTTGCCATCGTTCAGCGACCAGCTGTAGCTGTGGCCCTGGCGGTGCTTGGTCATGGCGAAGGTGCGGTGGTACTGCAGATCGTCCGGGTGCAGTGGCTCGCCGTGCCGGGCGATATAGCTGTTGGCGGCGAACACCTGCGTGAACAGCACGCCCAGCTTGCGCGCGATCAGGTTGGAGTCGGGCAGGTTGCCCAGGCGCAAGGCCACATCGACCTCGCCACCGATCAGGTCCATCGGCTCGTTGCTCAGCAGCATCTCCACCCGCACCTCCGGATGGCGCGCATGGAACTCGCCGAGCAGCGGGGCGATCTTGTCGATGCCGATGGAGTAGGGCGCGGTGACGCGCAGCCAGCCGCGCGGGCCGGCATGCAGCTGGCCGACGGCGCTCTCGGCCTCGGCCAGTTCGCGCGCGATGCGCTGGCAGTGTTCGTAGTAGACGTTGCCGGCTTCGGTCAGGCCGAGCTTGCGCGTGGTGCGGTGCAGGAGCTGCGCGCCCAGGCGCGTTTCCAGCTCCTGCACCTTGCGGCTGACCGTGGTCTTGGGCAGCCGCAGTGCGCTGGCGGCGCCGACGAAGCTGCCCTTCTCGACCACCTTGACGAAGATCAGGGTGTCGTTGAGATCGTGGGACATGGAGTCCTCCTTGGCGGGGGAAGAGGGATTGGACCGGGAGCGGGATGATTATTCCCCTAAATCTGGACTAATCAAGTCCTGCATGCAGGCCTAAGGTGGCGACCTGTCCTGATCACCTGGCCCACCGCCATGTCCCTGTTGACCCGCCTGCGCCGCTTCCTGGCCCCCGAGAACCGCCGGAAAATGGAGATTTCACCGGTCTCTACCTTGCTGCGCGCCCGCCAGGACGCGGGTTTCCGCGACTTTGCCCCGAGCCGCCGCAATCAGCTGGGTGCGGCCCGGGTCACCGGTCGGCTGGGTCGCGATTTCGGGATTATCCCGATGGCGGGAGGAAAACTCCCATGAGTGGGATGATCAAGCCCGCCACCCCGTTGGCCGCCTCGCTGGTGCTCGGCGCCGATGGCGCGGCCGGTGCCGGCGTGGTCGCCGCGCTGATCGAGGCCGGCAGCCCGGTCGTGGCGGTGGGCGCGCCGGGCGAGATGATGGACGCGCTGGCCCAGGCCCATGGCGAAGAGCCCGGCCTGCACCTGCTGCGCCAGCCGCTGCCGCTCGACGAGGCGGCCGCCGCCGCGCTGGCGGAGCAGGTGCGGGCGCATGGCGTGCGCCTGCATGCCGTGTTCGCGCATCTGTTCGCCCCCTCGACCAGCGGGCGCCTGCTGGATCAGCCCGCCGCCCGCCTGGAGCAGCGCCTGTCGCACGACGTGGTCGCGCACCTGGCGCTGGCGCGCCATCTGCTGCCGCTGCTGCAGGACCAGGACGGCACTCGCCACTACGTGATCCTGGGCGGGCCGGCTACCGAATGCGGCTGGGCCGGACACGGCCACGCCTCGGTCGGCTCGGCCGCCCTGCACATGCTGGCCAAGGTGCTGCACGAGGAAGCCGTCCCGCTGGGCGTGCGCGTGCAGCTGCTGGCCGTGGCCCACCCGCTGTCCACGCCGAAGAACCGCGCCCATGCCTGCGCCGGCTGGCCCGATGCGCTGAGCGTGGGCCGCAGGGCGGTCGAACTGCTGCGCCCGGCCGCCTCCGGCCGCGTGCGCGCCGTGGTGCCCTTCGATGCGGCGTGGGTGCCGCCGCCGGTACGCACCCTGTTCGACGCGCTGCCCAGCACGCCCACTGTCTCTTCGCTTGACCTCAACCGTGGTTGAGGTCGCAACCTCGCCGCGCCTTTTCGTTTTCCCCACAAGAGTCTTCGTCATGAATCCTTCCCGCACCGACTCCCTCTTCCGCTTCCGCGCTCGTCGCCTGTCCTCCTTCGCGCTGCTGGCCTTGTCGGTGGCGGTGATCGCCGGCTGCAACAGCAACGCCGCCGAGACCGCCGCCCCGCCGCCGCCCGCGGTGAGCGTCGCCCCGGTGCTGATCAAGCCCATCCGCCAGTGGGACGAATTCAGCGGCCGCATCGAAGCGGTGCAGACCGTGCAGCTGCGTCCGCGCGTGTCCGGCTACATCGAGTCGGTCAACTACCGCGAGGGCGATGAGGTCAAGGCGGGCACGGTGCTGTTCACCATCGACGCGCGCAGCTACCGCGCCGCGCTGGCCCAGGCCCAGGCCCAGCTGGCCCGCGCGCGCAGCGCCGCCAGCCAGGCCACCGGCGAGGCCGATCGTGCCCGCAAGCTGGCCGATCAGCAGGCCATGTCCACCGAGCTGTACGAACAGCGCCGCGCCACGTCCAACGAGGCCGCCGCCGAGGTGCAGGCCGCGCAGGCCGCGGTGGACGCCGCGCGCCTGGACCTGGAGTGGACCAAGGTGCGCGCGCCCATCGACGGCCGCGCCGGCCGTGCGCTGGTCACCGCCGGCAACCTGGTCGGCGCCGGCGATGCGGCCAGCGTGCTGACCACGGTGGTGTCCGATCAGGTGCAGGTGCACTTCGACGCGGACGAGACCACCTTCCTGCGCTACGCCGAACTGGCGCGCAAGGGCCAGCGGCCCAGCGGCCGCGAGGGCGGCCTGCCGGTGCAGGTGGCGCTGGTCGGCGAGGACGGCTATCCGCACGCGGGGCAGGTGGACTTCGTCGACAACCAGCTCTCGCCCGGCACCGGCACCATCCGCGTGCGTGCGCTGATGGACAACGCCGACCGCAGCCTGGTGCCCGGCCTGTATGCGCGCGTGCGCCTGCCGGGCAGCGGCGAGTTCAAGGCGATGCTGGTCGACGATGCGGCCATCCTCACCGACCAGGACCGCAAGTACGTCTACGTGGTCGATGCGCAGGGCAAGGCGCAGCGCCGCGACGTGCAGCTCGGCCGCCTGGCCGACGGGCTGCGCATCGTCAACGGCGGTCTGCAGGCCGGCGACAAGGTCGTGGTCGAGGGCGTGCAGAAGATCTTCATGCCCGGCATGCCGGTGCAGGCCAAGACGGTGGCGATGCAGCCGCCGGCGGCCAAGCCGGCCGAGCAGCGCACCACCGCGATGAACTAGCGCGGCCGGGTGGGGTGGGAGCCGCCATGGCGGCGATGGGCATTCCCTGAAAAGCCCTATCGCCGCCATGGCGGCTCCCACCTCCACCCCGCAGGCAGGAATGCAACACGCAATGAAGCCTCGCTCCGGGAAAGGAGCGAGGGCGGCGTCGCTCACTTTCAGGAACACCACCCCATGAACATTTCCAGATTCTTCATCGACCGGCCGATCTTCGCCGCCGTGTTGTCCATCGTGATCTTCGCCGCAGGCCTGATCGCGCTGCCGCTGCTGCCCACCGGCGAATACCCCGAAGTGGTGCCGCCGTCGGTGGTGGTGCGCACGGTGTATCCGGGCGCCAATCCCAAGGTCATCGCCGAGACCGTGGCCACGCCGCTGGAGGAGCAGATCAACGGCGTCGAGAACATGATGTATCTCAAGTCGGTGGCCGGCTCGGACGGCGTGCTGCAGATGACGGTCACCTTCCGCCCCGGCACCGACGCCGACGATGCGGCGGTCAAGGTGCAGAACCGCGTGGCCCAGGCCAATGCGCGCCTGCCCGAGGACGTGCGCCGCCAGGGCGTGACGGTGCAGAAGCAGTCGCCGACCTTCCTGATGGTGGTGCACCTGACCTCGCCCAAGGGCAAGTACGACAGCCTGTACCTGCGCAACTACGCGCGCCTGCACGTCAAGGACGCGCTGGCGCGCATCCAGGGGGTGGGCGATGCGCAGGTGTTCGGCGGCGGCGATTACGCGATGCGCGCCTGGCTCGATCCCGAGCGCATCGCCGCGCTGGGCCTGAACGCCAGCGACGTGGTCGGTGCCATGCGCGAGCAGAACGTGCAGGTCTCCGCCGGCCAGCTCGGCGCCGAGCCGATGCCGGGCAGCAAGTTCCTGACCCTGATCAACGCCCAGGGCCGCCTGCGCACCGAGCAGGAGTTCGGCGACATCGTGCTCAAGACCGGCAGCGACGGCCAGGTGGTGCGCCTGCGCGACGTGGCGCGGCTGGAGCTGGGCGCCGGCGACTACACGCTGCGCTCGCAGCTGGACGGCAAGAACGCGGTTGGCATCGGCATCTTCCAGGCGCCGGGCGCCAATGCGCTGCAGATCCGCGATGAGGTCATCGCGACCATGGACGAGCTGACCAAGCAGTTCCCCGAGGACGTCAAGTACGAGGCGGTCTACGACACCACGATCTTCGTGCGCGATTCGATCAGCGCGGTGGTGCACACCCTGCTGGAGGCCGTGCTGCTGGTGGTGCTGGTGGTGATCCTGTTCCTGCAGACCTGGCGCGCCTCGATCATCCCGCTGATCGCCGTGCCGGTGTCGGTGGTGGGCACCTTCGCCGCGCTGTACCTGTTGGGCTTCTCGATCAACACCCTGACCCTGTTCGGCCTGGTGCTGGCGATCGGCATCGTGGTGGACGACGCGATCGTGGTGGTGGAGAACGTCGAGCGCAACATCGAGGAAGGCCTGACCCCGCTGGCCGCCGCGCACCAGGCCATGAAGGAGGTCTCCGGGCCGATCATCGCCATCGCGCTGGTGCTGTGCGCGGTGTTCGTGCCGATGGCCTTCCTGTCCGGCGTGACCGGCCAGTTCTACAAGCAGTTCGCGGTGACCATCGCCATCTCCACGGTGATCTCGGCGATCAACTCGCTGACCCTGTCGCCGGCGCTGGCCGCGCGCCTGCTCAAGGGCCACGACGCGCCCAAGGACGCGCTGTCGCGCGGCATGGAGCGGGTGTTCGGCCGCTGGGTGTTCCGCCCGTTCAACCGCTTCTTCAACCGCAGCTCCTCGCGCTACCAGGGCACGGTCTCGCGCATCCTGGGCCGCCGCGGCATCGTGTTCGCGATCTACATCGTCCTGCTGCTGGCCACCGGCGTGATGTTCAAGGCGGTGCCGGCCGGCTTCATCCCGACCCAGGACAAGATGTACCTGATCGCCGGCGTGAAACTGCCCGAAGGCGCCTCGATCGAGCGCACCGACGCGCTGCTGCGCAAGGTCTCGGACATCGCCATGCACACCGAGGGCGTGTCGCACTCGATCTCCTTCCCCGGCCTCAACGCGCTGCAGTTCACCAACACGCCCAATACCGGCGTGGTGTTCCTGACGCTCAAGCCGTTTGCCGAGCGCCATCGCAGCGCGCTGGAGATCAATGCCGAGATCAACCGCAAGATCTCCTCGCTGGGCGAGGGCCTGACCTTCTCGATGATGCCGCCGCCGATTCTGGGTCTGGGCAACGGCAACGGCTACCAGATGTTCATCGAGGACCGCGGCAACCTGGGCTACGGCGCGCTGCAGAACGCGGTCAGCCAGTTCCAGGGCGCGGTGTCGCAGGTGCCGGGCATGAGCTTCCCCATCGGCACCTACCAGGCCAACGTGCCGCAGCTGGATGCGCAGGTGGACCGCACCAAGGCCAAGGCCCAGGGCGTGGCGCTGACCGACCTGTTCGACACCTTGCAGACCTATCTGGGCTCGGCCTACGTCAACGACTTCAACCAGTTCGGCCGCACCTGGCAGGTGATCGCCCAGGCCGATGCGCCGTACCGCGAGACGGTCGAGGACATTGCCCGCCTGAAGGTGCGCAACGCCGCCGGGCAGATGGTGCCGGTGGGCTCGATGGTGGACATCAAGCAGACCTACGGTCCCGACCCGGTGCTGCGCTACAACGGCTATCCGGCCGCCGACCTGGCCGGCGAGGCCGATGCGCGCGTGCTGTCCTCGGCCGAGGCGATGCAGAAGCTGACCGACCTGGCCGCCCAGGTGCTGCCCAACGGCATGCATATCGAATGGACCGACCTGAGCTACCAGCAGGCCAGCCAGGGCAAGGCGGCGATGGTGGTGTTCCCGCTGGCGGTGATGCTGGCCTTCCTGGTGCTGGCCGCGCTGTACGAAAGCTGGACCCTGCCCCTGGCGGTGATCCTGATCGTGCCGATGACGCTGTTGTCCGCGCTGTTCGGCGTGTGGCTCAGCGGCGGCGACAACAACGTGTTCGTGCAGGTCGGCCTGGTGGTGCTGATGGGCCTGGCGTGCAAGAACGCGATCCTGATCGTCGAGTTCGCCCGCGAGCTGGAATTGGGCGGCAAGGGCATCGTCGAATCCGCCCTGGAAGCCTGCCGCCTGCGTCTGCGCCCGATCGTGATGACCTCCATCGCCTTCATCGCCGGCACGGTGCCGCTGGTGTTCTCGCACGGTGCCGGCGCCGAGGTGCGCGCGGCCACGGGCGTGACGGTATTCGCTGGCATGCTGGGCGTGACCCTGTTCGGCCTGTTCCTGACCCCGGTGTTCTACGTGGCCCTGCGCAAGCTGTCCGGCCGTCAGCTGGTCCATCACGACGCGGCCCCGGCCCTGGCGCAGACCCATCCGCAAACCGCGCACTGAGCGCGTCCTTCCTTCTCGTTCCCAACACGGAGCTATGACATGAACACTTCCAAGAAGATCGCGCTGGTCACCGGCGCCACCCGCGGCATCGGCGCCGAGACCGTGCGCCAGCTGGCCCAGGCCGGCGTGCATGTGATCCTGGCCGGCCGCAGTCAGCAGGCTGCCGAGCAGGTCGCGCAGACCCTGCAGGCCGAGGGCCTGTCGGTCGAGGCGCTGCAGCTGGACGTCACCGACACGGCTAGCATCACCGCCGCGGTGCAGACCGTGCAGGGCCGCCACGGCAAGCTGGACATCCTGATCAACAACGCCGGCATCGTCGCCGACGAGAGCGACAAGCTGCCCTCCGAGCAGTCGCTGCAGACCTGGCGCAAGACCTTCGACACCAACCTGTTCGGCCTGGTCGAGACCACCCAGGCGTTCCTGCCGCTGATCAAGGCCGCTGAGGCCGGGCGCATCGTCAACGTGTCCAGCGCGCTGGGCTCGCTGACCCTGCACAGCGACCCGGACTCGTTCATCTACCACTTCAAGATCCCGGCCTACGACGTGTCCAAGAGCGCGGTCAACGCCTGGACCATCCACCTGGCCTATGAGCTGCGAGACACGCCGGTCAAGGTCAACACCATCCATCCGGGCTACGTGAAGACCGAGATGAACTACAGCGACGGCGAGCAGCGCGGCGAGATCGACGTGCCGGAAGGCGCCAAGACCAGCGTGCAGATGGCGCTGATCGACGCCGACGGCCCGACCGGAAGTTTCACTTACCTGGGACAGGTGCTGCCATGGTGAGGCATGTATTGGGCATCGGCGTCGCCTCGGCGCTGCTGGCCGCCTGCACGGTCGGGCCGGACTACGTGCGTGCCGATGCGCCGCGCGCGGAGACCTTCGTGCAGGCGCCGGTGGCTGCGCAGGTCGCCGGCAGGCAGACCACGGCCGAGCGCGAGTTCTGGCGGGCCTTCAACGATCCGCAGCTGTCCTCCCTGGTCGAACGCGCGCTGCTGCAGAACCACGATGTGCGTATCGCCCTGGCGCGCTACGACCAGGCCCGCGCGCTGTCCCGCGACGCCGGCTACGCGCGGCTGCCGCAGCTGGACGCCAATGCACAGGCCGAGCGCGTGCGCAGCAGCGCCGACCAGGCGCCGGGCGTGGATCGCGATGGGCGCGACACGCATAACTACGTCGGCGGGCTGGGCGTGAGCTGGGAGCTGGATCTGTTTGGCCGCCTGCGGCGCGCCAGCGAAGCTAGCCGCGCCGATGCGCAGGCGGCCTCGGCCGACCTGGCCGCCATGCAGGTGGCCATCGCCGCCAGCGTGGCGCAGGGCTGGTTCGAACTGCGCGGCCTGCAGTCGCAGCTGGACATCGCCCGCGAGAACGCCGCCACGCAGGAGCGCACGCTCGAGCTGCTGCAGGCGCGCACGGAGGCCGGCTTCAGCGATGCCTTCGACGTGGACCGCGGCCGCGCGCAGCTGGAAGCCACGCTGGCGCGCATTCCCTCGCTGGAAGCGGCCGAGGCCGTGGCGGCCAACCGCATCGCGGTGCTGGTCGGCGCCACGCCGGAGTCGATGGCCGCCGAGCTGATGACCAGCGGCGCATTGCCGACCCTGCCGGCGGCGCCGCTGCGGGGCACGCCGTCGGACCTGCTGCGTCGCCGTCCGGACGTGGCGGCGGCCGAGCGTCGGGTGGCCGCGGCCACCGCGCGCGTCGGCGTGGCCACGGCGGATCTGTTCCCGCGCTTCAGCCTGGGGGCCTTGTTCGGCACGCAGGCGCTGGGCAGCGGCGCGTTGTTCGCGCGCGACAGCGAGACGCGCGTGCTGTCGCTGGGTCTGGACGGCGGTTTCCTCAACGTGGGCCGCGTGCGTGCGCGCATTGCGGCGGCGAACGCGCAGACCGCGCAGGACCTGGCGGCCTATCAGCAGACCGTGCTGCGCGCGCTGGAGGACACCGAGAACGCGCTGGTGCGGGTGGATCGCAGCCGGACCGAATCGGCCCATCTGGACCAGGCCGCGCAGGCCGGCACGCGCGCCGCGCAGGTGGCCCGCCTGCGGCTGGACAACGGCGCGATCGACACGCTGGACATGCTCGAGGCCGAGCGCACGCGCCTGGACAGCCAGGACGCGGCGATCCAGGGCCGCGTGCGCAGCGGCGTGGCGATGGTGCAGCTGTACGCCGCGCTGGCTGGCGGCTGGCCCGAGTACGTCGCGGCCGAAAGCCTGCCGCCGCCGTCGCCGGGCGCGGCGGCGGAGGCGCGGGCGGTGGCGCTGCAGGAGGTGCGGTGATCGGGCCTTGGCGGCGGTGACGAAGTTATCGCCACTGCGCGGCCGTAAGGCGTTTTGCCTGTTGCGCTAGCGGGCGTGCAGGTGCAAAGGCCGAAGCACGCATGCAGGTCCGGAGGCCGAGGAGGGCCCGGCATCATGATGGAGCCGCCATGGCGGCGAGTGGCTTCATCGGGAGAACCTCATCGCCGCCATGGCGGCTCCCACCTGTAGAGCGGAGCTTGCTCCGCTGGGGCTTTCCCATGATCCGGCCGAAAAGCAGCGGAGCAAGCTCCGCTCTACAGGCAGGCCGCTGAGATTTGAGGAGACACTTGCTCCCACGACATTAGAGAGCTCGGAATGGCCGAAACGCGCGGGGCTATCGCCGAGCCGAGAAACAGCGCCTCCCCTTTCGCGCAGCGAAGGGGGAGGTTGGGAGGGGGTGCTTTTCGCTTTTGCTTTTGCCGTTGCCCCTCCCGTGAAAAGCGACCCTTTTCCCTCAGTCGCTAGCTGCGACTTCGAGCTCCCCTTGGCCTGCAGCCAAGAGAGCGGGCGATGCGCGCTGCCAGCGAGCCAGCTGTATGGAGAGCGGCATTTTTTCGATGGGGCCGAGCTATTGCGGCGTTACCGCCGCAAAAGTCCGTGGGTTCCCGCGTTCGCGGGAATGACGGTAGGGAGTTTTCAGGAGCCCCTCGCAATGTGGCTTGGGCCCTCAGTCGCTAGACGCGACTTCCAACTCCCTCGGCCTGCGGCCAAAGGGAAGGGCAAATCACTCAGCCATGCAGCTTGATCGCGGTCTGCGCCACGCGCTGGCCCTGGTAGCGGGCGCCGTCCAGGTCGATCCTGGAGGGCTGGCGCGCGCCGTCGCCGCCGGCCAGGGTGGTGGCGCCGTAGGGCGCGCCGCCGGCGACCTCGTCCAGCGTCATCATCTCCTTGAAGCCGTAGTCCAGGCCCACCACCACCATGCCGAAGTGCAGCAGGTTGGTGATGATCGAGAACAGCGTGGTCTCCTGGCCGCCGTGCTGGGTGGCGGTGGAGGTGAAGGCCGCGCCGACCTTGCCGTGCAGGGCGCCCTTGGCCCACAGGCCGCCGGCCTGGTCGAGGAAGTTGGCCATCTGCGAGGCCATGCGGCCGAAGCGCGTGCCCACGCCGATCACGATGGCGTCGTAGTCGGCCAGCTCGTCGATCCTGGCGATCGGCGCGGCCTGGTCGAGCTTGTAATGCGAGGCCTTGGCGACCTCCTCGGGCACCAGCTCGGGCACGCGCTTGATGTCCACCTGTGCGCCGGCGCTGCGCGCGCCTTCGGCGACGGCCTGGGCCATCGCTTCGACATGTCCGTAGGCGGAGTAGTACAGGACGAGGACCTTGGCCATGGCATGCGACTCGCTTTTTCGAAGGGAGCGCGGACCGTAGCAGGGCCTGGCGTCAGGTCACGTCATCGCCGCGTTGCGCCACCGGCCTCGTCGAGTAGTTCGCGTACCAGCGTCACATAACGGCGCTGCGCGATCTCCTGCGCGGTGCCGCGCAGGCGTTCCCAGGCCTCGTACTTGGCGCTGCCGACGTAGTCGAAGAAGCCCGGCTTGTTGCCGTGCACATCGCCCTCCGTGCCTTGCTTGTACAGGCCGTACAGGCGCAGCAGGGTGTCGTTGTCGGGCCGTTCGGGCAGGGTCTGGACGTCCAGCGTGGCCTGTTCGAATTCGGTGGCGGCGATCTGGGCCATGGCGCCCGGTTCCAAGGTGGGGAGCGCGATCTGAGCACGCCGGCCCGCGCCGGTCACGTTGCGCTGCACAGCGCCGCGCGTCTCAGCGCGGCACGCGGACCATGCGCTGCAGCAGGTGCTCGACGATGTTGTCCGGTTGACGCGTGCGGCCCACATGGGTGGGCGAGACCTGGACGATGGCGCTGCGCCGGGCGGTGAGGAAGTGGAAGCGCGCGCGCGGCGGCAGCTGCGCCACCGGGCCGGCGCCCGCATCGCCGCGACACACCGCCACCAGCGCGTCCAGCCAGGCGCGCGTGGTCTCCAGATCCAGGGCCGGGGCGAAGGCGCGCAGGCGCGGTTCGTCGATCTCCACCGCGGCCTGCAGCTGGCGCGCGCCGGGGCAGGAGACGATCACCCCGACGTTGATGAACTCCTCGCGCTCCACCCGCGGCACCACGCGGATGACCGCATAGTCATACGTGTGCAGCGTGGGCATCGATGGCCTCCTGCACGAAGGCGGCGCGCGCGTCGCGGCGCCGCTTGAGGTAGTCGACATAGGCCTGGCGATGCGCGGCCACGTCCGCGAAGAACGCCTCGCCCTCCAGCCAGGCGTCGGGCACGGCCGCGGCGATGCGCTCGATCAGCGCATCGGTCAGCCGCGGCGCCAGCTCGGCATCGGCCTGGGCGATACGGTCGGCGAAGTGCAGCAGCACATGGTCGCGGATCAGCACGAACGGGCGCTCGCAGGCCTGGCCGGCATGCTCCCAGTCGTGGTGGAAGTACAGCGCCGCGCCGTGATCGATCAGCCAGGGCCGGCGATGCCAGACCATCAGGTTGGGATTGCGCGCGGTGCGGTCGACGTTGCTGATGAAGGCGTCGAACCAGACGATGCGCGAGGCCAGCTGCGCCTCGACCGCCATCGCCGCCGGATCGTAGTTGAGCGCGCCGGGCAGGTAGTCCAGGCCCAGGTTGAGGCCTTCGCTGGCGCGGATCAGGTCCTGGATCTCCGGATCGGGCTCGGTGCGGGCGAACTCGCGATCCAGCTCGATCAGCGCGATCTCGGGCACCGGCAGCTCCAGCGCACGCGCCAGCTCTCCGGCGATCAGCTCGGCGACCAGCGCCTTGGGCCCTTGCCCGGCGCCGCGGAACTTGAGCACGTACAGGCCGTCATCATCGGCTTCCACCACGGCCGGCAGCGAGCCGCCTTCGCGCAGCGGGGTGACGTAGCGCGTGGCCTGGACGGTCTTCAGTGGCAGGGCGGCGGGCGACATGGCCGGCAAGCCTAGCCGATGGACCGCGATTCGGGGGAAAGCCGCACGCCGCGGCGAGGTCACCGGCCCTGACTTCTGGCCCAGGGGCGGCGCGCTAGGCCGGTGCTAGAGTCGGGCGGCTGCGTGGCGTCGCTGCGCGGCAGCGTCCTTTTCGCCCTCGGGGAATGACATGCAGCTTCAAGGAAAGTGCTGGTCGACGGCGCTGGCCGCCGGCCTGATCGCCCTCTGCGCCGCCGGCCCGGCCCTGGCCGGCTACGACGCGCCGCCCGAACACCTGCTCAAGGTGCTCAAGGCGCCGCCGCCGCCCACGCCCAGCGTCGATCCCACCGGCCAGCGCCTGCTGCTGACCACTGCGCAGACCTATCCGTCCATCGAGCGCGTCGCGCGGCCGTACTACAAGCTGGCCGGCGTGCGTCTGGAGCCGGCCAACCGCAGCCGCCACGACACCCAGGCCGGCTACGGCATTCCCGCCTGCGTGGCCGACTTCACCCTGGTGGACATCGCCAGCGGCCAGACGCGCAAGGTCGCGCTGCCCGCCGGCGCCTGCCCGGGCGCGGCGATGTGGTCGCCGGACGGCACCCAGTTCGCCTTCCAGAACGTCACCCCGACCTCGGTCGAGCTGTGGCTGGGCGATGCGCGCAGCGGCCAGGCGCACCCGGTGCCGGGCGTGGCGCTCAACCCGATCTTCAACAGCGCCGTGCAGTGGCTGGACGGCAGCAAGACCCTGCTGGTCAAGCGCGTGCCCGCCGGCCAGGGCGCCGCGCCGGTCGACGACGGCGCCTCCGGCCCGGACATCCAGCAGTCGCTGGGCGGGCAGGGCGAGAGCAGCACCTACGAGGCGCGCGACACGCTCAAGAGCCCGCTGGACGAAGCGCGCTTCGTCTACTACGGCACCTCGCAGCTAGCGGTGGTCGATGCGGCCAGCGGCCAGGTGCGCGATGTCGGCGTCCCGGCGATCTACGACGATGTCGACGGCGCGCCCGATGGCGTGCACGTGCGCACCGAGGCGATCCAGGCGCCGTACTCGCATGCGGTGACCTATCAGCGCTTCGCCCGCGATGTGGCGGTGCTGGACGTGTCCAGCGGCAAGTCCACGCTGATCGCGCGGCTGCCGCTGGCCGACCGCGTGCCGGTGCACGGCGTGCCCGAAGGCCCGCGCGAGTTCGGCTGGCGCGCCACCGAGCCGGCCACGCTGCTGTACGCCGAGGCCCTGGACAAGGGCGACTGGAACGTCACCGTGCCGCATCGCGACCGCGTGCTGATGCGCAAGGCGCCGTTCACCGCCGCGCCGGTGGAAGTCACGCGCACGGCGCAGCGCTTCGCCGGCTATGCCTTCACCGCGCAGCCGGGCGTGTCGTTCCAGTTCGAGTCCGACGAGAACCGCCACTGGCAGACCACGCGCATCGTGGACATCGACAAGCCGGGCGATCCGGGCCGCGTGCTGTGGGACATGTCCAGCGACGAGCTGTACAAGGACCCGGGCATGTTCGTGTACCGGCGCCTGCCCAACGGCGCGGTCGTGGTGCGCCAGGACGGCAACCGCGTGTTCCTGCGCGGGCAGGGCGCCTCGCCCCAGGGCGACCGGCCGTTCCTGGACCGGCTGGACCTGGATTCGCTGAAGAGCGAGCGCCTGTTCCGCAGCGGCACCGACGACTACGACCAGTTCCTCGGCTTCACCGCCGCCTCGGGCCAGTTCCTGACCTGGCACCAGTCGCTGATGGATCCGCCCAACGCCTACCTGCGCACGCTGGGCCAGCCGCTGGCCGACGCGGCCGAAGGCGAGGCGCAGTTCGCCTCGCAGGGCAGCGCGCTGACCCATCTGCCCGACCCGACGCCGGAAGTGCGCCAGATCAAGAAGCGCCTGGTCACCTACAAGCGCGCCGACGGGCTGGACCTGTCCTTCACCCTCTACACCCCGCCCGGCTACAAGGAAGGCACGCGCCTGCCGGCGGTGCTGTACGCGTATCCGGCCGACTTCGCCTCCAGCGCGCAGGCCGGGCAGGTGAGCGGGTCGCAGAACACCTTCACCCGCCTGCCGTACTACCGCCTGCTGCTGCTGGCCGGCTACGCGATCATCGACAACGCCAGCTTCCCCATCGTCGGCGATCCCAAGACCGCCTACGACACCTACCTGGAGCAGCTCACCGCCGACGCCAAGGCGGCGGTGGACAAGGCGGTCGAACTGGGCGTGGTCGACCGCGATCGCATCGGCGTCACCGGCCACAGCCACGGCGCGCTGATGACGGCCAACCTGATCGCGCACACCGACCTGTTCCGCGCCGGCATGGCCACCAGCGGCTCGTACAACAAGACCTTCACCCCGTTCGGCTTCCAGAACGAGCGCCGCTCGCTGTGGCAGGCGCGCGATGTGTATCTGAAGGCCTCGCCGTACTTCTATGCCGACAAGATCAAGCTTCCGCTGCTGCTGATGCACGGCGAGGACGACGCCAACCCCGGCACCGAGCCGTTCCAGTCGATCAAGCTCTACCAGGCCATCCGCGGCAACGGCGGCACCACCCGCCTGGTCATGCTGCCGCACGAGCCGCACTGGTACACCGCCCTGGAGTCCAACGCCCAGGAGGTCTACGAGATGCTCAACTGGTTCGACACCTACGTGAAGCCGGCCAAGCCGGTAAAGCCGGCGAAGTAGGAGGCGGCTTAGGGAGCGTTGAGACGAAGGCGGCATCGGACGATGCCGCCTTCGTTGTTTTTGTTTCTTGTTGGAGCGCAGGGTGGGTGCACGGACTTCGCCAACCAGCCTCGACCCAGCCGGGCACGGCTCCTCGGCTCGATCCGCCATCCAAGGCCGCCTCTGAGATGGGGTGGATTGACCGCGCTTCATGCTGCGATGGGAGCAACTGTCTCCCCAACTCCAGCAGCCGCCCGTCTGTAGAGCGGAGCTCGCTCCGCTGGGGCCTTCCCCACGAACCGAACGAAGAGCAGCGGAGCGAGCTCCGCTCTACAGGTGGGAGCGCCATGGCGGCGATGAGGCTCTACCGGGAAAGCCCCATCGCCGCCATGGCGGCTCCCACCGGGATGGGGTCGGCATTCCGCAAGGACTGACCGCACCTGCCGCCGCTGCGAACTGTCCAAGCTCGCTCTCTGCCTAACCGGCCAAATCCGGGCTCCTGAGGGATCAGAACGCCTTTCGACTTTCGACCCGAAGTCTCGGGCGTGATGCGCGCAGCAGCGGGCCGGCGGGCGGGGGCCGCGCCTAGCGAGGCAGGAGGCCGAGCGCCCGAATCAGGGCAGGATGCCCTGATTGAGGGGAAAGCGGCCCCCGCCCGCCGGACCGCTGCCCTTCCGAGACCGCAATGCTCAACTGCGACGTGATCTCGGAATCGCAAGAAGAACCTGTTGTTGATGCTCCGAGCGAAAGTCCCTGGATTCCCGCGCTCGCGGGAACGACGAGAGGGTGTTTAAGGCGGGCAGATGCTCTGACCGAGGGAAAAGCAGCCTCCGCCCTTCGGACCGCTGCGCCTCCGAAGTCTAGGCGCGCAGACGCCGCGATCCCTCGATCAGAAGAGGAGACTGCACTCAGCCACGCTCGTGATGCCGCTTGTTGTCGTGCGGCGGAGCGGGGCGGTTGCTGGCGTGGTCGTTGCCGTGCTGCGGCGGGCGCGGCATCTGGGTCGGGAACGGCCGTTCGCTCTGGCGACTCGCCCAGGCCGGCGGCGGCATGCGCATCGCCTGTTCGGGACGCGGCTCGGCGCGAGGCGGCGCAGGACGCGCATTCTCCCGGTGCGGCATCGGCGCCGGCGCACGCGCGCCGGCGGCCATGGGCGCGAACGCCGCCGGCGCCTCGTGCCGCGCATGCCGGTCGTCGCCCGGCCCCGGACCGTTCATCGCCGCCGCGCGCGCCATGTCCATCCGCGCTGGTTGAGGCGCAGGGGTATTCATCGCGAACGCACGCGGCGCCGACATGGGCCCATGCGGCGGCGGGTTGCCATGGAACCCCGCCACACGTTCGCCCGCGGGAGCAGGCGGCATCAGCGCCGCCGGACGCGGCGCACTGAGCCTGGCCGGCAGCGCCTGCGCCATCCCGGACATAGGCGGCGGCGCATGCACCGGCTTCCCGGCCTGCCACATGGCGCGGTTGAAGTGCGGCATCGCCATGGCCGCCCCGGGCGCAGGCGCGCCGAAATGCTGCGGCGCGTTGACCAGCGTGCCGTGGTTGTTGATCACCGTGGCATGGCCATGCAGGTCGTAGCGGATGTTCTGCACGGTCGTGCGCTGGTTGATGCGCTGGACCACCACCGGCGGCGGCGCGAAGCGCTGCTGCTGGTAGGCGACATAAGGCGGAATGCCCGGCGGCGCATGCCAGGCCACGCCCCAGGCCTGCCAGCCCCAGGGAGGCGGCGGGGGCGGCGGCGGACCGCCCCAGCCGCCGTGGAAACTGCTGCCGACCAGCACGCCCAGCCCGAAGGACACCACACCGGTGGCCAGCAGATCGCCCGTGCTCCAGGCCGGCGGCGGCCGGTAGCGGTAGACGCGGTGGACATAGAGCGGCTCGCCATAGACCACATCCGGGTCGTAGCGCGGCACATAGACCCGCTCGGGCTGGGCCGGCTCGATGATGATGGTGGTCGACGGCGCGGGCACGACGGCCGCGACCGCACTGGCCGGGGCGGCCTCACTGCGCACCACGCTGACCCGCTGCTGGGCCGTGTCGCGCAGATGGCCCGAGGCCTGCGCACGCTGGCGCATGACCTGCACCGCATTGAGCACATCGCCCGGTTCGGCCGCGTAGGCCTGGCCCAGCGCCGTGGTCCAGGGCAGGTTGCCGGCCAGCTGGTCCATCACGTCGGGGAACTGGGTCAGCGCCTTGACGCCCGGGTCCCAGGGCTGCGCGTTGGCCGCCTGCATCCTGGCCTGCGGCGACAGGCCGGCCTGGTCGTGCAGCCACTGATCGGCCTGGGTGACCTGGACCGGGTAGACCGACGCGGCCAGGGTCTGGGCGACCAGGCGATCGGGAAACAGCGCGATCGGCGCGACCAGACGATACAGCGTCTGCGCATCGGGCAGCGGCGCGGCCGGTGCCGGCGCCGCGGCGGGAGGCAGCGCGGCCTGCGCCGGCGGCGCCGGGGCGGCGGTCTGGGTCTGCGGGCAGCCGCTCAGGGTGGCGGCCACCGCAAGCGCCAGCAGGGCAGGAGCGCGCGGCACGCGCGCGAGGGAGGTGGGACGGACGGCACGCATGATGCAGCTCCGGGCAGGTTGGATCGCGGCGGCGAGCATGGGCCCGCCTAGCTGTCGGCAACCTTTCTGTTTCCGCGTCTTCGGCCGTGGCAGGCGAGGGCGTGAAGCGGCGGTTCAGCGCGCTCGGGAGGCCGGGTCAGACCGGATCCGCCGCGCCCGGAAGGCGGGCGATCACCTTGATCTCGAAGTCGAAACCCGACAGCCAGGTCACGCCCACCGCCGTCCAGGCGGGATAGGGCGGCTGCGGGAAGACCTCGTCCTTGATCGCCAGGACCGTCTCGAGCTGGCGCTCGGGATCGGTGTGGAAGGTGGTGACATCGAGCACGTCGTCCAGCCCGCAGCCAGCGGCTTTCAGCGTCGCCTGCAGCTGCGCGAACGCCTGCCGGACCTGGCCGGCGAAGTCCGGCTCGGGCGAGCCGTCCTCGCGGCTGCCGACCTGCCCGGACACGAACAGCAGCCCACCGCTGCGCACGGCCGGTGCGTAGCGGTGCTGCGTGTAGAGCGCCTGCCGGCCTTCGGGGAAGACCACGTCGCGCGTATGCATGTTGTTCGTCTCGGGAGCGGCCATCTGGGCCGGGAGGAGGCACTGTAGGAGCCGGCCATCGCGCGAAAAACCGGGCGATTGCGGTATCACTATTCGCGCAGCGCAAACAATGCGCGACCGGAGGACGCAGGATGGACCGACTCGAGGCGATGCGCGTGTTCGCCAGCGTGGTCGAAGCGAGCAGCTTCACCAAGGCGGCGGCCGCGTTGCGCATCAGCAAGACCAGCGCGACCCAGCTCGTGCAGCAGCTGGAGGCGCACCTGCAGGTCAAGCTGCTCAACCGCACCACGCGCCGGGTCAGCCCGACCGCGGACGGGCTGACCTATTACGCGCAGGTGGTGCGCGTGCTGGCCGACATCGAAGATGCGGAAGACAGCCTGGCGGCCGCGGCGACGGCGCCGCGTGGCCGCCTGCGCGTGGATGTCCCCAGCCCCTGGGCGCGCTTCGTGCTGCTGCCGGCGCTGCCGGATTTCCTGGCGCGCTATCCGGACATCCGCTTCGACATCGGCGTCAGCGATCGCGCGGTCGATCTGATCGGCGAACAGGTGGACTGCGTGGTGCGCGCGGGCGTGATCACCGATCCCTCGCTCGTCGCGCGGCATGTGGGCCAGCTGGAGATTGGCCTCTACGCCGCACCGTCCTATCTGGCGCGCCATGGCACGCCCACCCATCCCGACGCGCTGACCCAGGCGGCGCACCGGGTCGTGGGGTTCCGTTCCCCGCGCACCGGCAAGGTGCTGGAACTGGTCCTGCACAAGGGAGACGAACACCTGGTGCCGCGTATCCGCCCGGCCGTCACCCTGGACGATGGCAATGCCTGCCTGGCCGCGGGAACCGCCGGGCTCGGCCTGCTCTGTCTGCCGCACTACATGACCCGCGAGGCGCTGGCCTCGGGCGCGCTCGTGCGGCTGCTCGACGACTGGCGGCTGGAGCCGATGCCGCTCTCGATCGCCTACCGGGCCAACCGCCATCCCAACCGCAAGCTGCGGGCGTTCATCGATTGGGTGGTGGAACTGGTCGACGCGCGCGACGCGAGCGTCGTCCTTCCAGGTTGAAGCACGGCGAACACGCCGGATCGGCCCATGTGCCCGGGGCATTCTGTCGAACGGGAGCGCGTGCAGGCCCCGCCGTTGTCAGGGCCATACACTGGGCGCGATGCTACGTCCCTGAAGTTGTTCGCATGACCTCGCTTCCCATCACCACACCCATCGCCGCCGCGCTGCTGCAGGGCGCGGTCGAGATCTCATCCACCGCGCTGGGCGTGGTGCCGCACCGGCTGCCGGCATGGGCCCGCGCACAGTGCGGCGATCCGCAGCTGGCGATGGCCGAGGCCCAGCCCTCGGGCGTGCGGCTGGTGTTCCGCACCCGCGCCACGGCCGTCGCACTGCAGGCCTTGCGCACGCGGCGCGTCTATGCCGGCCTGCCGGCGCGGCCCGACGGGGTCTACGTCCTGATGCTGGGCGAGCAGGTGCTGGCACAGGCGTCGCTGCCCGGCGGTCACACGCTGACGATCGACATGGCCGCCGGCAGCGCCGTGCGTGAGCACGGCGAGCCGGGTGTGTTGCGTTTCGACTATCTTCCCGAGGGCGACAAGACGCTGACGCTGTGGCTGCCGCACGACGAAGCGGCCGAGCTGATCGCGCTGCACAGCGATGCGCCGCTGCAGCCCGCCGCCACGGACACGCGGCGGCGCTGGGTGCATCACGGCAGTTCGATCAGCCACGGCAGCAACGCCACGGCGCCGCATGCGATCTGGCCGGTGATCGCGGCGGCACGCGGCGGCGTGGCGCTGACCAACCTGGGCTTCGGCGGCAGTGCGCTGCTGGATCCGTTCGTGGCGCGCACGATCCGCGACCTGCCGGCCGACCTGATCAGCCTCAAGCTCGGCATCAACCTGGTGAACACCGATCTGATGCGCCTGCGTGCGCTGGGGCCGGCGGTCCATGGCTTTCTCGACACCATCCGCGAGGGCCACCCCGACACGCCGCTGCTGCTGATCTCGCCGATCCTGTGCCCGATGCATGAGACCACGCCCGGCCCGACGCTGCCCGACACCGCCGCGCTCGCCCGCGGCGAATGGCGCTTGCTGGCCTCCGGCGATCCGGCCGAGGTCGCGCGCGGCAAGCTGACCCTGCAGGTGATCCGCCGCACACTGTCCGACCTGGTGGCCCAGCGCCGCGCGCAGGATCCGAACCTGCATTACCTCGAGGGCCTGGCCCTGTACGGGCAGGCCGACGCCGAGGCGCTGCCACTGCCCGACGGCCTGCATCCGGACACGGCCACGCACCGGCTGATCGGCGAGCGCTTCGCCGCGCGGGCCTTCGTCGAAGGCGTGTTCGGCCGCTGAGCGGCCTGCGCTTCAGTCGAAGCGCAGCCGCAGCCCCGCATAGATGCCGAAGCCTTCGCCCGGCGTCGAGCGCGCCGCATCGCCGCCGGCATCGTCGTAGCCTGGCGTGACCGTGGCCGCGTAGTGTCGGTCGCCGAGATTGCGGGCCTCGACCCAGGTCTGCCAGCGCCCGCCCGGCGCGTCCAGGCCGATGCGTGCGCCGAAGATCACGTGGGAATCGGCCCAGAAGCTGTTGGCGTAGTCCACCGCCATCCTCGAGGCGTATTCGGCGTTGAGCGCGGCATAGGCGCCGGAAGGATGGTCGTAGCGCAGCTCGCCCTGGTAGAAGTGCCGCGGCAGGCCGGGCAGGCGGTTGTCGCCGAAGCGCGCGTCGTGGCGATAGCGGAAATCGCTGAAGGTATAGGCCTGGCGCAGCGACAGGCGGCCGGCGTCGGCCTGCCACAGCGTGCTGTCCAGCCCGGCCTCCAGGCCGCGATGGCGGGTCGGGCTGGCGTTGGATTCGGCCACCACCAGGTTGGGCACCGGCTGGATCTCCACGCTCAGCAGTTCGTGCCGCACCTGCGCGTCATAGGCGGTCAGCTCCCAGCGACCCAGCGCGCTCTCGCCGCGCGCGCCCAGCTCCAGCGTGGTCGCGGTCTGGTTGCGCAGCGGCACCGGCGTGCTTTGCCGGCCGGTGGCCGCGCCGCTGCCGGCGGGGAAGTAGAACGGCGAACCCCAGATCATCGACCACGGGTGCGGCGGCTCCACCGAGCGGCTCAGGTTGCCGAACAGCTGCAGCTGCGCTCTGGCCTGCCAGGTGAAGCCCAGGCGCGGCGCGCTGTCCCAGTCGTGCGCGTTCAGGCGCCCGCCGCTGGCCGGCCAGGTCACCGCGACCTCGCGGTTGGTATGCACCGCCGCCAGGCCGGTGATCAGGTGCAGCGCCGGCGTCAGCGCCAGGTCGTTGCCGACATGCAGCACCGCATCGGTGCCCAGATGTTCGAAACGCCGGGTCAGCGTGCCGGCCGGATACCCGTTGCGGGCGAAGCGCAGGGTCTCGCGCACGTTGGCGTCCAGGTCGTGGGTGACGCGCAGGCCGACGGTGGTCACGCTGTCGCGGCCGAACAGGCGGTGGCGGTGGGTGTAGTCCAGCGTGGCGCCCAGGTCGCTGTAGTCCAGCTGCTGGCGGTACAGGCTCTCGTTGAGGTCCATCGGGAAGCGGTGATAGACCAGCCCGGCCTGCAGGGTCGAGGCCTCGTCGATGCGCAGCGTGGTGACGTTGCCGATCCAGGCGCTGCCCGGCTGCGGGCGGCGCGCGTCGATGGCCAGGTTGGCCGGATTGGCCTGGCGCGGATCGTCGCGCAGCTGCGCGCGGGTCAGGCGGCCGGGCGTGTCGTGCTCGGTCTCGCGGTAGCGCAGGATCAGGCGCGTGCTGAGGTCCGGGCCGAGCTGCCAGCCGAAGTTGGCCATCGCGCCCTTGCCGCTGCCGCTGGCGTGCGCCTGGTAGCCGTCGGTGCGGCTGTCGACCAGGTTGAGGTAGTAGTCGAAGTCGCCCGCGACGCCGCCCACGCCCAGGCTGGCATTGCGGTAGCCGAAGCTGCCGCCTTCCAGCCGCAGCTCGGTGCCGGGCGAATCCAGGCCGCTGCGGCTGACGTAGTCGATCGCCCCGCCCAGGGTCAGCGCACCGCGGTCGAAGCCGTTGGCCCCGCGCAGCACCTCGACCCGGCTCATCCACAGCGGTTCGATCAGCTCATACGGCGTGCCGCCGGAGAAGGTCAGCGGCAGCCCGTCCAGCGAGACCGACACGCCCGAGGCGTGCGCGCCCGGCGCGCGGTTGATGCCCGAGCCGCGGATCGACACCTTGACCCCTTCGTTGCCCGGTGACTGCGCGTAGATCCCGGGCTGGTAGGCCAGCACGTCGGCGGTGCCGGCCACGCGGCCATCGCCCACCTGGGTCAGGTCGATCACATTGCCCGCGCCGGGGACGCGGGCCAGCGCCTGGCGCGCCTGCTCGAGGGCTTCATTGCGCTTCGCCGCGACCCGCACCGTGTCCAGCGTGGTGGCCTGGTCGGGCGGGACGTCCTCGGCGTGGGCGGGGAGCGCGCTCAGGCCGGAGGTGGCGGCGGCGAGCGCGAGGAGGCGGGGAAGGCGGGGGGAGCGCAGCGTGATCTGGGTCATCGAATGTGGATCGCAAAGAGCAGGGCGTGCGCCTGCGCCCGGGCGGCGCTGAGGCCGCCGTCGAGCGAGACGGGCAGGGGAGGGCGACGGGTCAGCGGCGCCGGACGGGGCGCATCTTTGCTGTGAACCTAAATTAAGTCAATCAGGTTGACAGGCGCATTGGGCCGCGGAGTCGACTTACGACCCGGGGCGCTTTGAGCCGCGGCGCAGCTGCCTGCGCGATGCGCTTCCAGGATTTTAACGCCTCGCCGAAAATGTTATAAAGTAACAAAACGACTTCCGGCCCCGTCCGGTCTCAGCCCCTCCTCATTCGCCCAAGGGCGCACGCCGCTGCGGCGCGCCGGGCTTCCCACCAAGCCATCGCCATGTCGCTCTCCCCCCAGTCCCACGCTCCCAAGCTGCCCGTCACCGTGCTGTCCGGCTTCCTCGGCGCCGGCAAGACGACCCTGCTCAACCACATCCTCAACAACCGCGAAGGCCGGCGCGTGGCGGTGATCGTCAACGACATGTCCGAGGTCAACGTCGATGCCGACCTGGTCCGCCAGGGTGGGGCCGAGCTCTCGCGTACCGACGAGAAGCTGGTGGAGATGAGCAACGGCTGCATCTGCTGCACGCTGCGCGAGGACCTGCTGGTCGAGGTCGACCGCCTGGCGCGCGCCGGCCGCTTCGACCAGCTCGTGATCGAATCCACCGGCATCTCCGAGCCGCTGCCGGTGGCCGAGACCTTCACCTTCGAAGGCGCCGACGGCCGCAGCCTGGGCGAGGTCGCGCGGCTGGACACGATGGTCACCGTGGTGGACGCGTTCAATTTCCTGCGCGACTACGGCTCGCGCGACAGCCTGCAGCGCCGCGGCGAATCGCTGGGCGAACAGGACGCGCGCACGGTGGTGGACCTGCTGGTGGAGCAGATCGAGTTCTGCGATGTGATCGTGCTCAACAAGCTCGACCTGGTCGATGCCGAGCAGCGCCAGCGGCTGATGGCGATCCTGCGCGGGCTCAACCCGCGCGCGCGGATCGAGCCGGCGCAATTCGGCGTGGTCCCGCTGGAACGCGTGCTGGACACCGGCCTGTTCGACTTCGACCAGGCCGCCACCGCGCCGGGCTGGCTCAAGGAGCTGCGCGGCGAGCACGTGCCGGAGAGCGAGGAATACGGCATCGACAGCTTCGTCTACCGCGCGCGCCGGCCGTTCCACCCGCAGCGCTTCCACGCCTGGGTCAACAGCGAATGGCCCGGCGTGCTGCGTTCGAAGGGCCACTTCTGGCTGGCCAGCCATCCGACCCTGGCCGGCGAGTGGTCGCAGGCCGGCGCGGTGGCCCGGCACAAGGCCGCCGGCTACTGGTGGGCGGCCGTGCCGCCGGAGCGCTGGCCGGACGATCCGGACCATGTGCGCACGATCCGCGCGCACTGGGTCGAGGGCGTCGGCGATGCGCGCCAGGAGCTGGTGCTGATCGGCATGGACATGGACCGCGACGCCCTGTGCGCGCGCTTCGACGCTTGCCTGCTGACCGATGCGGAGATGGCGCGCGGCGTCCACGCCTGGCTGCAGTGGCCCAATCCCTTCCCCGGCTGGCCGGCCGCGGACTGAGGTCCTGCCGACACGTCGCTTCGCGCGGCGTGCCCCTTCCTTCTTCTTCGTTCTTAAGGCCCATGTCGCTGCCGTTGCCCGATGTCTGTCTCGATGAATCGCCGTCCCAGCCGGCGCCGCTGTCCTGGGTCGGCATGGGCGGCATCGACCTGCCGCTGCGGCTGGACGAACCGGGCTGCCAGCGCCTGCTCGACGCGCGCGTGGACGCGCAGGTCGACCTGCCGGACGCGCGCGCCAAGGGCATCCACATGTCGCGGCTGCATCGTCAGCTGGACCACCTCGGCGTGGAGGCGCCGCTGAGCCCGGCGCGGGTGCAGGCCCTGCTCAGCGCCATGATCCACAGCCATGCCGACTGCGGCAGCCGCCGCGCGCGGGTGCAGCTGGGCCTGGCGCTGCCCGTGCGCCGGCCCGCGCTGCGCACGCCCGGGCTGGCCGGCTGGAAGACCTATCCGGTGCGGATCGCGGCCAGGCTGGATGCCGGTGGCCTGGCGCTGCGCGTGCAGGTCGCGGTGACGTATTCGTCCACCTGTCCGTGCTCGGCGGCGCTGGCGCGGGCGGTGGTGGCCGATGCCTTCCTGCGCGCTTTCCAGGCTCGGGCCTCGGTGGACACGCAGGAGGTGACCCGATGGCTGAGCGCCAACGCCAGCCTGGCCACGCCGCACAGCCAGCGCAGCGTGGCGCAGGTGGCCATTGACGTGCCGGCCGAGGCGGCGGGTTTTGGCCTGCTGGCCTTGATCGACCGGGTCGAAGCCGCGCTGGGCACGCCGGTGCAGACGGCGGTCAAGCGCGAAGACGAGCAGGCCTTCGCCATCGCCAATGGCGCCAACCTGATGTTCGTCGAGGATGCGGCACGGCGCATCCTCGCGGCGCTGGAAGGTCGCTACGCGCGGCCCGGCGTGCAGGTCACCCATGCCGAGAGCCTGCATGCGCACGACGCGGTGGCCTGGGCTGGCGCGCCGCTGGAGCAGGCGGCATGAACGCGGTGCGCGAGCCGGAGCAGATCCCGGTCACGCTGCTGACCGGTTTCCTGGGCAGCGGCAAGACCACGCTGCTCAACCAGCTGGTGCGCCAGCCGGAGCTGGCCGACGCGCTGGTGATCGTCAACGAGTTCGGCGAGATGGCGCTGGACCATCTACTGATGGTCCACAGCCGCGAGCAGACCGTGCTGGAGCTGGGCGGCGGCTGCCTGTGCTGCAACGTGCGCACCGACCTGGTGGAGGTGCTGCGCGATGCGCCGTGGCGCTTCGCGCGCCAGGGGCGGCGCCAGTTCCGGCGCGTGGTCATCGAGACCACCGGCCTGGCCGATCCGGTACCGATCGTGCACACGCTGCTGGGCCATCCCGACGTGGCCGGCCGCTATGTGCTGGACGGCGTGGTGACCACCGTCGATCTGGCCACCGCCCAGGCCAGCCTGGACCGGCACGAGGAAGCGGTGCGCCAGGTGGTCATCGCCGATGTGCTGCTGCTAACCAAGGACGATCTGGTGGAGGACGCGGCGCGCGCGGCGCTGGAGCAGCGCCTGCGCCGGCTCAATCCGGCCGCGCCGCGCCATCGCGCGCGTCACGGGCAGGTGCCGGCGGCGGCGCTGCTGGGACTGGGCCTGTTCTCGGTCCAGGGCAAGCAGCCGGACGTGGTCGCCTGGTTGAACGAGGAGGCCTATCTGCCGCTGCCGGCCGCGCCGGCCTTCGCCTTCCAGCTGGGCATGCGCCAGCTCGAAGCGCAGGCCGCGGCGCCGGACCCCAATCGCCACGACGACCACGTGCAGGCCTTCTGCTTCCGCATCGAGGAGCCCATCGCCGAGCAGGTGCTGGGCCTGTGGCTGGACACGCTGGTCGGCATGCTCGGCCCGGCCCTGCTGCGGATCAAGGGCATCGTCCACGTGCAGGGGCAGGCGGGGCCGCTGGTCGTGCATGCGGTCCAGCAGCTGTTCCATCCGGCGCAGGCCCTGCCGGCCTGGCCAGATGACGATCGCGGCTCGCGCCTGGTCTTCATCACCCGCGACGTGGAGCCGGCGCTGATCACCCAGACCTTCGAGGCGTTCCGCACCTCGGCGGCGCTGCGTCCGGTGTCCTCGGGCACTTGGCCGCCACAGGCGCTGGGGCCTGCCTGACAGGAATGTCGGGCGCCGCAGTGACCAACGGCACATGGGTTCGCGTGCGGCGCAGGCTAGTGTTACTAGATAACAATTCGGAAAGGTTTCCCATGCGTCGTCTCCTGCTGTCGGCCGCCATCGCCGCCACCTGCATTCCCTCCGCCCTGGCCGTCGAAGGCATGTGGCAGCCGGCCCAGCTGCCCAAGATCGCCGGCGATCTCAAGGCGCACGGGCTCAAGCTCGATCCGGCCGCGCTGACCGACCTGACCGGTTACCCGATGGGCGCCATCGTCAGCCTGGGCGGCTGCACGGCCTCCTTCGTCAGCCCGCAGGGCCTGGTGGTCACCAACCACCACTGCGCCTACGGCGCGCTGCAGTACAACTCCACGCCGCAGAAGAACCTGATCGAGGACGGCTTCCTGGCCAGGAGCGTCGGCGAGGAACTGCCAGGTTCGCCCGACATGCGCGTGTTCGTCACCGAGGAGATCCGCGACGTCACCAAGGAGATCACCGGCGGGCTGCGCGACGACATGGCGCCGCTGGATCGCTACAAGGCGATCGAGCAGGCGATCAAGGCGCAGGTCAAGGGCTGCGAGCGCGATGGCTACCGCTGCGATGTCTACACCTTCCACGGCGGCTACAGCTATCAGCTGATCCGCCAGCTGGAGATCAAGGACGTGCGCCTGGTCTACGCGCCGCCCGAGTCGATCGGCAAGTTCGGCGGCGACATCGACAACTGGATGTGGCCGCGCCACACCGGCGATTTCAGCTACCTGCGCGCCTACGTGTCCAAGGACGGCAAGTCCGCCGAGTATTCCAAAGACAACGTGCCCTATCAGCCCAAGCACGTGCTCAAGGTCAATCCGCAGGGCCTGGAGGAGGGCGACTACGTGATGGTGGTCGGCTACCCGGGCCGCACCAACCGCTATCGCCTGGCGCAGGAGGTGCAGGCGGCCATCGACTGGCAGTACCCGACCCAGATCAAGATCTACCAGGACAGCCTGGCCATCATCGATGCCGCGTCCAAGGCCAAGCCGGAAGTCGGGGTGAAGTACGCCAACACGGTGGCCGGCCTCAACAACTACCTGAAGAACTTCGGCGGCCAGCTCGAGGGCCTGCGCCGCGCCGACGCGGTGGCGGTCAAGCAGCAGCAGGAGGCGCAGCTGGACGCCTGGCTGGCCACGCGCAAGGACGGCGATGCCAAGGCCCTGGCCGGCGACATCGCTCAGCTCAAGCAGGTGCTGGCCGGCACCGCCGCCACGCGCGAGCGCGACCTGGACCTGAGCCTGCTGCAGCGCTCGGCGCTGTTCTCCACCGGCCTGCGCCTGACCCGCCTGGCCGGTGAGCGCGCCAAGCCGGACATGGAGCGCGAGCCGGGCTACCAGCAGCGCGACGAGGCGCGCATCGAGGGCGCGCTCAAGCAGATGGACCGTCGCTACGACGCCGGCGTGGACCAGCAGTTCCTGACCTATGCGCTGCTGCGCTACGTCAAGCTGCCGCAGGCCCAGCGCCTGCCGGCGCTGGACGCCTGGCTGGGCGGGGCGCGCGACGAGGCGGCGATCAAGGCCAAGGTGGCCGCGCTGTACGCCGGCAGCAAGCTGGGCGACGGCCAGGCCCGCCTGGCCTACTTCAAGGACGACGCCAAGACGCTGGCCGCGCAGGACGACAGCATGCTCAAGCTGGCCGCGGCCCTGCTGCCGCAGCTGAAGACCCTGGAGGACGAGACCGACACGCGCGATGGCGTGCTGTCCAAGCTGCGCCCGCGCTACATGCAGGCGATGATCGCCTGGAAGGATTCGCAGAAGCTACCGGTCTACCCGGATGCCAACAGCTCGCTGCGCGTCACCTACGGCAACGTGCAGGGCGTGGCGCCGCGCGATGCGGTGAGCTACGCGCCGTTCACCCACGCCGAGGGCATCGTCGAGAAGGCCACCGGCGAGGTGCCGTTCAACGCCCCCAAGGCGGAACTGGACGCGATCAAGGCCAAGGACTTCGGTCCGTATGCCTCGAAGAAGCAGGGCACGCTGCCGGTGGACTTCCTGGCCGACCTGGACATCACCGGCGGCAACTCCGGTTCGCCGGCGCTGGACGGCAACGGCCAGCTGGTCGGCCTGGCCTTCGACGGCAACTGGGAATCGGTGAGCGGCGACTGGCTGTTCAATCCCAGGCTCAACCGCTCCATCCAGGTCGACGTGCGCTACATGCTGTGGGTCATGGACCACCTGGAACACGCCGACAACCTGCTGCAGGAAATGGGCGTGAGCAAGCGCTGATCCTGCGCATCGCGGTGTAGATGCAACGGCCCGGTCGCAAGACCGGGCCGTTGTCGTTTCAGGTGGCGCTGGCGGTTTGCGGCGGCGTCAGGGCTGCAGCTCGCTGCGCAGGCCTTCGGCTAGCAGGGCATCGTCCACGTCGCGGTACCAGTCCTCCGGGCCGGCGGCCACGGCTTCGACGTACAGCCCGTGCGCGTCCTGCAGCGGCGGGCGGCGCAGATGGACGATCGACACCCCGCGCGCGTCCAGCGAGAGCAGCACGCGCTGTGCGGTGCGCATCAGCTCGGCCGAGGTGGTGTGTTCGTCGGTCGGCCGCAGGGCCAGGCGATAGGTGTGGGAGGTGGACGGGGACATGCGGCGGTGCGGAAGGCGGTGGGGCAGGTTAGCCCAGTGCGCGTGCGACGGGTGTCGCCGCACGGACCGCAGTCCATAGCGGCTGACAGGCTGCCGACAGTGTTGCCGCGATAACGGTCGGCCCAATGGGGCCTGAGCTCGTCGTTCCCGCGAAAGCGGGAACCCATGGACGTCCGCGCGCAGCGACGACATCGCGTTACGTCCAACCCACCTCAGCACTCACCCCAGAATCCCCGGCAGATCCAGGCCCTTCTCCCGCGCGCAGTCGATTGCGATGTCGTAGCCGGCGTCGGCATGGCGCATCACGCCGCTGGCCGGGTCGTTCCACAGCACGCGGGCGATGCGCCTGGCCGCGGCGTCGGTGCCGTCGCAGACGATGACCATGCCGGCGTGCTGGGAGAAGCCCATGCCCACGCCGCCGCCGTGGTGCAGCGACACCCAGGTCGCGCCCGATGCGGTGTTGAGCAGGGCATTGAGCAAGGGCCAGTCCGAGACCGCGTCCGAGCCGTCGGCCATGGCCTCGGTCTCGCGGTTGGGCGAGGCCACGCTGCCGCTGTCCAGATGGTCGCGGCCGATCACCACCGGCGCCTTGAGCTCGCCCTTGGCGACCATCTCGTTGAAGGCTAGCCCCAGGCGATCGCGATCGCCCAGTCCGACCCAACAGATCCGCGCCGGCAGGCCCTGGAACTTGATCTTCTCGGCGGCCATGTCCAGCCAGCGGTGCAGGTGCGGATTGTCGGGAATCAGCTCCTTGACCTTGGCATCGGTCCTGGCGATGTCCTCCGGGTCGCCGCTCAGCGCGGCCCAGCGGAACGGGCCGACGCCACGACAGAACAGCGGGCGGATGTAGGCGGGGACGAAGCCGGGGAAGTCGAAGGCGTTGGCCACGCCTTCCTCCAGCGCCATCTGCCGCAGGTTGTTGCCGTAGTCCACGGTCGGCACGCCCAGGGCATGGAAGCCGAGCATGGCGCGGATGTGGTGGGCCATGGAGGCGCGCGCGGCCTGTTCGACTTCCTTGGGTGCGGACACGCGCTTCTCGTCCCACTGCGCGACGCTCCAGCCCTGTGGCAGGTAGCCGTTGACCGGGTCGTGGGCGGAGGTCTGGTCGGTGAGCAGGTCCGGCTTGATGCCGCGTGCCAGCAGTTCGGCCAGCACGTCGGCGACGTTGCCGAGCAGGCCGACCGACAGCGGCTTCCTGGCCTGACAGGAATCCTCGATCAGGCGCAGCGCCTCGTCCAGCGAGTCGGTCCAGGTGTCCAGATAGCCGGTGCGCAGGCGCATGTCGATGCTGCTCTTGCGGCATTCCACCGCCAGGCACGAAGCGCCGGCCATCACCGCGGCCAGCGGCTGCGCGCCGCCCATGCCGCCCAGGCCACCGGTGAACAGCCAGCGCCCGGACAGGTCGCCGCCGTAGTGCTGCCGGCCCATCTCCACGAAGGTCTCGTAGGTGCCCTGCACAATGCCCTGGGCGCCGATGTAGATCCAGCTGCCGGCGGTCATCTGGCCGTACATGGCCAGGCCCTTCTTGTCCAACTCGTTGAAGTGGTCCCAGTTGGCCCAGCGCGGCACCAGGTTGGAGTTGGCGATCAGCACGCGCGGCGCATCGGCATGGGTGCGGAACACGCCGACCGGCTTGCCCGACTGCACCAGCAGGGTCTGGTCGTCGTCCAGGCGCTTGAGCGTCTCGACGATGGTGTCGAAGCTCTCCCAGTCGCGCGCGGCGCGGCCGATGCCGCCGTAGACCACCAGTTCCTCCGGGCGCTCGGCCACGTCGGGATGCAGGTTGTTCTGCAGCATGCGCAGCGGGGCCTCGGTCAGCCAGCTCTTGGCGGTGAGCGAGGGGCCGGTCGGGGCCTGGATGCGGCGGGACGGATCGCGACGGGTCATGGTGAGTCCTGGTGATGGGACGGTGCGCCCACGGCGGGCGCGCGATGGGCGAGGGGATGGGTGCCGGCGAAGTCCAGGCAGGCGGCGAGCACCTCGCGCAGCGTGTCCTGCACGGCCTGCGCGCGGGCCTGCGAGAACGGCGTGGGCCAGTTCTCGGGGGTGACCGGATCGGGCTCGTCCATGTAGCCGCGGCAGGCCAGCTCCATCTGGATCGCATGCACGCCGTGCCGCGGCCGGGCGTGGTGGCGCGTGATCCAGCCGCCCTTGAAGCGGCCGTTGCACACATGGCTCAGGCCGCTGGCGGCGCAGACGCGCTCGACCGTGTCGGTCAGCGCCGCGTCGCAGGCGGCATCGTCGTTGCTGCCGATGTTGAACTGCGGCAGCTCGCCGTCGAACAGGTGCGGGATGCGCGAGCGGATCGAGTGCGCGTCGTAGACCACGATGCAGCCGTGCTGCGCACGCAGGCGTTCGATCTCGGCGGCCAGTGCATCGTGGTACGGCGCGAACCAGGTCTCCCGCCGGCGCGCGATCTCGGCCTCGTCCGGCGCCAGCCCCTGCCGGTAGAGCGGCTGGTCGTCGAAGGTGGTGGTCGGGCACAGGCCGGTGGTGTTCTGGCCCGGATACAGCGAGGCGCCGGACGGGTCGCGGTTGACGTCGATCACCGAGCGGCTGATCGCGGTGCGCAGCGTGGTGGCGCCGAGCGCGCGAGCGAAGGCGTAGAGCTGGTGCACATGCCAGTCCGCATCGCGCCGCGCCAGCCAGGGCGAGACGAAGTTGCCTTCGAGCCCGGCCGGGAGCTCGGTCCCGGTATGCGGAAAGCTGACGATCAGCGGCGCCTGGCCGCGATGAAGTTCCAGCCAGCCGGGAAGACTGCTCATGCGTTTGCGCCTCCGGCCACGTCGTAAAGCCTGAATGCGTCATCCCCGCGAACGCGGGGATCCAGCGACTTGCGCGCCATGCCGAAACCTCGCTGCAGCGCGCTCACGCCGCCCCATCCACGCCCGGCAGCCCGGATACCTCCATCCCGACGGCCTCGACCAGCGCGCCACCGCGCACCAGCTCCGTCGCGGCCACCATGTCCGGATGGAAATAGCGGTCTTCCTGCAGCGTCGGCACCTGCGCCCGCAGCAGCGCCCGCACCGACTCCAGCGCGGCGCTGGACGCCAGCGGCGCATGGAAATCGCAGCCCTGCGCGGCGGCGAGCAGTTCGATGCCGACCACGTTGGCGGCGTTGCGCGCCATGTCCAGCAGCCGGCGCGCGCCGTGCGCGGCCATCGAGACGTGGTCTTCCTGGTTGGCCGAGGTCGGGATGGAATCCACGCTGGCCGGCATCGCGCGCTGCTTGTTCTCCGACACCAGCGCCGCGGCGGTGACCTGCGGGATCATGAAGCCGGAGTTGAGGCCCGGCCGCGGCGTCAGGAACGCCGGCAGCCCCGACAGCGCCGGGTCGACCAGCATGGCGATGCGGCGCTCGCTGATCGAGCCGATCTCGCACACGGCCATGGCCAGCATGTCGGCGGCGAAGGCCACCGGCTCGGCGTGGAAGTTGCCGCCGCTGAGCGCCTCGCCGGTGTCGGTGAACACCAGCGGGTTGTCGGACACACCGTTGGCCTCGATCTCCAGCGTGCGCGCCGCCGCGCCCATCACGTCCAGCGCCGCGCCCATCACCTGCGGCTGGCAGCGCAGGCAGTAGGGGTCCTGCACGCGCACGTCGTTCTCGCGGTGCGATTCGCGGATGGCGCTGCCGTCCATCAGTACGCGCAGCGCGTCGGACACGGCGATCTGCCCGGGCTGGCCGCGCAGGGCGTGGATGCGCGGGTCGAACGGCGTGTCCGAGCCCTTGGCCGCCTCGGTGGACAAGGCGCCTGTGACCAGCGCCGCCTGGAACACGGTCTGGATCTCGAACAGCCCCGCCAGCGCGTAAGCGGTCGAATACTGGGTGCCGTTGAGCAGGGCCAGGCCCTCCTTGGCGCCCAGCACGCACGGCGCCAGGCCGGCCCGCGCCAGCGCATCGCTCGCCGGCAGGCGCTGGCCTTCGAAGAACGCCTCGCCCGTGCCGATCATCACCGCGGCCATGTGCGACAGCGGCGCCAGGTCGCCCGAGGCGCCGACCGAGCCCTGGCAGGGCACCAGCGGCAGCACGTCGCGCTGGAGCATGGCTTCCAGCAGCGCCAGCGTGGCCGGCTGCACGCCGGAGGCGCCCTGCGCCAGGCTCGCCAGCTTCAGCGCCAGCATCAGCCGCACCACCGGCGCGGGCATGGGCTCGCCGACGCCGGCGGCGTGCGAGAGCACGATGTTGCGCTGGAGCGTGGCCAGGTCCGCATCGGCGATGCGCACCGTGGCCAGCTTGCCGAAGCCGGTGTTGATGCCGTACACCGGCGCGCCGGTGTCGACGATGGCCTGCACGGTCTGCGCGCTGCGCGCGACCGCGTCGTGGCAGGCGGGATCGAGCCGCACGGCCGCGCCGCGATAGACGGCGCGCCATTGCGCCAGGCTGACCGCGCCGGGGCGCAGCACAAGAGAGTCGGTCACGCGGAATACTCCGGTCGTTCGGGTTGTACGAAAAACGGCCTCATGCCGGCTGCCCGCGCCACACGCGCGCATGCAGCGGGTTGAAGCCCATGCGGTAGACCAGGTCGGCCGGCGCGTCGATGTCCCAGATCGCCAGGTCGCAGTCCAAGCCCGCGCGCAGCCGGCCCAGCCGGTCCTGTCGCCCCAGCGCCCGCGCGGCGTGCCGGGTGAAGCCGGCGATGCATTCGTCCACGGTCATGCGGAACAGCGTGGCGGCCAGGTTCATCGCCAGCAGCGGGCTGGTCAGCGGACTGGTACCGGGATTGCAGTCGGTGGCCAGCGCCAGCGGCACGCCGGCCGCGCGCAGCGCCTCGATCGGCGGCACCAGCGTGTCGCGGGTGAAATAGAACGCGCCCGGCAGCAGCACGGCCACGGTGCCGGCTGCGGCCATCGCGGCGACGCCGTCGGCGTCCAGATGCTCGATATGGTCGGCCGAGAGCGCGCCGTACTGCGCGGCCAGCGCGGCGCCGTGCTGGTTGCTGAGCTGCTCGGCGTGGATCTTAAGCTTCAGGCCATGCGCGCGCGCGGCCTCGAACACCTGCCGCGCCTGCGCCGGCGAGAAGGCGATGTCCTCGCAGAACACGTCCACCGCCTCGGCCAGGTCCTGCGCCGCGACCGCCGGGATCATCGTCCCGCAGACCTCATCGATATAGGCCTGCGCCTCGACGCCGGGCGGCACCGCGTGCGCGCCCAGGAAGGTCGGCACGATCTCCACCCGGCGCAGTTCGCCCAGGCGCCGGGCCACGCGCAGCTGCTTGCGTTCATGCTCCAGGTCCAGGCCGTAGCCGGACTTGATCTCCAGCGTGGTCACCCCTTCGCCCAGCATCGCGTCCAGGCGCGGCAGGCTGGCGGCGATCAGCGCGTCGTCATCGGCCGCGCGCGTGGCGCGCACGGTGGAGACGATGCCGCCGCCGGCGCGGGCGATGTCGGCATAGCTGGCGCCGGCCAGGCGCTGCTCGAACTCGCCGGCGCGGTTGCCGGCATAGACCAGATGGGTGTGGCAGTCGATCAGGCCCGGCGTGATCCAGCGGCCCTGGCAGTCGATGCGCGTGGCCGCGTCGAAGTCTGGCGCCTGATCGGCCGGGCCGACATGCACGATGCGGCCCTCGCGTGCGGCGATCAAGCCGTCCCGCAACACGCCCAGGGTGCCGTCGTCGGCATCGAGCGTGGCCAGGTGGGCGTGGTGCCAGAGCGTGTCGCAGCGCAGGGGCATGGCATCTCGTCAGGAGCGCATTTGTCTATACAATAAGACCGGCCTTTGCAGCCTGTCCAGTCGAGGAACCCCGATGGCGCCAGCCGCTTGCTTCTGGATCGATCACGCCCTGCTGGACGAGGGCTGGGCGCGTGCGGTGCGCGTGTGCACGCAGGACGGGCGCATCGCCTCGGTGCAGGCGGGCAGCGCCGCGCAGCCCGGCGATGTGCGCCTGGGCGTGGCCGTGCCTGGCCTGGGCAACCTGCACAGCCACGCCTTCCAGCGCGGCATGGCGGGCCTGACGGAAGTCGGTGGCGCGGCCGGCGACAGCTTCTGGAGCTGGCGCGAACTGATGTACCGCTTCGTGCAGCGGCTGGACCCGGACAGCCTGCAGGCCATCGCCGAGCAGGCCTATGTGGAGATGCTGGAGGCCGGCTTCACCCGCGTGGGCGAATTCCACTACCTGCACCACGGCCCCGAGGGGCGGCCCTATGCCGATCCCGGCGAGATGGCCACGCGCATCGCCGCGGCCGCGCACGCCAGCGGCATCGGCCTGACCCTGCTGCCGGTGTTCTATGCCCATGCCGACTTCGGCGGCGCGCCGCCCAGTCCCGCGCAGGCGCGGCTGATCCATGACGTGGACGGGTTCGCCCGCCTGCTGGAGGCCAGCGCCACGGCGATCGCGCCGCTGGGCGATGCCGTGCTCGGCCTGGCCCCGCACAGCCTGCGCGCGGTCACGCCCGAGGAGCTGACCGCGCTGCTGCCGCTGACCCGCGGCCCGGTGCATCTGCATATCGCCGAACAGACGCGCGAGGTGGAGGCCTGCCTGGCCTGGTCGGGCCAGCGCCCGGTGCGGTGGCTGCTGGATCACGCGCCGGTGGACGCGCGCTGGTGTCTGGTGCACGCCACCCACGTCGAAGCGGACGAAGTGCAGGGCATGGTCAAGGCCGGCGCCGTGGTCGGCCTGTGCCCGATCACCGAGGCCAACCTGGGCGACGGCCTGTTCCCGATGCGCGACTTCGCCCGCGCCGGCGGCCGCTTCGGCGTGGGCTCGGATTCCAATGTGCTGATCGATGCGGCCGAGGAGCTGCGCCTGCTCGAATACGGCCAGCGCCTGGTCGCGCGCGGGCGCAACGTGCTGGCGCAGGGGCAGGGCGTGTCCAGCGGGCGCTGGCTGTTCGAGCAGGCCCTGCACGGCGCCGCGCAGGCGCTGGGCGTGGAGGCCGGCCTGCGGGTCGGCGCCACCGCGGACCTGGTGGAGCTGGATTCCGACCATCCGGCGCTGCGCGCGCGCCAGGGCGATGCCTGGCTGGACAGCTGGCTGTTCGCCGCCCGCCGCGGCGCGGTGCGCCAGGTCTGGCGTCAGGGCCGGCTGGTCGTGCGCGACGGCCGCCACGTCGACGCCGCGGCGGTGGCCGATCGCTACGCCGCGGCGCTGTACCGGATCCTGCGCGCATGAGCGATCCGCAGGCCTCGCCCGCGCCGGCGCGTTCGCTGCACCAGCGCATCCGCGACGACATCGAGGGCCGCATCCACAGCGGGCAATGGCCTCCGGGCCACCGCATCCCCTCCGAGCACGCGCTGATGGCGCAGTACGGCTGCGCGCGCATGACCGTGAGCAAGGTGCTGAGCCTGCTGGCCGACGCCGGCATGATCGAGCGCCGCCGCCGCGCCGGCTCGTTCGTCGCGCGCCCGCATCCGCATATCGAACAGGTGGCGCTGGACATCCCGGACATCCCGTTCGAGATCGCCGCACGCGGCCACCGCTACCAGTTCCAGCTGCTGGCCCGGCAGCTGCGCAGGCCGCGCCGCGGCGACGCGCGCGAGGCCGAGCTGGCCGGCGAGGCACGCGTGCTCGCGCTGCAGTGCCTGCACCTGGCCGACGACCGACCGCTGGCGCTGGAGGACCGCCTGATCAACCCGGCCGCCGCGCCGCAGGCGGTGGACGTGGACTTCTCGCAGACCGCCCCGGGCAGCTGGCTGCTGCAGCACGTCAGCTGGACCCGCGCCGAGCACCGCATCAGCGCCATCGGCGTGGATGCCGCCCGCGCGCGCCTGCTGCAGGTGCCCACCGGCACCGCCTGCCTGGTGATCGAGCGCCGCACCTGGCGCGGCGAGCAGCCGGTGACCTGCGTGACCCAGGTCTTCCTGGGCGACTCCTACGACCTGGTGGCGCGGTTCTCGCCTGGCGGGCGCTGAGCGGGCGTGCATGGCGAGCGAAGGCAGGCGTCCTGCATCTGGGACGCCAGGTGTGCAAGTCCTTGGATAGTCAGACATGCGTCTGCCGAAAAGCACTCCCCGCGTATGCGGGAATGACGAGCGTGGGGGCGCGGCGGAGGATCAGACTGCAGCTCAGGCGATCCTAAGACGCAATCCAGCCCCCTCCCTTTCGCCGAAGGCGAAGGGGAGGGTTGGGGAGGGGTGAGCTTTTGCCGTTGCTGCTGCTGTTGCTCATGCACCGCGCCAAAGCAACGGAAATGCCCCTTCGCGCTTCAAACAGGTCGAAGGACCACAAAGGTCCTACTTAGGCGGGAACAGAGGGTCTTCGACGTTCCCTGGGAAAGCCACTGGATTCCCGCCTGCGCGGGAATGACGATCGTTCGGAATGACGACCGGTGCTGTTGTCCAGGAGCGCGGCGCGGGCGCCGCTTAACGTGCCGGTGCCGGTGCCGGAGTAGGCGCGCTCATCGTGGCTTCGCACTGCCGCCAGCGCACGCGTTCGTCGCTGTCGGGGCGCGGGTTGAGCTGGATGCGCGAGAGCGCCAGGTCCGGGTACTTGGCCAGTTCGGCGCAGACCGTCGGCATCACCATGGCCTCGTCGGCCAGCATGTCCACCGACAGCGTCGAGCCGGAGATCCAGGCCGGCTGTCGCAGGCCACCGGCCTTGGCCAGGGCCTTGGCGACCTCGCCGCGCTGGCGGGCCAGCTCGGCGTCGGTCGGCGGTTCCGGTGTCTGGCTCGGGGTGCTGACAGCAGGCGCCGGGGCTGGCGAATGCGCCGGAGCGGGAACGGGCGCAGGTGCGAGAGTCTCGGGCGTCGAGTCGGAATCGAGCAGGGCAGGCAGCCCGCTGACCAGCACGCCGAGCAGCAGCGCGGCAATCCAGCTCAGCCCGATGCGGCGGCGCGCGCGCAGGTTGGCCTGGCCGCTGATGCCCTGGACGGTCGCGCTGTCCACCATCGGCTTGACCTCGGCCCACAGCCTGGCGCCGTCCAGGATCTCGACATTGGAGCGCTGCGCCTTCTCATGACCGCCGGCGTCGACCAGGCCCTGGGTGGCCAGGATGCTGTGCTGGGCGCCGCGCAGGCGCGCCTCGGAGGCCAGTTCGTCGATCGCCACCGAGCCGATGCGATAGGCGGTGCCGTGCTTGCAGCTCAGCAGCCAGTGCTTGCCCTCGGCATCGCCCAGCAGCAGGCTCGGGTGCTGGTTGCGCACATCCTCGGGCTCGAAGGACAGACGCTCCAGGCCGCGCAGCTGCAGCGCCGAGAGCACCAGGCGCGAGAAGTCGCGCCAGCGCATCGCCGCCAGCGCCTGCAGGCCGGCCTGGGTTTCGTCGAGGCGGCGGCGGACCAGCCACAGGTAGGCGGTGGCGACCACGCCCACCAGCAGGGCCACGAGGGTCCCGATCAACCAGAACGGCATGAGGCGTACATCCGCTGAAACAGGTGGGGCATTCTACGGGCAACCGTGCTGGCGACCAGTCCGTGCTTGGCACACGTCGGCCAAGAGGATGACGGGCTTGCGGGCAAGCAGCACATCGGAGGGTACGGGCGATTTAGTCGGTCACGTCGCCAGGAGCGGCAGGGTCCGCGGGCGCCGGTCGAGGCGCGGCGCGCGGCTTGCGCACCGGCCGATCCTCGGTGGCCTGGGGCGTGACCGGCGCGGGGCCGGGCGGGGTGGAACGGGCCGCCGCCCTGCGCGCCCGCGCACCGGCGGTGGGCCGCTCGTTGTGCGCGCGCAGCTTCTGGTTGAGCGCGTCGATGCGGTCGGCCAGCGCGCCCAGCTCGCGCCGGGTCGGCACCTCGAGCGCCTTCAGCGCCTCGCCGACGCGGGCACGGAAGACCTGGTCCACGCGTCCCAACGTCTCGCCGGCCCGGCTGCGCACTTCCTCCACGCCGTCGGCCAGGCCGGCGCGCGCGTCGCGGGTGCGGGCCTCGACCTTGCTGCCTTCGCGCACCAGCGTGTCGAACAGCTTGCTGCCCTCGGCCTGGGCGCGGCTGAAGGCGCCCAGCCCGGCCAGCCAGATCTGCTGGGCCGATTCGCCCAGCGACGCCTGCAGGCGCTCGGCCTGCTCATGCAGCGAGGGTTCGAAGTCGGACGGGCGCTGGCGCTCGGTTTTCCTGGTGGCCATGGATCACTCCGATGCGGTCGGGACGATGCCTGGCAGTGTCCGCAGCGGCCGGTGAGCGCCGTGTCGAAGATGGGCCGGCCAGGGCGTTTAGGCGAAGCGCTCGCCCAGCACCCGGCGGATCTCCGACTCGATCGGCCCCTTCATCGCCGACAGCAGGAAGCCCAGCTCGGCGGTGACGTGCAGCGCGCCGGGCTGCATGGCAATGCGCCCGTCCACTCCGGATCCATTGAACGCCAGCGTGTCGCCGTCCCAGTGATGGCTCACCCCGAAGCGCGCGTGCAGCTTGCCGGCCACCTCTTCCAGGGCCTGGCGGGTCTGCTCGGGCGACTTGTGGTGGGGATGCTGCAGTTCGATGCGGGACATGGCGCTGGGCTGGCGAAGGACAAGCGCGCATTGTCGCCCAACCGCGCATCGCCTGTGGAAGGCGCGTGCCGCCTCCGACCTTGCGAAGCCCGAACCCGCGGGCCTGCGTGCTAGTCTCCCGGCCGCGTGCAGAACCTCAGTCTCCATTTTCCCCAAGGCCGGACGGCCGACCGTGCCCTGGGCACCGGTATCCACCGCATCGTGCGCGAAGCCAGCGGCACCATCGGCGTGGGCGATGCGGTGCCCGGCGCGCTGCTGGTGCAGTTCAGCCTGGACAGGCGCGGCCTGTGGCTGCAGGTGCCGCCGGGCATGCGCGGCATCCATGTCAACGGCCGCCCGGTGCGGCGCATGGCCATGCTGCGTCCGGGCGATGCGGTGTACGCCGACGGCGTGGAAGTGCTGGTACGCGGCCAGGCGCCGCGTCCGGCCTCCTCGGCGCCGATGGCCCAGGCCGAGCCGGATCCGCGCGTGGTCCTGCGCGGTATCGGCGGGCGTCACCACGGCCGCGCCTTCACCATCGGCAGCGGCTGCAGCGTCGGCGCCGGCCGCGAGGCCGATATCGTGCTGGATGCGCCGCACCTGTCCGGCCTGCACGCCGTGCTGGGCCGCGTCTCCGGCGGCGTGCTGCTGCGTCATCTGCAGGGCGGGGTGACCAGCGTGGTCAACGGCGTGCCCGTGCACGAGGCCGTGCTGAACGCCGGCGACCAGGTTGCCTTCGACCCGCAGTCGCGTTTCGTGGTGGAGATCCCCTGGAGCCAGCCCGATCCGTCCGACCCGGCGGCCTCCGAGACGACCGTCAGCGCTCCGACGCCGGCGGTGGCGCCACGGGCTTCGCTGAAGCGCTGGCCGTGGCTGCTGCTGGCCGCGGCGGTGCTGGCCGGCGTGCTGGCGCTGCTGTTGCTGTTCGCGCCCGCCTGATCGCCTTCCAGGCGCGCCAGCCCAGCAGCAGGGCCAGCAGACCGGCGTAGAGCGCCGGCTCGCGGATGTCGGACTTCACCAGCCACCAGAAGTGCAGCACCGCCAGCACGCCGATGGCGTAGATGGCCTTGTGCAACTGGCCCCAGCGCCGCTTGAGCCGGCGCATCCAGCCCTGGGTGGAGGTGATCGCCAGCGGCACCAGCAGCAGCCACGCGGCGAAGCCCACGGTGATGTAGGGCCGCTTAACGATCTCGGCGAAGATCTGGGTCCAGTAGCCGCCCAGGTCCAGGCCCAGATAGGCGGCCAGGTGCACCGTGGCATAGGCGAAGGCGTACAGCCCCAGCATGCGGCGGAAGCGCAGCAGCACCGCCTGGCCGGTGAGCTGGCGCAGCGGGGTGATGGCCAGGGTGAAGATCAGAAAGCGTAGCGCCCACAGCCCGGTGAAGTGCTCGATCTGCGCGATCGGATCGGCGCCCAGCGCATCGCTGCCGTTGCGCCACACGTCCCAGAAGCGCCAGCCCAGCAGCGCCAGCGGCGCCAGGCAGAGCAGGTGGACGACGAGCTTGGCGAGGGTGAGGGGCTTCATTTTTTGGGGATTGGGGATTGGGGATTGGGGATTGGGGATTGGGGATTGGGGATTCGGGATTCGGGATTCGGGATTCGGGATTCGGGATTCGGGATTGGGGATTCGGGATTCGGGATTCGGGATTCGGGATTCGGGATGAAAGCGTCTGCGTCAGTGCTCTGCTTCTGCCCCCTCCCTTGCGCGTAGCGCAGGGGAGGGCTGGGGAGGGGTTGGCTGTTGCTGTTGCTGTTGTTGCTTCCCTCTCGGGCTAATCGCGAAAAGCACCCCTCCCCCTCAGTCGCTAACGCGACTTCGAGCTCCCCTGCGCTGCGCGCAAGGGAGGGGGCGGGTCATGCGGCTCGCACTGGCGTCGCTTGGTACGTGGTTCTCTGCCGTGATCACTGGTTTTTCTTGCAACTTCTGCTCATGCCCCTAGCTTCTCCCGATTCCCGATTCCCGATTCCCGATTCCCGATTCCCGATTCCCGATTCCCGATTCCCGAATCCCGAATCCCGAATCCCGAATCCCGAATCCCGAATCCCGAATCCCGCTCAAAACCACTTCCGCAAATCCATCCCCGCATACATCGAAGCGACCTGATCGGCATAGCCATTGAAGGGGCGGGTAGGGATGCGCTCGGCGAACAGCTTGCTGGCGTTGCCGGCGATGCGGCGTTCGGTCTTCTGGCTCCAGCGCGGGTGGTCCACGTCCGGATTGACGTTGGAGAAGAAGCCGTACTCGTTGGGCTGCAGGTCGTTCCAGGCGGTCGGTGGCATCTTCTCGACGAAGCGGATCTCCACGATCGACTTGATGCTCTTGAAGCCGTACTTCCACGGCACCACCAGCCGCAGCGGCGCGCCGTTCTGCTGCGGCAGCGGCTTGCCGTAGACGCCGGTGGCCAGGAAGGTCAGCGGATGCATCGCCTCGTCCATGCGCAGGCCCTCGCGGTAGGGCCAGTCGATCGAGCGGTAGGCGATGCCCGGCATCTGGCGCGGGTCAGCCAGGGTGGTGAAGGCCACGTACTTGGCCTTGGCCGTGGGCGCGAAGCGCTTGAGCACCGCGGCCAGCGGGATGCCGTCCCACGGGATCACCATCGACCAGCCCTCCACGCAGCGCAGGCGGTAGATGCGCTCCTCGCTCGGCGCGGACTTGAGCAGGTCCTCCAGCGCCAGCGTGCCGGGCTTCTCGCACTCGCCGGAGACCTTGACCGACCACGGCGAAGTGCGCAGCGTCTTGGGCGCGCTCGACGGGTCGGTCTTGCCGGTGCCGAACTCGTAGAAGTTGTTGTAGCTGGTCACGTCCTCGTAGCGGGTCAGCGTCTCGCTGGTGCGGAAGCCGGCCTTGGCCTGCTCGGGCGTGACGACGGTCTTGGGCGCATCGGGCGGATCGGCGTCGGCGCAGCCGGCCAGGGCCAGCGCCGGCAGCGCGGCGGCCAGCTTGAACAGGTCGCGACGGCCGCGGTAGACGGCCTCGTCGGTGACCTGGTGATCCTTGAGGGTGAGGGCGTCGCGTAGGGACACGGTGCATCTCCTGCGAAAAGTCACATGGGCAACCAATGGGACGCGCCAGCAGGCGAAAAATTCCTGCCGTTGCACGCGTTTGCGCCGGGCGATGGATTCGCCTGCAACCACCTTACGCGGATCGCGGCAGGACGGATGCAAAGGCGGCCGTGGGTCGATTCAGCCTGCGGCATACTATGTGCCCCCTGATCGAGGCCGCCATGTCCCGCGTCCACAACTTCAGCGCCGGCCCCGCGGCGCTGCCCGAAGCCGTCCTGCGCCACGCGCAGTCCGAAATGCTGGAATGGAACGGCGTGGGCGCCTCGATCGTGGAGATCAGCCACCGCAGCGCCGAATTCATGGAGGTCGCCGCACGCGCCGAGGCCGATCTGCGCACGCTGCTGACCATTCCCGACGACTACGGCGTGCTGTTCCTGCCCGGCGGCGCCACCACCCAGCAGGCGCTGCTGGCGCTGAACTTCGCCAGCCCCGGCCAGACGGTGGACTACGTGGTCACCGGGCACTGGAGCAAGACCGCGATCAAGCAGGTCAAGGACTACGTCGGCGTGCACGTGGCCGCCAGCAGCGAGGCCGAGGGCTTCACCGATATCCCGCCGCGCGCGGACTGGCGGCTCTCGCCCGATGCGGCCTATGTGCACATCACCGCCAACGAGACCATCCATGGCGTGGAGTTCCGGCACACGCCCGAGGTGGGGCAGGTGCCGTTGTTCGCCGACTTCTCCTCCTCGATCGCCTCCGAGCCGATCGATGTCTCGCGCTATGGCGTGATCTATGCCGGCGCGCAGAAGAACCTCGGGCCGGTGGGCGTGGCGGTGGTGATCGTGCGCCGCGACCTGTTCGAGCGCGCCGGACAGCCGCGCGCGGACATCTTCAACTACGCCTCGCATCTGGCGCGCGACTCGATGCTCAACACGCCGCCGACCTGGAACTGGTACCTGGCCGGGCTGATGTTCCGCTGGATGCTGGACCAGGGCGGCGTGGAAGAGTTCGCGCGGCGCAGCGCGGCCAAGTCGCAGCTGGTGTATGGCGCCATCGATGCCTCCGGCGGCTTCTACCGCAACACCGTGCATCCGGCGGCGCGCTCGCGCATGAACATCCCCTTCTTCCTGGCCGACGAGGCGCTGACCGCGCGCTTCGTGGCCGAATCCAAGGCCGCCGGGCTGATCGGCCTGAAGGGACACAAGGCGGTCGGCGGCCTGCGCGCTTCGCTGTACAACGCCTTGCCGGTGGCCAGCGCCCAGGTGCTGGTGGACTTCATGCACGACTTCCAGCGGCGCAATGGCTGAGCCACCGCGCTTGGCTGTTGTGGGCGCCGGCCTGGTGGGAGCCATCATGGCGGCGATGGAGCTTTACCGGTGAAGCCCCATCGCCGCCGTGGCGGCTCCCACAGAGAAGCCGCCAAATTCCGCTTTACGGATGACCTCGAATGACCAAGAAAACCCCCAAACCCGCAAGCGCGCCGAGCAAGTCGCCGGCCAAGGCGGCCAAGCCCGGCAAGCCGGCCAAGGTGGCCAAGGCATCCGCCAAGGACGCCAGCGCCTCGCCGGCCGAGCCCGAGTTCGACCTGGCGCAGGTGCGGGCGCGCATCGACCATATCGACCGCGAGATCCAGGCGCTGATCGCCGAGCGCGCCGGCTATTCGCTGCAGGTCGGCAAGGCCAAGGGCAAGCTCGCCGCCGCGGTGGACTATTACCGACCCGAGCGCGAGGCGCAGGTGCTGCGCATGGTGGTGGACCGCAACCAGGGACCGCTGTCCGACGAAGTGTTGGTGCACGTGTTCCGCGAGATCATGTCCTCCAGCCTGGCGCTGCAGGAGCCGCTGAAGATCGGCTACCTGGGCCCGGAAGGCACCTTCAGCCAGCAGGCCGTGCTCAAGCACTTCGGCCGCTCGGCCCTGGGGCTGCCCATGGCCAGCATCGAGGAAGTCTTCCAGGAAGTGGAAAGCGGCAGCGCCGACTTCGGCGTGGTGCCGGTGGAGAACTCCGGGCAGGGCACGATCCAGATCACGCTGGACATGTTCCTGACCTCCGACCTGAAGATCTGCGGCGAGGTCGAGCTGCGCGTACAGCAGTTCCTGATGTCGCGCAGCGGGCGCATCGCCGACATCGAGCGCATCTACGCGCATCCGCAGTCGTTCATGCAGACCGCCGGCTGGCTGCGCTCCAACCTGCCCAAGGCCGAGAAGGTGCCGGTGTCGAGCAATGCCGAGGGCGCGCGGCGCGCGCGCAACGCGGACGATGCGGCGGCGATCGGCGGCGAGAGCGCGGTGCACGCCTATGGCCTGAAGAAGGTCGTGATGAGCCCGATCCAGGACGACAAGGACAACACCACGCGCTTCCTGGTGGTGGGCCGCAGGATCTTCCCGCCGTCCGGTCACGACCGCACCTCGGTGCTGGTGTTCATCCACGACAAGCCGGGTGCGCTGTTCGACGTGCTCAGCCCGTTCGCGCGTCATGGCATCAGCATGAACCGCATCGAGTCGCGGCCCAGCCACCACGCCAAGTGGGAATACGGCTTCTTCATCGACCTGGCCGGGCACGTGGAGGACGAGGCGATGAAGCAGGCGCTGGCCGAGCTGGAGGCGCATTCGGCGCAGATCAAGGTGCTGGGTTCGTATCCGGTGGCGGTGCCGTGATGCCGGTTGCGGCTTGAGGCAAAAGCTTTCGTACCTCTTCGAGGCACGAGTTACTTTTCTTTGCTCGTGCAAAGAAAAGTAACCAAAAGAAAACACGCTCGTCCTCGCGCCCTGCGCTGCGCGCAGGGTCCGCGCCACCAGCGGAATTCCCGGACGCGGCATCCTGCCGCGACCGGGAACGACGCACATCCATGTGCGTCGCCCCTGCGGGGTTTGCCCGCTGGTGGCGCCGCTGCGGATGAGGGGGCAAAGCGGGAGCAGCAACAGCAACAGCAACAGCAACAACAGCAACAGCAACAGCAACAGCAACAGCAACAGCAACAGCAACAGCAACAGCGGCAGTTTTAGTGGTAGCTGCGGCGAAACAAGCAGCAAGACTTTGAAGCACAACGCGGCGTGGGCCGCTGGACTGGACAAGACGATGACCTCGCAATCCTGGATCGCTCAACCTGGCTCGGCGCTGCATGGCGGGCTGGCCATCCCTGGTGACAAGTCGGTCTCGCACCGGGCGGTGATGTTCGCCGCGCTGGCCGACGGCACCTCGCGCGTGGAAGGCTTCCTGGAAGGCGAGGACACGCGCGCGACGGCGGCGATCTTCGAACGCCTGGGCGTGCGCATCGAGACGCCGTCGCCGTCCACGCGCATCGTGCACGGCGTGGGCGTGGATGGACTACAGGCGCCGACCGCCGAGCTGGACTGCGGCAATGCCGGCACCGGCATGCGCCTGCTTGCCGGCCTGCTGGCCGCGCAGCCCTTCGACAGCGTGCTCATCGGCGATGAGTCGCTGTCCAGGGCGGCCGATGCGCCGCGTCACCGCTCCGCTGGCGCAGATGGGCGCCAGCATCGAGACGCGCGAGGACGGCACGCCGCCGCTGCGCATCCACGGTGGCCAGGCGCTGCACGGGATCGACTACGCCTCGCCGGTGGCCAGCGCGCAGATCAAGTCCTGCCTGCTGCTGGCCGGCCTGTACGCCGACGGCGACACCACCGTGCGCGAGCCGCATCCCACGCGCGACTACACCGAACGCATGCTCTCGGCCTTCGGCGTGGACATCGACTTCTCGCCGGGCTACGCGCGCCTGCGCGGCGGCCAGCGCCTGCGTGCGACCGATATCGCGGTGCCGGCCGACTTTTCCTCGGCGGCGTTCTTCCTGGTCGCGGCCAGCATCATCCCAGGTTCGGATGTGACGCTGAAGGCGGTGGGCCTCAATCCGCGCCGCACCGGCCTGCTCGAGGCGCTGCGCCTGATGGGCGCCGACATCGAGGTGCACGACGCGCGCGAGCACGGCGGCGAGCCGGTCGCCGACCTGCGCGTGCGCTACGCCGCGCTGAAGGGCGCGCGCATTCCAGAAAGCGTGGTGCCGGACATGATCGACGAGTTCCCGGCGCTGTTCGTGGCCGCGGCCGCCGCGCAGGGCCAGACCATCGTCAGCGGCGCGGCCGAACTGCGCGTCAAGGAATCCGATCGTCTGGCGGCCATGGCCACCGGCCTGCGCACGCTGGGCGTGCGGGTGGACGAGACGCCCGATGGCGCGACCATCCACGGCGGCCCCATCGGCGGCGGCACCATCGAGAGCCACGGCGACCATCGCATCGCCATGGCCTTCTGCATCGCCGGCCAGCTGTCGTCCGGCGAGGTGCTGGTGCGCGACATCGCCAACGTGGCGACCTCGTTCCCCGGCTTCGACACCCTGGCGGTGGGCGCGGGATTCGGGCTGACGCCTGCGCGCTGAATCCAGCGGCCGGACGAGGCGTCGAAACTGTGACGCCGTCGTCCTTCGGGAGCCCTCGGGCACATTGTCCGTGACCGGCCAGGCCTGCATGCTGGCCCCCTTGAAACAGGGGGAATGCCATGGATGCGTGCATGGGGCTGGGCTGCCAGACCTGGCCGCCGCAGGTCTGGGCGGCGTGGGTGCAGGCGCTGCTGTCGATCGCCGCGATCGTCGGCGTGCTGCTGGTGGTACGGCGCGAACAGCGCGCACGGCAGCGCGCCGAGCGCGAGGCCGAACGCCTCAAGGCGCGCAGCCTGGCCCTGCTGGCCGGCGCGGCCTGCGATGAGATCACCGCCGGCCTGACCGCCGCGCTCGGCCTGCGCGCGGTCGGCGCCGATGCCGCCCTGCTCGGCGCCTCGGGTCGCCAGGCCGCGGCGGTGCCCGAAGCGCTGCGCCAGCTGATTCCCGAGTTGCATCGCCTGGGCGAGAGTGGGGCGCTGCTGCAGGATCTGGTGCTGACCCTGCAGGGCATCGCCTCGCTGCAACGGCGGTTCGACCAGCAGGTCGAACGCGATCCTTCCGGCGCGGCCGTGCTGCTGCCGTTCGTGGCCGAGCAGTTCGAACTGGCGCTGCTGCTCAGCGAAGAGGCCGGCCTGCGCCTGGCCAACCTGTTCGAGGTCAACCCGTTGCATGCGCGCGACTTCGATGCGCCGGGCGCGCTGTCGCCCTCGCGACCGCGCATCGGCAACGACCACCGGGCGGATTTCCACCACCCGCGCTGAGGCCACGCCGCCGGCTCAGGCCGGCTGCAGGCCGGGCTTGCCGTGTTCGATCGCCAGGCGCGCGAAGCGTTCCAGCTTCGCGCCCGGCACCATGACGCGGTCCACCGTCTTCAGGTCGCCCACGCAGGCGTCGCGCTCGACGGTGCACAGCACATAGCCGCGCTTGTCGGTGGTGACCTTCAGGTGCGGGTTGTGGGCCAGCGTGTCGCGCGCCTCCTGGTCCACGCCCAGGCCATCGGAGCCGGAGGTGATGGAGGTGGCCAGGAACTCGCTGGAGATCACGCCGGATTCGGCGTTGTCCTGCACCAGATCGCTGGCGTAATGGCGGTGCGCATCGCCGCAGACGGTGACCACGTTGCGATGTCCGGCCTGGTCGATATGGCCCAGCAGCCGGCGGCGGCTGGACAGATAGCCGGACCACTGGTCGTCGGATTTCACCAGCTGGCCTTTCTTCTCGAGCGTGTAGTCGCCCAGCGCCACCTGGTGGGCGATCACCTGCCAGCGCGGCGCCGGGTCGGCCAGCCCGTCGAACAGCCAACGTTCCTGTGCCTGGCCCGTGATCGTGCGCTGCGGGGACTCGACCACGGCGCGGTCGGCCATGTCGGCCGGCTGTTTGCTGCGGTACTGCCGGGTGTCGAGGAAGTGCACGTCCAGCAGCCGGCCCCAGCGCGCGCGCCGGTACAGCTGCAGGTGCCCGTCGCGCGGGAACGCGCTGCGGCGCAGCGGCATGTTCTCGTAATAGGCCTGGAAACCCTGCGCACGCCGCAGCAGGAACAGCTCGCTCGGCGTGCCGTCCTGGTCGTCGACACTGGCCCAGTTGTTGTCGATCTCGTGATCGTCGAAGGTCACGAACCACGGCGCCGCCGCATGCGCGGCCTGCAGATCCTGATCGGTCTTGTACTGCGCATAGCGGCGGCGGTAATCGTCCAGCGTGTAGAGCTCGGGACCGACGTGGTTGCGCAGGTTGGTGAAGGGCCGGCCGTTGACCTTGCGGCTGGCGGTGGTATTGGTCGCGCCTTCGTAGATGTAGTCGCCGTAGTGGAAGACGAAGTCCAGCGGCTCGTCGGCGATGTGGCGCCAGGCGGTGTAGTGGCCTTCCTCGTACTGCTGGCAGCCGGCCACGGCGAAGCGCACGCGCGCAAGATCCGCGTCGGCCGCCGGCAGCGTGGCGGTGCGGCCGACCGCGCTGGTGTAGCCGGCGATGTTGAAGCGGTACCAGTAGGGCCGCGCCGGCGCGAGGCCTTCCAGCTCGACGTGCACCGCATGCCCCAGTTCGGGATGCGCCAGCGTCGTTCCGCTGCGCAGGATCCTGCGGAAGCCCTCGTCCTCGGCCAGCTCCCAGCCCACCACCATCGGCCGGGTCGGCATGCCGCCGCCGTATTCCAGCGGCGCGGTCGCCAGGCGCGTCCACAGCACCATGCCATCGGGGGCCGGGTCGCCCGAGGCCACGCCCACGGTGAAGGGCGTGGTGTCGAACTTCGGCGACTTGAGCAGGTTGCGCAGGCTCAGGCCGGCGGCGTCCTGCTCGGCGGCCAGCACCGAGGCGGTGCCCATCCAGGCGCCGAGCGCCGACAGGCCGGAGAGCTGAAGAAAGCGGCGACGATCGATACCCGGCATGTTGGCCTCACTGATAGATGATGTGGAAGTAGAAGAAGCGCCCGTAGTCGTCGATCTCGGTGCGGTACCTGCCGCCCGGGCCCATGCTGTAGGTGGGCTGGGTATTGAAGAGGTTCTTGGCCTCGTACTTGAACGAGACGTGCTTGGAGACCCGGTGGCTGAAGCCCAGGTTGAAGGTCATGTAGGGGTCGTAATACGAATCGAGCCAGGTCGTATCGCCGAAGTCCACCAGCATCTTGGAGCGGTAGTTGCCCGACACGCGCAGCTGCGCGTTGTGCCAGGGCATGCGCCAGATCGCCGAGCCGTTGAGCGACCAGTCCGGCTGGTAGAGCAGGCGGTCCAGCGCACGCGGCTGGCCATCGCTGGTGACGTATTCGGTCTTGCCGAACAGCCTCGTCGCGTTGAAGTACAGGTCTAAGCGCTGATCGCCCCAGCGCAGTGAGCGGTTGGCGAGCGCCAGTTCGGCGCCGTGCAGCGTCGACTCGTCGGTGTTCATCGGCTGGGTCACCTTGTAGGTGACATCGTCGAGGACCTGGTAGGTGGTCAGGGTGTAGATGTCGTCCTTGATCGTCTTGTCGAACAGCGCCAGCGAGACGATGCCGTTGTTGCCGTTGAAGTACAGGTCCCAGGCCAGGTCCAGATTGGTCGACTTGCGAGGATGCAGCTGGGGATTGCCGCGCCTGATCGTGCAGTAGCCGCCGCCGTCCTCGTCCTCGGCGCAGCTGGTGCTGCTGGCCTGGGCGACATTGCCCGGCGTGGGCCGGCCCAGGGTCTGGCTGACCGAGAAGCGCAGACGCTGGCGCTCGCCGAGCTTGAACAGCGCGTTCAACGACGGCAGCAGGTTGCTGTAGCCGCCCTTGGATTTCCTGAAATCGGCCGTGTACGTGGTGCCGCCGTCATCGCTGTACGGGCTGAAGGCATCGAACCGCGTGTGGTCGTAACGCAGGCCGCCGAGCAGCAGCGCCCGGTCCCAGGCGTACTGGGCCGAGACGTAGGCATCGGCAATGTCCTCGACGTACTTGTAGTCGCTGCTGAAGTCGGCGTTGCGATAGGCCTTGTCGTTATTGGCCAGCCTGGGCACCAGGCCATCGGTGAGCTTGGCGTTGTCGATCAACGGAAAGCCCGGCACCGTGCCCACCAGCGTCGCGCCGGGATAGAGGTAGGCGTTGAGCGTGTCCTTGGTGGTGTAGTAGGTGAAGTCCACGTCCTGCCAGATGTTCAGGTGCCGATACTCGGCACCGCTGGCCAGGCCGAAGCCGCGCGCCTCATCGCCGGTGTTGTGGGTGAAGTCCAGCCGCACGTGCTCGATGCGCTCCTGCGCATCGCGCGGCGAGACGTAGGCCTGAGCCGGGTTGAGCTTGTAGGCCGAGCCGAGCAGCAGCCGCGGGTCGGACACGGCGATCGCGTTCGGGAATCCGTGGTCGTCGTTGGCATAGTCCACGAACAGCCCGGTCGGATAGGCGCGCACGCCCCAGTACACCTGGGTGTTGTCGAAGGTCTCCTGCGTGTGTCCGGCGCGCAGGCTCAGGCGCGAGGCCTCGTCGATGTCCCAGTCGAAGCTGGCGATCGCGCCGAAGTTGGCGCGGTCCCAGCGGTCGTGCCGGTTCTTGATGTAAATGCTGTTGATCTGCGTGGTGCCGCCGTCGGCGGTCTGGTCCTGGATGTCGAACTTGGCGTTCGAATACAGGTCGGTCTTGTTCATGGTGGAGTTTTCGTAGAACCGGTAGCCATACATCAGCAGCGAGGCGAGGTAGGGCGCATCGACCGGTCGCCACTCCAGCTTGAGCGAGCCGCCGAAGTTGGTGATGTAGTTGGTATAGGTGCCGGTGCTGAAGTTGCCGGGCGCGCGCAGGCCGTTCCAACCCGGCAGCGTGTCCGGCCCGGTGCTGCCGTCGGTCAGGTAATTGCCGGCCGCATCGAAGAAGTAGTTGCTCTCCACCCAGCGCTTGACGCTGTTGCGCGAGCGCTGCTGGTAGCGGCCGACCGCCACGATGCCGAACTGATCGTCCGCGCCGAAGGTGTCGGAGAACACCAGCTTGGCGCTCTTGCCGTAATGCCCGAGCGTCTTGTGGTTGCCGCCGGCGCTGCGCTGGACATCGGTCGAGGCGGTGGAATAGATGCCGGCCGCGTCGGCGAAGACATAGCGCCCGGCGCGGTCGAACGCGCTGCGGCTGACGATGTCGATGATGCCGCCGATCGCATCGGGCGCCTGCTGCGCGCCGAAGGTCTTGTAGATGTCCGTGCGCGTGCCGATGTCGCTGGGGATCAGCTGCAGATTGTTCATGCGCTCGCCCGAGCCGCTGTTGCCGACGCTGGCGATGGCGATGCCGTCCAGGCTGGTGAAGTTGAGATTGGGCTGGATGCCGCGGATGGTGACGAAGCGCGGCTCGCCGGCGTCCTCCACCGCGCTGATGCCGGGCGCGGCCATCAGGCTCTCGGCCAGGGTCTCGTCGCCATAGCTGTCCATCTCGTCGTAGATCACCGAATCCTTGACCACCGCCGCGCGCTTCTTCTGCTCGATCACCTCGTGCGCGGCGATGGCCTTGACCGTCTCCAGTGTGTTGGGACCCTTTTCGGCTCCGGCGGCGACAGCGGCTCCAGCGTCGGCATCGGTGGGATTGCTGCTGGCAGCTGCTGCCGCGGCAGTGTCATCAGGCCTGCGAGTGATGTCGGCAGGTGGGACGGGCGATCGATCCACCGCCAGCGCGGCCGACGAAGCGCCCACGGCGGTGCAGACCAGACAGGCGCCCAGGGCGCGACGGCGTCGCGCCTTCGGGCAGGCAGGAGCGGCATCAGGCATCGAAGGCGGTCCAGGTGTGCAAAGCCCGACAGCGTGCGTAACGCCTATTGCGCCTTCGTGACCACGACCACGCGCAGTCCGTCAGCGGCGACATGCGTCACAGTCGAGCTGCCGCGCTCGATCCGTCGATCCCCAACCCGGCGCGTCGCATCGCCGCATGCAGACCATCAGGTCGGAGGTGCTGCGCGGCAGTGGGCGGAGCATCCCCGTGCAGCCGACAGCGCGTTAGCGAAACCACACAAGGTGGATATCCAAGCGTGGAGATGAAATGCGCGGGCGGCGCATCACACGGACCTATGCGCGCAAAGCGTTAGCCCACGATGAGCCGTGCCGCTGGCGAATCACGCGCGATATACAAGTGCCCACCTAGTTTCAGATTCATGTCAGGTGCCAACACTTCCCACGCGACGGCGTTGCATGTCGCGTCCTTTGACACTTCCGGATCGGACTGGCTCGCCTCGCGCGTGCGGCGCCAGATCCGCGAGACGCCCGACCTGCCCAGGCCGGGTGGCGGCGAAACGCTGGAGCGTTGGCGTGCGCTTGCCCGGTTCGGCGCCGAGAGCCTGCCGCTGGTCAAGGTGCTGGAAGCGCACTACGACGCGCTGGCGATCCTCGCCGAAGCCGGCGAACCGCGCCCGCCTGCGGACACCCTCTGGGCGGTCTGGGCCGCCGGCGGCCCGACCGAAACCGTCCGCTATGACGCGCACGCCGGCCGCGTCAGCGGGATCAAGCCCTGGTGCAGCGGCCCGCAGGGCTTGATCAGCCACGCGCTGGTGACCGTCGCCCAAGACGATCGCCGCCCATTGGCTGCCATCACCTTGGCGCCGGGCACGTTCCGCCTCGATGCCAGTCAGTGGTCGGGCCCGGGCATGGTCGGCGTTCCCACCGGTGAGGGACACTTCTCCGCAGCTGCCGCCCGCCTGGTAAGCACGCCGGAGTTCTATCTGGAACGACCCGGCTTCTGGCACGGCGGTGCGGGCATCGCGGCCTGTTGGTTCGGCGCGGCGAGCGCGATCGCCGAGCGCGTGCGCCGCTCGCCCGGCGCGTCGAAGAATCCGTTCTGCGCCGCTCACCTCGGCGCGATCGATGCGCAGCTGACCGCCGCGCAGCTGATGCTCCGCCAGCTCGCGCGTGACATCGACCGCCAGCCACAGGACAGCCACCGGTATGCGGTCACCCGGGTGCGCTGCTTCGTGGACCGGGTCTGCCGCGATGTCATGGAGCGCGCGGCGCTGGCGCTGGGACCGGCCTCGCTGTGCAGCGATGCCGAGCACGCCCAGCGCTGCGCGGATCTGCAGGCCTTCATCCGGCAATGTCACGGACAGCGCGACGAGCAGTGGCTCGGGGAGGCGTTGCACCAGGCGGAGGGCGCATGGACGCTCTGAGCACGGTGCAGATCGCGGGGCAGGGGCTCAGCGAACGACACTGGGCGAGCTCACCCGCACTGGCAGCGCTCGCATCCATCACGCCTGAAGAACTCTTCCAGGGCGCCGAGCGTCTTGTCGTGGTCGCACCGCATCCGGACGACGAGGTCCTGGGTTGCGGCGGCGCCATGGCCCTGGCACTCAGCAGCGGCATGGAGGTCCTAGTGGTCTCTGTGACCGATGGCGAGGCGGCCTATCCTAGCGAGCCGGCGTGGCGCCCCGAGCGCCTGTCGCAGGTACGTCAGCGTGAGCTGGTCGAGGCCTTGGGCAGGTTGGATGTCGCGCCGACGAGTGTCGTCCGGATGAACGTCGGCGATGGCAAGATCGGTGCCAGCGTGTCGCAGGTCGCCGACCGGCTCACTGATGTGCTTTCACCCAGCGACCTGGTGCTGGTCACCTACGCGCACGACGGGCACCCGGACCACGAGGCCTGCGCGCAGGCCGCGGTCCAGGCGTGCGCTGCGCGCGGCGCGCGACTCGTGCAGTACCCGGTCTGGGCCTGGCACTGGGACGGCCCGGCGCCCAGCGTCTTCCTGCGTCGTGCCGTGCGGATGCCGCTTCCTGCCAACGTCCTGCAGGCCAAGTGCCACGCCATCGAAGCCTTCGCATCGCAGATCGGCGCGGTCAGCCCGCCGGTCGCGGATCCCATCCTGCCGGACTGGGCCTTGGCCCGGTTCCAGCGCCCCTTCGAGGTCTTCATCCCATGAGTGCCCAGGCACGCGCGCACTATTTCGACACCCTCTATCAGCATCTGGATCCGTTCGGCTACCGGACCCGCTGGTACGAGGCCCGCAAGCGCGAGATCCTCATGGCGACGCTGCCGCGGGCCCGCTTCGCGCGCGGCTGGGAGCTGGGCTGCTCGAACGGCGAGACGACCCACTGCCTGGCGCAGCGTTGCGAACAGCTGCTGGCCACCGACATGGCGGCCGAGGCGGTCGAGCAGGCCAGGCAGCGCGTCGCCGACTGCGCCCACGTGGAGGTCATCCAGGCCTGCCATCCGCGTGATTGCCCGCGCGGCAGCTTCGATCTCATCGTCGTGAGCGAGGTCGGCTACTACCTGCAGCCGGAAGAGCTGAAGGATCTGGTCGAACAGACCCAGGACGCGCTCACCCCCGATGGCCTGCTGGTGGCCTGTCACTGGCGGCACCCGTTCGAGGAAGCCTGCCAGGACGGGGCGCAGGTGCATCGCTGCATCGGCCAGCTGCTGTCCCTGCCGCTGGCCTATCGCTACGAGGACAGCGACTTCCTGCTCGAAGCCTGGGCGGGCCGGCCGCTGTCCGTGGCCCAGCAGGAAGGATTGCGGTGATCGCGGTCCTGATCCCCGCGCATAACGAGGCCGAGGTGATCGGCCGTTGCCTGGCGTCGGTTTGCCATGCGGCGAACCACCCGGAACTCGACGAAGCGGTCATCGTGGTCGTGGCATCGGATCGATGCACGGACGCGACGGCCGACATCGCGGCGTCCTTCGGCGCCTGCGTGATTCAGGTGCCCATGCCCGGCGGCGTCGGGCTGGCGCGCGCCACGGCCGCCGAGCGCGCCATCGCACTGGGCGCGGACTGGCTGGCCATCACCGATGCGGACTCCGAGGTGCCGAGCGACTGGCTGTTCCAGCAGCGCGCCCTGCAGACCGACGCTTTCTGCGGCGTGGTCGAAGTCAGCGACTGGCTGGACTATGCGCCCGGAACCGCCTGCGCCTTCGAGGCCTCCGAGCCGGTGGGCGTGGATCATGGCCGCATCCACGGCGCCAACATGGGCGTGAGCGTCGCCAGCTATCTGCGCTGCGGCGGATTCTCCGACGCAACCAGCAGCGAGGACGTCGCCCTGGTCAAGGCGCTGCAGGCCTTCGGCGCGCGCATTGCCTGGTCGCCGTACCCGGTCGTGCGCACCAGCGCCAGGCGCCAGGCCAAGGCGAGCGGCGGCTTCTCCCAGTTCCTGCAGCGGCTCGAGTTGTCCCTGATGCAGGCCCAGGCCAAGCCGTTGGCTCCCATGCACGGAGAGCCTGTGCCCAACGCGACCGAGGCCGAAGGGTAGCGCCGCGCTGCCACCGATTCGATTTGGCTTCTTGCAGGTGCGTGATCGAGCTTGCAGTGCCATCGCGCCGAGAGAACTGACGAGGAACGCGGAAAACTCGAGGCCTTACGTGGTGTAAGGCGAGCACTTCAGCCCGTGCCGCGCCAGCAGCGCATCGGCATGGGTCTGCCAGCCCGGCGGGCCTGAGACGTCGGCGATGACCAGACCGCCTTCGCCATCCGACGCGGCGCGGATGCCACGGGCCAGCAGCTCGATGCCCGCGCCGTCGATCTCCAGCTCGGTCAGGGCCCTGATGACCCGCATGACCAGTGAATCGTGGGTGGGTCGCCCCTGGCTGCGAAATACGAAGGCCGCCATGCGTTGCTCCTGCAGGGATTCCCGAGGCCTAAGGTCGCATCGTCCATCGCGCCAACAGCCGACAGGGCGGCCTGGCAAGATGCGAGCAGGGCAGCTGGAAAGATCGACCAGCGTGCGCGCCTTGCGTCGCATATCCTGAGACAGAGGGTCAATCAGCAGGTTCAGTTGTGCCTTCGGACGCTAGCAAGCGCCTCAACGCGCCCCCGCATGCTCATGTGCCGCGCGCACACCGAGCGGGTGCGCTTGACTGGCATGGACGAGCGCGCCCATCTCGTCGAGCTGGGCGCGTTTGATCGGGGCACGCACGCGCTTGGCGCCCTCGGCATAGCGGGGCAGGAGAGTCGGTGAGGTGCGCGCCGGCGCGAGGCCGCCCGGCGCTGTGAGCACGGCGCCAGCGAGGAGTCGCACGGCAAAGCGCGTGAGCGACTCCTCGATGGGGCGCGTCGGTGCCTCAGTTGCGTCGCGCCGCGTAGCCGCGCGGCAGTTCGGACGGCGGGCAGGCGATGACGCTTTCGTCGTGGGCGCCGCGGTTCTCGGTGAAGGTCAGCGTGGCGAACTCGTCCACCACCAGCTTCGGATAGGTCGGGCCGGCATCGCGGTAGGCGCGCATCTGGCCGAGATGTTCGTTCTGGAAGCACACGGTCTTTTCCGGCGCCTGCGCCACCCATTGCGGGAAGAAGATCACCCCGTGCAGCTTGCGCGCCTTGAGGTTGACCGAAACGCTGACGCAGGTGCCGGTGGGTTCGTCCCAGGAAATCTTGTAGACCTCGGGCGAGAGCCTGACGATGTGCGCGGCCTGGTCGCGCACCCAGCGCCCGCCGACCATGCCGCTATGGATGCGATAGTCCACGGTGCGCTCGTCCTTGACGTACAGCTCGTACTGCCAGCCGTTGTCGTAGGTGTAGATCATGTGGGTGCCGACGAAGTCGACGAGTTCTTCGGGCTTGGTGGATTCGAAGGGATCGGACATGGCGAATTCCTGAGGAGTTGAGAACACGCCATAGTCTGTGTTCGGATTATTCGAGGTTCAAACGCTGATTTCGGCGCAAAAGGATCGATTAATCCGATAGGATTCGCGCCATGACCGCCATGCCTCGTTCGACGCTCGAGCAATGGGCTGTGCTGCGCGCGATCGTGCGCGAGGGCGGCTTCGCCGCGGCCGCCGTGGCGCTCAACCGCAGCCAGTCCTCGGTGAGCTACGCCGTGGCGCGCTTGCGCGAGGCCCTCGGCGTGGACCTGCTGACGCTGGAGGGGCGCCGCGCCGTGCTCACGCCCACGGGTGAGGCGCTGCTGGCCGAAGCCACCCCGCTGATCGACGCGCTGGAGCAGGTCGAGCGTCGGGGCCGCGGCATCGCCGGCGGCGAGCCCGTGCGCGTGCGCCTGCTGGTGGATGTGCTGTTCCCGCGCGCGCGTTTGTTCGATGCCCTGGCGGCCTTCACCGCGCGCCATCCCGGCATCGACATCCATCTGGTGCAGACCGTCCGCCAGTGGCCGGATGAGGACCTGCTGGCCCGCCACGAAGTGGCCGTGCTGCCGGCGCCGGGCGACCAGATCGGGGATGCGACCATCGTCAGCGTCGAACTGCTCGCCGTCGCCGCGCCGGGCCATCCGCTCGCCAAGGCGCGCGCGCCGGGCAGGCAGCGGCTCAGGCATGTGCTGGCCGAGATCCGTGGCGCGCAGTTCGAGTCGGTGCGGCCGCCGAATCAGCGCGTCTGGCTGATGAACACCGTAGAAGGCGCGGCCGACGCCGTTCGGCGCGGCCTGTGCTTCGGCTGGCTGCCAACCGACCTGATTCACGAGGATCTGGCCACCGGCGCGCTGGTGCCGCTGACCCTGGGCGCCGGCAGCCGGCGCGCCATTCCGCTCAATCTGTGGAAAGGAAGCAGCGAGGCGGCCGCTTCGCAGGCGGTTGCCGCACTGGCCGACCTGATCCGGAACGGACCTGCGGTCTGACGGCCGCGCGCGTCGCTTTTCGATCGATGCGCATGCGGCGCGCACCTCTTGGCTGAGGCCAGACATGAAAAAACCGCCTCATGGGCGGCTTGATCAAGACCACTTGCAAATGGTCGGGGAGACAGGATTCGAACCTGCGACCTCTACGTCCCGAACGTAGCGCTCTACCAGACTGAGCTACACCCCGAAGGAGCCGCGCATTCTAGGCAAAGGCGGGCGGGTCGGCAAGAGGGGATGTGCATCGATCTGCATCGATGGGGGGTTCGCGCGTGGCGGGCGCTGCCGCGAGCCGCGCCGGCGCATAGAATATGCGGCCCCACGTTCCGCCGGAGTCACCCGCTTGATCAAGCCGCGCACGCCGCCTGGCGTCATGGAGCTGCTGCCCCGTGACCAGATCGCCTTCCAGCGCATGCTGGACACGATCCGCCGCAACTACGAGCGCTTCGGCTTCCTGCCGGTGGAGACGCCGGTGTTCGAGCTGTCCGAGGTGCTGCTGACCAAATCCGGCGGCGAGACCGAGCGACAGGTGTATTTCGCCCAGTCCACCGGCGCGCTGGCCCAGGCCAACGAGGGCCTGCCCGAGCTGGCGCTGCGCTTCGACCTGACCGTGCCGCTGGCGCGCTACGTGGCCGAGCACGAGCACGAGCTGGCCTTCCCGTTCCGGCGCTACCAGATGCAGCGCGTGTATCGCGGCGAGCGCGCCCAGCGCGGCCGGTTCCGCGAGTTCTACCAGTGCGACATCGACGTGATCGGCAAGGACGAGCTGAGCATCCGCTTCGATGCCGAGGTGCTGGCGGTGATCCACGCGGTCTTCTCCGAGCTGCAGATCGGCGCGTTCACCGTGCAGCTCAACAACCGCAAGCTGATGCGCGGCTTCTTCGAGAACCTGGGCGTGGCCGACGGCCAGGCGCAGATGCTGGTCCTGCGCGAGGTCGACAAGCTGGACAAGCGCGGCGCCGACTACGTGCGCGAGACGCTGACCGGCGAAGGCTTCGGCCTGTCGGGTGAGGTGGTCGAACAGATCCTGGCCTTCGTCGCCGTGCGCTCCACCGGCCACGACGATGCGCTGGCGCAGCTGGACCGCCTGGGGCAGGGCAGCGCGGTGTTCAACGAGGGCATCGCCGAGCTGCGCGAGGTGCTGACCCTGGTCAAGGCGCTGGGCGTGCCCGAAAGCGCGTACTGCCTGAACTTCTCCATCGCCCGCGGCCTGGACTACTACACCGGCACGGTCTACGAGACCCAGCTGGACGCCTATCCGCAGATCGGCTCGATCTGCTCGGGCGGGCGCTACGAGAACCTGGCGAGCCACTACAGCAAGTCCAAGCTGCCGGGCGTGGGCATCTCGATCGGGCTGACGCGCCTGTTCTGGCAGCTGCGCGAGGCCGGGCTGATCCAGGAAGCCGACGTCAGCAGCGTGCAGGCTCTGGTGGCGCTGATGGACGAGGCGCAGCTGCCCGATTCGCTGGACATCGCCCAGCGCCTGCGCGCCGGCGGCATCAACACCGAAGTGCAGATGGAGCCGAAGAAGCTCGGCAAGCAGTTCCAGTACGCCTCGCGCGCCGGCATACGCTTCGTCGCCCTGGCCGGCGAGGACGAACTGGCCCGCGGCGTGGTCACTGTGAAGGACCTGGTGCGCGAACTGCAGTTCGAAGTCCCGCGCGAGGAGCTGGCCACCACGCTGCGCGTGGAACTGGCGCAGGTGAGCGCGCTGGCAGGACGCTGATCGCGCACTGCGTTAGGCCAGGCCGGCGCTGGTTGCCGGCATCGGCTGAAGCTGGAACAAGAAGAGGGCGCCATCGACGCCCTTTTCCTTTAGCGAAGTGGCGCGCTCGGTGGGAGCAACCGTCTCTCAGATCAAGCCGCAGCCTCCTTGTAGAGCGGAGCTTGCTCCGCTGGGGCTTGCCGGTGATCCGGTCGAAACGCAGCGGAGCAAGCTCCGCTCTACAGGTAGGAGCCGCCCCTGTGGCCTTTTCGGCCAATGGCGGCGATAGGGCTCTCCCGAAAAAATGTCAGCGTCAGGATGAGGCCTTGTCGGGAAAGCCTCATCGCCGCCATTGGCCGAAAAGGCCACAAGGGCGGCTCCCACAGAAGCATCGTGCATCAAGCGCGATCAGTCCTTGCTGCCCGCCGGCGGCATCAGCCCATGGCGGCGCAGCATCTCGATCAGCGCGAGGCGTCTGTCGGGGACATTCCGGAACGCGCCGCTGGCCTGGTCCACGACCTTGCCGTCCCGGACGATGGCATAGGTCGGCATGCGCCAGGCGGGCAAGCGCGTCCAGTCGCTGCGCTGGGTGATGAGGTACATCGGTGTGCCGGGGAACCTCGCATTCCAGGCCTTCCAGGCGTCGAGGTCTTCCACGCCCGGTGGCTGGCCGAGCCAATGCGCATGCCTGGCGAAGACCGGGCCCAGCTCGGGATCGGCCGCGATGTCCTGCGCCGCATCCACGGAGAAGTGACAGCCGGCGAGGACCAGGATCTGCGTCTGGGCCAGATCGGCGGATTCGGCGTCCATGAGGGTCGCATCGGCGGACAGGCGCCACCAGCGCGGGCCGGCGGGCAGGGCATCGGCGGGCGTGCCGACGGTGGGGATCGACGCCAATGCGATGGCGGGATGCTGCGCGGCCAGCGCGCGTGAATCGTCGAGCTTCCCTGAGGCCAACAAGGCGCGCTGCGCATCCTGAATCAACGAACCGCGTTCCATCCCGCGCTGCTTGAGCAGAACCAGCAGCGCGAGCAGATCCTGGGTCGCCGACTGATCGCTGCCGCTCCCGGCGGCGTTGGCCGCGGCGCGGGCGAGCAGCAGGAGGTCTGGATCGGTCAGCTTGTCGGCCTGCTCGACCAGCGTCTTGGGAAACAGTTGGCGATAAAGGGCGTCCATGTGCCGCGCATGCGTCAACGCATCGCCTTCCTCAACAGCGCCGGTCATCTCGATGTACTGCGTGTAGCGCCGATCGATGTCGCTCGGGGTCTTGCGATCCCCGCGCCATGCGGGCGGGACGGGATCGGTCCTGAGCGTGGTGGCGATCGGGTCGTCGCCCAGGCCAAGAAGGGTGAGCACCGCCTGGGCCTGCGCCTGATCCAGCTCCCAGGTCAGGTCCTCGAACGGCAGGGACACGACGCCGCGTTCCCCGAAACCCAGTCCCGCCAGGAAGCGTTGCCGGCCACCGGCGCTGAACGCGTCCAGCGGGCTGGGTTTGCCCCGGTGGGCCCTGAGCCAGGCATCGAGCTTGGCGCGGCTGTCCAGAGGCGGCCGCACGTCCGCCGGTGGCTCGGGCGCAGCCGCGACGCTGGGCTCGGGCATGCGGGCGGATGCCCCGAGACTGCACAGGACGCCGGCCACCAGCGCGGCGGCAAGGGCGGCGGAGCGAAGGATGGGCATGGCGGACTCCTTGTCGCGAATCGGCCGGGCGGGCCGGGTTCCCGGGCCAGATCCTAGCGCGGCCGGGGAGGGGGTTCATCGCCCGGCCGGGCGGCGGGTTGTCCTGATCCGTGCGAATGTGCTAATGTGATAGCGCGTTAATACATTGAGACATCCATGAAGCGCCGCACCGAGACCGACGAGAAGACCACCAGCCTGGCCCAGCAGTCGCTGGCGCGCGCGCTGGCGGGCCTGACCAAGCCGGAGGAAGTGCGCGCGTTCCTGGTCGATCTGTGCACGCCCGCCGAGCTGGAAGCCATGGCCGATCGCTGGCGTGTGGTGCCGCTGCTGCTCAAGGGCGTGCCCTACCGCGAGATCCACGAGCTGACCGAGGTCAGCGTCACCACCATCGGGCGCGTGGCGCGCACGCTGGAAACCGGCACCGGCGGCTATGCCGCCGCCCTGCGCCGCCAGCAGTCGCGCACCACCGCCTCTCACTGAAGTTCTCTGCCATGCCTCCCATCGTTGCCAACGCGACGCGCGACCGTCTGCGCATCGCCATCCAGAAATCCGGCCGCCTGGCCGACCCGGCGCGCAGCCTGCTGGCCGCCTGCGGCCTGAGCTGGCGCGAGAGCCGCGACAAGCTGTTCTGCTACGGCGAATCCCTGCCCGTGGACCTGCTGCTGGTGCGCGACGACGACATCCCCGGCCTGATTGCCGATGGGGTGTGCGACTACGGCATCGTCGGCCGCAACGAGCTGGACGAGCAGGCCAATGCGCGCCTGGAGATCGGCCTCTCGCCCGCGTATCGCGAGGTGCGTCCGCTGGGCTTCGGCGGCTGCCGGCTGATGCTGGCCATCCCCGAGAGCTGGGAATGGCAGGGTGCGCAGCAGCTGCAGGGCCTGCGCATCGCCACCAGCTATCCGGCGATCCTGCGCCAGTGGCTGTCCGCGCGCGGCGTTGAGGCCGCGGTGGTCGAACTGTCCGGCTCGGTCGAGATCGCGCCCAAGCTCGATACCGCCGACCTGATCTGCGACCTGGTCTCCAGCGGCGCGACGCTGAAGGCCAACCAGCTCAAGCCGGTGGAGACCCTGCTGGAAAGCGAGGCCGTGCTGGCCGGGCCGGTGCGCGGCTTCAACGATGCGCGCGCCGACCTGTCTGCGATGCTGCTGCGGCGCATGGACGGCGTGCTCAAGCTCAAGGACAGCAAGCTGCTGATGTTCCGCGCCGCGCCCGACACCGTGCCCGCGCTGAGCCGCCTGCTGGCCGATGCCGAGCCGCTGGTGCAGCTGCCCGGCGAACACGCCGAGGGCATTTCGCTGCAGACCATGTGCCACACGGCCATCAGCTGGCAGCAGCTGGAGGAACTCGAACGCGCCGGCGCGCGCGGCCTGATGGTGCTGTCGGTGGAGCGCTCGCTGGCATGAACGCGAATCTCCGCCCCGAATCCCCCAACGCACAGCGCATCGTCTGGAACGCGCTGGATGCCCAGGCCCAGGCGCAGACCCTGGAGCGCCCGGCGCAGACCGTGGCCGAGCAGACCCGCCGCACCGTCGCCGCGCTGATCGACGAGGTGCGCAGCGGCGGGCTCGACGCGCTGCGCGTGATCACCCAGCGCTTCGACGGCGCCGCGCCGGCCTCCTTCGAGGTCGGCGAGGACCAATTCGCCGCTGCCGAAGCCGCCATCGACCCAACGCTGAAGCAGGCCATGGTCGAAGCCGCCGCGCGCATCACCGCCTTCCACAAGGCCGGCATGGCCCAGCCGTATGCGGTGGAGACCGCGCCGGGCGTGGTCTGCGAACGCGTGATCCGCCCGATCGGCCGGGTCGGCCTGTATGTGCCGGCCGGCAGCGCGCCGCTGCCCTCGACCGCGCTGATGCTCGGCGTGCCTGCCCAGCTTGCCGGCTGCCGCGAGGTGGTGCTGTGCACGCCGCCGCGCAAGGACGGCACCGCCGATCCGGCCGTGCTGGTCGCCGCGCGCCTGACCGGCGTAAGCCGGGTGTTCGTGCTCGGCGGCGCCCAGGCCATCGCCGCGATGGCCTATGGCGCGGGCCCGGTGCCGGCCTGCGACAAGCTGTTCGGCCCGGGCAACAGCTACGTCACCGAGGCCAAGCAGCAGGTCGCGCAAAGCGGTGCGGCCGCCATCGACATGCCGGCCGGCCCGTCGGAGGTGCTGGTGATCGCCGATGCCGGCGCCAATGCCGACTTCGTCGCCGCCGATCTGCTGTCGCAGGCCGAACACGGCCCGGATTCGCAGGTGCTGCTGCTGTCCGACGATGCCGGCCTGCTGGATCGCGTCGAGGCCGCGCTGACCACGCAGCTGGCCGCGCTGCCGCGGGCGGACATCGCGCGCCGCGCGCTGTCGGCCTCGCGCCTGGTCCAGGTTCAGACGCTGGAGGAGGCCTTCGCCATCAGCAACCGCTACGCGCCCGAGCACCTGATCCTGGCCCTGCGCGAACCGCGCGTGTGGCTGCCCAGGGTCGAGGCGGCCGGTTCGGTCTTCCTGGGCGACTACACGCCCGAGGCGCTGGGCGACTACTGCAGCGGCACCAACCACGTGCTGCCCACCAGCGGCGCGGCGCGCGCTTACAGCGGTGTGTCGGTGGCCAGCTTCCAGAACTTCGTCAGCGTGCAGTCGGCCAGCGCCGCGGGCATCCTGGCGATCGGCCCCTCCGCGGTGACCTTGGCCGAGGCCGAGAGCCTGGAGGCGCACGCCAACGCCGTGCGCCTGCGCCTGGCGGAGGCGGCCCGATGAGCGCGCCCGATCCGATGCCACGCGATCCGCTCGACCTGGTCCGCGAGGACCTGCGTGGATTCGGCGGCTACAAGTCCGCCCGCACCGAAGCCCTGCGCGGCGATGTCTGGCTCAACGCCAACGAGAGCGCCTGGAGCAATCCGGCCGACGCCAGCGCGACCTCGCGCCGCTATCCCGATCCGCAGCCGGCCGCGCTGAAGGCCGCGCTGTCCGGTCTGTACGGCTGCGTGCCGGAGGAACTGCTGATCGGCCGCGGCAGCGACGAGGCCATCGATCTGCTGGTGCGCACGCTGTGCGTGGCCGGGCGCGATGCGGTGGTCGTCACCCCGCCGGTGTTCGGCATGTACGCGGTCAGCGCGCGCTTGCAGGATGCGCGGCTGATCGAGGCGCCGCTGGTCGACGGGCCTGACGGCTTCGCGCCGGATTTCGACGCGATCGCGCAGGCGGTGCTGGAGCAGGGCGCCAAGCTCGTGTTCCTGTGCTCGCCGGCCAACCCGACCGGCGCGTCGATCCCGCTGGCCGAGATCGAGGCGCTGCTGCAGCGCCTGCAGGGCCGCGCGCTGGTGGTGGTCGATGAGGCCTACGGCGAATTCTCGGAAGTGCCCTCGGCGCTGACCCTGCGCGCGCGCTATCCGGAAGTGGCCGTGCTGCGCACGCTGTCCAAGGCCCACGCCCTGGCCGCCGCGCGCGTGGGCGTGGTGATCGCCGATGCGCGCCTGGTGGCCGTGCTGCGCGCCTGCCAGGCGCCGTATCCGGTGCCCACACCGTGTGCGGAGCTGGCCGTGGCCGGGCTGTCGCCGGCCGCCCTGGCGGCCACGCGCGCGCGCATCGCCACGGTGATCGAAGAGCGCACGCGGCTGGCCGCGGCGCTGTCGGTCCTGCCCGGCGTGCGCCGCGTCTACGCCTCCGACGCCAACTTCCTCCTGGTGCGCTTCGACGATGCGCAAGGCGCGTTCGGCGCGCTGCTGGCCGCCGGCATCGTGGTGCGCGACCAGCGCGCCGCGCCGCAGCTGGGCGATGCGCTGCGCATCACCATCGGCGCGCCCGAGCAGAACGCCCGCGTGTTGGCCGCGCTCAATGCGCAGGCGGTGGCCGCATGAGCCAGAAGATCCTCTTCGTCGACCGCGACGGCACCCTGATCGAGGAGCCGGCCGACTTCCAGATCGACGCCTACGAGAAGCTGCGCTTCGTCAAGGGCGTGATCCCGGCGCTGCTGAAGCTGCGCGATGCCGGCTTCCAGTTCGTCATCGTCACCAACCAGGACGGGCTGGGCAGCGAAGGCTATCCGCGCGAACGTTTCGACGGCCCCAACGATCTGATGCTGCAGATCTTCGAAAGCCAGGGCATCACCTTCCGCGAGGTGCTGGTGGACTGCAGCTGGCCGGCCGACAACGCGCCGACGCGCAAGCCCGGCCTGGGCCTGGTGATGCACTACCTGCGCGACCGCGGCATCGACCTGGACGGCTCGGCCATGGTCGGCGATCGCGAGACCGACATCCGCTTCGCCGAGAACCTGGGCATCCGCGGCTTCCAGCTCAAGACCGCCCAGTTCGGCGGGGAGTGGGACTGGGCCGGCATCGCCCATGCGCTGGCCGACAAGCCGCGCACGGCGCGTGTGCGGCGCAAGACCAAGGAGACCGACATCCTGGTCGAGCTCGACCTGGACAAGGTGGCCGAGCCGAAGATCCACACCGGCCTGCCGTTCTTCGACCACATGCTCGAGCAGATCGGCAAGCACGGCGGCTTTGCGCTGCAGATCCAGACCACCGGCGATCTGCACATCGACGAGCACCACACCATCGAGGACACGGCGCTTGCGCTGGGCGAGGCCCTGAAGCAGGCGCTGGGCGACAAGCGCGGCATCGGCCGCTACGGCTTCACCCTGCCGATGGACGAGTGCCTGGTCAGCGCGGCGCTGGACTTCTCCGGGCGGCCGTATCTGGTGTTCGACGGCGCGTTCAAGCGCGAGCGCGTGGGCGACATGCCGACCGAGCTGGTGCCGCATTTCTTCCGCTCGCTGTGCGATGCGGCCGGGCTCAACCTCAACCTGCAGGTGCGCGGCGACAACGACCACCACCAGGTCGAGGGCTGCTTCAAGGCGCTGGCACGCGCGCTGCGCCAGGCGATCCGGCGCGAAGGCTCCGAGCTGCCCTCGACCAAGGGGGCGCTGTGACCACGCTGGCCCTGATCGATGCCGGCGGCGCCAACATCGGCTCGGTGCGCTATGCGCTGGGCCGGCTGGGCGTGGAGGCGCAGCTGACCACCGATGCGCAGGTGATCCGCAGCGCGCAGCGCGTGATCCTGCCCGGCGTCGGCGCGGCGGCGCAGGTGATGGCGCGGCTGCGCGAACTGGACCTGATCGACACCTTGCGCTCGCTGGAGGCGCCGCTGCTGGGCGTGTGCGTGGGCATGCAGGTGCTGTTCGAACATTCCGAAGAGGACGACACCCCGTGCCTGGGTCTGCTGGCCGGCCGCGTCGGCAAACTGCCCGTGGCCGACGGCATCCGCGTGCCGCACATGGGCTGGAACACGCTCACCCCGACGCGCGCGGCCTCGCTGACCGCCGGCATCGGCGCGCAGGACCAGGCCTATTTCGTGCACAGCTACGCCGCGCCGGTCGGCGAGGACTGCCTGAGCACGACCACGCACGGCCATGCCTTCGCGGCGGTGGTGCAGCGCGGCCGCGTGGCCGGCGCACAGTTCCACCCCGAGCGCTCGGCCGCCACCGGCGCGCGCCTGCTGCACAACTTCATCGAATACGGCCTGGCCTGATGCCTGCGCCCGCACCTTGGCTCATGACCTCCGACTCTTCCTTCCAGCTCTATCCCGCCATCGACGTGCGCGGCGGGCGCGTGGTGCGCCTGGCCCAGGGCGACTACGACCGCGAAACCACCTACGGCGACGATCCGCTGGCCGCCGCGAGAGGCTATGCCGACCAGGGCGCGCGCTGGCTGCATCTGGTCGATCTGGATGCGGCGCGCGCCGGCGGCTACACCCTGGCGCCGCTGCTGCGGGCGCTGCGCCAGACCACCGGCCTGCAGGTGCAGACCGGCGGCGGCGTGCGCGGGCGCAGCGATGTGCTCGCACTGCTGGAGGCGGGCGCGACACGCGTGGTGATCGGCTCGCTGGCGGTGCGCGCACCGCTGGAGGTGCTGAGCTGGCTGGCCGAGTTCGGCCCCGAGCGCATCACCGTGGCGCTGGACGCGCGCCAGGACGCGGCGGGCGTGTGGCAGCTGCCGATCCATGGCTGGACCGAGGGCTCGGGCGTGGCCCTGGACGAACTCGCCGTGCGCTATGCCGACGCCGGCCTGCAGCAGCTGCTGTGCACCGACATCGCCCGCGACGGCATGCTGAGCGGCCCCAACTTCGCCCTCTACCGGCATCTGGTCGCGCTGCTGCCCGGCGTGCAGGTGCAGGCCTCCGGCGGCGTGCATGCGGTCGGCGACGTGCGCGAGGCCAAGCTCGCCGGCTGCGGCGGCATCGTGCTGGGCCGCGCGCTGCTGGAAGGCCGCTTCACGCTGGAACAGGCCTTCGCGGAGGCCGCCTCATGCTGAGCCGGCGCATCGTGCCCTGCCTGGACGTGCGCGGCGGGCGCGTGGTCAAGGGCGTGAAATTCCGCGACCACATCGACATGGGCGACATCGCCGAACTGGCGCTGCGCTACCGCGACGCCGGTGCCGACGAACTGGTGTTCTACGACATCGGCGCCAGCCCGGAAGGGCGCTCGGTCGATTACGGCTGGGTGGAGAAGGTCTCGCGCCTGCTCGACATCCCGTTCTGCGTGGCCGGCGGCATCCGCAGCGTGGAGACCGCGCGCGCGGTGCTGCATGCCGGCGCGGACAAGGTCTCGATCAACACCCCGGCGTTGGAGCGGCCGGCGCTGATCGGCGAGCTGGCCACGGCCTTCGGCGTGCAGTGCGTAGTGGTGGGCATCGATTCGGTGCGCGAGGCGGACGGGCAGTGGCGGGTGCGCAGCTATACGGGCGACCCGAGCAAGACCCGCGCCGAAGGCCTGCGCACGCTGGACTGGATCGTGCAGGCCCAGGACCTGGGCGCCGGCGAGATCGTGCTCAACTGCATGGACAGCGACGGCGTGCGCCGTGGCTACGACATCGAACAGCTCAAGGCCGCGCGCGCGCTGTGCCATGTGCCGCTGGTCGCCTCGGGCGGTGCCGGCGCGCCGGAGCACTTCGTCGCTGCGTTCCAGGACGCCGATGTGGACGCGGCGCTGGCCGCCAGCGTGTTCCACAGCGGCGCCATCGCCATCCCCGACCTCAAGCGCACGCTGGCCGATGCCGGCATCGCCGTGCGCCCGGCCGCGTGAGCGGCCTTTCAATGGATTCCGAACCGATGGGTACGACCGACACACTGGACTGGGCCAAGGGCGAGGGCCTGCTGCCCGCCGTGGTGCAGGACGCCGACACGCTGCGCGTGCTGATGCTGGGCTACATGAATGCGGAAGCCCTGCGGGTCACGCGCGAGTGCGGCCACGTCACCTTCTTCAGCCGCAGCAAGCAGCGCCTGTGGACCAAGGGCGAGACCTCCGGGCATTTCCTGGACCTGGTCGACATCCAGGCCGACTGCGACAACGACACGCTGCTGGTGCTGGCGCGCCCGCATGGGCACACCTGCCATCTGCAGCGGCCCAGCTGCTTTGCCGAAGCGCCGGCCTTGGTGGGCGTGGGAGCCGCCATGGCGGCGAAAGAGCCTTCCCGGGAAAGCCCCATCGCCGCCATGGCGGCTCCCACCGATGGCGTCGCGTTCCTGGGGGAGCTCGATGCGCTGATCGCCCAGCGGCATGCACAGCGCCCGGAAGGCAGCTATACCACGCGCCTGTTCGAGGGCGGCACCCGCCGCATCGCGCAGAAGGTGGGCGAGGAGGGCGTGGAAACCGCGCTGGCCGGCGTCGCCCAGGGCGATGCCGAACTGCTCGGCGAAAGCGCCGATCTGCTCTATCACCTCACCGTCCTGTTGCGCGCGCGCGGCCTATCCCTGGCCGACGCGGTCGCGGTGCTGCGGCAGCGCCACGCCGGCTAGAAACCGGTTCCTCACGCGACGCGGCGCAGCAAGCCGCGTCTTCATCGCGGCTGCAACGCGCCGAGAAAACGTTGCCAGCACGGCGCGCGCTTGTCCGCGATCGGACAACGGCGCACGACATCGCCGCTTGTCCGCAACGGACACGGCAGGCGGCGCCGCGACAACACGCGCCGATCAGCTCCCGGGCATAGCCGTCGCAATGCCTGCGAGGCACGGAAGTCCTGCGGCGACGCGGTCGGCGTGACCGCTGTCCCGATGCGCGGCGGTAGCGGACCGATACGTTGTTTCGCCCTGGCTTCGCCCAATGCGCGCCGCGGCCAACGCATGACGTGGCAATGCAATCGCATGGCCTGATTGCGACAAGAGAGCGTCAACCGCAGGCCAAATTTTCATCGATCAGCGCGCGCGAAGAAGCCATTGCGACTGCGGCCACAGAACCGAACATCATCCGTTGACAACGTTGTCTTCGGCAAAGCACGGTCGGTTTGCGGCAGATGTCAAAAACGCCATATGCCGCAGTCGCAGCTGGCGCCTGCCATCAGGGGGAGGCGGGCCAACAACGCCCAGGCGGGGTTTCAAGCAACCGCGCCATCCACTGGAGAGAGACATGATGTCCACCCGCAAATCGACGTTGTGGTCGTTGATCAGTGCAAGCGCCACCACCGGCATCCTCGGATCGCTGGCTTCGGCGGCCGTCGTTACCTTCGTCCCGATGCAGTCGGCGCAGGCCCAGACCGCATGCGCGGCGGCATGGAGCGCCTCGTCCGTCTATACCGGCGGCAATACCGCCAGCAAGAGCGGCATCAACTACGTGGCCAACTGGTGGACCCAGGGCGACGACCCGACCACCCATAACGGCGGCGCCGGGTCGGGCCAGCCCTGGACCTCGCAAGGCGCCTGTTCGTCCACCGGCGGTGGCGGCGGTGGTGGAGGCGGCGGCGGGGGAGGTGGTGGCGGTGGTGGGGGCGGTGGCGGGACGCCGACCAACCCGACCTATCCCAGCTTCGTGTTCAGTCCCTACAAGGACGTCACGATCAACCTCAACTGGAACACCAACGTGATGCAGTCCAAGGTCACCGGCACCGCCTTGCCGGTGGCGGGCGCGGGCAGCCTGATCTCCACGCAGGTGCCGAACCTGCAGGCGGTGACGCTGGCCTTCGCGACCGGCACCTGCGGCAGCGAGACCTGGGGCGGCGTGTCGGCCGATGCCTTCAAGAACGCCAATATCCCGGTGCTCAACAATGCCGGCGTGAACTACATCGTCTCCACCGGCGGTGCCTCGGGCACCTTCACCTGCGGCAGCGCGACGGGCCTGGCCAACTTCATCGCCCGCTACTACACCCCGCACATGATCGGCGTGGACTTCGACATCGAAGGCGGCCAGACCCAAGCCCAGACCGACGCGCTGGTGGCCGCGGCCAAGGTGGTCGAGAGCCAGTATCCCGGTATCCGCTTCTCCTTCACGCTGGCCACGCTGGCCGCGTCCGACGGCAGCTACGGCGGCGTCAACGCGCTCGGCAACCAGGTGATCCAGGCGGTGCTGGCCTCCGGCCTGCAGCACTACACGATCAACCTGATGGTGATGGACTTCGGTCGCGCCCAGGCGTCCAACTGCGTGCTCAAGAGCGGCGGGCTGTGCGACATGGGGGCCTCGACCATCAAGGCCGTGGAGAACCTGCGCCACACCTACGGCATCGCGCCGCAGCACATCGAGGTGACGCCGATGCTGGGTCGCAACGATACGGCCGACGAGATCTTCACCCTGGCCGACGTCGACACCGTGGCGCTGTATGCCGCGCAGAACGGCCTGGCCGGTGTCCACCACTGGTCGCTGGATCGCGATACGCCGTGCGCGGCGCCGTCGGACTACGCCTCGCCGATCTGCAATTCCTACACCGGCCCGGGCGTGCTGGCCTACACCAAGCGCTTCCTGACCGATCTGGGGTTCTGAGTGGGGTTGGCTGCCAGGGAAGGCGGCCCTTTTATTCAAGTCGCTCGGTGGGGTGGGAACAGCTGTTTCCTTGACTCTAGCGGACGCCCGTCTGTAGAGCGGGGCTTGTGGCAATCCCCTTTTGGGGACTCCGCTGCTCTTCGTTCGGATCGTGGGGAAGGCCCCAGCGGAGCAAGCTCCGCTCTACAGGGGGGAGCCGCCATGGCGGCGATGGGGCTTTACCGGTGAGGCCCTATCGCCGCCATGGCGGCTCCCACAGGGAGCAAGCATCGCTTCAAGCCATCAATCTGCGACCAGATCGTCCAGGCGCAGCCTGGCGATCTTCTCGATCTGTTCCAGACAGGTGGCGATCTCCGCCTCGGTCGGCTGCTCCACGCGCTCGCGCAGCGCGGCGATGATGCTGGCGCGCGTGTGGCCGCGCACGGCCAGGATGAAGGGAAAGCCGTGTCGTTCGCGATAGCGGCGGTTGAGCTCCACCAGTTCGGCGTATTCGGCGGGCGTGCACTGATCCAGGCCGGCGCCGCGCTGCTCGCTGGCCGAATGCGCGGTGAGCTCGCCGGCGATGGCGGCCTTGCCGGCCAGCTCGGGATGGGCGCGGATCAGGCCGAGCTGCGCCTCGACGCCGGCCTCGCGCACCACCCGGCACATGGCCGCGTGCAGCGCCTCGCGCGAGGGGTAGGGCCGCGTCGCCGCGGCGCCGGCCGGCACCCACGGCGAGTGTTCGAAGATGCCCGCCAGCGCGCCGATGAAGGCATCGCGCGGCAAGGCGTTGAGTTCGGTCAGGGCGATCATGCGGCCACCACGAACGGATGCCGCTGCTGCCAGTGGCGCGCGATGTCGATGCGCCGGCACACCCACACCTTGTCGTGCCGGGCGATGTGATCCAGGAAGCGCTGCAGCGCGATCAAGCGCCCCGGCCGCCCCAGCAGCCGGCAGTGCATGCCCACCGAGAGCATCTTCGGCGCGTCCTCGCCCTCGGCGTAGAGCACGTCGAAGCTGTCGCGCAGGTAGTCGAAGAACTGGGTGGCGGTGTTGAAGCCCTGCGGGGTGGCGAAGCGCATGTCGTTGGCGTCCAGCGTGTAGGGCACCACCAGATGCGGCTTGCGCGCGCCGTCGGCGGTCTCGACCTGGGTCCAGAACGGCAGCTCGTCGCCGTAGTAGTCCGCGTCGTAGGCGAAGCCGCCGTGCTCGACCACCAGCCGCCGCGTGTTGGGGCTGTCGCGCCCGGTGTACCAGCCCAGCGGCGCACTGCCGGTCAGCCGCGTGTGCAGCTCGACCGCACGCCGCAGGTGTTCGCGCTCGGTGGCCGGGTCCATGTCCTGGTAGTGGATCCAGCGCCAGCCGTGGCTGGCCACTTCATGGCCGAGCTCGACGAAGGCCGCGGTGGCCTCGGGGTGGCGCGCCAGCGCCATGGCCACGCCGAACACCGTCAGCGGCAGGCCGCGCCGTTCGAACTCGCGCAGGATCCGCCACACGCCCACCCGCGAGCCGTATTCGTAGATCGACTCCATGCTCATGTGCCGCGCCGGATACGAGGCCGCGCCGACGATCTCGCTGAGGAACTGCTCCGAGCCGGCGTCGCCGTGCAGGACGTTGTTCTCGCCGCCTTCCTCGTAATTGAGCACGAACTGCACCGCGATCCGCGCACCGCCCGGCCAGTCGGCATGCGGCGCATCGCGGCCGTAACCGATCAGGTCGCGGGGGTAGTCGGAGCTGGTATCGGACATCGCGGCACTCGTGGAGCGTTGGAAGCCTTGCACTGTAGGAACAAGGCCGCGATGGCACAACGCATGGGGGCCGCTACGTCTCTGGTCCTTCCAGATCACCGTGACGCAGCGCGATGCGGATGGCCTGCGCGGTGGTGCTGGCCCCCAGTCGCTTGCGGATGCGGCGCAGGTGGTGTTCGACCGTGCGCGCCGACAGGCCCAGCGTCGCGGCGATGTCGGCCTGGCGACGGCCGGCGGCGGTCCAGGACAGGATCTCGCGCTCGCGGGCGCTGAGCGAACTGGGCGCGGCGGCTTCGGGGGCTTCCAGCAAGCGACGCGCGGTGCGGAACGCGGCGGTGCCGACCATTGCCAGCGACAGCCTGGCTTGCGCCGAGGCGTCGATGCGTGCGCCGCCCAGGCTGAGCGCGCCCTCCAGCCCCAGCGGCCCGAAGACCGGGATCTGCAGCCCGTGCACCCCCGGCCCGCGTGGCACGCGCACCACGCGGTAGCGCTCTCCGGTGAGCGCCTGGGTCTTGGTCCAGAAGAACGGCATGCTGGCCTGCACCACGTGCCGCGTCACCGGGCAGTGGCGCACATAGGTCTCCGCATCGACCCGCGTGCCCGTGCCGAACCAGTCGCCATGGATCCAGTAGATCCGCTCGAGCAGGTCTTCCTGCGCCATCGACGCGGCGAACACCACGACCCGGTCGTAGCCAAGCGTCGCGGCGAAGTGGCCGAATCCCGCCTGCAGCGCAGGCAGCGCGGTGCTGGCCTCCATCGCCAGCGTCGCATCGAACGCCGCCTGCGCCGCGCCCTCGCTCATCGCTGTGCCACGTCGTCCAGCAGCGTGCGCGCCGCGAGCTTGCCAAGCTGGTTGGCGGCCAGCGGGCTGTCGCCGGTCAGCACGCGCCGGTCGCGATGGACCATGCCCGACATGTCGGCGTTGACGATCTTGACGCCGGCCTGGGTCAGGCGTTCGCCCAGCAGCCAGGGCATCGCACCGGGCAGATAGCCGATCTCGACGTTGGCGCCGGCATCCAGACTGTCCGGGAACACGCACATCTCATAGCCGCGGAACGGGAAATCGGCCGCCTCCTTGCCCAGGCCCGCGGCCAGCAGCCCGGCCGGGCCGTGGCACAGGCTGATGACGTAGCGCTCGTTGGCCATCGCCCACTCCAGCGCCTTGCCGACCTCCTTGCTGAAGGGCAGGCCGTTGAGCGCGCCATGGCCGCCAGGGATGAACACGCCCAGATAGTGGCCGCCCTCCAGATCGTCGACCAGGTCGGAGAGCTTCTTCGGCGTCCTGAAGCGCTGCAGATACTTGGCATAGGTCGCCTTGACCGCCTCGTCCTGATGCGGGAACGCCCAGTGCTCCAGCTTCACCGGATCGCCGGAGATCGTGGCGACCTCGATTTCGAAGCCGGCCTTGTCCAGGTGCAGCATCGGCAGCAGCGTCTCGACCGGATGGTTGCCAGTGGAGAAGAACTTGCCGTTGCCCATCAGCAGATAGCGCTCCTGGGTGGCGATCATCAACACCTTCCACTTGCCGCCGGTGTAGGCGTCGGGATAGTCGGCGCCGTCGAAATCGGTCTTCGGCGAGGTGTATTGCGACAGCGAATAGGGCGAGGGGAAGAAGGCGTCGTGCTCGGCCGCATCGGGCGCGGGCGCGCGGTCGTTTTGCTCGGTCATGGCGTGCTCCAGGTTCGGTCGAATCGATGGAGTGTCAGGCTAGGACCGTGACAGGGGCGCGGCAATGCGGGTTTTCCCCTAACGTCGCGTCTCAGCGATCCAGACGGCGCACGTAGAAGCGCGAGTCCACCGCCATCAGCGGGAAGCGCGGCGGCAGCGCCTCGCGCGCGATCGGCGCGAAGCCATGCTTCTCGTAGAAGCGGTGCGCGGCGAGGAAGCGGTCGGTGGTGCCCAGGTAGATCGCGCGTAGCCCGCTGGCCCGCGCATGGGCCAGCAGCGTGGCCAGCAGGCGCGGCGCCACGCCGTGCGCGTGGCCGCGATGGCTGGCCGCCACGAACATCTTGCGTAGCGCCGCCTCGCCCTCGCCAATGTCGCGCAGGCCGATGCAGCCCACGATCCGGCTCGCGTCCTCGGCGACCCAGAAGCCGCCTTGGCCCTGGCCGTAGAAGCCTTCCACATCGATCAGGTCCGGCTGCGCGGCCAGGTCGATGTCCAGGCCGAACTCGCCGCGCTGGATGCCGACGATCAGCGCGCCCACCGCATCACGGTCGGCCGGTTGCCAGGGGCGGATCGCAGGGGCGGACATCAGGCGTGCGGCGGCTCGGGCGACAGCGGTTCGGAGGATCGCGCGCCGCCCAGGCCGTTGAACCACAGGTTCAGCGCCACGCAGGCCAGCGTGGCCAGGGCGATGCCACTGTGCAGCAGCGGTGCCAGCGCCTTGGGCAACTGGTCGAACACCGCCGGCGCGGCCACCGGCGCCATCGCCAGGCCCACGCCCACCGCGACGATCAGCAGGTTGTGCCGGCGCCCCTGGAAGTCCACCAGCCCCAGCACGCGGATGCCGTTGGCGGTGACCATGCCGAACATCACCAGCCCCGCGCCGCCCAGCACGGCCGGCGGCACCGAGGCCACCAGCACCGCCAGCTTGGGCACCAGTCCCAGCACGATCAGGATCGCCCCGGCCAGCACGCACACCCAGCGGCTGCGCACGCCGGTCAGCGCCACCAGGCCGATGTTCTGCGAGTACGAGGTATCGGGGAAGGCGTTGAACACCCCGCCCAGCAGCGTGGCCAGTCCGTCCACGCGCAGCCCGCGCACCAGCGCCGGGCGATCCACCGGGCGCTGCACGATGTCGCCCAGCGCCAGGAACATGCCGGTGGACTCGACGAACACGATGAACAGCACCACGCACATGGTCACGCAGGACCACAGCTCGAACCTGGGTGCGCCGAAGTGGAACGGCAGCACCGGCGCCAGCCACGCCGCCTCGCGCAGGCCGCTCACATCCACGCGCCCGGCCAGGGCGGCCACCACCATGCCGCCGGCCAGCCCCAGCAGCACGCCGATATTGGCGAGAAAACCGCGCCCATGCCGCAGCAGCGCCAGCACGCCCAGCAGCACCACCGCGGCCAGGCCCAGATTGATCGGCGCGCCGTAGTCGGCCGCGCCCACGCCGCCGGCGGCCCAGTTCACCGCCACCCCGACCAGGGTCAGCCCGATCACGGTGATGACCGTGCCGGTGACCACCGGCGGGAACAGACGCAGCAGCCGCCCGATCAGCGGCGCGGCCAGGATGCCGACCACCCCGGCGACCAGGTTGGCGCCGAACACATAGGGCAGGCCCAGCGCCGGATTGCCGCCGATGGCGATCATCGGCCCCACGCTGGCGAAGGTGGCCGCCATCACCACCGGCAGGCGGATGCCGAAGCCGCCGAGCCCCAGCGACTGCACCAGCGTCGCCAGCCCGCAGCAGAACAGGTCCGCACTCACCAGGAAGGCCGTGTCCTCGCGCGACAGATGCAGCGCCCCGGCCACGATCAACGGCACCGCCACCGCCCCGGCATACATCACCAGCACATGCTGGATCGCCAGCAGCCACAGCGGCCCCGCCGGCGGCACGGCATCGATCGGCGAAGGCGAGGGCAGGGCGCGGGACATCGGCAGGCTCGATGGGGGCGAGCGCTGAACTTAGCCTGCAGGTGGTGCGGCGCACAATCCGCTTCTAGGCGTTCGTGAGTCCGTGCTGCAGCGATGGAATTAGAAGGTCAGACGCCCAGAAGACGCGCGAAGACACGACCCGGCCGCCTCAGCTCCGCATCGCCAACTCGTCGTTCAGCGCGTCTTCTTCGGTGCCGCGGCGGCGCTCGGCGGCATGCCCAGCCGCGCCGGCAATCCCTGCACCGCGCTCACCACGCGCGCCAGCACCAGCTGGGCGGCGCGGCTGGGTTGGCGGCGGGGGGCGGTGCAGACGGCCAGCTGCAGGGGGCGGGCCTGCCAGCCGTGCAGGGGGACGAAGGCCAGCGTGCCGCGTTCCAGGTCGGCGGCCACGTCGATCAGGCTCAGCACGCCCACGCCGCCGCCGTCGCGGATCAGCGAGCGGATCAGGCGGGTGTCGTTGCAGGTGGTGACCCGGCGCGGGTCCACGCCGTGGCGCACGTACAGGCTGCGGGTGCGTTCCTCGATCACCAGCGGCGCGGCGGGCACCAGCAGGCGTTCGTCCAGCAGCCGGCTCATCGCCAGGCTCTTTTCATCGGCCAGGGCGTGGCCGGGCGGCAGCACGGCGCCGACGGGGATGTCGATGGCGGTGCGCACCTCCAGGTTGCCGTGTTCGACCGGGTCCAGCAGCACGCCGAAGTCCACTTCCGCCGCGGCCACCAGTTCGCTGGCCACGCGGTTGCCCATCACGCGCAGGTCGAAGGAGAAGCCGGGGTATTCGCGGGTCAATTCGGCCAGCAGCTGCGGCACGAAGCCCTCGCTCAGCGCGTCGATCAGCGCGATGCTGACGTGGCCGCGGCGCAGGCCGCGCAGGTCGCCGACGCGCTCGAGGGTGCGGGTGTGCTCCTTGCGCCAGCGCTTGAGATCGCCCAGCAGCAGCTCGCCGGCGGCGGTGAGCTTCATGCCGGTGGGCAGGCGTTCGAACAGCTCGGTCTCCAACTGCTGCTCGGCGCCCTGGATCTGGCGGTGGATGGCCGAAGGCGAGACGTGCAGCACCTCGGCGGCCTTGCGCAGGTTGCCCTGGGCGGCGACCTCGATGAAGTAGCTGGCGAAGCGGGAGAAGGGCAGCACCGGGCGCACCTGTTCTGTTTTTTGCAACGCATGATTGAAAAATCTTGGATGGACTGCAACACGTACGCCGCCGCAAGGTAGGGGCGCACCCCGCAACCGCCCCCGTCAGGTCGCCCGCCTCATGTCCGCCATCGCGTCCGCCCATCCGGCCAATCCCTACAGCCCGCTGCCGCCGGGCAGCACCTTCACTGAGCACGACTGGCGGCTGCTGGCGCGCCAGTGGCACCCGCTGGCCAACAGCAGCGAGGTCACCGGCGCGCCGCTGCAGGCGGTGCTGCTGGACGAGGCGCTGGTGGTCTACCGCGTGCACGGCGAGGTGGTGGTGGCGCGCGATGTCTGCCCGCACCGCGGCGTGCCGCTGAGCATGGGCAGCAACGACGGCGAGGGCGTGGTCTGCCCGTACCACGGCCTGCGTTTCGGCACGGGCGGGCGCTGCAACCGCATTCCCTCCAGCCCCGGCCAGGCGATCCCGGCCAAGCTGCACCTGGCGACGTATCCCACGGTCGAGCGCTACGGCCTGGTCTGGGTGTGCCTGGCGCCGGATGCGGACCACCCGGCGCCGCTGCCGGTGATGCCGCACTGGGACCAGGCGGGTTTCCAGCAGATCAACTGTCCGCCGTTCGACATCAACGGCTTCGCCGGACGGCAGGTGGAAGGCTTTCTGGATGTGGCGCATTTCGCCTGGATCCATACCGGCACCTTTGCCGACCCGGCCAACCAGCTGGTGCCGGACTACGTACCGGTGGAGACGCCGACCGGCTTCACCGTGGACTACGTCAGCAACGTCAGCAACTACGGCGTGGGCTTCCATCACCTGGCGCCGCCGGACTATCCCTGGCTGCGCCACTTCGAGGTGCATCTGCCGTTCTGCGCCTCGCTGACGATCCACTTCCCGGGCGATGAGCGGCTGGTGATCTTCAACTGCGCCTCGCCGGTGTCGGCGCGCAGGACGCGGCTGTTCGTGCCGATCGCGCGCAACTTCAACCTGGACCAGCCGGTGGAGGAGGTGCACGCCTTCAACCTGCGCGTGTTCGAGGAGGACCGGGCCATGGTCGAGCTGCAGAAGCCCGAGCGCCTGCCGCTGGACATGACGCTGGAGGCGCACATCCCGGCCGACCGCAGTTCCATCGCCTACCGTCGCGGCCTGAAGAAGATGGGCTTCGGCGAGTTCTTCCTCGCCTGATGGATACGATCGAGGTCGTCATCGACGCGATGAGCCGGCAGGGCGCCGGCAATCTGGCCGTCGAACTGGTGCGCGCCGATGACCAGGCGCTGCCGGCGTTCGAGGCCGGCGCGCATGTGGACGTGCATCTGCCCGGCGGGCTGGTGCGCCAGTACTCGATCGCCAGCACGCCGGCCGACACCTCGCGCTATGTGCTGTGCGTGCGCCGCGAGGCCGCCTCGCGCGGCGGCTCGGCCAGCGTGCACGAACGCCTGCGCGTGGGCCAGGCGCTGACCATTTCGGCGCCGCGCAATCTGTTCGCCCTGCGCGCGGGCAGTCACCACGTGCTGGTGGCGGGCGGGATCGGCATCACGCCGCTGCTGGCGATGGCGCACCAGCTGCAGGCTGGCGGCGCCTCGTTCGAGTTGCATTACTACGTGCGCAGCCGCGGCGAGATCGCCTTCCTGCGCCAGCTGCAGGGCGAGTTCGGCGCGCGCGCGCATCTGCACAGCGCCGAGGAAGGCCGCGACGCGCGGCAGGTGCTGCCCGCGGCGCTGGACGGGGCGGGCGAGGATCACCAGCTTTATCTATGCGGGCCGGGCGCCTTCATGGCGCATCTGCGCGAGGCGGCGCTGGTGCGCGGCTGGGACGCGGCACGCATCCACAGCGAGGCCTTCGCGCCGGTCGCGCCGCTGGCCTCGGCCGAGGCCGGCGCGGACACGGCCTTCGAGGTGGCGCTGGCCTCGAGCGGGCAGGTGTTCACCGTCGCGCCCGAGCGCACCATCGCCGCGGTGCTGGCCGAGGCCGGCGTGCCGGTCAGCCTGTCGTGCGAGATGGGCCTGTGCGGCGCCTGCCTGACCGATGTGGTCGAAGGCATTCCCGATCATCGCGACACCGTGCAGAGCGAGGCGGAGAAGGCCAGCAACCGGCAGATCACCCTGTGCTGCTCGCGCAGCCGCAGCCCTCGGCTTACATTGGCGCTGTGACCACGATGGACTCTTCCACGCGCCCGGGCGTGCAGCAGAACCTCGACCTGCTCGGCGGCTATACCGCTGCGCTTGCGGATTTCCAGCCGCCGTCCTCGGCACCCGCCGAAGCGGGCGATGCGGTCGATGTGCGTGTGGCCGTGCCCGAGCTGCTGCAGACGCTGCACGCGCGCAATCCGGCGCTGGTGGCCTTCACCCGCATCTTCGAGGCCGGCCTCACGGCGAGCACGGAGGCGAACGCGCCGCTGGCGGGCCTGCCGTTCGCGGTCAAGGATCTGTTCGACGTGCAGGGCCTGACCACCACCGCCGGTGCGGCGATGCGCCTTGCGGCGCCGCCGGCCGCGCGCGATGCGCAGGTGGTGCGCCGGCTCAAGCGCGCCGGGGCGGTGCTGGTGGGCACGACCAATATGGACGAGTTCGCCTACGGCTTCGCCACGGTCAATGCGCACTTCGGCACCACGCGCAATCCGCATGATCTGGAACGCCTGGCGGGTGGTTCTTCCGGCGGCTCGGCAGCGGCGGTGGCGGCGGGGCTGGTGCCGTTCGCGCTGGGTTCGGATACCAATGGTTCGATCCGCGTGCCGGCCGCGCTGTGCGGCATCTATGGCCTGCGCAGCACGCATGGGCAGGTGCCGCTGGACGGCGTGTTCCCGTTCGTCGAGGCGCTGGACGTGGCCGGGCCGTTCGCGCGGTCGCTGGACGTGCTGCAGACGGTGCATGAAGTGATGGCCGATACGACGCTGGCGCCGGTGGACGTGGGCGCCTTGCGCATCGCGCGGCTGGGGGGCTGGTTCGATGCCAACCTCGATCCCGCACTGCGCGCCGGGCTCGAGGCGATCTGCGCGGCCTTGGGTGCGGGTGCGAGCGTCGAGCTGCCGCAGGCCAGGACCTCGCGCATGGCGGCCTTCGTCATGACGGCCATCGAGGGCGCATATCTGCATCGCGCCGCGCTGCAGGGGCAGCCCGACGCCTTCGATCCGGCCGTGCGCGATCGCCTGCTCGCCGGGCAGCTGCAGCCGGCGCGGGCGCTGCTGGATGTGCAGCGCTTCGCGGCGTGGTTCGCTGAGGCGATGGCGCAGCTGTGGCGCACGGTCGATGTGCTGATCGCGCCGGCCGTGCCCTGCGTGGCGCCGCGCATCGACCAGGCCACGATCGAGATCGACGGCGCGCCGGTGTCGGCGCGCGCCAACCTCGGGCTGTTCACCCAGCCGCTGGGACTGGCCGTCTGCCCGGTGATGGCCGCGCCGCTGTGGCGGCCGGGCCAGCTGCCGCTGGGCGTGCAGCTGATCGCCGCCCCCGGGCGCGAAGACCGGCTGTTCGCCGTGGCGCGCGCGCTGGAAGCCAGCGGGCTCACCGGCGCGCATTTACCTGCCGGAGCGCAGACCTGATGCTGCACACCTTGCGCGCCCGCCGCGGCCTGGCCGTGGCCCCGCATCATCTGGCCGCGCAGGCCGGTCGCGACGTGCTGCGCGATGGCGGCACCGCGGTGGAGGCCTGTGTAGCCATCGCCGCGACGCTGGCCGTGGTGTATCCGCACATGACCGGGATCGGCGGCGACGGCTTCTGGCTGATCCGCGAACCCGACGGCCGCGTGCATGCCATCGATGCCTGCGGCCGCAGCGCGCAGGCGGCGACGCTGGATTTCTACGCGGGCCTGTCGGCCATCCCGTGGCGCGGGCCGGGCGCGGCCAACACCGTGGCCGGCGCCGTCTCTGGCTGGGCGCAGGCGCTGACGGGGCAGGGCAATCGCTTGCCGCTGGCGCGCCTGCTGGAAGACGCGATCCACCATGCCCGGGCCGGCGTGCCGGTCACCGCGGGCGGGGCGCAGATCGCCTTGGCTAAGGGTGCGGAGCTACGCGTCCAGCCCGGCGCCTGGGCCGCCACGTTCGAACCCGACGGCATGCCACTGCGCGAAGGCGAACTGCTGCGTCAGCCCGCGCTGGCCGCGACCCTGCAGCGCCTGGCCGATGCCGGCCTGGACGACTACTACCGCGGCGAACTGGCGCGCAGCATCGCCGCGGACCTGGCCGCACTGGGCAGCCCGCTGGTGCTGGCCGACCTGCAGGCGCATCGCGCGCAGGCCAGCACGCCGCTGCATGTGCGCGTGCGCGACGCCACGCTCTACAACCATGCCCCGCCGACGCAGGGGCTGGCCTCGCTGCTGATCCTGGCGCTGTTCGACCGGCTGGAAGTCGCGCAGGGCGAGAGCTTCGCTCATCTGCACGGGCTGGTGGAGGCGACCAAGCAGGCCTTCCTGGTACGCGATGCGCACGTCGGCGACCCGGACTGGATGACGATGGACGCGCAGGCGCTGCTGGACGATGCGGCCGCGCTCGATGCGATGGCCGCACGTATCGATCCGGCCCAGGCGCTGCCCTGGCCGCAGCCCTCGCAGGCCGGGGACACGTGCTGGTTCGGCGCGCTCGATGCGCGCGGCCAGGCGGTCAGCTGCATCCAGTCGACCTATTTCGAATTCGGCTCAGGGCTGGTGCTGCCGGGCAGCGGCATCACCTGGCAGAACCGCGGCTGCAGCTTCCGCCTGGCCGGCGATGGCTGGAATGCGCTCAAGCCCGGCCGCAAGCCCTTCCACACTCTCAATCCCGCGCTGGCGGTGTTCGACGATGGCAGCGTGATGAGTTACGGGACCATGGGCGGCGAAGGCCAGCCGCAGACCCAGGCGGCGGTGTTCAGCCGCTACGCGCGCTTCGGCATGCCGCTGCAGCAGGCGGTCAGCGCGCCGCGCTGGCTGCTGGGGCGCACCTGGGGCGAGGACAGCACGTCGCTGAAGCTGGAGGACCGTTTCGACCCGGCGCTGATCGACGCGCTGCGCGCGGCCGGGCATGCGGTCGAGCTGCTGCCGGCCTACACCTCGGTGATGGGCCATGCCGGCGCGCTGGTGCGCGAGGTCGACGGGACCCTGAGCGGCGCGGTCGATCCGCGCAGCGACGGGGTGGTGGCCGGATGGTGAGTGCCCTGCTGCGCGCGCGCTGCGCCCTCGCCATGCTCGCCTGCCTGCTGGTGCCGGCCGCGCAGGCGGCCACGCCGCAGGCGCAGGAAGCGCCGATTCCGGTGGTCGTGGACAACGACTTCGGCACCGATATCGACGACGGCTTCGCCCTGTCGCTGGTGCTGGCCTCGCCGCGCCTGCGGCCGCTGCTGGTGACCACGACCTATGGCGACACCCGCCTGCGCGCGGGGCTGGTGGCGCAGTTGCTGCAGGACACCGGCCACACCCGGGTGCCGGTCGCCGCCGGACCCGCGGTCGGCACGCGCGAGGGCGAGATCGGTCAGGCCGGCTGGCTGCGCGATGCCGACCGGCCGGTGCGCGCCGATGGCGTCGAGGCGATGCTGCGCGTGCTGCGCCAGCGGCCGGCCGGGCAGGTGACGCTGCTGGCGCTGGGGCCGCTGACCACGGTGCAGGCCGCGCTCAAGCGCGATCCGGCGGCCTTCGCCCGGCTCAGGCGCGTGGTGCTGATGGGCGGCTCGCTGCGGCGCGGCTACGGGCCGGTGGCCGGCACCAACAGCGACACGCCCAGCGCCGAGTACAACATCAAGCTGGCCCCGCAGGCGCTGCGCGAGCTGCTGGCCAGCGGCGTGCCGGTGGAGGTGCAGCCGCTGGATTCGACCGAGATCGCGCTGCCGGCCGACCTGCAGGCGCGCATCTTCGCCGCGCCCACGCCCTACGCCGGTCCGCTGTCCAAACTCTATGCGCTGTGGGCCGCGCGCAGCCCCTGGGGCACGACGCCGACGCTGTTCGACGTGGTCCCCGTGGCGCGCTTGCTGGACCCGGCGGTGTGCACGCCCGTGCCGCTGCACGTCACGGTGGACGACGACGGCATGACCCGCGAAGGGCAGGGCGCGCCCAATGCCAGCGCCTGTCTGGACGTGGACAAGGCGCGCGTTCTGGCGCTGGTGGCCAGCACTCTGGCGCCGGCGGCCAAGGCCGCGCAGGTGCAGCCATGAACGCCCCGGCGCTGCATCGTGCCGCCGGCGAGCGCGCCATCGCCCGCTGCGATGCGCTGGGCGTGGCGCCGTACAGCGATGCGGACAGCGGCCTGTATCGCGCCTGGCTCACGCCGGCGCATCGCCAAGCGCAGGGCGTGGTGGCCGAGTGGATGGGCCAGGCCGGCATGGCCACGCGCCTGGACGCGGCCAGCAACCTGATCGGCCGTTACGAAGGCGAGCACCGCGATGCGCCGGCGCTGCTGATCGGCAGCCACCTGGACAGCGTGCGCGACGCCGGCCGCTACGACGGGCCGCTGGGCATCATGCTCGGCATCGAATGCGTGGCCGCGCTGCACGCGCGCGGCGAGCGCATGCCGTTCGCCATCGAGGTGATCGCCTTCGGCGACGAGGAAGGCTCGCGCTTCCCGGCTTCGATGTTCACCAGCCGCGCGGTGGCCGGCACGCTGGCGCCCGGCGCCCTCGACGGCGTGGTCGATGCGGCCGGCGTGTCGGTGGCGCAGGCGCTGGCCGGCTGGGGCCTGGAGGCGGCGCAGTTCCATCAGGCCGCGCGCCGCCCCGACGAGGTCATCGGCTACCTGGAAGCGCACATCGAACAAGGCCCGGTGCTGGAAGCCGAAGGCCTGGCGCTGGGCGTGGTCACCGGCATCGCCGCGCAGCTGCGCTTCGAGGTCAGCGTGCGCGGGCGTGCCGGCCACGCCGGCACCAGCCCGATGCCACTGCGCGCCGATGCGCTCACCGCAGCCGCCGACTGCGTGCTGGCGGTCGAGGCCGTCGCCCGCGAGGCGGCGAGCGACCTGGTCGCCACCGTGGGCCGCATGCAGGTGCTGCCGGGCGCGACCAATGTGATTCCTGGGCGGGTGAGCTTCTCGCTGGACGTGCGCGCCGGCGACAACGCGCGGCGCGATGCCGGTGCGGCACAGATCCTGCGCCGCTTCGAGGCCATCGCCGCCGCGCGCGGCGTGCAGATCGAGGCCTTGCAGGTGCAGGACCTGGCCGCCAGCCCGTGCGACACGCACCTGGTCGAGCTGCTGGCCCAGGCCGTGGAGACGCAGGACATCGCGCCGCGCCGGCTGGTCTCCGGTGCCGGCCACGATGCGATGGTGATGCGCGCGCTGTGCCCGACGGCGATGCTGTTCGTGCGCTGCGACGGCGGCATCTCGCACAACCCGGCCGAACGCGCCAGCGCGGCCGACGCCGGCCTGGCCGTGGCGGCCATGCTGGATTTCATCGAACGTTTGGGAGCGATACGTGGCAACTGAAGTCTTTGGCGAGATCGATCCGCCGCAGCGCCTGCTGATGGGCCCGGGCCCGGTCAATGCGCATCCGCGCGTGCTGCGCGCCATGTCGGCCGACCTGCTGGGGCAGTTCGACCCGGAAATGACCGCCTACATGAACGAGGTCATGGCGCTTTATCGCCCGATCTTCGGCACCGATAACCGGTGGACCTTCCTGGTCGACGGCACCGCGCGCGCCGGCATCGAGGCCGCGCTGGTGTCGCTGGTGGCGCCGGGCGAGACGGTGCTGGTGGTCAACTTCGGCCGCTTCGGCCTGCTGCTGACCGAGATCCTCGGCCGCATCGGCGCCAGGATCGAGACCGTCGAGGCCCCGTGGGGCCAGGTGGTGCCGCTGGACGCCATCGAGGACGCGCTCAAGCGCGTGCGCCCGACGCTGGTGGCCACCATCCACGGCGACACCTCCACCACCATGGCGCAGCCGCTGGAAGGCTTCGGCGCGCTGTGCCGGCGCTACGGCGCGCTGTCGTACGTGGATGCCACGGCCACCATCGGCGGCATGGAACTGGCCGCCGACCGCTGGCAGGTGGACATCGTCACCGGCGGGCTGCAGAAGTGCCTGGGCGGGCCGTCGGGTTCGGCGCCGATCACCGTCTCGGAGGCGGCGGCCGAGCGCATCTTCGCCCGCCGCCATGTCGAGCGCGGCATCGCGCGCGAGGACATCGACGATGGCGACGGCCCGCGCATCGGCTCCAACTACTTCGACCTGGCCATGGTCATGGACTATTGGTCGGAGAAACGCCTGAACCACCACACCGAAGCCACCACCATGCTCTACGGCGCCCGCGAATGCGCGCGCATCGCGCTGCAGGAAGGCCTGGCGCGGCGCTACGCCCGCCATCGCGCCGCCGGCCGCGCCGTGACCGCCGGCGCGCGCGCGCTGGGGCTGGAGGTGTTCGGCGACGACGCGCACCGCATGAGCAACGTCACCGGCCTGGTGATCCCCGCCCGCGTCGATGGCGAGGCGGTGCGCCGCGCCATGCGCGAGGACTTCGAGATCGAGATCGGCACCGCCTTCGGCCCGCTGCAGGGCAAGGTCTGGCGCATCGGCGCGATGGGCTACAACGCGGCCAAGCACAAGGTGCTGATCACGCTGGGCGCGCTGGAGACCGTGCTGCGCCTGCAGGGCTTCGCCTGCACGCCCGGCGCCGCCATCGACGCCGCGCTGGCCGCGTGGAACGCGGAAGTGGCCGCATGAGCGCAGGCGGCGAGCCGACGCTCAACGACCCGGCCGTGGTGGCCGAGGTGCGCGCGGCCTTCGAGACCTACGAACGGGCGCTGATGGCCGACGACATCGCCACGCTCGATCGCCTGTTCCATGCCGCACCCAGCACCGTGCGCTACGGCGTGGGCGAGGTGCTGTACGGCATCGAGGAGATCCGCGCGTTCCGCATCGGCCGCGGCGGCTCGCCGCAGCGCCGGCTGGGGCGGGTGGAGATCGCCACCTTCGGCGTTGATTTCGCCACGGCCAATGCCGAGTTCTTCCGCGAAGGCGCCGCCCGGCGTGGCCGCCAGAGCCAGAGCTGGGTGCGCTTCGCCGACGGCTGGAAGGTCGTCGCGGCGCATGTCTCGCTGGAGGGCACGCACGCGTGAGCCTGGCCGATCTGGAAACCCGCGTGGCCCACGACCTGGCCTGCCTGGACCACGGCAAGCCGGACTGGACGCGGCCGCGCACGCACGACCAGGGTCATGTGTTCGATGTGGTGATCGTCGGCGGCGGGCAGAGCGGGCTGGGCGCGGCCTTCGCGCTGCTGCGCGAGCGGGTCTCCAACCTGCTGGTGATCGACGAGTGCCCGGAAGGGCGTGAGGGGCCGTGGCTCAGCTATGCGCGCATGGTCACGCTGCGCACGCCCAAGCAGATCACCTCGATCGACTTGGGGCTCCCCTCGCTGACCTTCCGCGCCTGGTGGGAGGCCCAGCACGGCGCGGCCGGCTGGGAGGCGCTGGACAAGATCCCGCGCGAGGACTGGATGGCCTACCTGCGCTGGTACCGCGGCGTGCTGCGCCTGCCGGTGCGCAACGACACGCGCCTGGTCCGGCTCGAACCTCTGCCGGAGCAGGGCCTGCACCGCCTGCACCTGCACGATGGCGGCACGCTGCTGGCGCGCAAGGTGATCCTGGCCACCGGCATCCAGGGCGGCGGCCAGTGGGTGGTGCCCAAGTTCGTCTCCGACCACCTGCCGCCCACGCGCTATGCGCACACCTCCGGGCCGCTGGACTACGCCGCGCTGGCCGGCAAGCGCATCGCCATCCTCGGCGGCGGCGCGTCGGCCTTCGACAACGCGCAGTACGCGCTGCAGCGCGGGGTGCGCGAGGCGCATGTGTTCGTGCGTCGCGCGCAGCTGCCGCGGGTCAATCCGATCCGGCACATGGAGCAGGCCGGCATCATCGCGCGCTTTCCGGCGCTGCCCGATGCCGACAAGTATGCGCTGATGGCCAGCTTCTTCGCCCGCAACCAGCCGCCAACCAACGACACCTTCGCCCGCGCGGTGGCCATGCCGGGCTTCCACCTGCATCTGGGCGCGCCGTGGCTGTCGGTGGCCGAGCGCGATGGCCAGGCGGTGGTGACCACACCGCAGGGCGCGCAGGCCTTCGATTTCCTCGCCATCGCCACCGGTCTGGTGACCGATCCTGACCTGCGCCCCGAGCTGGCCGCGCTCGCGCCGGCCATCGCGCGCTGGCGCGATCGCTACGTGCCGCCGGCCGGTGCCGCCAACCCGCTGCTCGACGCGCATCCCTACCTGGGCCCGGGTTTCGAACTGCAGCCGCGCACGGCCGAGGACGCGGCCAGGCTGCACGGCCTGTTCGCGTTCAACTACTCGGCGCTGATCAACCTGGGGCTGTCGGCCGCCGCGCTGTCGGGCCTGAAGTACGCACTGCCGCGCCTGGCGCAGGCGGTGGCCAATCAGCTCTTCGTCGATGACCGCGCCGCGGTGGTGCGCGACTTCCTGGCCTTCGACGAGGAGGAATTCACCGGCCAGTGGCCGCTGTCGCAGGAGTCCGCCGCATGACCACGCTCTCCACCCACGTGCTGGACACCAGCCGCGGCGGCCCGGCCGCCGGCGTGGCGGTGCAGCTGTTCGACGCCGACGGCGCGTTGCGCTGGCAGGGCGTCACCGATGCCGACGGGCGCTGCCCGGCGCTGCGCGAACAAGCGCTGGAAGCCGGGCGCTATCGGCTGGTGTTCGCGGTCGCGGCGTACTTCCGCGCGGCCGGCGTGGCGCTGCCGGAGCCGCCATTCCTGGACGTGATTCCGCTGGACTTCGGCATCGCGGGGCAGGGGCATTACCACGTGCCGCTGCTGGTCTCGCCGTTCGGCTATTCGACCTATCGCGGCAGCTGAGCGGCGCAACGCGGCTACACTGACTGCCCGCGTCCGGCGTTGCGCACGGCGCTTTGCCCGTTCGCTTCCGGTCTACGCATGCCCAGCCTGCACGAGGTCTCCCCGCTGATCGCCTGGATGGTCTCGGCCATGGGGCTGCTGGCCGCGGCGCTGCTGGTCTGGTTCGGTCTGCGCTGGCGGCGCGGCCGCCGCACCTGGGGCCTGCCGCTGATCGCCGCACTGCTGGTGCTGGCCGCATCGCTTGCCCTGAAGCTGGCCTCGCGCGCCGCGCAGGACAAGGCCGACCGGGCGCAGGCCATGACCCGCCCGCTGTCGCCGCAGGAGCAGGCGGTGTGGAGCATCGTGCAGACCCGCTGCCAGGCCTGCCATTCCGACCACGCCACGGTCATGCCCTGGGCCGCCTACGGCCTGAGCCTGGACGACATGGGCGATGTCGAGCGCAATGCCGCCGCCATCCAGCTTCAGGTGGTCCAACTGCAGGCCATGCCGATGCGCAACACCACGCAGATGACGCCGCAGGAACGCGAGGTCATCGCGCGCTGGTACGCCGAGCGCGCAACGTCAGCGCACGGCACAAAAGGCGACTAAGCCCCGAACACGTCATTCCCGCGAACGCGGGAATCCAGTGACTCTCGCACAAAGCGCCAGAGGCGCTGGGTTCCCGCGTTCGCGGGAACGACGGTAGGAGGATTGCCGCGGTCTTCAGCAACCCACGATTCCGCGTCCAATCCCCGCAGCGAAGAGCAACCCCCTCCGCTCCAATAGCGATTCCCGATTCCCGATTCCCGATTCCCGAATCCCGAATCCCGAATCCCGAATCCCGAATCCCGAATCCCGAATCCCGAATCCCGAATCCCAAAAACACCAAACGCCCCAAACGGGGCGTCCTGAAACGGTCGGCTGGCTGGCGAAAGCGGGCGGGCGGTGACCGGTGCACGTCGTCGCTGGCGGGAGCGGGCTGACGGCGCGGACGGAAGTCTAGCCAGCGCGCCAAGCCGATGGCGAAATGCGAATCGTTCTTGAAAAGCGCGGGGCCCGCTCAGGCCGCCGGCTCGATCTGCGCGAACGAGGTCACCCGCGGATGCCCGTTGCAGGCGGCCGCATCGCGCGGGGTCGGATAGTCCTCCAGCCGGTCCAGCAGCACGGTCTGCAGGCCGGCCTCGCGCGCGGCGTCCAGCTCGGCCACCACGTCGGACAGGAACAGCACCTCGCGCGGCGCCACGCCGATGCGCTCGACGATGCGCGCATAGCTGTCGCGCTCGCGCTTGCCGCCGATCTCGGTATCGAACCAGCCCGACACCAGCGGCGTCAGGTCGCCGGCATCGCTATGGCCGAAGAACAGCTTCTGCGCCGGCACCGAGCCGGACGAATAGACGTATAGCGCCAGGCCCTCGCCATACCAGTCCTGCAGGGCCTGGGCCGCATCCGGATACATGTGCGCGGTGAAGTCCGCATCGCGGTAGCCGGCCTCCCAGACCATGCCCTGCAGCGCCTTGAGCGCGGTGTGCTTGCGGTCGGCGTCGATCCAGTCCTGCAGTACCGCCACGCGCGCGGCATCGTCCTGCGCCTGCGGCGCATCCGCGCTGACCGCATCCAGCCAGCGGCGCACGTCCGGGTCGTCGCCGTGGGCGGCGACGAAGCCCGGCAGCGCACGCCGCGCATACGGAAACAGCACGTCCTTGACGAAGGAAATGCTGCTGGTCGTGCCTTCGATATCGGTGAGCACCGCCTGCACAACGCCCATCAGGAAGCCCGCTCCGGGGTGTAGCGCGGGAAGCTGGCGGCGATGGTCTCGCCGGTGAAGTGGCCGACCCAGCCGTCCGGCTCGGTGAAGAAGCGGATCGCCACGAAGCTGGGCGACTCGCCCATGTCGAACCAGTGCCTGGTCCCGTCCGGCACGGCGATCAGGTCGTCCTTGACGCACTCGATCTCGTAGACCTTGTCGTCCACGTGCAGGGTGAACAATCCCGAGCCGGCGACGAAGAAGCGCACCTCGTCCTCCTTGTGGAAGTGCTCGTCCAGGAACTTGGTGCGCATCTCCGCGCGCGCCGGATGATCGGGCGCGATGCTGACCACGTCCACCGACTTGAAGCCGCGCTCGGCGACCAGGCGGTCGATGTCGGCGCGATAGGCGTCCATCACCGCCTCGGGCGAGGCGCCGGGCTCGATCGGCTTGGAGGCCTGCCAGCGCTCGAACAGCACCCCGATCTTCTCGAGCTCGGTGGCGATGAAATCCGGGTCGTAGCTGGCGAACAGCGGCGTGGACGGATCGGCGTGGTCGAAGATGCGAAGACGGCTCATGGCGGGCTCCTGGCAGGGGGGCGAAGGCCGGGCGGAAAAGGGTAGCAGCGGCGGCGCGGGGCGGCGTCGCCGCCATGCAACGCTGCAGTGCGATTCAGCCGCGCGCGCCGAGTTTGCGCAGCTCCAGTTCGCAGTGGAACAGGAACTCGAACGCCTCCAGGTGGCGGCGCGCCTCGGCCATGGTGCGGCCCCAGGCGTACAGGCCGTGGCCGTCGATCAGATATCCCCACAGCGGGCCCTGGTCCAGCAGCGCGTCCACCTGCGCGGCCAGCACGGTCATGTCCTGGGTGTTGGGCAGCACCGGCACGTCGATGGCCATCTCGTGGGTGCTGTTGCCGTGGAAGGCCTTGAGCAACTCGTAGCCTTCCAGGCGGATATGGCCGGCGCCGGCGTACAGGCGCGAGGCGATGGTCTGCACTAGCGAGTGGGTGTGCAGCACGCAGCCCACCTCGGGGAAGCGCCGGTAGAGCTGGGTGTGCAGCAGGGTCTCGGCCGAGGGACGCTTGTCGGTGGCCACCGGCCGGCCGTCGAAGTCCACGACCATGATGTGCTCGCGGCCCATGCGGCCCTTTTCCGCGCCGGAGACGGTGATCGCGGCATGGCGATCGTCCAGGCGCTCGGAGAAGTTGCTGCTGGTAGCCGGGGTCCAGCCCAGGCGCGCCAGCTCGGCCACGTTGTGGGTGATGTCGTCGGCCAGCACGGCCAGGCGCGCGGCATCGAAGGGGAGGCTGTTCATGCCGCCATTTTACCGCGCCGGCTTGACCGATCGACGTCAGCCCTGGCCGCGCAGGCGGCTGTGGCGGAACCCGTAGGCGGCGTAGATGACGAAGCCGATCACCGTCCAGATCACCATCAGCATCCAGTTGTGCGCGGTCATGGTCGACAGCAGCAGCAGGCAGCTGCCGATACCGGCCAGGCAGATCGCCCAGGCGAAGGGGATGCGGAACGGGCGCGGCAGCTGGGGCTGGGTGCGGCGCAGGATCAGCACGCCGGCGCAGACCGAGGCGAAGGCGATCAGCGTGCCCATCGAGGTCAGCTCGCCGAGCACGTCCAGCGGGAACACCGCCGCCAGCACCGCGATGCCGATGCCGGTGATCACCGTGTTGATGTGCGGGGTGCGGTACTTGGGATGGATGCGGGTGAACACCGTCGGCAGCAGGCCGTCGCGGGCCATGATCATGAAGATGCGCGGCTGGCCGATGATCATCACCAGCACCACCGAGGACAGGCCGATCAGCGCGCCGATCTCCACCACCAGGCGCAGCCAGCCCAGCTCGGGATGCGCGGCCACGGCGGTGACCACCGGCTCGTCGGTGCCGAGCATGGAATAGGGCACCAGGCCGGTCATGACCGCGGCCATGGCGATGTAGAGCACGGTGCAGATCACCAGCGAGGCGAGCATGCCCACCGGCAGGTCGCGCTGCGGCTTGGTCGATTCCTGCGCGGCCACCGACACCGCCTCGAAGCCGATATAGGCGAAGAACACGATCGCCGCCCCGCGCACCACGCCGTCCCAGCCGAACTTGCCCGGGCCCTGCGCCTCGGGGATGAAGGGATGCCAGTTGGCCGGGTCCACGTACTTCCAGCCGGCGAAGATGACCAGCAGGATCAGACAGGTCTTCAGCACCACCATGGCCATGTTCATGGCCGAGGACTTGCGGATGCCGACATAGCACAGCCAGGTCAGCAGCAGCACGATGGCCGCGGCCGGCAGGTTGGCGATGGCGCCGGTGGGCTGCAGCTTGCCGTCCAGCGGCGCGCTGACCAGCGCCGCCGGCAGGTGGATGCCGAACTGGTCGAGCAGGCTGAGGAAATAGCCGGTCCAGCTCACCGCCACGGCCGAGGCCGACACGCCGTACTCGAGCACCAGCATCCAGCCGATGAACCAGGCCGCCGCCTCGCCCAGCGTGGCGTAGGTGTAGGTATAGGCCGAGCCGGATACCGGCACCATCGCGGCGAACTCGGCATAGGCCAGCGCGCAGAAGGTGCAGCACAGCGCGGCCAGCACGAAGGACAGCATGATCGCCGGCCCCGCATGCTGCGCGGCGGCCTGGCCGGTGATGACGAAGATGCCGCCGCCGATGACCGCGCCGATGCCCAGCGCGGTCAGGCCCCACGGTCCCAGCGTGCGATGCAGCTGCAGGTCCTGCGCATCCTGGGTGAGCTGGCCGGGATGTTTGATGCGGAGCAGCTGCTTCATGGAGGGATCCGGTGCGGGGAGTGGAAGAAACAACGGCCGTCTAGCGGCCGTTGTCGGGGTGCGTCGTGCGAAGCGGCGCGATCTGCTTAGTGCTGCTCGTTGCCAGGCGCCAGATGGCTGCGCTTGCGGCTGTAGAGCGTGTAGATGATCAGGCCAAGCACCGCCCAGCCGGCGAACACGCCCTTGGCGACCATGCTCAGGTTGACGAACAGCAGCAGACAGCCGGCCACCGCCAGCGGACACACGATCCAGGCGAACGGCGTGCGGAACGGGCGCGGGCGGTCGGGCTGCTGCTTGCGCAGCACCAGCACGCCGATGGACACCATCGCGAAGGCCAGCAGGGTGCCGGAGTTGGAGGTGTCGGCCAGCTTGCCCACCGGGAACAGCGCGCCGCAGAAGGCCACCACCAGGCCGGTGGCCAGGGTGATCACGTGCGGGGTGTGGAAGCGCGGATGCACGCGCGAGAGACGCTCGGGCAGCAGGCCATCGCGCGACATGGTGAAGAAGATGCGGGTCTGGCCGAACATCATCATCAGGATCACCGACGGCAGCGCCAGGATGGCGGCCACGCCGATCCAGTTGCCCAGGTTCGGCCAGCCGATCAGGCGCAGCACGTGGGCCAGCGGCTCATGGCTGCAGACCAGCGCCTCGGAGCCCTTGCAGGCCGCGGCGAAGGCCTGGCTGCCCGGCTCCAGCGGCACCCCGTCGGGGCCCATGATCGGCTGCGCGCCGACCGCGCCGACCGCGGCATAGCCCACCAGCAGATAGAAGATGGTGCACACCGCCAGCGAGGCGATCAGGCCGATGGGGATGTTGCGGTTGGGGTTTTTGGTCTCCTCGGCCGCGGTGGAGATCGCATCGAAGCCCACGTAGGCGAAGAAGATCGACGCGGCTGCGCCGAGCACGCCGATGCCGCCCAGCGGGCTGCCCCAGCCACCGGGCAGGAACGGGGTGAAGTTGGCCGTGTGCGAGGTCGCCACCGGCAGCGCCATGACGATGAACAGGGTCAGCGCGATGATCTTGATCGCCACCAGCACCGAGTTGACCTTGGCGCTCTTGGAGGTGCCGATCACCAGCAGCCAGGTGACCAGCAGCGCGATGCCGAAGGCCAGGATGTTGAAGCTGCCCCCGGCGAACAGGCCGGTCTGCAGCGCGGGCGGCAGCGCCAGCGCGCCGGGTTGCACCAGGCCGAACAGGGTCGTGTTGGCGAGCAGGCCGTTCATGTAGCCCGACCAGCCCACGGTCACCACCGCCGCGCCGATGCCGTATTCCAGGCCCAGCGCCCAGCCCACGATCCAGGCGATCAGCTCGCCCAGCACGCCGTAGGTGTAGGTGTAGGCCGAGCCGGAGACCGGCACCATCGAGGCCAGTTCGGAATAGGCCAGCGCGGCCAGGCCGCAGACCACCGCGGCGATCACGAAGGCGATCATCATGCCCGGGCCGGCCTTCTGGCCCGCTTCGGCGGTCAGCACGAAGATGCCGGTACCGATCACCGCGCCGATGCCCAGCATGGTCAGCTGGAAGGCACCGAGCTGGCGCGTCAGCGCTTTCTTCTCGGCGGTTTCAAGAATCTTGTCGAGCGGCTTGACGCGCCAGAACAGCATCGCGGAATTCCCCAGGGTCGGTAAAGGCGAAAGGGATCCGCTGCCCCCTTGGCGCGCGGATGGGATCGCCGAACCTTACCCGTCATACTGTCCGTTGCACAAGTTACCTTGTGCCCTTGCTGCGGCCCGACGGGCCGCCGGCCCGGGCATGGGGCGAGGTCCTATGTCCGACGATTCCCGCGCCGCGCTGACGGCGCAACTTCAGGCCTACCAGGCACGCTGGCCGGCTGAACACGAGGCGGTCGCCAACTTCCTGGCGCTGCTCTCGCACCCGGACGCGTTCGTGCGGGCGCGGCTGGAGTCCCATTTCACGGCCTCGGCCTGGCTGGTCAGCGGCGATGGCGCGCGCGCGGCGCTGATGCACCACGCCAAGCTGCGGCGCTGGCTGCAGCCCGGCGGCCACGCCGACGGCGACGAGGCGCTGCCGGCGGTCGCGCTGAAGGAGGCGCAGGAGGAGACCGGCCTGACCGACCTGGCCGTGGATGAATCGGCGATCTTCGATCTGGATCGTCACTGGATCCCCGAGCGTGGGGAGGTGCCGGGGCACTGGCACTTCGACGTGCGCTACGTGGTGCGCGCCCTGGGCAGCGAGGCCTTCATCGGCAACGAGGAATCCCTGGCCCTGGCCTGGCGGCCAATCGCCGAGGTCGCCGCCGATCCGGACCCTTCGCTCAGCCGCATGGCGCGCAAGTGGCTGGCCTCAGCCGCCACCTGACCGGGCCTTGATTTTTGTGGGAGCAACTGTCTCCCAGATCAGGCCGCGGTCTCCTTGTAGAGCGGAGCTTGTGGCAATCCCCTTTTGGGGACTCCGCTGCTCTTCGTTCGGTTCGTGGGGGAAGGCCCCAGCGGAGCAAGCTCCGCTCTACAGGTGGAAGCCGCCCTTGTGGCCATTTTGGCCAATGGCGGCTCCCACACATCAGGTTTCGTCGAGGATCAGTACAGCACCCGCACCCGCAACGTGCCCTCGATCGCGGCCATCGCGTCCTTCAGCACCGCCGCCTGTTCCTCCGAGGCGGTGACATCGATCACCACATAGCCGACCTGCGGGTCGGTGCGCAGGAACTGGCCGTCGATGTTGACGCCCTGGTTGCGGAACACGTCGTTGATCTGCGACAGCACGCCCGGCACGTTGCGGTGGATGTGCAGGATGCGGCGGCTGCCTTCGTGGCCGGGCAGGGTGACCTCGGGGAAGTTCACCGCCGACAGGGTGCTGCCGTTGTCGCTGTAGCGCACCAGCTTGGCGGCCACCTCGACGCCGATGTTGTCCTGCGCCTCCAGGGTGCTGCCGCCCACGTGCGGGGTCAGGATCACCTGGTCCAGGCCGGCCAGCGGCGAGACGAAGGCATCGCCATTGCCCTTGGGCTCGACCGGAAACACGTCCACCGCCGCGCCGCCGACCTGGCCGGCGCGCAGCGCCTCGGCCAGCGCGTCGATATCCACCACCGTCCCGCGCGAGGCGTTGATCAGGTGCGCGCCGCGCTTCATGCCGGCGATCTGCGCCGGGCCGAACATGTCCTTGGTGGCCGGCGTTTCCGGCACGTGCAGGGTCACCACGTCGGCGCGTTCCAGCAGGTCCTCCAGGCTCAGCGCCGGGGCGGCGTTGCCCAGCGAGAGCTTGGTCTCGATGTCGTGGAAGATGACCTTCATGCCCATCGCCTCGGCCAGCACGCCGACCTGGGTGCCGATATGGCCGTAGCCGACGATGCCCAGGGTCTTGCCGCGCACCTCGTGGCTGCCGGCGGCCGACTTGGACCATCCGCCGCGATGGCATTCGGCCGACTTCTGCGGGATGCCGCGCATCAGCATGATCGCCTGAGCGATCACCAGCTCGGCCACGCTGCGGGTGTTGGAATAGGGCGCGTTGAACACCGGGATGCCGGCCAGCTCGGCCGCCTCCACGTCGACCTGGTTGGTGCCGATGCAGAAGCAGCCCACCGCGATCAGGCGCCGCGCATGGCCGAGCACCTCGGCGGTCAGCTGCGTGCGCGAGCGGATGCCGATGATGTGGGCCTCGGCGATGCGGGCCTTCAGCTCGTCCTCGGGCAGCGACTTGGAATGGAGCTCGATCTGGCTGTAGCCGGCCGCCTTGAAGGTCTCCACCGCGGTCTGGCTGACGCCCTCCAGCAGCAATACGCGGATGTCTTCCTTCGGGAACGAGGTCTTCTTCGACATGGGGGGAGCGGGTGGGGAGCGAAGCGGGGCGCCACTATGCCAGATTGCGCCCGGGCCACGCCGTCGCGCCATCTGGACGTGGCGTTGCAGGGCTGGCACGCTGGCGCACCCTTGAAAACAAGCCGTTTCGCGCGCAACCGTCATGACCGATTCCCTGCTTGATTCGCTGCGCGCGGCGGTGCCCGACCTGCGCCTGAAGACCGACGCCGGCGACCTGGAACACTACGGTCGCGACTGGACCCGGCGCTGGACGCCAAACCCCCTGGCGATCGCCCTGCCAGGCAGTGTCGAGGAAGTGCAGGCGGTGATGCGCTGGGCCGCGCAGCGCCAGGTCAGGGTGGTGCCCTCGGGCGGTCGCACTGGCCTGTCCGGCGGCGCGGTGGCGGCCGATGGCGAGCTGGTCCTGAGCCTTGAGCGCATGAACAAGGCGCTGGCCTTCGACCGCGTCGACCGCACCCTGACCGTACAGGCCGGCATGCCGCTGGAAGCCGTGCACAACGCCGCGCGCGAGCACGGCCTGGAATATCCGGTGGACTTCGCCGCGCGCGGTTCGTGCTCGATCGGCGGCAACATCGCCACCAACGCCGGCGGCATCCGCGTGATCCGCTACGGCAACACCCGCGAATGGATCGCCGGGCTGAAGGTGGTCACCGCGCAGGGCGAGCTGCTCGATCTCAACCGCGCGCTGGTCAAGAACTCCTCCGGCTACGACCTGCGCCAGCTGATGATCGGCTCGGAGGGCACGCTGGGCATCGTGGTCGAGGCGACGCTGCGCCTGACCGATCCGCCGCCACCGACCAATGTGATGCTGCTGGCGCTGACCAGCTTCGAGGGGCTGATGGAGGTGTTCGCCGCGTTCCGCGAACGGCTGCGGCTGGAGGCCTTCGAGTTCTTCACCGACATCGCGCTCAGGCACGTGCTGGCGCATGGCGCGGTCAAGCCCTTCGACGAGGTGTATCCGTATTACGTGGTGACCGAGTTCGCCGTGGGCGATGAGGACAGCGAGGCGGCGGCGATGGCAGCCTTCGAGGCCTGCATGGAGGCCGGCTGGGTCGCCGACGGCGTCATCAGCCAGTCCGACGCGCAGGCCCAGCAGCTGTGGCGCCTGCGCGAGGGGATCACCGAATCGCTGGCGCCCTATGTGCCGTACAAGAACGACGTGTCGGTGCGGATCTCGCAGATGCCGGCCTTCCTGGAGCAGACCCAGGCGCTGCTGGGCCAGGCCTATCCGCATTTCGAGGTGGTGTGGTTCGGCCATATCGGCGACGGCAATCTGCACATCAACGTGCTCAAGCCCGAGCAGATGGCGCAGGCGGACTTCGTGCGCGACTGCGAGCAGGTGACCAAACTGCTGGCGCAGGCGCTGAAGGCCCATGGCGGCAGCATCTCGGCCGAGCACGGCATCGGCCTGGTCAAGAAGCCCTACCTGGACAGCACCCGCGGACCGGCCGAGATCGCGCTGATGCGCGGCATCCGCAAGGCGCTCGACCCGCAGGGCCTGCTGAACCCGGGCAAGCTGTTCGATCCCTAAGCGCCGGCGGTGCGGTGGTGCGCCCGGCCGCGGCTGCGGTAGCCTTGCGCGTCGCCGGCGCCATCGGCGCCCCGTTCAATGCGTGGAGTGGATCGATGCGTCAGTGGATCGTAGTGGGCCTGTTGCTGGGAATGGCCGCGCCGGCCTGGGCGATGAGTTCGGCCGCCGGTGCCGCCGGCGGCACCTCGAGCGCGGGCAGCGCCGGGTCTTCGGCGTCCTCGGACAGCTCCTCGGACAACGACAAGTTGGTGCTCGATGCGCGGGTGGACGCGGCCAGCTTCGTGGCCAGCGATGGCGCGATCCGCGGCGCTCGCCTGGAGGCGGCCCTGCGCAGCCTGCGCGAACGCGACGCTGACGCGCGCCAGCGTTCCGACCTGCAGCTGGCGCAGGCCATCCTGGCCCTGTGAACCCGCCTGACCGGCCGCCGCGTTCGCGGTGGCTGGGCGCTCGGCTGCTGGCGTTCTGCCTGCTCGGATGCGGCCTGCCGCAGATCGCGCAGGCGGCGTTGCATCTGCAGCTGGAGACTGCCGCGCTGGATGCCGACGAGCGGGCGGCATCGCAGGCCTTGTTCGACGACGTGCAGGCGCGCCTGCCGGACGCTTGGCGCCAGGCGCTGGAGACCGTGCCGGTGCAGTGGCGCGACGACCTGCCCGCGGCCGTGCATGGGCGTGCGACCGGCGCCGGCCAGGTGCTGCTGCCGCGCAGCCTGCTGCGCGGCTGGATGCGGCCCGGCGACGAGGCCGCGCGTACGCCGGCGCGCGCCGCCCTGGTCCACGAACTGGCGCACCTGCTGGATCGCAGCGCGGCCGGCGGCTTCTCGCGCGACCCGCGCCTGCTCGATCTGGCCGGGTGGCAGATCGGCAGCTGGCCGCGCCTGAAGCTGCGCCTGCGCCATAACGCGTTCACCGACCGCACGCCCGATGCGTACGAGCTGTTCTCGCCGCAGGAATACGTGGCGGTCAATCTGGAGCATCGGATCCTCGATGCCGACTATGCCTGTCGTCGCGCGCTGCTGGACGCGTATTTCGCCCAGCAGCTGGGCTCGATGCCGCAGGCCGGCCGGGACTGCGCGCCGGGCGTCGCGTTCTTCGAGGACCGGCCGGCGGCGCCGCTGCTGGCGCTGGACCCCGAACGCGTCTACGCCGTCGACTACCTGCTGGCCGACGGCAACGACGCGCCGATGAGCCGCTGGGGCCACAGCATGCTGCGCCTGGTGATCTGCGCGCCGGGCCGACCGCGCGGGCCGGACTGCCGGCTGGACCTGCAGTACCAGCGCGTGCTCTCGTTCCGCGCCTTCATCGACGATGTGCAGATCTCGAGCTGGGGCGGCCTGACCGGGCGCTATCCCTCGCGCCTGTACCTGCTGCCCATGCTGCAGGTGATCGACGACTACACCCAGGGCCAGCTGCGCGGCCTGCGCTCGGTGCCGCTGACGCTGTCGCGCGCGCAGATCGCCGCGCTGCTGCAGCGCGCCGCGCAGGTGCACTGGAGCTACGACGGCGGCTACCGCTTCGCCTCCAACAACTGCGCGTTCGAGACCTACAAGCTGCTGCGCGACGGCGTGCCCGCGCTGGATGCGGGCGGGCAGCTGTCGGGCATCACGCCCAACGGCCTGCTGCGTCGCCTTGAACAGGCGCGCATCGCCGATGGCCAGCCGCTGGCTGACCTGGAGCAGGCCGGCCGCGCCGGCTATTACTTCGCACCGGCCAGCGCGCAATACCTGGCGATGCTGGACATCGCGCGCGCGCGCCTGGGCCTGCCCGCGCAGTCGGTCGAGGACTGGCTGTCGCAGCCGCCGCAGCGGCGCGCGCCATGGATCGAACGCGCGGACCTGCGCGCCAGCGCCGCACTGCTGGTGCTGGAACAGGCCGCGCGCCGCCGTCAGGACCTGCTGGCGCGCGATGCGCTCAAGCGTCGCTTCCTGCACGGGGGAGGCGATGCCGACCTGGATGCCGGCCGCACCCGCCTGCGCGAGCTCCTGGAGCACGAGGGGCTGTTCGCCCAGCCCGCGCTGCTGCTGCAGGGCCAGCCCGGCTACGGTCTGCCGCAACAGGCCGAGCGCGACTTCCTGCAATCGAAGGGAAGCGAGTTGCTCGGCCGGCAGCACGCCGCGCGCGATACGCTGGAACATGACGCGCGCCTGCTGTTGCCGCAGGAGCTGCGCGAGCGGATCGACGGCACCGAGGCCAACCTGGCCGCGCTGGGGCAGCGTCTGCGCACGCTCCAGCGCGACACTGGCGTGCCCAGCCTGCGCGGGCTCGCGCCCTGAGGCGTCGCGCCGGCGCGCTCGCGGGCGCCGGCGCGGCGAGGATCAATCCGCCCGACCGCCGAACTCGCCGGTGGTGGTGTTGATCAGGATGCGCTCGCCGGTGGTGATGTACTCGGGCACCATGATCTCGATGCCGGTGGACAGCTTGGCCGGCTTGGGACGCTTGGTCGCGGTGCCGCCCTTGAGCTCGGGCGGGGTCTCGATGACTTCCAGCGTGACGTGCTGCGGCAGCTGCAGCGCCACCGGCTGCTCGTCGATCACCTGCACATAGCAGCCGGTCAGGCCGTCGGTGATGTAGCCGGCGTCGTCGCCCAGCACGTCCGCGTCCAGGGTGTAGGGGGTGTAGTCCTCGTCGTCGAGGAACACGAAGGCCTCGCCGTCCTTGTAGGAGAAGGTGGCCTGGCGGCGCAGCAGTTCGACCTCGCTCAGGTTGTCGTCGGCATCGAAGCTGGCGTCGAGCTTGTTGCCGCCCGGCACGCTGTACATGATGAAACGGAAGCGCACGTTGCCGCCGCGGCCCTGCGGCGAGGAGCGCTCGATGTCGCGGATCTGGTAGACGCCGTTGTTGTATTCGACGACGTTGCCCTTCTTGATGTCACCAGCTTTCATGGATCGAAGACCTGATTGAAGAAATGAGTGTGGGAGGAGGGGGAGCGTTGAGCGGCGAGGCGTGAGCGAAGGCGGGCGCGTTGCAGCGGCTTTCCGCGCGCGCCTGGCTCACGCCCGCCTTACTTGGGGGCCAGCCGCGTGGCGCCATCCAGGCGGATGGTCTCGCCGTTGAGGTAGCGTGCCTGCAGGATGTAGGCGACGGTGTCGGCGTATTCGGCCGGCTGGCCCAGGCGCGAAGGGAAGGGGATGGACGCGGCCAGCGACTGCTGCACCGCCTCGGGCATGCCGTCGACCATCGGCGTCCAGAACACGCCCGGCGCGATGGTCACCACGCGCACGCCGAAGCGCGCCAGTTCGCGCGCCATCGGCAGGGTCATGCCGACCACGCCGGCCTTGGACGCGGCGTAGGCCGCCTGGCCGATCTGGCCTTCGTAGGCGGCCACGCTGGCGGTGTTGACGATCACCCCGCGCTCGCCGTCCTCGCCGGGCGCGTTGTCCTGCATCGCCTCGGCGGCGGCCTTGGCCACGTTGAAGCTGCCCACCAGGTTGACCAGCACCGTGTTGCGGAAGGTGGACAGCGCCATCGGCCCGTCCTTGCCCAGCACGCGGCCGGCGCCGAGGATGCCGGCGCAGTTGACCGCCACGTTCAGCCCGCCCAGGAAGGCGCGCGCCTCGGCGATGCTGGCCGACACCACGCCCTCGTCGGTGACGTCGGTGCGCAGATAGCGCGCGTTGGCGCGGCCCAGCGCCTGCACGGCCGCCTCGCCCTTCTCGTCGTTGACGTCCAGCAGGACCACCTTGCCGCCAGCGGCGACCAGGCGCTGGGCGGTGGCCAGGCCAAGGCCGGACACGCCGCCGGTGATCACGGCGCGGGATTCGGACAGCTGCATGCAAGGCTCCTGCGGGACGCGTAAAGACGACAAGTCTAATGGCATGCGCCGGCGCGCCCTTGCGCGGCGCGGCAGCACCGCTCAGAGCGCGAGCGCGTACCAGCGGTCGCAGCCGCCGTGGCCGGTGGCGCCCAGCGGGGCGGGCAGCGGCGTGAAGCCGCTCTTTTCGTACAGGCGCATCGCCGCCTCCATGCTGCGCAGGGTCTCGATGTAGCACTGGCTGAAGCCGAAGCCGCGCGCGGCTTCCAGGCATTGGCGCATCATCGCCGCGCCGGCGCCCAGCCCGCGCGCCTGGGGCAGGAAGTACATCTTGCGCAGCTCGCAGGTCCCGGCCGGGCCGCCCTCCAGCGGTGCCACGCCGCCGCCGCCCAGCACCTGGCCGTCCACCTCGACCACGAAGTAGGCGCTGCACGGCTGCGCATAGGCGCGGCTGAGCCAGTCCACCTCCGGATCGTTGATCGCAAAGCCCGGCCCGCAGGCCCCGAAGTCCGGCATGACGGCGCGGATGATCGCCGCCATCGCGGCGTCATCGGTGGGCTGGATGGGCCGGATCAGGAACGGTGCGGACATCGGCGGCGAACGCGCTGGGTGAGGGGTGCGCATCGTACGCCGGGCTGGCCCGCAGCGTCCTGTCCGGTGACCCGACAGACAGCCTCACGTCTTGATCACGGTGGTACTATTGAGAACTGTTTTCATTTGAGCCCGCTCGCGTGATGTTGTCCGATCTGCCCCAGCGCACCCAGGCCATCGTCGATTCGGTCGAAGACCGCGGCCCCAACGACACCATCGCCCGGCGTCTGCGCGAGCTGGGCTTCGTCGCCGGCGAGCAGGTGGAGATCGTGGCGCAGGGGCCGATCGGCGCCGATCCGCTGCTGGTGCAGGTGGGCTTCACCCGCTTCGCGCTGCGCCGGACCGAGGCCGCGCGCGTGCGTCTGCGCGTCGAGCGCGGAGCAGGGGCATGAACACGGCCGCCGCGCCGCAGCGCCTGGCGCTGATCGGCAACCCCAACTGCGGCAAGACCGCGCTGTTCAACCTGCTGACGGGCAGCCGGCAGAAGGTGGCCAACTACGCCGGCGTGACCGTCGAACGCAAGGAAGGCCGCTTCACCGGCGTCAACGGCCAGACCTATGCGCTGCTGGACCTGCCCGGGGCCTACAGCCTCAACGCCGCCAGCCTGGACGAGGCGATCACCCGCGACCTGTGCCGCGGCTTCCTGCCCGGCGAGCCGCGCCCGGACGCGCTGGTGTGCGTGGTCGATGCGACCAATCTGCGCCTCAACCTGCGCTTCGTGCTGGAAGTGCTGCGCCTGGGCCTGCCGGTGATTCTGGCGATCAACATGGCCGACGCCGCGCGCCGGCGCGGCATCCAGATCGACCTGGACGTGCTGCAGCGCGAGCTGGGCATCCCGGTGGTGGAGACCGTGGCGGTCAAGTCCAACGGCGCGCGGGCGCTGCTGGAGCAGATCGACCGGATGGCCGCCCAGCCGCAGCTGCCCAGCCACGTGCTGCCCGAGGACGCAGACCTGCACGCCGAGACGCGCCGCCTGCTGTCGCTGGCGGTGAGCATGCCCACCCGCACCGCGCGCGTGGACGACACGCTGGACCGCTGGCTGCTGCATCCGGTGTTCGGGCTGCTGGCGCTGGCGGTGGTGATGTTCCTGATCTTCCAGGCGGTCTATGCCTGGGCCGCGCCGCTGATGGACGCCATCGATGCCGGTACCGCCTGGCTGGGTGGGTGGGTCGGCGGCGCCTTGCCGGAAGGACCGCTCAACAGCCTGCTCACCGACGGCATCATCGCCGGCCTGGGCGGGGTGATCGTGTTCCTGCCGCAGATCCTGATCCTGTTCGCCTTCATCCTGGCGCTGGAGGAATCCGGCTACCTGCCGCGCGCGGCCTTCCTGCTGGACCGGCTGATGTCCAAGGCCGGCCTGTCCGGGCGCTCGTTCATTCCCCTGCTGTCCTCCTTCGCCTGCGCCATCCCCGGGATCATGGCGACGCGCTCGATCCAGGATCCGCGCGATCGCCTGGCCACCATCCTGGTGGCGCCGCTGATGACCTGCTCGGCGCGGCTGCCGGTGTATGCGCTGCTGATCGGCGCCTTCATCCCGCAGCGGCAGGTCGGCGGCGTGTTCAACCTGCAGGGGCTGGTGCTGTTCGGCCTGTACGTGGCGGCGATCGTCAGCGCGCTGGTGGTGGCCTGGGTGATGAAGCGCTGGCGCCGCGACAAGAGCGAGCATCCGCTGCTGCTGGAGCTGCCGTCCTACCGCATCCCGCACCTGCGCGATCTGGCCCTGGGCCTGTACGAGCGCGCAATGATCTTCCTCAAGCGCGTGGGCGGCATCATCCTGGCCCTCACCGTGCTGCTGTGGTTCCTGCTGTCCTTCCCCGGCGCGCCGGCCGATGCCACGCTGCCGCCGATCGACTACAGCTTCGCCGGGCGCATCGGCCATGCGCTGAGCTATGTGTTCGCCCCATTGGGCTTCAACTGGCAGATCTGCATCGCGCTGATCCCGGGCCTGGCCGCGCGCGAGGTCGCCGTGTCCTCGCTGGCCACCGTCTATGCGCTGTCGGCCGGCGACGACGATGCCAAGGCGCAGGCGCTGGCGCCGCTGATCCACGACGGCTGGTCGCTGGCCACCGCGCTGTCGCTGCTGGTCTGGTACATCTACGCGCCGATGTGCCTGTCCACGCTGGCCACCATCAAGCGCGAGACCAATTCGTGGAAACGCATGGCGGTGTCGGCCGGTTATCTGTTCGCGCTGGCCTACATCGCCTCGCTGCTGACCTACCAGGTTGCGGTCATGCTGGGAGCGGGTTGATGGCACCGGCGCTGGCGCTGCAGTACCTGGTGATCGCGCTGGCCGTGCTGGTCAGCGCCTGGGTCGTGGCGCACAAGCAGTTCCCCAACGCGACACGCCGCGCGCGCACCGCGCTGGCCCTGCCGCTGCTGCGGGACGGGCGCCCGACGTGGATGCAACGGCTGGGCAGGGCGCTGGCGCCGCCGGCCAGGGCGGTCGATGCCGCCTGCGGCGGCTGCAGCAGCTGCGGGCCGCAGAAGCCGGCCGCGCGCAAGTAAGGCTTGGCCGCACGCGTCGCGCGTGCAGCCGGATGCAGGACCTTCAGGACAGGCGGCGCTTCCCGCGCGGCGCCTGGCCGCCGCTGTGCGGGAACATCTCCACCGCCAGTGAGAAGGTGCGCTGTTCGCCCGGCCGCAGGGCGCCGACGCCCACCACGTGGCGGTCGATCTCGCGGCCCTGTTCGTCGCTGATCACCATCACCGCGGTGTATTCGTAGGCCGTGGCGGCGTCGGCCGGATGGTTCACCGTGCCCTGGACCATCAGCGGCACCACGCGCTGCACCTCGCGCCGGGCCACGGTGGCCGAGTCGTCGAAGCGCAGGTGATGCTTGCACGACGGGCACACGGCCGCGGTCTCCAGGATCATCGCCTTGCAATGCGGGCAGGCGCGGGTGGCGCCTGCCGTGCCGGGGCGCTGGGTGCTCACGCCGCGTCGTGCTGCTTCTCGCTGCCGTCCCAGCCGAAGTCGGCCTGGCCGCGCATGCGGGCGCCGGCGGCCACGGTCATCGTGCCGCACTTGACGTCGCCGGTCAGGGCGCCGGAGGCCAGCAGTTCGACGTGCTTGGCCGCCTCGATATTGCCTTCCAGCTCGCCGGCGATGGTGATCTTGCTGGCCTTGACGCCGCCGGACAGCTTGGCGCCGTGTTCGATGGTCAGGTCGCCCTGCACATTGACGTCGCCCTTGAAGCGGCCGGCGATGCGCACGTGGCCGCTGCCCTCGATCTTGCCCTCGATGGTCAGGTCCGAGGCGATCAGCGATTCCTTGCGTTCGCGGCCGGCCGACTGGGCGGTGGGCGCCGAGGCGGGGCTTGGGGCGCTGGTCAGCGGGGTGGGCGCGACGGGCTCGGCGCTGGCCACCGGCGGCGGGGACGGCTCGATGACCGGGGCCGGCGGGGCGTCCTTCTTGCTGGACAGCGGATCTTTCCACATGGACATGTCGCAAGGTCTCCTGTCGGGGGAAACGCGACTATCGCGGCTTGCGCCGCACAGGCGCTGTGACTGGGCTCATCAAACCGCCCGTCGGACGGTCGTGCCGGAGCGTTGCATGTCCTGGGTGTCTGGGCAAATGCAAGGAGCGGCGATCTGTCCGTCAGCGACGCACAAGCCATTCGGAAACTGCGGGTGGGGCGCTTCCAGGTCGGCTCGGCCCGCTGGGACGTAGCAAGAGGAAGCCGTTCTCCCGATTGGAGGATTGCGGTGGTCGAGCGTGCGGCTTCGGTTTGGGCAGCGGTCCGGCGGGCGGTGGCCGCTTCTCCCTCAATCAGGGCATCCTGCCCTGATTCGGGCGCTCGGCTTCCTGCCTCGCTAGGCGCGGCCACCGCCCGCCGGCCCGCTGCCTCGAGCTTTAAGTCACAAGGCTCCGGGTTGCGTGGTTGTTCGAGCCGCTCTTCCTGGCGCACACCGCGATCAGCTACGGGAAGTTATCGACTTGAGGCCCCCTCCCTTGCGCGCAGCGCAGGGGAGGGATGGGGAGGGGTCGGGGCTTTACCGGTAGAGCCACCAAAGCAAAAGCAAGAGCACCCCATCCCGGCCCTCCCCTTCGCCTGCGGCGAAAGGGAGGGGGCAGAGCGCTGCTGGACGCCTTTCCGCCGTAGATAGCGGACTGGGCCGAGGAGCCAGGCCGGCCGGGTCGATGCTGGTGGGCGCAGCGCCGTTCACCGGCTCGGCACGTCGGCGAATAACCAAAGAAAGAGGCCCGCTCGCGCGGGCCTTTTCCGGTACTGCAGCGTGCGGAAGCGGCTTACTTCTTGGAAGCCTCGCGCGCGTCCTTGGAGACCTCGGCCGCCTTGTCGGCGGTGGCGTTGGCGCCTTCGGACACGGCGGCGGCGGCGTCGGCCGCGGCCGCCTGCGTCGCGTTCTCGGCCTTCTCGGCGGCGTTGCTGGCCGCAGCTGCGGCATTGTCGGCGGCAACGGCGGCCTTGTCGGCGGCGGCGTCGGTGGCGGCGGCGGCCTTGTCGGCGGCGTTGTCGGCTGCGGCAGCAGCCTTGTCCGCGGCAGCCGAGGCATCGGCCGCGGCGCTGTCGGCGGTGGCGGCGGCGCGGTCCTGGGTCTGCTGCGAGCAGGCGCCCAGCGCCAGGACGGAAGCGATCAGCACGATGTTGAACTTGTTGGTCATGGCGTTCCCCTCAACGAAAGAAGATGGATGGTGTGGCGCGAAGTCTGCGGGTGTCACGGACACCGGCATTCACGACGCGGCGAGCCTACGAAGGCGCGTGTCAACGCCATGTAGGGCCGTTCCTTACAAAAACGTTCTTTTTCTTGATCGAGGGATCCTGGCGCTCGGGGTTGCTGGGTCGGAGGGGCAGCCATCCGAGTCGCGGTGTCGGCCTTTCCCTCGATCGGTGCACCCTGCAATGACTTGAAGCGCGCGGTGTATCGCGTCGCTCGTCGTGGTCGCCGACCGCTGCGCCGTTGCCTGGCGTGTCGAGCCGGTCTGCTTGATGTCGAAAGCAGTCCTGATCTATCAGCGCAGAACCTCGACCAGGCTGGGGCCAGGCCGCCGCGAAGTATGTTCACCGCTCTTGTCCCGCAATCCCATCGAGCACAAAAAAAGACCGCCGGTTGCCCGGCGGTCTTCTCGAATCCGATTGCCGATGGCGAGCCCCGGCGAAGCGCGGATTACTTCTTCTCGGCGTCCTGACCGGCGGACTTCGCAGCGTCAGCGGCGTCCTGCGCGGTGTCCTTGGCAGCCTCGGCGGCGTCGGCAGCAGCGTCGGCAGCCTTGTCCGTGGTCGCGGCGCCAGCGTTGGCGGCAGCGTCAGCGGCGGTGTTGGCGGCGGTCGCGGCGGTGTCGGCAGCAGCCTGGGCAGCGTCGGCGGTCGGGGTCGAAGCGGCGGTGTCGGCGGCAGCCTGGGCCTCGGTGGCAGCCTGCTGCGCGTCGGTGGCGGCGTCGGCAGCCTGTTCCGGCTTCGAGCAAGCAGCCAGGGCCAGGCCCATTGCCAGCGCGATCAGCGTCTTGTTGATGCTCATTGGTAAATCCTCGTCGATTAGTTTGGCAACGCGCAGTTGCGCGCCGGGCGACATCATGACAATCCGTTTTCCACTGTCAAGCATTCGCGGGCGTATGGCTCAGATTCGTCAACTTGGCGTTAAAACAGAAAACGTCTTCAGAGCAGTTCGACCGCGATGGCCGTGGCTTCGCCGCCGCCGATGCACAGCGTGGCAATTCCACGGCGCATACCCTGCACGCGCAAGGCGTTGAGCAGTGTGACGACCAGGCGAGCGCCGGAAGCGCCGATCGGATGGCCCAGCGCGCAGGCGCCGCCATGCACATTGACCTTGCTGTGGGGGATGCCCAGTTCCTTGATCGGCACCATCGCCACGACGGCGAAGGCTTCGTTGATCTCGAACAGATCCACGTCCTGGACCGACCAGCCCGCCTTCTCCAGCACCTTCTGGATCGCGCCGACCGGCGCGGTGGTGAACCACTCCGGCTGCTGCGAGAACGTGGAATGCGCGACGATGCGCGCCAGCGGCTGCAGGCCGCGCTGGGCGGCGTCCTCGGCGCTCAGCACCACGGTGGCGGCCGCGCCGTCGGAGATGCTCGACGAACTGGCGGCGGTGACCGTGCCGTCCTTCTTGAAGGCCGGCTTGAGCGAGGGGATCTTGCCGATGTCCGACTTGCCCGGCTGCTCGTCGCTGCTCACGGTGACTTCGCCTTTGCGCGTGGCGATCTTGAACGGCACGATCTCGGCATCGAAGGCGCCGGAGGCCTGCGCGGCCTGCGCGCGCTTGACCGATTCGATCGCGAAGGCGTCCTGCTCCTCGCGGCTGAAGCCGTACTTTTCCACGGTTGCTTCGGCGAACACGCCCATCGCCTGACCGTCGTAGGGATTGGTCAGACCGTCCCACGCCATGTGGTCGATCGCCTTGAAATCGCCGAAGCGGTTACCGGTGCGCGAGTTGGGGATCATGTGCGGGGCGTTGCTCATCGACTCCATGCCGCCGGCCACGACCACGCGCGCCGAGCCGGCCTTGACCAGATCGTGCGCCAGCATGATCGCCTTCATGCCCGAGCCGCACACCTTGTTGATGGTGGTCGCGCCGGTGGACTGCGGGATGCCGGCGGCCAGCGCCGCCTGGCGCGCCGGCGCCTGGCCCAGGTTGGCCGGCAGCACGCAGCCCATGATGACTTCGTCCACGTCCTGCGCCGGCACGCCGGCCTGCTCGAGCGCCGCGGCGATGACGCTGGCGCCCAGCTGCGGCGTGGGCGTGCCGGTGAACTGGCCGAGGAAAGAACCGATGCCGGTGCGCTTGGCGGCGGCGATGACGATGTCGCTCATGGAGAGCCTGTCCTGGGGAACCAAAGAGTTCCCCATTATCCTCCGGGGCGCTCGCGGCGGCACACCCGACCATTGGCCGCTTGTCTCAGGCGCCGAGGTGCCATGTGGGTCATCAAAGTGAACGTGCGTTCTGCAGACGCAAGCCCACCTGCGCCGCCGCAGTTGCGCTAGATTGCGCCGGACAGGCGCAGGGGTGCGCCATCCGGGGAGCGGGTGCCATGCGGGGACAGGGAGCGAGGTCGGGGCGGCCTGCGGGCCGGATGCTGGTGCTGAACGTGCTGGCGTGCGCGGTGATGAGCGCCTGCGGCGGCAAGGGCGGGGGCGTCAAGTCGAATCCGCCATCAACGACACCACCGCCCACCACGACCCCCGCGCCGGTGGTGACCACGCCGGATCCGACCTATTCCAAGCATCTGAGCCTCACCCATGCCGACGCCGCGCACGCCGCAGGCTTCACCGGCACCGGTGTGGTGATCGGCATCGTCGATACCGGCGTCAACCGCAGCCATCCGGCGCTGTCGCCACGGGTCACCGCCAACCTCACTTATGTCAGCGGCTCGTCCAACGATCTGACCAAGGACGACGTGGTCGGCCACGGCACGGCCGTGGCGCAGATCGCCGCCGGCCGGGCCTTCGGCGCGTGGCCGGGCGGCATCGCGCCGGGGGCGAGCATCGTCTCGGCGCGGATCATCTCGGACAAGGAGCCGACCGACGACGGCTCGGGCAACGGCAATTCGACCAGCGGCGCGCTGGGCCTGGCCCAGGTCCACCAGGACCTGATCGCGCGCGGGGTCAAGGTGATGAACAACTCCTGGGGCGGGGTGTACTGGACCGACCTGACCGCCACCGCGCCCATCGCCGCCGAGTACCGGCCCTTCGTCGTGCAGAACGGCGGCATCGTGGTGTTCGCCACCGGCAACGACGGCAAGGCCCAGCCGACCGACACGGCCGCCATGCCGAGCAAGCCCGGCCCGAACAACACGCTGCCGGCGGCCGACCTGGAGATCGGCTGGCTGGCGGTGGCGGCGCTGGACACCGACAACCCGACCCAACTGGCCTCGTACTCCAACGCCTGCGGCGTGGCCATGCACTATTGCCTGGTCGCGCCGGGCAAGGTGATCACCACCGGCACCAACGACAGCCCGACCGCGCCCAGCTACTGGGAGTGGACCGGCACCTCGCTGTCCACCCCGCAGGTCTCCGGCGCGGCGGCCCTGGTGTGGCAGGCCTTTCCTTACTTCTCCAATGACCTGGTCCGGCAGACTCTATTGGGCACGGCCACCGACCTGGGCGCGGCGGGGGTGGACCCGGTGTTCGGCTATGGCCTGTTGAATGTCGGCAAGGCGGTCAACGGGCCGGCGCGGCTGGACTGGGGCGATGTGGCGGTGTCCTTCGACGGCACCTCGACCTGGTCCAACGCGATCAGCGGCGACGGTGGCATCACCAAGTCCGGCGCCGGCACGCTCAGCCTGAGCGGGCAGAACAGCTACCTGGGCCAGACCCGCGTCAGCCAGGGCGCGGTGCTGTCCAGCGGCGCGATCCCGGGCAGCGCCAGCGTGGCCGCAGGCGCGCGACTGAACACCGGCGGCGGCGTGGGCGGCGCGCTGCGCAACGACGGCACGGTCGCCTTCACCGGCGCGGCGGGCGCGCGGCGGATCGAGGGCGACTTCACCCAGTCCTCCGGCGCCACGCTGGAGTTCCAGATCGGCACGCCGCTGCAGGTCGATGGCACCGCCAACCTGGGCGGCATGCTCAAGGTGATGGGCATGGCCAGCGGCTACGTGCGCAGCGCGCGCGAGACGGTGGTCGACGCCAGTGCCATCAACGGCACCTTCTCCGGGCTGAGCTCGGCCTCGAACGTGTTCCTGCAGGCGTCGCTGGGCTTCAGCAGCACCCAGGCGTACCTGGACATCACTCGGCTGGACATCACCGCCACCGCCAGCGCGATGGGCATGAGCGCCGCGTCGGTCGGCGCCGCCCAGCGGGTGGATGCGGCGCTGACCCAGCTCGACGCGCAGCCGCAGGCCCAGAGCGGCGCGATGGCGTCGTTGGCCGGAGATTTCCTGCGCACCTCGTCCAGCGCGGCCGCAGCGCGTTCGCTGGAGAGCCTGTCCGGCCGCGCGCATGCGGCGGCCGACGGCGTCACCCTGGATCTGCTCGATCTGCGCCGGCGTGCGCTGGCCGCGCACGTGGCGCAGGGCGGGGCCGGCGCGGACGGCTGGTATCAGGCGTTCGATGGGCGCCAGGCCTCGGGCCTGGGCGCGACCGCCGGGCTGGACCTGTCGGGCTGGATCTCCGGCCAGGACGTGACCCTGGCGCCGGGCTGGACCTCTGGCCTGGCCGTGGGCCAGATGGACACCAACAGCGTGCGCGACACGCTCGGCGACGCCGGCCAGGATCGCCAGACCCATGTGCAGGCCTATCTGGCCCATCGCGGGCAGGCCGGCTATGCGCTGGCGCAGTTCGGCGTGGGCCAGTTCCGCCGCGACCTGCGCCGCTCGGTCTATCTGGGCGACGCGGCCTACGGCGTCGATGCGCGCTACGACGGTGAGATGCGCTTTGCCAGCATGGAAGCCGGCGTGCCGCTGCGCACCGGCCTGGGCACGCTCACCCCGTACGTGGGGGCGGACTACGCCAGCCTGGCGCGCGATGCCTTCAGCGAGCAGGGCGCGGCCGGCTTCGGCCTGGCCGCGGCGGCCAGCCACGCAAGCCGCGCCCAGGCCATCGCCGGGCTGCGCCTGGAGCGGGCGCTGTCGCTGGCGTCGATGGAGCTGTCGCTGTCGGGCCATCTGGAATGGCAGTCGGTGCTGTCGGCCAGCGGGTTCTCGCGGCAGGCGCGCTTCGTCGGCATCGACGCCTGGGGCGCGATCCCGGGCGGCGACGCGGCGGCCTCGGGCGGCTGGGCCGGCTTCTCGCTGGAGGCCGCGCTGCGCGCCAACCAGCGCCTGTCCTTCGGCCTGGACCAGCGCTTCGGCGCGCGCGGGAGCGAGTCGGTGGGGTCGGTGCGGTACAGCGTGGGGTTCTGAGTCGCCGACACGGGCCCGACCGTCATGACCAGCTTCTAAGTGTCACGCAAAGCAGAACGGGCGCCTGATGGCGCCCGTTCTCGTTCTCGTTCTCGCCCCTGGTGCGGCTTAGTGGTCGCCGCGCAGCTGGCCCATGTAGCGCGGCGCGGTGCGGCCGAGTGGCAGCTTGAGCTTGCCGATCGAGGCGATGCGCGCCTCGGCGATGCGGTCGGCGGCGTACTGCGGGGCGATCCGCTCCTTCTCGGCCAGATCGAAGACGCGCCCGACGTTGTGATAGATGTTGCGCATCAGGCGCATGGCGCGCTCGCGGTTGTAGCCGTCGATCTCCAGCGAGACGTTCATCACCCCGCCGGCGTTGACCGCATAGTCGGGCGCGTACAGGATCCCGCGGCGCATCGCTTCCTCGCCGACCACGTGCGACATCTGGTTGTTGGCCGTGCCGCAGATGATCTTGGCGCGCAGGCGCGGCAGGGTCTCTTGGTTGATCGATCCCTCCAGCGCGCACGGCGAGAACACGTCGGCGGGAATGTCGTAGATCTCGTTGGGCGCCACCGCCTCGGCGCCGTATTCCTCGACCGCGCGCGCCACCAGCGCCGGATTGAGGTCGGTGACGAACAGCTTGGCGCCACGCTCCTTGAGCAGCTTCACGAACTCCATGCCGATATGCCCCAGGCCCTGCACGGCATAGCTGTACTTGCCGATCTCCTCGTTGCCGAACCGGCGGTTGAGCGCGGCCATCAGCCCCTGCAGCGCGCCGTAGGCGGTGAACGGCGCCGGGTCGCCCGAGCCGCGGTGCACCTGGTGCACGCCGACCACGTATTCGGTCTCGCGGTAGACATGCTCCATGTCGTTGACGTCGGTGCCCACGTCCTCGGCGGTGATGTAGCGCCCGCCCAGCGAATCGACATAGCGGCCGAACATGCGGAACAGCGCCTCGGCCTTGTCCTGGCTTGGGTCACCGATGATCACCGCCTTGCCGCCACCGACATTCAGGCCGGCCAGGGCGTTCTTGTAGGTCATCGTCCGGCTCAGCCGCAGCGCGTCGGTCAGCGCCGTCTCGGTGTCGGGGTAGGGACGCATGCGCACCCCGCCCAGCGCCGGACCCAGCACCGTGCTGTGGACGGCGATGATCGCCTTCAGCCCGATATCGGGGTTGTGGCAGAACACGACCTGTTCGTGGCCGGAGGTGTCGAGGGTTTCGAAAATCATGGGGAAGGGCTCCAATCCGCGCAGGCCAAGACTTCGACCAATCCTTGCGAAACGTATCCTAGACGATTGTTTTGTAAACCAAAAAAAGACGCCGCCCTGAGGCGGGCGGCGATGTTGCATTGCCACAGTTTACCCAGTCGCGTGCGGTGCGCACATGCGCCCCCTGAGCGCCGCCATGGCGCGCTGCGACTGGATCGGACCGGCTAGCGCGGCGCGGCGGCCGGCTTGGGATCGGTGTCGGCGTGGCTGACCTGCGCCGGACGCGGCTTGGCGGTCTCGCGCACGGGGCGCGGCGCATCCGGATCCAGCGTGCGGGTGATGGTGTGTTCTTCGCCATTGCTGATGGCGCGCGAAAGCGGGATACCGATGGCGAGCAGGACGACGGCGGCGAGCAGAGCGATCACGGCTTTCATGCGGATCTCCGGAGGCGGGCGGGCGGCTGGCGAAGCAGGACCGGCGCGGTCCTGGTTCAGCCGACTATCCGCCCGCCCCGGAGACGGGTCACGACGCGACGCAGCATCGGCCGCGGGGCGTTGCGCGGGTCATCAGGCCAGATTGACCTTGGCGACCTTGTCGGCGTAGTCGCGCTTGGGGTCGCGCCCCAGCAGCAGCTTCAGCCCGGCCAGCAGGCTGGAGCCGTTCTTCCAGATCTCGGCCTGGTCCGGATCCAGGCGCAGCAGGGCCAGCTTCGGATCGTCCTTGCCGCCTTCATACCAGGCGGCGATGAAGGGATTCCACAGGCGATCGACGACCGCGCGGTCGGTGTCCAGCACCAGCGTGCCGCGCACGCTGGCGAACAGGTCGTGGTCCTTGGCGGCGAAGGCGGCGATCGCGCGGTGGCCCGAGCCCAACTGCTGCACCATCGCATTGTCGATGGAGGTGAAGAACCAGATCGGGCCGCCTTCGTCGCCCTCGATCATCGCGGTCATCGGCCGGGTATGGCCGTCTTCGATGCCCTCCAGCCCCAGCATCACGGTGCGATCGGACTTGAGGGCCTTCCAGAAGGCGGCTTCGAGCTCTTGCGGCGAGGTGGACATGCGGATCTCCAGGAGGGGTGTGGCCCCAGCCTGCCGCGCGCGATGCTCATGCTTCGTGGTGAAGCGGCGGCGCGACGTTGACGTGCGCGCAACGTCCGGCCGCCGCCGCGTCGCGGTGCGCGCCGAGCCGGATCGCCAGCGCCAGCAACGAGGTCAGCACCGCCAGGCCCAGCACGCCCGGCCAGCCCAGGTGCTGCATCAGCACGCTGCCCAGGGCCGCACCGCTGGCCATGCCGATGAACATGCCGGTGAAGAACACCGCGTTGAGCCGGCTGCGCGCCCCAGGATCGATGCCGTAGACGATGGTCTGGTGAGAGACCAGCGTGGCCTGCACACCCAGGTCGAAGCCGATCGTGCCCACCACCAGCAGGGCCAGTTGGCCGTGCATCGGCAGCAGCGGCCCGGCCAGCATCAGCGCGAACGCGCCCGCCGCCAGCCCGGCGCCGAGGCGGGTGACCAGCCCCGGGCCGCGCCGGTCGGCGATGCGGCCGGCGATGGGTGCCATCAGCGCGCCCGCGGCGCCGGCCAGGCCGAACGCGCCGGCCACCGCGCTGCCCAGGTGGAAGGGCGCGTCCTGCAGCATCACCGCCAGCGTCGACCAGAACGCGCTGAAGCCGACCGCCAGGGTCGCCTGCGCCCAGGTGGCGCGGCGCAGCGCCGGGTGCGCGCGCCATAGCGGCACCAGGCTGGCCAGCAGCGCGCCATAGCCCACCGTGGTGGTCGGCTCGAAGCGCGGCACCCAGCGCGCCGAGGCCAGCCCGACCAGGACCATGCCCACGGCGGCGATGAGGTAGACCGCGCGCCAGCCCCAGACTCCCGCGATCAGCCCACTGCCCACGCGCGAAAGCAGGATGCCCAGCAGCAGGCCGGTCATGACCGTGCCGACGATGCGGCCACGGTGTTCGATCCGCGCCAGCGTGGCGGCGGCGGGCACGAAGTCCTGCGCCACCGTGGCGGTCAGGCCGATCGCCAGGCTCGCGCAGAGCAGGGTGGTCATGCCCGGCGCCAGGCCGCCGATGGCCAGCGCCATCGCCAGCAGGCCGCACTTGGCCAGGATCACCCGGCGGCGGTCGTAACGATCGCCCAGCGGCGCGCACAGCAGGATGCCCAGCGCATAGCCGAGCTGGTTGAGCGTGGGGACCAGGCCGGCCGTCTGGGCACTGGCATGCAGGTCGCCGGCCAGCACGCCGAGCATGGGCTGGCTGTAGTAGAGCGAGGCCACGCTCATGCCGGCGCCGATCGCCAGCAGCAGCACCAGCCGGCGCGGCAGGCCGGTGTGGCCTGGGGCTTCATGCGGATATTGAATGTGAGTCATGGCGTCGAGCGGCTGCACGGTGGGGTGCGCGGTATTCTCCGGGCCGCCCGGCGCGCGTGGTAGCCTGCGCGCCGACACAATGCCTATGCGTCGGGCGTATGCAAGAGCCGAATTCCACCGGAACCGACCGCCTCGAGCTGATGCAGACCTTCGTCCGCATCGTCGAGGCCGGCAGCCTGTCGGCCGCCGCCGCGCAGCTCGGCGCCAGCCAGCCCACCGTCAGCCGGCGGCTGCAGGCGCTCGAACGCCTGCTCGGGCTCAAGCTGCTGCGCCGTTCGACCCACGCCATGACGCTGACCGAAGACGGCGCGCGCTGCTACGACAAGGCCCGCGACCTGCTGCAGGACTGGCAGGCGCTGGAAGACGACCTGCGCGGCGCCGGCCAGGCCCCGCAGGGCCTGCTGCGCGTGGTGGTGCCGCACGCCTTCGGCCAGCGGCAGCTGATGGAACCGATGGCCGACTACCTGCGCCGCTATCCGCAGGTCTCGGTCGACTGGCTGCTGCACGAGCGCGAGCCGGACTTCGTCGCCGACAACATCGACTGCGCCATCCACGTCGGCACGGTGATGGATCCCTCGGTGGTGGCGGTGCAGATCGCCGAGGTGCCACGCATCGTGGTCGGCGCGCCGGAACTGCTGGAAGGGCGCGAGGCACCCGATGCGATCGAGACCCTGCGCGCGCTGCCTTGGCTGGCGATCAACCTGTTCTACCGCAACGACATCAGCCTGACCCACCGCCAGGACGGGCGGCAGTGCCATTTCCCGATCCGGCCCAGGCTGAGCACCGACAGCCTGCACGCGCTGCGCACCGCGGCGCTGGCCGGGCTGGGTGCGTGCATCGCCTCGGCCTGGCTGGTGGCCGAGGACGTCGCCGCGGGTCGGCTGCTGCACCTGGCCCCGGATTGGCGCGCCACGCCGCTGCCAGTGCACCTGGTCTATCCGCCGGCGCGGCACCAGCCGGCCAAGTTGCAGCGCTTCATCGAGCTGATGCGCCTGGCCGGGGCCAATATGACCGGAGTCGAGCCGCTGCGCGGCCGCGCGGGCTGAGTGCTGCTGAGAAGCTTCTATCGTCGTTCCCGCGAAGGCGGGAACCCAGCGACGCTCGCGCGGAGCGCTAAAAGGAGTAACGCGTTCCGGCGGCTACAGCGTCAACGCGGCTCGAAACCCGATTCACCCGGAACGCGATGCCGGGTGCCGGTCGCTCACTGCGCCGGGGTCTTGGCCTTCTCGTCCAGCGAGAAGCAGGCGTCCGGGCGCACCTGCGGGGCGGGGAAGTTCACCGGCACGTTGAGGGTCTGCGCCACCGGCTGGCCGCCGCGCGTGGCCGGCTTGAAGGTCCATTGCTTGACCGCGGCCACCGCCGCATCGTCCAGCGCCGCGTTGCCGCTGCCCTTGGCCACCACCACCTCGGTCGGCGTGCCGGCGGTGCCGACGGTGACCTTCAGCGTGGAGATGCCGCCGTGGCCGCTGCACGCGGCTTCCAGCGGGTACTGCGGCGGCGGGGTCTGCAGCGCGGTCAGCTCGGTGGCGGCCGGGGCGGCGGCCTCGGGCGCGGCCTGCTCGCCGCAGGCGGCGGCCAGCACGGCGAAACACGACAGCGCCAGCAGGCGCAGCGGACGGGAAACGGTGTGGGTGTTCATGCGTCGGGTTCCAGTGCCTGCGCCTTGGCGGCGCAGATGAAGTCGTTCTCGCTCAGGCCGCCCACGTCGTGGGTGGAGAAACGCACCACCACCCGGTCGTAGTGCACGCCCAGGTCCGGATGATGGTCCTCGGCGTGGGCGATGTAGGCCAGCGCGTTGACGAAGGCCAGCGTGCGGTAATAGTCGGGAAAGCGGAAGGTGCGCACCAGCGCCTTGTCCTGTTCGGCCAGCTCCCAGCCGGGCAGCTGCGGCAGCAGCTCGGCGATGCGCGCCTGGCTGAGGCGGTGCTCGCTGCCGCTGCGCGGCAGACAGTGCGCGGCGGCCAGGGGGACGAGGTCGGACATCGGGGGCTCCTGCAGGTGGCGCGGGGAACGTAGCATTCCCGCGCGTGACCATTCCGTTCTGACCGGTGCGCGGGCAGACCGCTAGAATACGCCGCATGATCCAGATCTCCGAGACCGCCCAGCACCATTTCCGCAAGCTGATCGAGCGCGAGGCCTCGCCCGGCCTGGGCGTGCGGCTCAGTGCGGTCGATCCGGGCACCCCGCGCGCCGACGCGCGGCTGGAGTTCGCCGAACCGCGCGAACTGGCCGGCGACGAGTGGGCCGTGGACTGCGAAGGCTTCACCCTGTACGTGGACGCGGCCAGCGTGCCGTGGCTGGACGATGCCGAGATCGACTTCGTCACCCAGGGCGCCGGCAGCCAGCTGACGATCAAGGCGCCGCACATCAAGGGCAAGGCGCCCGCCGAGGGCGCCTCGCTGGTCGAGCGCGTGCGCTGGGTGGTCGAGCACGAGGTCAACCCGCAGCTGGCCTCGCACGGCGGCCGCGTGGCGGTGGAGGAAGTGACGGGCGAGGGCGTGGTGTTCCTGCGCTTCGGCGGCGGCTGCCACGGCTGCGGCATGGCCGATGTCACCCTGAAGCAGGGCATCGAGAAGACCTTGTTGACGCGCGTGCCGGGCGTGACCGCGGTGCGTGACGCCACCGACCACGACAGCGGCCAGGCGCCGTACATGCCGCGCGACGCGGCCTGATCCGTCCGCATCCGGTGACGACTGCCACCGAGATCATCGCCGCCCTCCTGCAGCGCAGGCCGGCGCCCATTCTGGAAAAACGCACCGGCCTGCCGCACGGCTGGGGCATCTGGCTGCGCAACCGGCCGGCGCAGGCCGGCCAGCTGAGTCTGGCCCCGGTCGAGGCGCTGGTGGCCGCCGCGGCCGCGCGTCCGCGCACGGCGCCAGTGGCGCGGCCGATGAACCGCTGGCAGGCCGCGTGGTCGCTGCACTGGCAGCACGGCGAGGCGCCGCCGCGCGAGGAACGCTGGATCCGCTGGGTCGGGCGGCTGGGGAGCCTGCTGCTGCACCTGGCGTTCCTGGCGCTGCTGATCTTCGTCAGCCTGATGGCGCTGGCGCCCACGCCGACCGAGGAAGACGGCAGCCGCGTGCAGCTGACCTTCATCGGGCGCGGCACGCCGGGCGAGGGCGGTGGCTCGGGGCCGCAGCCGCCCACGCCTGGCGCGCAGCAGGCCGCCGCGGCCGCGCCGCGTGGCGCGAGCCGGCCCGCGCCTGCGGCGGCGACGCCCGAGGCCGCCGCGCCGGCCCCCGCGCAGCCCGCGCCGGCGCAGGCGGCCCCGTCTCCGCCCACGCCCACGCCGCCGCAGGTGGCCGAGCAGCCCACCCCGCCGCAGCCCGGAACCCCAGCGCCGCCGACGCCGCCGGTCGAACAGCCGCTGCAGGTGACCGAGACCGCGCAGCCGACCCAGCGCTTCGTCCTGCCGCCGACCACGCCGCCGCAGGTGCAGTTGCCCGCGCCCCAGGTGCAGTGGCAGCCGCCGGCCGCGCGCGTGCGCGAGGTGGAGACGGTGCAGACCCAGCAGCCGGTGGCCGTGCAACAGGTCGCCCCGCGCGCGGTCGACCTGCCGGCGCCGGCCGCGCCGCCCACGCAGGTGCGCCAGCGCGAGATCCCCAATCCCGAGCCGGTGCCCCAGGTGCAGGCGCCGGCGCTGCAGGCTCTGCGCAGCCCCGAGCCCGCGCCGGTGCAGCTGCCGGCCTCGACTCCGGCCCAGGCCCGCGTGCGCGAGATCCCGATGCCGGCGGCCCCCGCACCGGCCGCGCCGGCCCAGTCCGTCGCGGAGGCCGCATCCAGCGCGGCCAACGCCGGCAGCCCGCAGGCCCAGCAGGGCCAGGCCGAGCGCGCCAGCCGGGCGGCGGCCGAGACCGGCCAGCAAGCCTCCAACACGGCCACCAACAGCGGCGCGCCGCCGTCGCCGGCGCAGGGCGGCCAGACCGCCGGCAGTCAGGCCAGCAGCCCAGGCGCCGGCGCACGTGCCGCGGACGAGTGGGGCACGCCGGGCCAGAAGCGCGCCGACGACTGGGGCGCCTCGCGCAACGCGCAGGCCGGCAATCAGGGCGGCGCGGGGCAGGGCCTGCAGGGGCTGTTCAACGCAGACGGCAGCGTCAAGGTGCCGGATGCGTCAGGCAGCGGGCGCTCGGACCGCCCCGGCGCGCCGGGCTCGCGCCAGCAGGCCAAGATCGATGCGAACAACGCCGGCACCTGGCTGGACCGTCCGGCGTTCGGCTATGAGCCGACGATGTTCGACAAGTACTGGATGCCCGGCGGTACCCTGCTGCAGGACTGGGTCCGCGCCGGCATCCAGGACCTGGAGATCCCGATTCCCGGCACGTCCAAGCGCATCAAGTGCGTGGTGTCGATCCTGCAGGCCGGCGGCGCCTGCGGCGTCTACGACCCCAACCTCAACGATCACCCGGCCACGGCGCGGCCGCCGCCGGACATCCCGGTCAAGCGCAATCCGATTCCGGTGGGGAGTTGAGGGGCGGGGAGCCTAAAGGCGGTCGCTCTCACGAAAGATCTCGTCGCTCGAAGGTCCTGGTTCCCTCGTTCTCGGAGAACGACGATGGCGCCTTGCATCTGGGTTGATCGGGAACGCCCCGAACCCTCCCCCTCAATCGCTAGCCGCAATTTCGAGCTCCCCTGCGCTTCGCGCAAGGGAGGGGGCACCAGGTCGCGAGCTCTCGCACCGCGTGTCACGGAGCGGAGTTCCTTAGTCAAGCGCGCATGGCGCGTGGAACCACAGCGCCAAGCGCTTCTGCCCCCTCCCTTTCGCCGAAGGCGAAGGGGAGGGCTGGGGAGGGGTGCTGTTGCTTCTCGCTTCCGGTGAAGCGGACCGGCGCAAGCCATTATCCCGCGAGGCGAGCCACAGGTGGTTGGCGCTTTGGCGCGAAAGCCACTGGGTTCCCGCCTTCGCGGGAACGACGGTAGAAGGTTGGTCGGCTGCGTTTAGGCCAGAGGCCAGGCGATTTGAAAGCGGCTTGCGCCCGGCGTGACGCGGGCTGACGGCAAGCGTTCTGTGAGAAGCGGCTTAACCGGCTGGGCCGCCGAGCTCTCAATCCAACCCGTGCAAGTCCCGCAGCTCACCCTTGCGCGAGGAGAAGTAGGCGGCCAGGTTGGCAATGTCCTGATCGCTCAGGTCCTTGGCCTGCGGCGTCATCAGCGCGTGCTGGCGATCGCCGGCGCGATAGGCCTGCAGGGCGTGGGCCAGGTAGTCGGCGTACTGGCCGGCCAGATGCGGGTAGGTGGCCGCGATCGGCTTGTCGCCTTCGGCGCCATGGCAGTCGATGCAGCTCTGGCCGGTGGCCTTGCCCTTTTCCTGCGACTTCTTCTCGCCGGCGGCGATGTTGCCCGGCGGCAGGCCGGCCGAGGAGGCGCTGCCGTGCTCGCCGCTGGCATGGCCAGGATCGGCGGCGGCGGTGTCGGTGGACTCGAGCTTGGTGCAGGCGCCCAGCGCCAGGGCGGCGGCCAGGGCGAAGGTCAGACGCGTAGCGAAGGCGGTGCGCATGGTCGGCTTACTTCAGGCTGGACAGGTAGGCGGCCAGGTCGGCGATGTCCTGGTCGGAGAAGCTCTGGGCCTGGGCCTGCATCGTCGGATGCTTGCGCTTGCCCGCCTTGTACTCGGTCAGGGCCTGGGCCAGGTACTCGGCCGACTGCCCGCCGATGCGCGGCACGTGGTAATTGGGGTAGGCGTTCTTGTAGCCGATGACGCCGTGGCAGCCCTGGCAGGTATAGGACAGCTGCTTGCCGGCGGCGGCGTTGCCGCGCGGGGCGGCGACGGCGGCGGGTGCGGGAGTCGGGGCAGCGGCCGGAGCCGGGGCCGGGGCGTCCTGGCGGGCCTGGCCCGTGCCGGACACGCCGGCGTACAGCAGGGCAAAACAGGCGGCGAGCAACAACGATCGCGTCATGTCGTGTTCCGGGATTCGCGCGCGCCCCGTCCCATCCGCGGCGCTTGGCTTGCGGCGAGTATAGCCTGCCGTTCAGCGTCTCCGGCAAGCGCGCGACAGCGGAAAAAATGCCGCAGCGCAACAACTTACGCACGATTCGCGCGGCGCCGTGCTGCCGGCGCGCGTGCGGTGGGATGGGCGATCAAGGACACAGGTCACCATGACCTTCGGCGCATGGCGAGTTGTTGTTTTGGTGGTGTAGTTGCCTACAACACCAACAGCGACGCATCGCCATGTCCAAGTCCGCCCATGCCCGTCCCGCCACCGTCCTGGGCGCCGCCGCCCTCGCGCTGGCGCTGATCACCGCCTTGCCCGGCTGCGGCAGCGCGCAGGGCGCCGACCCCAAGGCCGCCGACGCCAAGGCCGACAAGAGCAAGGACAAGGACAAGGAAAAAGCGGCCGACGCGGTGCCGGTGGAAGCGGTCAAGGCCACCCATCGCGCCGTGGCCGCCAGCTACGCCGGCACCACCACGCTGGAGCCGCGCGCCGAGTCGCAGGTCATCGCCAAGACCTCCGGCGTGGCCCTGGCGGTGCTGGTCGAGGAGGGTCAGGAGGTCCGGGCGGGCCAGCCGCTGGTGCGTCTGGACGCCGATCGCGCGCGGCTGTCGGTGGCGCAGACCGAGGCGCAGATGCGCAAGCTGGAGAACAACTACCAGCGCGCCCTGAAGCTGGTCGACCAGCAGATGATCAGCGCCAACGACGTCGACCAGCTGCGCTACGACCTGGAGAACATGCGCGCGCAGAACCGCCTGGCGCGGCTGGAGCTGTCCTACACCACGGTGGTGGCGCCGATCTCCGGCGTGGTCGCCTCGCGCTCGATCAAGCCGGGCAACTTCGTGCAGATCAACACGCCGATCATCCGCCTGGTCGATCGCTCGCGGCTGGAGGCCACGCTCAACGTGCCCGAGCGCGAACTGGCCACACTGCGCGCCGGCCAGCCGGTGACCCTGCAGGCCGATGCGCTGCCGGGCAAGGCCTTCACCGGCAAGGTCGATCGCGTCGCGCCGGTGGTGGACGCCGGCAGCGGCACCTTCCGCGTGGTGTGCGCGTTTGAAGGCGGCACCCAGCTGCAGGCCGGCATGTTCGGCCGGCTGCGGATCGAATACGACCACCGTGCCGACGCGCTGGTGATCCCGCGCGCGGCGCTGCTGGACGATGGCGATCCGGCGGTCTATCTGGTGCGCGCCGGCAAGGCGGTGCGCACCGCGGTCGAGCCGGGTTATGTCGATGGCGCCTGGGTCGAGATCCGCAAGGGGCTCAAGGTGGGCGATGCGGTGGTGACCGCCGGCAAGGTCGCCCTGCGCGACGGCAGCGCGGTGACGGTGATCGAGGCGCCGCCGGCGCCGGCGACGCAGGTCGCGCTGGCCGGCAAGCGCTGAGGACGTCGCGATGCACACGGGGAATGGGGAGCACGCGCACGACGAGACCGGCGCCGGCGGCGGCCTGGTCGCCCTGGCGGTGCGGCGCCGGGTGACGGTGGCGATGGTGACGGTGACGCTGCTGCTGTTCGGCTTCATCGCGCTGCGCAGCCTGAAGGTCAACCTGCTGCCGGACCTGAGCTATCCGACGCTGACGGTGCGCACCGAATACACCGGCGCGGCGCCGGCCGAGATCGAGACGCTGCTGTCCGAGCCGGTCGAGGAATCGGTGGGCGTGGTCAAGAACCTGCGCCGGCTGACCTCGGTCTCGCGCACCGGGCAGAGCGATGTGGTGCTGCAGTTCGCCTGGGGCACCAACATGGACCAGGCCGGGCTGGAGGTGCGCGACAAGCTGGAGGCGCTGCAGCTGCCGCTGGAGGCCAGCGCGCCGGTGCTGCTGCGTTTCGATCCGTCCACCGAGCCGATCATGCGCCTGGCGCTGTCGGCCAAGGTGCCGGCCGATGACGCGCTGGCCGCGCAGCGGCAGCTGGTGGCGCTGCGTCGCTTCGCCGACGAGGACCTGAAGAAGAAGCTGGAGCCGGTCAGCGGCGTGGCCGCGGTCAAGGTCGGCGGCGGCCTGGAGGACGAGGTGCAGGTCGATATCGACCAGCAGAAGCTCGCCCAGCTGCACATGCCGCTGTCCACCGTGATCGAGCGGCTCAAGGCCGAGAACGTCAATCTGTCCGGCGGTCGCCTGGAGCAGGGCACGCAGCGCTATCTGGTGCGCACGGTCAATCAGTTCGGCAACGTGGAGGACATCGACGACCTGCTGCTGACCACGCGCAGCGGCGGCGACAACGCCGCGGCCAGCGCGGCCGCGCAGATGGCCGCCATCGCCGCCTCCAGCGGCTCGGCCGAAGTGCTCGCCGCCGCCGCCTCGGTGCAGAGCGCGTCCTCCTCCAGCAGCACCGCCGTCGCCGCCGGTATGCCGGTGCGGCTGCGCGATGTGGCGACCGTGCGCCAGGGCTACAAGGAACGCGAGGCGGTCATTCGCCTGGCCGGGCGCGAGGCGGTGGAACTGGCCATCTACAAGGAGGGCGACGCCAACACCGTGGCCACCGCCAAGGCGCTGTCGCAGCGGCTGGAGCGCCTGCGCGCGCAGCTGCCTGCCGATGTCTCCCTGGACACGCTGGACGACCAGTCGCGCTTCATCGAACACGCCATCGGCGAGGTCAAGCGCGACGCGGTGATCGGCGGCCTGCTGGCGATCCTGGTGATCTTCCTGTTCCTGCGCGATGGCTGGAGCACCTTCGTGATCGGCCTGTCGCTGCCGGTGTCGATCGTGGCCACGTTCTTCTTCATGGACCGGCTGGGGCTGAGCCTCAACGTGATGTCGCTGGGCGGCCTGGCGCTGGCCACCGGCCTGGTGGTGGACGACTCGATCGTGGTGCTGGAGAGCATCGCCAAGGCGCGCGAGCGGGGCTTGGGGATCGTGCAGGCGGCGATCGCCGGCACGCGCGAGGTGAGCATGGCGGTGGTCGCCTCGACGCTGACCACGATCGCGGTGTTCCTGCCGCTGGTGTTCGTCGACGGCATCGCCGGCCAGCTGTTCCGAGATCAGGCGCTGACCGTGGCGATCGCGATCGCGATCTCGCTGGTGGTGGCGATGACGCTGATCCCGATGCTGAGCTCGCTGCGCGGGCGCGCACCGCTGGGCTTCGCCACCGAGGCGCCGCATCCGCGCTGGCAGCCGGAGTCGCGCTGGCAGAAGCCGTTCGCGCTGGGTGGGCGCGGCATCGGCGCGGCGGTGCGCGGTGCGGTGTTCGGGCTGGCCTGGCTGGTGGTCAGGCTGGGGCGGGGCGCGGTGTTCCTGGTCGCACCGCTGATGCGCGGGCTGAGCACGGTGGCGATGAAGCCCTACGGCTGGCTGGAGCGCGGCTACCTGCGCCTGCTGCCGGCCGCGCTGGCCCGCCCGTGGCGCGTGCTGGGCCTGGCCGCGCTTGCGCTGGCCGGCACCGCGGCGCTGGTGCCGACCCTGGGCACCGACCTGATCCCGCAGCTGGCGCAGGACCGCTTCGAGATGACGGTCAAGCTGCCGCCGGGCACGCCGCTGCGCGACACCGACGCGGTGCTGCGCACGCTGCAGGAACAGCACGTCAAGGACGCCGGCGTGGCGGCCATCTTCGGCGTCAGCGGCAGCGGCACGCGGCTGGATGCCAACCCGACCGAGAGCGGCGAGAACATCGGCAAGCTGACCGTGGTCATGGCCGATGGCGGCACTCCGCAGATCGAGGCGCGCGAGACCGAGGCGCTGCGCGCCTCGATGCAGGCCTGGCCCGGCGCGCAGGTCGATTTCGCACGGCCAGCGTTGTTCAGCCTGTCCACGCCGCTGGAAGTGGAGCTGCGCGGCCAGGACCTGGCCACGCTGGAGGTCGCCGGCCAGCGCCTGGCCCAGCTGCTGCGCGGCAATGCGCACTACACCGATGTGCGCTCGACGGTGGAGCAGGGCTTCCCCGAGATCCAGATCCGCTTCGACCAGGAGCGCGCCGGCGCGCTGGGCCTGACCACGCGCCAGGTCGCCGATGCGGTGGTGCAGAAGGTGCGCGGCGAGGTGGCCACGCGCTACAGCTTCCGCGATCGCAAGATCGACGTGCTGGTGCGCGCCCAGGCGTCGGACCGCGCCTCGGTCGAGGATGTGCGCCGGCTGATCGTCAATCCCTCCAGCAGCCGGCCGGTCACCCTGGACGCGGTGGCCGACGTCATCGCCACCACCGGCCCCAGCGAGATCCATCGCGCCGACCAGGGCCGCGTGGCGATCGTCTCGGCCGGCCTGAAGGACATCGACCTGGGCGGTGCGGTGCGCGAGGTGCAGGCGCTGGCCGCCGCGCATCCGCTGGGCGCCGGCGTGTCGATGCATATCGGCGGGCAGGGCGAGGAGCTGGGCGATTCGGTGCGCTCGCTGCTGTTCGCCTTCGGGCTGGCGGTGTTCCTGGTGTATCTGGTGATGGCCTCGCAGTTCGAGTCGCTGCTGCATCCCTTCGTCATCCTGTTCACCATCCCGCTGGCGCTGGTCGGCGCGGTGCTGGCGCTGAAGCTGAGCGGCTCGCCGGTGTCGGTGGTGGTGTTCATCGGCCTGATCCTGCTGGTCGGCCTGGTGACCAAGAATGCGATCATCCTGATCGACTCAGTCAACCAGTTGCGCGCGGCCGGCATGGGCAAGCGGCGGGCGCTGGTAGAAGGCGCGCGCTCGCGCCTGCGGCCGATCGTGATGACCACCCTGTGCACGCTGCTGGGCTTCCTGCCGCTGGCGCTGGCCTCCGGCGAAGGCGCCGAGGTGCGCGCGCCGATGGCGATCACCGTGATCGGCGGCCTGCTGGTGTCCACGCTGCTGACGCTGCTGGTGATCCCGGTCGTCTACGACCTGCTGGACCGGCGCGGCGCGGTGCGCACGGTGGTCCCTGAGCCGGAAAGCAATGACGACGGCATTGCGCGCGGAGCCACCGCATGAGCATCGCTGCGCTGAGCATCCGCCGGCCGGTGACCACGGTGATGTGCTTCGTCTCGCTGCTGGTGATCGGCGCGATCGCGGCGGTGCGGCTGCCGCTGGAGGCCTTCCCGGACATCTCCGCGCCGTTCCTGTTCGTGCAGCTGCCGTATCCTGGCTCCACGCCGGAAGAGGTCGAACGCAACATCCTGCGCCCGGCCGAGGAGGCGCTGGCGATCATGCCGGGCATCAAGCGTCTGCGCGGCACCGCCACCGCCGATGCGGCCAGCCTCTTCATCGAGTTCAGCGACTGGGACCGCGACATCGCCATCGCCGCCTCCGACGCGCGCGTGCGCTTGGACGCGATCCGCAGCGACCTGCCGGACGATCTGAAGCGCTACTCGGTGTTCAAGTGGTCCAGCAGCGACCAGCCGATCCTGCGCGTGCGCCTGGCCGGGGATCGCGACATGACCGCCTCGTACGACATGATCGAGCGCGAGTTCAAGCGCCGGCTGGAGCGCATCCCCGGCGTGGCGCGCGTGGAGATCTCCGGCGCGGCGCCCAACGAGGTGGAGGTGGCGATCGCGCCGGATCGCCTGAGCGCGCACGGCCTCAATCTCAACGACCTGACCACGCGCCTGCAGGCGGCCAACTTCTCGATCTCCGCCGGCCAGATCGACGACCACGGCCAGCGCCTGCGCGTGCAGCCGATGGGCGAGGTCGCCGACCTGCAGCAGCTGCGCGAACTGGTGATCGCCGACAGCGGCCTGCGCCTGGGCGACATCGCCAGCGTGCAGCTCAAGCCCTCGCGCATGGACTACGGCCGCCGCCTGGACGGCAAGCCGGCCGTGGGCATGGACATCTACAAGGAGCGCAGCGCCAACCTGGTGCAGGTCTCGCGCGACGCGCTGGCCGAGGTGGAGGCGATCCGTGCCCAGCCCGAGCTGTCCGACGTGCAGATCAAGGTGATGGAGAACCAGGGCGAGAACGTCACTTCCTCGCTGCTGGAACTGGCCGAGGCCGGCGCGATCGGCCTGCTGCTGTCCATCGCCGTGCTGTTCTTCTTCCTGCGCCACTGGCCGTCCACGCTGATGGTGACCCTGGCCATCCCGATCTGCTTCGTGATGACCCTGGGCTTCATGTACTTCGCCGGGGTCACGCTCAACATCCTGACGATGATGGGCCTGCTGTTGGCGGTCGGCATGCTGGTCGACAACGCCGTGGTGGTGGTGGAGAGCATCTTCCAGGAGCGCGAGAAGATGCCGGGCGAACCGGTCAAGGCCGCACTGCTCGGGACCAGGCACGTGGCCATCGCCCTGTCGGCCGGCACGCTGTGCCATTGCATCGTGTTCGTGCCCAACCTGTTCGGTGAGACCAACCAGATCAGCATCTTCATGGCGCAGATCGCGGTGACCATCTCGGTCTCGCTGCTGGCCTCCTGGCTGGTGGCGATCAGCCTGATCCCGATGCTGTCAGCGCGGATGAAGACCCCGCCGCTGCTGCGCTCCGAGCGCGGCCTGATCCCGTGGCTGCAGCGCCGCTATGCGCGCCTGCTGCGCTGGACGCTGGAGCACCGCGGCTGGAGCGTGCTGGGCATCGTGCTGATCGTGGCCGCCAGCCTGGTGCCGATGAAGCTGACCGAGATGGACATGTTCGGTGGCGGGCAGGCCGGCGAGACCTCGGTGCTGTACCAGTTCCGCGGCTCCTACACGCGCGATCAGATGTCGGCCGAAGTGGCGCGCGCCGAGCAGTACCTGGAAAGCCAGCGCAAGGCCTTGGGCATCACCCAGATCTATTCGTGGTTCAGCGAGAGCGAAGGCGCCTCCAGCTCGGTCAAGTTCGACACCACCGATCCGGACGAGACCAAGCGCCGGGTCGAGCTGCTGCGCAAGGGCATGCCCAAGTCGGCGCGCGCCGAGATCGTGATGGGCAGCGGCAACGGCAACGGCGGCGGCAACAAGAACGGCGTGCAGGTGCAGCTGACCGGCGACTCGACCGCCGTGCTGCAGGAGATCGCCCGCGATGTGCTGCCGGCGCTGGCCAGCCGCCCCGAGTTGCGCGATGTGCGCATCGACGCGGGCGACCAGAGCAGCGAGCTGAAGGTGCACGTGGATCGCGAACGCGCCGCCGCGTTCGGCTTCTCGGCCCAGGACGTGGCGAGCTTCGTCAACATCGCCCTGCGCGGCGGCAAGCTGCGCGAGCTGCGCCGCGGCGATACCGAGGTGCCGGTGACCCTGCGCTTCGCCGGCGCCGAGCAGTCGACCATCGCCGACCTGGAGGGCTTCATGGTGCGCGCCAAGGACGGGCGCAGCGTGCCGCTGATGTCGATGGTCAGCATCGACATGGCGCCGTCGGCCTCGCAGATCTCGCGCAGCAACCGCCAGACCACGCTGGCCATCACCGCCAACCTGGCCGAGCAGGTCACCGCACCCAAGGGCCGCGAGGCGATGGAGGCGGTGCTCAAGTCGATGTCCTTCCCGGCCGGCTACCACTACACCTTCGACGGCGGTGATTACCAGGACGACGGCGAGGCCATGCAGCAGATGCTGTTCAACATGGTCATCGCGCTGCTGATGATCTACCTGGTGATGGCGGCGGTGTTCGAGTCGCTGCTGTTCCCGGCGGCGATCATGTCCGGCGTGGTGTTCTCGATCTTCGGCGTGTTCTGGCTGTTTTGGCTCACCGGCACCGCCTTCGGTGTGATGTCCTTCATCGGCATCCTGGTGCTGATGGGCGTGGTGGTGAACAACGGCATCGTGATGATCGAGCACATCAACACGCTGCGCCGCGGTGGCCTGAGCCGCACCGACGCGCTGGTGGAAGGCAGCCGCGAGCGCCTGCGCCCGATCATGATGACCATGGGCACGGCGATCCTGGCGATGGTGCCCATCGCCATGGGCGGCACGCAGATGGGCGGCGACGGCCCGCCGTACTTCCCGATGGCCCGCGCCATCGCCGGCGGCCTGGCGTTCTCGACCGTGGTCAGCCTGCTGTTTCTGCCGACGATCTACGCGATCCTGGACGACCTGCGTGCCGGCATGGGCCGGCTGGTGCGCCGCGCACGCGGCGTGCCGCAGGAGACGGCGATCGGCACGGCCTGAGTGCCGTGCCGGTCGGCGTCCGTCGCCGGGCCGCGCCTCAACCCAGCAGCTTGCGCGCCACCAGCACGCCGGTGATCCAGAAGCCGGCCATGCTGCCCAGATTGGTCAGCATGAAGGTCAGCACCACGCGGCAGACGCGGTTGCGGTACCAGCCCTTGAGCGTCTGCGCATCGTCGCGCAGCGCCAGGAAGTCGCCATAGGCCGGCTTGCGCAGGTGCACCTCGACCAGCGCGCTGAAGGCGCCGGCCGGCAGGCCGGGGCGAAACGGCTTGAGCGGCGCGGCCACGATCGCCGCCAGAATGCTCAGCGGATGGCCGGCCGCGGCCAGGCAGCCCAGGCCGGCCAGGCCGCCGGTCAGCAGCAGCCACTGCACCAGCAGCGTGCTGCCGACCTTCAGCCCGCCGCTGTAGAAGCCCCAGACGATGCCGCCCAGCACCAGCACGCTCAGCAGCATCATGATCCAGGGCAGCTTGCGCTTGGGCTGGACGAATTCCAGTTCGCTGCGCACCACGGCCGGGTCGGCCTGGTCCTCGGCCAGATGCCTGGCCAGGCCCTGCAGATGGCCGGCGCCGACCACGGCCAGCACTTCGCGCGCGCCGCCGGCCTGTTCGCGCAGGCTGGCGGCCATGTAGCGGTCGCGCTCGGCGATCACCGCCTCGTACAGGGCCGGACTCTCCTTGGCGAACTCGCCGAAGCTGGCCTCGAGCATATCGCCCTGCTTGAGCTGTTCGATCTCCGCTTCGCCCACCTCGTCGGAGGCGAACAGGCCGCCGAGCAGGCCGGCGCCCAGCTTGAGCTTGCCGAACAGGCCCAGCTTGGCCGAGGCACGCTTGAAGGTCAGGCCGACCTCGCGATCGATCAGGTGCACGGCCAGCCCGCGCGCGCGGGCCACGTCCACCGCGCGCTTGAGCTCGGCGCCGGGTTCGATGCCCAATTGCTCGGCCAGGCGCCGCTGATAGGCGGCCAACGCCAGGTTGGCGGCGAACAGCGCCACGCGGCCCTTGCGGATCACCTGCACCAGGTCCAGCTTGGCCAGCGCGTCCGGATCGCTCAGGGCCTGCAGGCGCTGGGCGTCCAGTTCGACGGCCACCGCGTCGTAGGCGCCGCTGTCGATGGCCTGCTGCACGGCCTCCACGCTGGCCTTGGACACGTGCGCGGTGCCCAGCAGCGTGTAGCGCACGCCATCGCGTTGCACCACGCGCTGCGGCTGTTCGGCCGCCTCCTCGTGCGCAGGCGTGGCGGGCAGGGCGGTGGAATCGGAATCGGTCATGGATTACTCGTCGAAAGGAGCGCCAGCAGTGCCTTCACCCAGCGCGCGCTGCATCTGAAGCAGGTCGAGCCAGCGGCCGTGCTTGCGGCCGATGCCCTGGAAGACGCCCACGGTGCGGAAGCCGGCGCGCTGGTGCAAGCGCACCGAGGCGGCGTTGGCCGAGTCGCCGATCACCGCGATCATTTGGCGGAAGCCGCGCGCGGTGCAGGCCTCGATCAGCGCCTGCAGCAACGCGCTGCCGATGCGCCGGCCGTGGAAGGCCGCATCCACGTAGACCGTGTTCTCCACGGTGAAGCGGTAGGCACTGCGGGCGCGGTAGCTGCCGGCGTAGGTGTAGCCGGCGAGCCGTCCGTCGCACTCGGCCACCAGATACGGATAGCCCTGATCCAGCAGCGCCTGCATGCGGCGCCGCATCTCGTCGACGTCCGGCGGGTCGTATTCGTAGGTGGCCACGCCGCCGTCGACCTGCGCGGCGTAGATCGCCGTGATCGCCGGCATGTCCTCGACGCGCACGGGTCGGATGCGCGGCAGCGCGGCGTTCATGCGGACGGCGCGCGATGGGCCATCAATCGATGTAACGGCGGGTCAGGTCGCCGTAGGCGTCGATGCGGCGATCGCGCAGGAACGGCCAGATGCGGCGCACGTGCTCGCTGCGCTGCAGGTCGACCTCGACGCTGAGGATCTCCGCCTCGCCGCCGGCTTCGGCCAGGAACTCGCCCTGCGGCCCCAGCACATGGCTATTGCCCCAGAAGTCGATCCCCGAGGCGCCCAGCGGCGAGGCCTCGTGGCCGACGCGGTTGCAGCTGAGCACCGGCAGGCCATTGGCCACGGCGTGGCCGCGATGGCTCAGCACCCAGGCGTCGCGCTGGCGGGTCTTCTCGTCCTGCGCATCGTCAGGATCCCAGCCGATGGCGGTGGGGTAGAGCAGCAGGTCGGCACCGGCCAGCGCCATCAGCCGCGCGCCTTCCGGATACCACTGGTCCCAGCACACCAGCACGCCCAGGCGGCCGACCGAGGTGTCGATCGGCTTGAAACCCAGATCGCCCGGGGTGAAGTAGAACTTCTCGTAGAAGCCCGGGTCGTCAGGAATATGCATCTTGCGGTACTTGCCCGCCGTGCTGCCGTCTGCGTCGAACACGACCGCGGTGTTGTGGTACAGCCCGGCGGCGCGCCGTTCGAACAGCGAGCTCACCAGCACCACCTTGTGCTGTTTGGCCAGCTCGGCCAGGCGCGCGGTGCTCGGGCCCGGGATCGGCTCGGCCAGGTCGAACTCGTGCACCGACTCGTGCTGGCAGAAATAGGCGCCGTTATGCAGCTCCTGCAGCAGCACCAGTTTGGCGCCGCGCTTGGCGGCCTCGGCCACGCGCTGCTCGATCACCGTCAGATTGGCATCGGCGTCGCCGTGGTTCTTTTCCTGGATCAGGGCAACGGGCAGGGTGCGACGGGTCATGGCGGCAGTGCGACAGCAGGGGAGAAGGGATGGTAACGCGGATGTGTGGGACGCCCTGCGTCCGCGCAAGGCCGCTCACGCGGCCGGGCGCGATGCCGCACGGCGCGGGTTCACGCGGCCAGCAGGCCTTCGGGCAGCTGCATGGTCACGCAGTGCAGGCTGCCGTTCTGCCAGATCAGCGGCCGGCAGGGGATCTGCACGATCTCCCGGCCGGGATAGGCCTTGGCCAGCACCTCGGCGGCCGGGCCATCGGCCGGATCGCCGTAGGCGGGCATCAGCACCGCGCCGTTGAGGATCAGGTAATTGGCGTAGCTGGCGGCCAGGCGACGGCCGTCGTCCAGGATCGGCTGCGCCCACGGCAGCGGATACAGCGTGTAGGGCGCGCCATCGGGCGTGCGCAGCGCGGCCAGCTCATCGCCCATCGCGGTCAGCTCGGCGTGGTGCGCGTCGCCGGCGTCGTCGCAGGCCTGGTAGACGATGGCATCGCCCGGCGCGAAGCGGGCCAGGGTATCGATGTGGGCATCGGTGTCGTCGCCTTCCAGATAGCCATGGTCCAGCCACAGCACGCGCTGCTGCTGCAACGAGGTCTTCAGCGTCTCGGTGATCTGCGCGCGCGTGGCATCAGGATGGCGCTCGTGCAGGCAGCGCCAGGTGGTCAGCAGGGTGCCGGCGCCATCGGTCTCGATGCCGCCGCCCTCCAGCGCGAAGTCCACGCGCTGCACATAGGCATCGCGGAACACGCCGGCCCCGGCCAGCGTGCCGACCAGCAGGTCGTCCAGCGAAGCCTCGTACTTGCCGCCCCACCCGGTGAAGCGGAAGTCCATCAGCCTGAAGCCCTCGGCGCTGCGCAGGCTGATCGGGCCGGAATCCCTCAGCCAGGTGTCGTCGTACGGCGCCTCGACGAAGCGCACGCGGTCCATGTCCACGCGCGCCGAGCGCAGGCGCGCCTCGGCGTAGACCTGCAGGTCGGCGTCGGCCACGCAGATCACCACCGGCTCGAAGCGGGTGATGCCCGCCACCAGGGCGATATAGGTCTCTTCGACCGATTCCAGACGCGCGGCCCAGTCGGTGCCGGCATGCGGCCACGCGATGAGGATCGCGGATTGGGGTTCCCACTCCGCGGGGAAACGGACATTGGTCATCGGGTTTTCCATCAGCTGCGCCGGGATCGCACACCGGCAGGTCTTGCTTGATTATGCGGTGCTCGCGTCGGGGCGATGACCGCAAGCCGGCCTGCGCATCGCAGGCCGCGCGTAAACTGGCTTCAGCGGATCGGCGGCTTGGGGCCGATCTCGCCGGGGCTGGCCTTGTTGGTCACCACGTCGATCACCTTGTTCTTCTCGAAGTACACGGTGAAGTTGGGGTAGACCCAGCGGTTGATCGTCGGCCACTGGCGCTTCTGCCCGCCGCGCGGGTCCAGGCGCTGCTGCGGCGCGCCGAACCTGGCTTCCACCTGGCTGGTGGTCAGCCCGCGCACGGGCAGGTTGGAGGCCGGATCGCGCGCCCGGTCGACCAGTAGGGTCTCCGCGCCGGACGGGCCGGCCAGCGCAGCCAGGGCAATCAGGGACAGCAGGCGCATGCGAGGCTTCATCACGAGGTTCCCCCAGGTAAGGTCGTCTTTATAGCAGAGCGACCGCAACAAAAAACCGCCCGGCGAAGGGCGGTTTCCGGTGCACCGTACAGCGCTGGAACTCAGCGCTGGCGGGCCTTGAAGCGCGGGTTGGACTTGCAGATCACGAAGACCTTGCCACGACGGCGGACCACCTTGCAGTCGCGGTGACGGGCCTTCGCCGACTTCAGGGAGGACAGGACCTTCATGACGTAAAACCTCGGCGTGGAATGGGATGGAACCTACTAAGCCCGCCATTCTAGCCTGGCTTTCCGAGACGATTCAAGCAGTTGGCCGGAAATTTCTTCGGATCCGGTCCGGAGGGTGCCGGCGAGGAGGCGCGCGTCGGCGATAATGCGGCGTTTCCCCTGCCGAGCCGCCCCATGATGACAGCCTCCGTTCCCGTTCTCACCATCGATGGTCCGTCCGGGGCGGGCAAGGGCACGGTCAGCCGCCTGGCCGCGACCCGGCTGGGCTGGCACTACCTGGATTCGGGCGCGCTGTACCGGGCGGTCGGCGTGGCGGCCAGCTGGGCCGACCTGGACCTGTCCGACGCCGCCGCCCTGGTGCGCTGCACCTTCGACACCCACGTCAGCTTCCGCGACCAGGACGGCGCCGAGATGCGGGTGCTGGTCAACGGCGTGGACGCCACCGACGAGCTGCGCCTGGAGACCACCGGCACGGTGGCCTCGGCGATCGCCGCGATCCCCGAGGTGCGCTCGGCGCTGAAGGAGCGCCAGCGGGCGTTCCGCACCGCGCCCGGGCTGGTCGCCGACGGCCGCGACATGGGCACGGTCATCTTCCCGGACGCCCCCTACAAGGTGTTCCTGACCGCCAGCGCCGAGGAGCGGGCCGAGCGCCGCTATAAGCAGTTGAAAGACAAGGGAGTTTCAGTCACAATCGACGGTCTGCTGCGCGAGATCCTCGCGCGCGACGCCCGCGATGCCCAGCGCACGGTGGCGCCGCTGCGGCCGGCGCAAGACGCCGTCCTCATCGACACCACCGGCCTGGACATCGAGACCGTCGTGACGCGGGTGCTGGCCCTGGTGCCATCGCCCGCGGCCTGAGTCGATCGCGGCAGACATCAACCCCACCTCGTCCATGTCGGCCGGGGTGGTCATCCAACCAACCAACACACGGCAGCCGACCTTGGTGCCGCAACGGGTGGACAGGGGCGAGGCCGCGCAGGCGGTGAGCACCTGTCCGTGTGTCCAACTGAGTAATCAACAATGACCGAATCATTTGCAGAACTGTTCGAGCAGAGCCAGACCCATCTGGCCAAGCTGAAGCCGGGCGCCATCGTCGTCGGCACCGTGGTCGAGGTGCGCAACGACGTGGTGGTGATCAACGCCGGCCTGAAGTCCGAAGGCATCGTGCCGATCGAACAGTTCCGTAACGACGCCGGCGAGATCGACGTGGGTGTGGGCGACCAGGTGAAGGTCGCGCTCGACTCGCTCGAGAACGGCTTTGGCGAAACCGTCCTGTCGCGCGAGAAGGCCAAGCGCGCCATGGTGTGGGACGAGCTGGAAGAAGCCCTGGAGAAGAACGAGACCATCACCGGCCGCATCAGCGGCAAGGTCAAGGGCGGCTTCACCGTCGACATCAAGGACGTGCGCGCGTTCCTGCCCGGTTCGCTGGTCGATGTGCGCCCCGTGCGCGATCCCGGCTACCTGGAAGGCAAGGAGCTGGAGTTCAAGCTCATCAAGCTGGACCGCAAGCGCAACAACGTGGTCGTTTCCCGCCGCGCCGTCGTCGAGTCCGAGCACTCCGAGGAGCGCGAGGCCCTGATGGACAAGCTGCAGGAAGGCGTGGTGCTGAAGGGTGTGGTCAAGAACCTCACCGACTACGGCGCGTTCGTCGACCTGGGCGGCATCGATGGCCTGCTGCACATCACCGACATGGCCTGGAAGCGCGTGCGCCATCCGTCCGAGGTGGTGGAAGTCGGCCAGGAGCTGGAAGTGCGCGTGCTCAAGTACGACCGCGAGCGCAACCGCGTCAGCCTGGGCCTGAAGCAGCTGGGCGAGGATCCGTGGGACAACATCGCCCGCCGCTATCCGTCCAACAGCCGCGTGTTCGGCAAGGTCTCCAACGTCACCGATTACGGCGCGTTCGTCGAGATCGAGCCGGGCGTGGAAGGCCTGGTGCACGTGTCCGAGATGGACTGGACCAACAAGAACGTCAACCCGTCCAAGGTCGTGCAGGTCGGTGACGAGGTCGAAGTCATGGTCCTGGACGTGGACGAAGAGCGTCGCCGCATCTCGCTGGGCATGAAGCAGGTCGCCGCCAATCCGTGGGAGACCTTCGCGGCCATCCACAAGAAGGGCGACAAGGTGTCCGGTCAGATCAAGTCGATCACCGACTTCGGCATCTTCATCGGCCTGGACGGCGGCATCGACGGCCTGATCCACCTGTCGGACATCAGCTGGAACTCGACCGGCGAGGACATCGCCCGCAATTTCAAGAAGGGCGACACGCTGGACGCCGTGGTGCTGGCCGTCGATCCGGAGCGCGAGCGCATCAGCCTGGGCGTCAAGCAGCTGGAGCAGGATCCGTTCGGCCAGTACATGGCCTCGCATCCGAAGGGCTCCAAGGTCGAAGGCACCGTCAAGGAAGTCGACGCCAAGGGCGCCACGATCGAGCTGGCCGACGGAATCGAGGGCTATGTCTCGGCCCGCGATATCAGCCACGATCGCGTGGACGATGCCAGCCAGCACCTGAAGGTCGGCGACAAGGTCGAGGCTAAGTTCATCGGCATGGACCGCAAGGGCCGCACGATGCAGCTGTCGATCAAGGCCAAGGACGAGGCGGAAACCGCAGAGGCGCTGGCCGAGTACAACAAGACCGCTGCCGAGGCCGCCACCGGTACCACCAGCCTGGGTGCGCTGCTGCGCGCTCAGCTGGACGGCGGCAAGTCCGAGTAATCCCGCAACACGCTTGAAAACCATGCCGGCCCGGTTCGCCCGGGCCGGCCATGGTCATGCCCAACGCGCACCCCGCAGCCGATGACGAAATCCGAACTGATCGAGATTCTGACCCGCCGACAGCCGCACCTGAAGCCGGACGACGTCGACCTGGCGGTCAAGTCGCTGCTGGAGATGATGGGAAGCGCGCTGACCCGCGGCGAGCGTATCGAGATCCGTGGCTTCGGCAGTTTTTCGCTGCATTACCGTCCGCCGCGCATGGGGCGCAACCCCAAGACCGGCGACGCCGTGGCCCTGCCGGCCAAGCATGTCCCGCATTTCAAGCCGGGCAAGGAGCTGCGCGAACGCGTCAGCACCGTGGCCCCGATCGAAGAAATCGGCAGCGACTAGCGCGCCACTCGCGCCGTAGCGTCGCTTCCGCAACAAGGGCTTACGCCCAGCCTTCCCCAGCTGGCTGCCTCGGCTAAGCTAGGCGCCATTCGCCTCCTGGAGGGATCCCATGAATATCGTTCGCCTGGTCATTGCCCTGGTCTGTCTGGCCATCGGGCTCATCATCGGCATCCTCAATACCCAGCCCATCACGCTCAACCTGCTGGTCACGCAGATCTCCACCGGCTCGGGCGCGGCCATCATCGTCTCACTGCTGGCCGGCGTGTGCATCGGCGCGCTGATCGTGCTGGCCACCGTGGCCTGGCCGCTGTACGCACGCCTGCGCAAGGCCGGTCGCGTCAGCGCCCCTGCCACGCGTAACGACGCGGTGCCGCCGGGTCCGGGAGTCTGACCCCCGATGGAATTCCTCGACCAGTGGTTCTGGTTCATCCTGTTCGTGCCGCTGGCGGCACTGGTGGGTTGGGTGATCGGCCGTCGTGGTGGCCAGCGCCACAACGTCACCCAGGTCAGCCACCTGTCCAGCACGTACTTCCGCGGCCTGAACTATCTGCTCAACGAGCAGAACGACAAGGCCATCGAGCTGTTCCTGCATGTGGCCGAGCTGGACAAGGAGACCTTCGAGACGCAGGTCGCCCTGGGTCACCTGTTCCGCCGCCGCGGTGAGGTCGATCGCGCCATCCGCCTGCACCAGGGGCTGGTCCAGCGCAACGACCTGACCGACGCGCAGCGCGTGCAGGCCCTGCTGGCTCTGGGCGAGGACTACATGCGCTCGGGCCTGCTCGACCGCGCCGAAACGGTATTCACCGACCTGGCGCGCATCGACCAGCGCGCCCCGCAGGCGCTGCGTCACCTGATCAGCATCTACCAGGCCGAACGCGACTGGGAGAAGGCGATCGACAACGCCACGCGCTATGAGGAAGTCACCGGCGAGCCGATGGGCAAGCTGGTGGCGATGTTCCAGTGCGAGCTGGCTGAGCGCTATCGCACGGCCAACGATGTCGAGGCCGCGCGCGCCGCCGTCGCGCGCGCCTATCAGGCCGACGCCAAGAGCGTGCGCGCCGGAATTCTGGAGGGCCGTCTTGAGGTCGAGGCCGGCCACCCGGAGGCCGCGATCCGCGCCTTCGAGCGCGCCGCGCGCCACGACCCGGACTACCTGCCCGAAATCCTGCCTGGGCTGCTGGCCAGCTACGAGCAGGTGGGCGACGTGCCGGGCGCGCGCGCGTTTCTGTCGGAGATGTGCGAGCACTACCGCGGCATCGCGCCGGTGCTGGCGCTGACCCGGCTGGTCGAGCGTCACGATGGCCTGCACCAGGCGCGCGTCTACCTGGCGCGCCAGCTGAAGGATCGGCCTTCGGTGCGCGGCGAGGCGGCGCTGATCGACCTGACCCTGTCCGAGGGCACGGATGCGGACGCCACCCTGCACGACCTCAAGCACATCACCGACCAGCTGCTGGTGCGCAATCCCAGCTATCGCTGCACGCGCTGCGGCTTCGGCGCGCGTACCCACCACTGGCAATGCCCGAGCTGCAAGGAGTGGGGCACGGTCAAGCCGCTGCTGAACTACGCCGTCGTCTGATGCCGGTACTGGCCTATGGCGTGGGTCTGGCCGCGCTTGCCGCGCTCCTGACCTGGTTGACGCGCCTCTACGCGCTGCGGCGCGGGCTGATGGATGCGCCGGGCGAGCGGCGCAGTCATCAGATCGCCACCCCACGCGGCGGCGGGATCGCCATCGTGACGGTCGTGCTGCTGGGCTGCGTCTGGCAGGCCTGGAACGCGGACGCCGGGCAGGGCACGCCCATCGTCTTGTTCGCGGTGGGTCTCGCCCTGGTCGCAGGCATCGGCTGGCTGGACGACCATCGCCCGCTTTCGGCGCGGCTGCGCTTCTCCATCCACCTGATCGCGGCCGCGCTGCTGGCGATCGCGCTGTGGCGGCTGGGGTATGCATTTTGGCTGGTCGTGGCCGGCTTCGTCCTGGCCGCCAGCCTGATCAACATCTGGAATTTCATGGACGGCATCAACGGGCTGGCGGCGAGCCAGGCCGCGATCGCCGCGGCCGGGTTCGCGCTGGTGTTGCCTTCTGGGTGGTCACTGTTGGCGCTGGCGCTGTGCGCGGGCTGTCTGGGTTTTCTCCCGTTCAACTTTCCGCGGGCGCGCATTTTCCTGGGAGATGTCGGCAGCGGCGCCTTGGGATACGCCTTGGCAGCGCTTACAGCGGTCGCAGCCGCGCAGGCTGCATCGCCGATCCTGGCGCTGCTGCCGCTGACCATGTTCAGCGTTGACGCGGGTTTCACCCTTTCACGTCGTGTACTGTCTCGCGAGCCGTGGTGGCAGCCGCATACCACGCACGCCTACCAGCGCACCGCCCGTCGTCTGGGGCATACCAGGGTGACAGCCGCTTGTGCCATCTTCACGCTGACCGCTACGATCATGATGGTGATGTCATGGCACTGGGACGGATGGTCCGCCCTGGTGATCGCAGCAACTTGCTTTGCCTTCGCCTCATGGACTTGGGTGCGGCTGCAGGCCAGGACCGAATTCCAGGGATGAGGACTGCATGAAGAATTGGCGCTCGCGCCTCTCGGTCACCGTGCCGCGCGTGGCGATCGTGTGCCACGACCTGCTGATGGTGTGGCTGTGCTGGCACGGACTGCATTGGCTGCGTTACGCCATGGTGCCGGGCGCGCCGCCGCTGCCGTGGTGGTCCACCGAAAGCGCCATCGTCCTGATCGCGCAGGGCATCGTGTTCTGGCGCGTCGGCCTGTATCGCGGCCTGTGGCGCTTCGCCAGCGTCCCTGACCTGGCCAACATCTTTAAGGCGGGCCTGATCGGCCTGCTCGCCATCGCCATCTGCCTGGTGATCTACAACCGCATCGACGCGGTCTCGCGCGCGGCGCTGCTGCTGTACCCGTTCGGTCTTGTCGGCCTGCTCGGCCTGCCGCGGCTGCTCTATCGGGCCTGGAAGGACCATCAGGTCGCCGACGCGGTCGATGTGCGCGCTAAGCGCGTGCTGATCCTGGGCGCGGGCCGCGCCGCCGAGGCGCTGCTGCGCGACCTGCGCCGTAGTGGCGCCTGGGAGCCGGTCGGTCTGCTGGACGACGACGAGAAGCTGCAGGGCACCAAGCTGCGTGGCGTGCCGGTGCTGGGCAAGTTGGACGATGCCGCCAACATCGCGCGCGAAACCGCCGCGCGCCTGGTAGTGATCGCGATGCCCTCGCTGGACGCCTCGCAGATGCAGCGCGTGGTCGGCATCTGCGAGAACGCCGGGCTGCCGTTCCGCACGGTGCCGCGTCTGGTCGACATCCTGGAAGGCCGCTCGATGCCGGGCGAGCTGAAGGAGGTCGCGATCGACGACCTGCTCGGCCGCAAGCCGGTGACCCCGGACTGGAAGCTGATCCGCGGCTGGCTGGGTGGCCGCACGGTGCTGGTGACCGGCGCCGGTGGTTCGATCGGCTCGGAACTGTGCCGGCAGTGCGCCCGCCACGGTGCCGCCCGCATCGCGCTGATGGAAATCAGCGAATGGGCGCTGATCCGCTCGCACCAGGCGCTGACCAAGGCCTTCCCCGATCTGGAAGTGATCCCGTTCCTGGGCAACTGCGGCGATCCGGCGGCCATCCGCCGCGCGCTGGCCATCGTCCAGCCCGACGCGGTCTTCCACGCAGCCGCCTACAAGCACGTGCCGCTGCTCGAAGGCCAGCTGCGCGAGGCGATCCGCAACAACGTACTGGTGACCGAGACCATGGCGCGCGCCTGCCGCGAGGCCAAGGTCGGCACCTTCGTCTTCATTTCCACCGACAAGGCAGTGGACCCGGCCAACGTGCTGGGCGCCAGCAAGCGCCTGGCCGAGATGACCTGCCAGAGCCTGGACGAGCGGGGCGGCGGTACGCGTTTCACCACGGTGCGATTCGGCAACGTGCTGGACTCGGCCGGTTCGGTGGTGCCGCTGTTCCGCGAGCAGATCCGCACCGGCGGCCCGGTAACGGTGACCCATCCGGACGTCACCCGTTACTTCATGACCATCCCCGAGGCCTGCCAGCTGATCGTGCAGGCCGCCGCCAGCGCCGCGCACGCCTCGATCTACACGCTGGACATGGGCGAGCCGATCCCGATCCGCATCCTGGCCGAGCAGATGATCCGCCTGGCGGGCAAGCAGCCAGGGCGCGACATCGCCATCACCTATACCGGCCTGCGCCCCGGCGAGAAGCTGCACGAGACGCTGTTCCATGCCGAGGAGCTGTACCGGCCGACCGCGCATTCGAAGATCCTCGAGGCCCGCGCCCGCGACGTCTCGCTCGAGGCTGTCACGCGGGCATTGCAACAGCTGCGTCAAGCTGTCGCCGATTACGATGATGAAACCATGCGCCGCGTGCTGCATGCGGCGATCCCGGAGTTCATCCCGGCGCCGGAGCACGAGGCCATGAACACCGTCGTCCAATTCCCCACTCGAGAGGCCAGGAACCACCGATGACCCAACGTATTCGCAAGGCAGTCTTCCCCGTCGCCGGACTTGGCACGCGCTTCCTGCCGGCCACCAAGACCGTGCCGAAGGAGATGCTGCCGATCATCGACCGGCCGTTGATCCAGTACGCCGTCGATGAGGCGGTCGAGGCCGGTTGCGATACGTTGATCTTCGTCACCAACCGCTACAAGCACGCCATTGGCGATTACTTCGACAAGGCCTACGAGCTCGAGCACCGCCTGGAGCAGTCCGGCAAGCACGAGCTGCTGGAGAAAGTGCGCAAGCCGCTGCCCGACGGCGTGCGCGCGATCTTCGTCACCCAGCCCGAGGCGCTGGGCCTGGGCCATGCGGTGCTGTGCGCCAAGCCGATCGTGGGCGAGGAACCGTTCGCGGTGATGCTGCCGGACGATCTCATCGTCAACCGCAGCGGCGCCGGCGCGCTCAAGCAGATGGCCGATGCCCATGAGGCCACCGGCGCCAGCCAGATCGCGGTGCAGGACGTCGCCCCGGACAAGACAGATAGCTACGGCATCGTGGCCACCGAGGCGTTCAACGACCGCAGCGGCAAGATCACCGCCATGGTGGAGAAGCCCAAGCCGGCCGATGCGCCGAGCAACCTGGGCGTGGTCGGCCGTTACGTGCTCGATGGCAGCATCTTCAAGCTGCTGGAAGCCACCAAGCCGGGCGCCGGCGGCGAGATCCAGCTGACCGATGCGATCGCCACGCTGCTCCAGCAGAAGCCGGTGCACGCCTACCGCTTCAAGGGCACGCGCTTCGACTGCGGCGCGCACATCGGCCTGGTCGAGGCGACCATCAGCTACGCCCTGCACAGCGAGAAGATCGGCGAAGCGGCGGCCAAGGCGATGCGCGAAGCGCTCAAGGAACTGGGTGTGCGCGAGGACTGAGTCCGTTACGCGCGGGCTAGCTCCGATGAAGAAGAAGGCGGCCATGGGCCGCCTTCTTCGTTTCCAGACCCGGAAGCCTCCAGCGGGGCTCGGGCCGACGATCTCACCAGCGCAATGTTCCCTGCGAACAACACCGAACCCCATCACCGCCGCTGATCACTAGTGCTCACCTTGCACGGCTGCCACTAGTGCCTACGGCGGTGTCGTCGGACGAGGCATACCTCCGCCAGTCTCAAAGCGCTTCGAAGATGCCCGCCGCGCCCATGCCGGTGCCGATGCACATGGTCACCATGCCGTACTTCTGCTGGCGGCGGCGCAGGCCGTGGACGATGGTCGCGGTGCGGATGGCACCGGTCGCGCCCAGCGGGTGGCCCAGGGCGATGGCGCCGCCCAGCGGGTTGACCTTGGACGGGTCGAGCTCGCTGTCGCGGATCACGGCCAGCGACTGCGCGGCGAAGGCCTCGTTGAGCTCGATCCAGTCCAGCTGGTCCTTGGTCAGGCCGGCCTGCTTGAGCGCCTTGGGGATCGCCGCGATCGGGCCGATGCCCATCACTTCCGGGCGCACGCCGGCCACGGAGAAGCTGACGAAGCGCGCCAGCGGGGTCAGCCCGTAGTCCTTGATCGCCTGCTCGGAGGCCAGCAGCACCGCACCGGCGCCGTCGCTCATCTGCGAGGAGTTGCCGGCCGTGACGCTGCCGCCGAACTGGCCGTTGCGGAACACCGGGCGCAGCTTGGCCAAGCCTTCCAGCGAACTGTCCGGGCGCGGGCCTTCGTCGTGTTCCACCCGCAGCTTGCGCAGGGCGATGGTGTTGCCGTCGACGAGATTGGGCTGGTAGGAGTGGATCTCGTACGGGGTGATCTCGGAGGCGAACTCGCCGGCCTGGATCGCGGCGATGGCCTTCTGGTGCGACGCCAGGGCGAAGGCGTCCTGCTCCTCGCGCGAGACCTTCCATTCCTCGGCCACCTTCTCGGCGGTGATGCCCATGCCGTAGGCGATGGCGACGTGGTCGTCCTTGAACACCGACGGCGACAGGGCGATCTTGTTGCCCATCATCGGCACCATCGACATCGACTCGGTGCCGCCGGCCAGCATCAGGTCGGCATTGCCCAGGCGGATCTGGTCGGCCGCCAGCGCCACGGCCTGCAGGCCGGAGGAGCAGAAGCGGTTGATGGTCTGGCCGGCCACGGTGTTGGGCAGGCCGGCCAGCAGCACGCCGATGCGCGCCACGTTCATGCCTTGCTCGCCCTCGGGCATGGCGCAGCCGATGATGGCGTCGTCGATGCGGCCCAGGTCGATGCCCGGCGCCTGTGCGACCACGGCCTTGAGCACGTGGGCGAGCATGTCGTCGGGACGGGTGTTGCGGAACATGCCCTTGGGCGCCTTGCCGACCGGCGTGCGGGTGGCGGCGACGATGTAGGCGTCCTGGATCTGCTTGGTCATTTGGCTTTCTCCGAGAGCCGGGATTGGAGATTCGGGAGTGGGGATTCGTTGGAGCGGATCCTGGTGTCCGAATGCATCTGCCCGGCGGATGAATTTGTTGGAGGCGAGAGTGGTTGGGTATGGAGACTCGCTTTTACGAATCCCCAATCCCAAATCCCCAATCTCAGTTCCTAAGCGGCTTGCCCGTCTTGAGCATGTGCCCAATCCGCGCCTGGGTCTTTTCCTGCTGGGCCAGTTCGACGAAGTGGCGACGCTCCAGCCTGAGCAGCCAGTCCTCGTCCACCACCGCGCCGCGATCCACCTCGCCGCCGCACAGCACGGTGGCGATGCGGGTGGCGATCTCGCAGTCGTATTCGCTGATGAAGCGGCCTTCCAGCATGTTGACCAGCATCATCTTGAAGGTGGCGATACCGACGTCGCCGGCGACCTGGATGCGGCGCGCGGGCAGGGGCGGGCGATAGCCGGACTCGGCCAGCGCCGCCGCCTCGTTCTTGGCGATGTACAGCGACTCGTAGGCGTTGAACACGATCTTGTCGGTCGGACGCAGCAGGCCCAGCTCCTGGGCATTGACGGCCGAGTTGGAGACCTTGGCCATGGCGATGGTCTCGAAGGTCTTCTTCAGCTCGGCGAACACATCGCCGCCAGGCCCGGCGGCCGCCGAGGCGCGCGCGGCCAGTTCCTTCAGGCCGCCGCCGGCGGGCAGCAGGCCCACGCCGGCCTCGACCAGGCCGATATAGCTCTCCAGCCCGGCCACGGTCTTGGCGCTGTGCATCTGGAACTCGCAGCCACCGCCCAGGGCCAGGCCGCGCACGGCGGCCACGACCGGCACCAGCGAATACTTGATGCGCTGACTGGTGGCCTGGAAGTTGGCGACCATCGCCTCGAACTCGGCGATCTTGCCCGCCTGCAGCGCGCCCAGGGCACCGGCCAGATCGGCACCGGCGGAGAAGGGCTCCTTGGGCTGCCAGATCACCAGACCCTTGAAGTCGCGCTCGGCGCGGCCGACGGCTTCCTGCAGCCCGTCCAACACCTGGTCCGAGACGGTGTGCATCTTGGTCTTGAAGCTGACCACGGCGACATCGTCGCCGTCGTGCCACAGGCGCACGCCGTCGTTCTCGTACACCGTCTCGCCCCGCGGGTACTGCTCGCCCAGCACCGGATCGGGGAAGCGCTGGCGCTTGTAGACCGGCAGCGCCGAGCGCGGCAGCTTGGCGTCCTTGGCCGGGCTGTAGGAGCCTTCCGCACCGTGCACGCCGTCGCGGCCGTCGAACACCCAGTTCGGCAGCGGCGCGCTGCTCATGCTCTTGCCGGCGGCGATGTCGTCGGCGATCCACTGCGCCACCTGCTTCCAGCCGGCGGCCTGCCAGGTCTCGAACGGGCCCAGCGACCAGCCGTAGCCCCAGCGGATGGCCAGGTCCACATCGCGCGCAGTCTCGGCGATATCGGCCAGGTGGTAGGCGCTGTAGTGGAACAGGTCGCGGAACGTAGCCCACAGGAACTGGGCCTGCGGGTGCTGGCTCTCGCGCAGCTTGGCGAACTTCTCGGCCGGGTTCTTGATCTTCAGGATCTCGACCACTTCCGGCGCGGCGCCACGGTCGGCCGTGCGGTAGGCACCTGCGGATCCCTCCGCAGAAGCCTGGCCATCCTTGGCCAGACTCTTCAATTGCTCCAGATCGAGCACCACGATGTCCTTGCCGACCTTGCGGAAGATGCCCGCGCCGGTCTTCTGGCCCAGCGCATCCTTGGCGATCAGCGCCTCCAGCCACTTGGGCGACTTGAAGAACGCATGCCACGGGTCGTCGGGCAGGGTGTCGGCCATGGTCTTGATGACATGGGCCATGGTGTCCAGGCCGACCACGTCGGAGGTGCGGTAGGTGGCCGACTTCGGCCGGCCGACCAGCGGACCGGTCAGGCCATCGACCTCGTCGAAGCCCAGGCCGAATTCCTGGGTGTGGTGGATGGTGGACAGGATCGAGAACACGCCGATGCGGTTGCCGATGAAGTTCGGCGTGTCCTTGGCATAGACCACGCCCTTGCCCAGCGTGGTGACCAGGAAGCTCTCCAGGCCCTCGAGCACCGCCTTGTCGGTGCCCTTGGCCGGGATCAGCTCGGCCAGATGCATGTAGCGCGGCGGGTTGAAGAAGTGCACGCCGCAGAAGCGGTGGCGCAGCTGCTCGGGCAGCACCTCGGCCAGCTTGTTGATGCCCAGGCCCGAGGTGTTGGAGGCCAGCACGGCGTGGTCGGCCACGTACGGGGCGATCTTGGCGTAGAGGTCCTGCTTCCAGTCCATGCGCTCGGCGATGGCCTCGATGATCAGGTCGCAGCCGCGCAGCAAATCCAGGTCGCTACCGTAGTTGGCCGGGGTGATGGCCTCGGCCAGCCCCTTGGCCGCCAGCGGGGCGGGGGAGAGCTTGCCCAGGTTGGCGATGGCCTTGAGCACGATGCCGCTGGCCGGCCCCTCCTTGGCGGGCAGGTCGAACAGGATCGTGTCCACGCCCGCATTGGTCAGGTGGGCCGCGATCTGCGCGCCCATCACGCCGGCGCCGAGCACGGCGGCGCGGCGTACAAGCAGTTTCTCAGACATATTCAACAAACCTTTGTTTTGATTGAAATTACGCTTGGACGCTGCCGGCGCGGAAGCCGGCCTCGGCGAAGCGGATGAGTTCACGGGCGGCCAGTTCACGATGCGCCGCTTCGGTGACGCCGGCGGGACGCTTGATCAGGCCAAAGTCGGCCATGGCATAGGTCAGGGCGCCGGCCAGGAAGTCCAGGCGCCAGTACAGCTCCTGCTTGCTCAGGCCCGGCAGGCAGGCGGCGATGGCCTTGGCGAACTCGCGCAGGACATGGCCGTAGTGGTCGGAGAGGAACTTGCGCAGGTTGTCGTTCTTCTCGGCGTAGGCGCGGGCGATCACGCGCACGAAGGCGCCGCCGCCCTGGCCGTCCTGGGCCATGGCCAGGGCCGGCTCGACGAAGGCGGCCAGGATGGGCTCCAGCTCGCCGGGCCGCTTGAGGGCCTGCTCCAGCTGGCCCAGGCGTGCGGCGGTCATCACGTCCATGCGCCGGCGGAAGACCTCGTTGACCAGGTTCTCCTTGGAGCCGAAGTGATAGTTGACCGCGGCGATGTTGACGTCGGCCCGGGTGGTGACCTGGCGCAGGGAGGTGCCGGCGAAGCCATGCAGGGCGAACAGCTCCTCGGCGGCGCCGAGAATGCGGTCCTTGGTCGAGAACTGGGTGCCGGTGACCATGCGAACGGGGGCTCTGAATCAAACGCTTGTTTGAGTTTGCGCCGAGCCCGATCCCGATGTCATGTTGCACTGCGTCAAAGACGCCTGCGGACAGATGCAAGTGGCATTGCAATCCGTTAGAATTGCCGCAGAAATCAAATTCAAGCCCGCGTTTCCACGCGGGTTTTTTCTTAAGCCAACTTGGGTCGACCCTGGCCCCGAACTTCGGAGAACTCTCATGGCGCTGGAGCGCACCCTGTCCATCATCAAGCCCGACGCCGTCGCCAAGAACGTCATCGGCGAGATCTATGCCCGCTTCGAGAAGGCCGGCCTGAAGATCGTGGCCGCCAAGTACAAGCAGCTGTCGCGCCGCGAGGCCGAGGGCTTCTACGCCGTGCACAAGGACCGCCCGTTCTTCAACGCGCTGGTCGAGTTCATGATCTCCGGCCCGGTGATGATCCAGGCGCTGGAAGGCGAGAACGCCGTGGCCGCGCACCGCGAGCTGCTGGGCGCCACCAATCCGAAGGACGCTGCGCCGGGCACCATCCGCGCCGACTTCGCCGATTCGATCGACGCCAACGCCGCCCATGGCTCGGACTCGCTGGAGAACGCGGCGATCGAAGTGGCGTACTGGTTCGCCGCCACCGAAGTGGTCTCGCGCTGAGCCTTCGATGAGCCAGATCGCGCCGATTCCCAGCGTGACCAACATCGGCGAGCCGCTCGCCGGTGCGCCGGCGCGCAAGCAGAATCTGCTCGACCTGGACCGGGCGGGCCTGGAGCGCTTCTTCGAGGAGACCCTCGGCGAGAAGCGCTACCGCGCCCATCAGGTGATGAAGTGGATCCATCACCGCTACGTCACCGACTTCGACGGCATGACCGACCTGGGCAAGCCGCTGCGCGCCAAGCTGCAGCAGCACGCCGAGGTGGTGGTGCCGAACGTGGTGTTCGACAAGCCCTCCGCCGACGGCACGCACAAGTGGCTGCTGTCGATGGGCGCCGATGGCAAGAACGCCATCGAGACGGTCTACATCCCGGACAAGACCCGCGGCACGCTGTGCGTGTCCTCGCAGGTCGGTTGCGCGCTGAACTGCCAGTTCTGCTCGACCGCCACGCAGGGCTTCAACCGCAACCTGTCCACGGCCGAGATCATCGGCCAGGTCTGGGTGGCCGCGCGCCACCTGGGCAACGTGCCGGCGCAGATCCGTCGCCTCACCAACGTGGTGATGATGGGCATGGGCGAGCCGCTGGCCAATTTCGACAACGTCGTGCGCGCCATGAGCATCATGCGCGACGACCTGGGCTACGGCCTGGCCAGCAAGCGCGTGACGCTGTCCACCGCCGGCATGGTGCCGATGATCGACCGCCTCTCCACCGAGAGCGACGTGTCGCTGGCGGTCTCCCTGCACGCGGCGCAGGACGAGCTGCGCAGCCAGCTGGTGCCGCTCAACAAGAAGTACCCGGTCGAGCAGCTGATGGCCGCCTGCGCGCGCTACCTCAAGGCCAGCCCCAAGCGCGACTCGATCACCTTCGAGTACACCCTGATGAAGGGCGTCAACGACCAGCCCGAGCACGCCCGTTCGCTGGCGCGGCTGATGCGCCAGTTCGGCAACCAGATGCAGTCGCGCGAGGCGGGCAAGGTCAATCTGATCCCGTTCAATCCCTTCCCGGGCACGCGCTACGAGCGCTCGGACGAGGCGCAGATCCGCGCGTTCCAGAAGATCCTGCTCGATGCGCAGGTGCTGACGATGGTGCGCCGCACCCGCGGCGACGACATCGATGCGGCCTGCGGCCAGCTCAAGGGCCAGGTCATGGACCGCACCCGGCGCCAGGCCGAGTTCAACCGCCAGCTGCGCGAGCAGGGCCTGGGCGATGCGGCCGCATAACCTCCTGCTCGCCGGGCTGCTCGTGGCCGTGGCCGCGACCGGCTGCTCGCGGCTGACCTTCGTGCGGCCCAAGGGCGGGGTCAAGCCGGTGCAGACGCCGGCCAGCGACTATCACGTCAGCGACGACAAGGCCACGCGCAAGCGGATCGAGGAAAGCGAATCGCTGGGCATGGCCGAGCAGCGCCTGCGCGTGGGCGACCTGGACACCGCCGAGCGCGAGTCGAACAAGGTGCTGCGCGCCAATCCGAAGTCCGCCGCGGCCCACACCATCCTGGCCATCGTCGACGGCGCGCGCGGCGACACCAAGGGCGCCGGCGAGCACTATCGCCAGGCGGCCGAGCTGGCGCCGCAGGACGGCGGCATGATGAACAACTACGGGGCCTGGCTGTGCGCCAACGGCTATCCGGCCGAGGCGCTGGTCTGGTTCGACCGCGCCATCGCCGCGCCGGGCTATCCGACCCCGGCCGCGGCCCTGGCCAACGCCGGCGGCTGCGCCCTGCAGACCGGCCAGTACGAGCGGGTCGAGCGGGACCTGCGCAAGGCGCTGGCGCTGGACCCGAACAATGCCTATGCGCTGCTGTCGATGGCGCGCAACGAACACCGGATCGGCCACGACATGGACGCGCGCGCCTTCATCGAGCGGCGCATCGCGGCTGCACCCGTCGACGCAAGCGTGTTACAACTTGCGGCTGACATTGAGAACAGGCTTGGCGACAAGGCTGCCGCCGAGAGATATCGACAGCGTCTGCGGGCGGAGTTCCCACAAGCCGCTGCGGCAAGTCCCGGGGATAGTGCAAGACCATGATGGATCGCAACACGACCCAACCCGCATCCGGCGAAGCGCAGCAGGCGCAGATCGCCGCGCTGCTGCGCCAGGCGCGCGAGCAGCAGGGCATGACCGTCGCCCAGGCGGGCACCAGGCTCAAGGTGCCGGCCAGGGTGGTCGAGATTCTCGAATCCGGCCACTGGGAGGCGCTGGGCGCCCCGGTCTTCGTCCGCGGCCACGTGCGCAGCTACGCCCGCGCCCTGGGCGTGGACATCGGCGCCTACCTGGACCAGTCGCTGCTGCAGGCCGTGCGCCCGGTGGAACTGGTCAGCCGCACCCACACCCCGCGCTACCAGCGCGTGCTGGAGTCCACCGCGCGCCGCGCGGTGTATGTGGTGATCACGGTGTGCTTCTTCGCCGTGCCGTTCTGGCTGGTGGTCTCCAACAATTCGGGCAAGCCGGCACTGAAGACCGCCTCGCTGGACGAAGTGCCAAAGGCGATGGCGCCGCTGGCGCCCTCCAACGTCACCGCCGCCGCGCCCGTGGCCGCCCCGGCGCCCGCGCCGCAGGTCGAGCCGGACAACGCCCCGATCACCGCCTCGATGGCACCGCGCCTGACCCGTGAGACCCCGCCGGCCGCCGCCGCGCTGACGCTCACCTTCAGCGGCGACAGCTGGGTCGACGTGCAGGGCCCCGATGGCCAGAGTCTGGAGCGCGGCCTGCTCAAGGCCGGCCAGACGCGCAGCTTCCAGGCCGGGCAGGTGGCCCGGGTCAAACTGGGCAATGCGAACGCGGTTCAGGTTCAGCGAGCCGGGAGTACGGTGGACCTGACGCCGTATCAGCGGGCCAACGTGGCACGCTTTGCGGTATCCTCCGACGGATCACTCGCGCCGGTTCAGGACTGACCCGCGAGGGTCCACCTGTCGCAATTAGATGACCCCGCGCAATGGCGGGGCGAGAGTACGCATGGCAATCGATGACCTGCTGGACGAGCACGAGCAGAGTGAGCGCGTCCGCAATTGGCTCAAGAACAACGGCGCCGGGATTATCGGCGGTATCGCGCTGGGGCTGGCGCTGATCTTCGGATGGAAGTGGTACGGCCAGCACCGCGAGCAGCAGTCGCAGGCCGGCTATGCCAGCTACGCCGAGGCGGTCAAGGCCATCGGCGGCACCGATCTGAAGGCCGCGCAGGACAAGGTCGCCGCGCTGCAGAAGCACGACGCCGATTCGATCTACACCGAGCTGGCGCTGCTGCAGCTGGCCCAGGCGCAGGTCAAGGCCAAGCAGAACGACGCCGCGCTGGCGACGCTCAAGGCGGTCAAGGCCGATTCGCCGGTCAAGCCGTACGCCGACCTGCACGCCGCGCGCCTGCTTAATGCCGCGGGCAAGCAGGACGAGGCGATCAAGCTGCTGGCCTCCTACGACAGCGCCTCGGCGCTGGAAGTGCGCGGCGATGCGCTGGTCCTGGCGGGCAAGCGCGACCAGGCCCGCGAGACCTATCTGAAAGCCTTGACCAGCCTGGACGTGGCCTCGCCGCAGCGCCAGATGGTCGAAATCAAGCTCACCAACGCCGGCGGCACACCGCCCGGGTCCGCGGAGTCGATCTGATGAAAGTGGTTGTGAACATGAAGCGTGCGGCCGCCGTGGTCGCGCTGGTGGCGGTCCTGTCCGGTTGCAGCACGGTCAAGGGCTGGTTCACCGACGACAAGAAGGCCGCCGAGAAGGCCGCCACCGAGCCGGTCAAGCTGGAGAAGTTCGAGCCCAGCATCCAGATCGACAAGCTCTGGTCCACCAGCGTGGGCAAGGGCGAGAAGCTGCTCGGCGTGCGCGAGGGCCCGGCCGTGGCCGACGGCCACGTCTATGCCGCGGCGATCGAGGGCGGGGTCAAGGCGCTGGATCTGCAGACCGGCAAGGAGCTGTGGCACCACAAGATGAAGGACGAGCGCGTCTCGGCCGTCGGCGCCGGCGACGGGCTGGTGGTGGTCGGCACGCTGTCGGGCAAGCTCTTCGCGCTGGACCCGGCCACGGGCGAGGAGAAGTGGACCGCCAAGGCCAGCAACGAGATCATCGCCCCGCCGACCATCGGCCAGGGCAACGTGCTGGTGCACGCCAACGACGGCCAGGTGCTGTGCTTCCAGGTGACCGACGGCGTGCGCCGCTGGTTCTGGAACCGCGAGCAGCCGGCGCTGACGGTGCGCGGCAACGGCCCGGTCACGCTGGGCCCGGGCCTGGTGTTCGTGGGCAACGACGACGGCACCATGACCGCGCTGGCGCTCAACGACGGCCATGCGCTGTGGGACCAGACCGTGGGCCAGCCCGAGGGCCGCACCGAGCTGGACCGCATGGCCGACGTGGACGGGCCGCCGGTGATCGACGGCACCACGCTCTACGCCTCCAGCTACAAGAACGCGACCCTGGCCATCGACGGCCCCAGCGGCCGCCCGATGTGGAGCCGCGACAAGGGCGGCGTCGCCGGCCTCGGCCTGGCCCCGTCCAGTGTCGTGCTGTCGGACAAGGGCGGCGTGGTGTGGGCGCTGGACAAGACCAGCGGCGGTTCGCTGTGGTCCAACCAGAAGCTGCTGCGCCGCGCGCTGACCGCGCCGGCGGTGCAGGGCGACTACGCGGTGGTCGGCGATTACGACGGCTACGTGCACTGGCTGCGCCTGGACAACGGCGAGCTGGCCGCGCGCGAACGCGCCGGCGGCGACCCGATCCGCGCCACCCCGGTGGTCGCCGATGGCGTGCTGCTGGTCCAGAACATCGACGGCAAGCTGACCGCGTTCCGCATCAAGTAAGCCTTCCACGCAAGACCCACGGGGAGCCGGAACATGCGTCCGGCTCCCCGTTTTCGTATCCTGTGCCGCCTTCGCCGCGTGCCCATGGCCGCGCCGCCGGGTCCGCGCGGCGGGCCGCCGGCACCGGCCCCGCTCATTCTTCGCCTTCCAGGTCTGGTTTCCAATGCTGCCTCTCGTCGCCCTGGTGGGCCGCCCCAACGTGGGCAAGTCCACGCTGTTCAATGCGCTTACGCGCACCCGCGACGCGCTGGTGCACGACCAGCCCGGCGTGACCCGCGACCGCAACTACGGCGTTTGCCGGCTGCAGCCGGAGACCCCGTTCGTGCTGGTCGACACCGGCGGCATCGCCGGCGACGAGGAGGGCCTGGCCGGCGCCACCGCGCGCCAGTCGCGCGCTGCCGCGGCCGAGGCCGACCTGGTGCTGTTCATCGTCGATGCGCGCGAGGGCGCCTCGGCGCTGGATGACGAGATCCTGGCCTGGCTGCGCAAGACCGCGCGGCCGACCCTGCTGGTGCTCAACAAGATCGACGGCGTGGACGAGGAGGCCGCCCGCGCCGACTTCGCCCGCTACGGCTTCGCCGATGTGCTGACCCTCTCGGCCGCGCATCGCCAGGGCGTGGACGAACTGGTCGAGGAAGTGCTCGAACGCGTCCCGGCCGAGGGCGCCGGCGAACTGCTGGACGAAGACCCGCAGCGCATGCGCATCGCCTTCGTCGGCCGGCCCAACGTCGGCAAGTCCACGCTGGTCAATCGCCTGCTGGGCGAGGAGCGCATGATCGCCTCGGAGGTGCCGGGCACCACGCGCGACTCCATCGCAGTGGACCTGGAGCGCGAGGGCCGCCTGTACCGGCTGGTCGACACCGCCGGCCTGCGCCGCAAGGGCCGCGTGGACGAGGTGGTGGAGAAGTTCTCCATCGTCAAGACGCTGCAGGCCATCGAGCAGTGCCAGGTCGCGGTGCTGCTGCTGGACGCCAGCGAAGGCGTGACCGACCAGGACGCCAGCGTGCTGGGCGCGATCCTCGACGCCGGCCGCGCCCTGGTGGTGGCGGTCAACAAGTGGGACGGGCTGACCGACTACCAGCGCCAGCAGGCCGAACAGCTGCTCTCGCGCAAGCTGGGCTTCGTCGAATGGGCCGAGGCCGTGCGCATCTCGGCCAAGCACGGCTCGGGCCTGCGCGAGCTGTTCCGCGCCATCCACCGCGCGCATGCCTCGGCCACCAAGACCTTCAGCACCAGCGAGGTCAACACCGCGCTGGAGATCGCCTACGAGTCCAACCCGCCGCCGAGCATCCGCGGCCATGTCTCCAAGCTGCGCTACGTGCATCCGGGCGGCGAGAACCCGCCGACGTTCATCGTCCACGGCACGCGCCTGAAGGTGCTGCCCGAGTCCTACAAGCGCTACCTGGAGAACTTCTTCCGCAAGCGCTTCAAGCTGGTGGGGACGCCGGTGCGCTTCCTGTTCCGCGAGGGCGCCAACCCCTACGAGGGCAAGAAGAACGTGCTGACCGAGCGCCAGATCGCCAAGAAGAAGCGCCTGATCCGCCACGTCAAGCGCGGCAAGTAAGCCCATGACGTTCCCCACGCGCATCGACTACACGCAGGCGCTGGAGATCGTGGCGCGGATCGGGGCGCAGCATCGCGCGGCGCCGCAGCGGCTGGCGATCCAGCGCGTCGATGGCCGCGTGCTGGCGCAGGCGGTCGGCGCGGAGTTCCCGCTGCCGCCGTTCGACAACAGCCGCATGGACGGCTTCGCGGTGCGCAGCGCCGACCTCTCGCCCGAGGCGCCGACCACGCTGACGCTGGCCGGCGAGCAGTTCGCGGGACCCGAGGCCGGCCTGGTGCTGCAGCCCGGCCAGTGCGCGCGCATCACCACCGGCGCGCCGCTGCCGGGCGGCGCCGACGCGGTGGTCATGAAGGAGCGGGTCCAGGTCGATGGCGCGCGCGTCACGGTGCCGGCGGGGATTCAGGCGGGCCACGACATCCGCCGCGCCGGCGAGGACGTGCAGGCCGGCGCGCAGGTGCTGGAGGCCGGCCAGGTGCTGACCCCGGCGCGCGTGTCGCTGGCCGCCGCGCTCGGCCACGCCGATCTGGCGGTCTTTCCTAAGCCGACCGTGGCCGTGTTCTCCACCGGCGACGAACTGGTCGAGCCGGGCATGCCACTGGCGCCGGGGCAGATCTACGACAGCAACCGCGACCTGCTCATGGGCCTGCTGCGCCAGCTCGGCCTGGAGCCGGTCGCCTGGCCGCGCCTGCCCGACGATCCGCAGCGGGTGGAGACCGCGCTGCGCGATGCGGCCAGCGCGTTCGACCTGGTGATCACCGCTGGCGGGGTCTCGGCCGGCGAGCGCGATCTGCTGCCCGGGCTGCTGCAGGCGCAGGGTCAGGTGCATTTCTGGAAGGTGCGGATCAAGCCCGGCATGCCGGTGCTGTTCGGCGCGCTGGAGCGGGCCTTGATGCTCGGTCTGCCGGGCAATCCGGTCTCGGTGCTGGCGACCTTCCTGGCGCTGGGGCGGCCGCTGATCGATGCGTTGCAGGGCAGGGCGCAGCCGCGCCCGCGGTTCACCGCCTGCCTGGCCAGCGACTGGCGCAAGACGCACGATCGGCTGGAGTTCCTGCGCGGGCGGCTGCGCAGCAGCGAGACGGGCGTGCTGCTGGTCGAACCCAATCCGGCCGAGGCCTCGCACCAGCTGCGCGGGGCGGCCGACAGCGATGCGCTGATCGTGCTGGAGGCGGGGGAGCGGCACTATGCGGCGGGGACGCCGGTGACGGTGCTGCCCTACTGACAGCTGGGGGCGACCCTATCTGTAGAGCGGAGCTTGCTCCGCTGCTCTTCGCCCCGTCATGGGAAAGCCCCAGCGGAGCAAGCTCCGCTCTACAGGGAGGGCGCGATGTGATCGGAAGAGACGGCAGCTCTCACCGAGCATCGAGCAGGCGTGCGATCTACGCGCTCGGGGCGCCGATGCCGGCATGACACGGCGTCGACGATAATCCTGGGGATGAAGATCGAACTGCTCACGCCCGCGCAGGCGCGCGCGCGTCAGGCCGCCGGCGCGGTGCTGATCGATGTGCGCGAGGTACACGAACGCGCGCAGGGCCAGGCCGAAGGCGCGCTGGGCATCGAACGCGCCGTCCTGGAGGCCGCGCCGCGGACGCACCTGCCCGATCTGTCGCGCGAGGTCCTGCTGATCTGCCAGAGCGGGGCGCGCTCGCTCGCCGCCGCGCAGGCGTTGCTGGAGCGCGGCTATCTGCGCGTGGCCTCGGTCGAGGGCGGCACCACGCGCTGGATCGCCGACGGGCTGCCCCTGGTCATGCCGCTCGTTGACGCCGAGCAGGCGCGCTTCGCCGAGCGTTACTCGCGCCATCTGCTGCTTCCGGAAGTCGGCCCGGCCGGCCAGCAGCGCCTGCGCGATGCGCGCGTGCTGATCGTCGGCGCCGGCGGGCTGGGATCGCCGGCCGCCTATTATCTGGCGGCGGCCGGTGTGGGCCGGCTGCGCATCGCCGACGACGATGTGGTCGAGCGCAGCAACCTGCAGCGCCAGATCCTGCACGGCGAGGACCGCATCGGCCAGCCCAAGGTGAGCTCGGCGGCGCAGACGCTGCAGGCGCTCAATCCGGACATCGCCATCGACGCGGTGGCCGCACGCGTCACGGCCGACAACGTCGAGGCGCTGCTCGACGGCGTGGACGTGGTGATCGACGGCGCCGACAACTTCGCCACGCGCTATCTGCTCAACGACGCCTGCGTGCGCCACGCCAGGCCGCTGGTGTACGGCGCGGTGCAGCGCTTCGAAGGGCAGGTGAGCGTGTTTGACGCCGGGCGCCGGCGGGGCCAGGTGCCGTGCTATCGCTGCCTGTTCCCAGCGCCGCCGCCGCCGGCGCTGGCGCCGAACTGCGCGCAGGCCGGCGTGCTCGGCGTGCTGCCCGGCGTGATCGGCCTGCTGCAGGCGACCGAGGCGATCAAGCTGCTGCTGGGCCTGGGCGAATCGCTGGCCGGACGGCTGCTGGGCTTCGACGCGCTGGGCATGCGCTTCCACGAGCTGGCCCTGCCGCCGGACCCCGACTGTCCGGTGTGCGGCGCCGCAGCACCCTGAGGCGGCCGGCGAAGAGATGCGGCGTGCGCCCGCCTTGCGCTAACGTGCCGGCCATCCTCCTGCCCGAGACGCGCCGCACCCCATGCGTAGCCTGATCCTGATCGTGGCCGGGCTGCTGATCGCGCTCGGCGTCGTGCTGCGCATGCCGGCGCGCCTGCGCCGCCAGGGCGCGATCGGCTTCACCGTGCTGTGGCTGCTGGCGGTGCTGTGGAATCTGCGCACCGGCCTGGCGCACGGCTACACGCTGGAAGAAGAAGCGCCGATCCAGGCGCTGATCTTTCTCGTGCCGGTCGCGCTGGCCTGGGTGCTGGCGCTCAAGCTGCCGCGCCGCGGCGTCTGGCCATGAGCCACGGGCACGCACCCGTACGCGATGTCCCGGCCGCGACCACGCCGCATCCGCTGCTGCGCGTGCGCGATGGCAGTGAGGCCAAGGTCAGCTACGCCGAACTGTTCTTCGACCTGGTCTACGTGTTCGCCGTCACCCAGGTCTCGCACTTCCTGCTCGGGCATCTGACCGTGCTGGGGGCGGCCCAGGCGCTGCTGCTGTGGTTCGCGGTCTGGCTGGGCTGGCAGTACACCTGCTGGATGACCAACTGGTTCGACCCGGAGACCCGGCCGATCCGGGTGATGCTGTTCGCGCTGATGGGCGTGGGGCTGCTGTTCGCCGCCGCGCTGCCGGAGGCCTTCGGCGAGCGCGCTCTGCTGTTCGCCGGCTGCTATGCGGTCATGCAGGTGGGGCGAGCGCTGTTCCTGCGCCTGCAGCTGGGCGACCATCCTCTGGGGCCGAACTTCAGCCGCATCCTGGCCTGGGCCGTCCTGTGCGCGGCGCTGTGGATCGGCGGTGGCCTGGCCGAGCCGGGCTGGCGGCTGCTGCTGTGGGGCCTGGCGGTGGCGTGCGAGTACATCTCGCCGATGTTCGGCTTCCCCGTGCCCGGCCTGGGCCGGTCGGACAGCGCGCGCGAGTGGACCATCGAAGGCGGCCATCTGGTCGAGCGCTGCGCGCTGTTCGTGATCGTGGCCCTGGGCGAATCGATCCTGATCACCGGCGCCACGCTGGCCCATGCGCCGGCCTGGGACGCGGCGGAGATGATCGCCTTTGCCACGGCCTTCGTCGGCAGCCTGGCGATGTGGTGGCTGTACTTCAATATCGCCGTGCGCGATGCGACCGAGGTCATCGTCCAAGCCGACGATCCGGGCCGCTATGGCGCGCTGTTCCACTATCTGCATGTGGCCATCGTCGGCAGCGTCATCGTCACCGCGGTCGGCAACGATCTGATGATCGCCCATCCGCATGGCCACATGACGCTGGCCTTCGTGCTGGTGATGCTGGCCGGTCCCGGACTGTTCCTGGCGGGCAACGGGCTGTACAAGCGCGCGGTCTATGGACGCTTTCCGCTCTCGCATCTGATCGGGCTTGCGTTGCTGCTGCCGCTGGCGTGCCTGGCGCAGTCGCTGGGGCTGCTGTGGTTGAACGCGCTGACCACGGTGGTGCTGATCGTCACGGCGTCGCTGGAAACCGCCGCGCGTGGCGGCCCGCCTGACAAGCAGGTCAGCACACACTGATCCGCGACGGCGCACATTGCAGCGCTGACATGCGCCGTTAGACTCGGTGCATGAGCGTCGAATCCGAATCCAGCCAACTGGTCAACGTGGTCGCCCTGCTGGGCGCGGCGGTGGTCGCTGTCCCGCTGTTCCGCCGTCTGGGCCTGGGCTCGGTGCTGGGCTATCTGGCCGCCGGCCTGGTCATCGGCCCGTTCGGGCTGGGCTGGTTCAACGATCCGCAGTCCATCCTGCACGTGGCCGAGCTGGGCGTGGTGCTGTTCCTGTTCGTGATCGGGCTGGAGATGCGGCCCTCGCATCTGTGGGGCCTGCGCAGGCAGATCTTCGGACTGGGTTCGCTGCAGATCGCGCTGTGTACCGCGGCGCTGACCGGCGTGGGCATGCTGTTCGGCCTGCATGGGGCGGTGGCCTTCGTCGGTGCGGCCGGCTTCGTGCTCACCTCCACCGCGATCGTCATGCAGCTGCTCGGCGAGCGCGGCGATATCGCGCTGCCGCATGGGCAGAAGATCGTCGCGGTGCTGTTGTTCGAGGATCTGCTGATCGTGCCGCTGCTGGCGCTGGTCGCGTTCCTCTCGCCGCTGCCGGCCGAGAGCGGCGGGCATTCGCGCGGGATGTCCATCGGCATCAGCGTGGCCTGCCTGGCCGGGCTGATCGCCGCCGGGCTGTGGCTGCTCAATCCGCTGTTCCGGCTGCTGGCGCGGGCCAAGGCGCGCGAGGTGATGACCGCCGCCGCCCTGCTAGTGGTGCTGGGCGCAGCGCTGCTGATGCAGCTGGGCGGCCTGTCGATGGCGATGGGCGCGTTCCTGGCCGGCGTGCTGCTGTCCGAGTCCACGTTCCGCCATCAGATCGAGGCGGACATCGAGCCGTTCCGCGGCCTGCTGCTGGGCCTGTTCTTCCTCTCGGTCGGCATGTCGCTGGACCTGTCGGTGGTGGCCAACAACGCGCTGGTCGTCGCCGGGCTGGTGGTGGCGATGATGGTGACCAAGGCGCTGTGCATCTATGTGGTTGCGCGCCTGACCCACAGCAGCCATGGCGAGGCGCTCGACCGCGCGGTGCTGATGGCCCAGGGCGGCGAGTTCGCCTTCGTCCTCTATGCCGCCGCGCTGGCCGCCGGCCTGATCGACCCCACCATCAGCGCGACCATGACCGCGGTGGTGGTGCTGTCGATGGTGCTCACCCCGCTGGTGGTGCTCGTGGCGCGCCGCTTCATGCCGCAGGCGACCGCCTCGATGGAGGGCATCGAGGCGGTGCACGACCAGAGCGGCAGCGTGCTGATCATCGGCTTCGGCCGCTTCGGCCAGGTCATGAGCCAGTCGCTGCTGGCGCGCGACATCGATGTGACCATCATCGACAGCGACATCGACATGATCCGCAGCGCCGAGGAGTTCGGCTTCAAGGTGTTCTTCGGCGACGGTACGCGCCTGGACGTGCTGCGTGCCTCCGGTGCGTCCACCGCGCGCCTGATCGCCATCTGCACCGACAGGCCCGAGACCACCAGTCTGATTGTCGAACTGGCCCAGCAGGAGTTCACCCAGGCCAGGGTGCTGGCGCGCTCCTTCGACCGCGAGCATTCACTCAAGCTGGTCGCGGCCGGAGTGGACTTCCAGATCCGCGAAACCTTCGAATCGGCAGTGCGCTTCGGCCAGGCCGCGCTGGAGGCCATGGGCGTGGACGAGGACGTGGCGGCGCGCACGGCCAGCGAAGTGCGCCGGCTGGACGCCGAGCGCTTCGATCTGGAGGTCGCCGCCGGCGATGTCCGCGCCGGCATTCCGCTGCTGATCGGCAACACCGCGCCTGCCACGCCGACCCCGTTCACCGCGCCGCGCCGCGAGAGCCGGCGCCTGGATGCCGGCGGCGAAGCCGAGGACTCCAGCACGTGATAACGACGCGGCATGTGCTCATGCCGAGTCGGCAGAAAGCGTTTCCACGGTTCTAACTCCTCCTTTACACCGGGCGCATCGGGCTGCGGTCAGATGGGCGTTCCGCTGGGAGACAGGAAGGATCGCCATGCACATCACCCTGATCGGGGCAGGCTTCTGTGGAAGCGCACTCGCGGCGGAGCTGCTGCGCCAGGGGGGGCCCCAGGCCCGCGTCACGCTGGTCGGTCAGCCGGAGACCTTCGGCCGCGGCGTGGCCTATGGTGCCGCGCGGCCCGAGCACCTGCTCAATGCGCGCGCCAAGGACCTGGGCCTGGTCGCCGACGCGCCGACCGGGTTCGCCGATGCGCTGGCGCTGGGCGAGGGCGGGCGGCTGGGGTTCCTGCCGCGGCTGGCTTACGGCGACTATCTGCAGGACCAGCTGCACCAGGCCACGGCGCAGGCCCAGAACTTCGCCCGCATCGAGGAAGAAGTCATTGCGGTGGACCGCGTGCCCGGCGGCTTCCGCGTGCTGCTGGGCAATGGCGAGGACTTCCTCAGCGACCGCGTGGTGCTGTGCGTGGGCGCGCTGCCGCCGCAGCGCCTGGCCGGCGTCGGTCCGCGCCTGGCGGTGGACCGGCGCTACATCGGTTGGCCGTGGCAGGACGGGGCGATCGACGCCATCGCGCCGAACGCGCGGCTGCTGATCGTCGGCACTGGACTGACCATGGCCGATGTGGTGGTGACGCTGCGCCAGCGCGACCATCGCGGGCCGATTACGGTGCTCTCGCGCCATGGCCTGATGCCGCTGCCCCATCTGGAGGCGCCCGGGGCGCCGCTCGAGCTGCCGCCGAGCGTGCAGCAGAGCCTGCGCGACCACGATCTGCGCGGGCTGGTGCGCACGCTGCGCCAGCTCTCCGCGGTGGTGGACGACTGGCGGCGCCTGATTGATGCGCTGCGCCCGCACCTGCAGCCGTTCTGGCGTGGACTGGAACAGGCCGATCGCGCCCGGTTTCTGCGCCACATGCGCTCGCACTGGGAGGCGCTGCGCCATCGGGTGGCGCCCAAGGTCGCCGAGCAATTGCAGGCCCTGCAGGATCGCGGCCAGCTGCGGGTGCTGGCCGGGCGTCTGCTGCGCGCGCGGCTGGGCGCGCACGAGGTCGAGGCGCTGGTCCGGCCGCGTGGCGCGACCAGCGCGTGGGTGGGTCATTTCGACGTCCTGATCCGGGCCACCGGGCTGGATACCGACATCGAGCGCACCAGCCATCCGCTGGTGGCCACCCTACGCGACGCAGGCCTGCTGGGTGCGGACCCGCTGGGCCTGGGCGTGGACGTGGACGAGCGTCTGCAGGTGCGCGATCGTTCCGGCAGTGCGGTGCCCGGCCTGTACTGCCTGGGCCCGCTGCTGCGGGGCCAGCTATGGGAGATCACCGCCGTGCCCGAGCTGCGCGCTGCCGCCCGCACCTTGGCCACGCGGCTGCTGGCGCAGCCGGTCGACTCGGACGCAGGACAGCCGGCGCTGCGCGCGGCGGTCTGAGCGAAGGACAGCGACATGGCGCCAGTGCAAGCCGCGATGAGAGGTGCGTGTGACTTCCCGGCGACGCGTTCGGGCTGCTGATGAGGGGCTTTTCTCCTGATCGGGCGCCGCTACGCGTGAGCGTCTCGGCTTCGGAAGGGCAGCGGTCCGGCGGGCGGCGTCCGCTTTTCCCTCAATCAGGGCGTCCTGCCCTGATTCGGGCGCTCGGCTCCTGCCTCGCTCGTCGCGGCCACCGCCCGCCGGCCCGCTGCCTCGCGCGTCATGCTCTAACGCTTCGGGTCGAAAGAAGTCCTGCGCTATCCGTCGCAGGGCCTCGACCCGGCCGGGCGCGCGGAGAGCGGGCCAGGGATGGCCCGCGGCGGCGAGTCCGCCATGGATGGCGGACCGAGCCGAGGAGCCGCGCCCGGCCGGGTCGAGGCTGGGCACCGAAGTCTGTTCACTGGGCCCCGAACTGCTGCGAAGACCCGAAAAAAGGGGCCTCTCGGGCAGTCTTGCTAGAATGGCGGGCTATCCATTGCCACGCATCGCATCGCTCCCATGATCGAACTCAATCCCGTCCGCCAGCGCATCGCCGACCTCACCGAGCGGCTGGGCTCGCTCAGGGGGTATCTTTGACTACGACGCCAAGCGCGAGCGTCTGGAAGAAGTCGAGCGCGAGCTCGAAAACCCCGATATCTGGAACGACCCCGAGCGCGCCCAGGGCCTGGGCCGCGAGCGCGCCCAGCTGGACCGCACGGTCAACGGCATCCGCGACCTGACCGAAGGCCTCAACGGCGCCAGCGAGCTGCTGGAACTGGCCGAGATGGAATCCGATGAGGACACCGCCAACGCGGTGGTCGCCGACGTCGAACGCTTCGCCCGCGACGTGGACAAGCTGGAATTCCAGCGCATGTTCTCCGGCGAGATGGACGCCACCAACGCCTTCGTCGACATCCAGGCCGGTGCCGGCGGCACCGAGGCCCAGGACTGGGCCGAGATCCTGCTGCGCATGTACCTGCGCTGGGCCGAGGGCCGCGGGTGGAAGGTCGAGCTGATGGAGGCCTCGGCCGGCGAAGTGGCCGGCATCAAGTCGGCGACCTTCCGCGTGGAAGGCGACTATGCCTACGGCTGGCTCAAGACCGAGATCGGCGTGCACCGGTTGGTGCGCAAGTCGCCGTTCGACTCGGACAACCGGCGCCACACCAGCTTCACCAGCGTGTTCGTCTCGCCCGAAGTCGACGACAACATCGACATCGAGATCAACCCGGCCGACCTGAAGACCGACGTCTACCGCTCCTCCGGCGCCGGCGGCCAGCACGTGAACAAGACCGAGTCGGCCGTGCGCATCACCCACGTGCCGTCAGGCGTGGTGGTGGCCTGCCAGACCGAGCGCAGCCAGCACGCCAACCGCGACCGCGCCATGAAGATGCTCAAGGCCAAGCTCTACGAGATCGAGATCCAGAAGCGTAACGCCGAGAAGAACGCGCTGGAAGCCACCAAGTCCGACATCGGCTGGGGCAGCCAGATCCGCAACTACGTGCTCGACCAGAGCCGCATCAAGGACCTGCGCACCGGCGTGGAGCGCTCGGATACGCAGAAGGTGCTCGACGGCGACCTGGACGAATTCCTCGAGGCCAGCCTCAAGTCCGGCCTGGACGCGGGCGCCAAGCGCGTCGACGCCTGAAGGCAGGAGTGCGTGGAGCGGCGTGAGAGGTGAGTCGAGGCGGGCCGTGCCTGCCGCCACACTCGCCGTCTCCTGCCCTTGCTCGCTTCTTACTTCTCACTTCTCCCAACCTTAGTCCTCACCCCATGACCGACCAGCCCACCACCACGCCCTCCGACGAGAACAGCCTCATCGCCGAGCGCCGCGGCAAGCTCACCGCGCTGCGCGGGCAGGGCATCGCCTATCCCAACGACTTCAAGCGCGAGGTCTATGCCGGCGATCTGCAGGCCGAGTTCGCCGACGCGGAGACCTTCACCGCCGAGGTGCTCGAAGGGCTGGATCGCCAGGTCAAGCTGGCCGGCCGGCTGATGGCCAAGCGGGTGATGGGCAAGGCCAGCTTCGCCCAGGTGCAGGACGAGTCCGGGCGCATCCAGCTGTTCCTGCAGGGCAATACGCTGGGCGAGGCCTATACCGCGTTCAAGGGCTGGGACGTGGGCGACATCATCGCCGTGGAAGGCACGCTGACCCGCACCAAGACCGGCGAGCTGTCGATCAAGGCCACCACGATCCGCCTGCTGACCAAGTCGCTGCGGCCGCTGCCGGACAAGTGGCACGGCCTGAGCGACGTCGAGCAGCGCTATCGCCAGCGCTATGTCGACCTGATCGTGACGCCCGAGTCGCGCGAGGTGTTCATCAAGCGCAGCAAGATCATCCGCGCCATCCGCGCCTGGCTCGACGCGCGCCGCTTCCTGGAAGTGGAAACGCCGATGATGCATTACATCCCCGGCGGCGCCACGGCCAAGCCGTTCACCACGCACCACAACGCGCTGGACCTGCAGCTGTACCTGCGCGTGGCGCCGGAGCTCTATCTCAAGCGTCTGGTCGTCGGCGGCCTGGAGCGCGTGTACGAGATCAACCGCAACTTCCGCAACGAAGGCGTCTCCACGCGCCACAACCCCGAATTCACCATGCTCGAGCTGTACGAGGCCTATGCCACGTACCACGAGGTGATGGACCTGACCGAAGGCGTGATCCGCGACACCGCCCAGACCGTGCTCGGCACCACGCAGGTGGAATGGGACGGCGCGCGGATCGACCTGGGCCCGGCGTTCCGCCGCTGGCGCATGGACGAGGCCGTGCGCCACCACAACCCGGAGATCACCGCCGCCGACTGCACCGACCGCGACGCCCTGCGGCGCCACTGCGAGCGGCTCGGGATCAAGGTCAAGCCGTCCTGGGGCTGGGGCAAGCTGCTGCTGGAGATCTTCGAGGCCACCGTCGAGCACACCCTGGTGCAGCCGACTTTCATCACCGACCACCCGGTCGAGGTCTCGCCGCTGGCCCGCGCCAGCGATACCGAGGCCGGCTACACCGATCGCTTCGAGCTGTTCATCAACGGCAAGGAGATCGCCAACGGCTTCTCCGAGCTCAACGATCCCGAAGACCAGGCCGCGCGCTTCCGCGCCCAGGTCGAGGCCAAGGACAGCGGCGACGACGAGGCCATGCACTTCGATGCCGACTACATCCGCGCCCTGGAGTACGGCATGGCGCCGACCGGCGGCCTGGGCATCGGCATCGACCGTCTGGTGATGCTGCTGACCGGCACCTCCTCGATCCGCGACGTGCTGCTGTTCCCCTACATGCGGCCCGAGACCCAGGGTTGAAAAGTGACGCAGCCGGGCAGGCCAGCCTGCTCGGCTCTCAATTGGTTGCATAGGAAACTTTTTGCGCGCGGACCAAACGCCTCGAAACGGCTGCATTTGGCCCCTTTCCACCGGGTTGGACGTCTTTCCATCAGGGATTGACGGTTTTTTGCCGAAAGATCCGACTCGGGTTCGGTGGCATGCTTCATGCTTGACAGTAGGTCTCGATCCGTGGCGTGCGCCGCGATTCGAGGCGGGAATCCCGATGCGGCGGGGTTCTTTCACATTCTGGCAGCCTCGTAATCCCCCGAGAGGTGGTGTTTCATGCTTACCCCGAGCCGCGTGTTCACTGCGGTGTCCTCCCCGACGGACCAGCAACGCTGGCCCAATGGCGCAGGTAGCGAATTGAACATCGTCATCATCGACGACCAGGCGTCCGCGCGGACCATGCTGCGCCACGTGATCGAGGACATCGCCACCGAGCTGGCGGTGCACGACTTCGGCGACCCGCAGGTGGCGCTGGAGTGGTGCAGCCAGCACCGCACCGACCTGCTGCTGCTGGACTACCGCATGCCGGGCATGGACGGGCTGGAGTTCGCCCGCCGCTTCCGCCGCCTGCCCATGCACCGCGACATCCCGGTGATCCTGATCACCGTGGTCGGCGACGAGCCGATCCGCCAGGCCGCGCTGGAGGCCGGCGTCATCGATTTCCTGGTCAAGCCGGTGCGCCCGCGCGAGCTGCGCGCCCGCTGTCGCAACCTGCTGCAGCTGCGCCAGCAGTCGGAGAACGTCAAGCAGCGCGCGCTGTCGCTGGAGCAGCGCCTGCTGTCGAGCATGCACGAGGTCGAGGAGCGCGAGCGCGAGACGCTCTCGCGCCTGGCCCGCGCCATCGAGTACCGCGATAGCGGCACCAGCGCCTTCCTGGAGCGCATGGCGCGCATCGCCGCGCTGGTGGCCGAGCAGCTGGGCATGGGCGAGGAGGACGTGCGCGCCATCGAGCTGGCCGCGCCCCTGCACGACATGGGCAAGATCGCCATCCCCGACGCGGTGCTGATGAAGCCCGGCCCGCTGGACGCCGAGGAGCTGGCGGTCATGCGCCGGCATCCGAAGATCGGCCATGAGCTGCTCAGCGGCAGCCAGAACCGGCTGATCCAGACCGGCGCGATCATCGCCCTGCGCCATCACGAGCGCTTCGATGGCAGCGGCTATCCCGACGGCCTGCGCGGCGAGCAGATCCCGATCGAGGCGCGCATCGTGGCGGTGGCCGACGTGTTCGACGCGCTGATCTCCGCACGCCCCTACAAGCCGGCATGGACGCGCGATGCGGCGCTGGCCTATCTCTACGCGCAGCGCGGGCGGTTGTTCGACCCGGCCTGCGTGGACGCGCTGTTCCGTGGCCGCGAGCGGCTGGACCAGATCTGCGACCGTTATTCGACGCTGCAAGCACGCCCCGGATTGGAGTAGTCCCATGGCCGCCCTGCTGCAACAGTTCAAAGTGCGCCTGCCGGCGCGTCGCGACAACGAACACGGCCAGGCCCTGGTCCGGATCGCGCTGATCAGCCTGATCCTGATGTACGTGCTGCTGCCGCCGGTGCGCGCGCAGCTGCCGGCCGCACAGTACGAGGGTGTGCTGGCCATCGTGCTCAGCGGCCTGACCCTGGGCTGCATCCTGCTGGGCTGGATGTGGCTGCGTCCGGAGCGCTCGGACACGCGCCGGATCATCGGCATGCTCGCCGACTACGGCCTGATGGCCGCCGGCATGATCCAGATGGGCGAGCCGCTGGGCTGGGTGTATGTGGTGGTGATGTGGGTCACCGTCGGCAACGGCATGCGCTACGGCAACAACTATCTGTACCTGGCCGTGGCCATGGCGATGGTCAGCTTCACCACCACGGTCCTGATGACCGACTACTGGCTGTCCAATCTGAAGCTGGGCATCGGCCTGATCGGCGGCCTGGCCGCGGTGCCGCTGTACTTCTCCAACCTGCTGCGCAAGCTGACCCGTGCCAGCGCCGACGCGCGCCGCGCCAGCGAGGCCAAGAGCCGCTTCCTGGCCAATATGAGCCATGAGTTCCGCACGCCGCTCAACGGCCTGTCGGGCATGACCGAGGTGCTGGCCACCACGCGCCTGGACGCCGAGCAGCGCGAATGCCTGAACACCATCCAGGCCTCGGCCCGCAGCCTGCTGGCGCTGGTGGAAGAGGTGCTGGACATCTCGGCGATCGAGGCCGGCAAGCTGCGCCTGGACATCAGCGAGTTCGCCCCGCGCGAGCTGGTCAAGCATGTGGGCTTCATCATGCTGCCGCAGGCCAAGGCCAAGAAGCTGGACTACACCGTCCACTTCGCCGACGACGTGCCGGCCACGCTGATGGGCGATGCGCGCCACTTGCGTCAGGTGCTGATCAATCTGGTCGGCAACGCGGTCAAGTTCACCGACCGCGGCGGCGTGCGCATCCAGGTCGTCACCGTGCCTTCGATCGATGCGCGCGTGCGCCTGCGCTTCACGGTGATCGACACCGGAGTGGGCATCCCGCCGCGGCTGCAGGACCGGCTGTTCGAGGCCTTCGAGCAGGCCGATGTCAGCCTGAGCCGTCGCTACGGAGGCACCGGCCTGGGCGCGGCCATCGCCAAGGGCCTGACCGAGGCCATGGGCGGAGCCATCGGCTTCGAGAGCGAAGTCGGTCTGGGCAGCACCTTCTGGGTCGAAGTGCCGTTCGACGGCGTGGTGCCCAGCGAGACGCCAATGGTGCCGGTGCTGGCCGAGGACATCGACGAGGTCGAGGACTGGGCCGAGGCAGGCGCCGCGCAGGAGGTGCGCGCGGAGAATGTCATCGCCTTCTCCGACCCCTTCCTGCGTCATCGTGCGCGCGTGCGCAGCATGCAGATCCTGGTGGCCGACGATCACGAGGCCAACCGCATGGTGCTGCAGCGCCTGCTGCAGAAGGCCGGCCACCGCGTGGTCTGCGTCAACGGCGGCGAGGATGTGCTCGATGCCCTGGCGGTGACCGACTACGACGCGGCCATCATCGATCTGCACATGCCCGGCATGAGCGGGCTGGACCTGCTCAAGGAACTGCGCGTGATGCAGGCCGGCGGCGGCCCGCGCACGCCCGTGCTGGTGCTCAGCGCCGATGTCACCCCGCAATCGATCAGCAGCTGCGAGCAGGCCGGCGCCTACGCCTTCCTGGCCAAGCCGGTGGTGGCGAGCAAGCTGCTGGATGCGCTCAACGACATCGCCAGCAACAGTGGTCTGCGGCAGACGGCTGCCAAGCCTGGCGTGGCGCGGGGCAACGAGGCGGCCGGCGCGAGCCAGGCCGAGGTGTTCGATCCGCACGTGCTGGACGAACTGCTGCAGCTGGGCATGGGCGAGGCCTTCGAACAGGAATTCGTCCAGCAATGCCTCAACGACGCCGAGGCCTGTTTCCACGGCATGTTGCGCGCCGGCGAGCAGCCGGACTGGGAACGCATGCGCGAATACGCACATGCGCTGAAAGGTGTCGCCGGCAACCTGGGCATGTCGCGTCTGGCCGAGGAGAGCGGTCAGTTCATGCGCATGGCCGATTGGCAGATGCTGGCCGAATGGCGCCAGCGCATGCACCAGCTCGACGGCCACTTCCGCATGGGGCGTGAGGCGCTGGCCGCGCGTGCACAGCAGCGCCGCAAGGCGCGCGATGGCGGCGAGCGTTGATCATCCCGCGCCCGAGACAACGGGCGCGCAGCGTCTTTCAGGTTTGATGGAATGACCAACCCCGCCTTGCGGCCGGGTTGGGAATCCATTCCGGCAGGTCAGGCCACCACGTCCAGGCTGGCGCGGCGGGTCTGCGCCTTGACCAGGCGGTCCATGGTGCGCAGCGACTTGTCGCCCAGGGCCAGCGCGGTCTCCACCCACACCTTGGTGATCTCCATCAGTTCGTCGTAGCTGACGGCCTGGGCCAGGTTGCGGGCCGAATTCATCGCAAGATAGGAATGCGGAATGCGGCGCTGGGTGCGGATCAGATCCTCGGCGGCCGCCACGCCCTGGCCCTTAGGCACCAGGATGTCGACCACGCCCAGCTTGTACATCTCCTCGCTGCTGTAGACGCGGCCTTCCAGGATGATCTTCTCGGCCACCTGCGGCGCCACGCGACGGCACAGGAATGAGTAGGCGCCCATGCCCGGGAACAGGCCGAACAGCACCTCCGGCAGGCCCATGCCGCAGCCTTCCTCGGCCACGATGGTGTGGCAGGCCAGCGCCATCTCCAGGCCACCGCCCAGCGCATCGCCCTGGATCAGCGCGATGCTGCGCACGTCGCCGCCGAAGCCCACGTGCAGGTGGTGCACACCTTCCACGCAGCGCTGGGCATAGGCCAGCAGACGGTCGCGGTTGCCTTCGCGGATCAGCTGGGTGAACAGGTTCAGATCGCCGCCCAGGTTATAGGCGGCCGCGTCCGAGGCCAGCACGAAGTGGCGCAGCGCGCCGCTGGCGCGTTGCGAGGGGGGCAGGGTGATCTGGTTCATCACCGACCACATTTCGTCGAGCATGTCCTTGCGGCAGCACGGGCGCACGCCGGTGGCGGCATCGGCATGCATGTACAGCCAGTGCGCGTTGCCCTCGTGGGTCGTTTCGGTGCGGATGGTGGAGTAGGTGCGCTGACGCGGCTGGAGCTTTTCGATCAGGTTCATGGCGGCGATCTCTTGAAGGGCGTGAGAGAGAAGGGGGTCGTCGCCGCGTCGGGGGCCGCGGCGACGCCGATCCTACACCTGAACCAAGTGTTAAATGCGTCAAAAAAAGCCCGTGACTCAATGACTTAGAGTAACCCGGGCGAAAGTCCGTTTTTAGTGTGATAGACATCACCAAAGCGCGCAGAGGCCCTCGCCGACGGCCTGCGGCGGGCGCACACTTCCTGAAATGTGTGGGGCGCCGACTCGAGGTCGGCGACCGCCTGCCGCCGCATTCAGCGCGCGGCTTTCTCCTGCTGGCGCAGTTCCTTGCGCAGGATCTTGCCCACGTTGCTCTTGGGCAGTTCGTACCTGAACTCGATCCGGCGCGGCTGTTTGTAGCCGGTGAGGTTCTCGCGGCAGAACGCCTTGACGTCGGCCTCGCTCAGGGCCGGGTCCTTGCGCACGATGAAGACCTTGACCACCTCGCCGGAGTGCTCGTCCGGCACGCCGACCGCTGCCACTTCCAGCACGCCGGGCATGCCGGCGATCACGTCCTCGATCTCGTTGGGATACACGTTGAAGCCGGACACCAGGATCATGTCCTTCTTGCGGTCGACGATGTAGAAGAAGCCGCGCGCGTCCATCCGCGCCATGTCGCCGGTGTGCAGCCAGCCCTCGTCATCGATGACCTTGGCGGTCTCGTCGGGACGGTTCCAGTAGCCCTTCATGACCTGCGGGCCCTTGATGCACAGCTCGCCGACCGTGTCGTCGCCGCCGGGCAGGGTCTTGCCGTCGTCGTCCTTGAGGCAGCAGTCGGTGGAGGGCACCGGCAGGCCGATGGCGCCGTTGTAGTCGGCCAGGTCCATCGGGTTGATGCATGCCGCTGGCGAGGTCTCGGTCAGGCCATAGGCTTCGATCAGGGTCACGCCGGTGACCTTCTTCCAGCGCTCGGCCACGCTGCGCTGCACCGCCATGCCGCCGCCCAGGGTCAGGCGCAGATGGCTGAAGTCGATCTGGTCGAAACCCGGCGTATTCAGCAGGCCGTTGAACAAGGTGTTGACGCCGGTCATCGCGGTGAACGGCGCCTTGGAGAGCTCCTTGACGAAGCCCTTCATGTCGCGCGGGTTGGTGATCAGGTGGTTGAGGCCGCCGCACTTCATGAAGACCAGGCAGTTCGCCGTCAGGGCGAAGATGTGGTACAGCGGCAGCGCGGTGATGATGTACTCCTCGCCCGGTCGCGTCTTGATGCCGACCCAGGTCGAGGCCTGCTGCATATTGGCCACCAGGTTGCGGTGGGTCAGCATCGCGCCCTTGGCTACGCCGGTGGTGCCGCCGGTGTACTGCAGGAAGGCGATGTCGTCGGGCTGGATGTCCAGCTGGGGCAGCGGCTTGCTGCCCTGGCGCAGCACGTCCCTGAAGCGCACGGCGCCGGCGATCTCGTAGTCGGGCACCATCTTCTTGACGTACTTCAGGACGAAGTTGACCAGCGGGCCCTTGGGGAAGCCCAGCATGTCGCCCAGTGCGGTGGTGATGACGTGGCGCACGCCGCTGCCTTCCAGCGCCTTCTGCGCGGTGACGCCGAAATTGTCGACCACGATCAGGGTCGACACGCCGGCATCGTGCAGCTGGTGGTGCAGCTCGCGGTCGGTGTAGAGCGGGTTGACGTTCACCACCGTCAGCCCGGCGCGCAGGATGCCGAAGATCGAGATCGGGTACTGCAGGCAGTTGGGCATCATCACCGCGACGCGGTCGCCGCGCTTGAGCTTGAGCTCATGCAGCAGGTAGCTGGCCATCTGCTGGCTGAGGCGGTCGATGTCGGCGTAGGTCAGCACCTTGCCGAAGTTGGAGAACGCCGGCTTGTCGCGGTAGGTGGCGATGGCCGTGTCCAGCACATCGACGATCGAGCGGTACTCATCGACGTCGATCTCGTGCGGAACTCCTGCGGGATAGCTGGCAAACCAGGGCCGTTCCTGCGTCATCGTGTCAAGCCCCTCCCAGGGTGCTAGGGTCGAGGCGCGGCCGGCCGATCCGGCGTTTCCCCCGAAAAATCGCGATGAGCATACCGGCAGTCGCCGCAAACCGGAATCTTTCCATACCTTTCCGAATGGTCAGGCCGGAGGGATCAGGCGCGGCGGCCTGAGCGGGCGCTAGAGGGCGCGCGGTTTGGACCGGTCTTGCGCAGAAGAAGGTCCAGGGCTTGCGCAGCATTGGCGCGCCGGCCGGGGTCGTTTCAAGGGCGACCGGTCACATCCGGATTCCCGCGCACGCGGAAATCCGGTGCCGTTGACTGTCTGTGCGGAAGTCCATGGGTTCACGCGTTCGCGGGAACGACGATGGAGTGCTTGCTGATGTCTGCTAGGCCACCGGCGCCATGCATGTCATTAACGCGCGGCTGCGGCGCAGAGGGTTGCACGGATTCGAACGCTCCCGCGCGGCTGCGCGGGAGCGGGTGCATCGATTCCGAGGTCAGGCCGCCTGCTTGGCGGCGAGCTGGCGCAGGACGTAGTGCAGCAGGCCGCCGTGACGGAAGTACTCGACTTCCTTGGGCGTCAGCAGCAGCACGCGCACCTCGAACTTGACCTCGCTGCCGTCGGCCTTCTTCGCCACGACCTGCGCGGTCTTGGACGTGCCGTCGTCCAGGCCGGTGATGTCGATCACCTCCGAGCCGTCCAGTCCCAGGGTCTGCGCGTTCTCGCCGTTCTTGAACTGCAGCGGCAGCACGCCCATGCCGACCAGGTTGGAGCGGTGGATGCGCTCGAAGCTCTCGGCGATCACGGCCTTGATGCCGAGCAGGTTGGTGCCCTTGGCCGCCCAGTCGCGCGAGGAACCGGTGCCGTATTCCTTGCCGGCCAGGACCACCAGCGGCACACCGTCCGCCTTGTACTTCATCGCCGCGTCATAGATCGCCAGCTTTTCCGGCGTGCCGCCGGCCTTGGGGTAGTACAGCGCGTTGCCGCCTTCCTCGCCGCCGAACACCAGGTTCTTGATGCGGATGTTGGCGAAGGTGCCGCGCACCATCACATCGTCGTTGCCGCGACGGCTGCCGTAGCTGTTGAAGTCGGCAGGCTGCACGCCGCGCTCCTGCAGGAAGCGGCCCGCCGGCGAGTCCTTCTTGATGTTGCCGGCCGGCGAGATGTGGTCGGTGGTGATCGAGTCGCCGAAGATGCCCATCACGCGGGCGCCGTGCACATCGTCGATGGTGCCCGACTGCGCCGACATGCCGTCGAAGTAGGGCGGGTTCTTGATGTAGGTCGACTTGGCGTCCCACTGGTACAGGCCGCCGTCGGGCGAGGCGATGTTGTTCCAGCGGCTGTCGCCCTTGAACACGTCGGCGTAGTTCTTCTTGAACATCTCCGGGCCGATGGTCTTGGCGATGAAGTCGCCGATCTCCTTGTTGGTCGGCCAGATGTCCTTGAGATACACGTCCTGGCCGTCGCTGCCCTTGCCCAGCGGCTGGGTGGTCAGGTCGATGTCGGTGGTACCGGCGATCGCGTAGGCCACCACCAGCGGCGGGGAGGCCAGGTAGTTCATCTTCACTTCCGGGTGCACGCGGCCTTCGAAGTTGCGGTTGCCCGACAGCACCGAGGTCACCACCAGATCGCCCTTGGCGATGGCGGCCGAGACGTCTTCCGGCAGCGGGCCGGAGTTGCCGATGCAGGTGGTGCAGCCGTAGCCGACCAGGTAGAAGCCGAGCTTCTCCAGGTCGTCCATGACGCCGGCCTTCTTCAGGTAGTCGGTGACCACCAGCGAGCCTGGGCCCAGCGAGGTCTTGACCCACGGCGCGGACTTGAGGCCCTTGGCCACCGCGTTGCGGGCGAGCAGGCCGGCGCCCAGCATCACCGCCGGATTGGAGGTGTTGGTGCAGGAGGTGATCGCGGCGATCACCACCGCGCCGTCCTTCAGCTCCCAGCCCGCGCCACTGCTGGCGGCCGGCTCGTTGACCGACTCGTGCGCGCCGACGGCGGTGCCGCCGCCGCCCTCGTTGGCCAGCCGGTCCACCTGACGCGCGTCGCTGGTGCGCTTCTTCTCGCGCGCCTCGGCGAACGGCGCCAGGCTGTCGCGGTAGTTCTTCTGCATGTCGCTGAGCAGGACGCGGTCCTGCGGGCGCTTGGGGCCGGCCAGCGAGGGCTTCACCTCGCCCATGTCCAGGTGCAGGGTGGCGCTGTATTGGGCATGCGGGCTGCTGGCGTCGTGCCACAGGCCCTGGGCCTTGGCGTAGGCCTCGACCAGGGCGATATGGTCCTCGCTGCGGCCGGACAGGCGCAGGTAGTTCAGCGATTCGGCATCGACCGGGAAGATGCCGCAGGTCGCGCCGTACTCGGGCGCCATGTTGCCGATCGTGGCGCGATCGGCCAGCGGCAGGTGCTGCAGGCCTTCGCCGTAGAACTCGACGAACTTGCCCACCACGCCCAGCTTGCGCAGCATCTGGGTGACGGTCAGCACCAGGTCGGTCGCGGTGGCGCCCTCGGGCAGCTTGCCGGTCAGCTCGAAGCCCACCACCTGCGGGATCAGCATCGAGGACGGCTGGCCCAGCATCGCGGCCTCGGCCTCGATGCCACCCACGCCCCAGCCCAGCACGCCGATGCCGTTGATCATCGTGGTGTGCGAGTCGGTGCCGAACACCGTGTCCGGATAGGCGTAGCTGACCCCGTCCTTGTCGGCGGTCATGACCACGCGCGCCAGGTGCTCCAGGTTGACCTGGTGGACGATGCCGGTATTGGGCGGCACCACCTTGAAGTCGTTGAAGGCTTTCTGGCCCCAGCGCAGGAAGCTGTAGCGCTCGGCATTGCGCTGGAATTCGATCTTGCCGTTGAGGTCCAGCGCATCGGGCTTGCCGAACACGTCCACCTGCACCGAATGGTCGATCACCAGTTCGGAAGGGATCTGCGGGTTGATCTGCTCGGCCTTGCCGCCCAGCTTGACCACCGCATCGCGCATGGCGGCCAGGTCGACCACGCAGGGCACGCCGGTGAAGTCCTGCAGCACCACGCGCGCGGGCATGAAGGCGATCTCGGTGTCCGGCTCGGCCTTGGCGTCCCACTTGGCCACCGCCTCGATGTGCTCGGGCGTGACGCTGACCCCGTCCTCGCCGCGCAGCAGGTTCTCCAGCAGGATCTTCATGGAGTAGGGCAGGCGGGCGATGTCGAAGCGCTCGCCGAGCTTGGGAAGGCTGAAGTAGGTATAGGAGGTTCCCGCCACGTCCAGCGTGCTGCGGGTCTTGAAGGTGTCACTCATGCTCGGGCTCCTGTTCGAGGTGACTTGCGCCATGACCTGGTGGCCGGCGCTGGCTGTTCGATGACGGCCTCGCTGTTCAGTATCGGCCTTCCGGCGTGACTGGGGAGTGTCCGGATGGCCTACTGTGTGCCTGCCGGCGCACGATTCCGCTATCGGTATGGAGATCCAAGTATGTATAATCCGTGCATACTTCAAGAGGTGCACTCATGGAAGCCACCGTTGCCGAACGCGGCCAGATCACCCTGCCCAAGGCGGTACGCGATGCTCTGGGGCTGACCAAGGGCACGCTGCTGAAGGTGGAGCTGGACGGCAGCCGCATCGTGCTGCGCAAGAGCGTGGACGATGCGATCTCCAAGGCCCGCGGGCGCTTCGCGCTGGACGGCTTCGACTCGCCCGAGGCCGCCGTGCGCGCCGCCCGCGAGCCGGCCAAGCGCTGATCCTGCGCCTGTGATCGCCATCGATTCGCCCGTGCTGGTGGACCTGCTGACCGACGGCCCGCAGGCCGATGCGGCCGAGGCCTGCCTGCGCCAGTGCCTGGCCAGCGGCCGGGTCGTGGTCTGCGACATCGCCCTGGCCGAGGTCTGCAGCGCCCTGCGCAACGGCGCCGAGGCGCTGACGGTGCTGGAGGAGATGGGCATCCATTTCAGCGCGCTGGAATCCAAGTCGGCCCTGCGCGCCGGCGAGATGCAGCGCCGCTACCGCCAGCGCGGCGGCGGGCCGCATGCGCTGCCCGATTTCCTCATCGGGGCCCATGCGCTGCTGCAGTGCGATGCGCTGATCACCCACAACCACGCCTTTTACCGCGACTACTTCAAGGGATTGAAGCTGATCGCGCCGCGGGTCTGACCCGCTCCCTCTTCACACACGTTACGTACCGGAGTCGCACATGTTGGAAGCCTATCGCCACCACGTTGCCGAGCGCGCCGCGCTGGGCATCCCGCCGCTGCCGCTGACCGCCCAGCAGACCGCGCAGGTCATCGAGCTGCTGAAGAACCCGCCGGCGGGCGAGGCCGACTTCCTGGTCGACCTGATCACCCACCGCGTCCCGGCCGGCGTGGACGACGCCGCCAAGGTCAAGGCTAGCTATCTGGCCGCGCTGGCCTTCGGCAGCGAGCAGAACCCGCTGATCAGCCGCGAGCGCGCCACCGAACTGCTGGGCACCATGCTCGGTGGCTACAACGTGCACCCGCTGATCGAGCTGCTGGACGATGCCACCGTCGGTGCCATCGCCGCCGACGGCCTCAAGCAGACCCTGCTGGTGTTCGACGCCTTCCACGACGTCAAGGAAAAGGCCGACGCCGGCAACGCCAATGCCGTGGCCGTGCTGCGCAGCTGGGCCGAGGCCGAGTGGTTCACCAGCAAGCCGGAAGTGCCGGCGTCCATGACCCTGACCGTGTTCAAGGTGCCGGGCGAGACCAATACCGACGACCTCTCGCCGGCCCCGGACGCCACCACGCGCCCGGACATCCCGATGCACGCGCTGGCGATGCTGAAGAACAAGCGCGAGGGCGCGCCGTTCGTGCCGGAGGAAGACGGCAAGCGCGGGCCGATCCAGGCCATCCTGGACCTGAATGACAAGGGCCACCTGGTCGCCTACGTCGGCGACGTGGTCGGCACCGGCTCCTCGCGCAAGTCCGCGACCAACAGCGTGCTGTGGTGGACCGGGCAGGACATTCCCTACATCCCCAACAAGCGCTTCGGCGGGGTGTGCCTGGGCTCCAAGATCGCCCCGATCTTCTACAACACCATGGAAGATGCCGGCGCGCTGCCGATCGAGCTGGACGTGTCGCAGATGGAGCAGGGCGATGTGATCGAGCTGCGCCCGTACGAGGGCAAGGCGCTGAAGAACGGCCAGGTCATCGCCGAGTTCAAGGTGAAGTCCGAGGTGCTGTTCGACGAGGTGCGCGCCGGCGGCCGCATCCCGCTGATCGTCGGCCGCGGCCTGACCGCCAAGGCGCGTGAGGCGCTGGGCCTGCCGGCCACCGACCTGTTCCGCCTGCCGCAGCAGCCGGCTGACACCGGCAAGGGCTTCTCGCTGGCGCAGAAGATGGTCGGCCGCGCGATCGGCCTGCCGGAAGGTCAGGGCGTGCGTCCAGGCACCTACTGCGAGCCCAAGATGACCTCGGTCGGCTCGCAGGACACCACCGGCCCGATGACCCGCGACGAGCTCAAGGACCTGGCCTGCCTGGGCTTCTCGGCCGATCTGGTCATGCAGTCCTTCTGCCACACCGCCGCCTACCCGAAGCCGGTGGACGTCAAGACCCACCACACCCTGCCGGAGTTCATCTCCACCCGCGGCGGCATCTCGCTGCGCCCGGGCGACGGCGTGATCCACAGCTGGCTCAACCGCATGCTGCTGCCCGACACCGTGGGCACCGGCGGCGACTCGCATACCCGCTTCCCGGTGGGCATCTCGTTCCCGGCCGGCTCGGGCCTGGTCGCCTTCGCCGCGGCCACCGGCGTGATGCCGCTGGACATGCCCGAGTCGGTGCTGGTGCGCTTCAAGGGCAAGCTGCAGCCGGGCGTGACGCTGCGCGACCTGGTCAACGCGATCCCGCTGTACGCGATCAAGCAGGGCCTGCTGACCGTGGCCAAGCAGGGCAAGGAGAACATCTTCTCCGGCCGCATCCTGGAGATCGAGGGCTTGCCGGACCTGAAGGTCGAACAGGCCTTCGAGCTGTCCGATGCCTCGGCCGAGCGCTCGGCCGCCGGCTGCACTGTGCACCTCAATAAGGAGCCGATCATCGAGTACATCAACAGCAACATCACCTTGCTGGGCTGGATGATCGAACAGGGCTACAAGGATCCGCGCAGCCTGCAGCGCCGCATCGACAAGATGAAGGCCTGGCTGGCCGATCCGCAGCTGCTCAAGGCCGACGCCGACGCCGAGTACGCCGCGGTGATCGAGATCGACCTGGCCGACGTGCACGAGCCGATCCTGGCCTGCCCGAACGACCCGGACGACGTGAAGACCCTGTCCGAAGTGGCCGGCGCCAAGATCGATGAAGTGTTCATCGGCTCGTGCATGACCAACATCGGTCACTTCCGCGCGGCCTCCAAGCTGCTGGAAGGCAAGCGCGACATCCCGACCAAGCTGTGGGTCGCGCCGCCAACCAAGATGGATGCCGCCGAGCTGACCAAGGAAGGCCATTACGGCACCTTCGGCACCGCCGGTGCGCGCATGGAGATGCCGGGCTGCTCGCTGTGCATGGGCAACCAGGCGCAGGTGAAGGAGGGCGCGACGGTGTTCTCCACCTCGACGCGCAACTTCCCCAACCGTCTGGGGCGCAACTCCAACGTGTACCTGGGTTCGGCGGAGCTGGCCGCCATCTGCTCGCGCCTGGGCCGCATCCCGACCAAGGCCGAGTACATGGCCGACATCGGCGTGCTCGACGCCAATGCCGCGGACATCTATCGCTACATGAACTTCGACCAGATCGAGGATTACCAGGCCGGCGAGAAGACCGCCGCCTGATCCGTTCGCGAAGTGCGACACCAGAAAGCCCGGCATCAGCCGGGCTTTCTGTTTGCAGGGGGGGTCCAAGCCCAATCCCTTGGCCCGGCACGCTCAGTTCATCCACCAGACCAGGCCGCTTCTCAGGCACCGGGGCGACCGCTAAAGGTGATCACGCAAGTCGCTGAAATAGGGAATCGCACCTGAAGCGCAAACGGGACAGTCCGCATGTGAAACGAGTTCGTCCTTGGAAGACAGCTGGCCGGACTGCTGTGCCTTCGCGATATGCCGCAGGAGCGTTCGCCGATGAATCCCCAGCTGTTCGGCGACTTGCCTGGTGCTCCAGGCGTGCAGATCCCACAGATGGCAGGCCTGCTGGCATTGCGTCAGGCTCAAGGAGGGCAGCCGACCCAGGCGCTTGCCTTCGGCTCGGGCGGCCGCCACACCGGCGCGCGTGCGCTCGCTGATCAGGTTGTGCTCGAACTCGGCCAACGCGGCCATCATGTGGAACACCAGGCGACCGCCCGAAGAGGACGTGTCGATGTGTTCGGTGATCGACTGAAAGCCGATGCCACGCTTTCCCAGATCTTCGAGCAGGCGGACCAGATTCACAAGCGAGCGGCCTAGTCGGTCCAGTCGCCAGACCACCAGCTTGCCGCCAGGCTCCAGTCCCTCAAGCGCCTGGCTGAGCCCGGGACGTGTGGCGAGTTTGCCGGAGGCGCCCTGGTCCGAGAAAATTGCTGCGCATCCGCTGGCCTCCAGCGCCCGCAGCTGCAGCTTGAGATTCTGTTCATGCGTGGAAACGCGCGCGTAGCCGACGATCATGATCGGATCCTAATCCTCAGTGTCCTTCCTGGTGCAGGCACGCGCGCGGACACAGAAGCCGCCAGGTGCCCTGGTAGGTAAAACCTTCAGGGCGACACGTGCATAAGCCGTGCCAATAAATCGCCGACAGCAAGGTTCAAGCGAAGCCGAAACGCGCGTTCAGGGCTTTGAGCTCGGTCAACCGGATCCGCGCACGGAATACGGATGCGCAGTCTGTCTATCGGCCCACATCGGCGCGGAGTTATTTACTGCATGCCAACGATGCCCTCCCGATCCGTCGACGCGCTCAGCTTCCTCAGTCCGCGCTGCAGCGTGCGCGGATGGACGCCAAGATCCCGCGCGATTTCTGTCAACGACTGTTGACCTTCGTCGCGCAGGACCGCGGCCGCATGAAGCTGCCCGATATCGAGAAGCGGCTGACGACCGATGCGTTTGCCTGCGATGCGCGCCGAAGCGAGCCCGGCCCGCGTGCGCTCGCTGATCAGCGTGCGCTCGAATTCGGCAAGTGCCGCCATGAAATGGAAGACCAGCCGCCCGCCTGAGGTCGAGGTGTCGATGTTTTCGGTCAGGGAGTGGAAGGCCACGCCCCGATCGCCCAGCGCCTCGAGCATCTGCACCAGATGCGGCAACGAACGACCGAGTCTGTCCAACCGCCACACGGCCAACGTGTCGCCGGGTGTGAGTTTGGCCATCAATTTGTCCAGACCCGGTCGGGATCGGGTTGCGCCCGAGACACCGCGGTCCTGATAGATGCGAGCGCAGCCCAGACGCTGAAGGGCCTGGATCTGCAGATCGAGGTTTTGATCCTCGGTCGAGACCCTGACGTAACCAATGATCATGGTGGGGAACCGCCTTGAGAAGGCAGGCGTGGCTTCCCTAAGGCGAGCAGCAATGTCCGTTGTTCATGGAACAAGACTGATCAAAGTATGCCGGGGGTCACACCTTGTGTTGACAGAACGGATCCTTATCGCCACAGGGTGATTTGCGAGGCTGAACAGGGCAAATAACAGCGAATTGCGCCATCTGTGCGGATCGTCACACAAGCGATCCATTGTGTACCCACCCACTACTTTTAGCCAGCTTGACGCGCAGCGCCTTGTGGGTACGGGGCCGACGGCAGGAGCGCCGCTGGACTACGCGGAGCCCGTGCTGGTCGAGCTTTACAACCGCGACCACCTGGCGGCGGTGTACGGAGAGGAGTTCGCCGTTTCAGCGCTGCGCGCCCTGCAGCGGTGCGCGCATGCGTGGGGCGGTTCGGTTTCGGTCGTGGACGACAAGCGCTTCCTGGTGGCGCCGCCTTCCGTGCGGGCTGACGACGGCCGTGAGCGCGATCGCTCGGAAACATCGCTGGTGGAGCGGTGGCAACGCGCCTTCAGCGCCACGCCTTTCGACTTCGGGCCTCAGCGCGCGCTGCTTGCCGTCGGCGTAAGTCGTGCGGCGCTCGGCGCGGGGCTGAGGCAACTGGATGGAGGCCATTTCCAGCTTCAGGAAATCGAATGCCGGCACAGCAGCGCGCCGCTGCTGCTGCCGCCGCAGTGCGGGTGGTCCTGGCGCTTGGGCTACGAGCTGGACATGGAGGCGGCGCTGGCCTTCCACGAGGCCCTGGCGCAGCGGCGCGCGCATCTGGTGTTCCAGCCCATCGTCAGTTCCTCGCAACTGGCCTCCCGGCTTTCGCCTGCGATAACGCTGGGGACGACCGCCGCTCCGCTCTACCAGGAGGCGTTGCTGCGGATGGTCGCCGTTGGCGACGAGGTCCCGCTGTCCACCAGCAGACTGGTCGCGGCGCTCGAACGCCTGGGGTTGGTCCGCCTGTTCGACCAGGCAGTGCTCTCGGCGGTCATCCTCGCGCTGGAGTCTCAGCCGGACCTGAATCTAGGTTGCAATCTGTCCTCATTGAGCCTCGTCCCGGACGAAGGCTGGTGGGGCAGCGTTCTGGACCGACTCAGGGCCAGGCCCAGTATCGCCTCGCGTCTGACCTTCGAAATCACCGAGACCGCGCCCTTGCGCGACTTCGACCGCGCGGTCGCCTTGGTCAGGCGCCTGAAGGCGCTGGGTTGTCGGATCGCCATCGATGACCTGGGCGTGGGCCATACGCGTCTGGATTTCGTGCGTGCCATCAGGCCTTCGGTCATCAAGATCAGCGCTGACCTGGTGCACGACGCGGTCGTCAATCGGGTCGCAGCCGAGCAGCTCGAGCGCTTGGCGGCCATGGCGGCGGCGTTCGCGCCCGTGGTCGTCGCTGAAGGGATCGGGACGCGGCGGCAGATGGACGCCGCATGGGAGGCGGGCATCCATTGGCTGCAGGGCGAAGCCGCCGCGCCTCACATTCTGCCCAGCCCGCCGGTCGCGCTCCGCCTGCCTTGCGAGCAGATCTCATGGGACTAGGCCGAGCCAATCGATCGGAAGGCGCGTTGCGCACTTTCTCTCACATCAGTGCGTCAGGCGCGCACACCTCAGGCCTTCAGCTCACGGGCCAAAGACGCCATCTGCGGCGTACGCCCACGGCCACGCGCGGCTCATCAGTTTGGTTCACGCGTGCATGGATGCGTCGCTTTCGTAGCAACCGAGCGAGCCATCAAACCTCGCTCGAGCAACCACGCTGACGTCGCGGACGTGCAGCGTCACTTTGACGGACTATCCAGGGGGAAGGGGTCGTGAACAAAATCTATCGCAAGCTGTGGAGCCGCGCGCGTGCGCAGGTGGTGGTGGCATCGGAACTGGCCAGGGGGGACGCCGGACCTACGGTCGGCTTCACGCCGGCCCGACGGCTCCGCGTTGTGGCGAAGGTCCTGACGACCTACTGCGCGCTCTGGCTGCGGCAGGGGGGCACGGTAAAGCATGCAGCGCTGGGAGGGGGGGTGCTCGCGCTCATTGCCGCAAGCGCGCCAGCCTCGGCGCAGGTGTATGTGAACGACGGCACGGATGGGAACTGCGCTGTTATCACCGATACATTCGCGAGCACTGCCTATCAGGCGAGTGTCAACGCCGCCAAATGCAACACCGCCCCGGCAACGCAGACCGATCACTCGCAGTTCTTCGGCCCAACGGGTGTCAGCACCAATAACAATGGAGCCTCGAGCAGCCTCAGCCTCGGCGGCTCACTCTACGTCAACGCCGGCAGGATCGGCGTCACCGATGTGGCGGGCGGAACCTATTCAATCCGGATGGGCAGCGCTTCGACGCTGGCGGCGACTGCTGGCACCAATGCCATCGCGATCGGCTCGCAACAGACCTCGACGTCCAACGGTTCCTCCACCACGGCCACCACCGCCTCAGGTGCGAACTCAGTCGCCATCGGTACCGCCGCACAGGCGAGTTCAGGCGGCGCCATCGCCCTCGGTCAGATCGCCAAGAGCCAGGGGAACCAGGACGTCGCGATCGGATACAACTCGCAGACGAATGGTGACTCTGCTCCGGGCGCTGGCGCGGCAACGGCCTTGGGGCAGAACAGCCTCGCTGGCGTGTCGGGCGCGACTGCGATTGGTGCCAACTCAGTCGCCAACGGGCAGCATTCGACAGCGGTGAACGGGAATGCAAGCGGGGCGTATGCCAGCGCGATTGGCGGAGCAACGGCTTCTGGCTATTTTTCAGCCGCAGTCGGTCAGGGCGCTCAGGCGACCACCTCGTACGCCTCGTCGATAGGTCCAAATTCAAAGGCGACGGCGTCTGGCGCGAACGCGCTGGGCAGCAGCGCTCAAGCGACGGCATCTGGCGCGAATGCGGTAGGTAGCAGCGCTTCGGCGACAGGCAATTTCAGTTCGGCCTTCGGTGATTCCGCCATAGCCGGTGGCTCCTCCAACAATGCCAATACCACCGCGGTCGGCAACGGAGCCTGGGCGGGTAACGGGGGCGCGAACCAGACCGGCGCCACCGCCTTGGGCAGCGTGGCCCATGCCAATGGCCAGAATGCGACCGCGATTGGCTACAGTTCTGTCGCCAGCGCGACAGGCGCGACGGCGCTGGGTGCGACCGGCTCTGGCGGCCAGGTGGGGGCGACGGCCTCCGGCGCGAGTTCGCTGGCGCTCGGCGCGGCAGACGTGACCGCCGAAGGAGGTGCAACAACGCCGGTCGCCGTGAATGGCGCCGCGGCATCCGGCGTGCGGGCCATCGCGATCGGCTCGGGATCATCGACACCCGGCGCGTCTTCGATCGCCATGGGCGACGGCGCGAGGGCTGGCACTTCAGCGAATGCGAACGCGATCGCCATCGGTACCACGGCCAGCGCGACGGGCGCCAAGTCGATCGCGATCGGCTTTGGCAACAATGTTTCTGGTGCTAATTCGGGCGCCTTCGGCGATCCCACCACCATTTCCGGCTCGGGCAGCTATTCGGTCGGCAACAACAACACCATCCCGACCAACAACACCTTCGTGGTCGGCAGCGGCGTCGATACGACCGGGTCGGGCGACGGTAATGTCGTGCTTGGCAACGCCTCGACCATTGCGGCGCCCTCGGGCACGGCTTACGCGACGGGTACCGCCGCGCCCGCCTCGCAGGTCTCGGTCGGTTCGGCGAGCGCGGCGCGCCGCATCACCAACGTCTCGGCCGGATCGGCCGCGACCGACGCAGTCAACGTCAGCCAGCTGAACCAGATCGCCACCAATACCGCTAATACGACCGGTGGCAGCTACACCGCCGCCGGTGTCTATACCGCGCCGACGATCTCGGTCGGTGGCACGACGCGCGCCAATCTGGCTGCGGCGGTGAACGCCGAGGACGGCATCGTCCAGAACCAGGGCAACACCACGGCCGCGGCGCTGGGAGGCGGCTCGACGTATACACCGAGCACCGGTGCGGTCAGCGCCCCGTCCTACACGGTGGCCAACATCGGCACGACCGGCGCGGTCGGTACGCCCACCACGGTCACCAACGTCGGGGCGGCGGTCACCAACCTGAGCACCGATGTCACCAACATCGCCAACAACCTCAACAACGGCACGGTCGGGCCCGTGCAGCGCACCGGCACGACCAATCAGCTGGCGCTGATCGCGCCGGGCGGGTCCGGGTCGGCGCCAGGCACGGCACAGAACCTCACCAACGTGGCGCCCGGCACGCTGTCGGCCAGCTCCACCGATGCGGTGAACGGCTCGCAGCTCTATGCGCTGGGCAGTTCGACGGCTTCGACCCTGGGCGGCAACGCGACATACAACCCGACGACCGGCCAGGTGACGACGAGCAACATTGGCGGCACGGGCCAGAACAACGTCAACGACGCGATCTCCACGGTGGCGGCGACGGCGGGCAAGGGCTGGAACGTGACGACGGCGAACACGGGCACCGGCACGGTCTCGGGCACCTCGGTCGCCAACGTCGCGCCCGGTGCTACCCAGACCGTGACGGCGGGTGACAACATCGCCATCACGCAGAACGGCACCGACTACACGATTGCGACCAACCCGAATCTGGTTTCCACCAGTATCACCACGGGCAATGCGAAGCTCGATACCAATGGGCTGGCCATCACGGGTGGTCCCAGCGTGCTGGCGTCGGGTATCAACGCGGGCGGCCAGAGGATCACCAACGTTGCAGCTGGCACGCAGCAGACCGATGCGGTCAACCTCTCCCAGCTGCAGCAGGCGACCACGCGCTACTACAGCGTCAACAGTTCCAACGCAGCACGCGCGGCAGGCACCGGCACCAACTACGACAATCTGGGCGCGACGGGGGGGCTGTCGGTCGCCGCGGGCGCCAACGCCTCGGCGGGGCAGATCGGCGCAACGGCGGTCGGCAATGCCGCCAACGCGGCGGGCGTGTCCTCGGTCGCACTGGGGCAGGACGCCGCCGCGATCGGCACGGGCGATATCACCATCGGCCGTGGTTCCGGTACCGGAGGCCTGTCCAGCAATTACGGCAACATCGCCATGGGCCTGTTCACCGGAACGGACGTGTCGGGCCGGGACAACGTCGCCATTGGTGACAACGCGGGCAGGACCGTCACGGGAAGCAACAACGTTGCGTTGGGCATCGGGGGCAGCAACGTGAGCGGTGACCAGAACGTCGCGATCGGGGCGGCCGGCGCAAACGTCACGGGCAGCTATAACGTCGGTCTGGGCTATCGGGCAGGAGCCGGCGTGACCGGTTCCAATAACGTGGCCCTGGGCCAAGATGCCGGCAGAAACATCAATGCCAGCGATGCCGTGTCGCTGGGGCATAACGCAAGCGCAAACAACAGCAAGGATGTGGCGTTGGGGTCGGGTTCGGTCACTGCGGTGGCGGTCGGCACCGCCAGCACCACCATTCAGGGCACGACCTACAACTTCGCCGGCACCAGTCCAGGTAGCACGGTCAGCGTGGGCGCCCTGGGTTCCGAACGCACCATCACCAACGTGGCGGCCGGGCGTATCAGCGACACCAGCACCGACGCGGTGAATGGCAGCCAGCTTTACGCCGCCAACCAGGCGATCGACGTGGTCGGCGATCGCGTGACCACGCTCGGCGGCAATGTCGCGACCGTGCTGGGTGGCAACGCCGCCTACGACACGGCGACCGGTGGGCTGACGATGAGCGATGTCGGCGGCACAGGTCAGAACAACGTCAACGACGCGATCTCGACGGTGGCGGCGACGGCGGGCAAGGGCTGGAACGCGACGACGGCGGCGGCCGGCACCGGCACCGTGTCCGGTACGTCGGTCGCCAATGTGGCGCCTGGCGCAACCCAGACGGTGACGGCGGGCGACAACATCGCCATCACGCAGAACGGGACCGACTACACGATCGCGACCAACCCGGACCTGGTGTCGACCAGCATCACCACGGGCAATGCGAAGCTCGATACCAACGGCCTGGCCATCACCGGTGGCCCCAGCGTCCTGGCCTCGGGCATCGATGCCGGCAGCCAGAAGATCACCAACGTCGCCGACGGCACCATCGCGACCGGCTCCACGGACGCGGTCAACGGCGGGCAGCTGGCGTCGGTGACATCCGGCGTGACGTCGCAGGGCTTGAACTTCACCGGCAACGACGCCTCGGCCGGCACCGTGCACCGTGATCTGGGACAGACGCTGGCGATCAGCGGTGCTGCCTCAACTGCGGGCACCTATTCTGGCGGCAATCTGAAGACGGTGACCGACCCGACCAACGGGGCGATCGGCCTGCAGATGGCCGACGCGCCGAAGTTCGGCAACGTCACGGTCAACGACGCTGGCAGCGGCAAGATCACCGGCGTCACGGCGGCGACCCTGTCCGCGAGCTCGACGGAGGCGGTCAACGGTTCGCAGCTGTTCGCGACCAACAGCTACATCAACAACACGCTTGGCGGCGGGGCGGATGTGGCGACCGGGGCGGCGCCTACGTACACGATCGGAGGCAACACCTACAACAACGTCGGCGACGCCTTTACCGCAGTGAACAACGGAAGCGTCGGTGTCGTGCAGCGCACGACGAGCGCCGATGTCGCGACGATGACTGCTGCGGGTGGAACGGCGGCGAGCCCCGGCAATCCCCAGCGGCTGGCGAATCTAGCCGACGGCGTCAACGCCAACGATGCGGTCAATCTCAGCCAGCTGCAGGCCGCACAGGCGGCCGCCACCACGCACTATTACAGTGTCAACGACGGCGGCACCTCTGGTGGCAACTATTTGAACAATGGTGCGACCGGTATCAACTCAGTGGCCGCAGGCATCGGCGCCAGCACGAACGCACGATCTGGTATCGCCATCGGAGCAAGCAGTGTCACCGAGAGCTCGGCCAACGCCAGCCAGGCCAGCATCGCGATCGGCACAGGCAACGCGTTGACCAACAGCGCCAATGCGGTCGGCGTCGGCAACGCCAACACTGTGTCGAACAGCACCATCGTAGGCCTGCTCGGCGGATCCAATACGCTGGCGCAGAGCCAGGAAACGAGCGTCATCGGCGTGCGCAACACGTTGACGGGTGTGTCCGGCAGCGGCGTGGTCGGCAAGGACAATCGCCTGACCACGGTCGGCAGCTCCAGCGTGATCGGCGCCGACAACACGCTGACCAATGTCACCTCGGTGGCCGTCACCGGTGGCAACAACACGGCCATCAACGGCGCGGCGGCGAGCAGCGTTGTCGGCGCGTCCAACACGCTCGACCAAGCGACAGCGAGCAACCTCACCGGCATCGGTAATACGGCAAGGAACACGTCCGAGGCCGGCCTGACGGGTGTGAACAACACGATTTCTGGCGGTAGCCAGAACGCGATCATCGGCTCGAACAACCAGCTGGTCAATGCCACCAAGAGCTTGGTCAACGGCTTCGGAAACACGTTGGGTACGGGCCTGCAGACGGTGCAGGTGATCGCCAGCGGCGCGACCGTGACCGATAACGTCGCACGCGGCATCGTCATGGGCTCCGGTGGACAGCTGGGCGGCAACGACACCATCGCGGTCGGCACCTCGGCGGTTGCCGGCCGCGACAATGCGATCGCCATCGGCAACGGCGCCCAGGCGACGGGCCTGAACGCCATCAGCGTCGGCACGGGGAATGTCGTCTCGGGCGACAACTCCGGTGCCTTCGGCGATCCGACCACGATCACCGGCAGCGGTTCGTACTCGCTGGGCAACGACAACACGATCAGCGGCAATCGCGCTTTCGTCGTCGGAAGCAACGTCAACAATGCGGTCGACGACTCGGTGGTGCTGGGCGCGGGCTCGACTGTCGCGGCAGCATCGGGCACGGCCGGGGCGACGATCGCAGGGACCAGCTACAGCTTCGCGGGCGCCGCGCCGCTGAGCACGGTCTCGGTCGGCGCGGCGGGCCAGGAGCGCACGATCACCAACGTGGCCGCGGGCCGGCTCAGCGGTACCTCCACCGACGCGGTCAATGGCAGCCAGCTCTTCGCGACCAACCAGGCCGTGGATGCGGCAGCAGCGACCGCGGGCAAGGGCTGGAACGTGACGACGGCGAACACGGGCACTGGCACGGTCTCCGGTACGTCGGTCGCCAACGTGGCGCCGGGTGCGACCCAGACGGTAACGGCGGGCGACAACATCGCCATCACGCAGAACGGGACCGACTACACGATCGCGACCACCCCGGACCTGGTGTCGACCAGCATCACCACCGGCAATGCGAAGCTCGATACCAACGGCTTGGCCATCACCGGTGGCCCCAGCGTCCTAGCCTCGGGCATCGATGCCGGCAGCCAGAAGATCACCAACGTCGCCGACGGCACTGTCGCGGCCGGCTCCACGGACGCGGTCAACGGCGGGCAGCTGGCCGCGGTGACGTCCGGTGTGACTTCGCAGGGTCTGAACTTCACCGGTAACGATGCCTCGGCCGGCACCGTGCACCGTGATCTGGGGCAGACGCTGGCGATCAGCGGCGGCGCGTCGACGGCGGGCGCCTACTCGGGCGCCAACCTGAAGACGGTGACCGACCCGACCAACGGGGCGATCAGCCTGCAGATGGCCGACGCGCCCAAGTTCGGCAACGTCACGGTCAACGACGCTGGCAGCGGCAAGATCACTGGCGTGACGGCGGCGACCCTGTCGGCGAGCTCGACGGAGGCGGTCAACGGTTCGCAGCTGTTCGCGACCAACAGCTACATCAACAACGCGCTCGGCGGCGGCGCGGATGTGGCCGCCGGGACGGCACCGACGTACACGGTTGGTGGCAATACCTACAACACCGTGGGCGATGCCTTTACGGCGGTGAATAACGGCAGCGTCGGTGTCGTGCAGCGCACGACCAGCGCCGATGTCGCGACCATGACGGCCGCGGGCGGCACGGCGGCCAATCCAGGCAACGCGCAGCGGTTGACCAACCTCGCCGACGGCGTCAACGCCAACGACGCGGTGAATCTGAGCCAGCTGACCAATGCCACCGGCGGGGTGACCAGCGCCGGCCTGAACTTCGCCGGCGACAGCGGCGCCGCCACGCATCGCGACCTGGGCCAGACCTTGAACGTCAAGGGCGGCGCCACCGGCACGCTGACCGACAACAACATCGGCGTGGTGTCCGACGGCACCGATACGCTGACCGTCAAACTGGCGGAGAACGTCGATCTGGGCGCCAACGGCAGCCTGACCACCGGCAGTACGACGATCAACAACAGTGGTCTGACCATCGCCGGTGGTCCGAGCGTGACCAGCGGCGGCATCAACGCCGGCGGCAGCGCCATCACCAACGTCGGCGCGGGCGTCAACGGCACCGACGCGGCGAACATGAACCAGCTCAACGCGGTCAGCGACACCGCGAGCAAGGGCTGGAACCTGCAGGCCAATGGCGACAGCGCCACCCAGGTCAAGCCGGGCGATACAGTGCAGCTCAAGGACGGGCAGAACATCAGGATTACCCGCAGCGGCACGGACGTGACCGTGGCCACGGCGGACGATCTGGTGTCCAACAGCATCACCACGGGCAACAGCAGGCTGGATGGCAGCGGAGTGACCCTGTCCGGCGGCCCAGGCGGGGCGGTGATTTTGAGCAATTCCGGCCTGGACAACGGCGGCAACAGGCTCGTCAACGTGGCAGCCGGCATCGCGGCCACCGATGCGGTGAATCTCAGTCAGCTCAACTCCGCCATCGCAGGCGCTACGACGCACTACTACAGCGTCGCGGACGGCGGCAATCAAGGCGGCAACTACGCGGGCGATGGCGCGACGGCTAGCAACGCGCTGGCCGCAGGCGTTGGCACGACCGCCTCGGCGGCGGGCGCGACCGCCGTGGGTTCCGGCAGCAGCGCTTCAGCCAGCGGGGCGACGGCGATCGGTCGCGACGCGAGCGCGAGCGCACAGGGCAGCGTGGCCTTGGGCGATGGCGCCAGCGATGGCGGGCGTGGTGCGGAGAGCTACACCGGCAAGTATTCCTGGGCGAGCAATTCGAGCGTGGGGACGGTCTCGGTGGGCAATGCCTCCACGGGCGCCACGCGCACCATCAGCAACGTCGCCGACGGCAGCCAGGCGACCGATGCGGTCAACCTGCGCCAGCTCGACGGCGCCGTGCAGGCCGCCAACACCTACACCGACGGCAAGGTGCAGCAGATCAACCAGCAGGTCGCGCAGAACAACGCCGACATCAAGAACGTCCAGGAGGGCCGGGACGGCTTCTTCCAGGTCAACAACACCGCTGCCGGAGCCAAGCCTTCCGTCACGGGGACCAACGCGGCCGCCGGCGGCAGCGGTGCCGTGGCCTCGGGCGCGAACAGCCTGGCGGTCGGCACCCAGGCGCAGGCGACGGCGGACAACGCGGTGGCCCTCGGCAGCGGCTCGGTGGCCGACCGCGCCAACACGGTGTCGGTGGGGCAGGCGGGCAGCGAGCGGAAGATCACCAATGTGGCGGCGGGTACGGCCAGCACCGACGCGGTCAACGTCAGCCAGCTGCAGGCCTCCCAGCAGGGCAGCGTGCATTACGCCAGTAATGCCGACGGATCGGTCAACTACGGTCAGGTCGCGCTGGGCAACGGCCAGGCCCCGACCACCGTCTCGAACGTGGCGGCGGGCGTCAACGGCACCGATGCGGTCAACGTCAACCAGCTCAACCAGGGCTTCGGCAATGCGATGCGCTATACCGACGCGGTGGCGGGCCAGGTGCAGCGCGATGCGAACGGCGGCATCGCTGCGGCGGTGGCGACGGCCAATCTGCCCCAGTCCTACATCCCGGGGCGGGGCATGACGTCGGTGGGTCTGGGCTCCTATCAGGGGCAGTCCGCGATTGCGGTGGGCGTCTCGGCGATCACCGACAACGGTCGCTGGGTCATCAAGTTCAGCGGTACGGCCGACACGCGTGGCCAGACCGGCGTCGGCGCGGGGGTCGGCTATCAGTGGTGACGACGGACAGGCGGGCCGCTGCGCACACGCCTGCCCGCATCGCAAGGCCCACGGCGGCGCGAAGCCTCGCGCCGCGATTTCTCAACGTTCCTGCTCCGAGGACGACAGCATGAAGACCTTCCACACACCAGGCGTTCGCATACTGCGGCTGCTGACGGTGTTGCTCTCCACGGCGGCCCTGATGGGCTGCGGCACGCTCAGCAAGGGCATCGAGAACGACGGATCGAGTGCGCAGACACTTGTCTGGCCCGCGCCTCAGGACGCCAACTCCCTGGCCAAGGACGGGACCTACCCGACCCCCGAGAGCCTGGGCTTGCTGCATCCCGGACTGGACAAGGCGCAGGTCCTGCGGTTGCTGGGGCCGCCGCATTTTCATGAGGGATTCGGACCGCGCGAATGGGACTACCTGGTCCATCTGCGCCAGCCGGGCGCGTCCGATTTCACGACCTGCCAGCTCAAGCTGCTGTTCGGCAAGGACGGCAAGGTGGGCAGCCTGCACTGGAAGCCGGCCGGCTGCCTGCCGGCGACGCAAGCCGTCGCCGCGCCAGCGCCTCCGCCGCCCGCCGAGCCCTACGCCAGGACGTTGCAGCTCGACGTGCTCTTTCCCTTCGACCTCTGGGAGATGAAAGATCTGCAGCCGGAAGGCAAGCGGCAGCTCGACACGTTCGCCGCCGAGCTGCGCGCGCCGGAACTGATGGCAAAGCGCATCACCCTTCGCGCCTACGCCGATCGCCTGGGCGGCGCGGCGTACAACCTGCGGCTTTCGGAACGACGCGCGGCCACCATCGCGCGCTATCTGACCCAGCAGGGCGGCGTCGACCCGAGTCGCCTGCACTCCGTCGGCATGGGGGCGAGCGATCCGGTCAGTCAAGGCTGCAGCAACGCGATGCCCCGCGTGGCACTGATCGCGTGCCTGGCGCCAGACAGGCGCGTGACGCTGACGGCGGCAGACGTGCCCTGAGGCGCTGGATAAGAGGGTTCCAGCTTCCATCTTCTGCCATTCAACGCGTGAGAGAACTTCGATGAAAACTTCGACTTCGATGGTGTGCGTCTCTGTGCTGGCGTTCGCGATGGCCGCCTTCGCCGACCCCGCATTCGCACAAACCTCAGTGTCCACCCCCAAGGCGGCGAGCGCGTCGCCACAGGCGCCGGTGCAGCCGCTGCCCGCCGTCCAGCGCTTTGGCGCCTGGAGCATCGGCTGCCGGGACGAGCAGGGCCAGCGCTACTGCACGCTCGCGCAGGAGCTGCGGCGCACCACCGACAACCAGCGCCTGCTGTTGATGGAGGTCAAGCCCGATGGCATGCGCCATGCGAGCGCCGGGCTGACCTTGCCGTTCGGCCTGGATGTGCATGCGGGGGTGAGCCTGCAGATCGATGACGGCCCGGTGGGCAACGCGCCCTACCAGACCTGCCTGCAGCAGGGCTGCACGGTGCCATTGAATCTGGACGACAGCGCCTTGCAGGCGTTGCGTCGCGCCAAGATGCTGAAGGTCGTGGCGCCCATCGCGTCGGGCGGGGCGGCGACCTTCCAGCTGTCGCTGCAGGGGTTCGACGCCGCTTACGCGCAGATGGTGACGATGGCTTCGGCAGCGGCTGCGCAGAAGACAGCGCGCTGAGGCCGGCGTGTGGACCTCCCAGCCCAGGGTCCACGCCTGGCGGATGCGCTCCGAAGCCAGCCGCCTTGCGCCCGGGCGTCACGCCTCGTCTCCCACCGTCAAGGAGCATCCGCGCGATAGCCCACCGTGGGCAGGAAGTCGTGGACCTGCTGGAACCAGGCGTCGGGCTGCTCCAGCCAGGCGAAGTGTCCGGCGTTGGGAATCAGGATCAGCTTGGAATGGGCCAGTCCACGGTGCAGGCTCAGCGTCTGCTGCCACGGCACTTCGACATCGTCCGCGCCGGCCACCACCAGGGCCGGCACCTGGATGCGCGACAGCGCCGGCGCCAGGTCGGTGCGCACGCCGGCGACGAAGCGTTGGAAGGCCACCAGGGAGAAGCGCACCTGTTCGAAGGCGTCCTTGCCGTTGACCGCCTTGGACATGTCGTACATCTCGATCGGAACCGTCGCCAGGATCTGCGCCTTGAACTCGGCATCCGTGGTGGGCGGCGGATCGCCCTTGAACGCCTTCAGCGCCGCCTCGAAGCCGGGCCGGCCCCGCCGGGACTCAACCTGCTGCATGACCTGACGCTCCACCTCGGCCTGGCGCGTCGCGTCCGCCGCGTTGTTGGTGATCGCCGCCGCCAGCAGCAGCAAGCCGCGCACGTGCTGCGGATGGCGCAGGCTGTACTCGAGGATCTGCGTGCCGCCCATGGAGTGGCCGATGAACCAGGGCTGGTCCAGCTTCAGATGGCGGCGCAGATTGTCCAGGTCGTCCACGAAGTCCTCCATCGTGACGGCCTCGGCCGCCGGGACCTGCGAGCGGCCGGTGGCGCGGGTGTCCAGATAGACGATGGTGAAGTCGCGTTCCAGCGGCTGCAGCGAGAGGAACAGATACTCCGCGCTGGGTCCCCAGCCCGGCGTGGGCAGCAGCGCCACCGGTCCGTGGCCGGACACCTTGTACCAGAGGCACACGCCGTTGGAGACGAAGCTGTGCTCGCCAGGGGCAAGCGTGTCGGGCACGGCGGCCGCGGCGGGGTGGGCGTTCAACACCAGGAAGAAACCTAGGCTCAGCAAGATCAGCAGGCGTTTCATCGTTGCGCTCTCGGTCTAGGGCAGGGTTGCGTGCGGTCGGTCCGCGGTCGCCAGAAGGCTAGCGCGCCGCCGGCTTCGCCAGCTTCGAAATCTTGCTAAGTTGGGCGCGCTCCCGCCGGCCTGGAAGCGTCCCATGCATGCCGCCAACCCCGAACTGCGCAAGGTGCCACCCTGGCTGAGCCACACGGTGTCGGCGCGGGCGTCGTGGTCGTGGTGCGCGATGGAGCAGTCCTGCTTCGGCCCCGTGCAGCTGGATGCGCCGGCGCTGCCGTTCCACCATCTCACGCTCCCCCTGGACCGTGGCGCGCTGCGCATGGGCATGTGCGTGGACGGCCACCGCCATGTCGCGCGCATGGGGCAGGACGAGATCGGGATCATCGCCGCCGGCGACGGTGGACGCTTCTGGTGGGACCGGCCCGTGGACTCGGCCTGCCTGTACTTCACCGACGCCGCGCTGGGCGAGATCGTGGGGCATGAGGTCACCGACCGGTCGCATGGTCTGCGTTCCACCTTGCAACGGCGCGCGCCGGCCATCGCCGGGCTGCTGCGCGTGCTGCGCACCGATGCCGCCACCGGCCAGCCGCATGGCGCGCTGGTCGGCGATGCGGTGTTCGTGGCGCTGATCCCGCAGCTGATGCCCATGGCGCGCGTGCCGCCCGGGCCTCGTGCAGCGGACTGGCGCGTGGGGCGCGCGTTGGCTTACATCCATGCCCATCTGAGTGAGCCGCTGGATCTCGCCTCGATCGCGCGCGCGGCGGCCAGCAGCCCATTCCACCTGGCGCGCGCGTTCCGGGCGCGCATGGGCTGCACGCTCTGGCGGTACGTGCTGCGCGAACGCGCGCGCGGTGCATGCTGGCGTCTGCGCGACGAGCGTCTGAGTCTGGCCGCGGTGGCCGAGGCCGCCGGTTTTGTCAGCTACGCCGGCTTCATCGCGGCCATGCGGCATGAGTTCGGCCAGTCACCCCAGCAGCTGCGCCAAGCCCTGTCGGCGGGCAAGCATCCGACGAAGAACGCGCCTGATTAGCCTTGAGCTTGTGCAGCGTCGCCAACACCTGTTGTGCGGGCTTGTCGCTGTTTCCGACAGTGCTGCGTTCTGCGCTTGCGCCATTGATCCAACAACCAGGGCGAAGCACCGATCAAACGCAGTGAAGACCAGCGTGACCTGGGTCCCAGGACATCACCGCGAATCATTGCAGGTGGGTCAGGCCCTGACTTTCTACACGCCAACAACACGGCCAGCGTGCCTAAGGTTGTGGACGAGGTGTGAAGGCGCAGACCGTGCGGACGCTAGACCGGGCGGCGCGGGAACCAAAGCATCCAAGCGTTTGCAGGTCAGTAGAGCGGCACGTGGTGAGCGCGCGTGGCGACACGCGCCAAGACGAATGCATAGTGGGACATCGCGCTTGCTTGGCTTGCATAGAATGCGCGCGGCCTCGGGATGTTTCGAGGGCCGGTTCAAAGGGGGGACAGGGATGGACGAAGCGCGACCGAAACGGCATTCCAAGCCGGATCAGGCGGGAGGACCGCCGTTGGATCTGGCCGCGTTGGCCGGCCTGCTCAAGGTCTGCGATCTGGACGTGGTGCTGCTGGACCGGCAAGGCGCGTGCCCGGGCGTGGCGACCTCCGTCGATGAGGACGCGCTGATCTATTCGATCACGAACGCATTCACTTTCAGGGGGCGCTTCACGCTGCCGCCGGACTGGTGCCTGTTCGGCTATGTCCACCACACCGATCCGAGCGCCAGTTGGTGTCATGGGGTCAGCATGGACACCGGGATGGTCGTCACCGTGCTGCCAGGGGCGAGCAGCGAGTTCGTTCTCAGCGCCGGCTCCAGGCTGACGCTGGTCCTGATCCCGCTAAGCGCCTTGAAACAGCGCCTCTCCGAACTCGGGCTGGGGGCTTCGTTGCCGACGATCGGACAGTATGTGCGGCTGTTCCGGCCCTCGGGCGACGCGACCGCGCGCAGGCTGGAGCAGCTCGCCACACGGCTGGCCCAATGGTCGCGCGAATCGGGTCCGCAGGAGACCAGCGATCGCCTGGAAGGCGCCAGCGCCTACGTGCGCGCCCACTTGATGGCCAAGTTCTCCGCGACGCCGGACGACCGCCCGCGGTGCTCGCGCGGCCGGCTCATGCATTACCGGATCCTGCGCCGTGCGGAGGATTTCATGCGCCTGCACATGCACAGAAATGTTTATATGCAAGAAATCTGTAACACAGTTGGCGTCAGCGAGAGAACGCTGCGCTATGCCTTCGACGAGCTGCTGGGAATATCCCCAAACCGTTATCTGTCCATGCTGCGGCTGTGCACCGCAAATCGCAGTCTGTCGGCCAGCGACGCCAGCCGTCACTCGGTCAAGTCGATCGCCTTGAACTGCGGTCTCTGGGACCTTTCCAAATTCGCCGGAAAATATCGGCGGATCTTCGGCGAGTTGCCCAGCGATACGCTGCTGCGTAGTCCCCCGGTCGGGATCTGGCGCATGTGAGGAAGGGAATTCCAGTCATTTCCCCGCTTTTCCACTGAAAAAATCGGCAAATCGAGGAGCTTGGCGACCGGGTTAGGTCGCGAGGCTTGACGCGATCGGGTCTCGTCCAAATGACGTTTGGGCGAGTTGACGCCCTTTGAGAGGGGTGAGCGCGCGGCTGAGTATTGCATTGCGTCACGTAGCGCTGCGATGAATCTCGGCCGGGAGTTGAGCGGCACGTATTCAGTCGCGTAGATCTCCTGTTAATCGTCTGGTTTTTGCCGAAATCGAATATTCGATGCCCGGTATTTCCCATAGTCGTTCCGGAATGGCGCACCAGCCTGCGGCTGGGTCGGTCTCTAATCCCCGCAACCGCGCTGTAACAAAAAAGTTACAGCGGACCGACAGGACAGGGGGTGGCGAATGAATCGCGTCTATCGTTTGGTATGGAATTCCGCGCTCGGCGCACCGGTGGTGGTCTCGGAACTGGCTCGGTCGAGACGGAGTACGTCTCGGAGCGTCAACACGCGCGGTGGCCTCGCGACAAGTCGCCTGGCCGGCGCCTGCGTGGCGGCGCTGCTGCTCTTGCCCTGTGCCGGCGTCCAGGCCCAGCAGGTCGATCCCAGACTGGACGAACTGCGCGCCCTGGCGGACAAGTACACCCTGGTCGAAGACGCCGAGACGTCGGAACCCGCGTCCACTCCGCCCGCGAGCCCGTCGACCGTGTCCTCCGTTCCGATGACGGCGCCGGATGACCCACGCCAACGCCCCGGCTCGATCGCAGGCAAGCGCCGCATCGTGGTCGAACGCGCACCCAAGCCGGACGCGGCGTCCACGTCCGATTCGACCACCGCCGGCGCCCAGGTCGCTGCGTCCGATGAGTCCATCAAGCCGACCGGCAGCGCGCGCCTGCAGGCATCCCCCTCGGCGCTGGTGTCGACTCAGGCCGCCGGCGCATCCAATCTGGTCGGGACATCGAGCGTCGCTGCGCGCGGTTCGGCCGCGACCACGCTGACGGCCGCATCGCCTGCGTCTTCCGCTTCGCCGACCAGCAGCGCGAGCCTGCGCGCGTCCACCTCGGCGCTCGTTTCCGCCCAGGCCACCAGCGCGCCCAACCTGACCGGCGCGCCGACCGGCACCGTAGTGGGCAATGGCGGTCTGGTGGGCGGGGTCGTGCAATTGCTCGATCCGACCCTGTCCAGCGCGCTCGGCGGCGATGGCTGGGTCATCAACGGCAGCACGGCGCTCAACGCCGACAACGTCCAGAAGGCCTATACCAGCGTCAACGTCCTGGGTCTGCCTGTGGTCTCGCTCAGTCCCGTGGGCGCGCTGCTGGGCTCCTTGGGCGGTGCGACGACGGGCGGGAACTCGCACCTGACCCTGATCGGTGGCGTGGTCTCCAACAGCTATCTGACCAACGTCAACAGCGGCAATCCAGGCGGCCTGTTGGGTCTGTTGCTGCCTGACGGCTCGCCGGCTTACGCCACCAATTGCGTCAACGTGCTCGGCGTGATCACCGCCGAATGCTGGGCGGTCAACGCCGCCCAGGACTACCAGACCCTGGTCGGCCAGGGCGCGACCGCGAACGGGTCCAAGGAAGTGGTGATCGGCTCCAACGCCAGCCACACCCTGCCGAGCGTGGATGCGAGGACGCTGTACGCCCAGGGCTTCGTCGACGCCAACTACGACGCCAGGCTCGGCCACTCGGTGGTGGTCGGCGACAGCGCCTCGGGCTCGGCCAACGGGCAGACCATCCTGGGTGCCAATGCCACCTCCGACCAGGCCAACAGCGTGGCCCTGGGCTACCGCTCCAATGCCAGCCGTGGCGCGGCCAGCGGCTACACCGCTTACGGGCTGACGACGGCGCAGACCTCGGCCGGCGAAGTGGCGATCGGCGCCGCCGGCAGCGAACGCCAGCTCACCCACGTCGCGGCCGGCAATGAGGACACCGACGCGGTCAACGTCGCGCAGCTGCGCGGCGCGGTGTCCCAGATCCAGGCGGTCGGCGATACCGCGGTGATGTACGACGTGGATGCCGGCGGCGTCGTGCTCGACCACGTCACCCTCGGCGCGACCGGCTCGGGCGCGGCGGTCGGCATCTCCAACGTGGCCGCCGGCGTGGCGCAGAACGATGCGGTGAACGTCGGCCAGCTGGCGCCGGCCGTGGCCGCGCTGGGCGGCGGTGCGGCGATCGATTCGACCACCGGTGCGGTCACCGGACCGTTGTATTCGCTGGACGATGGCACCGGGACCGGGACGCGCGCCAACTACACCGATGTCGGCACCGCGCTGGAGAACCTGGACGGCCGCACGACGAGCAACACCACCAACATCACCAACCTGCTCGAAGGCACGGCCGGCCTGGTGCGTCAGGACCCGAGCTCGCTCACGGTGACCGTGGCCGGGCAGACCGGCGGCACGGGCGTCAACTTCCGCAACGCCTCCGGCCAGGCGCGCACGCTCGGCGGTGTCGCGGCGGCCCAGCAGGACGACGAGGCGGTCAACCTGGCCCAGCTGCGCTCGGTGAGCGGGGACGTGGACAACCTCGGCGCGCGGATGGTGCAGTACGACGTGGATGCCGGCGGCGCGGTGCTGAACCACGTCACGCTGGGCGCGGTCGGCTCCAGTGCGCCGGCCGGCATCTCCAACCTGGCCGCCGGCGTGGCGCAGAACGATGCGGTGAACGTCGGCCAGCTGGCGCCTGCAGTCGCCGCGCTGGGCGGCGGGGCAGGGATCGATGCGACCACCGGCGCGGTCACAGGACCGGTGTACTCGCTGGATGACGGCACCAATACCGGCACGCGGGCCAACTACACCAACGTCGGCACCGCGCTGGAGAACCTGGACGGCCGCACGACGAGCAACACCACCAACATCAACAATCTGCTCGAAGGCGCCGCCGGCCTGGTGCGGCAGGATCCGAACTCGCTGACGGTGACCGTGGCCGGGCAGACCGGCGGCACGGGCGTGAGCTTCCGCAATGCCTCCGGCCAGGCGCGCACGCTCAGCGGCGTGGCGGCGGGCCAGCAGGACGAAGATGCGGTCAACATGGCCCAGCTGCGCTCGGTGAGCGGGGAGATGGACAACCTCAACACGCGGGCGGTGCAGTACGACGTGGATGCCAACGGCGCGGTGCAGGATCACGTCACCCTGGGCGCGAGCGGATCGGGCGCCCCGGTCGGCCTCTCCAACCTGGCCGCAGGCGCGGTGAACGCGACCAGCAGCGATGCGGTCAACGGCGCCCAGCTGTTCGCCACGCATGGCGCCATCGCGCAGTTCTTCGGCGGCAGCACCCAGTACGACAGCAGCACCGGCACCTGGACCGGGCCGACCTTCAACATCACCCAGGTCGACGGGACGGGCGGCACGGCCGGCAGCAGTTTCACCAACGTCACCGATGCCTTCGGCGCGGTCAGCAACTCGCTGGTCAACCTCAACAACCGGATCGGCCAGCTGCAGTCGGCCACTTACAGCTCGAAGTACCTGGCCGTGCAGTCCACCCGCGCTGCCGCTACGGCCACCGGTACCGATGGCGTCGCGGTCGGCCCGGAGGCCGCGGCCTCGGGCACCGGCAGCGTGGCGGTCGGCGCCGGGGCCAGTGCCAGCCAGGACAATAGCGTGGCGCTGGGCGCCGGCTCGACCACCTCGGTCGGCGCGCAGAGCGGCTACGACGGCGTCTATGTCCAGGCCGGCAGCAGCAGCTCGGCCGGCGAGGTGTCGGTGGGCAGCACCGGCGGCGAGCGTAAGGTCACCCATGTGGCCGACGGTTCGGACCGGTACGACGCGGTCAATGTCGGCCAGCTGCAGGGCGGGGTGAACTACGCCATCGACCGGGCCAATGCCTATACCGATCAGCAGCTGCAGAACATCCAGGTGGAGTCGGGCGGCATGTTCCGCGCCAACGATACCGCCGGGCTGGGCCAGCCCTCCGCCAGCGGCGACAACGCCACTGCCGGCGGCGCCGGTGCGGTGGCCTCGGGCAGCGGCAGCACCGCGATCGGCAGCGGCGCGCAGGCCACCGCCGACCGGTCGGTGGCCCTGGGCGCGGGCTCGGTCGCCGACCGCGTCGGTACGGTGTCGGTCGGCAGCAGCGGCGCGCAGCGGCAGATCACCAACGTGGCCGCCGGCACCGCCGACGGCGATGCGGTCAACATGGCGCAGTTCAACCGCGGCCTGACCGGGGTGCAGGACTGGTCGCGCAACTATGTCGACCAGCGCTACCAGGAGACCCGGCGCGATCTGCAACGCGTGGACAACCGCGCCATGGCCGGCGTGGCCTCGGCGATGGCGGTGGCCGGCCTGCCGCAGCCCTATGAGGCGGGCCGCAGCATGGCCTCGATGGCGGTCAGCGGTTACGACGGCGAGGCCGGCGTGGCCCTGGGCGTCTCGGCGATCTCCGAGGGCGGGCGCTGGATCTATCGACTCAGCGGGACGACCAACACGCGCGGCGATGCGGGCGTGACGGTCGGCGCGGGCATCCAGTGGTGAGCGGCGTGGACCGGTCGCGGGGGCAGGGGACCATGGACAGGACAACGGGCCGCGTCGGGCCCTGGGTCGGGTGGCTGGCATTCCTCGCGCTGGCGCTTTCCGGCTGCGCCGGCACTTCGCCGCCCCGCGACGCGGGGCCGGCGAGCGCGGAGGAACCCGCCTTCCCCGATCCCGCTCGCGCCCGCCCGCGCGGCGGCACCTTCGTGAACGTCGACAACCTGCGCCACTACGCGCCGGGCCTGAGCAAGGAGCAGCTCTACGCGCTGCTCGGTCCGCCGCACTTCAGCGAGGGCATGTGGGGCGTGCGTGAGTGGAACTACCTGTTCAACTTCCGCTCGGCCCGCGGCCAGGAACCGTTCCAGTGCCAGTTCATGGTGATCTTCGACCGCGAAGGCATCGCGCAGCAGGCGCGCTGGAAGCCGCAGAGCTGCAGCGCCGTGCTCGATCCGCCGGCCGCGCCCAGGCCCAGGCCGGAAGCGGCGGCTGCCCTGCCGGCGCAGCCGCTGCGGCTGTCCGCCGACGCGCTGTTCGGCTTCGACAGGGCCACGGTCACTGCAGGGGGGAGGGCGCGGATCGAGCGCCTGTTGCAGCAGGTGCGCGAGGCCAGCCAAGTGCAGGACATCCTGGTGGTCGGCTATGCCGATCGTCTCGGCGATGCCGCCCACAACCTGAAGCTCTCCCAGCGCAGGGCCGAGGCGGTGCGGCAGGTGCTGATCGAAGGCGGCGTGGCGCCCGCGGCCATCCGGGCCGAAGGACGCGGCAGCACGCAGCCGCTCGCCGACTGCGCCAAGGTCAAGGCGCGCGCCGCGCTGATCGCCTGCCTGGCGCCGGACCGGCGCGTGGAAATCAGCGCCAGCGCGGACAGGCGCGGTTAGTCCGCGCGCCTGCCGCCCTGGCTGAAGCGTCGCTTCAGGCCTTGAGCCAGTCCCGCGCGGCGCTGACCATCGCCTTGCGGGCGAACACGAAGTCCCACAGGCTGCCGCCGAGCTGCCGCCACAGCACGGCCGCACGGACGGCGGCCAGCAGGATGGCGCGGATCTCGGATACCACGCCCGGCTGGGCCAGGTAATGCGGATTGCCCTGGACCATGACCCGCGGGCGCAGGTGGCTGATGGTGTCGGCGTAGAGCGTGCCCAGCGCCATCAGCACGTCTGGATGGGTGCTGCCGCGCTCGCCGGCCTGCGGGGCGATCTCCTCGAGGCCGCCGCTGACCGCGGCCACGGTCTCGGATTCGCGCACGAAGCGGCGCTCGACCTGCATCACCGCCAGCGCCAGGCGCGGCAGCGACTCGTCCTTGTTCTCGCCGCTGAAGTAGTCGCGCACCAGGCGCAGGCCCGGTCCGAGATTGGCGGCGCGCTCGTAGACCGCCTCGGTCGACGCGGCGTCCATGCGGAACACGCTGTCCAGCACCACGCCGGTCGCGCCGTTGTCCGAATGACCGGTCTCGGCGATGCGGCGCACCTGGGCCAGCGACTGGGCCAAGGCGGCCAGGGCCAGCACGCGTTCGGGCAGGGGCGCGCTCATGCGGCGCGCTCCCGCAGACGCAGTTCCAGCGGCGCGTCGGTGCGGTCGATCACCGAGCCGCCCAGGCAATCGTCGCCGTCGTAAAGCACCACCGACTGGCCGGGCGTCACGGCCCGCTGCGGGTGGGCGAATTGGATATCCAGCGTTCCATCCTCCAATACATGGACCGTGCAGGCCTGCGCGGCCTGACGGTAACGGGTCTGTGCGAGGCAGTCGAAGCGCGCGGCGGGCGCACTGCCGGCCACCCAGTGCATCGCCTCGCTGCGCAGTCGCGTGGACTGCAGATACGGGCTGGCGCTGTCCTGGTCGACATACAGCACGTTGCTGGCCACGTCCTTGCCGACGACATACCAGGGTGCCGCCGCGCGGCCGCGAACGCCGCCGATGTTCAGGCCTTCGCGCTGGCCAAGGGTAAAGAAGAACACGCCCGGATGCTGACCGATGACGACACCGTCAGGGTCGCGCATCTCGCCGGCCCTGGCCGGCAGGTACTGGCCCAGGAACTGGCGGAAATCGCGCTCGCCGATGAAGCAGATGCCGGTGGAGTCCTTCTTGTCGTGCACCGGCAGGCCGGCCTGGCGCGCCAGGCCGCGCAGGTCCGGCTTGTGCAGATGGCCCACCGGGAACAGGGTGGCCGACAACTGCTCCTGCCCGAGCTGGTGCAGGAAGTAGCTCTGGTCCTTGGCCGTGTCCACGCCGCGCAGCAGATGCCAGCGGCGGCCGCGCTGCTCGACGCGCGCGTAGTGGCCGGTGGCGATCTTCTCGGCGCCCAGCGCGTGCGCCGCGTCGATGAAATGCTTGAACTTGACCTCGCGGTTGCACAGCACGTCCGGGTTGGGCGTGCGCCCGGCGGCGTACTCGGCCAGGAAGTGCGCGAACACCCCGTCCCAGTACTCCCTGGAGAAGTCGCGGAAATGGAAGGGGATGCCCAGCCGCCCGCACACCGCCACCGCGTCGCGGCGATCCTCCTCGGACCGGCAGCCGCCCGCGCTGTCCCGCGCCTGGCCCGCGTCGTCGTCGGCCCAGTTCTGCATGAACAAGCCGGCCACCGGCTCGCCGGCCTGGACCAGCTGCAGCGCGGCCACCGACGAATCCACGCCGCCGGACACGCCCACCACCACGCGCGGGGTCGCGCTCATGCCAGCCGGCTCACGGCCGACAGCGGGAAGCGGCGACCGGCCAGGTAGTCGGCGGCCACCTTCCACACCAGCGGACTGCGATGGCGCGGGGCGGCCTGGCGCAGCTCGTCGGGGGTCATCCACAGCGCGCGGACGATGCCCTCGTCCAGGGCGCGCTCGGCGTGGTGGGTCAGCGCCTCGCCGGCGAAGGCCAGGCGCAGGTACTGGCGGCCGGTCTCGGCCTTCCACTGGTAGGCGCCGACGAAGTGGGTCAGGCGCACGGTCCAGGCGCTTTCTTCCAGGGTCTCGCGCACGGCTGCGTCGAACAGGTGCTCGTCCGGCTCCAGGTGGCCGGCGGGCTGGTTGAGCACCAGCCGCCCCTCGGCGTACTCCTCGACCATCAGCAGGCGGCCCTCGCGCACCACCACGGTGGCCACGGTGGTGTCCGGCTGCCAGATACGGTCTTCGGCGACGCTCACGGGGGAGAGATTCCTTGCAGGGAGGATTGGCCCGATATCGGGACAGTTGCGAACAAATCCAGGCCAGTGCCGGGCTTGAAACGCGCGCGGGGGTGCGCAAATTGTGCGTGCGCAGACGCACCTCGTCCAATCCGTATAATTGCCCCATGCCCCGTTCCCCCCAACACGAGCATGATCACGGCGTCCTGGTCGAGACCGGCAAGCCCGAGGTCGCGCCGCCGCCGCTGTACCAGGTCCTGCTGCTCAACGACGACTACACGCCGATGGATTTCGTCATCTCGGTGCTGCAGCAGTTCTTCAACATGGACCTGGAAAAGGCCACCCAGGTGATGCTGCACGTCCACACCCGCGGGCGTGGCGTGTGTGGCGTCTACACGCGCGAGGTGGCAGAGTCCAAGGTGGCCCAGGTCAACGAGTATTCCCGGATGAGCCAGCACCCTTTGCTGTGCACCATGGAACAGTCCTGATCCGGCGCGGATCGGTTCCCATCGCCGGCTGAACACCCAGTTCCAAAGGGGCTGTGGAAATCCCCGCGACAGGCCGCATATTGTTGGCAACAGCAGTTGGGAGCCATCCATGTTCAGCAAAGACCTCGAGCAGACCATCGGCCAGTGCTACAAGCGCGCCCGCGAGGCACGCCATGAGTTCATGACCGTGGAGCACCTGCTGCTCGCCCTCCTCGACAACCCCTCCGCGCAGGCCGTCCTCAAGGCGACCGGGGCGGACACCGTGCGCCTGCGCACCGACCTGGACCAGGCGGTCGAGGCCTCGGTCTCGCGCCTGGCCGAGGACGACGGCCGCGACACCCAGCCCACGCTGGGGTTCCAGCGCGTCCTGCAACGCGCGGTCTACCACGTGCAGTCCTCGGGCAAGAAGGAGGTCACCGGCGCCAACGTGCTGGTGGCGATCTTCGGCGAGAAGGACTCCCACGCCGTCTACTTCCTCAACCAGCAGGACGTGACCCGGCTGGACGTCGTCAACTACCTCTCCCACGGCATCGCCAAGCAGGGCGATGGCGAGGCCGCGCCGTCCGGCGAGCCGGGCGAGGGCGGCAAGGCCGAGGCGGGCGAGGGCGAGGCCAAGGGCGACGCCCTGGCCGAGTACGCCAGCAACCTCAACGAGGCCGCGCGCAACGGCAAGATCGACCCTCTGGTCGGCCGCGCCGAGGAGATCGAGCGCACCATCCAGGTCCTGTGCCGCCGCCGCAAGAACAACCCGCTGTACGTGGGCGAGGCCGGCGTAGGCAAGACCGCCCTGGCCGAAGGGCTGGCCAAGCGCATCGTCGATGGCGATGTGCCCGAGGTGCTGGAAGACGCGGTCATCTATTCGCTGGACCTCGGCGCCCTGGTGGCCGGCACCAAGTACCGCGGCGACTTCGAGAAGCGCCTCAAGGCGGTGCTGAGCGCGCTGAAGAAGGTGCCCAACGCGGTGCTGTTCATCGACGAGATCCACACCATCATCGGTGCCGGCTCGGCCTCGGGCGGCACCATGGACGCCTCCAACCTGATCAAGCCGGCCCTGGCCTCCGGCGAGCTGCGCTGCATCGGCTCGACGACCTTCCAGGAATACCGCGGCATCTTCGAGAAGGACCGCGCGCTGGCGCGGCGCTTCCAGAAGATCGACGTGGTCGAGCCGACCATTGCCGAGTCCTACGAGATCCTGCAGGGCCTCAAGCCCAAGTACGAGGCCCACCACAACGTCAGCTACGCCGACGAGGCGCTGCAGGCGGCGGTGGACCTGTCGGTCAAGCACATCGGCGACCGCCTGCTGCCGGACAAGGCCATCGACGTCATCGACGAGGCCGGCGCCCGCCAGCGCCTGCTGCCCGAGGACCAGCGCAAGCAGCTGATCGACATCGAGGAGATCGAGACGATCGTGGCCAAGATGGCGCGCATCCCGGCCAAGCAGGTCAGCGCGACCGACAAGGACGTGCTGCAGCACCTGGAGCGCAACCTGAAGATGGTCATCTTCGGCCAGGATCCGGCGATCGAGTCGCTGGCCTCGGCCATCAAGCTGGCGCGCTCGGGTCTGGGCAATCCGGAGAAGCCGATCGGCAACTTCCTGTTCGCCGGCCCGACCGGCGTGGGCAAGACCGAGGTCACCCGGCAGCTGGCCATGCAGTTGGGCATCGAGCTGGTGCGCTTCGACATGTCCGAGTACATGGAGCCGCACTCGATCAGTCGCCTGATCGGCGCGCCTCCGGGCTATGTCGGCTTCGACCAGGGCGGCCTGCTGACCGAGAAGATCGTCAAGACGCCGCACTGCGTGCTGCTGCTGGACGAGGTAGAGAAGGCGCACCCGGACATCTTCAACATCCTGCTGCAGGTCATGGACCGCGGCGTGCTGACCGATACCAACGGGCGCGAGGCGAACTTCAAGAACGTGATCCTGGTGATGACCACCAACGCCGGCGCGGCGCAGGCCTCGCGTCGTTCGATCGGCTTCACCAAGCAGGACCACTCCACCGATGCGATGGAGGTGATCCGGCGCGGGTTCACGCCTGAGTTCCGCAACCGCCTCGATGCGATCGTGCAGTTCCAGGCGCTGGGCTTCGACCACATCCTGCGCGTGGTCGACAAGTTCCTGATCGAGCTGGAACTGCTGCTGCACGAAAAGCACGTCACGCTCTCGGCCACCCCGGCCGCGCGCGACTGGCTGGCCCAGCACGGCTTCGACCCGCAGATGGGCGCCCGCCCGATGGCGCGCGTGATCCAGGACAAGATCAAGCGTCCGCTGGCCGACGAACTGCTGTTCGGCAAGCTCATCGACGGCGGCAAGGTCAGCATCGACGTGGTCGAGGACGAACTGGTCGTCACCAGCCAGTCCGAGCCCGAGCGCCTGCTGCCGGCGACGGTCGAGTAAGCGCCGTCCGGCGTGCCAAAACGAGAAAGCGGCCTTCGGGCCGCTTTCTTTTTGGTCTCCTGGCGGTCAATGGATCTTCTTGGCGCGTGCGTGTTTCGGCTTCGGGAGGCAGCGGTCCAGCGGGTGTTTCCGGCTTTTCTCCGATTCGGGCGCTCGGCATCCTGCCTCGCGCGTCGAGGCCACGGGCTTCGAGTCGAAGACGTCGTGGCCTTTTCACTCACCAGGCCTCGAGTCGGCCGGGCATGGGGCAGATCAGCCGGGATGGCCGGCGACTGCGCGCGGCGACGTGCGGCCCTCGCGGAGGGCCGACGCAATTCCCGTGGGAGCAACTGTCTCCTCAAATCCCGCAACGTCCCCTGTAGAGCGGAGCTTGCTCCGCTGCTCTTCGTTCGGATCTTGGGGGAAGGCCCCAGCGGAGCGAGCTCCGCTCTACAGGTGGGAGCTGCGAGCTTGGGTCAATTCAAGCGTTTGGCCATGGAGGCTGGCTGAGCTGGCTGTAGATCAGCGCTCAGCCGGTTCCAGGCTGGCTGGCGAAGTGGCGCACCCAGCCTCGCACGTCTGTCATCGACGGATTGACGCCACCGCACGCCGGCGGAGCGCTTTTCGACCCGACCTGGGCGCATCCCCGAATCGCGCCCAAACGAAAAGGCAGCCTGCGGGAGGCTGCCTTTGGTGCAAACCGCCGGGGCGGTTTACTTCATGCGGTAGGTGATGCGGCCCTTGGTCAGGTCGTAGGGCGTCATTTCGACCTTGACCTTGTCGCCGGTCAGGATGCGGATGTAGTTCTTGCGCATGCGGCCGGAGATGTGGGCGATGATCTCGTGGCCGTTTTCCAGGCGCACGCGGAACATGGTGTTGGGCAGCGTCTCGGTGACGGCGCCTTCGAATTCGATTGAATCGTCTTTCGACATGGAAGCCTGCTGAGAGTGCGGGAGCGGACATGCTGGCCCGCGAAGCCGCGTATTGTACCCCGCGCGGCGGCCTGTCGCAAAATTCCCGTTAAATGCCTGCCAGATCAGCGACCTGCAGCGCGCCGACGCGACCGGTCCACGGTCCCGGCGCATCGGGCAGGGCGACCTGGCGCGCGACTTCAGCCAGGAAGGTGGCGCGCGGCATGCTGGTCGCGCCCATGCGCAGCAGGTGGTCGTTCTCGACCTGGGCGTCGATCAGCGGCCAGCCCCAGCCGCGCAGCACGTGCGCCAGCCCGGCGAGCGCGGCCTTGGAGCCGCCGGAGACCGCGCTGAACATGCTCTCGCCGAAGAACATCCGCCCGATCGCCACACCATAAATGCCGCCGGCGAGCCGCGGGCCGTCCCAGACCTCCAGGCTGTGCGCATGGCCAAGCCGGTGCAGGGCCAGGTAGGCCGTCTGCATCTGCGCGGTGATCCAGGTGCCGTCCTGGCCCGAGCGCGGGGCCTGCGCGCAGGCCGCGATGACCTCGGCGAAGGCGGTGTCGGCGCGCAGCACCCAGCCGCTGCCGCGCAGCTGCCGGCGCAGGCGCTTGGACAGGTGCGCGCCGTCGGTGCGGAACACCGTGCGCGGATCGGGCGACCACCACAGCAGCGGCTGGCCTTCCGAATACCAGGGGAAGACCCCGGCGCGATAGGCGCTGAGCAGGCGCGCCGGGTGCAGGTCGCCGCCGACGGCCAGCAGCCCGTCCGGCTCGCGCAGGGCCAGGGCCGGGTCGGGGAAGGGCGCGCCCGGATCGGCGTCGAGCAGGAACGGCAGGCGGCGGGTCACGGGCTCAGTCCGCGTCCGGGGCGCGGAACGGCGAGCGTGCGGCGAGGACGCGGGCGTGCTCGTGCACCGCCGCGTCCTCCTCGCGGCACCAGCGCGCCAGCGCCTCGCGGAAGTCGGGATCGGCGATCCAGTGCCGGCTGCGCACGAAGCTGGGCAGGAAGCCGCGCGCGATCTTGTGCACGCCCTGCGCGCCGGGCTCGAACCGGGTCAGCCCCTCGCGCAGGCAGTAGTCGATGCCCTGGTAGTAGCAGGTCTCGAAATGCAGCCCGGCCAGGGTCGCATCGGCGCCCCAGTAGCGGCCGTACAGCGTGTCGCCGCCGCGCAGGCACAGCGCGCCGGCGACCGGGCGGTCCTCGTGCTGGGCCAGGAAGATCACCAGCGCGCGCGGCATCGTCGCCGCCAGGTGCCGCAGGAATTCCAGGGTCAGCGCCGGCGAGTTGCCGTACTCGTGGAAGGTCTGCAGGTAGAAGCCATACATCGCCTCCAGGTCGTCCTCGCTGGCCTCGTCGCCATGGACCACACGGAAGCGCACGCCGGCGCGCGCGACCTTGGCGCGCTCCTGGCGGATGTTCTTGCGGTGCTTGTGGTCCATCGCGCCCAGGAAGGCGTCGAAATCGCGCCAGCCGGCCGTGTTGTGCCACTGGTACTGGACGTCGGTCCGCCCCAGCCAGGTCTCGTCGAAGACCGCGTCCTCGGCCTCGGTGTGGAAGTTCACATGCGCCGAGGACAGCTCGTTGCGGGCGACATAGCCGCAGATGGCGGTCAGCAGCGCCTGGCGCGCCGCGCCATCGCGGGCGAGCAGGCGCGGGCCGGTCACCGGCGAGTAGGGCGCCGCGCACAGCCACTTGGGGTAGTACTCCTGGCCGTAGCGCGCGTAGGCGTTGGCCCAGGCATGATCGAACACGAACTCGCCGTGCGAATTGGTCTTCAGATAGCCCGGCGCGGCGGCGACCAGGGTGTCGCCGTCCCACAGCGTGAGGTGGTGCGGGGTCCAACCCCAGTCGCTGCGCAGGCAGCCGGTCTGCTCCAGACCGGACAGGAAGGCGTGGCGCACGAAGGGGTTGCGGCCGTCGTACAGCGCGTCCCAGGTGGCGGGCGGAATCGACGACAGCGAAGGCAGCGCACGAAGCTTGAGCATGAAGCGCTGATGCTACGGGCTCAGCTCCAGCAGGTCGATGGTGGGCGGGTTGAACAGCCGCAGCGGCAGCCCGCTCTCACCGACGCCGCCGGTGGTGTAGACGCGGATGCGGCCCTGCGGACCGTCGTAGGTCTGTTCGCCCTGGTCGAAGCCGTGCTCGACCGGCAGCACGCGCCGGTACAGCCACGGGATCCGCGGCTGCCCGCCGTGCGTATGCCCGGCCAGCACCAGCAGATGCGGGCGGCTGCGCAGCCGGTCGGCGCTGTCGGGATTGTGGGCAAGGACCAGCAGCGGCCGGTCGGCGGGCAGGGCATCGAGAAAGCGCGCGTCGTCCTTGCCCGCCCAGCGATCGCCCAGGCCGGCCAGGGTGAAGCCCTTGAACGGCAGCGCGCGGCCTTCGATCACCTGCACGCCATGGCGCGCCAGCGCCTGGCGTAGCGCGCGGTCGATGTCCGGGCCGGGCTTGCCCTGGTCGTGGTTGCCCAGCACGGCGTAGGTCGGGGCGTCGAGCCCGGCCAACGGCGCCAGCAGCGCGTCGAGCGACTGGCCCTGCGGCTGGTAGGTGAGGTCGCCGGCGATCAGGACCGCGTCGGGATGTTCGGCGTTGGTGCGCTCGACCACGCGCTCGAGGAAGTCGGCCCCCTTGAACAGGCCGACATGCGGGTCGCCGATCAGCGCGATGCGGGCGCTGGCGCCGGTCCCCGATAGCGCGGTGTGGCGCACGCGCAGCAGATTCGGCTCGGCAAAGCGCGCCCAGACGAACAGCAGATCGCCGGCGAGCAGCACGGCCAGCCCCAGGCGCAGACCAAGACGGCGCGCCCGCCACAGGCCCCACAGCGCGACGGCGGCGACCGGCAGGGCCAGCCAACCGCCGTCGAGCACCCAGGCCCTCAGCAGGCCGTGGGCGTCCATTCCCAGCGAGACCGCCGCCTGGGCAGGGATCAGGCGCCCTTGTCCAGGTAGCGCTCCGCATCCAGGGCGGCCATGCAGCCGAAGCCGGCCGAGGTGATCGCCTGACGGTAGTGCTGGTCGGCCACGTCGCCGGCGGCGAACACGCCCGGCACCGTGGTCTGGGTCGCATTGCCGTCCAGGCCGGACTGAATGGTCAGGTAGCCGTTGTTCATGCCCAGCTGGCCCTCGAACAGGCTGGTGTTGGGCGTGTGGCCGATGGCCACGAAGAAGCCGTGCACCTTCAGGTCCTGCGTGCTGCCGTCCAGCACCGACTTGACCCGCAGGCCGGTGACCCCGGCCTCGTCGCCCAGCACCTCGTCCACCACGTGGTGCCAGACCGGCACGATCTTGCCGGCGTCGATCTTGGCCTGCAGCTTGTCCTGCATGATCTTCTCCGCGCGCAAGGTGTCGCGGCGGTGGACCAGGTAGACCTTGTTGGCGATGTTGGACAGGTACAGCGCCTCTTCCACGGCGGTGTTGCCGCCGCCGACCACGGCCACGTCCTGCTCGCGGTAGAAGAACCCATCGCAGGTCGCGCAGGCCGACACGCCGCGGCCCTTGAAGGCCTCCTCCGATTCCAGCCCCAGGTACTTGGCCGTGGCGCCGGTGGCGATGATCAGCGCGTCGCAGGTGTACTCGTGGCTGTCGCCGGACAGCTTGAACGGGCACTGGGACAGGTCGGCGGTGTGGATGTGGTCGAAGATGACCTCGGTCTCGAAGCGCTCGGCATGGGCCTGCATGCGCGCCATCAGGTCCGGGCCCATCAGCCCATGGGCGTCGCCCGGCCAGTTGTCCACCTCGGTGGTGGTCATCAGCTGGCCGCCCTGCTGCAGGCCGGTCACGACCACGGGCTTGAGATTGGCGCGCGCGGCGTAGACCGCGGCCGTCCAGCCTGCCGGGCCGGAGCCCAGGATCAGCAGGCGGCTGTGCTTGGAAGTGCTCATGTATACTCGAAAAAGTGGGCTGAAAAGCGCGCAAGCCGGTGTCATCGGGCGTGCTGCGGACCGCACATAGGGTGACGGCGGGGCGGGGGCGAATCAAGGCGCGCCGATGGAATGCACCGGGGCCGCGGCCCTCGAAGGATGCCTGCGGGCGCCGATCCGGGCGCCAGGGCCGCCGCGCTCAGAGGCGGCGCTGAATTCCGGAGTCGATTCGTTTAGTATCAAGCACTAACACGATATTTCTGAGGTCGGATCCCAAGGTGGCAAAAGCGCTCCCGGAACGCGGCAAATCCAAAGGCGCACCCGCGGCGCGTCGCACCAAGCCGTCCACGCCGCCCAATCCCCGTCGTCAGCGCCTGTGGCGCGACCTGGCGCTGATCGTGATCGCGCCGGTGCTGCTGTACCTGCTGGCCTGCCTGTTCACCTATTCGCCCAGCGACCCCAGCTGGACCCAGTCGGTCAGCGTGACCGGGCAGGTCCACAACGTCGGCGGCCGGGTCGGCGCGACCGTGGCCGACCTGCTGCTGGGCTTCTTCGGCTATGTGGCCTTCCTGCTGCCGATCATCCTGGGCGCGATCGCCTGGATCGCGCTGTTCGGCATGGACAAGGACGGCGATGGCGAGTCCGACCTGGGCCCGGCGCTGCGCCTGGTGGGCATGGTCGGATTCCTGATCTCGGCCTCGGGCCTGCTGTACGTGCGCCACATCTCGGCGGTGGACATCGCCAACGGGCCCGGCGGCATCCTCGGGCGCCTGGTCGGGCGCTCGCTGGAGATGCTGTTCGGCGCGCTGGGCGGCAACCTGTTCCTGCTGGTGCTGTTCCTGGTCTCGGTGACCCTGGCGACCGGGCTGTCGTGGTTCGCGGTGATGGAGCGGATCGGGCAGGGCGTGTCGGCGCTGCCGGACCTGCTGCGCCGCGGCAGCAAGCAGGCCGAGGACTGGCAGCAGACCCGCACCCTGCGCGAGCAGCGCCAGGAAGTGCGCAAGGCCGACGCCGAGGTGCGCGCCAAGCGCGAGCCGGTGAAGATCGAGCCGCCGGCCGCGCCGGTGGTGGAAAAGAGCGAGCGCGCCAAGCGCGAGACCCAGATCCCGCTGTTCCACGGCACCGGCGGCACGGCCGACGGCCTGCCGCCGCTGGCCCTGCTGGACGATCCCAAGCCGCAGGCCAAGGGCTATTCGGAAGAGACGCTGGAAGTGCTCTCGCGGCAGATCGAGTTCAAGCTCAAGGACTTCCGCATCGACGTGCAGGTGGTCGGCGCCTATCCGGGCCCGGTGATCACCCGCTTCGAGCTGGAGCCGGCGCCGGGAGTGAAGGTCAGCCAGATCTCCTCGCTGGACAAGGACATCGCCCGCGGCCTGTCGGTCAAGGCGGTGCGCGTGGTCGACGTGATCCCGGGCAAGTCGGTGATCGGCCTGGAGATCCCCAACACCAGCCGCGAGATGATCTATCTCTCCGAGTTGCTGCGCTCCAAGGAATACGACAAGTCGGCCAGCCCGCTGACCCTGGCCCTGGGCAAGGGCATCGCCGGCCAGCCGACCGTGGCCGACCTGGCGCGCATGCCCCACCTGCTGGTGGCCGGTACCACCGGTTCGGGCAAGTCGGTGGCGGTCAACGCCATGGTGCTGAGCCTGCTCTACAAGGCCAGCCCGAAAGAGCTGCGCATGCTGATGATCGACCCGAAGATGCTGGAACTGAGCGTCTATGAGGGCATCCCGCACCTGCTGGCGCCGGTGGTCACCGACATGAAGGAGGCCGCCAACGGCCTGCGCTGGTGCGTGGCCGAGATGGAGCGCCGCTACAAGCTGATGAGCGCGGTGGGCGTGCGCAACCTGGCCGGCTTCAACAAGAAGGTCAAGGACGCCCAGGACGCCGGCCAGCCGCTGATGGATCCGCTGTTCAAGCCCAATCCGGACCTGGACGAGATGCCGCGGCAGCTGGACACGCTGCCGTTCATCGTGATCTTCATCGACGAATTCGCCGACATGATGATGATCGTCGGCAAGAAGGTCGAGGAACTCATCGCCCGCCTGGCGCAGAAGGCGCGCGCGGCCGGCATCCACCTGATCCTGGCCACCCAGCGCCCCTCGGTGGACGTGATCACCGGCCTGATCAAGGCCAACATCCCGACCCGCATCGCCTTCCAGGTCAGCTCCAAGATCGACTCGCGCACCATCCTGGACCAGTCCGGCGCCGAGACCCTGCTGGGCCATGGCGACATGCTCTACCTGCCGCCGGGCACGGCCATGCCGGACCGCGTGCACGGCGCCTTCGTCTCCGACGAGGAGGTGCACCGCGTGGTCGAGCACCTCAAGGCTAGCGGCCCGGTGGACTACATCGAAGGCGTACTGGAAGAAGTGCAGACCATGGGCGATGGCGTGGTGGTCGGCGCGACCGGCCTGCCCGAAACGGCCGGCAGCGACGATCCGGAGGCCGATCCGCTCTACGACCAGGCGGTGCAGATCGTCACCGAGACGCGCCGCGCCTCGATTTCCGGCGTGCAGCGTCGCCTGAAGATCGGTTACAACCGGGCCGCGCGCCTGGTCGAGGCGATGGAAGCGGCCGGCGTGGTCAGTGCGCCCGAGCACAACGGCGACCGCAGCGTCCTGGCGCCGCCGCCGCGCTGAAGCGGCGGGGAACCTCGGCTGAGCGGCGTAACGCCGCACGGCCATCCTTCGCTGGATCGTCGAGGCTGCCTCGCCTGCCGCGCGCGGGCCTGCAGCCGGATCCCGCCCGTTCGCGGCAGCTGCCATGGCCCGCCGATTCAGATTCGACGCGTCACACTTGCCGCATCACGACATCAGGGGTTTTGCATGATCCGCATGCTGAGATTGGCCGTGCTGGGCACGGCGCTGCTGGCCGGCACCGCGCTGGCCGACGCGCGCGCCGAGCTGGTCGCCTTCACCAATGGCCTCAAAGGCCTGGACGGGCAGTTCAGCCAGACCGTCTACAACGCCAACGGCGCGGTGAAGGAGCGCTCCAGCGGCCGCGTGGCGCTGGCCACGCCGGACCTGTTCCGCTGGGAGTACGCCAAGCCCTATGAGCAGCTGATCGTGGCCGACGGCAGGAAGGTCTGGATCTACGAGCCGGACCTGCAGCAGGCCACGGTGCGCGATCAGGGCAGCGAGGCGCAGAGCAGTCCGCTGGCCGCGCTGCTCAAGCCCAAGGAGCTGGACGCCAAGTTCGACGTCTCCCAGGCCCCGGCCGCGCAAGGCCTGGAGTGGATGACGCTGACGCCCAAGCGGGATGATGCGACCAGCGGCTTCGAGGTGGCCGAGCTGGGCTTCGCCAACGGCCAGCTCAAGCGCATGAAGGTGACCGACGCGGTCGGCCAGCGCACCGAGGTGGAGTTCAGCGGCTGGAAGCGCAACCCGGCCTTCGCCGCCGGCACCTTCAGCTACAAGCCGGCCGCTGGCGTGGACGTGGTCGGCGCGGCGCAGTAAGGCCGCCGCGACGACGCCTGGGCGCGCACCGCCTACAATGGCGGTGTGGCCCGCACCCGCACTTCCCAGCCTCCCACCGACGATCTGCTGAGCGTCGATCGCAGCGCGCTACAGCCGCTGGCCGAGCGCATGCGCCCGCGCACGCTCGACGAGATGGTCGGCCAGCGTCGCCTGCTCGCGCCGGGCACGGCGCTGCGCCGCGCGGTCGAGTCCGGGCGCGTGCATTCGATGATCCTGTGGGGGCCGCCGGGCTGCGGCAAGACCACGCTGTCGCTGCTGCTGGCGCAGTACGCCGATGCGGAGTTCAAGGCGATCTCCGCCGTGCTCTCCGGCCTGCCGGAGGTGCGCCAGGTGCTGGCCGAGGCTGCGCACCGCTTCGCCCAGGGGCGGCGCACGGTGCTGTTCGTCGACGAGGTGCACCGCTTCAACAAGGGCCAGCAGGATGCGTTCCTGCCGCATATCGAGCGCGGCACGATCCTGTTCGTCGGGGCGACCACCGAGAACCCGTCCTTCGAGCTGAACTCGGCGCTGCTCTCGCGCTGCCGCGTGCACGTGATGGAGGCGGTCTCGCCAGCCGACATCGCCCAGGCGCTGCGCCATGCGCTGGAAGACAGCGAGCGCGGGCTGGGCGGGCAGGGGCTGGAGGTCTCCGATGAGGCGCTGATGCAGATCGCCGGGGCGGCCGATGGCGACGTGCGCCGCGCGCTGACCCTGCTGGAGATCGCCGCCGAGCTGGCGGTGGACGAGGGCGGCCAGGTCACCGAGGCCACCCTGGTGCAGGTGCTGGCCGACCGCACGCGGCGTTTCGACAAGGGCGGCGAGCAGTTCTACGACCAGATCTCGGCGCTGCACAAGTCGGTGCGCAGCTCCAATCCGGATTCGGCCCTATACTGGCTTACGCGCATGCTCGATGGCGGCTGCGACCGGGCGTATCTGGCGCGCCGGCTCACGCGCATGGCGATCGAGGATATCGGCCTGGCCGATCCGCGCGCCCAGCAGATGGCGCTGGAGGCCTGGGACATCTACGAGCGTCTGGGCAGCCCGGAAGGGGAGCTCGCACTGGCCCAGCTGGTGCTGTACCTGGCCTCCACCGCCAAGTCCAACGCCGGCTATGCCGCCTTCAACCAGGCCAAGGCCGAGGTCCGCGAAACCGGCACCCAGGAGGTGCCGATGCACCTGCGCAACGCGCCGACCAAGCTGATGAAAGGCCTGGGCTACGGCCAGGGCTATCAGTACGACCACGACGCCGAGGGCGGCATCGCCTTGGACCAGACCGGCTTCCCCGACGCGATGGGCGAGCGCATCTACTACCAGCCGGTCGAGCGCGGGCTGGAGATCAAGCTCAAGCAGAAGCTCGATGCCTTGCGCGCGGCGCGCGCCCAGGCGCGGGCTGACAAGGCGCGCTGAAGCGGCTATCGTCGCGGCCCACAGGAGATGGCATTCCTCCTCGAACCGCCGGCGGCGCGACCGTCGTGCTGATGATGCCTGCCCAACCCCACGCCGGGGTGGCAGGTGCGTGCCCCGGCATCGATCCTTCGGAGACCGTCATGCCGCAACACGCCTTACACCCCTGTCTTGTCCTGTCGATGCGCACCTCGCGAGGTGCGGCATGAATCCTTCCCTGTGGTGGCAGCAGCTGGCGCTGGTGATGGGCGGCGGTGCGCTGGGCGCGGGCCTGCGCTTCTGGATCGGCGGTCAGATGCTGCGCCAGTTCGGCAGCGGCTTCCCCTACGGCACGCTGGCGGCCAACTTCATCGGCTCGCTGGTCGGCGGCTTCCTGCTGGTGTGGCTGGAGAACCGCGGGCCCTCGGCGCTGTACCTGCGCGCGTTCCTGGTGGTCGGCATCCTGGGCGGGCTGACCACCTTCTCCTCGCTGATGATGGAAAGCCTGATGCTGGCGCGCACGGGGCGCGGCATGGTGGCCTTCGCCAACCTCGGGGTCAGCCTGGCCGGTGGGCTGGTGCTGGTCGCGCTGGGCGCCTGGATCGCGCTGCAGCTGCGGCCGGCGTCGTAAGCGCCGGCCCCATGCTCAAAGCTTGCGCACGCGGAAGCTGCGGCCCTTGATCTTGCCGGCCGACAGGCGCGCCACGGCCTTGTCGGCCTGGCCGGCCTGCACGGCGACATAGCTGCGCACCGGGCCGATCATGATCTTGCCGATCGCGCTGCCGGGCAGGCCGGCGTCGCCGGTCAGGGCGCCGAGCAGGTCGCCGGGACGCAGCTTGTCCTTCTTGCCGCCGTCCACGCGCAGGGTGGCGAACGGCGCGCGCGGCGGCTGCGCCGGGCGGCCGGTGGCCAGCGGGGTCTTCATCCATTCCAGCGGCGCGCCGGTGAGTTCCTCGAGCATCCGCGCCCGGGGCAGTTCGCGCGGGGCGACCAGGCTGAAGGCCAGGCCGCTGCGCCCGGCGCGCGCGGTGCGGCCGATGCGGTGGGTGTAGGTGTCGGTGTCGGTCGGCAGTTCGTAGTTGAACACCGCGGCCAGTTCTTCCACGTCCAGGCCGCGCGCGGCCACATCGCTGGCCGCCAGCACATTGCAGCTGCCGCCGGCGAAGCGCACCAGGACCTCTTCGCGATCGCGCTGCTCCAGGTCGCCGTGCAGGGCCAGCGCCGAGAAGCCGTAGCCCTGCAGCGAGTTGGCCACCTCGTCCACGTCCTTGCGCGTATTGCAGAACACCACGGCCGGCTCCACGCGCTGCGCCAGCAGCAGGCCGGCCAGGGCCTTCTGCCGCAGGGCGGGTTCGACCTCGCAGAAGCGCTGCAGGATGTCCGGCGCGGCGGCGGCGGTCTGGCCTGCGGCCACTTCGAGCGGCTCGCGCAGCATGTCTTGGGCGATGCCGCGGATCGCCTCGGGCCAGGTGGCCGAGAACAGCAGGCTCTGCCGGGTCCTGGGCGTGCGACCGACGATCTCGCGGATCTGGTCCTCGAAGCCCATGTCCAGCATGCGGTCGCCCTCGTCCAGCACCAGCACGCGCACGCCGTTCAGATGCAGGGCCTTCTTGCGCATCAGCTCCTGCACGCGGCCGGGCGTGCCGACCACCACGTGCGGGTCGTGCTCGAGCGAGGCCAGCTGCGGCTCCAGCGCCATGCCGCCGCACAGCAGCGAGACCTTCAGATTGGGCAGGCCGACGGCCAGGCGACGCACGGCGCGGGCGACCTGGTCGGCCAACTCGCGCGTGGGGCACAGCACCAGCGCCTGGGTCTTGACCAGGCCGGTGTCCACCCGCGCCAGCAGCCCCAAGGCGAAGGCGGCGGTCTTGCCGCTGCCGGTCGGCGCCTGGGCGATGAGGTCGCGCCCGTCGAGAACGGCCGGCAGCGCGCGCGCCTGGATCTCGGTGGGGCGGGTGTAGCCGGCGGCGTCGAGGCCGCGCCGCAGCGCGTCGCTCAGCGGCAGTGTCGAGAAATCATCCATGCACCATGATCGCATGGCGCACCGTGCGGCTCGCGGTTCTGGCGGCGCTTTGAAGGCTTGGCCGTCCAGCGCAGCGCATCGCCCGCGCTAATCCTCGAGCGCGTCCATGTCCTTGTCGCGCAGCGCCAGGAACGCCCAGAACGGCAGGCCGCGTTCGCGCCAGGCCAGCTGCGCCTGGTCCAGCACCGAGACCAGCGTGTCGAAGTCGGCCTCGTTGCGCGCATGCAGCTCGCCGGCGCTTTCCAGCAGCAGCACGTAGCCGGCGCCGGGCAGCCAGCTCAGGTCGCGCAGGCCGTCCAGCAGGCCATCCCAGTTGCGTCCGGTGCCCAGGGGAAAGTCCAGCGCCACGGCGATGCGCAGCAGCAGGGTCTGCTTGTCGCGCACGCCGAGCAGGTCGATCCGCCGCAGCACCAGGCGCGCGCTGAAGGCGTAGGCGGCCAGCACGTCCAGGTCCTGCATGCCGACGAAATACACGCCGGCGCGGCTGGCGTCCTCCAGATGCGGATCCTGATCGGCGTTCATGGACGCGGCACCTGGAACGAGCGGAAGCTCTCGTAATGGTCGGCGTTGTACCAGTACGCGCGCGGCGGTGTGCCACCGGTGATGATCCGGCGCGCGCCGCGGTTGGGCGCGCCGGGCATGCGCACCGTGTACTCGTGATACCAGCCGCGCGGCTGGGCGGGCAGGCGTCCCTCGTAGTTGCCGAAGACCGTGCCGTCCTGCGGGTACGGGAAGGGCCCGCCGCGGGCGATCAGCGCCAGGGTGTCGCGCGCCTCGGGCGGCAGGAAGGCGGGCAGGGCGTCGGCCCGCGCCGCCGCGCCGGAGGCCGTGGTGGCGATCGGCGCCGGTGTGCTTTCGGTGGCAGGCCGCGGCGCGCGCGTGGCCTGCCAGGCGACCGCGGCGATCGCCACAGCGACCAGCAGCAGCCGTCCACGTCCCTGCCAGAATCCTTGTGGGCGCGGTCCCCGACCCGACATGCCCTTCCCCATTCAGCTTGGAGCCGGCAGTTTGGTCGCAGCGCCCCGGCTTGTAAACCAAGGCGGCGTCTGGCCACGGATATTCACGTCTTCGCGGCGGCCTCCAATCCGCCCGCGCGGCGCCCGATCAGCGCGGCGTCTGGTCGGTGCGCAGCACCGGATACAGGCCGTAGCGCGTATCCCAGGACGGGTGCCGGCGGGCGAAGAACTCCAGCCGCGCGCGCGGGCTGGTGGCGAAGGCCGGATCGTCCTTTAGCCGCTGCTCGAAGGCCGCCTTGACCTGCGGATCGCGCAGCATCTGCCGCGCCACGTCCTCGGCCACATAGCTCTCCATGTATTCCTTGCGCTCGAACGCGGCGTTGAACAGGCCCCACTGCAGCAGCGAGTCCGGCGCGTCCGGGTCCAGCAGCGCCACCACCAGCCGCGCGCGCGGTTGGGCGATGGGCACGAACAGGCTGCCGGCCGGCAGCTGCGCGGATTCGTCGGCCCAGGCGCCGGCGAGCTTGAGGCGCTGGTGGCCCTCGGTGGAGGTCTTGTCGAAGTCGATGCGCGTGGCGCGGTAGGCCTGCGCCGGCGCATCCAGCGGCGCGTCGAGGCGGCGGTACTGCAGCCCGTGCGCGCGCAGGCGCGGCTCGACCATCGGCGCCCAGGCGACCGGCACCAGGTAGCCGGCGCGCGGCGCGGTGGTGGTCACCGCCGGCTCCATGGTGTCGCGCAGCGGGATGTGCCAGACCTGCGGGGTGGCTTCGTCGTAGCGCGTCATCAGCCCGCCGGAGACCTCCGAGGGCGTGCGCGTATAGGCATAGCCGAGGAAGTCGATCGTGCGCGGGGTGTCGTTGGCCTTCCAGTCCAGCACCTGCGGCTGGCCGCCGAGCCGGGTGGCCGCCTCATCGGCCGCGGCCGCATCGCCGCGCCAGGCCGCGCCGTGCGCGGCGGCCTGCTGCAGCACGGCGACGATGGCGTTGCCGGTGATCGCCACGCGCTGCGGATAGCGCAGCCACGAGTGCGTCTCCACCAGCACGCCGAAGCGGTTGCGCAGTTGGAAGTAGCCGTGCGAGAAGCGCGGCGGATAGATCTCGTCGGCAAACCCGGCCGCCGGATTGTCGTTCTCGGCCAGCGAGGGATAGAACGGCAGGGCGTGCGAGCCCTGGCGGTCCAGCTGCGCGATCATCGCCGCGCGCAGTGCCTGGCCGTCGCGCTGCAGGGTGGCATCGCCCTCGTGCGAGGGCTCGACCTGCACCGAGATGTCGTGGCGGAACTTGGCCCCGTCGGTGACGTGCAGGTCCATGGCGATCAGCGGGTCCCAGGCGTCGACCAGGGCCAGCATCGCCTGCATCTCCGGCGCGTCGGCCTTCATGTAGTCGCGGTTGAGGTTGAGGTTCTGCGCGGTGGCGCGGAAGCCCATTTCTTCCGGGCCGCGCTGGTTGGGACGGTTCCAGGGGCCGAAGCGCTCGTGCCCGTCGGCGTTGAATACCGGTACGAACAGCCAGACCACCTTGTCCAGCGTGCCCTTGGCGCGCTTGCCCTCCAGCAGCTGGCGGGCGACCAAGAAGCCGGCGTCCTTGCCATCGATCTCGCCGGGATGGATGCCGCCCTGGATCAGCACCACCGGCAGGCCGCGGGCGCGGGCCGCGGCGGGATCGAGCGCGCCGCTGGTGGAGATGGCCATGGCGTGCAGCGGCCGGCCTTCGGGCGTGGTGCCGAAGTCGAAGCAGCGCACCGCCTGCGGCCAGCGCGCGGCGAAGGCGGCGCACAGGCGCCCCACTTCCTCGTAGCGGCCGGTCCTGGTGAAGCCCGAGGCCTCGGAGACGCTGACCAACGCCGCCTCGCTGGACGCGGCGGCGACCGGCGCCAGGAGACTCAACAGCAGACAGGCGAGCAGGGCGGGGCACAGGCGCATCGGGACGGGCACGGTTGGTATAAGGGGCGGCCATCATGCCAGCGATCCCGCGCGCGACGGCCCGCGCGCGCGGGTGGGGAGGGTCTGACAGGGTGGTCAGCCAAGCGCGCCGGAGCGCTCGCTAAGCTGGCGCACGATTTTTTGCCGTCGAGTTCCCATGCACGCCACCTCGTCCGCGGCCCGCCTGCCGCGCCAGATCCCCTTCATCATCGGCAACGAAGGCTGCGAGCGCTTCAGCTTCTACGGGATGCGCAACATCCTGACCTCGTTCCTGGTCGGCACCCTGCTGCTGCATGCGCCGGAAGCCGATCGCGGGGCGATGGCCAAGGACGTGTTCCACAGCTTCGTGATCGGGGTGTATTTCTTTCCGCTGCTGGGCGGCTGGCTGGCCGACCGCTATTTCGGCAAGTACAACACCGTGCTGTGGTTCTCGCTGATCTATTGCGCCGGACACGCGTGCCTGGCGATCTTCGAGCACGACCGGCACGGCTTCTACACAGGGCTGTTCCTGATCGCGCTGGGCTCGGGCGGGATCAAGCCGCTGGTGGTGTCCTTCGTCGGCGACCAGTTCGACCAGTCCAACAAGCATCTGGCGCGCAAGGTGTTCGACGCCTTCTACTGGATCATCAACTTCGGCTCGTTCTTCGCCTCCCTGGCGGCGCCGATCCTGCTGCGCAGCCATGGGCCGGCGGTGGCCTTCGGCGTGCCGGGGGCGCTGATGCTGATCGCCACGCTCGTGTTCTGGCTGGGCCGGCATCGCTACGTGCACGTGCCGCCGGCGGCGTCCGACCCGCACGCCTTCCTCAAGGTGGTGCGCAGCGCGCTGTTGGCGCGCGTGCCGGGGCAGGGCAGGCCCGGGCTGGCCCTGGCGGTGCTGGGTGCGGTGCTGGCCGTGGGCGCGCTGGCGGCCACGCCGGTGCTGGGCTTCGTGGCGGCCGCGTGCCTGGCGTTGGGGCTGGTGATCGCCTTCGGCGGGGCCGGGGCCTCGCTGCAGCTGGAGCGCGCGCGGGGCATTCATCCCGATGCGGCGGTCGATGGCGTGCGCGCGGTGCTGCGCATCCTGATCGTGTTCGCGCTGACCACGCCGTTCTTCTCGCTGTTCGACCAGAAAGCCTCGACCTGGGTGCTGCAGGGACAGGCCATGCAGATCCCGCATCACCTGGCGTGGTGGCCGAGCTGGCTGGTCAAGGACGCCGCGCAGATGCAGGCGCTCAATCCGCTGCTGGTGATGCTGCTGATCCCGTTCAATGCGCTGGTGCTGTATCCGCTGCTGCGCCGGATTGGCATCGATCCCACGCCGCTGCGGCGCATGGGCGCGGGCATCGCCCTGGCCGGCGTGGCCTGGGTGGTGGCTGGACTGCTGCAGCTGGCGCTGGATGGCGGCCGCCCGGTGTCGCTGGCCTGGCAGACGCTGCCCTATGCGCTGCTGACCCTGGGCGAGGTGCTGGTCTCGGCCACGGCGCTGGAGTTCGCCTACAGCCAGGCGCCGGTGGCGATGAAGGGCGTGATCATGGCCTTCTGGTACCTGGCCACCACCTTCGGCAGCCTGTGGGTGCTGCTGACCAACGCCGGCGTGCGCAACGCCACGGTGACGGCGCACATCGGCGATACGGGCCTGAGCGAGGCGGCCTTCCTGATGTTCTTCTTCGCCGGGTTCGCCTTCCTGGCCGCGATGGCCTTCGCCGGCTACGCACGGCGCTATCCGATGCAGGACAATTACCGGGCCGCCTGACCCGCGCGCGCCTTCGTCCCGCTTACAGGAACCGCATGATCACCCTGATCCTCATCGCCATCACCGTGGTCGTCTCGCTGCTGGCCTTGAACAACCGCCGCGTCGCCGACCGCCTGATCCTGTGGCCGCCGGCCATCGACAAGCTTCACCAGTACGACCGGCTGATCACGCATGGCTTCATCCATGCCGACTTCATGCACCTGTTCTTCAACATGCTCACGCTGTTCTTCTTCGGTCGGCAGATCGAGGGCTTCATGGAACAGCAGACCGGCACCTGGTGGGCGTATCCGCTGTTCTATCTGTCGGCGCTGGTGATGGCGATCCTGCCGACCTATCTGAAGCACCAGAAGGACCCCAACTACTTCAGCCTGGGCGCCTCGGGGGCGGTGTCGGCGGTGCTGTTCGCCTTCATCCTGCTGGCGCCGTGGTCGCAGATTCTGGTGTTCGTGATCCCGATGCCGGCCATCCTGTTCGCCGTGCTCTACGTGGTCTACAGCATCTGGATGGACCGCCGCGGTGGCGATCGGGTCAACCACAGCGCGCATCTGGCCGGGGCGGCCTACGGGATCATGTTCATGCTGATCATGGAGCCGCAGGTGCTGCAGCACTTCCTGGCCGAGCTGAGCCGCCCGCGCCTGTAGCCGCCCTGCGCTGGCCGTACAATCGGCGCCCCCCTGACAGCTTCGCGGAGAACGACCCAGTGAGCCGAACCCTAGTCCTGCTGCGCCACGGCCAGAGCGAGTGGAACCTGTCCAACCGGTTCACCGGCTGGGTCGACGTGGATCTGACCGAGCAGGGCCGCGCCGAGGCGGCCGCGGCCGGCAAGCTGATGAAGGACGAGGGCCTGAAGTTCGACGTGGCCTACACCTCGGTGCTCAAGCGTGCGATCCACACGCTGCAGGGTGCGCTGAAGGAGATGGACCAGGACTGGCTGCCGGTGCACAAGAGCTGGCGCCTGAACGAGCGTCACTACGGCGCGCTGCAGGGCTTGGACAAGGCCGAGACGGCGGCCAAGCACGGCGAGGAGCAGGTCAAGATCTGGCGCCGCTCCTACGACATCCCGCCGCCGCCGATGGAAGCGGCCGATCCGGGCCATCCGGCGCAGGACCGGCGCTACGCCATGCTCGACCGCAATGCGCTGCCGGCGACCGAGTCGCTGGCCACCACGCTGGAGCGGGTGCTGCCGTACTGGCACGACGCCATCGCGCCGGCGCTCAAGGACGGCAAGACGGTGCTGGTGACCGCGCACGGCAACTCGCTACGCGCGCTGTACAAGTACCTCAACCATGTAAGCAAGGAAGAGATCCTGGAGCTCAACATCCCTACCGGCATCCCGCTGCTGTTCGAGCTGGACGACCAGTTGCAGGTCAAGTCCTTCCGCTACCTGGGCGACCCGGAGGCGGCCAAGCGCGCCGCCGAGGCGGTGGCCAATCAGGGCAAGGCCAAGTAACAGCGGTCCCGGGCAAGGCGAAGTGACAGCGCCGCCCGCTGCCGCGCGCGTCGAGTGCAGGGGCTTCGTGTTGAAGAAGTCCTGATCTTTCGGGTCGCAAGCCTTGTTCGGCAGGGCGTCCACTTGTAGAGCGGAGCTTGCTCCGCTGCTTTTCGACCGGATCATCGGCAAGCCCCAGCGGAGTCCCCGAGATGGGATTGCCACAAGCTCCGCTCTACAAGGAGGCTGCGGCTTGATCCGAGAGACAGTTGCTCCCACAGAAGCAGGGTTTCACCGAAGGAGGCTCCCGCTGAGGCGCGAGCCTCGGGCCATCCCAAGAATCGGCCAGGGGGCTGGCCGAGGGTCAGCACTCGGCTGGGTCGAGGCGGTTGGGGAAGCCTGTTCAGACTCGTGCTGACCGGCCACGCGCCCCGGAAAAGCACAAAAAAACGGGCAACCCCCGTTGCCCGTTTCCAATGGTGAAACGCGAATCCGGTGGCGCGGCTGGTCAGGACCCTGCCAGCGCGCTCTTGCTTTGATCGAACGGAACATCGTCGCTGCCATAGGACGAGAGCAGGCGCTCGTACACGGCATTGTTGAGCCGCTCGAACTCCCAATCCTGGGTATTGCCATTCACGGAAAGCTGGTACAGGCCTTCGAGCAGGGTGAAATCGCTGGACGACACGCCCGCCACGCTGCCCGCCTCTTCGATCTGACTCATCGCACGTCCCCCTAGCTGATTCGTCGCTTGGTTCGTGGGGACTGCATATGCAGCTTCCGTGCCAAAATTCGACGCCGCGTGGCGGGGCGTCACGGGGCGGCATCCGCCTTCCAGGCGGCGCGAAAGTGACGCGCTGGGTCAGACCCTGCCATGCGCCGGTCTCACGCCGGGCGTGGCAGGCTGTGCGTCCTCTCAGCCAAGGTCAGCGCCCCGTGCCCGACGTCCAACATGATCCCGCCGCCGGCAAGTTCTTCCTGGACAAGGACGGCCAGCAGGCCGAGTTGGAGTACCGCCGCCACGGGGCGCAGATGGTCATCACTCACACCTTCGTACCCGACGCGCTGCGCAATCGCGGCCTGGCCAGCGAGCTGGTGCGCGCGGCGCTGGACCTGGCCCGGAACGAGGGCCTGAAGGTCGTCCCGGTGTGCAGCTACAGCGCGGACTTCCTGCAGCGCCATCCCGAGTACGCCGATCTGCGGGCCTGAAGGCCCGCCCCGCAGGCCCGCGCGCCGCTACACTCCTGCCGTTTTTTGCAAGAAGGAATGACTTCCATGGGTACAGGAAAGACCATCGTCCCCGCACTGCTGGTGGCGGGCCTGCTGGCCGCATGCAGCCCGTCGTCGACACCGCCCCAGACCAGCGCGCCGGCCAACGGCACGGCGCCCGCCAGCACCGCGCCTGCCGCCTCGGCGCCGCCGGCCCAGGCCGCGCTGGCCGACGTGGCCGAAGCCGACCCGCGCTATGTCATCGGCATCAGCTATCCGCCGCAGATCAACCAGTACCCGGGCCTGGCCAAGGCCGTCGGCGATTACGCCGGCGCCGCGCGACAGGGGCTGATGGAGGCGGTGAACGACCTCGGTCAGGAGAAGCCGACGGCGCCGTACGAGCTGTCGCTGGCCTTCGACATGGTCGCCAACACGCCCGAGGTGGTGGCCGTGTCGGGCAACGGCAGCCGCTACACCGGCGGGGCGCATGGCGAGCCGCTGGTGGCGCGCTTCACCTGGCTGCCGCAGCGGCAGACGCTGCTCACCACCCAGTCGCTGCTGACGCAGGGCAAGGGCCTGGAGGCGGTCAGCAGCTATGTGCGCGAACAGCTGCATACCGCCGCCTCGCTGCGCAACGACGATCCCGGCATGTCGCCGGAGGACCGCGCCAGCCTGCTGCAGTCGGCCACCCAGATGATCGACGAGGGCACCGCGCCCAAGCTGGAGAACTTCAGCCTGTTCCAGCCGGTGATGAATGCCGACGGCAAGATCACCGCGCTGCGGTTCGTCTTCCCGCCGTATCAGGTCGGGCCGTACTCGGACGGCACCCAGACCGTGGACGTGCCCGCGCAGGTGCTCGCGCCCTATCTGGCGCCGGAAGACGCGGGGCTGTTCGTCAAGTAAGGGGAGGGCGGGCGCCGCGCTGCGGATCGCCCGCGCCGCTTTGGATCAGGCGGCCGCCTTGCGCGGCTTGCCGTAGAGCGCCCGCAGTTCGTCCTTGGCGCGCTCCAGGATGTCCAGCCGCTGCCGCGGCAGGGTGCTGCCGGCGCGGTTGATGTAGAAGACCAGCATCGACATGGCCGAGCGGAAGGGCGGCGCCTTGCGCCGGGTGCTGGCCTCGGCCGCACGCTTCAGCGCGTGGGCGATGTCCTTCGGGTCGTCCTGCTCGAAGACGCCGGGCTTGAGGTCCAGCGAATGGCTGGTTTCGGTGACGTGCTGTGACCAGCGGGGGTCCTGGTGATGCTCTTCTTCCTGGGATGGGTGGGCGTGTTTCAGCGTCATCATCGATCTTGCTCCTGTTCGCGCTCAGTCGGGGGATGCCGGGGCGCAGCACGTAGGACGCTATCGATGAGGACCTAAAGAAAACGCGAACTGACTGTTGCGAAAGTCTTTGCGTTGCGTGGGGTTCCGAGGCATCGGTCCCATTTCTCGTCCTGCATCGCATCACAGGCCGGCATTCCGGGCGTGTTGACCGCGGCCCCGGACGTCCCCATCTTGGGTTCACGCTTCCGTGCGAACGCCATGCCCGCCTTGTCCTTCCATCCCGCCGTCCAGCGCTGGTTCGCCGGGGCGTTCCCGTCGCCGACGGACGCCCAGGTCAAGGCGTGGCCGGCGATCCAGTCCGGCCGGCACACGCTGGTGGCCGCGCCGACCGGGTCGGGCAAGACGCTGACCGCCTTCCTGGCGGCGCTGGATGCGCTGGTGCGCGAGGGCGTGGCGGCCGGCGGCGCGCTGCCGGACGAGACCCGGGTGCTGTACGTCTCGCCGCTCAAGGCGCTGTCCAACGACATCCATCTGAACCTGGAAGCGCCGCTGGCCGGCATCCGCGCCGAACTGCACGCGCTGGCGCTGCCCGATGTGGCCATCCGCACCGCTGTGCGTACCGGCGACACCCCGCAGCGCGAGCGCGCCGCAGCGCGCAAGCTGCCGCCGCATGTGCTGGTGACCACGCCCGAGTCGCTGTACGTGCTGCTGGGCAGCGAATCGGGACGCGCCTCCCTGCGCCACGTGCGCACCGTCATCGTCGACGAGATCCACGCGGTCGCCGCCAGCAAGCGCGGCAGCCACCTGGCGCTGTCGCTGGAGCGCCTGGCCCACCTGTGCCAGTCCCCACCGGTGCGCGTGGGCCTGTCGGCCACGCAGAAGCCGATCGAGGAAGTCGCACGCTTCCTGGTCGGCAGCCGCCATGTGCACGGCGACACGCCGGATTGCGCCATCGTCGATATCGGCTACACGCGCCGGCGCGCTCTGGCGCTGGAGCTGCCGCCCACGCCGCTGTCGGTGGTGCTGTCCGGCGACCAGCTGCAGCAGATCCACGAGCGCATCGCCGCCCTGGTGCGGGAGCACCGCACCACGCTGGTGTTCGTCAACACCCGGCGCATGGCCGAGCGCGTGACCCGGCATCTGGGCGAGCTGCTGGGCAAGGACGCGGTGGCCGCGCACCACGGCAGCCTGGCGCGCGAGGCGCGGCTGCTGGCCGAACAGCGCCTCAAGGCCGGCCAGCTGCAGGTGCTGGTGGCCACCGCCTCGCTAGAGCTGGGCCTGGATATCGGCGATGTGGACCTGGTCTGCCAGATCGGCTCGCCGCGCTCCATCGCCACCTTCCTGCAGCGCGCCGGGCGCTCCGGCCATGCGGTCGGCGGCACGCCCAAGGCGCGGCTGTTTCCGCAGTCGCGCGATGAGCTGGTCGAATGCGCCGCGCTGCTCGATGCCGTGCAGCGCGGCGAACTGGACGCGCTGCATCTGCTCGAGGCGCCGCGCGACGTGCTGGCCCAGCAGATCGTGGCCGAGACCGCCACCCAGGACTGGGACGAGGACGCCTTGTTCGACCTAGTGCGTGGCGCCTGGCCGTATGCGCGGCTGACGCGCGAAGAATTCGACGCGGTGGTGCGCATGCTCTCCGAGGGCTTCGCCACCCGCAACGGCCAGCGCGCCGGCTACGTGCACCGCGATGCGGTCAACGGCCGCCTGCGCCAGCGCCGCGGCGCGCGCATGACGGCCCTGACCAGCGGCGGCACCATCCCCGAGACCGGCGACTACAGCGTGCTGCTGGAACCGCAGGCGCAGACCATCGGTACGGTCAACGAGGACTTCGCGGTCGAGAGCCTGGCCGGCGACGTGTTCCAGCTGGGCAATACCAGCTATCGCATCCTGCGTGTGGAGCCGGGCCGGGTGCGGGTGGAGGATGCGCGCGGCGCCGCGCCCAATATCCCGTTCTGGCTGGGCGAGGCGCCGGGCCGCACCGACGAACTGTCGCAGGCGGTCTCGCGCCTGCGCGCGGAGGTGGGTGAAGCGGCCGAGCGGGGCGGACGCGAGGCCGTGCTCGCGCTGCTGCGCACGCAGCTGCGGCTCGACGCCGAGGCAGCGCGGCAGATCGCCGATTACCTGGTCGCCGCGGCGACCGCGCTGGGCGCGCTGCCGACCCAGCAGCAGCTGGTGATGGAGCGCTTCTTCGACGGCAGCGGCGGCACCCAGCTGGTCATCCACAGCCCGTACGGCAGCCGGCTCAACCGCGCCTGGGGCCTGGCGCTGCGCAAGCGCTTCTGCCGCACCTTCAACTTCGAGCTGCAGGCGGCAGCGACCGAGGACGCCATCGTGCTGTCCCTGTCCACCAGCCACAGCTTCCCGCTGGAGGAGGTCTGGCACTACCTCAAGTCCGGCAGCGCGCTGGAGGTGCTGGTGCGGGCCTTGCTGGATGCGCCGCTGTTCGGCGTGCGCTGGCGCTGGAACGCGACCAACGCGCTGGCGCTGCCGCGCTTCACCGGCGGCCGCCGGACCGCGCCGCAGCTGCAGCGCATGAAGTCCGAGGATCTCCTCGCCACGGTATTCCCCGACCAGGTCGCCTGCCTGGAGAACATCGTCGGCGAACGCGAAGTCCCCGACCATCCGCTGGTCGCGCAGACGCTGGAGGATTGCCTGCATGAGGCGATGGACGCGCAAGGCTGGCTGGCGCTGCTGCGGCGCATGGAAAGCGGCCAGGTGCGCCTGCTGGCGCGCGATCTGACCGGCCCCTCGCCGCTGGCGGCCGAGGCGCTCAACGCGCGGCCCTACGCCTTCCTCGACGACGCGCCGTTGGAGGAGCGCCGCACCCAGGCTGTGCAGTCGCGCCGCTACGGCGACCCGGAAACGGCCGACGATCTGGGCCGGCTCGACCCCGAAGCCATCGCCGCCGTGCGCGCCGAGGCCTGGCCGCAGGCGCGCGACGCCGACGAACTGCACGAGGCCTTGAGCGGCCTGGGCGTGCTGACGCCGGCGGAAATCCATGCCAACGCCGGCTGGGCAGGCTGGCTGCAGCAGCTGGCGCAGGCCGGCCGCGCCGCGCGGCTGGTCGATGCGCAGGGCGCGCCGGGGCTGTGGATCGCCGCCGAGCGCCTAGCCCAGTTCGGCCCGCTCTACGCCGGCGCCGTTCCCGAGCCGGCCATCGCCGCGCCGCGCGGCTACGAAGTGGAGGACTGGCAGCCCGAGCCGGCCTTGCGCGAGCTGCTGCGCGCACGCCTGTCCGGATTCGGCCCGCTGCCGGCGGCCGTGATCGCGGCGGACCTGCAGCTGCCGCTGACTGAGGTGCAGGCCGGCCTGCTGGCCCTGCAGTCCGATGGCTTCGTCATCGCCGGCCGCTTCACGCCCGGCGCCGCGCAGGACGAGTGGTGCGAGCGCCACCTGCTGGCGCGCATCCACCGCTACACGCTGGGCCGGCTGCGGCGCGAGATCGAGCCGGTCCCGGCGCGCGACTACGCGCGCTTCCTGTTCCGCTGGCAGCATCTGGATGCCGAGTCGCGCGTGGCCGGCCCCGAGGCCCTGGCCGGCGTCCTGGCGCAGCTGGAAGGCTACGAGGCACAGGCCTCGGTCTGGGAGCACGAACTGCTCACGGCGCGGGTGCGCGACTACGCACCTTCGTGGCTGGACGAACTGTGCAGCGCTGGCCGCACCCTGTGGACGCGCCTGCGTCCGGCGCCTGGGGCCCCGGCCTCGGCGATGCCGTCATCCCCACGCACGCGGGGATCCAGCGCCTCGCGCGCGAAGACCGCCACCAAGGTCGCCAAGCCGGCCGGCGGCACCGGCCAGTCGCTGCGCGCCACACCCATCCTGCTGCTGCCGCGCCGCACCGCCGCCCACTGGACGCGGCTGGCGCCGCACGGCGAGGGCGAGGCCGCGCTGGGCTCGCGCGCGCAGCGCGTCGCCGACTATCTGGCGATGCACGGTGCCTCGTTCTTCGACGAGATCGCCGAGGGCACGCGGCTGCTGTCCACCGAACTGGAAGACGCCTTGTCCGAACTGGTCGCCCGCGGCCGCGCCCACTGCGACAGCTTCGGAGGCCTGCGCGCGCTGCTGGTGCCGGCCTCCAAGCGCCCGTCCGCGCTGTCGCGCAAGCGCCGGCGCGTGCCGCTGTTCGGCATCCAGGACGCGGGCCGGTGGGCGCTGGTGCGCAGCGCGCCGGAGGCCGAAGCCGACGACGCACAGGCCCGCGCCCTGCAGGCCGAGGCCCGCACGTCCTCGGTCGAACACATCGCCCGCGTGCTGCTGCAGCGCTATGGCGTGGTCGCCTGGCGCCTGCTCGAACGCGAGGCCACCTGGCTGCCGCCCTGGCGCGAACTGTCCCGCGTCTACCAGCGCCTGGAAGCGCGCGGCGAGATCCGCGGCGGCCGCTTCATCGAAGGCCTGAGCGGCGAACAGTTCGCCCTGCCTGAAGCGATCGGCCTGCTGCGCGACACCCGCCGCCGCCCGCACGAGGGCAGCCTGCTGGCGCTCTCGGCCTGCGACCCCGCCAACCTGCTCGGCACCGTCCTGCCCGGCGAACGCATCCCGCGCGTGCCCGGCAACCGCGTGGTCTACCGCGACGGCATGCCGATCGCGACCTGGGCCAGCGAGCGCTTCGAGGCGCTGATCGAACTGGATGCCGATGCGCGCGCTGCGGCGCTGGCGCTGATAACTGGCATGAGTTCAACGATTCAAAGTGGGAGAAAAACAGCGCTGGGAGCGGAGGTTAGTTCGCCGCTCTAGCTGGTAAAGAAGTGAACCTAGCCCTATTACCGCCAGAGTTAGTTAGGCTGTGCTGGAATTGCGATACGCCACGTAGCCTAAGATCTTCTCTACGCCAATAACTATCGCGGAGAGATTTTCATATAGAAAGTCTGCCTGTAACTCTGGATGATGCTGGCGAATTAGCTCATCAGCGACGTCCATGAACTCGCCTGGATTGAAGTTTTGAGGTCCGGCGCTCTCGAAAGCAGCAACTAATTCGAAAAGCCGCTCGTTATCAGATGAGTGGCAGGTGTGCCAAGTTGAAAAGCGCGCCCATCGGTCAATTGCGGAATGCAGTTCTCTGGAAATCACTGCCGAGTCTCCGGTGTAACTTGACGCCTGAGTTAAGCCGCGCCGCGGAGCAACGTCGGCTTGAATGAATTGCTAGGCCACAGTCTACTCACTGAAGGGTGGGCGTGACAATCTGGTGCCAGCGGGCGTGGCACTGCTGGCACAGGAAGCAAGTGGGCCACCGCTCGGACTCCGCACCAAAGAGGGCATACGGCGCCCAATGATGATTCTCTGCTCCCCACTGTCCGCAGACAGCGTAGGTTGGAAGCGGGCTTGTGGCGTCGATTGGCTCAGGGTCAATGCCAGATTTTTTCACGGCTTTAACTGACACGAAGTGCTTTGTGCGATGCCCACAATGGCCGCAGACGAAAAGGCATATGTTCTGGCCGCCAGAGTTCCTGCAACTACGAACCATCTATTGCTGCTCAAGCTCACACTTGGGGCATGAGTAGTCTGGCCACTCAAACGGTTTCGGCATGTCTGCTCTGAGGCCTAACGCCTGAACTAAGCCGCTCGGCGAAGCGCCGTCGGCTTGAATGAACTGTTAGCGCCCATGACGAAAGCGCAAGTGGATAATTGGTACGGTGGTAGGAGCAAGCTCTAGCTCGGAGCGCAACGAGCGGCGGAGCTCATCCAGAAGAGTGGTTGCAAATGCGCTTTGATTGATCGCGATCTCATTTGCAAAAATGTGAGCAAGAGCGACCTGCTTCTCTGAGCCAAATAGTTGTATGTCAGAAATTGCCGACTCCATATCTTTCCATGAATCTCGAGGCTGAACAGCGTCTGCTGATTTTTCAAGCTTCCTGTATGCGTCGATCAGGTAACCAATTATCAGCTCGCGTCTACGAACCGTCAGGTCTTTGCGGGAACTGAAGCGATGAGCAACGAACCATCCAGCAATGGCAACAGCCGCTGGAAGTAAGACTGAGACTGCTAGTTGCCAGTTCATGGGTGCTGACGCCTAGATTAAGCCGAGCCGCGAAGCGACGTCGGCTTGAATAAATTGTTAGGCCCAGCCTGCGCTATGCAGGACCAATTTGCGAGGGTGGGCCCAGCCGTAAATGAAGTTGCGAACATCGTTAACTTTTGGCCTAGCATTGTCTAACTTTCCACAGGTGGAACAGTTTGACCGCCGTCAGCCAGGGCATTGTAAGACCTCTAAGGACCTCTGGAATTGCGATGCGCACCCTTTGTCGCGCTCACGCTCCATCTTCGCTGATCTTCTTCCGATTAGCCAAGAATGCGAGAAGCGCGATAAAGATTGAGATCAAGGTCAAGGTCAAGGCACTGATGCCGATCCTGATCCACCGGATGCAATTTCCTAAACAAGCGATCATCTTCAACTGCGGCGCCGACCCGCGAAGCGGATTTGGCTTGAATAAGTTGTTAGCGGCTCAGGCGAGAACCTGTTGGAGGAGATCCGCGACCTTGTCATGGATGAACTCCGGCGTGATCTGCTCAAGCTGGAAGTCGCCGATAGAGCCGGCCGAGCCTCCGCGCATTGGCGAAATTGTGTTTTGGTGAAGCCAGGCGCACTTCTTGGACTTGTTGCAAATTACAGACAGGTGTGGTCCCTCATTGAAGGCACGATAAGACCGTCCATCATCCATTGGGAATCTCAGCGAGACAGATGCGCTTTGGCTCTTGCCGTCGTACGACACCATGTCTTGCTGTGTATCGACTAGATATTTTAGCCCTTGCGATTCGGCATATTTGCCAATCTCTTCAAAGGCAGGCTTGATTACAGAATCGACGACTGCAAGAAATTCTGACAAGAACTCAGCCTCAGCATCTAGTCTTACTTGTTGGGCTTTCTGCTTTTTGTCTTGCGCATCTTGATGGGCGGCAAAAATTCCATCAAGACGACCCTTTGTTTCGCTCTTCATTGCAGTCCTCGATGATGTGTGGGAGCAGCTAACGCCTGAATTAAGCCGACCTGTGAAGCGGGTTCGGCTTGAATGAAATATTATGCCTCTAGGCAGAAGTTGTGGAAGCGCCTTCCGAACGGAGATACTTGAGCAATCTCTTGCAGAGAGTTGTCAGCGCCGCCGCCAATGGCGAATGAGTTTTGACTGGTAATAAGAAAGCCACGAGCTTTCAGCCTGCCGATGGCCCCCACGATTGCGTATTGCTCGGCACCAGGCTTTTGAAGGGTGCCGACCTGCACTCGTGCGGAGCCGTTGACGAATGCCAAGAGCTCACACTCAAGTAGGCTCATCTCATCAAGTGCATTAAGAAAGTACTTTCTCTCGTCGAAGTTGCCAGCAACCGGCTGGAGAAGGGTATGCTTGAGGTAATTCTTAAAGAACTGCCGTTTTTCGTTGGTTGGTTCAGTTTCAACTTTCTCGTGCAACGACTCCATGATCGCTTCTAAAGCAGGAGCATCCTGCTGCTCGATTGGGGGAATGGCATCTTTGAGTTGCTTGAGTTCTTCGGCGAGTTCCGTATAGAACGATTCGATGCGCTTAAATCGCTTCTCTTGCTTGGTCCCGAAATACAGCGTGCAAAGCGATCCACCCACGTACGGAATGAGTTGAATGCCGGTTTGGATAGCTAAGTCCCGCTTCTCTTTGCCGTTCAATGTGTCATCTGCCAAGACTGTCTCCCCTGAGGCATAACGCCTATTAGGTGTTGAATTCTACGAGTTCCGCGATTCGATTCAGCAGGCCTCTTACGGATCTCGCCGGATTACCGTTTTGCGCCGATGGGTTGCCCACGCATTCGCTCTTTCGGGCGGCAGATCAGACATGTGGATGCGTAGGCGTAACGATTACGCCATTGGCTGCGTAAGTGTAAGGCGGCAGCGTGCTGATCCATGCATTCCCCAAAGCGCGTGACTGGCATCCCGGCTGGAGGCGAGCATAGCGCTGTGTCGACTGGCTCGGGAGGGGGCATGAGGCGCGGGAAGTGAGAGAAGCAAGGCCACTCGCTGCGCTCGTCCCCCTCATCGGCTCTTCGGGCCCCTCTCCCAATCGCTAGGGGGAAGGGGCCGTCCGACTTTCTGACGCTGGTCGTTACTGGCAGGCATCTGCAATACGAGACGAAGCAGGTGCTACGCATTTACAACGCCGCCGGCGCCAGCGCCGCCATCAGCCCCTTGGCCGCGTTGAACCGGTCAGCCGGCTCGGGCAGGGGGAGCTTGATCTTCAGCTTGTCCGGGCCGTCCATGGCGTAGATGCGGGGCTGCTTCTGGATCAGCTGGATGACGGTCATCGGGTCGACCTTGGGCTTGGCCTCGAACACGATGCGCCCGCCACTCTCGCCCAGCTCCAGCTTGCGGATGCCGAGCGCGTCGGCGCTGAGCTTGAGTTCGGCGGTGGCGAACAGGTGTTTGACCGGGTCGGGCAGCAGGCCGAAGCGGTCGATCATCTCGACCTGCAGCTCGCGCAGTTCGTCCACGTCGCGGGCGCTGGAGATGCGCTTGTACAGGGTCAGGCGCGTATGCACATCGGGCAGGTAGTCCTCGGGGATCAGCGCCGGCACGTGCAGGCCGATCTCGGCGCCGCGAGCCTCTTCGCCCACGTCCACGTCGGGCAGGTGGCCGCGGCGGATCGAGCGCACGGCGCGGTCCAGCAGCTCGGTGTACAGGCTGAAGCCGATCTCGGCCATCTGGCCGCTCTGGTCCTCGCCCAGCAGTTCGCCGGCGCCGCGGATCTCCAGGTCGTGGGTGGAGAGCATGAAGCCGGCGCCCAGTTCGTCCATCGAGGAGATCGCCTCCAACCGGCGCCGCGCGTCGTCGGTCAGCGCACGCGTTTCCGGCGCCACCAGATAGGCGTAGGAGCGGTGATGCGAGCGACCGACGCGGCCGCGCAGCTGGTGCAGCTGGGCCAGGCCGAAGCGGTCGGCGCGGTTGATGATGATGGTGTTGGCGTTGGGGATGTCGATGCCCGACTCAATGATGGTCGAGCACAGCAGCACGTTGAAGCGCTGCTTCTGGAAGCCCAGCATCACCTGCTCCAGCTCACGCTCGGGCATCTGGCCGTGGGCCACGCCGATGCGCGCCTCGGGCACCAGCGCCTGCAGGTCGCGCTGCATGCGGCCGATGCTCTCCACATCGTTGTGCAGGAAATACACCTGGCCGCCGCGGGCGAGCTCGCGCTGGAAGGCCTCGCGCAGCAGCGCCTCGTCCCACACGGTGACGAAGGTCTGCACCGCCATGCGGTTGGCCGGCGGGGTGGCGATGATCGACAGGTCGCGCAGGCCGGCCATGGCCATGTTGAGCGTGCGCGGGATCGGCGTGGCGGTCAGGGTGAGCAGGTGCACGTTGGCGCGCATGGCCTTGAGCGCCTCCTTCTGGCGCACGCCGAAGCGCTGCTCCTCATCGACGATCACCAACCCCAAGTCCTTGAACTTGACGTCGGCCTGCAGCAGGCGATGGGTGCCGACGATCACGTCCAGCTGGCCCTCGGCCACCTTGGCCAGTTCGGCCTTGATCTCCTTGGTCGACTTGAAGCGCGAGAGCACTTCCACGCGCAGCGGCCAGTCGGCGAAGCGGTCGCGGAAGTTGCGGTAGTGCTGCTCGGCCAGCAGCGTGGTCGGCACCAGCACGGCCACCTGCTTGCCGGCGCTGGCCGCGGCGAAGGCCGCGCGCACGGCGACCTCGGTCTTGCCGAAGCCCACGTCGCCGCAGACCACCCGGTCCATCGGCTGGCTGCTGGCCAGATCGCGCAACACCGCCTCGATGGCCGCGTGCTGGTCCGGCGTCTCCTCGAAGGGGAAGGTCGCGGCGAACGGCTCGTACATGGCCCGGTCCACGTCCAGCGCCAGGCCGGCGCGGGCCTGGCGGCGGGCCTGGATCTCCAGCAGTTCGGCGGCCACGTCGCGCACCTTCTCCGCGGCGCGGCGCTTGGCCTTGGTCCAGGCCTCGCCGCCGAGCGAATGCAACGGGGCGGTCTCCACCGAGGCGCCGGAGTAGCGGCTGATCAGGTGCAGCTGGGCCACCGGCACGTACAGGCGGTCGCCCTTGGCGTACTCGATCTCCACGTACTCGGCCGGCATGCCACCGGCCTCCAGCGTCACCAGGCCGCGGTAGCGGCCCACGCCGTGGTCCTCGTGCACGATCGGCGCGCCCTCGGACAGCTCGCCCAGGTCGCGGATGATCGCCTCGGGCTCCTTGCCGCTGCGGCGCCGGCGATGCGGCTGGTTGGCGCGCTCGGGGAACAGCTGGCGCTCGGTCAGCACCGCGATGCGCGGGGCCTCCAGGGCGAAGCCGTCTTCCAGCGGCGACACGGCGATGGCGAACTTCAGCGGCGCGGCCTCGCCGTCGCTGGCAGTGAGCCCCTCTCCCGTCGGGAGAGGGGTTGGGGTGAGGGTTAGGGACGTGCGCGATGGTTCGGATCTGGCTGACTCCGTCGCACCCTCATCCGGCGCTCCGCGCCACCTTCTCCCGGAGGGAGAAGGATCAAAGAATGCTCTGAAGTCGGGGACCACGTCGGGCTTGAGCCCGGCCGACTGCATCACCTCCAGCAGCGCCTCGCGGCGGCCGGCCGAGTCGGCCGCCACCAGCACGCCGCCGGGGTAGCCTTCGATGAACTGGCGCAGCGCATGGCCGGCGGGCGCGTCGCGCGGGGCCAGCGGCAGCGGCGGCAGTGTGACGTCGCCCAGCGGGGTGGCGTCCTCAACGCGCGGATGCGTCGGCCCGCACAGCTCCACGCGCGGACGCTGGTTGAGCAGCTCGCGCAACGGGTTGGGCGCCAGGTACAGCTCCTCGGGCGGCAGCACCGGGTGCTCGACATCGTGCCGGCGCTGTTCGTAGCGCGACTGTGCCTGCAGCCAGAACGCGTCGGCGTTGGCCAGCGCGGCATCGGCCAGCACCGGCAGCGCCTTGTCGCCCACGTAGTCGAACAGGGTGGCGGTCTGCTCGTAGAACAGCGGCAGGTAGTACTCGATGCCGGCCGGCGCCAGGCCGGACTTGAGGTCCTGGTAGAGGCTGCTGCGGCGCGTGTCCACGTCGAAGCGCTCGCGCAGGGCGTTCATCGCCTTCTCCACGCTGCGCGGGTCCAGCGGTACCTCGCGCCCGGGCAGGATGCGGATCGCCTCGGTCTTCTCCAGCGAGCGCTGGGTCTCCGGGTCGAAGGCGCGGATGGTGTCGATGCTCTCGTCGAACAGCTCGATGCGCAGCGGCGCCTTGGCGCCCATCGGATAGACGTCCAGCAGGCCGCCGCGCACGGCGAAGTCGCCCGGATCCTGCACCTGCGGCACGTTGCGGTAGCTGGCCGCTTCCAGCCGGCGCTTCTCGGTGTCGAAGTCCAGCTTCTCGCCGACCCCGTAGTCGAAGCTGCTGCCGGACATGCGCGCCACCGGCGCCAGGCGCTGCATCAGGGTCTGCACCGGCACCACCACGATGCCGCGCGCCAGGGTGGGCAGGCGATTCAGCGCGGCCAGGCGCTGGGAGACGATGTCAGGATGCGGGCTGAAGCGGTCGTAGGGCAGGGTTTCCCAGTCCGGGAACGGCAGCACCGGCAGTGCGGCGTCGGGGCCGAGCAGGGTGTGCAGGTCCGATTCGATCTGGTGCGCGGCGTGGTTGTCCGCGGCGATGGCCAGCAGCGGGCCATCATGGGCGCGCGCGGCCTGGATCAGGTACCAGGCCAGGGCGGTCGGGGAGGCGGGGGCGCGCCACCAGGCGCGCGCGTGGCCGGCGCGAGGCAGCGGCGGGGAGGGGACGGGCTTACTCATCAGCCCACCATTTTAACTTGGCCGGCAAGCCCGGCCGCGTGAGGCGGCCGGTACGCTCGGAGCGCTCGGCGGGGCGAGGCGCTTCAGGCCGGGCTGGTGGTCTCGGCGGGCAGGCGCCCGTCGGCGGTGTCCAGGTCCAGCACCACGCGCACCAGCCGCTGGGCCGGGCGCTCGGGCAGGACGCGGAAGCCGAGCGAGCGCACCAGCTGCAGCATGGGCTGGTTGTCGTGCTGCACATCGCCGAGCAGCTGCCGCAGATTGCGGCCGCGCGCCCATTTGACCAGCCTGCGCATCAGGTGACGGCCCACGCCCTGGCCGGCGATGAAGCGGCTGACCAGTACGGCGTATTCGGCCTGCTGGCCATCGGGCAGCACCCGGGCCCTGGCCACGGCGCCGACCAGCGCCTCGCCGGGAGGCAAGGGCTCGGCCGCCACCAGGGCGAATTCGGTTCTTGGGTCCGGGCTGCACAGGCGCGCGGCCTGGTCCGCCGGAAGTTCGGCCATGGTCGTGAGAAAGCGCTGGCGGATCTCGATCGGTTCCAGCAGCTCGAATGCACCACGGATCGGAGCCGCATCCTCTTGCCGGATGGGGCGGATCAGCAGTTCCCGGCCGTCACGCAACCGGAAGTTCTCATGCCACGGCGGCAGTCGCTTTTGCCCGCTCATGGAACCGATGCTGGCACGGGCCGGGTGAAGTCCGGATTGACATGGGTGATGACGGTGCGGACAGGGTAGGGCGCATGGAAAGCGGGGGCTGTGCGTGTCGGTGAGATGGCTTGGGCACCGGTTGGTCGCCTGGCTGAAACCCGGGTGCCGGTCAGACCCAGGGCCTTGGGCGATTCGCGCGAACGTCCATGGGTTCCCGCGTTCGCGGGAACGACGAGGGTGGGGTTCGAAGCTCGATGACCGGGGTGAGCTTCCGAGCTTGATGGTCATGGTGAGCTTTCAGGCTTGATGGGCGTGGCCAGGCAAGCTTGATGACCGTTGCGCGACGCGACCGGCGCTGACACGGCATGGACACAGCTTCGCCACTGCCGTCATCTGCCGTGGCCACGACAACGACGGCAGCGACAACCCTGACCGTCATTCCCGCGAACGCGGGAATCCAGCGTCTTGCGCTTTGCCGCGTGAAAGTCCCTGGATTCCCGCGTTCGCGGGAATGACGAAGGTTGGGATCAAAAGTCTCGGGCGAGCGCTGTCGGACGCCATGCTTGCCGGTCGCCGTCAGACCCCCAGCTTGGGTCAGATGCCTCTGCTCGTCATTCCCGCGAACGCGGGAATCCATGGACGTCCAGGCGTCGCATCAACCGGGTTCGCCATCGCCGCGCGCCGCTGAACCTGCCGCACCGACATGGCACCCACACCCGACTGTCATCTGCCCGTCGTATTGCTGCAGCGCAGCGCCGATATCGTCGCTGGCCCTTGCATCTGCCTCATCTCCCCATGACATCACGCCTCGCGCTCGCCTCGCGGCTGCCGGTGGTCCTGACCGTGCTCGCCGCACCGCTGCACGCCCAGACCACCGACGGCGTCGCCGCCACCGACCCTTCCAAGCCCGCCGAGCTGTCGCAGATCGTGGTGTACGGCGATGGCGCCGTGCGCGCCGAGCAGACGGTCTCGGCCCAGGCCATCGACCTGCTGGCACCGGGCAGCTCGCCGCTGAAGGCCATCGCCCGGCTGCCGGGCGTGGCGCTGCAGTCCTCCGATCCGTTCGGCACCTACGAGCTGGGCACGCGCCTGTCGGTGCGCGGCTTCAACCAGAGCCAGATGGGCTACACCCTGGACGGCGTGCCGCTGGGCGACATGTTCTACAACACCTGGAACGGCCTGCACATCAGCCGCGCCATCGCCGCCGAGAACATCGACCGGGTGGTGTTCGCCCAGGGCGCGGGCGGGCTGGGCGTGGCCTCGACCAGCAACCTGGGCGGCAGCCTGCAGTTCTATTCGCGGCCGCTGGAGGACAAGGCCGGCGGCGAGGTGGCCGCGACGTACGGCAGCGATGCGGCCACGCACGTTTTCGCCCGCGCCGAGACCGGCCAGCTGTCCACCGGCACCCGCCTGTCCATCTCCGGCGTCTACCACGACGCGGACAAGTGGAAGGGCAGCGGCACCCAGCCCGACCGCAAGCTCAACACCAAGTGGGAGCAGGAGATCGGCCGCGCCACGCTGACCACCTGGGTCAACTACTCGCTGCACCGCGAGCGCAACTACGCCGACCTCTCGCCGGCCACGCTGCGCACCATCGGCTACGACCTGGACTTCCTGGCGCCGGACTACGCCACGGCCATCCTGCTCTCGCAGGTCGATGCCAACCGCAAGGCCGCCGCGGCGCGCAAGCCGCTGCCGTTCCCGTCGGCCGGCACGCAGTTCCCGGCGCCGTACAAGACCGTCAACGACACCTATTACGACAGCGGCGGCATCCGCCGCGACTGGCTGGGCGCCAGCACGCTGGAAGTGCCGGTGGGCGACTGGCTCAACCTGAAGGGCACCTACTACCGCCACACCGACAAGGGCTCGGGCGGCATCTATACGCCGGCGGTGTTCAGCCCCGACGGCTTCCCGCTGTCGGTGCGCACCACCGAATACGGCGTGGACCGCGATGGCGCGCTGCTGGAGGCCACCGCCACGCTGGGCGCGCACAGCCTGCAGGCGACCTACTGGTACGAGGACAACCGCGGCTCCACCGATCGCAATTACTACGCGGCCAGTCTGAGCCACCGCCCGGATGTGACCGACTTCCTGTCCAACCCGTTCCGCAGCGACTTCCTCACCGACCTCACCACCATCACCAACCAGGTCTCGCTGAGCGATCGCTGGTCGGTCAACGATCGGCTGACCATCGACGCCGGCTTCAAGGGCGCCAAGGTGCGCAACGGCATCGTCACCCGGGCCGGCACGCCGTTCATCAACGGCCATATCGAGGCCAAGGACTGGTTCCAGCCGCAGGTGGGCGCGGCCTGGCGCGTGGGCGGCAGCGAGTTCTTCGCCAACTATGCCGAGAACATGCGCGCCTTCCAGAGCTCGTTCCGCGGGCCGTTCGGCACCACCCAGGCCGGGTTCGAGGCGATCCGCGGCACGCTCAAGCCGGAGACCTCGCGCACGGTGGAGGGCGGCTGGCGCTTCGATGCCGATGCGCTGCGCGGCTCGCTGACGCTGTACCACGTCAAGTTCGAGAACCGCCTGCTGGCGGCCTTCAGCTCGGCCAACATCCTGGGCAATCCCAGCGTGCTGCAGAACGTGGGCAGCGTGACCAGCCAGGGCGTGGAGGCCGGCCTGACCTGGCGCATCGACCCGGCGCTGTCGCTGATCGGTTCCTATTCCTACAACGACAGCCAGTACGACGACGACACCGTCAACGGCACCACCACGGTGCCCACGCGCGGCGTGCGGCCGGTGGACACCCCGGCGCAGTTGGCCAAGCTGGAGCTCAACTACGACGACGGCACGGTCTTCGGCAACCTGTCCGGTGCCTACACCTCCAAGCGCAATGTGACCTACACCGGCGATGTCACCACGCCGGGCTACACCCTGGTCGATGCGACGCTGGGCTACCGCCTCGCAGGCGGGATCTGGGACAACAGCGAGATCCAGCTCAACGCCACCAACCTGCTGGACAAGCGCTACATCGCCGCGCTGGGCTCGGGGCAGTTCTTCAACACCGCCGCCTCGCTCAACAACACCATGCAGGCCGGCGCGCCGCGGCAGGTGTTCGTGACCCTGCGCAAGAAGTTCTAGGCCTCAGTCCGGCTGCCGCAGCCATTCCAGCCGGGTGGTCGCGCCGGCCTCGCCCAGGGCCTGCTGCAGCTGCGGCAGGGCCGGGGCGATGGCCTGCTCGAACTGCCAGGGGGCGTTGATCATCAACATGCCGCTGCCGGCCAGGCGCAGCGGCGAATCATCGGCGCGCACCTGCAGCTCGGCCAGCCAGACCGAACGCGCCGGCAGCGCCGCGGCCTTGCGCAGGAAGGGCTGCAGCGTGCGCCGCTGCTTGATCGGGTACCAGACCGCGAAGCTGGCGCCGGGCCAGCGGGTCAGGCCCTCGCGCACGGCGGCGATGATCTGCGGGTACTCGGCGTCCTGCGCCTCGTAGGGCGGGTCGATCAGCACCAGGCCGCGGCCGTACTTGACCTGGCCGATGCGCGGCGGCAGCAGGGCCTTGATCGCGCCGTAGCCGTCGCGCGCATGCACCGCCACGCGCGCGTCACGGTGGAACAGCTCGCGCAGGGCCTGGGCCTCCTCGGGCTGCAGTTCGCAGGCGGCCAGGCGGTCGCCCTCACGCAGGTGCTGGGCCACCAGCAGCGGCGAGCCGGGGTAGGCCACCAGCGCGCCGACCGGGTTGTGCGCCTGGACCGCGCGCAGATAGGCCTCGATGCTGGGGTGCAGCTGCGGTTGGCCGAACAGCTTGAACACCCCGTGCTCGGCCTCGGAGGTCTTGCGCGCCTCCGGCGAGGCCAGCAGGTAGTGGCCGCGTCCGGCGTGGGTGTCGAGCACGAAGTAGGGGCTGTCCTTGCGGTTCAGCGCCTCCAGCAGGTTGACCAGCACCATGTGCTTGAGCACGTCGGCATGGTTGCCGGCGTGGAAGGCGTGTCGATAGTTCATGCGCGCAAGGATAGAGCGCGCGGCAGGGCGCGGCTATGCTGCGCGGCATGCCCAAGGTCCTGGTCGTGGAAGACGAGCCCGCCATCGCCGACGCGGTGCTCTATGCGCTGCGCAGCGAAGGCCTGCAGGCCGAGCACGTGGCGCTGGCGCGCGAGGTGGCGCCGCGCGTGCGCGGCGGCGGCATCGACGTGGTGGTGCTGGACGTGGGCCTGCCCGACGGCAGCGGCTTCGAGGTGTGCCGGCAGCTGCGCGCCTTCAGCCAGGTGCCGGTGCTGTTCCTGACCGCGCGCAACGACGAGATCGACTGCGTGCTGGGCCTGGAGCTGGGCGCGGACGACTACGTGGCCAAGCCGTTCTCCCCGCGCGAGCTGGTCGCGCGCGTGCGTGCGCGCCTGCGCCGGCCGGCCAGCGCGGCGCCGACCGAGCGCGCGCAGGGCGCGTTCAGCATCGACGACGAGGGCCACCGCATCCGCTTCCGCGACCAGCCGCTGGACCTGACCCGCTACGAATACGCGCTGCTGGCCGCGCTGCTGCAGCGCCCGGGCGCGATCCTCAGCCGCGCCCAGCTGATGGACCGCGGCTGGGACCGCGATGCCGACAGCGCCGATCGCACCGTGGACACGCATATCAAGACCCTGCGCGCCAAGCTGCGCGCGGCCGGCGCGCAGCCCGATCCGGTGCGCACGCATCGCGGGCTGGGCTATTCGCTGGAGCTGTAGCCGATGAAGCTGGGCCTGCGGCTGTTCCTCGGCTTCTTCCTGATCACCGGCCTTGCGGCGTTCTTCGTCATGCGCGTGTTCGTGGCCGAGGTCAAGCCGGGCGTGCGCCAGGCGATGGAGTCCACGCTGGTGGACACGGCCAACGTGCTGGCGGTGATGGCCGCCGACGACCTGGCCGCCGGGCGCATCGGCACGGGGCGGTTCGCGCGCGAGATGGACACCGCCTTCCAGCGCGAGGTCGATGCGCACATCTGGCAGATCCCGAAGAAGCGCATCGACTACCGGGTCAGCATCACTGACGCGCGCGGGGTGGTGGTATTCGACTCGCGCGGTCAGGACCTGGGCCGCGACAACTCGCGCTGGAACGATGTCTACCGCACGCTGCGCGGCCAGTACGGCGCGCGCTCCAGCCCCGAGACGCCGGGCGATCAGGTGAACACGGTGATGCACGTGGCCGCGCCGATCTATGCGCCAGGCGATGCGTCGCGGCGGCTGATCGGCGTGCTGACGCTGTCCCAGCCCAACCGCACCTTCGAGCCGTTCATCGCCGCCAGCCAGCGCAGCATCCTGCGCCGCGGCGGCTGGCTGGTGGGGCTGTCGGTGCTGATCGGCGTGCTGATGACCTGGTGGCTGGCGCGCGGCATCGGCCGGCTCAACCGCTATGCGCAGGCGGTCAGCGCCGGCCTGCCGGTGCCCCCGCCCAAGCCGCGGCGCGACGAGATCGGCGACCTGGGCCAGGCACTGGAGACCATGCGCCGCAAGCTGGAGGGCAAGGACTACGTCGAGCAGTACGTGCAGTCGCTGACCCACGAGATGAAGAGCCCGCTGGCCGGCATCCGTGGCGCGGCCGAGCTGCTGCAGGAGCCGCTGCCGGAGGCCGAGCGCCAGCGCTTCGCGCGCAACATCCTGGACCAGCAGCAGCGCCTGACCGAGACCATCGACAAGCTGCTGGCGCTGGCCGAGGTCGAACAGCATGGCTGGCTGCAGACCCGGGCGCCGGTGGCGGTCGCCGAACTGTTCGCGCAGGTGGCCGCGGCCATGGCGCCGCGCCTGCAGGCCGCGGAGGTGGTGCTGGAGGTGCAGGCCGAGGCGGGGCTGGTGGTGCAGGGCGATGCCTTCCTGCTGCGCCAGGCGCTGGCCAATCTGCTGGACAACGCGCTGGCGTTCTCGCCGCGGGGCGGGCGCATCGTCCTGTCGGCGGGTTCCGGCGAGGGCCTGGTGGTGTTGTGCGTGCGCGATGCCGGGCCAGGCGTGCCGGACTATGCATTGGCGCGGGTGTTCGAGCGGTTCTATTCGCTGCCCGCGCCGGACAGCGGGCGCCGTGGCACCGGGCTGGGGCTGCCGTTCGTGCGCGAGGTGGTGCGGCTGCACGGGGGGCGGGTGGCGCTGTGCAACGGTGAAGAGAGTGGGGCGGTGGCGACGGTGGAGTTGCCTGTGGCTTGACTGAGCGTCGAAGCGCTGCGGCTGAGGGGTCTTCGCGAAGAGCACCCCCTCCCGGCCTCCCCCTTGCGCTTCGCGCAAAGGGGAGGGGCGAGGCAGCCGGCGAGTTCGGGTCGGCTTGCGCGATCGGGTCAGGCGGGCTTGCGGAAGCGGTAGTGCCCGACCATCCACTCGCTGCCGCCGGCGTAGCCGAACAGCTCGGCGCAGGCCATCCAGAACATGCGCCAGCGCTGGTACCAGCGCGCCGCCTCGGCCACGCCGTAGGTCTGGCGCATCAGGCCCATGATCTGGTCGCGGTGCGCGTCCTGGTTGGCCAGCCAGGCGTTGGCGGTCTTCTCGTAATGGGTGCCGGGCAGCAGCCAGCGCTCTTCCAGGGTCAGCGCCTCCTGGAACTGCAGCAGCGTGTCGGCCGCCGGCATCAGCCCGCCGGTGAAGAAGTGCCGGCCCATCCAGTTGTCCTCGCCCTCGGTCTGGAACAGATAGGCCAGCTCGCGATGGCAGAAGATGTGCACGAACAGCTTGCCGCCCGGCTTGAGCCAGCCGGCCACGCGCCCCATCAGCGTCTGGTAGTTGCGCATATGCTCGAACATCTCGATCGACACCACGCGGTCGAACATGCCCTGCGGCAGCTGCAGCGTGTTGACGTCGCAGGTGATGACCTCGACGTTGAAGATCGCCCGCTCGCGGCAGCGCGCCTCGATGAACTCCTTCTGCGGGCGCGAGTTGGACACCGCGGTGATCATGGTCTTCGGATAGCGCTCGGCCATCCACAGCGTCAGCGACCCCCAGCCGCAGCCGAGCTCCAGGATGCGGCTGGCGTTGGCCAGGTCGGCGCGCTCGCCGTACAGGCGCAGCATCTTCTCCTCGGCCTGGGTCAGCTCGGTGGTGTGCTCGTCCCACAGGCAGCTGCTGTACTTCAGGTGCTTGCCCAGGCACAGGCGGAAGAACTCCGGCGGGAGTTCGTAGTGCTGACGGTTGGCGGCCTGGGTCTCCACCGCGATGGCGTTCAGGCGCAGCGCGTCGAGCAGCGCCTGCTGACGCTGGCGCATGGCCTCGGGGCCGCCGCGGCGTTCTTCCTTCAGGCGCTGCGCGCACTGGCGGCGGATGCCCAGGCGCAGCAGCGGATCGGGCAGGCGGCCGGATTCGGCCAGGCGCGTGGCGAGGCTTTCGCGCGAGCCATCGTGTTCGGGCAGGGGGCGGGCGGCGGACATCGGCAACTCCAGGGGGATTCAATGCGTGTGATGGGATCTTTAGCGAATGCGGGGCGCTAGGAGGTTCGGGTCCTGCGTCATGGGCCGTGCCTAAAGGGCAGAGCGCTCAGCCGCCAAGACCCCTCTACCGTCATTCCCGCGCACGCGGGAATCCAGGGACTTTTTGGCGGGAAGGCAACGTCCATGGGTTCCCGCTTTCGCGGGAACGACGAGATGTGGTTGGCAGCGCTCATCCCGAAGTCCATGACGCCTAAGCCTTCGGCGGACGCGGGAAGAAGGCGCTGACCCGGCGCTGATAGCGCGCATAGTCCTCGCCGCGGCTGCGCAGCGACTGGGCCTCGGTGAAGGGGATGCCGGTGAGCCGATAGAGGAAGGCCAGCATCAGCACCGGGCCGCTGAAGGCGGCCAGCACCCAGCCCCACGGCAGACCGATGGCCAGCAGCACGTAGGCGAACCAGTGCACCCACTCGAAGAAATAGTTGGGATGGCGCGACCAGGCCCATAGGCCGGCGTCGCAGGTGCGGCCCTTGTGCGCGGGATCGCGCTTCCACGCGGCCAGCTTGCGATCGGCCAGGCTTTCGCCGGCCACCGCCACCAGCCACACCGCGATCCCGGCCGCCGTCCAGGCCGAGAACGCGGCGCTGGGGTTGTGCGCCACGATCCAGAACGGCAGCGACAGCAGCACGATCATCAGCGCCTGGGCCAGGAAGAACAGCAGGAACTTGCCCCGATGGTCGTGCCAATGCTCGCGCAGGTACGCATAGCGCCCATCCTCATGCGCATCGCCGAACACGCGCCGGCCCAGATGCCAGGCCAGACGCAGTCCCCAGGCCCCGCCCAGCAGCGCGACCAGCGCGCGTGGCAGGGCCGCACCGTTCGCCGCAAGGGCGTAGTACACCGCGCTGCCCGCCATGCCCGCGGACCAGACCACGTCGACCACGCCGGCGTTGCGCGTGCGGCGCTGCCACAGCCAGGCCAGCAGCATCACCGCCGCCGCCACCAGCAGCACATGCAGGATCAGCCAGCCGTTCATGCGCCTGCCAGCGCATAGGGGTACTGCACGGCGCGTGCGCCAGGCCGCGTCAGCCACAGCTGTACATCGCCGATGGAGCGTTCCAGGAAGCCGGCCTCGCAATAGGCCAGGTAGAACACCCACATGCGGATGAAGCGCGCGTCGTAGCCCAGGGCACGGACCTCGTCGAGCCTGCTGGTGAAGCGCGCACGCCAGGCGCGCAGGGTCAGCGCGTAGCTGGGGCCGATGTCTTCCAGGTTGAACAGGCGCAGGTCGCTGGCCTTGGCCATCGCCCCGGTCATCGCCGCCACCGAAGGGATGAAGCTGCCCGGGAAGATATGCCGCTTGATGAAGTCCACCGAATCGCGCGCCTGCGCGTAGCGATGGTCCTCGATGGTGATGGCCTGGATCAGCGCCTGGCCATCGTGGGCCAGCAGGTCGCCGACCTTGGCGAAGTAGGTCTCCAGGTACTGATGGCCGATCGCCTCGATCATCTCGATCGAGACCAGCCGGTCGAAGCGGCCCTCCAGGTCGCGGTAGTCGCGCATCAGCAGGGTGATGCGGTCCTGCAGCCCGGCCTGCGCGATGCGCTGCGCGGCCAGGTCATGCTGCTCGCGCGAGATCGTGGTGGTGGTGACATGGCAGCCGTAGCGCCCGGCCGCATGCAGGGCAAAGCCGCCCCAGCCGGTGCCGATCTCCACCACGCGGTGCTGCGGCCCCAGCTGCAGCTTCTGGCAGATGCGGTCGAGCTTGCGCGTGGCGGCGACCTCCAGCGACTCGTCCTGGTCCTCGTAGATCGCCGAGGAGTACATCAGGTTCTCGTCCAGGAACAGCGCGAACAGCGCATTGCCCAGGTCGTAATGCGCGGCGATGTTGCGCCGGCTGCCGCGGCGGGTGTTGCGTGAGCAGGCATGCAGCAGCTTCATCGCCGCACCGCCCAGGCGCGCGGTGCCGCTGTCCATGGCGTCGAGCAGGTCGCGGTTGCGCACCAGCAGGCGCATCAGCGCGACCAGATCATCGCAGTCCCACAGCCTTTCCATCCAGGCCTCGCCCGCGCCGACGCTGCCGTTCAGGGCGGCCATGCGCCAGAACGCCGGGTCGTGGACGCGCAGGTGCGCGTTCAGCGGCGCCGGCTCGTCGACCTCGCAGTGACCGAGCACGTGCATCTGGCCTGCCTCCTCGAGCACCAGCCGACCGCCGCGCAGCTGGCCCAGGGTGTCGAGCAGGCGGCGGCGCAGCAGGCGTTCGACGAAGGAGCCGGAATCGGCCGGCGCGCCGGCGGCCGGTGTGGTGGACGCGTCGAGGCGGGTCATGGGGCGGCCCTCTTGTCGGGATGGTCGTGGACGGGATTGCCGCGCAGCCACAGGCGCAGCGCATGCCAATGGATGCCGACGATCACCTGCAGGGTCATCAGCGGATAGCGCAGCAGCGCCGCGGCCATGTGCCGGCCGGTCATCGGCCGGCGCCGCAGGCTCAGGGTGGCGTCGAAGCGACGCGCGCTGCCACCCTGCGGATCGGGCGGGCACAGCACATCCATATGCACGCGCAGCGCCTGCCCCGGCACATCGAAGCGCCAGCGGTAGTCGTGTTCCATCGCCATGAACGGCGAGACATGGAAGCGCTTGTCGAAGCGCCACTGCAGGAAGTCGCCATCGACCGTGGCCTGCGCCACCGGCAGCACGTAGGCATGGCGCTGCTTCCACGGGGTGTTGGTGATCTGCGCCACCAGCGTCTCCAGCGTGCGGCCATCTGCGGCGAAGCAGTAATAGAACGTCACTGGATTGAAGCTGTAGCCGAAGGTGCGCAGGTGGGTGAGCATGCGGATCGGGCCGCGCGGCCGCTGGCCGGTGCGCGCCTTCACCAGGTCGCGCACCGCCTCATCCAGCGGCACCGCGGCATCGCCGAGGAAGTCCGCGCGCCGGAACTCGACCACGTTGCGGCGCCCGCGCGACCACAGCCAGCGCCCGGCGAACACGCGGTCCAGTTCGTCCAGGTCCAGATAGGCCATGAACAGCGGCCAGGTGAAGGCATGCGGCTTGGGTGCGTGCCGGCGATGGCGCACGCGGCCCACGTACAGCGCGCTGGCCAAGGCGTTCGGGGCGGCAGTGCGCTCGAAACCATCGGCGCGCGTAATAGCGTCGTGCACCTGGCTAGGGGCCGAAACCGTCTCGCGGGCGTGGCTCACGGCCATGGCGATCCCAGTGCGCGGGCCACGTCCAGTCCGCTGCGCAGCCCGTCCTCGTGGAAGCCGAAGCCCCAGCCGGCGCCCGCGTGCCACACCTGGCCGCGCCCCTGGATGCGCGGCAGCGCGGCCTGCGCGGCCACCGAGGCGGCGGTCTGGTGCGGATGGCGGTAGCGCATCCGGCGCAGCACGCGGGCCGGGTCGATGTGTGCGTCCTGGTTGAGGCTGACGATGAAGGGCACCGGCGCGTCCAGCGACTGCAGGGCGTTCATCCAGTAGCTCACCGTGCATGTATCGCCATCCTGCTCGGGCAGGCGCGCATTCCACGCGGCCCAGGCGCGCCGATCGCGCGGCAGCACGCGCGCGTCGGTATGCAGCACGGTGTCGTTGTCCTGGTAGGTGACCGCGCCGAGCACACCGCGCTCCTCCTGATCGGCGTCCTCCAGCAGCGCCAGCGCATCGTCGGCATGGCAGGCCAGCACGACCGCATCGAAGTCCTGCTCGCCCGCGGCGGTCCACAGCCGCACCCCCTGCACCTGGCGCTTGACGCCGTGCACGGGCGTGGCCAGCTGCACTTCCACACGCCAGGTTTTCTGCAGCGCCTGCACGTAGCGGTTGGAGCCGCCGCTGACCACGCGCCAGGGCGGGCGCCCGGTGAGCTGCAGCATGTGGTGGTTGTGCATGAAGCGCACCAGGTGCTGCATCGGGAAGTCGAGGATCGTCCTGGCCGGCGAGGACCACAGCGCCGAGGCCATCGGCACGATGTGCGCGTCGCGGAAGGTGGCCGAGTAGCCGTTCGCGGCCAGGTATTCGCCCAGCGTCGGACCCGGCGCGGGCTCGGCCAGCACCTGCGGCGCCTGTCGGTAGAAGCGGCGCAGGTCGCCCAGCATCCGCCAGAACGTCGGGCTGACCAGGTTGCGCTTCTGGCAGAACAGGCCGGCCAGCGTGCCGGCGTTGTATTCCAGCCCGCTGCGCGCATCGCTGACCGAGAAGCTCATCGTGGTCGGCTGCGAGGCCACGCCCAGCGTGTCGAACAGGCGCGTCAGCAACGGGTAGTGGAGCGGGTTGAACACGATGAAGCCGGTATCGACCGCGTAGTGCCGCCCGTCGATCTCAATGTCGTGGGTGTGCGTATGCCCGCCCAGATAGTCGCCGGCCTCGAACAGCGTCACCTGATGACGCTGCGACAGTCCCCAGGCCGCGCCCATGCCGGCGATGCCGCCGCCGACCACCGCGATGCGGCTCATCGCGCGCCCCGCGTGCGGCGCAGCAGCCCCGGCGGCACCGGTTTGAGGTCGCGCACCAGGCCCATCCAGGACATCAGTTTCAGCCCGTACCAGGTCAGGTCCACCTCCCACCAGACGAAGCCCTGCCGCGCCGAGCCGGGGAAGTGGTGATGGTTGTTGTGCCAGCCCTCGCCGAAGGTCAGCAGCGCCAGCAGCGCGTTGTTGCGGCTGTCATCGCGCGTCTCGAAGCGGCGCGAGCCGAAGCGGTGCGCCAGCGAGTTGATCGTGACCGTGGCATGGAACAGCACCACCGTGGAGACGAAGAACCCCCACACCAGCAGCTGCGGCCCGTCGGTGTGCAGCGACGGCGCCCAGCGCTCCAGCGCCATGCCCAGCGCGAACAGCCCGGCGGCCAGCAGCACCGGCAGCAGCAGGTCGAAGCGATCGATGAAGCGCAGCTCGGGGAAGCGGCGCAGATCCGGGATCGCGGTCCAGTCGGTGCGGAAACCGCGCGGGGTCAGGAACCAGCCCATGTGGCTCCACCAGAAGCCATGCTGGCGCGGCGAATGCGGATCGTCCGGCGTATCGGTGACCCGATGGTGGTGGCGATGGTGCGCGGCCCACCACAGCGGGCCACGCTGCACGCTCATCGCGCCCAGCGCGGCGAACGCCGCCTGCACCGGGCGCGAGGTCTTGAACGCCTTGTGCGCGAAGTAGCGATGGTAGAAGGCGGTGATCGCGAACATGCGCGCCGCGTACAGCGCCACCGCGGTGGCGACGGCGAACCACGACCAGCCCACCCAGAACACGCCCAGGCACATCAGGTGCAGCACAATGAAGGGCACCGCGCGCAGCCAGTCGATGCGGTCGGCGCGGGCCGCATCGAGCGGTGCGTCTTCGGCGGTGTCGAACCAGCGCCGCAGCGCCTGCCACCAGCGCGCGCGGGCGGCGGGCGGGGCAGGGGAGACGGGCGCATCGGCGAGGGCCGGGTCTGACACGAAGACTCCTTCAGGCATTGCGTGAGGAGATGTACGTCGCACGCACCCTCCCGGATGCAGGGGTCAGCTGCCCAGCGTCAGCGCGGTGATGGCGCCCTTGGCGACGACCGGCCCGGTCGCCACGCCGCCCGGCGCGCCGCCAGGCGGTTCCATCGTGACCGCCAGCAGGGCGTCGGCACGCAGCAGCTTGCGCATCGGCTCGGGCAGGACATGCTCGACCGGATGCTCGGGATCCATTACGCCCATCGAGATCGGCTTGCCGCCCTTGGGGATGATCCACAGCTCCGGCACGCGCCCGTCCTGGTGCATCGGCCGCATCGGCATGATGGTCATGCGGCCGTTGCGCGCGTCCATGGTCGCCACGTAGCCGGTGCTGCCGTCGTCCTGGGCCAGGGTGGAGACCATCTGCGGCATGCCACTGGACGCGGCTGGCTGCTGCGCCACCGAGGGCGGCTGCGGGGCCGGCGGCACGCTGCGCAGGGTGGACACCAGCGCCAGCACCGCCACCACGGCGGTGGCCAGGCTGCCGATGCCGACGCTGCGCCACAGGCCCAGGTTGTTCCAGAAGCCGCGCGGCGCCGCCTTCGGCGCAGACGTGGCCGGCATGGGCTTGGCTTCCGGCAGCGCCAGCGCGGCGCGCAGGCGCGCCCAGACATAGTCGGGGACCGCGACCGGTTCGAGCTGTTCGAGCAGCGGCGCCAGATGCGCTTCCCACTGCGCCACCTCGGCGGCGAAGGCCGGATCGTGGGCGATGCGCGCCTGCACCTGCGCCCGCTGCGCCTGGTCGAGCACGCCCAGCACGTACTCGCCGGCCAGCGGCCCGTGGCCGGGCGGATCCTGTTCGAAGGGTTCGGCGTGGGTGTTCATCGTTCCAGGCACGCCTTGAGCTTGGCCAGGCTGCGGCGGATCCAGCTCTTCACCGTGCCCAGCGGGGTCTGGCTGCGCGTGGCCAGCTCCTCGTAGGTGCAGCCCTCGAAGAAGGCGGTGCGGATCAGGGTGCGCCGCTGCGGTTCCAGTTCCTCCAGGCAGACATCCAGGCCGTGGGCTTGCAGCGCGGCGTCGGCAAGCTGTTCGGCACCGGGCGTGTCGTCGATCAGCTCAGGCCCCAGATCGATGGGCACCGACTGACGCTCGTTGCGCCCGGCGCGCAGGCGGTCGATCGCGCGGTTGCGCGCCAGCATCGACAGCCAGGTCAACGCGCCGGCCTTGCCCGGATCGAACTGCACCGCCTTGCGCCAGACATTGGTATAGACCTCCTGCAGCACGTCCTCGGCCTCGCTGCGCTGGGTCAGCACGCGCAGGCAGACGGCGTACAGGCGCGGCGAAGTCGCCTTGTACAGGCGCTCGAACGCAAGATGGTCGCCGCGGGCCGTGGCCAGCAGCAGCTGGTCGGCGTCGTCGGCCAGGATGTCGCGTTCGGGGAAATCCGCCATGCGGCGCGCGTCTTCTGAAGAGAGGGCGGAAGGTGCGGCAGATCCTACGGGGCGCCCCGTCAATGCGGTCTCGACACGTTCACCCCGCCCTGTTGCGCTGCCACAGGAACAGCCCCGCCGCGGCGAGCAGGAGCAGCCATTCGCCCACCACCAGCCCCAGGGTCGTGCCGCCCGGCAGCCCGTAGCGGGCGATGGCATAGGCACGCCAGGCCACGATGGGCCCGTAGAACAGCAGGGCCAGGACCAGGCCGTTGCGCGGCTGCCGGCTGCGCGCGAAGTAGGCGAACAGCAGCCCGATCCCGAACTCCATGCCGCCATACACCGCCAGGAACTCGGTCTGCCCGGCCGGGGTGAGCGCGGTGAATCCCACCGCCTGCGCGGTGCTTTCCGGCGCCAGCGTGCACCACAGCGCCAGGGCGATGTAGAGCAGCGCGTTGAGCCACAGGTAGGCGTTGACCATGCCGCGTTTCCTCCGCAATCGGGGATGAGGTGAGGGCGCCAGGGCGCGGCACGCCGGCTGAGCAGGGCAGGCTCAATCCGCATGGCGCGCCTGCGCCGTCGTGTGGAGTGCGCAGCAAAGGATGCTGCACGCGTCCGGGAACCGCTTCAAGACGGGGAACATGGCGATCGGCTCCGGCTGCGATACCCGAAACTACGTCGCCCATGCGCGCGCGGATGCAGCGCGGCATCCCCAGACTGGCGCGCGGCATTGTGCGATGGGTCACACCGTCGCGACACGCGGGTCTGAGGCCTGGTCCAGCGCCGGAGACCAGCCGATGCAAGACGGACGCGGGTCGTGACTGCCCACGCGCCTGGCCGCCGGCGATGCCGGCGCGCAGGTTTCATTGCGGCCGTTGAAGGCGGGCTGTCGTGGCGACAGGTGGCCGAACGGTTCTGCGCCGATCGTTTTTGATGCCAAAGCCGAGACGAAAACATCGGCTCACTCCACCTCCAGTCGCTTGAGAGCAGCGCTTCAAGCCAGCGCCCGCGCTAGAAAGTTGCGGACGACCGGGCTCGTTTCGCCGCGACGGGTGGCGAGCGCGAGCCGGATTACCAGCGCGGTATCGGCGAGGGGGCGAAAGACCACGCCCGCGATTGCGACCTGCGCCATGCTGGCCGGCACGAGCGCTACGCCCAGGCCAGTGGCGACGAAACTGACGATCGACGTGGTCTGCGGCGCTGTCTGGCCAAGGCGGGGCTCGATTCCCGCGGCCCGGAACGCGCCAATCACGGTGTCGTAAAGGGTGGGTCCCACCAGGCGCGGAAAGAGGAGCAAGGGGTCGTCCGCCAGGTGCGCCAAGGTGACCTCGGAATCTCCGGCGGCCGGATGCGAGGACGGGAGCGCCGCCAGCAGGGGCTCCTCCGCCACAGGCCGCAGCGCGAAATCCTCCAGTCCAAGCACGCCCGGACGCAAGAAGACGGCGTCGAGCGAGCCTTCGCGAAGTCCGACGGCCAAGCGGGTCGTGTTGGCTTCCTCCAGACGCACCTCGACCGCCGGGTAGGCTGTGTGGAAGGTGCGGATGGCTGTGGGCACGATCGCGTTGAACGCGGAGGATGCCGTAAAGCCGATGCTCAACGCCCCCTCCTCACCACGCGCCGCGCGCCGTGCCGCGAGGCTGGCGTGCTCAGCCAGCGTCGGCATTGCTTCCACACCCTTCAGGAACGCCGCTCCGGCCGCCGTCAGTTCCGCGCCATGGGGGACGCGGCGAAACAGTTGGGCACCGACTTCGCGTTCGAGGCCACGGATCTGCGCGCTGAAGGGCGACTGGGCGATTCCGACTTTTTCGGCGGCGCGAGTGAAGTTCTTCTCGGCGACGAGGGCAAGAAAATAGCGGATGTGACGAAGCTCCATCGCCAGATGTTTAATGTCTTAAGAAGCCCTCGTCAATGTGTTGGATGTCTGAAAGCTGGGGGCCTAATCTGGGTTATCCAAAGGCGACACGCACGATGCCTCCAACCAGATCCTGGCGATTCATGCCCGCCACGCGGCCGGAGCGCTTTCTCAAGGCCACAGACGCAGATGCCGATGTCCTCATCTCGACCTTGCGGATGCGGCCGCACCGGCAGACAAGACGGCGGCGCGACGGTCGGCCTCTGATGCGCTGGAGCGCGCGGGAGGCGGATGTGCTCGCGCGCTTGAAAGTCCGTTCGGGTGACGTCCATTGCCGGCCCCGTCGCACGCCCCGACCGTTCAACATCTGAAGGAAATCGCGATGAAGACCGTACAGGAAGTCTATGCAGACCTGAGAGATTCCATCGGAGTCGACCTCAACACCACCGTTTCCCTGACCGGACACGATCCGGTGACGCCATCGGTCCATCGAATTGGGGACGGCGCTGCTGCGGCCCTCGGCTTGTTGGGCGCCGCCATGAGCGGTCTTGGCGAGTTGAGGGGCGGGGCACGCCAGATCGTCACGGTCGACGTCGAGGATGCGATCTCGCAGCTGATGGCGGTGTTCCTTACGACCGTGAACGGCGTGCCCGCCGAACGACTTTTCGAGGACCCCTCCCTGTTTGCGGACAGCGACTTCTACCGTGCAGGCGACGGCCGATACGTCTATCTCCTGCTGACCTATCCGCACCTGCGGGCGCTGGCCTGCCAGGTGCTCGGCTGTCCCCCGTCACGTCGGCACTATGCCGACGCGATCGCACGTTGGGACGCCTTCGCGTTGGAGGACGCCATCAGTGGGGCGGGGGGCACCTGCGTTGCCGTCCGGACCCAGGCGGAATGGCGCAGCCATCCCCAAGGGCGCTACCTCGCCGAGCGGCCGTTGATCGAGATCACCAGGATCGGCGACACGCAACCGTTGCCCCTGCCCGGGGAAAGGGCGGCGCTGCCTATGGAGGGATTGCGCGTCCTCGACAACACCCATGTCATCGCCGGGCCGATCGCGGCGCGATTGATGGCTGAACATGGAGCCGAGGTCCTTCATCTATCGACGCCGCGTTATCCCGACCCGCAGGCGATGCAGGTCGAGACCAATATCGGAAAGCGAAGCGCTTGGTGCGACCTCGACGAGCCAGCGGGACGCGCCGCATTTGAGCGGGTGCTGGGCGATGCCGACATCTATGTCGGCAGCTACCTTTCGCTCGATCGCAAGGGCTACGGGCCACTGGCGCTTGCCGAGCGCCGGCCGGGGATTGTCGTGCTCGATTTCCACTGCTGGGGCAAGGCAGGACCTTGGTCTCAACGCGGCGGGTTCGATCAGCTCGCCTGCGCCGCCACGGGTTTTTCGGCGGAGGAGGGCGCATTCGACGGCCCGCGCTTGCCGCCGACCTATCTGCTGAACGACTATCTGGCCGCGATCCTGGGGGCCGCCGGCGTGGCCGAAGCCCTTCGGCGGCGCGCGGTGGAAGGCGGCACCTACCATGTCCATCTCGACCTGGCGCGGGTCTGCATGTGGATCCAGGATCTTGGTCTGCTGTCCCGCGAGCAGGTCATCGGCTTGCCGCCGCCCAACGCCGCCCGGCTGAAGGATCGATGTGTGCGCGTGCCAGGACCGTTTGGCGAAACGACGTACCTGCCGACCCGGATCAACTACTCCGACATTCGCCCGGTTCTCTCCCGTGGCGCCGAGCCTCTTGGCGCGTCCGCGTGTGCCTGGATAGGCAACTCAGCCAAGGCGCGGTGAATCCGTCGTAGCGTCGGGGCGTCGAGTGTGCGAGGGAGCAGCGCTTCGGCGAGGAAGCGCCCGAAGAGCCGATGCGGTTTCCTGGTACACCGACGCGGCACGGATCGCGATGCATCATTCAGCGCTCCTCAAAAGCCGCTGAGCGGCGTTCGGCCGCTGCTTGCATTGTCTCGCCGACATCGGCGGCCGCGGAAAGCTGTGCCTGTCAGGGCAGTTCGGGGCGAACGCTGAATGCTCTACGGCGTCCGGCAATCACTTGAAGACGGGGAGCCTGGCGATCGGGTGCGGCTGCGATATCAGAAACCGCCTCGCCCATGCGCGCGAATGCGGGGCGGCATCGTCCGACGCCGCCCTGCGGCGTTGTCCGATGGGCTTAGGGCATCGCGACGCGCGAGCCTGAGGCCCTGCGGACACCGAGGGACGAGACGATGCGACACGGATGCGCACTGTTGTTGTTGCTGCTGGGTCTGGTCGCCGGCGATGCCGGGGCACAGGCGATCTATCGCTGCGCCGCCGCGCAGGGCGCGGCCTACCAGGAGGCGCCCTGTGCCGGCCTTCCGCTGCAGACCTGGGCGCGGGCCGAGCTGGTCGCCGTGCCGGGCCCGCGCCTGGACCTGGACGAGGCGCAACGCAGGATCGAGACGACGCGCGAGGCCTGGCAGGCCTCGCTGACCCAGGCGGAATCTCGCGCCGCATCGCGCGTGCGTTTCTCACGCGGCGCCAGGTCGAGGCCGGCGGCGATGCGCATCCCGCGGGCCGATGCCTGCGCGCGTGCCCGCGCGGCGCGGGCGGCGGCCCATGCCCGCCGCGGCCTGCACTGGTCCTTCGACGATGCCTCGCGCTGGGATGCGGCGGTGTTCAAGGTCTGCCGCTGGGGCTGAAGCAAAACGGCCCGCCGCGCGGCCCTTGGGGGCACACGCGGCGGGCCGCAGCGTTCACGCCCTCGGGCTTCAGTGCAGGCCCGGCACTTCGTTGGGGCGCAGGTCGAACACCAGCACCTCGGCGCCGCGGCCATTGGCCAGGGTCAGCGTGCCGGCATCGCGCACGCGCACGCCGTCGCCTTCGTTCAAGGCCTGTCCGTCGAGCTCGATCGAGCCGCGGGCCACATGCACATAGGCGTGGCGGTCATCGCCCAGCGTCAGCGAGGCGCGTTCCTCGCCGTCGAACAGGCCGGCGTAGACGCGCGCATCCTGGCGGATCTCCAGCGAACCCTGCGCGCCATCGGGCGAGATGATCAGCCGCAGCTGGCCGCGCTTCTCGGCTTCCGGGAAGGACTTCTCCTGGTAGCGCGGCGGCGCGCCGGTCACGTTGGGCACGATCCAGATCTGCAGGAAGTGCACCTTCTCCCGGTCCGAGCCGTTGAACTCGCTGTGCGTCACGCCGGAGCCGGCGCTCATCAGCTGCACGTCGCCCGGGCGGATCACCGAGCCGCTGCCCATCGAGTCCTTGTGCGCCAGCGCGCCTTCCAGCACGTAGGAGAAGATCTCCATGTCGCGGTGCGGATGGGTGCCGAAGCCCTGGCCCGGGGCGACGTGATCGTCGTTGATCACGCGCAGGTCCGAGAAGCCGATGAACTGCGGGTTGTAGTAGTGGCCGAAGGAGAAGGTATGACGCGAGTTGAGCCAACCGTGGTTGGCGACGCCGCGCTTGTCGGCCCGGATGATGTCGTGCATGGGGTACTCCTGGCTGGGTGTTCGGGATGGGCGGCGGGGCCTGGCCTCACCGTGCGAGCATCCTACTGTCGCCTCGAGGTGTTATAAATCCGTCTCGGATGGAAATACTGTCAACCAAGAGATGACAATCAACGCCCTCGAAGACATGCGCGTATTCCAGGAGGTGGTGGACGCCGGCAGCTTCACTGCCGCGGCCGAGCGCGTGGGCACCTCCAAGCAGCTGGTCAGCCGGCGCATCGCCGCGCTGGAGGCGCGGCTGGGCGTGCGCCTGCTCAACCGCACCACGCGCCGGCTGAGTCCCACGCCGCTGGGCCTGGCCTATCTGGAGCATGCGCGCGAGATCGTGGCCGCGGTCGACCAGGCCGAGATGGCCATCTGCCAGCAGGGCGGGGCGCGTCCGCGCGGCACCTTGCGCGTCAGCGCGCCGATGTCCTTCGGCACCCTGCATCTGGGGCCGGTGCTGCCGGCCTTCCTCGCCGACTATCCCGGGGTCAGCGTAGAGCTGGACCTGAGCGATCGCGCGGTCGACCTGGTGGGCGAGGGCTTCGACGTGGCGCTGCGCATCGGCGCGGTGGCCGAGTCCACGTTGGTGGCCCGGCGCCTGGGCGCACTGCGCATGGTCACCTGCGCCAGTCCCGACTACCTGCAGCGCGCCGGCACGCCGCACCAGCCCACGCAGCTGCGCGAGCACGCCTGCCTGCTCTACGGCCACGGCCGCACCAGCCAATGGCACTACCTGCGCGAAGGCCGCGCCCTGGCGGTGGAGGTCTCCGGCCGCCTGCACGCCAACAACGGCGAAGTACTGGTGCAGGCCGCGCTCGCCGGCCACGGCCTGGTCCATCTGCCGGCCTTCCTGCTGGACGATTGCCTGGCCGATGGCCGCCTGGTCCCGGTGCTGGAGGCGTTCGAACCGGCCCCCATCGCGATGAACGCCCTCTACCCCCAGCACCGCCAGGCCTCGCTGCTGGTGCGCGCCTTCGTCGATTTCCTCGTCGAACGCTTCGCCCCTGCCCACGCCTCGTAAGCAGCATCCCGGTCCAATCGGCATGAGCTGATTCAATCGGCACGCACGTGCGGTAGGTTCGTCGGCACCAGAAGCTTCTGCCCCCTCCCTTTCGCCGCAGGCGAAGGGGAGGGCTGGGGAGGGGTGCTCTTCGCGAAGAGCCTCACCCCCTCCCAGCCTCCCCCTTGCGCGTTCCGCGCAAAGGGGAGGGGCAGCTCCCGAGGCCTGCACGTTTGCTGGCTAGCTGCCGGTGCTGAAACTCTTTGACGATGTGGTCGAGCGCTTCGCGCCAGCCCACGCACCGCAGTCCATTCGTCACCACATTCGACCGGTGGGTACACATCCGGCAGTACACGTCAGGCAGTAGGGACACCTGTGGCAGTAGGCAAACGTGCGGCAGCTGGCTAGGTGCTGGAAGCTTCTGCCCCCTCCCTTTCGCCGCAGGCGAAGGGGAGGGCTGGGGAGGGGTGCTCTTCGCGGGGAGCCAGACGCCTCGGGCTCCGGCGCTTTGCCGTGGCTGCGGGTATCCGTGTCCAAACCAGGCAGTACCGCGACCTGAGCCAAACCCCCTCCCGGCCTCCCCCTGCTGCGCAAGGGGAGGGGCAGACCCTGAGACCTCGATGCCAGTCCCGCGGGATCAGCCCTGAGCCTGCGCCTCTCCCACCTTCGGCTCGCGCCGCAGTCCGCGCACCAGCACGAAGAACAGCGGCACCAGCAGCACCGCCAGGACGGTGCCGGAGAGCATGCCGCCGATCACGCTGATGCCGATCTCGCGGCGGCTGGCCGCGCCGGCGCCGGTGGCGACGGCCAGCGGGATCACGCCGGCAACGAAGGCCAGCGAGGTCATCACGATCGGACGCAGGCGCAGGCGCGCGCCTTCCAGCGCAGCGGCCATCGGCGTGCGGCCGGCCTTCTGCTCGGCCTCGGCGAACTCCACGATCAGGATCGCGTTCTTGGCCGACAGGCCGATCGTGGTCAGCAGGCCCACCTGGAAATAGATGTCGTTGGTGAACCCGGCCAGCGTGGTCGCCACCACCGTGCCCAGCACGCCCAGCGGGATCACCATCAGCACCGCCGCCGGGATCGACCAGCTCTCGTAGAGCGCGGCCAGGCACAGGAAGATGAAGGCGATCGAGGCCGCGTACAGGTACAGCGTCTGGTTGCTCGACAGTCGTTCCTGGTAGGACAGCCCGCTCCACTGCAGGTCGAAGCCCGGCTGCTGGTCCACCAGCGCCTGCATCCGGTCCATCGCCTCGCCCGAGCTGCGGCCCTCGGCCGCGCTGCCCTGCAGCTGCAGCGCCGAGAGCCCGTTGAAGCGCTGCAGCAGCTGCGGGCCGCGCGTCCAGTGGCTGCTGGCGAAGCTGGAGAACGGCGCCATCTGGCCGTTGTCGCCGCGCACGTACCACTGGCCCAGGTCTTCCGGCACGGCGCGATAGGGCGCATCGCCCTGGATATAGACGCGCTTGACCCGGCCGCGGTCGATGAAGTCGTTGACGTAGGTGCCGCCCCAGGCCGCCGACAGGGTGGCGTTGATGTCCGACTGGGACAGGCCCAGCGCGCCGGCCTGGGCGTGGTCGATGTCCAACTGCAGCTGGGCCTTGTCGCCCAGGCCGTTCAGGCGCACCGAGGTCAGCGCCGGATCGTCGCCGGCCTGTTCCAGCACCGTGCGCTGCGCCTGGTCGAGGGCATCGCGCCCCTTGCCCTGCGCATCGCGCATCCACAGCTCGAAGCCGCTGGACTGGCCCAGGCCGCGCACGGCCGGCGGCGCGAGCACGTTGATCCGTGCATCCTCATGAGCGCGGAAATACTTGTTGGCCCGCTCGATGATCGCCGCGGCGGTGTTGTGGCGGTCGCGCTCGCCCCAGGGCGTCAGCGACAAAAAGCCCTGGCCCGCGTTCTGGCCGATGCCGGCGTTGTTGCGGCCCACCACCAGAAACACCGCCTCGACGTTGGCCTTTTCCTTGTCCAGGAAGTACTCGCTGATGCGATGGGCCAGCGCCTCGGTGGTGGCCATGGGCGTGCCTTCGGGCGTGGTGAACTGCACCGACAGCTGGCCCTGGTCCTCCACCGGCAGGAAGCTGGTCGGCATGCGCAGATAGAGCACGGCCATGACCACCACTACCACCGCGTACAGCGCCATCCAGCGCTTCGGACGGGTCAGCAGCACGCCCAGCCGGCGCTGGTAAGCGTGCTGGCTGCGCTCGACGCTGCGGTTGAACCACTGGAAGAACCGCCCCGGCCTGCGCTCTTTCTCCACCGGCTTGAGCAAGGTGGCGCACAGGGCCGGCGTCAGGGTCAGCGCGACCAGCGCCGACAGCGCCATGGCCGAGGCGATGGTGATCGAGAACTGCCGATAGATGATGCCGGTGGAGCCGCCGAACAGCGCCATCGGCAGGAACACCGCGCCCAGCACCACGGTGATGCCGACCAGCGCGCCGGTGATCTCGCCCATCGACTTCTCGGTGGCCTCCAGCGGTGGCAGATGTTCCTCGTGCATGATCCGCTCGACGTTCTCCACCACCACGATGGCATCGTCCACCAGCAGGCCGATGGCCAGCACCATGGCGAACAGCGTCAGCGTGTTGATGGTGAAGCCGGTCAGCGCCAGCACGCCGAAGGTGCCCAGCAGCACCACCGGCACGGTGATCGCCGGGATCAGGGTGGCGCGCGCGTTCTGCAGGAACAGGTACATCACCACGACCACCAGCACGATGGCTTCGATCAGCGTGTGCACCACGCCTTCCACCGACACGCGCACGAACGGCGTGTTGTCGCGCGGGTAGGCCACCTCCACGCCGGGCGGAAAGGTGGGCTTGAGCCGCTCGATCTCGGCGCGCACCGCATCGGCGGTCTCCAGCGCGTTGGCGCCGGAGGCCAGCGACACCGAGAAGCCCGAGCCGGGATAGCCGTTGAGGAAGCTGCTGTTCTGGTAGTTCTCCGCCCCGATCTCCACCCGCGCCACATCGCCCAGGCGCACGCTGGCGCCGCTGGGCAGGGTGGTCAGGATGATCTGGCGGAACTGCTCGGGCGTCTGCAGGCGCGACTGCGCCGTGACCGTGGCGTTGAGCGACTGCCCGTCGATGGCGGGCAGGGCGCCCAGCTCGCCGGCGGTGACCTGGGTGTTCTGCGCCTGGATCGCGGCGCGCACGTCGCTGGGCATCAGCCGGTAGGCGTTGAGCCGGTGCGGGTCCAGCCAGACGCGCATGGCGTACTGCGCGCCGAAGACGTTGATCTCGCCCACGCCGTTGATGCGGCTGATCGGATCCTGCAGCGTGCTGACCAGGAAGTCGGCCACGTCCACGCGCGTCATCTTGCGCGTGGTGTCGTACAGGGCGACCACCATCAGGCTGTCGCCTTGCGACTTGGACACCGTGATGCCCTGCTGCTGCACTTCCTGCGGCAGGCGGTTGATGGCCTGGTTGACCGCGTTCTGCACCTGGACCTGGGCGATGTCCGGATCGGCGCGCTGGTCGAAGGTCACGCTGATGCGCGACTGGCCCGAGGACGAGCTGGACGAGGAGAAGTACAGTAGATGATCGATGCCCTTGAGCTGCTGCTCGATCACCTGGGTGACGCTGTCCTCGACCGTCTTGGCCGAGGCGCCGGTGTAGTTGGCCGCGATGTTGACCTGCGGCGGGGCGATGTCCGGATACTGCTCGACCGGCAGGGTGGCGATGGCGATCGCACCCATCGCCATGATGCAGATGGCCAGCACCCACGCGAAGATGGGCCGGTGGATGAAGAAGCGCGGCAGCATCGGGCGCTCAGCCCTGTCCGGCGCTGGCGGCGGCCTGCTTGACGCTCACCTTGAGCCCATCGCGCAGATTCTGGCGGCCGCCGGTGACAATGCGGTCCCCAGGCTTGAGGCCCTCGGCCACCAGCCAGCGGTTGCCGACTGCGCGCACGGTGGTGAACTGACGCTGGTGGACCACGCCGTCCGCGCCGACCACCCAGGCCTGGGCCTCGCCGCGCGGGGTGCGATCCACCGCCGCCTGCGGCACCAGCAGCGCCTGCTGGCGCACGCCCTGGCCGACCAGCGCCCGCACATACATGCCCGGCAGCAGCGTGCCGTCCGGGTTGGGGAAGCGCGCGCGCAAGGTGATGCTGCCGGTGGCCTGGTCCACGTCGATGTCGGCGAACTCCAGCGTGCCCGGCACGGCGTAGTCGCTGCCGTCGGCCAGCTTCAGCCGCACCGGCGTGGCCGCCGGCTGCACGCCGCCGGCGGCGACCGCGCGGCGCAGCGCCAGGTAGTCGGTGCTGGACTGGTTGATGTCCACGTTCATCGGGTCCAGCTTCTGGATGCGCGCCAGCGGATCGGCCTGGCCGGAGGTCACCAGCGCGCCGGGCGTGAACAAGGCGCGGCCCACGCGCCCGGTGATCGGCGCGGTGACCGTGGCGAAGCGCAGCCGGGTGCGCGCGGTGTCCAGCGCCGCGCGGCTGGCTTCGGCGTTGGCCGCGGCCTGCTTGTAGGCGGCATCCGCATCGTCCACCTCCTGCTGGGCGATCAGCTGGCTCTTGCCCAGCACCTGGTAGCGCTGGGCCTGCAGCCTGGCGCTGGCCAGCGCCGCCTCGGCCGTGGCCAGGTTGGCGCGGGCCTCGTTGCTGGCGGCCTGGTAGAGCGTGGGTTCGATCTGGAACAGCGGCTGCCCGGCCTTGACCGTCTCGCCTTCGGTGAACAGCCGCTTGAGCAGCACGCCTTCCACCTGCGGGCGCACCTCGGATTCTTCCGAGGCCACCGTGCGGCCGGCCAGTTCGGTCTCCAGCGCCAGCGTCTCGGGCTGCAGCGTCAGCACCGAGACCATGGGGGCGGACTTCGACGCGGGCGCCGGTGGGGCGCTGCAGGCGGACAGGGCCAGCACGATGGCGAACAGCGGTGCGGCCCAATCGAACGGACGAGGGGACGGAACGGTCACAAGGATCGGGGAGGTCATGCGCGGCAGGGCGAGGTGGGAGAGGCGCGCGGGCTCCCTGCCCGATGCGCTTGGGCCATCCTACTAGAAGGCCCGGCCTTCGCCATGACCTGCCGGCAAGGCGATGCGCATTTCGGTCCGTCATGGTCTCGAGTCTTTGCCTGGCGGACGCTCGCTTCGGCGGCAAGGCGCGGCGCGCCAGGGAAGGCCGCCCGGGTGCAGGAAGGCCCCCAAAGTCGCGCGCCGGAATGCACGGGCTGATCCGGGTGTCGGAATGACGATTGCGTCAGCGCGGGACTGCAGTCGGATGCACAGCGCACCTGCACTTGCGAAACGGAGCCCTCCCACGCGACCGCTTGCAGCGACTTGCTGCCGCTGCGGGCTGCAAGGCCCAGCACCATCGCCGGCAGCCGGTGTCCTGACTCAGCCGGTCGCGGACAGCCGGTGTCGGACTCAGTACACGTCGCGGCGATAGCGGCCGGCGGCCAGCAGCCGGTCCAGGCCGTCCTCGCCCAGGATGCCGCGCAGGGCCTCGTCCACGCCGGCGGCCATGCCGTGCAGCGCGCCGCACACATACAGCGTGGCCCCGCGCGCAACCCAGGCCCGCACTTCCTCGGCCTGCGCGGCCAGCAGGTGCTGCACGTAGCGACGTTCGGCCTGATCGCGCGAGAACGCCAGGTCCACGCGCGCCAGGTGGTCGCTGCGCTGCCATGCGTCCAGCGCCTGTTCGAAGACATGGTCGTGGGCGCGGGTGCGTTCGCCGAACAGCAGCCAGTGGCCGTGCGAGCCGGCCGCCGCGGCCTCGTGCAGCAGGCTGCGCAGGCCGGCGATGCCGGTGCCGTTGCCGATCAGCAGCATGGGCCCGTCGACGCGGTGGAAGCCGGGGTTGCGGCGCACGCGCGCCTGCACCGCGGCGCCTTCCGGCGCGTGCACGCACAGCCAGCCCGAGCCCGACCCATGGCGGCCATCCGGCCGCGTGGCCAGGCGCACGACCAGCTCGGCGGCGCCGTCGGAAGGGATCGATGCCAGCGAGTACTCGCGATGCGGCAGCGGCGGCAGGCCGTCGATCCACGCCTGCGCGTCGTGCACCGGGGCCATCGGCAGGTCCAGCTGCGGCAGGTCGTGCGTGGCGGCGGCGCTCGCCAGCGCCTGCGTCCGGCCATCGACCGTCACCGGCGTGGCGGCGTCCAGGCCGACATGCGCCAGCACGGCCGCGACGTGGTCGGTGCCGTGCCGCGGCGCGATCTCCAGGATGTCGCCGGCCTGCCAGGACGCGTCGGCCGGGGGCTGCAGGCGCACGTGCCACATCGCCGCCGCGGCGCTGCCGGGATTGAGCCGCGTGCGGCCCAGCAGGCGCCAGGCCTGGAACGGCACGTCTTCCACCAGGGGCGCATCGGCGGCCACGCCGGTGAGCTCGGCGAGCTGTCGCTGCCAGTGTTCCAGCGCCTGGCTGTCGTTGCGGTCCACCTCCACGCTGGGGAACAGCGCCCGCGCGCCCTGCGCATGCAGCCAGTGTTCGACCCGGCGCGAGAAGCCGCAGAAGCGCGCGTACTGGCGATCGCCCAACGCCAGCACCGCATAGCCCAGCTCGGGCAGGGCGTGGACGCGGTCGAGCATGCGCCGCTCGAACGGGCGTGCGGTGTCCGGCGCTTCGCCGTCGCCGAAGGTGCTGATCACGAACAGCGCCCGCCGGGTCCGGGCCAGGCGCGCGGCGTCCAGGCGCGCGATCGGTTCGACCTGCACCGGAAGCCCGGCCGCCTGCAGCTGGCCGGCAGCGCGCCAGGCGAGCTGTTCGGCGAAGCCGCTCTGGCTGGCGAAGGACACCAGCCACGGCTCGCCATCGGCCTGCAGCAAGGGCAGCCGCGATGCGCGCGCGGCGCGCTTCCTGCGGCGCCGATCCAGGTACAGCATCCAGCCGGTGACGAAGAACAGGCTCATGCACAGGGCCGAGACCATCACGATGATCCGCCCCGGCAAGCCGAAGAAGCTGCCCGAATGCAGCGCGAACACGCTGGTCAGCACCTTGCGGCCCGCCGGCAGCGCGGCGTAGGGGCTGCGCTCCAGTACCGCGCCGGTGGCCGGGTCGAGCTGGTAGGTGTCGTAGGCGCGGTCGTGCGCGGCACCCTCCAGCCTGACCCGTGCGGTCAGGGGGCGATCGCCCTTGGGCGCGAAGCGCAGGTCGAGGTAGCCCCCCGCGCGCAGGGCGGGGACCGCCGCGTCGAGGCTGGCCTGCACCCGGGCCAGGTCGAGCCGGCCGAAGCCGGCCGCGCCGCGCGCGTCCTCGCGTTCGGCACCGCCCAGCAGCCTGCTGACCCCATCGCGGTACCAGTCGTAGGACCACCACAGCCCGGTCAACGCAATCAGCAAGTACACCACCAGCACCCAGGTGCCGATCACCGAATGCAGGCTCCACAGGAAGCTGCGGCCGCTGCGTTTCCACTCCACCGCCAGCCAGGTGCGCGGACTGCGCCACTGCCGGGGCCAGCGCAGGTACAGGCCGGACAGGCAGAAGAACAGCAGCATGAGCACGCAGGCGCCGGTGATCGCCTTGCCGGTCTCGCCGGCCGCCAGCCGCCGATGCAGGTCCTCGGCGAAGTCGAAGAACCGCGCGCCGCGCGGCGCGTCGATCACCTGCCCGGTGTAGGGGTCGAAGTACAGCGACGTGCCGCCACGCCCATCGAAGCGCACCTCGGACGGATGCGTGCCGGTGGTGTCCACGCGCAGGCGCTGGATCGGCCCGCGCCGGCCCTGCGACAGGCGCTCGACCAGCGTGGTCAGGGGCAGCGCCTGTTCGCCGGCGGCATGATGGCGCGCGACCTGGGCCAGCGGCGGGTTCATCGCGCGCAGCAGCTCGTCCTGGAAGGACAGGCTGGCGCCGGTGAGCCCCATCAGGGCCAGCACCGTGCCGGCGGTGATGCCCAAAAACCAGTGGGTCTGGAACAGGAGCTTCTTGAGCACGTGGGGATTCCTGCGCGCCGATCGCCGAAAGGGGAGAGTTAGAAGCGCAGGCCGAGATTGAACATCGCGGTGCGGTCGTCGCCCATCGCCACGGCCGCGGCCAGGCCGCCGCTGTAGTAATGGGTGTCGAAGATGTTCTTCAGGCTGAAGGCCGCGTGCCAGTGCGGCGCGTCATAGGCCACGCCCGCATCGGCGACCACGTAGCCGGGCAACGTGTAGCTGTAGGCGAAGCGGTCGCTTTCCCCGCGCATGCCACCGTTGACAGACCAGCGCGACCACGCGCCGGGCAGTTGGTAGCGCGCGAATGCCGTGGCGCTGTGCCGGGGCACGTTGTTGAGGCGGTTGCCGACCGTCGATACCGCCTGGCCGCCGTCGTCGGTGATCACCGCGTCGGTGTAGGCGTAGCCGGCGTTGAGGCTCAGGCCATGGCCCAGATCCGCGGCGATGCCGAGTTCGGCGCCCCGCGTGCGCTGCTCGCCGATGGCGATGCTGAAACCGTCGTTGAGCGGATCGCCCTGCAGCACGTGCTGCCGACGCAGGTCGAACAGCGCCGTGGTCAGCGTCGCGCGGCCCTGCGCCAGGTCGATCTTCAGGCCCGCTTCCCATTGCCGGCCTTGCTCGGGCTCGAACCCGCGTCCGTCCACGTCGGTGCCGGTGTTGGGATAGAACGAGGTGGAGTAGCTCAGGTAGGGCCGCACGGCGGGCGTGAGGTCGTACATCACCGCCAGCGCGCCGGTAGTGGCGTCGGCCGGATCGCGTTCGACGCGGCCATTGGCGCGGTTGGTGGTCCGGGTGGTGGTGAAATCCCGGCGCAGGCCGGCACTGACCAGCCAGCGCTCGCCCAGGTGCAGCTGATCGCGCGCATACAGGCCCAGCATCTCGACCCGCGTGCGGGTGTTGGTGCGGGGCGTGGCAGGGCAGCGGATCGGGCTGCCGTAGACCGGCGCGTACACGTTCAGCGCGGCGACGGTGCAGGTATAGGACAGCACATCCTCGCGCGTATCCAGGTAATCCACGCCGAAGGTCAGGTCGTGGCGCAATGCGCCGGTGGCGACCTGCTTCCACGCATGCGTATCCACCGACAGGGTATGGCCATCGTAGGCCTGGTCCTGCGCGCCGCGGCGCAGGGTGCGCTGGTCGGCGTTCATCGCCGTATTGCTGACCAACTGCCCGGTGACCTCGAAGTCCTGCACGCGCAGATTCTGGTTGAGCGTCCAGCCATTGCCGAAGCGGTGGCTGAAGGCGTAGCCGATGCGCGACTTGCGCGCGCGGTAGGGGTCCTGTCCCGGCTCGCCGGTGAAGATGTCGCGCGCGATCGGCCCATTGCGGCTAGGCAGGATCGACCCCACCAGCGGCAGGCCCTGCTGGCGCAGGTATTGGCGCGTCTGGTAGCTGGCCAGCAGGGTCAGGTCGGTGTCCGGGCCCAGATCCAGCGACAGCGCCGGCGCGATGTGGCGTGCCCGGAACCAGACATGGTCGGTAGCGTCGTCGCTGTTCATGGCCAGGCCGTTGAGGCGCAGCGCGGCCCCGCCGTCGGCCGACAGCGGCGTGTTGAGATCGAACGTGCCCTGCACCAAGCCGTGGCTGCCGATCGTGGTGTCGATATGGTCGAAACGCTCGGCCTGCGGACGCTTGCTGACCATGTTCACCAGTCCGCCCGGCAGCACCAGCCCGTACATCAGCGAGGCCGGGCCCTTGAGCACCTCGACCTGTTCGTAGCCGAACAGCTGCTCGGCCACGCGACTGGACGCGGCGGTGCGCAAGCCATCGACGAACAGCGAATCGGAGGCGACCTGACCGCGGATGATCAGGTCGTCCCAGCCGCGTCGGCCGAAGGTGTTGCTGACCACGCCGGGGACGTTGTGCAAGGCGTCGGCCAGGCTCTGCGCCTGCTGCGCATCGAGCAGGTCGCGCGTGACCACGCTGACCGATTGCGGCGACGCGCCGGGCGCCAATCCCGATTTGCCGACCTGAGCAGGCCAGCGACTACGGAAGCCGCTCGTCGCCGTGCCGGTGACGCGCACGGTATCCAGTTCCCTGGCTTGGGGCGCGGCGTCGGCCGCGGTGGTCTCGTCGCCGGGCTGGGCATGCAGGGCGAACGGCGCGCAGCTCAACAGGCACGCGCACAGGGAAGCGGAGCGGGGCAGAAGCATCGAGGGGATTCTTGAGAACGCGAATTGTTCTCAACAATGATAGGCGGCCCGCGGTACTGCTGCAATGCAGCGACATCTCGTCGCGGCCCGCCTGACAGGCCACGTGTAGATCTCCTGGAGAAAAGACCCGCTGCGCAACGCGCTGGAAGGCGTCGTCGCCCGAGGCCTCAGCGCGAGTGCAGGCAGCCGCGTGAGGAACGACGATCGCTCAGGTATGCGCCGGGCGCGGCCCGTCCGCATCGTCGTCGTCGTGCTCGTCCTTCGCCGCGGGCGCGGGTTCGGGCATCGCGGCCAGCAGGCGATCGGCCAGCGCCTTGTAGACCGGCTTGCGGCAGACCAGCGCCGAGGCGCCGCGGGCGAGCAGGGCGGTGGCCAGGATCGGCAGCATCATGTCGCTGTTGTCGGTCAGCTCCAGGCAGATGATCGACGAGGTCAGCGGCGCCTGGGTCACGCCGGTCAGGTAGGCGCACATCCCCAGCAGCACCATCGAGGACGGGTCCACGCCCGGCAGCAGCAGCGCCAGGTTGTGGCCAATCCCCGCGCCCACGGCCAGCGCCGGCGAGAACAGGCCGCCCGGGATGCCCGCCACGTAGGACACCAGATTGGCGGCGAACTTCATCAGCCCGAACTCGTGCCCGACCACCGCATGGTCCTGCACCAGGCTGCGCGCCTGCTCGTAGCCGGTGCCGAACGCGCCGGCGCCGAAGACGATGCCCAGCAGCGCCAGCACCAGGCCGCAGCCGCCGGCGAACAGCACCGGATTGGCCGCGCGCATCCGGCCCAGCCAGCGCGGCCGGCCGTCCATCGCCGCCAGGATCATGCGGCTGAAGACCCCGCCCAGCAGCCCGGCGACCGCACCGCACAGCAGCACCGCCAGCCAGCCCAGCCCCAGCGGCAGCGCGGCCTGCACCGTGCCGAAATAGGTGTAGGCGCCCAGCAGCCCCAGCGAGACCACGCCGCCGACGATCACCGCCGTCAGCAGCGTGCCGGAGAAGGTGTGCTCGAAGCGGCCCGATAGCTCCTCGATCGCGAACACCACGCCGGCCAGCGGCGTGTTGAACGCCGCCGCGATGCCGGCCGCGCCACCGGCCAGCAGGAAATGCGTGGCATCGCGCGGGTCCTTGAAGCCCAGCGCCCGCCCGATCACATACATCAGGCTGGCCCCCACGTGCACCGTCGGCCCCTCGCGGCCGACCGAGGCCCCGCCGAACAGCGCCAGCACGGTCAGCGCCAGCTTGCCGGCCGAGACCCCCAGCGACAGGTTGCGCCTGCGGAACTCGCGATCGGGCAGCTGCAGCGCGGCGATCACCTGCGGGATGCCCGAGCCGCGGGTCGGCTTGAGCGCCCCGTTGGTGAGCCAGGCCAGCGCGGCGAACACCGTCGGCGTCAGCAGCAGCGCCCACCACACCGAGTGGTGGATGACCCGCGAGAACAGCCCGAAGGCCGCATCGGCCGCGCGGGCGAAGATCAGGGCCACCACCGCCACCGCGACTGCACCGCCCCACAAGGCCACGCGCCGCATCCAGCGTTCCCGCGACCACAGCGGCGCCAGCGCGCCGCCCGCTTTGAATGGCTCGAACATGTGACCCAGTGTCGCATGCGGCGGCGCGACAGCCCAAGGCTTGCACGCGCGGACAGGCATAATGCGCAGCCGGCAAGCCCTGCCTTTGATCCCTTTCGACACGAACCCATGACCGAAAAGAACACGCTGAACCTGGACGCCATCGCCCAAGCCAAGGCCAAGCTGGCCGAAGAACTGCGCAAGCTCGAGGCGCAGGAAGTCGAGCTGCGCCAGCAGGAGGCCACGGACGCGTTTTCCAACGTGATCAAGCTGCTGCAGACCTACGGCAGCCATTTCAACGCCAAGCAGAAGGCCGAGATCGCCGCCCTGACCGGCGCCAGCGAGCCGCGCGCCAGGAAGTCCGCCGGCTCCAGCACCCGCGGCACCACCGTGGCGCCCAAGTACTGGCTGCCGCATACCGGCGAGACCTGGACCGGCCGCGGCCGCACGCCCAAGGCCTTCGCCGCCTGGGAAGGCACCGCCGCCTACAACGAGTGGAAGGCGCGCCACCCGAAGGACAAGTTCCCGGCCTATCCGGGCTGAACCGCCCCGGCGGACGCCGCCATCGCTGCAACCCGACGCCCGCGCCCGCCGCGGGCGTCGCGTTTTGGGCGGTGGCGAGGGCAGGGCCGGGGCAGGGCAGTGCGGAGGGCGTGCGCTACCATGCCGCGCCCCGCAATCCGACCTTGAAGACGAACGCGCCATGACCGCCACGCGCCTTGAACTGATCCGCCCCGACGACTGGCACCTGCACCTGCGCGACGGGCAGGCCCTGGCCTCGGTGGTGGGGCATACCGCGCAGCGCTTCGCGCGCGCCATCGTCATGCCCAACCTCAAGCCGCCGGTGGCCACCGTGGCCCAGGCCGAAAGCTATCGCGAGCGCATCCTGGCCTGCCTGCCGGCCGGGTCCGGCTTCCAGCCGCTGATGACCCTGTACCTGACCGAGGACACCGCGCCGGAGGAGATCGCCCGGGCCAAGGCCAGCGAGCACGTGTTCGCGGTCAAGTACTACCCGGCCGGCGCGACCACCAACTCGCAGTCCGGCGTGCGCGACCTGGCCCGCGTGAACGCGGTGCTGGAGGCGATGGAGAAGCACGAGCTGCCGCTGCTGCTGCACGGCGAGGTGACCGACCCGGCCGTGGACATCTTCGACCGCGAACGCGTGTTCATCGAGCGCCACCTGCTGCCGCTGCAGGCCCGCTTCCCCGGCCTGCGCATGGTGCTCGAGCACATCACCACCAAGGACGCGGTGGACTTCGTCACCGGCGCCCCGGCCAACGTCGGCGCCACCATCACCGCCCACCACCTGCTGCTCAACCGCAACGCCCTGTTCGAAGGCGGCATCCGCCCGCATAACTACTGCGCCCCCATCCTCAAGCGCGAGACCCACCGCCAGGCCCTGCTGCAGGCCGCCACCAGCGGCAGCCCGCACTTCTTCCTCGGCACCGACAGCGCCCCGCACCCCCGCGGCGCCAAGGAAACCGCCTGCGGCTGCGCCGGTCTCTACACCGCCCACGCCGCCATCGAGCTGTACGCCGAAGCCTTCGACCAGGCCGGCAAGCTGGACCAGCTGGAAGCCTTCGCCAGCTTCCACGGCCCGGATTTCTACCGGCTGCCGCGCAATCAGGAGCGGATCGTGCTGGAGCGGAAGGCCTGGACGGTGCCAGAGACCTATCCGCTGGCCGATTCGGTGGTGGTGCCGATGCGGGCGGGGGAGGGGATCGAGTGGTCGCTGGCTTAGTGATAGTTGGCTCGTTGATCTTCAGTAAGCAGAAATGTTTTGCAGAGTGACAGGCACTCCCAGCTCCCTTGCACGCTTTGGAAAATCAATTCAGCGATTAAGGATGTTTATCGGGAGTAGGTTAGGGCGGCTTCCGACCCAAAGCGGCCCCTGCGCGCAAGCAAATTTCTGCCGGAGGATCTCAAAGATGCTGTCCCCTATGCAGTCTTTAGCCCCGTCAAGAGACTCAAAGAGGGGGGTGTCTGGTTCACCACGCTTTCAGTTCCTTATGAGATTGGATGCCCAATCTGGCCTGGCTGAGTCAGCGCTCCAGCCGCACCCTCAATCGGCGAGCGCGCTCCTTGAATGCGGACTCGCCTCCTTCTAGAATGTCGCAAACCGCCTTCCGGATGGAAGCCGACTCAAGCCCGCCGGACTGGTAGGAAATCTTGGGAAGACCGCCTAAGCCATCGTGGGTGGAATCCGCGATAATAACTTGGTCGGCGTCCGTGTTGATCACGAGGTTCGCATTATGAGTCACCATGATGACCTGCCGGTTGGACTTGGCGAGCACGAACAGAGAGACAAGCTCGTCGAATACGGATTTTGGATCTAAGTTCTCCTCTGGCTGGTCGATTATTAGGGGCCTATCGTCGGCTTCGTCCAATGCCAGATACAGCAAGAGAAGCACGATTCCGCGTGTTCCCGGAGAGAGCTTTCGGATGTCCACCCCGTCGTAGGTAATCTCGTAGCGAACGTGCAGATGGTCTGTGCTGAACAGCCATCGCGCAAACCGCTTCGACCAGGCGCGGAATTCTTCCTGCTGGTCTTGTCCAAACGGTGCGTGCGACAGGAGGTCTTTCAAATGGTTGGCCATGAACGCCGTCATCGCGGCTCGAATGTCGGCGGCCGTTCCAGTCTCCCACACGTTCAGGAATGCGTTCCGAGCTACATCAGTGAATGCGCCAACGCCGTAGAAGGGGCCAGACTTGCGGCGGTCCAGTAAGTTCTCCTCGGCATCGAGTGCCCATGTTTCCACGTCAGCAATGCGTCGCACCGAGAGCCCCAGCTTTCCCAGTGTTCCCGACGAAGAGGCAAGCTTGGTCAACAGCGGGGCATACATCTGTGCCAGAGCCGATTGTTCGTCAATGATGGCTTGGAAAGCGCGCTCGTAAGCCGCCTCTCGGTCTGCCTGTAGGCTCCGCCGGCGGTTGGGAGCATCCTGAGCATCGGCAAGCCTTTGCTCTAGCGCGGTGAGGGCCGTCTGTTCCTTGTTGATTCGTTCGGTCAATGCGGTGAACTGTTTCTGCGTGAGCTGGTCGGCGCTGAAGAATGCAGCGAGCCTGGCCATCTCTGCTTCGATCACGGCCAAGGGGAGGGTGGACAGGTCAGCATCGGCCGCAATGTAGGCCACGGCTGGGTCCGTGGGCGGTGGCGAAACTCCCTTGAGTTTGGCGATCTCTGCATCCGCCCAAGCGACGTAGCCCTGTAGATCTTGGTCAACGCTTCCCTTGTGGATCAGCAGGAATGCATCCCACTGAGCGTCGTCCATGCCGCTGGCCAAGTGGCGGGACCGCAGCTGACGTAACATTTCTGGAGCGCCGGATTTTCGAGTTGCGTCTACCTCGCCCTGTAGCGCTAAGAATGCTCTTCGTTGGTTGCTGAAGTTTTGGACCTTCATCCGTAGTGTTTGGGCCAGGGTGCTAAGGGTGCTATGCCGATCAACCTGCTCTTGCGTGCCCTTCAGTGTCAGCTTGCCTCGGTCAACTGTGTAGTCAGCAATAACTTTGCGCTTCTGCTGGACGCTCGTGCTAAGCATCGAGAGCGAAGCCTCTTTTTCAAGCTCCACGCCGATTGTGTCTGAAAGCTGGGCGATCGCCAGTTCCTCGCGTTGCCGAGCCTGCTTGAGGTGGAGGGTGCGCTGATCTCGCAGTTCGTTAAAGTCATTGGCGAAATCTGTCTGACTGGGCTCATGGGAATGGAAAACGACACGTTCGATCTCGCGGACCAGCCCATCTGAAGCGCCCGCAGCCGAGCAAAGTTCTTCAACGAATTGCTGAGACAGATAGCGCGCCTTGGCGAATGTCACGTCGCTCTCAAAATCGTGATGCGAGAGTGCACGGGTTTCTTTCGCCCCGCCTCCCCAAGTCAGGGTCGCTTTGGCCTCGCCAAGTAGGGTCCTTGCACGCACCAGGAATGAGGCGCTGGCGTTCTCGTTGGCATCCCACCCGGTCACAGGGATCGCATCGCATCCTGCTGCGATGATGTCGGCCAAGGCAGTCTTGCCCGAGCCGCGCGCACCGATGATCGCTACCAAGCCATTGTTCAACGGGATTTCGGGGGTCTGAAAGCAGTTCGTACTCTGAATGCTAACGTGGGAGATGATGTGGGATGGCATGGCGGAGCGGGGAGATTCCTCGCCGACGTATGCCCGGCCCTCTGGGTTGATACAGGCTTGGCGCAGGGCATCAAATTCTGTGGCCCCTTTAATCCAGGAGTAGCGGTTCCCTGTGGGCTGACCAACGGCATTGAGGGCGTGCGCGTCGCTCCCGTGGAGGCAAGGCTTGCAGGCACCATAGGTGGCGATGATGTCGTCTTTGCTGAGGGCTTTCTGGCCTAGCCAGAACTCACGCTGGGCGGGGCTACTTGAGAAGATGAGGTGAGCAAATTTCTCGATCTCACGTCGGATGGTTGCGTCGGACGCCTGATTGAGTCCACTGGTGCCGTCGCCCGATGCACCGGCCACCGCGATCAAGACGTTCTCCTTGGCCCAGTCGCTGTCCTTGTAGGCCTGCTTGAGTCTATCGAAGCTCACCTTGAACTGAGTTACGCCATGGCGCAGGGCAGCGGTGTCGTCGACAATGGATGCATCGGCACATTTCCCAAGACGAATTAAGTCATCTCGGTTGCAATGGAAGCGATCCCCGTAGGCAGCGAAATCCAGTCGCCCCATGAAACGCTTGATTTCTTCTAGGTGGTTGGCCGAAGTGGGATTGACCAACAAGTGCGCGTTGACGAACCCGGTCTTAGCCGCCACGTCCAGACGCACTTCGATGTTAGGAAAGACGAGACCGATGCCTTGCAAGCGGCCTTGCGAGCGGTGGGACAGCACGGATTCGTAGCTGTCTAGAAGATAGTAATCCGTCACGCCCAGCGCTTCGATCGCCGGGCTGGCTTCTTCAAGACGTTTTAGGTAGTCGTCCCACGCGTTTGGGCCAAACTGGTCGTTCAACACTGTGCCGGGTGCATGCACGTGAGGCTCCCAGCGCCTCCATTCAGAACCGCGTTCCATGTATAGCTTCCCTTTGCCGCAGGCTGCGGAATCCCCGATGGTATAGCCTCTCCCTTAGTCGCCTCATTTTCAACTGGGTCACGACCGGCCGCGGCTTTCCGATTAGCGCGTTGTTAGGCTTACTCCCGACGCTGGGCTATGGGGGGAACCCTGGCTTCGCTGCCCCGACTTTGGGAACTCGTCCTCGATTGACGGGTTCAGCCCCGTTTTGATGGCCACCTTCGAGAAGGCCAATCCAAGCCACGAGGAATGGTGCTTGGTCTTACGCGAATGGCTGCTTATGGCCGGGAGCGGACATCAGCGGAGCAGGTTATTAGGAACTGCTATCGGGGGTCAGGTGGTGACGCCCCCCACACGTGAACGCGTGAATTTGCCCGCGCGTCGAACTTGGACCGCAATGACCGGGGGCCGGATTCACAACGTAAACTCTTAACGGACCTGGGGCTGCCGAGCCCCTAGACTTGCAAGGAAGAAGCGATCGATGGATAAGTGGCGCTGCGACACAATCGAAGATCTCGACGTGGCCATAGGTCGGTATGGGCCTGGCATTCTTTATAGAGGACAAACCCAGCATTACGCTGGTGCAGACGGCCAGCCGTCGTTGTCGACCTCGTTCCAGCGGCACGGCTGCGTGCCCGACTTGATGATCAAGTGGACCTATTACGCGAAAAGGGCTCTTCAGCATCTAGTGCGCGGCTGGAAGGAAACCGACGATGCGGCCACGAACCAGGCGATCCTGCAGCACTATGGTTTTCGCTCATTCTTCCTTGATGCTTCCGGCAATCCGCGTGTAGCCGCTTGGTTTGCAAGCAATCGATTCGAGTCAAAGAATGTGATAAACATGGTTGAAGACTGTTTCGAAGACCCTGTTTGGCTTCGCACACTCAATGCTCGGTTTGTACCCGCGGAGGAGGTAGGTCACCTCTACCTGATAAGCCAAAAGGCGCTCAGGCAACGAGGAATCCAGGCAGTTCACCTCCTAGAAATAGCCACGAGTGAGGGAACTCCGCGATACGTTCGCCAGGACGCTTACATGGTTGGCCCCTTAGTTCAGAGTGGCCTGCATGGTGATTGCCTAGTTGCACATATAACCGCGCCGTCCGAGGTATTGCGTGACTTTGCAGGCGACTGCAGCGCGGAGTGGTTGTTCCCTGAACCATCGGATGATCCTGTGTATGCCGAACTGCTCGCGATGCCATGGGAGAAGATGCGGCATCTTCCGGATGGTGGCATAGAAGCATTTCGGCGATCACTAGAGCTCCCGGAGTACTCGTACCATCTGCAGAAGCACATGCCACCTCGGAGTGCGATGTATCGCCCGTTCTGGACAAGAGACCTTCCGCCTCCTTCAGATTGTCAGGCCGCACCCCAGATGCAGATGGCGCAAGTCCTCTGTGGCAGCGCCCTGTATCACGGAGTCAGCGCACCCTGCTTCGTCCTTCCGGAGTTGAACAAGCTTCTTAACATCTACGACGAGATATCTATCGAGCTCGATGCCCTGGTTTACCACGGAATGGGAACCCGATATGGGAAGGGCGTCGGGATGGTTAAAATGCCTGGAGAAATTGTCTGCGTTTTTGAGTATGGAGTTGACCATCCCGGATTGCGCATCATGGAAGTCAGGCGCTTTTACGGGATGCACTATCGGATCGACACCGAGGGGAGCTGGCAGCGTATTTTGCATGAGGAGGATTGTGCATGTGGCTCCGATCACGCAGATAATTTCAGACTTCTTGGTAGAGTGGATGTTGCATTGAAGGATGGCTGGATCGAATGCGTCGCGCCCGGCCTCTACCTACAGAAAGATGTTGATCCAACCTCTGATCCCAAAGCTACGTGGGGCGAACCCTACTAACAAGTTCGCGAGTAGCTCTCAGGAACTGTCATCGCTGAGGCAGAGGGCGCAAGACGCGGACCTGCTATGGGTGTAAAAAAGAAGGGGGCCTTTCGGCCCCCGTCCTCTGGTGTCGCCAACTGTCAGAAGATGCTGATGGCGGTGAACACCGTCAGCAGCAGTCCGACAGGCAGACAGAGCTTCACCGCGAACTTGCGGTTAAAACCCTGGCGGCTTTGCCAGCTGGCTGACACGTTCAGTTGAACCATATAGGCCTCCTTGATCGTGCTCCCCGGGCCCTTGGACGCGCCATAGAGGATTAGCCAGTTGGTGAGATTTTGTCTTTAGACGGAGACAGGGCCCCACCAACCACGCGCCGTATCGCCAGTTTCCCACAGATGAATGAGAAATCGAAGTGGCCGGTTATCGCGCGGAAGCCCGCACATGCGTGCAGAGGTGAGCAGCTATCGCGATGCGACGGGGAGGATGATCCACGGCAAAGGAGTGGCTTTTCTCAGGCAGCGAAGGCTCTCGAAACAATGAGCCAGTGACACGAACTAGGGACAGATTCGCGGCGATTCTGTTCCTAATTGTTGTCACTGCGCGGTCCCGAGCATTCCAGAATTTCCTTAAAAATTAAGAAGGGGCGCGATCTAGGGACAAAGGACATCAATTAGGAACGCTGACAGCAGAATCCTTCTAACCTTCCGCCGCAGCCAGAGCAATTACATAATATACATTATGCGAAGTCATGGGCCCAGTGGGCATGGCACCTGTTCACGACCCGGGCGCGTTCCAAGCGCAAATGTCGCGGGCCCCACCTCTCTGCAAGGATCGCCGCATGAAGACCGTCGCCCCGTGCTGACGCATCGGTGCGCCGTGTCCGGACGCATGCGCGGAACGCAGGATGGATCATCTGACCCGCAACCACGTCGCACAACCGTCGAGGCGCAGCCCTACACCCGCTCACTTGCAGGCGTCACGCACGGACCTATCCATAGCGGATGCTCCCGCAAAGGTCAGCCGGTGACCAATCTGACGGCGGGCCGAATCAGCAGCATTGCGTGCCGCTTGGCAAACATAACCCCGGTTTTCACCACTCACAGGACGGGATGATCGAGTCACCGCGGAGCCCCCGCCCCCGCCGACCACCGCGCCGGAATACCGAGGCGCGTTGTTGGCGCGCACCTGGGCCCGCGCTCGGTCAATGCTGTACTCGGACGCCGATGCGCTCATCTGGTCATCTGGCGACCTACTGCCGTAGCGAGCCCCTGGCGCCACATCCCAGCGCTTCTCAGCGTTCGCGCATGGCGACGATTGATACACAACACCGCCGGCCGCGTCCCTGCACTTCCACACGGATTGTGCATGCGCTGGAGCGGCAAGCGCCAACAAGGCAGCGCAGACCAACGCGATTCGATCCATAAATCCCCCTGTCCAAGGGTTGAGCGTAACGGGCCGCAGGCCCCTGTGCAAAGGCAACGTCAGGCCTGCGCCGTCTCCTGCGCCCCATGCCCACAGGTCGAGCGTACTTGGATCTCCCCGTCGGTCTTCTGCGGCGGCGCGACACCGGTATTCTCGGACCGGACAGCCACATCATCTGCATAAGCACCGTTCGCACTTCCTTTGGGATCGTCCAGCTCGCTGCAGTCCTCGCGAACAGGTCGGATCAGCGCAGCATGTTGGCCTTCGCAAGCTCTATCACCTCGTCGCCCTTTCCGTTCAGTACGGCCTTGAGCATGTAGAGCGTGAATCCCTTCGCCATCTGACCCGTCACCTTGGGTGGCATCGCAAGCTCCATCCGCTCCACGACCGCATCGATCACCACCGGACCCTTGTGGGCGAATGCCTCGGTCAGGCCTTGTTCCAGCTCCGCCGGGTCCTCGATTCTGATGCCCTTGATCCCTGCCGCTTCGGCCATGGCGGCGAAGTTCGGGTTCTCGAAGCTGGTGCCGAAGTCGATGAAGCCCGAGGTCTTCTGCTCGAGCTCGATAAAGCCCAGAGATCCGTTGTTGAACACCACGACCTTCACCGGCAGGCCGAGCTGCTTCAGCGACAGCAGATCGCCCATCAGCATGGTGAAGCCGCCGTCGCCTGAAAGGGAAACCACCTGCCTGCCCGGGCAGGTAGCCTGGATCCCGATGGCATGGGGCATTGCGTTGGCCATTGATCCATGCCAGAACGAACCGACCAGCCTGCGCCCCTTCTTCATCTGGAGATGGCGAGCACTCCAGACCGTCGGCAGCCCCACATCCGCGGTGAAAGCGGCATCACTATCGGCCAGTTCGCTGATCAGGCGCATGACATGCTGAGGATGCAGCCGTCCGCCGGGCTGTCCTGTTGCCAGTTCGTCAAATTCCTTCCGTGCCTTCGCGTAGTGGGCCAGGGATGCTTTCAGATGGCGGTCATCTCTTTTTGGGGAGAGCTTGGGAAGCAGTGCCCGCAACGTATGTTTCACCTCGCCCACCAGGCCGATGTCCACCGCGGTCCGCCGCCCGATCGCCTCTGCGCGAAGATCCACCTGCGCGACCTTGGCTCTCTGGGGATAGAACTGCCGATAGGGGAAGTCCGTGCCCAGCATGAGGAGCGTGTCGCAGGCGCCCATCGCGTAGTAACCCGAGGAGTAGCCGATCAGTCCGGTCATTCCCACGTCGTAGGCGTTGTTCCACTCGATATGCTCCTTTCCACGCAGCGTGTGAACCACCGGCGCGAGCAGTGCGTCAGCGAGCGCGATCACCTCCTCGTGCGCTCCCTCGACACCGCTTCCGCACAGGAGCGTGATCCGCTCGGACGTGTTGAGCAGCCGCGCCAGGCGGTCGATCGCGTCTTCCGGGGGCATCACGATGGGTGTGGGAAGTGGACCTGCGACCATTCGCCGCAGCGGCGCCGCCGACTCCTTGAGCGCGACATCGCCCGGGATCACGACAACGCATACACATCGCTCCGCGATTGACCTGCGGATTGCGGTCTCGATGACACGAGGCATCTGTGCCGGCGTCGACACCAGCTCGCAGTAGCTGGAGCACTCCTTGAAAAGATGCTCCGGATGCGTTTCCTGGAAGTAGCTCGAGCCGATCTCAGCGGACGGAATGTGCGCGGCAATGGCCACAACGGGAAGCCGCGAGCGATGCGCGTCGTAAAGCCCGTTGATCAGGTGCAGGTTTCCAGGCCCGCAACTTCCGGCGCAGACAGCGACCTCACCGGTCACGTGCGCCTCGCCGGCGGCGGCGAACGCGGCGACCTCTTCGTGCCTGACGTGCAACCACTCGATGGCATGCCTGCGCCTTATCGAATCGGTGATCCCGTTGAGACTATCCCCGACGATGCCATAGATGCGCTTGACGCCGGCATCTTCAAGAGCTTGGACAAGTTGATCTGCCACGGTAGGCATTGCTCTTTTCCTCAAGAATGAAAGGTTGCGAACTCACTGGCAGGTCACGCCCCGCGCGTACCTGTCTGGTTGCTCCCAAGGGCGCGCCACATAAGAGCGGTTGCGGTCATGTCCTGGCCCCAAGCCATACCCACCCGGCGGTAAAGCATCCGGGCTACGGCGCAGCGGCGCGATCGTGGAATGCTCGCGTTGATCTGCGTGAGCGGATCAGGGCCAACATGCTGTTCTTCTGACTCGCCAACGCTTTGCCTTGCCACGCCTCAAATCAGATGCTGGCGCTTGGCCGAAGCCACGAGTTCGTCCCTGAACCTGGGGTGGGCCAGCCCCACCAGTGCGCGAACGCGCTCGCTCGAGGACAGCCCCTTGAGATTGGCGGTTCCGAACTCGGTGACCACGTAATGGGTATCCACGCGCGGTGTCGTCACCGGGCCATCCAGATGCGGAACGATCTTGGATATATTCCCGCCAGCCGCGGTCGACTTGGTCGCGATGATCGAGAGTCCTCCCTTCGAGGCGTAGGCCCCTCGCACGAAATCGAGCTGTCCACCGCTTGCGCTGTACTGGTGGCCGAGCATGTGCTCGCTGTTGCATGCGCCTGTCAGATCGATTTGGATGGTGGCGTTGATCGAGACGAAGCGGTCGATGCTCGCGATCACGCCAGGATCGTTCACATAGTCAACCGGCCAGCTTTCCACCGAAGGGTTTTCGGTCAGGTAGTCGTACATCGCCTTCTGCCCCATGGCGAAGGTAAAGACCGACTTGCCGCGATTGATTGCCTTTGCGCGGTTTGTCACCACCCCTGCCCTCACGAGGTCAACCAGGCCGGGGCACAGCGCCTCGGTGTGGATACCAAGGTCCTTGCGGTCTACCAGCTGCGCGCATACGAGGTTGGGCAATGCTCCGACGCCCATCTGGAGACAGGCACGATCGGGCACCAGATCGGCGATCAGACGACCGATCTGCTCATCTTCGATGCTCGACGCCCGGGTCGGAAGCTCCAGTAGCGGAACGTGGTTCTCCACGATCGCTTCGACTTCGGAGACGTGGAGCTCTGCCCCGGCGCCATGCACGCGCGGCATGTTCTCGTTCACTTCCACGATCAGCCGCTTTGCCGAGCGGGCGACCTTGGTCGAGTAATCGTTGCTCGTACCGAAGCTCATGTATCCGTGCCGGTCCATCGGCGACACGGTCGTGACGAAGGTGTCGATCCCGATCTCGTCCGAGAGCAGCCGCGGTGCCTGGTGGAAGGTGGTCGGAACGTAGTTCAGTACCTTCCGGTCTCCGTCCGCGACGCCCTTCTTGATGAGCGCCCGATCGGCTGAAGTCACGAACATGCTATACGGGAGTATCCGGTCGACCAGGTCGTATCGGAAGATGGAGTCGCCCGCAGTCGACATGCCCTCGTAGTAGTACACGCGCAGGCCCTCGATCTGGCCCCGTTCTGCCCGGCGCGCGAGTGCGGCAAGGAGTGCGGGAGGCTCCGCGACGGCCATCCCCATCGACATCCTGCTGCCGGAGGGAATCATGCTCACTGCCGCTTCCGGCGTCGTCAGCTTGGACTTGTACAGATCCAGAACGTTCATTGCGATACCTCGGGTCTTTTTGCAGCAAGCACGGGACTAGTAGTTCGAAGCCTCTTCAGGCGAGTGACCTCGACGATAGACAAGCATGGTCCGCTCGAAGCTCATGACCTCCTTGCCGTCCTGGTTCACGCCGCGCGTGGAAACAGTCACGATGCCCTGGGTTGGTCGGCTCTTGCTCTCCCGCTTGTGGAGAATGGTACTTTCGGCATAGAGCGTGTCGCCGGCGAAGACAGGATGACTCGCTTTGACCTTGTCCCAACCGAGGTTCGCCACCACCTTCGCCGACACGGTCCTCACGCTCATTCCGGTGAGAAGCGCCAGCGTGAAGGTCGAGTCCACCAGAAGCTTCTTCCACTCCGTCTTCTCGGCATAGGCCTGATCGAAGTGCACTTGCTGACTGTTGAGCGTCAGCAAAGTGAAGTAGACGTTGTCGACATCGAGCACCGTTCGACCTGGACGATGCTCGAAGACGTCGCCAGGATTGAAGTCTTCCCAGTACAGACCGGATGTCTCGCGGTAACGCCTTGCGCCGACGGCTTTGTAGGCGGGCAGGATGCTGTCCATCTTCTTCTCCATTACGAGTCGTTCTGAGTGGATTGGGTCTGCGAGATCGCTTCCGGATCGGCTCTCGACAGGATTCTTCTTGCTCGGCGCGCCACCGCCTCATCGACCATCTTTCCCTGCACAAGACCGACACCCCGCGCGTTGGTGTCTAGCACTGCCTGCGCCCATAAGACCTCCTGTTGTCCGGGAGTCCAGGTGGCATTGATCGGGGCGACCTGGGAGGGATGTATCGCGGCCTTTCCGACGAAGCCCATCGCGGAGACACTTGCCAGCTCCGTGGCCAGCGCCTGGTCGTTGTCCACCGCAAAGAAGGGCGAATCGATCGCAGCGATGCCTGCGGCCGCGCATGCGCACACGATGCGGGATCGTGCATAGGACATTGCGTGGGTGCTGGTATCGCCACCCAGGTCCGCGGCCATGTCCGCAGCGCCAAGCATGACCCCGAAGAGACGCTCCGACGAGCCGCAGATCGCGTCTATGTCGATCAGTCCCTTCGCGCTTTCCACAAGCGCAAGGACCTGCGCCCTGTGGCCCGCGGCGGTGAGCAGCCTGTCCAGAATCACGACGTGGCCTGCGCTTTCGACCTTGGGCAGTACGATGTAGTCCAGCTCGAGCGACGGAGCCAGCTTGAGCAATGACTGCAGGTCGGCCAGGCCGTGCACGGTGTCGAGACCGTTGATGCGCAGCGCCCTGCCGATTCTGTGATGGCCAGGCGTACTGAGGAACTCCAACGTCGCCCGCCGCGCGGCTGCTTTCCCGTCGGGCGATACGGCATCTTCAAGATCGAGCAGCATCACGTCGGCGCCCACCTCGCGTGCCTTGTGGAATCGTGTCGGTGTGGAACCGGGAGTAAAGAGCCAGGAGCGCGTGCGGATCATGGAATCAGAGCTCGATGGAGGTGACGCGATCGATTATTCGCCTGGACCAAGCCTGCTCCAACACCTTGCAAGGGGGACTTCCATATCTAGAATGTCTGGCCATGGAACTCCGTCATGTCCGCTACTTTCTCGCCCTGGCAGAGGAGTTGAATTTCACGCGCGCGGCTGCGCGCGTCGGAATCGCCCAGCCACCATTCAGTTCGCAGATTAAGGATCTGGAGCAGGAGCTCGGGACCCAGCTCTTCCACCGGATCCCACAAGGTGCCGAACTCACGAGCGCCGGCTTGGCGTTCCTCTCCGTTGTCCAGGTCATGCCTGAATTGGCCGAGCAGGCCGCCCGCGCTGCGAAGAGAGCGGCACGCGGCGAAGTCGGCGCACTCAATATCGGGTTCACTGCGTCCTCGGCATTCAATGCGGTCGTGCCCCGCACCATCCGTGCCTTTCGTCGTGCATATCCGGATGTCCGGGTGAATCTTGAGGAGGCCAATTCGACACGTCTGGTCAGCGGTCTGGACGAAGGCACCCTGGATGTCGTCTTCCTGCGCCCCAACCCGGCGGTGGCCGAGCGCTTCCAGCTGCGCGCGCTCTCCGAGGAGCCGTTGGTCGTGGCGTTACCGGATACACATCCAGCGGCTGCAGGCACCGTCGTTGCGCTGAAAGACATCGCGGCCGACCCGCTCCTGCTCTTTCCGAGAGCGGTGGGGCCTACGCTTTACGACACGATCGTCGGCGCCTTCCGGAACATCGGGTGCGAGCCGAGTATTGGACTGTCTGCGCCGCAGATCGCGTCTGTCATCAATCTGGTGGCATCCGCATTCGGCATCGCCTTGGTCCCTGCGTGCATGTCACAGCTCGCAGTCCAGGGAGTGGCATACAGGCAGATCGACGGTGAGGCGCCGGTCGCGAGGATTGCGCTGGCCACCCGACGGGGCGAGACCGCCTCTGTCGTGAGGAACTTCCTCGCCACTGCGATCGCCTGAATCTGTCGCTCGAGGAGTGCCACTGCGTCTACGTCCCAGCACCTCCGGAGATGTATCGTCAGGGTCCACACATCGTGCGGAAATGCCTACGATGCGGTTTCCTTTGATCTGGCGAGACGGCCTTGGCGATCTATCTCATCCGGCATGGCGAGACCAAATGGTCGCGGTCCGGCCGCCACACCGGCAGCACCGATATCCCGCTGACCGAATACGGCGCGCAGATGGCCAGCGCGCTTGCGCCCCTGCTGGCCGGCGTGCGCTTGGCCAGCGTGCTGGTCAGCCCGCGCCAGCGCGCCCAGGACACCTGCCGGCTCGCTGGTCTGGGGCGTGATGCGCAGATCGAGCCGGATCTGGCCGAATGGGACTACGGCGACTACGAAGGCCTGCGCTCGACCGAGATCCAGGCCGCGCGACCCGACTGGGACATCTGGCACGACGGCTGCCCCGGCGGGGAATCGCCGGCGGCCGTGTCCGCGCGCGCCGACCGGCTGGTCGTGCGTCTGCGTGCGCTGCCGGGCGATGTGGCGGTCTTCAGTCACGGCCACTTCGGGCGTGTGCTGACCGCGCGTTGGCTGCAGCGGCCGGTCGACCTGGGTCAGCATCTGATCCTGGATCCGGCCACGCTGTGCGTGCTCGATCTGGACGCCCGCCACGCGAACGTGCCGGTGATCCTGCGCTGGAACGTGTCCGCGCCGCCGGCCTGATGGTTCTGGCGAGATCTGCCGCGACGGCTTCGGTGCAGCGGGGTCGTCCTGGCGAGCGCGTTCGCGCAGCACAAGTCAGGCCCGGCAATGCTCTGTGCGATTTCCTTCGCGTGATGCTTGCGGAAGGCCCGGGCCGTCATTAGAATGCCGGGCTCCCAAGACACCGGGGCCATAGCTCAGCTGGGAGAGCGCCTGCATGGCATGCAGGAGGTCGGCGGTTCGATCCCGCCTGGCTCCACCACGTTTCAAGCGCAGTCGTTAGGCCCGTCTGCGAAGCAACACAGGTTTCACCGCGTCCCCATCGTCTAGAGGCCTAGGACATTACCCTTTCACGGTAGCGACCGGGGTTCGAATCCCCGTGGGGACGCCAAGTTGTACGAAGAGCGCAGCGTTGTCCGGCTGCGCTTTTTCTTGAAGTTCGGGGCCATAGCTCAGCTGGGAGAGCGCCTGCATGGCATGCAGGAGGTCGGCGGTTCGATCCCGCCTGGCTCCACCACTTCATCGCCGCATCCAAGACGCGCGGGTCGGAAGACCGACCTATTCGCGTCAGATGTTCCAGACGCGTCCCCATCGTCTAGAGGCCTAGGACATTACCCTTTCACGGTAGCGACCGGGGTTCGAATCCCCGTGGGGACGCCAGGTTTTACGGAAAAGCGCAGCGCTCACCCGCTGCGCTTTTTTGTTTGCCGAGGTTTTGGCGTAAGCCTGCCTATGCCTTGAGCGGGCCGAAGAGCTCACTTCGAAAGGATCGAAGCGCTCACTTTACCAACCAGCCTCGACCCGACCGGGCGTGGCTCCTCGGCTCGGTCCGCCATCCCTGGCGGACTCGCCGCCGCGGGCCATCCCTGGCCCGCTGCACGCCCGCCCAGATCGAGGCCCTGCGGCGGACGGATCAGGACTTCTTCCAACTCGAAGGCATCGAGCAAATGCTCTGCCCCCTCCCTTTCGCCGCAGGCGAAGGGGAGGGCCGGGGTGGGGTGCTTTTGTTTTTGCTTCTGCGGCTTGATCGGGAAAGCCCCGACCCCTCCCCATCCCTCCCCTTCGCCTATGGCGAAAGGGAGGGGGCCTCAAGTCGATGGTCTCCTGACACTGATCGCAGTGCGCGCAAGGCTGGGGTTCGAACACCCCGCGAACCGAAGCCTCGTGACCTGACGCGCGCGGCAGCGGGCCGGCGGGCGGTGGCCGCGCCTAGCGAGGCAGGAAGCCGAGCGCCCGAGTAGGGGCAGGATGCCCCGACCGAGGGAAGAGCGGATGCCGCTCGCCGGACCGCTGCCCTTCCGAAGCCATGGCGCCCACAGTTGAAGCCGTAGCCGCCGCAGTCGAAGCTATATCGCTCACAGTCGAAGCTATAGCGCTCCCCGCAAAAGCGCGGGATGCAGGCAAGCTCGACATGCAATTCGCGAGCGCGAGGTCGGCAAGCATTAGCCCCGCATGAAGGAGAACGCGCCCGAATCTTCATGCTCACGCCACCCCAGTTTCATCAAAATAAACAGGCGCAACGCCGTGCTTGCGATGTCGCCCCGCGTTCCGCCTGCCGATCCCTAGGAGTCTCGATGTCGAAGCCAGCCAGTGCCCTGTTCGCCCGCCATGAAACCGCTTTCGCCAGCTGGATCCGGCGCAACGGCTATGCGCCCGCGGAGGCTGTCGAGTACTTCTTGAACGACTCGCCCTACTTCAAGGGCGAGACCGAGCACCTGGATGCGCAGCAACGTGCGGAGCTGGTGGAGCAGACCCGCGTGTTCCTGAGCAAGCTCAGCACCGAGAACCACTTCGCCATGCAGTTCCCCACGGTGTATCTGTGCACCGACAAGCAGGGGCGCCGGCTGCGCTACACCATCACCATGACCATCGGCGAAGACAAGGCCGAGTGGATCGGCCGCGTGTGGGCGGGCAGCGAGTATCTGGGCGAAGTGGCCGGCAGCGGCAGCGGCCCCAAGGCCAACTACCTGGCCCTGGCGCGCATGCATGTTGAGTCGCAGATCGACTGCGCCGACGCGATCGTCAAGCGCCCCCTGCCCGACTTCTGGTAAGCGCCCGCCTCAGGCGAGCGCGGACGCCTCGGCATCGACCGCGTCGACGCGGCGCAGCGTGGCCACGCCGTGGCCGCGCTCGGACAGATACTCCAGCCACTTGCCCAGGAAGGTGTTCATGCGCATGCGGTGGCTGATCAGCTCGGCCGGCGGCGGGAAGAGTCCGATCACGTCCTGCCAGCGGCGCCCCACGTAGCAGTGCGTGGCCTCGGCCTGGCGCGCATCGCGGTACACCCGCACGAACGCCGACGGATCCGGCTCGCCGGTCTGCGGATCGATCAGGCCGTAGGTCAGGCGCAACTCGACCGTGTAGCGGTGTGTCTCGATCACGTCCACCCGCAGATCCAGGCCATCGCCGATGCTGGACACGTACTGGCCCGGCGCCAGGTCGATCGGAGCGAACAGCCGCGCCAACCGGCCGTAGTTTTCCGCGTACAGCCCCATCAGCCAGCCGAAGCGGCCCAGCTTGGGGAGGTGCGCGGCTCGGGAGAGCGTCAATGCCATGGGGGGATCCTACACGCTGGCAGGCGCATGCGGCAGCATTGACGCCCGGTGGGTTGTGCACCTAACGTGGAGGTCCGCCCGCGCTTTTCCAACCGCCGGGCCGGCACCGTTTTCAGCGCCGTAAAGCCGGGCAGATGCCAGCGGCTTCAGAGCATTTCGCGCTGCAGGCCCAGGGTGGACATCACCTTGCTGGCGATTTCCTCGATCGAAGTGTGCGTGGTGCTCAGCGTGGGCAGCCGCTCGGTGCGGAACATGTCCTCCGCCGCGGCGACCTCGCGTTTGCAGGTCTCGAACTTGGCGTAGCTCGAGTTGGGCCGGCGCTCCTGGCGGATCTGGCACAGCCTGTCCGGGTCGATGGTGAGGCCGAAGAGCTTCTTGCGATACGGGCGCAGCCTGGCGGGCAGCCGGTCGGTTTCCAGATCCTGGTCGGTGAGCGGGTAATTTGCCGCCTTAACCCCGTAATGCAGCGCCAGATAGACGCAGGTGGGGGTCTTGCCGGCGCGCGACACCGCGACCAGGATCAGGTCGGCCTCGTCGTAGTTGATCGCCACGCCATCGTCGTGGGTCAGCGCGAAGTTCATCGCGTTGATACGGCGGTGATAGGCCTCGAAATTGACGATGCCGTGCGCCTGGCCCACGCGCGACTGGCGCACCGCGCCCAGTTCGCGCTCCATCGGATCGATGAAGGGCGCGAAGACATCGAGCATCAGCGCACCGCTGGAGGCCAGCGCCTGGGCGATGGACGGATCGACGATCGAGTGGATCACGATCGGGCGCGCATCGTGGCGCAGGCCCGCTTCGCGGATGCGTTCGATCGCATCGCTGGCTTTTTCCGGATCGTCGACGAACGGAATCCGGTCGGTGATGAAGGAGAAACCGGAGAACTGCGTGAGCAGGCTATGCCCAATGGTTTCAACGGTGATACCGGTTCCATCCGAGACATAGAACACCGGCCGGACACTCGACATTGCCTTCATCCTGTCTGTTGAAACTGAAAACCCCGCCAATTCAAGCTTGTGATGCTTGTTTTGGCACTGCATCATAACCGCCTTTCCCCCTAGGACGCGGCCCGACGCTGCAACCCCACCGGGTGTGGCAACGGCTGCTATCGGAGCGTAGCGCTTGAACCAGAACATCCTGTGGCTGCATGAGCTTGGCTTGTCGGATTTGGCCCGCGTGGGCGGCAAGAATTCCTCGCTGGGCGAGATGATCGGCAACCTGGCCCAGCTGGGCGTGTCGGTGCCTGGCGGCTACGCCACCACGGCCGAGGCGTTCAAGGACTTCATCGCGCACAACGATCTGTCCAAGCGCATCTTCGACAAGCTCGAGACGCTGGATGTCGAGGACGTCGGCGCGCTGACCGCGGCCGGCAAGGAGATCCGCGGCTGGGTCATCGATGCCCCGCTGCAGCCCGAGCTGGACAAGGACATCCGCAGCGCCTACGCGCAGCTGTCCGCCGAGAACGGCGGCGGCGATGTGGCCGTGGCGGTGCGTTCGTCGGCCACCGCCGAGGACCTGCCCGATGCGTCCTTCGCCGGACAGCAGGAGACCTTCCTCAACGTCACCGGTGCCGACGATGTCGTGCACAAGGTCAAGGAAGTCTTCGCCTCGCTCTACAACGACCGCGCGATCGCCTACCGCGTGCACCATGGCTTCAAGCACGAGGACGTGTTCCTCTCGGCCGGCGTGCAGCTGATGGTGCGCTCGGATGTGGGCGCCTCGGGCGTGCTGTTCACCCTGGACACCGAGTCCGGCTTCCGCGACGTGGTGTTCGTCACCTCCTCCTTCGGCCTGGGCGAGATGGTCGTGCAGGGCGCGGTCAATCCCGACGAGTTCTACGTCTACAAGCCCACGCTCAGCGCCGGCAAGCCGGCGATCCTGCGCCGCTCGCTGGGCAGCAAGCAGGTGCGCATGGTCTATTCGGATGTGCCGGGCGAGCGCGTGCGCATCGAGGACACGCCTGGTGAGCTGCGCAACACTTTCTCCATCAGCGATGAGGATGTGCAGGAGCTGTCCAAGCAGGCGCTGATCATCGAGAAGCACTACAAGCGCCCGATGGATATCGAATGGGCCAAGGACGGGGTCAGCGGCAAGCTGTTCATCGTGCAGGCGCGCCCGGAGACGGTGAAGTCGCGCAGCCATGCGACCCAGATCGAGCGCTTCGCGCTGTCGGCCAAGGGCGCCAAGGTGCTGGCCGAAGGCCGCGCGGTGGGCGCCAAGATCGGTGCCGGCGTGGCGCGCGTGGTGCGCTCGCTGGAGGACATGGACCGCGTGCAGCCGGGCGATGTGCTGTTCGCCGACATGACCGATCCGGACTGGGAGCCGGTGATGAAGCGCGCCAGCGCCATCGTCACCAACCGCGGCGGCCGCACCTGCCATGCCGCGATCATCGCGCGCGAGCTCGGCGTCCCAGCCGTGGTCGGTTCGGGCAATGCGACCGAGCTGGTCCAGGACGGCCAGGAAGTCACCGTCAGCTGCGCCGAGGGCGACACCGGCTTCATCTACGACGGCGTGCTGGAGTTCGAGCGCACCACCACGGACCTGGGCAACATGCCGCCGGCGCCGCTGAAGATCATGATGAACGTCGCCAACCCCGAGCGCGCGTTCGACTTCGGCCAGCTGCCCAATGCCGGCATCGGCCTGGCGCGCCTGGAAATGATCATCGCCAGCCACATCGGCATCCATCCCAAGGCGCTGCTCGAGTACGACCAGCAGGACGCGGCGACCAGGAAGAAGATCGACGCCAAGATCGCCGGCTACGGCGCGCCGGTGGACTTCTACGTCAACCGCCTGGCCGAGGGCATCGCCACGCTGACCGCCTCGGTCGCGCCCAATCCGGTGATCGTGCGCCTGTCGGACTTCAAGTCCAACGAGTACGCCAACCTGATCGGCGGCACGCGCTACGAGCCGGAGGAAGAGAACCCGATGATCGGCTTCCGCGGCGCCAGCCGTTACGTCGATCCCTCCTTCACCGATGCCTTCGCGCTGGAGTGCCGCGCGGTGCTGAAGGTGCGCAACGAGATGGGCCTGGACAACCTCTGGGTCATGATCCCGTTCGTGCGCACGCTGGAGGAAGGCCGCAAGGTGGTCGAGGTGCTGGAGGCGAATGGCTTGAAGCAGGGCGAGAACGGCCTGAAGATCATCATGATGTGCGAGGTGCCGTCCAACGCGCTGCTGGCCGAGGAGTTCCTGGAGATCTTCGACGGCTTCTCGATCGGCTCCAACGACCTGACCCAGCTCACCCTGGGCCTGGACCGCGATTCGTCGATCGTCGCGCACCTGTTCGACGAGCGGAATCCGGCGGTCAAGAAGCTGCTGTCGATGGCGATCAAGGCCGCGCGGTCCAAGGGCAAGTACGTGGGCATCTGCGGTCAGGGCCCCTCGGACCATCCCGACCTGGCCGAGTGGCTGATGAAGGAAGGCATCGAGTCGGTCTCGCTCAATCCCGACACCGTGGTCGATACCTGGCTGGCGCTGGCCAAGACCAAGGCCGCATGATGGGGGCGATGCACGCGCTGCTGGCCGCGACGACCGCCGCGCCGGCACCGGCCAGGGCGGCCGGCGCACCAGCGTTCGACTGGAGCACGGTGGACTGGGCCGGGATCCTCCTGAACTGGGGGATCGCGCTGGTCATCGTGGTGGTGGGCATGTGGCTGTCCAGGCGCCTGAGCCTGGCGCTGGAGCGTGCCCTGACCCGCGCCCGCGTGGAGAGCACGCTCAGCAGCTTCCTGCGCAACGTGTCCTACGCGGTGCTGCTGGTGCTGGTGTTCGTCAGCGCGCTGACCAAGATCGGTGTGCCCGCGACCTCGCTGGCCACGGTGCTGGGCGCCGCCGGCCTGGCTGTCGGCCTGGCGCTGAAGGACTCGCTGTCCAACATCGCCTCGGGCGTGATGCTGATCGTGCTGCGGCCGATGCGCGATGGCGACCATGTGGTGGCGGCCGGTCAGGAAGGCATCGTCGATGAGATCCGCGTGTTCCAGACGCGCATCCGCGCCTTCGACCAGCGCGTGATCACCCTGCCCAACAGCACCATCACCACCGCGCCGATCATCAACTACTCCACCCTGCCCACGCGCCGGCTGGAGATCACGGTGGGCGTGGGCTACGACGACGACCTCAAGCAGGCCCAGCGCATCCTGCTGGAGATCGCCGAGCAGAATCCGCTGGTGCTCAAGGACCCCAAGCCGTTCGTGCAGGTCACCAACCTGGGCGAGAGCAGCGTGGACCTGATGCTGTTCGCCTATGCCAACAATGGTGATTTCGGCAGCGCCAAGAGCACGGTGATCGAGGCGATCCGCAACCAGCTGCTGGAGCAGGGCCTGTCCATCCCCTACCCGCAGCGCGATCTGCATGTCTATCATCACGACGCCGACGGGCGGCCGCTGGCCGAGGTGCTGACCAAGGCCGTGAGCGACGATGGCGATACGGGCGCGGGGCCTGGTGCGGCCAAGGGCAATTAGCGCGCGGCTTTATCGTGTGAGTTGAACAGCAATAAGGCGGCCAAGGCCGCCTTCTGCTATCTGTAGCTGGGTGGGAGCAGGTGTCTCCTCAAATCTTGCGGCGGTCCGCCTGTAGAGCGGAGCTTGCTCCGCTGGGGCTTTTCCCGCGAATTGAACGAAGAGCAGCGGAGCAAGCTCCGCTCTACAGGTGGGAGCCGCCCGTGGCGGCGACGGGTTTTCCCCGGTTTCTCGGTCCCCCAGCTGCACCCAGAAGTCAGACTTCCCTTCCTGAGGAAACCCACCCGTCGTTCCCGCGAACGCGGGAACCCGGCGTCTTGATCCACCGCGCGAAAGTCCCTGGATTCCCACCTTCGCGGGAATGACGGTAGGAAGTGGCTGGCGTCTGTCAGTCGCCGCCCTTGTGTGAGCCGCCATGGCGGCGATGGGGCTCTACCGGGAAAGCCACATCGCCGCCATGGCGGCTCCCACCGAGCTAAGTTCGCCGCGAGATTGCAGCGTGCTCAGCCTTGCTCTGGCAGCGCCAGCTGCGCCAGGTAGCGGCGGTAGTGGCGCAGCTCGGCGATCGAGTCGTGCACGTCGCTCAGGGCCGTGTGCGAGGACTGCTTCTTGACGCCCTCCAGCACCTGCGGCGCCCAGCGCCGCGCCAGTTCCTTGAGCGTGCTCACGTCCAGGTTGCGGTAGTGGAAGTAGCGCTCCAGGCGCGGCATCAGCCGGTGCAGGAAGCGGCGGTCCTGGCAGATCGAGTTGCCGCACATCGGCGAGGCGTTGGCCGGCACCCAGCGCGCCAGAAACTCCACGGTCGCCGCCTCGGCCTGGCCCAGGGTCACGGTGCTGGACACCACCCGGTCCCACAGCCCGGAGCGCCGGTGCTGGTTGCGGTTCCATTCGTCCATGCGCTCCAGCGCGTCGAGCGGATGGGCGATGGCGAACTCGGGTCCCTCGGCCAGGATGTTGAGCTGGGAATCGGTCACGACCGTGGCGATTTCCAGGATCGAATCGCGGTCCGTGTCCAGTCCTGTCATCTCAAGATCGATCCAGATCAGGTGGCTGGCGTTGAGGGCTGTGGTCATGGCGAAGAAGTGAGCGGAACAGTCGTTCATCATAGCGCAGCGCTTCTGTGCGGCCGTCGGCGCGGGCTGTCCGGTGCAGGGACGCGCTCGCGTTATGGACGATGCAGATCAGCCATTACGGAGCCCGGCGTGCGCAACCCGCCTTACTTGCAGCCCGCGGCGGACGCCGGTGCATTGTCCACAAGTCCTATCCCCGCAGCGACGCATTCGCGCGATGGTGGGAATGTGGGAGCCGCCACGGCGGCGACAGGGATTTATCGGGAAAGCCTCATCGCCGCCGTGACGGCTCCCACGGAAGCGGAACGGCGCGTTGTGAGCGTCGGCAAGGAGCACATGCCGGCGCTGGATGGCGTGCGCGGGCTGGCGGCGCTGGCGGTGGTGGTCTCGCATCTTCCGGGCAAGTCCGCGGCCTGGGATCGGGTGAACTTCGGTGCGTGCGGGGTGCTGCTGTTCTTCGCGCTCAGCGGCTTTCTGATGGCCTACCTGCATCTGCACCAGGACTTCAACGCGCAGACGGTGCGCCGCTTCTGCGTGGCGCGGGTGGCGCGCATCGTGCCGCTGTACTACCTGGTGGTGGTGCTGTCGTTCCTGGTCTCGTATTTCGTCCACCAGGGCTTCCACTACCAGATGGATGCGGCGCAGCTGGTGCGGCATCTGGCCTTCGTCGGTTCGGTCGGGGTGTTCTGGTCGGTGGGGCCGGAGTTCCAGTTCTATGGCTTCTTCGTGCTGCTCTGGGGGCTGACGCTGCTGCGGGGCACGCCACGGAGCCTGGCGCTGGCCGCGCTGGGGCTGTTCGTCTTGGCCAGCTACGTCACCTCGCCTGCCCTGCCCGGCGTGCTGTTCGTGACCAAGCTGCATATCTTCCTAGCGGGCGTGGCGGTGTCCATGCTGCGTTGGCGCCTGCTGCAGCGCCAGGCGCTGTTGCGGCCTGCGAGCATCGGCGGCCTGCAGCTGCTGGCCTGCCTGGGCGTGGTGCTGCTGCTGATCCCCTATCAGCACATGCTGCTGCCGCTGTTCCCGGCCGGCGAGGTCGCGGAGCATGAGCACTGGTACTACTCCGATCTGGCGCGCACGCTGATGGCGGCCCTGGCGGTGCTGGCCTTCTCCTTCCGCACCCGCGCGTCGGACGCCTTGCTGGCCAATGCCGCGGTGCGCGAGCTGGGGCGCACCAGCTTCTCGCTCTACCTGCTGCACATGCCGGTGCTGGACGCGATGCAGGCGCTGGGCCTGTTCGGCCGGATCAATCCCTGGGTCGCCGGCATCGGCTGCGTCCTGGCGAGCGTGGCGCTGGCCGCGCTGGTCAATCGGGCGATCGAGACGCCTGCGCGGCGCTGGGTGACGCGCCGGCTGGGCGCATCGCATCCCGTCCCGGCAGGCTGAGGCGCGGATCGGCGCTGCGGCCGATCCGCCGGTCAGTCCAGCAGAGGCCGGCCGCGCTTGGCGCGGAAGTAGTTGGTCAGGCGCCGGCCCGCCTCCTCGCCCAGGACCCCGCCGGTGACCTGCACGCGATGGTTGTGGCGCGGGTCTGCGAGCAGGTCGAACACGCTGCCGGCAGCGCCGGTCTTGGGATCGGAGGCGGCATAGACCACGCGCGCCAGCCGGGCATGGACCATGGCCATGGCGCACATCGCGCAGGGTTCGAGCGTGACGTAGAGCGTGCAGCCCACCAGCCGATGGTTGCGCAGGTGCGCCCCGCCCTGGCGCATGGCGACGATCTCGGCGTGCGCGCTCGGGTCGTGGTCGCAGCGGTTGCGGTTGCCCCCCTGGCCGATGCAGTGGCCGTCGGCATCGACGAGCACCGCGCCGACCGGGATCTCGTCCAGCTCGTGCTGGGCCTGATCGGCCACGGCGAAGGCCTGACGCATCCAGGCCTCGTCCTGGGCATCGGGCGCGCGGGCGATGGCCTCGGCGGCGGGATCCATGACGACACGGTCTCTTGAGGGGGACGAGGGCGCGATTCTACGCGGCGCCCCGGCGCCGTTCACGCCGCGCTACCCGGATGGGGCGACAATTCGGCCTGCACCAGCACCGCTGACGTGCGGCCCCGGGCCAACGACCCCGCCGTAGACGCAACGCGAATGCCGCCCACGCGCGGCCCCTCTAGCGCAGCGTCATGATCGATCAGCCCTCTCCTTCGACCCCGGTTCTCCAGGCAAGTCTTGAACTGCGCCTGGCGGCCCGTCGTGGCCCGGCGCGCTCGATCCGGCCTGCCCTCCCGATCATCCACCCCATGGAGGCACCATGAGCTACACCCTGCCCGATCTCCCCTACGCCTACGACGCGCTGGAACCCAACATCGACGCCAAGACGATGGAGATCCACCACAGCAAGCACCACCAGACCTACGTCAACTCGCTCAACGCGGCGGTGGAAGGCACGCCGTGGGCGGAGCTGCCGGTCGAGGAACTGGTGGCGCGCATCGGCGAGCTGCCCGACAAGCTCAAGGGCCCGGTCACCAACCATGGCGGCGGCCACGCCAACCATTCGCTGTTCTGGACGGTGATGTCGCCCAAGGGCGGCGGCGAACCCAGCGGCGAACTGGCCGCGGCGATCGACGCCGAGCTGGGCGGCTTCGAGGCGTTCAAGAAGGCCTTCACCCAGGCGGCGATCACCCGCTTCGGCAGCGGCTGGGCCTGGCTGTGCGTGGACAAGACCGGCAAGCTCAGCGTGGAGAACAGCGCCAACCAGGACAGCCCACTGATGCAGGGCCTCACGCCCATCCTGGGCCTGGACGTGTGGGAACACGCCTACTACCTCAAGTACCAGAACCGCCGGCCCGAATACATCGAGGCCTTCTACAAGGTGGTCGACTGGAACGAGGTGGCGCGCCGCTACCAGGCCGCCAAGCAGGGCTGAGTTGTTGCGGCGGGCGCGCTGCGATGGCGCGCCCACCGCTTCCATCGCGTGGTGCGGGACGCGGCCTGGTCGCGTCCCGCACCCGCCAGGCGGCTCGCTACTCCACGTCCGCCTTGACCTGCGCGTGGCTCATCAGCGCGAAGATGAAGGTGCCGCCGAGCACGTTGCCGACCAGGGCCGGCAGCACCACGCCGGCGAGCGAAGGCCAGACCTGCGCCTGGCCGAGCAGGATCACATACATCACCTCGATCGTGCCCACCACCACGTGGGCCACGCCGGCCACGCCCATCAGCCAGGTCACGATCACGATCATCGCCAGCTTGTTCTGCTCGATCGCGTGCAGCATCCACACCAGCGTGGCGATCAGCCAGCCGGCCAACACGGCGGTGCCGAAGGTCGTGGCCAGCGGCACCTGGCCCAGGTGCAGGCCGATCTCCAGCAGCGCCTTGTCCACCTCGGGCGTGAACATCGGCAGCCAGGCGAACACCGCTGCGGCGATGAAGCCGCCCACCAGATTGCCCAGCAGCACGATGCCCCACAGCCGCAGCAGCCGTCCCAGGCTGCACAGGCTGAAGTTGCGCATCACCGGCAGGACCGGGGTGATGGTGTTCTCGGTGAACAGCTGCTGCCCGGCGCTGATGACGAAGACGAAGCCCAGCGCATAGCCGGCGGCCTCGATCAGGAACGCGGCCGGCGCATCCGGCAGGTACGCCTGCAGCAGCGCCCGGCCCAGGAAGGACATGCTCATCGTCATGCCGGCGGCGATGGCCGACCAGAACAGCGCGAAGAAGTCGCGCGCCAGCTCCTTCTCGCCCTGCCGGCTGATGCGCTCGTGCACGGCGGCCGCCTTGGACGGCGCGCGTTCCTCGAGCTCTTCCTCGCGGACGTTGTCCAGCTCCGCGACCGGTTCGGCCATGGCGGTGATCCAGGGTGTGGGGGCGCACATCGTAGGGACTGGCGGTGTCTGGACAGCGTGCACGGCGACCCGGCCGTCCTGCGTTCCGTCCCCTTGTCGGGCATGGCTCGGCAATGGCGCTGGCGATGCAGACTCGGTGTCGCCTCCCCTGCCCAACCCGCTCCGTGCCCACGTCCGCGTTTCGGAGCGCCGCACTCAGGGCTGCCTTATCCGCCAGGGCCTCCGCGCCAGCACTGCGAAAGCGGCCAACGCCGCGAACAGCCAGCCGCTCCAGACCGTCCCCTGCATCCCGAATGCATCCATGAAACCGCCGCCAACGGCCGCGCCCAGCACCACGCCGAGGTTGGCGGCGGAGACAAATAGGCTGGTGACGAACTCGGGCGCGTCCGGCGCGGCCGAGGTCATCCAGAGTTGGCTGACGATCAGGCCGCTGGTATGCGCGGCGCCCCACAGCAGGCAGAGCGGCAGCATGATCGCCAACGAGGCCGATGCGTACGTCAGCAGCACGCCGTAGGCGGCCGCCAGGACCACGGGATAGAGCAAGACGGTTGCGGCCAGTCGATGGCCCAGCGCGCGTCCGGCCAGCAGGTTGCCCAGCACGCCGCCGACCCCGAACACGCCCAGCAGCAGGCCGATCGCCTCACCACCCAGGTGCGCTTGTCGCGCCAGGTATTCGGCGGCGTAGCTGTAGACCGAGAACATCGCGGCGAACACGCACACCGTCGCGGCGACCGACAGCCAGACCGCCGGCCTGCGCAGGACCGCCAGCACCGTCCCCGGAGCATGGGGCCTGGCCTGATGCCTGGGGGGCAGCATGCTCCACACGCCGACGGCGGCCATCAGGCTCACCGTGGCGCAGAAGTAGAACGAGGCCTCGTAGGACAGCGTGGCCTCGATCCAGGTCGCCAGCGGCACGCCCAGCACCAGCCCCAGCGTGGTGCCGAGAAAGGCCATCGAGGTGGCGTGCGCGGCGCGCTGCGGCGGGTACAGCGACACGGCCGCAGCGAAGGCCACCGAGAAGAACACCGGATGCAGCAGCGCCGAGGGCACCCGCAGCGCCATCAGCGCGCCGAAGCTGGGCGCCCAGGCCGACAACAGGCTGCACAGGCTGAAGACCAGCAGGCAGGCGGCCAGCACCTTGCGCCGGTCCAGGCGCGAGAGCCACAGCACCATGGCCGGCCCGCACACCGCGACCACGGTCGCGAACAGCGCCACCAGCCCGCCGGCCTGGGCCACGCCGACACCGTAGCGCTGGACCACGGCCGGCAGGATGCCGACCACGCCGAACTCGACCACATACAGGCCGAATAGGCCCAGCGCGATGAAGAACAGGGGCCGGGTGCCGCTCATGGCCGCGCCTTGCACTGGCGTGCGGACAGCGCCCGGCATGCGGGGGCGCACGCCGGCGTGCTGAAGGCCTGAAGACCCTCGGGCAGATGCGCAGGTGGAGCATCCTGGGGTTGGCGGAGTACGGAATGCGTCATGGCAGGGCCTCGATCGGGTGGGCAATGCCGCGACGATAGAAACCCCTTGATTGGAGAAAAAGCGGGCTACAGTTCCTCGATGTGCGGAATCAAATGTCCGCAATCCTCAAGGAGAGCCGATCGTGGAAAGCCTGACGGGCTTTGCGGTGTTCATGCAGGTCGCCGAGACGCGCAGCTTCGTCGCCGCCGGCCGGCTGCTGGGCGTGTCGGCCTCGGCCGTCGGCAAGCGCGTGGCGCGGCTGGAAGACAAGCTCGGGGTGCGCCTGTTCCATCGCAGCACGCGCAGCGTCACCTTGACCGCCGAGGGCCTGCTGTTCCTGGAGCGCAGCCGCCGCATCCTGGCCGAGATCGAGGCGGCCGAGCTGGAGCTCTCGCAGGCGTCCGCCGCGCCGCGCGGCCGTCTGCGGGTGAGCCTGCCCCTGGTCAGCTCGCTGGTGCTGCCGGTCCTCGGCGATTTCATGCGCGCGTATCCCGAGATCGAGCTGGACCTGGACTTCACCGACCGGATGGTCGATGTGGTCGAGGAAGGCTTCGATGCCGTCGTGCGCACGGGCCAGCCGGCCGACTCGCGCCTGTCGGCCCGTTGCCTGGGCAGCTTCCAGATGCGGCTGGTGGCCTCGCCGGACTATCTGGCGCGCCGCGGCACGCCGATGACGCCCGCCGATCTGCGCCACCACACCTGCCTGCACTATCGCTATCCCAACAGCGGCAAGCTGGAGACCTGGGCGCTGCGGCGGGCCCCGGGCGAGCCCGAGCTCCAACTGCCCACCTCGATGATCTGCAACAACATCGAGGCGCGCCTGTGTTTCGCCTTGCGGGGACTGGGAATCGCCCACCTGCCGGATTTCGCCATCGATGCGTTGCTGGCCGAGGGGCGGCTCAAGTCGATCCTGACCGAGCATGTAGAGCGCAGCGGCGTGTTCCATGTGCTGTGGCCGGCAGGCAAGCATCCCTCACCCAAGGTTCGGGCCCTGGTCGACTTCCTGTGCGCGCGTGTGTTTCCGCAGACCGAGCGCAGTCCGCCTGCGCCAAGCGATCGGCGCGGCCGGCGGCGCGCCGCCGCATCTTCCTGAGCCGCGCGCTCGCGCATGCCGAGCCTGCCTCGGCCATGCTGCACGATCCGAAAGACTTCCCCTCGGCGCCCGCATGCTGCTCGGCCGCGCGCTCCATTCCGCCGATTTCGTCGATATGCTTCGAGCTTTCCACCCTGCCCGGTTACCTGGTCCGCCATGCGTTTCTCCTCCGACGAGATCGCCGCAGCGCTTGCCACCGTGCGCGCCGCCCTGCCGCCGACGCCGCAGTACCGCTGGCCGCTGATCGAACAGGCGCTCGGCGCCGAGGTCTGGATCAAGCATGAGAACCACACGCCCGTGGGCGCCTTCAAGGTGCGCGGTGGGCTGACCTATTTCGAGGAACTGCGCCGCACCCAGCCGGAGGTGCGGCAGGTGATCAGCGCCACCCGCGGCAACCACGGGCAGTCGGTCGGCTTCGCCGCGCGCCGCCACGGCCTGCAGGCGACCATCGTGGTGCCGCATGGCAACTCGGTGGAGAAGAACGCGGCCATGCGGGCGCTGGGCGTGGAGCTGGTCGAGTATGGCGAGGACTTCCAGGCCGCCTCGGACCACGCTGCCGCGCTGGCGCGCGCGCATGGCCTGCACCGCATCCCCTCCTTCCATCGCGAGCTGGTGCGCGGCGTGGCCACGGCCTATGTGGAGTTCTTCGAGGCGACCAAGGTCGCTGGCGGAGCGCCGGATGTGCTGTTCGTGCCCATCGGCCTGGGCTCGGGCTTCGCCGGCGCGGCGGCGGCGCGCGCCTATTGCGGCGTGAGCACGCGCCTGGTCGGCGTGGTCTCGGCGCATGCCGATGCCAGCCTGCAGTCCTGGCGCAGCGGCATGCTGGTGGAGTCGCCCGCCAACACCCGTCTCGCCGACGGCATGGCCTGCCGTCTGCCGGTGGCCGACGCGATGGCGGTGGTGCGCGCCGAGGCCGAGGACGTGGTCGCCGTCACCGACGACGAGGTGGCCGCCGCGATGCGCCTGCTCTACACCGCCACCCACAACCTGGCCGAGGGCGCCGGCGCCGCTGCGCTGGCGGCGGCCATGCAGCAGCGCAGGTTCTGGGCGGGGCAGCGCATCGGCGTCGCGCTCACCGGCGGCAATGTGGATGCGCCGCTGTTCGCCGAGGTGCTGGCCGGGTGAGGCCCGGCGTCCGGGTCGGTCGCCCCGCCCTCTCGCGGCGGGCCTGACGGATGCTGAGTTCGATCCGCGTCAGGCGGACGCGGCGGCAAGCGCCCTGATGCGCTGCGCGACGTCGGGATCGGTCGGGTTGTAGACGATCATGCTCAGGTCCGGCCGACCGTCGACGGCGAAGGCCGAGTATTCCAGTGCGATGGGCCCCAGCTCCGGATGCAGCAGGCGCTTGAGGTGTTCGCCGCCGCCCGCGTCGAGCACTTCGTTGTCGTGCCACAGCGCTTCGAACTCCGGGCTGAGCCTGCAGAGCTCGTCCACCAGCTCACCGACTTCGGAGGCCAGGCCGGCGCGCGCCACGTCGGCGCGGAAGCCGCCCACCACGAAGCGGGCCACGCTGTCCCAGTCGTGCTGCTTGGCGCGCGCGGCCGGATCGCGGAACAGGAAGTAGAGGATGTTGCGCTGGCCCACCGGCAGCGCGCCGTAGTCGGTCAGCACGACGGTGGCGGCCCGGTTCCAGGCCACGATCTCCCAGGTGGCCGTGCGGATGATCGCCGGGCTCGCGTCGAGCAGATCGAGCAACCGCTGCAGGCGGGGGCTGACGCTGTCCACCGCCTTGTAGCGGACCTCGGGCGGCCGCCCCAGTCCGAGCATGAACAGATGTTCGCGCTCGGCCTCGGTGAGCATCAGCGCGCTGGCCACGCGGTCCAGGACCTCAGGCGAGGGCGCGCCGCCGCGGCCCTGCTCGAGCCAGGTGTACCAGGTCGGGCTGATGTGGGCGCGTTGCGCGACTTCCTCCCGGCGCAGCCCGGGCGTCCGCCTGCGACCGGTGAAGCCGAAGCTGGCCGGGTCCAGGCGCGTGCGGCGGCTTCTCAGGAATTCGCCGAGGGATTTGGCCGTGCCGACGGGCATGCGGAGCCTGTTAGTCGCTTTACTAGGATGAGATCACTAATTTACCGGTATGGTGTTCGGCCAGATAGTGCGCAGCTCCACGCTCAGGACACCGCACCATGCGCATCTTTCTTACCGGCGCGACCGGCTTCATCGGCTCGGCCCTCGTCCCCGAACTCATCGGCGCAGGCCACCAGGTCATCGGCGTCAGTCGCTCCGACGCGGGCGCCCAGGCGCTGCGCGACGCGGGCGCCGAGGTCTATCGCGGCACGCTCGAAGATCCCGAAGGCCTGCGTGCCGGCGCCGCCCAGGCGGACGGCGTGATCCATACCGCGTTCGATCACGACTTCTCGCGCTTCGTCGAGAACTGCCAGAAGGACGGGCGCGTCATCGCCGCGCTCGGCGAGGCGCTCAAGGGCTCCGACCGTCCGCTGGTCATCACCTCGGGAACGGGATTCGGCATTGCCCGCGACGGCGAACTGGCGAGCGAGGACGTCTTCAATCCCGACCATCCCAATCCGCGCGTCGCCTCCGAGCTGGCCGGCAATGCCCTGCTGGAGGCTGGCGTGAATGTGTCGGTGGTGCGGCTGCCGCAGGTCCACGATCCGCTCCGGCAGGGCCTGGTCTCGCCGCTGATCGCCGTCGCCCGCGACAAGGGCTACGTCGCCTATGTCGGCGAGGGCCGCAATCGCTGGTCGGCCGGGCATCTTGCCGATGTGGTGCGCCTGTATCGGCTTGCCGTGGAGGCGGCCGTCCGCGGAGCGCGCTATCACGCGGTCGGCGAGGAAGGCGTCAGCAGCCGCGACATCGCCGAATCGCTCGGTCGCGGGCTGAAGCTGCCGGTGGTGTCGGTCGCGCCGGAAGAGGCCCCGGCCTACTTCGGCTGGCTGATGCACTTCGCCGCGCAGGACATGCCGGCCTCCAGTGCCCTCACCCAGGCGCGGCTGCACTGGCATCCGACGGGGCCGACGCTGCTCGCCGATCTCGACCTGGCTCGCTACGCGCAATAGTCGTCGTGCAACAGGCCCGGGAGCGAGGCTGCTCAAGCCCCACATCCCGGGTGACGAACGGCTCGCTTCTCGCCTCGTCGGATTCGGGACTTCAGCGCGGCGTTGCGGCGACGGCCGTCCGGTCCAATGACCAGTCCGCATGCCAATCGACGCGGAAGCGGTCGCCTTCGACCTGCAGCGGCAGCCAGACATAGCGTCCGTCGATGGCGTTCTCGGGGTTCCAGCGATCGCCCATGTAGATGAAGCGACCCGGCTGGCCCGGCATGGGCAGGATGTAGGCACTCTGGCTGTGGAAGGTGAGCGCCGCGTCTTCGCCCTGCGCGGGATTGCCGAATTCGGTCCAGGGCCCCAGCGGCGATGCCGCGCTGGCGCCGTGCGCGGTATTGGGCTTCCAGCCCGTGCACTCCGAGCCCATGAAGAAGTAGCGCCCGGCATGCTTGAAGATCGCCGGCGCCTCCAGCCACTGGTCCACGAAGATGCGCTGATAGTCCTGCTCGGTGTCCAGGTAATCGGCCGTCAGGCGCGTGACATGCATCGTGGCGTTGCCTTCGGAGCTGTAGAACAGGTAGGCGGTGCCGTCGTCATCCTGGAACAGCGTCATGTCGCGCGACTGTTGGCCATTGGGCTGGAACGAGCGCCGGTAGCGGTACGGCCCGGCCGGCGCATCGGCGACCGCCACGCCCACGCGGGCGTCCTTGTAGCCATGCCCTGCCCGTTCCAGGTGGAACCACATCACGTACTTCCCGATCGCCACGTTGTGCAGCACCTTGGGGCGCTCGATGATGGCGCCATCGGCGATGTCCGACGCGGGATCCTTCGACACCGGCAGCGCGATGCCGCGCGCATCCCAGTGCAGCAGATCGCGGGACTGATAGACCGACACGCCGACATGCGCCGCGTTGCCGCCCTTGCCCGCGGTCTTGTACTCGCCGAACCAGTAATAACTTCCATCGGGCGCCTTGAGCATCCCGGCGCCATGGGCGTTGATCACCTCGCCCTGGCGGTCGTGCCAGCGCTCGCCGGGCACGATGGAGGCTGGCTTGTCGGCGGCCGCGGCCGACCAGGACGCAAGCAGAAGGACGGCGGCGGCCGCCAGCAGCCGCCCGATGTGTGGCCTGGGGCGTGCACCGCGATGGCCACGCCGGGCCTGTGCCTCCCCGACCGTGTGTGTATACGACTGACGCAGTTGTTTCATCCTCAGACCCCTTGCCTTGGCACTGCAGATTGTTCGAACTGACGGCCGACCTGACGCGGGGCGGCAGACGGCGGGTGGTCACCGGCTTGAAGGTCGCCCGATTCGCTGTTCTCGGCACCCAACATGAGCGCTGGGCTGTGCGACCTCACGCGTAGCGCGCCTCGATGCTGACCTTGCCGCTCGCGCTGAAGGGAAGCGCGACGCGATCGCGATGCGGCCCGCTCAGCGCCGCCGGGACGCCCGCGATGCTGACCTCGCGCAGCGTCTTGCCGGCGGGCGCACGCAGCGTCAGCCAGACGGCCCTGGGCTTGAGCGCGGGCAGGCTGACCTCCGCCCGGATCAGGCCCTGCTCGGGCTGGGCCTGCATCGACACGCCAACCCTGCCCCACGGCGTCGGCGCATCCTCGATGAGGATCGGCTTGCCGGTGGCCAGCCAGTCGCGCGGCAGCGCGCGCGCCAGATACAGGTCCTGGTCCTGGTCGAACACCAGCATCCAGCGCAGCAGCAGCGGCACGGTCATCTGCGCGGGCATGCAGAACAGCGGCATGCCGCCGGTGATGCCGGCCACCTCGCCCGCGGTCCAGCTGCCGCGCGTATGTGCCTGATAGCGGTGCGCGTAGAGGAACAGCAGGTATTCCTCGATCCGGTCCAGGCGCAGCAGCTGCTGGGCGTAGCCGTAGGAGATGAAGCCCAGGATGTCGCGCCCTTCCGGCGTGGGCTTCCAGATGTTGGAGACGATGCCCAGAGTGGTGCCGCCATGGCCGCGCAGGCAGTCGATCACCAGGTGCGCCAGTGCATCCGGCAGCACGTCGGCCTGCAGCAGCTCGGCATAGGCGCGATGCGACCAGAGCTGCTCGCTCTTGCTGGGATCCTCCTGCGACATCGCCTGGCGGAAGGTCTCGCGCGTGCCCGGCAGCGGGCCGACATAGGCGGGCTTGAGGTCGGTGCGGATATCGGTGCGGATGGATTCCAACAGGCGCTGGCGCAGCTGCCTGGCGCGTTGGCGCCACTGGCCGGAGCGGCCCGGCGCGCCGGCGATCGTCGTCCACACCGCCGCGATGTCCTCCCAGCCGCGGATCGCCAGGGCGCTGTTGCCGAAGTACGGCTTCCACCACAGCGAAGGGTCCGGATACAGGCAGGCGTCGGATTCGCTCCAGCCGTGGATCAGGCCATGACCGCGATCGTCACGCGGCAGCTGCAGGCTGGCGTCATGCAGCTCGACCAGCAGCTGCGCCGTGGCCTCGATCTTGCCCTGGTGCTGGCGCAGCAGCGCGACATCGCCGGTGTAGCGCAGGTAGCGCGCCAGCAGCGACAGGGTCAGGCCGAACTGGCCCGTCTCCGGGCCGCGCATGTTCACCAGGCCGTCGGGCTGGGTGTAGTCGGACAGGTAGTTGTCCAGCACGGCCCGGGCCTGGTCGAAGCGGCCCCATTCCAGGTTGGCATACAGCGAACTGGTGAAGGTGTCCTGGAAGCCGTCGTACTCGTTGCCGACGTAATCGCGGTCCACCGCGCCGTACTTGGGGAACACGCCGCCCGGCCGCACGATCAGCTCGCGGGCGAAGGCGAACCGCGCCATGTCGGGCCAGCTGGCATCCGGCAGTTCCAAAGTGCTGGCCTGCGCCAGCTGCGCCTGCCACGCGGCGGCGAAGTCGATCATTCCGCGATAGAAGTCCTGCGCACTGGCCGCGCCCCGGCGCGGCGGATAGTCGGGATAGCTGTAGCCGTAGACCGTGCGCACGGGCTTGCCCTGCTCGACCAGCACCGCCCGATGCCAGGTCTGCACCACGAACGCGTCGTGCGCATTGACGTCGGCGAACACCAGCAGGTCGTACCAGCGCCCCTCGCCCGCCGGAATCACCTTGTGCACGGCCGGCATCCAGCCGCCCAGCAGGCCTTCGCTGCGATGGGCGACCTTGTCGGCATCGGCCAGCTCCGGGAAGTACTGGATCGCCCGATAGGTGCGGCTACGCCCGTCGGGATAGATCGGCATCGTGTCCTTGCCCTGCACCGTGCCCACGAATGTCGTCCAGGGCAGGCGACCGTTGTAGTCCTTCGGATCCAGGCGCGAGGCCGGTGGCGGTGCGGCATCGCGCACCTCGGCCTCGCTTGGGTCGCCTTGGCGCAGCAGCCGGTCGGCCAGCAGGTCGGCTTCAGCCATGGCCAGCTCGGCCAGCGGCATGCCGAAGTACGGCGTGTCGCTGCTGCCCCACACCGCCTCGGTGCGCTTGCCCAGCTCCAGCACGCCGGCCGCGCAGGCCAGCACCAGTGCCCCCTGCGGCGTGCGCAGGTCCTCGTGCACGGTCCAGGCCTGACCCCGATGGGTGAAGGCGGTCAGCGCGGTCGACCCCGCCAACTCCACGCTGCTGGCCGGCCGCAGGCGCGGCGGAGGGGCGGCAACCGGGGCGACGCCAGCCTGTTCGGTGGTCAGCCCGGCGGCGGCAGGAAGCAGGCCGGCGGCCGCCGTGGCAGCCACGCCGTGGCGAAGGAAGTCTCTGCGGTCCATGGTGCCCACGCGGTTGAATGATCAAGCCGCATCGTGCGATGCCGGCGCGCGCGCGTCTTGTCCGACACGCCGCTGGCAGGTGCGGCTTTTCGCACAAGCGCGGCGCGTGCGGGCTCAGTAGGTGCCGACCGTGACCCGCAGCACCGGCGGATCCTCGCGCCCGAAGTTGAGCCCGTAATCGGTCTGGTCGCCGTTGAGCAGGCGCTCGAACCGCCATTGCCCGTCCTGGTAACGGCCCTGCTCCACCCGCAGCAACTGGCCGTGCCGACCATCGTCGGCCACGCGCGCCAGTTCCGCGCGCGCGGCGAAGCCGGTCAGCAGGAACTGCTCCGGCGCGGTCTGCACCACCAGCAGGCGGCCGGCGTGGTCGCTGTTGCCGGGCAGGATCGGATCGGCATCGCCCCAGGCGGGCGCGCCGTAGGACACGCGCACCTCCCAGTCGCCGAAGCGCAGCGTGCGCCGCGGCTGGCCGGGCTGCTCGGCCACGGCCTGCAGGCGTCCCTCGAAGGCGGCCTTGGCCAGGATCCGCTGCATCGGCGCCAGCAGCCCGAAGTTGGCCGCATGTGCCGCGCTGGCGGCCTCCTTCTCCGGCGAGTCGGCGCCGTCCACGCCGAACACCGAGAAGCCGATGCCACCCTGCCCCAGCACATGGAACAGATACGGCGCGGTGCCCGGCTCGAAGCCCGTCTCGGACACCCAGGCCGGGTTGTCGGCGCGGGCGTACTGCCCGATCACCTTGGTGTATTCGTTGTAGTCGTTGGTATAGATGTCGGTGCCGATGAAGTCGATCGACGGGCTCGCCGCGCGCCACAGCTCGAACATGTTCACCGTCGCGCCCCCGGAGGGGTAATCCAGCCCGGGATACTTCTTGCCCTTGTAGCGCAGCCAGGTGTTGACGTACATCGGCAGCGGATAGACCTGCTTGCCGGCGGCGGCGACCTGCTCGATGTAGTGCGCGGTGGCGTAGGCGTTGAAGGCCTCCTCGGCGTCCGGCCCGAACACCTGCTGCCAGGTGCCGGCCGGCTTGCCCAGGCGGGCCGTGATCGCCGCCGGCACCGATTGGGCGAAGGCGGCGTTGGCGGCGGCGCCATGGTCGCGCACGGTGCCGATCGCGCCCGGCTCGTTCTCCACCTGGACCAGGATCACCGTGTGGCGCTGGCCATCGATCTTGCGCAGATGCGCCATCAACGCGCTGAAGGCGCGCTGGTCGGCCTCGAGGTTGGCGCGGGCATGCGGCGAGAGCACCTCGGTCGGCTGCCCTCGCTCGTCCAGGGCGCGCGGGTACGTGGTGGCGTCGCGCTTGATCCATTCCGGGACGTAGTGCATCTGGCCGTTCTTCCAGCTGCCGAACCACAGCAGCGCCACGCGCAGGTCGCGCTGGCGTGCCTGTGCGATCAAGGCATCGAGGTTGGTGGTGTCGTAACGGCCAGGCGACGGCTCGAACTGCTCCCAGTACACCGGCGCCTCGACCGTGTTGGCGTGCAGGGCCACCACCTGGTCCAGCGCACCGGGGAGCACGGCCGGCCAGGCGCTGGAGTTGTGCAGCTGCGCGGCCAGCACCGTGTAGGGTGCGCCGTCCACCAGCAAGGCATAGCGGTCCTGCGCGCGGATCAGGCGCGGCAGCTCCTGCGCCGCGGCGTTGGCGCACAGGCCGAACAGGAGCAGCCCGGTCGCGGCCCGGCGGAGAGACCAGCGCACTGCGCCGCGACGGATGTTGAAGCCAGATGCGGTCATGGAGAGGGTCCCAAGATGTTCCAGTGCGGCATGGCGCCGCCCTGTGGTGAAAGACGAGGAATTCATACCGACGGCGGCTGACGGAGTCGACGGGGCCTGCGGAGCGAGCGACGGTGCGCGTAGACCGAGCGCGCGTCATCGGACGTCGTCTGCGTTGCGTTGGCGACGCCGGGACCGGCCCGCAGCGGCGACGCGGCGAACGCCTGCATGCGCGCTCCTGCACGCCGCATCGCTGCGCTCGGCTGCGGCCCGCGTCTCATTGGCCGTCGTCCTCCTCCAGCGCCAGCTCGTGGCCACGCAGGCCACTGCGTGCGCCCCAGTGATAGATGCCGCAGGCGATCACCGCCACGCAGGCCGCGTCCCAGGGATGGGCGATCGCGCCGATGCCGCCGAAGCTGCCCAGGTAAGACACGGCCATCACCAGCACGAAGAACACGATCAGCCAGGCAGAACTGCGCACCTGGCGCAGCACGCGCGCGCGGCGCGGCGCGGACGGCAGCTGCGACAGCACGTAACCGACATAGATCAGCACCTGCAGGCCCAGCAGCCACGACACCGTCGGCCAGGTGGACCAGTAGACGATCAGCGCGGCCACAACGAACGAGAGCGGCCCCAGCACCGCCAGCCCCTTGACCCGGAACGGGCGCGCCAACTCGGGCGCACTGCGCCGCAGCGCGGCCACCGTGACCGGCGCGATCGCATAGCTCAGCACCAGCGCCGCCGAGACCACGCCGATCAGCGTTTCCCAAGAGGGAAACGGCAGCGTCCAGAACACCGACAGGCCGAAGCTCAGCCACAGCGCCGGACGCGGGATGCCCGACTTGGCATCCACGCGCGTCAGCACGGGCAGGAAGCGACTGCTGCGCGCCCAGCCGTAGACCACGCGCGGAGTGGCGTTCATGTAGATGTTGCCCGTGCCGCTGGGCGAGATCACCGCATCGGCCACCACCAGGGTCGCCAGCCATCCCAGGCCCAGCGCCAGCGCGATATCGCGGTATGGCAGCGAGAACCGTTGGTCCATGCCTGCCCAGCCCGCCGCCAGCGCATCGCCCGGCACGGCGCCCAGGAAGGACAGCTGCAGCAGCACGTAGATCACGGTGGACAGCGCCACCGACAGGATCAGCGCGATCGGGATGGTGCGCTGCGGATCGCGCACCTCGCTGGCCACCGACACGATCGGGGTCAGGCCCAGATAGGCGAAGATGATGCCGCCGGCCGAGATCGCCGCCTCGACACCTGCCGCGCCGGCCGGCGCGAAGCCCTGGCTGTGCAGGTTGTCGCCGTTGAAGTGCGCGAGCAGCAGCACGATCACCAGCAGCGGCACCAGGAACTTGAACACGCTGATGACGTTGTTGGCGAGCGCGAAGGTCTTGACGCTGAAATAGTTCAACAGGAAGAACAGCGCCAGCAGCGCGAGCTGAAGCAGCCAGCCGGCCGGGCTTGGACGCGAACTGCCCGCCTGGCTCAGCGAGGGAAACCACGCCGCCGCGTACTGCCGGCAGGCCTCCACCTCGATCGCGATCAGGCTGGAGAAGGCGATCAGGGTGATGAAGCCCATCAGCCAGCCCAGCAGCGTGCCGTGCGAGTACTCCGGGTAGCGCACCACCCCGCCGGCACGCGGCAGGGCGGCGCCCAGCTCGCAGTACACCAGGCCCAGCAGGAAGACCGCGATGCCGCCGATGATCCAGGACACGATCCCGGCCGGCCCGGCGATGGAGGAGACGTGGCTGGCGGCGAACAGCCAGCCCGAACCGAAGATCGAGCCCAGGCCGATGAACGTCAGGTCGGTCAGGCTGAGGCGCTTGTGGAATTTTCCTGCGGTTGCCATGGGGTTCCCCGGGGCTGGGTGGGCGCCTATCCGCCGCGGCCCAGGCGCCGCGGCGACAGGCAGAGGCGTGGCGCGACGGCTCAGTGCACGGCAGGCTCCGCCCATGGCGACTTGCCGCCTTCGGCGATGAAACGATCGATGCGCGCATCCAGGACGGGCAGCGGCACCGAGCCCAGCGACAGTACGGCATCGTGGAAGGCGCGGATGTCGAACTTCTCGCCCAGCGCGGACTCGGCCTTCCTGCGCAGCTTCAGGATCTCCACCTGACCCAGGTAGTAGGACAGCGCCTGGCCCGGCCAGGCGATGTAGCGATCGACCTCGGTGGTGATCTCGTGCTCGCTCAGCGCGGCGTTGTCGCGCAGGTACGCCTGCGCCTGCTCGCGGGTCCAGCCTTCGTGGTGCACGCCGGTGTCGATCACCAGGCGCGCGGCCCGCCACATCTGGTAGGTCAGGTAGCCGAAGCGCTCATAGGGCGTGGTGTACATGCCCATCTCCTGCCCCAGGTACTCGCAGTACAGCGCCCACCCTTCCCCGTAGGCGGAGATGTAGTTGTAGCGGCGGTAGTCCGGCAGGCCGGTGTCCTCGGCGGCCAGCGACATCTGCAGCGAATGGCCCGGCGATGACTCGTGCAGGGTCAGCGCGGGCAGCACGTACAGCGGCCGCGACGGCAGGTTGTAGGTGTTGAGCCAGTAGGTATCCATGCCGCCGCGCCCGCCGGTGTAGAACGGCGCCAGGTCGTCGGGCACCGGCTTGATGGTGAAACGCTGGCGCGGCACGCGGCCGAAGTACCTGGCCAGGTTGCCGTCCATGGTCTTGGCGATCCAGGCGGCGTGGTTCAACAGCTCCTGCGGCGTCTTGGCGTAGAACTGCGGGTCGGTGCGCAGGAAGGCCAGGAAGTCGGCGAAGCCGCCCTTGAAGCCCACCTCGTCCATGACCTGCTGCATCTGCTCGCGCAGTTTCGCCACTTCCCGCAGGCCGATCCGGTGGATCTGCTCGGGCTCCATGTCCTCGGTGACGAACTCGCGGATCTGCGCGCGGTAGTAGGCCTTGCCGTCCGGCAGCGCCTCGGCGGACAGTGTGCTGCGTGCGTGGGGCAGATACTCCTGGCGTATGAAGCTCAGTAGCTTGGCGTAGGCCGGGATCACGCTGCCGTCGATCGCCGCGAGCGCCTGCGCGCGCAGTTGCGCCTGTTGCGCGGCGGGGATCGAGGCCGGCATCTGCTTGAACGGCGTGTAGAACAGGTTGGACTCGCCCTGGGCATCGACCACATCGGCGATCGACTGGTCCCGCCCGGTCAGGGTCACGCGCGGCTGGCTGAAGCCACGCGCCAGCCCGGCGCGCATGTTGACGGTCTGCTCGTCGAAATAGCGCGGGATGTCCGCCAGCAGCTTGAGATAGCGGCGGTAGTCGTCGGCCGTATGGAAGGTGCCGCGCGCGGTGAAGCCCAGGTTGGTCCAGAACGCGGTGTCGCTGTTGAACGGCATCTCCCAGGCGCGGAAGCGCTGCTGGTCCAGGAAGACCTCGATCTGCTGCCGGTAGACCTGGTAGTTGACCTGGTCCTCGGCCGAGAGCTGCGCCTGCGGGATCGCGTCGAGCTCGCCCATCACCTGCTGCCAATAGGCCGTGCGCATGGCCTGGGTGGCGAGGTCGACCTTGGGCAGGTGGTCGGCGGCGCGGCTGTCGCCGTTCTCGTCATCGGCGCCGGCGGTCTGCTCCTGACGCCAGGTCCATTCGCGGGTGTAGAGCGCCTTGAACCGCGCGCCCGCGTCGGTGGGCGGCGCGACGCTGGCCGGCGTGGCCGCGTGCGCCGCCTGTGCCGGGTCCATGAGGCCGCCAAGGCCAAGGACCAGCAGCAAGGCGACTGACAGAGGCGTGCGCAGGGCCATCAGGTTTCCTTCGCGGGAGGTGTGGGGGTGGGATCCGCTTCGGCCTGGGTCTTGGCGATCCAGGCGTCGATGCGCGCATCGAGCAGGTCCAGCGGCATGGCGCCGCCGCCGAGCACCGCATCGTGGAACGCGCGGATATCGAACCGGGCGCCTAGCGCGGCCTGGGCCTTGGCCCGCAACGCCAGGATGTCCAGCTGACCCAGCTTGTACCCCAGCGCCTGACCGGGCCAGACGATGTAGCGATCGGTCTCGGCCTGGATGCTGGGTTCGTCATCGGAAGGATGGGCGTGGAAGAAATCCACCATCTGCTGCCGCGTCCAGCGCTTGTAGTGCACGCCGGTGTCGAGCACCAGGCGATTGGCGCGCAGCAGCTCGCCGGCCAGATGGCCATAGGCGCTGTAGGGATCCTTGTAGAAGCCCACCTCGCCGGCCAGGCGCTCCGCGTACAGCGCCCAGCCCTCGATGAAGGCGTTGTATCCGGCCTGCTGGCGGAACGGCGGCAGCGGCAGGGTCTGGGCGAGCGAGATCTGCAGGTGATGGCCCGGCACGCCCTCGTGATAGGCGGTGGTCTCGATGTTGACCAGGGTGCGCTCGGTGGCATCGTTGGCATTGACCATCACGATCGCGGGCCGGGTCCCCTCCGGGTTGCTTTGCCAGTATTCGGCGCCCGGGGCCTCGCGGCGGAAGGCCGGCATGCCCTGCACCTCCAGCGGCGTGCTGGGCAGGTGGCCGAACAGCTTGGGCAGCTCGGGTTCCATGCCGGCGATGTAACCGCGGTACAGCGCCAGGATCTGTTCGCCGGACTTGGCGAAGTGCCGCCTGTCCGTTGCCACCGCCTTGCGGAAGCTGGCCAGGTCCGGATAGCCCTGCGCCTTGGCGATCGCGCTCATCTGCCCTTCGATGCGCGCCACCTCGCGCAGGCCGATCTGATGGATCTCCTCGGGCGACTTGTCCGTGGTGGTCTGGGTATGGATCGCGAACAGATAGCGCTTGTCGCTATCGGGCAGCGACCAGATGCCCTCGTGCTCGCGGCCCTGCGCGGCGTACTCGTCCTTCACGAACGCGGCCAGCTTGCGGTAGGCGGGGCGAACCGAGCCATCGACGGCGGCGATGAGCTGCGCGCGGATGGCCTCGCGCTGGGCCGGATCCGGCACGGCCCCGTCGAGCTTCTTCAGGGGCGAGGCGAAGGCGCTCTCGGCGCCGGCCGCCGCGGCGATCCTGGTGATCTGAGCCGGCAGGCGTTCGAGCAGGTAACGCGGCTGGACCAGTTTGTCCTTCGCCCCCTGGCGCGATACCTCGATGATCTGGTCCAGCAGCGCGGGAATGGCCTGCAGGCGCTTGATGTAGTCCTGATAGTCCTTGGCATTCTCGAACGGGAACGCATCGCCCTGCCCGGCCAGCGCCAGCTGGATGCCACCGACCGGCTCCAGCGGCATCTCGTAGGTCTTCAGGTCGATCCCGGTGAGCTTGTCGCGCAGCTGGCGCAGCATCATCTGCAGGCTCAGCTGGCGCTGTTCGTCCAGGGCCTTGCCGTCGATGGCCTCGAACCGTTCGAGCAGCGCGGCTGTGGCCGCCCGATCGGCCTGCACGGCCGCCAGCGAATAATCGGTCCAGCGATCGTTGTAGCGCCGGTCGCCGATGATGCTGGCGAACTCCGGGCTGTGCGCCAGCTGGTATTGCCACTGCTCGTCCAGCAGCGCATCGAAGGCCTTGGCGGCCTGCGCGCTGTCCACGACCGGCTTGGCCGTGGCCGCCGGTGGCGGCGATGCGGGCTGACAGGCGGTGAGCAGTGCCGTGGCCAGCACGCTCGCGGCGAAGGAGCGAAACAGCTTCATGCGTAGACTCCGGTGGCGGTGCTTACGAACGTCGAGGCCAGCCCGATGCCAGGCCAGGCGCCGACGCCGCACCTGGCGAACGGGCGACGGCCGCTCATGCGAACGGCCGGTCGATCGCCGGCGATGGCGGCGTGAACCAGCGCGCGCCGTCCTCGGTGACGTAGAAATGATCCTCGAGCCGCACGCCGAAGCTGCCCGGCACCACGATCATGGGCTCGTTGCTGCAGCACATGCCCTGCTGCAGCACGGTCTGGTTGCCGCGCACCAGATACGGCGCCTCGTGGATGGCCAGGCCGCAGCCGTGGCCGGTGCGATGCGGCAGGCCGGGCAAGCGGTAATCGGGGCCCAGGCCTGCGGCTTCCAGCACCGCGCGCGCGGCATCGTCGATGGACGCACAGGTGACGCCAGGACGGACCGCGGCGAAGGCCGCGGCCTGCGCGGCCTGTTCCAGCGCCCAGATCCGCGCCTGCTCGGCGCTGGGTGCGCCGAAGATCCAGGTGCGGGTCACATCGGAGTGGTAGCCCTGCACCGTGCAGCCGGTGTCGATCAGGACCAGCTCGCCCTGGCGCAGGTGCTGCACGCCCGGGATGCCGTGCGGGAAGGCGGTGGCGTGGCCGAACTGCACGATGCAGAAGGTCGAGCCGTTGTCCGCGCCCAGGGCCCGATGCGCCTGATCGATGAAGCGCACCAGGGTGTCGGTGCCGATGCCCTCGCGCGCGATGCCGGCCGCCAGCCGGTGGACCAGCAGGGTCATGTCGCAGGCCTGCTGGATCAGGGCCAGCTCGGCCGGCGACTTGCACATGCGACAGCCGTCGATGATGGCGTGCGCATCGCCGATGAGCGCCGCGTCCAGATGGGCGCGCAGACCCGTGTGGATGAAGAAGGCGGCCGTCGGGTCCAGCGCCAGCGTGTGCGCGCCGCGTTCGGCCATCACCCGGGCGACCAGCGCGTAAGGGTCCTCGTGCTCCTGCCACAGGCGCTTGTCGGCCGGGACCTTGAGCACCGCGTCGAGCGAGCCCTCCTCGAAGGCCGGGCACACCAGCACCGGCGCATCCTCGGCGGTGATCAGCAGCGCGACCAGACGCTCGCTCGCGCCCCAGGGCACCCCAGCGAAGTAGCGCAGCGAGGCGCCGGCGTTGACCAGCAGCGCGTCCACGCCCTGCTCGCGCATCAGCGTACGTGCGCTGGCGATGCGCGCCTGGTACTCCGCCTCGCCGATGGCCGGTGCGCGGTGGGGCCATGGCACCAGCTGCGCCTGCGCCTGCTCCAGCGTGAGATGAGCGATCTGCGCGCTCATGCCGCGCCGCCCAGGCTGGCCGTGGTCCACACGCCATCGACGAGGCGCTGCACGCCAGCGGGATTGGCGTCGCGCAGTTCGACGGGCAGCAGCGCGTCGGGCACCGCGTCGTAGCTGTGCAGCGCGGCGAAACGGCGGATCGCGCCCGGCATGCCCACCGCGGTGAAGCCGGGATGCGCGGTGCTGGGGAACGGCCCGCCGTGGTTCTGCGCGGCGCTGACCGCCACGCCCGTGGGCATCTTGGAGTTGATGAGGCGTCCGACGCGCGCTCGCAGCACCGGCGCGATCGCCTGCCAGGCCGCGTCATCGCCACCATCGTTGGCCCGATACAGCGTGCCGGTGAGATTGCCCTGGAAGGCCTGCGCCACCGTCACCATCTCCTGCGCATCGCCGACCCGCACCAGCAGGCCGACCGGCCCGAAGGCCTCGGTCTGAAGCGCCTGTTGATCGATGAAGTCGCGCGCGTCCACGCTCAGCAGCGTCGGCGCGAAGCGGAAGCCACCGCCCTGCCCGCTCGCGCCGCCGGCCAGCACCGCCGCGCCGGCCTGGCGCAGCGTGGCCACGCTGGCGGCGAGATGGTCCACGCCGCCCTGCGAGAACAGCACCATCGGCGCGGCGCTGGCGAAGTGCGCGGTGGCCGCCGCGACGAAGGCATCGCCGGCCGCCGCCCGCGGCACGACCACCACGCCGGGATTGGTGCAGAACTGGCCGCTGCCCAGCGTGCAGGAAGCAAAGAACTCCTGCGCCAGCGCATCGCCCCGCTCGGCCAGCGCACCGGGCAGCAGGAAGACCGGGTTGACGCTGGACAGCTCGGCATAGAACGGAATGCCGGCCGCATCGGCCGCCGCTTTCAGCGCCAGCCCGCCACCCCGGCTGCCGGTGAAGCCGATCGCGCCCAGGCGCGCGTCGCCGGCGAGCTTGAGCCCGAGCGCATTGTCGAAGTGATAGAGCAGCTGCACCGCCGCGGCCGGCACACCGGCCTTGCCCAGCGCGACGTGCGCGAGCATCGCCATGCGCTGGCTGGTGGCCGGATGCAGCGGATGCGCCTTGGCGATCACCGGGTTGCGCGCGGCGATCGCCGAGGCGAAGTCGCTGCCCGCGATCGCATTGAAGGCAAACGGGAAGTTGTTCGGGCCGAAGACCAGCACCGGCTTGCCCAAGGGCGCCAGGTGCGCGCGCAGGCCGGCGGCCGTATCCAGGGTCGGCTGGGTCCAGCTGTAATCGCGCACGGCCTGCGCGGCCTTGCGCAGCTGACCGCTGGCGCGTGGCAGCTCGTTGCCACGCAGGCGCGTGGGCGCCGCCAACCCCGTCTCGGCCGCGGCCAGCGCGACCAGGGTGTCGGCATCGGCGTCCAGCGCGTCGGCATAGGCCTCGAGAAACGCCGCGATCCGCTCGGGCGGCGTGGCGGCCAGCTCGGCGGCCACGGCGCTGGCGGCGGCCACCGCCGCCTCCACGTCCGCCGCGCCGCTGACCGGAAACAGCGGGCCGACCGCCTCGCCCGTGGTCGGGTCGGCCGCGCGGAAATGGCCGGCAGCGCCCAGGCTGGGCTGCCACTGGCCGGCCAGCAGGACGGGTTGGATCGCCTCGTTCATCGGATCTTTCTCACGGCTTGGTGTTCACGACTCCCGGCCTGGGCATGCATCGCCTTCGGCCGGAAGCACAGCAGGCCGGGCACGCCGCATCCCCTGCGCGGCGCCCCGGTGTTCTCGCTGCGCGTCTGTCGGGGCTGGTAGCTCCGACAGACACGCCGCGTTGGATCACAGCGACGGCTTGGTGGCGATGGCGTGGTCGATCACCTTCAGCACGGCCTCGCGCTCGGCGCCCTCGATCACCAGGCGCGGCGCGCGCACGGTTTCGCTGCCCATGCCGACCTTGGCCTGCACCAGCTTGATCAGCTGGACGAACTTGGGCACCGTGTCCAGGCGCAGCAGCGGCAGGAACCAGTGGTACAGCTCGGCGGCCGCGGCATAGCCGCCGTCGCGCGCCAGTTCGAACAGCTTCACCGACTCGACCGGATACGCATTGACCAGGCCGGCGATCCAGCCCTGCGCGCCCATGGCCAGACCTTCGACGATGGCATCGTCCATGCCCACCAGCAGCACCAGCCGATCGCCGAGCAGCTCCTTGATCGCTGCGAAGCGACGGATCTCGCCCGAGGACTCCTTGACCGCCTGCAGGTTGGGGAACTCGCCGGCCAGCTGCGCGATCTGCGCCGGCAGGATGTCGGTACGGTAGGCGACCGGATTGTTGTAGAGGATGCACGGCAGGTCGGTGGCGCCGAGCACCGCGCGCGCATAGGCACCGGCCTCGTGCCAGTCGGAGGTGTAGACGTACACCGGCAGCACCATCAGGCCACCCGCGCCCGCCGCCTTGGCGGCCTGGGCCAGCTTGACCGCCTCATCGGTGGACAGCGAGGCAATGCCCGGCACCACCGGCACGCGGCCGTTGACGGCCTTCACCAGGGTGCGGATGATCGCGATCTTCTCCTCGAAGGACAGCGTGGCCGCCTCGCCCAGCGAGCCCAGCGGCACGATCGCCGTGCAGCCTGCCTCGACCAGCTGCAGCGCGTGCCTGGCCAGGAAGGCATGGTCGACGCTGCCATCGGCATTGAACGGGGTGGTGATGGCGGGCAGGACGCCCTTCCAGAAAGCGGCATTGCTCATGGGGATATCCCTTGCGAGTCGTCGGTGAAGGAGTCGGCCAGCGTCGCGAAGCGGACCGGAAACAACGGCGGCCGGCGGCCGCCATCGGTGGAAAGTCGGGGATCCAGCAGGCCCAGTTCGGCCAGCGCGGCGCCGCAGATGCGGCCCTGGCAGGCGCCCATGCCGCAGCGCGAGGCGAGCTTGGCCTCGCGCGCGTCGCTGAAGCCGCGCAGCTGGCCCAGCGGGACGTCCTCGCACCGGCACACCAGGGTGTCGTCCCTGGCCAGGCCGTGGACGCGGGCATCCAGCGCGAAGGTCTGCTGCAGCAGGCTGGCGAAGGCGCGCGCCCGGCGGCGCCGCGGCAGCAAGGCCTCAGCGGCGGCGAGGTCACCGGCAGCCATGTGCCCGGCGATGGCGCCTTCGACCAGGGCGCAGTCGACACCGCCGATCCCCAGGGCCTCGCCGGCGGCGAACACGTGGTCCACGCTGCTGCGCAGCTGCGCATCCACGGCGACGCGCGGGTGCGTGCCGGTGTCGTCCAGGCGACAGCCCAGCAGCTGGGCGAGTTCCACGTTGGGCACCAAGCCATAGCCGACCGCCAGCTGATCGCAGGCGATGCGGCGGCGGCCGCGCGGACCCTCGATCTCGACTTCGCGCAGCTGCGTCTGGCCATGCGCGGCCACGACCACGCTGTCGTGGTGGTAGCCCACGCCGGCCAGCCGCGCCCGCAGCGCCAGCGCCTGGGCGGCCTTGCCCGGCCAGCGCGGCAAGCGCAGCGCGAAACGCGCCAACGCCGCCGAGCCGGCCAGTTCGTGGATGCCCAGCACCTGCGCCCCGTGGCGGCGCAGCGTGGCCGCGCTGGCCAAGAGCAGCGGCCCGCTGCCGGCCACCAGCACGCGCTTGCCCGCCAGCGGCCATCCCTGCTTGGCCAGCGCCTGCGCGCCGCCCGCGCCGGTCACGCCGGGCAAGGTCCAGCCGGGGAATGGCAGCAGCAGTTCACGCGCGCCGGTGGCCAGCACGAGGCTGCGATACTGCAGCTTGAGTGCGCCGGCCGGCCATTCGGCCAGCAGCCACCCTGGCTGGGCCAGGGCGATCTCGGCCTGCGCGAGGAACTCGATCCCCTGCCCTGCCGCGGCGGCGATCGCGCGCCGCGCGCGCGCCGACACCCCGTGCCCGATGTCGTGGCGCCAGACCTGACCGCCGGCGCGGGGTTGCGCATCAACCAGGCCGACCCGACCGCCACGCGCGCAGGCCGCCCGCGCCGCCGCCAGTCCGGCCGGGCCGGCGCCGACCACCAGCACGTCGTACTCGCGCACCGACTCAGCCATCGGTGCGCACCTGCATGCCCTCGCGCGCCGGCGTCATGCAGGCGCGCACGTGGGCGAGCCCATCGATGCGTACCCGGCACTCGAAACACACGCCCATGCCGCACAGGGGCGCGCGTGGCTCAGCGCTGCGAGAGCGGCGAAATGGCCCGCCGGCCATCGCCACGGCGGCCGCCACGGTGGCGCCCACCGGCACCTCCACGGGCCGCGCATCCACGGTCAGACGCAGGCGGGTGCTCATGCCGCTTTGCCCGTGATCGCCCGATCGGGCAGGTACGGCGCCGGGTCGATCTCCGGCGCGCGCCCGAGCAGACCATCGACGACCAGGCGCGCGGTGCCAAGCGCAGTGGTCACGCCCAGGCCCTCGTGCCCGGCCGCGACCCACACCTCGCGCCGCCCGGGCACCGGGCCCAGGTACGGACGTCCATCGGGCGTGGCCGGCCGCAGGCCGGTCCAGACCCGGATCACCTGCAGCTCGCGCAGCACCGGCAGGAACGCCGAGGCCTGGCGCAGCATCTTCCGCAGCAGCGGCCAATCGACCTGGCGATCGGCGACGTTGAACTGCCGCGACGAACCGATCAGCAGCTGGCCGGTCGGCCGTGGCTGGACGTTGAAGGCCACACTGGTGTCGGCGTCGCCATGCGCCGAATCGGCGTAGTCCAGCGACAGCAGCTGGTGGTGGACCAGCCCGGGATAACGATCGGTGATGGCCAGCTGGCCCTTGCGCGGTCGCATCGGCAGCTCGGGCAACAGCTGCGGCAGCGCCACGCCGGTGGCCACCAGCACCGTGCCGCTCAGCTCCTCGCCGTCGTCCAGGCGCACGCCGCCGGGAACCAGCGCAGTCACGCGCCGGCCCGCGCACAGGCGCGCGCCGGCCTGGACGGCCTGATCCACCAGATGCCGCGCCATGCGCGGCGGATACACCACCGCCTCGCCCGGCACGCGCATGCCGCCGGCCAGGCCCTCGATCAGGGCGGGTTCGAACCGGTACAGCTGCGTCGCGTCGAGCTGCTCGGCGCGCAGGCCCGCCTGAGTCAGGCGGTCGATCTTGGCCGGCACCGTGGCCAGTTCGCGCGGGTTGCGCGCGACCCAAAGCGTGCCGCACCGGCTGAACTCGGCCTCCTCCAGCTGCGCGTAACGCTCCCACAGGCGCAGCGAGTAGGCCGACAGCGCCAGCTCGGCCGGATCGTCGTCCATCGCCACCAGATGCCCCATCGCCGCGGCCGTGGCGCCGCCACCGATCGGGCCGGGCTCGACCAAGGCGACGCTCAAGCCCTCGCCGGCCGCCTCGGCCGCGCAGGCGGCGCCGACGATGCCCGCACCCACGACGATGAGGTCGTAGCGGCGCATTACGGCGCCTTGGGCTCCGCGCCGATGCCCCAGGCGAAAGGATCGGCCGGATCGATCAGCAGCTGCGCACGGGCGGTGATGTGGGCGGTGCCGGCGATGCGCGGCAGGATGCCGCGCGTGCCGCGGCGGTAGCTGCCTTCGAACACGCTGCCCAGGATGCCTTGCTGGATCCAGCGCTCGCCTTCGCCCAGCTTGCCATCGGCCGCCAGGCAGGCCAGTTTGGCGCTGGTGCCGGTCCCGCAGGGTGAACGGTCGTAGGCCAGGCCCGGACACAGCACGAAGTTGCGGGCCTGGCCACTGCCGTCCGGCGCCGGGCCATTGACCTCGATATGGTCGATTTCCCCGCCGCCGGCCCCGGTGATCCCGGCGGCCTCCAGCGCCTGCCGGATCGCCTCTGTGTAGGCGGTCAGCGCACGCTGGTGATCCAGGTCGATCGCGCACGGCGATTGTTCGGTGATGAAGAACCAGTTGCCGCCCCAGGCGATGTCGCCGGTGACCTCGCCGTAGCCGGCGACCTGCACGGCCACCGCGGCGGCGTGGCGATAGCTCTCCACGTTGTCGATCGCGATCCGGCCATCGGCCTCCAGCGAGGCGCCGACCGTGCCGACCGGCGTCTCGATCAGGTGCTGGCCCGGACCGATCCGGCCGAGCTCGGCCAGGGTCCGCACCACGCCGATCGTGCCGTGCCCGCACATGCCCAAGTAGCCGACGTTGTTGAAGAAGATCACGCCGGTGCAGGCATCGGCCCGACGCGGCGGCAGCAGCAGCGCGCCGACCATCGTGTCCGAGCCGCGCGGTTCGCAGGCGATCGCGCTGCGCCAGCGGTCGAAGTCGCGGGCGAAGCGTTCGCGGCACTGCGCCAGGTCGCCCTCGCCCAGTTCGGGAAAACCGGCGACCACGACCCGGGTCGGTTCGCCAGCGGTGTGAGAGTCGATCACGTCGATCTTGTGCATCAGAGGATGCTCCCATTCGACGCGCTGCCCCGACTAGTTCCGAATGTCGGCGGAAAATGCGGAAATCCGCACAATCGCGTTCCCGTCGCGGGGCCCGCTTTGCGCTAGCATCGAGACCAAGCGCCCTCCCGCCAACCGCCAGCCAATCCGATGGACGTCAGCCTCTCCGGCCTTGAAATGCAGGCCTTGTTCGATGCGTTGCCCGAGGTGGTCTTCTTCATCAAGGATCAGGAAGGGCGCTACACGCATTGCAATCTGACCCTGGTCCGGCGCCTGGGGCGAAAGCAGCGCAGCGACGTAATCGGCAGAACGGTGCTGGAGTTGTTCCCCCTGCCGTTCGGCGGCAGCTACATGGTGCAGGACCGCCGCGTGCTGTGCGGCGAGGTGATCGACAACCAGCTCGAGATGCACCTGTATCCCAACCGCATGCCCGGCTGGTGCCTGACCTTCAAGCGTCCGCTTTGCCGGGGCGAGGACGTGGTCGGCGTGATCGGGATCTCGCGCGACCTGGGCCAGCCCGACAACCGGCATTCGGCGTTCGAGCGCCTGAGCAAGGTGCTCGACTACATGCAGGGCAACTTCGGCGAGCAGATCCGCGTGCAGTCGCTGGCCGATCTGGCCGAACTGTCGGTCGCGCAGCTGGAGCGCCATTTCCGCCGCGTCTTCCAGGTCACGCCGCAGCAGCTGCTGACCAAGCTGCGCATCGAGGCGGCGATGCGGCTCTTGCACGGCGATGAAAGCATCGCCAGCATCGGCCAGCAGTGCGGCTTCGCCGACCAGAGCGCCTTCGCACGCCAGTTCAAGGCCACCCTCGGGATGTCCCCGCGCGACTATCGCAACATCAAGGACCGACTTTAGCGCGCGAGCAGTCCGGTAAGAGCGGTTCGCCCAACACCAACGCGAGTGGCCGCCCAAGCGCGCCACAGCAATCGCGCGGCGCACTTGGATGCTGCCGCATCGAGAACGCACGACTCGCAACCGCAGCACCAGCAGTCGGCACCGCAAGATTTTCGCTAGCACCCCGCCGACGCGTCCGCAGGCTGCAGCAGCAGCCGCACCAGCGGATTGGGGAAGCGTCGCGACATGGTGACGGCGTGGAAGGTCTCCACGATGTCGGGCAGCTGATCGCCTTCGACCAGCACGCCGGCGGCGATCTCGTCCTTGACGACGATGGGCGGCAGGACCGCCAGGCCGATGTCCTCGCGGGCGAGCAGGCGCATCATCGCCATGTCCTCCACTTCCGCCACGATCTGCGGTCGCACGCCCAGGCGATCGGCCAGGGCGTCGAAGCCGGTGCGTACGCTGCTGTCCAGGGTCGGCAGGATGATGGGGTGGTCTCGCAGTCGCTCGGCGAGGCTCGCGGCATGGCCAAGCCGGTCCGGCGTGCCCACCAGGCTGACCGGGCGCTGCGCCAGCCGGTGAGTGACGAAGGGGGTCAGCGCGTCGCCGGGCGGCGCCTGATTGAGCAGCACGACGTCCAGGTTGAGCGCCTCCAGCGCCCGCAGCAGTTCGCCCGCACTGCCCGAGCGCAGGATCAGATCGATGTCCGTGCGGCCAAGCACCGGGCGCAGGAACTCCATCTGGAAATTGCGCGACAGCGTGGCCAGCGAACCCACGCGCAGCGCCTGCCGCGCCGCGCCGGTCTGCCGCAGCGTGCCCAGCAGCTCATCGCCGGTGGCGAAGATCGCGTCGGCGTGGTCGAGCACGATCTGCCCGGCCTCGGTCAGATGCAGCTGCCGCCCTCGCCGCTCGAACAGCGCATGGCCCAGGCGCTCCTCGAGCTTGCGGATCTGCACCGACAAGGCCGACTGGGTCAGGTGCAGCCGCTCCGCGGTACGGGTGAGGTTGCCGTCGTGCGCGACGGCCCAGAAGTAGCGCAGGTGGTTGTAGTTCAACGCGGCCATATCGTTCGATATTAGCGAACGATATGGCGAGCACAATGAATTTTTGTTCGTCCCCGTCGATCCCTATCGTGGCGCCCGCCTGCCACCGCGCTCGATCCAGGGGACCGCCTTGTCGCTCACTCTGCTGCCGCTGTCTGCCCCGCTCCTCCTGCTGCTCGCCGCCGGTCTTGGCGGCCTCCGCAGCGGGCGGCGCCCGCCCCTGCTGCCCCTGGTCGCCGAAGGCGCGGCGCTTGGCGCCCTGCTCATCGCGCTGGCCTCGCTTGCGCTGCTGATCGTGCAAGGCGCGGGCACCAGCGCCTTGCTGGGCTGGGGCGGCATCGGCCTGTCGGTGCGGCTGGATGCGGTGAGCGCGACGATGCTCCTGCTGGTGGCCTTCGTCGGCTGGATCGTGGTGCGCTATGCCCGCACCTATCTGGACGGCGAGGCGCGGCAGGGCTACTTCATCGGCTGGCTCTGCGCCGCGCTTGCGGCGGTCCTGCTGCTCGTCCAGGCCGGCAATCTGGTTCAGCTCGTGATTGCCTGGATCGCGACCAGCCTCGCCCTGCGTCGCCTGCTGCTGTTCTATCCCGAGCGCGTGGCCGCGCGGCGTGCGGCACGCAAGAAGCGGCTGTTCTCCACGGTGGGCGCCATTGCGCTGATCGGCGCGGCCGCCCTCATCTGGACGCGCCTGGGCACCACCGACATCGCCACGATCAATGCGATGGCCCGCGCGGGAGCGCACTCCTGGCGCCTGGTCGCGGCGGCTGCCCTGCTCGCGCTGGCCGCGGTGCTGAAGTCCGCCCAGTTCCCGACCCATGGCTGGCTGACCGAGATGATGGAAGCGCCCACGCCGGTGTCGGCCCTGCTGCACGCCGGCGTGGTCAACGGCGGCGGCTTCCTGCTGATCCGGTTCGCAGACCTGATGCTGCTCAGCCCCGGCGTGCTCGCCGTGCTGGCCATGCTGGGCGGATTCACCGCGCTGTTCGGCGCGCTGGTGATGCTGACCCAGCCCGCGGTCAAGACCTCGCTGGCCTGGTCCACGGTCGCGCAGATGGGCTTCATGATCCTCCAGTGCGGCCTTGCGCTGGCTCCGCTGGCGCTGCTGCATATCGTGGCGCACTCGCTCTACAAGGCCCATGCCTTTCTCGCCTCCGGCGGCGCGGTCGAGCAGGTGGCGGCCACGCGCCGGCCTGGGCCGGTCGCGGTCCCCAGCGTGTCGGCGGTCGGTCGGGCCTTCCTGATCGCCGTGGCGATCTATGTCGGGATCGGCGCGGTCTTCGGGCTCACGTTCGGCTTCGGGCACAAGTCGCCCCAGGCGCTGGCGCTGGGCGCGATCCTGATCTTCGGGGTGGCCTATCTGTTGGCCCAGGGCCTGGCCGATGCGGCGCCGCGCGCGCTGACGCGCAGGACGGCGCTCTATGCCTGCGCCGCGGCGGTCGGCTACTTCGCGCTGCAGAGCGTCGCCGAGTGGCTGACCTCGGGCGTTCTGCCCGCCACGCCGGCGCCGGGTCGACTGGAGTGGACGCTCCTGGCGCTCGCGGTGCTGAGCTTCGGACTGGTCGCGGTGGCGCAGGCGCTGTTCCCGCTCTGGGCCTCGCATCCCGCCGCCGTCGGCCTGCGCGTCCATCTCTCCAATGGCCTGTACGTCAACGCCGCGCTCGACCGCCTGCTCGGCGGCTGGTCGGTCCCCAAGGCCTCGTGACCCTACAAGCGACAGGACACCGCCCATGCCGATGACCTCGACCGAATCGCCGCGCCTGTCCCATGACGGGATCATCGAGGCGGCCCACCGCGCGGCGCGCGCGATCCCCCCGCTCTGGCCGCTGGCCTCGAGCGTTGCGGTCAATCCCTTCCTCGGCCAGACGGGCGAGCCGCTGGCGACCGCGGCGGCACGCCTGCGGCGCACGGCCGGCATCGCGTTGACCATGCCGCGGGCCTGGTATGCGCAGCGCTGGCACGCCGGCGAGATCGCCGAAGCCGACCTGCAGGCGGCCTTGCAACGCGCTCCGGCTGCGCCGTGCCCACCCAGCCTGTCCACCCTCAAGCATGCGATGCAAGGCGCGCGCGGCGCGCCGCAAGCAATCCCGACCGTGGCCGATCTGGCCCGCCAGGTCGCGACGATCGACTGGCCGGGCATCGTCAACGAGCGCATCGGGCACTGGGCATCGAGCTACTTCGATCAGGGCCAGGCACTGTGGAGCGCCGGGACATCCGGCGGCGCCTATGCTGCGTGGCGCGTCATCGCGACCCACGACCTGAGCCCGGAGGTCGCCGGCCTGACAGGGTTCGCGCGGCACGTGGCGCAGATGCCCGTCAGCGCCGAGGACGCGATCGTCGATGGCGCTGTCAGCCTCGGGCTCTCCCAGGACGCGCTGGAGAGCTACTTCCACCGGCTGCTGAGCACGCTCGGCGGCTGGGGTCAGCTGGCCCGGTATCGGCTGTGGCAAGCGGAGTTGAACGGCGGCCACGATGCGTCCGTCATCGACCTGCTCGCCATCCGCATGGCCTGGGAGGTGGCGCTGCTGCGCAAGTTCAGTGCAGCGCTGGCGTCCCGTTGGCAGATGGCCCTCTGCGCTTACGCCGCGCCGGTGTCCGCGACGTCGGGAGACCGGGTCGACAGCCTTCTGCAGGAGGCGGCCGAATGCGCCGTGCAGCGGCGGCTCGGCGCAGTGCTTGCAGACGCATCCCCGGCGCGTCCGCCCGCTGGCCGTGCGCAGCTGCAGATGGCCTTCTGCATCGACGTGCGCTCGGAGGTGTTCCGCCGTGCGCTGGAAAGCCTGGATCCCGGCATCCAGACGCTCGGGTTCGCCGGCTTCTTCGGGCTGGGGATTGGCCATCGGCGTTTCGCCTCGGACGTGGTCGAGGCGCGGCTGCCCGTGCTGCTGGCGCCGGCTGTCTTCACCCGCTCCGGGGAGGCCACACCTGTGCTGGCCGCTGCGGACCTGCGCGCTCGCATCGAGGCGCGGACCAAGCGCGCCTGGGGCCGCTTCAAGCTGGCCGCGATTTCCTCCTTCGCCTTCGTCGAGGCCACCGGCCCGGTCTACGTCGCCAAGCTGCTGCGCGACGGGCTGGCGCTGACACGGCATCGCGCGCCGAACGATCCCGCACCGCATCCGGCCAGCAGTCTCGACCTCGAGACGCGACTGACCATGGCCACCCGCGTGCTCAAGGCTATGTCGCTCACCACCGGCTTCGCCAGGCTCGTCATCCTCGCCGGCCATGGCGCCAACGTGGTCAACAATCCACATGCCAGCGCCCTGCACTGCGGCGCCTGCGGCGGCTACTCGGGTGAGGCGAACGCGAGGCTGCTGGCCTCGCTGCTCAACGACCGCGAGGTGCGCGCCGGGCTTGCCGAGTGCGGCATCGCGATCCCCGCCGACACGCTGTTCCTGGCCGCCCTGCACGACACCACCACCGATGCGGTCCAGCTTTACGCCGCCGATCATCCCTCGCCCGAGCATGCCGCCGATCTCGAACAGGCGGCGCATTGGCTGCAGTCCGCCGGCGCGCTCGCGCGGGGCGAACGCGCCCTGCGCCTGCCCCGGGCGCAGCGCGGCCAGGACATCGCCCAGCGTGCCCGCGATTGGGCCGAGCTTCGCCCGGAATGGGCGCTGGCCGGCTGCCAGGCCTTCATCGCGGCGCCGAGGTCACGCACCACAGGGCGCGATCTGGCGGGCAAGGTCTTCCTGCACGACTACGACTGGCGGCGCGACGAAGGCTTCGGCGTGCTGGAGCTGATCCTGACCGCCCCGGTCGTGGTGGCCAGCTGGATCAGCCTGCAGTACTACGGCTCGACCGTCGCACCCGAAGTCTTCGGCGCGGGCAACAAGCTGCTGCACAACGTCACCGGCGGCATCGGCGTGGTCGAAGGCAACGGCGGCCTGCTGCGCGGCGGCCTGCCCTGGCAGTCGGTACACGACGGCGAACGGCTGATCCACGAACCGCTGCGCCTGTCCGTCCTGATCGAGGCCCCGCCCGAGGCGATCGCCAACGTGCTGCAGCGTCATCCGCAGGTCCGTGCCCTGTTCGACAACCGCTGGCTGCATCTGTTCGCCCTGGATGACCAAGGCCGCATGACCAAGCGCTATGCCGGCAACCTGCGCTGGGCGGCGTGCTCCTAGTGGCTCAGCTGGCCCGTGCGCCGGCTCGCAGCACGTCGCCGGCATCCTTCAGCTCCGGCAGCGACCGACATAACCGCATGACGTGATCGGCCTGCGACTTGGGCAACACATCGGCGGCGAGATCGGCGAACTTGGCTTCCAGCTGCCGGTCGGACATCGGCTTCTCGACGCTTCCGATGGCGTGCTCGATGAAGCGGTGGAAGCGCCGGCCGTCGTTCAGCGTCACGGTCATGTCGACCTGCGCGGCCTGGATGCCGGGCGTGACAACCGGCACGACCTTCTGACGCAGGGCCACCACGCGCGGATCGTTCACCGCGCGGTCGCTGAACTGTTTCTCCCCGCCCGCCCCTTCCACCAAGGCGACGGCGGCGGCGTGATAGATGCTGAACTTGCCCTCGAGCCCGGTCTTCGGCGCGGTCTTGCCGGTCAGTTCCAACACCAGTGGGTGGACTTTGAGGTCCACGCGGCTGATGTCCTCCGGCCTGACATGGTCCTCGTCGCGGATCTGGATGGCGGCGTCGATCGTGGGATGCATGACGATGCCGCAGGCGAAAGGCTTGTAGGTGTTGAGCAGCGACTCGTAGCGGGTGCCCAGACCGTCGATGATCTGCGACCAGTCCTGCTTGGTGGAGATCGTGTTCGCCCAGCCACGCTTGGCCTCGATCATCTGCTCCGACGAGGTGAAGCCCTTCGCCGCCAGGATCGCGGCGAACAGGCCATTGGCCGCGGCCCGGCCGGGATTGAAGCTCTTGTTCATCGAACCGAAGGACTCGCGCAGGCCGACCGGCTGCGACGCGGCCAGCCCCAGGGCGTACACCATCTGCTGTTGGGAAAGCCCCATCAGCTTGCCAGCGGCGGCGGCGGCGCCGAACGGCCCGCAGGTGCCCGTGATGTGCCAGCCGGCATCGTAGTGGTCCGGGTAAACGGCATTGCCGATCCGGCACTCGGTTTCGATTCCTACCACCAGCGCATCGAGGAAGTCTCGACCGCTGACCGGCTTCATCGCGGCATAGGCGAGGATGGCCGAGGCGACCGGCGCGGCCGGGTGGATGACGGTCTTCAGGTGCGTATCGTCGAAGTCGAAGATATGACTCGCAACGCCGTTGAGGAAGGCCGCATTCATGATGTCGAACCGCTCGACCCGGCCGAACAGCCCGGCCTGCGGCGGCCCGGAGAACGGCTGCAGGGCCGAGACCGCCACCTCCACGGTCTCATGCTGCGAGCCGCCGATCGCTACGCCCACCCAGTTGAGGAAGCTGCGCACGCCTTCGCGACGCACGTTCTCGGGCAGGCTTTTGTAGGACGAGGCCAGAATCCACTCCGCCAGGATGCGGGTCACTGCGGGGGGCGAAGATAGCGCGGGTCGCTCCGCTGCGCCGGCTTGCTGACCGGCGACAGCCGGTCCATAGACGGCCGCGCCGAGTGCCAGGCCGGCGGATTTGACCAGGGTGCGGCGATCTACTGTCATGAGAGACACTCTCAGGCGTGAGGTGTGGTGCCCGTGTCGACACAATGAGCCGGGTCACGAAAGACGGCCAGCGTCAGCACAGCGGCGAGCCTTTGCCGGCCAGCGCGATCGTGGAGGTCGCATGATCGATCTGCTCCGGCCCGCCCTTGGGCGGCCACAGGCCGGCCGCGTAGTGCTGCCTGCGCAGGTCGAAGCGCTGCTGGATCGTCTCGAAGCCCCAGATGTGGGTGATGCGTGGCGGACCGTCAAGCGCGATCATGTTGATCACGAGGTGGTCGGTGTACTCCTTCGCAGGCCCGATCGCCTCCCGCCAGCCGTCGAGCGTCGGCGGCAGACCGCCTGGCTTGAGAAGATAGGTGCGGAACTCGTAGATTCCGCCGTGGGCCCGCGGCTCGACCGCCGGTAGAAAGGGAAAGGCGCGATAGCTGTCCTGCGTGATGGCCCGCACCAACCCGTTGCCGTGGAACGGATCACGATCCTCCGCCGCCCGATGCCGCTCGCGCGCCAGCTGCTCGGTGGTGTGGAAGCCCCGCAGGATCAGGACACGGCCAAGCTCGCCGATCTCGGTGTGCCAGTGGCCCAAGACCGAGCCGCCTGCCGCGTCGGAAATCCAGCCGAGCGCATTGCGCTCGATGCTGGAGGTCTCCCGCAGCGGGCCGCTCAGCGCAATCAGGTCGTAGATCACCTCAAGCAGCCTCGCCGTGTCGTCGATCGAGTTCTCCGTGCCGGCGAGCGTAGCGCCATGTCTCCCCGGAAGTACAATGTCTCATCGCCTAGCACGATCTCAGTACGCGCGATGTCCAGCGTTGCCATCACCGATGTGACCGTGCCAGGGGAGATCGACCACGTGCCTCGGCCCGTCGTTGCCCTGAGCGCCACATCGGTGACAAAGGGCTGGGAAAGCGCCAGGCATCAGCACCACAAGGCGCAGCTGATCTACTCCGTTCGCGGCATCCTCAACTGCGAGGTCGAAGAAGGCGTCTGGATCGTGCCGCCGCAGTGCGCCATCTGGATTCCAGGCGACCTGCCCCACTCCGCGCGCGGGTCCGGTGAAACCGAGGTCTATTGCCTGTTCGTCGAGCCAGACGCAGCGCCGGATCTCCCGGAAACCTGTTGCACGATCTCGGTATCGCCGTTGCTACGCGAACTGCTCCTCAAGGTGGCGAGCTTTCCGGCGGTGTACGCGCCGGGCGGGCGGGAAGACCGCCTGATCGCCGCACTGCTCGACGAGTTGGTAGAGGCGCCGGTGGAGGATCTGCATCTGCCCATGCCGCGCGATCCTCGATTGCGCCGCCTCGCGGAAATGATGCTGGCCGACCCCGCCGACAAGACCTCCAAGGCCGACTGGGCTCCCCGCATCGGGATGAGCGAGCGCAGCATGAGCCGCCTGCTGTTGCATGAAGTCGGTATGGGCTTCGGCCGCTGGCGGCGGCAACTGCATGTGATCCTCGCGCTGCAGCGGTTGACCAAGGGCGAAAGCGTGCAGGCCGTGGCGCTGGAGCTGGGCTACGAGAACGCCAGTGGATTCGTCACGATGTTCCGAAAGGCCATGGGCAAACCTCCGGCGCGATATCTCTCGGATCGCGCGAGCAGTGCGGAGTACGCCTCGGTACCCGGCATCATGCTCCCCGACGACACCTCGCCCTGATCCGGTCAGGCGATCCTGGGCCGCCGAACGCCTTCGGTCGCCTCCCACGCTTCGTCGCCTGGATGCCGGCACCGCGCGCAGAGAGTGGTGATGGTGAAGACAGACTCCGCATCGAGCGCGAAGCCGTTCGCGCAAGCCAGCGCCTGCAGGCGTTCACGCAGCGCCAGATCTTCGATGAAGACCATGCGCGCGCCACAACGACAGCGCAGCGCGTCGTGCCGGGCGGTCAGGGCATCCGGCTTGACGGCATAGAACGCGCGCCCGCGGACGCCTTCCGTGCGAACCAGCAGTCCGGCGATCCACAGGTCGCTGAGTGCCCGGTAGACCGTTCCCAGCGTGAGCGCGTCGAACCGCTCGCAGAGCATGCTGTAGATCCGGCTGGCATCCAGGCAGCTCGGCATGGCCTTGTCCAGGATGCTCAAGACGCCGACGCGCGCGCTCGTCGGTCGCAATCCGTGCGCCGCCAGACGCCGTTCCTGAGCCATCGACTCGGCCCTGGGACTGACCAACGCCGTTTGCTCGATCTTGCGTTGACTCAGCGGCCCCCTCTTGCTGCCGAACGATGCACTCGGGTCCACGCGCCGAGGGGGCTCATCACGGGGCTCCATCGCATCTTCCTCCTGCGTGCCGCGCCTTCCCCCGCTTGGACGAGGTCGAGCTCTGCGGTCCACCGGCAGCGGCGCAACCGGCCCGACATGGAAGCAGCCACTTGTACCTCGATCCGCGCAGCGCCACTCCCTTCGACCTCATGTCGCAAGACGACGATGTCATGGGCACGCGCGAGCGACAGGGCCGGCGGAGCCACGGAGGCGATATGTGTTCACTGGGGTTCCTCGACAGAGCGTGCGGACTGGTACGGCCGGCTGTGATCACCGGATGGGGGAATGGCTTACCGTCATGCCAATCAGCGTAGCGGTGCCGATTTAGATCAAATTGCGCAATCGAGTCATTGTGTTTTTCGATCAGGCCAGATTTCCGGGCCAGACCTTGGCCCAAACGGAAAACAATCTGGCCTGAATTCAACATCGCGCAGCGCCCAGGCTGATGTCCAATAGGGCGCCAAAACGCTAATGAGTATTATTTGATGTTTAGATTCGAAGCGGGTGAGCGCGCCCTGAGCGCGCTTCGTTCTGCGCCGACGGACGCGCCACGCGGTGGCATCGCGGGCATTCGCCGCAATGCGTTGGGCGCCGCCATCACGGCTGCAGTGCTGCTCATCACGCATAACGCGCTCGCTGCCGACGCGCTGGACGGAGTTGAAAAGAAAACGTCCCAGAAGGCGACGACCCTGCCGGCCATCCTGGTCAAGGGACAGGCAGACTCGGAAGCCACCGACGGAACGCATGCTTACGCGCCCGGCAAGACGACTGCCGCCACGCGCCTGCCGTTGTCGCTGCGGGAGACACCGCAGTCGGTCACCGTGGTCACGCGGCAGCGCATGGACGATCAGCAGCTGAACTCCGTGCAGAGCGTGCTGGATCACACCACGGGCATCGCCTCCTACCAATCCGACAGCGAGCGAACGAGCTTCTATTGTCGTGGCTTCCTGATCAGCAACCTCCAGTACGACGGCATTCCCACGGTCGTCGGCGACATCGTCAACGGCAGCGGCATCGGCGCTCTCGATACCGCCTTCTACGACCGCGTCGAGGTCGTGCGCGGCGCCTCCGGCCTGCTGACCGGCACCGGCAATCCCTCGGCCGCCATCAACCTGGTGCGCAAACGTCCGACCCGCGACTTCTCGGCATCCGCCTCATTGGGCGCTGGAAGTTGGGACACCTACCGGGGCATGGCCGACGTCTCGACTCCGCTGACACAGGACGGTCGCATCCGCGCGCGCGTGGTAGGGACCTACCAGGACGGCGACTCGTACATCAACCGCTATAAACCGAAGAGGAAGTCGTTCTACGGCATCATCGAGGCGGATCTGACTGCGGACACGACGGTGAGCCTGGGCTTGGACTACCAGGACATCACGCCCAAGGGCGCGACCTGGGGCGGCATGCCGCTGTGGTTCAGCGATGGCACACAGGCGGAGTACCCACGTTCCAGCAGCTATGCACAGGACTGGAGCCATTGGGACAACACGCGCAAGACAGGGTTCGCCGAGATCGAGCACCGCTTCGTCAACGGCTGGAATCTTCGCGCCGTCGCGAACCAGTACCGCACCGACTACGACGCCGAACTGCTCGGCCTGGTCGGCCGTCCCGATCGGGCCACGGGACTGGGCTCCTATCCCGATGGGGCTTTCCCGGTGGCGCTGGCATCCAGAGGACGAAGCCGCCAGAACACCTTCGACGTCATGGCTGGCGGCCACTTCGAACTCCTTGGCCGTGAGCACGAGTTGGTGGTGGGCGCCACGACTTCGCGCCGCACGGCCAGCCAGCAGGACATCGCCCCGTTTTATGCGGGTTTCATGCCGGTCAATGTCTACGACCTGAGTCAACCCTATCCCCGGCCCGACTTCGCCGCCATAGGCTGGAGGCTGACCGGCACCCGGATCAAGCAGCGCGGTGTGTACGGCGCGGCCCGCTTCTCCCTTGCCGACCCCCTTAAGCTCATCGTGGGGGGCCGTTTCAGCGACTACGAGATCGACGACAACGCCAGCGGCAACCCGCTGCACTACAAGAAAACCGGTGAGTTCACGCCGTACGCGGGCTTGATCTACGACATCGACCACACCTACTCGGCCTACGTCAGCTACACCGGCATCTTCAACCCGCAAACCGACTACCGGGACAGCAAGGGCAACGTCCTCACGCCGTCCAAGGGCAGAACCAGAGAAATTGGGCTGAAAGGCGTTTATCTCGACGGGCGACTGAACGCCTCGTTGGCGTTGTTCGACACTGCGCTGGACAACTCCGCGCAGATCCTCGCCGGCACTTATACGCCAGGCGGCGCCCAGGCCTACGAGGGCGCCGACGGCACCAAGTCGCGTGGGATCGAGCTGGACCTGCAGGGCGAGCTGGGGCCTGGCTGGAACATCTCTGCAGGGATTGCCCATTTCACAGCGCATGACGGCGATGACGTCCGCTTGAACTCGCAGTTGCCGCGGACCACGGCGCAGCTCTTCACCACGTATCAGTTGCCGGGAACGTGGAGCAGGCTGGCGTTGGGGGGCGGCGTCAAATGGCAGAGCCGCATTTACGAGGCGCCCAACGTCGGCACCAGCTCGCTGGGTGGTGAGCAAGGTGCCTATGCCCTGGCCTCGCTGATGGGACGTTACGCCATCGCCAGGAAGACCACGCTGGGAGTGAACCTCGAAAACGTGTTCGACCGGAAGTATGCCTTGCAGAAGGGCGATTTCGACACGGTCACCTACGGCGCGCCGCGCAGCGTGATGGTGACGCTGGACTACAGGTACTGAGCGGTTTGCAGGCTGGCGCATTGCTCGGCTGCGAACTCCCGATTCCGCCATCGATCTTCGAGAAACCACCCCATGCCACTTCAACTCCCACCGGCACTACCACCCGCGCACGAGCTGGCCATGCCCACCGCGAACAAGGTCGCACTGTTCTGGTTGACGACTGCGTTTGGCGCCGGCCTCTTCGTGACCTTCCAACTGTTCTTCTACGTCAACGCCTTCGTGCGAGCGCGCGGAGCGACACCGGCGATCAGCTTCGAGCCGGACATCCTGTGGATGTTTTCCGCCTACTACGGCTGCTGGATCGTCACGGTGCTTGTCGCACTGGTCGGTACCCGTCGAACGCAGTGGATCGCACTGATCCTCGTGGGCTACTGGTCGTCCTCAATACCCTTGGGGGAATCGCGGACGGGCTGCGTGACGGTTGGTATGTCGCGCTCTCGGCGTTGTTGTTCATCACCCTGCCCGGCGCGTTCGCCATCGCGATCAGCTGGCGGCACATCAGAAGCAAAGGAGCTGACCATGTCAATGAATAGTTCGGAATTCCCTCTCGTATGGATGAATCTCTCGCATGAGGCCAGCCACGACCACCAGAAGGATTTCGACGAGTTCGAGGAGAACTTGCGCCGTGGCGAACCGTTCGTGATCCTGAGTGAGACCACGCCTACCGAAGACCACGCGCACACGCCGGAAGAGAAGAAGCGCACCGCGCTCTGGATGAAGAAGCACAAGGCCGAACTGCGGAAGCTGGTGCTGGCGATGATCCAGATCGAACCCAACCAGGCCAAACGCATGGGATACAAGGCGTTCGCCGCGCTTTTTGCCAAGTTCTGGGGATACCCACTGCTGCTTGCCGAGTCGCGTGAGCGGGCCGTGGACCTGGCCAGGGAACTGCTGGCGAGCCATCGGGCTGCGTCTCACTGACGGTTGGGGCTGCCTGGCCGCGAGGCAGCTCCACGGTGCGCTGGCAGGGCGCTTTCCTTACACGTCGGCTTGCGCATGCGATCCCAGCGACGCTCGACCTCCTCCATGGCGGCGGCGGACCGTACGGATGCCTGTCCGGCAAGCGCTACGACCGCGATCAGGCCGATGCCTTGGTCGATGCGGTTTCGCACTCCTCGCCATTCCTCGTTCTGCCTGCGGCACGCGCTCCAGCGTCAGCACTGCGCGAAGAAGTCTTCGAACATCCTCGCGAGCGCCTCTGGCTGTTCCTCGGGGATGAAGTGTCCGCTCCTCTCGACGGTCTCACCGCGCAGGTCGTCGGCGAAAGCGCGCAACGGGCCGGCCATGTCGGGGATCGAACCTGGTCCGCACTGACGGCCAGGACCGGCATGGTGAGCTTGGTGTCGCGAATCAGGGCACGGTTCTGATCGGCGGAACGCGTGACGGCGCGATAGAAGGCAAGCCCTGCCCGCAGCGCGCCCGGCATGCTGAAGATGCGCACGTACTCGTCCAGGTCTGCATCGCTGAAACTCCACGGATTGGCCGCCTTGCGACGCAGGAACCAGTCCAGATACACGCGCTCGCGACCGGCAATCAACGCCTCCGGAAGATCGGCGACGGCATGGAAGGCGAAATGCCAGGTCTTCCAGGCGCGATCGGGTGCCGCCGGCAGCATGTCCGGCAGCGTGACGCCCGGGATGCCGGCATCGAGAAGCGCCAGGCGCTCGACCTCACGTGGGAACATCAGGGCATAAGGCAGCCCGACCCACGCGCCGATGTCATGCGCGGCCAGCCCATAGCGGGACACGCCGATCCGTTCGAGCACGCCGTGGATGCGGCGCGCAACGGTCCCGGTGTCGTAGCCATCGAGTGGCTTGTCCGAATCGCCCTGGCCAGGAAGGTCGAGGGCGATGAGCCGGAAGCGATCCGCGAGCAGCGGCATCACCTTGCGCCATGCGAACCAGCTTTCGGGATAGCCGGCGAGCAGGACAAGCGGCTGCGCGTCCTCAGGCCCGGCGGTCACGTAGTGCAGGCGCACGCCGTCGACCGTTTCGAAGGCATGGCGGAAGGAAGGGTCGTCCGTTGACGACGCGGCGTAGACATGTGCGGGCATGGGGCTCCTCGTGGGATTCAGTCGAGCATCTTGAGCGCGGTCGTGATCAGTTCGGCGTGGTGCGCCGGGTCATGCAGCTTTCCGAGCGCACGAAGGCCCTGCAGCAGGCCGAGCAGCAGGTCCGCGCAAGGCTCGACCGCAAGATCGCCGCGGATCGAACCATCGCGCTGTCCCTCACGAAGCGTCGCGACCAGGGCCGACCGGTTTTCGTCCAGCGATTTGATGAGGGCATCGCGCAGTGGATCGTCCAGCGTCGTGGCCTCGATCAAGCTGGCCAGCACGAGGCAGCCGCGCCGTCCCTCAGCGCCGGAGGCGGACTCGAGGTAGAAGCGCAGGATCTCGGCGATCCGCTCGCGCCCGTTCAACGCACCTTCGAGCCTGAGCGCCAGCTCCTGGCGCCGATGTTCGAGGTAATAGGAAAACGCGGCCGAGAAGACCTGCCGCTTGTCCTTGAACGCCTTGTAGAGACTCCCCGCCGTCAGCCCTGTGGCCTGCTTAAGGTGGTCGATCGACGTCCCGTCGTAGCCATGCTCGCGAAACACCGGCACCGCGCGGGCGACAGCCGCCTCGAGGTCGAAGCTGCGCGGCCTGCCCATGGGCCGCCGAGTCGTTGATGAGGCGCGATTGGTCATGTCTCAATATGGGAAATGATCGTTTCCTATGTCAAGGATGGAGGATTTCTGGGGACGCGCCCCCCTCTTACGGATCCGCGATGTCGTGGAGCGAACGCCATCTCCGGCCCTCGGTCACCTCGCGGACGCATCACCCGCGAAGAGATCGAGCAGGCTCTGCGGTGCGGCGTCGTCGAACATCACCCTCAGATTGCGCGCGGCCTCCGCGGCGGCGGTCGCGCTCCTGGGAAACAACGCCGACTCATACAGGCGCAGCCCGGCCTCCATGTCGTCCGGATGGGTCACGATGGCCTGGCCCAGTTCAGCGCCATCGAACATCGCAAGATTGGCGCCCTCGCCGGCGAACGGCGACATCAGGTGGGCCGCGTCGCCGAGCAGTGTCACGCCCGGCACAGGGTCCCAACGATGGTCGATCGGCAGCGTATGGATCGGACGCAGGATCGGCGTGGTATCGCTGTCGGTGATGAGCGATGTCAGCGCGGGCGCCCAGTCGCTGAATTCAGCGAGGAATCTGTCCCCGACGTCGGACTCGCGCAGCCAATCCTCCGGTCGGTTCAACGCGACATAGGCATGGAGCATCGCGTTGGCCTCGCGATGCGCGAAGATGCCCTTGCCTGGCGCCGGCGCGAACAAGGCGCCGGCACCCACCGCGGCGGCCGCCGCCTGATGTCGGGTCTCGACATCGTGGAGGTAGGTCTCCAGAAAGGTCGTCCCGGTATAGCTTGGCGTTGCGGTCGAAAGGAGCGGCCGAACCTTCGACCATGCGCCATCGGCGCCTACGAGCAGATCGGTGTCGATGCTCGATCCATTGGCGAAATGGAGCCGGTGCCGCCCACCGCCGATCGGCGCCGCGCTCGAGAGACGATACCCCCAGCGGATCAGCTCGGAAGGCAGGGAATCGAGCAGGATGCGGCGCAGATCGCCTCGTTGCACCTCCGGCCGCGTGCCCTGGCCATCATCGGGCTCGTCGAGAAGAACCCTGCCGTCCTTGTCTAGCACCCGCGAGGCTTGCCCTCCCCTATGGATGATGCCGCGGAATTCCTCGAGCAGGCCCGCGGCTTCGAGCGCCCGTTGGCCATTGTGTTCGTGGATATCGAGCTGGCCGCCCTGCGGCCTCACGTCGTCCGACAGCTCGCCTTCGTAGATCGTCGCGTGAATTCCATGGAGATGCAGGACCCGGGCAAGCGTGAGCCCTCCGAGCCCCGCGCCGATGATGGCGATGGAACGCTGGTGTGGACGCTGCGCCATTCAACCCTCCTGCCGAATCCAGTCGAGCATCGCGCCGACCTTGGGTTGCCACCGCAGTTCGGAGCGCGCGCGCGTTGCCCGCACCCGACAGTGCGAGCCGAAGATGAAGGCATAGGTCTCATCGACATGCGCGGCCGCCTCTTCGACCGACCAGGACTGCGCCTGACCGAGGCCGAGACGATCGGCGATGGCCTGGGCCAGGTCAGCGAAGGTGCTCTGGCCGTTCTCCACCAGATAGCGACTGCCAGCCGGCGCCTGGTCCAATGCGAGCAGGTAGAGGTCGACCAGGTCGTCGATATGGACGTTCGACCAGACGTTGGCGCCGCTCCCGATGAAACGTGCGGCGCCATCCTCCTGCGCTTGCCGCTTCAGCCACGGCACCATGATGCTTTCCCGGTGCAGGCCTGCGCCCCAGCAGTAAATGCAACTGTTGCACAGCACGACGGACCGGATGCCGCGCGCGGCGGCGCCCAGGACGTGCTGATCGATGCTGGCGCGATCGCCGAACTCCAGCTCGGAAGGCAGCGGCGCGTCGTCGTCATAGGTCTGCTCGGACGCTTCGCCACGCGTGTCCTGCGCGTACAAACCGGTTCCGCTGGTCTGCAACAGCGGCTTGCCCGACCCGGACAGCCCCTCGATGAGGGCCATCGCCGCCCCTCGGTGATCGCTGTCGGCCGCGTTGACGACACCCTCGGAAGCGTACGCCTCGCGGATGATGAGGTCACGATCGTCCAGATGGCCGAGCACCGGCACGATGCCCCTGCGCGCAAGCTGCTCCGCCCTCGCCTCGTCCCGGACCAGCCCACGCACCTGATACCCATTAGCCACAAGTCGGGCCGCGACAGCGCCCCCGATAAAGCCGGCTGCGCCGGTCACAAAGATGGCCACCGATCCTCCTTACCCACATATGGAATGTCGTTCCAATACAATGGAATGCCATTCCATCCCTGTCAACTTGGAATGCCGTTCCAAAAATGCAACGATGCGGCATGAAGCAGACAAAGCGGAAGGTTCGGAGACGCGACACCGCGCTTTCACGTGAGCAGATCGTGGCAGCCGCCATCGACCTGCTCGATCGCAATGGTGAGGCGGGCCTCACCTTCAAGTCGCTCGCCGCGCAGCTGGCGACCGGCTCAGGCGCGATCTACGGCCACATCTCCGACAAGAGCGATCTGATGGTCGCCGCCTCGGATGCGGTCATCGCCCAGGTGCACCGCGAGAGCGTGTCCGCCGAGGATCCGCGAAGCTCGATCAGGGCATTCGCCCTGGGGATGTTCGACGCGTTCGACGCGCATCCCTGGGTGGGAGCGGCGCTGACCCGGATGCCGGGGCAATCCCCACTCGTGCGCGTCTTCGACACCGTGGGCCAACATGTCCGTGCCCTCGGCGTCCCGCCTGACAAGGAATGGGCCTCGGCGATGGCGGTGTTCAATTACATCGTCGGCGTGGGCGTCCAGAACGCTGCCAACGCGCAAGCCGCACGCGCGCTCGCCCTGGACAGAACCGAGGCACTGGCGGCGCTGGCGGGAAGCTGGTCAGCGCTCGATCCGGCAAGTTATCCGTTCGCCCAAAGCGTCGGCTCGCAACTCAGTGCCCATGACGATCGCGCCGACTTCCTCGCCGGCATCGACATCCTGATCGCAGGAATGACGCGCGATCTCCCACTCGATCATCAATAGGTCTCGCAAGCCCGCGTAGTTAAGGGGATTTTCGATGATCGACATGCGCCGTTACCGTCGCTTTTACCGTCAGAAGCGCTGACCTTTCTCTGACGCGGGAGATGGAGCGATTTGCGGGGCAGCGACGTTCTCGGCTTCGAAGTCAATCGTGGAAAATTATACCCAACAGCTCACCGCGATTCAGCCACATCACTGTCCCGCTTTGGCTGCCCTCTTGACAGCTGTTCGGTGAGACAACGACGCCTCCTCATAACCTCCATTCCTCATAGCCAGAACTTAGCACTGAAATTATTCAACCCCCGCGTGTATGTATCCGGTTTCGCCTGGAATACTTTCGGAATGTCGGCACCATTGCCACCATCCTTGAAAAAATCTCTGACGGAATAGAGCGCCAGGCTCTTGAGGTGCTCCCATTCGCGATATAGCGCGTCCTGCCGCTCCTGCGCTTGTCTGGCAGCGCTCGGCTTACGCTTCGGCGGCGGCAGGGTGTAATCGGGCCGCATATCGACATCGTGAAAAATGGTGATGTCGCCGCAGAGCCACGGGGCGGCAATCGAAGGTCGCCATTGATAGCCCACTCGCGCAGACAATCTTTCGCCAAATCGATTAGGCGGTGTTATCGAGTCGTCGACGTAGAAGCGTTGCTCCTCCTCTTCTTCCATAGCCATCCGCTCCTTCATTTGCTGCACCGCGTGTACCAGATCCATGCCAGCAGAAACAGCATCGTGCTTCGTCTCGGCACGCTTCTTTTCGGCTTTCGCTCTACCGTACGCATCCAGCGCCTTTTCAAACGCACGAGCGCTAGAGGCGCCGTAGAGTCCGCAGTTGTCGAGTCTAAGCGGTCGCAAGGCGGAGAGCCGTTCCTCTCTAACGCACTAGTGGATGAGCTGATTCAGCACATCACACTCGACCGCCCCCAGAGCCTCCTGTTCGGCGCGGGGAATATCGATCTCACCCATGTAGTTCGACTCTTGAATAAGTTGGCAACGGTGTCATCGATCGGTCTTTGGCCTCTACGAACCTCCGACGACGTCTCACGCCGGCACTTGGCCAGGGGCCAGGGAGCGCCGGGAATACCCCACAAGATCGTCTGCATCGGCTCAAAGACTCCAGGCGTTGTGTCAGCTCTGTGCCACCCAAGTTGGCCATGACGCTTGGGCCAACGCTAGCAACTGCCCCTCCCGCAAACGCTACATCGAAACTATTGCCTAAGGTGAGTAGGTCATGTACATCGGCCGCCTCACCGGCGGAGGTACCTTGCGTTTTGCTTGCAACGTTTTGCTGGGTCGTACGATTACGGCCGTCGGCGATCCTCTACTGCAGCAAAGGGAGACTACGACAGTAGGTCCTTTACAGCGTTTCGGAGTCCCTCCTCGCTCCGCGCCGAAATGGCCGGCAACTTCCGCGCCTGGCTCGGCACGATGGATGAATCGTCTAAATTGAACAACCAGATCTTCATCTCTCCAAGTGCTTCAAGGTTGAGCGCGAGGGCAAGTTCATCGTAGCACCAGGGGCTCAGCGCATAGGATCGACTCCAGAGGACCGCAACGACGTCGCAGCGGCGGAGCGCCTGCTCTATCGTTACTGGGATCAGTTGGTCAGGTACGATCTCGCTTTCGCCCAACACCACCTCAATGCCATGACTCTTCAGCACGTCGCCCAAAGCTGCGCCCATGGCACCGTCTTGCCTCGAAACGCTGATGAACATGGTCTTGGGTCGGTCGCCGCCCGCCTTAGACCGCCTGACGCGATCAAGTACCAAGTGATTGGCGATTCGCACCGCCTGCCCGACGCTGCCTTCACTCTTCAAAATAGATGCATCAAACCCGGGATTGCATTGCGCCCAGTTTCGGCGCTGGAAAGTACGGCCTGCCGCCCCGCCCAAGAAAGCAAAAGGAATGATCGGCAAGCCCTTCGCCTCAGCCAGATGAAGTAGTGTGCTTGCGGACTTTGACGCCTTGCCACCGAGGGCTAAAACGACATCGGCCTTTTCGAGAGCCTGAAGCTGCGCAAGGAGCCAAGCCTGGGACCAAGAAGCTTGTTCGTCCGCCTCAGGCACTGGATAGTTCCAATCCTGGATCGTCAAATTAGGTTGTCCGAACGTCTTCCGAAAAAGCTGCCGCTTTTCCTCGACCCTTGGATGATTTGGACTGTGGAAATGAATGACGCCGCCAGCCTCAGCACCGGCATAGCCCATTGCAGCGTAATAGTCGGCAGAGTCGGGAAATGGACTACAGACGACAAGCTGAGCACCAGCCCGTGCCAATGCGCCTCCTAGCTTTATAGACGCGCTATGAAGTCGAGGCAGTTCAGCGTCGATATCTGCAGTCTCGCCCGTTTCTCCCCCAATGACAAAGACCATCGTGGCCCGCGAATCCACGCGGTCAGGATGTGAGGATCCACTGGAGTTTTCCGCACTAAAATCCTCGACTTCAAACAGTCCAGCTTTTACCGCACATACGAATAGCGCAATAGCATTCTTGGCAGATAACGCTCGGAACATGCCCGAGGCAGTTGCCTCAATATTCTCCTTGCGCGCGTCGGCATAGTCTGAGATACCGCGGATCGCAATGGTTCTTGGTGCGGGAGCTTGGACCAATGCTGCATCATAAACACCCGCTGTCTCCATCTCCATCGCCGCCACCTTGCGGTCGACGTCCCGTTTGATCCACTCCATGAAAGCCTTACCCTTACCCACGGCTGGGCCGCTGGCGAGCTTGAGATCATCGCCCGCATAGAGCTTACACACTCCTCGCATTTCCAGACCAGCGTTCACAAGCGCCGTTTCGATCGTTTTTGAGATTAGCGCGGACCTCAGTTCACGTGTTCTGTTCAGCCAGGTCTGATATTGCGATGTGCGGGTATATGCAAAATTTTGGAAGCGGTTAAGTAGCCGCCGTGAAGTCAAAAAGTGATTTCCCGAGATTCGAAACGTCCAGTCACCGTCTTCGCCATGGGCGGCCGAATTAGCTAGGTACTCGTTGATTCCGTCTGGGATAAAAACGTCGCCCGGCTCCATGTCGTTAGCGAGTGATCCGGCGATCCCAACTACAACTACGTCCGCGGGCTTAAATTTCTCGATCAAAAGTGATACGACCGTAGCGGAGTGAGTGTTCCCCATCTTTCCGGCGGCAACCATCGCCACGTTGAAATCTCGGCCTGGAATGGGCCCGCAGACAGTGCCAAAAAAAACAGTGAGGTTGGCATCCTTGAGTTCCTTAGGCCGGAATTGGTCGCCTAATACTTCAAGCACCGATTCAGCCTCTTCGCTCAGTGCTACATAGAGGAGAATATCAACGCGGTCGGTCATGGATTTTCTTGGGTTCTATCTGTGGAAAAAATAGCGAACAGTCTACGCACGTCTCATGAGGAAAGATGTCGCGACCCAGTACGCTTCCGTATCGAACGAGTCAACTTGCAACTTTGCATAGAGTCGCCGGACTCAAAAGCTAGGTGCAACCCGAGTTGGTTTTTTTTCGAGGACCAAAGAGAAGATCAGCCATCTAGGATAGCGGCGCGGGACTCCAATAAGGCAAAGTGGACTTCCCTGGTCTGTCTATAACGATTGCGACGCTCTGTCTTGCTCGGGTCACGGCGACGTAGAAACTAGAAGCGGCATTTGCTTCTAAATGGACGCCGGCCGCAATGAACTTGGCGATTGGCCCAGTCGGTACAATCAGCACTCTTTCATATGTCATACCCTTTGACACCTTGAAGTTCAAGTAGTCAAGGTCAAATGCTCTGCCTGAAAGTACGTTATACCGCAGGCATTGGGGTTGAAATGAATGGACGTACTCGGTGACGTGTTTTGTTGCGAGCAGAAACACGCCATCGTGGTCTGTCACCGTTTCATTCTCGGATTGGGTTTCTGGAAACTCCCAGGAGGGATCGAAGATGCTGTCAGAGAACTTCGCGACGACGGGATGACATCGCCAGGTCGTCACGCTTTCCACGATTTCGAGTATCCCTTCCGCATGGCGCTCTCGCGCCCACTTGATGGCTCCGGCATACGAGTACTTTGAGTTCTTGGAGCTGCGCGGATTTGTCGCCAGAACGGACTGCCGGATATCACCGACCATGCGAATCTCTATCGACGAGCGCAGCAGCACGTCGATGATTTCCCAATCGTAGGCGCTGAGATCTTGCACTTCATCGATCAGGATTTCATGGTAGATGCACTCTAGCCTCTTCAAGAGCGCTCCCTTGCTTTCTTCAACGAGTTCGTAGGCAAGTCGGCCGAGCTCACACCCATATGCGGCGCCGCTACTGTCCAGAAATCGACCGATGCCCTTTGCCATGCGATGGGGGCGTCCGTCGAAGTTGAAGCCTAGAACGCGACACCCATGGAATTTAAACGGAAGGAATGGCCTCGCGAAATGTCGCAACAGAAACGCGAACCAACCCATTACCTCGACGTGGTGGTGGTCGCCTGCATACCGCTTCAATCGACTGACCAGTTCCTCTTGATTCGCCTGGGTATATGTCAGGACTAACACTCGGCGCTCACGTGGCGCAAAAGCGCAGTGCTCCACGATACCTTGAGTTTTCCGAGAGCCGGCGACGGCGAGCGTCAATTGGTTACCCATGGGCAAACTTGACCGCTTCGAGTATGTAAGCCGGGGGAACGATCTTCTTGGCGGACACTCCTATCCGAAGTGCCGCCTCCGTCTTCTCCCGCGTCATCCACCTCAGCAGGTCCGCGTGAGGGGCAACGTTGAGAATTTCGCGGAGGAGTGCCTCGCCGCTATGGTGAATCAACTGAGGCTCCAATGTCTCGCCGTGGGCAGTCCCACCAATGAAGAGTTCTCGTTCGCCCGTCTTCAGCCATACGTCTACCGAGCTGCGAAGTTCGGCAGGATCAATGCCATCGTTATCACGAAGCGCAGCTATCGGCTTGTTGAGGGCTGCACACAGTTCCAAACCTCGCGCCAGCGAAAGTCCACGCATGCTTAGCACGTCGATGCCGCACTCCATCGGCCGCTTTCCGTACGTGTCTTGGAAGACTCTTTCAAAGACGATCTCGTCCGATGGCCCCTCGACCAACACAATTTTGTTCGCGAGAACAATACGCAACGTGTCATATCCAGGGAGTCTCTTGAAGTAGCTAACCGTTTCCGGATCAAGCACCGAGAGTTTGGCCGCGACATCCTTGCCCATCAAAAGAAGGGCATCAAGCCCCAAGCGGTTCAGCACGAAAGAGCTATGGGTAGTGACGAACAGTTGCTGCTGGTCACCTGCAAGCGATTCGATTCTCGAAAGGAGAGTGACCAGACTTGTGTGCGTCAGATGGTTCTCGGGCTCTTCGACCATGACGAACTTAGCGCGTCCGGCGTGGCGGTTCATTGCGAGGGAAATCTTGATCGCCGACTGCTGTCCCTGGCCGGACATGCTGAAGCGGCACGTCATCAACGTGAGGAGTTACAACACCCTCCCAAGATGTCCTTGCGCTTTGATCCATGGCGAGCGCGATGGGCCGACTATGCAAAGTGGCGTGCACAGAGCTCATCCTTGTGTTGACGGCACTCAACGCCGTCTTCGACATTGAGGCTTTCACGCGGCGGTATTCAAGGGATATCTGAGCCCTCTCCGCGGGCTCCAGTTGATCCCCTAGGATTTGACGCAAGTGATAGTCGATGCCGGTGGACGTTCGAACCGTGTGCGAATTGATGACAGCCGTGGCTAGGACCTTCGGCCGTATCGTCAATTCCTTGTCTGCGAACGACCGCCAGTCACAGCGGTAATACTCAACTGGTAGAAGAGTCGTCGGCGACCTTGCCCACTCCTCCAACTCTGGCCCGTAGTCCGGATTTGCGGAAATCCGCATTGTCACGCCCGGACAAGCAGTTGTCGGGACATGCGTGTTGATGGCCCCACACAGTGCCTGCAGTTCCGGCAAATCCGCGAAAGTCAGCTCGACCAATATCTCCGGAAAGCTGACCGGAATACCGCCGGCTCTTTTCTCAATGAACTCATGCACAACGGCCGTGTTGAACCAATGAGGGTTCAGCTCTTCGGCGACACTGCGGCCATTGATACGTCCGGTGAGCGCAAGCGCGACGGCCTCCATGAGCGTTGATTTTCCGGACTCATTGGCTCCGACGATGAGGTTAAACCCCTGGTTCGGCTCGACCGTCAGATCCTTGTGAATTCGGTAGCCCCGAATCTTGATTTTTCGTATCACTAGTTCCCCACCAGTCTTTGCCTTTGGGACGCGCATATGCTACCCACAATTGAACCACCCGAGACTCTGTTCGATAGCGGACCTATAGGCGGTTTCAATCTGGCGCGGCGTATTGCGGACATAGCGCTCAGCATCCACACGCTTGGTACCATCCAGAGCTCGAAGGAAAGCAATGACTTCAACTTCGCTAGGCATCAAGTGCTGGCCGTTGAACTTACATGGCAGGTTCGTCCAGACGACACCGGTTAGACCGTTGGCACCGGCCCAAGCAGAGATTGTGTCGGCTTCCAAACCATGAGTTTGACCACTAACGCAGTCGGCAAAGCCGATGTCGGTTTCCCAGTTCTTGGGGATGCCTTCACGTGCAGCCAAACATTTTCTTGCAACTATGAGGTCTGGCACATCAAGCATGACCCAGTAGGTCCGCACACGCGTACTGTTGGGACAGATGACCAGCGTAATTTTATCCCCTCGCTGATTTTTCTTCGCGCCGGACTCGCGCGCGAATTCGACCGGCAACAAGGGGCCGTCGTTATGCCAGCCTCCATTACAGGGTAAGTCGCGCGGATTCCAGACAAGGGAGCCCCACCCGACACAGGCAATCGTGTTGACGGCGAACTCTGTCATACGCAGATCTCGTTGATGGCTAGTGTTACCCATCGTCGATGAGGACGGAACATGGTGCTCAGCAGCCTCTGAGCAACGGTGTCGAGCCCAAACCGCCTGAAAATGCTATGTCAAAGCAATTACGCTTGCCATAGCAACTGTACCTGTATGGCTGGCACTCACCAGCCATTGGACGATCCCGATTTCTTTCGCAACTGCCACTAACCGGCGGTGCAAAACGACCGTTTTGCAGCAGGCCGACGCGGGCGATGCTCGCGGCCAGTTCGGGGATGGACTGGCGCGGGGGCGTGCGGACGTTGCGCTTGGAGCGGCGCGGCAACAGTTGCGACAGCGGAACCAGAATCAGGTTCTTGGTCGGGTCGGCCACTTCCAGCGGCGCGGCAGTTTCAAGGGCGATAGCTTCGGTTTTGGTAACGGCGTTCATGGTGATAACTCCTTGCGGTTAGGGATGCAGCAGCGAGAGAAGCGGCAAGGGCTGTTGCCTGCCCCTGCCGCGTGGGGAATCAGGCTTTCAACTGGCGCAGGCCGTCGGCCAGCAGCCACAGGTTGCGATTGAGACGGATGCCGTTGTCGATGCCCTGCACCGGCGGGCGTGGTCTGGCGGCGGCCGTTCGCGGCGCGGGCGGACAGGCCACCTTCGATGAGGTTTTCCTGCGTGCGGTTGAACACGCTCCACAGGTCGCGGCGGCTGTCGTCGTGGCGGCGCGGCATCAGGATTTGCGATTCCGTGACAGGCGCGGGCGTGTCCTCGTCGTACTTCAACGCGAGCGCGGGCGGGCGAACACTTCCGATTCCCCGACGTCCAGCGTGATGGCTTGCATGGCATCGCGGGATGCCTGCGCCCGGTCGAAGCCGTGCAAGACTTCGTAAGCACCTTCGATGACGTGTCCGGCTACGTCGCCCTTGTAGGGCACGCGCACGTCCGCCACGGTGTCGCCGCAGACAAGGCCATTGCTGCACACGAATCGGAACATGCCGGCGAGCATCTGATAGCTGCTCGTCCCGTCATGGGAGTTCAGCAGCATGATTTCGTTGGCTTCGCGGCCATTGATCTGGCTGGCATGGCGCAGCCGGATCATGTGCTTGGTGTAGTCGCGGCGGTCGTCCTGCCGCACGCGGGTCTGGCACACCATGAAAGGCTCGAAGCCTTCGCCGCGCAGTTCTTGCAGCACCGTGGCGGTGGGGACGTAGCTGTACCGCTCGGAACGGCTTTCGTGCGGGGCATCCGCGAAGATGGAAGGCGCTACGGCGCGGATTTGATCGTCGGACAAGGGATATTCCGAACGCAGTACCGGCGAGCGCGAAGCGAGACGGGAAGCGAGTTGCATGGTCTTTCTCCTGACGAAAAGGGTTGGCTGTTCAAGCCGCACACCGGATTCCTAGATTCGGAGCCCGCCTTTCGGCGGTTCTGTGCGGTCGGCACGAAGAACCCGGTTGGCCCTGTTGCCACCGTCTTTCCTGAGTTCATCGCCCGCGACGGTCAGGAGCGCGCGGACGGGGGCCGTCAAGGAGGCAAGCGCAGGGTTGGCGCGGCCCGCAGGCGCAGCCGAGGACACGGCCCTGCGCGCCTTGACGGCACACGGCCGCGGGCTACAGTCGCGGACAAGGTGATGAAGTCAGGGGAGACGGCCGGACAAGGCAACGGCCATCCCTGTGTGCCGACCGCACGCAAGCGAAGCGCGCAGGCCCGGATCGAGGAATCCGGGCCGTAGGCGTCAGCGATGGAAGCCCGGAGGGGGCGAAACTCGCGCGGCGAGGTTCAATGCGGAGCACGAGCGCGCGGCCCGGCCGGGGACGCCCGCCTGACTATTCCAGCTACTTGCCCGTAGCCGATTTTTTGCGGACAATGGAGGCAAGGCCTCGTCCGCCTGAGCTTCGAGCGGCTCAATCAAGACCGAGTTTTTTGCACGACCTTCTTTCTTGCCACCACCATGCGATATCGCCTGGGCGTCGGCCAAGTAATCGCTCGATTGGCCTGCGCTGAATCAGGAGAATCGTATGTTGATCGGCATTTCCGACCTTGCCTATTCTGTTCGCAAGAACAGCGCCTCTGCGGGTGTCCCCGTACGACTTGGACACGCGCAACAACTTGTCGTCGCCGCACTGGGCTACAAGAGCCTTGCCGCCTACCAAGCGGCACAGGGAGCAGCACAGGAACCCCCGCATCTGGATGACGTTCACCATGTCGTACTCGACTACGACATGCTCAATCAGCGTGCCGGTGAACTTGGCGCGGCGGCAGCGCCGAGCCAGCTCCGCGAGTTGATCGACGATGCCTTCAAGGCGCGAGCGCCTCATGTCCATATCCACGCCTCTTACGCGAGCTTCGACACCTACGTGCGCGAGCATGTGGATCAGGTGGTCATCGAAGATGGCGACGTGAACAACGAGATGGCCGGTGCCAACTACGACGGCATCGATGAGGTCTATTTCGACTTCGAGGTCGAGTCCAACACCATCCCCATCGGAAGCACGCTGGACATCGACCTGGACGGCCATGTTGGCTTGGGCATCGACACGGAGCGCCCCTATTCGGGCCACATCGTGAATGTGGAGGGCACCCTCAGCGTGGCGCGTCCTGGCCGCCGGTGCTACGGATCGGTGGACTGCGAAGTCACCAAGGCATCGCTCGACACCAACTGGGGGGACGACGATCACGATGGCGAGCCGCCCGTGCGCAGCGTGTCCGAAGCCTACGCCGAGTTGCTGAGTCTGGAGTTGCACGAGGTCGGCGATCTCGCCGATGTGGAAGCTATGCCGCTGGACGGAAACAGCGGTGAAATGGTCTACGGCTACCTCATCGACTTCACGGATGCCGCCTCGCCGGAAGTAGCGAAGAAGATCCTGCAACGTCATTCTTCGCTTCGCATCGAAGTCGGCCCCAATTTCTTCGATGGCGTGCGCTACGACGGCTGGCCCCGCTGACGAGACGCCAGGCCGCACATCCCAAACGGGATGTGCGGCTGGGGCATCTGGCGACGCCCCAGCGCTGGATTAAACGACGATCTGCCCAGCCCGGCGCGCATCGCGCGTAGACACTCAGGCGTTTCTCCGCGCGGAAGTGCAAATCGCGCTCAACCGGCAGGCCGAGGCGTCCGCGCACGGTCTCCAGTTCCTGCAAGCTGACCCAGCCGAGTTCGGGTTCGCCTAGGCCTAGGTCGCACAAGCCGAAAGCATGGTCGTGATCGTCCGGGCCGATCTCGGTCAGCAGCCAGGTCGCGCCGGCGTCCGGTTCCGGCGTGAACAGATTGACCACGGGTGCTGGATCGAAGTCCGGGTTCTGCAAAGATTCGCGGTCGTTGGCCAGAAGCAGGAAGCGTTGTTCGTCGGTGATGAGTGCGCTCATGGCGATCTCCGGTTGCACGGGCAGAATTGCCCGGAACCGTCGCCAGCACGGCGCAGCGCAAGCCGTCAGGGGTCAAGGACGGCCGCCAGGCCGCAAGCGTGCAGGCACGCGCAGCACTTGACGGCGAGAACGTCGTGATACGGTGAAGGGAACAGCAAAGCCGACCTACTCTTTCGCAATTACGGTGTTGGCAAGCGGAGCGCGCAGAGCCACGAGAACCGAACATACAAAAACGAATTTCCTAGACACTGTCTCGGAAATCCCGTCCGCAGCGATGGAGGCCGAAGGCGTCAGGGGGCAATGCTGGGTGAGCGCACCTCGGCACGAGGCCGCGTCCGTGAAGTCGAATGCGGTACGCTGCGCGGCGACGCGGCACCAAGATTTAGAATTAGACCAAAGGTAAAATGTGGAATAAAAAATGCAAGAGCAAGCAGAAAACATCGAGTTCTACGCCACGCACTACGACATCATCGGTCAGTGGTTTCTACGCCCTGGCGAGAAAGTGGTGTTGGGCGATATGTCGAATCGCGTCTGCCGCTTCTGCGGCAAAAAAGCACCCGAAGTAGCTTTCAAGAAGATCGCTCATGCGATTCCGGAGCTGCTGGGAAACAAGAGCATCGAAAGCGCTTACGAATGCGACAACTGCAACGAAGAGTTCGGCAAAGGAATAGAGAACGACCTAGGAAACTGGTCTAAACCGATGCGAACGCTTATTCGCATTCGAGGGAAAAGCGGAGTGCCCACACTAAAGAAAGGAGGCGACAAGCCAGGCTGGCGGATTGAATACGATCAGAGCAAGCTCAATATCAGGGCTTATGAATACGACCCTATCTATGAGGTCGATGAAGAAAACAATCAAGTCACGTTTAAGCTCGGGCGCGATGCCTACACGCCGGTAGCAGTTCTCAAGGCGTTTATGAAAATCGGCCTGACTTTGCTACCGGACGAGGAAATAGGTAATTTTCGAAATCTTATGGCATGGGTTAGGGAAAGAGACCATAGCAAGCCGTACCTTGATCGGTGTCCGGTTATCTATTCCTTTCAACCGGGGCCTATGCCTAATGATCTTATCGCGGTGTGCATCTTGCGCCGCAAGCAGAACATTGCGGGCTACCCTTATGCCTTCATTGTGCTTGGATATGGAAATGAAGTTTTCCAAGTTCCACTGCCATCCGAGCAACAAGACGGGGCGATGAGTGGGCAATCTATTTCGATACATCCCTTTCCTGTACCCGGCCATCCTGATTCTGAGCGTTACGGCAAACCTAAGTGGGGCGTACTGGATTGGATGGATCGTCAGGTCAAGAAAGGTGATATCGCAACAATCCAGATGCACTTTGATTCGAGAACTCCTGTCGATCCGTCCCAAATCGATCTAAATGCGCCGCCGAATGGCGCATAAGCAACGCAACGACCGACGCCAAACGAGCGGCGTCGGTCGTGACCACATCAACCCCGCCCTGCTACGCTGCAACAAGTTGTCCCGATAGGTGCCGAATCGCACCATGTCTCCATGCCGCGTACTCATGGAGTCTGACGTGGAACAACACTCGCAATCATCCCATGCGCTCCCCTTTCCCGGAACGGAAGCCTACGAAGCACTGCCGCAGTTTCCGAAGGGTAGCCCCCTTCCCTTCCGGCGCACCATCCGCCGTCAGGAACTGCGGCAGATCGTGCCCTTGTCCGAAACGACCATCTACGAAATGGAGCGCCGCGGCGAATTCCCGCGCCGCTTCAACCTGACACCGCGCTGCGTCGTGTGGGACTTGGCCGAAGTGGGAGCGTGGATCGAACAACGCAAGCAAGCTCCTCGCGGTCGTGTCTCGAAGCCGGATGTTCACCAACGAAAAACCCGCCCTGTTCGGGCGGGTTCGAGTGAGGCATGAAACCGGCGAACGGCGCTTATCCGACCAAGGCTTCCAGTTCCTCGGACGCCGAGCGTGGCAAGCGCCGCCCCTCCTTCGCCACGTTGACCTGCAAGGCCACCCGCGCCACATCCAGGATCGTTTGCGCCAGCGAGTAGCTGCCTCTTGCCTGCAACCAGGTCAGCACGTCGGCCAAGTGCCATATCGATGCGCTGCCCTCATGCACGGGCGCCGGGAAGCTGCCCGGATGGGCCAGCATCAGCTTGCGCATGTTCTGCCGCGACACGCCCACGATGTCGGCCACGTCGGTCAGACCGACCAGATCCGGCGCGACTTCGATCAGCCGCGCCGACGGTGCAGCGCGGCGCACATCGGCCAACGCGCTGCGCATGGCAGCGCCGGCGTCGGACGCTTCTCGGGTGAACTCCAACGCCAACCTGCCCGGCTGGCCGATGCCGACCAAGGCATCATCGCAGCCGGCTTCGCCCAGGCGCTCGACCAGTGCATCCGGGTCGCGGTCGTCGTCGATGAGCTGGTATTTCAGAGTGAAGGTGTATTCCATCGCGCTACTCCTTGGCATCGTCATCAGCATCCGTGCTGCTTGCGATGCGTGGTGCAGTTGTCCACGACCCGCCGCAAGGCGCGAGCGTGGTTGCCGGGGTTCTTCGGCGTACTCCATACCGACGTGATGCAGAACTCGCCGCAGCGGCACTCCTCGTCGTTGTACGGGCAGTAAATCCGCCCCCAGGCATGGCTGCCGCTTATCGTCAGGGATCAGGAGACCTGCTGATGACCGGAAAGCCGCGTAAAACAAGCTTTCCCGAGAAGATTTTTACCGTCAAAGACGGTAAAAATCTGAATAGTGAACGAGAATGTCTTAATCCGGCCTCGATTCGCACCGCCACTTTTATCGTCAAATTTTTTTGCTGGCTGGCGATAGCCGCCGATAGATGCCGCGACGCATTCGCTTCCAAATCAACACGTTACGTCAGTTTTTCGATAGCAGGCGATAGTCCTCGAAGGACGTAAATTCACTCCCACTCGATCGTCGCCGGCGGCTTGCCGGAGATGTCGTAGACCACGCGCGAGACGCCGCGCAGTTCGTTGATGATGCGGTTGCTGACGGTGCCGAGGAAGTCGTACGGCAGGTGCGCCCAGTGCGCGGTCATGAAGTCGATGGTCTCCACCGCGCGCAGGGCGATGACCCATTCGTAGGCGCGGGCGTCGCCGACCACGCCGACCGACTTGACGGGCAGGAACACGGCGAAGGCCTGGCTGGTCTTGTCGTACAGATCGGCCTTGCGCAGTTCGTCGATGAAGATGGCATCGGCCTTGGCCAGCAGTTCGGCGTACTCGGGCTTGACCTCGCCCAGGATGCGCACGCCCAGGCCGGGGCCGGGGAACGGATGGCGGTAGACCATGGTGCGCGGCAGGCCGAGCTCGACGCCCAGGCGGCGCACCTCGTCCTTGAACAGCTCGCGTAGCGGTTCGACCAGGCCCAGCTTCATGTGCTCGGGCAGCCCGCCGACGTTGTGATGGCTCTTGATGACGTGGGCCTTGCCGGTCTTGCTGCCGGCCGATTCGATCACGTCCGGGTAGATGGTGCCCTGGGCCAGCCACTTGGCGTTGCTGAGCTTGTTGGACTCCTCGTCGAAGATCTCAACGAACAGGTTGCCGATGATCTTGCGCTTGGCTTCCGGATCGCTGACGCCTTCCAGCGCCTTGAAGTAGCGCTGCGCGGCGTTGACCCGGACGACCTTGACGCCCATGTGCTCGGCGAACATCGCCATCACCTGGTCGCCTTCCTGCCAGCGCAGCAGGCCGGTGTCGACGAATACGCAGGTCAGCTTGTCGCCGATCGCCTTGTGCAACAGCGCGGCGACCACCGACGAATCCACGCCGCCGGACAGGCCCAGGATCACCTCGTCCTCGCCGACCTGGGCGCGAACGCGGGCGATCTGGTCCTCGATGATGTTGGCCGCGGTCCACAGGGTCTGGCAGCCGCAGATGTCGACCACGAAGCGGCGCAGCAGGGTCTGGCCCTGCAGGGTGTGGGTGACCTCGGGATGGAACTGGACGCCGTACCAGCGCTTGTCCTCGTTGGCCATGGCGGCCACCGGGATACGGTCGGTGGTGGCGGTGATGGTGAAGCCCGGCGGCGCGACGGACACATGGTCGCCATGGCTCATCCAGACATTCAGGCGCGGCGCGCCGCCGTGGTCGCTCAGGCCCTTGAACAGCGCATCGGCGTGGATCACGTTGACTTCGGCATGGCCGAACTCGCGCTGGTCGGCCGCTTCGGTCGCCCCGCCCAGCTGCGCGGCCAGGGTCTGCATGCCGTAGCAGATGCCGAAGATCGGCAGGCCCGAGTCGAACACTTCCTGCGGCGCGGCCGGTGCGCCCGGCAGCGTGGTCGATTCCGGACCACCGGAGAGGATGATGCCCTTGGGCTGGAACGCGGCGATCTCGGCCGGGTCGTGATCCCAGGCCCAGATCTCGCAGTACACGCCGATCTCGCGGATGCGGCGGGCGATCAGCTGGGTGTACTGCGCGCCGAAATCGAGGATCAGGATCTTGTCGGTGTGGATGTTGGTCATCGGGGCCGGGATTGGGGATTCGGGATTAGGGATTCGCAACAGCGGGATGGCGGCGATGCGCACTGCCGATGAAGACGCGGCGGGTGACTACCAATCCCCAATCCCGAATCCCCAATCCCGCGCACAGGCATCAGCCTGCGCGGTAGTTCGGCGGTTCCTTGGTGATCTGCACGTCGTGGACGTGGCTCTCGCGCTGGCCGGCGCCGGTGATGTGCACGAACTGCGGCTTGGTGCGCATCTCCTCGATGGTCGCGCAGCCCACGTAGCCCATCGTGGCGCGCAGGCCGCCGATCAGCTGGTGGATGATCGCGCTCAGCGGGCCGCGGTACGGCACGCGGCCTTCGATGCCTTCGGGCACCAGCTTGTCGGCGTCGGAGGCGTCCTGGAAGTAGCGGTCCTTGGAGCCCTTCTCCATCGCGCCCAGCGAGCCCATGCCGCGGTAGCTCTTGTAGCTGCGGCCCTGGAACAGCTCGACCTCGCCCGGGGCTTCCTCGGTGCCGGCGAACAGGCCACCGGCCATCACCGTGGAGGCACCGGCGGCCAGCGCCTTGCCGATGTCGCCCGAGTAGCGGATGCCGCCGTCGGCGATCAGCGGGATGCGGTCCTGCAGCGCCTCGGCAACCATGTTGACCGCGGTGATCTGCGGCACGCCCACGCCCGCCACCACGCGCGTGGTGCAGATCGAACCCGGGCCCACGCCGACCTTGACCGCATCGGCGCCGGCGTCCATCAGCGCCAGCGCGGCGTCGCCGGTGACGATGTTGCCGCCGATCACCTGCAGCTGCGGATAGGTCTTCTTGACCCAGGCCACGCGATCCAGCACGCCCTGCGAATGGCCGTGCGCGGTGTCGACGATGATCACGTCCACGCCGGCGGCGGCCAGCGCCTCGACGCGCTGCTCGGTGTCGCCGCCGACGCCGACCGCGGCGCCCACCAGCAGGCGGCTGTCGCGGTCCTTGGCGGCGTTGGGACTGTCGGACTTCTTCTGGATGTCCTTGACCGTGATCAGCCCGCGCAGGGCGAAGGCGTCATTGACCACCAGCACCTTCTCGATGCGGTGCTTGTGCAGCAGCTCGAGCACTTCCTCGTCGCTGGCGCCTTCGCGCACGGTGATCAGGCGATCCTTCTTGGTCATGATGTGGCGGACCGGATCGTCGAGCTTCTTCTCGAAGCGCATGTCGCGGCTGGTGACGATGCCCACCAACTGGTTGCCGTCGACCACCGGCACGCCGGAGATGTTGCGCGCGCGGGTGAGCTTGAGCACCTCGGCGATGGTGGTGTCCGGGCCGACCGTGAACGGCTCGGTGATCACGCCGGCCTCGAAGGTCTTGACCTTGGCCACTTCGGCGGCCTGGGCCTCGACGGTGAGGTTCTTGTGGATGATGCCGATGCCGCCCAGCTGGGCCATGGTCACGGCCAGGCGATGCTCGGTCACCGTGTCCATCGCCGCCGACAGCAGCGGCAGCTTGAGTTTGAGGTCGCGGGTCAGGCGCGTTTCCAGGTTCACGTCCTTGGGCAGGACGGTCGAGTGCGCGGGGACCAGGGAAACGTCGTCGTACGTCAGTGCTTCAGCCAGGATGCGGAGCATCGGCTCACCTAACCGGTTCTAGGGAAGCGCGACATTTTAACGTATTTGGGGCGGGGATTGGGGATTCGGGATTGGGGATTGGCCACAACAAAGCGTCCCGCTGCCGTCCGATCTCCGACGTAAAGGGCACCGGCCGACGCATGCCCTTTGCCGTTGCTTTTAGCCAATCCCGAATCCCGAATCCCCAATCCCCGCCGCATCAGCAGCCTCGATCGTGTTCTGCATCAGCGTGGCCACGGTCATCGGGCCCACGCCGCCGGGCACCGGGGTGATCCAGCTGGCGCGCTGGGCGGCGGCCTCGAAACCGACGTCGCCGGTGAGGCGGCCATCGTCCAGGCGGTTGATGCCCACGTCGATCACCACCGCGCCGGGCTTGACCCACTCGCCCGGGATCAGCTGCGGCCGGCCGACCGCGACCACCAGGATGTCGGCATTGCGCACGCTAGCTTCGAGCACATCGGCCGGGGTGAACTTGTGGCAGCAGGTCACCGTGCAGCCGGCGATCAGCAGTTCCAGCGCCATCGGCCGGCCCACGTGGTTGGACACGCCGACGATGGTGGCGTTGCGCCCGCGCACCGGCTGGTCGGTGTGGCCCAGCAGGGTGACGATGCCGCGCGGGGTGCAGGGGCGCAGGCCGAATTCGCGCAGGGCCAGGTGGCCCACGTTCTCCGGGTGGAAGCCGTCCACGTCCTTGCGCGGGTCGATGCGGTGGATCAGCCGGCGCGCGTCGGGAATGCCCGGCAGCGGCAGCTGCACCAGGATGCCGTGGATCTTCGGGTCGGCGTTGAGCTGGTCGATCAGGGCCAGCAGCTGGCCTTCCGTGGTGCCGGCCGGCAGATCGTAGTCGTGGGCGACGATGCCGACCTTCTCGGCCGCGCGGCGCTTGTTGCGCACGTAGACCGTGCTGGCCGGGTCGCCGCCCACCAGCACCACGGCCAGGCCCGGCGCGCCCTGGCCGGCGGCCACACGCGCGTCGACCCGCTGCTTGAGCTGGTCCAGGAGGTCCTCGGCGATGCGACGGCCATCGAGGATGCGGGCGGGGGCGGAAGCGGTCATCGAAGGCGCGGTATAGAGTGCAGGCCCCCTATTGTCCCCGATTGGCACCATGACCGACACCACGCACCTCGAAGCGGCCGCCTTCCGCCGCCTGCTGCAGCATCTCAACGTCGAGCGGCCGGACGTGCAGAACATCGACCTGATGATCCTGGCCGGCTTCTGCCGCAACTGCCTGTCGGACTGGTACCGCGAGGCGGCCGAGGCCGCCGGCACGCCGATGACCAAGGACCAGGCCCGCGAGGCGGTCTACGGCATGCCCTTCGCCGAATGGAAGGCCCGGCACCAGCCCGAGGCCACGGCCGAGCAGCTGGCCGCGTTCGAGGCGGCACGCAAGCGGCACGGCTGAGACTGGGGCTGAAAGCCACCCCCCTGCACGTGCAGGCGCGCAGGGCCGGTGCCGCTGCTCAGCCCTCGCCCACGCCCAGCTTCTCGCGCAGCGCGGCGCGGTAGGTGCGGCTGCACGGCAGCGTGGTGCCGTCCTTCAGGTGGATGCGGGCCTCGCCGCCATCGATGGGTTCGATCGAGGCCACCTGGGCCAGGTTGACGATGTAGCTGCGCTGGATGCGCACGAAGCGGTCCGGGTCCAGTCTGGCGGCGATCTCGGTCATCGTGCTGCGCAGCGGGTAGTCGTGGCCGCGCACGCGCAGGTTGACGTAGTTGCCCGCCGCACGGACCCATTCGACCTCATCGGTGGCGACCAGGAAGTCGCGCCCGAGCTTGCGCACCAGGAACCGCTCGGGCCGGTCCACCGGCTCCAGCGGCTGGCCCTCGTCCGGCGGGGCCAGCAGGCTGGCCTCGCCCTGCAGGCGGCGCATGGCCAGCCGATAGAGCTCGATCAGCAACACCCACCAGAAGTAGCCGCGCACGTCCTTGAGATACTCGTAGAACAGGCCCTTGGGCCAGTTGCCGAAGTCGTAGTGACCGCCCATCCACCAGTAGGCCAGCGTGCGCAGGGCGACCATGCCCGACACATGCGTCACCGAGACCGCCACGCTGAACAACAGATGCCGCGGCAGCTGCCTGCGCCAGGTGTTCCAGTGGAATGGATAGCGGCGGGTGAACCAGGCGATCGGCCAGACCATCGCCAGCCACATCAGGTGACTCGAGCATTCCCAGACCACCGGCTCCCAGTCGGCGAAGTGCAGCCCGACCTTGTGGATGTCCATGATCACGGTGACGCTGCTGAAGGTCGCCCCCACCACCGCGTTGAGCACCCAGAAGCCGATCTCGAACCAGCGCTTCCACGGCAGGAAGCGTTCGTAGGCGGTCGTTGCGGGTGCAGGCATCCGGCCATTCTACGAGTCCTTCGATCCGTGCCGCTCCCATCGCGGCGCTTGCCGCCGCGCGTGCTCGGCGCCCCGTCCCCCCAGGCCCGCGGTTGGTCCCAAACCCGCGGGGTGTGGTCACTTTCGGCTGGTCCGGCCAGGACGCAGGGGAAACACTGAGCAACATCCCGGCCGACGCTCTGCCATGACCACTTCCGTGCCTGCTCCTCTCCCCGATCACCACCCCGATGGCTCCGAGCTGTCTGCGGCTACTCCGGTCGGTGCGCGTGACCGCCGTGCCGATCTGATGCTGCTGCTTGCGCTGGGGCTGCTGCGCTTGATCGTCCATCTGTGGCTCAACGGCGCCTATGGCTTCCACCGGGACGAACTGCAGGTGCTGGACGACGCCCGGCATCTGGACTGGGGCTATGTGCCCTACCCGCCGCTGGTGCCATGGCTGGCGCGGCTGGAGCTGGCCGTGTTCGGGACCTCGCTCATCGGCTTCCGCATCGTGGCCGTGCTCGCCCAGTGCGGTGCGATGGTGCTGGCGGGACTGATCGCCGCCGAGCTCGGCGGCCGGCGCTTCGCCCAGGTCTGCACGGCGCTGGCCACGGCGTGCATGCCGTTCGGCCTGGTCAACAGCAGCATCCTCATGTACTGCGGCCCGGACCTGCTGTGGGTGGTGGCGGCCGCGTGGCTGGTGCTGCGCCTGGCCAAGGGCGGCGACCTGCGCCTGTGGCTTGCGCTCGGCGCGGTCTTCGGCCTTGGGCTGATGACGCGCTACACCATCGTGTACTGGGCCATCGGCCTGGCTGCGGGCGTGCTGGCCGGACCGATGCGCGTGCAGCTGCGCACGCGCTGGCCCTGGCTGGGCGTGGGCGTGGCCTTCGCGATCTTCCTGCCCAATCTGATCTGGCAGGTGCGGCACGACTTCATCTACCTGGACTTCGTCGCCCACATCCATGCGCGCGATGTGGCCATCGGCCGCACGGACCTGTTCCTTCCCGAGCAACTGTATGCCAATGCCAGCGCGCTGACCCTGCCGATCTGGCTGGCGGGACTGGGATTCCTGACGCTGGCCGGTTCGATGCGCCCTTACCGCGTGCTGGCCTGGATGTATGCGGTGCCGTTGCTGCTGTTCGCGCTCTCGCGGGGACGCGGCTACTACATGGCGCCGGGCTATCCGATGCTGCTGGCGGCCGGCTACGTGGCCATCGAGCGCTGGTGCGCCTCCATGCCGGCGGGTCGCGCGCGTGGACTGCGCATCGCCGTGGCTGCCTTGCTGGCGGTCGGCCTGCCGCTGGGCGCATCGCTGCATCTGCCGATCGCGCCGATCAACTCCCCGCTCTGGCACTTCAACCGGCGCCTGCACGGCGACTATGCCGAGCAGGTGGGCTGGCAGGAAATGGCCCAGCGCGTGGCCATGGTCTACCGCGCCCTGCCCAAGGCCGAGCGGGCCCACACCGCCATCCTGGCCAACAACTATGGAGAAGCCGGCGCCATGGCCCTGTATGGCCCGGCGCTCGGCCTGCCACCGGTGATCAGCCGGACCAACTCGGCCTGGTATCGCGGCTATGGCAACCCGCCGCCGAGCGTGATCATCGAACTGGGCAATACCGAAGAGGATCAGCGCGGCAGCGTCGCCAAATGCACCTCGCACGGCGTCTTCCGCAACCGCGAGGGCGTAGCCAACGAGGAATCGGCGAACGGCTACGCGATCTTCGTCTGCCGCGACATCCCGCCGATCTGGCCGCAGATCTGGGGTGTCAAGCCTCGGTTCGGTTGAGCGGCGCGGGCGCGCGGCCTGGTTCAGGCTGAAACGCAGTACTCGACGATCAGCTGGATCGCGTCGCCGCCGCGATAGTCGTCCGGGGCCAGGCGATAGGCGATGTGCAGCCGGGGCGGTGGCGGTTCGCGCGTGAGGCCGTTGAAGTGGATCGCGTCCAGCGGCTTGCTGCGCTGCGGGCAGCGCAGCACCAGCTTGCGATGGCGCTCGCCGATCGGCCGCCAGTCGATCACCTCGAACACGCCGTCGAACAGCGGTTCGGCGAAGCCCTGCCCCCACGGCCCGCCGTCGCGCAGGGCCTCGGCGTGGGCGCGGTCGAACTCGTGCGGCAGCAGCTCACCGTCGCTGAGCAGTTCGGCCTGCAGCAGCGCGGCATCGAGCGTGGCGGCGGCGTACGCGCGGAAGGCGGCCTCGAACGCCGGCAGCTGCGCGCGCTCCAGGCTCAGGCCGGCGGCCATCGCATGACCGCCGAACTTCTGCATCAGCCCCGGATGCTGGGCATCGACCGCCGCCAGCGCATCGCGGATATGGAAGCCGGGGATCGAGCGCGCCGACCCGCGCAGCGCGTCGCTGCCGGGCTCGGCCGGGGCGAAGGCGATCACCGGGCGATGCACGCGATCCTTCATTTTCGAGGCGACCAGGCCGACCACGCCCGGATGCCAGTCGGCATCGAACAGGCACACCGCGATCGGCACCTCGCCATCGAGTGCGGCGACCTTGGACAGCGCGGCCTCGGCCGCATCGGTCATCTGCTGCTGCACGCCGCGGCGTTCGGCGTTGATCGCGTGCAGCACGCCGGCCATCTCGCGCGCCGGGCCGTCCTCGTCGCACAGCAGGCAGGCGATGCCCAGCGCCATGTCCTCCAGCCGGCCGGCGGCGTTCAGACGCGGCGCGACGGCGAAGCCGACATCGGCGGCGCTGAGCGTCTCGGCGCGGCGGCCGCAGACCTCGATCAGCGCCCGCAGGCCGGCGCAACCCTGCCCCGCCCGCAGCCGGCGCAGGCCGGCGGCGACCAGCGCACGGTTGTTGGCATCCAGCGGCACCAGATCGGCGATGGTGCCGACGGCGACCAGGTCGAGCAGTGCAGTCAGATCGGGCCGGTTTTTCGGAGGAACGCGGCCATGGAGGTCCGCCGTCTGATGCTCGCGATCAGCGCCTGCCCTCGACTCGCTCGATGGATGATCGCCATAAAGCCTGCGGCGCAGCGCCAGCAGCACGTAGAACATCACCCCGACCCCGGCCAGCGCCTTGCTGGGGAAGCCGTCGCCGGCCAGGTTGGGATTGACGATGGCGTGCGCGGGCGGCAGCGCGGCGCCGGGCAGATGGTGGTCGGTGACCAGCACCTGCCAGCCCAGGGCGCGCGCCTGCGCGATGCCGGCATGGCAGGCGATGCCGTGGTCGACGGTGACCAGCAGGTCGGGCTTGAGAGCGGCCAGCTCGGACACCAGCGAGGGCGACAGTCCGTAGCCGTGGGTCACGCGATTGGGCACCGCGGGGGTGACGTGGCGCGCGCCGAGCAGGATCAGCCCGCGCACGGCGACCGCGCAGGCCGTGGCGCCATCGCAGTCGAAGTCGCCGACCACGACGATGTGCCGGTCCTGCGCGATGGCCTCGGCCAGCAGCGTCACCGCCGCGTCCATGCCGCCGAGCAGCTCCGGTGGATGCAGCTGGGCCAGGCGCGGGCGCGCCTGGGCTTCGGCCAGGGCGCCGCGCCCGGCGTAGATCCGCTGCAGCAGCGGCGGCACGGCGTCCGGCCACGGGCCGCCGGCGGCGACGCTGCGCCGGGTGATGCGGGTGGCCGGCCTCATGCGTCCAGGCGTGTCAGCGTGCGGCGCAGCAAACGCCAGCGCTGGCCGGCGGTGAGCGTGAAGCCGGCGCCGTCCTGGAAGTCCAGCACCACGCGCGCCAGCTCCCCGCGGCGCAGTTCGGCCAGCAGCGGCGCCAGCACCTGGTCGGTGAACATCGCCGGCGACTTGAGATGGCGCAGGTCGACCAGCGCGTCGACGCCCTGTTCCAGGGCATCGGAGGTGCCGGCCTGTCGCGCCAGCGCCAGCAGCAGCTCGTCGCGGCTGCGCACCTGCCGATACGGCGTGGTGACCGCCTGCGGCAGCACGCCGGGGCCCCAGAACCACAGCGCGTTGACCGCCGGCTTGCCCTGCGCGGCGCGCTGGGCGTTCCAGGGGTGCTGGTGCAGCAGCACCTGGGCTTCGGTGAACAGCGCGCGCCAGCGGCGCCCGGCATCGCCATGCGGCAGATGGCCGAACAGGTCGTCGCCCAGCACCTGCTCGGGCGCGGCGAATTCGGGCAGTGGCGTGTCGCTCAGCAGGCGCAGATACCAGCGCGCGGGCGTCGGCGCGTCCAGCAGGAAGCCGGCATCGCCGAACAGCGGCTTGAGCGCCGGCAGCAGCGCATCGACGTCGTCCTGTTCCAGGCCCAGCGCGGGTCCATGCGCGAGCAGGCGCGCGCCGGTCATGTCCGGCGCCAGAAAGGCGGGATCTGCGCGCAGCCAGCGCGACTGGGCGGCATCGCCGGCGTCGAGCTGCCGGGTCAGCGCCGCGACCGGCCAGTGATCGGGGACCAGTTGGAAATGCCGGCGCAGCTGGGCGCGCTCGCCCGCCTCGCCCTGGTCGCGGTCGGCGCGGGCCAGGGCCTTGCCGGCCTGGGGCGGCAGCTCGCCGGCGAGCTGGGCACGCGCCGGCAGCAGCAAGGTCGCGGACGCCATGCTAGTGCGACGGACCAAGGTCGAGGCGCACGTGACGCATCGAGCGAAGACGCGCGGTGTGCTTCGGCGCCTGGCCGAAGCCGTGCCGCGCGATCACGCCATCGCACCGCAGGCGATCAACGCCGCGCATCGGCACGCCCACGCGCTCAGGCGCCGTAGGAGACGCTGACGATCTCGTACTCGTGCTCGCCCGCGGGCGCCTGGATGGTGACGCTGTCGCCCTCGTTCTTGCCGATCAGCGCGCGCGCGATCGGCGAGGAGATGGCGATCAGCGACTGCTTGATGTCCGCCTCCAGGTCACCCACGATCTGGTACTTCTTCTCCTCGTCGGTGTCGACGTCGGCCAGCACCACGGTGGCGCCGAACACCACGCGCGTCCCGGCGTTGAGCGCGGCCACGTCGATCACCTCGGCGGTGGACAGCTCGCTCTCCAGCTGGTTGATGCGGCCTTCGATGAAGCCCTGCTGCTCGCGGGCGGCGTGGTACTCGGCGTTTTCCTTCAGGTCGCCGTGCGCACGCGCCTCGGCGATGGCGGCGATCACTTCCGGACGCTTGACCGACTTGAGGTGGTCGAGCTCGTCACGCAGGCGCTGGGCGCCCTGCTTGGTGATGGGGGCTCTCATGCTTGCAACTCCTTGTGCAGCTCCTGCAGCGCCAGCACGGGGCCGGTGCCACGGAACTCCAGCGAATTCACCAGCGCGCGCGCGCCGGCGATGGTGGTCGAATACGTGAGGCGCTGCTGCAGCGCTTCACGACGGATGGAGAACGAGTCGGAGATCGCGCGACGGCCCTCGGTCGTGTTGACGATGTAGACGATCTCGCCATTCTTTATCAGGTCCACGATATGCGGGCGGCCGTCGGTGACCTTGTTGACCTGCGCGCATTCGAAGCCGTGCGCGCGCAGCCATTGTGCCGTACCGACCGTGGCCACCAACGTGAATCCACGCTCGACCAGCGCCTGGGCCACCGGCAGCACGCGCTGCTTGTCCGGGTCGCGCACCGAGACGAAGGCCTTACCCGGCTGCGGGGCCTTGATGCCGCCGGCCTCCTGCGCGCGCGCCATCGCCGCGCCGAAGCTGCGGCCCACGCCCATCACCTCGCCGGTCGAACGCATCTCCGGCCCCAGGATCGGATCGACGCCCTGGAACTTGGCGAACGGGAAGATCGCCTCCTTCACCGAGTAGTAGTCCGGCACGACCTCGACCGTGGCGCCCTGCTCGGCCAGCGTCTTGCCGGCCATGCAGCGTGCGGCGATCTTGGCCAGCGCCACACCGGTGGCCTTGGACACGAACGGCACCGTGCGCGAGGCGCGCGGATTGACTTCCAGCAGGTAGACCACGTCCTGGCCGTCGTCGCCGGTCTGGATGGCGAACTGGGTGTTCATCAGGCCGACCACGTTCAGGGCCTTGGCCAGTTCCACCACCTGGCGGCGCAGCTCGGCCTGGGTCTGGGCGGAGAGCGAGTACGGCGGCAGCGAGCACGAGGAGTCGCCCGAGTGCACGCCGGCTTCCTCGATGTGCTCCATCACCCCGCCGATCAGGACCTGACCGTCCTTGTCGGCGATGATGTCCACATCGCACTCGACCGCGTTGTCCAGGAAGCGGTCCAGCAGCACCGGCGAATCGTTGGACACCTTGACCGCATCGCGCACGTAGCGCGCCAGGTCCGACTCGCCATAGACGATCTCCATGGCGCGGCCGCCGAGCACGTAGCTCGGACGCACCACCAGCGGATAGCCGATCTCGCGCGCCAGCAGCAGCGCTTCCTGGTCGTTGCGGGCGATGCGGTTGGGCGGCTGCTTCAGGCCGAGCTTGTCGACCAGCTGCTGGAAGCGCTCGCGGTCCTCGGCCAGGTCGATCGAGTCGGGCGAGGTGCCGATCACCGGCACGCCGTTGGCCTCCAGCGCACGCGCCAGCTTCAGCGGGGTCTGGCCGCCGTACTGGACGATCACGCCCTGGGGCTGCTCCAGCTCGACGATGGCCAGCACGTCTTCCAGCGTCAGCGGCTCGAAGTACAGACGGTCGGAGGTGTCGTAGTCGGTCGAGACGGTTTCCGGGTTGCAGTTGACCATGATGGTCTCGAACCCGTCCTCGCGCAGCGCCAGCGCCGCATGCACGCAGCAGTAGTCGAACTCGATGCCCTGGCCGATGCGGTTGGGGCCGCCGCCGAGGATCATGATCTTGTCGCGCTGGGTCGGCTGGGCCTCGCACTCGTCCTCGTAGGTCGAGTACAGGTAGGCGGTGCTGGTGGCGAACTCGGCCGCGCACGAGTCCACGCGCTTGTAGACCGGCTTGACGCCCAGCGCCTTGCGCAGCACGCGCACGGCGCCCTCGTCGGTACCGGCCAGCTGGGCCAGGCGCGCATCGGAGAAGCCGGCGCGCTTGAGCCTGCGCATGCGCGCCTTGTCCAGCGAGCCCAGGCCTTCGGCGGCCACGCGCTGCTCCTCGGCGATGATCTCCTCGATCTGGTCCAGGAACCACGGATCGATGAAGGACAGCGCGTAGATCTCCTCCACGCTCATGCCGGCGCGGAACGCATCGCCCACGTAGAACAGACGCTCCGGGCCGGGGGCCTTGAGCTCGCGGCGCAGCGTGGCCAGGTCGTCCTCGCTGCTCAGGTCCAGGCCGGTGGGGTCGAAGCCGACCTTGCCGGTCTCCAGGCCGCGCAGCGCCTTCTGCACCGACTCCTGGAAGGTGCGGCCCATGGCCATCACCTCGCCTACCGATTTCATCTGCGTGGTCAGGCGCGCATCGGCCTGCGGGAACTTCTCGAAGGCAAAGCGCGGGATCTTGGTGACCACATAGTCGATCGAGGGCTCGAACGAGGCCGGGGTCAGGCCGCCGGTGATCTCGTTCTTCAGCTCATCCAGCGTATAGCCCACCGCCAGCTTGGCCGCGACCTTGGCGATCGGGAAGCCGGTGGCCTTGGAGGCCAGCGCCGAGGAGCGCGACACGCGCGGATTCATCTCGATCACCACCACCCGGCCGGTGGTCGGGCTGATGCCGAACTGCACGTTCGAGCCGCCGGTGTCCACGCCGATCTTGCGCAGCACCGCGATGGAGGCATCGCGCAGGCGCTGGTATTCCTTGTCGGTCAGGGTCTGGGCCGGGGCGACGGTGATCGAGTCGCCGGTGTGCACGCCCATCGGGTCCAGATTCTCGATCGAGCAGACGATGATGCAGTTGTCCGCGGTGTCGCGGACCACTTCCATCTCGAACTCCTTCCAGCCCAGCACCGACTCTTCCACCAGCACTTCGTGCACCGGCGAGAGTTCCAGGCCGCGCTTGATGATCTCCTCGAACTCTTCCTTGTTGTAGGCGATGCCGCCGCCGGTGCCGCCCAACGTGAAGGACGGCCGGATGATGGTCGGGTAGCCGACCTTGGCCTGGATCTCGACGGCCTGCTCGAAGCTGCGCGCCACCTCGGCCTTGGGGCATTCCAGGCCGATCTCGCCCATGGCCACGCGGAACAGCTCGCGGTCCTCGGCCATGCGGATGGCGTCGCGCTTGGCGCCGATCAGCTCGACGTTGTACTTCTCCAGCACGCCGTGATCGGCCAGGTCCAGCGCGCAGTTCAGCGCGGTCTGACCGCCCATGGTCGGCAGCAGCGCGTCGGGGCGCTCCTTGGCGATGATCTTCTCGACCGTCTGCCAGTTGATCGGCTCGATGTAGACCGCGTCGGCCATCTCCGGGTCGGTCATGATCGTGGCCGGGTTGGAGTTGACCAGCACCACGCGGTAGCCCTCGTCGCGCAGCGCCTTGCAGGCCTGTGCGCCGGAGTAGTCGAACTCGCAGGCCTGGCCGATGACGATCGGGCCGGCGCCGATGATGAGGATGGTCTTGAGGTCGGTGCGCTTTGGCATTTCGCTACTCGTGTTGGCGTCGCGCAGGCGGCGGCGACGCTGGAATCGGAAGGCATGGCCGCGGCCATGCCGACAAGGCGGTCAGATGCGCGGACTCAGCCGCGCGCCTGGGTTTCCATCAGCTCGACGAACCGGTCGAACAGCGGCGAGACGTCGTGCGGGCCGGGCGAGGCTTCCGGGTGGCCCTGGAAGGAGAACGCCGGCGCATCGGTCAGCGCGATGCCCTGGTTGGTGCCGTCGAACAGCGAGCGGTGGGTCACGCGCACATTGGCCGGCACGCTGGCCTCGTCCACCGCGAAGCCGTGGTTCTGCGAGGTGATCATCACCCGGCCCGAGTCCAGGTCGATGACCGGATGGTTGGCGCCGTGGTGGCCGTGCCCCATCTTCACCGTCTTCGCCCCGGCGGCCAGCGCCAGTAGCTGATGGCCCAGGCAGATGCCGAAGGTCGGCACCTTCCTGGCGACGAATTCCTTGATCGCTTCGATGGCGTAGTCGCACGGCTCCGGATCGCCCGGGCCGTTGGACAGAAACACGCCGTCGGGATTGAGCGCCAGCACCTGCGCCGCAGGCGTCTGCGCCGGCACCACGATCACCTCGCAGCCACGTTCGGCCAGCATGCGCAGGATGTTGAGCTTGACGCCGTAGTCATAGGCCACGACCTTGAACTTGGCCGCGGCCTGGACCGGCTTGCCGGTATCCAGGTCCAGCTGGCCCTCGGTCCACGGATAGGTCTTGTCGGTAGAGACCACCTTGGCCAGGTCCATGCCCTTTAGGCCGGGGAACTTGCGTGCGGCTTCCAGCGCCTGCTCGACATCGATCTGCCCGGCCATCAGCGCGCCGTTCTGCGCGCCCTTCTCGCGCAGGATGCGCGTGAGCTTGCGGGTGTCGATGCCGGCGATGGCGACCACGCCGCGCGCGGCCAGCCAGTCCTGCAGCGAGATCTGGCTGCGCCAGTTGCTGGGACGGCGCGGCACGTCGCGCACGATCAGGCCGGCCGACCAGACCTTGGCGGCCTCGTCGTCCTGGTCGGTGCAGCCGGTGTTGCCGATATGGGGATAGGTCAGCGTGACGAGCTGACGGGCGTAGGACGGATCGGTGACGATCTCCTGATAGCCGGTCATGGCGGTGTTGAACACCACTTCGCCGACGGACAGGCCGTTCGCGCCGACCGATTCACCCTCGAATACGGTGCCGTCTTCGAGGACCAGGATTGCGGGTTGGGTCACTGCAGGTTCGCCTTGGGGATGGGAGGAACCCTGCGCCCACGTCCAACTTGCGGCTGCAAGAAACCGCGGACGCGGCGCTTCTCCGGTCCGAGGCGATGTGGGTTAACAGGCGAGTGCGAATTGTACGGACCCGGCGCCCCCCGCGCCAGCCGCTTTTTTCGCACGGTGCCCTGGCCTGACGAAATTCGCTCAAGGTTGCGGCGGGGCGAGCAACCCCTCACCTGCCACCTAAGACCGCAGGATGTGGCGTGCTTCACGCGGCGATCGGGAGCTCGACACGCCACGCCGACAGCTACACTGGCCTTGATGACGCTGAACGCCTACTGGCTTCATACCCTCATGGAGGCGGCCGCCTATTCGGTGGGCTTCCAGCTCTATCTGCGCGAGCGCCGCCGCCTGCCCTACCCCGGGCAGACCGACCGGGTCCAGGCGCTGCTGCTGGTCGCCGGCACCGTGCTAGGCGCGGCCGTCGGCAGCAAGATCGCCTACTGGCTCTACGATCCTGCGTCTGCCTTCGACTTCCCCTCGTTCCGTCGCCTGCTGGAAGGCAAGTCCATCATCGGTGCGCTGCTGGGCGGCTGGGCCGGCGTCGAGCTCGCCAAGCGCCTTGCCGGGATCCGCGGCTCGACCGGCGATGCCTTCGTCCTGCCGCTGACGGTGGGCATGATCATCGGGCGCATCGGCTGTTTCCTGGGCGGGCTGGCGGACCATACCTACGGCAACCCCACCACCCTGCCCTGGGGCGTGGACTTCGGCGATGGCATCGCGCGCCACCCGACCCAGCTTTACGAGATCGTCTTCGTCGCACTGTGGGGCGGGCTGTTGACCCGCTATGGCGGCCGCCTGCCGCGCCCGGGCGACCGCTTCAAGCTGTTCCTGGTCGGCTACCTGCTCTACCGCCTGGCGGTCGAGTCGATCCGGCCGATCCCGCTGTACTACTTCGGTGTGCTGTCCGGCCTGCAGCTGCTGTGCGTCCTGGGCGTGGCCTACCATGTGCGCGACCTCCCACGCATCGCATGGACCCCTGCATGGCGGCAAAAGTAAGGCCTTACCTGTTCTACGACACCGCGGTGTCGGTGTGCTCGACCTGCCTGCGCCGGGTGGAGGCGACCATCCTGTTCAAGGACGGCGGCGTCTACCTGGAGAAGTGGTGCCCGCAGCATGGCCGCGAGCGCGTGCTGGTGGCCGACGACATTGAGTACTACCGCCTGTGCCGCGAGCGCTTCATCAAGCCGCCCGAATTGCCGCAGCGCTTCAACACCGAGCGGCGCTGGGGGCTGCCCCTACGACTGCGGGCTGTGCCCCGAGCACATGCAGCACAGCTGCCTGACCCTGATCGAGGTCACCGATCACTGCAATCTGCGCTGCCCGATCTGCTATGCCGATTCGGGCCCGCATCGCCCCGGCTTTCGCGACCTGGCCACGATCGAGCGCATGCTCGATGCGGTGGTCGCCAACGAGGGCGAGCCGGACGTGGTGCAGATCTCCGGCGGCGAACCGACCCTGCACCCGCAGTTCTTCGAGATCCTCGATGCGGCCAAGGCCCGTCCGATCCGCCACCTGATGGTCAACACCAACGGGCTGCGGATCGCCAAGGACCCGGCGTTCGTCGAACGCCTGGCCGATTACATGCCCGGCTTCGAGCTGTACCTGCAGTTCGATTCCTTGCGCGATGAGGTCCACCAGGAGCTGCGCGGTGCACGCCTGGCGGAGGTCCGGCGCCGGGCGCTGGAGGCCCTAAACCGGCTCGGCATCTCGACCACGCTGGTGGTCACGGTCAAGAAGGGCCTCAACGATGGCGAGCTGGGCGAGATCATCGACTTCGCCCGGCGCCAGCCCTGCGTGCGCGGCGTCACCTTCCAGCCGATCCAGCACGCAGGCCGCACCGAGGGCTACGACCCGGCGCGCGACCGTCTGACGCTGACCGAGGTGCGGCGCGGCATCCTCGAGCAGAGCCCGCTGTTCCGGCCCGAGGACCTGATCCCGGTCCCCTGCCATCCCGATGCGCTGGCGATGGCCTACGCGCTGAAGCTGGAGGACCGCGTCGTGCCGCTGACCGGTCTGATCCCGCCGGAGGTGCTGATCGAGGGCGGCCGCAACAGCATCGTGGTGGAGAAGGACGATCAGCTGCGCGAGGCCGTGTTCAAGCTGTTCGCCACCAACCATTCGCCGCAGTCGCAGGCCTGCTCATTGTCCGACCTGCTCTGCTGCCTGCCGCAGGTGCAGGCCCCGCAGGGGCTGGACTACCGCAACGTCTTCCGTGTGCTGATCATGGCCTTCATCGACGCGGAGGGCTTCGATCTGCGCTCGGTGAAGAAGAGTTGCGTCCACATCGCCCAGCCCGATGGCACGATCGTGCCGTTCGACACCTTCAACCTGTTCTACCGCGACGACCGGCGTCAGCAGCTGCAAGCGCTGCGCGCCTGGGTCGACGGCACCCCGCTCAAGGACGCAACGGCATGAACACCGCGGACCAAGACGACACCTCGCCATCGCAGGCACAGCCGCCCGAACTCCCGCCCGCACCCGAGCCGCAGCGCGGCGGCCTGCCGGTCTGGGCCAAGGTCATCATCGGCATCCTGGCCACGATCGGCGGGCTGACCCTCCTGCTGGCGGCGGCGTGCTTCGGCATGATCGCGATGAGCAACTGAGCGACGCCGCGGCCGCGGTACCGCTTCAGTCCAGCAGATCGCGCACGCGATACAGCCCCGGCGGCCGGTCCGTGAGCCGCTGTGCGGCGTGCAGCGCACCGCGAGCGAAGATGTCGCGGTTGGTGGCGCGGTGGGTCAGTTCCACCCGCTCGCCCAGGCCGGTGAACTGGACCAGATGCTCGCCGACGATGTCGCCGGCGCGCAGGCTGGCGTAGCGCGGCGTGGCGCCGGCCAGTTCGACGCCCTGCCCCAGGGTCAGGGCCGTGCCGGACGGGGCGTCCTGCTTGTGGATGTGGTGGGACTCGATGATGTCGCAGTCCCAGCCGGGCAGCGCGGCGGCCGCGCGTTCGACCAGCTCGGCCAGCACGGCCACGCCCAGGCTGAAGTTGGAGGCCCACACCGCGGGGATGTCGCCGCCGGCCTGCTGCAGCGCGGCGCGCTGGGCCTCGGACAGCCCGGTGGTGCCGGAGACCAGCGCAGCCTTGCGCTGCAGGCACAGCGCCAGGATCGGGTCGAACCCTTCCGGCAGGCTGAAGTCGATGGCCACGTCGAACACCGGCGCGCCAGGCAGCTCGCTGGCGGCGAAGTACGCCACGCCATCGACCACGCGCGTGGCCGGCGGGCGATGGGTCACCGCGGCCACGACCTGCAGCGCAGGCTCGCCGGCCGCCAGCCGCAGCAGCGCCTGGCCCATGCGACCCGAGGCGCCATGAATCAGCACCCGCAGCGGCGGGCTCGTGCGGTCGCCCTTCACCGTCATGCGGCCGCGGCGGCTGGCAGGGCGGCGATGGCCTCGGACACCAGTTCGCCCAGAATCTTCATGCCGGCCTCGATCTTCTCGCCCGGCACGGTCACGAACGACAGGCGCAGCGTGTTGATCTGCGGATCGGTGGCGTAGAACGGCGCGCCCGGCACGAAGGCCACGTTGCGCGCGATCGCCTTGGCCAGCAGCGCGGTGGTGTCGATGCCGTGCGGCAGGGTCACCCAGACGAACATGCCACCCTGCGGCCGCGTCCAGTGCGCCTGCGCCGGGAAGTAGCGCTCGAGCGCATCGAGCATCAGCTGGCACTGGCGCGCGTAGAGGCCGCGGATGGTCGGGATGTGCTCGTCCAGGAAGCCATCGCGCACGGTCTCGTAGACGATGCGCTGGCTGAAGGACGGCGTATGCAGGTCGGCGGCCTGCTTGGCCTGGACCAGCTTGGAGAACAGCGGCTCGGGCGCGACCACATAGCCCAGGCGCAGGCCCGGGGCCAGCACCTTGGAGAACGAGCCCATGTAGATCCCGCCTTCGGGGTTGAGCGAAAGCAGGCTGGGCAGGTGCTCACCGCCGTAGCTCAGTTCGCCGTAGGGATCGTCCTCGACCACCGGCACGCCGGCGGCCAGCGCGGTGGCGACCAGCGCCTTGCGCCGGGCCAGCGGCAGGCGCTTGCCGGTGGGGTTCTGGAAGTTGGGCAGGCAGTACATGAAGCGCGCGCCATCCAGCAGCGCGGGCGTGAGCGCGTCGACATCGATGCCGTCCTCGTCCGACGGCATGCCGGCGAAGGCCGGGGCGAACAGCGAGAAGGACTGCAGCGCGCCCAGGTAGCTCGGCGTCTCCACCAGCACCTTGCTGCCCTCGTCGATCACGCGTCTTGCCGAGCAGGTCCAGGCCCTGCTGCGAGCCGGTGACGATCAGCACACGGCTGGCCGGCACCGGCGCGCCGGCGGCGGCAAGCCGCTGCGCCACCCACTCGCGCAGCGGCCCGTAGCCCTCGGTCGGGCCGTACTGCAGCGCGGCCTGCGGCGCCTCGGTGAGCACCTTGTCGGTGGCCGCGCGCATGCGCTCGACCGGGAAGGTCGAGGCGGCCGGCAGGCCGCCGGCGAAGGAGATGACCTCCGGGCGCTCGGTCACTTTGAGGATTTCGCGGATCGCCGAGCTGGTCAGGGCCAGGGCGCGCTGGGACAGGGTGATCTGGGTGCTCATGCCGCCAAGGATACCGCGCGCGCCGGTGCCGCATCGCACTGCGGCGCGGGAAGGCCTTAGTGGCTGCTGGCCGTCCTGCTGGCGAAAAATCCACCAATCCGGAAACGGGCCTTGTCCGGCGCGCCTGGCGCCGGGCTGTCCACAGGGTTGTGCCGCCGGTCATCCACAGGCGGTGTGGAAAACCTCAGCGATGCGACAGACGCATGTGGAACTCGTGCGCATCCTCGCCTTCGACCACGAAGCCCAGCCGCTCGTACAGGCCGCGCGCCGGGTTGGCCTTGAGCACGTGCAGGGTGACGTCCTTGCCGGCGGCGCGCGCCTGCTCGATGTACTCCTCCAGCAGCGCCCGGCCCAGGCCCTGCCCCTGCAGCTCGGGGGCGACCTGGATCTGCATCACCACATGGTCCGGCCCGCTGCGATCGAGCTTGAGCAGGCCCACGATGCGCTCCTCGCGCAGCAGCACCTGCGCATGCTGGTAGCCGTTCAACAGGCGGGCCAGCATGCTGCCGGGCGAGGTATCGACCCCGGAATTGCGCATGTGCTCGCGCATGGTCGCCTCGCGCAGGGCCAGCAGCGCCGGTACGTCGTCCGGCGTGGCCGCGCGCCGCTGCAGCGAGGCGGCCAGGCGCCGCGCCGGCGACAGCGCCGGCATCGACGAGGTCCCGTCGAGCACGCGGCCGATGCCGCTGGCATCGACCTCGGCCGCCGCCCGCGCCAGCGCGCCCAGGTCGACATCCGCATCGAACCCAAGCCGGAAGTGCAGCTCGCCCGCCGGATTGCGCAGCGAATGCAGCGAGGCGATGCTCACCCCGTGCCGCTCGAACACGTGCAGCAGCGCCCTCAGCGAGCCGGGCTGATCCAGCGGCAGATGCACCGACAGGCTGCGCGTCTCGGCCAGGTCGGCCAGCAAGTAGCCGATGCGCTCGAAGCGGTAGTTGCCCTCGGCCAGCGCCGTGGCGCCGATGGCGGCCTTGTTGGCGGCCAGCACGTCCTGGCGGAATCCGCTGCGCGCCGCCTCATCGCCCTGCCCGACCAGATCGCGCAGCCGCGTGACCTCCTCGACCAGCGTGTCCAGCACCTGCGGCACGTGCGGATTGCCGAACTGAATGTCCTCGTAGATGGCCGGATTGAGCGCCAGGATGCGCGCGATCATCGCCCCGTCCATCTCGAAGGACGCCGAGCGGTACGGGAACAGCTCGACCAGCGAGCCGACGTGTTCGGCATGGCGGCGCAGCACGCCGGCCTGGGCCAGGTGGGTGGCGTGGACCAGGGCCTGCACCAGCGCCATGACCTGATCGTGGTGCTCGGGCGTGGTGCGCACGCACTGGGCCTGCAGCGCATCGAGCAGCCGCTGCAGCCAGGGCCGCCAGGCGTCCAGGCGCGCCTCGCACACCACCATCGGCCGACCCTTGAGCGTGGGCGACTTGGGCGGCGCGGTCATCGGATGCAGGCCGACGACTTCGGCCTGCGAGGCGAGCATCGCGGCGACCGGGCCGGTCTTGATCGAGGTCAGGTCGATCCACAGCTGCCCGGCCTCGCGCCCGGCCGCCAGGCGCACGTAGTCGCCGATCACCTGCTCGGTGATGCGGATCGGCGCGCTGAACACCAGCACCTGGGCCTGTTCGATCAACGCCTGTGGCGTGTGCGAGGCGGGATCGGCCGGATCCTGGCCGATGACACGCACGCTCAGGTGCCGCCCGAGGAAGGCGCCCAGCCAGCGGCCGTAGGCGCCGGCGCTGCCGACGATGCCGACGCAGGACACCGGGCTCATGCCAGCCGCTGCGCGGGGAAGCGCGCCGGGGTGGCCAGCGCCGCGGGCGCGGCGGCGTGCACGTCCAGTTCCTCGACACCCGCGGCCAGGGTGGCCTCCAGCGCGGCGTGCACGCCGGCCAGGGCGCTGCCGATCGCGTGCTCGAGCGGCTCACCGCGCAGATGCAAGCCCAGGGTCAGCGCGACCAGCACATCGCCGGTGCCGGCCACGTCCACCGGCAGCCACGGCGTGGCCCAGCGATACACCGCCTCGCGCCCGACCAGCAGCGTGACCAGCTCGCCCGGCGCTCCCTCGACGCTATGCACCAGCGCCCACTGCGGCCCACGCGCCAGCAGCTGCCGCGCCGCGGCCAGCGCATCGTCCTGGGCCAGGCTGGGCAGCCCGGTGAGGCGGCCCAGCTCGAAGGCATTGGGCGTAACCATCCACGCACGCGGCAGCAGGCGCTTGACGAAGACCGTCTCCAGCGCCGGTTCGACATAGGGGCCGGTATGGGTGTCGCCGATCACCGGGTCGAGCACGTAGCGCAGCGCCGGGGCCTGCGCCTGGGTGCGCGCCAGCCAGTCGGCGAAGGCCTCACCGTTGGCCAGGCTGCCGAAGTAGCCCGACACCAGGGCGCGGGCGCGCTGCGGCAGGCCGCGCTCGCTGGCGCCGAGCAGCAGATCGGTTAACCACTGCGCCGGCAGGATGTGGCCGCGCAGGGTCGGATAGAAGGGCGTATTGCTGAGCAGCGTGGTCGGCACCTCGGCCACCCGCAGGCCGAGCGCGCGCAGCGGCGGCGCGGCGGCACTGTTGCCGGCATGGCCATAGACCAGCTGCGATTGCACGGTCAGGACATCGACCGGCGCCGGCCCTTCCGGGCGCTGGCGTCGACCGTGGACGAGATGGCTTTCGCGCGTGTCTTGGGTCATGCGCGCATTGTAAGTGGGTGGTGGGGCTGGGAATCGGGATTGGGGATTGGGGATTGGGGATTGAAGCGTCGCCCGCGCATCGCTGCTCCTGCCCCCTCCCTTGCGTGCAGCGCAGGGGAGCTCGAAGTCGCGGCTAGCGACTGAGGGGGAGGGGTTGGCTTTTGCTGTTGCTTGAGCCCTGCTCTTGGCTTTGCTGTTGCCGCTACTTGCGCAGCAAAAGCAAAAGCACCCCTCCCCGGCCCTCCCCTGCGCTGCGCGCAAGGGAGGGGGCGGATCAGGGTGCTTTGCGGGTTTCGGTGGATTGCGGGTATGGCGTGGAGGCTCCGAGTCGGCGAGCCGACTCAGGACCCCAGGCTCACGACGTCATCCGGTCCCAGAAGCCCTTGACGCCATCCAGGAACGTGGCCGACTTGGGCGAATGCTTGCGCGCGTCCTCGCCGACGAAGGTGGCCTCGAACTGCTCGAGCAGCTCGCGCTGCTGCTGGGTCAGGTTGACCGGGGTTTCGACCACGACCTTGCAGAACAGATCGCCGGTGGCGCGGCTGCGCACCGACTTGACGCCCTTGCCGCGCAGGCGGAACAGCTTGCCGGTCTGGGTCTCGGCCGGGACGCGGATCTCCGCCTCGCCGCCCAGGGTCGGCACGCGCACGGTGTCGCCCAGCGCAGCCTGCGAGATGCGGATCGGCACGTCGCAATGCAGATCGTCGCCGTCGCGCTGGAAGATGGCGTGCTCGCGCACGCGCACCTCCACGTACAGGTCGCCCGGCGGGGTGCCGGTCGGGCCGGCCTCGCCCTCGCCGGCCAGGCGGATGCGATCGCCGGTGTCCACGCCGGCCGGGATCTTGACCGACAGCACGCGCTCTTCCTCCACGCGCCCGGCGCCATGGCAGACGCGGCAGGGGTTGCGGATGATCTGGCCGCGCCCGTCGCAGTGCGGGCAGGCCTGCTGCATGGTGAAGATGCCGCGCTGCATGCGCACCTGGCCGCGACCGCCGCAGGTGGTGCAGGTCTCGACCTTGCCGTCCTCCGAACCGCTGCCGTGGCAGGGCTCGCAAACGGCCATGGTCGGGATCTCGATTCGCTTCTCGACCCCGGCGACGGCCTCTTCCAGGTCCAGCTCCATCACATAGCCGATGTCGGCGCCGCGACGGGCCTGACGCGCGCCGCCGGCGCCACCGAAGATGTTGCCGAAGATGTCGCCGAAGATATCGCCCATGTCCGGCCCGCCGAAGCCGGCACCGCCGCCGCCCATGCCGTGCTCGAAGGCCGCATGGCCGTGCTGGTCGTACAGGCGGCGCTTGCCGCCGTCGGACAGCACCTCGTAGGCCTCCTTGCACTCCTTGAACATCACCTCGGCGGTGTGGTCGCCCGGGTTGCGGTCGGGGTGATACTTCATCGCGCAGCGGCGATAGGCCTTCTTCAGCTCCTCGTCGCTGGCGTTGCGGGCCACGCCCAGGACTTCGTAATAGTCACGCTTACTCATAGGCGGGGATTGGGGATTCGGGAATCGGGATTCGTTAACGGCAAAAGCGGAGAGATCCTCTCTCTTCCGCTCCTATTGCACCTAAGGAAGGGACAAGGATCGGAATCGAGGATCCGCAGGCCAAAGCCTTTACGAATCCCCAATCCCCAATCCCTGCTTACTTCTTGTCGTCCTTGACCTCGGTGAACTCGGCGTCGACCACGTCGTCGGCCGCACCGCGCGCCTGCTGGGCGCCGGCGTCCGCACCCGGACCGCCCTGCTCGCCCGCCGCGGCGGCGGCGTACAGCGACTGGCCGGCCTCTTCCAGCGCCTTGGAACGCGCCTCGATCTGGGCCTTGTCGTCGCCCTTCATCGCCGTCTCCAGGTCGGCCAGCGCGGCCTCGACCTTGCCGATCACATCGCCGCCGACCTTGGCGCCGTGCTCGGTGATCGCCGTGCGGGTCGAATGGATCAGCGCGTCGGCCTGGTTGCGGGCGCCGACCAGCTCCTGGAACTTCTTGTCCTCGTCGCGATGCGCCTCGGCATCGGCGACCATGCGCTGGATCTCCTCGTCCGACAGGCCCGAACCGGCCTTGATCTCGACCTTCTGCTCCTTGTTGGTCTTCTTGTCCTTGGCCGACACGTGCAGGATGCCGTTGGCGTCGATGTCGAAGGACACCTCCACCTGCGGCAGGCCGCGCGGGGCCGGCTCGATGCCGGACAGGTCGAAGCGGGCCAGCGACTTGTTGAAGCGAGCCTGCTCGCGCTCACCCTGCAGCACGTGCACGGTCACGGCCGACTGGTTGTCCTCGGCGGTGGAGAAGGTCTGCGAGGCCTTGGTCGGGATGGTGGTGTTCTTCTCGATGATCTTGGTGAACACGCCGCCCAGGGTCTCGATGCCCAGCGACAGCGGGGTCACGTCCAGCAGCAGCACGTCCTTGACGTCGCCGGCCAGAACGCCGCCCTGGATCGCGGCGCCCAGCGCCACGGCCTCGTCGGGATTGACGTCCTTGCGCGGCTCCTTGCCGAAGAACTCGGCCACGGCCGACTGCACCTTGGGCATGCGGGTCTGACCGCCGACCAGGATCACCTCGCTGACGTCGCTGGCGCGCAGGCCGGCGTCGTTGAGCGCGGTGCGGCACGGCTCGATCGACTTCTTGATCAGGTCGTCGACCAGGGCCTCGAGCTTGGCGCGGGTCAGCTTGATGTTCAGGTGCTTGGGACCGGAGGCGTCGGCGGTGACGTACGGCAGGTTGACCTCGGTCTGCTGCGAGGAGGACAGCTCGATCTTGGCGCGCTCGGCGGCGTCCTTCAGGCGCTGCAGGGCCAGCGGATCCTTGCGCAGGTCGATGCCCTGGTCCTTGTTGAACTCGTCCACCAGGTAGTCGATGACGCGCGCGTCGAAGTCCTCGCCACCCAGGAAGGTGTCGCCGTTGGTGGCCAGCACTTCGAACTGCTTCTCACCGTCCACGTTGGCGATCTCGATGATCGACACGTCGAAGGTGCCGCCGCCCAGGTCGTACACGGCGACCTTGCGGTCCTTGGTGTCGCCCTTGTCCAGGCCGTAGGCCAGGGCCGCGGCGGTGGGCTCGTTGATGATGCGCTTGACGTCCAGCCCGGCGATGCGGCCGGCGTCCTTGGTCGCCTGGCGCTGGCTGTCGTTGAAGTAGGCCGGCACGGTGATGACCGCCTCGGTGACCTTCTCGCCCAGGAAGTCCTCGGCGGTCTTCTTCATCTTCTCCAGCACGCGGGCGGAGATTTCCTGCGGGGCCATCTTCTTGCCGTCGGCGGTGGCCACCCAGGCATCGCCGTTGTCGTGGGCCAGGATGGTGTACGGCACCAGGTCCAGGTCCTTCTTGACTTCGGCGTCGGTGAACTTGCGGCCGATCAGGCGCTTGACCGCGTAGAAGGTGTTCTTCGGGTTGGTGACCGCCTGGCGCTTGGCCGAGGCGCCGACCAGGACTTCGCCGTCCTTGGTATAGGCCACGATCGAAGGCGTGGTGCGGTCGCCCTCGGAATTCTCGATGACGCGGGCCTTGCCGCCCTCCATGATCGCCACGCACGAGTTGGTCGTGCCGAGGTCGATGCCGATGATCTTGCCCATGATGTGACTCCGTTAGGAAGCGTGGTTGTCGGGGTGTGGCGGGCGGATCGCGCCTGCCGATGAACCCGATATAGGGATGTGATGGTGGGCTTCAAGCGCCCGTGGAACACAAAATCTCGATCCGGACAGGTCCGCCGGTCGCATTCAGTCGTGGCGGGCCACGACCACCAGCGCCGGACGCAGCAGGCGGCCGCCCAGCAGATAGCCCTTCTGGAACACCTGCACGACGCTGCCCGGCGCGGCGCCGTTGGCGTCGGCCTGGCTGATGGCCTGGTGGTGTTCGGGATCGAAGGGCTTGCCGACCGGGTCGAGCACGGTCAGGCCGTTGTCGTCGGCGACCTTGAGCAGCTGCTTCTGGGTCAGCTCCAGGCCATCGCGCAGCGGGCTGGGCTCGGCGCCGGCGGCGGTCAGGCCGGCGTCCAGGCTGTCGAACACGGGCAGCAGCTGGCCCAGCAACTTCTCGTTGGCGAACTTGCGGGCGTTGTCCACGTCGCGGGCCACGCGCTTGCGCTGGTTCTCAAGGTCGGCGCGCTCGAGCAGGACCGAGGCGCGCAGCTGGTCCAGTTCGTTGCGCAGGGTCTGCAGTTCGGCCTGCAGCAGCGCCTCGGTGGAAGCCTGGGCGTCGGGGTGCGCGGCGGCCTGCTCGCCGCCCGGATGTTCGTTAGAAGTCATGTCTGTGGTTTCCGTCCTGGCGGTCGGATGTCCGCCGCAAGCCCCACCTATGGGGTCGGCGCGGACGGATTCAAGTCATCGCCGGGACGCAGCATTGCCGCGCCGAGCGCGTCGGCCGCCGCCTGCACCACCGGAATCACGGTCTGGTAGGCCATGCGCGAGGGCCCGATCACGCCCAGCACGCCCAGCACCTGGCCGCTGGCCTGGGCCCGATACGGCGCGGCGACCAGCGACATCCCGTCCAGCGGCGCCAGGCCGGTTTCCTCGCCGATGAAGATGCGCACGCCCGGCGCGTTCATGGTGCGCTCCAGCAGCTGCAGGATCTCGCGTTTGCGGGCGAAGGCCTCGAACAGCTCGCGCAGCCGGTCCAGATCGGACAGGTCCTGCACCCCCATCAGCCGAGTCTGCCCGGCCAGCACCATGTCATCGTCCGAAGGGGTCAGCGCGTGGTCGGCCAGCTCGACCGCGTGGGCCAGCAGGCCTTCCATCTCCGAGCGCGCCGCGCGCAGTTCGCGCAGCAGCGTGGCGCGGATGTCGGCGATCGGGCGGCCGGCGAAATGGTGGTTGAGGTAGTTGGCCGCGCGCTCCAGCTCGGAGGGGTCGAAGCTGCGGCGCGGCTCGATCACCCGGTTCTGCACCTCGCTGTCGGCGAACACCACGATCGCCAGCACCCGGCGCCCGTCCAGCGGCACGAAATCGATGTGGCGGAAGGCGAACTGCTCGCGCCGCGGCGCGCCGACCACGCCGACGAAGCGGGTCATGGCCGACAGCAGCTCGGAGGCGTTGCCCAGCAGCGCCTGGGTCCCGGTGCCGGCCGGCAGCTCGGCGCGCAGGCGCGCGACCTCGCGCTCGGCCAGCGGCTGCATCTGCACCAGGCTGTCGACGAACACCCGGTAGCCCTGCGGGGTGGGAATGCGCCCGGCCGAGGTATGCGGCGAGGCCAGCAGCCCGGCGTCCTCCAGGTCGGCCAGGATGTTGCGGATCGTCGCCGGGCTGACGTCCAGGCCGGCGTGCTGGGCCAGCGTGCGCGAGCCGACCGGCTCGCCATCCTGGATGTAGCGGGCGATCAGGGTGCGCAGCAGCTGCCGCGAGCGCGCATCGAGGTCCGGACTTGAGGGCTTCATGACGCTTTAGATAGCGTCCCGCCGCCGCCCTTGCAACCGGGCCGCGCCTGTCTCAACCGCTGCGCCGCCTGCCCCTACAATGCCGGCCACTATGCTCCGACACCTGACCATCAAGGACTTCGCCGTGGTGCGCGCCACGGACCTGGAATTCGGCCCCGGCATGACGGTGATCTCCGGCGAGACCGGCGCCGGCAAGTCGCTGCTGGTCGACGCGCTGGGCTTTCTGTCCGGCGCGCGCGCCGATGCCGGCGTGGTGCGCCACGGCGCCCAGCGCGCCGAGCTGTCGGCCGAGTTCGAGCTCGCGCCGGCCGCCCCTGCCCTGGCCTGGCTGGCCGAGCACGCCCTGGACGAGGCCGGCGCCTGCCAGCTGCGCCGCGTGCTGCGCGCCGACGGCGGCTCGCGCGCCTGGATCAACGGCCGCGCCGTGCCGGTCTCGCAGCTGGCCGAACTGGCCGGCCTGCTGGTGGAGATCCACGGCCAGCACGAGCACCAGGCGCTGCTGTCCAAGCCGCGTCAGCTGGACCTGCTGGACGCCTTCGCCGGCAGCGCGCCGCAGCTGGCCAAGGTGCGCCAGGCCGCGGCCGCGTGGTCGACGCTGCTGGCCGAGCGCGAGCGCCTGACCGCGCAGGGCGATGTCTCCGACCGGCTCAACTATCTGCAGCACCAGCTCGACGAACTGCGCGCCGAGGACCTCAGCCCCGACGCCATCGAGGCCCTGTCCCAGCAACATCGCCGCCAGGCCCACGCCTCCAGCCTGATCCAGGCCTGCGAGGACGGGCTGACCCGCCTGTCCGGCGACGAAGGCCCCTCGGCCAGCCGGCTGCTGCTGCAGACCCGCGCCGAGCTGGCGCGCGTGCTCAGCCACGAGCCGCGCCTGGGTGAGGTCGACAGCCTGCTCGACAGCGCCCAGATCCAGCTGCAGGAGGCCCTGGCCCTGCTCAACCAGGTCCGCGACGACCTGGACGTGGATCCGGCCCAGTTCGAGCGCGCCGAGCGCCGCCTGGGCCGGCTGCACGACTTGGCGCGCAAGCACCGCGTCGCACCCGAACAGCTGGACGAGGTCGCCACCCGCATCGAACAGGAGCTGGACGGCCTGCGCGGCGCCGGCGAGCGCCTGGCCGGCCTGAACACGGAGATCGAGGCCGCCCGCCAGGCTTGGAAGGCCGCCGCTGCGGCCTTGACCAAGGTCCGCACCAAGGCCGCCACCAGCCTGGCCAAGCAGACCACCGCCCTGATCGGCGAGCTGGGCATGGGTGGCGGCAAGCTGGAGGTCCAGCTCGAACCCATCGACGCCGAACGCCCCGACGCCCAAGGCGCCGAGCGGGTCGAACTGCTGGTGGCGGCCAACGCCGGCCAGCCGCCGCGGCCGCTGCGCAAGGTGGCCTCCGGCGGTGAGCTTTCGCGCATCTCGCTGGCCATCGAGGTGGCCGCGCTGGGCTCGGACGCGGTGCCGACCATGGTGTTCGACGAGGTCGACTCCGGCATCGGTGGCGCGGTGGCCGACATCGTCGGCAAGAAACTGCGCGACCTGGGCCGCGCGCGCCAGGTGCTGTGCGTGACCCACCAGCCGCAGGTCGCCGCTCAGGGCCACGCCCACTACCGCGTCAGCAAGGCGCCGGTGGACGGCATGACCCAGTCCTCGGTCGAATCGCTCGACGCCGCCGCCCGCCGCGAAGAGCTCGCCCGCATGCTCGGCGGCGTCCAGGTCAGCGCCGAGGCCCGCGCCGCCGCCGGCAAGCTGCTCGAAGCGGTGGACTGACGCCGCCCAGTCCTGCTGGATGGGAAAGCACCCACCGCGCGTGACGCCGCCCCTGTAGAGCGGAGCTTGCTCCGCTGGGGCCTTCCCCGCGAACCGAACGGAGAGCAGCGGAGCGAGCTCCGCTCTACAGGTAAGCCGCCAGGTGATCGGAAGAGACAACTGCTTCCACGGCGCGTGGATCACGACTTCCTCCGGCCCGAAGCCTCCCACACGATGTGCGGGAAACGGCCCGCCGGACCGCTTTCCCTCCGAAGCCAAGACGCTCACGCTCCGCGCCCTTCAATGAACAGGGCGGCGGAAAAAAGGCCGGGATTTCCCGGCCTTTCCCCCACATCCAGCAAGGCGGCTTACTTGCGCTTCTTGCGCACGTACAGCACCAGCGAGTGTTCCTCGATCTCGTAGCCGTGCTCGGCGGCGATCTTCTCCTGCAGCGCCTCGATCTCGTCGCTGGAGAACTCGATGACCTTGCCGGTGTCGATGTCGACCATATGGTCGTGGTGTTCGCCGCGGTCCAGCTCGTAGACGGCCTGGCCGCCCTCGAAGTTGTGCTTCAGCACCAGGCCGGCGGCCTCGAACTGGGTCAGCACGCGGTAGACCGTGGCCAGGCCGATCTCATCGCCCACGCCCATCAGCGCGCGGTAGATGTCTTCGGCGGTCATGTGCCGGGGCTTGGCTTCTTCCAGCAGCGCCAGGATGCGCAGGCGCGGATGCGTGACCTTCAAACCGACCTTGCGCAGATCGAGCGATTCCATCGGGGGGCTCCCATTCATTGGCGGTTTAACGCCAGCTGCCTTGCGGTTGGGTCGCGGCGATGCGGCGCAGTGTATCATCGGCGGGCTTGTTCCCGACCTTTGCAGACCCGTCCCCCCTTCATGCGCAAATTCCTGCTTATCGCCGCCCTTGGCCTGGCCACTTCCGGTTGCGGCATCATCTACAAGCAGCCGATCTACCAGGGCAACCTGCTGCGTCAGCAGGACGTGGACAAGCTCGCCGTCGGCCAGAGCAAGCAGCAGGTGCTCGCCCTGCTGGGCACCCCGTCGGTGGCCGACCCGTTCCATGCCCAGCGCTGGGACTACACCGCCACCGAGCGCACCGACCGCCTGGGCCACACCCAGATGAAGAACTTCACCGTGTTCTTCAATGGCGATGCGGTCAGCAAGTGGGAAGGCGACTACTTCCCCAACCAGGACGAGGAACTGGCCCGCAACAGCATCCGCCAGTTCGGCCCCAACCTGGCCAAGGACAAGAAGAAGAAAGGCGGCGGCGGCTGATCCGCGCCTGAGCGCGACGCCTTACGGCGTCGCCGCGCGGCGACGGCGGGCATCCTTCGGATCGACCTGCAGCGGACGCAGCAGCTCCACCCGATCGCCCTCGTGCAATAGCGTCTGCGGCGTGGCCTGCACGCCGAACACCGCCACGCCCGTGGCTTGATCCTGACCTTCCAGCCGCGCCTGGCGCAGCGCATCGGCTACGCTGGCGCCCTCGGGCAGTTCCAGCGTCGCGGCGCGGTAATGCCGCGGCCAGGCCAGCACCACCTCGACCTTCATCGCCTTTAGTCGCCGCGGTCGGCGGTGCGCACGAAATCGTCGACCATGCGGTCGGCCAGCGTCTGGAAGCCCAGCGTGAACGCCGGCCCCAGCAGCCGGCTGGACGGCTCGAAGTCCAGCGTCAGGCTGACCTTGCTGGTGCCCTCGCCCAGCGCCTGGAACTCCCACAGCCCGTGCAGCTTGCGGAACGGGCCGTCCTTGAGCTGCATGTCGATGCGCCGCGGGCGCTCGAGCGTGTTCTCGGTGGTGAACCAGGTGCGCAGCGCGCCCAGGCCCAGGTCCAGCCGCGCCACCATGTGCGCCTCGTCGGCGGAAATCACCTCGGCCCTGTCGCACCAGCTGAAGCGGCGCGGATACGCGCGGACGTCGTTGACCAGATCGAACATGTACTCGGCCGGGTGTTCGACCAGGGCGCTGCGGCGGATGGTGGGCATCGTGTGTGAGGTGCGAGTGAGCGGGGAAACAGGGCGGACTCGCCCCGACCGGCTCCATCGGCGACAATGGACGGATGGCAAAGAAGTCGGACAAGGATAAAGCAAACAGCACGGGCACCATCGCGCTGAACAAGCGCGCGCGCCACGAGTACCACCTCGAGCAGCGCATGGAGGCCGGATTGTCCCTGCAGGGCTGGGAGCTGAAGTCGATCCGCGCCGGCCGCGCCAACATCGGCGAGAGCTACGCGGTGGTGCGCCAGGGCGAGCTGTTCCTGTTCGGCGCGCAGTTCACCCCGCTGATCCAGGCCTCCACCCACGTGGTGGCCGACGACCGCCGCACCCGCAAGCTGCTGCTGCACCGGCGCGAGATCGACTCGCTGATCGGCAAGGTCGAGCGCGACGGCTACACCCTGATCCCCACCGCGATGTACTGGAAGGGCAACAAGGTCAAGCTGGAGCTGGCGCTGGCCAAGGGCAAGCAGACCCACGACAAGCGCGCCTCGGAGAAGGACCGCGAGTGGGCGCGCGACAAGCAGCGCGTGATGCGCCGGCACAACCGCGACGCCTGAGCGCGCCGCGGGTCCTCTAGCGGTCGCGGTGCCTCGGCTGGCCTCTGGCAAGGCCGCATTCGGCACGCCCGCTAGGTCGCGGCCAGCATCTTGACCAGATTGGGCACACCGCAGCCCTGCATGTAGCGATCGCGGCCGATGTCGGTGCAGTGCGCCATCAGCAGCGCCTTGATCCGGTCGGGCGCGCCGATGAACTCGCGCCGCACCGACAGGAAGCCGGCCACCAGCCCGGACACGTGCGGGGCGGCCATGCTGGTGCCGCTCATTTCCAGCATCCAGGTGGACGGCTCGCGCAGGCGGTAGTCGTAATGCGCCGAGATGATCTTCTCGCCCGGCGCCACCACGTCCGGCTTGCAGCGCCCGTCGGCCGTCGGGCCTTTGGAGGAGAAGTAGGACACGCCATAGCTGTGCGGGTTGGTCTTGTGCACCGATCCCACCGCGATGGCTTCCTGCAGGTTGGCCGGATCGCCGATGGTCATGTCCATGTTGGCCGCCAGCGGCACGCCGTCCTGCTGGACCAGCCAGGCCAGGCCCTCGTTGCCCGCCGCCAGCACCACCACCACGCCCTGCCGCCACAGCCGGCGCAGCTCGTTGCACAGCGGGGTGAAGCCGCAGCCATAGCTTTCGGCATCGAACCAGCCGCCCAGGCTCAGGTTGACGCCGTGGATCACCAGCTGCCCGGCCTCGTCGTTGATCCTGGCGACCTGCTGGATCGCCTTGATGATCCAGGAGTCGCGCCCGCGGCCTTCATCGTCGAGCACCTTGAAACCGTACAGCTGGGCCTGCGGCGCGATCGCGGTAAACACGACCTTCGCCCCACCGTCCTGCCCGGGATACGGCGCGCTGCACTGCCCGGCGATGATGCCGGCCACGTGCGTGCCGTGGCCGCTGCGGTCCATGTGGGTGAAGGCGCGCCCGTCGGTGCGTCGCAGCAGCTTCGGCGCGCCACGCACCGTGCAGTCCCACTGCGCCGGCACCAGGTCGCGCTTGCCGGCCTGGTAGAAGTGCGGATGGCCGGCGGCGATGCCGGTGTCCAGCACCGCCCAGCCGATGCCCTGCCCCAGCGCGTGATAGGCGCTCTGCGCGGCGTCGGCCTGGATCACGCTGCGCGAGCGGTCCAGCAGGGCGCGCTTGCCCGCGTCGCGCCACAGCCGCTTGAAGCTCAGCGCCTTGAAATCGTTGCGCAGCGATTCGATCTCGAAGCGCGTCAGCTGCGCCGACACGAAGCGGTCCAGCGTGTCCTCCAGCACGATCGCCTCATCCAGCGCCTGTCCCGACAGCCCGGTCTGCGGCGCGGCAAGCGCACGGATCCGCGCCACCAGGTCCGCCTTGACCTCGGCCGGGCGCAGTCCGGAGGGCAGCTGGTCCAGCTCGATCAGCACCTCGTGCCGCGTCGTCCCGCCCATCGCCTCCATCCGGTCGGAGAGGTCCTTGAGCACCACCGTGCTGGTCACCGGCTGGTCGAAGCCGGCCCCGACCACGTCGCGGACCCGGCTGCGCACCTGCGCGATGGACAGATAGCCCGAGCCCGAATGCGGATTGCGCGGTCCGTCCGGGTTGATGCCCGGCGCGGCGTAGTTGCTGAAGCGGCCGTCGGCGCCTGCGATGTCGTCGGACAGGTCGGCATCCAGCGCGACCGGATCGCGGCGGTCGGCGACGTTGAACCAGGCGCGCACGCACGGCGGGAACGGCAGCTTCTTCTGCTTGATGTCCTGCTTGAACATGCTGCGCACCGCCGGCAGCCCCAGCGGCGAGCCGATCGTCAGCAGCAGCGCGACATCGCACTGGCTGGCCTTGAGCTTGCGCAGCACCTCGTAGGCGATCATCGAGCCCTGGCTGTGGGCCAACACCACGAACGGCCCGCCGCCGGACATCAGCCGCTCGCGCAGGCTGTCCTCCATCGCCGCGCGCCGCGCCGGGACGAAGAAGAAATCGTGCACATCCTGCAGCAGCGCGGCCGAGACCAGCCGCAGCAGGATCTCGTTCAGACCCGACCACAGGCCGCGCGCGCCGGGGCCGGCGGCCGCCTCGAGCGCCGCACCGTCCTGGACCTGATCCAGCACCGCTTCCAGCTGGGCGCGCTGCTGCGGGGTCTGCGCCAGCGCATCGACCAGCGCATGCAGGTCGCCCCCTGCCGGCGGCAGGCCGAAGGCGGACAGCACACGCTGCTCGGCCTGGCTGATGGTCGGGCCCTCGTCGCGATCGCTGCAGGTGCCGGCCTCGGGCACCGGATAGCGCTTGCGGTCCACCCAGTAGGCCATGCGCGTGCGTTCGCCCATGGCCCGGCCGAACAGCGCCTGGTCCCACTGGCAGCGCAGCACCTCGGCCGGCGGCTTGTTGCCGATGCCGTGGATGTAGACCACGGTCATCGCCTTGCCCTGGGCGCCGGCCATGTAGCCGCTGCGCGCCAGCGGGGTCTCCGGCGCGGCCGTGGCCTTGGGCGTGCCGCCGGCCTTGCGCCCGGGGGACCTGGACTTGGACGGGGTGGCCCCGCGGGCCGGTGGCTTGCTGGCCATGCGCATCTCCTGGCAATGGATATCCGTGCCAACGCCGGCCCTTAGCCGGTGCGGTCAGGCCACTGCAGGCTAACCGGGCCGCGTCGCACGCCTTGTGACCGGTGTCCTGCGCCCCTACACTAGTTGCATCGGAACGATCTTCCGACCCAGTTCGAACCGGGGGTGCACTGGCTTCGACGGGGGTTGCGAAATTGTCTGGTGCATGCCGAGGGGGCAGCTTTCCTCGTAAATCCAGCGGCAAAATCATAGTTGCCAACGACGACAACTACGGTTCGGACTTCGCTCTCGCCGCCTAAAAGCAGCGTTGAGTTGTAGTTCTACAGCCGCCTAAGGCGAACCCCCGAACCTACTTGTGCCCGTGCTCGTAGGTGTAGGGTCATTATCACGGAACCGGCGTTGACGGCTGCCTGTCAGTCATCGCTTAACCAAAACAGGCTGGTCCTGGGGTGCGCTTCGCACGCCGTGCTGCTCCGGGGCGAGATCCAACGGTGAGCTAAGCATGTAGTACCGGGCATGGAGTGCCTTCGGACGGGGGTTCAATTCCCCCCACCTCCACCAAACACTTGAAGGGATTCAACGAGTCGGGCCGCCTGCGAGGGCGGCCTTCTTCGTTTCCGGGCCATCGCATTGAAACGCCGACCGATCGACGGCTGCTCGCCGCGGGGCGGACCTACATCGAGACCGCGGGCCCGCATCTGCAGGCCGCGCCGCATGTCCGCCGCAGCCTGGTCCTCATTCTGGCGCCGCAAGGTGCGCCGGCCGTCGTCCCGGGCGGCGACTGGCGTCCGACCGGCTTCCGCGACCGCTAGGAAGCGATCCAGCCGCTGACTAACCTGCGCCGTGGGCGCGCAGCTGATCCATCACTTCGTAGCAGGCGCCCATGGTGTGGTAGTCGGTCTTGCCGGCGGGGCTCTTCTCGTCGCTGTACTTACGGTTGTCCGCATCCAGGATGCGGTACCAGGCGCCGTAGGTGTGGTCGATCATGTGCGCCCACGAGAACTGCCACAGCCGGTCGTACCAGTCCCAATAGCTGGCATCGCCGGTGCGCAGGGCGATCAAAGCGGCGGCGGCCAGGCTTTCGGCCTGCACCCAGAAGTACTTGTCGTCGTCGCAGACCTGGGTGGGCTGCTGCGCGATGTCGCCGCTGTCGGCGGGCAGCGGCGTCACCAGCGGTGCGAATCCGTAATACAGCCCACCGCGCTTATCGTCCCAGCTGCGCGCCACGGCGGTGTCGAACAGGTGGCGCGCGGTCGGTACCAGCCAGTCGATGCCGCCATCCAGCTCGCGGTCCAGGATCAGCAGCAGCTTGGCCCATTCGGTCTGGTGGCCGGGCTGGAAGCCCCAGGGGCGGAACAGGTGCTTGGGATTGTCCTTGTTGTACTCCCAGTCCACGTTCCAGTCGGTGTCGTAATGCTCCCACACCAGGCCGCCGGCCTTGGCCGCCTGCCGGCGGGTCATGTGGTCGGCCAGCAGCAAGGCGCGGTCCAGGTAGCGGCGCTCGCCGCTGGCCTGCCAGGCCGCGAGCATGGCCTCGCACATGTGCATGTTGGCGTTCTGGCCGCGGTAGGTGCTGAAGTTCCAGTCGGCGTCGGCCTCGTCGCGGTACAGGCCGGGGCCGGCTTCCCAGAAGCGCTGCTCGAGCAGGTTCCAGGTCTCGTCCATCCAGCCGCGCGCCTCTTCCACCCCGGCCTTAAGCCCGCAGGCGTAGGCCAGCAGCACGAAGGCCACGCCGTAGCAGTGGTTGGTGGTGTCCTCCGGCACGCCGTCGCGCAGGGTCCAGACATAGCCGCCGTTGGCCGGGTTGCGGTGCACCTGGCGCAGGTAGCGCAGGCCGTGCAGCATCGCCTCGCGGTATTCGGGACGCTCGAACTCGCGCCAGGCCATGGCGTAGTTGAAGACGAAGCGCGTGCTGCTGACCAGGTGACGATGGCCGGCGTCGTAGACGGTGCCGTCGTCTTTGAAGTACTGGAAGAAGCCGCCGGCCGGATCGATGGCGCGCGGGTGATAGAAGGCCATCGTCTGCGCGATGTGCTCGCGCAGGAAGTCGGTGGAGCGGAAGTTGGGCATCGGGGCAGCGTCCATCGGATTGATCACAGCAGAGACAGGACTTCGGCACGGGTCGGCATGGCCGCGAACGCGCCCTTGCGCGTGACCGCCAGCGCGCCGGTGGCGGTGCCGAAGCGCACGGCTTCTTCCACGCGGGCCGGGTCGGCGCAGAACGCGGTGAAGCCCGCGCCCGCCCCACCCAGTTCGACCAGCCGGACCAGCAGCCCGCCGACGAAGGCATCGCCCGCGGCGGTGGTGTCGCGCACCTGCACGGCGAAGCCCGACACCTGTCCTTGCGCCTGGCGTGTGGTCCACACCACCTCGCCGGGCCCGTCGGTGATCACCAGCAGTTCGGTGCGCTCGGCCAGCAGGCGGGCGATGACGCCGGCCTCGGCCTGCGCATCCTGGCCGGCGAGGAACTGCAGCTCCTCGCGCGAGAGCTTGACGACCTGCGCCAGCGCCAGGCCTTGCCACAGCGTGGGCGTCGGATCGACGCCCTCCGGCCACAGCGCCGGGCGCAGGTTGAGGTCGAAGCTCACCACCGCGCCGGCCTGGCCGGCGCGCTGCGCGCCGGTGAAGGTGGCCTGCGCGCAATCCTCATCGGTCAGGCTGTTGGAGCAGAAATGGAAGACATGGGCGCGCGCCAGACAGTCGGCGTCGAAATGCTCGGCCCGGAACAGCAGGTCGGCCGCCGGCGGACGATAGAAGCTGAAGCTGCGCTCGCCCGCCTCGTCCAGGGCCACGAACGCCAGCGCGGTCTTGGCCTGCGCCGTGCGCACGGTGTGGCCGACGCCGACGCCGAAGCCGGCCAGCGCCTCATGCAGGAAGTCGCCGAACATGTCTTGCCCCAGCATCCCCACGAACTGGCTGTCCGCGCCCAGGCGCGCGGCGGCCACCGCGACATTGGCCGGCGCGCCGCCGGCGTATTGCTCGAAGGCGCGGGCCTGGCCTTCGACCGGCGGTTGGGCCAGCAGGTCGATCAGCACTTCGCCGAAGCAGACTAGAGAGGCCGGGCGGCCGAGCGCAGCGTCATGCGGCATGCTGGGAATTCGCAGAAGAGAGCGGGAAGAGACGGGCTTGCGATGCGGCCATGCGCGCGGGAGCCAGCGCTGGCGCGCACGACGCGGCAGGGGCGCGCGGGAGGTGGGACTGAATCGCCATTTGGCCGTGTTCAACCGATTTAGATCGATTGAAATTTCGCATACCGCGCATTGGATTGCATCCCGCAGCGCAGCACCAAGGCGCGCGAAAGCCGGTCGGAGCCGCCAGCCTAGGTGACGCGCAAGGCGCGCGCCACTCGCCCGACCCGACTCAGCCTGCCGCTTCGGCCGCGCCCTCGCCCGCCTCGCGCCGCTCGGCGCGGCGCGCCAGACCGTAGAGCGCCAGGCCCGCCGCGGCGGTGGCCGCGCCGACATAGCCGGTGACCGTCCAGCCCAGCCCCGCGCTGATCGCCAGTCCGCCGAGCCACGGCCCCAGCGCGTTGGCCACGTTGAAGGCGGCGTGGTTGGACGCGGCCGCCAGGGTCTGCGCGCTGGAAGCCACGTCCATCAGCCGGGTCTGCAGCACCGGCGCCAGGCTGACCATGGTGCCGACCGCGATCACCGCCGGCAGCAGCGTCCACACCGAATGGGCGCTGGCGGGAAACGCCAGCAGCACCAGCGTCGACCAAGTCAGCACCACCGGCGTGGCGCGGAACTGCAGTCGGTCGAACAGCCAGCCGCCGCCCACGTTGCCCAGGATGCCGCCGACGCCGAAGGCTACCATCGCCGCCGGCACCCAGCGCTCGTCCAGGCGGGTGACCTCGAGCAGCGTCGGCGCCAGGTAGGAGAACACGCAGAACATGCCGGCGAAGCCGATCGCGCCGATGGCCAGCGCGTACCAGACCTGCGGGCGGTGGAAGTCGCGCAGTTCGCGCAGCGGATCCTGGCGCGGCTCGTTCGGGTTCGGCTTGAGGAAGGCGGCCACCAGCGCCACGGTCAGCAGCGCGAGCGCCCCGACCAGCCCGTAGGCATAGCGCCAGCTCAGTACCTGGCCCAGCCAGGTCGCCAGCGGATTGCCGATCAGCATCGCCACCGTCAGGCCGAGCATCACCCGGCTGACCGCAGCGGCGCGGCGGTCGGGCGGGCTCATCGAAGCGGCCACCAGCGCGGCCACGCCGAAATAGGCGCCGTGCGGCAGCCCGGCGATGAAGCGGAACACCAGCCCCACGCCGTAGTTCGGCGCCAGCGCGCTGGCCAGGTTGCCCAGCGCATAGAACCCCATCAGGAGCAGCAGCAGCGTGCGCCGCGGCAGGCGCGCGCCTAGGATCGCCAGCACCGGCGCGCCCACGACCACGCCCAGCGCGTAGGCGCTGATCAGATGGCCGACCTGTGGCTCGCTGATCGACAGCCCGCGGGCGATATGGGGCATCAGCCCCATCGAGGCGAACTCGCCCACGCCGATCGCGAAACCGCCCATCGACAGGGCGAAGAGGACCAGCACATAGACGCGGCGGGAAACGGGCGCGGCCGGCGCGGTGCCGGGCGTGGGCGCAGGGGCCATGGGGAATGCCTGGCGGATGCGGAAGGCCGTGCATTATGACGCGCCGCAACATCGACCTGATCACACGCAGCTTTCCACGGCACGCGGTGTCGCGGGAGACCATCGCGGGCGCGCTGTCACAAAAGCAACGGGCCGCGATGCGGCCCGTTGTGTCGTGCGACGTGTGGAACTTGCAGTCGGTCAGCCGCCCTGCTCGACCGGCAGCACGCGGATCTCGACGCGGCGGTTCTGCGCGCGGCCGGCCTCGGTGTCGTTGCTGGCGATGGGATAGCGCTTGCCCATGCCGATCACCTCGAAGCGCTGACGCATCAGGCCCTGGCCAATCAGGTAGTCGGCGACCGCGTTGGCGCGCGCCTCGGACAGGGTCTGGTTGACCGCATCGCTGCCCACGCTGTCGGTGTGGCCGCTGACTTCCACGATGGTCTGGTTGAACTCCTTCAGCGTGGCCGCGACGTTGTTGAGCGCCGGATAGAACTGCGGCTTGAGCGCGGACTTGCCGAAGTCGAAGGTCACCCCATCCGGCAGATTGAGCTTGATGACATCGCCGTCGCGGCTGACGTCGATGCCGGTGCCGGCGGTCTGGCGACGCAGCTGCGCCTCCTGGCGATCCTGGTAGACGCCGATCGCGCCGCCGGTGAGGCCGCCGACACCGGCGCCGATCAGCGCATGCTGACGACGCGAGGTCGCATCGTGGCCGCTGAGCAGGCCCACCGCCCGCGCCGATGCCGGCGCCGATCAGCGCGTTGTTGCGGGTGCGGTTGGGATCGTTCGGGTCGCTGGTCTGGCCGGTGTAGGTGGCGCAGCCGGCCAGCATGGTCGCGGAGAGGACGCCGCACAGCAGGGTGCGCGAGAGCAGCTTGGAGGTGTTCATGGTGAGAGAACCTTTCCGGGGGTGGATCCGGGTGTGTTGCGGTGTGCGCACGCTAACGCCCACGGCGACAAATGCCGATGAATCGCGCCGTGCCGAGCCTGGAGAGGTTCAGCGGCGCGAAATTCCTGTCAGGTTCAACGCGTCGCCGCGTACGCGGCCAGCGCGGCCTCGCGCCCTTCGGACAGATCCACCAGGGGCCGGCGCGGATACTCGGGCGCCAGGCGCTCGAGCAGGTCGGGAGACTCCCATGGCGCGAAGCGCGCCTGCAGCGGCAGCGCTTCGAGTTCGGGCACCCAGCGGGTGATGTAGTGCGCCTTCGGATCAAACTTCTGCGCCTGGGTCACGCGGATTGAAGATGCGGAAGTATGGCGAGGCGTCGGCACCGGTGCCGGCCACCCACTGCCAGCCCAGTGTGTTGTTGGCCAGGTCCGCATCGACCAGCGTGTCCCAGAACCAGCGCGCCCCTTCCAGCCAGTGCACGCGCAGGTGCTTGGTCAGATAGCTGGCCACGAGCAGGCGCACGCGGTTGTGCATCACGCCGGTGTGCCACAGCTGGCGCATGCCCGCATCGACGATGGGCACGCCGGTGCGACCGCGTTGCCAGGCCTGCATCCGGTTGGCATCGGCCCTGGCCCACTGGAAGCCGTCGAAGCGCGGGTTGAGGTTGTCCTCGATCGTGTGCGGGAAGTGGTGCATCAGGTGATAGGCGAACTCGCGCCACACCAGCTGGCGGATGAACCCATCGATGTCGCGCTCCAGTTTGGCGCTGCGCACCTGCTCCAGCCGCGCGATCACCCGCCAGGGTGCGATCTCGCCGAAGTGCAGATGCGGCGACAGCTGCGAGGTGCCGGTCCGGTCCGGCAGGTCGCGCTGGTCCAGATAGCCCGACAGCGCACCGTCGACGAAGACCTCCAGCGCCTCGTGCGCGCCGGCTTCGCCGGGCTGGTGCTGCGCCCAGAAGCCCGCATCCCAGCCCAGCCGCGGCTTGAGGCCGAGCGCGTCGACGCCTTCGCTGCCGATGCGCGCGGGCACCGACGGCAGCGTGCGTGGCGCGTCCTGCAGCACACGCTGCCGCAGCGCGGCCAGCACGCTGCGGTAGTAAGGCGTGAACACCTTGTACGGCCCGCCGCTCTTGGTGGTCACGTCCCAGGGCTCGGCCAGCAGCGCGGCGTTGCAGCTGCGCGCATCGAAGCCCTGGTCCTTCAGCGCCTGCTTGATCGTGGCATCGCGCGCCTGGGTGGTCGGCTCGTACTTGCGGTTCCAGAACAGCGCCTGTGCCCCGCTCTGCGCGATCAGCGCCTCCAGCACGCGGCTGCTGTCGCCCTGACGCACGACCAGGCGCGAGCCGCGTGCATGCAGATCGGCGCTCAGCGCCTCGAGCGAGTGGTGGCGCCAGGCGTTGGACGCCGCGCCGGGCGCCCAGCGGCCTTCCTCGTGCGGGGCGTGGATGTAGACCGGAATCGGATCGAAGCCGGCCTCCAGCGCCATGTGCAGGGCCGGATTGTCGGCCAGGCGCAGATCGTTGCGGAACCAGACCAGTGCGGCGGGCATGCGGGCCTTGGGGCGGAAGGAGACGCCCGCGATGGTGCACGCCCGGCCGGCGCGGGGCGGTGAAGCCGCGCGCCGACGGGCTTATTCGAAGCTGCCCACCGAGTCGTGCGCCAGATTGTCGAAGCGGGTGTACTCGCCGAAGAACTTCAGCTTGCACGAACCGGTCGGGCCGCCGCGGTGCTTGCCGATGATGATCTCGGCCAGGCCCTTGTCCGGCGAGTTTTCCTTGTTGTAGTAGTCGTCGCGGTAGATGAACACGATCATGTCCGCGTCCTGCTCGATGGCGCCGGATTCGCGCAGGTCGGCCATCACCGGGCGCTTGTCGGTGCGCGTTTCCAGCGAGCGGTTGAGCTGGGACAGGGCGATCACCGGCACGTTGAGTTCCTTGGCCAGGCCCTTGAGCGAGCGGCTGATCTCGGAGATCTCGGTGGCGCGGTTCTCGCTGTTGCCCGGCACGCTCATCAGCTGCAGGTAGTCGATCACGATCAGGCCCAGCTCGTGCTCGCGCTTGAGGCGGCGGCACTTGGAGCGCAGCACCTCGGGCGACAGGCCCGGGGTGTCGTCGATGAAGATCTTGGTCTCCTTGAGCATGCGGATGGCGGCGGTGACGCGGCTCCAGTCCTCGTCCTCCAGCTGGCCGTTGCGCAGGCGCTGGGCGTTGATGCGCCCGTTGGAGGAGATCAGGCGCAGGGCCAGCTGCGCCGAGGACATTTCCATCGAGAACACGGCCACGGCCTTCTTCGACTTGATCGCCGCGTACTCGGCGATGTTCAGCGCGAAGGTGGTCTTGCCCATGGCCGGACGCGCGGCCAGGATGATCAGGTCGGTCGGCTGCAGGCCGGCGGTCATGCCGTCGAACTCGGTATAGCCGGTGGGCAGGCCGGTGATGGTGCCGCCGTTGTTGTAGCGGTCCTGCAGCACCGAGAACGCGTCCTTCAACGCGTTGGGCATGGCCACGAAGTCGCTGCGCCCGCGCGCGCCGGCCTCGGCGATGGCGAACACCTTCTGCTCGGCCGCGGCCAGCAGCTCGGCGCTCTCGCGGCCTTCGGGCTGGAAGCCGTTGTTGACGATCTCGGTGCCGACGTCGATCAGCTGACGCATCACCGCCTTGTCGCGCACGATCTCGGCGTAGGCGGTGATGTTGGCGGCCGAGGGCGTGGAGCTGGCCAGCTCGATCAGGTAGGCGCCGCCGGCGATCAGGTCCGACTGGCCCTGCCCTTCGAACCATTCGCCCAGGGTCACCGCGTCGAACGGGCGGCTGCGCTCGGCCAGCTCGCTGATGGCGCGGTAGATCAGCTGGTGGTCGCGGCGGTAGAAGTCGTTCGGGGTGAGCTTGTCGTTGACCCGGTCGTAGGCATCGGGTACCAGCATCAGCCCGCCCAGGACGGCCTGCTCGGCCTCGATCGAGTGCGGGGGCATGCGCAGCTGTTCGATGCGCGTATCGGTGGGATCGTTGCGGAATTCGCGATCGCGACGGGGTGCAGCCATGGGTGTGAGGTCTCGAAGGGCGAACGCGCCAACGCGCGCGCCCATGTTAGTCAGCCGGCCGCTCGACCGGTATGCATAAGCCTGTGGACAAGTGGTGGAGAAGATGTGCGCTGCGCGTCTCAGCGGCTGCGAGCGCGCCGTGCAGGTCGAGATGGCTCTCTATCGAATCCACGCGTGTCGGCGTCCTGACTTCGGGTGGGCAACGTTGAGATTCAAGCCTTCGATTCGACAGAAGTCACGATCCATCGGCCGCTGGGCCTCGGCCCCGCCTGAAATGCTGAAGATGCTGGCGGCAACATTGCTTGTCTGGCCCCATGACCGTGGGAGCCGCCATGACGGCGACGGGGCTTTCCCGGCAAAGCTTCATCGCGGCGCCGGCGTTGCCGGTAGAGCCGCATCGCCGCCATGGCGGCTCCCACCTGTAGAGCGGAGCTTGTGGCAATCCCCTTTTGGGGACTCCGCTGGGGCTTTCCCATGATCCGGCCGAAAAGCAGCGGAGCAAGCTCCGCTCTACAGACAGGCCGCTAAGATTTGAGGAGACAGTTGCTCCGACCGAAGCCACAGCACCCAAGCGCCACTGGTGCAAGCGGTGTGGTCGATCTTTCCCGAACCAGGATTGCGTTGGTCGTTGGGGGGCCGGACCGCTGCCCTTCCGAAGTCCCAAGCACGCACGTCGCGATCAACCAACCTTGCAAAGAAGACCCCAACGAAAACGGGCGCCTCGCGGCGCCCGTCGTATCGAACCGCGTTGCCTGAAGGATCAGGCTTCGGCTTCGACCACCACCTTGACGGTGGTTTCCACGTCGGCGTGCAGCTTCAGCAGCACGTCGTACTCGCCGATGTTGCGCAGCGGGCCTTCGCCCATGACCACTTCGCTCTTCTCCAGCGGCAGGCCGGCGGCGGTGAAGGCCTCGGCGATGTCGCGCGGGCCGACCGAACCGAACAGCTTGCCTTCGGTCGAGGCGTTGGCCTTGACGGTGACGCTGGCGCCTTCGAACTTGCCGGCGCGGCCGGAGGCCTCGTCGTGGATGGCCTTGGCCTTGGCTTCGTACTCGGCGCGCTTGGCCTCGAACTCGGCCACGTTGGCGGCGGTCGCCGGCACGGCCTTGCCCTGCGGCACCAGGTAGTTGCGGCCATAGCCCGGCTTGACGCTGACCTTGTCGCCCAGGACGCCCAGGTTGGTCACTTTCTGCAGGAGGATCAGATCCATTTCTTTGCTCCGTTATTCGTTAGCGGCGCAGGAGCGCCGCAACGGTTGCTGTCCGAATAGGACGGGTGTCGTTGAAGCAGGAGTGAGTGGAGAGGAGTGAGGAGCGAGCGACAGCCGAGGCCTTGCTCACTACGCACTCCCTGCGGCGCTAGCCGCCACTCACTTCCGCACTCAGACGTCGTGGTTGTCGGTGTACGGGATCAGGGCCAGGAAACGGGCGCGCTTGACGGCCGTCTGCAGCTGGCGCTGGTAGCGCGCCTTGGTGCCGGTGACGCGGCTGGGGACGATCTTGCCGGTCTCGGTCAGGTACTGGCGCAGGGTGTTGAGATCCTTGTAGTCGATCTCCTTGACACCTTCGGCCGTGAACTTGCAGAACTTGCGGCGACGGAAGAACTTGGACATGGTCAGGGTTCCTTAGGCGGCTTCGGCGGAGTCGGAATCGTCGTCGGACTTGGCGGTGTCGCCTTCATCGTCGCGACGGCGGCGCTCGCCGCGCTCGGGCTTGTCGCTCTTCTCGTCCTTGCTCTTCATGATGATCGACATCTCGGTGTCGGCCACGTCGCCGTCGCGCTTCATGATCAGGTGACGCAGGATGGCGTCATTGAAGCGGAAGGTCTCGGTCAGCTCGGCCAGGGTGGCCTGGTCGACTTCGACGTTCATCAGCACGTAGTGGGCCTTGACCAGGTTCTGGATCGGATAGGCCAGCTGGCGGCGGCCCCAGTCTTCCAGACGCACGATCTTGCCGTTGCCGTTCTCGATGATGCCCTTGTAGCGCTCGACCATGGCCGGCACCTGCTCGCTCTGGTCCGGGTGGACCAGGAACACGATTTCGTAAAAACGCATTGTCGTTCCCTTTCGGATGATGGCCGAAGGCGCGATGCCGCCGGCCGGACAGCCCCCCGCCGATGCGGTGGAGCAAGAGCCCTGACGGCCTGGTGGCCGGCAGGGAGCAGGAAATTATGTCAGGTCAAGGGGTTGCGTGCAATCGCGCGCGGATTGGGCGCGATTCTGGCGGCTACCGGCCCGTAACCCGGAGCCGGCGCCAGGGCTGTGCAGGCAGCGTCAGCGACGCGCTTGCCCCCTGCCCCGCCTGGCGCTCCCTGAGCCTTAGGCCGCGTTGGCGTCGGTGGTGAAGCTCTCGCCGCAGCCGCATTCGGCCGTCGCATTGGGGTTGGCGAACAGGAACTCCTCGCCCAGCCCGCGCTTGCCGAAGTCGATCCGGGTGCCGTCCACCAGCGGCAGGCTGTCGGCATCGACATAGATGCGCACGCCGTCCTGCTCGAACACGGTGTCGTCTTCGCGCTGCTCGCGGGCCAGGTCGGTCACATGGCCCCAGCCCGAGCAGCCGGTGCGGGTCACGCCGAAGCGCAGGCCCAGCGCGCCGGGCGTGGACTGGACGAAGCGCTGGACGCGCTGGTGGGCGAGCGGCGTGAGAGTGATGGCCATGACGATGCCTGCGATGCTGCGGACGGGAATTATAAGGTGTGGGTGCGCCGCCGACGGCCCCACGGAGCGAACGGAGCGTGCCCGCCGCGTGCGCCAACCGGTAGACTTGCGCGTTCATTCAGATCGAGCCGAACGGGCCGGGATTCAAGACATGACGGTGGTGAGCGTCGAACATGCGCTGGCGGGCAAGCTCCCGGCCGGCGGCGAGGTGACGGTACGCGGTTGGGTGCGCACGCGGCGCGACTCCAAGGCCGGCCTGTCCTTCGTCAACGTCAGCGACGGTTCGTGCTTCGCCCCCATTCAGGTCGTGGCGCCCAACACCCTGCCCAACTACGAGTCCGAGGTGAAGCACCTGACCGCCGGCTGCGCGGTAATCGCCACCGGCACCCTGGTCGCCTCTCAGGGCCAGGGTCAGCGCTTCGAGATCCAGGCCGAATCGGTCCAGGTGGTCGGCTGGGTCGAAGATCCGGAGACCTATCCGATCCAGCCCAAGGCGCACTCGCTGGAGTTCCTGCGCGAGGTCGCGCACCTGCGCCCGCGCACCAACCTGTTCGGCGCGATCACCCGCATCCGCAACTGCCTGGCCCAGGCGGTGCACCGCTTCTTCCACGAGAACGGCTTCAACTGGATCTCCACGCCGATCATCACCACCTCCGACGCCGAGGGCGCCGGGCAGATGTTCCGCGTCTCCACGCTGGACCTGGCCAACCTGCCGCGCAACGCCGCCGGCGAGGTGGACTTCGGCCGCGACTTCTTCGGCAAGGAGACCTTCCTGACCGTGTCGGGCCAGCTCAACGTCGAGGCCTACTGCCTGGCCCTGAGCAAGGTCTACACCTTCGGCCCGACCTTCCGCGCCGAGAACTCCAACACCACCCGGCACCTGGCCGAGTTCTGGATGATCGAGCCGGAGATCGCCTTCGCCGACCTGGCCGAGGACGCGCGCCTGGCCGAGGAGTTCCTGAAATACCTGTTCAAGGCCGTGCTCGACGAGCGCATGGACGATCTGAGCTTCATCGCCGAGCGCGTGGACAAGACCGCGATCAGCAAGCTGGAGGCGTTCATCAACGCGCCGTTCGAACGCATCGACTACACCGATGCCATCGAGCTGCTGCGCAAGTCCGGCAAGAAGTTCGACTTCCCGGTCGAATGGGGCCTGGACCTGCAGACCGAGCACGAGCGCTGGCTGACCGAGGAACACGTCGGCCGCCCGGTGGTGGTGACCAACTACCCCGAGCACATCAAGGCCTTCTACATGCGCCTGAACGACGACGGCCGGACCGTCGCGGCGATGGACGTGCTGGCGCCGGGCATCGGCGAGATCATCGGCGGCAGCCAGCGCGAGGAGCGCCTGGACGTGCTGGACGCGCGCATGGCGCAGTTCGGCCTGGATCCGTCGCACTACGGCTGGTACCGCGACTTCCGCCGCTACGGCACGGTGCCGCATGCCGGCTTCGGCCTGGGCTTCGAGCGCCTGGTGGTCTACGTCTGCGGCCTGTCCAACATCCGCGACGCGATCCCCTACCCGCGCGCACCGGGCAACGCGGAGTTCTGAGCGCCATGCATGCGCAGCTGGTGGTGCAGGTGGCGACGTTCATCGCCGGGTTCGCGGCCTTCGGCTTCGGCCTGGTCGGCATCGCCCGCAGCCTGCGCCTGCAGAAGCTGCTGATGGCCAAGCAGGAACAGGGGCTGGACGTGCGCGCCACCAAGGCCGACCCGCAGGTGCGTGCGGCGATGCAGGGCCTGCGTGCGCCGCTGCTGTGGGCCACGGTGCTGGCCGTGTGCTCGGTGGCGCTGCCCTCGCTGGCCCGCCTGGTGCTGGCGTGATCCTGTTCTTCGCCCTGCTGTTCGTGGCCACGGCGATCGCCGGGTTCTGCGCGTTCGTGATCTTCTGGCCGCTGACCCTGATCCACGTGCGCGACCGCCATCCGCAGGTGGCCGAGGAACTGGGCCCGGGCGCCTTCATGAAACCCGCCGCGCTGGCCTGGCTGCTGCGCGGCACTTACTTGCAGCGCCGGGACGGCGCACTGAACGGCCTGGCCACGCCGGCGCGCATCGCCGCGCTGGTGATCGTGTGCGGCCTGGCCATGGCCGGGCTGTTGTGGCTGGCCTACGAGGTAGTGAAATGAGCGAGACGACACGCGTCCAGTGGTGGCTGGCCACCCTGGGCCAGACCCTGATCTGGGCCCGGCTGCGGATCAAGGAGGCCGGCACCGCCGAGGTGCTGGACAGCGACGGCAATACGCTGGCCTACGACAGCGAGGACAGCGCCCGCGGGGCGCTGTTCGACGCCGAATTCGTCGCCTACGACGGCCTGGACGAGGAAGACGCGCTTCTGCGCGGCTTCTCGCTGCACGAGGTCATCCCGCCGCACGCCGACGACGATGCCGCGCTCAAGCCGTTGATGGTGGAGCGGCTGGGCGGCGGGCACGCCTGAGCGAGGGCGGCATGTACACCCCGCGCGCCTTCGCGCAGACCGACCTGGCGCGGCTGGATGGGCTGATCGCGCGCGATGCCTTCGTCACCCTGATCACGCAGCACGACGACGGCACGCCCGAGGTCAGCCATCTGCCGGTGCTCTACGCCCGCGACGGCGCGCGCATCGTGCTGGAAGGCCATTGGGCCAAGCCCAACCCGCAGGCACGCCACACGGGCAAGGCCCTGGCCATCGTCCACGGCCCGCATGCCTATGTCTCGCCTTCGGCGTATCCGGACAAGGCGCAGGCCGCGCGGGTGCCGACCTGGAACTACGCCGTCGCCCATCTGCACGGCGTGCTCGAACGCATCGAGGACACCGATGCCCTGGCCGACCTGGTCGACCGGCTCAGCGCGCATTACGAGGCCAGCGTCGGCCGCGACTGGCGCTTCGAGCACGACGATGCGCGCCTGATCCGGCAGCTGTCCGGCATCGTGGGCTTCCGGCTGGTGGTCGAGCGGGCCGAGCTGAAGTTCAAGCTCAGCCAGAACCATCCGCGCGCCAATCAGCAGGCGGTGATCGAGGATCTGGCCGCGCGTGACGATCCGGCGGCGCGCGAGGTTGCCGCGCTGATGCGTGGCGATGCGGGCCTGACCGATACCGCAGACTGACGAGGCGGCGCCCATCTGTAGAGCGGAGCTTGCTCCGCTGCCTTTCGGCTGGATCGTCGGCAAGCCGTAGAGCGGAGCTTGCTCCGCTGCCTTTCGGCCGGATCGTCGGCAAGCCGTAGAGCGGAGCTTGCTCCGCTGCCTTTCAGCTGGATCGTCGGCAAGCCGTAGAGCGGAGCTTGCTCCGCTGCCTTTCGGCCGGATCGTCGGCAAGCCCCAGCGGAGCAAGCTCCGCTCTACAAGGAGGTTGCGGCTTGATGTGAGCGCCGTTGCTTCCACCAGGCAGAACGCGACGCCATAACACGCTTGGCGTCACAGTAACGCCCCGCGATCCGAATCGGAGTATTGCGATGGACCTGAACCTTTCCGGCCGCCATGCGCTGGTCTGCGGCGCTTCGGAAGGCATCGGCCGGGCCGCCGCGATCGAGCTGGCGCTGCTGGGCTGCGATGTCACCGTGCTGGCCAGGCGCCAGGCCATGCTGCAGCAGCTGGTGGCCGAGCTGCCCGTCGTGCAGGAAGGCCAGACGCATGGCTGGCTGTTCGGCGACGACGGCAAGACCGAGATGCTCTCCACCGATGTGGTCGGCCTGGCCGCGCGCAAGCCGGTGCACGTGCTGATCAACAACGGCGGCGGGCCGCCGGGCGGACGCGCCATCGACGCGGATCTGGACGCCTACCTCACCGCCTTCCGCCATCACACCCTGGCCAACCATGTGCGCGTGCAGGCGGTGCTGCCCGGCATGCGCGCCGCCGGCTGGGGCCGCATCGTCAACGTGGTCTCGACCTCGGTGTACGAGCCGATCCCCAACCTGGGCGTGTCCAACACCATCCGCGCCTCGGTCGCCGGCTGGGCCAAGACGCTCTCGCGCGAGCTGGGGCCCGATGGCATCACCATCAACAATGTGCTGCCCGGCTTCACCCGCACCGCGCGCATGGACCACATCGTCCAGGACCGGATGCAGGCCAACGGCCAGAGCGCCGAGCAGATCCTGGACGGCATCGCGCAGGGCGTGCCCGTGCGCCGCATCGGCGAGGCGGCCGACATCGCCGCGGCCATCGCTTTCCTCGCCAGCCCCGCCGCCGGCTACATCACCGGCGTCAGCCTGGCCGTGGACGGCGGCCGCCTGCAGTCGATCTAGCGCCTGCACGCGGCCGCGACCCTTGCCCTGATCGAATCCGCCCATGCCTGAAGGTCCCGAGATCCGTCGCGCCGCCGATCGCCTGTTCGAGGCGGTCGGCAACCAGCCCCTGGAGCAGGTGTGGTTCTACCCGCCTTCGCTCAAATCCAAGCAGCGCGGGCTGATCGGCGCGCGCATCACCGCCATCGAGACGCATGGCAAGGCGATGCTGACCCGCTTCGACAACGGCACCACGCTGTACACGCACAACCAGCTCTACGGGGTGTGGCGGATCGCCGAGGCCGGCGAGCGGCCGGAGACCACCCGCAGCCTGCGCGTGGCGCTGGAGACGGCCGACAAGGCCATCCTGCTGTATTCGGCCTCGGACATCGCGCTGTGGAAGAACGCGGACCTGGCCCGCCATCCCTTCCTGTCCAAGCTCGGGCCGGACGTGCTGGACAAGCGCCTGACCGCGGCGGCGGTGGAGCAGCGGCTGCAGGAGCCGCGCTTCATGCGCATGTCGCTGGCTGCGCTGCTGCTGGACCAGGGCTTCCTGGCCGGGATGGGCAACTACCTGCGCTCGGAGGTGCTGTTCGAGGCCGGCATCGCGCCCACGCGCGATGCGGCGGGCTTGAACCCGGACGAGCGCCGGCTGCTGGCCAGGGCGCTGCTGGACGTGCCGCGCCGCAGCTATCGCAGCCGCGGCATCCGCAAGGCCTCAGGCATGCGCGCCGATTACCTGACCGATACGCCCGATGGCTTCGCCTTCAAGGTCTTCGACCGCGCCGGCGAGCCGTGCCTGGACTGCGGCACGCTGATCCGTCGCCGCGAGCTGGCGGGGCGGCGGCTGTACGACTGCGCGCACTGCCAGCGGTAGCCTTGTGTTGCTGTGGGTGAGAGCAACTGTCTCCTCACATCTCGCAGTGGCCTACCTGTAGCGCGGAGCTTGTGGAAATCCCCTTTTGGGGACTCCGCTGCGCTTTGTTCGGTTCGTGGGTAAGGCCCGGAGCGGAGCAAGCTCCGCTCTACAGGTGGGAGCCGCCATGGCGGCGATGAAGCTTTACCGGTAAAGCCCATCGCCGCCATGGCGGCTCCCACCAAGCTCCCCCACCAAGCTCCCACTAAGTTCTCACCAGTTCCTATCAGGCGCTGGACCAGGGGCTTCCATACCGTCTTCGCGGGGGCTTCTGCGATAATCGCGGGCATGAGCGATCTCAAAGACCTGCTGCGCAACAACCTGGACTGGGCCGACAGGGTCCGCAAGGACGATCCGGGCTTCTTCGAACGCCTGTCCAAGCAGCAGTCGCCGCGCTATCTGTGGATCGGCTGCTCCGATTCGCGCGTGCCCGCCAACCAGATCCTGGGGCTGGACCCGGGCGAGGTGTTCGTCCACCGCAACGTGGCCAACGTGGTGGTGCACAGCGACCTCAACTGCCTCTCGGCGGTGCAGTTCTCGGTCGATGTGCTCAAGGTCGAGCACATCCTGATCGTCGGCCACTACGGCTGCGGTGGCGTGCATGCCAGCATGACCGGGGCGCGGATGGGCCTGGTGGACAACTGGCTGCGGCATGTGGGCGACGTGGCCGGCAAGCACGCGGCGCGGCTGGAACGGGTGGAGAACGAGGCCCTGCGCCACGCGCGCCTGTGCGAGCTCAACGTGATCGAACAGGTCGCCAACGTGTGCCACACCACGATCCTGCAGGATGCCTGGGCGCGCGGCCAGCAGGTGGCCGTGCACGGCTGGTGCTACAGCCTGTCCGACGGCCGCGTGCGCGAGCTGGGCATGGACGTGGCCGGGCCCGACGATCTGCAGCCGGCCTACGCGCGCGCCCTGGCGGCGATGCCGACCACCGGCAAGCGCGACGCCTAGCCTGCCCCGCCTCGTTCCCAGGAGCCCGCCATGCTGCCCGCCCCGCTCAACCTGCAAGCCTGGATCGAGGAACACCGCCACCTGCTCAGGCCGCCGGTCGGCAACAAGGTGATTTACGCCGGCGACTTCATCGTGATGGTGGTCGGCGGGCCGAACGCGCGCACCGACTACCACTACGACGAGGGGCCGGAGTGGTTCTACCAGCTCGAGGGGCAGATGGTGCTGCGCATCCAGGAGGATGGCGCGCCGCGCGATATCCCGATCGGCGCCGGCGAGATCTTCCTGCTGCCGCCGCGCGTGCCGCATTCGCCGCAGCGCATGGAACACTCGGTCGGGCTGGTGATCGAGCGCCGTCGTCTGCCGGATGAGCAGGACGGGCTGCTGTGGTTCTGCGAGCGCTGCAACCACAAGCTCTACGAAGAGTACTTCCCCCTGCGCAACATCGAGACCGACTTCCCGCCGGTGTTCGACCGCTTCTACGCCTCGCGCGAGCACCGCACCTGCCAGGCCTGCGGTCACCTCAACCCGGCGCCGACGCGCTATGTGATGCCGGATACGTGAGCAGGAGTGCGTGGTGGGGCGAGGAGTGAGGCGGTAGCGGTAGCGGCTTAGGCCTCGCGCGCTTGCCTTCGCTTTACTCACTCCTTACCTCTTCGCGCTCACGCCTCGCCCCACCATGTCCCCGTTCCTGCGCAGCCTGATCCGCCTCAAGCCCCGCGATATCCCGGTGCGGGTGGCGCTGCGCAACTCCTTCGCCGTGTTCGCCTCGCTGGCCGGCGGGGTGTGGGCCGGCGAGCCGGCGATCGGCTTAGGGATGGCGATCGGCGCGCTGCAGACCATGTTCGCCGACCAGCCCGGCGCCTACGGGCTGCGCATGCGGCGCATGCTGATGACCACCTCGATCGCCGGCCTGTCGGCGGCGGTCGGCATCCTGGTCGGCCAGCACCTGGCGCTGCTGGCGGTGGCGGTGTTCGCGGTGGGCTTCGCCGGCGGCCTGGTGGTGGCGCTTGGGCCGCTGGCCGCGCGCAACGGCCTGGCCAGCATGATCCTGCTGATGGTCTGCGCCAACATGGGCCTGTCGCCCGCGCAGGCGCCGGGCGTGGCCTTGCTGATCTTCGCCGGCGGTCTGCTGCAGATGGTGATGGCGGTGGCCGCCTGGCCGCTGCAGCGCTACCGGCCCGAGCGCTTCGCCCTGGCGACCATCCTGCAGCAGTTGGCCATCACCGCGCGCACCCGTCCCGACGCCAGCCAGCCCTCGCCCACCCTGCAGGCGGCGCAGGACACCCTGCTGTTGCTGCACGGCCAGCACCACACGCGCGGGGTGGCGCTGCAGTCGTTCCGCATCATGGCCGAGCTGTGCGAGCGCACCCGCATCGACCTGCTGGCACTGGCCGATGTGCATGCGCGCCTGGAGGACGCCAAGGCGCGCGAGCTGCTCGAGACCGTGCTCAAGCAGGCCGCCCTGGTGCTCGACCATCTGGCCGCGGCGCTGCGCGAGGCGGCCTCGCCGCAGCGCGCCGAGGGCGATGTGGCCCGGCTGCAGGCGCTGGTGCCGGCGGTCGAGGCCGCGCGCAAGCAGGCCGCCACGACCCGCGATCAGCGCCTGCTGCGCCTGGCCAGCGGCCGCGCCGCCGGGCTGGCCGGACAGCTGCGTGCGCTGGTGCGCAACGGCTACTGGGCCAGCAGCCAGGGCCAGATCAACGCCCAGCAGGTCGAGGCGCGGCTGCCGCCGTCGATGCGGCCCAATTCGCCCTGGGTGACGCTGCGCGCCAATCTGACGCTGTCCTCGGCCGCATTCCGCCACGCCCTGCGCTGCGCCACCGCGCTGGTGGTCGCGCTGGTGCTGGAGAAGACGCTGAAGCTGCCGCACGGGACCTGGATCCCGATGACCACCGCGATCGTGCTCAAGCCCGATTTCGGCGGCACGCTGAGCTTCGGCGCCGGGCGCGTGGTCGGCACCCTGGCCGGGCTGGTGGTCGGCACGGCGCTGATCCACTACGCGATGGACGGCACGGTGGTGCGCCTGTTGCTGCTGTGGCTGTTCTGCTTCGGTTTCCGCCTGACCACGCAGATGAACTACGGCCTGGGCGTGGCCCTGCTGACCGGCATGCTGGTGATGCTGCTGTCCTTCGAGGGCTACGCGCCGGGCGAGGCGCTGAGCGCGCGCGTGGTCGCCACGCTGATCGGCAGCGCGCTGGCGATGCTGACCTATGCGCTATGGCCCACCTGGGAAGGCAAGCGCACCCGCACCGCACTGGCGACGCTGCTGGAGGCCGATCAGCGGCATCTGAGCGCGCTGCTGGCCGGGCGCGTGGACGTGCTGGACGACACCCGCGTGGCCGCGCGCGCGGCGCGCACCAACGTGCAGGCCTCCATCGACCGGCTGCGCGCCGAGCCGCGGCGTAACGGCAACCGCGACGAGGCGCAGCTGGCCGAATCGCTGCTGGCCAACGCCACGCGCCTGATGCGCGCGCCGCTGACGCTGGAGGCCCAGCTGCGCGAGGGCGCCTCGCTGCCCGATCTGCCCGAGCTTGGCGCCTTCGCCCAGGCGCTGGATGCGGCCCTGGGCGCCCAGGTGCGCTATCTGCGCCAGACCGGCAAGTTCTCCGAGATCCCCACCCTGCGCCCGGACGAGCGCCGCCTGGCCGAGGCGGTGCCGCACGAGCAGGAGACCGCCTTCGCCCTGCTCGATGCGGCCGACCGCATCGCCGACAGCGTCGATACCGTCACCCACCTGCTGCGCCGCCGCCATGCCCGGTCTTCTGCGGCCCCGGTCGCGGCGGCGGGCGGCGCGCCCGGGTAGACTCCGAGGCTTCGCCGCGCGCTCCGAGGCTGTCGGACGCCGGTGCTTCCTCGATTCGCTCAAGTTCCCAAGCTTCCATGTCCGACGCCCGCACGCACGCCATCGCCCTGGACGCCGCAGATCCGCTGCGCGGCTTCCGCCAGGAATTCCTGATCCCCCGGCACAAGCACACCGAACAGGTGTACTTCTGCGGCAACTCGCTGGGCCTGCAGCCCAAGGGCGCGCGCAAGGCGGTCGAACAGGTGCTGGACAAGTGGGCGCACGAGGCGGTGGAGGGCCACTTCCGCGGCCAGGGCCAGTGGATGACCTACCACGAGCAGGTGCGCGAGCCGCTGGCGCGCGTGGTCGGCGCCCTGCCCAGCGAGGTGGTGGCGATGAACACCCTCACCGCCAACCTGCACTTCATGATGGTCAGCTTCTACCGGCCCACGCGCGAGCGCCCGGCGATCCTGATCGAGGCCGGCGCGTTTCCTTCCGACCGGCATGCGGTCGAGTCGCAGATCCGCTTCCATGGCTTCGACCCGGCCACCGACCTGATCGAGCTGGAGCCGGACGAAGCCGAGGGCACGATCTCGATGGCGGCGCTGGAGGCGGCCATCGCCACGCACGGACATCGCCTGGCGCTGGTGCTGTGGCCCGGCATCCAGTACCGCACCGGGCAGGCCTTCGACCTGGCCGAGGTGGCGCGGCTGGCGCATGCGGCCGGGGCGGTGGCCGGCTTCGACCTGGCCCACGCGGTCGGCAACCTGCCGCTGGCGCTGCACGATGCGGAAGCGGACTTCGCCGTGTGGTGCCACTACAAGTACCTCAACGCCGGGCCGGGCGCGGTGGCCGGCGCCTTCGTGCATGCGCGCCATGCGCACACCGACCGGCCGCGCTTTGCCGGCTGGTGGGGGCACGAGAAGCAGACCCGCTTCCTGATGGCGCCGCAGTTCACGCCGACGCCGGGCGCGGAAGGCTGGCAGCTGAGCAATCCGCCGGTGCTGGCGATGGCCCCGCTGCTGGCCTCGCTGGCGCTGGTCGATCGCGCCGGCGGCATGGCGGCGCTGCGCGCCAAGTCCGAGCAGCTCACCGGCTTCCTGGAGGAGCTGATCGAGGCGCGCGTGCTGGACACGCTGGAGATCATCACCCCGGCCGAGCCCGAGCGCCGCGGCTGCCAGCTCTCGCTGCGCGTGGCCGGCGGGCGCGAGCGCGGCCGCGAGCTGTTCGACTATCTGGTCTCGGTGGGCGTGCTGGGCGACTGGCGCGAGCCGGACGTGATCCGCATCTCGCCGGTGCCGCTGTACAACAGCTTCAAGGACGTCTACCGCTTCGTCGAGGAAGTGGAACTGTGGCGCGGCGTATGAGCCCGGTCGCCACAGCGGACGCCATGCATTGAACGTCTCGGCACGCCCCATCACCCTGATCGGCGCCGGCCTGGCCGGCAGCCTGCTGGCGATCCTGCTGTCGCAGCGCGGCTGGCAGGTGACCCTGTTCGAGAGACGCGGCGATCCGCGCATCAAGGGCTACGAGTCGGGCCGGTCGATCAACCTGGCCCTGGCCGAACGCGGCCGCCATGCCCTGCGCCAGGCCGGTGCCGAGGACGCGGTCATGGCACGCGCGGTGATGATGCGCGGGCGCATGGTGCATGCGCTCGGCGAAGTGCCGCAGCTGCAGCGCTACGGCCGCGACGACAGCGAGGTGATCTGGTCCATCCACCGCGCCGACCTCAACATCGCCCTGCTCGACCTGGCCGAGGCGGCCGGGGCGAAGATCCAGTTCTACCGGCGCCTGCATACGGTCGACTTCCCCGCCGGCTATGCGCGCTTCATCGATGACCGCGACGACTCGCCGCACGACATCCGCTTCGACACGCTGATCGGCGCCGACGGCGCCGGCTCGGCGCTGCGCGCGGCGATGGACCGCGCCTGTCCGCTGGGCGCGCGCACCGAGTTCCTGGGGCATTCCTACAAGGAACTGGAGATCCCGCCGGCCGAGGACGGCGGCTTCCGCATCGAGCCCAACGCGCTGCATCTGTGGCCGCGCGGCGACTACATGTGCATCGCCCTGCCCAACGACGAGGGCACCTTCACCGTCACCCTGTTCCTGCCCAACGAGGGGCCGACGAGCTTCGCCACGGTGGCCAGCGGCGCGCAGGCCCGCGCCCTGTTCGAACGCGACTTCCCCGACGCCCTGCCCCTGATCCCCGACCTGGTCCACGACTGGGAGGCGCATCCGCCCGGCCTGTTGGGCACGCTCTACCTGGACCGCTGGCATCTGGGCGGGCGCGCGGTGCTGCTGGGCGATGCGGCGCACGCGATGGTGCCCTTCCACGGCCAGGGCATGAACTGCGCCTTCGAGGATTGCGTGGCGCTGGCCGAGCAGCTGGACCGGGCCGATTCGCTGGCGCAGGCCTATGCGGCGTTCGAGGCCCAGCGCAAGCCCAATGCCGCGGCGATCCAGGCCATGGCCCTGGAGAACTACATCGAGATGCGCGACCGCGTGGACGATGCGGACTTCCTGCTGCAGCGCCAGCTCGAGCAGGCGCTGCAGCAGCGCCACCCGGACCGCTTCGTGCCGCACTACACGATGGTCACCTTCATGCGCATCCCCTACGCGGTGGCGCTGGAACGCAGCGAGCTCCAGCGCCAGCTGCTGCGGGAGGCGACCGCCGGCCATGCGGACCTGTCGCAGATCGACTGGGACCTGCTGGACGGGCGCATCCAGGAGACCCTGCCAGCGCTTGCCTCGCCGGTCTGAGGCGCCAGCACCCTGGGCGCCGGTGACGCCGCTCGCCGGTTCATTGGCTTCCCAGCTCCTTCAGAATGCCGCGCAGGCGGGCATCGTCGGGGGCGAGCTCCGAGGCCTTCCGGTAGCTGCGGATCGCCTGCTCACGCTGTCCGTCGGCGCGATAGGCCTCGCCCAGGCTGTCATGCACATTGGCCGATGCCGGATGCGCGCTGGCATTCCACTGGAAGACCGCGATGGCCTCCGGCACGCGCTGCATCCTCAGCAGGCGATAGCCCAGCGTGTTCAGCGCTCTTTCGGAAGTGTCGTACTGGCTGGCGTTCGCGCCCAGCGTCTCGTAGGCCTTGCGCATGCCCGGCACGCCCTGCGACAGGGCCAGGGGAATCAGCAGGTCGCCCAGGTTCTTCCTGGCCAGCGCCACCGGCTTGCCGTGCAGCACGTCCATCAAGTCCTTGCCCAGCGTCACCACGGTATCGCCCTGCCAGTAGTTGTCCAGGATGACCACCATCGATTCATCCTGTTCGGAGCGAAGCCAGAAACTCTGGTAACCCTGGCACGCTGCCCGTGTGCGACACCACCTTGTACGTGCCGCCCGACGGCGTGTGCCACTGCTCCACCCCCCAGCCATAGCCGTACTCCGAGCGGTAGTCGGTCCACATGGCCTGCCGCCAGCGCTCGTCCAGGAGCGCGTTTCCATAGAGGGCGCGGTCCAGGCGGAACAGATCGTCGACCGTGGCATACAGACCGGCAGCCGAGAACGAGACCGTCGGATCGATCGGCATGGGGCGTACCAGGCTGAGGTCGGGCCTGGTCTGATAGCCCTCGGCCAGGCGCGGGATGACCTCGCTGGCGTGATACAGCCCGCTGTGCGCCATGCCGGCCTTGTCCAGAATCCGGCTCCGCAGGTTCGCCTCATAGCTGGCGCCGGTCACCTGCTCGATGAGCAGGCCGAGCAGGAAGTAGCCGGAGTTGTTGTAACGCCACACCGTGCCCGGCGCGCTCTGCAGTTTTCCCGGGATCCACGCCTTGGCGAAGTCTTGCGGCGCGAACGATTGTCGTGCCTGGGTCTGCCACCAGGGATCGTCGTAGCTGCTGGGGACATCGACGATGCCCGAGGTATGGTTGAGCAGTTGCGCCACCGTGACCGCGGCAGCGGGCGTGTCGCCATAGAGCGCGGGCAGATACTCGCCCAGTGTTCCGTCCAGCCGCAGCTTGTGCTCCTGCACCAGTTGCAGGACCAGGATGGCGGTGATCGGCTTGCTCAACGAGCCGATCCGGAACACCGCGTCGGCCGCGTTCGGCACCTGCCATTCGCGGTTGGCCAGCCCGTAGGCGGCCCGGTACACGACACGTCCGTGCTGGGCGACGAGCACCACGCCGTTGAAGCCCCGGTTCGTGGCGTAGCTGTCGACCAGCTGCTTCAGCTCGGCGGGTCGGACCTGTGCCAGGGCCTGTCCCGAGAGGCCGGCCAGCAGCACCAGGAGCGCTGCCATGAAGGGCGGCATGCGAAACCGGACCCGATGGCCTTTCGGGGCGAAAGCAAAGCTGAAACGGCGCATCCACGGACCTTTGGGTTTCGATGACTGCCGCTTGGATGCGGGAAAGCGCGCGCGGGTTTAGAGCCCCAATCCACATGGCCAATTGCGCACGACCGAGCGGTTCCAAGCCGCCACGTCGCTTCAGGGCTGCACGGCGCCGGTCGAACCGCGCAGCACGCAGCGCGTGGCCATCACCAGTCGGCGCACGGGCAGCTCGGGCGACTTCATCCGTTCCAGCAGCAGCGACATGGCGGCCCGGCCCATCTCCTCGACCGGCTGTTCGACCACGCTGATGCCGGGCTCGACCAGCTCGGTCCAGCGCTCGTTGTCGAAGCCGGCCAGGGCCAGCTGATCGGGAATGGACAGCGCCGACGCGCGCGCGGCGCGCAGCGCGCCCATCAGCAGCAGATTGTTACTGGTCACCAACGCCCGCGGCCGGTCCGGCTGCGCCAGCCACGGGCCGACCGCGGCGATGGCGGCCTCCGCCGTGGGCTCGATCTCGCGATAGTCCGGCGCCAGGCCGTGGGCCTGCATCGCGGCCAGATAGCCGTCGCGGCGCTCGGTCGCGGTGGTGCTGGTGCTGCCGAACAGGCCGCCGATGCGGCGATAGCCCTGCGCCAGCAGATGCCCGACCAGCTCGGTCATGGCCGCGGCGTTGTCGATCACCACGCTGTCGTGCCGTCCGCTGGCCGGCGCACGGTCGACCAGGACGGTGGGATAGTCCCACTGCATGCGCTCGAGCCGGCCCACGGTGGTGCGGGTGGGCGCGAAGATCAGGCCGCTGATGCGCTCCTCCTGCATCATCTGCAGGTATAGCGCTTCGCGCGATGGATCCTCGTCGGTGTTGCACAGCATGACGCGCAGCCCCTGCTGATAGGCCACCGCCTCCACCGCGCGGATCAGGGCGGTGAAGAAGGGATTGCGGATGTCGGCCACGATCACCCCGACGATGCCGCTGTGGCGCGAGCGCAGGCGCCGGGCCTGCAGGTTGAGCCGGTAGCCGGTCTGGGCGATGGCCGCCTCCACCCGCGTGCGCACCTCGGCGCTGACCGCGCCGCCGCCGATCACGCGCGAGACCGTGGACTTGGACACGCCCGCCACGCGGGCCACGTCGTTGATGCTGATGCTCACTGGGATCGTTTCCCTCGCTTCCTCGCCGGTGCCGGCTGCCGTGGCCTGGCCACAGCGTAGCGCGGCCGCGGCTTTTGGCTTTTGTGCAGTGCACATTGAAATTTTCCTTGGGAACGTTCCCAATTGCGCCCCAAGAGATCTGCTTGGAGTTCCTCGTGTCGCCACAACCCTCCCCCGCGCCGGTGGCGCTGGAACTCATCCGCCTGGATGCGCAGGCGCGCGACAAGGCCGATGCCATCGCCCAGGTCGCCCAGTTGCTCACGGCCGGCGGCTGCGTGGCCGAGGGCTACCAGGCCAGCATGTCCCGCCGCGAGGAGCTGGCGAACACCTTCCTCGGCCATGGCGTGGCCATCCCCCACGGCCTGGGCGAGGACCGTCACCTGGTGCGCCGCGACGGCATCGCCGTGCTGCAGCTGCCGCAGGGCGTGGAATGGAATCCGGGCCAGATCACCCATCTGGTGGTCGGCATCGCCGCCCAGTCCGACACGCACATCACCCTGCTGCGCCGGCTGACCCGCCTGATCCAGGACGAGGCGACGCTGCAGCGCCTGTTCACCACCACCGAGGCGGACCAGATCGTCGCCGCGCTGTCCGGCGAGACGGCCAGCCAGCCGGCCGCGCCGGTCAGCGACCTGGAGCATCGCTTCGACTGGACCATCGCCTACCCCAGCGGGCTGCACGCGCGTCCCGCCACGCGCTGGGCCGAGGCCGCGCGCCGCTTCGTGGCGCGCCTGCAGGTCCGCGCCGGCGACCAGGCGGCCGACGCCAAGAGCCTGGTGGCGCTGCTTCAGCTGGGCCTGCGCCAGGGCGATGCGATCGTGGTCTCGGCCGAGGGTCAGGACGCCGAGCCCGCCCTGGCCGCCCTGCGCAAGGCGATGGACGGGCTGATCCAGCAGGAGAAGGCCGATGCCGAGCGCGCCGCCCAGCGCCGCGCCGCGCCGGTCAACGGCTGGACCCCGCCCGAGGCGCAGGCGGCCATCGTCGGCATCGGCGCCAGCCCGGGCCTGGCGATCGCGCCGGTGCATGTGCTGGCCGGCGCGCAGACCGAGGTGGCCGACCGCCCCACGCCCCTGGGCGAAGGCGGCGCGCAGCTGCATCAGGCGCTCAGCCGCACCCGCCAGCAGCTGCGGGCGCTGGAGGACGACACCCAGCGCCGGCTGGGCGCGGCGGACGCGGCGATCTTCAAGGCCCAAGGCGCGCTGCTGGACGACACCGATCTGATCACCCGCGCCTGCCAGCTGATGGTCGAAGGCCATGGCGTGGCCTGGTCCTGGCATCAGGCGATCGAGCAGACCGCCTCGGGCCTGGCGGCGCTGGGCAACCCGGTGCTGGCCGGACGCGCCGCGGACCTGCGCGACGTCGGCCGGCGCGTGCTGGCCCAGCTCGATCCCAGCGCCGCCGGCGGCGGCCTGGCCGACCTGCCCGACCATCCCTGCATCCTGCTGGCGGCCGACCTGTCGCCGTCGGACACGGCCAACCTGGATCCGCAGCGCGTGCTCGGCCTGGCCACCGCGCAGGGCGGCCCGACCTCACATACCGCCATCCTCTCGCGCACGCTCGGCGTGCCGGCGCTGGTGGCCGGCGGCGCCGACCTGCTGGCCGTGGCGCCGGGCACCGAGGCCATCCTCGACGGCAACAGCGGGCGCCTGTACCTGTCGCCCTCGGCCAACGACCTGGCCGCCGCGCGCGCCTGGATCGACGAGCAGCGCCAGGTGCGCGAACGCGAGGCCCAGCAGCGGGCGCAGCCGGCGCAGACCACCGATGGCCATCGCATCGACATCGGCGCCAACGTCAACCTGCCCGAGCAGGTGCCGCTGGCGCTGGAACAGGGCGCCGAGGGCGTGGGCCTGATGCGCACCGAGTTCCTGTTCCTGGAGCGCAGCAGCACGCCGGATGAGGAAGAGCAGTTCCAGACCTATGTGGCCATGGCCGCCGCGCTGGACGGGCGCGCGCTGATCGTGCGTGCCCTGGACATCGGCGGCGACAAGCAGGTGGCGCACCTGGAGCTGCCGCACGAGGAGAATCCGTTCCTGGGCGTGCGCGGCGCGCGCCTGCTGCTGCGCCGTCCCGACCTGCTCGAACCGCAGCTGCGCGCGCTGTACCGCGCCGCCGCCCAAGGCGCGCGCCTGTCGATCATGTTCCCGATGATCACCTCGGTGCCCGAGCTGGTCGCCCTGCGCGGCATCTGCGAGCGGCTGCGCGCCGAGCTGGACGCCCCGCAGGTGCCCATCGGCATCATGATCGAGGTACCCGCCGCGGCGGCCCAGGCCGATCTGCTGGCCCAGCACGCCGACTTCTTCTCCATCGGCACCAACGACCTGACCCAGTACGTGCTGGCGATCGACCGCCAGAACCCCGAGCTGGCGGCCGAGGCCGACAGCCTGCATCCGGCCGTGCTGCGCGCCATCCACAGCACGGTCGAAGGCGCCCGCGCGCACGGGCGCTGGGTCGGCGTGTGCGGCGGCCTGGCCGGCGATCCGTTCGGCGCCTGCCTGCTGGCCGGCCTGGGCGTGGACGAGCTGTCGATGACGCCCAACGACATCCCGGCGGTCAAGGCGCGGCTGCGCGCCGCGGCGCTTACCGATCTGCAGGCGCTGGCGCGGCAGGCCCTGGCCTGCGCCGACGCCACCCAGGTGCGCGCGCTCGAGGGAGCCGGCGCATGAGCCCACGCGTGCTGACCGTCACCCTGAATCCGGCGATCGACCAGACCGTTCGGCTGGACACGCTGGAGCCCGGCCACGTGCACCGCGCCGGGCGCAGCCGGGACGACGCCGGCGGCAAGGGCATCAACGTGGCCGCCTGCCTGGCCGACTGGGGCGTGCCGACCACGGCGCTGGGCGTGATCGGCGTGGACAACGAGGCGGTGTTCCGCGGCCTGTTCGAGCTGCGCGGCATCGCCGATGCCTGCCTGCGCGTGCCGGGGCTGACCCGCACCAACATCAAGCTGGTCGAACGCGACGGCCGCACCACCGACATCAACCTGCCCGGCCTGTGCCTGGACGCCGGCGCCCTGAACGCCGTCGGCCAGCGCCTGGCGGCGCTGCTGGCGCCGCAGATGCCGGTGGTCCTGTCCGGCAGCCTGCCGGCCGGCCTGCCGCCCACCGCCTGGGCGCAGCTGCAGGCCCAGGTGCACGCGGCCGGTGCGCGCGTGCTGCTGGACAGCAGCGGCCCGGCGCTGGTGGCCGCGCTGGACGGCGAATCGGTGCCGTTCGCGGTCAAGCCCAACCGCCACGAGCTGGAAGCCTGGACCGGCCAGTCCCTGGACGATCGCGAGGCGGTGCTGGACGCCGGCCGCGCCCTGCTGGCACGCGGGGTGTCGCTGGTCGCCATCTCGATGGGCAGCGACGGGGCCCTGTTCCTCGACCGCAGCGGCGCCCTGCTCGCCCGGCCGCCGCGCCTGGCCGATGGCAGCACCGTCGGCGCGGGCGACGCGATGGTGGCCGGCATCGCCGCGTCGCTGCTGGAGCCGTCCTTCGACCTGGCCGGCTGCGCGCAGCGGGCCACCGCCTTTTCCATGAGCCGCCTGCACAGCGGCGATGCCCGCCGGCTCGATCCGGCCCAGGTCCGCGCCTGGGCCGGCGAGGTCCGGATCGAACGCGTGGCCTGACCCTTCGCGGCCCGGCACATCCCAGAGTCCCAGGAGTTCTCCCATGCAAGCTTCCATCGTGGTCATCGCTGCCGGCGCGCGCAGCACCGAGGCGGTCCTCGCCGCCGAGGCGTTGCGCCGGGCGGCGCGTCAGCGCGGCCTGGAGCCGGCCGTGGAGATCCGCAGCGACCAGGGCATCACCGGCGCGCTGCAGCCCGCGCAGTGCGCCGGCGCCAGCGCCGTGCTGCTGGTCGGCGAAGGCGATGCCGAGCGCGCGCGCTTCGGCCAGGCCGCGATCACCGAGGTCGGCCTGGATGCGGTGCTGGACGATCCCGAAGGCGTGCTCGCCGGCTGGGTCGGTGCGGCCGCCGCCGCGCCGGCGGCGCAGGCCAGCAAGCACATCGTCGCCATCACCTCCTGCCCGACCGGCATCGCGCACACCTTCATGGCGGCCGAGGGCCTGCAGCAGGCCGCCGCGGCGCTGGGCTACCACCTGCGCGTGGAGACTCAGGGCTCGGTCGGCGCGCAGGACACGCTCACCGCGGAGGAGATTGCCCAGGCCGACGTGGTCCTGATCGCCGCCGACCGCGAGGTGGAGCTGTCGCGCTTCGGTGGCAAGCGCGTGTTCAAGAGCGGCACCAAGCCGGCCATCAACGATGGCCAGGCGCTGATCCGCAAGGCGCTGGCCGAGGCCAGCATGCAGGCCGGCGGCGCCGCGCAGGCCGCACCGAGCGAGAAGACCAAGAGCGCCGGCCCGTACAAGCACCTGATGACGGGCGTGTCGTTCATGCTGCCCTTCGTCACCGCCGGCGGCCTGCTGATCGCGCTGGCCTTCGCCATCGGCGGCATCTACGCGGGCGACGATGCCAATCGCGGCACGCTGGCCTGGAGCCTGCTGCAGATCGGCGCCAAGGGCGGCTTTTTGCTGATGGTGCCGGCGCTGGCCGGCTATATCGCCTACTCCATCGCCGACCGGCCGGGCATCGCGCCGGGCATGATCGGCGGTGTGGTCGCGGCGAACATGGGCGCCGGCTTCATCGGCGGCATCCTGGCCGGCTTCGTCGCCGGCTACGGCGTGGCCTGGATCAACCGCGTGCTGCGCCTGCCGCGCAGCCTGCAAGGCCTCAAGCCGGTCCTGATCCTGCCGGTGCTGGGCACGCTGCTGGTCGGCCTGCTGATGATGTACGTGATCGGCACGCCGGTGGCGCACCTGCTGACCTGGCTGACCGAGTGGCTGCGCAGCATGCAGGGCACCAGCGCCATCCTGCTGGGCCTGCTGCTGGGCGGAATGATGGCGGTGGACATGGGCGGGCCGGTCAACAAGGCCTCCTACGCGTTCTCTACCGCGCTGATCTCCAGCCAGGTCTATACGCCGATGGCCGCGACCATGATCGGCGGCATGACCCCGCCGCTGGGCATCGCGCTGGCGACCTGGCTGTTCCGCAATCGCTTCACCGCCGAGGAGCGCGGCACCGCCGGTGCGGCCGGCGTGCTCGGCCTGGCCTTCGTCACCGAGGGCGCCATCCCCTACGCCGCGCGCGATCCGCTGCGCACCATCCCCGCCCTGGTGCTGGGCTCGGCCGTGGCCGGCGCGATCTCGATGGCGGCCGGCGCCGAGCTGAAGGTGCCGCATGGCGGCGTGTTCGTCCTGCCGATCCCGAACGCGGTGACCCACCTGGGCACCTACCTGCTGGCCCTGGTCGTGGGCGTGGTCGTCACGGCCGTAGCCCTGCGCCTGTTCAAGAAGCCGGTCGTGGCCAAGGGCTGACCCGCCCGCGCCGACCCGCTTCGCTTCGACTGCCTCGCGCGGCGCCGCAGCCGCGCGTTCTTACCCACGCCGTTCTCCTGATCAGGAACCCGACGCATGTCCACCCTCCTCCATCGCGTGCTGCCGGCCGCGCTCACCCTGGCTCTCGCTCCCCTGGCCCATGCCCAGGAGGCGGTGACGCCCAAACTGTCCTACACCGGCGAGGCCGCCGCGATGCTCGGCGGCGGCGAGGGTTCGGGCAGCGCCTACGCGGGCCAAGCGATGGCCGGTGTGGACGTCGATCTGGACAAGGCCTTCGGCTGGTCCGGCGCCACGCTCAAGGCCTATGTGATCAACCGGCATGGCACCAACCTGGTCAACAGCAGCCTGGGCAACAGCACCTCGGTGCAGGAGATCTACGGCGGCCAAGGCACGCGCCTGGCCAACCTGACGCTGGAACAGAAGCTGCTCGACGACCGCCTGGTGCTCGAGGCCGGGCGCAGCGTGGCCAACATCCACTTCCTGGGCTCGGACCTGTGCCAGTACTTCCAGGGCAACTCGGCCTGCGGCAATCCGACCTACGTGTTCCGGACCAGCAGCTTCACCTGGTGGCCGGTCTCCAGCTGGATGGCCGACGCCAAGGCCTGGGTGACGCCGCAGGTCTACGTGCACGTCGGCGCATACCAGGTGGACCCCAGCCAGGCCAAGGACGGTGAGCACGGCCTGCGCTGGAGCACGCGCGAGGCGACCGGCTGGATCGTGCCCTACGCGGTCGGCTGGCAGAGCTCGGCCGATGCCCGCCACAAGGCGATGTACGAACTGGGCGGCTGGCAGGACAACGCCCCCTACCGCGATCCGCTGTACGACGCGGCCGGCACGCCGGCGGTGCTGAGCGGCCAGGACTACGCCAGCCGGCATGGCCGCTCCGGTGTGTACGCGCGCTTCGAGCAGCAGGTCAGCGGGCCGGACGCCACGCACGGGCTGACCCTGTTCGGCGCCGTGCTCAAGGGCACCTCGGGCCAGCTGATCGAGGACTGGTTCGCCCAGGCCGGCCTGGTGCACAAGGGCACCTTCGCCAGCCGCCCGCACGACGATGTCGCGCTGGTGGTCACCCGCCAGCAGTACAGCGATGCGGCGCTGGAGAACCTGCGCCTGGCCCGCGCCGCGGCCGGCGGCGTCGGCACCCCGCAAAGCGGCCAGACGATGATGGAGCTGAGCTATGGCTTTGCGGTCAATCCGCACCTGCGCATCGCGCCCAGCCTGCACTACGTGATGCATCCGGACCAGTTCAACGCGCCGGGCCGCCTGCAGGATCTGCCCAATGCCTGGGTCGCGGGACTGAGGTTCGATCTCAGTCTCTAAGCCGCTCGCTCGGCCGCCGGTGCGCACCGGCGGCATACTGTGCGGCCGTTCGTCGTGCCGTATCCGCAATGGCTGAGAGTTTCTTCTTCTACGACCTGGAGACCTTCGGTCAGGACCCGCGCCGCACGCGCATCGCCCAGTTCGCCGCCCAGCGCACCGATGCGGCGCTGAACCCGATCGAGGACCCGGTCACCTTCTACGTGCAGCCGGCCGACGACCTGCTGCCCTCGCCCATCGCCACGCTGATCACCGGCATCACCCCGCAGCAGGCGCTGGCCGACGGGGTGCGCGAGTGCGAGGCGATGGCGCGCATCTTCGAGGAGATGGCGCGGCCGGAGACCTGCACGCTGGGCTGGAACACGCTGCGCTTCGACGACGAGTTCGTGCGCCACGGGCTGTTCCGCAACTTCTTCGATCCCTACGAGCGCGAGTGGCGCGGCGGCAACTGCCGCTGGGACCTGCTGGACGTGGCGCGGCTGTTCCATGCCCTGCGCCCGGAAGGCGTGCACTGGCCGCAGCGCGAGGACGGCAAGGGCACCTCGTTCAAGCTCGAACACCTGGCCCTGGCCAACGACGTGCGCGTCGGCGAGGCGCACGAGGCCATGTCCGACGTGCGCGCCACGCTGGGCATCGCCCGCGCCATGCGCCGCGCGCAGCCGCGCCTGTGGGACTACGCGCTGCAGCTGCGCAACAAGCGCTTCGCCGCCGGCCTGATGGACACCGTCGGGATGACGCCGCTGCTGCACATCTCGCAGCGCTATCCGGCCCAGCGCCTGTGCGCCGCGCCGGTACTGCCGGTGGCGCGCCATCCGCGCATCGACAGCCGCATCATCGTGCTCGACCTGGACGGCGATGCCCAGGCGCTGCTGGACCTGGATGCGCAGGACATCGCCGACCGGCTCTATACCCCGCGCGGCGACCTGCCCGAGGACGTGCGCCGCGTGCCGCTTAAGGAAGTGCACCTCAACCGCTGCCCGGCCCTGGTGCCCTGGCACTACCTGCGCGCGGACGACTTCGCGCGCCTGGGCATCGTCCCCGAGGCCGTACAGGCCCAGGCCGACCTGCTGCGCGCGCATGCGCCGGCGGTGGCCGAGAAGGTGCGCCAGGTGTTCGCCAGCGAGCGCGCGCAGGAGACGCCGGACGCCGATGCCTCGCTGTACCACGGCTTCCTGGCCGAGGGCGAGCGGCGCAAGCTGGCCGAGGTCCGTGGTACGCCGCCGGCGCAGCTTGGCACGCGCGACTTCGGCTTCAAGGATGGGCGGCTGCAGGAGCTGCTGTTCCGCTATCGGGCACGCAACTGGCCCGACACGCTCAACGCCGCCGAACGCGCACGCTGGGACGACTACCGCCGCGCCCGCCTGGCGCCGGGCACGGTACTGGCCGAGCAGAGCCTGCCCGACTATTTCGCGCAGATCGCGCAGTTGCGCGGCGAACCCACCACCGACGGCGCCAAGCAGGTGCTGCTGGACCGCCTGGAGGTCTGGGGGCGTGAACTGCAGATCGGGCTGTAACCTCTGCACGCCGCCTTAGCCGCCCGGCCGCCACGCTGCCGACCTGATCCGAGACCCGTTCGCTGCATGAGCCCCTATTTCTCCGACGCCAGCTTCAAGTTCCTCAAGGCGCTGGCACGCCACAACGACAAGACCTGGTTCGCCGCGCACAAGCAGCAGTACGAGGACCATGTCCGCCAGCCGTTCCTGCGCCTGCTGACCGACCTGCAGCCGGATCTGGCCGCGGTCAGCGACAAGTTCCGCTCCGACCCCAAGACGGTCGGCGGCTCGCTGTTCCGCATCTACCGCGATGCGCGCTTCTCCAACGACAAGTCGCCCTACAAGCTCTGGCAGGGCGCGCGGCTGTACCACGAGCGCCGCAAGCAGGTGCCCGCGCCCTCGTTCTATGTGCACCTGCAGCCGGGCGAGAGCTTCGTCGGCGCCGGCCTGTGGCATCCGGAGCCCGACACCTTGCGCAAGCTGCGGCAGTTCATCTTCGACAACCCGATGACCTGGAAGGCCGCCGCGCATGCGCCGGCCTTCCGCAAGCGCTTCGAGTTCGAGGAATCGGAGATGCTCAGCCGTGCGCCGCGCGGGTTCCCGGCCGAGTTCGAGTTCATCGACGATCTCAAGCACAAGAACTTCGTGTTCTGGCGCTCGCTGGACGATGCGACGATGACCGGGCCGCGGCTGCGCCAGACCCTGGCCGCGGATCTGGTCGCGCTGGGTCCGTTCATGGACTATCTGTGCGCGGCGCTGGACCTGGAGTTCTGAAGTTGCCGGCGCGCTAGGAATCCTGCGCGAAGTAGCCCGAGGCATCGACGAAGCGCTGGACGGCCGCGGCGTCGGCATAGTCCAGCTCGATCATCTCGGCCAGCGCCTTGGCCTTGTCCGCGCTGCGGCGATAGTTCGCCTGGCAGATGGCATAGCCGACGTAATAGCCCAGGTCGCGGGTGCCGAAGCCGTTGTCGGTGTTGTTGTAGAGCCAGGCGCTGTAGTCGTTGCCGCCCATGTCCTTGCGGAAGGCCGCGCGAATCGCGGCGTCATGCGCAGGCCCGTAGGCGACGTAAGGCAGGTCAGGCAGACGACCCGTCACCTGTTCGGCCACGAAGTCCGCAACGCCCTCATAGACCGCCTGGGCCAGCAGGCTGGCGCGTGCGCCACGCTGCTGCGTGTGCACGGTCTCGTGGATCACCAGCAGGTCCAGGTTCTCCAGCGGCCGGCTGGCGAAGTAGCCGCGAAAGAAGCGCTGCAGGCGTTCGGGCATCTGCGACAGGTCCACGCGCTCATCGCCGGTGGCCATTTCCACCCCGATCAGGACCTTGTCCTCCTGCGTGGTGCCGGCCGAGCGCAGCGCGCCAACCTCGAAGTAGATGCCGGCCGGCTTCAGCGCCGGATACAGCTGCGCGAAGCGCCGCAGGTGGTGCCGCACCTTGTCCATCGCCGCCCCGGCCAGGGCGGTGCGAGGCCGCACCGAGTCCCAATAGCGCGGATAGGCGCGGATCGCATCGACATAGGTCGCCGCGTCGTAGTCCTTGGCGAGCGCGAAGGCCGCCAGCCCCGGGCTGCCGCGATCCAGGTAGGTCTTCTGCAGCACCTGGATCTGCTGTGCCCTGTCCGGCAGGCCCTTGACCTGATCGTAGGCCTGCCAGAACAGCGCGACATCGCGGTCGACGACCTCGATCCGTTGACCGCTCGGCACTGCCGCGGTCGCCGCACCGCTGAAGGCCAAGGCCAGCACCAGTCCCCACCCCATCTTCGACATGCAGATCCCCGGGTTCGCATGGAACCGGCCCATGGTTTCATCGGCCGCCCTCGATCACAAGCCCGGGGCGTTCCCTCGCGCCACGCGCCTTGACGGCCCCACCTGCCGCGCTCTGTACTCTTCAGCTCACTCCAAACGCCGGGTAACACGATGCGAAAGTGGATGCTGGCTGTGCCCCTGCTGGCCTTGCTGCTGCTGGCCGGCTTCGTCGCGGCCGGGCCGTACATCGCCATCCACGGCATCCGCGACGCGCTGGCCGACCAGGACACCGGCAAGCTCGACCGTTACGTCGACTTCCCGACCCTGCGCCTCAATCTGCGCGCGCAGCTACAGGACCGCATGGTCCGCGCCGCCGGCGTGGACGCGCAGTCCAGCGTTCTCGGCGCGCTGGCGCTCTCGCTGGCCGGCGGCGCGGCCGGCGTGGGCGTCGATGCCATGGTCACCCCGACCGGCATCGCCGCGCTCCTGCAGGGACGCTCGGTCTGGAAGCGCGCCCTCGGCGACACCGCCAACGGCGATACATACGGCCCGCCCGCGCCGGCCGAACCGCTCAAGGGTGCCGAGCACCACTACGCGTCGCTCTCGCGTTTCACCGCCACCACCCGCACCGACAGTGGCGCCCCGATCACCTTCGTGTTCGAGCGCCAGGGCCTGGTGTGGAAGTTGACGGATATCAGATTGCCGCTTTGAGGCGAGGAATGAGCAGAGCGAAAGCACCGGCAAGGCTTCTCCTCACTCCTCACTCCTCTCCACTCACTTCTCGTTCGCCACCCCATGCGGCACATGCCCCGCCGCGGTGTGTGGATGGGCGCTGTCGATGTTGTGTTGCGAGTCGTCGAAGAAGATGTCGGCGCCGAAGGCGGCCAGGAACGGGCCCTTGTGCCGGCCGCCCAGGAACAGCGCCTCGTCCAAACGCACGCCCCACTCGCGCAGGGTGCGGATCACGCGCTCATGCGCCGGCGCCGAGCGTGCGGTGACCAGGGCCGTGCGGATCGGCGCGTGCTCGCCGGGCGGGAAGGCGGCCTGCAGCTGATGCAGCGCGGCGAGGAAGCCGCGGAACGGGCCGCCGGAGAGCAGTTCGCGCGCCTTCTCCTGCTCGTGGCGGCCGAAGGCTTCCACGCCCTGCTCGCGCGAGATGCGTTCGCTCTCGTCGCCGAAGATCACCGCATCGCCGTCGAAGGCGATGCGCAGCTGGTTGGACAGCCGTCCCGCCGGCAGCTCGCCCGCCGCCGCGGCGGCCTCCTCGGCGCGTTCGCCCGGCGGCTTGGGCAGGATGGTGGCCGCGGCGATGCCGTGGCTGAGCGCGCTGCGCACCGAATCGGGGTTGGCCGAGAGGAACAGATCGGTGCCGAACGGCTTGATGTAAGGCCAGGTCGGCTCGCCGGCGGTAAATGTGGCCCGCACGATGTCCAGGCCATAGTGCTGGATCGAGTTGAAGATGCGCAGGCCCGTGTCGGCCGAGTTGCGCGACAGCAGGATCACCTCGACGCGCGGCGTATCGGCCGGCGCGCCCTGGTTGAGCGCCAGCAGCTTGCGCACCACGGTGAAGGCCACGCCCGGCCCGAGCACGTCGTCCTCGTGCGCACGCTGGTAGGCGGCGTACGCGTCCAGCCCTTCGGCCTGCCACAGGGCGTGGCTCTCCTCCAGGTCGAACAGGGCGCGCGAGGTGACGGCGACGGTGAGCAGGCGGGGACTGTTGTCGGGCATCTAGCAGGGATTCGGGATTCGGGATTCGGGATTCGGGATTCGGGATTCGGGATTCGGGATTCGGGATCAGGAGGATTTGGTTGGTGGCTGCGAATGGTCGAGTTGCCAGTGGTCGCGGTGTTTTTGCGGGCTCTGGCCTCTGGGTCCTTGCCGCTGGCCCCGCCTCAAACCAGAAACTGTTCGCTCAGGATCCGCTCTTCCAGGTTGTGCTCCGGGTCGAACAGCAGGGTCACGGTGTGCGTGCGCGATTCGTGAATGGTCACCTCGGTGACATTGCGGAACTCGTGCGAATCGGCGGTGGCGCTGACCGGGCGCTTGTACGGGTCCAGCACCTGGATGCGCACCTCGGTGTCGGCCTTGAGGATGGCCCCGCGCCAGCGCCGCGGGCGGTAGGGCGCGATCGGGGTCAGGGCGATGGTGTGGCTGCCCAGCGGCAGGATCGGGCCATGCGCGGAATAGTTGTAGGCCGTGCTGCCGGCCGGCGTGGCCACCAGCACGCCGTCGCCGGTCATCTCCTCGATGCGGGTCTGGCCGTTGAGATCCACGCGCAGCTGCGCGGCCTGGCGGGTCTGGCGCAGCAGCGAGACCTCGTTGTAGGCCAGCGAGGTCACCTCGATGCCCGACTCGGTCTGCGCGCGCATCTCCAGCGGGCGCAGCTTGGTCGGCTCGGCCGCGGCGATGCGCGCGGGCAGATCGTCGTCGCGGTGGTGGTTCATCAGGAAGCCGACCGTGCCCAGCTTCATGCCGAACACCGGCTTGCCGAGCAGGCCGTGGCGGTGGAGGGTCTGCAGCATGAAGCCATCGCCGCCCAGTGGCACCAGGATGTCGGCCTGGTCGGGGGCATGCTGGCCGTAGCGCTGGCTCAGTTCGGCCAGGGCCTGCTGTGCGGCTTCGGTATGGCTGGCGAGGAAGGCAAGGCGCGGCGCGGTCATGCGGTGAAGGATACCCGGCGCCCGCCCGCGGCGCGTGTTGCGTCTTCAACCGACGCAAAAACAAGCGGGGCCAGGTGTCGCCACCCGGCCCCGCGTGCCTTTCTCGGCTGGCCTGGATCAGGTCAGCTGCGACAGGCGCTGCACCGCGACCGAGGCGGTCGGGTAGTCCAGCGTGCGCTGGGCGGCGATGTCGTCGAGCATGGAACGGGTGAAGCGCAGCGTGGGATCGTCGCGCTGCATCCAGCGCCCGACCTTGGCCTCGGCGCTGTCGCCGGGCAGGGCCAGCACCTGCGCGGTCATCGCGCGCAGGTGGGCGGAGAGCTCGTCGCGCAGCACGCCACGGGCCACCGCATGCCAGCGGCCGTCGACCTGCAGCGCGTCGATCTGCGCGAACAGCCACGGCAGGTGCAGCGCGTCGCCCAGGCGGTAGTACACCTTGGACACCGCCACGGCCGAGAGCTTGTGCGCACGCGCCAGTTCGATGATGTCCGCCGAAGGCTCCAGGTACGGCAGGGCCGCCAGCTGGCCGGCCAGCGCATCGGGCACGCCCTTGGCCTTCCAGTCGGCTAGCGCGGCCTCGTAGGCCGGGCGCAGCGAATCGGGCAGCACGCCATCGGCCGCACGGATGTCGTTGAAGCCGGCGTGGTAGCGCTCCACCGCCGTGGCGATGGCCGGAATCGGCCCGGTGCGGGTCAGCAGCCAGCGGGTGAAGCTGCGCTGCAGCTTCCAGATCACCTGCAGGGCGTCGATCTGCACCGCCTCGGCCACCTTGCCGTCCAGGGCATCGATCTGCGCCCACAGCGCCCGCGCGTCCAGCGTCTCGCGGGTGATGGTGTAGGCCTTGGCGACCTCACCGATGTCGCGACCGGTGTCCTCCTGCATGCGCAGGAGGAAGGTGGCGCCCATGCGGTTGATGGTCGAGTTGGTCACCGCGGTGGCGATGATCTCGCGCTTGAGGCGGTGCTGCTCCATCTGCGCGGCGTACTTCTTCTGCAGCGGCTGCGGGAAGTAGCGCTGCAGCTCCTTGGACAGGTACGGATCCTCGGGGATGTCGGTGTGCAGCAGTTCGGCGAAGGCCACCAGCTTGGAATAGGACAGCAGCACCGACAGCTCCGGCCGGGTCAGGCCCAGCCCGCGCGCCTTGCGGTCGGCGAACTCGGCGTCGCTGGGCAGGTATTCGATCTGCCGGTCCAGCAGGCCGCGCGCCTCCAGCACCTGCACGAAGTGCTGCTTGGAGCCCAGGCGCGAGACGCTCATGCGCTCCATCAGGCTCAGCGCCTGGTTCTGGCGGTAGTTGTCGGTCAGCACCAGCTGGCCGACCTCGTCGGTCATGCTGGCCAGCAGGGTGTTGCGCGCCGCTTCGGTGAGCTTCTTCTGCCGCACCACGCCGTCGAGCAGGATCTTGATGTTGACCTCGTGGTCGGAGGTGTCAACGCCGGCGGAGTTGTCGATGAAGTCGGTGTTGAGCAGCACGCCGTTCTGCGCCGCCTCGATGCGGCCCAGCTGGGTCAGGCCCAGGTTGCCGCCCTCGCCCACCACCTTGCAGCGCAGCTGACCGCCGTTGACGCGCAGCGCGTTGTTGGCGCGGTCGCCGACGTCGGCATTGCTCTCCTGCGCGGACTTGACGTAGGTGCCGATGCCGCCGTTCCACAGCAGGTCCACCGGCGCCTTGAGGATGGCGCTGAGCAGCTCGGTCGGCGACAGCGCGGCGACGCCCGCGTCCAGCCCCAGCGCCTGCTTGACCTGCGGGCTCAGCGGGATGGTCTTGAGCGTGCGCGGGAACACGCCGCCGCCGGCCGAGATCAGCTTGGTGTCGTAATCGGCCCAGGACGAGCGCGGCAGCTTGAACATGCGCGCGCGCTCGGCGAAGGACCTGGCCGCATCCGGGTTGGGGTCCAGGAAGATGTGGCGGTGATCGAAGGCGGCCACTAGGCGGATGTGTTCGGACAGCAGCATGCCGTTGCCGAACACGTCGCCGGACATGTCGCCGATGCCGACCACGGTGAAGTCCTGGGTCTGGCAGTCGCGGCCCAGGGCGCGGAAATGGCGCTTGACCGACTCCCACGCGCCCTTGGCGGTAATGCCCATGCCCTTGTGGTCGTAGCCCACCGAGCCGCCCGAGGCGAAGGCATCGCCCAGCCAGAAGCCGTGGTCGATGGCCAGGCCGTTGGCGATATCGGAGAAGGTCGCCGTGCCCTTGTCGGCGGCCACCACCAGGTACGGGTCGTCGGCGTCGTGGCGCACCACGTCCACCGGCGGCACGATCTTGCCGCCGACGATGTTGTCGGTGATGTCCAGCAGGCCCTGGATGAACATCTTGTAGCAGGCGATGCCCTCGGCCATGACCGCGTCGCGCTCGCCGCTGGCCGGCGACTGCTTGACGTAGAAGCCGCCCTTGGCGCCGACCGGCACGATGACCGTGTTCTTCACCATCTGCGCCTTGACCAGGCCCAGCACCTCGGTGCGGAAATCGTCGCGGCGATCGGACCAGCGCAGGCCGCCGCGCGCCACCGCGCCGAAGCGCAGGTGCACGCCTTCCACGCGCGGGCCGCAGACGAAGATCTCGCGGTACGGGCGCGGCTTGGGCAGGTCGGGCACCTTGGCCGAATCGAACTTGAAGCTGATCGTGTGCGCCGGCGCACCGTCCTTGTCGACCTGGTAGTAGCTGGTGCGCAGCGTGGCCTCGATGGTGCCCATCAGGCTGCGCAGGATGCGGTCGTCGTCCAGGCTGGAGACGCCGTCGAGCAGCTTGAGCATGGCCGCATGCACGGCCTCGGTCTGCGCGTCGCGCGACTGGGTGGCCGCCTGTGCGAGGGCCTGCAGCGCCTTGTGCGTGTCCTCGTCGGCCGTGTCGGCCAGGGCCAGCAGCGCCTGCGCCGCGTCCTGCGCACGCTTGCTGTCGCGCGCCTTGGCCTTGCCGTCCAGCGTCGGGTCGAAGCGCACCTCGAACAGCCGCACCAGCAGCGCGGCCAGCAGCGGGTAGCGGCCCAGCGTGTCCTCGACCGAGGCCTGGGTGAACGGCACGCCGGTCTGCAGCAGGTACTTGGTGTAACCGCGCAGCACCGCGACCTGGCGCCAGCTCAGGCCGGCACGCAGCACCAGGCGGTTGAAGCGGTCGTTCTCGGCATCGCCGCGCCAGACGCGGGCGAAGGCCTCGTCGAAATCCTCCGCGCGCGCGGCCACGTCGATGTCGCCGCCGGCCGGCTCGACCTCGAACTCCTGGATATAGGCCACGCGCCCGTCCAGATCGAGGCGGAAGGGATGTTCGGAGATCACGCGCAGGCCCATGTTCTCCATCAGCGGCAGCGCGTCGGACAGCGGGATGTCGATGCCCAAGTGATAGAGATTCAGGCGCAGCGCGCCCTCGCCGGCGCGGTGCCGCGGCGAGCGGTACAGGCTCAGGCGCAGGTCGTCGGCGTCCTTGAGCTGGGCCAGGCGCTCGACGTCGTCGGCGGCCAGCTCGGTGGAGACGTTCTCGATGTAGTACTGCGGCAGCGCCCGGCCGAAGCTGGACGCCAGCGCCAGCCCGCGCGCCTCGCCGTGGCGCTGGATCAGCGTCTCGCGCAGGTCGTCCTGCCAGTTGCGCAGCAGATGCGACAGGCGCGACTCCAGCTCGGCCGCATCGACGCTGACCTCCTCGCCCGGGCGCGGGCGCACGGTCAGGTGCAGCTGCGCCAGCGGCGATTCGCCCAGCTGCACGGTGGTGTCGACCGCGTCGCCGTGCAGGGCCTCCTTCATCAGCGTCTCGATGCGCAGGCGCAGCTGGGTGTTGAAGCGGTCGCGCGGCACGTAGACCAGCGCCGACCAGAAACGCCCGTAGCGATCGCGGCGCAGGAACAGCTTGCTGCGCACGCGCTCCTGCAGGCCCAGGATGCCCATCGCGGTGCGCGCCAGCTCGTCCTGGCGCGACTGGAACAGTTCCTCGCGCGGCAGCGTCTCCAGGATATGGCGCAGCGCCTTGCCGCTATGGCTGTTGGGCGACAGGCCGGACTGGCGCATGACGTGCTCGTGGCGCTCGCGCACCAGCGGGATCTCCCACGGGCGGCGGTTGTAGGCGCTGGAGGTGAACAGGCCCAGGAAGCGCTGCTCGCCGGTGATGCGGCCGTTGGCGTCGAAGGACAGCACGCCGATGTAGTCCATGTAACCCTTGCGATGCACCGTGGCGCGCGCATTGGTCTTGGTCAGGATCATCGCCTCGGCTTCGCCGGCCTCGTTGAGCAGGTTGGCGGCCAGCGAGCGCACCGCGCGCGGCTTGCCCGAGGCATGGCCCCGCATCAGGCCCAGGCTGGTGTCCTCCTGCGGCACCAGCACTTCCTCGCCGCCCTGCTTCTGCACGCGGTACTCGCGATAGCCGAAGAAGGTGAAGTGGTCGTTGGCGGCCCACTGCAGGAATTCCTGCGTCTCGCGGCGCATGCCATCGGAGACCGGCATGCGGCGCGTGGCCAGGTCCTCGGCCACGGCCAGCATCTTCTCGCGCATCGCGCTCCAGTCGCCGACGATCTGACGCACCTCGGCCAGCACGCGGCGGATCTCGGCCTCGATGCGCGGCATCGCCTCGGCCGGCTGGCGGTCGATCTCCAGCATCATCAGCGACTCGGCCTTGCCCTCGCCCACCGCCGTGGCCTTGCCCGACTTGTCGCGCTCGAAGCGCACCACCGGATGGCCCAGCACATGTACGCCCACGCCCATGCCGGCCAGGGCCATGCTCACCGAATCGACCAGGAAGGGCATGTCGTCGTTGACGATCTGCAGTACCGAGTGCGAGGACTCCCAGCCGTTGGCCTTGGCGCTGGCGTTGAACACGCGCACATTGGCCGTACCGGGCTTGCGCACGCGCGCGAACTCCAGCATGTCCACCGCCATCGCGGCCCAGCCCTGCGCGCTGTGGTGCGGGAACTCGTCCTGCTCCATGCGCCGGTAGAAGGCATCGGCGAAGACCTTGGCCTGCTCGCGCTTGGCGTTGGGCACCAGCGTCTTCAAGGCGTCGTGGATGGGCTGCAGCGAGAACGCTGGGGTGGACGCGCCGGCCTTCGTGGCGCGCGGCTTGGGCGGGGTTGCGGGAACGGGCTTGGCCGACGGCGCGATGGCCTTGGCGGGCTTGCTGCTGGACTTGCCTGAGGGCGGGGCCGAGGCGGCCTTGGAGGTCGAAGCGGATTTATTGCGGAGCCTGCTGCCGGTGGTGCTCATACAGTCGCTTACATCGAGGAAGTTAATCGCGCATTGTAGGCCTGCTCTCTTAAACCTTCGTGTTGCGCGGCATCATGATCAATCGACTTGAGCGCATGCCGATTGCTCACACTTCCAGCGTGTTTGCAAGCCTTGTAAGCCGTGCGTCAGGTGCTGACGCGTTTGCTCGACGCGCGGATAAACGGTCATTGCATGTCGATCCCGTCACCGCCCCATCACTCGATCTTCACAAGCGCGGATAAACCGCGTCGCGACTGCATTTTCGGGGTATTCAAATTCTGAACTGGACGGTATAGTCCAGCCCCCATGAGCCTGTCTGACGCCACTCCGACCGCAGCCGAGCGACGCCAGCGGGTCTTTACTGCCATGCGCGCCCTGATGGCCGAGCAAGGTTTTCGCGTGAGCATGGATGCGCTCGCCCAGCGCGCCGGCTGCTCCAAGCAGACGCTGTATTCGCAGTTCGGCAGCAAGCACGCGCTGCTGCGGGATCTGATGCACGAGCAGCTGCAGCTGACCACCGCGCGGCTGGGAAGTTTCGAGGATGGCGTGCGAGCGCCGCTGCTGGCCTTCGCCGAGGAATATCTTGAGCGGCTGGCCGAGCCCGACGTGGTCGCGGCCTGTCGGTTGTTCAGCGCCGAGTCGCCGCAGTTCCCCGACGAAGCCCGCGGCATCTGGCGCGATGGCGGCGAGCGCCTGCATCAGCATCTGGCCCAGTGGCTGTCCCAGGCCATGCAGGCCGGCCTGCTGAGGCATGACGATCCGCACGCGTCGGCCGAACTGCTGTTCGGCATGCTGCTCGGTCTGGACCTGGAGCGCGTGCGCTTCGCCGAGCCGCAGCGACTGCCCGCCGCGCGCCGCGCCTGGGCGAGCCGGGCGGTCGAGGCCTTCCTGCGCGCCTTCGCGCCCGACGCACACGCCGCCCGCTGCCGCTGCTAGCGCTGCCCACTTCCTGCCACCTCACCACCCTTCAGTTTTTCCGGAGCCCTCTTCCATGACCGCCCCAACCCGCCCGCTCCTGCTCAGCCTCGCTCTCATGCTGGCCCTGGCCGCCTGCAAGAAGGAGGAGCAGCAGGCTCCGCCGCCGCCGGAAGTGGGCGTGATCGACGTGCAGCCGACCAGCGTGCCGCTGACCCGCGCGCTCAGCGGTCGCCTGGCGCCGGTGCGCAGCGCCGACGTGCGTGCCCGCGTGCCCGGCGTGCTGCTCAAGCGCGTCTACGAGGAAGGCACCGACGTGAAGGAAGGCCAGGTGCTGTTCAAGATCGACCCGGCGCCGCTGCAGGCCGACCTCAGCTCGGCCCAGGGCCAGCAGGCCTCGGCCCAGGCCACCTACACCAACGCGCACATCGCCGCCGAGCGCGCCCGCAAGCTGGCGCCGCAGCAGTACGTGTCCCAGTCCGACCTGGACGACGCCGAGGCCGCCGAGCGCAGCGCCGCGGCCGCCCTGCAGCAGGCCAAGGCCGCGGTGACCAACGCCCAGATCAACCTGGGCTATGCCAACGTCACCGCGCCGATCTCCGGCCGCGCCGGCAAGCAGCAGGTCACCGAGGGCGCGCTGGTCGGCGCCGAGGGCGTGACTCTGCTGACCACCGTGGACCAGATCGATCCGCTCTACGTCAACTTCACCATGAGTTCCTCCGAGCTGCAGTCGCTGCGCCAGGCCCAGGGCCAGGGCAGCGTCAGCCTGACCGACACCAAGGACACCAAGGTCAAGATCAAGCTTCCCAACGGCCAGGTCTACGACCAGGTCGGCACGCTGGGCTTCTCCGACGTGGTGGTCGACCAGGCCACCGGCACGGTCTCGCTGCGCGCCACCGTGCCCAACCCCGACAAGGCGCTGCTGCCCGGCAGCTTCGTCACCGTCGAGGCCGACCTGGGCACGCGCAGCGGCGTGTACTTGGTGCCGCAGGAGGCCATCCAGCGCGACACCAACGGCGCCTACGCCCTGGTCGTCGGTGCCGACGGCAAGGTCGTGCGCAAGGACGTGCAGATGGAAACCACCTCGGTGGATCACAAGTGGGTCGTTACCGGCGGCCTGAAGACCGGCGACCGCGTGATCGGCGTCGGCCTGCAGAAGGCCAAGGAAGGCGGCCAGGTCAAGGCCGTGCCCTATGCGCAGGCCCTGGCGGCGAGCCAGCAGCAGGCCGGCGGCAAGCCCCAGCAGCCCGCCGCCGCGGGCGCCGACGCCAAGCAGGGCGACACCCAGCAGCCTGCGCAAGACCAGGCCAAGTAAGGATTCACCCCCATGCCCAAGTTCTTCATCAATCACCCGGTCTTCGCCTGGGTCGTCGCGATCCTGATCTCGCTGGCCGGCGTGATCTCGATCCTCAATATGGGTATCGAGTCCTACCCCAACGTGGCGCCGCCGCAGATCACGGTGCAGGCGACCTACCCCGGCGCCAGCGCGAGCACCACCGAACGTTCGGTCACCCAGGTGATCGAGCAGCAGCTAACCGGCATCGACAATCTGCTGTACTTCAGCTCGACGTCCAGCTCCTCGGGCCGCGCCACGATCACCCTGACCTTCGAGACCGGCACCAATCCGGACATCGCCCAGGTGCAGGTGCAGAACAAGGTGTCGCTGGCCCAGCCGCGCCTGCCCAGTGAGGTGACCGCGCAGGGCGTGGTGGTGGCCAAGGCCAACGCCGGCTTCCTGATGGTGGTCGGCGTGCAGTCCGAGAACGCCTCGATCGACCGCAACCACCTCAACGACATCATCGCCTCGCGCGTGCTCGACCAGATCTCGCGCGTGCCGGGCGTGGGCAGCACCCAGCACTTCGGTTCCGAGTACGCCATGAACATCTGGCTGGACCCGTTGAAGCTGCAGGGCTACAACATGTCCGCCAGCCAGGTGCTGGCGGCGGTCAAGGCGCAGAACGTGCAGTTCGCTGCGGGCTCGATGGGCTCGGACCCGGCGCCGGAAGGCCAGGCCTTCCAGGTCACGGTCTCGGCCGAGGGCCGCTTCACCGAGCCCGAGCAGTTCGAGAACATCATCCTGCGCGCGGACAACGACGGTGCGACCGTGCGCCTGAAGGACGTCGCGCGGGTGGCCTTCGGCGCGCAGAACTACGGCTTTGACACCAAGTACAACGGCAAGCCGGTCGGCGCCTTCGCCATCCAGCTGCTGCCCGGCGCCAACGCGCTGAGCGTGTACGAGGCGGTCGAGGCCAAGATGAACGACCTGGCGGCCAGCTTCCCGCCGGGCGTCACCTGGTTCACGCCGTACGAGACCACCACCTTCGTCAAGATCTCCATCGAGGAAGTGGTCCACACGCTGATCGAGGCCATCATCCTGGTCTTCCTGGTGATGCTGATCTTCCTGCAGAACTTCCGCGCGACGATCATCCCCACCCTGGTGATCCCGGTGGCGCTGCTGGGCACCTTCATGGGCCTGGACATCATCGGCTTCACCATCAACCAGCTGACCATGTTCGCCATGGTGCTGGCGATCGGCATCGTGGTGGACGATGCGATCGTGGTGATCGAGAACGTCGAGCGCATCATGGCCGAGGAGAAGCTCCCGCCGCGCGAGGCCACGATCAAGGCGATGGAGCAGATCACCGGCGCGGTGGTGGCCATCACCGTGGTGCTGGCGGCCGTATTCATCCCCTCGGCCCTGCAGGGCGGCGCCTCGGGCGAGATCTACAAGCAGTTCGCGCTGACCATCGCCATCTCGATGGGCTTCTCGGCGTTCCTGGCGCTGGGCTTCACCCCTTCGCTGTGCGCCAGCTTCCTCAAGCAGCACGATGAGAACAGCCACGAGAAGAAGAAGAACATCGTCTTCCGCACCTTCGAGAAGTACTACGGCAAGACCGAGAAGGGCTATGTGGGGATGATCGGCCGGCAGGTGCGCCACGCGCCACGCTGGATGCTGCTGTTCGCCGTGCTGGTGGTGCTGACCGGTTTCCTGTTCACGCGCATCCCCACCAGCTTCGTCCCCGAGGAGGACCAGGGCTACGCGCTGGCCATCGTGCAGACCCCACCGGGGACGCCGATGCAGAAGACCAACGAGGTCATGGACCAGATCCGCGGCACGCTGGGCAAGCTGGATGGCTTCGAAGGCATGATGCAGATCACCGGCTTCAGCTTCCTGGGCCAGGGTGAGAACGTGGGCATGGCCTTCATCCGCCTCAAGCCCTGGGACGATCGCCCGGTGGCCACGCAGTTCATCGGCCAGGCCAACGGCGCGCTGCAGGGCATCAAGGGCGCGCAGATCTTCGTGGTCAACCTGCCGACCATCCAGGGCCTGGGCCAGTTCGGCGGCTTCGACATGTGGCTGCAGGACCGCACCGGCGCCGGCCAGGATGCGCTGATGGCCGCGCGCAACCAGCTGCTGGGCATCGCCTCGCAGGACAAGTCGCTGATGCAGGTGCGCCCCAACACGCTGGAGAACGCCCCGCAGCTGCAGCTGAAGGTCGACCGCGTGCAGGCGCAGTCGATGGGCCTGTCGGTCAGCGACATCTACACCTCGATCCAGCTGATGCTGGCGCCGGTGTACGTCAACGACTTCTTCTACGGTGGCCGCATCAAGCGCGTGAACATGCGTGCCGACGCGCCCTTCCGCACCGGTCCTGAGTCGCTGGAACAGTTCTACGTGCCCAGCAGCACCGAGAGCGATGCGCAGGGCAATCCGTCGATGATCCCGCTGTCCAACGTGGTGTCGACCAGCTGGGCCTCGCTGCCGCCGTCGCTGGCGCGCTACAACGGCTATTCGGCGGTCAACATCAACGGTTCGCCGGCGCCGGGCAGCTCCTCGGGCCAGGCCATGGCCACCATGGAAGGCATCGTGCGCGACAAGCTGCCGGCCGGCTTCGGCTTCGACTGGTCGGGCATGAGCTACCAGGAAATCCTGGCAGGCAACAGCCAGACCCTGCTGCTGGTGCTGTCGCTGGTGGTGGTGTTCCTGTGCCTTGCGGCGCTGTACGAGAGCTGGTCGATCCCGGTCTCGGTGCTGCTGGTGGTGCCGCTGGGCGCCCTGGGCGCGCTGGCCTTCACCATGCTGCGCGGCCTGTCCAACGACATCTTCTTCCAGATCGGCCTGATCACCGTGATCGGCCTGGCGGCGAAGAACGCGATCCTGATCGTGGAGTTCGCGGTGATGGAACGCGCGCAGGGCCGCACGCTGCACGACGCCATCGTCAACGCCGCGCACCTGCGCATGCGCCCGATCCTGATGACCTCCTTCGCTTTCATCATGGGCGTGGTGCCGATGGCCCTGTCCAGCGGCGCCGGCGCCAACGCCCGCCACGCCATCTCCACCGGCGTGATCGGCGGCATGGTGTTCGCCACGGTGCTGGGTCTGCTGCTGATCCCGATGTTCTTCATCGTGGTGCGGCGCCTGCTGGGCGACAAGATGGACGAGCCCTCCAAGGAATACCTGGCCTCGCACCAGGACGGCGAGCAGGACGGCCAGCCGCCGCGTCAGGACACCCCGCAGGGGCATGGCGGTCACTGATCGCCTGCTTTGAGGTCCTGAAACCCAAGAAGCCCCGGTGATGCCGGGGCTTCTTGTTTGGGGCCGGGTGTTGCTTGGGGTCGGTCTTGCTTGGTGGGAGCCGCCATGGCGGCGAGGGGCTTTACCGGGAAAGCTTCATCGCCGCGATGGCGGCTCCCACGGTGGTGCCAAGCGGCCGGCCTCTCTCTTGTGAAAGGCGCCGCACGTGATTCCTGAATTTTGAGTCAGCAAGCATCAACTAGACCCGTCATTCCCGCGAACGCGGGAATCCAGTGCCTTGCGCCTGCCCTCGCGAAAGTCCCTGGGTTCCCGCGTGCGCGGGAACGACGGTCGGAGCTTTGGTGCCGACTACAAATGCAAAGCCGCCGGCGCGCCAGGGGCGCCCAGCGCCCGGCGCGGCCTTCAGCGCAGCCCGGTCTCCGCGCGCGCGATCACCAGGCGCTGGATCTCGCTGGTGCCCTCGTAGATCTCGGTGATCTTGGCGTCGCGGAAGTAGCGCTCCAGTGGCATTTCCTTGGAGTACCCCATGCCGCCATGGATCTGCACGGCCTGGTGGGTGATCCACATCGCCGCCTCCGAGGCGGTGAGCTTGGCGATGGCCGCCTCGCTGCTGAAGGGCTTGCCCTGGCCCTTGAGCCACGCGGCGCGCAGGGTCAGCAGCAGCGACGCATCCAGCTTGCACTTCATGTCGGCGATCTTGGCCTGGGTCATCTGGAAGGTGCCGATCGGCGCGCCGAAGGCCTTGCGCTCCTTCACGTACTCGACGGTCTTCTCGTAGGCGGCGCGGGCGATGCCGATGGCCTGCGAGGCGATGCCGATGCGGCCGGCGTCCAGCACGCCCATGGCGATCTTGAAGCCCTGCCCTTCCTCGCCGATCACCTCGACCGGCTGGGCCACGTAGTCGGCGAACTCGATCTCGCAGGTGGCCGAGGCGCGGATGCCGAGCTTGGGCTCGGTCTTGCCGCGGTGGAAGCCCGCCCTGTCGGTGTCGACGATGAAGGCGGTGATGCCGCGCGCGCCCTTGTCCGGGTCGGTCATGGCGAACAGCACGATGTACTTGGCCACCGGCCCCGAGGTGATCCAGCTCTTCTTGCCGTTGATCACGAAGCTGCCGTCGGCCTGCCGCACCGCGCGGCAGCGCATGGCCGTGGCATCGGAGCCGGACTGCGGCTCGGTCAGGGCGAAGGCGCCGATCCGGCTGCCGTCGGCGATGGCGCGCACATAGGTCTGCTTCTGTTCCTCGCTGCCGAACTTCAAAAGGCCCGTGCAGTACAGCGAATTGTTGACCGACATGATGGTCGAGTGCGCGCCGTCGCCGGCCGCCACCTCGATCATCGCCAGCACGTAGCTGATCGGGTCCATGCCGGCGCCGCCGTACTCGTCCGGCACCTCGATGCCCATCAGGCCGTTCTCGCCCAGCAACTGGATGTTCTCCAGCGGGAACTCGCCGGTCTTGTCGAAGTGCTCGGCGCTGGGCGCGATCTTTTCCTGGGCGATGCGGCGGGCCACATCCTGGATCATCAGCTGCTCGTCGGTGTATCCGAAATCCACGGTCGTTCCCCTCCCATTGGGTGATGGCGACGATTGTAGCGAACCACCATGCGGTTGCGTATGGAATTGACCGGGAGCGGCAGCGTCGGCAAAATATCTCCATATCTTGATATAGAGATAAATATGGATCTGGAAGCCTGGTCGGCGCGCCTGAAGGTCTTCGCCGACGCCACCCGCGTGCGTCTGCTGGCCCTGCTAGCCGGCGAGGAGCTGACCGTGGCCGAGCTGTCGGCCATCACCCGGCTGGCCCAGCCGCGGGTGTCCACGCATCTGGCCAAGCTCAAGGATTCGGGCCTGGTGCGCGACCGCCGCGCCGGCGTGTCCGCCTACTACCGCTTCGACGAGGACAACCTGGATCCGGCCCAGCGCGAGCTGTGGCGCAGCCTGCGCGCCGGCAGCGACGACCCGCTGCTGCGCCAGGACGCCGAGCGCGTGGCCGAGGTGCTGGCCGCACGCGCCGCTACCCAGAACTGGGCCGACAGCGTGGCCGGCGACATGGAGCGCCATTATTCGCCGGGCCGCACCTGGGAGGCGCTGGCGCGCACCGCCCTGCCGCTGCTGCACACCGGCGACGTGCTCGACATCGCCTCCGGCGACGGCGTGCTGGCCGAGCTGCTCTCGCCGCATTCGCACCGCTACGTGTGCGTGGATACCAGTGCGCGTGTGGTCGCCGCCGCGGGCGAACGCCTGCGCCGCTTCCCCAATGTGGAGGTGCGCGAAGGCGACATGCATGCCCTGCCGTTCGAGGCCGGCACCTTCGACCTGGTGGTGCTGATGCATGCGCTGACCTATTCGCAGCGCCCGGCCAAGGCCGTGGCCGAGGCCGCGCGCGTGCTGCGCCCGGGCGGCAAGCTGCTGCTGTCCAGCCTGGGCCGGCACGAGCACCAGTCGGTGGTCAACGCCTACGGCCACGTCAATCTGGGCTTCACCGACGCCGAGCTGCGCAGGTTCGCCGAGAAGAGCGGGCTGCAGGTGGCCAGCCTGCAGGTGGTCACGCGCGAACGCCGCCCGCCGCATTTCGAAGTCATCTCGCTGACCGGCATCAAGCCGTGAGGAGCGCCGCATGAGTACCACCCAATCCCTGCCCTGGCTCAACCCGGCCCGCACCCAGCTGCTGCTGGACGCGCTGGCCAGCCGCATCCTGATCATCGATGGCGCGATGGGCACCATGATCCAGCGCCACAGGCTGGAAGAGGCCGACTACCGCGGCGAGCGCTTCGCCGGTGGCTTCGACAGCCTTCAGGTGCAGGATCACGCGCATGGGCCGGGTTGCGACCATGGCCACGACCTCAAGGGCAACAACGACCTGTTGCTGCTCAGCAATCCGCAGGTCATCGCCGGCGTGCACACGGCCTACCTGGAGGCCGGCGCCGACCTGCTGGAGACCAATACCTTCAACGCCACCGCCGTCAGCCAGGCAGACTATCACCTGGAACACCTGGTCTACGAGTTGAACAAGGAAGGCGCGCGCATCGCCCGCCAGTGCTGCGACGCCATCGAGGCCATAACCCCGGACAAGCCGCGCTTCGTGATCGGCGTGCTGGGGCCGACCAGCCGCACGGCTTCGATCAGCCCGGACGTCAACGACCCGGGGTTTCGCAACACCAGTTTCGAGGCCCTGCGCCAGACCTATCGCGAGGCGGTGGAAGGCCTGATCGACGGCGGCGCCGACACGCTGATGGTCGAGACCATCTTCGACACGCTCAACGCCAAGGCCGCGCTGTTCGCCATCGAGGAAGCCTTCGACGGGCGCGGCGCGCGGCTGCCGGTGATGATCTCCGGCACCATCACCGACGCCTCCGGGCGCACGCTGTCCGGGCAGACGGCCGAGGCGTTCTACACCTCGCTGATGCACGCCCGCCCGCTGTCGATCGGCCTGAACTGCGCGCTGGGCGCCAAGGATCTGCGCCCGCACGTGGAGACACTGGCGACCGTGGCGGACTGCTATGTCAGCGCGCATCCCAACGCCGGCCTGCCCAACGCCTTCGGCGAGTACGACGAGACGCCGGAGGAAATGGCCGAGACGCTGCACGAGTTCGCCACCGCCGGCCTGCTCAACCTGGTCGGCGGCTGCTGCGGCACCTCGCCGGATCACATCCGCGCCATCGCCGAGGCCGTGGCCGGCATCGCGCCGCGCCAGCTGCCGCGGCGCCTGGCGCAGGCGGCCTGAGATGGTCATGAAGAAGGTCCTGCTCATCGGGGCCAGCGGCACGCTCGGTCGTGCCGTGCAGGCTCTGCTCGCGCCGCGCTATGAGGTGATCGCCGCCTCGCGCCACGACGCTACCCACCCGGTCGACCTGCGCGACGAGGCCAGCGTGCTGGCGCTGTTCGAACGCGTGGGCCGCCTCGACGCCATCGTCTCCACCACCGGCAACGTGCACTTCGGCCCGCTGGCGCAGATGACCGCGGCCCAGTTCGACAGCGGCCTGCAGGACAAGCTGCTCGGCCAGGTGCGCCTGGCGCTGCTGGGCCAGCGGCATCTCAACGACGGCGGCTCGATCACGCTGACCACCGGCATCCTGGCCGAACAACCGATCGCCCAGGGCGTGAACGCCACCGCGGTGAACGCGGCGGTGGAGGGCTTCGTGCGCGCGGCGGCCTGCGAACTGCCGCGCGGCCTGCGCATCAACGCGGTCAGCCCCACGGTCCTGGCCGAGGCGTGGGACGCCTACGCCGATTTCTTCCCCGGTTTCGAGCCGGTCCCCGCCGCCCGCGCGGCGCTGGCCTTCCAGCGCAGCATCGAGGGCGTGCAGACCGGACAGATTTACAAGGTCTGGTGATGTCCACTGCTGCACCCTCGCCCCGCTACACCCGCCTGTCCGGCCTGGAACCGCTGGTCATCACCCCGCAGCTGCTGTTCGTCAATGTCGGCGAACGCACCAACGTCACCGGCAGCGCGCAGTTCCGCAAGATGATCAAGGAGGAGCGCTACGAGGAGGCGGTGGAGGTCGCCCGCCAGCAGGTGGAGAACGGCGCGCAGATCCTCGACGTCAACATGGACGAGGGCCTGATCGACTCGGAGAAGGCGATGGTGCGCTTTCTCAACCTGATCGCCTCCGAGCCGGACATCGCCCGCATCCCGGTGATGGTGGACAGCTCCAAGTGGAGCGTGATCGAGGCCGGCCTGCAGTGCCTGCAGGGCAAGGGCGTGGTCAACTCGATCTCGCTGAAGGAAGGCGAGGACGCCTTCATCGAACACGCGCGCAAGGTGCTGCGCTACGGCGCCGCCGCGGTGGTGATGGCCTTCGACGAGACCGGCCAGGCCGACACCTGCGCGCGCAAGGTCGAGATCTGCACACGCGCCTACCGCATCCTCACCGAGCGGGTCGGCTTCCCGCCCGAGGACATCATCTTCGATCCCAACATCTTCGCCGTGGCCACCGGCATCGAGGAGCACGACAACTACGCGGTGGACTTCATCGAGGCCACGCGCATCATCAAGGACACCTTGCCGCACTGCCACGTGTCCGGCGGCGTGTCCAACGTGTCCTTCTCCTTCCGCGGCAACGAGACGGTGCGCGCGGCGATCCACTCGGTGTTCCTGTACCACGCCATCAGGGCCGGCATGGACATGGGCATCGTCAACGCCGGCGCGCTGCCGATCTACGACGACCTGGACCCGGAGCTGCGCGAGCGCGTGGAGGATGTGATCCTCAACCGCCGCAAGGACGGCACCGAGCGCCTGCTGGAAATCGCGGAACGCTACAAGGGCAAGAAGGGCGAGAAGCGGGTCGAGGACCTGGCCTGGCGCGAGAAGTCGGTGCGCGACCGCCTCGCCCACGCGCTGGTCAACGGCATCGATGCCTACGTCGAGGCCGACACCGAGGAGGCGCGCGCCCAGGCCGCGCGTCCGCTGGATGTGATCGAAGGCCCGCTGATGGACGGCATGAACGTGGTCGGCGACCTGTTCGGCGCCGGCAAGATGTTCCTGCCCCAGGTGGTGAAGTCCGCGCGGGTGATGAAGAAGGCGGTGGCCTATCTGCTGCCCTTCATCGAAGAGGAGAAGCTGCGCACCGGCGATGTGGGCAAGTCCAACGGCAAGATCATCATGGCCACGGTCAAGGGCGACGTGCACGACATCGGCAAGAACATCGTCGGCGTGGTCCTGGCCTGCAACAACTTCGACGTGGTCGACCTGGGCGTGATGGTGCCGACCCAGACCATCCTGGACCGCGCCCGTGCCGAGAACGCCGACATCATCGGCCTGTCCGGCCTGATCACGCCCTCGCTGGAGGAGATGACCCACGTGGCGCGCGAGATGCAGCGCCAGGGCTTCGAGATGCCGCTGATGATCGGCGGCGCCACCACCTCGCGCGCGCATACCGCGCTGAAGATCGACCCGCACTACAGCGCGCCGACGATCTGGGTCAAGGACGCCTCGCGCGCGGTGGGCGTGGCGCAGTCGCTGATCTCGCGCGACATGCGCAGCGCCTTCGTCGCCGCCAACGACGCCGACTACGCCGAGATCCGCGAGCGCCACAAGAATCGCGGCGACGCCAAGCGCCTGGTCACGTTAGCCAAGGCACGCGGTCAGAAGTTCGACGGCGGCTGGGACCACTACACGCCACCGGCGCCCAGGCGCCTGGGTATCACCGTGCTGGACGACTATCCGCTGGCCGAGCTGGTGGACTGCATCGACTGGACGCCGTTCTTCAACGCCTGGGAGCTGTTCGGCAAGTATCCGGCCATCCTGACCGACGCCGTGGTCGGCGCCCAGGCCAGCGAGCTGTTCCGTGATGCACAGGCGATGCTCAAGCAGATCGTCGCGGAGAAATGGCTGACCGCCAAGGCCGTGTTCGGCCTGTGGCCGGCCAACAGCGTGGGCGATGATGTCGAGGTGGTCGTGGGGGACCACCGGGACCCGGGATTGGAGACTGGGGATTCACCGCAGCCATCCCCAATCCCGAATCCCCAATCCCGGCACTTCCTGCGCTTCCTGCGCCAGCAGGTCGACAAGCCGGCCGATCGTCCGGACTTCTGCCTGGCCGACTTCATCGCGCCCAAGGACAGCGGCAAGCAGGACTGGATCGGCGCGTTCGCGGTGACCGCGGGCATCGGCATCGAGCCGCACGTGGCGCGCTTCGAGGCCGCCCACGACGACTACAACGCCATCCTGCTCAAGGCCCTGGCCGACCGCCTGGCCGAGGCCCTGGCCGAACGCCTGCACCAGCGCGTGCGCACCGAGTTCTGGGGCTATGCGGCCGACGAAGCGCTCGACAACGCCGCGCTGATCGCCGAGAAGTACCGCGGCATCCGCCCTGCCCCCGGCTATCCGGCCTGCCCGGAGCACAGCGAGAAGGGCCTGCTGTTCGAGCTGCTGGACGCCCCCCGGAACGCCGGCATGACCCTGACCGAGAGCTTCGCCATGCTGCCCACCGCGGCGGTGAGCGGCTACTACTTCAGCCACCCCGGCGCGCAGTACTTCGTCGTCGGCCGCGTCTCCAAGGAACAGGTCGCCGACTACGCCCGGCGCAAGGGCGTGGAGCTGGCCCAGGCCGAACGCTGGCTGGCTTCAAACCTGGACTACGACCCGGAATAGCGTTCTTTGAGGTGGGAGCTGCCCTCGCAGCCTTTTCGGCCAATCGCAGCGATGGGACTTTCGTGGGAGAGTTCCGCCGCCGCCACCGCGGCGCCTGCGCGTATGCCTTGATCCAGAGATAAAGGGCCCCGTGCGCGCGTGGCTTGTCTTTGATTCCCCGACCTCAGGTACAAATGGGTGTCGAAGGACGAGACGAGCCCCGCTCCGGTTACCTTGGCGCCCGGCAGTCAGGCATGATCGCGCGACTCGCCCTCCGGCCAGCGCACGTTCTAGACTCCGCCATCGATCAGCAGGAACCAGGATGCGCCGGCACTCCCTTCCACGCAGCGACAAGCCGACGCTTACCGCAGGCGCTGCGTCGTTGGTGATTGCGCCATGCCCGGCCGTCGTACCCGCGACCGGTCCGCGGTGTCTCACTGAACACGCCGCGTGGCACGCGCGTCCGGGGCCACGATGCGGGTGATCCTGGCGACGGACTCGATCCGCTATCCACTGACTGGCGTCGGCCGTTACACGCTGGAACTGGCCACGCACTTGGCCGCGCTGCCACAGATCCAGTCGCTGCGCTTCCTGCACGGCAGGCAACTGCGCGACGACTTGCCGGCGCCGGGACCTGCACCGGCGCTGGTGCCATGGCTTCGCGACCGGCTCTCGCGCGTGCAGCCGGCCGTCGACGTGTATCGGCATCTACACAACGCGTCCAAGGCGCGGGCCCTGCGCGGCCAGGCAACGGCCCTGTTCCATGGCTGCAACTACTATCTGCCGGCCTTTGATGGTCCTTGCGTCGCCACTTTTCACGATGTCTCCATCTATCGATGGGCCGACTGCCATCGTGCCGATCGGGTGCGCTACATGCGCAAGGAACTGCAGCTTTCGCTGCGACGCGCGCAGCTGATCCTGACTGTTTCGGAATTCTCACGGCGCGAGATCGCCGCACAATTCGACTGGCCGCTAACTCGCATCCGCGCCATCCCGTTGGCCGGCAATACGGCCTTCCGTCCGCACGAGGCGGATGAGTTGCAGGCACCGCTGCAGGCGCTTGGGCTGCAGACCGATGGCTATACGCTGTTCCTTGGCACGATCGAACCGCGCAAGAATATGCAGACGCTGTTGCACGCTTACGCAGCCCTCCCGGCGGCGCTACGCAGCCGCTGGCCGCTTGTGGTGGCCGGCCATCCGGGTTGGCAGAGCGAGGCACTGCACCGGCAGATGGCCCAGGCGCAACGCTGTGGGTGGCTGCGCTACCTCGGATATGTGGACCAGGCGCGGCTGCCGGCGCTGGTCGCCGGGGCGAGGCTATTCGTGTTCCCCTCGCTGTACGAAGGCTTCGGTCTGCCGGTGCTGGAGGCGATGGGCAGCGGCACGCCGGTGCTGTGTTCCAACGCCGCGGCCTTGCCGGAGGTTGCCGGTGATGCCGCCGCCCTATTCGACCCCGGCGATACGGACGCTCTGATTGGCCTGCTCGAGCGCGGGCTGCAGGATGGGGATTGGCGCGTGGCGCTGAGCGCGGCCGGACGCCGCCGCGCCGCCGGCTTCGATTGGCGCACCTGCGCCGAGCGCACGGCCGAGGCCTACCGCGACGCCATGCGCGCATGAGCCGTGGAGCCTTCTGCTGATGCGCGTGCTGCATGTTTACAAGACCGCCCTGCCCGACTCGATGGGCGGCATCGAGCAGGTCGTGCATACGCTTGCGTGTCATGCGCAGGCGCGTGGCGTATCCAGCGAGGTGCTGACCCTGTGCAGCGATGCCACGCAGGCCGGTACCTGCGTCCATGCCGGCTATACCTTGCATCGGCTACCGCGCATCGCCGAGGTCGCCTCGATGCCGGTCTCGCTGGGCCTGGTGCGACGCTATGCGCAACTGGCGCGCCGCGCCGACCTGATCCACTACCACTTCCCTTGGCCGTTCATGGACGTCCTGCACTTCACCGCCTCGGCAGGGAAGCCGTCGGTGCTGACTTATCATTCGGACATCGTCCGGCAACGGCACCTGCTGCGCCTGTACAGGCCACTGCAGCGGCGGCTCCTGCGCAGCGTCGACCGCATCGTCGCCACTTCGCCAAAGTACCTGGACAGCAGCGCGGTACTGGCGGAGCACCGGGCCAAGGTCGAGGTCATCCCCATCGGCCTGGATACCGTCCCGCAACACGCGGCCTCGCCGCAGCGGATGACGGACTGGCGTGCACGGCTGGGCCCGCGCTTCCTGCTGTTCGTCGGCGTGCTGCGGTACTACAAGGGACTGCGCTTTCTGCTGCAGGCAGCGCAGGGGCTGCAGATCCCGATCGCGATCGCAGGCGACGGCCCGGAAGCCCCAGCCCTGCAGGCGCAGGCGCAGGCGCTTGGCCTCTCTCATGTGCACTTGCTCGGCCATGTGGACGAAGCCGACAAGCATGCGCTGCTCGCCGCCTGCGAGGCGCTGGTGTTCCCCTCGCATCTGCGATCAGAAGCGTTCGGCATCTCCCTGCTTGAGGCGGCCATGCATGCCAAGCCCATGATTACCTGTGAAATCGGCACTGGCACCAGTTTCGTCAACATTGCCAACGAGACCGGCTTGGTGGTCCCCCCAGGTGATCCGGTGGCACTGCGCGACGCGATGCGTCATCTGTGGGACCATCCCGACATCGCTGCGGCCTTTGGGGGGCACGCGGAGGCACGATACAGGCGGTTGTTCACTGCCGAGCGCATGGTCGACGCCTATCTGCCGCTGTATCGGAGCGTCTGCGGGACGCGCGGCGTGGGAGACAGGGGACGGGGATGAGGGGCAGCTTGGGGAAGCACGTAGACAACGCAATACGGGCGCGACACGCGCCGAGCGAAAGCGCGTGAGACTGCTCGGCGGGCCGCTGTCGCGGGCGGCAGCAGCGGGCATGGTCGGTGACGCGATGGCGCTTGCGGCAACGCTGCTGAAGCTTGCCGATGCCTTGGTGGTGGTCGCCAGCGGCCTGCTGGCCTATGCCGTGCGGACGGGCGAGCTCGGTCTGCCCGATGCGCCGCGTTATACGTACGCGCTGCTGGCCGGCGCCGCGCTGACGCTGCTGGTGTTCTCGCAACTGGCGCTCTACCGCAGCTGGCGCCTCGCGCTGCCAACGATGATGCTCGGCCGGCTGCTGCTTGGCTGGGGAGTGGTGCTGGGCGTGCTCGCCTCCTTGAGTTTTCTCAGCAAGACCGGCACCAGCTTCTCGCGGTTGTGGTTCCTGTACTGGGCGGCGATCGGCGCTTGCAGCCTGGTGGCCATCCGCCTGGCTGCGGACGGTCTGCTGCGCTGGCTGCATCGACACGGCGTGGGCACGCGCAGGATCGCAGTGCTGGGACCGCCCGAGCGGGTCGAACAGGTCGCCGTGCGCATCTGCCAAGGCCCGTGGTCGGGGCTGCAGTGGGTGCCGTCGCCGCCGGCGATCTGCAACGGCGACCTCGCCGCCCTGCCGCAGTGGCTTGACCTGCACGGTATCGCCGAGGTGTGGTTGACTTGGCCGATGCGCCAGGAGGCGCTCATCCGCGAAAGTATGCAGCGCCTCGCCGCCAGCAGCGTGGACGTGCGCTGGCTCCCGGACATTTTCGCCTTCGGCATGATTCACCATGGCATCGCCGAGGTCGCGGGGACACCGCTGCTGGAACTCTCGGTGCGGCCGCTCTCTCGCACCGCGCGGTGGCTGAAGGACGTCACCGACAAGCTGCTGGCCGCGCTGATCCTGCTGCTGAGCAGTCCGGTGCTGCTGGCGTTGGCAGTGGGTGTCAGGCTGTCTGGGCCCGGGCCTGTGCTGTTCCGGCAGATCCGGCACGGCTGGGACGGGCGGCCCTTCGAACTGTGGAAGTTCCGCAGCATGCACCTGCACGACCGCGAAGAGGCCACGCCGCAGACGCCGCGCGGCGACCCGCGGGTGACCCGCTTCGGCGCCTTCATGCGCCGCACCAGCCTGGATGAGCTGCCGCAGTTCTTCAATGTGCTGCAGGGGCGCATGGCCATCGTCGGGCCGCGCCCGCACGCCCTGGCGCACAACGCGCAATACCAGGATCGGGTGCCGAACTATCTGCAACGCCATCGGGTCAAGCCCGGCATCACCGGCTGGGCGCAGGTGAACGGGCTGCGCGGCGAGACCGATACGGTGGAGAAGATGCGCAAGCGCATCGACTACGACCTGTACTACATCCAGCACTGGTCGCTATGGCTGGACCTGAGCATCATCGCGCAGACCGCCGCGATCGTGCTGTTCGATCGCGACGCCTATTGACCACAGGACTGGGGGAGTCCGACTCAGATGCACATCAGCTACGTTCTCGGCACCCGTCCGGAGATCATCAAACTGGCATCGCTGATCGCCGCCAGCGCACGCGAAGGCTTGCGTTTCTCGATCGTGCACACCAACCAGCACTACGCCGAGAAGATGGACCGCATCTTCTTCGATGAACTGGACCTGCCGCGCGCCCAATACAACCTCGGGGTCGGCTCGGCGCCACACGCCACGCAGATCGGCCGCATGCTGTGCGGCATCGAACCGGTGCTCGAGCGCACCCAACCAGACGTGGTGGTGGTGCAAGGCGACACCAACAGCGCGTTGGCGGGCGCCATGGCCGCCAACAAGCGCGGCATCGCGGTGGCGCACGTGGAGGCGGGCCTGCGCAGCCGCGACCGCAGCATGCCCGAGGAAGTGAACCGCGTCATGATCGACCACATGTCAGATCACCTGTTTTGTCCGACCGCGCTGCAGGCGCAGATCCTGCGCGAGGAAGGCCTGGCTCCATCCCGAATCCGGATCACCGGCAACACCGTGGCGGACGCGACGCTGGCGCACGCGTGCACGGCGCTGCGACGCTCGGACATCCTGCAGCGGCTGGGACTGCGACAGGGCGGCTACCACCTGATGACCTGCCACCGGCGTTCCAATACCGACGACCCGGTGCATTTTGCCGCGCTGGTGCAGGCAGTGGCGGCGATCTCGGAAGACGCCGGTGTGCCCTTGGTGTTCCCGATGCATCCGCGCCTGGCGAGCATGGGCCAAGCCGCGTCCGCGCGACATCGCGTGTTGCGCGCGATCGAGCCGGTCGGCTATCTGGACATGTTGGCACTGCAACAGGGTGCGTCCCTGATCATGACCGACAGCGGCGGCATCCAGGAGGAGGCCTGCATCCTGCAGCGCAAGTGCCTGGTGCTGCGCACCAACACCGAACGCCCGGAGACGCTGCAGGTCGGCGGCGCCGAGTTGCCCCTGAGCCTGGACACGCACGGCTTGCGCACGGCGGCCGACACGCTGCTGAGACGCACAGTGGCCTGGCACAATCCGTTTGGCGACGGCCATGCCTACCGGAACATCCTGGGTGCGCTGCTGGGAACCTCGGTCGAGCAGCGCGCGCCGCAGTGCCTGCGTCCCGCCTGATCGGTACGCTCATGGGACTGCGCGCGCAGGCGGACTATAACGATCCACGTTCGCTCAGCGCGCGTTTGCGCGCGCGGCGACTGCAGGGCTTCATGCAGATGGTGTCCGAATGCCATAGCCGGCAGGGCGAGTGCAGGGTGATCGATGTCGGCGGTACGCTCGCTTACTGGGCCCATGTCCCGGACACGTTCTTCGCCCAGCACCGTTGTAGCGTCACCGTAGTCAACCTCGAACCGAATCACACCCACGCACCACGTCCGCACCTGCGTGAACACCACGGGGATGGCTGTGTCTTGGACTTCGCCGACAACGCCTTCGACATCGCTCATTCCAATTCGGTCATCGAGCACGTCGGCGATGCCGTGCGTACGCAAGCCTTCGCCGCCGAGATTCGGCGCGTGGCGCCGTGGCACTACGTACAGACGCCAAACTACTGGTTCCCGGTCGAGCCGCATTATCTGGCGCCAGGCATCCAATTCCTTCCCTATGCATGGCAGGCCGAACTGCTGTACCGGATCCCGCTGGGCCGGATCGATCGGCCGCAGACGCGGACGCAGGCGCGCGCGTTCGTGGAGGACATCCGTCTACTGACGCGTACCGAGCTGGCGCGTCTATTCCCGGACAGCACCCTGATCGGCGAGCGCCTGTGTGGACTCACCAAGTCGTGGATCGCGGTGCGCCGCTGAGCGATGGTCATGCCGTGCCGTTGCGCACGGGCAAGCGGGCATACAGAACGGCCAAAGCCAGTGCTGCATGCAGCGAGAACGCATAGAAGGGAAGATAGAAGTCGAACACGCCCAGACCCAGCAGCAATAGCAGCCAGGTCAACGCCCAGCCGCGCACGCTGGCGCTGCGCAGCAGCGGCGCCCACAGCGCATAAAGCAGCCCTAAGCCCGCCAGCAGCCCGCACAGCCCGGTCTCCGACAGCACCGCCAACAGGAGATTGTGCGCATGCAGTTCTCCGCGATCGAAGCGGCCGCCGGTGTAATCAGGCACCAGGAACTGGAAGACGCCAGGGCCTAGCCCGAACCAGGGGTGGCTACGCCACGCCTCTAGCGCGCCAGCCCACAGGTAGGTCCGCCCGAGCGACACCGCAGTGAGCGTACTTTCGTGCACCGCGCTGGTCATGTCCGCGTAGCGCTTCCACATGACGAATCCGGCCAGCGCCAAGAGCCCCAGTAGTCCGAGCACGGCCGCACGTCGACGCACGCGCGAGGCACTGTGCCGCGGCCACGCCCACCACAGCAGCAGCGCGCCGACCGGCAAGAGCGGATTGCGGACCTCGGTCAGCGCCAGCGCCAGCACAGCCCCGAGCAGGGCCGTGCCCAGCGCCAGTCGCCCCATCTGGCCAGAGCGCCAGTACTGCAGCACCAGCCCGGCCACCAGCACCGCGCTCGCCGCCAGCAGCGCCGGATGTTCATACATACCAGAGATCCGCGGCAGGTACTTGAAGCTGTCCTGCGCGTGGAAAGCCAGCGACAAGCGCAGTGCCGGCGGCCAGTGCAGGCGCACCGCCAGACCCAGCACCAGGTTCCACCACAGCGCGATGAGCGCTGCCAGCGTCGCCGCGCGCGGCCAGCGCGGGCAGGCGAGCGCGAGATTGAGCATCGCCCACAACGCCAGCAAGGCGGTCGCGTAGCGCATTGCGAACTTGAAGGCCAGCTCCGGGCGCTCCGATGCCAGCAACGATGCGCCCAGCGACACCAGGCACGCGATGATCCCCAGCAATGGTCGACGCAGGATCGGCGGCAGCCCCTGGCGCCACAACGCCCACAGCGAAACACCCAGCACGAACGCGCGGATCGCCATCGAGCCCAGCGACAGGCCCACGCCGAAGTAGCGGCCGGTCAGCACCACCTGCTGCAGGCAGAACAACAGATAGACACACAGACAGGCCGCGACCGCCAGCGGCTGCGGCGCGCGCGCGTTGGTGCAAGGTATATCGGTCGCCGGCGTGCTCATGCCGCGTTGCGGACCACCGCGCACGCGCGATAGCGGGGGCTCAGGCGCGCACGCAGCAACAGGAGCAGATACAGGAAGTTGGTGCGGACATAACGCCAGCCCAGACGACGCGGCTCCAGCGCCAGCCGGAACAGCCACTCCAATCCGAAGCGCTGCATCCACAGCGGCGCGCGCGGCAGCATGCCGGACAGCACATCGAACGAGCCACCCACGCCCATCGCCACCGCCACGCCCAGATCGGACCAGTGCCGTTGCAGGAACAGCTCCTTCTTCGGTGAACTGATGCCCACGAACAGATAGCGCGCGCCGGAATCGCGAATGGCCGCCACCACCTGCGGTACCTCGGCTTCGTCGAAGTAGCCGTCGCGGGTACCGGCAATACGCAGTCCCGGCGCGGCCGCGCGCAGACGCCCGGCCGCGGCCGCCACCACCGCCGGCCGGGCGCCCAGCAGATACACGCCCTCCCCGGACTGCGCGGCCTGCATGCAGAGATCCTGCATCAGGTCGATCCCGGCGCGCCGCGGCGGCGGCTCCCCGCCCATCCAGCGCAGGCCGATGCTGATGCCGCTTCCATCCAGATGCACAAGCTCGGCTTCGTCCAACGCTGCGCGCAACGGCGCCTGCGCGCGCGCATCGATCAGCTTGGCCACGTTCAGGCCCTCGATCCGCAGCGGTGTGCCGCCGTCGCTCGCGGCCTGGGCCCGCTGCAGCAGATCGGCTGGCGCAAGCAGATCCAACGGGCAATCGAAGAAGCGCACACGCGGGTGACGGGCGTTCAAGGTGCAGGCTCTCTGGCAATCAGGGAATCGTACAGCCCCAGCACCTGCGGCCGAATGCCTTCCCAGGTGAAACGCGCATGCACCACCGTCATCACCTGGGGCGCAACGCGTCGCCGCCCCAACGACTGCACGCGCATCGCCAGCGCCGCGACGTCGCCCAACGGATACAGCGCATCCTGCAATCCCAGCGGTTGCAGGATGGCGCGATTGCCAGGGATATCGCTGGCCAGGACCGGACATCCGAGCAACAGCATTTCGATCAGCACCGTCGGCATGCCCTCCACTGCCGAGGGCAGGACGAATGCATCGGCACGCGCAGCCATGCTTGCCACCTCAGCATCGCAAACGAAGCCATGGAATCGCACGCGCGAGTCAACGCCCTGGCCTTGCGCGAAGGCCTCCAGCCGCGGTCGATCCGGGCCGCGTCCGACCAGGTGCAGCACCGCCTGTTCCATCCCTGGCACGGCCAGTAGCGCGATCGCGTCGTGCAGGCGCTTCACCGCATCAAGCCGTCCAACCGAGAGCAGCGCCGGCGCGCCGTCCAGGGCCGCCGCCGTGACAGGGACAGCCGCCAGTTCCATCGCCAGCACCGCGTTGGGCAGCAGCAACGCATGTGTGGCGGGCATCCGCCGCGCCTGCAGGTAGTCGCGCCAATAGTCCGACAGCAGCACCACGCGGTCGGCACGGCGCAACAGCGGGCGTTCCACAAGCGCATCCCAGAGCCGTTTTCCCAACCGCTTGCCGAGCCCGTGGGCATCGTCGTAATAGCAATGCGGCGTATACACCACACGCTTGCCCCGGCAGCGCGCCAACAACGCGGCCAGCGCCGCGATCGGCGTGCGTGCGCCATGCACGTGCACGACATCGGCCCAGCCTATCTGCGGCCATAACCCCGACGCGGCGATCGCGACCGCGGTGTAGTCGGGTTTGCCCGGATCCTCCGCCGCCGGCGCCACCACCCGCACCACGCATCCGGCCTGCGCCGCCAGCACGGCCAGGCCATGGATATGCCGGGCCACGCCGCCGCCGCCGCGCAGCGGCGCGAAATCCTTGTACACATGCAGGATACGCACGCCTCAGGCCTCCGCCGGGCCACTCGGCAGCCGGCGCAGACCGGCGCTGCGAGCCCGGACCGGGCCCGCGTGTGTCCGACACTGACGCAGCACACCGCCGAGCAACAGCCAGAAGCCCCCTGCTCCGGATACGGTCAGCGCGTTGTCCGAGGACACCAGCGTGGTCGCCATGCCGCACAACAACCAGAACGTGGTCAGCGCTAGGCGGTCGTCGTCCTGGCGATAGGCGCGCCACAGGCTGCGCAAGCACCAGCCGATGAACCCCAGAAATAACAGCGCCGCCGGCACGCCCATCTGGTAGGCGATGCTGAAGATGGCGCCCTCGCCGCCACCGAGATCTGTCAGTCCTTGCCGCGCAGCGACCGCACCCTGCCGCCCCAGCCCACCGCCGAACAGCACCACCTGATCCAGGTCGGCCAGGTTGTGTTGCAACGCCGACCAATGACCGATGGTCGACCCGTCACGAAAGTTCACCGACGTCAACACGATGCCGTAGGACGCCGCGACGATGGCCAGCAGCGCCAGTCCGGCCAGTGCGAGTCGCGCCGGTGTCGAGCGCACCAGGCCGCGCGCGGTCAGCAGATAGCCGAGCATGGCGACGACGCCGGCCAGCATCGCCCCGCGGGTGCCTGACATCCAGATCGCCACGAACAGCCCGGCGCAGGCCAGCGCCGCTCGCCACGGCCAGCGGCGCTGCCACAGCGCCAGCGCCGCCAACGCCGCGGTCACCAGGAACTGCCCCTGCGCCAGCGGTGCGGCGAGCAGCCCGCCAGCGCGGCGCGCGTAGTCCGCGCCGCCGAAGAAGTTCCATGGCAGCGCGGTCTGGGGGTCGGTGTCCTGAGGCTGTACGCCCTTGACCTGCTGCAGGTAGTCCGGCAAGCGCACCTGGTTCACCCAGAAGTCGGTATGGGTCACGTCCCAGACACCGAACAGCGCGCTGGCCACGCCCAGCCAGACAAGGGCGCGAGTGGCCGCGTGCAGGTCCTGTGGCTGCGGCATACCGCCGTAACCGGCCAAGAGGAAGAGCATCGGCACCAGCACGACACCGAAAGACCCAAGCACAATGCCGGCCGGCAATCCGTGCGCATAGCCGAGCGGCGCGTAGGCCGCCGCCAGCGCGCCGAACACCAGCACCAACAGCAACAACGCCCGCGGCATGCGCGCGGTCAGCAGGCATACCACCGCCAGCCCCAGGATCGTCGCATCGCGCAGCGGTCGCAGCCAGGTCGCCTGCGGCAACGCGCCGCCGGCGTACAGCCAAGCCACCAGCAGATCGCCGAGATGGATCCACAGGATCAGCAGCAGCATTCCCAGCCGCCTCATGCGGCATTCTCCAGGCGCTGCGGCCAATCCGGATCGCTGGCAAAAGTCTGGCTCAGCCACCGCGCCTGTTGCGCGAGCAAGCGTCGGCGAAGCACTTGGTCCTCGCACAGGCGGTCGATCAAGGCGCACAGTGCTGCACCATCTGCCACCTGCTGCGGCGGCCGCCCGACCGCCAGCGCGTCCAGCGACGCCGTCGCCGGCCAGGCCAGGCCGATCACGTAATGGCCGCGGCAGGCCGCCTGCAGCAGCGCGGTCGAGCAGAAGCCGACCACGATCGCCGGGGCCTGCGCGGCCTCCAGCAACGGATGCGGCGGGTGCCGGCAATAGTCGGACAAGCCAGGCACGGTATAGGGGTGGCCGCCACGCACTTCTTCCGGATGCAGCAGGATCTGCAGTGCCGGCCCATCGCGTCCGGCCAGCGCCTGGGCCAATGCCAGGAAGTCCGCCGCTAACGCGCGGCCGTAGATCGGCGTGTGCGTCTGTGAGATCAGGTACAGCGCTGCCGGCACCGATGCCTCGGTGTCGGTCCCGACCTCAGCGGCCTGCACCTGCGCCGGGCCATAGGCGAGCGCCTGCCGCGTCACCCCATGTCGCGCGAACACCTGCGCGCTGCTCGGCCCCCAGACAAGATGCCGCTGCGCGCGCACGGGGAAGAACTCGTCGGTGGGCAGGCCATGCTGCACACACACGCTACGCCAGCCGTCGCCTGCCGCCTGTTGCGCGGCCACCGCGTACAGGTCGAAGTCGTTGTGCAGCAGCAGCGTGGCCTCGCTGCGCGCGGCCAGCGTGCGCGTCCAGGCGCCGCGCCACAGGCGTTGTCTAAAAACGCAGCAGCGCACCAGCCAGAGCGACAGCGGCGCCCTGTCCGCCGACGCCTGCCGTAATCGCCAGGCGCCGGCCGCGTGGCGCCAGGCGGCCGCGGCCGGACGTGTGGGTAGTTGGCCGACAACGCGGCCACGCAGGCGCGGATGGATCAGCACGCTGCAGGCGATCCCGCGCTGCGCCAGATCGGCCACGCACGGCGCCAACGCCCCCCAGCCGTTGGCGCCGGGCAACGTCGCCAGCGCGACCCAGGCGGCCAGCGGTGTCGGAGCGCGCGGCAGGCGCCAGCACAGCCAGGCGTCACGCAGCGCGGCCAGCACTCCTCGCACCAATGCACCACGCCCACGCCGGGCGAGGAAGTAGAGTTCATGGCGCGCCGCCGCGGCTTCCTCGCCGTAGTGCGTCTGCAGCGCCTGCTGGAACTCAGCGAAGCGCATCGCGCATCGCCTCCCGCACCTGCCGGCGTCCACGCCAGCGTTGCACCTCGCCGGGCAGGCCAGGGCCGAACGCGCGCACGATCGCGCGCTTGAGCGCGCGCCGCAGGCGATCACGCAGTCCCCAACCCACGCAGTCCAGGCGCATATCGAGAGCGTCCACCTCTTCAGCGCGGGCAGCTGCCAGTGGGCTGGCGCAGGCCTGCGCGGGGCGCCGCACCTCCATCCACAGATTGTCGGCCAGCGCGCCTCCGACCGGATGGGCGGCGCAGGCCCGCACCTCCAGCCCGGCGCTCAGCGCCAGACGCTGTAGCAGCGAGGCGGAGAAATAGCTCAGATGCGCAGGTTGCACGTAGTTTCGCGAGCGCCAGTCGCTCATCACGTCGGGCACCTCGATCCAGGCAAGGCCGCCAGGCGCCAGGACCCGCGCCAGCGTCTGCAGGAACCCGCGCGGATCGGGCAGATGCTCCAGCACGTGAAACGCGACCACCGCATCGACGCTCGCCTCCGCCACCGCGTGCAGATCCGGCACAAACGTCACCTGTGCAACGTCGAGCAAACGTGTGCGGTTCTCCAGGTCCGGCTCGATCGCGAACAACTTCAGATCCGGACGCAGCGCAGCAGCGGCACCGAGAAAGGCTCCGAATCCTGAGCCCATTTCCAGCAGCCGCGCGCCCGTCGGCAGCTGCGGCGCGATCCACTGCAGGCGTCGCTGCGCGATCGGGCGATCGCCGCGCCAGGCGAAGAAGCGCGCCTGGCTGCGCCAAGGCGATTCCGCAGGGAACAAGCGACGATAGTCGTGCGCGTAGAACCTCGCCAGCGCCTTCTCGGTGAAGTCCGGCGCCAGGTAGGCAGCCGCGCAATGGCCGCACCGACGTAACTCCTGGCCGGTGTCCGCATAGACCTCGCCCCACACCGCACGTTGCCGCACGGTGGCGCCGCAACACCGGCAGCGGCCGTCGTCGGCAGCCAATTGCATGGGTGCGTGCCCTGCCCTACCCATAGATGCTCCGGTACCACAGCGCGACCGACACGGCGAACCACAGCGTGCTGTGCGCCTCGCCGCGCTGCCATTGCCGGCGCAGCGTCGCCAGGTCGATGAACTCGCCCAGCTCCGGCGGCAGTGACGCCAGGATCGGCTGCAGCGGCATGCGATCAACCAGGAATTGCTCCGCATGGCCGAATCCGGTGCTCTTGCGCTGGCCGACCAGGCGCTGGGGCAAGGCATTGGCGAAGGCCTGCCGTAGCAGCGCCTTGCCGTGATAATCGCCCATCCGCTGGTCGGCCGGCGTGGCCAGCGCGCGCTCCACCACGCGGTAGTCTAGGAACGGCGCCCGCACCTCCACGCCGACATGCATGCTGTTGCGATCGGTCATGCGTAGGATCATTGGCAGATTGGTCGCCAGCACGTCGGCGCGCAGACGCGCCTGCACGTCGCCCCGGCGATCGGCCTGCAGCGCCTGCAGGCGCTGCGCCTGGTCGTGCCACAGCGCCGCGGACATGCTGGCCACGCTCGGCCGCTGTCGACGCAGCAGCGCGCCGAGCGGACGTGCCGGCAGATCCCAGGCCAGGCGATTGAGCAGCAACCGCGGATCCACCGCGCCGCTGCCGAGCAGGCGCGTCAGCGTCGGCAGGCGCAGGCCATGCAGCGCGCTGCGCGCGCTCAGCGCCAGATACAGGCGGACGTAGCCGCCGAACAGCTCGTCGGCGCCCTCGCCATTAAGCACGACCTTGTAGCCGGCCTCACGAATCGCCCGGTACATGCGGAAGCTGGCCAGGATCGACGGGGTGCAGAACGGCTCCTCCTGCGCGCGCACCAGCTCCAGCAGTTCGTCTTCCGCCGGGATGGCGTGCGCGCGATGCACGCGGTGGCGCGCCGCCTCGCCCCACTCGGTCATCAGCGCGGACGCCGACGCGACCTCGTCGAAGCGCGCCTGCTCGGCGTCGCGATAGCCGTAGGTGTAGGCGCCGGCGAAGCAGGTGCGCGGCAGCGCAGCGGCACGCAGGCTGAGCCGAGTCAGGATCGCGCTGTCCAACCCGCCCGACAGCAACGTCACCGTGGGCACGTCCGAGCGCAAGCGCAGCCGCGTGGCATCCTCCAGCAGCGCCTGCGTCGCCTCGGCATCGAGCGGCGGCGCCTCGCCCGGCAGCGGCCAGTGATGGTAGCGCTGGCGATGGCTGTGACCGTCGGCGGAGACCCGGTACACCCAGCCGGGTGGCACCGCCCGAATGCCGGCATAGAACGTTTCGCCGCGGTGATCGGACAGGCCGGCAATCAGGAAATCAAAGACCGCGCCGGGATTGGGCGGCGGGTAGCCGCCCAACGCTGCGGAGATGGCGCGGATCTCGCTGGCCAGCAGCAGCAGCTGGCCATCATGATGCAGGTACAGGGGCTTTACGCCCAGCCGGTCGCGGCAATAGATGAGATCGCCGCTCGCCTGCTCGAGCAGCACGATCGCCCACATGCCGTTGCAGCGCGCGAACAACCCCCCGCCCCAGGCACGCCAGCCGTGCAGCAGCACCTCGGTGTCGCTATCGGTGCGGAAGCGGTGGCCGAGCGCTTCGAGCTCGCGGCGCAGTTCCAAGAAGTTGTAGATCTCGCCGTTGAACACCACCACATTGCCAGTCTCAGCGCAGCGCATCGGCTGCGTCGCCGCCTCACTCAGGTCGAGGATGGCCAGACGGCGGTGTCCCAGTGCGGTCGGCACCGGCTGCGTCTCGCAGAGCAGACCTTGCGCATCCGGGCCGCGCCGGGCCAGGGCCGCCAGCGCGCGTTCGGCCTGCCCCTGCAGCGATGCCCCGTCGCCGAAGTTGCGCAACGCGACTATGCCGCACATGCGCGCCTCCGGGAGCTTAGGCCGCGATGCGACGCGGCAACCGACCACGACCGCCTCATCCGGTGCGCTCCGCCGCGGGCGCGAACAGGCTGTGCCGACGCCACGCCGTCCACAGCGCAGGCAGCAGCAGCACCGCCGCGAACGCCCAGCCGAGCCGTCCGCCCCACAGCGAGGCCGCCAGCAGCGCCGCGAGCAGCGCCGCAACGCCGCCGCCGTTGAGCCGCAGGCCGCACAGATGCAGACTCGCGGCGGCGATGCCCAACAGGCACAGCAGCCGCCCCCACAACAGCACCTGAGGCGCTGCCCACGCCGCAGCGGCCAGCTGCAGCAAGGCGCTGCACAGCACGCCGATCAGCAGCAGCCGCAACAGCGCGCGTTCGCGATGGCGTCCGATCAACAGCGCCGCCAGCACGCCGCTGAGCAGGACCGTAGCGCCGCCGGCGAGCACCGGCGTCGCCCACGGCAACCAGGCATGTTGCCCCGCATTGCCCCATGTCGCCGTCGCCAGCGGCAGCAGCAGCGCGCCCAGCGCCGCACCACCCAGCACCACCGAGATCAGCGCCTGCGCCCAGCGCTGGCCGGTGTCGCTGGCAGCCTCGGCCAGGAGCAGGCGGTTGAACTGGTTGAACATGCCGCTGGCACCGTTGAGCAGATAGCCCAGGAACAGATACACCGGGAGGAACGCCGGCGCCACAGCCGCCAGCAGCAGCGGCGTCAAGCGGTCGTGCACGATGCCGACGATCCCCAGCAGCGACAGCTGCACTGCCGTCGCAAGCAGATGGCGACTCCGGCCGCGTTGCGGCCAAAGCAGCCGCAGCGGCGCGGCGAACACAGCGGTGTTCAACGCGGCCTGCACCAGGTAGCCGATGCTCACCGCGAGGCCGGCTCCGACGCCCCCCTCCCACCCGGGCAGGTGACGCAGCGGCCACCAGACTACGATCGCCACCGGCATCGCGATCTGCTGCACCGCAAATCCCGGCAGCCGTCGCCCCTGCGCCAGCAGCGGTGCCGAATAGCCGATCAGGCCGAACAGGGTGGCCGGCAGCGCTGCCAGCACGTAGCCGAAGCCCTCGCCACGCCCGCGCCAGGACCAGCCGGCCGCGACGACCCAGGCCAGGTCGAGGGCCAGCGTGGCGAACAACCGGTGGCGCAACGCCTGCCGCCAGCGCATCTCCCATCCCGGGGCCGCCGGATCTTCGCGCAGGAACAGCGAGGCATATCCCAGATCGCCCAGAAACAGCACGGTGGTCAGTCCCAGGTGCGCTAGCCCCACCTCGCCGTAGCCCCGCAGGCCGAACTGGCGCAACAGCAACCACTGGAAGAGCAAGGTGCAGCCCTGCCCGAGCGCGTACAGCAGCGCGCCGGACGCGAATGCCGCGCGCATGCGCCCGGCCGCGCTCATGGCCGGACGAAGGATCCAGCCGCAGGTACATGGCAAAGAGCGGCGCGCGAGGCCGCGCCGTGGGCGTCGGCCCAGGCTCGACACAGCGCACCCAGGGCATCGTTGCGATGCGGATTCGCGCCCTCTCGGAGGCCAAGATGGGCGAGCTTGAGGCGTTCGATAATCGTCACGGACACCTCGGACGCCTTGTCTCAGGGCAGAAGCGTAAGCCTCCGAGTATCCGGGTCCGCCCCCGGCCAGCACAACGGCGCAAGGGGTAATCCCTGACCGCAAAGCGAGCCGATCGCGTCTGGCGAGCGCCAGATGGAGGCGAGGCAAAGTGCACGGTGTCGGGAAACCGCGCCTTGACGAAATCCGTCACTGGATGCGCTAGCGTCTCCGCTGCGGACAGATCGATCCGGTCCAGTACGCTCATCCTAAGACGCCCGCGCCCGCGGCCTGCCCCCGCGCGAGCGTCCGCTGCAACGCCTCGCGCAGGGTCCAACGCGTACGCCAGCCCAGCAACGCGGCTGCCTTGGCCGGATCGCCAAGCTGATGCGCCCGGTCGTGCGGACGCTGCCGCTGCCGATCCACCAGCACCTGCGGTGCCCGGCCGAGCAACGCACCGATTTCGGCGACCAGTTCGCTGACCGAATGCTCCACCCCGGAGCACAGGTTGAAGACATCGTAGGCCGGCTCGACGCGCGCATCGTCCAGCAGGGCCAGCAGGCCCGCCGCGGCATCGTCGGCATGCAGGTAATCGCGTCGCGGCTGCAGGTTCCCCAGCCGCACCTGGGGCGCCGGCGAGGGATCGGCGGCCAGCTGGGCCAGGATGTCCGGAATCAGGTGAGCATTGGGGTCGTCATGGGCGATGCAGTTGAACAGGCGCGCCACCCGGCCGCGTCGCCCCGCACCGCGTGCGCACCACAGCCGCAGCTGGTGCTCGTTGCACAGCTTGGACAGCGCATAGTTGTCGCGCGGCTCGATGGCGCTGCCGGCTTCGTCCAGAGCCTGCTGGCCCCACGCATAGACCGCACCGCTGGAGGCGATCAACACCTGCCGCACCTCCGCCTCGGCCGCCGCCTCCAGCACGCTCTCGGTGCCGACCACGTTGACCTGCAGGCAATGCATCCGGCGCAGCTCGCAGGTCGGAATATGGTGGACGGCGGCCAGATGCACCACCGCCTCGGCGCGAAAGTCGCGCAGACACGCCAGCACCGCTGCGGGATCTCGCACATCGGCGACCGCGGCGACGTGCAAGCCCTCAGGAAAGACCATGCCGCTGGAAAGATCGTCCAGCCCGGCCACCTCATCGCCGCGCTGCAGAAGTGCCATGGCCACCCGGCGACCGATCATGCCGGCCGCACCGGTCACCAGCACCCGTTTCACAGTCCCTCCGGCGCGCGCGGCGGCGCATCCTCGTGCAGCAGCCGGCCGCGCAATGCGGCCGGCAGCCAAGCGAACAGGGGATCGCGCTGCGCCGACCAGGGCGCGGACGGATCGCGCAGGCGCCGGGCGGCGGCATACACCCCGAGCGCCAGCGACATCGCAAGCAATGAAGCGGCGAACACCAAAGCGGCGACCAGCAGCGGACGCCTTGCCGGCACCGGTGCGATCGAGAGCGCCGGCAAGGCCCGATAACGCACCTGCTGGATGCGCCCGCCCTGCTGGGCCAGATTCAGTTCGATCTCGCGCGAGACCTGCTCGCGCACCGAGTCGCTCTGCGCGCCGGCAGCGAAGACCGCCGCGTCGCACGCCTGCAGCCAATCCTGCAGGGCCTTACCCGAATGCAGCGTCGCTGCGCGTCGGTCTGCACAGGCGAGGAAGCGCCGCTTCCAGTCCAACTGCTCCAACTCGCGCTGCGCCTGGCGCAGATCAGCCCGCGTCTCGGTGATGGTGGCCTGCAAAGCGACGATCTGCGCCAGTGGCGACAGATACTTGCCGCCGCCATCGCCGACCGAAACCACCGTGTTGACCTCGGCGCGCCGCAGTTCTGGGTAACGCTCCAGCAAGGCCTGCAGTTCCACCACCTTCTGGCTGTTCTGCTGGATGGCGAACTGCTGCTGGATCTGCGCGATCTGCAGCTCCGGCCGTTTCTCCAGGGTCTGCTGACGCATGGCATCGAGCGAGTCGCGCAAGCCGCCCCACAGCATCACCTGGCGCACGTGCTGGGCAATCAGCTGCAGCTGCTGCGCGGCGGACCCCTCGTCGCGCGCGGTAAGCGAGACCTCCAGCCCCAGTGTGCCGACGGTCTTGGGATCGATGTTGACCTGCTGGCGGATGTCGTCGCGATCCACCGCGCTGCGGTACTCCACCCGCTTCTGCCAGTAACGTGGCTGCTGGAATTGCCGCTGCACACGTTTGCGCAGCTCAGGCGGAATGGCGGCAGCGGCCACCGAATCCGCCACCAGCTGCCGGTCCGACAGCATCGGCTGCAAGCGACGCCACTGTTCCAGGGTCAGTTGCGGGACGTCCAGCAGGGCGGTGACGCTGTAGAGCGGCCGCAACGCGACCAGCACGCCTGCGACCAGCGCCAGCAGCAGCGCCAGGGGAATCAGCAGACGACCGAACTGCCGATAAAAGCGCAGCACCACCACGAACAGATCCCCAAGCGACGCATCATCGCCACGGTGACGCACATCATCTATGCCTTGCATCGGGTCCATCGCCATGTTGCGGGAACAGGGAGGGCGCCAGCCTGGCGCATGGTCGAACGCGGCATCGCATCTCCCCTCATGATGGTCGGCGGCTGGACCGGCGGGCACTGTGCCACACCGGTCGCGACGGCGGCAATGCGACGCAGCTCAGGCCACAGGTGCCGCCGCACGGCGCAGCCCCAGCCACAGCGTGGTCGCCAGGACCGCCTCGGTGGCGATCGTCGTCAGCGCCGCGCCGCGTGCGCCGTAGTGCGGCGCCAGCAACAGGTTGAGTGTCAGATTGGTCGCCGCCGCCAGGCCCGCACCGAGCATGTAGCAGCGCGGACGATCGAGCGCGATCGCCGTCTGCGTCAGCACGTAGTTTGGCAGCACGAACACGAACGCGGCGAACAACCATCCCACCAGCGGCCCGGCCGTCTGCCGATAGGCCGGGCCATACAGGACCCCCACGATCCAGGTGCCGAGACTCACTCCAACGATCGCCAACAAGGCACCGGCCGCGGCCGCGGCCGTCAGGGCACGTCCATGCAGGCGCCAAGCGGCAGTTGCGTCATCCCGGGTCAGGCGCAGGCGCCGGAAGAACAGCAGCGCCACCGGCGCCGCCAGCAGCAGCACCCCGTCGAACAGACGATAGGCGGCGGCGTACTGCCCGACCTCGGCCGGCGATACCGCGCGATGCAGGATGACGACGTCGCTGCGCCGATACAGACAGGTCGCCAGGTCGATCCACAGGAAACCAGCCGCGGCGCGATAGACCGCGGCCTGTGGCTGCCAGCGCGGCCGATCGTGCAGGTCCCGGCGCAGCAGCGCGTAGGCCAGCAAGAGTCCGATCGTCCAGGCCGCAAATACCACCTCCGGCCGTGCGCCGAGCCACAGCACCGCCACCACGATGGTCAACGCGCTCAGTCCGCGCGCGCCGACCTGCCAGCGCGCCTCACGTCGCCACTGTCCCGCGCCCTTCAACTGCGCCGAGACCAGCTGCGACAGGGTCACCGCAGCGAAGCACAGCACGGCCCAGACCAGCGCAGGATCGCCGACGCCACGAGGCAACAGCAGCGCCCCGACCACCAGCAGCAACGTGACGAGCAACAGATGTCCGCGCGCCAGGCCGGACAGCGCCGCCGCCTCCGCTGCCAGCCCCGAGCTGGGCGCCACGCGTTCGCGCAGCACCAGCGTCCGCATGCCCGCATCCTGGGCCAACGCCAGCAGGGTCGCCAGGTTGAGCAGATAGGCGTAACGGCCGAATCCGTCCGGCTGCATGCTGCGCGCCAGCCACACCGACAACCCCATCGAGATCGCCGCCACACACAGGATCGAACCCCACTGTGCGAACAGCACACCGGCCCCCGCGCGCCAGGTCGACGGTTTGTGACCGCGCACGCTCACAGGATAGCCCCGCCGCGCCGGCCCACGCCGCCTCCAGACAATGCCAACATCGCGACGCCTCCGTGGCGCTGCTCGGGCACCCCGCTACGCCCAAGCGATCCTGCCGGCCCCGCCGATGGGCAATCACAGCCATATCGGGATGGCCGGCAAGGCGGTCGAACAAGACCCAGGTGCGCACACTGCGGTTGTGACAATGCGTGCTGTTGGCTTGGTCCAGCACCAACAACGAAAAGATGTGCGGCTCGCCCTTTCGTCCAATCCAGTAGGCCCAGCCTCATTGTTCTCACCGAACGCTCACAACGCCAGGAGACAGCGGTCAGAACAAGCGCAAACAGTGCCAGCATGGTTTGCACTGTGGAAATGGGGGCTTGAGATTAGCAGGCCTAAATGCTTTCGGCGCATCGACAGACAGGTGCCAGCGCCACCACGATCAATAAGTTACCGGCCCTACAAGCGCCCAGACACTTTAAGTGGTTCTGATCGATGTCGTTCAATCGGAACACCTATTTTCCTGAGCACGTCACTGGGAATGACACTTCGCTCCCGCCGCACTGATGTCGAGCATGGTCGGCCTCGCATCCGTAATGGCGCCTGCGCTGTGACCCTCCAGAGGGCGTGGAGCTGGCCCAGGCCGAACGCTGGCTGGCTTCGAATCTGGATTACGACCCTGAATAGCGACGCCTCCAGCGCCTGCCCCGAGACCCAGGCCGCTTACCCGCCGCGCATGAGAAGGCCACGCGGGCGCGTGGTATTCGGGGCCCTGGCATCGACATCCGTGCGCCTGCCATCGATCGCCCTCAGGTACAGCCCACTGCTGCGGCACACGTTGATATCGCTGTATAGCAATGTGCGGCCGCCACGAAAGCCAATGCGGAAGTCTTGCACGCAATGCGCGCCGGAGACTTCGATGATCGCCACGTTGAAGCCTCCAGGCAGTGGCGCGATCGTGATCGGCACGAAATTGCCGTCGCCGGCGGGTGCCACCGAGACCGAAACCACGCTGTCGTAGCTGGTATTGATCAGCTTGAAATAGCGTGTGTCGCTTCCCTCGGTGTGAGCGTTGGCAGCATGAGACGCAGTCGCAAGCAACGCGACCAGGGCGAGGTGATGCACGATGGACATTGCAGTGGCTCCGGCACGGGAAAAGGAGCCGGAGGCGGGTGACGCACGCTCCGGCACCGCCATCAGGCCGTGGCGTCGTGGCGCTGGGAAGCAATTCGGGACCAATCGTAGTAGTGCGCCCACCAATCGTAGCCGGCCGCCGGAATCGCTTCCGACGGCATGCAAATGCGCCTACGATGCGGCCGCCCTCACTGAACGCCGGAGGGCAAGACGCCGTCGCCCTGATCCGCACGCCACCATCCGCAAGCCAAGTCGACACCGGAGCAGCATGAAGATCCGCCTGGGCAGTCTCAAGATCGGCCTGTTCGCCTACATGGCGTTGTGGACAGCGGTCGCGCTGCTATTCGCTCTTCAGAACAAGCTCAACCACGGAATGCCCGCCACCAACTGGCCGCTCTGGGACATGCTCCGTTGGTCGTTGATCCAGTGGTACACCTGGGCGGCCCTCGCACCCACGGTGTTCCGGCTGGCCGAGCGCTACCCGGTACGCGATACGCTGATCTTCCACGGGTTGGGCAGGCAGCTTCTGATCAGCCTGTGCGTGACGTTCATCGCGATGATGATCGGCGCGATGGTGTCCACGCTGTTCGAACCCAGCGGCTTCGACGAACAGCTCAGGTACTTCCTGCAGCAACACTACGCGATAGGCCTGTTGACCTACTGGATGTTGTTCGCCATCCAGCAGGCCGTCCACTTCCACGCCGAGAAAGCGCGACGTGAGCTGGAGGCCAGCCAGCTGGCGACCGACCTGGCACAATCGCGGCTGCTCGTACTCAGGTCGCAGCTGCAGCCGCATTTCCTGTTCAACACGCTGCACGCCATCATCACCCTGCTCGAAGAGGACAGCGCCTCGGCCGAGGACATGCTGCTGCGCCTAAGCGAGCTGCTGCGCGCGTTCCTGGAGGACTACGATGGCCAGGAAATCAGCCTGCGCCAGGAACTGGTGTTGTTGGAGCTTTATCTTGGCATCCAGCGCACGCGCTTCAAGGACCGCCTGACCACACGGATCTACATCGCTCCTGACACGCTCGACTGCGCGGTGCCGAGCCTGATCCTGCAGCCGATCGTCGAGAACGCGATCCACCACGGCATCGGCAAGCGCGTGGGCGCGGACAGCATCGAGATCGAGAGCCGCCGCGAAGGCGATATGCTTTACCTGGACGTGCGCAACCGTAACAGCGACATCGACAATCAAGGTGCTAGCACTCGCGCCGACCCGCTCGCCTGCGATACCAGGCAGGCCCCTAGTCACGGCATCGGCCTGTCCAACACCCGCCTGCGGCTGAAGGAGCTGTATGGCGATGCCGCGCGGGTGCGCCTGGATATCACCTGGCCGCAAGGCGTCGTCTGCCGCATCCAGTTGCCGTTCCGCGCATTCGAAGAGCCCACGGCCGAAACATTCGGACGCGACAGCCGGGGAGTAGCCGCCAACAGGCGCGACGCCGGCCTGTTCAACGAAGAAGACGATCCCGAAGTGCCGCGCGCATGAGCATCACCGCGCTGGTCATCGACGACGAGCCAATCGCGCGGCTTGCGATCGTTCGGCTGTTGCGCGATGACCCTGAGATCGAACTGGTCGGCGAGTGCGGCGATGGGGTATCCGCCGTCGAAAGGATCCGCGAGAGTTCGCCCGATCTGGTGTTTCTGGACATCCAGATGCCCGGCATCACCGGTCTCGACGTGGTGGCGACGATCGGCGCTTCGCGCATGCCGGCGACCGTCTTCGTGACCGCCTACGAACAGTTCGCGGTGCGCGCCTTCGATGCCAACGCCGTCGACTATCTGGTCAAGCCATTCGGCCGCGAACGTTTCGCCGATGCGCTTCGCCGGGTCAAGTTACGGCTGGCGGCGGCGCAGGGCTCCGACGGCGAGGCCGCCGCGCGGATCATGCAAGCGCTGGATATGCTGCGCCGGCGCGAGGACTACCTGGTGCGCATCCCGGTGCGCGAAGGCGAGCGTGTGGTTTTCGTCGATGTCCAGGACATCATCTGGATCCGCTCAAACCGCAACAATGTGCAGATTCACGTGCCCGGCCGCGTGCACGAGCTGCGCGAGACCATGACGACGCTGCAGGCGCGCCTTGACCCGCAACGCTTCGCGCGTGTCCACCGCACGGCAATCGTCAACATTCAGCGCATCAAGACGATCGATCCCTGGTTCAACGGCCACCATGTGGTCACGATGGACAACGGCCAGCAACTGCGTATGAGCCGTTACCAGCATGAGACCTTCATGTGCCTGGTGACCACGCAGCGTCCCGGCGCCCAGGCTCCGAAAATTCCGCCATGACCGATCATCAGGCGCATTGCCGCAAGAAGGAAGACGGCAAGCAGCCACTTCTCGTTGACCAAGCACCCCGCTCGTTATGCAGAGCTCCATCGCCGCCATGTCTGCTCCCGCGGAACGCCGCGTCTTGCTCTTCAGCGAGCGAGGAAGGTCTTCCCCGAAAAGAAGGGCCGCCGCTCCTCCGAAGCCATGGACATCCATGCGCCGCGGTCCCTGGTTTGGGAAGGGCCCAAAAAAAGCCCCGCGTCAGCGGGGCTCTTTCTTCATGACAATCGGGTCAGGCGTCAGTCGCCCTGCTGCTTCTGCAGGTGCTCCCAGCGCTCCTGCGCGTCCAGGGTGCGCTCGGCGGTCAGGCGCGCCTCCAGGCGCTCCAGGCCGATTTCCTCGCCGGTGTCGACGCAGTAGCCGTAGTCGCCGGCGTCCAGGCGCTTGAGCGTGCTGTCGATCTTGCCGATCAGCTTGCGGTAGCGGTCGCGGGTGCGCAGTTCCAGCGAGTTCTCGGTCTCGCGGGTGGCGCGCTCGGCCTCGTCGCCGACGTCGCGCACTTCGTCCTTGAGGTTCTCGATGGTTTGCTTGGATTCCTCCACCAGGTCGGCGCGCCACTGCAGCAGGCGCTGGCGGAAGTACTCCAGCTGCAGCGGGCCCATGTATTCCTCGTCGGCCTTGGGCTTGTAGCCGGCCGGCAGCACGGGGCGGCCGGTGGCCTCATCGACGGTGTACTCGACCTTGCGGACCTTGCCCTTGGGGGCGGGTTCCGGGGTGCGGCCGGTGACCGCCACGGCGATCTTGCCGGTCACGCGGGCAACGGCAGGCTTGGCCTGGGCGGCGGGTTTTTCGGTTTTCGAAGGGGTCTTGGAAGCGGGCACTGTGTTCTTTGCAGGGGCAGCCTTGGCAGCCGACGCTACAGGGGCCGATGTCGCGGCGGTCTTCACTGCGGGGGCCTTGCTGGGGCTGGTCGCCTTGGCGGGAGCGGATTTAGCCGGAGCGGGCTTGGCAGCCGGCTGCGGAGCGGTCTTCGGCGCGGCCTTCCCTGCCGTGGCCTTCTTGGCCGGCGCGGGCGCCGGCTTCTTCGCCGCCGTGGTCTTGGCGGCGGTGCTGGGGTTCGTGGCCTTCTTCACGGGTGCGGTCTTGCCTGCCGTCTTCTTGGCCGGCGCAGGCGCGGCCTTCTTGGCCACCACGCCCTTGGCCGGCGACTTGGCGACGGCCGCCTTCTTGGCGACGACAGCGGTCTTGGCGGCCTTGACGGCCTTTTTTGCGGGTTTCTTGGCTGCCACGAACAGCGTCCTTGAATCATTCCCGGGCCGGGAAAAGCGGGCCTTTATAGCCTACCCGGACAGGTGCGGCAACCACACCAATCACAGGCGCGCAAAACCATGGCTTATCATCGGACCATGCTTCAACGCGGACTCATCGCCCTGTTGCGCGGCTACAAGCGCTTCATCAGCCCGCTGCTGGGCCCACGCTGCCGTTTCGAGCCGACCTGCTCGGTCTACGCCATGCAGGCGATCGAGCGCTTCGGCCCGCTGCGCGGCGGCTGGATGGCGCTGCGCCGGATCGGCCGCTGCCATCCGCTGCATCCGGGCGGCGACGACCCGGTGCCGCCCGCGCCCCACGCCTCCTCACCGCATTCAGGATCCTGCCGATGCCCGCCACCGTGATCGTCAACGCCCGTATGGTCAACGAGGGGCGCGAGACCACAGGTGATCTCAGCATCGAGAACGGCCGCATCACGCGCATCGCGCCGCAGATCGCGATCAACGCCGGCCAGACGGTGATCGAGGCCGGCGGCCGCTGGCTGCTGCCCGGCATGATTGACGACCAGGTGCACTTCCGCGAGCCGGGCCTGACCCACAAGGGCGATCTGGCCACCGAGTCGGCCGCGGCCGTGGCCGGCGGGCTGACCAGCTTCATGGACATGCCCAACACCAACCCGCCCACCCTCACCGCCGAGGCGCTGGAGGCCAAGTACGCGCTGGCCAAGGGGCGGGCCTGGGGCAACCACGGCTTCTACATGGGCGCCAGCAACGACAACCTGGCGCAGATCCAGCGCGTCGATCCGCGCGCCACGCCCGGGGTGAAGGTGTTCATGGGCGCCTCCACCGGCAACATGCTGGTGGACGATCCGGACACGCTGGACGCGATCTTCCGCGACGCGCCGGTGCCGATCATCACCCACTGCGAGGACACCCCGACCATCAACGCCAACCTGGCGCGCTACCGCGCGCAGTACGGCGATGAGATCCCGGTGGAGTTCCATCCCGACATCCGCTCGCGCCAGGCGTGCATCGCCTCCACGCGCCTGGCGCTGTCGCTGGCCAGGCGGCACGGCACGCGCCTGCACGTGCTGCACCTGTCCACCGCCGACGAGCTGGCGCTGTTCAACGCCGGGCCGCTGGTGGACAAGGCCGGCAAGCGCCTGAAGCAGATCACCGCCGAGACCTGCATCCACTTCCTGCGCTTCGACCGCACCGACTACGCGCGCCTGGGCAACCTGATCAAGTGCAATCCGGCGATCAAGGACCCGGCCGACCGCGTCGCGCTGATCAAGGCCGTGGCCGAGAACGTCATCGACGTGCTGGCCACCGACCATGCGCCGCACACCCTGGACGAGAAGTCCCAGACCGACTACACCAAGGCGCCCGGCGGCCTGCCGCTGGTGCAGTACGCGCTGGTGGCGGCGCTGGAGCTGGTACACGAGAAGAAGCTCAGCATCGCCCAGGTGGTGCAGAAGTTCGCCCATGCGCCGGCGCAGCTGTTCGACATCAAGGAGCGCGGCTTCCTGCGCGAGGGCTACTGGGCCGACCTGGTGCTGGTGGAGGACGAGGATTTCACCGTCAGGCGCGAGGACGTGCTGTCCAAGTGCGAGTGGTCGCCGTTCGAGGGCACCACCTTCCACCACAAGATCGACGCGACCTGGGTCAACGGGCGCATGGTGTGGAACGGCGAGCAGCTGGTCGGTACGCCGCGCGGCATGCGCCTGGAGTTCGAGCGTTGAGGCGGCTGTGGCTGGCCGCGCTGCTGGCGCTGGCCGGCGGCGCCACGGTCCTGGGCGGGGCCGCGGCGCAGGCGCAGCAGGCTGAAGCGGCGACCTTCCCCGCGTCGGTGTCGCAGGGCGCGCTGGTGTTCGGCAAGGTCGCGCCAGGCAGCGTGGTGCGCTACGGGGGACGCACGCTGCGGGTGAGCGGCTATGGCACGGTGGTGTTCGGCGTGGGCCGCAACGAGACCGGGCCACTGCGCGTGCAGGTGAGCGCGCCGGGCGCGGCTGCGCAGACCGTCGAGATCGCGGTGACGCCGCGCGACTGGCCCACCGAGCGCGTCAACGGCGTCCCGCCCAAGTCCGTCAACCCGCCGCCGGAGATCGCCGCGCGCATCGAGCGCGAACAGGCCGCGGTGACGGCGGTGCGCACGCGCGACGATGACCGCACCGACTTCGCCACGCCCTTCCTCTGGCCGGTGCAGGGACGGATCAGCGGGCGCTTCGGCAATGCCCGGGTCTACAACGGCCAGCCCTCGCCCGCCGGGCATTCGGGCATGGATATCGCCGTACCGACCGGCACGCCGGTCAAGGCGCCGGCCGGCGGCGTGGTGACCTTCGCCGCGCCCGACCTGTACCTCACCGGCGGCACGCTGGTGCTGGACCATGGCTTCGGCGTGAGCTCCAACTTCCTGCACCTCTCGCGTATCGACGTGAAGGTGGGCGACGCGGTGCGGCAGGGCCAGGTGATCGCCGCGGTGGGCGCCACCGGGCGCGCGACCGGACCGCATCTGCATTGGGGCATGAACTGGTTCTATGTGCGCATCGATCCGCTGCTGGTGCTGGAGCGCGGGAAGTAGCGTCCGCGGGTTGGGTCAGCGAGTTGATCCGTGGGAGCCGCCATGGCGGCGATGGGGCCTCGCCGGGAAAGCCACTCGCCGCCATGGCGGCTCCCACTGCCTACCCCCTACCCTTCGCTGTCAGCCCACCGGCCGGGCATTGCCGGTATAACCGGATCGTCAGCGCCCGGCGTCTGCGGCCTTGTGGCGTGGATCCGGGTCGCGATGCGTGGCCTGCGGTGCTGCGACCTCGCCCAAGCTTGCGGCGCGGCGCATCGCTCGCAGCACCACAGCCCTTCCCCCCTGGAGATGCGCGATGTCCAACGAGCAACTCAAGCCCACGCTGGGCACGCTGCACCTGTGGGGCATCGCGGTCGGGCTGGTCATTTCCGGCGAGTACTTCGGCTGGAGCTACGGCTGGGGCGTGGCCGGCACGCTGGGCTTCCTGGTCACCACGCTGCTGGTGGCCGCGATGTATACCTGCTTCATCTTCAGCTTCACCGAGCTGACCACTGCCATCCCGCACGCGGGCGGGCCGTTCGCCTACAGCTGGCGCGCGTTCGGTGCCACCGGCGGCATGGTGGCCGGCATCGCCACGCTGATCGAATTCGTGTTCGCCCCGCCCTCGATCTCGATGGCCATCGGTGCCTATCTCAACGTGCAGTTCCCCGCGCTGGATCCCAAGCTGGCCGCGGTCGGGGCCTATGTGGTGTTCATGGGCTTGAACATCCTGGGCGTGAGCATCGCGGCCACCTTCGAGGTCGTGGTCACCGTGCTGGCGGTGCTGGAGTTGCTGGTGTTCATGGGCGTGGTCGCGCCGGGCTTCTCGTTGGCCAACTTCGCCGCCGGTGGCTGGGCGGGCTCGGACCGCTTCAGCGCCGCGGCGCTGGCCGGGATCTTCGCGGCGATCCCGTTCGCGATCTGGTTCTTCCTGGCGATCGAAGGGGCGGCCATGGCCGCCGAGGAGGCCAAGGACCCCAGGCGCACCATCCCGCGCGCCTACATCGCCGGGATCCTGACCCTGGTGGTGCTGGCGTTCGGCGTGATGCTCTTCGCCGGCGGCGTGGGCGACTGGCGCGCCTTGAGCAACATCAACGATCCGCTGCCGCAGGCGATGAAGGCGGTGGTCGGCAACAGCTCGACCTGGCTGCACATGCTGGTGTGGATCGGCCTGTTCGGCCTGGTCGCCAGCTTCCACGGCATCATCCTGGGCTACTCGCGCCAGTTCTTCGCGCTGGCGCGGGCCGGCTTCCTGCCGCACGGGCTGGCGAAGCTGTCGCGCTTCCGGACACCGCACCGGGCCATCCTCGCCGGCGGCCTGATCGGCGTGGCGGCGATCTACAGCGACGGGCTGGTCAGCCTGCAGGGCATGAGCCTGACCGCGGCGATGATCACCATGTCGGTGTTCGGCGCGGTGGTGATGTACATCATGAGCATGCTGAGCCTGTTCAAGCTGCGCCGCAGCGAACCCAGCCTGGCGCGCAGCTTCATCGCCCCGGGCTACCCGCTGGTACCGGGCATCGCGCTGCTGCTGGCGGTGGTCTGCTTGGTGGCGATGGTGTGGTTCAACCCGCAGATCGCCGGCGTGTTCGTGCTGCTGATGGCGCTGGGCATGGGCGTGTGCCGGCTGAGCCTGCGCGGCGGCGGTCCGCAGCCGGACCGCGCGGTCGACGCGGCCTGAATCCGCCCATCGGCATGCTGCCCGCATGAGCGGATTCGTCCATCGCGTGGGCGGGGCGCAATGGCGCTTCGCCGATCTCAAGACCCTGCTGGCGCGGGCGACGCCGGCGCGTTCGGGCGATCGCCTGGCCGGCGTGGCGGCGCAGACCGACCGCGAGCGCGTGGCCGCGCAGATGGCCTTGGCCGAGCTGCCGCTGCGGCACTTCCTCGACGAGGCGGTCATCCCCTACGAGGACGACGAGGTCACCCGGCTGATCATGGACAGCCACGACACGGCGGCCTTCGCGCCGGTCGCGCACCTGACCGTCGGCGACTTCCGCGACTGGCTGCTGGGCGAGGCCGCGACCGAGGCCAGCCTGGCCGCGCTGGCGCCGGGGCTGACGCCGGAGATGGTCGCGGCGGTGTCCAAGCTGATGCGCGTGCAGGACCTGGTGCTGGTGGCGGCCAAGGTGCGCGTGACCACCGCCTTCCGCAATACGCTGGGCCTGCGCGGGCGGCTGTCCACGCGCCTGCAGCCCAACCATCCCACCGACGATGCGGCCGGCATCGCCGCCAGCGTGCTGGACGGCCTGCTGTACGGCAACGGCGATGCGGTGATCGGCATCAACCCGGCCAGCGACAGCACCGGCGACATCGTCGAGCTGCTGAAGATGCTCGACGGCGTGATCCGCGGCTACGAGATCCCCACCCAGTCCTGCGTACTGGCCCATCTCACCACCACGCTGGAGGCGATCGAGCGCGGCGCGCCGGTGGACCTGATATTCCAGTCGATCGCCGGCACCGAAGGCGCCAACGCCAGCTTCGGCGTCAACCTGGCGCTGCTGCAGGAAGGCTACGAGGCCGGCCTGGCGCTGGGCCGCGGCAGTGTCGGCGCCAACGTGATGTATTTCGAGACCGGGCAAGGCAGCGCGCTGTCGGCCGAGGCGCATCACGGCGTGGACCAGCAGACCTGCGAGGCGCGGGCGTACGCGGTGGCGCGTCAGTTCAAGCCGCTGCTGGTCAACACCGTGGTGGGCTTCATCGGGCCGGAGTATCTGTTCGATGGAAAGCAGATCATCCGCGCCGGGCTGGAGGATCACTTCTGCGGCAAGCTGCTCGGCGTGCCGATGGGCTGCGATATCTGCTACACCAACCATGCGCAGGCCGACCAGGACGACATGGACGTGCTGCTGACCCTGCTGGGCGCGGCCGGGATCAACTTCATCATGGGCATCCCGGGCAGCGACGATGTGATGCTCAACTATCAGACCACCTCGTTCCACGATGCGCTCTACGCGCGCCAGGTGCTCGGCCTGCGCGCCGCGCCGGAGTTCGAGGCCTGGCTGGAGAAGATGCAGATCCTGCGCCTGCGCGAGGGCCGCTTCGAACTCGGGCGCGATGTGCCGGCACCGTTCCGCAAGGCGCTGGGGCAGCTGTGAGCGCGCAGGACGACCCACCCTCGCCGACCGCGCCCGACGCCTGGGCCGCGCTGCGCCGCCTCACGCCGGCGCGCATCGCCCTGGGCCGCGCCGGCACCAGCCTGCCGACGCGCGCGCAGCTGGAGTTCCAGTTCGCCCATGCGCAGGCCCGCGATGCGGTGCATCTGCCGCTGGACCGCGCGGCGCTCGCGCAGGCCGCCGGCGCGCTGGCGCTGGACGTGCTGCCGCTGCACAGCGCCGCCGCGGACCGCGAGACCTATCTGCAGCGCCCGGACCTGGGCCGTCGCCTCGACGACGCCTCCGTCGAGGCCCTGCGCGCCCATGCGGCGCTGAAGGCGCGCAGCTGCGATGTCTGCATCGTCGTCGCCGACGGCCTGTCCGCCCTGGCCGTGCACACCCATGCCACGCCCCTGCTGCAGCGCCTGCGCGACCACGCGCGCGCGCAGGCCTGGTCGCTGGCCCCGATCTGCGTGGTCGAACAGGGCCGAGTGGCCGTGGGCGATGAGATCGCCGAACGGCTCGGCGCGCGCCTGTGCGTGACGCTGATCGGCGAGCGCCCGGGCCTGAGCTCGCCCGACAGCCTGGGCGCCTACCTGACCTTCGGCCCGCGCGTGGGCCTGACCGATGCGGCGCGCAACTGCATCTCCAACATCCGCGCCGCCGGCCTGTCCTACGACACGGCCATGCACAAGCTCGCCTATCTGATGGGCGAAGCGATGCGCCGCCAGCTCTCCGGCGTGCAGCTCAAGGACGAGGCCCAGGCCCCGGTGCTGCTGGAGAGCGATGGGCCGCGACCGGGCAACTTCCTGTTGCCAGGGACGGATTGAGGCGACCGTGGCGCCGCGGCCCGCGGGCGTAGCGGAGGGCCTGGGCGGCTGATGTATCGGGGTGCAACGTCCATGGATTCCCGCGTTCGCGGGAATGACGGGTTTAGGGATCACTGTGTAGATCCTCTATCGCTCGATGGACGCAGACACGGTCTGCGCCCAAACGACGCACTGTCTAAAAGCCAGTATCGCGAACGATCAGAAAAAGGGGCCGTCATTCCCGCGAACGCGGGACCCCATGGACTTTTCGCACGCCGAAGCCAAGACACTCGGTTCCCGCCTTCGCGGAAACGACAATCGAATTCTCTCGATTGCCCTGATGTACCGAGCGTCGCGCGGCAGCGAGTACCGCAATCGCGACTTTAGTGACCACCACGCGCCGCACGCCACGCAGTCCACACCAGCCTGGCGGGCCTCGCCGGTGTGCTGCCCTGCGCGTCGGCATGCAGGTTGGCCAGGCGCAGGCGCAGCAGCGCGGCGATCAGGCGCCGGGGGCGCGGTCCGCCCACGCGCGCGGGCCAACGCGCCAGCAGCGCATCGCGCCAGGCGAAGGTATCGGCGTGCGGCGGGACTTCCATCCAGCGCAGGAACAGCAGCTGCGCGGCCATCGGCTCGAGTGCGTTGACCCTGCGCGCGCCGGGGAACAGCGCCGCCTCGACCTGCTGGATCGCATTGGCCAGCGGCATCACCAGCGGCAGCGCGGCATCGGGCGATTCGGGCAACGAGCGCATCAGGGTCAGTCCTGGCAGCGCATCGGCCAGCACCTCCCACGGCGCCGGGACCGGCTCCAGCACGCGGCCGAGTGGATGGCGCGAACGCCTGCGCGACCAGTCGCGCAGTTCCTCGCCCCACCAGGCCAGCTTGGCATCGGCAGGCAGCGGATCGCCGGCGATGTTCATCGCATCGAACAGCTCCTGCAGCAACGCGAACCAGGCCTCGGCCAGCGGTCGCTGCGCGGCGGGCACGAAGGCCTGCACCAGCGGCCACTCGGGCCAGCGGGCACGCCACTTGTCCAGGAAGCTGTCCAGGGCGGTGGACATCAGCGCCCGCCGACCTGCGGCCAATGCGCAGGGTCCAGCAGCTGCGCCGGCGTGTCGAGCATCACCTCGGCCTGCCAGCTGACCGGATCGTCGTCGTCCAGGCGATAACCCCACAGCGCGGCGATCGCGGGCATGCCGGCGGCGCGCGCGGCCTGGATGTCGCGCGCGTCGTCGCCCACATAGACACAGTCGTCGATGCGCGCGCCGAGCAGGCGCGCGGCCTCCTGCAACGGCAGCGGATGCGGTTTGCGCTCGGCCAGCGTGTCGCCACCGATCAGCACGGCGCAGCGCGTCTGCCAGCCCAGCAGCGGCATCAGGTCGCGGGCCAGGCCCTCGGGCTTGTTGGTGACGATGCCCCAACGGCTGCCGTGGGCCTCCAGCGCGGCCAGCATCGCCTCGATGTCGTCGAACGGGGCGCCATGCCGGCCCAGCTCCTCGGCATAGACCTGCAGGAACTCCGGCACCAGCGCCTCGCGCGCCTGCGGCGACAGTTCGGGAAACGCCGCCCCGCACATCGCCCTCGAGCCTTTGGACACGTGGGGCCGGATGTCGGCCAGCACCATCGGCGCCCGGCCGCGCGCGGCCAGCATCCGGTTGACCGTGGCCAGCATGTCCGGCGCGCTGTCCAGCAGCGTGCCGTCGAGGTCGAACAACGCCACAGGCGGAAAGCAGGGGCCGACGACCCGCTGCGCCGGGCTGGAAGCGCCTTCGCGCTCGTCCTGGCCTGCGCCGCCAGCTCCCTCGCCCGCTACGCTCATGCCTTCGCCGCGCACGCCAGGTAGTTCACTTCGGTGCGCCGGCTCAGGCGGGCGGCGCTGCGCCAGGGCTCGTAGACCAGGCCGCTGACATCGCGCATCTGCAGGCCGCTGGCGCGCACCCAGGCGGCCAGTTCGGCCGGCTTGATGAAATCGGCATAGCGGTGGGTGCCCTTGGGCAGCAGCTTGGCGATGTACTCGGCACCGACCACCGCCAGCGCGAACGCGGCCGGGGTGCGATTGAGCGTGGACATGAACAGCTGGCCGCCGGGCTTGAGCAGGCGCGCGCAGGCGTCGATCACCGCGCCCGGATCGGGCACGTGCTCGAGCATCTCCATGCAGGTGATGGCATCGAAGCTTTCCGGCTCCTCCTCGGCCAGCGCCTCGACGGCGATCTGCCGGTAGTCCACCTCCACCCCGGATTCGAGCTTGTGCAGGCGCGCGACTTTCAGCAGTTCCGGCGCCAGGTCGATGGCGACCACCTGGGCGCCGGCCGCGGCCAGCGCCTCGCTCAGCAGGCCACCGCCGCAGCCCACGTCCAGCACGCGCTTGCCGGCCAGCGGCAGGCGGCTGGCGACGTACTGCAGGCGCACCGGGTTGAGCGCGTGCAGCGCCTTCTGCGGGCCGTCCGGGTCCCACCAGCGGGTGGCCAGGGCGCCGAACTTGTCCAGTTCGGCCTGGTGGAAATTGGCGTTGGATGCGGGGGTCATGGCGCGTTCCTTTTCGAAGGCCTCGCGGCCGTGGGGCCGCGGGAAACAGCGGCCAGCATGCGCAAGGGCCGCATCAGGGAGCGTGAGGGGTCAGGCCGGATGCAGGCCGGCGATGCGCTGGCGCCACTGGCGCGCGTTGGCGACCACGCCGGCCATGTCGATCCCGACCGGCTGGCGGTCGACCAGGCGTTCGCGCCCGGCGATCCACACGTCGGTGACCTGATGGCGACCGGTGGCGTAGACCAGCTGGGAGACGACGTGGTGCAGCGGCTGGGTCTCCAGCGCGGACAGGTCCACGCAGGCGATGTCGGCCTGCTTGCCCACCTCCAGCGTGCCGACCAGATGGTCGAAGCCGATCGCCCTGGCCCCGCCCAGCGTGGCCGCGCGCAGGGCGGCGAAGGCGTCCAGCGCCACCGCGTCCTGGGCCACGGCCTTGGACAGGATCGCCGCGGTGCGGGTCTCGCCGAACATGTCCAGGTCGTTGTTGGAGGCGCAGCCGTCGGTGCCGATGGCCAGGTTCACCCCGGCGCGGGCCAGCGCGCAGGCCGGGCAGAAGCCCGAGGCGAGCTTGAGGTTGGATTCCGGGCAGTGCACCACTGATACGCCGCGTTCGGCGCACAGGTGGATCTCGCCCTCCGTCAGCTGTGTCATGTGCACGGCGATCAGGCGGTCGTTGATCAGGCCCATGCGGTCCAGGCGCGCGATCGGACGCTGGCCGTAGTCCTTGAGCGACTGCTCCACCTCCTGCGCCGTCTCGTGCAGATGCAGGTGCACCGGCACGTCGAGCTGGTCGGACAGCATGCGCACGCGCTCGAAGTTGGCGTCGTTGACCGTGTACGGCGCATGCGGCGCGAACGCGGTGGCGATCAGCGGATCGTCGCGCCACTGGTCGTGGACCTGCCCGGCGCGGTCGAAATACTCGTCGTCGCTGCTGGCCCAGGCGGTGGGGAAGTCGATCACCGGCAGGCCGATGCGCGCGCGGAAGCCATGGTGCTTGTAAGTGGCCGCCTGCACGTCGGGGAAGAAGTAGTTCTCGTTGACGCAGGTGGTACCGCCGCGCAGCATCTCGGCGATCGCCAGGGTGATGCCGTCGGCGATGAACTCCGGGCCCATCACCGCGCCTTCCACCGGCCAGATGTGCTGCTGCAGCCAGACCTTGAGCGGCAGGTCGTCGGCGATGCCGCGCAGCAGGGTCATCGGGTTGTGCGTGTGGGCGTTCACCAGGCCCGGGATCAGCGCAGCCTCGGGCCGCTGCACGACCTGTTTGGCGGCAAAGCGCGTGCGGGCCTGCGCGATCGGCGCGATGGCCACGATCGCCCCGTCGGTGATGGCCACGGCGTGCTGCTCGAGCACCACCGCGTGCGGTTCGACCGGCACCACATAGCCGGCTTCGATCAACAGGTCGCAGGATTCAACGTCGGACGGATTCACGGGTGCCTTGGTTACCTAAAAAAGATCAGCCGGCCTTGCCCAGCATCAGGCGCCGGGTCAGGAACGAAGCGGGCCAGATCAGCATGAAGAAGAACGCCGAGTACGGGTTGGGCCACAGGTAGGCCAGCGGGATCGCCAGCAGGAACACCGCGATCGACACCGTGCTGCGCACCACGAACCAACGCGCCTGGGCCGCGCCCAGGCGCTCGGCCAGCGACTCCTGCCGCGCCACCCACACCCGGGTGAGAAAGCCGAAGAAGGAGATCGTCGCCAGCACCACCGCGTAGAAGGCGAAGCGCCCGGGCGAGGCGCTGCTGACCGACTCGGAGTACTCGCGCGTGGCGAACGGCATCAGCGCCACGAACATCAGCTGCCAGATCGTGCCCCACACCAGCCGGCCGCTGACATGGCGCACGTGGCGCCAGGTCTGCATATGGCTCATCCAGAAGGTGGCCGTGACCAGGAAGCTGACGAAGTAGGCGATGAACAGCGCCAGCGTATGGCCGTTCGCCGCGCCCTCGCCCAGGCGCTCGACCATTTCCGCGTCGGGCAGCTTGAGCTCGATGGCCAGCAGGGTGATGGCGATGGCGAAGACCGCATCGCTGAAGAACACCACCCGGTCGTGCGGAAACACATCCGCGCGCGCCGGGGCATCGCCCTGCCGTTCCTGCACCAAGCCAAGATCCTGCATGCGACGCTCCCTGCGCGCTGGATGGGGATTACTTCACCCGGCTGACGTACTCGCCGGTGCGGGTGTCGACCTTGATGATCTCGTCGGTGCCCACGAACAGCGGCACGCGCACCACCGCCCCGGTCTCCAGGGTGGCCGGCTTGCCGCCGGTGCCGGCGGTGTCGCCCTTCACGCCCGGGTCGGTCTCGGTGATCTTCAGCTCGACGAAGTTCGGCGGCGTGACCTGGATCGGGTTGCCGTTGAACAGGGTCACCACGCAGGCTTCCTCGCCCTTGAGCCACTTCTTGGCATCGCCCACGCCGGCCTCGTCGGCCTGCACCTGCTCGAAGGTCTCCTGCTGCATGAAGTGCCAGTACTCGCCATCGTTGTACAGATACTGCATGTCGGTATCGACCACGTCGGCGGCCTCGATCGAGTCGGTGCTCTTGAGGGTCAGTTCCTGCACGCGGCCCGAGCGGATCAGGCGGAAGCGCATGCGGGTGAACGCCTGGCCCTTGCCGGGCTTGACGTAGTCGGTCTCGGTGATGATGGCGGGTTCGTTGTTGACCAGGATCTTCATCCCGTTCTTGACGTCGTTCATGCCGTAGGTGGCCATGGGCAAACTCCTGGAGATAAGACAGACCCGCCGCCATGCGCGAGCGGCCGGATACAATGGGGACGCCCGCCGCAACCGGCGAGCGCATGCTTCGTTCAAACGCTCATGATACCTGCAGCACCCCTTTCCAGACAGCCGGCCCCCGCCGCCAGCGCCACCGCCCCCGCGCCACTACAGCCTTCGGGCTGGCAGCAGGCGCTGCGTCGGGCCGTGCGCGATCCGGGCGAACTGCTCGCGCGGCTGGGCCTGCACGCGGCCGCGCTGGGTGTCTCGCCGCAGGCCGCGGCGCAGTTCCCGCTGCTTGCGCCCGAAGGCTTCGTGGCGCGCATGCGCCACGGCGACCCGCACGATCCGCTGCTGCGCCAGGTCCTGCCGCTGGACCAGGAGCTGCGCCTGCTGCCCGGCTTCGGCCTGGACGCGGTCGGCGACGCGGCCGCGCGCTCGGCCACCGGCGTGATCCAGAAGTACCAGGGCCGCGCCCTGATGGTGGCCACCGGCAGCTGCGCGATCCACTGCCGCTACTGCTTCCGCCGGCACTTCCCGTATGGCGAGGAGACCGCCGCGCGCGACCACTGGGCCGAGGCGATCGCCCGGGTGCGCGAGGATGCGAGCATCGACGAGGTGATCCTGTCCGGCGGCGACCCGCTGTCGCTGTCTACGCCCAAGCTGGCCGAGCTGACCGATGCCCTGCGCCAGGTGCCGCACCTCAAGCGCCTGCGCATCCACAGCCGCCTGCCGGTGGTCCTGCCCGAGCGCGTCGATGCCGCCCTGCTGCAGTGGCTGGGCGCGCTGCCCTGGCCGGTGGCCTTCGTCCTGCACGCCAACCACGCCAACGAGTTCGATGCCAGCGTCGATGCGGCCCTGGCCGCGCTGCGCGGCAGCGGCGCGACCCTGCTCAACCAGGCGGTGCTGCTGCGCGGCGTCAACGACAGCGTCGATGCGCTGGCTGCGCTGTCCGAACGCGGCTTCGCTGCAGGCGTGCTGCCTTACTACCTGCACCAGCTCGACCGTGTGCAGGGCGTGGCCCACTTCGAGGTGGACGACGCCACCGCGCTGGCGCTGCATGCCGAGCTGGCCGCGCGCCTGTCCGGCTACCTGGTGCCGCGCCTGGTGCGCGAGATCCCGGGCGACACCGGCAAGCGCCCGCTGCGCTGAGCGCGCGCGGCCGTAGCACAGGACGGCCTTCACGAATCCGCAAGCCAGCCGATGGTCAGGATGGACGCTCCGGTGACCATGCTGTATTAAACGCCGTCCCCCGCTCCCAGCACGAAGCGCCATGCAGATCGGCAAAGACACGCCCGTGCGGCTGATGATCATCGACGACAGCGGTGAGGCGGCCGAGGGCGTGGTCAGCACGTTCCGCAACGACGGCATCGCCGTGCGGCCGTTGCGCCCGCTGGATGCGGAGGAACTGGTCCAGCAGCTGGCCAGCCAGCCGGTGGACCTGATCCTGGTGGCCAAGACCGCCCGCACCCTCCCGGTCTCGGCGGTGCTGGAGCAGGTCGCCGCCGTCGGCAAGGACATCCCGGTGGTGGTGATGGTCGACGCCTCCGGCACGCCTTCGGTGGTGGACGACCTGATCAATGGCGCCAGCGCAGTCGCGGTGCGCTCGCGTCCCGATCACCTGCTCAGCGTGCTGCGCGCCGAATGGGAGGACCTGGAGGCCCGCCGCGGCCTGCGCCGCCTGGAGGCCCAGCTGCGCGAGACCGAGCGCCGCTGCGATGCGCTGATCGCCTCCTCGCGCGACCCCATCGCCTATGTGCACGAAGGCATGCACATCCGCGCCAACGATGCGTATCTGGACATGTTCGGATTCGCCTCCTTCGAGGACATCGAGGGTCTGTCGCTGCTGGACCTGATCGCGCCCAAGGACGTGGAAGACTTCAAGCAGCTGCTCAAGCGCATCGGCAAGGGCGAGCCGCCCCCGCCGCGCTACGAGTGCGAGGCACGCACGCTCGACGGCGAGGCCTTCCCGGCGGTGATGGAGTTCGCCACCGCCACCTACGAGGGCGAGGCCTGCGTGCAGGTGGTGTTCCGCCGCCGCGAGCTGGATACCGAACTGGCGCGCGAGGTCGAGGACCTGCGCCAGCGCGACGTGGTCACCGGCCTGCTCAACCGCCCCACCTTCCTGCACGCGCTCGAGGATGCCGTGGCCCAGGTCGGGCAAGGCGAGCAGCAGTACGGCCTGCTGCTGGTGGAACCGGATCACTACGCGCGCCTGCTGCCGGACATCGGGCTGGGCTCGGCCGATGCGCTGATCGCGGCGATGGCGGCGCGCTTCTCCAGCCTGATCGGCGAAGGCATGGTCGCCGCCCGCTTCAGCGAGCACGGCTTCGCCGTGCTGTGCCACTGCAGCCATGCCGACACCGCCGCGCTGGCCGAGCGCCTGCGCGCCGGCTTCGCCGCGCATGTGTTCGAGATCGGCAGCCACGCGGTGACCGCCACCCTGAGCGTGGGCGGCGTGCAGATCGGCGAGAAGATCGCCAGCGTCAGCCAGGTGCTGGCGCGGGCCAGCGAGAACCTGCAGTCGGTGGCCAGCGTCGGCGGCAACGGCGTGCTGATCTTCGACCCGGCCGCGGTGGACCGCGCCGAGGCCGAGTACGCCCAGCGCATCCTGGACCTGGTGCGCGAGGCGCTGACCGGCAGCGGCTTCGCCCTGCACTACCAGCCGATCATCCCGCTGCTGGGCGCGCCGGGCGATTTCTACGAAGGCTTCCTGCGCCTGGACAACGGCAGCGGCGAGCGGATCAAGCCGGTGACCTTCCTGGCCATCGCCGAGGAGGCCGGGCTGCTGGCCGACATCGACCGCTGGGTGGTGCGCGCGGCCATCGCCGCACTGGCCGCGCGCGAACGCGCCGGACGCCCCACGCGCATGATGGTCAAGATCAGCCAGGCCTCCTTCGGCGATACGCGCCTGGTGGAGACCATCGCCCAGGAACTGGCCGCCACCGGGCTGCCGGGCGAGCGGCTCTGGCTGGAGACCACCGAGGCCAAGGTCTTCACCCACCTGCGCGCGGCGCAGGAGCTGCTGCAGTCGGCGGCGCGTCTGGGCTGCAAGGTCGGGCTGGAGCAGTTCGGCACCGGGCTGGACTCGTTCCAGCTGCTGGCGCACTTCACCCCGGCCTTCCTCAAGCTGGACCGCAGCTTCACCCAGGACCACACCCGCGTGGCCGAGAACCAGGACAAGATCCGCGAGATCACCGCACGCGCGCAGCGCGACGGCATCACCACCATCGCCGAGCACGTGCAGGACCCGGGGACGATGTCGTTGCTGTTCGGCGCCGGGCTGGACTACGTGGAAGGCTCGTTCGTCGCCAATGCGATGCCGGAGATGAGCTTCGACTTCAACGCCTGAAGGCTACAGCGAAGGCGTCGCAGGATGCGAAAAGCCCGCCGAAAGGCGGGCTTTTCATTGCAAAGCATTGCGGTCAGCCGGCTTACATCACCGTGCCGGCGCGCTGCTGGACCTGCGCGGCACGCAGGGCGGCGATGCGCTCGGGCAGCGGCGGGTGGCTGAGGAACAGCTTCTTCAGGCCCTGTCCCATGCCGCCGGCGATGCCGAAGGCCTCCACCTGCGCCGGCAGCGTGCTGGTGCTGTGGTTGGCCTGCAGGCGCTCCAGCGCGGCGATCATCTTCTGCCGGCCGGCCAGCGTGGCGCCGCCGTGGTCGGCACGGAACTCGCGGCGACGCGAGAACCACATCGCGATCATCGTGGCGAACAGGCCCAGCACCATCTCCAGCGCGAACACGATGATGTAGTAGGCGAAGCCGCGGCTGTTGCCCTCGCGGTTGCCCGACAGGTAGCTGTCGATCACGCCGCCGACCACGCGCGCCAGCACGATCACGAAGGTGTTCAGCACGCCCTGCAGCAGGGCCATGGTCACCATGTCGCCGTTGGCGACGTGGCTGACCTCGTGGCCCAGCACGGCCTCGGCCTCGTCGCGGCTCATCTGCCGCAGCAGGCCCGTGGACACGGCCACCAGCGCGTTGTTGCGGTTGGCGCCGGTGGCGAAGGCGTTGATCTCCGGCGCCTCGTACACGGCCACCTCGGGCATGCCGATGCCGGCGGCCTGGGCCTGGCGGCGCACGGTCTCCAGCAGCCACCGCTCGGCCTCGTTGCGCGGGGTTTCGATCACCATCGCGCCGGTGGCGCGCTTGGCCATCCACTTGGACATCAGCAGCGAGATGATCGAGCCGCCGAAGCCGAACAGCGCGGCCATCACCAGCAGGCCGGCCATGCTGGCCGAATTGACCCCAAGCAGGGACATCACAACGCTGGCCAGGGCCAGCACGGCCAGGTTGGTCAGCAGGAACAATGCGATGCGGGTAAACACGGTCGACTCCAGGGAAAAAGGAATGAGGGGGAACGAGATGAATCTTGTGGACGCCCCGGTTTGACTTCAAGCTGCCAGCTGACCGGTTGTTCAGCGATTGCGCCTCGATTTCGTCAATGTCATCAAGCTCCTACCGCGGCCGCTTCGCGCCCTCGCCCACCGGCCCGCTGCACGCCGGCTCGCTGCTGGCCGCGTTCGGCAGCTGGCTGCTGGCGCGCCACGCCGGCGGGCAGTGGTGGGTGCGGATCGAGGACCTGGACCCGCCACGGGAAGTCTCCGGCGCCGCCCAGTCACAGCTGCACATGCTGGAAAAACTCGGCCTGCGCAGCGATGGAGCGGTGCGCTGGCAGCACACGCGAGGAGATGCCTACGCTGTCGCGCTCGAGCGCTTGCTGTCGCGCGGGCTGGCCTTCGAATGCCACTGCAGCCGCGCCGACCTGGCCGCCACCGGCGGGGTCCACCACCAGTGCGTCGCCCGGGCCCGGCGGCCCGATCCGGCCATCCGGCTGCGCGTACCCGGTGACTGCATTGTCACCTTCGACGACGGCCTGCAGGGCCCGCAGCGCCAGGAAGTCGGGCGCGTGGTCGGCGACTTCGTCCTGCGCCGCGCCGACGGGCCCTGGGCCTACCAGCTGGCGGTGGTGGTGGACGACGCGGACCAGGGCATGACCGATATCGTGCGCGGCGCCGACCTGCTGGACTCCACGCCGCGCCAGATCCTGCTGCAGCAGGCGCTGGGCCTGCCCACGCCGCGCTACCTGCACCTGCCGGTGCTGCTGGATGCCCACGGGCACAAGCTGTCCAAATCCGAAGGCGCGCAGGCCCTGGACGCCGACAACCTGCTGCCCGCGCTGCGTTCGGCCTGGGTCCAGTTGGGCCAGGCGGCGAGCGTGCTGGAGGAGGCCGAGACGGTGGACACGCTGCTGCATGCGGCGCAGCATGGCTTCGACCCCGCGCGCCTGCCCGCTTCGGCGGGAATCCATGCTGCGCCGCACAACAAAAATGCTGCAGGTGCTGACTAGAATCGCCAGCCCCTTGCCTCCTTAGATGCGCTCTTCCATGACTCCTCGCGTTGCACTGGTTACCGGCGGGACCGGCGGCATCGGCACGGCCATCTGCCGCAAGCTGGCGGGTCTGGGCCATCGGGTGGCCACCAATTACCGCGACCCGGTGCGCGCCCGCACCTGGCAGCAGCGCATGGCCGACGAGGGCGTGGACATCGCCTTGGTGCAGGGCGACGTGCGTTATCCCGAGCAGGCGCAGGCCATGGTCGATGAGGTCACCGCGACGCTGGGGCCGGTCGACATCCTGATCAACAACGCCGGCATCACCCGCGACACCACCTTCCACAAGATGGACGCGGCGCAGTGGAACGAGGTGATCGACACCAACCTGTCCTCGGTGTTCAACATGACCCGGCCGGTGATCGCCGGCATGCGCGCCCGGCGCTGGGGCCGGATCGTGCAGATCAGCTCGATCAACGGCCAGAAGGGCCAATACGGCCAGGCCAACTACGCCGCGGCCAAGGCCGGCATGCATGGCTTCACCATCTCCCTGGCGCAGGAGAACGCGCAGTTCGGCGTCACCGTCAACACCGTCTCGCCCGGCTACATCGCCACCGAGATGGTGATGGCCGTGCCCGAGGAGATCCGCAACAAGATCGTGGCCCAGATCCCCACCGGCCGTCTGGGTTCGCCCGAGGACATCGCCTATGCGGTGGCCTTTTTCGTGGCCGAGGAGGCGGCCTGGATCACCGGCGCCAACCTGTCGGCCAACGGTGGTCAGTACATGGGCTGGTGAGTCCGACCAGGGTGCCCGGCGCGTGCCCGGGCGGCCTCGCCCGACAGTGCCACTCCACACCCCAAACGCTCCCAAAGTATGGTTGCGCCGCAAAAAACCCGGGCGCATGCTCCGCGCACATTGATTGAGGTGACTGCTCCATGGCTGCGATCCGGATCATCAAGAAGTACCCCAACCGTCGTCTCTACGACACCGAAATCTCCAGCTACATCACCATCGAGGACGTGCGCCAGCTCATCGTCGATGGCGAAGAGTTCGAAGTGCGCGATGCCAAGAGCGGTGAGGACCTGACCCGCCTGGTGCTGCTGCAGATCATCAGCGACCAGGAGCAGGACGGCGAGCCGCTGCTGTCCACCCAGCTGCTCAGCCAGATCATCCGTTTCTACGGCGATTCGCTGCAGGGCTTCATGGGCAACTACCTGGAGCGCTCGATGCAGATGTTCATGGACCAGCAGGCGCAGTTCCGCCAGCAGATGGGCAACCTGCTGGGGCAGACGCCGTGGGCGATGATGAACCAGCTCACCGAGCGCAACCTGGAGATCTGGCAGGACTTCCAGCGCAACCTCACCAGCGGCCTGAGCCGCGGCCCCACGCGTCCGACTTCCACGCCCGGCACGGGCGGCAGCAACGGCGCGAAGGATGGCCCGACGACGCGCGAGAGCTCCAGCAAGTCCACGCGCCGCTAAAGCGCGGCGTTCTTCTGCGGCGAAGCGGCCGATCCGCTTCGACCGACCGACGCCCCGGCCTGGCCCGCGGCGTCCGATCCGACCGGCCGCGATGGCGCCGGCAATACGGCTCGAGTCATTCGTGCGTCACGCACTCCCGCAACGCCGAGCTCGCGAGCCGGATTTCTTCAAGCGATAACCAGGCGGCAGGCGCAGCAAGCGCTATCTGCTCAGGGTGCCTGTACGAATCTCAGCGATTAATCAGGCAGGCCTCGCATTGATCGCGGCCTCGCGGTGAATGCGACTGAGGGCAGGAAGGCGACGCCTTCGGTATTGCTCTACCCCGCGCCATGCTGCGCAGCATGGATTGCCGCATCACTAAGACAAGACCCGCACAGACGGGGCCGCAAGCCTGCGGAGTATCCTTGCGCGCTGTCCTTCATCGATCCTGCATCCATGACTCCACGCATCGCATTGGTGACCGGCGGCATCGGCGGCCTGGGTACGGCGATCTGCCGCACCCTGACCGAGGCCGGCCACACCGTCATCGCCACCGACCTGCCGGCCGACCCTGCGCGCCTCGAGGCCTTCCAGGCGGCCACCGACGGGCGCGTGGCCTTCGAACCGGCCGACGTCGGCGACGATGCGCAATGCGCGCAGCTGATCGCCCGCGTCCAGGCCACGCACGGCGCGCTGGACATCCTGGTCAACAATGCCGGCATCACCCGCGATGCGACCCTGCGCAAGATGGACCTGGCGCAGTGGAACGCGGTCCTGCAGGTCAATCTGACCAGCGCCTTCCAGCTGTGCCACCACGCCATCGCCGGCATGGTCGAGCGCGGCCACGGCCGCATCGTCAACATCAGCTCGGTCAGCGGCCAGACCGGCAACTTCGGCCAGGCCAACTACGCGGCGGCCAAGGCCGGCCTGCATGGGTTGACCATGTCCCTGGCGCGCGAGGTCGCCTCCAAGGGCGTCACGGTCAACAGCGTGTCCCCGGGCTATGTGCGCACGCCGATGACGGCGGCCATGCCGGCCGAGGTCCTGCAGCGCACCACGGGCCTGGTGCCGGTAGGCCGGCTGGGCGAGCCGGAGGACATCGCCCGCGCGGTGCGCTTCCTGACCGAGGACGCGGCCGGTTACATCACCGGCGCCAACCTGCCGGTCAACGGCGGGCTGTACATGGGCTTCTGAAGACGCGCTACAGCGGCTGGTCGCTCGCCGGCTGACCGCCGCAGTAGCGGGCGCGGAACTGCTCGGCCTCGGGCATCAGCTGCTGCAGGCGAGCGATGCGGTTGGACGGGTCCGGGTGGGTGGAGGCGAACTCCGGCGGACGCTCGCCGCCGCCCAGCTGGGACATGCGCTCCCACAGCGGGATGGCCTGCTGCGGGTCGTAGCAGGCCGCGGCGGCCAGCATCAGGCCGACCTCGTCGGCCTGGGATTCGTGGTTGCGGCCGTAGGGCAGCACCACGCCGTACTGCACGCCGGCGCCGAGTGCGGCCATGGTCTGCTGGTCCATGCCGGACATGCCTGCGGCCACCTGCCCCATCTGCACCAGCTTCTGCTGGGCCATGCGCTGCGAGCTGTGGCGCAGCAGCGCATGGGCGATCTCATGCCCCATCACCACCGCCAGCGCATCGCGCGTCTGCGCGATCGGGAACAGCCCGGTGTAGACGGCGATCTTGCCGCCCGGCAGGCAGAACGCATTGGCCTCGTCCGAGCGCAGCACGCTGACCTGCCAGTCGTAGCCGGACAGGTCCGGCACCGGCTGGTCGTGCTGCTTGGCCAGGTCGGCCGCCACCTGCGGCACGCGTGCGATCAGGCGCTGGGCAATGGTCGCCACTTCCTGGCTGGTCGGGTCGCTGGCCGGCAGCAGCGCGCCCTGCTGGCGCGCCTCGCCCAGCACCTGCTGGTAGGCCTGCACGCCGAGCTCGGATTCCTCGCTGGGCGTGGCGCCGTAATGCGCGTCCTGGCCGGTGTAGGGATCGGTCTGACGGCTGGAGATCCACTGGAACGCCGCATAGCCGGCGAACAGCAACAGGATCCACCAGCGGATCCCGAATCCGCGCCGCCGCTGCATGCCCCCATTGTCGTAAGCCGCATTCATGCCTTGATCCTTGTCAGATGCCGCGCACCACGCGGAAGCCTACTCGCGCACTGGTCATGTCCGAGTCCTGCGAGGCACGCCACGCCGCCCGCGCCTGCTGCGGCGAGGAGGCCCACCCGCCTCCCCGGATCACCCGGGCCCGGCAGCCGGGATTGAACCACGCCGCGCCGTCGCCCGGCGCACGCCGGAAGCTGGCGTGCCAGCAGTCGGCGACCCACTCGCTGATGTTGCTGCCTACGTCGTATAGCCCCCAGGCGTTCGGCTTGAACGTGGCCACCGGCGCCGGACCCCACCAGCCATCGCCGTAGCCGACGAAGGCGTTGCCCCAGTGGCGACCGCTGGGCGAGACGTCGTTGCCGCCGGTCAGGTTGCCCACGCCCGCCGGCGGCGGAGTCGAGTTGCCCCACGAGTAACGCCCCTGGCTGCCGGCGCGCAGGATGTATTCGAACTCGGCCTCCGAGGCCAGGCGGTAGGCGTGCCCGGTCTGCTCGGCCAGCCAGTCGGCATAGGCCTCCGCGTCGCGCACGCTGACGTGCAGCACCGGCATGTCGTCGGCCGCCTTGGCGCCGGCGTAGTCGGACTGCCAGTCCACGCCGCTGCGGCGCACGAAGTTGCCGCTGCGCTCGTCGTAGACGATCGAATGCCCGCGCCGCGTCGCCCGCGAACGGTATTGCGTGGCCTGCACGAAGCGCCGGTACTGGCCCACCGTCACCGCCGTGCGCGAGACGGCAAAGCCGCGGTCGAAGCGCACGTAATGCGCCGGCTGCTCGGCCTCGGACGCACCCGGCTCGTCCTCGTCGGCGCCCATGCGGAAGGCGCCATGCGGCACCACCACCATCACCGGCGTGCGGCCACCGCCGCGCATGGCATCGGTGAAGGACTGGCCGGGCCGGAACAGGCCGTAGTGCGTGGCCAGGTCGATGCGCTGGCGCAGGTCGGCGGCCACCGGATCGCCGGGCCGGGCGATGCGCAGGGCGGCCTCCAGCTTCTGCCGCGCGTCCTTCAGGCCCAGCGGCGAGACCAGATCGTTCACGCCGGCGTCGCGCAGCGCGGCGATCTGGCGGGTGCGTTCGGCTTCGATGCGCGCGTAGCCGTCCTTGACCGTCTGCGCGTCCTCGCGCAGGCCGTTGGCGAAGCCCATCCAGCGGGCGGCCTCGTCGAAGTCGCCGGCGCGCGCGGCTTCCTCGGCGCGGCGGATGAAGGCGCTCTCCGTCGCCGCCATGCCCTGCAGAGCGCGCGGCTGGTCCGGCGCCTGCGCCAGCACGGCGCGGAAGGTGCTCAGCGCGCCGTCCTTGCCCTCCTCGCCCAGCAGGCCCTGGCGCAGCTGGCTCTCGCCGGTGGCGTTGAGCCGGGCCAGCTGCTCGGCCAGATCGACCTGCTCCAGATACGGTTCGGCGCGCGGATCCTGCGCCAGCACGGTGCGCACCACCGCGGCGATGCGCACCGCGCGCGCCAGCGCCTCCGGATCGTCCTGGGCGGCGGCGACCGCGCGCCGGCCCTGGGCCAGCAGGGCGGTGCCGGCGTTGGCCAGGCCGCGTTTGGCGACGGCGTCGTTGGGATTCAGGCGCAGCAGCGCCAGGTACAGCGGGATGGCATCGCGCGGCTGTTCGAACAGGTCGCCCGCGCGCAGCGCGGCGGCGGCCTCGCGGCGCGCCTGGCGCACCTGGCCCGGTTCCAGCGCCAGCGCGGGCGGCGACCAGTTCAGCGCGGCATCGCCATTGCTGTCGCTGATGGTCACGCTGGGCGTGCGCGCCGGCGCCTGGCCGGCCGCGGGCGCCGGGCTGGCCACAGGCGTGGCCGGCCGCGCGGCGGGCTCGGGCGCGCGGTCGCAGGCTGTCAGCAGCAGCGCCAGCAGCGCCGGGGCGAATCGCCGCAAGGTTCCTCCCGTCATGATCCAAAGGCGGCCGATGGCCGGGGACGTTAGGCTATTGTCGCCCCAACCGCGCCAAGGCGTGTGCAAGCTCGCGCGACGGGGCGCCCCCTGGTTCCCAACCTCGAGACCCGCGTGCCCCTCTGGATCGACACCCCCGACGCGCTGCGAGCGCACCTGCAGCAGCTGCCCGCCTGGGTGGGCCTGGACACCGAATTCATCCGCGAGAAGACCTTCTGGCCGCAGCTGGCCCTGGTCCAGATCGCCATCGGCGACACCATCCTGCTGGTCGACCCGCTGGTGCCTGGCATGCCGCAGGCCCTGGCGCCGCTGCTGGCCGATTCCGGCGTGGTCAAGGTGATGCATAGCGCCAGCGAGGACCTGATCGCGCTGCGCTGCGCCTGCGGCGTGCTGCCCTCGCCCTTGTTCGACACCCAGATCGCCGCGGCGCTGGCCGGCATCGGCGGCGGCATGGGCTACCAGAAGCTGGTGGCGCAGATCACCGGGGTCACCCTGGCCAAGGGCGAGACCCGCTCGGACTGGCTCAAGCGCCCGCTCAGCCCCGCGCAGCTGGAATACGCGGCCGACGATGTGGTCCACCTGGGCGCGCTGTACGCGGCGCTGACCGAGAAGCTGCAGGCGCTGGGCCGGCTGGACTGGCTGCAGGCCGATGGCGCGCGACTGATCGCCCAGGGCGAGGACGATGGCGGCGAGCGCTGGCCGCATCTGGCGCTGCGCAGCGCGCAGTTCCTCGATGCGCCGGCGCAGCATCGCCTGCTGCGGCTGCTGCGCTGGCGCGAGGCGCAGGCACGCGCCAGCGACCGGCCCAAGAGCTGGATCCTGGACAACGAGCTGGCCGTGACCCTGGCGCGCACGCCCATGGCCTCGCGCGAGGCGCTGATCGACTGGCTCGAACGCCAGCCCAAGTCGCCGCGCAAGCTGGCCGACGCGCTCTGGCAGGCCCTGTCCACGCCGCTGCCGGACGAGGCCGACGCCCCGCTGGCCAAGAACGGCGACCAGGACAAGCAGCGCCTGAAGAAACTGCAGGACGCCGTGGCCGCGCACTCGGCCGCGCTCGGCCTGCCCGACGGCATCCTCGCCTCGCGCCGCTGGCTGGAGGCGCTGATGGAGCACGGCCAGTGGCCGGCCGCGCTGGAAGGCTGGCGCCGCGCCCAGCTCGAACCGGTGCTGGCGCCGTTGCTGGCCTCGCCACGGGCCTGACCACAGGCCCCGTCCGAGGGCGCGAATCCCGCTATCGCGCCAGCAGGCCAGGCGCTACGCTACGACGTCCTCCGGACCGGTCCTTCGCACGCGCGGCCTCGCGCTGCGAACGCGAGCCCGGCGCGGGACGCCCCGTCGCCCGCCTCGGAGAAGCTGATGTCTCGGTTGCACCGTCCTGCCCTGTTCTTCGCCAGCACCACGCTGTTGCTGTCCGCGCTGCTGGCCATGCCGACGCTGCTGGCGCAGCAGAAGCCCGAGCCCGATCGCCCCGCGCACTTCGTCGTGCCCGACGACCCGGAGGCGGATTTCGTCCGCCGCGAGGTCGAGATCCCGATGCGCGACGGGGTCAAGCTGCATACGGTCATCCTGGTGCCCAAGGGCGCCCACCGCGCGCCGATGCTGCTCACCCGCACGCCCTACGATGCCGACGGCATGACCACGCTGGCCAAGAGCAACCGCCTGGCCGCCGTGCTGCAGGGCTACGACAACTTCCCCGAGCTGTTCAACAAGCACGGCTACATCCGCGTGGTCCAGGACATCCGCGGCAAGTACGGCTCGGAGGGCGACTACGTCATGAACCGGCCACAGATCGGCCCGCTCAACGACAGCAACGTCGACCATTCCACCGACACCTGGGACACGGTGGACTGGCTGTCCAAGAACGTGCCCGAGTCCAACGGCAAGGTCGGCATCCTGGGCATCTCCTACGACGGCTTCACCAGCCTGATGGCGCTGTTCCATCCGCATCCGGCGCTCAAGGTGGCCATCCCGATGAACCCGATGGTTGACGGCTGGCGCGGCGACGACTGGTTCCATAACGGCGCCTTCCGCCAGACCAACCTGCCCTACATCTACGAGCAGGAGGCCACGCGCGGCAACACCATCCACTGGATCCAGACCGACGCCGACGACTACGACTTCTACCTCAAGGGCGGCGCGGCCGGCCTGATCGGCAAGCGCCGCGGCATGGACCAGCTCGGCTTCTTCCGCAAGCTGCTGGCGCACCCCTCCTACGACGCCTTCTGGCAGGAACAGGCGGTGGACAAGCTGCTCGCCAAGGAGCCGCTCAGCATCCCGGTGATGCTGGTGCACGGCCTGTGGGACCAGGAAGACATCTACGGCGACATGGCCGTGTACGCGGCGCTGGAACCCAAGGACACGCGCAACGACAAGGTGTTCCTGGTGATGGGCCCGTGGAACCATGGCGGCCAGCGCGAGGACGGCACCCACCTGGGCGCGATCAAGTTCGACACCGACACCGCCGCGACCTTCCGCCGCGAGGTGCTGCGCCCGTTCCTGGACCACTATCTGATGGACGACGCGCCGCCGATGCAGGTCTCGCCGGTGACCGTCTACCGCACCGGCGAGAACCATTGGGAGCATCTGAAGTCCTGGCCGCAGGGCTGCGCCTCGGGCTGCCGCATCGCCGAGCAGCCGCTGTATCTGAAGGACAATGGCACCGCCGGGTTCGATGCGCAGGCCACCGCAGGCAGCGATGAGTACGTGTCCGATCCGTCCAACCCTGTGCCCTTCCTGCCCCGGCCGCTGCCGGCCACCGGCTACGACGACAACCCGTGGCCGAGCTGGCTGGTCAGCGACCAGCGCCAGGCCGCCGCGCGCCCGGACGTGCTGACCTTCGTCACCGATGTGCTGGACGCGCCGCTGCGCATCAGCGGCACGCCCAAGGTGGACCTGCGCCTGTCCACGACCGGCAGCGACGGCGACTTCGTGGTCAAGCTGGTCGACGTCTACCCCGACGTGGTGCCGGACGATCCCAAGCTGGGCGGCTACCAGTTGATGGTTTCGGCCGACATCCTGCGCGGGCGCTACCGCGAAAGCCTGGAGCACCCCAGCGCGATCCCGTCCAATACCACCGTGCCGATCCGCTTCGACCTGCCCGTGGCCAACCACACCTTCCTGCCCGGGCACCGGGTGATGGTGCAGGTCCAGTCGAGCTGGTTCCCGCTGTACGACCTCAATCCGCAGACCTTCGTGCCCAACATCTTCCTGGCCCAGCCCAAGGACTACCGCGAGGCCACCATCAGCGTGAAGCTGGGCGGCGCGCAGGCCAGTTCGGTGCTGCTGCCGGTGGTCAGCGGCATCAAGTGATGCGACAGGGCGGCGTCGATTCGACGCCGCCTTGCCCTTGCGCAAGCCGACGCCAGCATCCTCCGCATGTCTTCCGATGTCCCCCCCGAGGCGGCCGCCCGGCCGCTGCGTATCGATCCGGGCCTGCGCCTGGATCAGGACGACCTGAGGATCCTGCAGATCCTCTCGCGCCAGGCGCGCGTGACCAAGTCCACCCTGGCCGGCGAGATCGGCCTGTCGATCACGCCGACCTGGGAGCGCGTGCGCAAGCTCGAGGCCGCCGGCCTGATCCGCGGCTACCGCGCGGTGATCGACTGGCAGCGCCTGTTCAAGACCAGCCAGGTGCTGGTGCAGATCGTGCTGGGCCAGCACACCGCCACCTCGATGCGCACCTTCGCCCAGCGCATGGCCGACGCCCCGGAAGTGGCGTTCTGCTACGCCACCGGCGGCGGCATCGACTACATCGCCATGATCGAGTGCAGCGACATCGCCCAGTACCAGGCCTTCATGGAGCAGTTGCTGCGCGAGGACCTGGGCATCGCCCGCTACTCCACCTACGTGGTCACCAAGGCCATCCGCGCTCCGGGCGAGCGCCCCCTGCCCGCCCTGGACCAGCCGCGGGAGGGCTGAGCGCCAGCCAGGCGCGTGCCCGGTCCATGCCAGAACGCCTTCGCGCCGTCGCCTTGAGATCGCACGCAGACCGGTTGGCAATCCGCAGGCGCATCGTTAGAATGGCGCTCCCCTTGGGGCCATAGCTCAGCTGGGAGAGCGCGTCGTTCGCAATGACGAGGTCGGGAGTTCGATCCTCCCTGGCTCCACCAAGTTCCAAAGCCCCGCTTCGGCGGGGCTTTTTGTTTCAAGGACTTAGGCAATTTAGCAGTTGATGCGGATGGTCCTTGTCCAATCATCGATGCGCGGCCCTTCCTATGTTCTGGCTTAGGCAGAACTTATGGACTGAGCAATCGATATGCGTATCCAGCTGACCAAGAAGATCGTCACCAGCACGCTACCCAAGGATCGCCCCTACGAACTCAGGGATGCCCAGGTGCGCGGCCTACTGCTCCGAGTGCAGCCCAGCGGGCATCGCGCTTGGATCGTCACTTGGGCGCATGGGAAGCGTCGTACATTGGGCTCCGTCGAGCACTTGTCGCTCGATCAGGCTAGGGATGTCGCCCGGAAGGTCGTTGCCGAATTCGTCCAGACGGGCTTACCAAGCATCGCCAAGCCAGAACCAGTCAAGATCACGCTTCGCGCCTTCCTGGACAATCACTACGCGCCTTGGATCAAGACGGAGTTGAAGCGGGCAGACGACACGTTGCGGCGCATCGAACAGGCGTTCGCAGCCCTGCTGCCAATGACCTTGACCGACATTGACGCCAAAGTCATCGAACGTTGGTGGCTCAAACGGCTGAGTGACACGATTCAACCCGGCTCAAAGCAGACGATCTCCAAAGCCACTGCATCCCGAAATTTAGCGACCTTGCGCTCAGCAATGTCCAAAGCTGTTAAATGGGGAATGCTAGAAACCAACCCTGTGACCAATGCAGCCCTGAAGGTCGCCAAGCCCCGCAGTGTCGTCCGGTTCCTAAGCACTGCCGAAGAACATCGCTTGCGGTCTGCCCTTACAGCGCGCGACAACGCCCATGCTGCAGCACGTAAGTCAGCGAACCAGTGGCGTACAGCGAGGAAACGTGCGCTGTTGCCAGAAGCGCCGGAAGGCGCCTTTGCCGACCATCTGACCCCTATAGTCCTGCTCGCGATGAACACGGGGCTTCGTAAGGGCGAACTGCTGTCGCTGAATTGGTCGGATATCAACCTGCAGGCTCGGATGCTGACCGTTCGAGCCGAACATGCGAAGTCCGGCAAACAACGCCACGTTCCTTTGAACAATGAAGCGATGTCGGTGTTGCAGCGTTGGCGGCCGAAGACCTCTGGCTCCGGAACTGTATTCGGAATCTCCAGTGTGAAATCATCTTGGGAAAAACTGATCGCAGTCGCAAAGATTAACGATTTTCGCTTTCACGACCTGCGCCATCACTTCGCTAGCCGGCTAGTGATGACTGGAGTGGATTTGAATACCATCCGTGAACTGCTTGGCCACGCGGATCTAACAATGACCCTGCGTTACGCACATCTGGCTCCCCAGCATTTGGCTGCAGCGGTCGCAAAATTGTGTTAGCGAATGTGCGCGGCTAAGCTCGTTCCCTTGCACTATGAAGCGGCGCATTAGAACGAAAGACAATTCCTTGCGCGCCTTGCACTTGAGAATCAGCCAACGATTTCCCCCAAAATCTCACAAAACTAATCGGTCGAAGCGATCATTCAGGATTGTTCTTGCGGCATCGTAGTGCATTGCTGAAGCTGACTTAACCAATATCTCAAGATCTGCATCATCCAATACGATCATATAGCCGCGCCCGTCCTTCGCAGTATCCCTGCACATGGCATCAATCTTTTTCCGATCACTAACCCCTCGACAAATTAGAATTCCAACTTGGCCGCCAGATTTTGAGAAACGGCCAGATAGCTGGTCCAGCTCAGGGTTTTTAACATCCTCAGTGTAATTCTTGAATTCAACGAAGACATATGGGGCCGTATAATGCTTTGCAAGCCAGCAAAAAAAGCCAGCGCTGGCGGCATTTGTGAACCTTAAATCTACAATTTTTCGGCCTTGATTGATTGGGGCTTGGCGAACTGGGTGTACGAGAGAGGGATAAAGAAGGGCTGAGAGGAGACCTTCGACGGCTCGCTCATACTTGTGGGCTTGTGCACCCCCGGGAGAAACGGTTACCACGGCCTTATAAAGGTCAAATAGTTGAACCTTAGCACCCCCTTCGATTTCAGCAAACTTATTATTACTTATAGGTGGTGAAGGTTCAGATGCTCTTTCGCTTTTATACTTAGCAAGTACATCCGGATTGTCCTCAGTCAACTTTGCCACAACATCTTTGCCTACACCATAGTGCTTCATCAAAGACTTCTTCGTGACTCTTCGCTTCTTACTCTTAAGCACTTCCACCAGACCAGATCCGCTGGCCAAGTGTTGTCTCTGCATTTCCGGCAACAAGTAATGCCTATAGTAGGCCCCAACATCGTAAGCGCCTGCAAGGCGAACAATGGTTTTCGGAACTAAAACCAAGCTTTCGCCCTTCGGCATAGGAAGCTCTATATGTCGCGACCTCCAACTCTGCGCTTGCATGTCCCAACAAGGACCGGATGAAACATTTGCCACCATCGGAATCCCGTAATAGCGACACATGTCTTGCGTGTATTCAATTAGTGGAGCCCGAATGATATTGCAAACTGCATCAGAGATCATATCGGCGCCCACGCCTTCAATTAAAAGCACAGTGTCTTCCAAGTCGGAGAGCACACCTGACTTGGCCGCCTTACTTGTTAGCAGAGATTCCCACACAGACTTCGCGGACCCCTTACCAAACGCATGACCGCGCGACTTTCCAGATGAGTATCCAAGATGAAAATCGTTTCTTTCGTTCAAAGAGCTAAGTAACGAGACTGCCCGAGTTCGATTACCACTCTTAACCGCATCAAGGACATTACCGAAGAAATTTTGAAGTAGGGCAACACAATGACTTGACCAAGGAGTGTCCATGGCCCGTATAGCGGTAGGCTCCACAAAAACTGGGATGTCCGTATCCAGTGGTACATCCACGAAATCGAGCTCTGCCTGCTTTCGCTTCAGTCTGTATTGCTGAGATACACGCATTCTACCCTCCCATATTGGCCTCAACGCCAAGGCGAAACCCGTAAGATCCCATTGCTCAAACACAGAATGAGAAATGGATTCAACTCACCAAAACATGACTCTCTTCGAAGGTATGGGATGTCATGAGCGGCGGCAGCCTCAATGCCGTCTAATGCTGTGTACTGTCTCTATTGCTCTCTGACCCCAACGCCTAATCCTATGAATTGATAGGTATCCTGCGGCCATAAACGGACATCGAATTGTTGAACAGACAGAATCACGAGACTGCGTCTGTTTGAGCTGATTTTATGGCCTTGGCTCGTAAACAAACTTCCCATCAGCGCAAATTTTTAATTCCAATGAATCGCCGCCATGAACATCAGTGAGGAGCACCTTGGTTCCTGACTGAATCGCAGTACGCAGCATTTCCGGAACCTCTTCCTCAGAAATTGGATTGGCCGTTTTCTTCGCCAACAAATCATAAAATGCTTCAAACTCGATAGTGATTAACGATGCTTTAGTGACGTCCATTTCTTTCCTTAAGGCGGGGTAACGACCCAAACACATGTAATATTATTGTTGCATCATCGATTTAGTTCGAAGGACTTACATAGCGCGCCATAGTAGGCCACACCTTGATACGACTCGATATTAAGATAGTTGGGTTGGTCTAACAAGCCTGCGTACAAAAAAGGCAGCAGCGCACACCACACGTAGCTGGCAGACCCATCTTTGGTCGCAAAGCCCTCTCCTTCCCTAGGGAGACTAATTCAAGATGCCATTGTAGTGCCAACACACTGCATAGAACTTCATAGATACACAGGCACGCCCTTTACCTGCTTAGAATCGCAGCCGTGCGGCTCTGGCTAGCATACAGATCCCGCGATTTCAGCTTGGAGTTTACATGTGCTTCCAACGCGGTCACACATGAAGTTAGACTGTCCAGATCGCTTCATGCCTAGAAGCGCGGCAGAAGCGCGTGGCCGCGGCTCCAGACGATAGGCGACAAATCCGTAGCAAGAACCACAGGAACGCAACAGTGACGCTTACAGGTCGTTGTAGAGGCGCCCGCAAGGGTGCCGAAGCAACACGGAATCCGGCATGGGAACCCGGAAGCTAACTCCGGTACTGAAAGCAATGAAATTTCGTCCCAAGGGCTTCCCTCCTTCTAACTCCGGAACACTATTCTCCTGCGCGTCCCCGAAGGGGCGCGCACACGGGGACCAAGGTGCGAAGGGCCGAAGGCCCGGAGCACCGAAGGGACACGGCATCTTTAAGCCCCGGAAGCGTTACGTTCGCCGTAAGCTTTTAAGGTTACTAGTTGATGTATGTAGTTAGGTATAGCTTTTATGGGAAGCGTTACGCCGCACGTAACGCTTCCGGACTACAGTTTTGCCCTACCAATCCTCACCAAATTTGCGTTCCGCTTCCACCAGCGCGTCCAGCTCCACGATCTTTTCCTGACGCTTCACCTTGTCCCGGTGACGCTGCTGCCGTGCTCGCGCCTTGACCTGCCTCCATGCCTTGCGGGGATCCTCACTGCCGGTGGTACGCACGACCGTGGCCCGCACGCGTTCGGAAAACACCGCGCACTGCTCAGACACCGGGCACACCTGGCACGACGCGTCGTCACGCAGGCTGATGTAGCCGAAACACCCCGGCACCATCAGACGGCGCTCTTTTGCACCATGCTCAATGGGCACACCAGAGGCTCCAAGCAGCGCCTCACGCACCAGTTGCGGGCCGAACACCGCGACCGCTTTGCGCTGCGTCAACGCGTGACGCTCGCAAAGGTACTTCCCAAGGGTCCGGGCCGGATCTTCCGCAGCTACGACGACCTGTTGCAACATCTGAATAGCCGCATTCTGCACCGCATCGTGCTGGTACTGCCCCGCGAAGAACCTGGGATCCCAGTCTTCCGCGTACAGCCGTTCAGCGATCAGTTCCGTAGTGAGCAGGTCGCGCGTCCGAGGCAGCGCCAGCTTGCCGTACAGCTGATTCGGACGAGGGGGTCGCTGCCACTTGTCGTTGATCAGATGCCCTCCCAAGATCGCATCCAAATGCACGTCGTAGGGCAAACCCACAACATCGGCCTGCTGCCGTGCACGCCACAAAGCGCTCATCTCACCAGGACTGTTTGCCGGGAACAGAACGTTGATCGGACGCTTCTTGCCGGTATCTGCTTCCGGGAACTGCCTGGCGTACCACTCGATATAGGCTTCGTGATATGCCTTGACGAACAGTTCGGTGCGCTGCAAGGGCGTCATGTAGCGATATCCGATCCAAGCCTGTTGCTGCAATTCCGGCTCGGCTTCCAAGTGACGCCGCTCGATCCACGTACCGACCAAGGCCGCTTCTGCTTCCAGGCGCTTAGCCTTGTCGGGCTGCTTACGTGCATCTTCTAGCGCGCGAACGCGCTGCAAGGCTGCTATTTCATTCTTTGCCATGATCTTCAACTCAGTGTCGCCCGCACATCGGGGCGACACCTATTGTGTAGATCAGGCTCCACCATAGAACCACTTCTTACCAACAGTACGAATTGTCGAAAGAGCCCTGGAAATTGGCGTTTCGGCGCTGCTTCTCCGCACTTAAATTAGTTGATGTAGCATTCTTTCTGGGCGTACCATGCGCCCATGGACATGAAACGCGCGCTGCGGAACAAGAAACGCGATGATCGAATCGATGGACTGTTTGCCGTCGAACGCGAGCTTCGCGCACTGCTGGATCGCCGGCTTGAGCCTTATGGACTGACGTACTCTCAGTACAGCTTGCTGCGCTTCATCAACGACCCGCCGGTGCTTGAGTCAGGCGCGCCGGCTGGTCCAGTCCATCACGGCGACATCGCGCACTACTTCGGCTTTGCCCCGCGCACGGTCACTGTGGCCGTGAACGCACTGGTGGCAAAGCGACTGGTCCAACGTACCCGTTCGACAGTCGATGGACGCACGCAAGAACTTGCGTTGTCCAGCAAAGGACAACGCGTCTTCGCAGAAGCCACCAAGGCTTATGACAAGACCCGAACCGTGTTCAACGCCCTTCCGCGTCTACATTGGACACGGCTTTGGGACATCATTCCCAACCTTCTGAGTGAAATCAGCAATCAGGGCCGAATGGACACTTTGAAGAAGAGCAGAGAGTGACTTTGCGGCATGTTGCCCCTGTATGGAGTGCTCAGATCGCAACGTCCACATCGGGGCCTGGGGATAGCGCCAATGCGGACCGTCCTAGGACTTCCAGCTGGATGCAGATCATCCGCAAAGGTTGCGTAGCGACGCATCGCACCAAGGCGCACAAGTGCGCGTATGGGGCACTCGGGCCAATCACGCTACGCCCGTAGCTTCCATGCGCCGTGCGCGGCCCAGATCGCGCCACAGACGCCCTGGCGTCGATCGAAATTACTGAGATCAGGGGCCCGTAATCTCGCTAAGAAGCGCATAGCCCCGGACCAAAAGAAAGAGCGCGCTGACAGCGATGTCTAGCGCGTTCCTCGGGTGGGCCCGTGGGTCGAAGCGACAGTGTCCGGGCTATTTGCCCTTTGCCGCCGCTTCCGCTCTTTCGGCGGCAGCTGCGAGTTCTCGATACGAATGAGGTCGGTCGTTTGCGCGCTCATCCGCTTGAGCCATCCAGTCCGTGCCTTCGGTACCGATCGCCGTCAGGTCGGTGCCACAGTGCTTGCATAGCACCGCATGCAACTGAATCGACTCAGCGCACTTGGGGCACGTCCGAACTTGTCGGGGCTCGCCACTGGCAGCGAATGCCACGCATAGCCCCAGCACTGCCGCAACACCGCTGGCGATCATCCAGGGCTGCAAGCGCTGCTGCTGCCCCTTCGCGTCCGCCCCTGCCAAGCGAGCCTCGAGGCCGTCAACAGTCCCCATGCCCAGCACCGCTTGGAATCCTGCGCGCGCCTGGTCTCGATCCAGTGACGAATACTTGATCCACGTGGCCAACCCGCCCAGCAGCCCAACGGTGAAGATCAGCCATCCGAAGGCCTTGAAGTTCACTTGCCACCTCCGAAGGCAGTCGGGCTGATCTCGATCACGCCCCCTTGGTTTAGCCCGAGCCGGATCTTCGACGTGCTCCCCGCCGTGATGGTGACCGAGAGTTCCCGGCGATGGGCTGCTTCGTTGTTCCACGAGCACGTGCCCTTGCCCGCAGGACCGGCGCCCAGGATGTGGCTACCTGCTGGCACCTGCAAGGACACCGCTTCGCCCCGATACAACTGGGCTGCCAAGGTTCCGTCCACATAGAACGCCATGGGGCATAGACCCGCCATTTGCCCGAGATCCCGGACCACGATCACCTTGCCCGTAGTGGCTTGATCGCCTTCCTTGAACGCAAAGATCCGATCAGCCGCGACCGGCTTGGCTTCCTTCAAGTCCACCGGGTGGGTAGCACATCCGGCGAGCATCGTCGTCAAGCAAAGCAGCACGTAACGCTTCATGCGATTGATTCCCCTTGGTTGTTGGCATGCATCGCGGTCGCCAAGTGCCCCTTGCGGCCGATTTGGCTCCGCGTGATGATATTACCGATACGGTAGTGGTTTCTACTGATGGGGTACATAGGTCATGCTCTCGCAGGTTCAGTCACCGTTCCCTCCGCGTGTCCACGCCCGACGCGATTACCGCCATCTTTGCCAAGCGTTTGAAGCAGGCCCGTGCGATGCGCGGGCTGTCGCAGCGCGCGCTGGGGGCTCTGGTGGATAAGGACCAGTCCAAGGACAAGGGCTCGGTGCGGATCAACCGCTATGAGCAGCAAGTCAACCGGGCGGACATGGACTCGGCCGCAGCATTGGCCAAGGCGCTGGATGTGCCCGTGGCTTACCTGTTCGCGGAAACCGACGACCTGGCAGAGCTGATCCTGGCGTACTCCAAGCTTGATGCCGACCAGAAGGCTGCACTCCTGTCGTCGATCAAGCGGGATTAACGCCCTACAGACGGGCGTTCAAGCAGCCAAGCAGCCAGCTTTCCGACAGCTGCGGCTAGCGTGCCCCAGCCCGGCTTACGGGCGCCTTACGGGCTCATCGCGCGAACCAGCGCCCTTCATATCTAGCTGATTTTAAAACATTTTTCGGAGCATTACTCTCAGGTGCGCCGTCACTCATAGTGACAGGGCCGGACACCTACGGCCGGCCATACGGTCCGCAATTAACGCGCAAGTAGCACTCAATCATTGCCGGGACCTTCACACAGTTCCGCATCGCTTGACTGTCCGGCCCGCTAGACGCACGCAGAGCTGTCTTTGAATCCAGCCCAGGCGCAGCTATTCATAACCAGGCGTAACCTGAACAAACGACATACATCACAATTGCAACCTCTTGCACAGGCAGAGATAACCTCGTAAGATGTTAAATGAGGGCATCTTTATTGCAGGTCTCTGTTACCCTCGAAGAAAAGCCAGCAATCCACTGCTAATGGATTGCCGGCTTGCTAGCAAGTCGCAAGAAGTGGGTTCCGTCGAAACTGAACGCCGAAGTCAATCCGAAAATTATAGAACGTACGAGGCCACATGTAAAGAGCCAAGGCATCTATAACGTACAGATCGAACGGAACCCCTACTACATGTATCCACATAGGAGTTCCAATGAAACCTAAAATGACTGTACGTAAGGCAAGCCGGCTCTTTGCAGCCACCGAGGAAGAGCTGGCCGAAGAGGCGGTGAAGTACGCCAAGAGCAACCGACAAGAAGGCATGTCGTTCCCTCTGTGGTACACAAATTGCCTGAAACTTGGCGCCAAGGACATCTGTGAAGGAAAGAGCACGGCGGAGGCCTTTCAGCGGGTCACCAATTTCCCGGATGCCTTGAAGGAAAAGGCTCACGGTCTGATCCGAAGCTTCCAAGAGATTGTCGCTGCCAACGACGACATAGACTTTACCCCCAAGCAAAGCCCCAAGGGTTGCAACACGTCGATCGAAGGCGTGACGCTCAGTACCCGACAGGACCTGGTGGCGTCGAACAAGTCAGATGGCCGACTGCTTCTCCTCTACTTCCATGTTGTGGACGCGCCGATGAAGACGCAGCAGGCTGTAGCGCTGCTCCACTTGGCGCAGTACATCGCCGATGCCCGCCAGATCAATGCTGACGTTGCCATCGTAGACATCCCCCGTAAGCGCCTGATCCGTGTCCACGAAGACTACGATCCGGAGCAGATGAAGGCGACAGTCGCTAACGCAATGAGCAAGCTCCAGTAAAGCGGATGGTAGTGTGGTGTTCGTCTGAGAACGGACACCACCCTTGCCACCTCAAAGTCGCGGCAGCCAGATCGTTTTTTGGTTTTACAAGCTGACAGCACAGCACAACTCTGTCTGCCTTGCTTCGCCCTGCCCTGCGGTTACCAATGGAGAGACAAATGGCAAAGCAAGGGAAGTTTTTGGGATTTGACGGCAAATACCATCCGACTGGCTGGTTTCTGGGAATGGACGGCAAATACCACGCACCCGGCTCGTTCCAAGGCATTGACGGCAAATATCACCCCAAGGGATATGTTCTCGGCATCAATGGGACGTACCATAAGCCCGGAGCAGTTCTAGGCATGGACGGTAAGTACCACGCTAAGGACTACGTCCTTGGGCTCGATGGCAAGTACCACAAAAACGTCGAAGTGCTAGGACTCGACGGAAAGTATCATCCAAAGGACTGGGTGCTTGGTCTTGATGGGGATTACCACCCTAAAGATCACTTCCTCGGACTTGATGGCAAGTACCATCCCAAAGGAAGTGTGCAAGGGGTCAAAGGTAAATACTATCCACCGGGCTACTTCTTAGGCGCCGATGGGGAATACCATCCGCCGGGGTCCGTTTTGGGCGTTGACGGGAAGTATCACTAGAGTGACTCGCCGCGCGCAACGAGGATGCCTGCAAGCGGCAACTTAAGAATTCCTCACACAGCTAAACATTGAGGCTTCCTGGCCACTTACTTTGCGTCATCTAGCTGCGCGAGATCGGCTATCTTGCTGTTTCGAAAGGAACTGATCCTACATACTCAATGAGTTTAGCGTCGTTCGCAATGACGAGGTCGGGAGTTCGATCCTCCCTGGCTCCACCAAGTTTCCCGTTTGCGTTCATCCGCAAATGTTCGACAAAGGTCTGATTTAAAGGGATTTCCCTGAGAATCAGGCCTTTTTTGTTTGCAGCTTTGGCGCGGCCTCGCCGACTTCGCGTACCAACCCGCGCTGACGCCCAGCAGCCCGTGTCCACGAGGTCGGAACTGGAAAGTTCACTGGGTGGCCATGGGCCGGGCGCCCCCACTAGAACCTGGCCGCCGGGGTGCTGATTGCCATCACGCCTTCCTCGCCGCCACTGCGCCTGGAGGCCACCCGGGCGGACATTCCCGCACATGCGCGCTTGTCCTATAGTCGTCCCGTCTACGCATTGGGGAATGCCGTATGTACAAGTGGATGCTTGGCTGGGCGCTGCTGTTGGCCGGCGCAGCGCCGGGGATGGCTGCGGCTGTGGACGCGGTTCCGGCCGCGGAGACAGCGGACATGATCCTGCCGGTTTCCGGCGAACTGGGCATCGATCCGCAGGGTAAGGTCTTCGCGATCGATATCCGCACCATCGTCACTCCACCGCTGAAGGACCTCATCGAGAAGTCGGTGCGGCAGTGGAAGTTCGAGCCTGTGATGCACGACGGCAAGCCCGGCTATGCCAAGACTTCCATGCAGCTGGCACTGGTGGCGACTAAGGTGGACAGCGGCTACCAGTTGCACATACGCGATGTCCGCTTCTATTCGACCCGACAGCCCGCGACATCCATGGAGCCGCCACGCTATCCCGTAGACGCGGCACGCGCCGGCGTGATGGGCAACGTGCTCCTGGCCGTGCGCATCAATGCGCAGGGACAAGTCGTGGATGCAATGGCGACCCAGGTCGCGTTTCCATATCGCGACATGAAGCCGAAGCAGAGCGCGCAATGGGCCAAGGCCTTCGGCAAGGCCTCCATCGAAGCCGCCAGGAAATGGCAATTCACGCCAGCCAATGTCGAGTTCGGCGATGTCGCCGATGCCACCTTGATCCTTCCGGTGACGTTCTGGCTGGGCGAGTCCAAATCCCCCATCAACGGATGGCAGGAACTTCCGACCATCATCCGCACGCCGATTCCTTGGCTTGCCGAGGCTGAGCAGTCCTTCGATCCGGTGGGTCTGCGCGATGGACAGTCGCTGGCGCTGCAATCTCCGGTGCACTTGTTGACCGTCGTTAACGGACAGGCGCTGTAGAACAAGCGAGGTTTCAACCAGCTTTGAGACAAAGAAAAAGCCCGCCATCGGCGGGCTTTTTTCGTTGCGTGCGTTTCGGACTCAGAGCGCGATCGGACGCAGCTTGCCCTGGTGCAGCTCCAGCGTGCGGTCCAGGCGGGCGGCCAGGCCGCGGTCGTGGGTCACCAGGACCAGGCTGGTGCGCTGAGCGCGGTTGAGGTCCAGCATCAGCGAGAACACGGTCTCGGCGGTCTTGTCGTCCAGGTTGCCGGTGGGCTCGTCGCCCAGCACGCAGCCGGGGTTGTTGACTAGCGCCCGGGCCACGGCCGCGCGCTGGCGCTCGCCACCGGAGAGTTCGCCCGGCTTGTGCTCCAGGCGATGGCCCAGGCCGACGTGTTCGAGCAGCGTGGTCGCACGCTGGCGCGCCTCGCTCAGGTCGCCGCCGCCCAGCGCCACCGGCATCATCACGTTCTCCAGTGCGGTGAACTCGGGCAGCAGGTGATGGAACTGGTAGACGAAGCCCAGCGCCCGGTTGCGCAGCTTGCCGCGCGCCGCATTGGACAGGCCCGACATCTTCTGCCCGGCGACGAAGACCTCGCCCGAGGTCGGCGTATCCAGGCCGCCCAGCAGGTGCAGCAGCGTGCTCTTGCCGGCGCCTGAGGCGCCGACGATGGCCACGGTCTCGCCGGCCTGCACGTCCAGATCCAGGCCGTCGAAGACCGGCGTCTTCATCTTGCCCTCGGCATAGGTCTTGGCCAGCGCCTGCGCGCGGATCACGCTGCTGTCTTGCATCGGCTTACTCATAGCGCAGGGCCTCGGCCGGGTCGGTGCGCGCCGCGCGCCAGGCCGGATACAGCGTGGCCAGGAAACTCATGGTCAGCGCGACCAGGGCGATCACCACGATCTCGTGCGGGTTGAGCACATACGGCAGGCCGGTGATGTAGTACACGTCCGAGGGCAGCAGGACCACGTGGAAGGTGTGCTCGATCAGCTCCAGGATGCGCTCCAGGTTCATGGTCAGCACGATGCCGCTGATCACGCCGACCACGGTGCCGATCACGCCGATCAGCGAGCCCTGCACCATGAACACCTGCATCACCCCGCGCGGGGTCAGGCCCAGCGTGCGCAGGATGGCGATGTCGGCCTGCTTGTCGGTCACCAGCATGACCTGCGAATTGACCAGGGTGAAGGCGCCCATGAGGATGATCAGCGACAGCAGCACGCCCATCACCGTCTTCTCCATCTTCAACGACTGGTAGAGGTTGGCGTTGTCGCTGGTCCAGTCGCTGATGCGGTATGGATAGGGATTCACTTGCTGCAGGCGCATGGCCAGGTCGCGCGCCACATCGGACGCCTGGTCCATGTCGTGCAGCATCAGGCGCACGCCGGTGACGCCGTCGCCCATGCGCTTGAGCCGCTGCAGGTCCTGCATGTCGACGAAGGCCATGCCCTTGTCGATGTCGTTGTAGCCGACGGTGAAGATGCCGGTGACGGTGAAGCGCTTGGTCTGCGGCAGGGCGCCGACGATCGTGCTCTGCACGTCGCTGGTCAGCACGTTGACCTTGTCGCCCACGCGCACGTTCAACCATTGCGCCAGCTCGCTGCCCAGCAGGATGTTGAACTTACCCGGCTGCAGCGAATCGACCGAGCCCTGGTCCATCTTCTTGGCCAGGACCGAAACGTGCGCTTCCTGGTCGGGCACGATGCCGCGCACCACCGCCGGCATGTTCTGCGTCGCGTTGCCGGCGATCAGGCCCTCGCCATCCACATACGGCGCCGCCCCCGCCACCCGCGGGTCCTCCATCGCCAGCTTCACCGCCGTCTGCCAGTCCCGCATAGGCTCGCCAGTCGAGGACACGGTGGCGTGCGCGGTCATCTGCAGCAGGCGGTCGCGGATCTCGCGCTGGAAGCCGCTCATCACCGACAGCGTGGTGATCAGCACCATCACGCCCAGCGCGATGCCGATGATCGAGGCCATCGAGATGAAGGAGATGAAACCGTTGCGTCGCTTGGCGCGCAGATAGCGCAGGCCGATGGCGACCGGGATGGGTTTGAACATTGCGGCCTGCGGTGAGGTGAACCAGGCCGTCGCGGGCCTGGCGGTGCGCTATGGTGCCATCGCCGCGCCGCGCGCGGAAATGGCCAGCCCGTCGGCGGCCAGACGCAGTTCACGTCGTGCGCGCGCCCTCCAGCGTATCGGGCCACCAGACCAAGTGACCGCGCCGGCCGGTGGCGTCGCGCCAGGCCAAAAACGCCAGCGGTCCGCGCCACTGCACCTGGCAGCGCGTCAGCGTTACGCCATCCAGCGTGGGCGCGGCGTCGCCGCCGGGGAAGACCAGCAGGCACGATGGCCGCCGCAGATAGCGCCGCAACGACACGCTCGCCTGCGCCGCGCTGCACGGCCCGAGCAACGCGATCCCCCAGCCCGGCAGGGCGCTGGCCAGGACCGCGCAGACGGCAAGCACGCCGATGAGCGCCAGCATCGCGCCCAGCAGGCGCGAGGGGCGCCACTCAAGCCGGCAGCTGGCGGATGCGTTCCATGAGCTGGGCGAGCGCGGCATCGGGGCAGTCCTCGTAGCCCATGAACCAGCGCCAGAGCTTATCGTCCTCGCATTCGAGCAGCGCTAGGAAAACCGCCCGTTGGTCCTCGGAATCGTCCTGCCAGGCGTGGTCCAGGTAGCGCTCGAACAGCTGGTCCAGCTCGCGCATGCCGCGCCGGCTGCGCCAGCGCAGGCGCTTGATCACCGGGTCGAAGGTGGGGTCGCTCGCGTCGCTCATGGGCGTGTCCAGTTCGTGGAAAGCAAAACGCCCTCCATCGGAGGGCGCCGTGCGTACAGCAGTCGAAGCGATCAGGCCGCGCGGGCCAGCATCAGCTTCTTGATCTCGGCGATCGCCTTGGCCGGGTTCAGACCCTTCGGGCAGGTGCGCGCGCAGTTCATGATGGTGTGGCAGCGGTAGAGCTTGAACGGATCTTCCAGATCGTCCAGGCGCGCACCGGTGTCCTCATCGCGCGAGTCGATGATCCAGCGGTAGGCCTGCAGCAGGATCGCCGGGCCCAGGTAGCGCTCGCCGTTCCACCAGTAGCTCGGGCAGCTGGTCGAGCAGCACGCGCACAGGATGCACTCGTACAGGCCGTCGATCTTCTTGCGGTCCTCCGGCGACTGCAGGCGCTCGCGGTCCGGCGCCGGGCTCTGCGTGCGCAGCCAGGGCTTGATCGAGGCGTACTGGGCGTAGAAGTGGGTCAGGTCCGGCACCAGGTCCTTGACCACGTCCATGTGCGGCAGCGGATAGATCGGCACCTCGCCGCGGCCGCAGTCCTCGATGGCCTTGGTGCAGGCCAGCGTGTTGGTGCCGCTGATGTTCATCGCGCACGAGCCGCAGATGCCCTCGCGGCAGGAGCGGCGGAAGGTCAGCGTCGGGTCGATCTCGTTCTTGATCTTGATCAGCGCGTCCAGAACCATCGGGCCGCACTTGTCCAGATCCACCTCATAGGTGTCGGTGCGCGGGTTCTGGTCGTCGTCCGGACTCCAGCGGTAGATCTTGAAGGTGCGCGTGTTCTTGGCGCCCTTGGCGGGGAAGTGCTTGCCCTTGCCGATCTTGGAATTCTTGGGGAGTGCAAACTCAGCCATGGCTTTAAAATCCGGGATTGGGGATTAGGGATTGGGGATGGGTTGAAAGCAGGAGCCGAAGCGTTCTCGAATCCCGAATCACCAATCCCGAATCCCGGCTCTGGTCAGTAAACGCGCGGCTTGGGCGGAACCACGTCAACATCCTTGCTGAGCGTGTACATGTGCACCGGGCGGTAGTCGAAGCTGCACTTGCCCTGCTCGTCGACGCTGACCAGCGTGTGCTTCTGCCAGTTGACGTCGTCGCGCTCGGGGTAGTCCTCGTGCGCATGCGCGCCGCGGCTCTCGTGGCGCTGTTCGGCCGAGTTGATCGTTGCCACCGCGTTGAGCAGCAGGTTGTTGAGCTCGTAGGTCTCGATCAGGTCCGAGTTCCACACCAGCGAACGGTCGGAGACCTTCACGTCCTGGAAGCTGTCGAACACCTTGGCCATCTTCTCGCAGCCCTCGGCCAGCGTCTTGCTGGTGCGGAACACCGCCGCGTCGGCCTGCATCGTGCGCTGCATGTTGTCGCGGATGACCGAGGTCGGCGTGTCGCCATTGGCGTGGCGCAGCTTGTCCAGCAGGCCCAGCGCCTTGTCGCAGGCGTCAGACGGCAGGGTCTTGTGCGGCTGGTTGGGCTGGATGGTCTCGGCGCAGCGGTTGGCCACCGCGCGACCGAACACCACCAGGTCCAGCAGCGAGTTGGACCCCAGGCGGTTGGCGCCATGCACCGACACGCAGGCCGCCTCGCCGATGGCGTACAGGCCGGGCACCACCGCATCGGGATCGTCGCCGACCTTGCGCACCACTTCGCCGTGGTAGTTGGTCGGGATACCGCCCATGTTGTAGTGCACGGTCGGCAGCACCGGGATCGGCTCCTTGGACACGTCCACGCCGGCGAAGATGCGCGCGCTCTCGGCGATGCCGGGCAGCTTCTCGTGGATGACTTCCGGGCCCAGGTGGGTCAGGTCGAGCAGGATGTGGTCCTTGTGCTCGCCCACGCCGCGGCCTTCGCGGATCTCGATGGTCATCGAGCGCGCCACGACGTCGCGCGAGGCCAGATCCTTGTAGTGCGGGGCATAGCGCTCCATGAAGCGCTCGCCACTGGAATTGCGCAGGATGCCGCCTTCGCCGCGCACGCCCTCGGTGATCAGGCAGCCCGCGCCGTAGATGCCGGTCGGGTGGAACTGCACGAACTCCATGTCCTGCATCGGCAAGCCGGCGCGCATGGCCAGACCGCCGCCGTCGCCGGTGCAGGTGTGGGCCGAGGTGGCGCTGAAGTACGCGCGGCCGTAGCCGCCGGTGGCCAGCACCACGCCATGGGCGCGGAACAGGTGCAGCGTGCCCTCGGCCATGTCCAGGGCCAGCACGCCGCGGCACACGCCCTCCTCGTCGAAGATCAGGTCGAGCGCGAAGTACTCGATCATGAAGCGCGCGTTGTGCGCCAGCGACTGCTGGTAGAGCGTGTGCAGCATGGCGTGGCCGGTGCGGTCGGCCGCCGCGCAGGTGCGCTGCGCCGCCGGGCCTTCGCCGTACTTGGTGGTCATGCCGCCGAACGGACGCTGGTAGATCTTGCCCGCCTCGGTGCGCGAGAACGGCACGCCGTAGTGCTCCAGCTCGATGATCGCCGGGATCGCCTCGCGCACCATGTACTCGATGGCGTCCTGGTCGCCCAGCCAGTCCGAGCCCTTGATGGTGTCGTAGAAGTGGTAGCGCCAGTCGTCCTCGCCCATGTTGCCGAGCGCGGCGGAGATGCCGCCCTGCGCGGCGACGGTGTGCGAACGGGTCGGGAACACCTTGGTCAGGCAGACCGTGGACAGGCCCTTGGCCGCCAGGCCGAAGGTGGCGCGCAGGCCCGCGCCGCCGGCGCCGACCACGACCATGTCGTACTTGTGTTCGGTGATCTTGTATGCGGAAGACATGGTGGCGTTAGTTCCCCAAGGCGATGCGGACCACGGCGAACACGCTGGCCAGCGCACCGAGGAAGCAGACGAAGCGGACCAGCAGCTGCGACACGAAGGCGGTCAGCGGGGTGTGCACGTAATCCTCCAGGATCACCTGCAGGCCCAGCTGCGCGTGCCAGAACATCGCCACCAGGAAGGCCACCAGCAGCGTGGCGTTCCAGGGCCGGGCGATGGCGTCGGTGGCGGCCAGGTAGTCAGCATGGATCAGGCCGACCACGAAATAGACGAACCACAGCCCGAGGAAGATCAGGGCCACGGCCGTGTAGCGCTGCACCACCCAGTGATGCAGGCCGGCGTGCGCCGAGCCCAGGCCCTTGGCCTGCTTGAGCGGGTTGCGGAAGCTCATGCCACACCTCCCTTGGCCAGCACGCCACCCCAGACCAGCAGCGCCAGGACCAGGCTACCGGCGCTGACCAGCCAGCCGTTGCGCACGAAGGCCGAGACCGCATAGCCCAGGCCGCCGTCCTGCGCCAGGTGGCGGATGCCGTTGAGCAGGTGATAGGTGAAGGCCCAGGTCCACAGGAACAGGAAGACCAGCCCGTACCAGGTGCTCGCCTGGGCGGAGATCCAGGTCCAGGCATCGGGGCCGGAGGCCAGCGCGACCAGCGCGGCGGCGATCAGCAATGCGCCGAGGGACAGGATGACGCCGGTGGCGCGATGCAGGATGGACGTGGCCATCTGGATCTGCCAGCGATACACCTGCAGGTGCGGGGAAAGCGGACGTTGACGTGTCGCCATTGGATTGGCTCTTAGTCTCGGCTGGGCGGTCGGGAAAGGCCGCGTTGGCTGGAAGGCGCCGTGGATTCGACTTTCAGAAGTCGATGCAGCGCCCGTTCTTTTCCCAGTCCCCGTAGCGGGTCGGCTCGGGGCCGTCGCGGCCGCCGATCTCCTTCTGCGCGGGAGCCTGTTCGGGCTTCTGCGTTTCAGGCTCGGGGACGGGGGTGGGAGGGGTTTGGCCTATCATGTGAGTCTCGCAACGCACAAAATGTTAATCCTCACGATCTTGACTGACAACCACGCAAATCCCAGTGAACGGGCCTTTGCCCTCCCCGACCACGGCGTGGTCGGTCTGGAGGGGCCGGATGCGGTGGCGTTCGCGCAGGCGCAGTTCGCCAACGATCTGCATGCGCTGGAGGACGGTCGCTGGCAGTGGAACGCTTGGCTGACGCCCAAGGGCCGGGTGATCGCCGTTTTCGCCGTGCTGCGTCTGGCCACGGACCGACTGGTGCTGGTCGTGCCCGATGTGCCGGCCATTGAGCTGGCCACCGCGCTCAAGCGCTTCGTATTCCGCAAGAAGGTCGTCGTCTCCATGTCCGACCTGCATGCCCAGGGGCTGTTCGCCGCCTCGACGAACGCGCAAGGCGCCCTGCTCGCCCAGGACGACGCCGGCATCGCGATGGATGTCGGTAGCGCCCACCAGCCGCGCACGTTGCTGCTGGGCAAGGCCGCAGGCGAAGCGGATGCGGCCGCGCTGGAGCGCTGGCGCGACCTGGATCTGGCGCACGGCCTGCCGCGCCTGGAGGCCAGCCAGCGCGAACAATGGACGCCACAGCAGCTCTCGCTGGAGCGCCTGCGCGCTTTCAGCGTCAAGAAGGGCTGCTATCCCGGCCAGGAGATCGTGGCCCGCACGCATTTCCTCGGCAAGGCCAAGCGCGGCCTGGCGCTGCTGGAGAGCGACACCCTGCTGCAGGCCGGGGCGCCGGTCGCGGACGCCGAGCGCGAAGTCGGCCAGGTGGTCTGCGCCAGCCATCGCGCCCCCGGCCCGGTACTGGCGATCCTGCCGCTGGAGCTCCCTGCCACCGACCTGTACAGCGGCGACCAGCACCTGGCTCAGCGCGTCCTGCTCGACGGCCTGGCACGCTGAGGCAACGCCCTCGCTCAGGCGTGGGCGAGCAGCGGCGGATTGGGCATCGGCGTGATGCCATCGACGGCCAGCATCCTGGCCAGCCAGGCGCGCACCTGCGGGAAGGCCTCCAGCGACACACCGCCGTCGTCGGCGCAGTGCGTGTAGGCGAACAGCGCCAGATCGGCGATCGACATCGTCTCCGCGCCGAACCAGGCCTGCGCCTGCAGGTGACGCTCCATCACCGCCAGCGCATCGGCGGCGCGCTCGCGCAGCCGCGGCAGATCCGCGTGGCGCGGCGAGTCCGGCGGGATCCAGCCACAGATGAAGCGCGCCACGGCCACATAGGGCTCGTGGCTGTACTGCTCGAAGAACATCCACGCCAGCACCTGCGCCCGCTGCCAGGGATCGGCCGGCATCAAGGCGCTGCCCTCGGCCAGCCAGCACAGGATCGCGTTGGACTCGGCCAGCACCTGCCCGTCCTCGCGCTCGAGGATCGGCACGCGCCCATTGGCGTTCTTGGCCAGGAACTCCGGCGTGCGCGTCTGACCGGCCGCGCTGTCCACCTCGACCCAATCGCACGGACGCTGCAGCAGCGTCAGCGCCATGCGCACCTTGTGGCAATTGCCCGAAGAGGACATGCCATATACCTTGATCGTCATCACTGCTCCCCGCGGGTCGGCCCGTCGACATTGTGCCGGGCGCTCGCTGTGGTGTGCGATACCGACAGCTGCCTTCGCCCCCCAACCTCCATCAGCCAGGCGCGGCGTCACGCATGCGCTTGCCAGAAGAGACTTGCGTGGCGAGCCCCACCTCTTGGTCCTCGGGGAAACAGGCACCCCCAAAAGAAGATGCCGGCTTGCGCCGGCATCTTCTTCATCACTGTTGTCTTGTCTTCGCGGAAACTCAGCCGCGCGGGCTGGAATCCAGCGCGGCGGTCTGGGTGACCACGCGGCCGTCGATCACGGGCAGGCGGTCCGAGTCGGGCTTGCGGTCCAGGCGCACGGTCTTCTCGGCGCCATCGTAGCGGTAGGTCACGTTGTAGCCGGTGACCTCGCTGGACTTGCCCATGGCGATGCGGCTGCCGGGCTTCTGGTCCATGCGCATGGTGCCGGTGGTGCCATCCGGATTGCGATAGGTCACGTTGTAGCCGGTCACGCGCGAGGACTCGGACGTGGCGTTCTCGGTATGGCACTGGCGCTCGGTGCGCTGCACGACGCGGCCGCCGACGTGGTTGCGGTCGATGCGGTTACCGGCGAAGCCGCCGGCCACCGCGCCGGCGGCGGTCGCCAGGTCGCGACCGTGACCGCCGCCGATCTGGTGGCCGACCAGGCCGCCGACCAGCGCACCGACGACGGTGCCGCCGACATTGCCGTCGCGCTCGGGCAGACGGTCGTTGACGACCACGTCCTCACAGACCTCACGCGGGGTGGTTGTCGTGGTGGTCTCGCGCACCGGGTCGGTGCCGATCACCGTGGCGTACAGCGTGCCCTTCTGCGTGATCGGCACGACATTGACGATATCGGCGTAATCGACCTGCGTGCCCGTGGGCACCGCGCTGGCCGGCAAGGCATCGCCGTTCTCCAGCGGCGTGGTCGCCGCCAGCTCGCCCTGCGGCGCGGTGGCGAAGGTCTCCGCCGAACTCCGGTGGTTCATGTAAGCCGCAGTGGCAACGCCGCCGAACAGCAGCGCCCCAGCGCCGACCAGGATCAGGGTGGTGGTGTTCTTCATGACGACTCTCCATCACGGGCCTTGCCCGCACTGTGTTGGCCTGGATTGTTGTCGCATGAAGCTGAACAAGGCACCGAACGACACAGCCGAACCCCGCTAGCGGCTAAACGCCATGCCAGGCGGGGCCGTGTTAGCGTTTCCAGATCCAGATCGCTGCGAGGCCGTCATGCCAAGCCCTCTCGTTTCCCCGCTGCTGCGCTGGGCGCGCCGGCTGCGCCACCCCACCCTGTTCAAGCTCACCGCGCTGCTGTTCGTCGTGGACCTGGCGGTGCCGGACTTCATCCCGTTCGTCGACGAGATCCTGCTGGGCCTGGGCACGCTGTTGCTGGCCAACTGGAAGGACCGCCGCGCCCAGCCGTCGCTGGACACCCGGCCGCGCTCGGCACGCTGATCGCGTGCTGACCGACAGCCACTGCCACCTCGACGCCGCAGAGTTCGACGCCGATCGAGACGCAGTCATCGCCCGTGCCTTGGCGGTCGGCGTGCGACGCCAGGTCGTCCCGGCGATCGATGCGGCTGGCTGGCCGGCGCTGCGCAGGCTGTGCAATCAGCACGCGGGGCTGTACCCGGCTTACGGCCTGCATCCGATGTTCCTGCAGGCCCATGCGCCGGAGCATCTGGATCTGCTGCGCGAATGGATCGAGCGCGAGCGCCCTGTGGCCATCGGTGAGTGCGGGCTGGATTTCTTCGTCGAGGGATTGGACCACCAGACGCAGCAGATTTACTTCGAGGGCCAGTTGGCGCTGGCGCGGGAGTTCGACCTGCCGCTGATCGTGCATGCGCGGCGCGCGGTGGAGGCTGTGATCGTGGCGGTCCGCAAGGTCGGCGGGCTGCGTGGCGTGGTGCACAGCTATGCCGGCAGCGAGGAACAGGCCCGGCAGCTGTGGGACAACGGCTTCATGATCGGCCTCGGCGGACCGGTGACATACGACCGCGCCCAGCGCCTGCGCCGCCTGGCCGCGCGCATGCCGCTGGAGCATCTGCTGCTGGAAACCGATGCGCCCGATCAGCCCGATGCCGAACACCGCGGACAGCGCAACGAGCCGGCGCGCCTGACGCGCGTGTGCGAGGTGATCGCCGAGCTGCGCGGCCAGCCGTATGAAGAGATCGCGCGGGTCACTTCCGAGAACGCCACGCGGCTGTTCGGACTTCGGGACTGAGCCCTGCCCAGGGTCCCAAGTGCCGGCGCCCTAGGCTCACGGTTCCCGCTTAGCTTCACGATGTCCCGGCCACCGGTGGGGAAGATGGCATCCGCCTACGTCGTGGCGGGCGCTGCTTCCTTGCGCGGCTTGAGCAGCAGTTCCAGGGCCCGGCCCGCGGCGGCGAAGGCGAAGGTGCCGGTGACATGGGTGGCCGCGCCCAGGCCGGCGCCGCAGTCCAGTTTCAAGGCCGCCTCGGCGCCGAGCACCGGCCGCAGGCCGCAGACGCTGCCATCGGCCTGCGGGTACTGGACGTTCTGCAGGGAGTAGATCGCCGACACGCCGAAGTAGCGCTGCGGGTTGCGCGGAAAGTTGAACTCGGCGCGCAGCTTCTTGCGCACCAGCGCCAGCATCGCATCGTGCTCGGTGCGCGAGAGATCGCGCACGCGGACCTGGGTCGCGTCGGTTCGCCCGCCGGCCGAGCCCACGGTGATCATCGGCAACTTGCGGCGGCGGCACCAGGCGATGGTCTCGACCTTGGTGCGGAAGCTGTCGCAGGCATCGATCACCAGGTCCAGCGGCTGGCCCAGCAGCGCCTCCAGGTTGGAGGAGGTCAGGAACGACTCGACGACCTCCAGCTGGATCTCCGGATTGATCGCGCGGCAGCGTTCGGCCATCACCACGACCTTGTTGCGGCCGTACTGCCCGTCCAGCGCCGGCAGCTGGCGGTTGGTATTGGACAGGCAGATGTCGTCGGCATCGATCAGCACCAGCCTGCCCACGCCGCTGCGTGCCAGCGCCTCGACCACCCACGAGCCGACCCCGCCCATGCCGATCACCGCGACCGCGCGCCGGGACAGGCGTTCGACCGCGCCGACGCCATAGAGGCGGTCCACGCCGGCGAAGCGTTCCTTCCACAGGGTGGTGACAGGGCTGACAGTTGGCGAGGCGGCGGCGTTCATGCCGCTATTGTAGGAGCGCGGCTTCGGCCGTCGTACCATCGATCACACCGTCCCAAGGAGCACGCCCCGTGGCCAGCCAAGCATCCCGTTTCCTGTTCCTGTTCCTGCTCGGCCTGCTGGTCGGCGGGGTGATCACGGTGATGGGCATGCGCGCGCTGCAGGCGCGGCAGGATCCGTTCCCGCACAGCGTGATGCACGTGATGGCCAAGCAGACCGATGTGCTCAAGGCGAATCTGGCGGCCAACCGCTGCACGGCCAGCGACGCCCTGCCCCGGCTGCAGACGCTGCGCGCGGTCAGCAACGATCTGGAGACGGCGTTCCCCGATCTGGCCGAAGACTCCAGGTTCGTGACCCACGCCGGTCAGCTGCGGGCGACGCTGGACGGCGCGCTGTCAGCGCCGCCGGTCGGCTGCCCGGACACCAAGGCCGTGGTCGCGCGCATCGGCGAGGCCTGCAAGGCCTGCCACGACGACTTCGCGCACTGATCGGCGGCGGAGGATGAACGGCGTCTGATGAGGCCTTCGGGCGGGCGCGTGGCAAGCGGTTTCAATTGATGCCGCGTTCATGGCGATGACAACACGATGCCGGGCACGCGGCGCTGGCCGCATCCCACCTGGCACGCCCGCGGGGCGAAGGAGTCATCCGATGCAGTTCAAAACTCTCGTCCTGATGAGCGCTGGCGCGCTGACCCTGGCGGGCTGCGCCACCACCAGCCCGAACTATGGCTACCGCGATGATTACCGCGGTTCCTCCTCCTATCCGCCCGCCTCGTCGCGCTACTGCGCCGACTGCGGCATCGTCACCCGCATCGATCCGGTCTCCTCCAACCGCAGCGCGCCCACCGGCACCGGTGCGGTGCTGGGCGGCATCGTCGGCGCGGTCGCCGGCCGCGAGATCTCCAAGGAGACCGGCGGCAGCAAGGGCAACAAGAATGTGGCCGCCGTCGCCGGTGCGGTGGGCGGCGCGCTGGCCGGCAACGCGATCCAGGACCGCGTCACCGGCGATACCTATGACGTGACCGTGCGCATGGACGATGGCCGCACCATCGTGATCAACCAGCGCGACCTTGGCGGCGTGACCGAGAACACCTACGTGCGCGTGGTCAACGGCCGTGTGGTGATCCGCTGAGCTTTCGGCAGCCGAATGGCAGGTACGAAAAAGCCCGGCTTTCGCCGGGCTTTTTCGTTTGCGCCTGGCCGCGGGGGAACGACCCGCGCGGGCTCAGACAGGCTGGACAGCGTCGGCCTGCAGGCCCTTCTGGCCCTGGACGACGGTGAAGGTCACCTTCTGGCCTTCCTTGAGGCTCTTGAAGCCCTGCGTCTGGATGGCACGGAAGTGCACGAACACGTCCTCGCCATTCTCACGACTGATGAAGCCAAAACCCTTCGCATCGTTGAACCATTTCACGGTTCCGGTTTCGCGGTCTGCCATTGCGGATCTCCTTGGAACAGGGGTTGGGTACGCCGGGTCGGGCGGCTGGTTGCAAGGAGGAGCCGAGGTACGACGATGTAGCGGATCTTTGGATCTACCGCATCAGGCCACGATTCACGGTGACCTTGGCAAACGCAGCGGCTTGACAGTAGCGCGGCCAATATGAAAAAGCAACGCCCTTCAACGCACGTTCATAAATTCATAACCCCATGTTCCTAAAGGAAAAATAAGTGGAATTACAGACGGTGATGTACGTCTTGGCGGCGCTCATGATCCTGGGCGGCGTGCTCGGCGTGGTGCTGCCGGTACTTCCGGGACTTCCGCTGGCCTTCGCCGGCATGCTGCTTGCGGCATGGGCCGGCGGATTCGAGCAGGTCGGCTGGGTCACGCTGACCGTGCTGGGCCTGCTCACCGCGCTGTCGCTGGCCGTGGACGTGCTGTCCACCGCAATGGGCGCGCAGCGGGTCGGCGCCAGTCGCCTGGCCATCATCGGCTCGGTGATCGGCACGGTGCTGGGCCTGTTCTTCATGCCGCTGGGACTGCTGGTCGGGCCCTTCGCCGGCGCGCTGGTGGGTGAGCTGATCCACGGGCGCGAGCTGCGCCAGGCCGGCAAGGTCGGGCTGGCGACCTGGGTCGGGCTGGTGGTGGGCGTGGTGCTCAAGGTGGGCTTGGCCTTCGCCATGCTGGCGGTGTTCCTGATCGCCTGGTTCTACTAGGCCTGCCCTCGATCTCCCGGAAGGTCCCAACGCCTTCACGCAACGCGTGAAGGCGGCTTTGCCAGAATCCCGCCGCATTGGGCCCAAGGCGGCCTGCGGGGATTGGGGATGTCGGTCGCATGACCTGGATGATCGCGGCAGCGGTGGTGCTGACGCTGGTGGTGGTGCTGCTCGCGCTGAACTTCGCCACGCCGGAGAAAAAACTCGAGCACGTGCCGCCGCATCGCCATGCTGTGGGCGATCCGCAGTTCATGCGCGAGATGTCCGTGCTGCTCGGTCCGGCCATCACCCCGGGCAACCGCATCGAGGTGCTCAACAACGGGCACGAGATCTTCCCGGCGATGCTGGACGCCATCGCCGGCGCCCGGCGGACCATCACCTTCGAGACCTATATCTATTGGTCGGGCCGGATCGGACGCGAGTTCAGTCAGGCGCTTGCCGAGCGCGCCCGGCAAGGCGTGCAGGTCAAGGTGACCATCGACTGGGGCGGCAGCCTGAAGATGGACCGGCGCCTGGTCGAGGAGATGGAACAGGCCGGCGTGGAGGTCCATCGCTACCGCCCGCTGGTCTGGTACAACCTGCAGCGCATCAACAACCGCACCCATCGCAAGCTGCTGGTGATCGATGGCCGCATCGGCTTCACCGGCGGGGTCGGCGTGGCCGACCAGTGGCTGGGACAGGCGCAGGATCCGGAGCACTGGCGCGATACCCACTACCGCATCGAAGGCCCGGTGGTGGCGCAGGTGCAGACGGCCTTCAACGACAACTGGATCAAGTCCACCGGCCGGGTGCTGGATGGCGAGGCCTTCTACCCGCCGCTGGATCCCGTCGGCGAGAGTCCGGCGCAGCTGTTCCTGGCCTCGCCTTCCGGCGGCAGCGAGAGCATGCACCTGATGTATCTGCTGGCCATCGCCGCGGCCACGCGCACGATCGACCTGGCCGCGGCGTACTTCGTCCCCGATGCGCTGATCACCCGTTCGCTGCTGGAGGCGCGGGCGCGCGGCGTCGCCATCCGTGTGCTGCTGCCCGGCCCGCATATCGATTCGCTGTCGGTGCGGCTGGCCTCGCGGGCCAGCTGGGGGCCGCTGCTGGAAGCCGGCATCCAGATCAGCGAGTACCAGCCGACGATGCTGCACACCAAGCTGCTGATCGTCGATGGCCTGCTGGTGTCGGTGGGCTCGACCAACTTCGACATCCGCTCGTTCCGGCTCAACGACGAGGCCAGCCTCAACGTCTACGACCCGGCGCTGGCCGAACGCATGACGGCGCTGTACGAGAGCGATCTGGCCAAGGCCACGCCTTATTCCCTGCAGCGCTGGCGCACGCGGCCGCTGCGGGAGAAACTGTTCGAAACCCTCATCCTTCCCATCAGGTCACAGCTATGAGCCGCCCGCACCCCCTGCCCCGACTCTTGTCCCTGCTGTGCGTTGCCGCCGCGCCTGGCGCGGCGGCTGCCCAGGACGGCACCACCACCATCACCCCGGCCTCGGTCGAGGCCTGCGGTCTGATCACCGTCGACGCCCAGCGCCTGGCCTGCTACGACACGGCGATCAAGCGCGTGGCGCCCAGCACCGCGCAGGCCGATGCGGCGGCCAGCATCGCCAAGGAGCAGAAGGATCTGGACGCCAGCAGCGCCAAGGCCAAGCGCCGCGGCGGCTCGATGTACGCCGACGACGACTACGACGCGGTGCTGGCCAATGCCGGCAAGGGCTCGCTGCTGGACTCGCGCTGGGAGCTGGCGGCCGCCTCCAAGCTGGGCGTGTTCCAGATGCGCGCCTACAAGCCGGTGTACCTGCTGCCGGCGTTCTGGACGTCGAAGAAGAACGAGATGCCCTCCTCGCCCAACCCGGACAACACGGTGACCGTGGCGCAGGACCTGCAGAGCATCGAGACCAAGTTCCAGCTGAGCTTCAAGACCAAGTTCGTGGAGAACCTGTTCGGCGACAACGGCGACATCTGGGGCGGCTATACGCAGAGCTCGCGCTGGCAGACCTACAACAGCGAGGCCTCGCGCCCGTTCCGCGAGACCAACTACGAGCCGGAAGTGATGATGGTGTTCCGCACCAACTACGCGCTCGGCGACTGGCACGGCCGCCTGGCCGGGCTGAGCCTCAACCACCAGTCCAACGGCCGCGGCGACCCGCTCTCGCGCAGCTGGAACCGGGTGATCGGCATGATCGGCTTCGACCGCGACAACTGGGCGCTGGTGGTGCGGCCGTGGTACCGCATCCCGGAGGGCCACGACGACGACAATCCGGACATCGAGAACTACATGGGCCGCGGCGACGCCACGCTGACCTATAGCCACGATGGCCACGAGTTCTCGCTGATGGGCCGGCATTCGCTGCGCGGCGGCGACCAGTCGCATGGCGCGCTGCAGGCCTCGTGGGGCTTCCCGATCGACCGCAACCTGCGCGGGCATATCGAGATCTTCCACGGCTATGGCGAGAGCCTGATCGACTACAACCACAAGGCCACCTACATCGGCCTGGGCATCTCGCTGCTGGAGTGGTACTGAGGCCCGGCGCTGGCGCGCAGCGGCGCGCCAGCGGGCTTCAAGCCCTCGACTGGGCGATCAGCGCTTCGATCGGCGCCGCCAGCTCGTCGAAGCCGCTGCGCACGTCGTAGCGCTGGCCGTTGAGGAAGAACGCCGGCGTGCCGTTCACGCCGCTGCGCAGGCCGCCGTTCAAGTCGGCCTGGACGCGTTCTAGCAGCGGGCGCGACTGCAGCGCCGACTCGAGCGCATCGGCCCCCAGCCCCAGGGTCTCCAGGAGTTCGGCGTACAGCGACCCGCCGAGCCGGTCCTGGTTTTCGAACAGCGCGTCGTGGGCCGGCCAGAACTTGCGGTGCTGGCCGGCGAATTCGGCCACCAGCGCAGCCGGCAAGGCCTGGGGATGGGCCTGGCTCAGCGGGAAATTGCGGAACACCAGCCGCAGATCGTGGCCGTAGCGGGCCTGCAGCTGCCGCACGATCGGGAAGGCCTGGGCGCAGTACGGACACTGGTAGTCGGCGTACTCGACCAGCGTGACCGGCGCATCGGCCGGACCCTGGGCGTGGTCGTCGGGGCCGACCGGGATGCGGAGCGTGGACATGGCAGTCTCCTTGTGCGGCCGGCTCGGCCTTCAGCCTTTGGGCAGGGCGTCGAGCGCGTCCAGGACGCCGTCCACGCCGGGATTGATCGCGGTGGGTGAGAGATAGCTCCAGGCGATCGTGCCCTGTGCATCGATCACGAACAGGGCGCGCTTGCAGTAGCCGTGCTCGGCATCGTAGGCGCCGTAGCGTCGGGCGACGGCGCCCTTGGGTTCGAAGTCCGACAGCAGCTCGAACCCCAGCTTGCGGTCGGCGATGAAGGCCTGGTGGCACCAGACACTGTCCACCGAGATGCCGAGCACCGTGGCCCTGGACTTGGCGATCAACGGGAGGGCGGCGTTGAACAGCGCCAGCTCGTCGCCGCAGACCGGGCTCCAGTCCGCCGGATAAAACACCAGCACGACCGGTCGGCCGCGCAGCTCATGCAGCGCGAGCGCCTGGTCGGGTGTGGCATTGAGACTGAAATCCGGCGCCTGCGTGCCGGCCGGGAGAATGGCGTCGGAACTGTCTGAGGCGGACATGGCAGCGCTCCTGTCGACCGGATGTGACCCACTGTCGCGCAGCGACTGGAAACATGGCGTCAGGAAGACCGGCCTGGTCGTGCGCCCGTTCGGCGCGGACCTCTCCCTGGCCGCACGTAGAATGGTCGGCCGTCCCAGGCTTTCTCAAGGAACTCCGCGATGCACGATCCCGGCACCGAGCCACCGCGTTTCGCACGGCTGCGCGGGGGCGGCGCGCGATGAGCCAGACGCCGAGCCATGATCCGCAGACCGTGGTGATCTGGCACAACCCCCGCTGCGGCAATTCGCGCGGGGCGCTGGAGCTGATCCGCCAGGCCGGCATCGAGCCGCATATCGTCGACTACCTCAACGACCCGCCCGATCGCGCCACCCTGGTCGCGACGCTGGCGGCCACCGGCCAGCCCCTGCGCGAACTCATGCGCCGCAAGGAGCCCGAGTACGCGCAGCTGGGCCTGGACGATCCGGGCATCGACGATGCGGGGCTGATCGAGGCCATGCTGCGCCATCCGGTGCTGATCAACCGCCCCATCGTGATCACCGCACGCGGGACGCGGCTGTGCCGACCGCCGGAGCAGGTGCTGACGCTGTTGGCGGACTGAGGGTTATTCGAACCAGCCGCCGCACGAGGTGATACAGCCGCGCCAGTTGCTGGTGCAGCTGGCGTAATCGGGACTGGGATCGATGCATGTCGGGCCGCCTGGATTGTTGACTCGCTGGCAGCGCTGTTTGTCCGCATCCTTCACCCAGGGCGAGCACCGCTGCTCGACGTGATCCCGCTGCGCCTGGCAACTGCCTCGTGCGCTCAGCGCCAGGGACTCGGCCGCGTTATTGCACCGCAGGCGCTGCTGGTCGCATTGCTCGGCACAGAGGGCACCGGCCGCACTGGCCGGCCGGTGCAGCTTGTCGGCCCAGCAACCGCTCAGCGCCGCGGCGCACAGCAGGATCGCCACGGCACGAATCAGCAGACCGTTTCCCATCATCACCTTCCCTGTGGCAACGGACCGGATCTACTGCCAGTCGGTGATGCCTTCGCGGCGGTAGGTCTCGTGGAAGGACGGCAAGGCCTTCATCCGCGCCGCATAGGCCTTGAGCACCGGCCAGTCGTCGGTGGGCCGCGGCATGTAGCGCGACCAGCGCATCAGCATGGTCAGCACGAAATCGGCCGCGCTGCGCTGCTCGCCCAGCAGGTAGGGGCCGTTGGCTTCCAGATGGTCGGCCACCTGCTGCCAGGCGTACTCAAGCGCAACGCGCGCGGCGGCCTTGACCGGTTCGATGTTGATCTCGCCCGCCGGTTCGTCCGGATAGAACCAGCTGCGATACGCCGGCATCAGCGTGTAGGCGCAGAAGAACAGCCAGCGGTAGTACGCGGCCCGCTCCGGCGTGCCCACGGCCGGCGCCAGCCCGGCCTGCGGATGCAGCTCGGCCAGATGCATGACGATGGCGGCCGACTCGGTCAGCACCTGCCCGTCCAGCACCAGCGTGGGCACGCGGCCCTGCGGGTTGAGCCGGAGGTATTCGGGCGATCGCTGCGCGCGGGTGTCGAAATCGACCAGCTCCAGCCGGTGCGGGATGTCCAGTTCGATCAGGAGCCAATGCACGACCAGGCTGGCGGTGCTGGGGCTGTAGTAGAGAACGGCGTCGGTCATGGGATGGTCTGGCTTGGGTGGTCAGTCGCCGACCAGGCGGCCGCCGCAGTCCAGCACGCAGTCGCGGTGCGTGGTGGCGCAGGAGGCCGCCGTCGGCTTGGGATCGGAGCGGGCGCCGCCGAGCGTGGCGGGCGCGCTGTGCATCGGCGCGCCGGTGCAGGCCGCGCGCAGCGTGTCGCACTGGCGCGCGCAGGCCTGGCCTTGCGGGGTGGCCGGGCGCAGCAACGTGGTCTCGGACACGCCGGGATCGGTGCTGGCGCAAGCGGCGAGCAGCGGCAGACACGCCGCCAGGATCCATGCTTTCACCACCCCTCCTGCCGCAAACGAACAGGGCCGGAGTATGCACGCCGGCCCTGCTGTCCTGCACGCGTTGGCGCCCCGGCGCTTACGCCGGTTCGACCACCACCGGAATCTTGCCGATCTTTGCCTGCCACTGGCGCGGCCCGGTCTTGTGCACCGACTCGCCGGCGGCATCCACCGCCACGGTGACCGGCATGTCCTTGACCTCGAATTCGTAGATCGCCTCCATGCCCAGGTCCTCGAAGGCCAGCACGCGCGCGGCCTTGATCGCCTTGGACACCAGGTAGGCCGAACCGCCGACCGCCATCAGATAGACGGCCTTGTTGTCGCGGATGGCCTCGATCGCCGCCGGGCCGCGCTCGGCCTTGCCGACCATGCCCAGCAGGCCGGTCTGCTCCAGCATCTGCCGGGTGAACTTGTCCATGCGCGTGGCCGTGGTCGGGCCAGCCGGGCCGACGACCTCATCGCGCACCGGGTCTACGGGTCCGACGTAGTAGATGAAGCGGCCCTTGAGGTCCACCGGCAGCGTCTCGCCGCGGTTGAGCATGTCCACCATGCGCTTGTGCGCCGCGTCGCGGCCGGTGAGCAGCTTGCCGTTGAGCAGCAGCACCTCGCCGGGCTTGAAGGTGGTGACCTCCTCGGCGGTGATGGTGTCCAGGTCCACGCGACGCGCGCCCTGCGGGTTGTAGGTCAGCGTCGGCCAGTCCTCCAGCGAGGGCGGGTCGAGCATCACCGGACCGCTGCCGTCCAGGGTGAAGTGGGCGTGGCGGGTGGCGGCGCAGTTGGGGATCAAGGCCACCGGCAGGTTGGCCGCGTGGGTCGGGTAATCCTTGACCTTGATGTCCAGCACCGTGGTCAGGCCGCCCAGGCCCTGGGCGCCGATGCCCAGCGCGTTGACCTTCTCGTACAGCTCCAGGCGCAGCTCCTCGGCACGGTTGGAGGCGCCGCGGGCCTGCAGGTCGACGATGTCGATGGGCTCCATCAGCGCTTCCTTGGCCAGCAGCATCGCCTTCTCGGCCGTGCCGCCGATGCCGATGCCCAGCATGCCCGGCGGGCACCAGCCGGCGCCCATGGTCGGCACGGTCTTTAGCACCCAGTCCACGATCGAGTCGGAGGGATTGAGCATGGCGAACTTGGACTTGGCCTCCGAGCCGCCGCCCTTGGCCGCCACGATCACCTCCACCTTGTTGCCCGGCACCACCTTGACGTTGACCACGCCCGGCGTGTTGTCGCGGGTGTTGATGCGCTTGCCGGCCGGATCGGCCAGCACGCTGGCGCGCAGCTTGTTGTCCGGGTCGTTGTAGGCGCGGCGCACGCCCTCGTGGACCATGTCCTCCACGCCCATCGTGGCGTCGTCCCAGCGCACGTTCATGCCGATCTCGAGGAACACGGTGACGATGCCGGTGTCCTGGCAGATCGGGCGGTGGCCTTCGGCGCACATGCGCGAGTTGATCAGGATCTGGGCGATGGCGTCCTTGGCGGCCGGCGATTCCTCGCGCTCGTAGGCGGCGGCGAGGTTCTTGATGTAGTCCACCGGGTGGTAGTAGCTGATGTACTGCAGCGCATCGGCCACGGACTGGATCAGGTCTTCCTGCCGGATCGACACCGGCGCGGTGGACGCCGGCGGGGCGGCATGGGTGTGGAGGTTCATGGCTGGCTCGACGCTAGCGGTGGGGAGTGAGGAATCGGGACATTTTAGGCCAAACTGCCGCGCCGGCCCCGCTGTCACACCGGCGCCCGCTCCCGCGTCCTGGGACTCATGCGACCCGCCATCCGTTTCGAAACGCACCGTTCCCGCCTGTTGGCGCTGGCCCATCGCCTGCTGGGCAGCCGCGCCGAGGCCGACGACGTGGTCCAGGAGGCCTGGCTGCGCTGGCAGGGTGCGGCGCAGGAGGAGATCCGCGACGACGAGGCCTGGCTGGTCACCGCCACCACCCGCCTGGCGCTGGACCGGCTGCGCGCGGTGCGCAACGCCCGCACCGACTACGTCGGCCCATGGCTGCCCGAGCCGCTGCAGGTGGCGCTGGCGCCCGACCCGGCCGAACGCGCCGAGCAGGCCGAATCGGTGTCCTGGGCCCTGATGGCGCTGCTGGAACGGCTGGGGCCGGACGAGCGCGCGGCCTTCCTGCTCAGGGAAGTGTTCGACTACGACTACGAGGCGATCGCCGCGTTGCTGGGCCACAGCCAGGCCAACTGCCGGCAGCTGGTGCACCGGGCCCGCGCGCGGCTGCAGGCCGGGCACGCGCGGTTCGAGGTGCCGGCCGAACGCCATCGCCGCCTGCTGGAAAAGTTCATGGCCGCCTCGCAGTCCGGCGACCAGGCGGCCATCGCCGCGTTGCTGCGCGCCGATGCGCGGCTGGTGTCCGACGGCGGCGGCAAGGTCACCGCCGCGCTGCGCCCGCTGCTGGGCGCCGAGCGCATCGCGCGGCTGTACTGGGCCATCGCCCGGCGTGGCGCGCAGGTGGAGGCGCGCGTGGGCTGGGTCGATGGCGAGCCGGCGATCCTGCGCTTCGTGGACGGCCGGCTGCATTCATTGACCATGCTGGTCAGCGACGGCGAGCGCATCAGCGACATCCTGACGCTGATGAATCCGGACAAGCTGGCCGCCGTTGCGGTCCAGGCGGGCCGCCCATAGCGCCGACCGTGCGCGTCCGAGTCCGAACCGGGCGACGATCTTCTTCAACCTCCCCTGTGCGGAAGGAGAAGCGGTAGCTGTCACGCGAGCCACCTCTGGCGCGTCCTTGCAGGGAAGGCGGCCCTGTCGGTCGCCACGCTGAAAGGATCTTGCGCATGAGCGCCACCACCTTCGCCCGCATCGACTACACCCGCCATCTGCCCAAGGCCACCCAGGCGCTGCTGACGCTCAGCCAGCATGTCCACGGGGGCGTGCTCGAACACACGCTGGTGGAGCTGGTATTCCTGCGCGTCTCGCAGCTCAACGGCTGCGCCTACTGCCTGGACATGCATGCCACGGCGCTGCGCAAGGCCGGCGTGGAGCCGCGCAAGCTCGATACCGTGGCGGCCTGGCGCGACAGCCGCCTGTTCGACGCCCGCGAACGCGCCGCACTGGCCTGGGCCGAGAGCCTGACCACCCTGCCCTCGGGCGAACCAGAAGAGGCCGCGTACCAGGCGCTGCAGGCGTACTTCGACGAGGAAGCCATCGCCACCCTGACCATGGCCGTGGCCACCATCAACGCCTGGAACCGGCTCGGCGTGGGCCTGCAGCCGCAGATGCCGTGAGGCGCCCGCCGCCGTCAGCGCGGCGGCGGCAGTCCCAACGCGCCGGCCTGAATCGACAGGATCGCCAGCAGTACCGCCAGCAGCACCGCGCCCTGCAGCACGAAGGCGATCCGCGCCGGCCAGCCGCGCGCGGCATAGCCGCAGACGAACAGCAGCGCGATCGGCGCGGCGCCGAAGCACATCAGGACCCACCAGCCGGGCGTGCCGCCCTTGGGCACCAGAGGCCCGGTCAATCCGATGCCGAACAGCAGCAGGGCCAGGGCGTTGCAGAACAGGGGGAGCACGTGGCGCATCGTCCGATTGTGCCCGTCGCCGCGCCCGGCTGCAGCGCGGGTCGGCCTTGCGTTCACACAAGGCCATCGGCCTGCAACGCCGCGTCTTCGTGATGGGCGCTGCGTGGGCGTGGGGACGGCGCTAGGCTGCGCGCTCATCTCCAGCCCGGAACACACCATGTCGCTGTCCCTTTACCAAGTCGCCATCCCGTCCCTGCAGCGCGGCCTGCGCCAGCTCTCGCATGTGCTGGAACGCGGCGCGCGCCACGCCGCCGAGGCCGGCCTGGACCCGGCCACGCTGATCCAGGGCCGGCTGGCGCCGGACATGCTGCCGCTGGCGGCGCAGGTGCAGCGCGTCAGCGACACCGCCAAGGGCACGGGCGAGCGCCTGTCCGGCGTGCCCTCGCCCAAGCTGGCCGACACCGAGCAGACCTTCGAGGAGCTGCAGGCGCGCATCCAGGCCACCGCCGACTATCTCGCCTCGCTGACGCCCGAACAGGTCGATGCCGGCGCCACGCGCGAGATCACGCTGAAGTTCGGCAAGCTGGGCACGCGCCTGGAAGGCGTGGACTACCTGCTGCAGTTCGGCCTGCCGAACTTCTATTTCCACGTGGTCACCGCCTACGACATCCTGCGCCACCACGGCGTGCCTGTCGGCAAGCTCGACTACCTGGGTCCGATCGGCACGCCGATCACCGAGTGAGCTTCATGCTGGCGCACCGGCGCAGCCTCGCGCCGGTGTGCGCCGCGGACTCGCGATCGCCAGCTTTGCCGGCCCTGCGCAGGGTTGGCATCATGGTCGGCCGTTTGTGCGATCCGTTGTGCCGAAGATGAAGATCCCGTTTCCCCCGCTGCTGCAGGACTGGCTGGGCGTGATCCTGCCCGTCGCGCAGGTCCTGCTGATCCTGCTGCTGACGCGGCTGCTGCAGCTGTTGCTCAAGCGCTTGATCGGGCGTGCCGCGGCGCGCTACGACCTGCCACCCGAGCTGGCCATGGGCGTGCGCCGGGTGCTCAACACCGTGCTGCTGATGGCGGCCACCCTGCTGATCCTGGAGCGTCTTGGCGTGTCGGGCACCGTGCTGTGGACGGCGTTCACCGGCTTTGCGACGGTGGGCGCGGTGGCCTTCTTCGCCGCGTGGAGCGTGCTGTCCAATATCTTCTGCACGTTCCTGATCTTCATCGTGCGTCCGTTCCGCCTGTACGAAACGGTGGAACTGCTCGAGAACGGCGAGAAGCCCGGCATCAAGGGCAAGGTGATCGACGTCAACCTGCTCTACACCACGCTGCAGGAAGAAGCGGCCGGCGACGGTGCGCCGGCCACCTCGGTGCAGGTGCCCAACAACTGGTTCTTCCAGCGCGGCATCCGACGCTGGCGCGACGCGCAGCGCATCGCCGGCAGCTGACTCAGCGCAGCTGGCTGTCCTTGCTGCCGCGGCGGTTGTAGCCGCTGGCGGACTTCTGCTCGGCATCGTGCGCGGCCTGGCACTGCACGCACAGGCGCACGCCGGGAATGGCGTCGCGTCGCGCCTTCGGGATCGGGGCATCGCATTCTTCGCAATGGGTCAGCCCGGGACCGCTGGGCAACTGGCTGCGGGCGCGCTGGATCGCGTCCTTCACCGTCGCATCGATCTGGTCCTGCACCGCGCCATCGTTGGCCCAACCGGTGGCCATGGCCGTCTCCTGCCTGTGGACGAGTCCCCGACCCTACGCCGATCCAGATGAATCCGCAGCGAGCCGCGCGGGCCAGACGCCCGCGCCCGGCCGGATCGGTGCGGTTTCGCTAGCATGCACGGCTCCACCGCCGCCGGGCCGCCCGCGCATGCCCTCTGCCATCGAAGAAGTCCGCGACGCCGGCGCAGTCGACCCGGCCATGCTGGTCGAGCGCGGCACGCCGCTGGTCCTGCGCGGCCTGTGCGCGCACTGGCCGATGGTGCAGGCGGCGCAGCGCTCGGACACCGAGTTCGCCAAGCTGCTGGCCGCGCACGACAGCGGCGCGGCGGTGGACACGCTGCTGATGCCGCCGGAGGCCAACGGCCTGGTCGGCTACGACGCCACGCTGGAGGGCTTCAACTACCAGCACTTCAAGGTGTCGGTGACCGATGTGCTGACCCGGCTGGCGCAGTACAGCCGCCGCGAAGGCCCGGTAAACGGCGTGGCCCTGCAGAGCGCACCGATCGCCGGCTGCCTGCCTGGTCTGCTGGCCGACCATGCGATCGAGGGCCTGCCGGCCGCCATCGCGCCGCGGCTGTGGCTGGGTAACCGGGTCACCACGCCTGCGCACTTCGACGCCTTCCACAACATCGCCGTGGTGGTCTGCGGGCGGCGGCGTTTCAGCGTGTTCGCGCCCGAGCAGGTGCGCAATCTCTACATCGGCCCGCTGGACTTCGCGCCGACCGGCGCGGCGATCAGCCTGGCCGACCTGGACGATGACACGGCGCAGTTCCCGCGCCTGGCCCAGGCGCGCGAACACGCCTTCGTCGCCGAGCTGGCGCCCGGCGATGCGCTGTACCTGCCGCCGCTGTGGTGGCACCACGTCGCCTCGCTGGAGCGCCTGAACGCGCTGGTGAACTTTTGGTGGCAGCCGACCCTGGCCGATGGCCGTGCGCCCAGCCCCGGGATCGTGGCGCTGCTGCATGCACGCCTGGCCTTCGCCGGCCTGCCCACGCACGAGCGCCAGGCCTGGCGCGCGCTGCTGGAGCACTACGTCTTCGGCGAGGAAGACCCGGCCGCGCATATCCCGGAAGCCAGGCGCGGCGTGCTGGGCGCGCTCGATGCGCAGGCCCTGGCGGCCTTGCGCCAGCGCATCGCCAATTCGCTCTAGGCCCGGGGCGCTGATCCCGCGTTGACGCCGGCGCCGTCACCCTCTCCTTTCACCTTGCGGAGCTTGACCATGGAACAGACCGTCCATCCTTTTTCCGAACTGTTCGCCCAGCTCGGCCTGGCCTCGGACGAGCGCAGCATCCGCGCCTTCATCGCCGAACACGCGCCGCTGCCCGATGCCATGCGTCTGGAGGAGGCCCCGTTCTGGTCGCCGGCCCAGGCTCAGCTGCTGCGCGAAGAACGGATCGACGATGCAGACTGGGCGGTGGTGGTCGATCAGCTCAATGTCGCCCTGCACGCCACGCCCGAGGCCTGAATCCTCAGGCGAACCGGGCCTGACCTGATTGTCATGCCCGCAGCGGCGCATTTGCCAGGAACCCAAGCGCACGCGTGCTATCACCGGAACACACCCGACACCGCCCGGAGTTGCGCCATGCGTCGTCTGCCCGTGTTGCTCGCCGCGCTCATCGCCCTGCCCGCCCTGGCCCACCACGGCTGGAGCAGCTATGACGCCAACAAGACCTTGAAGATCTCCGCACCGCTCGCCCAGGTGCAGTACCGCAACCCGCATGCCGAAGTCGGCGTCGACTACCAGGGCAAGCGCTGGAACGCGGTGCTGGCGCCGATCAGCCGCATGACCTCGCGCGGCCTGCCGGACGGCGCCCTCGTGGTCGGCAAGACCGTCACGATCGAAGGCTATCCGCGCCTGGACGGCACGGCCGAGTTGCGCGCCGAACGCATCACCGTGGACGGTAAGACCATCGAGCTGCGCTGATCTCGCAGCGCCATGGACGCGATGGCCTGGGCCCAGCAGCTGGAAGCCTCCGCGCTGGGCCAGTGGATGCGGGCCGGCTGGGGCTATCCCTTCGCCAACGTGCTGCACCTGGGCGGGCTGGTGCTGCTGCTCGGCAGCATCGGCCTGCTCGACCTGCGCCTGCTGGGCTTCGGCAGGCGGCTGGAGCCGGAACAGGTCTCGCGCCTGCTCACGCCGCTGGGCATCGTCGGGCTGCTGGTGCTGGTGGTCACCGGGGTGATGCTGTTCAGCGCCGACGCCACCGCCCTGCTCGGAAACCGCATGATGCAGTTCAAGCTGATCGCCATCGCCGTGGCGGTGATCAACGCGCTGGCCTTCCGCCTGTGCTTCGGCGGAAGGTTGCAAGCCTGGCGCCATCGCTCGCCGCCGCTGGGACGCGCGATGGCCGCGCTGTCGCTGCTGGCGTGGCTGACCATCCTGGTCGCCGGCCGGATGATCGCCTACACCTGAGCCCGCGCGCTCCGCCCCTCCCCTTGCGCAGCAGGGGGAGGCCGGGAGGGGGGTTGGATCAGGTCGCGGGTTGCTTGGTGCGAAGCATTCGAAGCAGAAGCAAAGGCAAAAGCTGGATTCCCGCCTTCGCGGGAATGACGACCTGAAGGAGCCGCGGATCAGCGGATGAAGCAAGACAGAAGCCTGTTTGCCGCCCGAACTCCAGCCCCGCGCACGATCCCGCCCGCTTCATCCACCAATCATCCTGCGCCAGGCAGGCCCGGCTAGGCTGGCCCCTGGTTCGATAGGCCGCAACGGCGGCAGGAGCGCTCCGCGTTGCGATCCCTGATCCTGCTGGCACCCATCGCCTTGTCCGCGGCCCTGGCCGCCTGCACGCCAACAAAGACCCCGGAAGTCGCCGCTCCCGCTCCATCGCCGCAGACAGCGCCGGACGCCTCACCGCCCGACACGCCGATCCAGCACGCCGACTACGACTGCGAGGGCACCCGCATCGCCGTGGCCTTCTTCGGCCAGGCGCGCGCCGAAGTGACGCTGGACGCGCGTCTGCTGGTGCTCAAGCCCGCCCTCGCCGCCGATGGCGCGCGCTACGCCGACGATGCCGGCAACGCCTTCTGGGCCAAGGGCATGGACCGGGCGACGCTGACGCTCGCCCAGGACCCCCACGACAAGACCTGCACGGCGCTCCCGCCGGAGGCGCCACAGCGCTGACGGACCGTAGCCTGCGTCAGCGCGCGTGCTGCAGCGCGCGCTGCATGGCGGCCTGGGCCAGCGGCGCCATCACCGCATAGCCGGCCGCGTTGGGGTGCACGCCGTCGCCGGAGACCTTCGCATCCAGGCCGCCCTGTCCGTTGTCCAGCGCGCTGTAGTAGTCCAGATACACCGCGCCGGTGCGCTGGGCGTACTGCCTGATCCAGTCGTTGAGCGCGCGGATCTTCGGCGCCGGCTGCAGGCCGGGCTTCCACGGATAGTCGCTGGCCGGCAGCACCGAGGCCAGCACGACGGCGACGCCGTTGGCCTTGGCCAGCTGCGCCATCGAGGCCAGGTTGTCCTGGATCATCTGCGGCGTGGCCGGCCCGGTATTGCCGGCGATATCGTTGGTGCCGGCCAGGATCACCACCACGGCAGGCTTGAGATCGATCACGTCCTGGCGGAAGCGCACCAGCATCTGCGGCGTGGTCTGCCCGGAGATGCCGCGGTTCACGTAGGGCTTGCCCGGGAAGAACGTCTCGCTCCCGGTCTTTCCCCAGCCTTCGGTGATCGAATCGCCGAAGAACACCACGCGCCGCTCACCGGGCGCCGGCGCGGCCAGCGCCGCGTTCTCATCGCGATAGCGCGACAGCTGCGGCCAGTCGGCCAGCTGCCGCTGCATGGCCTGCACCTGCTCGGCGCCCGGCGTCTGCGCGGTGGCGTTGCCGCTCATCGCGGCGATCAACAGCAACACCGGCAGGCCGGCACGAGGCAATACGCGCTTGAACATGAGTCCCTCCCAGGCATGTCATGCGGACCAGTCTATCGCCTCGTGCCGGCGCGTCCGGTCAGGGCTTGGGCTTGTCCGCCTTCTTGTCGGCCGCAGCCTTGTCCGCCGCCGCCTTGCGCTCGGCCGCATCCTTGACCGCCGCGGCGAAGCGCGGCTCCTCGCGCAGCAGCTTGGACTGCGGGTCCAGCGTGTAGAGGTCGTTGTCCTGCAGCGCGACATGGCCGCGGCCGTCGGTCATCGGCACGGTGACGGTGCGCCCGCTGTTCGGGCCGATGCGCACGTCCACCGGCATCGGGAACGGCAGATCGCCCGGCGTCTTCCAGCGCAGCGACAGGCCGCCGGCATCGCGCTCGGCGATCAGCTCCGGCAGCGCGGCGCGATACAGGTACACGTCGAAGAACCAGCCGTAGTCCTTGCCGGTGACCTTGTTGACGATGTCGATGTAGTCCCTGGTCGAGACATAGCGCGGCTTGAAGTGGCCCGGGCGCGGATGCGCGCTGCCGTACACCGCCAGACGGATCGAGGTGAAGAACGCCTCGTCGCCGATCAGCGAGCGCAGCGTGTGCAGCATCAGCGAGCCCTTGTAATAGATGTCCAGGCCTGCGCCGTGCTCGCGGTTGTAGACCGCCTCCTCGGTCTGCGACTTGCCGCTGACGATCGGCACGCGGTTGGTCACCGCGGCGCGCTGGTCCAGCAGCGCGGCGTGGTAGTCCATCTCGCCGCGCAGGTACTGCAGGTACAGCGGCTGCATGTAGCTGCCGAAGCCTTCGTGCAGCCACATGTCGTCCCAGTCGGCGTTGGTCAGCTGGTTGCCGAACCACTCGTGCGAGAACTCGTGCTGCATCAGCCAGTCGTAGCCGTATTTGTCCTTCTTGTAGTCGTTGCCGTAGGCGTTGATGGTCTGGTGTTCCATGCCCAGGTGCGGGGTCTGCACCACGCCCACCTTCTCATCGCCGAACGGATACGGGCCGATCTGGCTCTCGAAGAAGTCCAGCATCTTGGGCAACTCGTCGAACAGCGCCTTGGCCTGCGCGTCCTTGTCGCCCTTCAGATACCAGTAGGCCAGCGGGATGGTGTTGCCGTAGCGGCTCTTGTAGCTGCCGCTGAGCTGCTCGTACGGGCCCACGTCCAGGGCGATGGCGTAGGTGTCCGGGTTCTTGGCGCGCCAGTGGTAGGTGCGCCAGCCCTTGCGCTCCTGCATGCCGACGAACACGCCGTTGCCCGGCGCCACCAGCGGCGCGGGCACGGTGATGTGCTCGTCCACCAGCGCGGGCTCGCCCTGCGGATGGTCGATGCACGGCCACAGCAGATCGCAGCCCTCGCCCTGGATGGCCGAGGCCACCCACGGCTCACCGGTGGGCGCGGTCGCCCAGACGAAGCCGCCGTCCCACGGCGCGCGCTTGGCCACGTGCGGCTGGCCCGCATAGACCACGCGCAGCTTGACGCTGCCCCCGGCCGGCACCTGCCGCGGCAGGGTCACGCGCATGCGGCCTTCGGGGTTCTGCCAGGCCTCGCGGGCCACCGGCTTGCCGTCCACCTCGACCCGGCTGACCGCGTATTCCGGATCCAGATCGACCACCAGCGCCTGCAGCGGGGAGATCGCCTTGAAGGTCAGCGTCGCATCGCCCTCGATCCGGCGCTGGTCGGGAATCACCTTGAAGCCCAGGTCGGCGTGCTCGAAGCTCACCGCCAGCTGCTCCGGCGTGCGCGGCAGGCCGGTCTGCTTGGTCACGGGACTGAGCTCGGCGCCGTGCGCCTGGGACACGCAGGCCAGCGCAAGCGCCAGGGTGGAGACGAGCAGACGGGAACGGGACATGGCAGGCCTGGCGGAAAGGGAAACCGGCGCAGCGTGCCAGCAAACCGCCGCCGCTGCATCCATCCGAAGTCATGCCCGCCGAGATGCCTGGCTCAATCGTCCTCGGCGGCGGCCTCGCGCCCCTGCTGGCGGATCATGGCCTCCATCCGCGCCTCGTTGATCGCCTCGCGCACGCCGTCCAGATCGGCGGTGCGCGTATCGGGCGTGAACTCGCCGGTCAGCACCGTGTCCGGCTGCAGCGCGCCGGCCTCGAACAGCGCCCACATCTCCTCGCCATACCAGGTGTCCAGCAGCTCCGGCGCCCAGCGTCCCAGACTGGCGGTGAGATTGTTGACGTCGCGCAGCAGCATGCGTCGCGCCGCGTTGTTGCCGCCGGCGCTGACCACTTGCGGGAAATCGATCACCACCGGTCCGTCGGGGCCGACCAGCACGTTGTACTCGGACAGATCGCCGTGGATCAGGCCGCAGCACAGCATGCGCACCACCTGGCGCATCAGCACCGCGTGGAACGCGCGCGCCTGGTCGGCCTCCAGCTCGACCTCGCCCAGGCGCGGGGCGCTGAAGCCCTCGGCATCGGTCACCAGCTCCATCACCAGCACGCCGTGGAAGTAGCCGAAGGGTTCGGGCACGCGCACACCGGCATCGCGCAGCTGGTAGAGCGCATCGACCTCGGTGTTCTTCCAGGCCACCTCGGCCTGCTTGCGGCCGTACTTAGTGGCCTTGCCCATGGCGCGGGCCTCGCGGCTGCCGCGCACCTTGCGCCCTTCCTGGTACTGCACGCGCTGCTGGAAACTGCGCTGGGCCATGTCCTTGTAGACCTTGGCGCAGCGCACTTCGTCGCCGGCACGCACCACGTACACCGAGGCTTCCTTGCCGCTCTTGAGCGGTCGCAGCACCTCGTCGATCACACCATCGTCGATCAAGGCCAGCAGGCCGGGGGGAGTCTTCATCGCGTCATGCCAGGGGACTTGCGTCGCAGGTCCGTTGCGGGCGGGCCAGTGTCGCATCCCCGGGGCGAGCGGTGTTGAAGATCCCATCGCGATTCACAGCCGGCGGCCTGCCCTCGGGCTTGTGGCGGCGGCCGGGCTGGCCCTACAGTCGCGCACCGCCGCGCCCTCGCGGCACCTGCCAAAGGGACGACAGCGCCGATGCATCCGGTCAGCACCATGGAAGTGTTCCTGATCGCCATGGCGATCATCTTCTGCGTTCCCTTCCTGATCTGGCGGCTGGGCCGCACCGAGTACTTCGCACCGCTGGTGGTGGTGCAGATCATCACCGGCATCCTGCTCGGGCCGGGCATCCTGGGCGCGGCGCTGCCGGGCTACTACGCATTTGTGTTCACCCCGCAGGTGGTGCAGATCCTGACCGGCCTGGGCGGCTGGGCGGTGATGCTGTTCGTGCTGATCGCCGGGATCGAGCTGGACCTCAGCCAGGCCTGGGCCAACCGCCGCGAGAGCGGCATCACCGCCGGCCTGGCGCTGGGCGTGCCGCTGCTGTTCGGCGGGCTGGCGGCGGTCGGGCTGCTGCGCTTTCCGGGCTGGATCGGCGCGCAGGGCCAGTCCTGGCAGTTCGTCGCCGGCGTGGGCATGGCCTGCGCGGTGACCGCGCTGCCGATCCTGATCCTGCTGATGGAGAAGCTGGCGATCCTGCGCCAGCCCATCGGCCAGCGCATCCTGCGCTATGCCAGCCTGGACGACATCGCCATCTGGGGCGTGCTGGCCCTGGTCCTGCTGGACTGGGAGCGGATCGGCCGGCAGGTCGGCTTCCTGGTCAGCTTCGCGGTGGCCTGCGTGCTGTTCCGCAGGCTGATGCGCGCGATCGGCGAGCGCGACCGCTGGTACGTGATGCTGATCTGGCTGGCGCTGTGCGCCTTCGGTGCGGACTGGTCGGGCCTGCACTTCATGGTCGGCGCGTTCCTGGCCGGCGTGGTGATCGACGCCCACTGGTTCGACCAGGCCGACATGGACCGCCTGCGTCACAACGTGCTGCTGGTGATGATGCCGGTGTTCTTCCTGAGCACGGGCCTGCGCACCGCCTGGAGCGTCGGTGGCGCGACCGTGTTCCTGGCCGCGCTGGCGCTGCTGGTGGCCGCCGTCGCCGGCAAGCTGGCCGGCGTGCACCTGGCCGGCCGGCTGCTGAAGTGGAAGCCCGGCGAGGCCAGCCTGATCGGCTGGCTGCTGCAGACCAAGGCCCTGATCATGATCATCTTCGCCAACATCCTGCTGGACAAGGCGATCATCACCAGCGCCACCTTCACCGCCCTGCTGCTGATGGCCGTGATGAGCACCATGCTCTCCATCCCGATGGCCACGCCGCGGCTGCGGCGGCTGCAGCAGCAACAAGACTGAAAGCCCGGCGGGCGGCGCGACCGCTTGCCCGCCGGCCACGACGCCTGTAGGATCGCCGCCTCTTTTCGCATCCTTCCGGACCGCCGTCATGCGTGCCGCCTTTCACCCAGGAAATCTCACAGCGTCGTAATCCCGACGCCCCCGCATGGGCATGAGGCCCAGGCGGAACCGTGACCTGTTGGCGCATTGCGCCGGTGAAACGAGATGCACATCAAACTGCGTTCCCTGCGTGCCGCATCGGCGCGCGTGTGGCAGCTGCGCCTGTACCGCCAGCTGCTCAATTCCTCAATCAAGCAAGACGACATCCTGCCGACCGTTGCGCAGGGCCTGCTGTCGCTCGGCGTGCGCCAGGCACCTGCCGACACGGCGGCCGCGCGCGCCAAGGTCGAACAGTTGCTGGCGCGCCCGCGCGCCATGGCCACGCCGCTCGCCCTGCCCTTCATCAAGGAACTGGCCAGCATCTTCGGCCTCTCGCGCGACCAGCTGCGCGTGGTGTGGTTCGTCTGCATCCTGCACGACCACCGTCCGCTGATCGACGCGGTCGAGGCCGGCGCCAAGCGCTGGCCCGGCACACGCGGCGGCCTTCTGCGCCTGCTCGGCGATACGCTGGAACTCCCGCCGGCCCGGCTGCGCGAGACCACCCGGCCACGCGGCGCGTTGCTGTCCAGCGGACTGCTGTACGCCAGCTTCGTGCACTGCAGCGATGCCTCCGAGTGCCTGGAACCGGCCGACCACACCAGCCAGCTGTTCGAGGATGGGGTGCTGGACGAACGCTTACTCGGCCGCCTGTTCGAGCGCGCCGAACCCGGGACGCTCAAGCTGGCCGACTACGGGCATCTGCAGGCGGCGGTTCAACGCATCGCCGACCTGCTGCGCGCCGCGCGCCGAGACGGATCGGGCGCCAACGTGCTGCTGCACGGACCGCCAGGCACCGGCAAGAGCGAGCTCACCCGCGCCCTGGCGAGCACACTGGGCATGGAGCTTTATCTGGTGCGCAGCGCCGACAGCGATGGCGAGCCGATCGACGCGCTGGCCCGGCTGCGCGCCTTCGAGACTGCCCAACGTGCCTTGGCGCACAACCCGCGCGCCTTGCTGCTGTTCGATGAGATCGAGGACGTCTTTCGCCACGGCAACGGCGCCGACAGTCCCAAGGTCAGCTACAAGAGCTGGGTCAACCGGCGCCTGGAAAGCATGACCCTGCCGTGTGTCTGGATCGGCAACCGCATCGACGGGCTGGACGACTCGCAGCTGCGCCGGTTCGACATCGTGCTGGAAGTGGTGCCGCCGCCGCGCAGCGCCCGCCGCGCCCTGCTGGAACGGGCACTGGATGCCACCCCGGTTCCTGCGTCGCTGCTGGAATGCATCGCCGGACGGGAGGCCTTCGCGCCCGCGCATTTCACCCGGGTCGCGCGCCTGATGCGGCGCCTTGCGCCGGCGCCCGAGGCGCGAGCAGGCATCCTGCGCGACTCGCTGAACGCGCTTCTGCGCATCGCCGGCGAGCCGCCGCTGCAAGAGGACGGGCCGCAGACCACCTTCGATCCCGAGCTGGTTCGAAGCACCCCGCCGCTGGCGCCGATGCTGTCGCTGCTGGAACGCCGTCCGCAGGCCCGCATCTGCCTGTACGGCCCTCCAGGCACCGGCAAGACCGCGCTGGCCGCGTACCTGGCCCAGCGCCTGGACATGCCCCTGCACCGCAAGCGCGCCTCGGATCTGCTGGGCAGTTGGGTGGGCCAGACCGAGGCCCGGATCGCCGCGATGTTCGAGCAGGCCACGCGCGACGGCGCCCTGCTCTGCCTGGACGAGGCCGACAGCTTCCTGCGCGACCGCCAGAGCGCGCGTGCCGCCTGGGAGGTCACGCAGGTCAACGAATTGCTGACCTGGCTGGAGGACTTCGAGGGGGTGTTCGTGGCCTCGACCAATCTGATGGGCGCCCTGGACGCCGCCGCGCTGCGTCGGTTCGACTTCAAGCTGCGCTTCGACTACCTGGATCCGCGCCAGCGCCTGCAGCTGTTCGAGCGCCACGTGGCCCAGCATCGTCTGCATCCTGACCTGGACGAGGCCGATCGCATGCGCCGGCTGCAGCGCCTGGATCGGCTGACCCCGGGCGACTTCACGGCGGTCCGGCGCCGGCTGGAGGCAGCAGACGGTCAGGCGGGCCAGAGCGATCTGCTGGCCTGGCTGGACGAAGAGCAGGCGCTGAAGCCGGGCAACAGCCGACCGATCGGCTTCGCCCACTGAATCCGGCCTTCGCTAGCCCAATGCGTCCAGCGCCGCGGCCAGATCGTCGGCCAGGGGGGCGTTGAGCAGGTACGGGGTGCGGCCGCCGTCGAGGGAGAACTCCAGCGAGGCGGCGTGCAGGAACAGGCGTTTGAGGCCGATCTGCTCGCGCAGGCGCTTGTTCGCCTCCGGATTGCCGTACTTGTCGTCGCCGGCGACCGGGTGGCCGATGTGCTGGGCGTGGACGCGGATCTGGTGGGTGCGGCCGGTCTCGATCAGGACTTCGCAGTAGGACTGGCCGCCGCGGCGCTCGAGCACCTTGAAGTGGCTGACGCTGGGCTTGCCGCCGTCGTTGACCTGAACGTGGCGCTCGCCGCCCTGGCGCAGGCCGACCAGCAGCGGCGCGTCGACGGTCATGGTGCCGTCGGGCAGGCGCCCGGTCAGCAGGGTCAGGTAGCGCTTGCGGATGCCCTTGGCCGGGCCGGCGTCCTCGCGCAGCAGCGCCTGCAGCTCGGTCAGGGCGGAGCGCTTCTTGGCCAGCACCAGCAGGCCGGAGGTATCGCGGTCCAGGCGGTGGACCAGCTCCAGCGGCTGGTTGGGGCGCAGGGCGCGCATGGTCTCGATGGCGCCATGGCTGATGCCGCTGCCGCCGTGACTGGCCACCCCGGTGGGCTTGTTGATGACCAGCAGGCGGGCGTCCTCGAACACGATCGCCGCCTCCATCCGCGCCAGGAAGCCGGCCGGCGGCGCCGATTTGGGCCCGGCCTCCTCCAAGCTGACCGGCGGCACCCGCACCTCGTCGCCGGCGGCGAGCTTGCGCTCGGCCTTGGCCCGGCCCCCGTTCACGCGGACCTGCCCGCTGCGCACCAGCTTGTAGACCAGGCTGCGCGGGGCGCCCTTGAGCTGGCCGAGCAGGAAATTATCCAGCCGCTGGCCATCGCGGTCGGCGGGCACGACCACCGTGCGCACGGCACTGCGGGCGGGCGGCGAGTCGGGGCGTGGCGGTACGGTCATTTCCGGCAGCTTCTCTGTTACACTCGGCGATGCGAGATAAGGGTTTGATTTCGCAGGAAAGTTCTACACGGGCCAGAAGCCCAGCTTCCCTCGCGAAAGCCCGGCACAGTGCGCGACCACCGCCCCCGGGGCGGCCATGTTAGCGGCTCGCCGGCAGGCCCCGACACCCGCCGGATGCGTCAGACATCCGAAGCTGAACACGTCCCGCGCGGTAACGGCCCTTCCCGGGCGGTCGCCGACGGTCCCGCAACACCGACACATGACAAAGCGCTCCCGCGGCCCGCCGTGGTGTCGAAGCGCTGGAAGCTCCAACCCGCCCCACCCGCGCAGCGCGCGAGGGGCGGCCGAACGTTCCAGAGGCAAAACGCCATGGCGCCCCGCGCGGTAGCAGCGCGAGGAACGCAACAATGAAACGTATGTTGATCAATGCCACGCAGGCGGAAGAACTGCGCGTGGCGATCGTGGACGGGCAGACGCTGTACGACATCGATATCGAGCAGCCCTCCAAGGAACAGAAGAAGTCCAACATCTACAAGGGCCGCATCACCCGGCTCGAACCCTCCCTGGAAGCGGCCTTCGTCGATTACGGCGCCGAGCGTCACGGCTTCCTGCCGCTGAAGGAAATCTCCCGCGACTACTTCCAGTCCGGGGTCGACCATCACAAGGCCGGCCTGCGCGAACTGCTGCGCGAGGGCCAGGAAGTGGTGGTCCAGGTCGACAAGGACGAGCGTGGCAACAAGGGCGCGGCCCTGACTACGTTCATCTCCCATGGCCGGCCGCTACATGGTGCTGATGCCCAACTCGCCCACCGCCGGCGGCGTCTCGCGCCGGATCGAGGGCGATGACCGCGCCGCGCTGAAGGCGGCCATGGACGCGCTGACCATCCCAGACGACATGGGCGTGATCATCCGCACCGCTGGCGTGGGCCGCGATGCCGAAGAGCTGCAGTGGGACCTGGATTACCTGCTGAGCGTGTGGAAGGCCGTGGCCGAGGCCGCGCTGGCCAAGCCGGCGCCGTTCCTGATCTACCAGGAGTCGCGCCTGATCGTGCGCGCCCTGCGCGACTACCTGCGCTCCGACGTGGGCGAGATCCTGGTCGACACCGCCGAGCTGTACGAGACGGCCAAGGAGTTCATGCAGCAGGTGATGCCGCACAACCTGCGCAAGCTCAAGCACTACACCGACGACATCCCGCTATTCAACCGCTTCCAGATCGAGTCGCAGATCGAGGCCGCCTACGAGCGCAACGTGCGCCTGCCCTCGGGCGGTTTCGATCGTGGTCGACCAGACCGAGGCGCTGACCGCCATCGACGTCAACTCGGCGCGCGCCACCAAGGGCGGCGACATCGAGGAGACCGCGTTCCACACCAACTGCGAAGCGGCCGAGGAAGTGGCCCGCCAGCTGCGCCTGCGCGACCTGGGCGGCCTGGTGGTGATCGACTTCATCGACATGTCCTCCTCCAAGCACCAGCGCGAGGTCGAGAACCGCCTGCAGAACGCGCTCAAGTACGACCGCGCCCGCGTCCAGCTGGGCCGCATCTCGCGCTTCGGCCTGATGGAAATGAGCCGCCAGCGTCTGCGCCCGAGCCTGGGCGAATCCAGCCAGATCGTGTGTCCGCGCTGCGACGGCCATGGCCGCATGCGCAGCGTCGAGTCGCTGTCGCTGTCGATCATCCGCGTGGCCGAAGAGCACGCGATGAAGGACAACACCGGGCAGGTCCTGGTGCAGGCGCCGCTGGAGATCGCCAACTACCTGCTCAACGAGAAGCGCAACGCGCTGCGCGAGATCGAACAGCGCCACGACGCCCCGATCATCATCGTCGCCGACGAGCAGCTGCACACCCCGCACTACGAAGTGACCCGCCTGCGCGAGAACGAGTTGGGCGAGGAGTCGAGCAAGCCCAGCTACCAGCGCGGCACCCCGCGCAAGCTGCCGGTGCATGCGCTGACCAAGGCCCAGCTCAACATCCCCGCCGCCCCGGCAGTGACCACGGTCAAGCACGCCCAGCCCGCGCCGATCCGCCAGGAGCGCGAGGCGCCGGCCCCGGTCGAACCGGCCCCCGCGCCGGTCGCCCCGGCGCCGCAGCCGGTCGCCGCCGCCACCGGTGGTGTGGTCGGCTGGCTCAAGCGCGTGTTCGGCGCGGCCAGCGCCCCGGCGCCGGCCGCCGCGCAGCCGCAGCCGGCGCGCGAGGCGCGTCCGGCGCGCAACGAGCGCGGCAACAACGGTCAGCAGCGTCGCAACGGCAATGAAGGCAACCGTGGCCAGGGCGGCAACAACGCCCGCGGCGGCCAGCAGAACGGCAACGGCCAGGCGCGTCGCGACAACCGCGAGGCGCGCGGCAATCGGGACGGCGGCCAGGCGCAGGCCGGCAACGGTCAGGCGCCGCGCAACAAGGGCGAGGGCCAGCAGAACAAGCAGCCCCAGCAGCAGCCCAAGGCCGCGCAGAACCAGAACCCGCCCAAGCAGCCCAAGCCCCAGCAGGACAAGCCGCAGCAGGACGCCCCGGCGCAGCAGGCCCAGCCCGCGCAGCCGCGTGCGCCCAGGCCGCCGCGCGAGCCGGCCAAGCCGGTCGAGGCCACGCCCGAGCTGCTGGCCGCCACGGCCGTGACCGCCGGCCTGAACGCCGAGGCGCCCCAGCCCGTGCCGGCAGCGACGACCGAACCGGTCGCCGAAGCGCCCAAGCCCGCGCCGGCCGCACCGCTGACCGTCGATGCCGATGGCGAGACCGATGACAACGCGCGCGACGAGCAGGACGAACTGAACGCCGACGGCGCCGAGTCCGGCGACGACAACGGCACGCCGCGCCGTCGTCGCGGCCGTCGCGGCGGTCGCCGCCGTCGTCGTGGCAATGGCGAGCAGGCCGCTGGCGATGCGTTCGAGCAGGATGCCGCCGGCGAGGAAGAGCCGGTGGTCGTGCCGTCGTCCTCGCAGCCGGAGTTCGACTTCGACGACGCCGAGACGCCCGCCCCGGCCGTGCCGGCGGCCAAGCCGCGCGTGCGCACCGAGGCCGCCACCGCTGCGGTCGCCGCGGCCAGCGCCACTGCCGTGGTCGCTGCCGTCGCACCGGACAGCAAGCCGTCGGCGCCCGCCGAGGAGCCGCAGGTCGCGTCGTCGTTCGATGCGCCGGCGCCGACCCACGAGGTCGCCGCCCCGGTCGTCGAAGCGGCAACGCCTGCTCCGGCGACCGAGCCGGTGACCGCTGAAGCTGCTCCCGCAGGTCCGGAAGTGCACGTCAGCGTCGAAGTGCAGCCCGAGCCGTCGCCGGTCGTGGCCGAGATCGCGCCCGAGCAGCCTCCGGTGACGACGGCCGCCCCAAGCGCCGATACGTCGGCGGAGGCGCCGGCTGAGGTGCAGGCCCCCGTGGCCAGCGCCGCGCCCGAACCCGAGCTGCCCGTCCAGGCCGAAGTGACCCCGCCCGCCGAGGAAGCCCCGGCAACGGCGCAGGCCACCGAGGACGAGACGCCGGCCGATGCCCCGGCGTCCAAGCCCGCGGCGGCCTCGGGCTCGCTGTTCTTCGCCGCCGACGCGCAGACCCCGCGCTCGGTGACGCGCCACCTGTTCGAGCCGGCGCCCGCCCCGCGCGCGTCCGACGAACAGACGCCCGCGCAGAACGACAGCCATGGCGGCACGACCGACAGCGAGCGCAGCGCCTGAGCCAGCGACGCGGACCGGGCCCGGCTTCATCGCCAGGCCCGGCATCGGGATGAAACGGAACGGGCGCCCTCAGGCGCCCGTTTCGCTTTGCGTGGCCTTTTGAGTGGCTCTTTGCCTTTACGTTCTCGCGTCGCTAGGAAGGGACGGCCAGCCCGTATGAAGCAACCGACAGTCCTTACGACTGGACCATCGGTCCGTCATTCCCGCGAACGCGGGGAGTGCTTCTTGGCAGACGCATATCTGACCATCCCGTGCCCGCTGCACTGCGGAGCGAAAGTCCCTGGGTTCCCGCGTTCGCGGGAACGACGGTAGAGGTTTCGCTGCGGCGGGGACCCAGCTGCCCGTTTCGCTTTGCGCGGGCTCTAAGTGACCTTTTGCGTGTCCCTACGAAGGGACGAACAGTCCGTGCGAACGGACCAACAACACGTCATTGCCGCGAAAGCGGGAATCCAGGGACTTTGGGGCTTGCGTGCGAACGTCCATGGATTCCCGCTTTCGCGGGAATGACGGGCGTCGAGTGATCGGACCAGGGGAACACTCGGCGAGCTCGCTCTGCCAGCGCCCTACCCCAGCCTGAGCGGCGTACGCACAGCAATGAAAGGCCGGCAGCACACTGGCATCTGCCACCTTCGCACGTGCCGCCCTCGCACAATCAAAGGCTCTTCGACGGATCGATCAGCCCGTACTGCGCCGCCAGGCGCGCCAGCGCCATCGTGTCCTGCACCTGCACCTTTTCCAGCAGGCGCGTCTTGTGCGTGCTGACGGTCTTGGGGCTGAGGTTGAGGCGCTTGGCGATCTCGCTCTGGCGCAGGCCCTGCACCAGCATCATCACCACCTCCAGCTCACGCGCGCTCAGATCGTCGAACGGCGAGGCCTCCTCGCTCATGCTCGACAGCGCCAGGTTCTGCGCCACGTTGCTGCCCAGATAGCGCTTGCCGCGCGAGACATCGCGCACTGCGCGCAGCAGCTCGGCCGCATCGCCGCCCTTGCCGACATAGCCCGAGGCACCGGCCTCGAGCAGCCGCTTGGGCAGCGGGCCATCCTCGAGCACCGAGACGATGATCACGCGGCTGCCGTAGTCGCCGCGCACGATGCGCTCGGTCACGTCGAAGCCGCTGAGCCCGGGCAGGTGCAGATCGCACAACACCACATCGGGCTTGAGCTTGCGGATCGCCGGCAGCGCTTCCTCGCCGCTCTCGGCCTCGCCGACCACCTCGATATCCACCTGGCCGGCGAGGATCAGCTTCAGGCCAGTCCGCACCAGCGCATGATCGTCCACCAGAAATACCCGGATCGTCATCCTTGCCATCCCCTTGTAGGCATATGCCGCTCCCGTGGTCAGCCTACTCGCGGCGGGTGAAACTGGGCAAGGGCGCCGGCTGGTTGCGGTGGCGAAGTGCGCGGGGTGTCACCGGACACGGGCGCGCCGGGAAGTTGGATCAACCGGTGTCGTTGCCCTGAGGGGAACGAGCTCAGCGGCGGGAACGTCCAGAGATTCCCGCCGACCCGCAAACAAACCCCGTCATTCCCGCGAAGGCGGGAATCCATGGACGTGCGCGCGCAAGCCCCAAAGTCCCTGGATTCCCGCTTTCGCGGGAATGACGGTAGAGGGTTAGCGGCGGCTTCCTGTGGAGGCCTGGGCGCCTGCCACGGCTGCGCGCGCAAACCCCAAAGTCCCTGGATTCCCGCTTTCGCGGGACCTTTGCAAAACATCGCTGATCGGGAACGACGATTGCGCCTTGGTGGCTGGCCAGTTGATCGGGAAAGCCCCGACCCCTCCCCAGCCCTCCCCTGCGCTGCGCGCAAGGGAGGGGGCAGTAGGTTGCTTGCTGTGCCACCGCCTACTGGGCTTGGCCCCCTCCCTTTCGCCGAAGGCGAAGGGGAGCTCGAAGTCGCGGCTAGCGACTGAGGGGGTGGGGTGCTTTTGCTTTTGGCTTTGACCTAGCTCGGCGCAGTCAGCCGATGAGTGCCACCCGAACGCAGCCGAGGGAAGTTTTGCAAAGGTTCCGCTTTCGCGGGAATGACGGTGAGAGAGGTCCGCGGCGGCTTCAGATGGAGGCGTGAAAGCCGGATGCCTGGAAGCCGGCCGCGGCGCCACGCTTACTTGGTGGTGTAGCCGCCGTTGACCAGGATGGTCTGCCCGGTCATCCACCAGCCGTCGCTCACCAGGAAGCGGATCCACGGCACGATGTCCTCGATGTCGGTCAGGCCGGTCTTGGACGAGGGCGACAGCGCCGCGGCGGTCTTGTGATAGGCCACCGCATCGGCGCCTTCGGCGGGATAGAAGAACGGCGTGTCCATCGGGCCCGGGCCGATCGCGGTCACCGAGATGCCGCGGTCGCCCAGCTCCTTCGAGGCGGCGCGGGTGTAGTGCTCCACCGGGGCCTTGGTGCCGGCATAGCTGGAATAGAACGGCGTGTAGGCGCCCAGCAGCGAGGTCACCAGCGTGCAGATCTTGCCGTTGTCGCTCAGCGCCTTGCCGGCTTCCTTGATGAAGAAGAACGCCGACTTGGAGTTGACCGCGCTCATCTGGTCGAACTCGGCCTCGCTGATCTCGGTCATCGGCTTCTTCAGCACCTTGCCCACGGTGTTGACCGCGATGTCGATCGAGCCCATCGCGGCCTTGGCATCGGCGAACAGCTGCTCCATCGCCTCGGCGGTGGTGAGGTCGGCCTGGAAGGCGAAGGCCTTGGCGCCCGTGGCCTTGATCTCTGCCACGGTCTTGTCGGCGTCGGCCTTGGTGGCGGCGCTGTTGTAGTGGATCGCCACGGCCTTGGCCCCGTGCCTGGCCAGGTCGGTGGCGAGCAGGCCGCCGAGATTCTTGGCGCCACCGGCGATGAGGATGGTCTTGCCCTGGAGGGAATGGTCGGTCATTGGAAGATCCTTGGCTGTGGAAAACGGGAACCACGTCGGCCCGTGCCGGAAGAACGCGATACGAAGACCGCCTCCCCCGCTTGCGGGCGTGCCTCACACCATATAATCCAGGCCAAGAACATAAAGCTGGCATGTGTGACTTCACATGTCGTGGATCCTGACCAATCGAGGGACGCAGCGCCGTGGACCGGATCGACCTGTTCCGCATCTTCGTCCGGGTGGTGGAGGTGGCCAGCTTCACCCGCGCGGCCGACACGCTCGGCATGCCGCGCTCCTCGGTCTCGGCCGCCGTGGCCGAGCTGGAAGGGCGCATCGGCGTGCGCCTGCTGCACCGGACCACGCGCAAGGTCGCCCCGACCCAGGACGGTGCGGCCTTCTACGAGCGCTGCCTGCGGGTGATCGCCGACGTCGAGGAGACCGAGGCGCTGTTCCGCCAGGGCAAGACCAAGCCCTCGGGCAAGCTGCGCGTGGACGTGCCCGGGCGCATCGGGCGGCTGATCATCGCCCCGGCGCTGGGCGGCTTCCTCGACGAATATCCGGAGATCGACATCAGCCTGGGCGTCACCGACCGCGCGGTCGACCTGGTCGAGGAGCGCGTGGACTGCGTGGTCCGGGTCGGGCCGCTGAGCGATTCGGGGCTGATCGCCCGCACGCTCGGCACGCTGCCGCTGATCAACGTCGCCAGCCCCGCCTATCTGGCCCGGCACGGCACGCCGCAGGCGCCCGAAGACCTGGCCAGCCACTGGGCGATCCACTACGCCTCGCCGTCCAGCGCCCGGGTCGAACCCTGGGAGTGGATGGAAGGCGACACGCCGAAGACCTTGCACATGCCCGGCCGGGTCACGGTCAACAACGCCGAGGCCTGCATCGCCTGCTGTCTGGCCGGCCTGGGGCTGATCCAGATCCCGGCCTACGACGTGCGCGACGCGCTGCGCGCCGGCACGCTGGTGGAGGTGATGCCCGGGCATCGCGCCGCGCCGCTGCCGATGACCCTGCTGTATCCGCATCGCCAGCACCTGTCGCGGCGGGTGCAGGTGTTCGCCGACTGGGTCGAGCGGCTGCTCAAGGAAGCGATCGCACCATGAAGCGCTGCGCGCCTGCCTGCGGGTTCAACGAGCGGCTGGCCATCCTGACCGGGCCGCCCTGCCCACCCCTGCGCGCCCGATCGATGCACCGAAGCCCATGACCACCCCGCGCCGCTACAAGCCGTCCAAACGCCGCGAAGCGACCTCCGAACAGCGGCGCCAGCGCATCAAGCAGGCCGCGTGGTCGGTGTTCGCCCAGCAGGGGCTGGATGCGGCGACGATCTCGGGCATCGTCGCCGCCAGCGGCGCGTCGACCGGCAGCTTCTACAACGACTACCGCACCAAGCAGGCGGTGTTCGACGAACTGCTGGGCGACCTGCTGGCGCAGGTGCGCGCGGTCACCGCGCAGGCGCGCGCCCGCGCCGACGACCTGGAGACCATGCTGCAGCTGTCCTACCGCGACCTGCTGGTGCTGATCCTGGGCATCGAAGCGGCCCTGCCCTTCATCGCGCGCAACCAGCACCACATCCGCACCCGGCTGTACGACCTGGACGGCATCGATTCGCTGCTCGGCGATATCAGGCGCGACGTGGTACGCGGCATGCCGGGGCTGGCGCTCGCGCCGTGGCAGGTCTCGCTGGTCGCCAGCCTGATCGTGTCCAACGGCATCGAGACGCTGCTGCTGCTCGAGGGCCGCGAGCGCATCGACATCGACGAGGTGGCCGGGCTGATGACGCGCCTGGTGATGGGCGGCATCGGCAGTCTGGCCGCAGCGCAACAAATTTGACGACTTCCTCAAGTATGTCCATGCTCCGCGCCGGGAGGACCACACCATGCGCGAAGCAGACTACGTCATCGTCGGGGCGGGACCGGCCGGCTGCGCCCTGGCCGCGCGCCTGGCGGCCGCGGCGGAAAGGCCCAGCGTCGCGCTGATCGAAGCCGGCCCGCCCGGCCCGTCCCTGCTCTCGCGCATCCCGGCCGGCATCGCCGCGCTGGTGCCGTTCAAGTCGGCGCGCAACTACGCCTTCCAGACCGTGCCCCAGGCCGGGCTGGGCGGGCGCCGCGGCTACGTGCCGCGCGGGCGTGGCGTGGGCGGTTCGAGCCTGATCAACGCGATGATCTACATGCGCGGCCAGCCGCAGGACTACGACGGCTGGGCCGCCGCCGGCTGCCCGGGCTGGGGCTGGCAGGACGTGCTGCCGCTGTTCCGGCGATCGGAGGCCAACCAGCGCGGCGCCGATGCGCTGCATGGCGACCGCGGGCCGCTGGTGGTGTCCGACCTGGCCTCGCCCAGCCCGGTCTCGCAGGCCTTCATCGAGGCGGCGCTGCAGTCGGGCTATGCGGCCAACCCGGATTTCAACGGCCCCAGCCAGGAAGGCATCGGCCTGTACCAGGTCTTCCAGCGCAACGGCGCGCGGCTGGACGCCGGCTCGGCCTACCTGGCCGACGCCGCGCGCTGGCCGCACCTGCGCATCCTCAGCGACACCCGCGCCGAGCGGATCATCTGCGAAGGCCGCCGCGCCACCGGCGTGGAGGTGGTGACCCGGCACGGACGCGAGACGATCCGCGCCCACCGCGAGGTGATCCTCTCGGCCGGGGCGATCGGCTCGCCGCAGCTGCTGATGCTCTCCGGCATTGGACCGGGTGCGCACCTGGCCGAACACGGCATCGGTGTGGTCCACGACGCACCCGGCGTGGGCGCCAACCTGCAGGATCACCTGGACTATGTGGGCCTCAAGCGCATGAAGGGCCCGGGCCTGCTCGGCTTCGGCCCGGACACGCTGCTGCGCGGCGCGGCGGCGTTCCCGGCATGGCGGCGCGGCCACGGCATGCTCACCAGCAACCTGGCCGAGGCCGGCGGTTTCGTCCGCAGCGCGCCGGAAGTGGACCGGCCCGATCTGCAGTTCCACTTCTGCGCGGCGCTGGTCGACGACCACGCGCGGCACACGCATCTGGTGCGCGGCGTGACCCTGCACGTGTGTGCGCTGCGCCCGCAGAGCCGGGGCTGGATCCGGCTGGCCTCCTCCGACCCGGCGCAGGCGCCGCTGATCGATCCGAACTTCCTCTCCGCGCCGGACGATCTGGCGCTGACGCTCAAGGGCGCACGCGCCGTGCACCGCATCCTCGATGCAGCGCCGCTGGCGCGCTACGGCGGCAAGCTGCTCTACGCCAGCCCGCGCCCGGACGATGCGGAGCTGCTGCGCCTGATCCGCGATCAGGCCGACACCATCTACCATCCGGTCGGCACCTGCCGCATGGGCCGCGGCGTCGGCGCGGTGGTCGCCCCGGACCTGAGCGTGCACGGCCTGCAGGGCCTGCGCGTGGCCGATGCCTCGATCATGCCGACGCTGATCAGCGGCAATACCCAGGCGCCGTCGGCCATGATCGGCGAGAAGGCCGCCGACCTCATCCTCGGCAGGAGCGCCGCATGAACCACGATGACTTGCAGGCGCTGTTCGCACCGCTGCACCGGGCCTCGCGCGCCACGCCCGCGGCGGATGCGCGGACGCGGCGCGCATGGCTGGAAACGCTGGCACGGCTGGTGCGCGAGAACGTCGAGCAGATCGTGCAGGCCATCGACGCGGATTTCGGCGGACGCTCGCACGACGAGACGCGCATGCTGGAAGTGCTGCCGGCGCTGCGCGGCATCCGCCACGCCCAGCGCCATGTGCAGCGCTGGATGCGCCAGGTGCGCCGGCCGGTGGACGTGGTGTTCCAGCCGGCCAGCGCCTGGCTGCGCTACGAGCCGCTGGGCGTGATCGGCATCATCGCGCCCTGGAACTATCCGCTGCTGCTGTCGATTGGCCCGCTGACCGATGCGCTGGCCGCCGGCAACCGGGCGATGCTCAAGCCATCCGAGCTGACCCCGCGATTTTCCGAACTGCTGGCGCAGCTGGTCGCGCGCTACTTCGCGCCCGACCTGGTGACCGTGGCGACCGGCAGCGTGGACACGGCCAGGGCGTTCTCGTCCCTGCCCTTCGACCATCTGCTGTTCACCGGCTCGACCGCGGTCGGGCGCGAGGTGATGCGCGCCGCCGCCGACCATCTCACCCCGGTGACGCTGGAGCTGGGCGGCAAGTCGCCGGCCTTCGTCGCGGCGGACTATCCGCTGGCCAAGGCCGCCGATGCGATCGCCTTCGGCAAGTTCCTCAACGCCGGGCAGACCTGCATCGCGCCGGACTACGTGCTGGTGCCGCGCCCAAAGCTGGACGACTTCGCCGCCGCCGTGCTGGACGCGGCGCGGCGGCGCTATCCGACGGTGGCGGGCAATGCGGACTATTCGGCGGTGATCACGCCACGCCATCGGCAGCGACTGGCGTCGGCGCTGGACCAGGCGCGCGCGGCCGGCGCGCGCGTGCAGGCACTCGATGCGGGCGGCGCGACGGAGAAGATCGCCCCCACGCTGGTGCTCGACCCGCCGCAGGACAGCCTGCTGATGCGCGAGGAGATCTTCGGCCCGGTGCTGCCGCTGATCGGCTACGACGATCTGGACGAGGCCATCGCCTTCGCCGCCGCGCGCGAGCGCCCGCTTGCGCTGTACTGCTTCAGCGGCGAGCGCGCGGTGCAGCGACGCGTGCTGGACGGCGTGACCTCCGGCGGCGTCACGCTCAACGGCACGCTGCTGCATATCGCCCAGGACAGCCTGCCCTTCGGCGGCATCGGCCCCAGCGGCATGGGCGCCTATCACGGGCAGGAAGGCTTCAAGCGCTTCAGCCATGCGCGCGCGGTGTTCAAGGTCGGGCCGGTCAATGTGTTCCAGCGGATCGGTCCACCGTGGACAGGGCTGGCGCGGCGCATGTTCGGCTGGCTGGCGCGCTAGGGCGGCGCGATCCGGTTCGCGCAAAGAAGAAGGAAGCAAGGTGCCACCTTGCTTCCTTGAGTGATCCGATCAGCGCACTACCGCATCTCGCGCGATGCTTGCCGCCTGCTTTCGCAGACGCACCGCTCGCGAGCGGCGCGTTCTGCTCCCCTGCTACGGCGTCATCACGACCTTGCGGCAGTCTTCCCGCTTCTCATCGAAGATCTTGTAGCCCTGCGCCGCATCGGCCAGCTTCATGCGATGGGAGATGATGATGTCCGGGTCCAGATCGCCATCCTCGATGAAGCCCAGCAGCTCCGGCAGATACTTGTGCACATGGGTCTGGCCCATGGCGAAGGAGAGCCCCTTGTCGAAGGCGTCGCCGATCAGGAAGCCATGGATGAAGCCCGCATACACACCGGGCACGCTCACCACACCACCGCGCTGCGTAGCCGAGATGCACTGGCGGATCACCTCGCCGGAGCTGGTCTCGATCTTCAGCGTGCTCAGCACGGTCTCGGTGGTGCTGCCCTTGGCCTCGAAGCCGACCGCATCGATGGACGCGGAGACGCCTCTTCCGTTGGTCAGTTCCAGGATCCGCTCCGACGCATCGCCCTCGCTGAAATCGATCGGGATCACGCCATAGGCGCTCACCGCGAAGTTCAGCCGGTACTGCTCCGAATCCACCATGAAGATCCGCTCGGCGCCCAGCATGCGCGCGCACGCCGCGGCCATCAGGCCCACGGGACCCGCGCCGAAGATGGCGACCGTGGAGCCCGGTTCGACCCTGGCGTTGAGCACGGCCTGATAGCCCGTCGGCAGGATGTCTGACAGGAACAGCACCTTCTCATCGGCCAGACTGCCGGGCACCGCGAACGGCCCCACGTTCGCCTTGGGTACGCGCACATATTCGGCCTGCCCACCCGGAACGCCCCCGTAGAGATGCGAGTAGCCGAACAGGGCCGCCGGCGGCGTCATCTTCGAGCGCTTGCGCACGCTGGCGCCCTCGTCGGGGTTGGTCGTCTCGCAGGCGGCGAACAGTTCGTTCTCGCAGAAGAAGCACTTGCCGCAGGCGATCACGAACGGGATGACCACCCGATCTCCCACGCTCACCTCGGTCACCGCCGGGCCCGCGTCTTCCACCACGCCCATGAACTCGTGGCCGAAGATGTCGCCGTGTCGGGTCTCCGGGATCTTGCCGTGGAACAGGTGCAGGTCCGATCCGCAGATCGCGGTCGCCGTCACACGCAGGAGGATGTCGTCGGCCTCCACCAGCTGCGGATCGGGAACGGTCTCGACGCGCACGTCCTTGGAACCATGGTAGGTCAACGCTTTCATCTTCGGATCTCCGGTGAGTCGGGCCTTCCACCCTCCTCGCCGTGCCGTTAGCGCAGTAGCACCGCAGGCACGCGCCGGCGTCAATCTTTGTTAACGCCAAGCTGTGCGGTCTGTCATGCCGACGCGTTCGTTGCAGTGCGCTGCGTGGCCCGTTCGCAGCGCCGGCAGGCGCAACTCACCCGCCTGCCTTGCCGCAATCGGCCAGATCCGTCCAGCCGAACAGCCGCACGGCGTTGTTGAAGAGGATGTCGCGGCGTTGCGCCTCGGAGAGGTAAGGCGCCGTGCGGAACCGCGCGATCGCCTGCGCCGTGGCCTCGGGCCACACCATCTGGTCCGAGCCGAACAGGATGCGCTTGCCGAAGCCGTAGATCATGAGCTGCTGCAGATAATGATCCATAAAAGGACGCGGCTCGGCCCAATCGATCGCGCCCAGGTCGACGTAGACCTGCGGATAGGCATGCAGCAGCGCCACCGTGTCGTCGAGAAAGGGCCAGCCGGCATGCATGATGATCAGCTTCATGCGCGGGTGACGCACCAGCACCTCCTCGAACGAGGACGGGTTGCCCAGGCGCTCGCGGTGCAGCGGCTGGCCGCGGTAGACGATGCCCGCCGGCCCGGCGCCCGAGTGCACCGCGATCGGGACGTCCAGCGCTTCGGCCAGGGCCCACAGCGGCTCCAGGCGCGGGTCGTCATGGGCGATGCCGCGGTACTGGTATTCGACCTCGCCGATCATCGCCAGCTTGCCCGCCGCATGCCGCGCCCGGATCTGGTCGAGCATGGCGGCATCGGGGATGTCGTCGATCTCGAACCCGCCGCGCAGGCGCGCCGGATCGAGGGCGATGATGCGATCGTCCGTCGCCGTGCTGGCGCCGCCCACGATCGCCCGCACCACCCCGGCCTCGCGCAGGGCGGCGGCGGTGGCCCGGGCGTGGTCCGCACCGTTGAACACCCGCATGGGCTGGCCATCGCCTAGGTTGGGCACGCGCGCCTCGAAGCGCCCATCGCGCTCGTAGCTGTGGATGTGGATGTCGATGACCGGCTCGACGCCGGCCACGCACGTGGGCGCGGACGACAGCGCGAGCGCAAGCAGCAAGGGGACCATGGTGCCTCCGTGTGGTGTGGGATACCGCTTGAAAACGCATCCTGGAGCGCCGAGGATCCGGCGTATTGCGAATTCGTGCCCTCCTGGCCTGCCAAGGGACCGCCATGACGTCCGACCCGCCCGTGACGCTGCTGCGCAAGCTCCCCGACGACCGCCCCGACCTGCTGCGCGCACGCGGCCAGTGGTCGTCCTGCGCCATGGAGCACTCGCTGATCCCCGCGATCGAGCTGGAGGAGCCGGGCTGGGCCTTCCATCACCTCGCCCTGCCGCTGGGCCCGACGCGGCCGCGCGTGGTCCTGAAGGTGGACAGCGGCCATGAACACGGGCGCGCCCCGCCCGAGACGCTGACCATGATCCAGGCCGGCGTGACCGGATCGGCGCGCTGGGATGCGCCGATGGAATCGGCCTGCCTCTACTTCACCGACGGCGCCATGGCCGGCGCGCTGGGCGTGGCGCCCGAAGGCGTCCGCCAGGCGATCCGCAGCCGCTTGCACTATCGCGCGCCCGGCATGGCGCGGCTGCTGCGCGCCCTGCTGGCCGACGCCTCGGCCGGCCAGCCGCACGGCACGCTGATCGGCGACGCCATCTTCCTCGCCGTGGCCGCCCAGCTGGTGCCCCGGGCCGCGCGCCCTGCGCACGCCAGCCGTGGCGGCGAGCCCTGGCGCGTGCGCACCGCCCTGGCCTTCATCCACGCGCACCTGGGCGAGGAACTGGACATCGCGCAGATCGCCGATGCGGCCGCGACCAGCCCCTACTACCTCAACCGCGCCTTCCGCGCCGCGCTCGGCTGCTCGATCTGGCAGTACGTGCTGCGCGCCCGGGCGCAATGCGCGCTTGCCCTGCTGCACGACAGCGACGCGACGCTGGTGCAGGTGGCGGACGCGGCAGGCTTCAGCAGCTATGCCGGCTTCATCTACGCGATCAAGCGCGTCTGCGGCAGGACCCCGGCCCAGGTTCGCCAGGCGATCGGTCCATCGCGCGGCACGGAGGCACTTTCCTGAAAGCCAGGCGGCATGTGGGCTGACACAGCCCGGCAAACCGTGCTGACCCCGCGTACACGACGCCGCCGATAGGGTCGATGCGCCCGACCACCCAAGGAACCGATATGCGCCTTGTTCGCTCGTCCGTGTTCATGGCCGCCGCGTGTCTCGCGCTGGCCGCCTGCGCCCCACACCCCCGCCCCGACGGCCCGCCGCCGCCCCCGCCGCACGCGCACGGCGACCGACAGCCGCCCCCGCCGCCGCCCGAGATGGCACCGCCGCCGCCGGAGGCTCCAACGCCGCCGACGCAGACTCCGTAACGCTGCGGACCGACCCGCCGCACACCGCGCGCGGCGGGTCGGATCAGGCTCGCGAGCCTGTTCATTCGAGGACAAAGCCCTTGGCCGCCAAGGGCTTTTTTGTTTCTGCGGCCACGTCCCGACCTATCGAGCGCGTGCCTCCGCATCGCGATGGAAGCGGCTTCGATAGGTGGCCGGCGGCAGGCCGGTGGCGACACGGAAGTGCTGGCGGAAATTGGTGGCCGTCCCGAAACCGGCACGCATGGCGATCTCCTCGACCGACAGGCTCGTCTCCTCCAGCAGATCGCGGGCGTAGTGCAGGCGCTGGCGCTGGAGCCACTCCCCCGGGGCAAGCCCGGTCGCCTCACGCAGATGGCGTTGCAGGGTGCGGCTGCTGACGAGCGCTTCGGCCGCCATGCGCTCGACCGTCCATTTCTCGTCGAGCCGACGCTGGATCGTTTCGAGCAGCTCCGACAGCCTTGCGCCCGAGGGCGGCGGAAGCGGCCGCTCGATGAATTGCGCCTGGCCACCGTCCCTGTGCGCGGCGACGACCAGGCGGCGCGCGACGCTGTTGGCGGCCTTGGCACCAAAATCCTTGCGCACGATGTGGATGCACAGGTCCAGGCCGGCGGCGCTTCCGGCCGAGGTGAGGATGTCGCCCTCATCGACGTAAAGCGCATCCGGCTCGACCACGAGCTCCGGATAGCGCGATGCCAGCGTGGCGAGGTGATGCCAATGCGTCGTCGCCCGCCTGCCCGCGAGCAGGCCCGCCTGCGCCAGCACGAAGGCCGCGCCGCAGATCGAGACGATCCGGGTGCCCGCCGCGCTCGCCCGGCGCAGCCCCTCCAGAAACGCGGGAGGCGCGGCCGCATCCGCTCCTCGCCAACCCGGGATCACGATCGTATCGGCGGCCTCGAGCAGCTCCAATCCGCCGTCTGCCTCGAGCCGCAGGCCACCCGCGCCGCGGATCGGTGACGGCTCCACCGCCGCGGTGCGGCAGCGATACCAGCCCGCCCCCATCTCCGGGCGCGACAGACCGAACACCTCGAAGGCGCAGCCGAACTCGAATGTGCACAGCGCGTCGTAGACAGGGATGACGACAAGCGGCCCGGCGTCGTTTGGCATGATCCTTACGATAGTGGCGAATCCGGCCACTTACAACGCGGCTGCCCGCTCGCTACCTTGCCGATCGAAGAGGTCACACCCCACGACGCCAACCGGAAAAGGAACACGCCCCATGCAGCTGATCGGATTGCTGGATTCTCCCTACGTGCGCCGCGTTGCGATCTCCTTCTCTCTCCAGGGACTGCACTTCGACCATCAGCCGCTGTCGGTGTTCTCGACCTTCGATGCCTTTGCCGCGATCAATCCGATCGTGAAAGCGCCGACGCTGGTCACCGGCGACGGAACCGTCCTGATCGACTCCGGACTGATCCTCGATCTCGGCGAGCGGCTGGCAGCCCCCGAGCTGCGGCTCATCCCGAATGCAATGGACGCCTACGTCCGCTCGCAGCGCGTCATCGGCCTGGCGCTCGCGGCCTGCGAGAAAACCGTGCAGATCGTCTACGAGCGCAACCTGCGTCCGGCCGAGAAGCAGCATCAACCCTGGGTCGATCGCGTCCAGGGTCAGCTGGTGGCCGCCTATCGCCTGCTCGAAGCCGAAGTGGATCGCGCCGATCCCTGGCTGTTCGATGGCCGGCCGCTCCAGGCGGATGTCACCAGCGCCGTCGCCTTCCGCTTCTCGCGCGAGATGCTGCCCGGGATCATCGACGCGAAGGCCCATCCCGCGCTCTCACGCCTTTCCGCCCACGCGGAGGCCACCGATGCCTTCACCGCGTTTCCTTATGCGTGACGGCGTGGAGCGCGCGGATGAGCGATGCGCTTGAACTGCACTACTGGCCGACGCCCAACGGCTGGAAGATCACCCTCATGCTGGAGGAGCTTGGCGTCCCCTATCGGGTGAACTTCGTCGACATCACCAAGGGCGAGCAGTTCGCGCCCGCGTTCCTGCGGATCTCGCCCAACAACCGCATTCCGGCGCTGGTCGATCCCCAAGGGACCGACGGAGCACCGCTCTCGATCTTCGAGTCCGGCGCCATCCTGCAGTACCTGGGCCGCAAGTTCCGACGCTTCTATCCAGATGACGAGCGGCAGCGTGTGGAGGTCGACCAGTGGCTGTTCTGGCAGGTCGGCGGGCTCGGCCCGATGGCCGGCCAGGCCCATCACTTCCGACAGTACGCACCCGAAGCCATCGATTACGCGATCGCACGCTACACCCGCGAGGTCGCACGCCTTTACGGCGTGCTCGAGCGCCGCCTGGCGGATCGCGACTACCTCGCCGGCGAATACTCGATCGCCGACATGGCGTGCGTGGGCTGGATCGTGCCGCACGCCAAGCAGGGTCAGGAGCTCCCGCACTTCCCCCGTCTGAAAATCTGGTTCGACACCGTGATGGCCAGGCCGGCCGTGCGACGCGCCATGGCCGTCGGGCGCGCGGAGCGCGAACGAAGCAATTTCGCCAACATTCCTGTTCGTTGAGGCACACAGCGCCGTCGCATATCACAGCTCATCAATACAGTCGCCGCCAGCCGGCCGCGGATTTACCGGCGCCGCTCTTCTTCTTTTCAACAATACGCGGCTGCAATACGCAGCTGCGCCAGCCTTGCCGAGATGGGGATGTGGTTACGAAACCGTAGTCAGAGTGCAGTCCCGCCCCGAGCATTCGTTAGCACTGCCTCTAGGAAATACACTCTGACCCCGCTTTTTGCTATGGCGCGGGCTTCAACGGTGCGGGCTGCGCGCCGCGGGCGAACTTCCTGCAGTCATGGTTGCTACTCCGGAGTTGAGGGATCAATGCCGGGGGAAGCAAATTATTCACATCACTATGGCGCGTCAATGAGGAGCCCGCATGATTGCGTATGAGTCAACGCCAGGAAGGAAAAAGCTACGAGTCTGCGCAGACTAATCTTCTACTCGAACCTTTAGCGCAATATCACCTTCTAGAAGTGCGAGCGTGTGCCTGCGAATGGCGTTCGCTTCAACTTCCGCCATCCCAACCCCATGAGGATGATAGGCGTCTGTCATCAGAGACACGCGGTCGTAAACGAATTTTCTCTCATCTGCCATGGCAGCCAACAGGTCAACGAAGAGTTCTGCTCGCTTTGCGAAATGAACGGTCTGCTGTTGCTCGTTGGCCTGACTCAAGTCAGCGGATAGATTGTGCAGATATGACTTCCAAGCGTTTCGGACTCCGGTGGATGCGTTATCGTCACCCTGGTACACGAGCGAAATTGAGTTCAGCGCTCGTAGATGATCGGGCGATAGCATCGTTCCACGTGTTGCCATCAATGTATGAAACACGTGTTCGCGCCTATTACTTTTTTCTCGCGAACGTTCCACCCACTTCTGCGCTTGAACAGCCGCAATCGGACCAAAGAATGTCGCCAAAATGATGAGGCTGTCACTTATGGTAATCGGGCCCATTTTTCCTCCCCAGGAATAGGCGTAGGTGGATGCGCGTCTGGCCTCTCGGGTCTGGTTGCAGAAGTGTTATCCATCGGTCACCGACCTATGGGCACGACCACACTCCAGATGCTGGCCCACCAGACACCGGTTATGAGCGTAGAGCTTTACTCTAGGCCTACCACGCTGCTACCACGCGGCTCCCCTACAAAACAAATTGCAGGAACTTCCCGGCTGCACCCGTAGTTCTCCCCGTTAGGTCAGCTGTCCAAGCCACGTAGCAAATGGGTTGGCCGAGGTTGGGAAGATCAGTTGGTTATTCATAACGAACTCCTCTGGTCTTCCCGCTTTCGCGGGGCTATCCCATAGTAAAACAGCATTCATCGCGGCGAAACTGTACCCGAAAAGGCCTGTTGGTCCGGATGTGGGGAAGCAGCGAAAATTATCTATAAGTAATTAATTTTTATAGACATATGGCGGAGAGAGTGGGATTCGAACCCACGGAAGGTTTGACCCTTCGCCGGTTTTCAAGACCGGTGCCTTAAACCGCTCGGCCATCTCTCCGGGTGCGTGTCGGGGCCTGGCCCGACAGCAGAACGCCCGGCGTGGTGGCCGGGCGTCGCATTCTCGCATGGGGCGCGGGCGCAGGTGTAGCCGCGCGCGGCGTGCGGGTCAGGAGGCCTTGCGCAGGCCCAGTTCGACCAGGCGCTCGGTGCACTTGCCGCCGCAGTCCAGGCGCGATTCCTCGATCTGCTGCGGCAGGTGCTCGGCCAGGTAGTCGATGAACACGCGCACGGCCGGCAGCAGGCCACGGCGCGAGGCGAACACGGCGTGGCAGATGCCCTGCGGCAGCGACCATTCCGGCAGCACCACTTCCAGCTCGCCGCTGCGCACCGCGTCGGCGCAGACGGTCTCGGGCAGCATGGTGATGCCGTAGCCGTCCTTGGCCAGCGCCTTGAGCAGCGGGAAGTCGAAGCCGGCCAGGCGCGGCTGCAGCTCGATCTTGCGCACCTCGCCGTTGGGGCCGTGCAGCTCCCAGCGCTGGCGCGCCTCGTCCTCGCTCATCGACATGGTCACGTGCTGGGCCAGGTCTTCCGGCGCCTGCGGACGGCCTGCGCGCTGCAGGTACTTGGGGCTGGCCACCAGCAGTTCCTGGATCTGGCCGAAGCTGCGCATCACCAGGCTGCCGTCGTCGTCGAGCTTGGCGCGCACGCGCAGGGCCACGTCGTAGCCCTCGTTGATGATGTCCACGCGGCGGTTGTTGACGTGCAGCTGCAGGCGCACCTTGGGGTACTTGTCCAGGAAGGCCGGCAGGATCTTGGGCAGCTGCATCTGCGCCACCGCCACCGGCACGCTGACGCGGACCACGCCGCGCGGCTCGGCCGAGAGGCGGTCGACCACCTCGCGGGCGGCCTGGGCCTCGGCCAGCATGGTCTGCGCGTGGCGATGCACGCTCATGCCCACGTCGGTGACCGCGAAGCGGCGCGTGGAGCGCTGCAGCAGGCGCACGCCCATGTCGGTCTCCAGCTGGCTGATGCGCCGGCTCAGACGCGACTTGGGGATACCGAGCGCGCGCTCGGCGGCGGCGAAACCGCCATGGTCGACGACCATGGCGAAGTAGTAGAGGTCGTTGAGGTCCTGCATGGCGCCATCCCGAATCTGGAACGATTCAGGGTATTTAACACCCGTATGTTTGCCCATGCAACGAAAACGGACCAAATGGGGTGGGATTCTCCGCCCCGTCGGTGGGCCAATCGGCCCCTGCCCCAGGGCCACGCGCCCGCCAGGCGCGACGCGTGGCCTTCGGCTGGCGTCAGTTGCTGGTGCTGGCGGGCGCGGGCGCCGGGGCGGCGGCGGGCGCGGCGGCGTCCTTGGCCCAGGTGCCCTTGGCCGCGGTGCACTGCTTGTGGGTCTTGCTGGTGTCGGTGCTGCCGTCGGCGAGCTTGCAGTGATGGGTCTGCGCGGTGCCGGTGTGGGTCTTGGCGAAGGCGGTGGTGCCCAGCGCCAGGGCGGCGCCGAGGGTCGCGATCTGCAGCAGCTGCTTGGTGTTCATGACAATGACCTTCCGATTGAGGACGAAGGCGCCGGCGGCGAGGCGCTCGGATTGAGCGCGGCCGAGGACGCCCGCGCTTGATAATCCTGTCGGAAATGTCAGGCAAGCCCGCGCGCGGCGGGCGCTTGCCGGGGGTTCACACGTGGCGGCGCTGACACAGCTTGGCGCGCGGCCGCATATGGCGGCGCGCACGCGGACATGGCCGCCGCCGTGGGCTCAGGCGATGCGTTCCAGGCCGCCCATGTACGGGCGCAGGGCCTGCGGCACGTCGATGCTGCCGTCGGCGTTCTGGTAGTTCTCCATCACCGCGATCAGGCAGCGGCCGATGGCCACGCCCGAGCCGTTGAGCGTGTGCACGCTCTCCGGCTTGCCGGTGGCCGGGTTGCGCCAGCGCGCCTGCATGCGGCGCGCCTGGAAGGCCTCGCAGTTGGAGACCGAGGAGATCTCGCGGTAGGTGTCCTGCGAGGGCAGCCAGACTTCCAGGTCGTAGGTCTTGGACGCCGAGAAGCCCATGTCGCCCGAGCACAGCAGCATGCGCCGGTACGGCAGGCCCAGACTCTCCAGCACCACCTCGGCGCAGCGGGTCATGCGCTCGTGTTCCTCCTCGCTGTCCTGCGGGCGTGCGATGGCGACCAGCTCGACCTTCTCGAACTGATGCTGGCGGATCATGCCGCGCACGTCGCGCCCGCCGCTGCCGGCCTCGGAGCGGAAGCACAGCGAATGGGCGGTCATGCGCATCGGCAGCGCGGCGTCCTCGACGATGCTGTCGCGCACGATGTTGGTCAGCGAGATCTCGGCGGTGGAGATCAGGTAGCGACGGTGCTCGCCCAGCTGGGTGGCGAACATGTCTTCCTCGAACTTGGGCAGCTGACCGGTGCCGATCAGGCTCTCGGCGTTGACGATCACCGGGACATTGGTCTCCTGGTAGCCGTGCGCGCCGGTGTGCAGGTCCAGCATGAACTGCGCCAGCGCCCGGTGCAGGCGCGCGATCGGCCCACGCAGCACGGTGAAGCGCGCGCCGGAGAGCTTGGCCGCGGTGTCGCCGTCGAGCCAGCCGTTGCGCGCGCCCAGCTCCACATGGTCCTTGACCGCGAAGTCGAACGCGCGCGGCGTGCCCCAGCGATGCTGCTCGACATTGCCCGACTCGTCGCTGCCCGGCGGCACGCTGGCCTGCGGCAGGTTGGGAATGCCCAGGGCGATGGCCTCGATCTGCGCGCGCAGCTGGTCCAGTTCGACCTCGGAGGCCTTGAGCTCTTCGCCGAAGCCGGCGACCTCGGCCATCAGCGGCGCGACGTCCTCGCCCTTGGCCTTGGCCTGGCCGATCGCCTTGGAGCGGGTGTTGCGCAGGTTCTGCAGCTCCTGCGTGCGCACCTGCAGCTGCTTGCGGCGCGCCTCCAGGGATTCCAGCGCGGACACGTCCAGCTCGAAGCCGCGCGTGAGGCGCAGGCGTTGGGCGAGTTCGGCGGGCTGGGTGCGGAGCAGTGCGGGATCGAGCATCGTGGCGGTCGTGCGGCTATGAGCGGGAAAGGCGTGGATTATCGCCTTTTCCACACCGCCACGCCCGCCGCCAGCCAGCGTGCAGTCGGGAGCGCGCGGCCGGCCTGTGCAAGAATCGCGGCCTGCTCCTCACGCCCTGCCCGCACCATGTCCACCTCCCGCGATCGTGCCTTCACCTTCCGCCTGCCGCACAAGGCGCTGTGGATCGCCCTGGGGGCGTTCGTGGCCGGGCTGCTGCTGTTCGGCATCGTGTGGCTGTCCAACCGGGGCGATGAGAGCTTCTATTCGGTCCAGCCCGCCGACCAGAGCGGCACCGAGGCGGCCACCGCGCCGCTGCCCGAGCCGGCGGCCGCCAACCAGGGCGCCAGCGGCATGCAGGCGCCCTCGGCCGACGCGCAGGCGCAGGCCGACGCGGGCACCAGCGGCGCCAGCGCGTTCCCCGCGCCGGTCGTGGAGAACGCCCCCGAGCGTTCCAGCGGCGAGACCGCCCCGCCCGTCGCCTCCGCGCCGGCCGCCCCCGCGCCGCCGCAGAACCGCGCCACGCCCCTGCCGATCGATGGCCAGAGCCCGCCGCCCACCTATCCGCCGTCCGCGCTGCGCAAGGGCGAGACCGGCACGGTGATGGTGCGCATCCAGGTCGATGCGCAGGGCAATCCCGGCGGCGTGGCGCTGATCCGGCGCAGCGGCTCGCGCGATCTGGACCGCGCGGCGATGGAGGCGGTGCGCAAGTGGAAGTTCCAGCCGGCCATCGACGATGGCCAGCCGGTGGCGGGCGCGGTGGACATTCCCGTGGAGTTCAACCTGGAGCGCTGAGCGCCCACCACACGCGTTTCGCATCGCTGAACCGTGCAGGTGCAGCATGGCCGGCCTTTACCGGCCTCTCACGTGTGAGCAACGAATGGCTGCAGACACTCCCCTACGCGCCGCCAACGGCGCCTAGCAAGGAGTCCTGACATGTCGCAGACCCAGACCGAATTCAATGCCCAGGCCCAGCGCGACGCACACGCCGACGCGCGGCCGGATGGGCAGCGCCCTGGGGCGCGCCCGCTGCTGTGGTTGCTGCTGCTGGTCGTGCTGGCCGCGGGCGCCTGGTGGCTGAGCGGCGATCGCCGCGCCGAGATGGCCCCGCCGACAGACGGCACGGTGCCTGCCACACAGCCGACCGCCGACTCCGCGGCGGCCGATCGTGCGAATAAGCCGGTGGTCGCCAAGCGCAGCGAGTCCACCCGCACCGCGCCGGCCAAGAAGGTCGCGCCGGATCGCGCCCCGGCCCTGCTGGCCAGCAATGCACAGCCGAAGTATCCGCCGTCGGCGCTGCGCGCCGGTGAGGGCGGCACGGTGCTGCTCAACGTGCAGGTCGACGCGCGTGGCGAGCCCTCGCAGATCACCATCGCCCAGCGCAGCGGTAACCGCGACCTGGACCGCGCTGCGCTGAAGGCCGCCAGCGACTGGCGCTTCAGCCCGGCCATGCGCGATGGCAAGGCCGTGGCCCAGCTGGTGCGTGTGCCGGTAGAGTTCTCACCGCAGTAAGGCAGGCGCCGGCGTCAGCGCTTCAACCAAGACCCGCAGGCGCTCGCCGCCTGCGGGTTTTTCGTGCGCCCTACTTCACCGGCAGGCTGATGAAGCTCGGCTGCTGCGGCGTGTGCCACACGCGCTGGGTGGCCTTCTGGTAGTCGCCCGGCTTGGCGAAGAAGATGTTGTCCACGAAGGTCTGCGGGTTGCGGTCGTACAGCGGGAACAGCGTGGACTGCACCTGCACCATGATCCGGTGGCCCTTGCCGAAGGTGTGGTTGGCGTTGGGCAGGTCGAAGTCGTAGGCCAGCGCCTGGTTGGGCGTGATCGCCTTGGGATGCTCGAAGCTCTCGCGATAGCGGCCGCGGAAGATGGTCAGGCCCACCGGCAGCTCGTAGCCGCCCATCTTCGGGTTGGAGGCCACCTCATCGGGCTGCACGTCGATCAGCTTGACCACCCAGTCGCTGTCGCTGCCGCTGGTGGAGGCCTGCAGGTTGACCTGCGGGCGGCCGGCGATGGTCAGCGGCTCGGTCAGCGGTTCGGAGACATAGGTCAGCACGTCCGGGCGGCCATCGACGAAGCGCTGGTCCTGCACCAGCCAGGTGGTCCACATCTGGCGATCGGAGAAATCCACCGGGCGCGGCACGAACGGCACCGGCTTGGCCGGGTCGGATACGTACTCGTCGTACTGCGCGCCGTCCGCGGCCGGCGCCTGGAAGCCCAGCTTGCCGCCGGCCAGCAGGTACAGCGCCTTGGGCTTGGCCTTGCAGCCCTGGTCGCACACCTGCGGCCAGGCCTTGTAGCGGTCCCAGTGGTTGGCGCCGGTGTCGTAGATCAGCACCGGCGGGGTGTCGGCCTTGGGCGCGCCGTCCTTGAGGTACTGGTTGAAGAACGGCAGCAGCACGTCGCGGCGGAACTGCAGCGCGGTGTCGCCATCCCACTGCAGCGCGCCCAGGCTGCTGCCATCGTAGTTGACCTGGCTGTGGCGCCACGGGCCCATGACCAGGTAGTTCTTGTCGTTGCCGGTGTCGCGCGCCTCCATCGCCTCATAGCTGTGGTTGGCGCCCCACATGTCCTCCTGGTCCCACAGGCCCTGCAGCCACATGGTCGGCACCTTGATCGGGGTCCTGGCCATGACCTTGTCCAGCGCCTGCTCCTGCCAGAAGGCGTCGTAGGCCGGGTGCTCGGTCAGCTTGTGCCACCACGGCAGCTGGTCCAGGCCGGCGGCCTTGGCGTAGTCGCCGGCCGAGCCGGCGCGCAGGAAGTTGCTGTAGTCGTCGAAGCCTTCGCGCGCGATCGCGCTGCCCTTGCCACGCTTGCTCAGCTGGCCGGTGAAGTAGTCGAAGTTGACCTGGCGGAACGCGCCATAGCTGAACCAGTCGTCGCCCATCCAGCCATCGACCATCGGGCTCATCGGGTTGGCCACCTTCAGCGCCGGATGCGGGTTGGTCAGCGCCATGACCACGGTGAAGCCCTCGTAGGACGAGCCGAGCATGCCGACCTTGCCGTTGGACTCGTGCACGTTCTTGACCAGCCAGTCGATGGTGTCCCAGGCGTCGGTGGCGTGATCCACGGCGGTGTCGTTGAGTGGACCGCGCAGCGGCCGGGTCATCACGTAGTCGCCTTCCGAGCCGTACTTGCCGCGCACGTCCTGGATCACGCGGATGTAGCCGGCATCGACGAACACCTCATCGCCCTGCCCCAGCAGATCGCGCATATGCGGCGAATCCAGGCGCGAGGTGCGGCCATCGGCGTTGTACGGCGTGCGCGTCAGCAGCATCGGCGCGTTGTGCGCGCCCTTGGGGATGACGATGACGGTGTGCAGCTTGACCCCGTCGCGCATGGGGATTTCCACGACGCGCTTGATGTAGTCGTTGGCCGCGTCCGGTGCGACGAAGGGCTTGCCGGTGATGTCCGGCGTCATGGGCGAGGTCTGGGCCAGCGCGGGCAGCGCGGCGGCCATGAGCAGGGACAGCAGGGTCGGACGCAACGCGGCGATGCGCATCGTGGGGCTCCAGGCGGGGTGACTGAACGGACAGTCTATGGGCGCGCTGACCCACAAGGCACCGTGACTGATGGCATAGAGCCCACGCCGTGCGCTTGGCTTTGCGCTTTAGTTTCCGCTGCGCCTCAGCGTTTGCCCGACCTCGGTGAGGCACCGAGTCGCGTCGATGGCTGGCGTGCTTGCCTGCTTTGAAGGCCGCATGGGCATCTCCCTGTAGAGCGGAGCTTGCTCCGCTGGGGCTTGCCGATGATCCGGCCGAAACGCAGCGGAGCAAGCTCCGCTCTACACGGAAGCTGCGACTCAATCTGGGAGACAGTTGCTCCCACCAGGCCCCACTCAGCTGCCGGCCTGGGCGCTGATGGCCACCGCGTCGGGTGGGTCGTGTGTGGATGCCCGACGACCTCAATCGATCGCGATCGGGACCCGCGTCTGCCCTTCGCCCTGCACCACGAAGCGCTCCACCGTCAGCGCCTCCAGTCCCATCGGGCCGTAGGAATGCAGGCGCGTGGTCGAGATGCCGATCTCGGCGCCCAGGCCCAGCTCGCCACCATCGGAGAAGCGCGATGACGCGTTGACCATCACCACCGCCGCGCGCAGCGACGCCACGAAGGCGGTCGCATGCGCCTCATCGCCGGTGGCGATGACCTCGGTGTGGTCCGAGCCGTAGTGGCGGATATGGGCGATGGCCGGCTCCAGCCCGTCGACCACGCGCACGGCCAGCACCAGGTCGAGGAATTCGGCGGCATAGTCCTCGTCCGAGGCCGGCTTGGCCTCGGCAACCAGGATGCGCGTGGCCTCGTCGCCGCGCAGCTCCACCCCGCGCGCAAGCAGCGCCTTGGCCGCCGCGGGCAGGAAGGCGTCGGCGATGTCGCGGTGGACAAGCAGGGTCTCCAGCGCATTGCAGGCGCTGGGGCGCGAGACCTTGCCGTCCACCAGCAGCTTCAGCGCCAGGTCCAGGTCGGCGCTGTCGTCCACGAACAGATGGCACACGCCCTTGTAGTGCTTGATCACCGGCACGCGCGCGTGCTCGGCGACGAAGCGGATCAGGCCCTCGCCGCCGCGCGGGATGGCCAGGTCGACGATGTCGCTCAGCTGCAGCAGCGCCAGCATGGTCTCGCGGCGCAGGTCGGTGACCAGGGTCAGCGCGGCGGCCGGCACGTGCGCGGCCTCCAGCGCGGCCTGCAGCACGGTGGCGATGGCGGTGTTGGAGTGGATGGCCTCCGAGCCGCCGCGCAGGATCACGCCGTTGCCGGCCTTGATGCACAGCGCGGCCGCGTCGGCGGTGACGTTGGGGCGGGCCTCGTAGATCATCGCGATCACGCCCAGCGGCACGCGCACCTTGCTGACGCGGATGCCGTTGGGACGCGTGTCGGTGCGGGTGACCTGGCCGACCGGATCGGGCAGCGCGGCCACCTCGCGCACCGCGGCGGCGATGCCGGCGATGCGCTCGGGGTTGAGCGTGAGCCGGTCGAGCATGGCGCTGCCGACGCCCTTGGCGCGCGCCGCGTCGAGGTCCTTGGCGTTGGCCTCCAGGATCTCCGGCGCGTGGTCCAGCAGGCCCTGGGCCATGGCCTCCAGCAGCGCGGCCTTGTCCGCGCTGGACAGCTGCGCCAGCACCTGGGCGGCGTCGCGGCAGGCCAGCGCCTGGGTCTTGATGTCGTCGGTCATGGCAGGGACTCAACTCGAATGAAGAAGGTTTTGGTGGAAGCCACAACTGGACGGGCGCCTACACCTGTAGAGCGGAGCTTGCTCCGCTGGGGCATTCCCCACGAACCGAACGAAGAGCAGCGGAGCAAGCTCCGCTCTACAGGGAGGCCACGATGCGAGCGGAAGAGACAACAAACAGGGGTCACAGCAGCACCAGGTCGTCGCGGTGGATCACGTTCTCGCCATAGCTATACCCCAGCACGGCCTCGATGTCGCGCGAGTGCCGGCGGGCGATGCGGCGGATGTCGGCGGCCGAGTACTGGGCGATGCCGCGCGCCAGCCGGCGCCGGCCGTCCTCGCCGCGCAGCTGCACCTCGACCATGTCGCCGCGGCGGAAGTCGCCCTCGGCGCCGATCACGCCGCCGGGCAGCAGCGAGGCGCCGCGTTCGACCAGGGCGCCGGCCGCGCCGGCATCGACCAGGATCGCGCCGGGTTCGACCGGGGCGTGCCGCAGCCAGCCCTTGCGCGCGGCGATGCGCGTCTGCGCCGCATGCAGGCGCGTGCCGCGCAGGCGGTCCTGCGCCAGCCCGCGCACGACCTCGGCGCTGCGGCCGTTGAACAGGTAGGTCTCCACGCCCGCCGCGCCGGCCTTGGCCGCCGCTTCCAGCTTGGTGCGCATGCCGCCGGTGCCGACGCTGCTGCCGCTACCGCCGGCCATGGCGAACACCTCCGGCGTCAGCGCGGTCACTTCGTCCAGCGGGCGTGCGGCCGGGTTGCTGCGCGGGTCGGCGGTGTACAGGCCGTCGATGTCGGTGGCGATGAACAAGGCGTCGGCGTCGACCAGCGCGGCCACCACCGCGGCCAGGTTGTCGTTGTCGCCGAGCTTGAGCTCGTCGATGGAGACGGTGTCGTTCTCGTTGACCACCGGCAGCGTGCCCAGCGCCAGCAGCTCCAGCAGCGTGGCGCGGGCATTGAGGTAGCGGCGGCGGTTGCGCAGGTCGTCATGGGTCAGCAGCACCTGCGCCACCGGCCGCTCGAAGAAACGCTGCCACAGCCCGATCAGCTGCGCCTGGCCGAGCGCGGCCAGCGCCTGGCGCGCGGCGATGCCGGCCCCGGCCTCGGCCGCCTTCGGCACGATCGCGCGCCCGGCGGCAACCGCGCCGGAGGACACGATCACCACCTCGCGCCCGGCGAGCACATTGGCCGAGACGAACTGCGCCAGCCCCAGCGCGAACTTCGGCGACAGGCCACCCCCGTCGGCAGCCAGCAGGCTGCTGCCCACCTTGAGCACCGCGCGCCGCCACGGCGGCAGCAGCTGCTCGGTGAACGCGGTGGCGGTGGTCGTAGCGGCGTCGTTCATGGGGGGTTCGGGGATGAAGGGGGCTGGAGCGCGTGGTAGATCGTGCGATGAGTGCGAAGCCGGCGGCACCCGCCCTATCGTCATTCCCGCGAAGGCGGGAATCCATGGGCTTCGCGAGCGGGGGCCAACGTCTTTGGATTCCCGCTTGCGCGGGAATGACGGGTCTTGGTGGCTGCTCGCATCCCAGGATCCATACGAAGCGCTAGGGCGTATTCCACTCGTACACGGTCAGCTCGGACGCGTTGCGCAGCGCCAGCGGATCGGTCGCGACCAGGGCCTTGGCCTGCTCCAGGCTGTCGAGGTTCTTCAGGATGTAGGCGCCGCCGCTGCCGTCGGTAAAGCCGCCGGCCATATGCAGCTGGCCTTCGACCTTGAGATTGATCAGCCAGTCCTTGTGCGGGCCGACCACGTCGGCGGGAAAGTCGGCCTTGCGGATGGCCATCACCAGATACAGCTTCATCGATGCATCTCCTGCTTGTCGTTGCGTGGCCGAGCGCGATGGGTGCGCTGCGCAAGCCACTGGATGCCCGCCTGCGCGGGGATGACGCCCTTCGTGATCGGAACGCGATCCAATCGCCGGATCGTATCGCGAGCACTCACGCCGCCCTCCTCTTCAGGAAAGGCGGCGGCCCTTCAAACGCGCAACGCCTCCCAGCGCTGGCGCAGCACCTCCAGCTGCAGGTCCGCCGCCGCGCCGGGCGAGACGCGCGCGGCCAGGCTGCCTTCGGGCGTGCGGCCCTGCCCGGCCGTGTCGGCGCTGGCCGCGGCGGCCTTGTAGGCCTCGCGGAACGGCACGCCGGCCACGGCGGCTTCCACCGCCACGTCGGTGGCGTACATGCCCGAATCGATCGCGGCGCGGATGCGGTCCTCGCGCCATTCCAGATTGGCCAGCAGCGCCGGCAGCAGCTCCAGGGCGGCCAGGCCGCGGCCGAAGCCGTGGAAGATCGCGCCCTTGGAGGCCTGCAGATCGCGGTGGTAGCCCGACGGCAGCGACAGCAGCTGCTCGATCTCGGTGCGGGCCGCGGCGACGCTGGCGTGGGTGGCGCGCATCAGCTCGATCACGTCCGGGTTGCGCTTGTTGGGCATGATCGAGCTGCCGGTGGTGTACTGCGCCGGCAGCGCGACGAAGCCGAACTCGCCGCTGGTGAACAGCGACAGGTCCCAGGCGATGCGGCGCAGGTCCAGCGTGGCGCTGCCCAAGGCCTCCAGCGCGGCCAGCTCGAACTTGCCGCGCGAGAGCTGCGCGTAGATCGGCGAGACCTGCAGACGGGCGAAGCCCAGCGCGGCGGTGGTGTGCGCGCGATCCAGCGGCAGGTTGACGCCGTAGCCGGCGGCGGTGCCCAGCGGGTTGGCGTCGATCAGCTTCAGCGTATCGGCCGCGCGCACCGCATCGTCGATGAAGGCCTCGGCCCAGCCCGCCCACCACATGCCGGCCGAGGACACCACGGCGCGCTGGATGTGGGTATAGCCGGGAATCGGCAGCCCCTGCTCGGCCTGCGCGCGCTCCAGGGCGACGCCAGCGACCTGCCGGCTCAGCTGCGCCAGCGCGCCGAGCCTGTCCTTCAGCCACAGGCGCGTGGCGACCAGGATCTGGTCGTTGCGGCTGCGGCCGGTGTGGATGCGGCGGCCGGCATCGCCCAGGCGCTCGGTCAGGCGCGCCTCGATGGCCGAGTGCCCGTCCTCGTACTGCGCGTCCAGCACGAAGGCGCCGCTGCGGAAGTCGTCGGCCAGGACGGCCAGCTCGCGCCTCAGGCCGGCCAGCTCGTCTTCGGACAGGATGCCGATGTGCTGCAGGCCCTCGGCATGCGCGGTGCTGGCGGCGATGTCGTGAAGAAAGAATTCGCGGTCCAGGATGACGTCGTCGCCGGCCAGGAAGGTCTGGATCTTGGCATCGACGGCAACGCCGGGTTTCTGCCACAACAGGTCTGTCATCGGTCTTGCTCCTGCGAAGGCGGCGGTCAAGCCGACCTTGATTGGGTTTTAGCGCTTGGCCCCTTGTAGAGCGGAGCTCGCTCCGCTGGGGCTTCACCGGGATAAGCAGCGGAGCAAGCTCCGCTCTACAAACAATGCGGTCTCAGTGCGGGATCGCGGTGAGTTCGGGCAGGCCGAGCGCCAGGTTGAGGTTCTGCATCGCCTGGGTGGCCGCGCCCTTGAGCAGGTTGTCCAGGGTGGACACCACCACCACGCGCTTGCCGCCCGGCGCCAGGGTGAAGCCGCCGATCTGCACGCCATGCCGGCCCGCGATGCGGCTGACCCAGGGCGCGTCGTCGACCACTTCGATCAGCGGTTCGCCGGCGTAGCGCGCCTGGTAGCGGGCCTTGACCGCCTCGCGTGTCATCGGCTGCTGCAGCCACAGGTTGACCGTCATGGTGATGCCGCGGAAGTGCGGTGCCACATGCGGCATGAACTCCACCGGCACGCGCAGATGCGCGGACACCTCGCGCTCGTGCATGTGGTCGGTCAGCGAGTACGGCATCAGGTTGTCGGCCAGCAGCGCCGGGTTGTTCTTGTCCGACGGCGTGGTGCCGGCGCCGGAATAGCCGGACACGCCGAAGCACTGCGGCGGGCCGGCCAGCTGGTCCAGCAGCGGCGCGATCGCCAGCTGCATCGCCGTGGCGTAGCAGCCCGGATTGCTGATGTGCTTCTGCCCGGCGTAGGCGCCGCGCGGGTCAGCTCGGGCAGGCCGTAGTACCAGCTCGGCTCGAAGCGGTAGTCGGCCGACAGGTCGACCAGCACCGTCTCGGGGCGCGCGGCGGCGAGCGCGTCGGCATAGGCCTGCGCCTTGCCGTTGGGCAGCGCCAGGATCACCGCGTCGGCGCCCTTGGCGGCGACCGCGTCGGCGTCCAGGTTCTCGAAGCGCAGCTCACCGGCGTAGGCGGCGTTGTGCTCGCGCACCGGCTGGCCGTCCAGCTCGCGCGAGGACACGAAGGTCAGGCGCAGCTGCGGATGGGCGGCGATCAGCTTGATCAGCTCGGTGCCGGTGTGGCCGCGGGCGCCGACGATGCCGACGGTGAAAACAGGGGAAGTCATGCGTGTTTGTCCAGCTGGAACTGCAGATGAGCCCTGACCGCGGGCCATTCGCGGTCGAGGATGGAGAAGATCACCGTATCGCGCAGCGTGCCGTCGGCATGGCGCTTGTGGTTGCGCAGCACGCCGTCCTGACGCGCACCCAGCCGCGCGATGGCCGCGCGCGAGGCATGGTTGAACCAGCTGGTCTCGAACACCACCGAGGCACAGCCCAGCACATCGAACGCATGCCCCAGCAGCAGCTGCTTGGCCTGCGTGTTCAGGCCGGTGCGCTGCGCGCGCGGCGCGTACCAGGTGTAGCCGATGCTCAGCCGCGGCACGCCCGGCTCCAGATCGTAGAAGCGCGTGCTGCCGGCGACCTTGCCCTGGGCGTCCAGCACGGCGAAGCACAGCATCGCCCCGCGCGCCTGCTGCTCCAGCGCGTCGGCGATATAGCCGTCCACCGCCTCGACCTTGGGCACGCCGGTGTACCACAGCGCCGGCAGCACGCCGTCGGCCACGATCGCGCGCAGGCCCTCGGCATGCGCGCCCGACAGCGGCTCCAGCGCGACGTGTTCGCCGCGCAGGGTCGGCACGGTCCGCCAGGGGTTGGCTGCGGTCTGCATCGTCCTCAGCCCTCCAGTGTCGGCCGGCGCGTGGCGCAGTGGGCCACGCAGCGCTGGATCTGGGCGAAGTCCTCCATGCCGTACCAGAACACCTTCCACTTCTCCTGCTTGAAGCAGCCGTCGGACTCGGCGTAGTAGAAGATGTTGACCTGGTTGTTGTGGCGCGAGCGCCAGAACAGCTGCGGGGTCTCCTCGCGCATCACGTTCCACACCGCGCGGCCCAGGCCCTCGCCCTGCGCATCGTCGGACACGGCGAACTTGTCCAGGTAGACCATGCCCTCGCCCTCGGTGAGCAGGATGGCGGTGCGGTAGTTCTCGCTGACATAGGCGCGCAGCAGCGGCGTGTTCCGGTAGTAGTCCGGCACCAGCTTGCGGCCGAAGCTGGACTCGATCAGCGCGGTCAGCCGCGGCAGGTCCAGTTCGTCCCAGCCGGTGGCCTTGAGCACGCGCTCGCCGCGGCGCACCAGGGTGCCCGAGCCCTTGTGCGTGAACAGCTCCTTGGCCAGGTCCGCCGGCCGGGTGATCGATACCGACGATTCCAGCGGCAGCTTGTCCAGCAGGTCCTTGATCTGCTCGATCTTGACCTTCATGCCGCCGTGGATCCACGGCTGCTGGATCAAGTGATCGTACTCGGTGGACAGGTTGATCGAATCGATCACCTTGCCCTGCTCGTCCAGCAGCCCGCCGGTGCCGGTGAGGAAGATGATCTTGTAGGGCTGCAGCTCGCGCACCAGCTCGTTGGCGGCGAAGTCGGCGTTGATGTTGAGGATCTGGCCCGACGGGGTCTCGCCCAGGCTGGTGATCACCGGGATCGAGCCGGCCTGCAGACTGGCCTCGATCGGCGCCAGGTTCACCGCCTTGACCTCGCCCACCAGCCCGTAGGTGGCCTGATCCAGGTAATCGGCCTCGAACACGCCGCCGGTGATGGAGGTCGCCCGCGCGCCGGCGGCCTGCAGCGCCTCGACCAGCTTGAGGTTGGAAGCCTGGAACACGCGGCGCACGATCGCCAGGCCTTGCGGCGAGGTCACGCGCAGGCCGTTGATGGTGTGCTTCTCGATGCCGGCGGCGGCCAGCTCGGCGTCCAGCTGCGGGCCGGCGCCGTGCAGCACGATCGGGGTCAGGCCGACCTCCTGCAGGAAGGTCAGCGAGGAGGTCAGGTCGTCCAGCTCGTCGCGCAGGACGGCGCCGCCGACCTTCACCACCGCGAAGCGCTTGGCGTCCAGCTGCGAGAAACGCTTGAGGTACTGGCTGATCTCCTTCGCGCTGGCCATGCTGGAGAGCAGGCGCACGATGGTCTGGCGGGTCTGGGCGTTGGCGACGGGGATGTTCACGGTGTGCGCAAGTCTGGGAAGGAGGGGGAAGACGCGGCTTCAGCGGCCGTTGATGATGCGATCGACGGATTGCACGTAGCGCTCGAGCTGCTCCAGCGTCACGAACTCGTCGGCGGTGTGCGCCTGGGCGATGTCGCCCGGCCCGAAGACCAGCGCGGTGTAGCCGCCGGCGGAGAACAGCGAGGCCTCGGTCCAGAAGTCCACCGCGTTGCCGATCGGCAGGCCGAGTTCGTCGGCGACATCGCGTGCGGCCAGGCGACGTTCCTCCGCGCGGGCGATATCCCCGGAAGGCAGGCTCGGGCCGCGGAAGGTCTCCTCGAAGTGCGCCGCGGCCGGCTCGGCGAAGCCGGCGAAGGTGGCCAGCAGGTCGTCGATGTCCATCGAGGGCAGCGGCCGGAAGCCGAAGCGCAGCTCGGCGCTCGGCGCGATCATGTTGGCCTTGATGCCGCCCTCGACCCGGCCGATGTTGAAGCGCAGGCCGGTCAGCCCCCCGAAGCGGGCGTGGGCCAGCGACTCGACATGGTCCAGCGCCCTGCCGCCCCAGCGCATGGCCTGGTGCAGCGCGCTGGCCGAGGGATCCTGCTTGCCCGAGGCATGGCCGGCGCGGCCGCTGAACTTCATCAGCACCGAGCTGATGCCGCGATGGGCCAGCACCGCTTCGCCCATGGTCGGCTCGGCGACCAGGACCGCCTCGTAGGGCAGCTGGCGGGCCAGGAATGCGGCGATGCAGCGCGGGTCGTTGGCCTCCTCGTCGGAGGAGAACAGGAAGGCCGCGTCGCCGTCGCCGGCATTGGCCGCGGCGACCAGCGCGGCCGCCGCGCCCTTGATGTCGCACACGCCCAGACCGATCACGCGATCGGACTGGCGCCGCATCACGTGCGGATCGGCGCTCCAGTGCGGCGAATCCGGCACCGTGTCCAGATGCACGTTGAACAGGTACTTCGGCGTCCCGCGCACGGCGTAGAAGCTGATCGCGCCGGCGCCGTGATCGATCACCTCGACCTTGAAGCCCGGCAGCTGCTGGCGCAGGTAGTCGAAGATGCCGCCGGTGGTCAGCGCGCGCGGCGGGTTGCGGGTGTCGAAGGACACCAGCTCCTCCAGGTGCGTCAGCGTGGTTTCGAGCAGGGTCGTCATGGGGCGGGCAGTAAGTGATGGGACGAGAAGTGAGGAGTGAGCGGGGCCGCGCGGCCCTGCCCTTCGCGCTCAAGGTGAGGGTGCGGCGAGCTGCGCGGCATTGCGGCTGTAGACCTCCATGTCCAGCTTCTCCATCAGCCGGTCCGGCCGGGCGGCCGGCTGGAAGCCGAACTGCGCGTACAGGCCGTGCGCATCCCAGGTGGCCAGCATGAAGCGGCGCAGATCCTGCAGCCGCGGATGGGCCATGACGGCCTGCATCAGCTGCTTGCTGTAGCCCTTGCCGCGCTGGTCTTCCAGCACGAACACATCGGCCAGGTAGGCGAAGGTGGCGCCGTCGGTGATGACCCGCGCGAAGGCCACCTGCCCTGCCCCGTCCACATAGCCGCCGAAGCACAGCGACCCGTCGATGGCGCGCTGCACGGTGTCGCGCGGGATGTCCCGGCTCCAGTAGGCCTCGGACGAGAGGAAGCGGTGGATCAGCGCCACGTCCAGTTCCTGCTTGTCGGTGCTGATGCGCAATGGGGACTGCATGGTGTCGGGATCCTTCATGGAACGCATCGGGCGCATGGACTCGGCTGCCACACGCGTGGGGATCAGGCCGGCGCCGCTCACGCGGCGTAGAACCAGGCCGTACGGATCAGGCTGTCCTCGACCTCGAACACCGCCATGGTCTCCTGCGCCTGCGCAGCGAGTCCGTGGATCCGCTCGTGGTCGAACACCATCCGGCCCAGCACCGTTCGCGACACCAGCTCCGCCCGCAAGGCCGGGTTGTTGAAGCGATGTTCGGCATAGAACGCGGCGAGCGCGTCCTTGCCCCGCAGCGCGGGCGACACGGCCGGCATCCGGTAGGACGTGAAGTCCTCGGCGAAGCAGGCAAGGAAGGCGGTCAGGTCGCGGCGGTTGTAGGCTTCGAACTGCCGCGCGACCGGATCGATCACGGCGGACATGGCGGTAGGGTCCAGGTGGAATGCGGACGATCCTCCACGGATGACCGGACCGAAGCCCGGCCACCCGTGGTGCGACTCAGTGGTTGACCTGCGCGTAGAGCGTGGAGCTCATGCCGAACAGCTTGATGAAGCCTTCGGCCTCCTCCACGCCCCAGTCGGCCGACTGCGCATAGGTCGCGCCCTTGGCGTTGAGGATGTGCGGGGACTTGACCGCCACGGCCTCGACCCGGCCGCCGTCGGTACGCAGCACCACCTCGCCGTTGACCTTGGCCTGCGAGGACTTCAGGAAGGCCTCGATGTCGGTCTTGAGCGGGTCGTGGTAGAAGCCTTCGTACACCAGCTCGACCCACTTGCGCGCCACTTCCGGCTTGAAGCGGTTCTGCTGCTTGGTCAGCACGGCATCCTCCAGCGCGCGATGCGCGGCCAGCAGCGACACCAGGCCCGGCGCCTCGAACACGATGCGGCCCTTCAGGCCGATCACGGTGTCGCCGGTGTACACGCCGCGGCCCACGCCGTAGGGGGCGAAGAGCTTGTTGAGCTTGGCCAGGATCTTCTCGCCGGCCAGCTTTTCGCCATCCAGCGCGACGGCCTCGCCCTCGACGAAGGTCAGGGTCACCGAAAGCGGCGCCTGCGGCCACTCGGCGCGCGGCGCGCACCAGCCGCGCGCGCCCTCGCCCGGGGCTTCCCAGCGATCGATCTCGCCGCCGGACATGGTCAGGCCGAGCAGGTTCTCGTTGATGGTGTAGGCCTGCTGCTTGGCGCGCACGCCGAAGCCGCGCTCCTCCAGATACTTCTGCTCGTAGGCGCGGGTCTGGGTGTGCTCCTTCTGGATCTCGCGGATCGGGGCGACGATCTCGTAATCGCCCAGCGCCTTGACCGCCAGGTCGAAGCGCACCTGATCGTTGCCCATGCCGGTGCAGCCGTGCGCGATCGCCTTGGTGCCCAGCTCGGCGGCGCGCTTGAGCGCGGCATCGACGATCAGGTAGCGGTCGGAGACCAGCAGCGGGTACTGGCCCTGGTAGCCCTCGCCGGCCCAGACGAAGGGCTTGACGAAGCCGTTCCAGATCGCCGGGCCGCCATCGACGGTGACGTGGCTGGCCGCGCCCAGCTCGGCGGCGCGCTTCTCGATGAAATCGCGCTCCTGCGCATCCACGCCGCCGGTATCGGCGAACACGGTGTGCACGGCATAGCCCTTCTCCTGCAGATAGGGAATGCAGAAGCTGGTGTCCAGGCCGCCGGAGAAGGCGAGGACGATGTCCTTGGTGCCGGGATTGGGGATTGGGGAGTCGGGATTCGTGTGAGCGGTTTGCTGCGACATGGGGGTGTCTCTCTGCGGTTGACTAAGTAGGAGCGGAAGCGGGGTGCGGCTGTGCGAATCCCCAATCCCGAATCACGAATCCCGGCTGCCCTGGCCCACCAGGGCGGCCATGATCGCCTTCTGCACATGCAGCCGGTTCTCGGCCTCGTTGATGGCGATGCACTGGGGCGAGTCCATGACCGCGTCGGTGGCCTTGACGTTGCGGCGCAGCGGCAGGCAGTGCGAGAACACGCCATTGTTGGTCAGGGCCATCTTGGCCTCGTCCACGATGAAGTGCTTGTACGCATCGCGGATCGGCTTCTCCGGGCCCCAGTTGCCGAAGTACGGCAGCGCGCCCCAGCTCTTGGCGTAGACCACATCGGCGCCGGCATAGGCGCTTTCGATGTCGTGGCTGACCTGCAGCGAGCCGCCGCTTTCGGCGACGTTGGCCTCGGCCCAACCCATGTAGCGCCGGTCCAGCACGTACTCGGGCGTCGGGCACAGCAGGGTCACGTCCATGCCCATGCGCGTGGCGATGGTCAGGGCCGAGTTGGCCACCGCGGTGTTGAGCGGCTTGGGGTGGTAGGTCCAGGTCAGCACGTACTTCTTGCCGCGCAGGTCGCTGGTGCCGAAGTGCTCCTGCAGCGCCATGATGTGCGCCAGCTCCTGGCATGGATGGGTGATGGTCTCCATGTTGATCACCGGCACCGGGCTGTACTTGGCGAAGCTCTTCAGCACCCGGTCCTCGCGGTCGGTGGCCCAGTCGACGAACTTCGGGAACGCGCGCACGGCCACCAGGTCGGCGTAGCGCCCCAGCACCTGGGCCACCTCGGCGATGTGCTCCTCGGCCTCGCCGTCCATCACCTTGCCGAAGTCGAACTCGATCGGCCACGCGTCCTTGCCCGGCTGCAGCACGACGGCATGGCCGCCCAGCTGGAATGTGCCCAGCTCGAAGCTGGTGCGCGTGCGCATGGACGGGTTGAAGAACACCAGCGCCACCGACTTGCCCTTCAGCTCGTTGCCCAGCTTGTTGCGTTTGAACAGCGCGGCCTGGGTCAGCAGGGCGTCCAGCTCCGGACGGCTCCAGTCCTGCGTGTTCAAGAAGTGCTTCAGCGGCATCGGATCATCCTTTGCGAGAGGTCGGGGCGCGGGGCGCGCGGTTGCGGTTGAAACCTTGGCGTCATGGAAAAACGAAAAAACCCAGCCTGTGGGCTGGGTTTTTCCGGTGTGCAGGACAAGACCTCCGGGGACCCAGCTAGTGTGCGGATTCCGGTCGGCGAGCACGCGAAGTCATGCCCGAGGCCATCCGGGCGGCGCTTGCGTACAGGTGCGAAGAGGTCTTCATCGGGCGCGCATCCTCGCACGCGCCATGCTGCGGCGCAAGGCCGCCGCGGCACTCAAGGATTGCCGGCGCGCTGCTGGCCCGGCGCATACGGCGTGACCGAGACGCGGATGCGCAGCCGGTTGCCCGGATCCTCGGGCAGGCGCGAGCGGTACTTGGTGCCCTTGTAGACGTAGTCCACGTCGTAGGCGATCGGCCGGCGGAACTCGCGCTCGACGGTGACCATGCGGCAGTTCTGCCCGGTGGTCGGCGGCTTGGCCGGGGCATCCTCGGGCTTGGCGTTCTTCTCGTCGCTGCTGAAGACCCCCTTGACCGAGTCGACCAGGCGCGCGATGCGCCCCTCCGCCTTGGGCGCGTCGTCGGCCTCACCGGCCGCCGGCGGGTCGCACTGCGGCTCGCTGCGGGTGGCGCGCAGGGTCTGGTAGACCGGCTCGACCGACAGGACCTGGGCGTAGTCGATGCGCACGTTTTCCACCGGCACGACGGCGACCTGCTGCGCGGCCACCGGGAGGCATACGGACAGGCACGCGATCAGGAGGGCACGGGAAGCTGGAGGCATGCAGCGCGGGGGAGATGAGCGAGCAACGACTCCACAGTGTAGGCAGCGGTCCCACACCCACGCTGAATCCGGGCTGTCGCCTGCGGTCCGGGGTAGAATCGCTGACCTGCTTCCGCGCCCCCGCCTCCATGCCCCTGCAGTTGTTCAACACCCTCACGCGCAGCGTGCAGCCGTTCGCGCCGCTGGATCCAGCCAGCCCGACCATGTACGTGTGCGGCCCCACCGTCTACAACTACGTGCACATCGGCAACGCGCGCGGCCCGGTGGTGTTCGGCGTGCTGGCGCAGCTGCTGCGCCGCCGCTATGGCGGCCTGCGCTACGCGCGCAACATCACCGACGTGGACGACAAGATCAACGCCGCCGCGGCCGAACAGGGCGTGCCGATCAGTGCCATCACCGACAAGTTCGCCGCGGCCTACCGGGCCGACATGGCGGCCCTGGGCGTGGTGCCGCCGGACATCGAGCCGGAGGCCACCGCGCACATCCCGCAGATCGTCGCCATGATCGAGCAGCTCATTGCCGGCGGCCACGCCTACGCCGCCGACGGGCACGTGCTGTTCTCGGTCGGCTCGTTCGCCCGCTACGGCCAGCTCTCGCGCCGCGACCCGGACGAACTGCTGGCCGGCGCGCGCGTGGACGTGGCGCCGTACAAGCGCGACGCCGGCGACTTCGTGCTGTGGAAGCCTTCCAGCGACGAGCTGCCCGGCTGGGACTCGCCCTGGGGCCGCGGCCGGCCGGGCTGGCACATCGAGTGCTCGGCCATGGCCGCCGCCCACCTGGGCACCACCATCGACATCCACGCCGGCGGCGTGGACCTGCAGTTTCCCCACCACGAGAACGAGGTCGCGCAGAGCGAGTGCGCGCACGGCGGGGCGACCTTCGCGCGCTTCTGGCTGCACAACGGCATGCTCAACTTCGGCGGCGCCAAGATGAGCAAGTCGCTGGGCAACATCGAGCGCGTGCACGACCTGCTGCTGCAGCACCCGCCCGAGGCGCTGCGCTACGCCCTGCTCTCGGCGCACTACCGCCAGCCGCTGGACTGGTCGGACGCGCTGATCGAGCAGTCGGTGCGCACGCTGGATCGCCTGTACGGCACGCTGCGCGATCTGGGCGAGGTCGAGGCGAGCGCCCGGATTCCCGACAGCATCGAGGCGGCGCTGGACGACGACCTCAACACGCCGCTGGCGCTGGCCGAGCTGGCGCGCATCGCCGCCGAGGCGCGCAAGGCCGAGCGCGGCGAAGACAAGGCGGCGCTGAAGGCCCAGCTGCTCGGCGCCGGCCTGGCGCTTGGGCTGCTGCAGCAGGCGCCGGCCGACTGGTTCAGCCGTGGGACCAGCGACGACGACGATGCCCGCATCCAGGCGCTGATCGACGCGCGCGCGGCGGCCAAGCAGGCACGCGATTTCGCCCGCGCCGATGCGATCCGCGACCAGCTCGCCAGCGAGAACATCGTGCTGGAAGACACCCCGCAGGGCGTGCGCTGGAAGCGCGGCTGATTTGGCGGTCGCCTGCTCCCGTCGGCGCCGAGCGTCCAACGCAAGGCGCGAACATCGAAGCTGCGGGCCCGCGGCGAAAGGTCGGAGCGAAGTCCGCGCGGTGCCGAACCTCCCTGCTCCGCCCGGCCCTCACCCCGCCCCTCCCCCGAGTGAGAGGGGCTGATCCCTGCACTATGGAAGACCGATGACCGACACCGTATTCCCGCTCGAACCCACCGCCGTGCAAGCGCAGGCGGCGATCAAGGAGGAGTTCGCGTTCTTCTCCGACTGGGCCGAGCGCTACCAGTACCTGATCGACCTGGGCCGCAAGCTGCCGCCCTTCCCCGATGCATGGAAGACCGATGAACACCGCCTGCTCGGCTGCCAGTCGATGGTGTGGATCGTGCCGCAGGGCAGCGCGCAGCGGCTGGACTTCCAGGCGGCCAGCGACTCGGCCATCGTCTCGGGCCTGATCTACCTGGCACTGCGCGTGTACTCCGGCCGCCCGGCCGCCGAGATCCTGGCCACCGAGCCCGGCTACATCGCCGACATCGGCCTGGCCAAGCATCTCTCGCCGACCCGCAGCAACGGCCTGGCCGCGCTGCTGGCCTTCATCCAGGACACCGCCAAGGCGCAGGCCGCGTGAGCGTGCCGCCGCCGGCCCCGGAAGCGGACGTCAGCGTCCGCGAAGTGCTGGCCCAGCCGGGCTTCATCCGCACCCTGGCCTACCGCATCGGCGCCATCCTCTCCTACCAGGTCGTCTCGGTCGCGGTCGGCTGGCACATCTACCAGATCACCGGCAATCCGCTGGCGCTGGGCCTGATCGGCCTGGCCGAGGTGCTGCCGTTCGTGTGCACCGCGCCGTTCGCCGGCTACCTGGTGGACCACCTACCGCGGCGCAAGCTGGGCATGGCCGCCTCCTTCGGCCTGCTGCTCACCCCGCTGATCCTGCTGTGCGTCACCCGCGGCTGGCTGCCGGCCCAGGGCGTGTGGCCGATGTACGCGGCGGTGTGCCTGACCGGCATGGTCCGCTGCTTCCTGACCCCGGTGTACAACGCGCTGTTCGCGCGGGTGCTGCAGCGCCGGCAGTACGCGCGCGGCACCAGCATCGCCAACGTGTTCTTCCAGACCGGGCTGGTGCTCGGTCCGGCGCTGGGCGGCGGCCTGGTGGCCTGGGGCGGCACCACGCTGGCCTATTCCGTCGCCGCGGTGCTGGCGGCGGTCGCCATCGGCGTGCTGGTGCCGCTGAAGGTCGAAGAGCCGGTCGCCACCGGGCCGCGCGCGCCGGTGTTCAGCAGCATCGCCGAGGGCATGCGCTTCGTGTTCTCCAACCAGATCATGCTCGGCGCGATGGCGCTGGACATGTTCTCGGTGCTGCTGGGCGGCGCGGTCTCGATGCTGCCGGCCTTCATCCACGACATCCTGCACTACGGTCCGGAAGGCCTGGGGATCCTGCGCGCCTGCCCGTCGCTGGGCGCGGTCGCCGCCGGCCTGTGGGTCGCGCGTCACCCCATCGACAAGAACGCCGGCCGCATCCTGATGATCGCGGTGGCCGCCTTCGGCCTGTGCACGATCGCCTTCGGGCTGTCGCGGCACTTCTGGCTCTCGGCCGCGATCCTGGTCGTCTATGGCCTGTGCGACGGCGTGTCGATGGTGCTGCGCGGGACGATCATGCAGCTGGCCACGCCCGATGAGATGCGCGGCCGCGTGTCGTCGATCAACAGCATCTTCATCAGCTCGTCCAACGAGCTGGGCGCGTTCTATGACGGGGTGATGGCGCGTCTGCTCGGCCTGGTGCCGGCGGTGGTGCTGGGCGGCTGCGTGACGCTATGCGTGGTCGGCATCACCGCGTTCAAGGCCCCCAAGCTGCGCGGCCTGGCGATCAAGGATCTACAGTAGAGCGGAGCTTGCTCCGCTGCTTTCCGTACAGATCTTCGGCAAGGCCTGAGCGGAGCGAGCTCCGCTCTACCGGGAGGCGGGTGCTACCAGATCAGGTCGTCCGGGACCTGGTACTTCGGGTCGGCGTAGGGATCGTCCTCGGCCGGGGCGTTGGGATCGACCTTGAGCGCGACCGCCTGGGGGAAGACCTCCTCGATCTGCGCCAGCAGCGCGGCCTCGACCAGCAGATAGCGCCCGGCCTGCTGCACCACGCCCAGCTCGCCGGCGTTGAGCGCCTTGAGCTGGTCGGCGGTGACGTGGATGCGTTTGATCTTGCCGCCGTAGGGGAAGTGGCGCACGACCTCGGCGGCCGGGTCGTTGAGTGTCCTGCCGACCAGCATGGCATCGACCTTGGCCCGCGCCTCGCGGCGCAGGCGGGCCTCTTCCTGCTTGAGGCGCTCGGCCTCGATGCGCTCGTCCTTTTCCTTCTGCGCGCGGATCGCATAGGCCTTGGCCAGGTCGATGTCCTCGCGCGAGCGCGGCTTGCCCGAGCGCTGCGGCTGACCGCCCGGGCGCCCGCCCTGCGGCTGCGGGCCGCGGTGGTGCGACTGCCCGCCCGGCTTGCCGCCGGCGTGCGGTCGCCCCTCGCCCTTGCCGCCGCCCGGACGCGCGCCCTGGGGCTTGTGTCCTTGCGACGGCTTGCCGCCGGGCTTGCGCTCGGCCGGGCGCTCGGGCTTGGGCGAAGGCTTGAAGCCCAGGCCCAGCAGCTGGTCTCGCAACGAATCGGTCATCGGTGGATCAGTTCGGTGGATCAGTAATGCGGGGGCGGCGGTTCGTCGCCCGGGTCGGAATACAGCTCGGAGCGGACCTTCTTCAGGTCCGCCAGCAGGTGGCGGACCAGTTCGGCATTGCGGCTGCCCTCGGCCCTGGCGTCGGCCAGGGCCTCGCTCAGCTCGGCCAGCGCGTGCTCCTGGAAGGCCAGGCGCATCTCCAGTTCGACGAAGCGCCGTTCCAGGCTGTCCGGCAGGGGGGCGGACGGCGTGGACATTACTTGGCGATGCCGAGCAGTTCCACGTCGAAGGTCAGCGTCGCGTTCGGGCCGATGCCGCCGCCCGGCGCGCCGGCATCGCCGTAGCCCAGGCTGGCCGGGATCCAGAAGCGGTACTTGGAGCCCACCGGCATCAGCTGCAGGCCTTCGGTCCAGCCCGGCACCACATTGGCCAGCGGGAAGGTCGCCGGCTCGCCGCGCTGGTAGGAGCTGTCGAACACGGTGCCGTCCAGCAGCTTGCCTTCGTAGTTCACCCGCACGGTGCTGGCGGCGGTCGGACGCTCGCCGCTGCCCTGGCGCAGCACCATGTACTGCAGGCCGGAGGGGGTGGTGACCACGCCCTTGACGTCCTTGTTCTTGCTCAGGAACGCCGCGCCCTCGTCACGGTTGCGCTGGGACAGGCCGGCCTGGCGCTCGCTGGCGTAGGCCTGCACGGTCTGCTTGGCCTGATCCTCGGTGAGCAGGGTGTTGCCCTTGGCCAGCACGGTGCGCACGGCCTGCATGACCACCGGCAGTTCGACCTCGTCCTTCAGCGAGGCCAGCTTGGGGCCGACCATGTAGCTGCCGATCAGCTGACCGACGTGCTGCTTGTTCACGGCCGGCGGCTGGGCGCCCGGCGGCTGGCCCGGCGGGGTCTGGCCGGCCTTGGCGGCCATGTTGGCGCGCAGCGCGGTGTCGGTGGCCTGGGCCTCGGCTTCGCTCAGGGCGGGCTTCTCGCCCTTCATGGCGCCCTGCAGGGCCTGCTGCAGCGAGGCCGGGTCGATGTAGTCGGCGATCGGCGCGAACGAGCGGCCGATGTCCATGCCGATGGCATAGCTCACCTTGTCACGCTGGGTCTCCAGCGTGGTCTTGTCCTGCGCCATCGCAGTGCCTGCGATCAGGGCCGAAGCCAGGCCGAGGCCCGCCACCCAAGTGCCAATCGATTTCATCCAGTGCATCCCTCGTGCGACAAAAAGCGCCGGGGCTCCCGGCGCGACAGACGCACATTGTGGCATGCACGGCGGCGCTGCCGCTTTGCAGCACGTGGCACCACCCCTGCCATTGGTTGGGGAAAAAAACAGGGGACGGCGCTTGACGTCGCTCGCTTTGGTGTTATAGTCACCTACAACACCACTAACCCAAAGCAGAGGAAGCGATGGACAAGCGTCTCAGGACCTCCCCGACCGTGGCCTTCGCGCTTCTGCTGCTGGCCATGGGCACCGTCGGCCTGTTCGGCCATCTGCGTGCCGCTTCGGCCGTTTCGCTGCCGACCGCCGCGGCCGCCCCCACCCTGCCGCAGGTGCTGGACGACACCGCCGCGGCCACCGCCTCACCCGCCCAGGACGGCACCCGTGCACGACGGCACTCGCTGTCGATGCCTTACTTCTCCTTTGCCCGACTGCTGCGACCCGGGAGCTGAACCATGACACCCATCCAGTGGAGCGACGGCGCTCCCATCTACCGCCAACTCAAGGAAAAGGTCATCGCCATGATGCTCGATGGTGAACTCAAGCCCGGCGACGCCCTGCCTTCGGTGCGCCAGGTGGCCGCCGAATACCAGCTCAACCCCATCACCGTCTCGCGTGCCTACCAGGAACTGGCCGACGAGGCCCTGGTCGAGAAGCGGCGCGGCCTGGGTATGTTCGTCACCGAGGAGGCGGCCAAGAAACTGCTGGCCACCGAGCGCGAGCGCTTTCTCAGGGACGAATGGCCGGCCGTGGCCGAACGCATCGCCCGCCTGGGCCTGACCTTCGAAGAATTGCCCAAGGGAGGCAATCCATGAATGCCGTGACCACCCCGGTCGTGCAGGCCAGCGACCTGCGCAAGACCTACCGCAACAAGGCCGCGCTGGACGGCGCCAGCTTCCTGATCGAATCCGGCCGCATCGTCGGCCTGATCGGCCCCAACGGCGCCGGCAAGACCACCGCGCTCAAGGCGATCCTGGGCCTGACCCCGTTCGAGGGCGAGCTGAAGGTGCTGGGCATGGACCCGCGCCATAGCCGCGACGCGCTGATGCGCGAGGTCTGCTTCATCGCCGACGTGGCCGTGCTGCCGCGCTGGATGAAGGTGTCCGAGGCCATCGACTTCGTCGGCGGCGTGCATCCGCGCTTCGACCGGGCCAAGTGCCTGCGCTTCCTCGAGGGCACCCAGCTCAAGCCCAACCTGCGGGTGCGCGAGATGTCCAAGGGCATGATCGTGCAGCTGCACCTGGCCCTGGTGATGGCCATCGACGCCCGGCTGCTGGTGCTGGACGAACCGACCCTGGGCCTGGACATCCTCTATCGCAAGCAGTTCTACCAACGCCTGCTGGAAGACTACTTCGACGAGGACAAGACGATCATCGTCACCACCCACCAGGTGGAGGAGATCGAGCACATCCTCACCGACGTGATGTTCATCCGCGACGGGCGCATCGCCCTGACCGCGACCATGGACGAGGTCGGCTCGCGCTACACCGAGCTGCTGGTCTCCGAGGCCAGCGTCGAGCAGGCCCGCAGCCTGCGCCCGATCGACCAGCGCGCCCTGCCGTTCGGCAAGACGGTGATGCTGTTCGACGGCGTGCCGCGCGCCCAGCTCGACGCGCTGGGCGAAACCCGCAACCCCGGCCTGGCCGATCTGTTCGTGGCCATCATGAAAGGAACCTACGCATGAACGCCCCTGCCCGCACATTGACCAAGCCCGGCGTGTTCGCCTGGCTGCTGCGCCGCGAATACTGGGAAAACCGCGGCGGCTTCCTCTGGGCCCAGGTGATCACCGGCGGCATCGTGCTGTTCTTCGCCGCGCTGGGCGCGGTGATCGGCGCGATCCAGATGCGCAGCCACATGGGCGGCGACACCGTCGGCAGCGACTTCAGCAAGCTGGCCACCGGCTACGGCATCGCCGGCGACATCGCGCTGCTGTCCGGCTTCGCCATCGCCAGCGTGGTGGTCGCCTTCGTGGTGTTCTTCTACTGCCTGGGCAGCCTGTACAACGACCGCCACGACCGCAGCGTGCTGTTCTGGAAGTCGCTGCCGGTGTCGGACACGATGACGGTCGCCTCCAAGCTGACCTGGGCGCTGCTGCTGACGCAGGTGGTGTCGCTGGTGGTCGGCCTGCTGGTCGGGCTGGGGCTGTGGGTGATCATCGCCGTGGCCTCCTCGGCGGCCGGTCTGCCCGGCGCCGGCGCGATCTTCACCGCCTCGCATCCGTTCCGCATCATCGGCTCTGTGCTGGCCACCCTGCCCATCTACATGCTGTGGTCGCTGCCGGCGATCGGCTGGCTGATGCTGTGCTCGGCCTGGGCGCGGCGCGTGCCCTTCCTGTGGGCGGTGCTGGTGCCGCTGCTGCTGTGCCTGGTGGTCAGCATCATGGCGGCGATGCCGGGCGTGCGCCTGCCGCTGGGTCCGGTCTGGTACACGGTGATGTACCGCGGCCTGCTGAGCGTGATCCCGGGCATGTGGCAGCCGGCGCGCATGGCCCACAACGAGACCGCCGAGAGCGCGCTCAACGCTGCCGGCGATCCGACCGACAGCCTGCGCATGGGCCTGCACAACCTGACCGACCCGTCCATCTACGCCAGCGCGGACCTGTGGATCGGCGCCGCGGTCGGCATCGCGCTGATCGCCCTGGCCGTGGTCATCCGCCGCCGCCGCGACGACGCCTGATTTCCCCTTCTTCTCCTCGCAAGGATTCGACGATGCAAACGCTCACCCGCTGCCTGCTGTTCACCGCCCTGGCCGTGTCCGGCGCCACCCCGCTGCTGGCCCATGCCGCCGACGAGGCGCATTGCAAGTTCTCCGAGCCGCGCAAGCTCGATCTGGACCTGGCCGGGGCCAAGTCGGTGTTGTTCAAGGTCGGCTCCAACGACCTCAAGCTCAAGGCGTCGGCCGGCGCCTCCGGCGCGCTCTCCGGACGCGCGTGCGCGGCCAGCCAGGACCGCCTCAAGGACCTGACCCTGACCCAGCAGCGCCAGGGCGACAAGCTGGTGGCCAGCCTGGCCGAGGACCGGCCGCTGCGCTTCTCCATGGGCGAGAGCTATACCTACCTGGACATCAGCGGCACCGTGCCCGCCGATGTGCTGGTGCAGCTGGACGTCGGTTCGGGCGATGCCACGCTGGACGGCGCCAGGGCGGCCAGCGCCGATGTGGGTTCGGGCGATGTGGAGCTGCGCGACATCGCCGGGCCGGTCACCGCCAAGGTCAACTCCGGCGATCTGAAGCTGCATGGCGCTGGCAGCCTCAGGCTGCTCTCGATCGGCTCGGGCGATGTCGAGGGCGATCGCATCGGCGGCGCGGTCGAGGTCGGCGATGTCGGTTCGGGCGACCTGACCCTGCGCCAGACCGGCGCGGTGACGGTGAAGTCGATCGGCTCGGGCGACGTCGGCCTGCGCGGCGTGTCCGGGAACGTCGAGGTCGGCTCGATCGGCTCGGGCGACCTGCGCGTGGATGACGTGCGCGGCAACTTCACCGTCCACAGCGTCGGCAGCGGCGATGTCGACACCGGGCACGTCAGCGGCACGGTCAGCGTCCCCAAGGACCGCTGAACTCCACATCCACTTCCTGCAAGGAACCATCCGCCATGAAGATGTCCCCGTTGCGCGTGATGCTGAGCACCGGCGTGCTGATCCTGGCCGCCTGCCAGCCGGCCACGAACGGCCTGGCCGAGGCCCAGAAGGGCCTGGAGAAGGCCTCGGCCGAGATGGAAGACAGCAAGGGCGAGCTGGCCAAGGCCCAGGAGAAGCTGGCCACCGAGAACTTCTCGCTGAAGGACGATGGCAGCCACCTGCCCAAGGCCGAACTGACCCCGGACGGCGAACTGCTGATCGAGGGCACGCCGGTGCCGATGAACGCCGAGCAGAAGGCGCTGGGCCGGGCCTATCGCACGCAGATCCAGAGCGTGGCCCGCGACGGTATCGCCATCGGCCTGGAAGGCGCCAAGCTCGGCATCGACGCCGCCGCCAGCGCGCTCAAGGGCGTGCTGTCCGGAAAGTCCGACGATGAGATCAGCAAGCAGACCGAGGCCACCGTCAAGGAGAAGATCAAGCCACGCGTCCAACAGCTGTGCGCGCGCATGCCGGCCCTGCTGCAGGCGCAGCAGGCCTGGGCCGCGGCCCAGCCGGAGTTCCGGCCGTACGCGACCATGGACGAAAGCGACGTCAAGGACTGCATGAACAAGCAGGACTGGGACTTCTGACGACAACGCGGCCGCGATGGGCAAGGGCGTCACGGGGCACGGTGCTTACAATGCGCCTCATGTCCAGATTCCTTCGCCCATCCCTGCTCGCGGCCGCGGCCGCGCTCGTCCTGACCGCCTGCGGTAATGGCGGCCAGCCTTCGGCCCGCGCCGAGCGCATGAAGCCGGCCACCTCGGTGACCACGATGGAGGTCATCCTGCGCCAGTCGCCGGGCGCGCCGGTGGGCATCGGTCCGGGCGGGACGCTGAAGATCGACGACGTGGTGCTGCCGCAATCGTCGGAAAAGACCGCCGAGCTGCAGCACTACTTCGGCCAGCTGCAGATGCGTCGTCAGCAGGTGCTCGACCAGCTGCAGGCCAGCGGCGGCAAGCCGGTCACCATCGCGCCCGACGCGCAGCTGCGTACCCTGCAGCAGCAGCTGCTGACGGATTTCCCCGAGCTGCGCGCCTACTCGGCCAGCATGGAGACCATCCGGCTCGAGGCCCGCTGAGTCGGCGGTTCCAGGGGCGCTGACAGACGCCCGATCCAAGACCTGCCAGCACGCCGGCAGGGGCAGCGCAGTGCGTGGCACGCCGTTCTTCGGCGGCCTCATCTAGCAGTTGAAATCGACACGTAAAGCCCACCGCACGTTCCCGATCGAGGAGAGCGCGATGCTCAAGGTTTGCCGTTTTCCTGTCCTGGCCCTCTGCCTGGGCGCCGCCCTGTCCGCCGCCGCCGGGGTGCCTGCCGCGCGTTCGGTGACCCCGCGTTTCGAACCCGGCGCCTGTCCGGCGACGGTCGCCAGGGACGAGCGCATCGACTGCGGCGTGCTGATCGTTCCTGAGAACCGCCAGGCCCGCCAGACCCGGCCGATCCGCCTGCCGGTCATGATCTTCCGCAGTACCGCCGCCGCGCCCGCGCCGGATCCGGTGGTTTACTTGCCGGGCGGACCGGGCCTGAGCAGCGTGGAAGGCCGGGTCTCGGGGAAAGGCAATCCGTTTCTCGCCGAGCGCGATCAGATCCTGCTCGAGGGCCGCGGCAACCTGTACGCCGAGCCGTCGCTGGCGTGCCCGGAACTGAACACCTTGCGCGCCTCCGCTGCGGCTTCGGCAGCGCAGACCGCGGCCGCGGCGCGCTGCCGTGCGGCCCTGTCCGCGGCGGGCATCGATCTGGACGGCTATACCTACGCGCAGACCGCCGATGACCTGGAGGACCTGCGTCGACTGCTGGGTATCGCGCAGTGGAATCTGATCGGCTATTCCTCCGGCACTCGCCTGGTGCAGACCGTGCTGGCGCGCCATCCGCAAGGCGTTCGCAGCGCGATCCTCGATTCGGTGCTGCCGATCGACATCCACTACGACGAAATGGCGACGGCCGCGCTGCAGCGCGCGCTCGATCTGGTCTTCGATGGCTGCGCGAGCGAGCCGGCCTGCGCGACGCGCTATCCGCGGCTGCGGGAGCGTTTCGCATCGCTGGTCGCGCAGGCCGATCGTCAGGGCATCGCAGGACCCGACGGCCAGGCGCTGCGCGGGCGCGAGGTGGTGGACGCACTCGCCAGCGCGCTTCAGCAGCCTGCGAAGATTCCGACGCTCCCGCGCCTGATCTCCGAAGCGGCGGACGGCCATCCGCAGGCACTGCTGGCGTTGCGCGACCAGACGCCCTCGCGCTTCAACTGGGGGCTGCGCCTGTCGATCTGGTGCAGCGAGGAAATGCCGTTCGAGTCGCCGCAGCGCATGGCCGCGCAAGTCTCGCCCGCACTGGGTCTGGGCAGCTTCGACGCCCGCACCACCACGCCCGAAACGTGCGCGGCCTGGCATGTCGCCGCTGCCGATGCTACCGCCAACGCGCCGGTCCGTAGCGAGGTGCCAACGCTCATCCTGGCCGGCGAATTCGATCCCGTCACGCCGCCGGCCTGGGGGCGGCGTCTGTTGCGGACCTTGCCCAACGCGCGATTCGTCATGGTCCCCGGCCAGGCGCACGGCGCCATGTTCAATCGCTGCGGCGGGCAGCTGACCCTGGCGTTTCTTCACGACCCCAGCGCGGCGTTGGACCTGGATTGCATCGCGAAGTCGCCGGGCCTGTCGTTCGCAACGGATTGAATGCCCCGATCGAGGGCAAAGCGGATAGCGCCCGCCGGACCGCGGCCCGTCCGAAGCCGCAACGCGCATCCAACGCGATCTCGATCCTGCGAAGAACAAGAAAAAAGCCGGCGAATACGCCGGCTTCTTTCATCGCGCGCGAGACGCAGGGCGAATCGCGCACAGAAGACGCGACCTCAGCCGCCGCCGCCGCCCGGCTTGCCGTGGATGCCGCCCTTTGCCAGCGCCGCCGGATCGAGCAGCGGCTTGAGCTGCGCCTCGCTCATCCCGGTGACCTCGATGGCCACCTCCATCACCGGCCGGTTCTGCTTGTAGGCCTGCTTGGCGATGGCCGCGCCCTTCTCGTAGCCGATCACCGGATTGAGCGCGGTGACCAGGATCGGATTGCGCTCCAGCGCGGCGCGCACGTTGTCCTCGCGCACCGTCAGCCCGGCGATGGCCGAGTCGGCCAGCAGGCGCGAGACGTTGCTCAGCAGCTGCACCGATTCGAGCAGGTTGGCGGCGATCAGCGGCAGGGCGACGTTGAGCTGGAAGTTGCCGGTCTGCCCAGCCACGGTGATCGCGGTGTGGTGGCCGATGACCTGCGCGCAGACCATCACCGTGGCCTCGGGGATCACCGGATTGACCTTGCCCGGCATGATCGAGCTGCCCGGCTGCAGGGCGGGCAGTTCGATCTCGCCCAGGCCGGCCAGCGGGCCGGAGTTCATCCAGCGCAGGTCGTTGGCGATCTTGATCAGCGCCACGGCCAGCGCATTGAACTGGCCGGAGAGTTCGACCGCGTCGTCCTGCGCGGCCAGGCCCTCGAACTTGTTGGCGGCGCTCTCGAACTTGACCCCGGTCTGCTCGCTCAGCACTTTGGCCACCTGCTTGCCGAAGCGCGGATCGGCGTTGATGCCGGTGCCGATGGCGGTGCCGCCCAGCGGCAGCCGGCGCAGGCGCCCCAGCGCATCGGCGATGCGGTCCTCGGCCGAGGCCAGCTGCGCGGCCCAGGCGCCGAACTCCTGGGCGAAGGTCAGCGGCATGGCGTCCATCAGATGGGTGCGGCCGGTCTTGACGATGCCGCCGGCCGCGTTGCCGCGCGCGGTGATGGTCTTGCGCAGGTGCTTGAGCGCCGGCAGCAGGTCCTCGACCACGGCCAGCTGCGCGCTGACGCGGATCGCGGTGGGCACCACGTCGTTGGAGCTCTGCCCCAGGTTGACGTGGTCGTTGGGATGCACGGCCTGCGCCGCCTTCTTCGCCCCCTCGCCCTTGCCGCCGGCGCGCGAGGCCAGGTTGGCGATGACCTCGTTGGCGTTCATGTTGGACGAGGTGCCCGAACCGGTCTGGTAGATGTCGATCGGGAAGTGCGCATCGTAAGCGCCGTCGGCCACCTCCAGCGCGGCCTTGCGCACCGCCTTGGCGGTGGCCTTGGGCAGCAGGCCCAGCTCGGCGTTGACCTGCGCGGCGGCGGCCTTGATCAGCCCCAGGGCGCGGATGAAGCCGCGCGGCATCGGCCGGCCGGAGATGGGGAAGTTCTGCACGGCGCGCTGGGTCTGCGCACCCCACAGGGCCTCGGCGGGCACCTGCAGCTCGCCCATGCTGTCGTGTTCTAGACGGACCTTGTTCGACATCAGCGTGTTTCCTTCTGTTTCGAGGGCTACGGCTGGCACGCGCGTGTTCCGCAGCGGCTGGCTGGACGCGGCGAAGGATACGCCCCGGGGCGTGACCCGGACGGGACGGGTAAACTGTGCGGCCCACCCGCCACGCCTGGCCTGCGCGCACCGCGCGCCGGCGTCCGCCCCCCGCTTCTTCCTTCGCCAGCCTGACGCAATGACCAACGCCTCCCTGCTCGCCCTGTCCCCGCTCGACGGCCGCTACGCCACCAAGGTCGACGCCCTGCGCCCGATCTTCTCCGAGTACGGCCTGATCCGCGCCCGCATCAAGGTCGAGGTGGAATGGCTGCTGGCCCTGGCCGCCGAGCCGGGCATCGTCGAACTGGCGCCCTTCTCCGCCCAGGCCATCGCCCGGCTGCGCGCGCTGGCCGAGGACTTCAGCGTCGAGCAGGCCAAGCGGGTCAAGGAGATCGAGCGCACCACCAACCACGACGTCAAGGCCGTGGAGTACTTCATCAAGGAGCAGTTGGCCGGCGACGCCGAGCTGGGTCCGGCGCTGGAATTCGTGCACTTCGCCTGCACCAGCGAGGACATCAACAACCTGTCCTACGGCCTGATGCTGCACCAGGCCCGCCAGCAGGTGCTGCTGCCGGCGCTGGAGGGCATCGCCGCCACGCTGCGCGCGCTGGCCCACGCCCAGGCCGACCAGCCGATGCTCTCGCGCACCCACGGCCAGACCGCCTCGCCGACCACGCTGGGCAAGGAGATCGCCAACGTCGTGGCGCGCCTGGAGCGGCAGATCCGCCAGCTCGGCGCGGTCGAGCTGACCGCCAAGATCAACGGCGCGGTGGGCAACTACAACGCCCACGCCATCAGCTACCCGGAGGTTGACTGGCCGGCCTTCGCCAAGGGCTTCGTCGAGCGCCTGGGGCTGGTGTTCAACCCCTACACCACCCAGATCGAGCCGCACGACAACGTGGCCGAGCTGGGCGATGCCGCGCGCCGCGCCAACACCATCCTGATCGACTTCTCGCGCGATGTGTGGGGCTACATCTCGCTGGGCTACTTCAGGCAGAAGCTCAAGGAAGGCGAGATCGGCTCCTCGACCATGCCGCACAAGGTCAACCCGATCGACTTCGAGAACGCCGAAGGCAACTTCGGCGTGGCCAATGCGCTGTTCGAGCACTTCAGCGCCAAGCTGCCGATCAGCCGCTGGCAGCGCGACCTGACCGACTCGACTGTGCTGCGCGCGCTGGGCACGGCCTTCGGCCACACCCAGGTGGCGCTGGACTCGCTGGCCAAGGGCCTGGGCAAGCTGACCGTGGCGCCCGAGCGCCTGGAGGCCGACCTGGACGCGGCCTGGGAAGTGCTGGCCGAGGCCGTGCAGACCGTCATGCGCCGTCATGGCCTGCCCAACCCGTACGAGCAGCTCAAGGCCCTGACCCGTGGCCAGGGCATCACCGCCGAGTCGATGCGCGCCTTCGTCGAGACCCTGGACCTGCCGGCGCAGGACAAGGACCAGCTGCGCGCGCTGACCCCGGGCCGCTACACCGGCCTGGCCGCGACCCTGGCCCGCCAGATCTGACCCCTGCCGCGGGGGCCGATGCCGAGCCACCGCCGCGATCGGGCGCCAGCGCCATGCGGCTGCTGATCAACATCGACGTGCCAGACCTGGACCGCGCGCAGGCGCTGTACAGCGCCGCCTTTGGCCTGAGACCCGGACGGCGCCTGGGCGAAGGCGTGCTGGAACTGCTCGGCGCGGCCGTGCCGATCTACCTGCTGCAGGCCTCGGCCGGCACGCCCGCGGCGGCCGACCGGCCGCGCGACTACGCGCGCCACTGGACGCCGCTGCACCTGGACGTGGTGGTCGACGATCTGGCCGAGGCCCTGGCCCGCGCCGAAGCGGCCGGCCTGGTGCGCGAAGGCCAGGTGCGGCAGGCCGACTGGGGCCGCATCGCCACCCTGCACGACCCGTTCGGCCATGGCTGGTGCCTGATCCAGTTCAGCGCTCAGGGCTACGCGGCGATCGCACGCTGAGCTTGCTAGGCTCCGCCCTCCCGCAAAGGAGGAGGCGTTGGATCATGCGCGCGATCCGGACCATGGTGACGATTGGACTGATGCCCGGAATTCTGGCACTGACGGCCTGCGGCGGCGCCTCGCCCAGCTCCTCGCCCACCGCTTCGCTCGCCGCGGCAGCGCAGACCCTGGTCGATCCTGCCAGCGGCGCGCAGTGCGGCGGCAAGGACCTGCGGCTGACCCGCGACCGCGCCAGCATGGTCATCGACGGGGCCTGCGGCGCGGTGGTGATCACCGGCTCGCACGTCGAGCTCAACCTGAGCCAGGCCCAGTCCCTGCGCGTGGAAGGCCACGACATCACCGTGCTCAACGAAAAGCTCGGTCAGGCGACCGTGACCGGCCAGCGCAACACCCTCAACCTGACCCAGGTCGACCTGGTCCAGCTGGAGGGCGACGACAACGTCGTGCTGGCCACGCGGATCGGCAGGATCCGCTTCCTGGGCAATGGCAATACCCTCAATCCGTCCGGCAAGCCCGCGGTGGAAGACCGCGGCCGCGACAACAAGGTGCTGTAAGCGCCGGGCAATCGCGGGACAATGCGCGTCTTCCGCCGCCCGTCGGCACGCCCAGGCCCGCCGCCATGCCCTCGCCTGCTTCCCCGTTCGCCCGCGCGCTGTATCTGACGCTGTTCGTGGTCGGCAGCGCGGTGCCGCTGCTGTGGTTCTGGCCCTGGCTGAATGTGCACGGCCTGGACCTGCCGGCGCTGGTAAGCGAGCTGTTCTCCACGCGCGTGGGCGGCTTCGTCGGGCTGGACGTGCTGTGCGCCGCCGTGGTCCTGCTGGTCTGGATGCAGCTGGAGCACCGGCGCCTGCCGGTCCGGCGCGCCTGGCTCGCGGCGCTGGCCACCTGCTGCATCGGCGTGTCCTCCGGGCTGCCGCTCTATCTCTATCTGCGCCAGCGCACGCTGGACGCCGCCGTTCCGACTTCCTGACCCGATCCGACCCCACCATGTCCAAACGCATCACCCCGCCTGCACGCGCCCCGCACGCCCTGCCCATCGAAGTCGACGCCGGCGGCCGCTCGCTGCTGGGCATGTCGCCACAGGCCTTCCTGCGCGACTACTGGCAGAAGCGCCCGCTGCTGGTGCGCAACGCCTTCCCGGGCTTCGTCTCGCCGATCGAGCCCGGGGATCTGGCCGGGCTGGCCTGCGAGGAGGCGGCGCTGTCGCGCCTGATCCAGCACGACCGCGCCCGCGATGGCTGGAGCGTGCGCAGCGGGCCGTTCGAGGAGGCCGAGTTCCCGGCCATGCCCGACCACGACTGGACTCTGCTGGTGCAGGACGTGGACAAGTGGGATCCGGACATCGCCGCGCTGCTGGAGGCCTTCGACTTCCTGCCGCGCTGGCGCATCGACGACATCATGGTCAGCTTCGCCGCGCCCGGCGGCTCGGTCGGCGCGCACGTGGACCAGTACGACGTGTTCCTGCTGCAGGCCCATGGCCATCGCCGCTGGCAGATCGATGCCTCGCCCAATCCGCCGCTGGCCTTCCGCGACGATGTCGACCTCAAGCTGCTGCGCCGCTTCAGCGCCAGCCACGACTGGGTGCTGGCGCCGGGCGACATGCTCTACCTGCCGCCGGGCGTGCCGCACAACGGCGTGGCCGAGGACGCGTGCCTGACCTTCTCGGTCGGCATGCGCGCGCCCTCGGCCGCCGAGCTGATCGGCGACTACCTGGACACGCTGGTGGCCGATGCCGACGAGGGCATCCGCTACCAGGACCGCGATTTGACCGTCCCGGTCGATCCCTTCGAGATCGATGCGGCGGCGATGGGCCGGGTGGTCGAGGCGCTCAACGCGCTGCGCATGAACGATCCGGACCGGCTGGGGGAATGGTTCGGCCGCTTCATCACCACCTACCGCAGCGCCGGCACCGCGGCTGTGCCCGAGCACGCCCCGGACCGGGCCGAGGTCGAGGCCGCCCTGGCCCAGGGCGCGGTGCTGCAGCGCCACCCGATGACGCGCATGGCCTGGCGCCGGGCGCGCAAGGGCGCGGTGCTGTTCGCCAGCGGCCAGGCCCTGCCGATGCCGCTGCGCGATGCCCGCCTGCTGGCCGCCGCCGAGGTCCTGGACCAAGCGGCATATCAGACCTTGGGCGAAGCCGGCCGTGCGGCGACATCGGTTCTGGTAAGTTCCGGCCATTACCTGCTGCCAGGAAGCGATGAGGATGACCACGACTTCGACACCGACTGACTTCACGCTGCGACCGGCCTCGTTCATCGCCGACCGCGAGGCGCTGCGCTGGGTGCGCGAGGAGGTGTTCGTCGCCGAACAGCACATCCCGCCGGATACCGAGTGGGACTCGCTGGACCCGGCCGGCGACCACCTGCTGGCGATCAGCTCGACCGGCGCGCCGATCGGCACCGCGCGCCTGACCCCGGACGGCCGCTTCAGCCGCCTGGCGGTGCTCAAGCCCTGGCGCGGCCGCGGCGTCGGCGAGGCCCTGCTCAAGGCCATGATCGACAAGGCCCGCGCCAACGGCTGGAAGGACCTGACCCTGTACGCGCAGGTCGCCAACGAGGGCTTCTACACCCGGCACGGCTTCGTCTCCATCGGCGAGCCCTTCGACGACGTCGGCATCCCGCACCAGTTCATGCGCCTGAAGCTGCGCGACTGAGCGCGCCATGCTGGTCGAGCGCCAGTCCGAGGCGGTCGAGGCCATGCTCGCCCTGGCCGCCACCACCCGCAGCCTGCTGTGCTGCTACACCCGCGAGCTCGATCCCGGGCTGCTCGACGCCCCGCCGGTCCTGGAGGCCCTGCGCATGCTGGCGGTACGCCAGCGTGGCGTGGAGATCCGCCTCCTGATGCAGGACCTGGAAACGCCGCAGCACGCCGGCTCGGCCCTGATCCCGCTGGCCCAGCGCCTGCCCACCAGCTTCCAGCTGCGCCTGGTGACCGAGCCGGTGGACCGGGTCTATGCCGCCGCCTTCGCGGTCAACGACACCGGCGGCCATTACTTTCGCCCGCTCGGCCATCGCATCGAGGGCGAATTCGAGCCCGACGCCCCCGGCCGCAGCCGCCAGCTGCGCGAGGCCTTCGCCCGCTACTGGGAACGCGCCCGTCCCTGCACCGAGCTGCGCGCGCTTGGCCTGTGAAGCGCCTGTGCAGGGCCGCAACGCGGGGCCCGCGGCAATGTCCCGCATAGTGGGTCATTGTCGCCACGCCGCGCCGCTGACACCGGACACACGCCGGTGAGATTCAGGCCCACGCCTATACTTTGATGGTTGCGCCGCATTGGTGCGCGTCGGACCTGCCAAAGCGGGCGACGCGACCGCCGCGCCCGCCTTTCCAACCCACAAAACGACGCCTCAAGGCCACCATCGTGGACAATCTTCTCAAGCAGTTCGTGCAGTCCTCCCAGCTCAACGGCGGCAGCGCCGCCTACGTCGAAGACCTCTATGAGCAGTACCTGGTCTCGCCGGACAGCGTGGATCCCAAGTGGCGCGCCTATTTCGACGGTTTCAAGGGCCGCGAGGCCGGCGATGTGCCGCATTCGGCGGCCATCTCGCACATCACCCAGGCCGCCAAGCAGGCCGCCAACGCCGCCAACGGCGCGGCGCCCTCCGATGAGCGCGAGCGCCACGTCGGCCGCCTGATCACCGCCTACCGCTCGCGCGGCCATCTGAACGCCCGCCTTGATCCGCTGAACCTGACCGAGCCGGTCAACCCGCCCGACCTGACCCTGGACTGGCACAACCTGTCCGAGCGCGATCTGGACAGCGAGTTCAGTACCGGTGGCGTGGGCGGCCAGCCGCGCATGGTCCTGCGCGACCTGGTGGCGCGCCTGAAGGCGACCTACACCGGCTCGATCGGTGCCGAGTTCATGCACATCCCGGACTTCGAGCAGCGCCGCTGGCTGTACGAGCGCCTGGAGACCGCCGGCGGCCAGTACGGCCTGGACGCGGACACCCGCAAGCGCACGCTGGAGCGGCTGACCGCGGCCGAGGGCCTGGAGCGCTACCTGCACACCAAGTACGTGGGCCAGAAGCGCTTCTCGCTGGAAGGCGGCGACTCGCTGATCCCGATGCTGGACGTGGTGCTGCGCCGCAGCGGCGGCGACGGCATGCGTGACATCGCCGTGGGCATGGCCCATCGCGGCCGCCTCAACGTGCTGGTCAACACCCTGGGCAAGAACCCGCGCAAGCTGTTCGACGAGTTCGAAGGCAAGTTCGAGCACGCCCACGACGACCGCGCCCACACCGGTGACGTGAAGTACCACATGGGCTTCTCGGCCGACGTGGCCACGCCCGGCGGCCCGGTGCATCTGGCGCTGGCCTTCAACCCCTCGCACCTGGAGATCGTCGACCCGGTGGTCGCAGGCTCGGTGCGTTCGCGCCAGGAGCGTTACCACGACACCGAGCGCAGCCACGTGCTGCCGGTGCTGATCCACGGCGACGCCGCCTTCGCCGGCCAGGGCGTGGTGATGGAGCTGTTCCAGATGTCGCAGGCGCGCGGCTTCGCCATCGGCGGCACCGTGCACATCGTCATCAACAACCAGGTCGGCTTCACCACCAGCGCCCGCGACGACGCGCGCTCGACCCTGTACTGCACCGACGTGGCCAAGATGGTCGGCGCCCCGGTGCTGCACGTGAACGGCGACGACCCGGATGCGGTGGTGTTCGCGGCCAACCTGGCCTACGAGTTCCGCCAGGCGTTCAAGAAGGACGTGGTCATCGACCTGGTCTGCTACCGCCGCTGGGGCCATAACGAGGCCGACGAGCCGGCCGCGACCCAGCCGCTGATGTACCAGGTCATCCGCAAGCACAAGACCACCCGCGAGCTCTACGCCGAGCGGCTGGAGAAGGACGGCGTGATCGGCGCCGATGACGCCAAGGCCATGGTCGACGCCTACCGCGACAAGCTGGACTCGGGCGCCTACACCACCGAGCTGGCCAAGCCCGAGCGCGATCCGCTGGCCATCGACTGGTCCAAGTACCTGTCGGGCAAGCTGTCCGATCCGGTCGACACCACGGTCAAGCTGGACAAGCTCAAGCAGCTGGCCAAGGTCATCAACACCATCCCGGAAGGGGTGAGCCTGCACGCGCGCGTGGCCAAGATCTACGAGGACCGCGCCAAGATGACCGAGGGCGAGCTGCCGGGCGACTGGGGCTTCGCCGAGAACCTGGCCTACGCCACCCTGCTGTCCGAGGGCAACACCCTGCGCCTGGTCGGCCAGGACTCGGGCCGCGGCACCTTCTTCCATCGCCACGCGATCCTGCACGACCAGAAGACCGACAGCTACTACCTGCCGCTGCGCCAGCTGGTGGACGACCCGCAGGACGCCACCGTGATCGACTCGCTGCTCAGCGAGGAGGCGGTGATGGCGTTCGAGTACGGCTACTCGACCACCGATCCCAACGCGCTGTGCATCTGGGAAGGCCAGTTCGGCGACTTCGCCAACGGCGCGCAGGTGGTGATCGACCAGTTCATCGCCGCCGGCGAGGCCAAGTGGGGCCGCATCACCGGCCTGGCGCTGTTCCTGCCGCACGGCTACGAAGGCCAGGGCCCCGAGCACAGCTCGGCGCGCCTGGAGCGCTTCCTGCAGCTGTGCGCGCTGGAGAACATGCTGGTGTGCGTGCCGACCACTCCGGCCCAGTGCTTCCACATGATCCGCCGGCAGATGCGCATGACCACGCGCAAGCCGCTGATCGTGATGACGCCCAAGTCGCTGCTGCGCCACAAGCTGGCCGTGTCCACGCTCGAGGAGCTGGCCGAGGGCGAGTTCCAGCACCTGATCCCCGACGCCAAGGCCGATGCGAAGAAGGTCAAGCGCGTGGTGGCCTGCTCGGGCAAGGTCTATTACGACCTGCTGGAGGATGCGACCAAGCGCGGCCAGGACGACGTGGCGATCCTGCGCGTGGAGCAGCTCTATCCGTTCCCGCGCGAGCTGCTGGCGGCCGAGCTGAAGAAGTACGCCAACGCCACCGACGTGGTGTGGTGCCAGGAAGAGCCGCAGAACCAGGGCGCCTGGTATCAGATCAAGCACCATCTGCAGGCCTGCCTGGCGCAGGGCCAGTCGCTGCACTACGCCGGCCGCGCCCGTTCGCCCTCCCCGGCCGCCGGCCACATGGCCGAGCACGTGGCCGAGCAGCAGCAGCTGGTCGCCGACGCGCTGGTCAACACCTTCGGCAACGACCTCGTCGCCGAATAAGCCTTTCACCCTTTCGATCAACACTCCAGAAATCCCTAGGACGCTCCCGCATGGCCACCGAAGTCAAAGTTCCGGTCCTTCCCGAATCCGTTTCCGACGCCACCATCGCCAGCTGGCACAAGAAGGCCGGTGAGGCCGTCAAGCGCGACGAGAATCTGGTCGACCTCGAGACCGACAAGGTCGTGCTGGAGGTGCCCTCGCCGGTGGACGGCGTGCTCAAGGAAATCAAGTTCGCCGAGGGCGACACGGTGACCTCCTCGCAGGTCCTGGCGATCATCGAGGAAGGCGCCGCCGCGCAGGCCGCCCCGGCCAAGCCGGCCGAGGAAGAGGTCAAGCCGGCCGCCAAGTCCGAGGCCCCGGCCAAGGCGCAGGCCCCCGCCCCGGCCAAGGCCGAGGCGCCCAAGGCCGCCGCCGGCACCGACAACCTGCCCCCGGGCGCGCGCTTCACCGCCATCACGCAGGGCGTGGATCCGGCCCAGGTGGAAGGCACCGGCCGTCGCGGCGCGGTGACCAAGGAAGACATCGTCAAGTTCGCCGCCGGTGGCGGCGTGGGCAAGGCCGCCGGCGCCCGTCCGGAGGAGCGCGTGCCGATGACGCGCATCCGCAAGACCATCGCCAAGCGCCTGATGGATTCGAAGAACTCCACCGCGATGCTGACCACGTTCAACGAGGTCAACCTGGCCAAGGTCAGCGCGGCGCGCAAGGAACTGCAGGACGAGTTCCAGAAGGCCCACGGCATCAAGCTCGGCTTCATGAGCTTCTTCGTCAAGGCCGCCGCCAACGCGCTGCAGCGCTTCCCGCTGGTCAACGCCTCGATCGACGGCGAGGACATCGTCTATCACGGCTACAGCGACATCTCCATCGCCGTGTCCACCGACAAGGGCCTGGTCACCCCGGTGCTGCGCAACGTCGAGCGCCAGTCCTTCGCCGAGGTCGAACAGGGCATCGCCGACTACGCCGCCAAGGCGCGCGCCCGGCAAGCTGGGCCTGGACGATCTGCAGGGCGGCACCTTCACCATCACCAACGGCGGCACCTTCGGCTCGCTGCTGTCCACCCCGATCGTCAACCCGCCGCAGAGCGCCATCCTGGGCATGCACGCCATCAAGGAGCGCCCGATCGCCGAGAACGGCCAGGTCGTGATCGCGCCGATGATGTACATCGCCCTGTCCTACGACCACCGCATCATCGACGGCAAGGACTCGGTGCAGTTCCTGGTGGACATCAAGAACCAGCTGGAGAACCCGGGCCGGATGTTGTTCGGTCTGTGAGAGCCGGGATTGGGGATTCGGGATTGGGGATTCGTAACAGCGTCCCCGTCCTACTCCCCTCCGGCTTTTACGAATCCCGAATCTCCAATCCCGAATCCCGAATCCCGTGAGCGAATGAAATGAGCGAAACACAGCAATACGACGTCGTCGTCATCGGTGCCGGTCCGGCCGGCTATCACGCGGCCATCCGCGCCGCCCAGCTGGGCATGAAGGTCGCCTGCATCGATGCGGCGCTGGGCAAGGACGGCAAGCCTGCCCTGGGCGGCACCTGTCTGCGCGTGGGCTGCATCCCCTCCAAGGCGATGCTCGACTCCTCGCGCCAGTTCTGGAACATGGGCCACCTGTTCGGCGAGCACGGCATCAGCTTCAAGGACGCCAAGATCGATGTGGCCACCATGGTCGGCCGCAAGGACAAGATCGTGAAGCAGTTCACCGGCGGCATCGGCATGCTGTTCAAGGCCAACAAGGTGACCCCGTACTACGGGTTCGCCCAGCTGCAGCCGGGCAACCTGGTCAAGGTCAAGCAGCACGACGGCAGCGAGGTCGAGCTGCAGGGCACCAACGTGATCCTGGCGCCGGGTTCGGATTCGATCGAGCTGCCGTTCGCCAAGTTCGACGGCGAGAACATCGTCGACAACGTCGGCGCACTGGACTTCACCGAGGTGCCCAAGCGCCTGGCGGTGATCGGCGCGGGCGTGATCGGCCTGGAGCTGGGCAGCGTGTGGAAGCGCCTGGGCGCCGAGGTCACCATCCTGGAGGCGCTGCCGGACTTCCTGGCCGCCGCCGATGCCGAAGTGGCCAAGGCCGCCGCCAAGGAGTTCAAGAAGCAGGGCCTGGACATCAAGCTCGGCGCCAAGGTCAGCGCGACCGAGGTCACCGGCAAGGGCAAGAAGAAGGAGGTGGTGGTCACCTACACCGACGCCTCCGGCGAGCAGACCCTGACCGTGGACAAGCTGCTGGTGGCCGTGGGCCGTCGCGCCGCGACCAAGGGCGTGCTGGCCGAGGGTACCGGCGTGCAGCTCAACGAGCGCGGCCAGATCGTGGTCGACGAACACTGCCACACCGGCGTGGACGGCGTGTGGGCCATCGGCGACTGCGTGCGCGGCCCGATGCTGGCGCACAAGGGCTTCGAGGAAGGCATCGCGGTGGCCGAACTGATCGCCGGCCTGCCGGGCCACGTCAACTTCGACACCATCCCGTGGGTCATCTACACCGAGCCGGAGATCGCCTGGGTCGGCAAGACCGAGCAGCAGCTCAAGGCCGAGGGCGTGCCGTACAAGGCCGGCAGCTTCCCGTTCGCCGCCAACGGCCGCGCCGTGGCGATGGCCGAGCCGGCCGGCTTCGTCAAGGTCCTGGCCCATGCCGAGACCGACCGCGTCCTGGGCATGCACCTGGTCGGCGTCAACGTCTCCGAACTGGTGCACGAAGGCGTGCTGACCATGGAGTTCAGCGGCTCGGCCGACGACCTGGCCCGCATCTGCCACGCCCACCCCTCGCTGTCCGAGGTGGTGCACGACGCCGCCATGGCAGTGGGCAAGCGGGCGATTCATAAGGCGAACTGAAGTCGGGATTGGGGATTCGGGATTGGGGATTGGCGAAAGCACGTCCCTGCTCCTGGATCTCCTCCCGCACCACCGCGCCGGGCACACGCCCGGCGTCTGCTTTTACAAATCCCCAATCCCTAATCCCGAATCCCCGATGAAAAGCATCTGCGTCTACTGCGGCTCCAACGCCGGCGCCAAACCCGTTTACGTCCAGCGCGCCACCGAACTCGGCCAGCGGCTGGCGGCCGAAGGCCTGCGTCTGGTCTACGGCGGCGGCAAGGTCGGGCTGATGGGGGCGGTGGCCGATGCGGTGCTGGCGGCCGGCGGCGAGGTGGTCGGCGTGATTCCGCAGCAGCTGGTGGACTGGGAAGTGGCCCATCGCGGCCTGACCCAGCTGGAGATCGTCGGCTCCATGCACGAGCGCAAGGCGCGCATGTTCGACCTGGCCGATGGCTTCATCACCCTGCCCGGCGGCTTCGGCACAATGGAGGAGATCTTCGAGATGCTGACCTGGCGCCAGCTGGGCATCGGCAACAAGCCCTGCGCGTTTCTGGACATCGACGGCTTCTACCAGCCGCTGATCGCGATGATCGACCGCATGGTCGAGCAGCGCTTCCTGCACGCGGCCCAGCGCGCCGATCTGTGGCACGGCGAGGAGATTGATGCGCTGTTGGGGTGGATGCGCGACTACACGCCGGCGCAGGCGAGCAAGTGGATCGATGAGAAGCGCCGCGAGGCACTGCGGTAAGCAACAGGCGCGTAGCGACGCGTTCATCAGACTGGAGCACAAGGGCTGTTGCGGCGCGGATCGACGAGAAACGCCGCGAGGCACTGCGGTAAGTAACAGGCGCGTAGCGACGCGTTCATCAGACTGGCGCACAAGGGCTGTTGCGGCGCGGATCGACGAGAAACGCCGCGAGGCGCTGCGGTAAGTAACAGGCGCGTAGCGACGCGTTCGTCAGACTGGCGCCCAAGGGTCGTTGCGGCGCGGATCGACGAGAAACGCCGCGAGGCGCTGCGGTAAGCAACAGGCGCGTAGCGACGCGTTGATCGGATTGGCGCCCAGGGCCTGTTGCGGCGCGGATCGACGGAAAGCGCCGCGGGCGCTGCGCTGAGCCAAGGCAATGGAGGCGTCAGGCCACGGGCCTGTCGATCTACGTCTCCGCGCGGCGCTGTCGCATCGCCTCCCACCAGCGAGGATTCCGTGAGCGCGATCACGCTGCGGATCGCGGCCGCGGATGGACGGCAGAAGGCATGCGGATTGACGGTGCGCGCCGCCTACGCAGCGCCACCAAAGGCCTCTACAATCCTGCGCAGGGGACAGGTCAGGACACAGGGTATGGCGCGCATTCTCATCGTCGACGATTCACCGTCGCAGCTGCTGGGCATCCAGCGCATCGTGGAAAAGCTGGGACACACGTGGATCACCGCCGAGGATGGGGTGCAAGGGGTCGAGGTGGCCAAGCGCGAGCTGCCCGACATGGTCCTGATGGACGTGGTGATGCCCAACCTCAACGGTTTCCAGGCCACCCGCCAGCTCAGCCGCGAGCCCACCACCAAGCACATCCCGGTGATCCTGGTGACCACCAAGGACCAGGACACCGACCGCATGTGGGGCATGCGCCAGGGGGCCAAGGCCTATCTGACCAAGCCCTTCTCCGAGGATGAACTGTCCGAGGTCATCGAGCGCATCCTCAGCGCCGCGCGCCAGCCGCCGACCTCGGCCGCCTGACGCCAGCCGGCAGGCCGGCCATCGCGAAACACGAAACGGGCGCCCTGAGGCGCCCGTTTCGCATTCTGGCTCGACGAGGGCGTGGGTCAGCTGTCGGCGAAGGCCTTGGCCAGCTTCTCGTAGGCCTTGCGCTGGGCCTCGGTGACCGCGCGTGGCGCGGTGATCTCCAGCTCCACGATCTGGTCGCCATCGGGCGGACCAGGCAGGCCGCGGCCGCGCAGGCGCAGCTTGCGCCCGGCGTCGGAGTCCGGCGGGATCTTCAGCTCGACCGAACCGCCCAGCGTCGGCACGCTCACCGTGGCGCCCAGCGCCGCCTGCCAGGGCGTGACCTGCAGGACGTGGATGATGTTGCGCCCGTCCACTTCGAACTGCGGATCGGCCGCGTACTCGATCTCCAGCAGCAGGTTGCCGCCGCCGTTGCCCTGCCCGCTCAGGCGGATCGCCTGGCCGGGCTTGATGCCCTTGGGCACGCGCACGTCCAGCTGCTTGCCGTTGACGGTCACGCGGATGCTGCTGCCCTCGTAGACCGCCTTGAGCGGCACCGACAGCTTGGCGCGGGTATCGCCGCGCGGCGCCTGGCCGCTGCGGAAGCCCGGACCGCCGCGTGCGCGCTGGCCGAACAGGTTCTCGAAGAAATCGCTGAAGCCGGCACCGCCGCCCCCGGCGCTGCCGAAGACTTCCTCGAAGTCGAAGCCCTGGCCGCCGTAGCCGCCGCCGAAGTCCTGCGGCTGATATTCCTGCCCGGGCCGATAGCCGCGCGCGCGCAGCTGATCGTAGGCCGCGCGCTTCTCCGGATCGCGCAGGGCCTCGTAAGCCTCGTTGACCGCCTTGAAGCGCTCCTCGGCATCGGCCTCCTTGCTGACGTCGGGGTGGTACTTGCGCGCCAGGCGGCGGTAGGCGGTCTTGATCTCCGCCTCGCCGGCCGTGGGTTCCACGCCAAGCGTCTGGTAGTAGTCCTTGAATTCCATCGTACCTCCGCAAGAAAGCCCGCGGCTTGGCAGCCGCGGGCCCGATCCTGGCCACGATGCGGCAAACACCGCATCGCGACCGGTTCATGGGACCCGCGCGGAACGCGGGCCGGGGTACAGGTTACTGGATCGACCCGACCTGGATGCGACGCGGCGCGGCCTCGGGCCGCTTGGGAATCACCACTTCCAGCACGCCGTTGCGACCGGTGGCGACGATGCCTTCGGCGTCGGCGGTTTCCGGCAGGGTGAAGCTGCGCGCGAACGCGCCGTGGCGACGCTCCTGACGGGTGAAGCGGGCGTCCTCGCCGGCCTGCGGCGCGGCACGCTCGCCGCGGATGCTCAGGACGTTCTTGTCCATCTGCACCTCGATCGCCTCCAGGTCCACGCCCGGCAGGTCGGCGAAGATCACGAAGCGGTTGGCCTCTTCCTTCACGTCCACGCGCGGGGTCCAGCCCACGCTGTCGGTGGCGGCCTGGCCGGCCTGCGCGAAGCGGTCCAACACGCGTCCCAGTTCGAGCTGGCCGGGGCGGACGGGCCAGCCTTGATAGCGCACGAAATTCATCATGAATGTCTCCGATTGGATGGCCGCAGACGCGACGTGCGTGCGGCAGGGGCCCGTGGCCTCCGTGACCAACAGATAAGCGCCGCACGCGGCTTTTCAAGGGTTTTGACGCCGCCTTCCCACGGCCCTGCCTAGGGTACGGTTCACGCGGCCGCCCTCCCGCGCCTCCGAAGCTCCCATGACGATCCAGATCGGCGATCCCATCCCCGAAGTCATCCTGACCCGCATCCGCCAGGGCGTGGAGAAGGTCGACACCCCGACCCTGTTCGGCGCGCACAAGGTCGTGCTGTTCGCGGTCCCGGGCGCCTTCACCCCGACCTGTTCGGCGCGCCATCTGCCTGGCTTCATCGAGCACTTCGACGCATTCCGCAAGCGCGGCATCGAGGTGTATTGCGTGTCGGTCAACGACGCGTTCGTGATGAAGGCCTGGGGCGAATCGCTGCACGTGCCCGAAGGGCTGCAGCTGCTGGCCGACGGCAGCGGCGACTTCGCACGCGCGCTGGGCCTGGAGCTGGACCTGGGCGCGCAGGGCATGGGCCTGCGCTCCAGGCGCTACGCGCTCTACGCCGAGGACGGCGTGGTCAAGCAACTCTGGGTCGAGGAGCCCGGCGCGTTCGAGGTCTCCTCCGCCGACTACGTGCTGCAACACCTTCCCGACTGATCCTTCCCACCGCACATCCATCAAGCGAGGCAAGCCAATGTCCAAGACATCAGCCACCAAGTTCAACCACACCTCGGCCGCCGACCTGGCCGATCGCGAGACCCTGCGCGCCAACGCGCGCAAGAAGCTCGAGGACGGCGCGATCACCGATTCCTATACGGCCGACCGCAAGGAGGTCGTCAAGCTGCTCAACGAGGCGCTGGCCACCGAATACGTGTGCGTGCTGCGCTACTACCGCCATTACTTCATGGCCAAGGGCATGCTGGCCGACGCGGTCAAGGCCGAGTTCCTGGAGCACGCCAAGCAGGAGCAGGACCACGCCGGCATGCTGGCCGAGCGCATCGTCCAGCTCGGCGGCGAGCCGGACCTCAACCCCGACACCCTGACCGCGCGCTCGCACGCCGAGTACAAGGAAGGCAGCGACCTGCGCGACATGGTCAAGGAGAACCTGATCGCCGAGCGCATCGCCATCGACAGCTACCGCCAGATGATCAACTACATCGGCGACAAGGACACCACCACCAAGCGCATCCTCGAGCGCATCCTGGAGCAGGAAGAAGAGCATGCCGATGAGTTCGCGGACATGCTGGAAGGGTGGATCGGGAAGTAAGGCTGGGGCCAGGGGCCAGGGGCCAGGGGCCAGGGGCCAGGGGCCAGGGGCCAGGGGCCAGGGGCCAGGGGCCAGGGGCAAATCGTATCGCCGGCTCTGGCTTCAGCAAGCACCTCCTGCGAGCAAATTGACTTCGCACACAGACGCCGGGCATCGCCCGGCGTTTGCTTTAGGACATACCGCAAATCCCGGAGTGCGCGCCCGGACGACCAGCTCCGGCCCTGCCCCCTGCCCCCTGACCCCTGCTTCCCTACCGCAGCACACGGAACCGCAGCGTGCTCCACGCGCCGCTGTCGGCCAGCGCGGTCAGCGTGTGCTCGCCCGGCTGCTCGAAGCCATGCTCGAAGCTGCGCGCGCCACGGGTCAGGCCGATCCAGCGCCCGTCGAGCAGCCACTGCACCTCTGTCTCGGTGCCCAGGGCGCGCAGGCGCACGCTGGCCGGCTTGTCGCTGCCCGGCGCACGCGCCAGCGTGGCGCCGTCGTTGAGGCCCTCGATGCGCAGCGCGGCGCTGGCCTCGCGTCCATCCGGCGCGCAGTCCGGCGCCAGCGGCGGCAGCTGGGCGGCGCGGCGTTCGGCCACGCTCAGCCAGGGCGAGGCCAGCGCCGGCCAGCGCGCAATGCTCGCCTCCTGCGCCGCATGCGGCCGGGTGCATTCGGCCGACAGACGCTGGCCGCTGGCGGCATCGCGCTGGAAACTCTCCCGCCCGGCGCGCCAGAGCCGCGCGTCGCGCTCGGCGAAGGTCGGCGGCACGTTGCCGTCCAGCGTCCAGGCCTGCATCCGGCGCTGGCACAGCTGCGGCGCCTGCGGGTCGGGCGGCAGGCCAAGCGGCCAGCACACCTCGACCTGGGCCACATTGGCCGGCGGCGCCACGGCCGCCGCATCGCCACGGCTGCGCGGAAGGCTGTCGATCACCTCGAACATCAGCGGCAGCGCGGTCACCGCCCCGTACTGGCCCGGCAGCGGCGTGCCGTCCGGCCGGCCGACCCACACACCGACCGTATAGCGGCGCGTGCCGCCGATCGCCCACGCGTCGCGGTAGCCGTAGCTGGTGCCGGTCTTCCAGGCCACGCGCGGGCGGCCACCAGTGTCGAAGGTGCCCACGCTCTCGCCGGGCCGTGGGTTGTCCTGCAGCACCTGGCGGATGATCCAGGCCGCGCCCGGCGAGAGCAGTCGACGGTCGGACGCCGGGTCTTCCGGGCGATAGCGCACGCGCCCAGCCAGCCCGTCGCGGTTGAATGCGGCGAACGCGCCGACCAGGTCCTCCAGGCGCGCGCCGGTGCCGCCCAGGATCATCGCCAGGTTGGGCACCGCCCCGCGCGGGAAGCGCAGCGCGATGCCGCCGTTGGCCAGCCGCGCGGCGAAGCGCGTCGGGCCGACGTGATCCAGCACGTCCACCGCCGGCACGTTGAGCGACAGGCGCAGGGCCTCGGCCGCGCCGACCGGCCCGTTGAAGGCGGCATCGAAGTTCCCTGGCCGGTAGCCGCCGAAGCCCTGCGGCGCATCGATCAGCAGGCTCTCCGAGTGGATCAGCCCATCGTCCAGCGCCAGCCCGTACAGGAAGGGCTTGAGCGTCGAGCCCGGCGAACGCCAGGCCTGCACCATGTCCACGTGGCCCAGGCGCTTGTCGTCGCCGAACTGGACCGAGCCCACATAGGCGCGCGCCTCCATCGTCGTGTTGTCCACCACCAGCAGCGCCGCCGAGGTGCGCTCCGGCAGGTTGGAGAAGTAGGCGGTGACGCGCTGTTCCAGCGTGCGCTGCAGGTCGGCGTCCAGCGTGGAGACGATGCGCGCGGCGCGCGGCTGCTGCTGGTGCAGGCGCTCGGCCAGCAGCGCCGCGCTCAGCGGCGGCTGCAGGGCGCGTGCGACCACCGGTTCGATGCGGGCATCGTCCACCTGCGCCTGGGTCCACACGCCGAGGGCGACCATGCGCGCCAGCACCTTGTCGCGCGCCGCCCGCGCGGCCTGCGGATGGCGGTCCGGACGCAGCCGGCTGGGCGACTGCGGCAGCACCGCCAGCAGCGCGGCCTCGGCATGCGACAGCCGCGCGGCCGGCTTGCCCAGGTAGGCCCAGCTGGCGGCCTCCACGCCCTCGATGGTGCCGCCGAACGGGGCGCGCTCCAGGTACAGGTCGAGGATCTGCCGCTTGCTCAGGTGCGCCTCCAGCTGCAGGGCGCGCAGCAGCTGCTTGGCCTTGCCCCAGGGTGTGCGCGTGTGCGGGTCGAGGATGCGCGCGACCTGCATGGTGAGCGTCGAGCCGCCCGAGACGATCTGCCCGCGCCGCAGCATCTGCCCGCCCGCGCGCAGCAGTGCCCACGGATTGACGCCCGGATGCCGCCAGAACCAGCGGTCCTCATAGGTCAGCAGCGCCTGCAGGTACAGCGGCGAGACGCCCTCGGGCGAGGCCGGATAGCGCCACACCCCATCGCGATCGGCGAACGCCCGCAGCGGCGTGCCGTCGCGTGCCACCACCAGCGTGCTGGTATCGCGCGCCTTGGGCAGCGGCGGCGGGAAAGCGAAGTCCAGGATCAGCAGCGCCACCAGCACAGCGACGGCCGTCCAGCGCAGCCAAGGAAGTCCGCGACGCAGCACGCGACCAAGCGTCGCCATGAAGCTCCCACCGCCCTCTCCCGGCGCGGTCATGGGACGCGCGCCCTTCGGATCGGTGCGGCCGCGCGCTCGGGATGGCTCAGGACGTGCTCAGCCATGCCTCACGGCTGCACCACCGTGATCGTGCTCGGAGTGGAGATACCGACGCCGCGGATGTCGGGGCGGTACATGTCCTCCACCAGCGGCGGCGGCACGGTGTAAGTGCCGGGCGTGACGGCACGAACGAGGTAGAACACCTTGGCGCCGCTGCCGCCGCGACCCAGGCGCAGGGCGGCCACGTAGCGGTCGTTGCGGAACTCCTCGTGCTTGACCTCGGCCGCCTCGCCGCGCTCGGTGAGGGTGATGCCATCGACCACCACGTCGGCCCACTGCTTGGCGTCGGACAGGTTGAAGTTCTCGATCTCCAGCCCCGCCGGCAGCAGGTCGGTGAGCAGCGCGTCGGGCACCTCGGTGTCGGCGGTGATGCGCAGGCCCACGATCAGCGCCTCGCCCTCCTTCAGCGTGCCACCCTTCCACTCGCTGCCGTCGGTGGCGTAGTAGCGCCGGGTGACGCCGATCTTCGACTGGTCCTCGGCCGGCGCGGTGCGCGGCACGCCGGCGATCTCCAGGCTGGCGTACAGCGGCGGCTGGCCCTGTGGGCTGAAGCTCACGCCCTTGGCCAGGGTGGCCATGTCGAAGCTGCGCGCGAACAGGCGCAGGCCCTGCACCGTCTCGCTGGCGCCGTCGGCCGACCAGGTGCCGCCGAGCGTCTTGGCCTGCGCATCGCCCAGCAGCGACTTGCCCAGCCGCGCGATGGCGACCTGCTCCTGCGTGCTCAGGTAGAACCAGCGCGCCTTGCGGCGCTCGTCCAGCTCGCGGCCCAGGGAGATCACGCGCGCGTCGTACTCGGGTTTGGACAGCTTGCGCTCGCGCACCAGCGCCAGCATCAGCGCGTCGTCGCGCAGCCGGGTGCCGTAGTCGCCCAGCCACTCCGGCCGGTCGCCGGTCTTGTCGAAGCCCAGCGCGATGGCGCGCGCGCCGCGCTTGGTGTCGCCCTGCAGCGACAGCGCCAGCCCCAGCTGCACCAGCGGCAGGCCGGTCATCGACTTGCCCCGGTCGTTGTCGTACAGCGCCCGCAGCGTGCCCAGCGGCGCACGGCCCACGCGCGCCAGCACGTAGCCGGCATAGGCCTGGTTGGCGAAGCGCAGGTGCTCGCGGAAGTTGGACCCGTAGAACTGGTTGCCGCCGGACAGCAGGTCCTCGCTGAGACGGTTCAAGGCCTTCTGCAGCACCGTGTCGGGCACGGCGAAGCCGCCCTCGCGCGCGTCGAGCAGGAAGTCGGCCACGTACGGGGTGATGTACGGCACCACGTCGCCATCGTCGCCCCACATCGAGAAGTTGCCGTTGGCCACCTGCATCGAGGCGATGCGGGCGAAGGCGCCTTCCATGCGCTCGCGGCGCTTGGCCGGGTCCAGCCCCTTGGTGCCCAGCAGGTCGGCGGTGGCCTGGTCCATCACCAGGGCGGCGTAGCCCTTGCTGGTGGTCTGCTCGATGCAGCCGTAGGGATACTTGAGCAGGTCCTCCAGCGCCGCGGCGAAGGGAATCGGCGGCAGCGCGCTGACCACCATGCGCGCGCGCACCGAATCGGGCATCAGCCCATCGGCGAAGCCGGCGCCCATCGTCACCGGCGCCAGCGGATCGATCACCCGGCTCTCGGTGCGGGTCACGCTGGGCCAGCCGGCGCGCACCGGCAGGTCGAAGCTGCGGTCGACCTTGAAGCCGTCGGCCGCGCCGTCCACGCGCACGCGCACCTGCGCGGTCGTATAGCCCTCGCGCGCCTGCAGCGGGAAGCTCAGCGTGGTCTTGGCGCCGTCGGCCAGCGACACGCTGCGGCTGCCCTCGCCGATGGCCAGCGGCCCGGTGCCGTCCACCTGCACGCGGAAGGTGCCCGGCCTGCCGGTGAAGTTCTGCACGTCCAGGGTGACCATGCTGCGGTCGCCCGGCGCCAGCACGCGCGGCATGCTGGCCTCGGCCACCACCGGCGCGCGCACCAGGGTCTGGGTGTCGCGGCTGCCGTAGTGGTCGTCCGAGTAGACCAGCGCCGACACGCGCAGGGTGCCGTTGAAGTCGGGCACCTTGAGCAGCACGCGTGCATTGCCCTTGGCGTCCAGCTTCACCGGCCCGGCGAACAGGTCCACGGTCTGCACCTTGGCGGTCGGCCGCCGCGCCTGCGGCAAGGCGCCCAGCGCCATGTCGCCGCCGAAGCGCAGCTTGGCCGTGTCGCCCTCGTAGCTCTCGATGACCCGGCCGTAGACGTCGTAGCTATCCACGCCCAGGCGGCGCTGGGCGAAGAAGTGCGCGGTGGCGTCGGGCACCGGATAGCGGGTGATGTTGAGGATGCCCACGTCCACCGCCGAGACGGTGACATGCGCGTCCTTGCCGGCCAGCTGCGGCACGCTGACCGTCACCGCCAGGTCCTGGCCGGGCTTCATCTGCTCGGGCGCCTTCAGGCCCACGGCCACGCGCCGGGCGCTGCGGTCCATCGGCACGTGCGCCACGCCGACCGCGCGCGCCGGGGTGATCTTGGACGGCGCGCTGCCGCCGCGGAACACCAGCGCGGTCACATAGACGTCGTGGCGCTCCCAGTCCTGGGTGACCGGGATCTCGAACACACTGCCGGCCTTGGCCTCGATGTTCTTGACGTAGAGCATGTGGTCGGACTCGACCATCAGCACGCCCTTGCCGTCGTGCGGCGGGGTGAGCGTGACCTTGAGCGTGTCGCCGGCGCGGTAGCCGGTCTTGTCCAGCGACAGCTTGACCTTGTCCGGGCGCGCGTCCAGGCCGCGGTTGTCATCGTTCCAGCTCCAGCCGGCGGTGAACGGATAGCGCGTGGTCAGCCCGGTGGCCGGGTCGAATACTTCCAGCCGGTAGCCGCCCCACTCCACCGGGAAGTCCACGCGCACCGCGTCGCCGCCGACATCGACGGTCTTGGTGTCGACGTTCTCGAAACGCTGGGTGTAGTCGAACGACCAGCCGGTGTCCTCGTCATGGGTCCAGTGGTAGTCGCGGCGCTCGCGTACCAGGGTGACCTTCAGGCCCTTGCCCGGCTGGCGCGCGCCGGCGGCGTTGAAGCGGGCGATCTCGAAGCCCGCCGTACCGTTGGCCGCCGAGCCTTCCTTGTCGTCGAACAGCGGCCGCACGCCGGCCAGCACGTCGGCCGGCCACAGCACGCGCTTGAGCGAGCGGTTGACCGTGCGTCCGCCGGTTTCGTACACGCTGCCGGTGACGATGGCCGCCACCGGCGTGACCGGCTTGACCTCGTCGGGCAGCGACAAGGTCTCCTCGTAGTGGCCCTTGGCGTCGAACGTGGCGTCGACCACGTCCTTGGCCTCCTTGGGCAGCTGCACCGTGGCATCGCCGAAGAACCAGCCCGGCAGCTTGTCCAGCGGATGCTGCTCCACCGCCACGGCCAGCTTGGCGGTGAAGCGGTTGCCGTCGGCCGGCGCGCCGTACAGATAGGCCGCGTCGGCCTTCAGTGCCAGGCCCTGGCCGGGCTTGAGGATCTCCGGCGCGGACAGGTCCAGCTTCATGCGCTCGGGCAGGAACTCCTCGATGCGCAGGGTCATGCCCTGCACCGCCTGCGCGCTGGCCGGATCGGTGCGGAACTCCACCTGCCAGCGCCCGGTCGGCGCCTCCACCGGGATGGCCTGCTCGAAGGCGAAATAGCCCTGCTCGCCCGGGGTCAGCCGGGTCTCGCGGAAGATCTTGCCGTCGGGCTGCTTCAGGCGCAGGTACAGCGGCTGCCCGGCCTTGACCGGCTTGCCGTCGAAGTCGCGCAGCAGCGCCGACACGCGCACCGTCTCGCCGGGGCGATACAGGTCGCGGCCGGACCAGGCGAACACGTCGAACCAGGCCTGCTCGCGCCCGGCCACGGCGAATTCGGACAGGTCCAGCGCCGGCTGGTTGAACGGCAGCAGGGTGACGTCCTTGCCGCGGCTGGCCACCAGCACCTGGCCGGCGTTGAGCGTGTACTTGAGCAGCGCGTTGCCGTTGCCGTCGGTCTCGCCCTTGAGCACGGTCTCGCCCTTGGCGTCGAGCACGCGCAGCTGCGCACCGCCGGTGGCGCTGCCGTCGGCCAGCGAGGCGGTGTGGACGAACAGCGTGTCCTTGTAGGCGCGCGCGTGCAGCCCCAGGTCGCTGACGCTGAAGAACGCGGTCTGCAGCTGGTCCGAGTAGCGCCCCACGCGCTTCATCACCGCGAAGTACAGGCCCGGCTCCTGCAGCTGCTTGATGTCCTGCACCGGCAGATAGCTGACCATGCGCTCGTTGGGCTTGCCGCCCAGCACGAAGCGGTTGAGGTAGACCGAGTCGGCCAGCTCGCCCAGCGGCTTGTTCTGGCTGTAGTCCTCGTCCAGCGACCAGGCGCCGCGACTGCCGCCGCGCTGGTACTGGGCGAAGAAGCGCGGCAACTGCGATTCGCGCACGCGCAGAAATTCCACGTCCACTTCCGGCACGTTGATCGACACCACCGGCAGGCCGCGGGGTGTCCTTGGCCGGCAGCACGCTGCCCTGCGAGGCGAAGGCCACCGCCGGCTCGATCTGCCCGGTGTGCACGACCTGTTCGACCGCCTTGCCCAGGCTGCCACCGGCCGCGGCCAGCAGGCCCGCATCGATCTTGACCGTGTAGTCGCGCGCGGCCTCCACCGAGGGGAAGCGCAGGATCCTGGCGTGCTCATCCAGCACCCAGCTGCCGCTGACCACCGCGCCCTTGTCGTCGCTGACGTGGATCAGCTTGTCGAAGTCCTGCGACTCGACCAGTGGCTGGCTGAATTCCAGCGCGATGGCGACCTGGCCCTCGTGCTGGTCGGGATAGGCGTTGACCAGCCCGAAGCCGGCGACGGACCTGGCCTTCTGCGCCTGCACTGCTTCGCCGGACACCGCCGGCAGATCGCCGGTCTTGTTGCGATCGCAGCCGGTCAGGGCGAGCAGCGCGAGAGCGCTCGCGAACAGGACCGTTCGCCAGGGGCGGCGCGACGGTCGCGACCGGATCGAGGAAGGCGCGTCCTGCGCGGCGGCACGTTGCGGCGACAGCGCGCCGTGACCCTGGATACTCTCCATGCAACACCAGTCCCTTCAGCCGGTTTTGCGCGGGAGTATAGAGGGCGCGGATGGAGGCTGGAGGGGCCGCCGTGGGCTTTCTGGGCAATGGGAAGGAAGGGGCTACCGGGAAAGCCTCATCGCCGCCATGGCGGCTCCCACCTGTAGAGCGGAGCTTGCTCCGCTGCGTTTCGACCGGATCATCGGCAAGCCCCAGCGGAGCAAGCTCCGCTCTACAAGGGGGCGCGGCTTGATCTGAGAGACAGTTGCTCCCACCGAGCCAGAAGCGAGGGCGGCGGTGCTTGTGCTGCGCGTCCTGCGCGCGCTTGGCCATGGCGCTGCGGGATGCCCATCGCGCCGCCCGAGGACACATGCCGCGACCAAGATGCAGGTGGGAGCCGCCACGGCGGCGATGAGGCTCTACCGAAACCGCATCATCGTCATTGCCCCGGAACGAGCCAGCTCCCAAAGACATCAAGCCAGCCCGCGCAAAAGAAAACGGCCGCGCCTGTGCAAGGCGCGGCCGCTCACGATGTCCACACTGGCTGGCCAGCGAGCCGGCGACCCTCGTCACCGGCCCGGCCAGCCGCGCCGGCTCAGCCCGCAGGCGACGGCGGCGGCGCTTCTGCGCTGGCGTCGGCCGCCACCGCGTCCTCTTCCTCCTCCAGCGAGGCGTCCAGACGCTCGATGGCCTGCAGCTTCTCGCCCTTGGACAGGCGGATCAGGGTCACGCCCTGGGTGTTGCGGCCCACGCAGGAGATCTCGGTCGAGCGCGTGCGCACCAGCGTGCCGCCGTCGGAGATCAGCATCACCTCGTCGGTATTGCCCAGCAGCAGCGCACCGACCAGCTTGCCGTTGCGCTCGTTGGTCTGGATGCCGATCACGCCCTGGGTGCCGCGCCCCTTGCGCGGGTAGTCGGCCAGCGGGGTGCGCTTGCCGTAGCCGTTCTCGGTGGCGGTGAGGATGTAGCAGCCCGATTCGTCCTGGATCGTCTCCAGCACGGTCTCATCATTGGACTCGGCCACCTCGTCGGCCGCCTCGTCCTCCGACTCGGCGCCGGCCCCGGCCGCGCGCTCGGCCACGATCAGGCTGACCACGTCCTCGCCCTTGGCCAGCCTGATGCCGCGCACGCCGGTAGCGGTACGGCCCATGGAGCGCACCGCCTCCTCGCCGAAGCGCACGGCCTTGCCGTTGGAGGCGAACAGCAGCACGTCGCGCTCGCCGTCGGTCAGCGCCACGCCGACCAGCGCATCGCCCTCGTCCAGGTTGATGGCGATCTTGCCGCGCGCCAGGCGGAAGGCGAACTCGGTCAGCGGCGTCTTCTTGACCGTGCCGTTGCGGGTGGCGAAGAACACGTAGCGGCCCTGCGCGTACTCGCGCACCGGCAGCACCGCCTGCACCTTCTCGTCGCCTTCCAGCGGGATCCAGTTGATGATCGGGCGGCCGCGCGCGTTCGGCCCGGCCTCGGGCAGCTGGTGCACGGCCAGCCAGAACACGCGGCCCTTGCTGGTGAAGGTCAACAGCGTGTCGTGGGTGTTGACCAGCCACAGCTGGTCGATGAAATCCTCGTCCTTGGTCGTGGCCGCGTTGCGGCCGCGGCCGCCGCGCTTCTGCGCGCGGTAGCTGCTGGCCGGCTGGCGCTTGGCATAGCCGGCGTGGCTCAGGGTGACCACCATGTCTTCCGGAGCGATCAGATCCAGGATGTCCAGGTCTTCCTCGCTCTGGCGGATCTCGCTGCGGCGCGCATCGCCGAACTCGGCCTTGACGTTCAGCAGCTCCTCGCGGATGACTTCCTTGAGCACGTCCGGGTTTTCCAGGATGCGGATCAGCCCGGCGATGGTGTCCAGCAGCTGGCGGTATTCCTCGGTGAGCTTTTCCTGCTCCAGCCCGGTCAGGCGGTGCAGGCGCATCTCCAGGATCTGCGTGGCCTGGACCTCGGTCAGCTGGTAGCGGCCGTCGATGAAGCCCACGCCCCTGGGCAGGTCTTCCGGACGCGAGGCCTCGGCGCCGGAGGCGGCCAGCAGCGAGCCCACCAGGCCCGGCTCCCAGGTCTTGGCGAGCATGCGTTCGCGCGCCTCGTTCGGGTTGGCCGAGGTCTTGATCAGCTCGATCATCTCATCGATGTTGGCCAGCGCGACGGTCAGGCCTTCGAGGATGTGGGCGCGGGCGCGGGCCTTGCGCAGCTCGAAGATCGTGCGGCGGGTCACCACCTCGCGGCGATGGCGCACGAAGGCTTCCAGCATCTGCTTGAGGTTCAGCAGCTGCGGGCGCCCGTCGACCAGGGCGACCATGTTGATGCCGAACACCGATTCCATCGGCGTCTGCGAATACAGGTTGTTGAGGACCACCTCGGCCGATTCGCCGCGCTTGACCTCGATGTAGATGCGCATGCCGTCCTTGTCGGACTCGTCGCGCAGCTCGCTGATGCCCTCGAGCTTCTTCTCCTTGACCAGCTCGGCGATCTTCTCGATCAGCCGCGCCTTGTTCACCTGGTACGGGATCTCGGTGACGATGATCGCCTCGCGCCCGGTGCGGTCGTCGACCTCGACCTCGGCCTTGGCGCGCATGCGCACGCGGCCGCGGCCGGTGCGGTAGCCGGCGATGATGCCGGCGGTGCCGTTGATGATGCCCGCGGTCGGGAAGTCCGGCCCGGGGATGTAGTCCATCAGCGCATCGATGTCGATCAGCGGGTTGTCGATCAGCGCGATCAGGCCGTCGACCACCTCGGACAGGTTGTGCGGCGGGATGTTGGTCGCCATGCCCACCGCGATGCCGGCCGAGCCGTTGACCAGCAGATTCGGAAAGCGCGTCGGCATCACCGACGGCTCCAGCTCCTTCTCGTCGTAGTTGGGCACGAAATCGACGGTTTCCTTGTCGATGTCAGCCATCAGCTCGTGGGTCAGGCGCGACATGCGCGCCTCGGTGTAACGCATCGCCGCGGCCGAGTCGCCGTCGACCGAACCGAAGTTGCCCTGGCCGTCCACCAGCAGGTAGCGCAGCGAGAACGGCTGGGCCATGCGCACCAGCGTGTCGTACACCGACTGGTCGCCGTGCGGGTGGTACTTACCGATCACGTCGCCGACGATGCGCGCGGACTTGTAGTACGGCTTGTTGCTGTGCGCGCCCAGTTCGTTCATCGCGTACAACACGCGGCGATGCACCGGCTTCAGGCCGTCCCGGACGTCCGGGAGGGCGCGGCCCACGATCACGCTCATGGCGTAATCGAGGTAGCTCTTGCGCATCTCGTCTTCGAGGTTGACGGGGATGATTTCCTTGGCGAGATCAGCCATTCGAGGTCCGTGCTTGTGTTCGGTACATCGGGCCGAAACAGGCCAGGCCGCCAATGGCGCGGCAGGCTGGTTTCGGAGGGGATTTCAACCTTGAAATTGTAACACGCGCACGCCCCCCGATGCGTACCGGGAAGCGCCAAGAATCAATCACTTGCGCGCGGAAGCTGGCCTTGCGCGCGGGCCTGCGGCGACCGCGCCCAAGGCCTTGCGCGGGGCGCATCGCAAGCCCCCGTCGCGTTCTTCAGCCGAAGGCGGCGCGCATCTTCTCGGTGGTGGGCCGCTCGACCACGCCCTTCTCGGTGACGATGGCATCGATCAGGCTGCCCGGCGTGACGTCGAACACGGGGTTCCAGGCCTTGATGCCCTCGGCCACGGTGCGCACGCCGCCGATGCCGTGCAGCTCGCCCGGATCGCGTTCCTCGATCTCGATCAGCTCGCCACTGGGCGTGTCCATGTCCACGGTGGAGGACGGCGCGACCACCATGAACTTCAGGCCATGGTGGCGCGCGGCGATGGCCAGCTGATAGGTGCCGATCTTGTTGGCGGTATCGCCGTTGGCGCAGATGCGGTCGGCGCCGACCACCACCCACTGCACCGCGCCGGTCTTCATCAGGTGCGAGGCGGCCGAGTCGGCGATCAGGGTGGCGTCGATGCCGTCCTGCTGCAGCTCCCACACCGTCAGGCGCGCGCCCTGCTGCCAGGGGCGGGTCTCGTCGGCGAAGACTTTGCCGATGCGGCCCTGCGCCACGCCGGCGCGGATCACGCCCAGCGCGGTGCCGAAGCCGGCGGTGGCCAGCGAGCCGGTGTTGCAATGGGTCAGCACGCCGCTGCCTTCGCCGATCAGTGCCGCGCCCAGCTCGCCCATGTGGCGGTTGGCGGCCAGGTCCTCGCTGGCGATGGCCTGCGCCTCGCGCTCCAGCACTTCGCGCCAGTTGGCGCCGGCGGGCTGCAGCGCACGGCGCATGCGCGCCAGCGCCCAGGCCAGATTGACCGCGGTGGGGCGGGCGGCGTTGAGGCGCTGCAGGGCGGGTTCGAGCTTCAGCGCGGCCTCGGCGCCGTCGGACGCCTCGATGGCGCGCCCGGCCAGCACCGTGCCCCAGGCTGCGGCGATGCCGATCGCCGGCGCGCCGCGCACGGCCAGCGCGTGGATCGCCGCGGCGACCTCGTCGCTGGTGCTGCAGGTCAGGTGTTCGACGACGAAGGGCAGCTTGCGCTGGTCGAGCAGCTGCAGGGCATCGCCGGTCCACAGCAGGGGCCGGATGCGGTCGTAGCGGGCGTAATCGAAGGTCTCGTTCATCGGCGCATTTTACCCGCGCCGATGTGGCGGTTCATCGAACCCGGAACAGGCCCCGGCATCCGCCATCGACCCACACGCCCTGCGCGTCCCAGCCCCAGGTGCTGCCTTCCTTGCAGGCGGTGTCGGAGAGCTGGCGCAGCAGCGTGGCCGGCGGGCTGGTCACCTGCGCATCGCAGCGGCGGCGCTGCTGGTCCTGCGATTCGCAGCGCAGCACCTTGTGGCGCAGGTCGAACTCGCCGCCGTCGTCATCGCCGGCGCCGCTGATGAACTCGCCGCGGCAGCCATGGTCGACCCAGACGCCGAAGCGGCCGTAATCCCAGGTACGGCCCTTGATGCACGGCATGTTGGACACCTGCCGGGTCAGGCGCACGCCGGCCGAGGTGTCCACGTCGCAATACTTCAGGTTCTGGTCCTTGGACTCGCAGCTGAAGTGCTCCACCGGCACCTCGCCCGGCGGCGTGTCGTGGCCGCCGAACATCCAGCCCACGCTGCCGCAGGCGGACAGCATCAAGGCGGCGGTTCCCGGAAGCCCGGCCTGCAGCACACGACGGATGGACACGACATTCCCCTGAGCGATACGCAAGCTTCAACTCCCTGCGAGCACTGCATGCCAGCATAGTGACCTGTTTACGATCCGTGTATGCCTTTGGTGTGTCAGGCCCGTGCGAAATCGAAGGCCAGCACGTCGGCGATGCTCGCCGTCCCCAGCATCGCCATCAGCAACCGGTCGATGCCTACCGCCACGCCGGCGCAGTGTGGCATGAGGGGCAGGGCCTCTAGCAAGAGGCGATCCTGCGGCGGCTGCACCAGACCGCGTTCGGCCCGGCGCCGCTGGTCGCCGGTAAAGCGTGCGCCCTGCTCGGCCGCGTCGCGCAGCTCGTGGTAGCCGTTGGCCAGCTCGACCGCGCCCAGGTACAGCTCGAAGCGCTCGGCCACCGGCGGGTCGCCCGGGCGCAGCCTGGCCAGGGCGGCCTGGCTGGCCGGCCAGTCATGCACGATGGTGATGCAGTCGGCCGCGAACGCCGGCTGCAGGTGGTGGGTGATCAGCAGGTCCAGCCAGTCGTCGCGGGTGAGCCCTTCGCCGTCGATGCGCACCGACGCCAGCGGCGCCTGCAGCTGTTCCAGCGTGGCGCTGAACGGGTCCAGCCGCAGACCGCGCAGGAACAGCTCGCGGTAGGTCAGCTCGTCCACGCGCGCCTGGCGATCGACCAGGGCCAGGGCCAGGCGCACCAGCTCGACCGTCTCCTGCGCCAGGCGCCGGTGGTCCCAGCCCACCCGATACCACTCGAGCATGGTGAACTCGGGATTGTGACGGCCGCCGGCCTCGCCGTTGCGGAACACGCGGCCCAGTTCGTAGCAGTCGCCGATGCCGGCGGCGAGCAGGCGCTTGAGCGGGTACTCGGGCGAGGTGCGCAGCCAGCGCGTGCGCGCGCCGGCGCTGACATGGCCGCTGAACGCGGTCGTGAAGCTGTCGATGTTGGGCTCGGTGTTGCCGGCCTGGGACAGCACCGGCGTCTCGACCTCCAGCACCTCGCGCTGGACAAAGAACGCGCGCACCTGGGCGTTGAGCCGGGCGCGCAGGCGCAGCACCTCCGGGCGGGCGCTGGGCTGCCAGCTCACGCGTGCTGGTCCAGGAAGGCGATCAGCCGCGCCTCGTCCCAGACCTCGATGCCCAGGTCCTGCGCCTTGGTCAGCTTGGAACCGGCCTCGCTGCCGGCGACCACGAAGGCGGTCTTCTTCGACACGCTGCCGGCGACCTTGGCGCCGAGCGCCTCCAGCCGGGCGCCGGCCTCGTCGCGGGTCATCGATTCCAGGCTGCCGGTGAGCACCACGGTCTGGCCGGTCAGCGGCCCGGCCTGGATCGCGCTGGCCTGGGGCGTGATCGCATCCAGGCGCGCCAGGGCCTTGCCGGTGGCCTGCAGCAGGTCGGCGTGGTCGTCCGCGTCGCGCCATTCGACCAGGGCGGCGGCGGTGTCCTTGGGCAGGCCGGCGGCGACCAGCGCGTCCTGGTCGGCCGCGAGGATCTGCGCGACCTGCGGCATCGCGGCGGCCAGCGCGGTGGCGCGGATCCGGGTAAGCTTGGGGATCTCCAGGTCGACCAGCAGCGTGGCCAAGTCCAGGCCTTCGCGCAGCAGCGCGCTGGGCGGATGGATGTCGACGATCTCCACCCCGCGCGCCAGCAGGTCGTCGATGGCCTGCTGGTTGCCGGACTGTTCGAAGAAGCGCCCCAGCGCGCGCGCCACCTCGCCGCCGATGTCCGGCACGCGCTTGAACACGGGCCAGGGCAGCCTACGCACCAGCTCCAGATCGCCGAACCACGCCGCCAGCGCCTTGGCCGTGCTCTCGCCGACATGCTCGATGCCCAGGGCGAACAGGAAGCGCTCCAGGGTCGTGCGCTTGCTGGCCTCCAGCGCGGCGACCAGATTCTCGGCCCACTTGGTCGCGATCTTCTTGCGGTTCCAGTCGAAGGCCGGCAGGCCGGCGCGCAGCAGGTCGGCCTGCCAGGTCTCCGGCACTGCGTCGCCGTCACCGCGCACGCGGGCGAGCGTGGCCTCCAGCTTCGCGTACGCGCCGGCCGCCAGATGCTCGCGCGCCTCGCGCAGGAAGCCCTCCGGCGTCTCCGCACCGGTGACCAGGCGCAGCTGCAGCAGCTGATCCAGGTCAAGCGTGTAGAGGTCGGCCACGCCCTGGACCACGCCGGCATCGACCAGCACCTCGATGAACTTCTCGCCCAGCCCGTCCACATCCATCGCCCGGCGCGAGACGAAGTGGCGGATGGCCTCCTTGCGCTGGGCCGGGCAGCTCAGCTCGCCCGAGCAGCGCCACACCGCCGCGCCCTCCTCGCGCACGATGTCCGAGCCGCACACCGGGCACTGCGCCGGCATCCGCCAGGGCGCGGTGCCGGCGGGACGGCGCTCGAGGATCACGCTGACCACCTCGGGGATCACGTCGCCGGCGCGGCGCACGATCACCGCATCGCCCACGCGCACGTCCAGGCGCGCGATCTGGTCGGCGTTGTGCAGGGTGGCGTTGGTGACGGTGACCCCGGCCACCTGCACCGGCGCCAGGCGTGCGACCGGCGTGGCCGCCCCGGTGCGACCGATCTGGATCTCGATGTCCTCCACCGTGGTGGCCTGTTCCTGCGCCGGATACTTGTGCGCAAGCGCCCAGCGCGGCGCGCGCGAGACGAAGCCCATCTCGCGCTGGCCGGCCACGTCGTCCAGCTTGTAGACCACCCCGTCGATGTCGAACGGCAGCGAATCGCGCTTTTGCCCGATCTCGCGGTAGTAGCGCAACAGCCCCTCGGCGCCTTCGACCACCTGCGACAGGTCGCTGACCGGGAAGCCCCATTCGCGCAGGCGCTGCAGCGTGCCCGAGTGCGTGTCCGGCAGCGCGCCCTCCTCGACCTCGCCGACGCCGTAGGCATAGAACGCCAGCGGCCGCTGCGCGGTGATGCGCGCATCCAGCTGGCGCAGCGAACCGGCCGCGCCATTGCGCGGATTGGCCAGCACCTTGCCACCATGCAGGCGCGCCTGTTCGTTATAGGCCTCGAACGCCGCCCGCGGCATATATACCTCGCCACGGACTTCAAGGACGCGGGGAATGGGGAATGGAGAATGGGGAATGGCAGAAGCAGCTCCGCTCTTGCTTTTCCCGATTCCCGATTCCCCATTCCCCATTCCCGCCACACGCAACCGCAGCGGAATGGCCCGCACCGTCCGCAGATTGGCCGTGACGTCCTCACCGGTGGTGCCGTCGCCGCGCGTGGCGCCCTGCACGAACACGCCCTGCTCGTAGCGCAGGCTGATCGCCAGGCCATCGAGCTTGGGCTCGGCCGAGAACTTCAGCGTGCGCCGGCCCAGCCGCTCGGCGATGCGTCGCACGAAATCCTCCACCTCGGCGTCGTCGAAGGCGTTGCCCAGCGACAGCATCGGCAGCGCGTGGCGCACCTCGGCGAAGCGTCCGGAGGCCACCGCGCCGACGCGCTGGGTCGGCGAATCGGGCGTCACCAGCTCGGGGTGGGCGGCCTCCAGCTCGTCCAGCTCGCGCAGCAGGCGGTCGTACTCCGCATCGGGGATGTTGGGCTCATCGAGGACGTGGTAGCGGTAGCTGGCGTCATCCAGCTGCTGGCGCAGTTCGGTCACGCGCGCCTGGGGGGTCTTGGCCGGGCTCATCGGCAAATCTTACGCGAGCGGCATGTCACAGCCTGCGATGTCGATGCACGCCAGGCATGGCGACTTACAAACACTGAACATGGCAGGCGTTAGGGTCGGATCTCCCCCGCCGCTGCCCTTGCCCATGCGAACCCCCACGTCCGCACACGGCCGCCCGTCGGCCCTGTTTGTGTTCCCCTCGCTCCTCACCTGCGCCCAGCCGTTCGGCCGCGGGAGCCATGATCCCTGCACATGCATCGTGCCCCACCGTTCGGAGCCTTGGGCTTGAACGCGCCGGTCGCCCCGCCGCGCGCGGGCAACCGGATCGAGGCGCTGGATTTCGTCCGCGGCCTCTGCCTGCTGGTGATCGCCTTCGACCACACCTCCAGCTTCGCGCGCAAGCTGGGCTACGACGGCCGCGAATGGTTCACGCCGACGATGCTGGGGTATTCCTCGGCGGCCGAGCTGTTCCTGTTCGTCTCCGGCGCGCTGATCGGGATCCTGCACACGCGCCCGGGCGTGACCTTCGCCCAGCGCTTCGTGCGCCTCTCGCACCGGGCAGGGCACCTGTACCTGTACAACGCGCTGGCCTTCGTCGCGCTGCTGGCGATCTGCTCGATCATGCTGCCCTCCAGCCTGGAGGCGCTGGGCCTGGCCGACCATGTGCAGCGCCCGGACGACTCGGCCCTGTCCTTCCTGCTGCTGGCCAACAGCCCGCCGCTGCTGGACATCCTGTCGCTGTACGTGGCCTACCTGCTGGTGTCGATCGTGTTCGTGCCGCTGGCCCAGCGCGCCGCGCCGCTGGCCTTCGGCCTGACCCTGGGCCTGTACCTGCTGTGCCAGCTGCCGGCCGCGCGCGCGGCGCTGGGCCTGCACGGCGAGGGCTATGGGCTCAATCCCTTCGCCTGGCAGCTGTGCTTCATGGGAGGCCTGCTGTGCGGACGGCTGGGCGTCCTGGACCGGCTGGAGCGCTGGATGCGGCGGCCCGCGGCGGCCGTCGCGGTCCTGGGCGCGCTGGCGCTGGCGACGGTGGTCTTCGTCGCCGACCGCAAGCTGGGCCTGAGCGATGCCTGGTGGTGGGACAAGCATCAGCTCGGCCTGCTGCGCATTCCGCACGCGGCGCTGGTGCTGGCCGCCTACTTCTGGCTGTCCGCCGCACTGCGCGATCGGCGGATGCCGCGCCCGGCGCTGGCGCTGCACGAAGTGTTCGCCTCGATGGGCCGCCATTCGCTGGAGGTCTTCACCGCCGGCATCCTGCTCACCTACGCCGCCGCGCTGCTGGTGGGCAGACTGGACCTAGGCACCGCCGGCTACTTCCTCACCCTGCTCTGCCTGGCCGCGGTGCTGTGGAGCTTCTCCCGCTACCTGGCGTGGCGCCGGCGCGTGTCGCGCCCGCGCACCGCGCAGCCCGCGCCGTCGCGGTGAGGCGCCAACGCGGTTCCTGGCGGGAGTGATGCGACGCTAGCGCGTCGGCCTGGCGTCGCCGAGGCGACGCCGCGAGCCGCGGATTACCAGCGCGGCGCCTTGCTCAGCGGCGGGGCCTCGTGCTGGCGGTCATAGCCGCGCAGCTCCTCGCGGATGTGCTGGATGCGCTGGCGGCCCAGCGCGTTGCGACTGTCGTCCAGGACCACGCCGTCGAGCAGTTCGGCCATGCGCTGCACGTTGGGCAGCATCATCTCCCAGGCGTCCAGCGCAGTCATCGGCGCCGGCAGGGTCAGGAAGAAGGCGATGGCCGGGGTTTCCAGCTCGCGGATGGCGGCCATGTCGAAGCTGCCGGGCTGCATGATGTTGGCCATGCTGAACACCGGACCGCGCTCGGGGTGATGCTCGATCAGGCGGTGGAACACGTTCATGTGGCCGAAGGTCAGGCCGGTCTTCTCTGCGGCCACCACGATGTCCTCGCCGCGCAGCATCTGGCCCGACTTGGCCGCCACGTACAGCGAGATGATCTTGTCGAAGTCCGAGCCCGGACGCTTGCCCAGGTCGCTGTCGCCGGCGCCGGGATCGGCCAGGCCCAGGTCGGGCTGACTGACGCCCTCGCCGCTGTAGTCCGGATCGGCCGGATCGCCGCCCAGGCTGGGCTCGACCCGCGCCGCATCGCCACGCTCGCCGGATTCCACGCGGCGCCCCTGCGGCGCCTTCTTGGGTCGGCCGAAGATCACCATCGCGATGATGAGGATCACGCCCACCACGGCAATGCCGATCCTCAGCATCATCACGTCCGACATGGGCTGGGGCTCCTTCTCAAAAACTGGCCGGATGGTGCCACGGCTGGTGCTTCAGGGCCAGAAGCGAGCGCGGAGGAGTGAGAAGTGAGTGAAAGCGCGAGTACCGCGCCTGCTTGCTCATTCCTCACTCCTTCACACTCACTCCTGCCTTCAGGCCGCGCCTGCCAGGCGCGAGGCTTCGGCCAGGTCGACCGACACCAAGCGCGAAACGCCCGGCTCGCGCATGGTCACGCCGGAGAGCTGATCGGCCGCTTCCATCGTCGCCTTGTTGTGGCTGACGAACAGGAACTGCACCTTCTCGCTCATCTCCTTGACCATGTTGGCCAGGCGGCCGACGTTGGCCTCGTCCAGCGGCGCGTCGACCTCGTCGAGCAGGCAGAACGGCGCGGGATTGAGCTGGAAGATGGCGAACACCAGCGCCACCGCGGTCATCGCCTTCTCACCGCCGGACAGCAGCGAGATGCTGGACACGCGCTTGCCCGGCGGGCGCGCCATGATCGACACGCCGGTGTCGAGCAGGTCGTCGCCGGTCAGCTCCAGATAGGCGTGGCCGCCGCCGAACAGGCGCGGGTACAGCGCCTGCACGCCCGAGTTGACGCGATCGAAGGTCTCCTTGAAGCGGCCGCGGGTCTCGCGATCGATCTTGCGGATGGCCTCCTCCAGCGTTTCCAGCGCGGCGGTGAGGTCGGCGTTCTGCGATTCGAGGTATTCGCTGCGGGTGCTGGCCTCGCCGTATTCGTGGATGGCCGCCAGGTTGACCGGCTCCAGGCGGCGCATCTTGTAGTCCAGTTGCTGCACCGCCGCTTCCCACTCGGCCGGGTCGGCGATCTCGGGCAGCGTCTCGATCACCGCCTGCAGCACGAAGCCGGCCTGCTCCACCGCGGTGGACAGCTGCTCGGCCTTGAGCACCAGCGCCTGCTGGTCCAGGCGGCGCTGGGCGATGGCCTCGCGCTGGGCCAGGGCCTGCTCGTCGCGCTTCTGCCGGGTCTGCTCGTACTGGCGCAGGCCGTTGTCGATGCCATCCAGCGCGGTGCGCGCCTCGGCCAGCACGCGCTCGACGCGCACGCGCTCGTGCAGGGCGTTCTCGCGCTGGGCTTCCAGCTCGGACACTGGATCGTCGCCGCCGTTGAGCTGGGCGGTGATCTCGCCCAGGCGCGAATCGAGCTGGCCGCGCTGGCCGCCCATGCGCTCCAGCGCCTGGGTCAGCGAGGCGATCTGGGTGCGCTGGGATTCCAGGGTCAGGGCCAGCGCGTGGGTCGCCTCGCGCGTGGTGCGGGCCGCTTCGCGGGCGGCATCGCGCGCGGCGGTCAGGGCGCGGCGCTCGGCGTCCAGCTGCTGGCGCGCGTCCTCCTGGTCGGCCATGCGGGTGACCGCGTCCTCCAGGCGGGCGCGGGCCTCGGCGGCCTGGTCGCGGGCCTGCTCCAGCGCGTCGGACAGCTGCGCCAGCTCGCCATCGATGCGCTCGATGCGGGTGCGCGCGGCGTCCAGCCGGCCCTGCTGGCCCTGCAGCTGGCCGGCCAGTTCGGACACGGCGCGGTGAGCCTGGTAGAGGCTGCGCTGGGCTTCCTCCCGCGCCTGTTCGCCGGCCAGGGCGACCTCGCGCAGCTCGGCCAGGTCCTGCTCGGCCTGCGCCTCCTGCGCCTGCAGCTGGTCGATCTGCTCGCGCAGGGTCTGGATCTCGCGCTCGCGCAGCAGGGCGCCCTGCTTGGACGCGCTGGAGCGCTGCACGTGCACCCAGCCCTGGCCCAGGCGTTCGCCGCCGCGGGTGACGATGGCATCGCCGGCCGGCAGGGTCGGCAGCAGGCTACGCGCCTGGGCGAGGTCCTCGGCCGCGTGCAGGCGGGCCAGCAGGCGGCGCACGGCCAGGGGCCCGCGCACCTTGGCCGCCAGCGAGGTCGGCGCGAAGGTCTCCTCGCCTTCCTGCGGCGAGACCAGCGCGATGCGGCCCTCGTCCAGATCGGCCAGCGCCTCGACCAGCGACTCGGGCGATTGCACCAGCACGCCTTCGATCAGCCGCCCCAGCGCGCCTTCGACCGCGTTCTCCCAGCCGGCCTCGACGGTGAGCGACTCGCCCACGCGGGTGGCCGAATCCAGTCCGCGCGCCCGCAGCCAGGCCAGCGCGGCGCCCTGCTCCTGGCCCAGCGCGGCCTGCTGCAGGGTCTCCAGCGAGGACAGCCGGCCGCGCGCGGCCTGGGCGTCCTTGCGCACCTGGGCCAGCTGCGCCTGCAGCGCCTGCTGGCGCTCGGCCACGCCGGAGACGGCCTGCTTGTGCTGCTCGACGGTCTCGTTGAGCTCGTCCAGCGAGGCCTTCTTGACCTCGTACTGCTCGAACAGGCTCTCATAGGCGGCCGACAGCGCCTCCAGGTCCAGCCCGGCGCGCTCGGCGGTCAGCGCCTCGCGCCGGCGCTCGGATTCCAGCGACTGCCGATCCAGGTAGTCCACGCGGGTGCGCTCGACCTCGCCGGCCCGCGAGGACTCGGCGGTGGCGCGGTTGTGGGCCTCCCAGCGCTGCTGCCAGTCGGCCAGCTTCGCCTCGGCCTCGCGCAGGGCGTCCTGGCGCATGACGTCGTCCTCGCGCAGCTGCTCCAGCTGCGGCTCGGCCTCTTCCACCGCCTCGCGCAGCACGTCCAGGCGCGCGCTGTCGCTCTCGATGTGCGTGCCCAGCTCGGCCAGCTGCGCCTGGGCCTCGGCCTGGGCCTTGACCAAGCGCGTGGACAGGTCGCGCTGATGCTGGATCTGCTGTTCGATGCGGGCCAGCGTGCTGCCGACCTGGTAGACGTCGGCCTGGGCGCGACCCAGCGCCTCGACCGCCTCGTCGCGGCGCACGCGGTCGCCCTCGATCTGGGCCTCGGCCTCGCGCTGCTCGGCGATCAGCTGCTGCAGGCGGGTCTCCTCGACCGAGAGGCCCTCGCGCAGGCCGCGCAGCTGGCCGTCCAGGCCGCGGTACTCCAGCGCCTTCCACTGCGCGTCCTTGATCCGGCGCTCTTCCTGGTAGGCCTGGTACTGCTCGGCCTGGCGCGCCTGGCGCTTGAGGTGCTCGAGCTGCTTGTCCACTTCCTCGCGCAGGTCGGACAGGCGCTCGAGGTTCTCGCGGGTGTGGCGGATGCGGGTCTCGGTCTCCTTGCGGCGCTCCTTGTACTTGGAGATGCCGGCGGCCTCCTCCAGGTAGACGCGCAGGTCCTCGGGCCGGGCCTCGATGATCTGGCTGATCATGCCCTGCTCGATGATCGAGTAGCTGCGCGGCCCCAAGCCTGTGCCTAGGAACAGGTCGGTGATGTCGCGCCGGCGGCACTTTGTGCCATTGAGGTAGTAGTTGCTCTGCCCGTCGCGGCTGACGGTGCGCTTGACCGAGATCTCGTTGAACGCGGCGAATTCGCCGGAGATGGTGTGGTCGGCGTTGTCGAAGATCAGCTCGACCGTGGCCTGCGCCACCGGCTTGCGCGCCGCCGAGCCGGAGAAGATCACGTCGGTCAGCGAGTCGCCGCGCAGGCGGCTGGCCGAGCTCTCGCCCATCACCCAGCGCACCGCGTCGATGATGTTGGACTTGCCGCACCCGTTGGGGCCGACCACGCCGGTCATGTTGGTCGGCAGGTGCAGCGTGGTGGGATCGACGAAGGATTTGAAGCCGGACAGCTTGATCGTGGACAGGCGCATGCGTCGCGTCGCGTTGGCGGCGCGCGGGCCCTCTCAAGGGGGGAGAAGGCCGCGCAGCCGGGGTGATGGAGTCCGGCGGCGCTTGGCGCGGGCCTGCGGGGCCCGGCGCGGCAGGACCGTCGGCGGACACCGGAGTATACCGGCGCCCTACCGGGCCGGCCGGACGGGTTCAGGCTTCCAGGCGACGCTCGTCGGCCGGGTCGAAGCAGTGCAGGCGCGCGGGGTCCAGCTGCAGGCCGATCGGCTCGCCCGGCGCGGGCAGCGCGCGCGGGGCCACGCGGGCCACCAGCGCCAGCTTGCCGGCCAGCAGGTGGACGAAGATCTCGTTGCCGACCGGCTCGATGTTCTCCACGGTGGCCGCGAAGCTGCCCGGGGCGCCGGCCTGGACCAGATGCAGGTCCTCCGGGCGCACGCCCACGATCAGCGCCCGGCCGGGCGTGGCCGGTGCCGGGGCGGCGCCGTTCCAGGGCACCACGGTGCCGTCGTCCAGCCGCAGGCCCTCGGCCTGCGCGGTGCCGCGCAGCACGTTCATCGCCGGGCTGCCCAGGAAACCGGCCACGAACAGGTTGGCCGGCCGGTCGTACAGCGCCATCGGCGTGTCGATCTGCTGGATCTGCCCATCCTTAAGCACCACGATGCGCTGGCCCAGGGTCATGGCCTCGACCTGGTCGTGGGTGACGTAGATCATGGTCGTGCCCAGCTGCCGGTGCAGGCGGGCGATCTCGCTGCGCACCGAGTTGCGCAGCTTGGCGTCCAGGTTGGACAGCGGCTCGTCCAGCAGGAACACCGCCGGCTCGCGCACCAGCGCACGGCCCAGCGCCACGCGCTGGCGCTGGCCGCCGGACATGGCCTTGGGCAGCTTGTCCAGCATCGAGGTCAGCCCCAGCGTTTCGGCCGCGGCCTGGATGCGCGCGGCGATGGTGGCCTTGTCGTGCTTGCGCAGCTTCAGGCCGAAGGCCAGGTTCTGCGCGACCGTCATGTGCGGATACAGCGCGTAGGACTGGAACACCATGGCGATGTCGCGATCCTTGGGCGCCACGTCGTTGACCACGCGCGGGCCGATCTTCAGCGTGCCGCCGCTGATCTCCTCCAGCCCGGCGATCATGCGCAGCAGGGTGGACTTGCCGCAGCCCGAGGGCCCCACCAGCACCATCAGCTCGCCGTCGGCGACCTCGAAACTGGCGCCGTGCACGGCCACCTGGCCGTTGTCGTACACCTTGCGGACCTGATCCAACTGCACACTCGCCATCGTGTCTCCTTCAGTTTCGTTGCTGCACCGCACACGGCATCGCGCTGGGCGCGCGCTGCGGCGAAGGCTACGCCCGACCCGGTGACGAGCGCAGGCGCGACGCGGTATTCTGCCATGTAAGCGTTTTCACCACGCCAATCCCACAATCGACTTGCCGAGGGGGCGATGTCGAAATCTCCCACGCATTCGTATGCGCCGCATGGCCGGACGGGGCCACGCGCTACCATCCGTCGCGCCTCGCGCCCCGGCCCGTCGACGCGGCCGGCGCCCGATCCTTCTTCCTCGTTCCAGGAATCCCGCATGAGCTCTTCCGACCCCGCGCAGTGCGTCCTGCTGGCCGACATCGGCGGCACCAACGTGCGCTTTGCGCTGGCCGACACCGGTGCCGACAACCCGCTGCTGGTGGACAGCACGCGCGAGTACGTCGTGGCCGACTTCCCCTCGCTGGCCGATGCGGCCAAGCACTACATGGACCAGACCGGGACCACGGCGCGCAACGGCGTGTTCGCCGCGGCCGGCCGGGTCGACGGCGACGAGGTCCGCGTTACCAACCACCCCTGGGTGATCCGCGTACCGCGGCTGAAGAAGATGCTCGGCTTCGAGGGCGTGAAGCTGATGAACGACTTCGCCGCCCAGGCCATGGCCTCCTCCCTGCTCGGCCCGGACGACGTGGCCCAGGTCGGCGGCACGCCGTGGAAGCCGGTGCCGCTGTCGCGCAACCTGACCTATGCGGTGATCGGCCCGGGCACGGGCCTGGGCGCCGGCGGCCTGCTGGTGCGCGACGGCAAGCGCTATGCGCTGGAGACCGAGGGCGGCCATGTCAGCTTCCCGCCGGGCAATCCGGAGGAGATCGAGATCCTGGAGCGGCTCTCGCGCCAGTTCGGCCGGGTGTCCAACGAGCGGCTGATCTGCGGCCCGGGCTTGGTCAACATCCATCGCGCGCTCAGCGAGATGGCCGGCGAGGACCCCGGTCCGATGCAGCCCTCGGACGTGACCGCGCGCGCGGCCGAAGGCGATGCGCGCTGCCTGCATGCGCTGGACGTGTTCTTCGCCGTGTTCGGCGCGATCGCCGGCGACCTGGTGCTGACCCTGGGCGCCTGGGACGGCGTGTTCCTGTGCGGCGGCCTGGTCCCGCGCCTGCTGCCGCAGCTGCAGCGCTCGGGCTTCCGCCAGCGCTTCGAGCACAAGGGCCGCTTCTCGCCGGCGATGGGCAAGATCCCGGTGCTGGCCAACCTGCACAAGCAACCAGGCCTGCTGGGCGCGGCGGCCATGGCCGTGGAGGTGTTCGGGCCCGCCTACAAGCACGCGCCGGAACCGCCGGTCGCCTGACTGGAATCGTATTGGTATCTTCGCCGCGCGCCCGGTCGAAACGCGATCGCGCTAGACTTGGGGCCTGCTGACGACCGCAGCGGAATTGCAGATCCCACTGGTATTGCCAGTGGTCTGCTTCAGCCCGGTTCGCGACGCGCCCTCTTTCCCGCCTGTCACAGCCGCCTGCCATGACCCTGCATCCGCGCATCGAAGCCGTTACCGACCGCATCCGCCGCCGCAGCGCGCAGCCGCGCCGGGCCTACCTGGAAGGCATCGACGCGGTGCTCAAGGACGGCCCGCAGCGCACCCGCCTGAGCTGCGGCAACCTGGCCCACGCCTTCGCCGCGTGCGGACCGACCGACAAGGGCCGGCTGCGCGCGGACGTGACGCCCAACCTAGGCATCGTCACCGCCTACAACGACATGCTCTCGGCGCATCAGCCCTTCGAGCACTACCCCGAGATGATCCGCCAGCTGGCGCGCGAGCTGGGCGCCACCGCGCAGGTCGCCGGTGGCGTGCCGGCGATGTGCGACGGCGTCACCCAGGGCCGGCCGGGCATGGAGCTGTCGCTGTTCTCGCGCGATGTCATCGCCCAGGCCACGGCGATCTCGCTGAGCCACGACATGTTCGACGCGGCGCTGTACCTGGGCGTGTGCGACAAGATCGTGCCGGGCCTGCTGATAGGCGCGCTGGCCTTCGGCCATCTGCCGGCGGTGTTCGTGCCCGCCGGGCCGATGACGCCGGGCATCCCCAACAAGGAAAAGGCCGCCGTGCGCGAGCGCTACGCCGCCGGCGAGGCCACCCGCGAGGAGCTGCTGGAGGCCGAATCGGCCAGCTACCACGGCGCCGGCACCTGCACCTTCTACGGCACGGCCAACTCCAACCAGACCCTGCTGGAGGCCATGGGCCTGCAGCTGCCGGGCACCAGCTTCGTCAACCCGGACCTGCCGCTGCGCGACGTGCTGACCCGCGCGGCGGCCGAGCGCGCGCTGCGCATCACCGCCCTGGGCGAGGACTACCGCCCGATCGGCCATCTGGTGGACGAGCGCGCGATCGTCAACGCGATCGCCGCGCTGATGGCCACCGGCGGCTCGACCAACCACACCATCCACTGGGTGGCGGTGGCGCGCGCGGCCGGCATCGTGCTGACTTGGGACGATATCGACGAGATCTCGCAGGTGGTGCCGCTGCTGGCCCACGTCTACCCCAACGGCGAGGCCGACGTGAACCGCTTCGCCGCCGCCGGCGGCACCCAGTTCGTGTTCCGCGAGCTGCTCGACGCCGGCCTGATGCACGACATCCCGACCATCGTGGCCGGCGGCATGCGCGCCTACTGCGATGAGCCGCGCCTGGCCGATGGCCAGCTGGCCTACAGCCCCGGCATCGCCACCAGCGCCGACGAGAAGGTGGTGCGCCCGGTGTCGGCGCCGTTCGAGGCCCAGGGCGGCCTGCGCCTGCTGCGCGGCAACCTGGGGCGCTCGCTGATCAAGACCTCGGCGGTCAAGCCCGAGTATCGCCGCATCCATGCCCCGGCCGTGGTCGTGGACGACCCGCGCAGCCTCAACAAGCTGCACGCCGCCGGCGCCCTGCCGCAGGACTTCGTGGCGGTGGTGCGCTACCAGGGCCCGCGCGCCAACGGCATGCCCGAGCTGCATTCGCTGGCGCCGCTGCTGGGCCTGCTGCAGAACCAGGGCCGGCGCGTGGCGCTGGTCACCGACGGCCGCCTGTCCGGCGCCTCGGGCAAGATCCCGGCCGCGATCCACATCACCCCTGAGGCCGCCGCCGGCGGCCCGCTGGCGCGCCTGCGCGAGGGCGACATGATCCTGCTCGACGCCGAGGCCGGCGTGCTGGAGGCGCAGGTCGACGCGGAGGAATGGCAGCTGCGCACGCTGGCGCCCGACACCGCCAGGCCCTCGCACGACCTGGGCCGCAACCTGTTCGCGCTCAACCGCGCCCAGGTGACGCCGGCCGACCAGGGCGCGGTGTCCATTTCCTGCGGCCCGCCCACGCCCGAGCACGGCTGGGAGGTCGACGCCGAGTACGAACTGGGCGACACCCCGCAGGCCGCCGCGGCCCCGCACGAGGCCAAGGACGCCTGACCGGCGCCCTGCCCCATCCCTTCCACGCACGCAAGGCACGACCATGATCATCTCCAAGCGCCAGCAACAGACCGAAGACCTGCTTCGCCGCGCCGGCATCCTGCCGGTGGTCGCGGTGGACACGCTGGACCAGGCCCGCGGCGTGGCCCATGCGCTGCTGGAAGGCGGCCTGCCGGTGATCGAGCTGACCCTGCGCACGCCGGTGGCGATGGAAGCGCTGGCCACGCTCAAGCGCGAGCTGCCGCAGTTCGCCATCGGCGCGGGCACGGTGCTGACCATCGACCAGATCGGTCAGTGCGTGGGCGCCGGCGCGGACTTCATCGTCACCCCCGGCACCCCGGCGCACATGGCCGAGGCACTGGCCGCCGCGCCCATCCCGGTGATCCCCGGCGCGGCCACGCCGACCGAACTGCTGACCCTGCTGCAGCTCGGCTTTCACGTGTGCAAGCTGTTCCCCGCCACTGCGGTGGGCGGGCTGGCGATGATCAAGGGCCTGCACGGACCGATCCCGCAGCTCAAGCTCTGCCCCACCGGCGGCATCACCGAGGCCACCGCCGCCGAATACCTGGCCCAGCCCAATGTGGTGTGCATCGGCGGTTCGTGGATGGTGCCCAAGCAGTGGATCACCGCGGGCGACTGGACTTCCGTGCGCGAGACCGCCGCGCGCGCCGCGCAGATCGTCAAACAGGCGCGCGGCGGCTGAGTGTCGCCTGCGCAGGCGCTGCTGGCGCCTGCGCTTGCGGTCGAAAGGCGCTGGATTCCCGCGTTCGCGGGAATGACGGGGATGCGAGTGCTTCGCCCCTCGCCGCTTGATGCCGGCAATACGAAGTTCTCAGGCGCGAACAAACACCCTCAAACCGTCGTTCCCGCGAAAGCGGGAACCCATGGACGTTGGCGCTTGCGCATGAAAGCCGCTGGAGTCCCGCCTTCGCGGGAATGACGAAGCAGCGGTGGCGTAAGCAGCACCCACGCGCCGCTCGACGCAACCTCGCTCGATAGCGACCACGACACCACATCCACATCCGGGCGAGGACAGTGAACCGCGTCCTGCGCCGATCGCTGCGCCGGACGCCTTTCCTCGCTTCGAGACTTCTCCATGACATCGCACATCGCACCGCGACGCTCGGCCGTCGCCGCCGCGCTCTACGGGCTGCTCAATCCGATCCCGTTCGGTTGCTTCGTCGCCGCGCTGATCTTCGACATCACCTACGCCAACACCGGGGTGATCCTGTGGATGAAGAGCGCGGCGTGGCTGATCGTGCTGGGCCTGGTCGCCGCCATCATCCCGCGCCTGGTCAACCTGGCGCAGGTGTGGATCACCGGGCGCCGCACCGCGCTGGGCGCGGACCGGCTGGCCTTCTGGCTCAACCTGCTGGCCATCGTCACGGCGATCTTCAACGCCTTCGTGCACAGCCGCGATGCCTATGCCGTGATTCCCGCCGGCGTGTGGCTGTCGGCCCTGACCGTGCTGCTGCTGGCCATCGGCAATGTGCTGATCGCCGTGCGCGACGCCCGCCTTGGAGGCTATGTCCATGATTGATTCCCTCACCCGCACCACCCTGGGCCTGGCCTGCGCGGTCCTGCTGGCCGCCTGCGGCGGCAAGGCCGAACTGCATCCGGCCCAGCAGTCCGGCGACGCACCGCCGCTGCCGGCCGCGCGCAACTTCCTGGTGCCACCGATGCAGGTGCCAGACGGCGTGGGCTGGAAGGACGGCCAGACGCCCAAGGTCGCCGACGGCCTGAAGATCGAGAAGATCGCCGACGGCCTGATGCATCCGCGCCAGCTCTACGTGCTGCCCAACCACGACGTGCTGGTGGTCGAGGCCAACGGCCCCGGCGCCGAGCCGGTGACCACGCCCAAGCAGCTGATCGCCAACAAGATCAAGGGCCAGTCCGGCAAGAGCGGCAAGGGCGGCAACCGCATCACCCTCCTACGCGCCGGCGCCGACGGCCGCTGGGAGAAGCACGTGTTCCTGGAACACCTGCACTCGCCCTTCGGCGTGCAGCTGATCGGCAGCGACCTGTACGTGGCCAATGCCGATGCGATCATGAAGTTCCCCTACGTCGCCGGCCAGACCCGCATCACCGCGCCTGGCGTGGAGTTCACCGACCTGCCGGGCACCATCAATCACCACTGGACCAAGGCGCTGCTGGCCAGCCCCGACGGCCGCAAGCTGTACGTCGGCGTGGGCTCCAACAGCAACATCGGCGAGAACGGGCTGGAGCAGGAATACCGCCGCGCGGTGGTGCTGGAAGTGGACGTGGCCTCGGCCGGCAGCCGCATCTACGCCTCGGGCATCCGCAACCCCACCGGGCTGCAGTGGGAGCCGACCACCGGCAAGCTGTGGGCCATCGCCAACGAGCGCGACGAGATCGGCGCCGACCTGGTGCCCGACTACCTGACCTCGGTGCAGGAAGGCGGCTTCTACGGCTGGCCCTACAGCTATTACGGCCAGCACGTGGACACGCGCGTCAAGCAGCAGCGCGAAGACCTGGTGGCCAAGGCGATCAAGCCGGACTACGCGCTGGGCTCGCATGTGGCGGCGCTGGGCCTGTGGTTCTCGCAGGACAACGCGCTGCCGGCCAAGTACCACGGCGGCGCCTTCGTGGCCGAGCACGGCAGCTGGGACCGCTCGCCGCTGAGCGGCTACGAGGTGGTGTACGTGCCGTTCCAGCAAGGCATGCCAGCGGGGCCGCCGCAGACGGTGGTCAGCGGCTTCCACTCAGACGACGAGAAGCAGCTGTTCGGCGCGCCGGTGGGCCTGGCGCAGGACGCCAGCGGCGCCCTGCTGATCGCCGACGACGTGGGCGATACGGTGTGGCGTGTGAGTTCGCGCTGAGCGTGGGCGGTAGTGGCGCTTCCGGTGGGAGCCGCCATGGCGGCGATGAGGCTCTACTAGCGATCGTCACCGGCCGCTCGCCTACCGCCGTTTCTTCGAACGCGGGAACCCGGTGTCTTCGCCTTCCGCGCGAAGGCCACTGGATTCCCGCGTTCGCGGGAATGACGTGTGGGGGTTTCCTGGTACAGCCCCATCGCCGCCATGGCGGCTCCCACCATGCAGACGCCGACGCCGCAACGCGGTGTGCGATGCGACCGGACCCGTCGCGCCGCGCGAGTTGGTAGGCTGCGCTCCCCCGCCGTCGCCGCAAGTCCCGGACATGCTTCAGACCCACGATCCCCGCGCCCTGCGCGACGCCTTCGGCGCCTTCATGACCGGTGTGACGGTGGTGACGGCGCTGGACGCGCAGGGGCGGCCGATCGGCTTCACCGCCAATTCCTTCGCCAGCGTCTCGCTGGACCCGCCGCTGCTGCTGGTCTGCCTGGCGCGCAGTTCGCGCAATCTGGCGGCCTTCACCCAGGGCCCGGGCTTCGCGGTCAACGTGCTGGCCGAACACCAGAAGGACATCTCCAACCGCTTCGCCCAGCCCGTGCAGGACCGCTTCGCCGGCCTGGACTGGCGTGCCGGCCCGCATGGCGCGCCGCTGATCGAAACGGTGGCGGCGTGGTTCGACTGCGCGTTGGAACGCGTCGTCGAGGCCGGCGACCACGTGATCCTGCTCGGCCGCGTGCAGGCCTTCGAGCACAGCGCCGCCAACGGGCTGGGCTACGTGCGCGGCAGCTACTTCACCCCGCGCCTGGCCGAGGAGGCCACGCGCACGGCCAGCGCGGCACCCGAGGCGCGCGCGGTGGCGATCGCCACGCGGGAGGACCAGGTGCTGCTGTTCGAGGACAGCGAGGGCCAGCTGCGCCTGCCCGCCTTCGACATTCCGCAGGGTGAGGACGCGACGCTGGCCAGCCGCCTGCGCGAGGCGACCGAGCTGCCGGTGGTGGTCGGCTTCGTCTATGCGGTGTGCGGCCACGGCCGCGAGCGCCGCATCGTCTACCGCTGCGAACTCGGCACCGGCGTCGCCACCCATGGCGTGTTCTTCGCGCCCGAGGCGATCCCGCTGGAGCGCATCGGCGATGAGGAGATGCGCGGCATCCTGCAGCAGTACGTCGGCGAGAGCGCGCTGTTGCCGCAGCTGCCGACACGCCAGGCCGACTAACCCGGCGCCCGCGGCATCGCGCCAGGCGCGCCTTACGCCGCGGCGGGTTCGATCGCGTCGCCGACCACCGGGCCTTCGGTGTTCGGCTTCCAGCCCAGGGCCGGCGCGACATACTTGGCGAAGGACTCCAGCACGTGCAGGTTGTAGTCCGGCCCCAGCTGGCTGGGGATGGTCAGCATCAGCGTGTCGGCCGCCATCACCGCGCTGTCGGCCTTGAGCTGGTCGATCAGCCTGTCCGGCGTATCCGCATAGGTCTTGCCGAAGGTCGAGCGGAACCCGTCGATGATGCCCACCGTATCGCTCGCCCCGTCGCCGCGCTGGCCGAAGTAGCGCGCGTCCAGCTCGTTGACGATGGGGAACACGCTGCGGCTGACCGACACGCGCGGCGCGCCGCTGTGCCCGGCCTCGCGATAGGCCTGGCGGAAGCGCGCGATCTGCTCGGCCTGCAGGGCGTGGAAGGGCTTGCCATCGTCCTCGGTGAGCAGCGTGGAGGACATCAGGTTTAGGCCCTGGCGCCCGACCCATTCGGCCGTCTCGCGCGTGCCCGAACCCCACCAGATGCGCTTGACCAGGTCGGGCGCGCGCGGCTCGATCGCCAGGCGCTGGCCGGGCCCGACCAGCTGCGGGTCGCCTGGCGCGATCGGTTCGCCCTTGATGGCGCGCAGGAACAGCGCGAACTTCTCGCGGGCCAGGTCGCCGCCGCGCGGATCGGCCGCGCCGGTGTAGCCGAAGGCCTCGTAGCCGCGCAGCGCCGGCTCGGGCGAGCCGCGGCTGATGCCCAGCGCGATGCGGCCCTGCGCGATGGCATCCAGCGCGGCGGCCTCCTCGGCCAGGTACAGCGGATTCTCGTAGCGCATGTCGATCACGCCGGTGCCCACCTCGATGCGCCGTGTGCGCGCGGCGATGGCCGCTAGCAGCGGCATCGGCGCGGCCTGCTGGCGCGCGAAGTGATGCACGCGGAAGTAGGCGCCGTTTACGCCCAGGGCATCGGCGCCGACGCCGATCTCCACAGCCTGGCGGATCATCTCGGCCGAGGTGCGGGCCACCGAACCCGGGCTATGCCCGTAGTGACCGAAGCTCAGGAATCCGAATGCGCGCATGGCACGACCTCCACTGGTCCATCTAGCACTGAATGGTCCCGCATCCCGGCGTGCCTGCCCGTGAACGTGCCTCGCTTTTCTGCCGGCGGGTGTGAGCCGTCACGGCAGCTCCCTCTTGTAGAGCGGAGCTTGCTCCGCTGCTCTTCGTTCGGTTCGTGGGAAAGGCCTCAGCGGAGCAAGCTCCGCTGCTCTTCGTTCGGTTCGTGGGAAAGGCCCCAGCGGAGCAAGCTCCGCTCTACAGATGGCGACTCACGACCTCGCTCACGGCGCCGCGATCCGCACCGTCGCCGGCAGTCTGGTGACGCGCAGCGCACCGTCCTGCCACTGCGCCGGTTTGCCGTCGATGGTCGCCTGGCCCGGCGTGCCGGCGTACGGCCAGGGCAGGACCAGGCCGCCCTTGGGCAGCTTCAGGCCGGCCGGCACGTCCAGCTGCAACTGGCCATCGGCGCGCCTGAGCGTGTAGCTCAACGGGCCCTCGGGCGTGCGCAGGCCGGCGATGGCGATGCCCTGCCCGTCCAGCCACGCCGGCGGAATGCCCGCGGCCAGCACCAGGCTGTCGTCCAGCTCGCGCGTGTAGGCGAACATGTCCAGCGCGGTGCGCACGAAGTCCGACGCCACCCAGGCATGCGGCAGGTCGCCGAGGAAGAACGGCACGCGCGGCGTGTGCGAGACCACCTCGGCCCACTGGTTCCAGGGCTGAGGGGTGCGATGGGCGAAGAAGAAGTCCACCGCGCGGTTGGCGCGCGTGCGCCAGCCCAGCCGCACGAAGGCGGCCACGTTGCGCCATTCGTAGGGCGTGTAGTCCTTCCACGCACGCTGCCCGTCGGCCCGCTGCTCGAATTCGGTCCAGTAGCGCTGGAAGGTGTTGTCCAGCAGCGGCTGCGGCAGCTGGCCCTGCTCGCCGCCCGGCGCCAGGGCGATGGTGGTCGAGGTGGAATCGAAATCGCCCAGCTCGGCCGAGCCGGGCAGGAAATCGATGCCGCGCTCGCGCGCCGCCGCCTGCAGCGAGGCCATCAGATCGGCGCGGAACTCATCGCGCGAGGCGGCCATGCGCCTGGCGTCCTCGGTCTTGCCCAGGACCTGGGCCAGTTCGACCGCGTCCTTGTAGCCGCGCAGCGCCCAGAAGTTGTCCCAGTACGAATGCACCGGCTTGGCCGAATAGCCCTCGTGGCTGATCGACACCGGCATCATCCCGTAGAAGGCCGGATCCCTGGCGCGGTTCTGCTCGGTGCGCTCGGACAAGCGCAGCTGTTCCATGTAGCGATAGGCGCCCTCCACGTGCGGCCACATGCGCTGCACGAAGGCCGTGTCGCCGGTATAGCGCCAGTAGTCGGCGATGGCGAAGATCAGCTCGCCATGGCTGTCGTTCTCCGGCACCGGGTCGCTGCCGCGGCGGTCCACGCAGCACGGCACCATGCCGTCCTTGAACTGGAACGGCGCATACCAGGCGATGTAGTCGCGCACCACCTGCGGGCGGCCCATGCGCAGCAGGCCTTCGGAGATCATCGCCCCATCGCGGATCCAGCTGCGGTTGTACGAGCGCGTGCCCGGCTGCAGGCGCGGCCCCACGCGCGAGATCAGCATGTGCGCGGTGGCGGTGCGCAGCGTATCGACCAGCGGCTGGCCGGCGGCCGGCACGGTGAAGCGCACGCGGTCCAGCTTGTCGCGCCACAGCGCCGCCACCGCATCCTGACGCGCCTGCGCGCCGCAGTCGGCGGCGGTTACGCTGCTCGAGCAGCGCGGCTTGCCGGTCATCGGAACGCGCAGGTCGAACTGGCGCGACTGGCCAGGTTCCAGCGTCAGCTCGTACACGTAGGCGCCGGAGGCCAGGCCGGTCTCGTCGACCACCTCGGCTTGCGCCGGCACCGCGTCATCCAGCAGATGCGAGACCGCCATGCCGCCGTCGAAGCTTGTGGCGAAGGCGGCGTCGGGCGCCTGCGAGGCGTACACCCGCGGCGCCCCGTTGACGCGCGCGGTGCGGCCGTCGAAGGCGATCGACTCGATCCGGCTCACCCCGCCCTGCACGCTCAGGAACTGCGTCGGCGGGTTGACCTGGAACGGCCTCAGCGCCAGCGCCAAGCGATACGCATGCGCGCGGCTGTCCGGATTGCGCAGCGTATAGCGCACGACCAGCTGCGAATCGGCCGGCATGCCGTCGGCGAAGGCCGTGGTGGTCAGCGCCAGCGCGGGATGGCGCCACTCCACGCTGGGGATCGGCAGATAGCCGTCCTGCAGGCTTTGCTGGGCCTTGACGTCGGCCCAGCTGACCAGCCGCCCGTCGGTCACCACGAACGGCTCGACGCTGAAGCCGCCGCGCGCGACCTCCACCGCGCCGTCCTCGCCGATCAGGCCCTGCTCGGTGCCGCCATCCAGGCCGATGATCGTCCAGTACGGCTGCTGGCCGCTGAAGCCGCGCGGATACCAGCCCTTGGACGAGGCCGCCGCGATGGTCTTGATCACCTCGTTGGGCGTGGCCGAGAACGCCAGCGGCAGCACCTGCAGTTCGGCCAGGCCGAAGGAGTTGTGCGGCCCTTCGGCGGGCAGCACGCGCACGTAGCGCGCTTCGGTTTCCGGCAGCGCGATCCAGTCGGTGCCTCCGTCGCCATCGACCACTGCGCGCGCGTCGCGCCACTGCACGCCGTCGTCGGACAGCTGCACCAGGTAGTCGCTGGCCTGCTCGCCCGGCTTCCATACCAGCTTGAGCCCGCCGAACTCGCGCACGCTGTGCAGGTCCAGGGTCAGCTGCGGCGGCGTGGCCGCATCGAAGTCCGCATACCAGGCTGTGTCCGGATTGCCGTCCACCGCCAGCGCAGCGCTGCTGCCGCCGTTGGCGGTGGAGGCGCTGGCCGAGCCGGTGAGCGGGCTGGTGTCCTGCGGCGGCAGCGCGGTGAAGGTGAGCGCATCGAAGCACACCGAGCCCTTGCCGCCGGCATTGTTGTAGATCGTGTACTCCAGCTTGGCGCTATGGCGCAGCGTCTTGTCCGGGTCCGGCCCCCAGGCCTTGTCGATCTGGCGCTTGCGATAGGTCACCGGCGTCCATTCGCCAGGGAAGTCATAGGCCGGCCGATTGACCCACCACACGTTGTCGCCCGAGGCATCGGTGAGCTTGAACTGCAGATCGTTGGCCGGCGAGGCCCCGCGCAGCTGGAAGTCGAAGCGGTAGTTGTCCGGATAGTCCAGCACCACCTGGCGCTGCAGCCCTGCATAGCCGGACACGCCGTGGTAGTCGTAGTCCAGGCACAGCGCCTTGCCGCCATCGGCACCCGCCACCGTGCGCAGGCTCGCGGTGACCTGGTTGGAGGTCACCACCTTCCAGGTGGAAGGATCGTCGAACGCATCGAGCACGCGCGTCTGCGCTTGCGCAGACGCAGGCAAGCCAAGCGCGATCAAGAAAGCGACAAGCGGGCGGCAACGGGACATATCAGTAGCCATCGAGAAGTTCATAGAAGGTTGCCAAATAACCTGCGGCTTGGGCTGTCGCTCTAGCTCTAGCTGTCGCTCTAGCTGTCGCTCTAGCTGTTGCTCTAGCTGCTCTAGCTGTTGCTCTGCCTTGCAACTTACCCCTTAAGGCGCGGCGTAGGGCCGAGGACAAGACCCGCAAGGGCGTCGCACATGGATGTGCGACGTTTTCCGAGGGGACAGGATGTCCCTTCGGAAAATCCCTCGGCCCGCAGCGGACCTGCGCGAAGCGCAGGCGCGCCGCCGGGGGCGTGCTTTCTTTTGCCTACTTTTCTTTGCACGAGCAAAGAAAAGTAGGTCGGGCGGCGCAGCCGCACGAAAGCCTTTGCTTGCACTGGATAAGCCCTTGAGCGCGAATCTCTGGTCCGCGGGCGACCAGGTTCAGCCCTTAACACTCCCCAGCAGCAGCCCCTGAATGTAGTACCGCTGCAACAGCAGGAACAGCAGCAGCACCGGCACCACCGTCACCACCGCACCGGCCATCATCAGCTCCACGTCCATCACGTGCTCGCGCGAGAGCGAGGCCAGCGCCACCGGCAGCGTGTAGTGATCCTGGTCGGTCAGCACGATCAACGGCCACATGAAGTCGTTCCAGGCCGCCATGAAGGTGAAGATCGACAGCGTCACCAGCACCGGCTTGAGCATCGGCAGCACGATCTGAAAGAAGATCCGCAGCTCGCCGGCACCATCCATGCGCGCGGCCTCGAGCAGCTCGTCGGGAATGCTGCGCGCGTACTGGCGTACCAGGAAGATGCCGAATACGGTAGCCAGCGCCGGCACGATCACACCGCCGGAGCTGTTGACCAGATGCAGCTGCTTCATCAGCAGGAACAGCGGCAGCATCGCCACCTGCGCCGGGATCACCAGCGCGGCCAGCAGCACCTGGAACACCCGCTCGCGCCCGGCGAAGCGCAGCTTGGCGAAGGCATAACCTGCCAGCGTGTTGAACAGCAGCGAGCCAAGCGTGATGGCCAGCGACACGATCAGGCTGTTGACGAAGTTGTCGGCCATGCCGGTGCGTTCGAACAGCTGATGGTAGTTGGCCAGCGTCGCGGCGCTGGGCAGCATCGGCGGCGGGAAGCGGCTGGCCTCGCCGGCCGGCATGAACGACACCGACACCATCCACGCCAGCGGCGCCAGGCTGACGATGGCCAGCGCCAGCAGGCCGCCGTTGACCAGGATCGCGTTCCAGCGCGAGCCGCCGACTTCGCGGCTCATGCCGGGCCTCCCGCGCACCGGGCGCGCATGTGCGAGCCCCTCATACCAACCCCTTCCTGCGGCCCAGGCGCAGCATCACGGTGGTCACCGCCAGGATGATCAGGAACAGCAGGAAGGCCACCGCCGAGGCGCGGCCCAGGTTCCACCATTTGAAGCCTTCCTCGAACATGAAGTACAGCACGCTCACCGTGCTCTGCAGCGGATCGCCGCGGGTCATCACATAGGGCTCGGCGAACAGCTGGAAGTAGCCGGAGATGGTGATCACCCCGACCACCAGCAGCACCGGGCCGAGCATCGGCAGGGTGATGTGCCAGAACTGCTTCCAGCGGTTGGCGCCGTCGATGCGCGCGGCCTCGTAGAGGTCGTGCGGGATCGCCTGCAGCCCGGCCAGGAAGATCACCATGTTGTAGCCGAAGTTCTTCCACACCGCGAACAGCATGATCATCGGCATGGCCCAGTGCGGGTCGCCCAGCCAGTCCGGTGCCGGCACGCCCAGGTGCACCAGCACGTAGTTGACCAGCCCGTACTGGGTGTTGAACAGATAGCGCCAGATCACTGCCACCGCCACCAGCGTGGTCACCACCGGCGCGAACAGCGCGGTGCGGAACAGCGCGCGGAAGCGCGCGGCCGGCGCGTTGAGCAGCAGCGCGGCGCCCAGCGAGGCGGCGATGGACAGCGGCACGCCCACCAGCACGAAGTAACTGGTGTTCCACAGCGCCTTCCAGAACATCGGCGTGCGCAGCAGGTCGATGTAGTTGTCCAGCCCGATGAAGCGCAGGTTGTGCGGATCGGCCAGCGCGTAGAGATCGAAGTCGGTGACGCTCAGCGCCAGCGCGGCCAGCACCGGCAGGCCGAAGAACACGCCCAGCACGATCAGCGCCGGCGCGGTGAACACCCATCCGGCGAGCGAACGGTTCATCGGGCGGTCTCCGTCTGTTTGGCGTCGCTGCCGGGATGGTCGCGCTCATAGATCCAGCGGCGCTTGGCCAGGATCTTGTCCACGCGCTGGTCCAGGTCGGCCACCGCCGCGTCCTGGCTTTCGCCGCCGCGCACCACCCGCTCGGTCACCAGCCGCATCTCCTGCACGATGCGCTCCCATTCCAGCACCTTGGGCGTGGGCTTGACCCGCTCGAGCTGGTCGGCGAAGGCGCGCGCCAGCGGATCGCCTTCCAGCTGCGGCGTATGCCAGGTGGAGCGGCGCGGCGGCAGGTCGCCGATCAGCGCGTGGAAGCGTTGCTGGATGTCCGGACGCGAGAGGAACTCGATCAGCTTCCACGCCGCCTCCTTGTGGCGCGAACTCTGGAAGATCACCAGGCTCGAACCGCCGGCGATGCCCGCGCCCGGGCCGTGCGGCCCCGGCAGCGCCATCGTGCCCCACTGGTCCTTCAGCGCCTCGGGCGCACGGATGCGGAACTCGCGGATGTTCCAGGGCCCGGACAGGTAGAAGGCATAGGTGCCGCGGAAGAACTCGTCCCAGACGTTGGAGACCTGGGTCTCGGACATCTTCGGCGCCCAGCCCTGGGCGAAGGTGTTGGCGTAGAAGGCCAGCGCCGCGCGGAAGCCGGGGCTCTCGAAGTTGCCGCGGTTGTCGTGGTCGCGCAGCAGCGGATCGTTCTGCTGCAGGGCCAGCGAGAGCTGCTGCTCGAACTCGTTGAGCGGCATCAGGATGGCATAGCGGTCCGGCCCGACGTACGCCTTGATCTGCGCCATCGCCTTGTCCCACTGCGCCCAGGTGGTGATCGGCAGCTTCACCCCCGCCTCGCGCAGGATGTCCTTGCGATAGAACAGCAGGCGCGTGTCCACATACCACGGGATGCCCACCAGCTGCCCGTCGATGATGTTGGTCTGCCAGATGCCGGGGAAGTAGTCGTCCTGCTTGACCACCGTCGAGCGCCGCACGTAGGGCTCCAGCGGCGTGAGCGCCTTGAGCGTGGCGAACTCGGCGATCCAGGTGTTGCCCAGCTGACACACGTCCGGCAGCGTGTCGGCGGCGAAGGCGGTCAGCAGCTTCTCGTGCGCGGCGGTGCTGGGGATCTGCTGCAGATCCACGCGGATGTCGGGATGGGCGGCCTCGAACTCGGGCAGCAGCGTGCCGAGCACCTCGCCCTCGCGGCCGATCGCCCAGAAGCGCACCGTCGTGCGCTGCTGCGCATCGCGCGGCGCGCAGGCCGCCAGCACGGCCGCGATGCCCGCCAGCAGCACCAGCGCCAGCGCGCCGCGCACCGGGGAAAAGCGGAATGGACTCATGCGCGGCTCAACCCGGCTGCTGCGGGCGCTGCTGCTGTTGCTGCTGCGGCTCGGACTGCGAATTGGGCACGCGCGATTCGGCCGTGCCCAGCGCGCGCGCGGTGGCCGCGTCCATCTGGCCCGGCGCCTGCGCGGTCTTGGCCGCCTCGGCCTGCGCGCGCTTGTCCTTGTCGTCCTTGCCTTTGTCCTCGCCGGCCAGCCAGCCGCCGGTGAAGCCCGCCCGCTCCAGTCCCTTGCGGATGTGCGGGTTCTTCTTCATCACGTTCCAGACGAAGTCGTCGCGATAGTTGGCGATCATCGTCAGGATGGGGCCCTGGTCGATGCCGATGTAGTCGCTGCCGACCCAGCCGTTGTCCGGCACCACGCGACCGGTCTTGATCGGGATGTCGTAGGTGAAGCTGCGATTGAACGCGTCCAGGAAGCCGTAGCTGGAATAGATGTAGTCGCCGAAGCGCTTGTGCATCTCCTCGGTGGCCGGGATCACGATCTCCGGCGCGAACGGCAGCGAGGCGATGGCCGCGGTCGGGGCGATGGTGCCGTCGTCGAAGTTGTCGCGCAGGCCGGCGCCGCGCGAGGAATAGTGGCGGAACTCGCGCATCTCGCCGCGGTACTCCTGCTGGGTCTGCTGGGGACCGTCAGAGGCGGTCAGGCCCCACACGTTCTCGCCGTAGTCCTTCCACTTCATCGGGTTGGAGATCGCGTACTGGCGATGGGCATAGGCGGCGCGGCGGCTGTTCTCGAAGTAGTCCATGCCGTGCTCGCGCATGTAGTCGTCCTGGATGCCGCGGAAGTCGACCCAGATATGCGTGTACTGATGGGTGAACAGCGGGCCGTAGGACAGATACTCCTGGCCCTGATAGACGCCCCAGATCTCGTTGTAGGTGCGCGTCCACACCTGCCAGGCGTCGGGCTCCACCGCATGGGTGGGCGAGCCCAGCGCCAGGATGTAGACCATCATCCCCTCGCTGTAGCCGGTCCAGTCGTGGTTGATGAAGCCGCTCTCGGGGAACCAGCCCATCGAGATCAGCGGCGAGCGCGGCTGGATCCAGGTCCAGTCCACGCGCCGGTAGATCTGCTCGGCCAGGTCGCGGATCTGCTTCTCGCGCGGGTCATCGCCGTCGTAATAGGACTGGGCGAACAGCACGCCCATCAGCAGCAGCGAGGTGTCCACTGTGGACAGCTCCACCCAGCTGGAGAAGCGCTGGCCGGTCTGCATGTCCAGGAAGTGGTAGTAGAAGCCCTTGTAGCCGGCCGTGCCGGTGGGCTGCTTGCCCTGCTTGAGCTCGTAGAGGAACTTCAGCGTGGTCAGCGTGCGGTCCACCGCCTGGCTGCGGCTGACCCAGCCGTTCTCGATGCCGATCGGATAGGCGGTCAGCGCGAACCCGACCGAGGCCACCGAGGCGAACGGCCGCGACGGATAGCGGTCCGGCGTCATGCCGTTGCTTTCGTTGGTGGTGTCCCAGAAGAACTGGAAGGTCCGGCGCTCGATGTCGCGGAACAGCGCGGGCAATTCGGGTTTCTTGTCTTCCACGGGAAGCTCGACGGGCGGACGCCCGGTCACCTTGACCGGCTTGACGGGCGTGGGTTCGGGTTGCTGCTGGCAGGCCGCCAGCAGCACGGCCAAGGCCGATGCCGTCAGCGGCAGCAGCGAGGTGAGGCGTCGACGCGTCTTCAAGGCTCAAGATCCATGTAAACGTTTACACCTGCAAACGAAGTCCGGCGCAAAACGAAAGCGGTGCGGGGGTGGTGCAAGGTTAACAGCCGTGGCCTGCCGAGTCAGAGCGCCGCGGCCGCCGGGGCCGAGTCGCGCACCACCAGTTCAGGCACCAGCGGCGCGGGATCGGGCAGCGCCAGCGGCGCCTTGGCCTGGATGTCCTGCAGCAGCCGCCGCAGCGCGTTGGCGCCCAGCTCGGCGATGCTGATGCGCATGGTGGTCAGCGGCGGGTGGACGAAGCGTGCCACCGGCACATCGTCGAACCCGGCCAGGGCGATGTCCTGCGGCACGCGCACCCCGGCCTGGTTGAAGGCGAACAGGCAGCCCAGGGCCATGGTGTCGTTGGCGGCGAAGACCGCATCGGGCCGGCTCCCGGCCGCCAGCAGCGCGGTGCCGGCCTCCATGCCCGAGGCCTCGTCGAACCGCCCCGGCAGCACCTGCTCGGCCACCCCGGGCAGCAGCTCGGCCAGCGCGTCGCGATAGCCGCGCAGCCGCTCGGCCGCGTCGAAGTTGCAGGCCGGCCCGGCGATGAAGGCGATGCGCCTGCGGCCGATGGCCACCAGGTGGCGCATCATCGCCACCGCGCCGCCGTGGTTGTCGATGTTCAGGACCGGGTAGTCGCCGTGCGGCAGGTGCGTGTTGATCAGCACCACCGGCAGACCATCGGGCAGGTTGTCGGTGAGAAAGCCCGGCTGGTCGGCATAGGGCGAGAGCACCAGCAGCCCATCCACGCGCCCGCGCATCGCGCGCAGCGCCGCGCCCTGGGCGTCCTGGGCGCCGTGGTAGCTGGACACCAGCAGATGGCGGCGGTGCTCGCGCGCCACGCCGTCGATGCCGCGGATCAGCTCCGAGAAGAACTCGCCGTACAGGTCCGGCAGGACCACGCCGATGGTCTGGGTGCTGCGGCTGCTCAGGCTGCGCGCGGCGGCATGCGGCTGGTAGCGCAGGCGCCGGGCGGTCTCCAGGACCAGCTTGCGGACCTCCTCGGCGACGTTGTCGTGGCCGTTGAGCGCCCGCGAGACGGTCGCCACCGAGACCTGCGCCTCGCGCGCCACATCCCGGATGGTGATGGTTCCGTTGCGCGACATCCGCCCTCCGCGGTCTGGCTGACTGGTTCTGGCGCGGAATGTAAGCGCTTCCACTCCGCGCGGTCCATCCTACCTTGGGCCGATGCTAGGGCGGCGCCGGATCAAAAGCCCGCGAAATCGGTGCCGTCGCACGCCTGGGCAACCCGCGCCCGCTCAGGCGCTGGCGGCCTCGCCCGGGGTCTGGGCGACGATGCTCATGGCATGGATGTCGGTCTGCATCATCGGGCCCAGCGCGGCATACACCAGCCGGTGCCGGGCCAGCGGCAGCTTGCCGGCGAAGGCCTCGCTGACCACGCGCACCTTGAAGTGCCCACGGCCGTCGCGCGCGCCGGCGTGGCCGGCGTGGCGGTGGCTCTCGTCCTCCAGCTCCAGCACCGTCGGCGCAAGGCCGGCGTCCAGCGCCTGGCGGATGCGCTCGATCCGCGTTGCCTCGCTCACGGCAGCACCTTCAGGAACGGACGCACGTCCACCCGCGCATAGACGCCGGCCAGCGCGTAGGGGTCGGCATCGGCCCAGGCGCGGGCGTCCTCCAGCGAGTCGAACTGCGCGATCACGATGCTGCCGCTGAAGCCGGCCGGCCCGGGATCGGGCGAATCGATCGCCGGGCACGGCCCGCACACCAGCAGCCGGCCGGCATCGAGCAGCGCCTGCAGCCGCGCCAGGTGCGCCGGGCGCGCCGGCTGGCGCAGCGGCAGGGAATCGGGGACATCATGGCCTTCGATGGCGTACCACATGGCATTAAGACCGCTGGACTTCGGATGGGCCTGCGATTGTACGGATGCGCCCGCGCTGGACAGGCGGCCGGCCAAACCGTACTCTGCGAACCTGATTGGCACGGCACGACCCGCAGCGGCCATCGCCCAGGCCCGCCCGGACCTGCCCGCGACCCACACGCTGCCAAGCGCGTCCTTGAGGCCAGACCACCTGATCCTTCGTTGCCCGCCGCCCTCCCCACAGGCGAGCGCCGCATTGGCTGACGTGCGCACCGCGACCGCCCACGCAAGGCTTGACCACCTGCAGTACCCCGGCGCCGCCCCTTGCGGGAAGCGCATGCCCCCTGGCAATCGCAGGGCCGGCCCCGGCGTTCCCCCACGCCAACCGGTCCGGACCGCAGTGTTGACGCGACCCGCTTTCGACCCTCGATGACATCGCAATCCGCGCCCGACGCGACCGCTTCCACCGACAAGCCGCAAAGCCCGCAGCAGCACGAGATGCCGCTGGCGATGGTGCATGGCCAGCCGGTGCTGCAGATCCCGCAGGATCTGTACATCCCGCCGGACGCGCTGGAGGTCATCCTCGATGCCTTCGAGGGCCCGCTGGACCTGCTGCTGTACCTGATCCGCCGGCAGAACCTGGACATCCTGGACATCCCGGTGCTGGAGATCACCCGCCAGTACGTGGATTACATCAACGTCATGCAGGAGCTGCGCTTCGAGCTGGCGGCCGAATACCTGGTGATGGCCGCGATCCTGGCCGAGATCAAGTCGCGCATGCTGCTGCCGCGGCCCCAGGCCGAGGACGGCGAGGAAGGCGACCCGCGCGCCGACCTGGTGCGCCGCCTGCAGGAGTACGAGCGCTTCAAGCAGGCCGCCGAGGACATCGACGCCCTGCCCCGCCAGGACCGCGACACAGCCGTGGCCCACGCCCATGTGCCGGACCGCACCGCCATCAAGGTGCCGCCGGAGGTGGACCTGAAGGAGATGCTGCTGGCGCTGCACGATGTGCTCAAGCGCGCCGAGCTGTTCTCCGGCCATGCGATCAAGCGCGAGGCGCTGAGCGTGCGCCAGCGCATGGGCGAGGTGCTCTCGCGGCTGGAGGACGGCAAGTTCCACCGCTTCGAGACCATGTTCACCGTGGCCGAGGGCCGGCTCGGCGTGCTGGTGACCTTCCTGGCGATGCTGGAGCTGGCCAAGGAGCAGCTGCTGGACATCGTCCAGGAGGCCCCGCTGGCGCCGATCTACATCAAGTCCCTGGCGCTGAACAACACCAACGAGCCGCTGCAGTTCTCCAGCGAGTTCGACGACACCGACGCGGCCAACGACGCATGAGCGCGCCGGCCACCACGACCCGCACGCGCTGACGGCGCGGCCAAGACCCTCGCATGCACGACGACGACGCTTTCGATACGGACACCGCGACCGCCCCGGTCGCCCAGGCGGACCAGGGCCTGATCAACCGCATCGTGGAGGCCGCGCTGCTGGCCTCGGCCCAGCCGATGAGCCTGGCGCAGCTGGCCGAGCTGTTCCCGGAGGACCGCCCGGCGCCGGAAGGCAGCCTGGACCTGGCGCTGGAACAGCTCGCCCAGGCCTGCGCCGAGCGCGGCGTGGAGCTGGTCGAAGTGGCCAGCGGCTGGCGCTACCAGGTCAAGCCGGACGTGCACGCCTGGGTCAGCCGCATGTGGACCGAGCGCAAGACCCGCTACACCCGCGCCACCCTGGAGACCCTGGCGCTGATCGCCTACCGCCAGCCGATCACCCGCGGCGAGATCGAGCAGGTGCGCGGCGTGGCGGTCAGCAGCAACATCATCCAAGCGCTGGAAGAGCGCGAGTGGATCCGCGTGGTCGGCCACCGCGACGTGCCCGGCAGGCCGGCGCTGTTCGGCACCACCAAGGGCTTCCTGGACTACTTCGGGCTCAAGCGCCTGGACGAACTGCCGCCGCTGTCCGAGCTGAAGGACATCGCCGAGCTCGACCCGCAGCTGCCGCTGCCCGGCGCCCCGCTGCCGGCCCGCGCCGCCGCCGAGGGCCAGCCCGACGCGGATGCGGATACGGATGCGGAGCCCGTGCCGGCCGATGACGCCGCCAGCGCCGACGAAGACGGCGAACAGCCGGCCTCCCCCGATTCCCCGCCGGCGCAGGACGCGCCGGACGCCGACGGCGACCTGCCGCCGCCGGCCACGCAGGACGCCCCCGACCTCGACGCGCCCATCGCGGACGCGGCCGAACCCACCGACGCGCCGCAGACCGACGCGCCGGCTTCCACCACCCACCAAGAAGACGACGCCGATGCGGTCTCGTCGGAGCACAAACATGAGTGACACCCCCCGCAGCAAGCTCTCGCTGAAGCGCGACGCCGCCGCAGCCCCCGAAGTCCGCCTGGAGGAGCGCCTGCACAAGGTGCTGGCCCAGGCCGGCCTGGGCTCGCGCCGCGCGCTGGAGCAGCGCATCGCCGATGGCCTGGTCAAGGTCAACGGCCAGACCGCGCAGATCGGCATGTCCATCGGCAGCGGCGACCGCGTCGAGCTGGACGGCCGCAGCTTCGTGGCCAGCGCGCTGACCGAGCCCACCCGCGTGCTGATCTATAACAAGCCCGAGGGCGAGGTGACCACGCGCGAGGATCCCGAAGGCCGGCCGACCGTGTTCGAGGCCCTGCCCGCGCTCAAGGGCGCGCGCTGGATCGCCATCGGCCGCCTGGACATCAACACCACCGGCCTGCTGCTGCTGACCACCGACGGCGAGCTGGCCAACGCGATGATGCACCCCTCCTTCGAGGTCAGCCGCGAGTACGTGGTGCGCGTGCGCGCCCCGGAAGGCCAGGACACCGTGCCGGACAACCTGGTCGATCGCCTGCGCCGCGGCGTGGCGCTGGAGGACGGCCCGGCCAAGTTCGACGAGATCGAACGCATCGGCGGCACCGACTCGCACGACTGGTACCGCGTGACCCTGAGCGAGGGCCGCAACCGCGAGGTGCGCCGCCTGTGGGAATCGCAGGGCTGCCAGGTCAGCCGCCTCAAGCGCATCCGCTACGGCGCCATCGAACTGCCGCAGCCGCTGCTGCGCGGCCAGTCGCAGGAGCTGCCCGACGCCCAGGTCCAGGCGCTGCGCAAGCAGCTGGGCCTGGAGGACGGCGCCCCGGCCGCGCTGACGCTGCAGCCGGTGATCGGCCAGCGCAAGGCGGCCAAGGCCACGCTGCAGATCAATGCGCGCGGTGCCGGCAACGCCTACGTCAACGGCCACAGCACCGCCGACGAAGGTCGCGAGCTGCGCCGCTTCGACAACGTGCGCGAGGATCGCGGCCGTGGCCGCGGCAAGGGCGGCGGCTTCAAGGGCGGCCTGACCGTCAGCGGCGAAGCGGCGGCCAAGCAGTCGCAGAAGCCGTTCAAGCAGCGCAAGGAAAAAGGTCCCAAGCCGCTGCCGGAAGGCAACCCGGCCGCGTTCCGCAGCTGGTACGTGCCCGACGGCGTGGACACCGGCCCGAGCGGCCACCGCAACGCCGGCCCGAAGAAGCCCTTCGGCGGCAAGCCGGCCGGCGGCCAGCGCCGCGGTCCGGGTGGTGGCGGCGGCAACAGCCCCTATGGCGGCGGCTTCGGCGACGAGCGCGGTCCGCGCGGCCAGGGCGCCGGCCAGGGCCAGCAGCGCAAGGCCAAGCCGTACGGGCATCCGGGCAATGCGCCCAGCTTCCCGTCCGACCACGCCACGCCCGGCAGCTATAGCCCGTACGGCCAGCGCCAGGGCCAGGCCCGCCCCGGCGGTCGTCCGGCCGGCGGCAACCGCCCCGGCGGCAACGGCCCGCGTCCGGGTGGCAACCGCGGCCCGGGCGGCAATCGTTCCGGCGGCGCGCCGCGCGGTCGCGGTCCGCGGGGCGGCGGCCAGGGCTGATCCGGCCGGCGGACGCGCGGGCTCGCGCGTCCGCGCCTGGCGCCCCGTCGGCCAACGCGCGCGGATATGAGAACCAATCTCATCTTCGCGGCTATACTGGAACGCGTTCCTCTCCCCTGCCCAACACGATCCGCCCATGTCTTCCGCTTATGGCGCCGAAACGGTGCTTGAGGTCCGTCACTGGACCGACGACTATTTCAGCTTCACCACCACGCGCAGCGAGGCCTTCCGTTTCGAGAACGGCCAGTTCGTGATGATCGGCCTGGAGGGCGAAACCCGCCCGCTCCTGCGCGCCTACTCCATCGCCAGCGCCAACTGGGAAGAGCAGCTGGAGTTCTTCAGCATCAAGGTGCCCAACGGCCCGCTGACCTCGCGCCTGCAGCACATCCGGCCTGGCGACAGCGTCCTGATCGGGCGCAAGCCCACCGGCACCCTGCTGATCTCCGACCTGCACCCGGGCCGGCACCTGTACCTGCTGGGCACCGGCACCGGCATGGCGCCGTGGCTGAGCATCGTCAAGGACCCGGAGACCTATGAGCGCTTCGACAAGGTGATCCTCACCCACGGTGTGCGCTACGAGCAGGATCTGGCCTACCGCGACTACTTCGAGCGCGAGCTGCCGCAGCACGAGTTGCTGGGCGAGCTGCTGCGCGAGCGGCTGCTGTACTACCCGGCGGTGACGCGCGAGCCGTTCCGCAACCAGGGCCGGCTGACCGAGCTGCTGGGCAGCGGGCAGATGGCCCAGACGCTGGGCCTGCCGCCGATCGACCCGGCGCGGGATCGCTTCATGATCTGCGGCAGCCCGCAGATGCTGGCCGACCTGCGCACGCTGCTGGACAGCCGCGGCTTCGAGGCCTCCCCGCGCATCGGCAGCCCCGGCCACTACGTGTTCGAGCGCGCCTTCGTCGAGAAGTAGTCGGCAAGCCTCGCCGTGAACGCCGCCTTTGTGGCCCTCTGGCCGATGGCGGCTCCCTGTAGAGCGGAGCTTGCTCCGCTGGGGCTTCCCCCACGAACCGAACGAAGAGCAGCGGAGCAAGCTCCGCTCTACAAGTAGGCCGCGGCTTGATCTGAGAGACGGTTAGCAGGCAGGAGTCGCTGCGCGCGCTCAGCCCAGCGCATCCTCGATGTCCCGCGCCAACGACGCGGGCGCGTTGCGCGATCCATAGCGGCGCAGGACCTGGCCGTTGCGGCCGACCAGGAACTTGGTGAAGTTCCACTTGATGCGCTCGGTGCCGAATACCCCCGGCCGGTCGTGCTTGAGCCGCTGCCATAGCGGATGCGCGTTCGGCCCGTTGACATCGACCTTGGCGAACATCGGGAAGGTCACCGCGTAGTTGAGGCTGCAGAAGGCGCGGATCTGCGCCTCGTCGCCCGGCTCCTGGTGACCGAACTGGTCGCAGGGAAAGCCCAGCACCACCAGCCCGCGATCGCGATACTGCTGCCACAGCAGCTCAAGGCCGCCGTACTGCGGCGTGAACCCGCACTGGGAGGCGACATTGACGATCAGCAGGACCGAGCCGGCCCAGTCGGCCAGCGGCTGCTCGTGGCCATTGATGTCCAGCGCCGCGAATTCGAAAACACCCCGCATGCCTACCTTCCGTTGTCCCTGGCCGACCGATCATAGGCGCCATGACGGCGCCCCACCTAATGTTATGTGAGTTACGTCACAAATTTTAGGCTATCGAGGGTGGCCGGTCACGCGTGACGATTGCGTCAGTCCATGCCTTCGGTCATGGGCTGCGGCGCCGGGTCCCGGTTAGCCTCGGGGGTCGATGTCCACCACCCCGATCCGGAGCCACATGACCCACCGCCTGACCCTGGCGCTCGCCCTCGCCCTTGGAACCGCCATGCCCGCCTACGCCCAGACCTCCGCGACGCCCGCCGCCAGCCAGGCCAGCAATCCGTTCTTCGTCCAAAGCCCGCTGCCGCTGCACTACCCGCAGTTCGACAAGATCACCGACGCCGACTTCGCCCCGGCCTTCGATGCCGGCATGGCGCAGCAGCTCAAGGAGATCGCGGCGATCGCCGACAACCCGGCCAAGCCGAGCTTCGACAACACCTTCGTGGCGCTGGAGCAGAGCGGCCAGCTGCTGGATCGGGCGACCTCGGTGTTCTTCAACCTGGTCGGCACCGACACCAACGACACGCGCAAGCAGCTGCAGGCCGACTACGCCGGCAAGTTCGCCGCGCACCGCGATGCGATCAATCTCAACGGCAAGCTGTTCGCGCGCATCCAGACCCTCTACGACGGCCGCGCCGGCCTGGGCCTGGATCCGCAGAGCCTGCGCCTGGTCGAGAAGGTCTACGGCGACTTCGTGCGCTCCGGCGCCAAGCTCTCCGACGCGGACAAGACCCGCCTGAAGGCGATGAACGCCGAGCTGGCCACGCTGTCGACCAAGTTCAGCCAGAACGTGCTGGCCGAGGTCAACGATTCGGCCCTGGTGCTGGACGATGCCAGGCAGCTCGACGGCCTGAGCGCGGCGGAGATCGCCGCCGCGGCCGACGAAGCCAAGACGCGCAAGCTGCCCGGCAAGTACGTGCTGACCCTGCTCAACACCACCGGCCAGCCGCCGCTGACCCATCTGACCGACCGGGCCACGCGCGAGCAGCTGTTCAAGGCCTCGGTGAACCGCGGCAGCCGCGGCAACGCCTACGACAACACCGCCATCGTCTCGCGCATCATGACCCTGCGCGCACAGAAGGCGAAGATGCTCGGCTATCCCAACTACGCCGCCTACTCGCTGGAGAACCAGACCGCCAAGACGCCCGAGGCCGTCAACGCGATGCTGGGCAAGCTGGCCCCGGCTGCCGTGGCCAACGCCAAGCGCGAGGCCGCCGACCTGCAGGCGATGATCGACGCCGAGCAGAAGGCCGCCGGCAAGCCGGGCTTCGAACTGGCCGCCTGGGACTGGGCCTTCTACAGCGAGAAGGTGCGCCAGGCCAAGTACAACTTCGACGAGTCCCAGCTCAAGCCCTACCTGGAGATGCGCAACGTGCTGGAAAACGGCGTGTTCTACGCCGCCAACCAGGAGTTCGGCCTGAGCTTCAAGGAGCGCCACGACCTGCCCAAGTACCACGCCGACACCTTCGTCTACGACGTGTTCGATGCCGACGGCTCGCAGCTGGCGATCTTCATCTTCGACCCCTATGCGCGCGCGTCCAAGCGCGGCGGCGCGTGGATGAATTCCTACGTGTCGCAGTCCGCGCTGACCGGCGACAAGCCGGTGGTGGCCAACCACCTCAACATCCCCAAGCCGCCGGCCGGCCAGCCGACGCTGCTGACCTGGGACGAGGTCACCACCGCCTTCCACGAGTTCGGCCATGCCCTGCACGGCATGTTCTCCGACGTGAAGTACCCCTACTTCTCCGGCACCAGCGTGCCGCGCGACTTCGTCGAGTTCCCCTCGCAGGTCAACGAGATGTGGGCCGACGATCCGGCGATCCTGCGCCATTACGCCAAGCATCACCAGACCGGCGCGCCGATGCCGCAGGCCCTGCTCGACAAGGTCGTGGCCGCGGCCAAGTTCAACCAGGGCTTCGCCACCACCGAATACCTGGGCGCGGCGATGCTGGACCAGCGCTGGCACCAGATCACCGAGGACCAGGTCCCGGCCGCGTCCGGCGTGGTGGACTTCGAAGCCAAGGCGCTGGCGGCCGATGGCATCGCCTACGCGCCTGTGCCGCCGCGCTACCGCACGCCCTACTTCAGCCACATCATGGGCGGCTATTCGGCCGGCTACTACGCCTACATCTGGTCCGAGGTGCTGGATGCGAACACCCAGCAGTGGTTCAAGCAGCACGGCGGCCTGAGCCGCGCCAACGGCGACCGCTTCCGCAAGACCCTGCTCTCCCAGGGCGGCAGCCAGGACGCGATGAAGCTGTTCGTCGACTTCACCGGACACGCGCCGCGGATCGAACCGTTGCTGGAGAAGCGCGGTTTGGATGCGAAGGCGGATTGAGGGCTTCCGGCGCAGCAGGTAAGTCGCGTCGCCGCAGGGCGGTGACGCGACTCTGTCGACGGGATGAGTGGGCGGCGGTGAGCGTATTTCGCCCACCCGCCTCGACCACGCCGAGCGCGGCCCCTCGGCTCGGCTCCCCCCTCGATGGCCAACGCTTGAATGGGAAAAGATTGACCGCGCCTCACGGCCAGGTGGGAACAACTGCCTCCTCGAATCGCGCAGCGGCCTGCCTGTAGAGCGGAGCTTGTGGCAATCCCCTCTTGGGGACTCCGCTTGGGCCTTCCCCACAAACCGAACGAAACGCAGCGGAGCAAGCTCCGCTCTACAGGTGGGATTCGGTTGGCGCTCCGCGAGCACCAAGCGCGCCGCCGCGATTCATTCTGTCCGCTCTGTACCACGCGCGGCAGAATCGAGGCTTTGCGGCGAATAGATCAGGATTTCTTTCGAACCGAAGCCCCATCCATGACGCCCACGGCAGCGGGCCGGCGGGCGGTGTCCGCGCCCAGCGAGGCAGGACGCCGAGCGCCCGAGTCAGGGCAGGATGCCCTGATCGAGGGATAAGCGGGCGCCGCCCGCCGGACCGCTGCCCCTCCGAAGTCAGCGCCCTCCCCCTCTCGCCACTGATCAGGCGAAGAGCCACAACGCGCAAAAAAAGCCCGGCTTGCACCGGGCTTTTCTGACGTAGCTTCTCTTAAAAGCCCTAAAGCACTCAAGGCTTGGGTGGCGTCGCAATACGCAGCCCGTCACCCGCTGGCGTCACTGGATAGATCCGCCCGGTCTTCGGGTCCAGCACCTGGTTGTTACCAACCTGCACCGCGCCCGGCACCAGCCGGCCCTGCGCATCGATCACGCGTGCGGGCGTCGCCGGCGCGGTGGGCGTGACGCTGCTGGGCTGCGTGGGCCGCTGCGCATCCGTAGCAGGCCCCTTGGGACTGACCGGCGGCGTGGTCGCACGCTGGCCCGCGTCCGAGCGCACCCCGGTGCTGCGCTGGGGAGACGTGCCGGAGGCATCGCGCGCATTGGGAATCTGCACCGGCTGCGGCTGGTTGAGCTGCTGCGCCTGCGCCAGCGGCGCGGCGGCCAGGATCGGCAGCGCCGCGATCGACAGGATGACGGTCCGGTTGAGCATGACCGAACTCCTTTGTGTGAGTGTGCGGCCACGCTAGCGCGATGCCGCTGGCTGCGCGGTGAAGCCCGCTCCGCACCCGCGGCGCGGTTCAGCCGGCCGCGGGCGCCTCGACCAGCGCGCGCACCCGGCGCGGCCGGCTCGGGAACGCATGGCGCACGATGCGCCAGGCCACCTGGCTGAACTGCTTGAACAGCGAGCCGGTGTTGTAGTGCTGCCCGTAGCGCGCACAGATCTCGCGCACCTCCGCCGCCATCTCGCTGTAGCGGTTGGCCGGGATGTCGGGGAAGAAGTGATGCTCGATCTGGTGGCTCAGATCGCCGGTGAGCACGTCCACCAGCGCACCGCCGGAGATGTTGGACGACCCCCGCAGCTGGCGCAGATACCAGTGGCCACGGCTCTCGTTGCGCACGCAATCCTTGGGGAAGGTCTCCGCATCGGCGGTGAAGTGACCGCAGAAGATCACCACATAGGTCCAGATGCTGCGCAGCATGTTCGCCGCCAGGTTGCCCAGTAGCACCGGCAGGAACCACGGCCCGGCCAGCGCCGGGAACAGCACATAGTCCTTCAGCACCTGCCGGCCCATCTTGCGGCCGACCGGCGCGAACTGCGCGCGCAGCTGCCTGAAGCTCATCTTGCCGGCCAGCCAGCGGCCCAGACGCAGGTCCTGGATCGCCACGCCCCACTCGAACAGCAGGCAGAACACCACCGCGATCGGCGGCTGCAGCAGGTAGAACGGCTTCCAGCGCTGCTCGGGGAAGATGCGCAGCAGACCGTAGCCGATGTCGTCATCCAGCCCGCGCACGTTGGTGTAGGTGTGGTGGCGGAAGTTGTGCGTCTTCTTCCAGTTCTCGCTGGTGGCCACGATGTCCCACTCGTAGCTGCGGCTGTGCAGCTGCGGATCGCCCATCCAGTCGTACTGGCCGTGGATCACGTTGTGGCCGACGGTCATGTTCTCCAGGATCTTGGACAGCGCCAGCAGCGCGGTGCCGAGCACGCACAGCGGCCACAGCAGCGCCGGCACGAAGGCCCCGCCCACCGCGCCGGCGAACAGCGCGATGCGGCCCAGCGCGCCGCTCCAGCGCACCGCCGCGACTGCGCGGCGGATGTAGCGCGCATCGCGTGCGCCGAGCGTGGCCACGGTGCGGGCGCGCAGGGCGTCCAGCTCGGCGCCGAAGCGCTGCAGCTCGTCCTGGGACAGGGGGCGGTTGTGCTTGCTCATCTAAAGGTCCAGCGTCAGGTCGGTGGCCGCGGCGCTGATGCACAGGCGCACGGTGGCGTCGGGCTCGCCCGAACGCGCATTGGTCTGGGTGTCGCGGGTGATGCCCTCGCGCCGGGTGCAGGCGCAGGTGTTGCAGATGCCCATGCGGCAGCCCGAGGCCGGGCGCAGGCCCTGCGCCTCCAGCGCCTCCAGCAGCGACGCATCGCGCGGCACGGTCAGCGTGCGCCCGCTGCGTGACAGGGTGAGGGCAACGCTGCCGCCCTCGCCCGGCAGCGCGCGCGGCGGGGTGAAGGCCTCGGCCTCGAACCGCACCACGCGCCCTTCCAGCTGCGCACGCGCGCTCTGGACGAAGCCGTGCGGGCCGCAGGCGAACACCTGGCGATGGCCCAGCTCGGGCACCAGCGCGGCCAGGTCGGTGTCGTCGATGCGCGGCGCCGCCGGGCCATCGGCCTGGCGGGTCAGCCGCAGATGGACGCGCAGACCGCGATGGCGCGCGGCCAGCGCGGCAAGCTCGTCGGCGAAGCAGACCTCGGCGCGGGTGCGTGCCCAGTACACCAGGTCCAGCTCGACCGGCATGCCGGCCGCGTCCAGCTCGCGCAGCATCGCCATCAGCGGCGTGATGCCGCTGCCGGCGGCCAGGAACAGCCAGGGCCCGTGCACGGCGGCCGGCAGGGTCATGGTGCCGAAGGCCGCGCCCAGCGTGAACACCTCGCCGATGCGCGCGTGCCGGCACAGGTGCTGGCTGACCCGCCCGCCTTCGACCTCACGCACGGTGATCTCGATCCGGTTGCCGGCGACCTTGCTGGGGCTGTAGCTGCGGGTGATCCGGGCGCCGTCCAGCTCCACGCCCAGGTTGATGTGCTGGCCGGCGCGCAACCCGGCGAAATGGCGGTTGGTCTGCAGCACCAGCGTGACCGCGCCTTCGGCGGCCTGGCGGCGCTCGCGCAGGCGCGCCAGCGGGCGCTCCCAGCTCCACAGCGGGTGGACCCGGCTGGCCCAGAAGTCGAAGACCGCCGGCTCGACCAGGCGACGGGCGACGCGCTGGACCGGGGAGCTGGAACGAGGACGACGGATCGCATTCATGACCATGCACTATACAGGCGTGAGAACGGATGTCTATACACTTGTATATTCATGTGAGGGGCTATGATGGCGGCGCCCCGCACGGACCAGGATCCGCAGTGCCCGCTACCGAGTCCGCCGCCATCGACCCCAGCTCAGACGACGCCAGCGGCGGCCGCCGCGCCGCCATCTCGCGCCAGGACCTGCTGGCCGCCGCCCTGCGCCTGGTCGGCCCGCACCGCAGCCTGTCCTCGCTGAGCCTGCGCGAGGTCGCGCGCGAGGCCGGGATCGCGCCGAACAGCTTCTATCGCCAGTTCCGCGACATGGACGAGCTGGCCGTGGCCCTGATCGACCTGGCCGGCCGCTCGCTGCGCCAGATCATCGGCCAGGCCCGCCAGCGCGCGGCCTCGACCGACCGCAGCGTGATCCGCCTGTCGGTGGAGACTTTCATGGAGCAGTTACGGGCCGACGACAAGCTGCTGCACGTGATGCTGCGCGAGGGCATGGTCGGCTCGGACGCGTTCAAGGCGGCGGTCGAGCGCGAGCTCACCTACTTCGAGGACGAGCTGCAGGTGGACCTGGTGCGCCTGGCGGCGGCCGAGGGCGCCACCCTGCACCAGCCAGCCCTGGTCTCCAAGGCGATCACCCGCCTGGTGTTCGCCGCCGGCGCCAGCGCCATGGATCTGCCGCGCGAACGCGATCCGGAGCTGATCGGCCAGCTCTCCACCATGCTGCGCATGATCCTGACCGGCTCGCGCGCGATGGCCAAGGGCGTGGGCGTCGATCGCTGACGCTCAGATCGGTGGAGAGATCGAATGGTGCCGCTCGATTCGACCGATTGGACCCAACTCCGGCACGCGTACGGGAGCGCAGAGGACATCCCTGCGCTTCTCCGCCAGCTGCGCAACTTCCCGGACGAGAGCAACCCACAGTCGGAGCCATGGTTTTCGCTGTGGAGCGCACTTTGCCATCAAGGCGATGTCTACCCAGCCTCATTCGCGGCGGTGCCTCATCTTGTCGCGGCGCTCCAAAGTGACCCAACGCGCGCAACTTTCAGCTATTTCCTACTTCCTGCGTGCATTGAGATCGCACGCGGCGAACGGCGCATCGAAATTCCCAGCGCGCTCGAAGCACCCTACTTTGATGCCCTGAAATTGATGCCCCATCTGGCCGCTCAAGCAGTCTCGGCGGGCGCAAGCGTGGAACTCTGTGCAAGCGCGCTGGCCGCCAGTGCGGCTGCATCGGGCCATGTATCACTCGCGGCACTCTTGATCGACGTGGAACCCGGCGACATCGATGCCGTTCGCGAGTGGGTGCTCAACCGCTGAAACTTGTTTCAGGGAAGCGCACGCCCGATCAGGCGCGCGAAATCCGTCTCCGCCGGCAGCGTGCCCATCGCCAGTCCGTGCGCGCCGCCCAGGCGCGAGCGGCAGAACGGCTCGGCCACGGGGCTGCCCGTGCGCAGCAGCACGCCGGCCTGCAGCAACAGCGCCAGGCGCTCGACCAGCAGGCGCGCGCCGGATTCGATCAGTTCGCGGCCGGCCAGCTGCGCGGCGACGAGGTCCAGCTGGCGGTCGTAGTCGTGATCCTGCCCGCGCGCGGCGTTCAGCTCGTCCAGCAGCGCCTGGCCGCAGTCGGGCTCCCTGCCCAAGGCGCGCAGCACGTCCAGGCACTGGATATTGCCGCTGCCTTCCCAGATGCCGTTGAGCGGCGACTGCCGGAACAGGCGCGGCAGGATCGATTCCTCGACGTAGCCGGCGCCGCCCAGGCATTCCTGCGCCTCGTTGACGAAGGCCGGCGCGCGGCGGCACAGCCAGTACTTGCCGATGGCGGTGGTCACGCGCGCCAGCGCGGCCTCGTGCGGATCGTCCGCGCCGCGATCGACCGCGCCGGCCACGCGCAGGGCCAGGGCCAGCGCGGCCTCCCATTCCAGCGTCAGGTCGGCCAGCACGTTGCGCATCAGCGCATGGGCGGCCAGCGGCTGGCCGAAGCTGGCGCGATGGCGCGCGTGGTGCACGGCCTGGGCCTGGGCCATGCGCATCTCGGCGGTGGCGCCGAGCATGCAGTCCAGCCGGGTGAGCATGACCATCTGCAGGATGGTGGCCACGCCGCGCCCTTCCTCGCCGATGCGCCGTGCCCAGGCGCCGGTGAACTCGACCTCGCTGGACGCGTTGGCCCAGTCGCCCAGCTTGTCCTTGAGCCGCATCAGCCGGAAGGCGTTCTTCTCGCCATCGGGCAGGCGGCGCGGCATCAGGAAGCAGCTCAGGCCACCCGGCGCCTGGGCCAGGACCAGCCAGCCGTCGGACATGGGCGCGGAGAAGAACCATTTGTGCCCGACCAGCGCGTACTCGCCCTCGCCCGCCAGCGGCGTGGCGCGCGTAGCGTTGCTGCGCACGTCCGAGCCGCCCTGCTTCTCGGTCATGCCCATGCCGAGCGTGATGCCGGCCTTGTCGGCGATGGGCACATCGCGCGGGTCGTAGTGCGGGGCGGCGGCCTTTTCCGCCCATTCGCGCAAGGCGGGCTCGCGGCGCAGTACCGGGACCGCGGCGTGGGTCATGGTCAACGGGCAGCTGGTGCCGGCCTCGGCCTGGTGATGCAGATAGCTGAGCGCGGCCCGGGCGACATGCGCGCCCGGCCGGGGCGTGTGCCAGGACAGCCCGGCGACGCCGCCGGCCTTGGCCGCGTGCAGCAACTGGTGATAGGCGGGATGGAATTCGACCAGATCGATACGCCGGCCGAAGCGGTCGTGCGTCTTCAGCCGCGGCTTGTCACGATTGGCGTCGAAGCCCAGGGCATAGAGTTCGCTGCCTGCCTGTGCGCCATAGGCCCGCAGCGCGGCGGCGAAGTCGCCGGCGCCCTCCCGCATGCAGCCCTCACGCAGCACTACATCGTCGGTCCAGAGATCGCGCGGCGCGAACTCCGGCGGCTGGTTGTCGACCGTGTGGGTCTCGAAGGCAGGCGTGGCGCGGTGTTCCATCATCGGTGTCCTCCCGCGCCGATTGTGCCGCAGGAACGGTCAGCCGCCCTGCTGCAGCGCGACGACCTTGACGTCGACATCCTTGCAGGCCGCGTCGTTGCACACGCCGTTGATCCACACCTGGCCGCTGCCCAGCATCACGCCGTTCTGGTTCACCTGGAGCGCGCCATAGCGCTGGGCGGTGATGACCTGCGCGATGGCGGGCGTCAGGATCTGCTCGTACTGCGCGACGAAGTCCTGCGCGTTGTCGATGCGCCGCTTGCGATCGGCCAGGCGCACCTCGAAGGGATAGCGCATCAGCGCCGCCACGGCGGGTCGGTCGTCCGCCTTGACTGCCACCTGCAGCCGCTCCAACACGCTGCGATAGGCCGCGTGGTCGCCCAGGACCTGATCGATGCGGGCATCGACCTCGGCGTCCTTGTCCGACGCCTGCGGCGCAGCCGGTTCTGAGGCCGGCATCGATGCGACCGGTGTCGTGGAAGCCGCAGGCGCTGAAGCAACCGGTGCGTCGGCCTGCGGCGCCTCGGGTGCGCAGGCGCTCAGCGCAAGCAGCAGCATGGGTAGCAGCGTTGTTTTCATGAGTCCTCCCGGGTCTGCTTGTCTGCAGCTTGCCCACGGGGGTGTTGTGGTGGCGTAAGCCCGATGCGTCAGCTGCGGTTCGGGTTCGATCTCAGGTTCTGAGACGGCCCGTCCCAACGTTGGCGGCCTGTGCACATCCCAGTCCGCACCCTCCCGACCATGGCCCAAGCCTCAAACGACCTGATCGTCCTGCGTCCCGAAGGGCTGTATTGCCCGGCCGGCGATTTCCATATCGACCCCTGGCGGCCGGTGCCGCGCGCGGTGATCACCCACGGTCACGGCGACCATGCGCGCACCGGCATGGGCCGTTACTGGGCCACGCGCGAGAGCCTGCCGATCCTGCAGTGGCGGCTGGGCGAGCAGGACTACGCCATCCACGATTACGGCGAGGCCTTCCGGATCGGCGATGCGCGCCTGTCGCTGCATTCGGCCGGCCATGTCCTGGGCTCGGCGCAGGTGCGGGTGGAAGTGGGCGATCAGGTCTGGGTCGCCTCGGGCGACTACAAGCGTCAGCCGGACCCGACCTGCGCGCCGTTCGAGGTGGTGCAGTGCGACACCTTCATCACCGAGGCGACCTTCGGCCTGCCCATCTACCGCTGGCCGGACACGACCGAGGTCGCGCGCGAGATCGTCGCCTGGCGCCGGCACTGCGCGCAGCGCGGCGAGGCGGCGATCCTCTACTGCTACGCACTGGGCAAGGCGCAGCGGCTGCTGGCCGAGCTGCGCGACCTGGACGATCAGCCGGCGCTGTTGCACGGCGCGATCCAGGCCGGCGTGGAGGTCTATCGCGGCGCGGGCATCGCCATGCTCGACACCTTGCCGGTGTCGGAGACGGCCAAGGGCAGCGACTACGCCGGCCAGCTGATCCTGGCGCCGCCGTCGGCGGCGGGCAGCCCGTGGATCCGGCGCTTCCGCAAGGCGCAGCAGGGCTTCGCCTCGGGCTGGATGCGCGTGCGCGGCAACCGTCGTCGGCGCAATTACGATCGCGGCTTCGTGGTCTCCGACCACGCCGATTGGCCGGATCTGCTGCGCACCGTGCGCGAGACCGGTGCGCGTCGGGTGATCGCCACGCACGGCAACACCGACGCCATCATCCGCGCGATGAACGAGGCCGGCATCGCGGCCGAAGCCTTCCGCACCGATTACGGGAGCGAAGAGTGAAGCGGGCCGTGTTGTCGCCTTCGCGCGCTCGCCTTGCTGCCTGCGCCGGCGCGTTCTCGTCCTCATCGTGCGGCTGTGCCGTGGGACCGAAAGCAAAGTCCCTGGATTCCCGCGTGCGCGGGAATGACGCGGTGTGGATGCGCGAGAACGGAGAGATGGACGTGTCTGGCCGGTGGTCGGCATGAAGCGCTTTGCCGAGCTGTACAAGGCGCTGGACGAGAGCACCGCCACGCTGGACAAGCGCGCGGCGCTGATCGCCTATTTCCGCGATGCGCCGCCGCGCGATGCGGTGTGGGCGCTGTACCTGCTGGCCGGCGGCAAGATCACCGGCCCGCGGCAGAAGATCGCCGGCACCGGCGAGCTGCGCGCGTGGATCGCGCAGGAATCGGCCACGCCGGACTGGCTGGTGGACGACAGCTACGACCATGTCGGCGACCTGGCCGAGACCCTGGCCCTGCTGCTGGACGACCCGGCCGCCCCTCCGCCGGACGTGGGCCTGGCCGAATGGATCGAGGAGCGTCTGCTGCCGGTGGCCAACCGGGACGAAGCCGTGCGCCGCGCAGTCATCGTCGAGGCCTGGCATGCCCTGCCCTATGCGCAGCGGCTGGTATTCAACAAGCTGCTGACCGGCGCGTTGCGCGTGGGCGTGTCGCAGCGGCTGGTGCAGCAGGCGCTGGCGGAGATGAGCGGCATCGACATCGCACGCATCGCCCAGCGCATGCTTGGGACCTGGGCGCCGACGCCGCAGTTCCTGCAGGACCTGCTTTCCGACGAGGAGCTGCCTGGCGATCGCCAGCAGCCGTATCCGTTCTTCCTGGCCTCGCCGCTGGAGGCCGAGGTCGGATCGCTGGGCGACATCGGTCACTGGCGCCTGGAATGGAAATGGGACGGCATCCGCCTGCAGCTGATCCGCCGCCACGGCGAGGTGGCGCTGTGGTCGCGCGGCGAGGAGCGCCTGGACGGGCGCTTCCCGGAGATCGAAGCGGCCGCGGCCACGCTGCCGCGCGACTGCGTGATCGACGGCGAGCTGCTGGCCTGGCGCGCCGGCGAAGACGCGCCGCTGCCCTTCACCGCCCTGCAGACCCGCATCCAGCGTCGCAAGCCCGGCGCCAAGACGCTGGCCGACACGCCCGCGCGCGTGCAGGCCTACGACCTGCTGGAGCTGGATGGCGAGGACCTGCGCGAGCAGCCGCTGGACCAGCGCCGCGCCCTGCTGGAACAGCTGCTCACCGCGCACGCCGATCCGCGCATCGTCCTGTCCCCGCAGGTCCAGGCCGCCGACTGGGACGCCGCCGCGCAGCTGCGCGAGGATTCGCGCACGCGCGGCGTGGAGGGGCTGATGCTCAAGCGCGGCAGTTCCACCTACCAGGGCGGCCGCCGGCGCGGCGACTGGTGGAAGTGGAAGATCGATCCGCTGACCATCGATGCCGTGCTGCTCTACGCCCAGGCCGGTCACGGCCGGCGCAGCACGCTGTACACCGACTACACCTTCGGCCTGTGGGACGGCGACACGCTGGTGCCGGTGGCCAAGGCCTATTCTGGGCTGGACGATACGGAGATCCTCAAGCTGGACAGCTGGATCCGCGCGCACACCACAGAGCGCTTCGGGCCGGTACGCGCGGTCACGCCGCACCACGTGTTCGAACTGGGCTTCGAGGCGGTCAACCTGAGTAAGCGGCACAAGTCCGGCGTGGCCACGCGCTTCCCGCGCATCCTGCGCTGGCGCCACGACAAGCCGATGGCGCAGGCCGACCGGCTGGAAGACCTCAAGGCGCTGGCGCGGTGACGCCCCGCAAGACCGCGGCGACCGGCCGCACTGACGAGGCGCAGCCGAAGGCGACGCGTCCGACGCGCGCGCGCGCCTTCGACGCGCCGCTGCAGGCCTGGCTGGGCACGCGCGGCTGGAAGCCGCTGCCGTTCCAGCGCGAGGTCTGGCAGCACTACCTGGCCGGCCGCTCCGGCCTGCTGCACACCCCGACCGGCAGCGGCAAGACCCTGGCCGCCTTCGGCGGCCCGCTACTCGAAGCCCTGCAAGAAGCCGCCGCAAGCCCCTCTCCCCCCGGGAGAGGGGTTGGGGTGAGGCTGCGCCCGCAAGCCAGGACCGAAACAGCGCGAGGCGCACGCCCTGATCCGGCCCCTCAGATGGCCTTGGCTCCGGAAGGCACCTCGTCGCACGGCGCGATGGACGCAGAACCCACCCCGCCCCCCAAAAAAAAGAACAACCGCGTCCGCCCCCTTCAGGTGCTGTGGATCACCCCGCTCAAGGCGCTCGCCGCCGACACCACCCGCGCGCTGAGCGAGGCCATCGCCGGCGTCGGCCTGGACTGGCAGGTCGGCCAGCGCACCGGCGATGCCAGCGCGCGCGACAAGCGCCTGGCCCGCGCCGGCAAGCTGGACGTGCTGGTGACCACGCCCGAGTCGCTGGCCCTGCTGCTGTCCTATCCCGACACCGCACCCCAGCTGCGCCAGATCCGCGCGGTCATCGTCGACGAATGGCACGAGCTGCTGCCCAACAAGCGCGGCGTGCTGCTGCAGCTGGCACTGGCCCGCCTGCGCGCCCTCTCGCCGCGCATGAGGACCTGGGGGCTGTCGGCGACGCTGGGGAATCTGGAGGAGGCTGCGGGGGCGTTGATGCCGGTGGTGGAGGCGGGACCGGGGACCCGGGACCCGGGACCCGGGAAAGCGTTGACCGCACGTGTCACGGCCACTGGGCAAGCCAACGCTTCTGTTTCACTCCCGGGTCCCGGGTCCCCGGTCCCCGGTCCCAGCTTTGCACTCGTCTCCGGCGTCCGCCCCCGCACCCTGGTGATCGAGACCCTGCGGCCCAAGGCGGGCGAGCGCTTCCCGTGGTCGGGCCATCTGGGTTTGGCGCAGCTGGCGCGCGTGCTGGACAAGCTGATGTCGGTGCGCACCAGCCTGGTGTTCACCAATACCCGCGCGCAGGCCGAGCTGTGGCACCAGGCGCTGGCCTCGGTCTGGCCCGAGGCGCTGGAGACCCTGGCCCTGCACCACGGCTCGCTCGGTCCCAAGCTGCGCGCGCAGGCCGAGGCCGGCCTGCGCGCCGGCACGCTGCGCTGCGTGGTGGCCACTTCCAGCCTGGACCTGGGCGTGGACTTCCCGGCGGTGGACCAGGTGCTGCAGGTCGGCAGCCCCAAGGGCATCGCGCGCCTGCTGCAGCGCGCCGGCCGCGCGCGCCATCGTCCGGGCGAGGCCGGCCACGTGGTGTGCGTGCCGACCCATGCGCTGGAACTGGTCGAATACGCCGCCGCGCGCCAGGCCATCGCCCGCAATGCGATCGAGCCGCGCCACGCCCCGCGCCTGTCGCTGGACGTGCTGGCCCAGCACTGCGTCACCCTGGCGCTGGGCGGCGGCTTCGAGGCGGACGCGCTGCTGGCCGAGGTGCGCAACACCCAGGCCTTCGCCGCGCTGGACCAGGTCACCTGGCGCGCGGTGCTGGACTTCATCGAACGCGGCGGCAGCGCGCTGGACCGCTACCCGGATTTCCACAAGGTGGTGCACGACGAGGACGGCGTCTACCGCGTGCACGACCGCAAGGTCGCCCTGCGCCACCGGCTGTCCATCGGCACCATCACCAGCGACGGTGCGGTGCAGGTGAAGTTCCTGCGCGGCGGCGGACTGGGCTCGATCGAGGAACAGTTCGTCGGCCGCCTACGGCGCGGCGACCGCTTCCAGTTCGCCGGCCGCACGCTGGAACTGGTGCGCCTGGAAGACATGACCGCCTACGTGCGCGTGGCCAAGCGCGGCGACGGCACCGTGCCCAAGTGGATGGGCGGGCGCATGCCGCTGTCCTCCGAGCTGGGGCACGAGGTGGAGGCCGTCTTCGGCGGCGACCACGCCGCGCCGGAGCTGCGCGCGATCGCCCCGCTGCTGTCCCTGCAGGCGCGCCTGTCCGCCCTGCCCGCGCCGGGCAGCCTGCTGTGCGAGCGGGTCAAGGCGCGCGATGGCCTGCACGTGTTCCTGTACCCCTTCGCCGGACGCCAGGTGCACGAGGGCCTGGCCGCGCTGCTGGCGCTGCGCTGGGGCCGGCTGCACGCCAACACCTTCGCCTTCGCCGCCAACGACTACGGGCTGGTGCTCTCGCCCGCCAATGCGGTCGAGCTGGAAGAGGACACCCTGCGCGCCCTGCTCTCGCCCGCGCGGCTGCTGGAGGACCTCACCGCCAGCCTCAACCTGGGCGAGCTGGCGCGCCGCCAGTTCCGCGAGATCGCGCGCGTGGCCGGCCTGCTGCCGCCGTCCCTGCCCGGCAAGACGCCGCGCAGCATGCGCCAGCTGCAGGCCTCCAGCGGGCTGCTGTTCGACGTGCTGACCCGCCACGACCCCGACCACCTGCTGCTGCACCAGGCCCAGCGCGAGCTGTTCAGCGGCGTGCTGGAGCTGGACCGCCTCACCGACACCCTGCACGATTGCGCCCGGCGCCAGCTGCGGCTGTGCACCCCGGCCAGCCTGACGCCGCTGTCCTTCCCGCTGTGGGCCGAGAGCCTGCGCGGCCAGCTCAGCACCGAGGACTGGAGTACGCGCGTGCAGCGCGCCGCGCAGCAGCTGGAACGCAAGCATGGCCGTTGAGCTGGACCTGATGCTGGCCGGTGAACCGATGCGCGCCCTGGGCGACCGGGCGCTGTACTGGCCCGCGCGCCGGCGCCTGCTGATCGCCGACCTGCACCTGGGCAAGGGCGACATCTTCCGTCGCGCCGGCATCGCCCTGCCCAGCGGCGGCACCCACCACGACCTGGCCCGGCTGGCGGCGCTGGTCGAACACACCGGCGCGCACGAGCTGTGGGTGCTGGGCGACGTGCTGCACGGCCCGGCGCCGCAGGCCAGCTGGCGCGGACATGTGGACCGGTGGCGGCGCCAGCACCATCACCTGCGCGTGATCGCGCTGGCCGGCAACCACGACCGCGACCTGGACGCCGCCGCCGACCTGGGCTTCGAGGTGTTTCCGGACAGTGTCGAGGACGGGCCGTTCGTGCTGCGCCACCACCCGCAGCCCGACCCGCAGCGGCACGTGCTGTGCGGCCATCTGCATCCGGTGTTCAAGGCGCCGGGCACCACGGTGCGCTGGCCGGCCTTCCTGCTGCGCCAGGAGATGACGGTGCTGCCGGCGTTCTCGCAGTTCACCGCCGGCGTGGTGCCGGACCTGGCCCCGGGCGAGCGGCTGATCGCCTGCGTCGAGGGCCAGGCGATCGCGCTGCCGCCGGCCTGAGCGGCGCTGGGCTTCTAGACGTTGTCCTGCGGCTCCAGGCGCGGGGTGATCGCGTCCTGGCGCGGCAGGCGGCGGCCGGCGCGGCGGTCGGCCTTCCAGCACAGCCAGCCGGCCAGGAAGAAGGCACTGGCGGCCAGCGCAAGCTTGACCGGGTGATGCGCCACCAGCGGCGAGACCACGCCGGCGACCAGCGCGCTGACCATCAGCTGCACGAAGGCCTGCAACGAGGACGCCAGCCCGCGCTGATGCGGGTACAGGTCCAGCACCGCCAGCGCCAGGATCGGGAACACCAGGCCCATGCCGGTGCCGGCCACGAAGATCGGCAGCACCGCCCACGGCACCTGCAGGCGCGGCGCCAGCAGCGCGTAGACGATGCTGGCCACGCCGGACACGCCGCAGCAGACGAAGCCCAGCCGCGCCTGGGCGGCCGGCTTCATCCTGCCGGCCATGCGCCCGGACAGCCACGCGCCCAGGGTCATTCCGCCGATGGTGGGCAGGAACAGCCAAGCGAACTCCTGCTCGGTCTTGCCCAGCAGTTCGAGCACGAACACCGGCGCCGAGGCGATGTAGAGGAAGACCCCGCCGAAGGCCAGCGCGCCGGACGCGGCCAGCCGCTGAAAGCGCCGGTCCAGCCCGATCGAGGCATAGCGCCGCGCCAGCCCGCGCGGCGACAGCGGCGTGCGCGCGTCCACGGGCAGGGTCTCGGGCAGCCAGGCCGCGGTGGCCAGCAACAGCAGCAGGCCGAAGACCATCAGGAACCAGAAGATCATCGGCCAGCCAAGGCCAGTGCCCAGGATCCAGCCGCCCATGATCGGCGCGATGGCCGGGGCGATGCCGAAGATCATCGACACCTGGCTCATCAGCTTCTGCGCCAGCGGGCCGGCGTAGAGGTCGCGGATCACCGCGCGGCCGACGATCATGCCGGCGCCGGCCGAGAAGCCCTGCAGCGCGCGGAACAGCAGCAGCGTGCCCAGATCGCGCGACAGCGCGCAGCCGGCCGAGGCGGCCACGAACACGCACAGCCCGGCCAGGATCACCCGCCGCCGCCCGAACGCGTCGGACAGCGCGCCATGGGCCAGGCTCATCACGCCATAGGCCAGCAGATAGACGCTGACGGTCTGCTGCACCGCGGTCTGGTCCACGCCCAGGCGCCGGGCCAGCTGCGGGAAGGCCGGGAAGATGGTGTCGATGGAGAACGGGCCGAACATCGCCAGCCCCGCCAGCAGCAGGGCGAGACGACGCGTCGAGGTGGCGGGCAACGGCATGCGGGGGTCCGGGAAAGCGGGGGCCTGCCGCGCGGACGGCACGGCGGGCGCGCCGCGCGCAGGGCGCGGCGTGACGGGGAAGGAAGGCGGGTTGGTGCCCATGATAGGCGCTGCGCACAGCGTCTTGCCGCACGGCACTGAACAGGGCTCGCCCGGCTCGCGCTGCCGCAAGCGATACGCACCCGTCCGCGGCCCGTATAATCGCCAGGGCAACACAGGTGGGAGAAGCGGCGCGGGGCCATGCCAGGCCCGCACCGCTGCCGAAGGCGCAACGCCCGTAATCGCTCAGGCCCGATACCACCGCAGGCAGCACACACTCTGGAGAGACCGGCCGCCCGCAAGGGTCGGCGCCGGCGCCGAAGGGGCACAAGGCGCAGTCCAGCGCGCCTCCAAACTCTCAGGCAGAAGGACAGAGGGGCGCGAGAGGATGCTTCCATCCGCTCGTCGTTCCCGCGCAAGCGGGAACCCGGCGACGTTGCCCGCGGCCAGGCCGCAGGCCGGCGCCGGATCTCCGCTTCGCGCGGGGGGACGCGGCCAGGAGGGGAGGTCCGTTCCATCCCGCGTGCCCTCTTCTTCGGATGCCTGCCATGTCCCAGCCCTCCCCGTCCTTGCGCGACCTCGAACACCACGCCGCGTTCGTCGAACGCCATATCGGCCCCAACGACACCGAGATCGCGCAGATGCTCGAGGCGGTCGGCCACCCCAGCCTGGATGCGATGACCGACGCCATCGTCCCGGGCAAGATCAAGTCGCCCGCCGCCCTGGCCCTGCCCCAGGCGATCACCGAAGAGGAGGCGCTGGCCAAGATCCGCGCCATCGCGCGGAAGAACCAGGTGTTCAAGAGCTTCATCGGCCAGGGCTATTACGGCACCCACACGCCCAAGGTGATCCTGCGCAACATCCTGGAGAACCCCGCCTGGTACACGGCCTACACGCCCTACCAGGCCGAGATCTCGCAGGGCCGCATGGAAGCGCTGATCAACTTCCAGACTCTGTGCGCCGACCTGACCGGCATGGAGATCGCCAACGCCTCGCTGCTGGACGAGGCCACGGCCGCGGCCGAGGCGATGACCCTGGCCAAGCGTTCGGCCAAGTCCAAGTCCAATGTCTTCTTCGTCCACGACGCGGTGCACCCGCAGACCCTGGAGCTGCTGCGCACGCGCGCCGAGCCGCTGGGCATCGTGCTGGAGCTGGGCACCCCGGCCCAGGCGATGGAGGCCGATGCCTTCGGTGTGCTGCTGCAGTACCCGGACACCTTCGGCCAGCTCTCGTTCGACACGCTCGCCGGCTACCAGGCGCTGACCGACGCGGTGCATGCGCGCCAGGGCCTGGTGGCCGTGGCCACCGACCTGCTGGCACTGACCCTGATCGCCGCGCCCGGCGAATGGGGCGCGGACATCGTGGTCGGCAACTCGCAGCGCTTCGGCGTGCCGTTCGGCTTCGGCGGCCCGCATGCGGCGTTCATGGCCTGTCGCGACGCCTTCAAGCGCTCGATGCCCGGCCGCCTGATCGGCGTGTCGATCGATGCCGAGGGCAACCCGGCCTACCGCCTGACCCTGCAGACCCGCGAGCAGCACATCCGCCGCGAGAAGGCCACCTCCAACATCTGCACCGCCCAGGTGCTGCTGGCGGTGATGGCCTCGATGTACGCGGTCTACCACGGCCCCGAAGGCCTGACCCGGATCGCCCGCCGCACCCATCGCCTGGCGGCGATCCTGGCCGCCGCGCTGCGCGGGGCGGGCGTGCAGGTCGGCGAGCACTTCTTCGACACCTTGCACGTCAAGGCCGTCGATGCCGACGCGCTGCACGCCCGTGCGCTGCAGGCCGGCATCAACCTGCGCGCGATCGACAGCGAGGCGCTGGGCATCAGCCTGGACGAGACCACCACCCGCGCCGACATCGTCGCCCTGGGCAAGCTGTTCGGCGTGGAGGTCGACGTGGACGCGCTGGACGCGGCCAGCGCCGATGCGCTGCCGCAGGGCCTGGTGCGTACCAGCGCGTTCCTGCAGCACCCGGTGTTCAACACCCACCACAGCGAGCACGAGCTGCTGCGCTACATGCGCGCCCTGGCCGACAAGGACCTGGCGATGGATCGCACCATGATCCCGCTGGGCAGCTGCACCATGAAGCTCAACGCCACCGCCGAGATGATCCCGGTGACCTGGCCCGAGTTCTCCGCCATCCATCCGCTGGCCCCGGCCGCGCAGTGGGCCGGCTACCGCCAGCTGATCGACGAACTGGAGGCCATGCTGGTCGAGTGCACCGGCTACGACGCGGTCAGCCTGCAGCCCAACTCCGGCGCGCAGGGCGAGTACGCCGGCCTGCTGGCGATCCGCGCCTACCACCGCTCACGCGGCGAGGGCCATCGCGACATCTGCCTGATCCCCGAATCGGCGCACGGCACCAATCCGGCCTCGGCGCAGATGTGCGGCATGAAGGTCGTGGTCACCAAGTGCGATGCCAACGGCAACGTCGATGTCGAGGACATCCGCGTGCAGGCCGAGAAGTATTCCGACCGCCTGGCCGCGCTGATGATCACCTACCCGTCCACGCATGGCGTGTTCGAGGAGGACATCGTGGCCATCTGCGAGGCCGTGCACGCGCACGGCGGTCAGGTCTACACCGACGGCGCCAACATGAACGCCCTGGTCGGCGTGGCCAAGCCGGGCAAGTGGGGCTCGGACGTGAGCCACCTCAACCTGCACAAGACCTTCTGCATCCCGCACGGCGGCGGCGGCCCAGGCGTGGGACCGTGCGCGGTCAAGTCGCACCTGGCCCCGTTCCTGCCGCGCACGCTGGGCGGACAGGGCGAGGTGGGCATGGTCTCGGCGGCCAGCTTCGGCTCGGCCTCGATCCTGCCGATCAGCTGGATGTACATCACCATGATGGGCAGCGCCGGGCTGCGCAAGGCGACCCAGGTGGCGCTGCTGAACGCCAACTACATCGCCAAGCGCCTGGCACCGCACTACAAGACGCTCTACACCGGCCGCAACGGGCTGGTCGCGCACGAGTGCATCCTGGACGTGCGCCCGCTGGAGAAGACCACCGGCATCAGCGCCGAAGACATCGCCAAGCGCCTGATCGACTTCGGCTTCCACGCCCCGACCCTGAGCTTCCCGGTCGCCGGCACGCTGATGGTCGAGCCGACCGAGAGCGAGTCCCAGCACGAGCTGGACCGCTTCATCGACGCCATGATCCAGATCCGCGAGGAGATCCGCGCTGTCGAGGACGGCCGCCTGGAACGCGAGGACAACCCGCTCAAGCACGCCCCGCACACCGCCGTGCAGGTCTCCGGCAGCGAGTGGACCCACGCCTACCCGCGCGAGCTGGCGGCCTTTCCGCTGCCCTCGCTGCGCCAGGCCAAGTACTGGCCGCCGGTGGCGCGCGTGGACAACGTCTACGGCGACAAGCACATCATGTGCGCCTGCATCCCGGTCGATGCCTACAAGGAAGACGTCGAGGCCTGATCCCAGGCCCGGGTCGAGACCACGAAAGCCCCGCCTCGGCGGGGCTTTTCGTTGCGGGCGTTGTCACAGAGCGATGACGCGCCAGGTCACATTCCGCCGGGCGCCGGCAGGCCCGAGGGGGCGTGCGACCGCCAGATCCAGCCCGCACGGGACGCGCCGGGATCGGCATGGACCTTGCTTGATCGGCTGGTCGCGGTGCCCTCCCCCGAGCCGAAGTCGTCAGTCGCATGTCCGGTATCTACAACCCTCTCCTGGTGGTCGCGTCCTTCATCGTGGCCGCCTTCGCCTCGTATGTGGCGCTGAACCTCACCGGGCGCATCGCCGCCAGCAGCGGCCGGGCCGCGCGCGGCTGGCTGGTCTGCGGCGCCTGTGCGATGGGCTTCGGCATCTGGTCGATGCACTTCATCGGCATGACCGCCTTCCGCTTGCCCATCCCGCAGGGCTACGACCTGCTGATCACGCTGTATTCGCTGCTGATCGCGGTGGTGGCCTCGGCCTATGCGCTGTGGATGGTGACCCGCGAGACCCTGCCGGCCAGCCAGCTGTTCGGTGGCGGGACGATCATGGGCGTGGGCATCGCCGCCATGCACTACGTGGGCATGGCCGCCATGCGCATGCAGCCGGGGATCGACTACGACCCGCTGTGGTTCGCCCTGTCGGTGCTGATCGCCATCGCGGCGGCCACCGCGGCGCTATGGATCTTCTTCCGGCTGCGCAACGAGCGCCTCAGCCACCTGCTGCCGTGGCGCCTGGCGGCCGCCAGCGTCATGGGCCTGGCCATCGCCGGCATGCACTACACCGGCATGGCGGCGGCGCGCTTTCCGCCCGGAAGCGTGTGCGGCGCCGCCCTGCACAACGGCCTGACCCCGCCGGTGCTGGCGGCGCTGATCGGCATGGCGACCTTCGCCATCCTGGGCATCGCGCTGATGACCTCGGTGCTGGACCGGCGCCTGCAGGACCGCACCGCGCTGCTGGCCGCCTCGCTGGCCAAGGCCAACAGCGAACTGAGCCATCTGGCCCTGCACGATGGCCTGACCAGCCTGCCCAACCGCATCCTGCTGGAGGAGCGGCTGGGCGAGGCCATCGCGGCGGCCGAGCGGGAGGGCGGGCGCTTCGCCCTGCTGTTCGTCGACCTGGACGGCTTCAAGGGCATCAACGACGCCTACGGCCACCAGATCGGCGACCGGCTGCTGCTGCAGTTCTCCTCGCAGCTGGTCAGGCGCCTCTCGCCGCACGCCACCATCGCCCGACTCGGCGGCGATGAATTCGTGGTGCTCAGCACGATCGAGGCGCCGCAGGACGCGATGCGCATCGCCGAGCTGCTGATGGAGCTGGCCAGCGTGCCGCTGGAGCTGGACCGCGGCGAGATCGCCGTGTCGGCCAGCATCGGCGCGGCGCTGTATCCCGAACACGGCACCGTCGCCCACGACCTGCTGGCCAACGCCGATGCGGCGATGTACGCGGTCAAGGAGCGCGGCCGCAACGGCTACCAGCTGTTCGAGCCGGGCATGAACCACGGCGCGCATGCGCGCATCGCACTGATCCAAGATCTGCGCCGCGGCCTGCAGCGCAACGAGCTGCGCCTGCACTACCAGCCCAAGCTGCGCGCACCGGACGGGCCGGTGATCGGGGTGGAGGCGCTGGTGCGCTGGCAGCATCCGCAGCGCGGGCTGATCATGCCCGGCGACTTCATCGCGCTGGCCGAGCGGTCCGGTCTGATCATCGAGCTGGGCCGCTGGGTGCTGGACGAGGCCTGCCGCCAGCTCGCCCAGTGGCGCGCCCAGGGCCTGGAGGTGCAGAGCGTGGCGGTGAACCTCTCGCCCAACCAGTTCCATTCCGACCAGCTCTACCAGGACGTGGCGCAGGCCCTGCGCCGCCACGGCCTGCCGGCCAGCGCGCTGGTGCTGGAGATCACCGAATCGATGGCCATGCACGATGCGGAGGCCAGCCTGGCAATCCTGCAGCGGCTGGTGGAGATGGGCGTGAGCATCTCCATCGACGATTTCGGCACCGGATACTCGAGCCTGCTGTATCTGAAGAAGCTGCCAGCCAGCGAACTGAAGATCGATCGCGGCTTCGTGCAGGACCTCGAGCGCGGTGGCGACGATGCCGCCATCGTGTCGGCCATCATCGCGCTGGGCCACTCGCTGGGGCTGCAGGTCATCGCCGAGGGCGTGGAGACCCCGGCCCAGCAGTCCCTGCTCACCGAGCTGGGCTGCACCCTGCTGCAGGGCTATCTGCTGGGCCGCCCAATGCCGGCCGAGGAGGCGTGCGGCTTCTTCGAGAAACGCCAGGACGTGGGATCGCCTGACAGCCGGACGCCGGGGCCGATCCCGACCTGAGCGGATGCCCGCTCAGGCGCGTTCGGTCACCGCCGCCAGCGCCTCGCGCAGCTTGGCCGCGGTCACCGGCTTGACCAGATGGTGGTCGAAGCCGGCCTGACGGGTCAGCTCGCGATCCTCCGTGGTGCCCCAGCCGGTCAGCGCCACGATGCGCAGCGCTGCGCCGTCGGCCCGCGCGCGCAGGCGGCGGCAGACCTCGTGCCCGTCCATGCCGGGCATGCCGATGTCGGTGATGATCACGTCCGGGCTGGCCTGCTCGGCCGCGGCCAGGCCGTCGGCGCCGTTGTAGCGCGTGGTGACCTGGTGGCCGAGCAGCTCGAGCACCATCGAGATCGAATCGGCCGCGTCGCGGTTGTCGTCGATCAGCAGCAGCTGCAGCGCGCCGTCGCGGGCCGGCTTGTCCTCGACGCCGTGCACCACGGCCGGTGCGGGCGCGTCCAGCGGCAGGCGCACGGTGAAGGTGCTGCCCTGCCCCAGGCCGGCGCTGTGCGCCTCGATGACGCCGTCGTGGCGGCCAACGAGCTCGCGCGCCAGCGCGATGCCCACGCCCAGCCCGCCGAAGGACGCGTGCCGGTTGCTGTCGACCTGGGCGAAGAGTTCGAAGATGTGCTGCAGCTTGTCGGGCTCGATGCCGATGCCGGTGTCGCGCACCTCGACCATCGCCCGGCCGTCCTGTTCGCCCACGCGCAGCCGTACCTGGCTGCCGGGATGGCTGAACTTGGCCGCGTTGCTGAGCAGATTGCCCAGCACCTGCACCATGCGCGTGGCATCGGCGCGCACCCGCACCGGCGCCTGCGGAAGCTCCAGCTCCAGGCGCACGTCGCGTTCCAGATAATGGGCACGGAAGGCCTCGGCCACATGCGCGGCCAGCTGGCCCAGGTCGCAGCGTTCCTTGCGCAGCACCACCTTGCCCAGCGCGATGCGGTTGATGTCCAGCAGGTCGTCCAGCAGCTGGCTCATCTGCACGATCTGGCGTTCCATCATCGGCGCGGCCGGATGCATGGCCACGCCGTGGCTGCCCAGCTTCATCGCCTGCAGGCCGCTGGTGATGGTCGCCAGCGGATTGCGCAGTTCGTGCGCCAGCATGGCGATGAACTCGGTCTTGCGTCGGCCGTCCTCGCGCAGCGCATCCTCCATCTGCTTGCGGCTGGAGATGTCGTTGAACAGCACCGCCACCTGATGCAGTGCCGGGTCGCCGAAGCGGAAGGCATAGACGTCGTAGTAGAAGCCCAGCTGCGCGGCGCTGTGCTCGAAGCGCTCGGGCACGCCGCTGCGGGCGATGCGTCCATAGGTCTGGAACCAGTGCTCCTCATGCGCCGGCGCGATCTCGCGCATGCGCCGACCTGGCGCATCCTGGATACCGGTCTGCCGCGCGAAGGCGGCGTTGACCTCGAGAAACAGGTAATCCTGCGGACGCCCCTGCGCGTCGAACAGCATCTGGATCACACAGAAGCCCGCATCGATCGAGTCGAACAGCAGCCGGTACTTCTCGGCCGCCTCGCGCGCGCGCCGGCGCAGCGAGTTGCGCCCGGTCACATCGTCCAAGACACCGATCAGCTGGCGCGGGCGTCCCTGCGCGTCGCGGGCGACCACGCGCGCACGGTCGCGCAACCAGCGCTGCCCGCCGCCGGGCAGACGCACGCGGTACTCGATGTCCAACGGCGCATCGCGGGCGAGGAAGGCGTCGTACTCGCGGCGCGCGCCTTCGGTGTCGGCCTCGAACAGTGCCTGCCACCAGTCCTGTTCCGGCGAGGACAGCCCGAGCAGCAGGCGTGCGTCGTCCTCGTCCGGGGCGCGACGTGCCGACGCCGGCAGCACCGGCGTGTGATAGAGCACGCCCTCGGTGCGCTGTGCGTCGGGAACGGCGCGTTCGAACGCCTCCGGCATCGGCGCCCCGTCGGGCACCGGTGTGGTGTACGGCATCGCATGACCCCTGTGGTGACTCCAGCAGGCTAGCGGCTGGGGATTCGATGGTCTGTGAACAGCGTGGCGATCCTCGTGGCCGCGGGCGCCGCCGGGCGCACCCGGCCACTGCTTTGGCGCACATTCTGCTCAGAGACGCTAACCGTTGCGCGTTGTGCGTGAACGACGGTTGAAACGCTCGGGCGACATGCGAAGGTCGCTAGGTTCCCGCGTTCGCGGGAACGACGGTTGGGGCCTGTGCGCGGGCCGTCAGCTGGATTTCTTGCGCGCCGTCTTCTTCGTGGCCTTCTTTGCAGACTTCTTCACGGCCTTCTTTGCTGTCTTTTTTGCGGCCTTCTTCGCGGCTTTCTTGACGGCCTGCTTCGTCGTCTTCTTCGTCGCTTTCTTGGCAGTCTTCTTGGTCGCTTTCTTCGCGGTCTTCTTCGCGGCCGACTTCGTCGCCTTCTTTGCCGCCTTTTTGGCCACCTTCTTCGTGGCGCGCTTGCGGCCGGTGGCCAGGTCCTGGCCGGCCTTGTGCTTGACCTCGCCGGAGGCTTTCTTACCGGGCTTGGCCTGGACGCCGTCGCGGCGCGCTCTGGACAGGCCGATCGCGATGGCCTGCTGCCTGCTATTGGCGCGGCCCTCGCCGGCCTCCAGTTCCTCGATCTCCTCGCGCACGTACTCGCCGGCCTGGGTGCTGGGGGACTTGCCGGCGCGCTTGTCGTCCTGCGCGGCCTTGTGTGCGGACTTGTTGCTGGGCATGGAAGACTCCCGATGCATCTGGAGTTCCACCTATAGAGCCGCCCCTGTCAAGGTCGCGTGCGTATCGCCGTGACGCGTGCCACCGCAGGACCAAGGTCGAGCAGGAATGCCGGCCCCTCCGTGCTAGGGTCCGTGCCCATCATCGCAATGGGGTCCATGAGCAATGCGAAACCTGTCCACCCAGCGCTCGGCGCTGATGCGGCATGTCGGCGTCCTGGGGCTGGCCGGTCTGCTGGCGGCACTGCCGCTGTCGGGCACCGCCGCGCAACGGCTGACGCCAGCCGAGCAGGCGGCGTTCGATGCGGTCGATCCCTTCATCGGCAGCGGCGGCGAGGGCCACACCTTTCCCGGCGCCACCCTGCCCTTCGGCATGGTGCAGCTTTCGCCCGATACCCAGATCAAGTCGCGCAAGGACGGCTATGGCTGGGCGGCGGGCTACCGCCACAGCGACAGCACCATCGTGGGCTTCTCGCATACGCACTTCTCCGGCTCGGGGCATTCGGATCTGGGCGACTTCCTGTTGATGCCCTCCACCGGCGAGGTCAAGCTGGAGCGCGGCGACATCGACAAGCCCGGCAGCGGCTTCACCTCGCGCTTCCGTCACCAGAGCGAGACCGCCCAGCCCGGCTATTACGCCGTGACCCTGGACGATGCCGGCGTGCGCGCCGAGCTGACCACCACCGCGCGCGTAGGCGTGCACCGCTACACCTTCCCCAAGGGCAAGCCCGGGCACGTGATCCTGGACATGCGCACCAGCATGTACGACTACCCGGTCAAGGTGCTGTGGTCGCGCGTGCGGCTGCGCGCGGACGGCACGGTGACGGGTTTCCGCGAGACGCGCGGCTGGGCGCCCGGTCGCCAGCTGTATTTCGCCATGCGGTTTTCCAAGCCGCTGACCGGCCACACGCTCAACGACACCGAGCAGAACGTGATCTACAAGGGCTTCGCCCCGCCGGCCGACAAGGCTCCGGGCCAGCGCGCGCAGATCGAGGGCCGCCAGCTGGTCGCCAGCTTCGATGTGGGCGATGCGGGTGGCCCGCTGCTGGTCAAGCTGGCGATCTCGCCGGTCAGCGAAGAGAACGCCATCGCCAATCTCGATGCCGAAGTGCCCGGCTGGGACTTCGACGGCGTGCGCGACGCGGCCAGGCAGACCTGGGCCACGGCGCTGGCCGCGGTGCAGGCGCAGGGCACGCCGGTCCAGCGCACGCAGTTCTACACCGCGCTGTATCACACCTTCCTCGGGCCGACGCTGTTCATGGACGTCGATGGCCGCTATCGCGGCCCGGACAACGCCGTGCACCAGGCCAAGGGCTGGACCAACTATTCGACCTTCTCGCTGTGGGATACCTATCGCGCGCTGCATCCGCTGCTGACGATCGTCCAGCCTGCCGCGCACACCAACGACATCGTCAACTCGCTGCTGGCCGCGCGGCGCGAGAGCCCGTACGGGATCCTGCCGATCTGGGCGTTCAACGGCCTGGAGACCTGGTGCATGATCGGCTACCACGCCGTCCCGGTGATCGCCGATGCCTACATGAAGGGCATCCGCGGCTACGACACGCGCCAGGCGCTGGAGGCGATGGTCACCAGCGCCAACTACGGCCCCTACGACGGCATCGCCCAGTACCGCCAGCTGGGCTATGTGCCGATCGACGAGGAAGGCGAAGCGGCCTCCAAGACGCTGGAATACGCCTTCGACGACTGGACCATCGCCCAGGTGGCGCGCGACATGGGCGACACCAGCGTCACAGCCGAGTTCGACAAGCGCGCGGGCAACTGGAAGCACGCCTTCGACCCGGCCACCGGCTTCATGCGCGCGCGCAAGCGCGACGGATCCTTCCGCGAGCCGTTCGATCCCACCGCCAGCGGCTACGGCACCGACTACACCGAAGGCAACGCCTGGCAGTACTCGTGGTACGTGCCGCAGGACGTGGCCGGGCTGGTCAAGGCGCATGGCGGCGCCGACGCGCTGCTGGGCAAGCTGGATGCGGCCTTCGATGCCAAGGTGGACCCGAAGGTGTTCGAGCACATGGAGGACATCACCGGCCTGATCGGCTGGTACGCGCACGGCAACGAGCCCGGCCACCACGTGGCCTATCTCTACGCCTACGCCGGCCAGGCCTGGCGCACGCAGCAGCGGCTGAAGCAGATCATGGACACCCAGTACAAGGCCACGCCCGACGGGCTGGCCGGCAACGACGATCTGGGCCAGATGTCGGCCTGGTACGTGTTCACCGCGCTGGGCTTCTACCCGGTCACGCCGGGCAGCAACCAGTACATCATCGGCCGGCCGTTCCTGCCGCGCGCCACGCTCAACCTGGAAGGCGGCAAGCGCTTCAACGTGATCGCCGACGGACTGGATGCCGCACATCCTTACGTCGGCAGCGTGCTGTTGAACGGCAAGCCGCTGGACCGCGCCTACCTCACTCATGCGCAGATCATGGCCGGCGGCGAACTGCGCTTCACCATGCAGGCGCAGCCGAACACGACCTGGGCCACCGATCCGGGCAAGCTGCCCTACTCGATGTCTTCGCAGTAAGGACTCCAGGTCCGAGCAAGACGAAGGGCGGGTCGCAGGACCCGCCCTTCGTCGTTGTACGCGGACTCAAGCGCCGTGCGGATGGCCCGGTGCGAGCGGTTCGTCGACGGCGGGGTCGCCCTCTTCCTGGCCGTCATGCCGCGACGGTGCAGGCAACGGCGGCGGATCGTCCACGCGCGGGTCCATGTCGGACGGCGGGATGGGGTCGTTGGGCAGGGTCGGCATGCGGCGCTCCTAAAGGGCTGTCCGCAACAGACTGCATGCAGGGGCGTGGACGTCACGCCATCGCGTGACGGAGGGGGCCCGAGGCCTAGAGCCGCGCGGCCAGTGCCTGGTTGAAGTTGGCCGGCAGCGGCGCGGTCATCGACTGGGCCTGGGCCATGGACGGAGCGAGCGTGCCGCCCAGCTCCAGCGCGCCCGAGCGCGATCCGGCCGGTGCCACCCAGTCGCTGGCCGCGATCGGAGTGGCCATGGTCGGCGCGGACGCGGGACGGTGCAGCAGGTCCTGCATCTGGCCGCGCAGGCCGGGCATGGCGGCCAGCACCAGGACCAGGGCCATCGCCGCGCCACCGCAACTGATGGCAGCGCGCAGCGCCAAGGCCGGACGCCCCGGCGTGCGGGCACGCGTGGCGATACGCGTGTCCTCGACGGGGGCATCGAGCAGCGCGGCGCGCGCGGCGTCTTCGCACAGCGTGATCTGGCCCAGGCGCAGCGCGGCCTGGTAGGCCGCCACGGTGAAGCCGGCGGCGGCGATCAGCTCGCCCCGCGTCGCACCCTGGGTGAAGCCATCGGTGGCCAGCTGCTGCACGGCGGCCTGCGCCTGCGCGCCATGGACCGAGCCGTAGGCATGGACCAGCACGGTCTGCCCGCCACGGCTGAGCAGCAGGGCGGCATCGGGCTGCTGCGGGCCATCGGCGGGCAGCGGCGCGGCACGCACGGCAAAGCCTTCCTGACGATACGCCAAGGCCAGGCGATCGCCAACGGAAGCTGACGCACCCCCGGCGCGCCGGAGGCGATGGTGATGCTTCAAGCCGTGCATGTAACGCCCCTGTTCCTGGCGAGCCTTTGCGGATCGCGTGCGCCTGTTTAGATCGGCCAAGACGGTGCTGCAAGCGCTTTCTGAAGCGGATATCCCGAATTACCAACGTGATCGAGTTGACAAGTGCATGTACGTCACGCTTGCCGAAGAAACAGGGGCATTGCCGGGCCGCCAGCCGGTGGACTCAGGCGTTGCACACCGCACGCAATGCGCTTGACGCAGTTCTCAGTCCGGCCGCGCGCGGAACACCACGCTCATGCGCGGCGCCACCGCCGCATCGGTCTTGGGAATGCCGTGCTCGTGAGTGAGCTGGCTGGCATGGCTCATCACCAGCAGGCTGCCCGGGGCCAGGTCGAGGGCGAAGGTGCGGCGGCGGCCGTGCATGGCGCGGATGTGCATGCGCCGGGTGCCACCCAGCGAGACCAGCGCGATCGGTTGGCCGGGGACCAGCGTGTGCAGCTTGTCGTGGTGCATGGCCACGCTGTCGCGGCCGTCGCGATAGAAGTTCATGCCCACCCCGGTGTACGGCGCCGGCACGCGCGCCTGCACCAGGGCCAGCATGTCGGCCAGCGGCAGCTGCGGCGGCAGATCGTCCAGCCGGTAGCCGGCGCGCAGACGCGGCACGTCGACGATGCGGTCGTACATCGGGCGGCGCTCGTGCTTCCAGTGGGCGCCCTCGCGCAGGGTGTCGAACCAGCGCGCGGCGGTGGCCGCGTCGACCACGTCGGGCCAGTAGCGCATGCCGCCCTCGGCGTCGTCGAACACCGTCAGCGGCGCGGGCGCGAACAGGTCGCCGACGTACGGATGGGCCGAGCGCGCGTTCAATGGAAATCCCGCGAGGGCAGCGCCAGCTCGCCGAGCATCTCGCTCAGGTCGCGCAGGTCGCCGGCGATGAGGTGTTCGACCCCGTCCACGCGCTCCCAGCGCCCGCGCACGGCCAGCAGCCGCGACTCCAGCAGCGCGCGCCGCCGGCGCATCGCCAGGTGCGGCCAGACGATCACGTTGATCATGCCCTGCTCGTCCTCGAGCGTGACGAAGATGGTGCCCTTGGCCGTGGCCGGGCGCTGGCGCTGGGTGACCAGCCCGGCCACGTGCACGCCGCTGCCGCTGGGACGATCCTGCAGCTCGCGCAGGCCGAGGATGCGCTGGGCGCGCATGCGCCCGCGCAGCAGCGCCATCGGATGCGCCTCCAGGCTCAGGCCGACGCTGCGGTAGTCGGCGGTGATGTCCTGGCCGATGCGCGGCGCCGGCAGCGCGATGGCCTGTTCGCGCGGGCTGCCGGGCAGCAGCGGGCGGCGACGCTCGACCCCGGCCACCGCCCAGCGCGCGGCATTGCGGTGACCGACCAGCGAGCGCAGCGCGCCGGCTTCGGCCAGCGCGGTGCGGGCCTTCTCGTCCAGGCCGGCGCGCAGGCACAGGTCTTCCAGATCGGCGAAGGGGCGCTGCGCGCGTGCGGCCATGATCGCCTTGCCGGTGGCCTCGGACAGGCCGGCCACCTGGCGGAAGCCCAGGCGGATGTCCGGCTGCTCGCCCGGATCGTGCGCGCTGCGCCACGGCCTTCCGCCGACCAGGGTGTTGTCCCAGTCGCTGTGCAGCACGTCCACCGGCAGCACGGTGACGGCCTGGCGCGCGGCCTTGCCGCGGCGCGCGTCTTGCACGATCTGGCTGGGCGAATAGAACCCCATCGGCTGCGCGTTCAACAGGCCGCAGGCGAAGGCCGCAGGCTCGTGCCGTTTGAGCCAGCAGCTGACATAGACCAGCTTGGCGAATGAGGCCGCGTGGCTCTGCGGGAAGCCATACGAGCCGAAGCCCTTGATCTGGTCGAAGATCTGGTCGATGAACGCCGGCGCGTAGCCCTTGTCCTCCATCAGCTGGCGGATGCGCACGCGGTGCGGCTCCATGTCGCCGCCGCGTCGCCAGGCGGCCATCGAGCGGCGCAGGCCGTCGGCCTCGTCCGGCTGATAGCCGGCATGGATCACCAGCTCCATCACCTGCTCCTGGAACAGCGGCACGCCCAGCGTCGGCCCGAGGATCTCTTCGACGCCCTCGGACGGATAGGTGGGCTGCTCCAGCCCCTGACGCCGGCGCAGATAGGGATGGACCATGTCGCCCTGGATCGGCCCGGGGCGCACGATCGCCACCTCGATCACCAGGTCGTAGAACTTGGCGGGCTTGAGCCGCGGCAGCATGGCCATCTGCGCGCGCGATTCGATCTGGAACACGCCGACCGTGTCGGCCAGCTGGATCATGTCGTAGGTGGGCTTGTCGTTGGACGGGATGCTGGCGATGCCGTGATCGCGCCCGCGGTGCACGCGGATCAGGTCCAGCGTCTTGCGGATGCAGGTCAGCATGCCCAGCGCCAGGCAGTCGACCTTGAGCATGCCCATGGTCTCCAGGTCGTCCTTCTCCCACTGGATGATGGTGCGGTCGGCCATGGCCGCGTTCTCCACCGGCACCACGGTGGACAGAGTCTGCTCGGCGATGACGAAACCGCCGACGTGCTGGGACAGGTGGCGCGGCTTGCCTTCGAGCATGCAGGTGAGGGCCAGAATCCTCACGATCAGCGGATTGGCGGTGTCGAAGCCGGCCTCCTCCAGCCGCTGCTGCATCGGCGTGTCGCCATTGCCCCAGCCGAAGCAGTTGGCCAGCAGCGCGATCTGGTCCGGCGGCAGGCCGAAGGCCTTGGCCACCTCGCGCACCGCGCTCTTGCCGCGGTAGCTGATGACCGTGGCCGCCAGCGCCGCACGCGCGCGGCCGTACTTGCGGTAGACGTACTGGATGACCTCCTCGCGCCGCTCGTGTTCGAAATCGACGTCGATATCGGGCGGCTCGTTGCGCGCCTTGGACAGGAAGCGCGAGATCAGCAGGCGATTCTCGTCCGGGTCCACCGCGGTGATGCCCAGCGCGTAGCACACGGCGGAGTTGGCCGAAGAGCCGCGCCCCTGGCACAGGATTCCCTGTGACTTGGCGAAGCGCACCACGTCATGCACGGTCAGGAAGAAGGCCTCGTACTCCAGCTCCTCGATCAGCGCCAGCTCCTGCTCGATATCGCCCCGCACCTTGTCCGAGAGTGTCAGGCCGCGCTCGGCCCAGCGCGTGCGGATTCCGGCCTCGGTCAACTCGCGCAGATAGCTGGTCGCGGTATGCCCGGCCGGCACCAGCTCGGCCGGATAGTCGTACTTCACATCGCGCTTGAGATCGAAGCCGCTGCAGCGCCGGGCAAGGTTCACCGTGGCCTCGAGCAGCGCCGCCGGATAGATGTTGCCCAGCGCCCGGCGCGAGCGCAGGTGGCGCTCGCCATTGCGGAACAGCAGCGCGCCGGCCTCGGCCAGCGGCACGGTGTGGCGGATCGCGGTGATCGTGTCCTGCAGCACGCGCTCGCGGCGGGTGGCCATGTGCACATCGCCGCTGGCCAAGGGCGTCATGCCCAACTGCCGGGACAGCGCCAGCAGCGCGGCCAGCCGCGCGTCGTCGTCGCCGTCGCGCAGCAGTTCCACCGCCAGATAGGCGCGCTCGCCGAACACCTGCTGCAGCCAGCGCCCGTCCTGCGCCTGCGGCTGCGCGCCCGGCAGCCACAGGGCGAACAGTTCGGGCGCTTCGGCGTGGAACTGCGCCTCCACATCGGCACGCGTCAGGGTGTAACGGCCCTTGCTGGCCGCGCGCCGCGCGGTGGTGATCAGCGCGCACAGCTGGGTGTAGCCGGCGCGCGTCTCCACCAGCAGCACGAACCGGGTGCCATCGACCAGCGCGAACTCGCTGCCGACGATCAGGCTGACGCCGGTGGCCCGGGCGCCTTCCCAGCCGCGCACGATGCCGGCCAGCGAGCATTCGTCAGTGATCGCCAGCGCGCTGTAGCCGCAGGCCTTGGCGCGTTCGAACAGTGCCGTGGCATCCGAGGCCCCGCGCAGGAAAGAGAAATCCGACAGGCAGTGCAGCTCGGCATAGGCCGGCAGGCCGTCTGCGGCCACGCCCTGCGGCGCATCGTCGTTGGCCGCCGTGCGCAGGCGCTGGGCCGTGCGCCAGGCGCGCGGCATGCGCCCGCCCGGCGTGTCCCGATCCACCCCATCGACCGCGTCATCCCAACTCATCGCCCTCTCTCCCGCAGCTTCCCACTCACGCCCCGCCTCATCCGAACCACCCATGCAGCATCCACGGCGCGTCGCGCACGCCGGCCGGCTGGAACGCCCAGGCACGCTGGCCGCGCGCGGTTTCCACCACGTAGTAGTCGCGGCGCGCATCGCCCTGGTCCCACCAGCCGCTTTCCAGGCGTTCGGGGCCGGAGATGATCCGCGCCGGGCCATGCAGGGCCACCGGCTGCGGCAGCAGCCAGGCCGGGCGCGGCGGACGCGCGGGGGCGGTCTCCACGCCGCGCGCCGGCGCATCGCCCAGGGCACGGCGCCAGGCCTTTTCCGGGCGCGGATCGCCGGCCGGTTCGACCCGGTAGACGGCCGCATCGCCCAGCCGCGCGCGCAGGCGCTCGCGCAGCTGCGGCCAGTCCAGCGCCTGCTGCGGGCGGGTGTCGAACAGGTCGCGCACCGCCGGCACGAACGGCGGCAGCTGCCGCGCCAGCAGGCGCAGGCCCACCACCGGCCGATCGATGGCCACGCGCTCCAGGCGGTTGCGCGCCAGTTCGAACAGCAGCGCCTGGTTACGCTCGGGCGCCAGCAGGCCGACGTCCACATCGCTGTGGCCCTGCTCGTGCTCCAGCCGCAGCACGAAACGCTGCACGCCGCCGTCGCGGATCGACAGATAGGTGCACAGATCGCCGACCAGGCGCCGCAGCGGGAACAGCAGCGCCATGTGGTTCTCCACCTCGTAGCCCATCTCCACGCGCGCGTCGAAGTGGTCCGGCGGCGCGTACCAGTCCAGCGGGTCGTCGGCCTGCCCGTACAGGCGATCCAGGTGTTCGAGCAGGGCCAGACCGAACCGCCGCCGCAGCCCGTCGCGCGGCAGCGCGCGCAGCGCGGCCAGCGTGTGCAGACCCATGCGGTGCATGCGCTCGCCGCTGTCCTCGGGCAGGTGCGCGGCACGCACCGGCACCGCGTCGAGCACCTGCTGCAGGCGCTCGGGCCGGGCGATGGCCAGGCCATCCTCGCGCCCGGCCAGCACCTGCGCCGCGCGCGGCGTGGGCGCCAGCGCCAGGCGGTGGCGGAAGCCGAGCGTCTCCAGCTCCTCGCGCAGGCGGCGGGCGAAGCGCGGCCACGGCCCGAACAGGCGGAAGCTGGCGCGCGCCTCCAGCACGATCGCATGCGGCCACTGCTGGCTGACCAGCGAGCTGTGCCGATAGGCCCAGCTGGCCAGGAAGCGCTGGCTGCGCGCCTGGTCCTGCGCATCGAAATCCACCGTGCGCACCTGCGCCAGCAGCGCGTGCGCGGCCGACAGGCGCATGCCCGGCGTCAGCCCGGCCTGGGCGGCCGCGGCATTGACCGAATGCAGCCGGCGCAGCTGCGCCGGGCCTTCGACCAGCACCAGCGGCGCGGCGCGCTCGTCCTCGGGCAGGCGCCGGAGCACCGTGTCCATGGCCAGGTGCGGCAACAGGATGCAGGCCCACAGCATCAGCGCACCGCCCGCGCGCAGGGCGCCGCGTCAGCGTCGGGTCGGGGAGCCGGATTCCACGGCAGCGGTCGATGCGATGGCATGGCCACGCCTCAATGCACCAGCCGCAGCGGCTGGGCCGGCACCTGGCCGCCGCGACACTTGCGCACGCGCCAGGCGCCCTCCTCGCTGCGGTACTCCAGGCGCAGCGCGGCCGGCGAGGCGTTGAGCGCATGGCGCGCCTCGCGCAGGGCGAAGCCGCAGCAGTCGCCGCTGTCGGCGGCCACCTGCAGGCGGCGCAGTGCGCGCTCGTCGGCCGCCTGCGGCCAGCCCAGCACGGCCGCGCAGGCGCCGCTGCGCAGGCACTGCTCGAAGGCCCACAGCGCATCGCGCGGCGCCGCGTCGACCACCTCCAGCTGCGCCAGATCCACCCCGCGGCCCTGCCAGGCCGGTGCGTAAGGGATGTACGGCGGGGCGATCAGCGCCACGCGCTCGCCGGCGCTGGTCAGACGCGCCAGCGTGGGCAGCAGCAGGGCGATCTCGCCGATGCCGTCGGCCGGCAGCAGCAGCTCGGTCAAGGCCTTGCGCGGCCAGCCGGCGGTGGGCAGCAGTGCGTCCAGCGCGGCATGGCCGGTGGGCTCGCCGTCATGGCGCGGCGCGCCGCCGCGCCCGGCCCGCCAGACCGTGCGCGCGGCCAGCAGCTCGTCCAGCGGCAGGCCCGGGGCCGGCACCGCCGACAACGCACGACGTGGCACCTCGGCCACGGCCTCAACCCCTGCGCACCAGGCCGCAGTACAGGCCTTCGATGGCGAAGTCCGCCCCGGCCGGCACCTCGATCGGCGCATGCGCCGGATTGCGCGGCAGCAGGCGCAACTGGTGCCTGCCCATCTCCAGGCGCTTGATGGTCAACTCGCCCTCGATGCGCGCCACCACGATCTGCCCGTCGCGCGCCTCGGCGCTGCGATGCACGCCCACCAGGTCGCCGTCGAGGATGCCGTCGTCGATCATCGAATCGCCCTGCACGCGCAGCAGATAGTCCGGCCGCAGCGAGAACACGCCGGCATCCAGCAGCAGCTGCTCGTCCAGGCCGATATCCGCGCCGATCGGCACGCCGGCGGCGACCCGGCCCAGCACCGGCAGCGCCAGCAGCGCATCGCGGCGCACGGCCTCGGGCAGCCGGATCCCGCGCTTCTGCCCCGCGCGCAGCTGGATCAGGCCCGCCTCGGCCAGTGCCTGGACGTGCTTGTGCGCGGCATTGCGCGAGGAAAAGCCGAATTCAGCCGCGATCTCCGCCAGGCTGGGCGCGTGACCGCGCAATGCCTGGGCCTTGAGATAGGCCAGCACGGCGGCGCGTTGAGGGGTCAGGGGGTCCATGGGTGAACATTTGTACACCTCCCGCGTCGCACGGGGCGAGATACGCCAAAGTCCTCGCTTGGCCTTGCCTTTCTATCCAAAGCTATCGGAATATAACCATCGTTATAACCTCGAGCGCACAACCATGAAGCTCAAGATCACCACCGTCGGCAATTCGGCCCGGCGTCATCCTGCCCAAGGACCTGCTGGCCCGCCTGCGACTGGAAAAGGGCGACACGCTCTACGCCCTGGAAACTCCGGACGGCATCAAGCTCACCGTCTTCGACCCGACCCTGGCCGCACAGATGGAAGTGGCCGAGCGGATCATGCGCGAGGACCGCACGGTGCTGCACAAACTGGCGCAGTGAGATGATCGTCTGGATGACCCGGGCCCTGGTGCTGGCCATCCACGACCGCCAACTGGCCGAGCACGGCGGCAGCGGCGGTGTGCGCGACGACGCCCTGCTCGATGCGACCCTGGCCCGCCCCCAGCAGCTGTTCGGCTACGGCGATCCACCTCCGGACCTGGCCGCGCTGGCCACCAGCCTGGCGTTCGGGCTGGCCCGCAACCACCCGTTCGTGGACGGCAACAAGCGCACCGCCCATGTCTGCTACCGCGTGTTCCTGGTCCTCAACGGCGTGGAGTTGCAGGCCCGCGACGAAGACAAGTACATCGCCATGCTCGGCCTGGCCGATGGCGCCCTGGCCGAAGCCGCCTTCGCCGACTGGATCCGCAAGCACCTGACGCCCAAGCCCGGCAGCCAGCTCCACGAGCCTGAGGCGCGTTACGGCGGTTGATGACCACGCAGTACCCGGCCGGGGCGAGGCTCCGCGAAGAATGGATCGGGAATTCTTTGACTTTCGACCCGAAGTCTTCCGACGCCACGCACGAGGCAGCGGGCCGGCGGGCGGTGGCCGCGACGAGCGAGGCAGGAGCCGAGCGCCTTAAGGCAAGGCAGGATGTCCTGACCGAGCGAAAAGCGGATACCGCCCGCCGGACCGCTGCCCTTCCGAGGCCAGTAACGCCCACGCGCTGAGAGCGCTAGGAAATCCAACGCCTTCAGCCGTACGCGAGGAAGCCACTGGATTCCCGCCTTCGCGGGAATGACGGTAGGGAGTTTGCAGCGGAACTCAGCCGCCGTCGGCCAGTTCAAAGCCAGCAGGCGCTTCCGGTACCACCTGCAATCCATCGCCCGCCAACGCCAGCAGAAAGGCATCGGGCAAGGCCAGCTTCCCGAACAGGCCATGCTGAAGGCCGCTGAGCACGCGCAGCATGTGGCCGCGCCCGCCTGGCATCCGGCCCAGCCGGAGGAAGGCGAGATCGCGCAGCCTGGCCACCCGGTCGCGGTCGGACTGGAACAGCGGCGTCAGCCAGCGGCTCCAGAACTGATAGAGGCCCACATGCGCACGACGGCGCTGCTGATAGCGGGCCAGCGCGGCGGGAAAGTCGGCTTCGGCGCGCAAGGCATCGCGCAGCGCGGCGGCATCCATCAGCGCCATGTTGACGCCCTGCCCCAACTGCGGACTCATCGCGTGCGCCGCATCGCCCATCAGCAGCAGACGGTCCCGATGCCAGGTGTGGACCACGGCATCGCGATAGCCAGCGCGCGCCAGCTGGCCACAGGCCTCAAGCGGATGCAGACGCGCATCGGCCTGCGGCCACAGCGCCGCGACCTCCTGCCGGAAGGCCGGCATCCCCGCCTGCTCCCAGGCCGCGAATCCATCGGCCGGCAGGCTCCAGAAGAAGCTCAGGCGCGGCGTGTCATCGCCCGGGCGCGTCCCGACCGGCAGCATGCCGATCATCTTGCGCGCGGCCACGTAGCGCTGGCGCAGCTCATGCGGCCAGGCCCAGTCGTCCTGCGGCACCAGGCACCACAGCGCGCCCCACGGATAGGCGGCCTCCGAGCGCACGCCCTGCGTGTGCCGGCGCAGCGCCGAGCCCGCGCCATCGGCGGCGATCACCAGATCGAACGGCCCATGCCATTGGCCCGAGGCCTCGCGCACGCGGCGCGTGTCCTGGCTGATCTCGACGATGCGCGTGCCGCAGTGCACGCCGCCGTAACCGTCCCACGCCTGCGCCAGCAGCGCGAACAGCGCACCGCGCTGCATGCCCAGCCCGAACAAACGCCGATCCAGATGCGCATAGCGCATGTCCATGACCGCGCGCCCCGCCGGCGTCTCGCCATACAGACGATCGATGCGGCGCCCATGCGCCAGGGCCTGCGGCAACAGACCCATCTCCCACAGCACCTGCAGCCCCGTGGGCTGCAGCAGGAAGCCGGCGCCCACCGGCCCCAGCACCGGCGCCTGTTCGAAGACATGCACCTGATGCCCGTCCGCGGCCAGCAATGCGGCCGCCGCCTGGCCGGCGGTGCCATAGCCGATCACCGCGATCTGGTGCCTGTTCCCTGGCATGCCCCACTTTCCCGACGTGCTTGGTGCCCGCGATCATCGCATGCGGGCACCGCGCCGGATCAGCTCACGTAGATGCTCTTGATGTTGGTGAACTCATGCATGCCGTGGTTGGCCAGTTCGCGACCGAAGCCCGAGCGCTTGGTGCCGCCGAACGGCAGGCGCACGTCGGACTTGACGATGGCATTGACGAAGGCCGCGCCGCATTGCAGTTGCTGGGCCACGCGCTCGCCGCGCGCGGCATCGGCCGTCCACACGCTGCCGCCCAGGCCGAAACTGGTGTCGTTGGCCACACGCACGGCCTCGGCCTCGTCGTGCACCCGCAGGATGCTGGCCACCGGACCGAACAACTCCTCCGCGTAAGCCGGCATGCCAGCCTTGACGTGATCCAGGATGGTTGCGGGGTACTCGGCATGGCCGGGCCCGGGCTGGCCGCCGAGCAGCACGGTGGCGCCATCGGCGACGCTGGCTGCGACCTGCTTGTGCAGCTCGTGGCGCAGATCCTGGCGCGCCATCGGCGCCAGCGTGGTGGCCTCATCGTTGGGATCGCCGGTGCGCAGCTGGCCGGCGGCCTCGACGAAGCGCTGCACGAAGCGCTCGGCGATCGCATCGACCACGATGAAGCGCTTGGCCGCGATGCAGGTCTGGCCTGCGTTGTCGAAGCGGCCCTTCACCGCCGCGGCGACCGTCTTGTCCAGGTCGGCATCGTCGAGCACGACAAAGGCATCGCTGCCGCCCAGTTCCATCACGCACTTCTTCAGCACGCTGCCGGCGGTGGCGGCGATGGAGCGGCCCGCGCGCTCGGAGCCGGTCAGCGTGACCGCGGCCACGCGCGGATCGCGGATGACCTGGGCGGCCTGATCGTTGTCGATGTGCAGCACGCCGAACACGCCCTCCGGCACGCCGCCGGCGCGCAACGCCTCGGCGATGGCATCGGCGCAGCGCGGCACGTTGGTGGCGTGCTTGAGCAGCGCGGTGTTGCCGACCATCAGGGTCGGCGCCAGGAAGCGGAACACCTGCCAGATGGGGAAATTCCACGGCATCACCGCGAACACGCAGCCGATCGGTTCGTAGCGCACGTAGCTGGAGCTCGCCTCGGTCTGGATCGGCTCGGGCTTCAGGTAGTGCGCGGCGTGGTCGGCGTAGTAGTCGCAGGCGTCGGCGCACTTGTCGACCTCGGCCAGGGCTTCCTTCTTCAGCTTGCCCATCTCGGCCGTCATCAGCGCCTGGAAGGTCTCGCGCCGCTCGCGCAGCGCCGCGGCGACCGCATGCAGGACGTCCGCCCGCGCCTCGATGGAGCGCTGGGCCCATTCGGGGAACGCGGCCTGGGCCGCGTGCAGCGCCGCCTCCACGGTGTTGGAGCCCATCAGCGTCTGACGGTGCTCGACCTGGCCGGTGTAGGGATTGGGGACTTCAGTAGACATGCGCGACTCCGCGAAGCATCAAGACAACGCGACATCATCCGCCGATGCGCGTTACCCAGCCGTCGCCGCTGCTTCGCCCCGCTCCTGGTGGGAGCCGCCATGGCGGCGATGGGGCTCTACCGGGAAAGCCCCATCGCCGCCATGGCAGTTCCCCCCCTGTAGAGCGGAGCTTGCTCCGCTGGGGCCTTCCCCACGAACCGAACGAAGCAGCGGAGCTCGCTCCGCTGGGGCCGTCCCCACGAACCGAACGAAGAGCAGCGGAGTCCCCAAGAGGGGATGGCCACAAGCTCCGCTCTACAGACGGACGGCTGCTGGAGTTGAGGAGACAGTTGCTCCCACCCAGCATCCCCGCCACTCAGCGCGCCGCGATGCCCGGCTGCGGTGCGTCCTGCCAGCCCAGGCCCAGGCTCTTCTGCAGGGCCACGTAATCCACCAGCAGCTGCACCTGCGCCTGGGCCGCGCTGTCGCGGGCGCTGCGCTGCTGGCGCTGCACGTCCAGCAGGTCGATCTGCGAGGAGGCGCCCGCCGCGCGTCGCTGCTGCATCAGCACGGCGGCGCGGTCGGCCGAGGCCTGGGCCTGCACCGCCACCAGCAGCTGCTGGCGCGCCGAGCCAAAGTTGGACAGCGCAGTGTTGGCGTCCTGCAGCGCGGCAAGCACGGTGTTCTCGTAGGCCGCGGCGCGGCCTTCGGTGCCGGCGCGGGCTTGGGCGACTTGCGCCTTGATGCGGCCGAAATCGAAGATCGACCAGCGCAGGAACGGCGCCACCAGCGTGGCGGCCGAATCGGCATTGAGCTCGCTGGGCTTGGTCGCCACCGCGGCCAGGTTGCCCATCAGCGTGACCTGCGGGAAATAGCCCGACAGCGCCTCGCCGATCTGGGCGTTGGCGCCGGCCAGCTCGCGCTCGGCCTGGCGCACGTCCGGGCGACGGCGGATCACAGCAGCCGGGTCGTCCACCTTCACCTGCGCCGGCAGCGCGGGCAGCGGCACGACCGGCGCCAGGCGCGCATCGAGCGAACCGGGCACCTGCCCGACCATCAAGGCCAGCTGGTCCAGCGCCTCGCTGCGCTGGGCCTGCAGCGGCAGCAGCCGCGCTTGGTCCTGCTGCAGCTGGCCACGGGCGCGTTCGACCTGCAGGTCCGAATCCGCCCCGTGCGCGCGGCGCTGGGTGGTGAGGTCCAGCGCCTGCTGCGCATCGCGCACGGCGTCCTGGCCCAGGACGATGCGCGCCTGCAGGCCGCGATAGTTGAGATAGACCTGCGCGACCTCGGCGGCCAGGCGCACCTGCGCATCGGCCAGCTGCGCCTGCGCGGCCTCGGCCTGCGCCGCCGCGCCTTCGGCGGCGCGACGGCGGCGGCCGAAGAAGTCCAGCTCCCAGCTGGCGTCGAAGCCGGCCAGGTACAGATCGCTGTCCAGATCGAGGTCGCGCGCGGCCTGTTCGACGGCTGCACCGGTGGCCGGGTCGGTGGTCTGGGCGATGCCGGCGGCCCCGTCGCGGATGTCGTGCTGGATCGAATCCGGCGCCTTGACGTGCGCGTAGGCCCCCATCGCACCGACCTGCGGCAGGCGTTCGGCGCGGCGCTGGGCGAACAGCCCGCGCGAGGCCTGCACCCGCGCATCGGCCGCGCGCAGGTTGGGGCTCTGGCGCAGCGCGGTGTCGATCAGCCAGTCCAGCTGCGGATCGTGCAGTTCGCGCCACCACTGGCTGGGCGGCGGCGCGCTGACCACCTCGGCCGCGTCGGCGCGATGCAGGCGGGGCGCCTGCACGGCCTCGGGCGCCACCTCCGGGCGTACGTAGTCAGGGCCGAGCACGCAGCCGGCCAGCAGGGCCGGCACCAGCACGGTCAGGGATGCGCGCGCGGCGCGGCGGGCGTCAATGCATCGCAAGTTGCGTCCCCTTGGGCAGCGGTTTGAGCAGGAAGGCCAGCGGGATCGAGCACACCACGATGACGCCGAAGATCCAGAACAGGTCGTTGTAGGTCATCACCAGCGCCTGCAGCTGCACCATCCGCGCCAGGGCCCCGATGGCCTGCATCGAGGCATCGCCACCGGCGGCATGCAGGGCGCCGGTGAGCTGGTGCACGTAGTCCTGGCCCAGCGGCGAGTTGGCCGTGACCGAGCTGCCCAGCACCTGGGTGTGATAGGTCATGCGCCGCTCCTGGAAGGTGGAGATCAGCGCCAGGCCGATCGAGCCACCCAGGTTGCGCGCGGCGTTGAACAGGCCCGAGGCATCGCCGGCCAGGTCCTTGGGCACCGAGCTGATCGCCGCCTGGTTGAGCGCCATCATCGCCAGCGCCAGCCCGCAGCCCTGCAGCAGCTGGCCGGCGACGAAGGTCTTGCCCACGCTGTAGGAAGTCAGGTCGATGTTGATGAAGCAGGCCGCGGCGAAGCACAGCAGCCCGCCGATCACCAGCACGCGCACGTCCACCGTGCCCAGCAGCTTGGGCATGAACGGCATCAGGATCACCGTGGGCACGCCGCCCAGCAGCAGCACATAACCGGACTGCTCGGTGTTGTAGCCCGAGACCATGGCCAGGAACTGCGGGATCATGTACATCACGCCGAACAGGATCATGCCCACCGCGAGCATCATCACGAACACGGCGCTGAAGCTGCGATTGAGCAGCACCTTGAGCTGGATCACCGGCTCGTGCCGCAGGAACTGGGTCGCCAGCAGCGCGGCGAAACCCACCAGCGACAGCGCCGACAGCCACAGGATGAATTCCGATTCGAACCAGCGCTCGCGCTGCCCCTCCTCCAGCACCACCGTCAGCCCGCCCAGGCCAGCGGTCAGGCCGAAGATGCCAAGCCAGTCGGCCTCCAGCAGGCCGGCCCAGCGCGCCTGCTCGTGCTGCAGCCCCAGCAGCAGCAGCGCCACCAGGCCCGCGCAGACCGGCACGTTGAGGAAGAAGGCGTAGTGCCAGCTGACGTTCTCGGTCAGCCAGCCGCCCAGCAGCGGGCCGATCACCGGGCCCATGATCACCGTCATGCCGAACAGCGCCGTGCCCATGGTCTGCTGCGACGGCGGCAGGCGCGTGGCGACGATGGTCAGCGCGGTGGGGATCAGCGCGCCACCGGCGAAGCCCTGGCCGACGCGGCCGACGATCATCATCGGCAGCGAGGTCGACAGCCCGCACATCACCGAGAACGCGGTGAAGGCCAGCGCGCAGATCAGCAGGAAATTGCGCAGCCCCAGCGTGCGCACGAACCAGCCGGTCAGCGGAATCATCACGATCTCGCTGACCAGATAGGCCGTGGAGATCCACGTGCCCTCGGTGCCGCTGGCGCCGACCTCGCCCTGGATGGTCGGCAGGGCCGCGTTGACGATGGAAATGTCCAGGGTGGCCATGAACGAACCGATCGTGCCGGCGGCCACCGCCAGCCACGCCCCGGCGTCGGCCTTCTGCGCGCCGGCCGGCCGAGCGCCCGCGCTGGCGCCGGTGGCGCTCACGGCTTGGAGGTGTCCCGGGCGTCGAGACGGTCGGCCTCGTCCTGCGCCTGATCCTTGGCGCCCTTGGCCGAACGCGTATCGACCGTGGCGATCACCGACATGCCGGGCACCAGCACCTTGCGCGCCTGCTCGCCGGCGTCCACGCGGATGCGCACCGGCACGCGCTGGACGACCTTGGTGAAGTTGCCGGTGGCGTTCTCCGGCGGCAGCAGCGCGAACTGCGAGCCGGTGCCGGGCGACAGGCTCTCCACATGCCCATGCAGGGTCACCCCCGACAGCGCATCGACCTCGATCTCGACCGGCTGGCCCGGGCGCATCAGCCCGACTTGGGTCTCCTTGAAGTTGGCCGTCAGGTACAGCGACTCCACCGGCACGATGGTCATCGTGCGCGTGCCGGCGGCCAGGAACTGGCCGACCTGCACGGTGCGATCGCCCACGCGCCCGTCGATGGGCGCCTTCAGATGCGTATCGCCCACCGCCACGTTGGCCTGGTCGACATTGGCCTGGGCCTGCTGCAGCCCGGCCTTGGCCTGCTCCAGCTGCGCCTCCCCCGCGGCGATCTGGCTCTGCGCGCCGACGATCTGCGCCTGGGCGGCATCGAACTGCGCCTGGGCCTGATCGCGCTGCTGACGCAGGCTCTCCAGATGCTCGTGGGTGTCGGCACCTGAGGCGGCCAGTGGCGTGAAGCGCGCCACCTCGGCCTTGGCGAACTTCAGCTGCACCTGCGCCGAGGCGGCCTGGCTGCGCGCCTGCACCAGCTGTGCGCGATGGCCCTCGATGGCCGCCTGCGCGGCGGCGATGTCGGCCTGGCGCACGGCCACGGCGGCCTGCGCCTGCTCCAGCTGCGCGGTGTAGGTGCGGCCATCGATCTCGATCAGCGGCTGCCCCGCCTTGACCCAGGCGTGGTCCTGGACCAGCAGCTTGGTGACATAGCCGTTGACGCGCGGCGCCACGGCCACCGCATCGGCCTGCAGATAGGCATCGTTGGTCTCCTGCAGATAGCGCCCCACGAGCAGGTGATAGACCAGCCAGACGATCAGCGCGATCAGCACGACCACGCCGATGAGGATCAGCGTCCAGCGCACCTTGGGATTCTTCAGCGGCGAAGGCTTGGGCGGATCCTGCCGGCCCTGCGGATCGTCCCCGTCGGCGGGGGGCTGCGCACGGCCGTCCTGGCCGCGGTCGGGATCGTCGTGTTGGCTCAAGGCAGGTTCCTGCGCGCGAAGGTGGGGGCCATGCCCCAGGCGCTTGTGCCCGCGATCTGCGGCGCAAGCGCTCGGGGCCGTGCACGGCTGCGTGGAGGCTAGAGCACCGGGGCCTCACGACGCCGTGAAAGTGAAACCCGGAGTCCCACTTACTGTCAACTCCGGCCGTCGTCCCCGCCCCGCAGCGCCAGCTGCCGGTCCCGCTTGCGGCGCTGTTCGCCGCGCGACATCAGCCACCAGCCCAGGCACGCGCACAGCGACACCGCCACGATCATCAGCGTCGCCAGCGCATTGATCTTGGGGCTCAGGCCCAGCCGCACCGAGGAGAACACCTTCATCGGCAGCGTGGTCGAATCGGGGCCGGAGACGAAGCTGGCGATCACCACATCGTCCAGCGACAGGGTGAAGGCCAGCAGCCAGCCCGAGACCAGCGCCGGGGCGATGATCGGCAAGGTGATCAGGAAGAACACCTTGACCCGGTTGGCGCCCAGGTCCATCGCCGCCTCTTCCAGCGACCTGTCCAGCTCGGCCATGCGCGAGGACACCACCACGGCGACGAAGGCCAGCGAGAAGGTGGTGTGCGCGATCCAGATCGAGACCATGCCCTTGGGCTGGAAATGGAACACCTCGCCCAGCGAGACGAACATCAGCAGCATCGACAGGCCGATGATCACATCGGGCATCACCAGCGGCGCAGCGATCAGCCCGCCGAACAGCGTCCTGCCCGGAAAGCGGCGCAGGCGCGTCATCGCCAGCGCGGCCAGCGTGCCCAGTACCACCGCGGCGGTGGCCGTCCAGAAGGCGATGCGCAGGCTCACCCAGGCCGCCTCCAGGATCGACGCGTCGCCCAGCAGCTCGCCATACCACTTGAACGAAAACCCCGCCCACACCGTGGCCAGACGCGAGCGGTTGAAGCTCCACAGCATCAGCAACAGCACCGGCAGATAGAGGAACGCGAAGCCCAGCCCGAGCACGATCCGGGCCGGCCAGCGCGCGCGACCAGCCGCGCTCACGTCAGCCTGCCCTCGAGCTGGCGCTGCTGGACGCGGTGGAAGATCAGGATCGGGATCATCAGCAGCGCCAGCATCGCGATGGCCACCGCCGAGGCCAGCGGCCAGTCGCGGTTGGCGAAGAACTCGTTCCACAGCACCCGGCCGATCATCAGCGTGTCCGGGCCGCCGAGCAGCTCGGGGATCACGAACTCGCCCACCGCCGGGATCATCACCAGCATGCAGCCGGCGACGATGCCGGCGCGCGACAGCGGCAGGGTGATCCTGACGAACGCCTTCCACGGACGCGCGCCCAGGTCGTAGGCCGCCTCGAGCAGCCGCGGGTCGTGCTTGACCAGGTTGGTGTACAGCGGCAGCACCATGAAGGGCAGATAGCAGTAGACGATGCCGATGTAGGCGGCCAGCGGCGTGTACAGGATTTGCCGGCCCTCGATCCAGCCCATCGTCTGCAGCGCATCGATCACGCCCAGCTGCTCCAGCAGCCGCCCGACCGGTCCGCTGCTCTTGAGCAGGCCGATCCAGGCATAGACGCGGACCAGGAACGAAGTCCACGATGGCAGCACCACCAGCATCACCGCGATGTGGCGCGAGGCCGGCGGCAAGCGCGCGATGACATAGGCCATCGGATAGCCGATCAGCAGCGCCAGCAGCGTGGCGATGGCGGCGATCTTCAGCGAGCTCAAGTACGCGGCGATGTAGCCGTTCTGAAGCGCGCCCAGCTGCAGATAGTTGGACAGGTCGAGCCTGAGCGCGACCTGCGCACCGTCCATGTCCAGGATCGGCGTGTACGGCGGCATGGCGATGGCCAGCCTGGCGAAGGAAATCTTCAGCACGATCAGGAACGGGACGGCGAAGAACACCAGCAGCCACAGATACGGCAGGCCGATCACGCCCCAGCGCGGGCCGGGCGTGCGCTGGCGCAGCCGCGTCAGCCAGGCAGGCACGCTCATTGGGTCAGCACCACGCCATCGTGGTCGCCCCACCACACCCAGACCGGATCGCCCCAGGTCAGGCCCTCGCTGGCCCAGCGCTGCACGTTGGCGAAGTGCGCCAGGACGACCAGACCGCTGGGCAGCCTGACGTGATAGACCGAATGACTGCCGTAGTAGGCGATGTCCTCGATGACGCCGCGGGCCTTGTTGTACGGCTGCGTCGGTTCCTCCTTGCCGATCCCCAGCTTCTCCGGCCGCACGGCGAAGCACACCGCCTGGCCTGCGAAGCCGGAAATGCCGTGGCCCACATAGATGTCGGTGCCCAGCTGCGGCGCACGCAAGGTGACGAATTCGGCGTGGTCCTGGTCGATCACCGCCTCGATCATGTTGACCGAGCCGATGAAGCCGGCGGCGAAGCGGCTGGCCGGCTGCTCGTAGATCTCGTCGGGCGTGCCGACCTGGCGGATGCGGCCGGCTTCCATCAGCGCGATGCGGGTGGCCATGGTCATGGCCTCTTCCTGATCGTGGGTGACCATCACGCAGGTCACGCCGGTCTTCTCGATGATCGACACCAGCTCCAGCTGCATCTGCGTGCGCAGCTTGCGGTCCAGCGCGCCCATCGGCTCGTCCAGCAGCAGCAGCTTGGGCCCCTTGGCCAGGCAGCGCGCCAGCGCCACGCGCTGCTGCTGCCCGCCGGAGAGCTGGTGCGGCTTGCGCCTGCCCAGGCCGTCCAGCCGCACCAGCGCGAGCATCTCCTCCACGCGCCGGGCGATGTCGCGCTTAGGAATGCGGTCCTGCTTGAGGCCGAAGGCGATGTTCTGCTCCACCGTCATGTGCGGGAACAGCGCATAGGACTGGAACATCATGTTGATCGGCCGCTCGTACGGCAGCAGCGCGCCCAGCTCCTGCCCATCGAGGAAGATCCTGCCGGCGCTGGGCGTCTCGAACCCGCCCAGGCAGCGCAGCAGCGTGGATTTGCCGCTGCCCGAGCCGCCCAGCAGGGCGAACAGCTCGCCCTTGCGGATGGACAGGTCGATCTCGTCCACGGCAAGGACACCATCGAAGTCCTTGCGCACGCCCTCCAGGCGCAGATAGCCCTCCGCCCCTGGCGCAGGGCCGGATCCCGACGCGACCACCTGCTGTTCCCCTGCCGCCATCTCGCTGCCTTCGTCGCTGTTGGATGCCTGCGCGGTACCGGCCGCCGTGGGTGGATCATGCGGGCGACGGGCGGATCACACGTGGATTCTGCCGCAGCGCCGCGCCACGATGCAGGCCATGCACCCCGCCCCGTCGCCGCCTACCGGCCGGTCTTCAGATCGGTCCACAGCCGGGTGTACTGCTTGTCCACCTCCGGCGGGATGATGGCGAAGGTGAACAGCTTGGCCTCCACCTCCGGCGGCGGATAGATCGTCGGGTCGGAGGTGATGGCCTTGTCCATCAGCGCCTTGGCCTCGGGCACCGCGTTGGGATAGCGGACGAAGTCCGAGTCGCTGGCCATCACCTTCGGGTCGAGCAGGTAGTTGATGTAGGCGTAGGCGTTGTCCACGTTCCTGGCGTCCTTGGGGATGGCCAGCATGTCGAACCACAGCGGCGCGCCTTCCTTGGGGATCGAATAGGCGATGTGCACGCCGTTGCCGGCCTCGGCCGCGCGCTCGCGCGCCTGGATCACATCGCCCGACCAGCCCACCACCAGGCAGGTATCGCCATTGGCCAGCGCATCGATGTAGGCGGAGGAATGGAACTGGCCGATGTAGGGGCGGATCGTCTTGAGCAGCGCGCCGGCCTTGTCGATGACCTGCGGATCGGTGCTGTTGGGGTCTTCGCCCAGGTAGTTGAGGGCGATCGGAATCAGCTCGGACGGGGTGTCCAGGAAGGTGACGCCGCAGTCCTTGAGTTTGGCCAGGTTCTCCGGCTTGAACACCAGATCCCAGCTGTTGGTGACCTCGGTATTGCCGAAGGCCGCCTTGACCTTGTCCACGTTGTAGCCGATGCCGGTGGTGCCCCACATGTAGGGCACGGCGTACTGGTTGCCGGGATCCTGCTTGGCGATCTTCTGCATCATCTGCGGGTCGAGGTTGGCCAGGTTGGGGATCCTGGCCTTGTCTAGCGGCTGGAACACGCCGGCCTGGATCTGCCGCCCCAGGAAGTTGAGCGTGGGCACCACCACGTCGTAGCCGCTGGAGCCGGCCAGCAGCTTGGCCTCCAGCACCTCGTTGCCGTCGAACACGTCGTAGGTCACCGCGATGCCGGTGGCCTTCTCGAAGTCGGCATTGGTGTCCGGGGCGATGTAGTCCGACCAGTTGTAGACGTTGACGTTCCTGGACTTGCCGCCGCCCGCCTCGCCCGACGCTGCCGCGCCGTCCCCGCCGCCGCAGGCGGTCAGGCCGGCCATCGCCATCATCACTCCGAACACCCGCAACTTCATCGCCACTCTCCACACGGATCCGCCGCCGCGGCGGTCGTTGCTCAGACTGTACCCGCCGCAGGCCGGGCGTGGACCGGGTCGATTAGCTGTCCTGACCGGCATCACGCCTCAGATCCCCAGCGCCGCGGCGGTGTCGTCCAGCGCCTTCCAGGCCTTGTCGAACAGTTCGTCCACCTGTGCGCGGTCGATCACCAGCGGCGGTGACAGCAGCATCGCGTCATAGGTGGCACGCAGGATGAGCCCGTGGCGCAGCGCGTTGTCGCGACACAGCGCCCCCACCTTGCCGCGTTCCTCGAACAGGGTGCGCCGGCCCTTGTGCGGGACCAGCTCCAGGGCGCCCATCAGGCCGACGATGCGCGCCTGGCCGACCAGCCGGTGCTCGCCCAGCTCCCCCCAGCGCTGGGCCAGGTAGGGCGCGATGCGATCGCGCGCGGTCTCGACGATCCGCCCCTCCTGCAGGAGGCGGATGTTCTCCAGCGCCACCGCCGCGCACACCGGATGGCCCGAGTACGTCGCCCCGTGCGCCAGCTCGCCGCCCTGCGCCTTCAGCACGCCGGCCACGCGCTCGCCGAACATCGCCGCGCCCAGCGGGATGTAGCCGGAGGTGATGCCCTTGGCGATGGTCATCACATCGGGCCGGAAGCCGAAGGTCTGCGCGCCGAACCATTCTCCGGTGCGGCCGAAGCCGGTGATCACCTCGTCGGCCACCAGCAGCACGTCGTACTGGCGGCAGATGCGTTCCACCTCCGGCCAGTAGGTGCGCGGCGGGATGTACACGCCGATCGCGCCCATCACCGGCTCGCCGATGAAGGCGGCCACGCGCTCTGGACCCAGCTCGAGGATCTTGTCCTCCACCCGGCGCGCGGCGAGCAGGCCATATTCGTCCTCGGACAACTCACCGCCATCGTGGAACCAGAACGGCGGATCGACATGGACGATGTCCGGGATCGGTAGGCCGCCCTGCCCGTGCATGCTCTTCATCCCGCCCAGGCTGGCGCCGGCCACGGTGGTGCCGTGGTAGCCGTTGTGACGGGCGATGAAGACGTTCTTGCGCGGCTGGTCCTGCACCGCCCAGTAGTGCCGCACCAGGCGCAGGATGGTGTCGTTGGCCTCGGAGCCGGAGTTGACGAAGAAGGCGTGATCCAGGTCGTACGGCGTCAGCTCGGCCAGCTTGGCGGCCAGGCGGATGGTCGGCTCGGTGGTGCACTGGAAGAAGCTGTTGTAGTAGGCCAGCTGCTCCATCTGCCGCGCGGCGGCCCGGCCCAGCTCGGCGCGGCCATAGCCGATGTTGACGCACCACAGCCCAGCGAAGGCGTCGAGCAGCTTGTGGCCTTCGGCATCCCAGACGTAGCAGCCCTCGCCGCGGGTCAGGATGCGCGTGCCCTTGGCGGCCAGCGCCGCGTTGTCGTTGAATGGATGCAGGTGGTGGGCGGCATCGAGGTCTTGCAGAGTGCGGGCTTGGTGGGCATCCATGGACTTGTGCTTCTCGCTTGTTACATAGTGGCAGTCGTACTTGCGTTGGTTTCTCTTAGGGGCTTGGAAAAGCCCATAAGGCCATCGTTCCCGCGACCTAGAAAAACCGTCATTCCCGCGAAAGCGGGAATCCATGGACCTTCGCGCGCAAAGCCCACGTCCATGGGGCCCCGCTTTCGCGGGGACGACGACGGAGAATGATCGGCCGCTTCCACAGCGCCACCGCGTGGCACGCGCCTAGACATTCAACAGCAGGAACTCCCGCTCCCACGAACTGATCACCCGGAAGAACGTCTCGTACTCCTTGCGCTTGACCGAGATGTAGGCGCGCACGAAGCGCTCGCCCAGCAGCGCCCGCAGCGGCGCGCAGCCTTCCAGTTCGTCCAGCGCCTCGCCCAGCGAGCGCGGCAGCTCGAAGCCGATGTCCTGCGCGCTGCTGGCCAGCGGCCTGGTCGGCTGCAGCTTCTCCTGCAGCCCCAGCAGGCCGCAGGCCAGGGTCGCCGCCATCGCCAGGTACGGATTGGCATCGGAACCGGCGAAGCGGCTCTCCACGCGCGTGTTCTCCAGCGTGTCCTTGGGCACGCGCAGGCCGCAGGTGCGGTTGTCGTAGCCCCACTGCACATTGATCGGCGCCACCTGGCCGATGGCCAGGCGCCGGTAGGAATTCACGTTGGGCGCGAAGAAGGCCATGGTCATCGGCGCGTACTTCTGCAGCCCGCCCATGTAGTGCAGGAAGGTCTTGCGCTCCTTGCCCACCTCCTTGCCGGCGAACACGTTCGCGCCGGTCCTGCGATCCAGCAGGCTCTGATGGATGTGCATGGCGCTGCCGGGCTCGTTCTCCATCGGCTTGGCCAGGAAGGTGGCGTAGATGCCGTGGCGCAGCGCGGCCTCGCGCATGGTGCGCTTGAACAGGAACACCTGATCGGCGCGGCTGAGCGCGTCGGCATGGGTGAAGTTGACCTCCAGCTGCGCCGCGCCGGATTCGTGGATCAACGTGTCCACGTCCAGCTCCATCGCATCGCAGTAGTCGTACATCAGGTCCAGGATCGGGTCGAACTCGTTGACCGCATCGATGGAGTACGACTGGCGCGCGGTCTCCGGCCGCCCCGAGCGCCCGGCCGGCGGCAGCAGCGGGAAGTCCGGGTCGGTGTTCTTCTGCACCAGGAAGAACTCCAGCTCCGGCGCCACCACCGGCTGCAGGCCGGCCTCCTCGTAGGCCTTGAGCACGCGCCGCAGCACGTTGCGCGGGGCCAGGTCGTGCGGCTCACCGTCCTTGGTCCAGCAGTCGTGGATCACCTGCGCGGTGGGATCGGCCGCCCACGGCACCATGCGCACGGTGCCCGGGTCCGGGCGCAGGAACATGTCCGAGTCCGAGGGACTGGTCAGCTCGTAATAGTCGTCCGGATAGTCGCCGGTGACCGTGGTGGCGAAGATGCCCTCGGGCAGACGCGTGCCGTAGTCGTGGCTGAACTTGTCGGCCGGGATGATCTTGCCGCGTGCGATGCCGGTGATGTCCGGCACCAGGCACTCGACCTCGGTGATGCGCCGCTCCTTGAGCCAGCGCCGCAGCGAATTATCGGCCGGCTCGGCGGGCGTGTCGGGTTGGGTCTTGCGGCGGCTCATGCGAAGGCGACCTCGTGGCGGCGGGCGGCGCGGGCACGGCAGGCCTGGCCGAAGGCGTGGAAGATGCCGGCGTAGAACGGCTGCTCTGTCACCCGCCACTCCGGATGCCATTGCACACCGAGCAGAAAACTCGCGCCTTCGTGGCGAAAGGCCTCGATCAGGCCGTCGGGCGCGGTCGCCTCGATCACCAGGCCCTTGGCCAGGCGGCGCACGCCCTGGCCATGCAGCGAATTGACCCACGGTGCGTCCTCGCCGAACGACGCCAGCAGCCCGCCCGGCGCCAGCGTCACCGGATGGGCCGGGCCGTACTGCACCTCCAGCGGCGCGCTCGTGTCCTCGCGATGGTCCATCAACCCAGGCACCGCGTGCACCTTCTGGTGCAGCGTGCCACCCAGGGCGACGTTGACCTCCTGGAAGCCGCGGCAGATCGCCAGGATCGGCACGCCGGCCGCCAGCGCCGCACGCACCAGCGGCAGCGTGGTGCCGTCGCGCGCCGCATCGTGCGGGTTGCTTTCCCAGCTCGGTTCGTCCGAATAGTGATGCGGCTCGATGTTGCTGACTGCGCCGGTCAGCAGCAGGCCATCGACCGTGTCCAGCAACGCCTGCACCGGCAAGGCCGGCGTCAGCGAAGGCCACAGCAGCGGCACGCAGCCGGCGCCCTCGACGAGCGCACGCAGGTACTTCTCGCCCACCATCAGAAAGGGATGCGATCCGATCGGTCTGCGGTCGGTCGGCACACCGACCAGCGGCGGTCTGGCCATGCAGGACGACTCCTCAGGGCGTTGAAGCAAGCTAGCGTGGCCGTTTTATTTTTACAACACGCACCGCGTGCGAGCCGCCAGTTGCTGTCCTGCAAGCCAGATTCATGAACTCGCGTCGTAACGGCGTTGAGTATTCTTGACAACAACGCGCCTGCTAGGCTGTCTCCAACGCCGCCAAGAGTCCGCCATGACCGCCCCGTCCGACGCCCGCGACGCCGCCACCCTGGCCGCCCTGCCGGACCTGGAGGCCATCGATCTGCTGCTGCCGGACATGAACGGTGTGCTGCGCGGCAAGCGCGTCACGCGCCAGGCGCTGGACAAGGTGTTCGCCGATGGCATCTGCCTGCCGATGTCGCTGATCGCCACCGACATCACCGGCAACACCGTCGAGGAAACCGGCCTGGGCTACGACATCGGCGACGAGGACCGCATCTGCCGGCCCGTGCCCGGCTCGCTGCGGCCGGTGCCATGGACGCCGCGCCCCACCGCACAGCTGCTGCTGGCGATGGAGGACGGCGCCGGCGGCCTGTTCGAGGCCAATCCGCGGCAGGTGCTGGCCCGGGTGCTGCAGCGCTTCGCCGACCTCGGCCTGACCCCGGTGGTGGCCATCGAGCTGGAGTTCTACCTGTTCGACCGCCTGCCCGATGCGCACGGCCGCCCACAGCCGGCGATCAACCCCAACACCGGCGCGCGCAACACCAGCACGCAGGTCTATTCGATCGAGGACCTGGACGACAACCGCGATTTCATCGATGCGGTCGCGGCCGTGTGCCGCGCACAGGACATCCCCGCCGACACCGCCGTGGCCGAATACGCGCCGGGCCAGTTCGAGATCAATCTCAAGCATCGCGCCGACGCGCTGCAGGCCTGCGACGACGCGGTGATGCTCAAGCGCGCGATCAAGGCCGTGGCACAGCAACAAAGCCTGCAAGCCAGCTTCATGGCCAAGCCGCTGGTCGACCAGGCCGGCAGCGGCCTGCACGTGCACGTTAGCCTGCTCGACGCGCAGGGCCGCAATGTCTTCGCCGGCACCGCGCAGGCGCCGGCCGCGCCGCTGCTGCACGCCATCGGCGGCCTGCAGGCCAGCGCGGCCGACACCATGCTGCTGTTCGCCCCGCACGCCAACAGCTACCGCCGCTACGTGCCCAACGCCTTCGTCCCGCTGGGCCGCAGCTGGGGCTACAACAACCGCACCGTGGCGATGCGCATCCCGCACAGCGACGCGGCCAACACGCGCATCGAGCACCGTATCGCCGGCGCCGACGCCAATGTCTACCTGGCCTGCGCCGCGGTGCTGGCCGGGATGCTGCATGGACTGGAACGCCGCCTCGATCCCGGCCCACCCATCGTCGGCAACGCCTACGCCCAGACCGAGCAGCACAGTCCGCACTGGCGCGGTTCGATCGAGGATTTCCTGGGCAGCGCCTTCATCGCCGAACATTTCGGCGAACGCTTCCGCCACATCTACGGCCAGCAGAAGCGCAAGGAGCAGCGCAGCTTCGACACCCAGGTCACCGACCTGGACTACGCCTGGTACCTGCGTGCGGTCTGAGCCCGGCACGCCCGGCGCCTACCCCGACAGCTGGTACGCGGCCAGCACCACGCCCCTGGCCGCCCAGCCCGCGCTCGAGGGGCGCATCGACTGCGATGTCTGCATCCTCGGCGCCGGCTACACCGGCCTGTCCGCGGCGCTGGAGCTGGCCGAGGCAGGTTATCGCGTGGTGTTGCTGGAGGCACAGCGGATCGGCTGGGGCGCGTCGGGCCGCAACGGCGGCCAGGCCATCGTCGGCTTCGGCTGCGGCGAGGAGAAGCTCGAGGCGCTGGTGGGCCTGGACGCCGCGCGGCGCATGTTCGATCTGTCCCGCGAAGGCCTGGCCTGGCTGCACGCACGGCTGGCCCGACACGGCATCCAGGCGCACTGGCGCCCCGGCCACGCCACCGTGCCGCTGAAAGCCCGCCAGCAGCGCGAAGTGCAGGCCATGGTCGAACGCTTCCACACCCACTACGCCCATCCGGTGCAGTGGTGGGACCGCGAACGCCTGCGCGCCACCCTGGCCAGCGAGCGCTACCTGGGCGCGCTTTACGATCCGATCAGCGGCCACCTGCATCCGCTGGCCTATGCGCTGGGCCTGGGACGCGCGGCGCTGGACGCCGGCGTACGCATCTTCGAGACCAGCGCGGTGACCCGCCTGCAGCGCGGCGCGCGGCCGGTGTTCGAGACCGCACGCGGGCAGGTGTACTGCGACTTCGGCGTGCTCGCCGGCAATGCGCTGCTGCACGGCATCGCGCCGGAACTCGAGGCGCGGATCATGCCGGTCGGCACCTACATCGCCGCCACCGCCCCGCTGGGCGAGGAACGCGCCCGCGCGCTGATCGGCAACGACATGGCCGTGGCCGACACGGCCTGGGCGCTGGACTACTACCGCCTCAGCCACGACCACCGCCTGTTGTTCGGCGGGCGCGCCAGCTACTCCGGGCGCCCCCCGCGCGATCTCGCGGCGATCATGCGCCGGCGCATCGCCGGGGTGTTTCCGCAACTGGGCCAAGTCGCACTGGACCACGTCTGGGGCGGGCTGGTGGACATCTCGCTCAACCGCGCCCCGCACTGGGGGCGACTGCAGCCCAATCTGTACTTTGCGCAGGGCTTCTCAGGCCACGGCGTGGTCGCCACCGGCCTGGCCGGCAAGCTGATCGCCGAGGCTATCGCCGGACAGTCCGCCCGCCTGGACCTGTTCGCCAGGATCCGGCACGCGCCCTTCCCTGGCGGACAGGCGCTGCGCACGCCGCTGCTGGTGGCGGCGATGAGCTGGTACAAGCTGCGCGACGCGCTGTGGTGACCACCCGACATTGACTGCGATCAATGCCGCCGCGATCGGCCGGTGCCAGCCTGCGGGCATGGGGCCTCACGGCCCGCAACCGCACGGAACACGCGATGGCACTTCTGATCTGGCAGGACGATCTGGACACCGGCATCGGGGTGATCGACCAGCAGCATCGGCGCATCGTCGAGATGATCAACACCTTGCATCAGACCCAGCAGCAGGGCCAGCGGCTGGCGGTGGGCGACGTGATCGCCGAACTGGTGGACTACACCCTCTCGCACTTCGCCTTCGAGGAGGAGCTGATGGAGGAAGCCGGCTATCCCTTCTGCGCCGCGCACAAGCGGGTGCACGAGGTGTTCACCCGCCGCGTCAGCGAGTACCGCCTGCGCTTCGAGGCCGGCGAAGACGTCACCGAGGAACTCAAGCAGATGCTGGCGCGCTGGCTGTTCAACCACATCCGCAGCGACGACAAGGCCTATTCGGACAGCGTGCGCCGGCACCTGGATCAGTTCAGCCGCCACCACCAGCAGGGCGGCTGGCTGGCGCGCACGATGGCGCGCCTGTTCCGCTAAAGGCCTACAGCGTGACGCTGGCGTGGCGGCGCACCGCCAGCAGGGCCAGGATCGTGATCAGCGCCGCCCCGCTGAGGTAGAAGCCCACCGGCTGCACGCCGTACTTGCCGGCCAGCCAGGTCGCCACGTACGGCGCCGGCGCGGCGCCCAGCACGCTGGCCAGGTTGAAGGACAGCGACGAGCCGGTGTAGCGCACCTCGGTCGGATACACCTCCGACAGCAGCGTGCCGACCGGGCCATAGGTCCAGCCCATCACGAACAGGCCCAGGCACAGGAACACCAGCACGAAGGCCGGATGCCCGGCGGTGAACAACGTCGGGAACACCAGCCCGAACAGCAAGATGCCCACGCTGGCCACCATCATCGCGTGGCGCGCCGAGGTGCGGTCGCCGAACTTGGCCGAGATCGGGATGCCGGCGGCGAAGAACAGCATGCCCACCATCTGCATCAGCAGGAACTCCTGCTTGGAGTACCCCAGCGTCACGGTGCCGTAGCCCAGCGCGAACACCGTCATCAGATAGAACAGCACGAAGGTCGCCAGCGCCCCCAGCGTGCCCAGCACCAGCGGCCCCAGATGCTGGGAGAACACCGCGCGGAACGGCACGCGCAGACGCTCGTTACGCTCGATCGCCTGCTGGAAGGCCGGCGTCTCGCGGATCGACAAACGCACCCACAGGCCGATCAGCACCAGCAGCGCCGAGGCCAGGAACGGGACGCGCCAGCCCCAGGCCAGGAACTGCTCCGGCGACAGCAGCGCGCCCATGATCAGGAAGGTCGAGGCCGACAGCAGAAAGCCCAGCGGCGCGCCCAGCTGCGGGAACATCCCATACCAGCCGCGCTTGCCCGGCGGCGCGTTCTCGGTGGCCAGCAGCACCGCCCCACCCCACTCACCGCCCAGGCCGATGCCCTGGCCGAAGCGGCACAGCGTCAGCAGCACCGGCGCCAGCAGGCCGACGCTGTGATAGCTGGGCAGCAGGCCGATCACCACCGTGGAGATGCCCATGGTCAGCAGCGCCGCCACCAGCGTGGCCTTGCGGCCGATGCGGTCGCCGAAATGGCCGAACAGCGCCGAGCCGAACGGCCGCGCCACGAACGCCACCGCGAACGTCGCCAGCGACGCCAGCTGCGCGGCCACCGGGTCGCCCTGCGGAAAGAACAGCTTGGGGAACACCAGCACCGCGGCGGTGGCGTAGATGTAGAAATCGAAGAATTCGATCGTGGTGCCCATCAGGCTGGCCAGCAGGACGCGGGCCGGAGAGTTGACGGGCGGGGCGGCGGTGGTCGAGGACATCTTCAGGTCGCGTTCCGGAACAAAAGCCGGCGGATTCTGTCATGTTTGACCCCGCGTGGTGACGACGGTTGCCCGCGAGACGATTCCAGCAACGCAAAGGACACCGCTCGCGGCATGGGCTCGGCGGTGCTGCGGCAGCGCAGCACGCCCCGAACGGCATGCCATTAGGCGGCCGCGAACAGTCGCTCAGCGCGCCGCGTCCAGCCGCTGCGGGTGGGTATAGAGCGCGTAGCCGTCCTCGCGGGCGAAGCCCAGCAGGGTCAGGCCGGTGCGCTGGGCCAGCGCGAGGGCCAGGGCGGTCGGGGCGGAGATGGCGGCCAGGAAGGCGATGCCGGCGCTGGCGGCCTTCATCGCCATTTCGTAGCTGGCCCGGCTGGTGACGACCAGGAAACCGGCCTGGGGATCGAGCCCGGCGCGGTGCATGGCGCCGATCAGCTTGTCCAGCGCGTTGTGCCGGCCCACGTCTTCGCGCACCAAGGCGATCTCGCCGTCGGCCAGCGCCCAGCCGGCGGCATGGGTGGCGCCGGTGCGGGCGCCCAGCGGTTGGGCGGCGCGCAGCGCGAGCAAAGCGCGCTGCAGCGCTGCGGGCGTCACGACGATCCCGGGGCCGACCGGTGCGGGATCGCGCAGGGCCGCCTCCAGCAGTTCGCTGCCGCACACGCCGCAGCCGCTGCGCCCGCTCATGCTGCGGCGGCGTCGCTGCAGCGCCTGCTCGCGTTGCGGCGGGATGCGCATGCGCACCTCCACGCCCTCGAGCAGGTGTTCGATCGACTCGACATGCGCATCCTCGATCGCCTCGACGATGCCCTCGCTGAGCGCGAAGCCCTGGGCGAAATCGACCAGGTCGCACGGCGTTGCCATCATCACCGCGAACGGCGCGTCGTTGTAGACGAAGGCCACCGGCACTTCCTCGGCAATCTCGTCCGCGCGTGCCTCGGCGACTTCGCCGCGCACGCGCACCATCTCGCGCCGCACGCTGCCGGCGTCCTCGGTCGAAGCCGGCCGCGTCGGATCGCTCAAGGCCGCAGGCCTGCGATCCGGCGCGTGGCTGCACGAGCTGTGCGCGGCGCCGGCGACATCGGCGTCAGCCCAGCAGGCCAGCTTCGCGCAACGCCGCCTCGACCTTGGCCTGGTTGGCCGGTTCGAGTTCGGTCATCGGCAGGCGCAGCGTGCCGCCGCAGTGGCCCAGGCGCGACACCGCCCACTTGACCGGGATCGGGTTGGCCTCGACGAACAGCTGCTTGTGCAGCGGCAGCAGGCGTCGCTGGATCGCCATTGCGGTGGCGACATCACCGGCCAGCGCCGCCGCGCACAGCTCGCGCATCAGCCGCGGGGCGACATTGGCGGTGACGCTGACGTTGCCGTGGCCGCCGCACAGCATCAGCGCCACGGCCGTGGCGTCGTCGCCGGAGTAAATGGAAAAGCCTTCCGGCGCCTCGCGGATCAGCCACTGCGCGCGCTCGATATTGCCGGTGGCCTCCTTGATGCCGACGATGCCCGGCAGCTGCGCCAGGCGCAGCACGGTGTCGTGCGCCAGGTCGGCCGCGGTCCGGCCGGGCACGTTGTACAGCACGATCGGCAGATCGCCGGTGGCCTCGGCGATGGCGGCGAAGTGGCGGTACTGCCCTTCCTGACCGGGCTTGTTGTAGTAAGGCACCACCTGCAGCTGGCTGTCGGCGCCGACCTCGCGCGCGAACCTGGCCAGCGCGATCGCCTCGGCGGTGGAATTGGCGCCGCAGCCGGCCATCACCGGCACGCGGCCGGCGGCCTGTTCGACCGCCACGCGGATGATCTCGCAGTGCTCCTCCACGTCGACCGTGGGCGACTCGCCGGTGGTGCCGACCACGCCGATGCAATCGGTGCCTTCGGCCACGTGCCAGTCCACCAGTTTGCGCAGGGCGGCGTAGTCGACGCTGCCGTCCTGGCGCATCGGGGTGACGAGCGCGACGATGCTGCCGCGCAGGGGGGCGTGGGAAGTGGTCATGAAGGCAGGGCTTGCGGAATGGAATGGAGGGAGCCGTCGATTCTAAGCGTCACGGCGCGGCCGCGGGGCGCGCCGCAAGCGGTGTCGCCTGCAACCATCGCGCTCGGAGTCCGTTGGTTTACGTGTCGATCTTCATCGCCTTCGCGCGTCGCAGCCGTATAAGGACGCGGCAGTCCCGCCGCGTCGATCACTGTCAGGAGGAAACACCCCATGATTCCGAAGAACACCCTGTGCCTCTGGTACGACGGCACCGCGCTGGAAGCCGCGCAGTTCTACGCGCAGACCTTTCCCGACAGCCAGGTCGGCGCCGTGCGGCGCGCGCCGTCCGACTTCCCCTCCGGCAAGGCCGGCGACGTGCTGGTCGTGGAGTTCACCGTGTGCGGCGTGCCGTGCATCGGGCTCAACGGCGGGCCGGCGTTCAAGCACAGCGAGGCGTTCTCGTTTCAGATCGCCACCGATGACCAGGCCGAGACCGACCGCCTGTGGGACGCCATCGTCGGCAACGGCGGGCAGGAGAGCGCCTGCGGCTGGTGCAGGGACAAGTGGGGCCTGTCCTGGCAGATCACTCCGCGCACGCTGACCGAAGGCATGGCCGATCCGGATCCCGCGGTGGCCAGGCGCGTGTTCGAGGCGATGATGACGATGGGCAAGATCGATGTGGCCGCGATCGATGCGGCGCGGCGGGGCTGAGCCCAGGGAGACTTTCCGGCGTCTGATCCGGCTGCCGCTTCGCGCCACAAGGAGAAGCGGCTGTCTGGACGCCGCGTGATGCCTTGCACGCTCCGCAGCCCATCGCTCGCAGGGCTGCGACGCCGGCATCGCTCTCAGAACGTCGGCGGCGTGTTCGCGCTGACGATCACGGCCTCGCTCTCGCCCAGGTTGCGGAAGCGATGCGGCACGCGGCTTTCGAAGTAATAGCCTTCTCCCGCGCGCAGCACGCGCACCTGCTCGCCGACGGTGACCTCCACCTCGCCGGCCACGACCACCCCGCCCTCTTCGCCAGCGTGGACCAGCAGGGTCGGGCCGGTGTCGGTGCCCGGCGGCATCACCTCGCGCAGGATGCACATCTGCCGTCGCGCCACGCGTTGTCCGACCAGGAAATAATGCACGCCGTTGCTGCCCACATCGGGCGTGTCGGCCACCGTGTAGAACGGGCTGTCCGGCGGTCCCGGCTGCAGGTCGAGGGTGAAGAAATCGGCCAGCGAGATCGGGATGCCGTCCAGCACCTTCTTCAACGAGCCGACCGAGGGGCTGACCTTGTTCTGCTCGATCAGCGAGATCGTGCTGTTGGTCACGCCCCACGCGCTTGGCCAGCTCGCGCTGGCTGAGCTGCTTGGCGGTGCGCACCTGCTGCAACCGCGCTCCGATGTCCATGGTGGCTCCCTGGCTGCCGATCTGTTGCGGATTCTTGACACGCAAGGCCGCATTGAGCCGTTTCGGCTGCAAGTTGTAAAGTTTCTTCAACGCGCTAGGCTAGCGCCGATCCCTTTCCCGTCCCCTGCGAGGCCCGCATGAGCGCCGATTCCCTCTCCCCGCGCGATGGCTACGCGGCCCACTACGCCGAACTGGGCGCGCACATGCCCGACTCGCTGGACGCGTTCTGGATGCCGTTCACCGCCAACCGCGCGTTCAAGGCCAAGCCGCGCCTGCTGGCCAGCGCCAAGGACATGCACTACATCGACGTCGACGGCCGGCAGATCCTGGACGCCTGCGCCGGGCTGTGGTGCGTCAACGCCGGGCATGCGCGGCCGCGCATCGTCGATGCCGTGCGCCAGCAGATCGGCACACTCGACTTCGCGCCCAACTTCTCGATGTCCTCGCCGCTGCCGTTCGTGCTGGCCGAGCGCCTGGCCGCGCTGACGCCGGGCGACCTCAACCACGTGTTCTTCACCAACTCGGGCTCCGAGTCGGTGGACACGGCGCTGAAGATCGCCCTGGCCTACCAGCGCGCGCGCGGCGAAGGCCAGCGCACGCGCCTGATCGGCCGCGAGAAGGCCTACCACGGCGTCGGCTTCGGCGGCATCTCGGTGGGCGGGCTGCCGAACAATCGCAAGTGGTTCGGCCCCGGTCTGCCCGGCGTGGACCATCTGCGCCACACGCTGGATATCGCGCGCAACGGCTTCTCCCAGGGTCTGCCGCCGCATGGCCTGGAGTGGGCCGAGGAGCTGGAGCGCGTGATCGCGCTGCACGATCCATCCACCATCGCCGCGGTGATCATCGAACCGATCTCCGGCAGCGCCGGCGTGATCCTGCCGCCGGAGGGCTATCTCAAGCGCATCCGCGAGATCTGCACGCGGCACGGCATCGTGCTGATCTTCGACGAGGTGATCACCGGCTTCGGCCGCGTCGGCAAGGCCTTCGCCTCGCAGCGCTTCGGCGTCACGCCGGACATCATCACCGCGGCCAAGGGCATCACCAACGGCTGCGTGCCGATGGGCGCGGTGTTCGTGTCCGAGGACATCTTCGAGGCCTTCGACCAGGGACCGGACAGCGCCATCGACCTGTTCCACGGCTACACCTATTCGGGCCATCCGCTGGCCTGCGCCGCCGCGCTTGCCACGCTGGACACCTATGCAGAGGAGCACCTGTTCGAGAAGGCGATCGAACTGGGCGACTACTGGCAGCAGGGCCTGCATTCGCTCAAGGGCTTGCCCAATGTGATCGATCTGCGCAACTTCGGATTGATCGGTGCGATCGAGTTCGCACCGCGCGAGGGCGCGCCGGGCGCGCGCGGCTTCGAGGTGTTCCGCCGCGCCTTCGAGGACGGCCAGATGCTGACCCGCGTGACGGGCGATGTGATCGCGCTGTCCCCACCGCTGATCGTGGAGAAGTCGCACATCGACCGGATCTTCAACGTGCTGGCCGATGTGATCAGGGCGACGGGCTGAGGCGGGAGATCGCGCGCGGGGCGACGGTCTGCTTCTCGCAGTGCCCCGCTAACGTCCATGGATCCCCGCGTTCGCGGGGATGACGAGGAGTGGCTTCGCCCCTCCCCTTGCGCAGCAGGGGGAGGCCGGGAGGAGGTTGGATAAGGTCGCGGGAAACGCTGGCTCAGGCGTCCAAAGCACACGCCGTATCAAACCTCGTTCCCGAACGTCCAGGGCCGCAGACGTCACAAGACGCCGGCTCTACCGACCCTTGTCGCCATCACGGAAAGCGCAGCACCGCGGTCAGCGGCAGATCCGCCTGCCAGCGCCCGCGCCCGCCCAGCGCCTGCAGCTCGATCAGCACCGCCGCGCCCAGCACATCGCAGCCCTGCTGCCGCGCCAGCGACAGCGCCGCATGCAGCGTGCCGCCCGAGGCCAGCACGTCGTCGACGATCAGCACGCGCGTGCCCGGCGGCAGCGCGTCACGGTGCATCTGCAGGGTGTCCTTGCCGTATTCCAGGCCGTACTCGACGCTGAGCACCGAAGCGGGCAGCTTGCCCGGCTTGCGCACCGGCACGAACCCGCACTTGAGCGCACGCGCCAGCGCTGCGCCGAGGATGAACCCGCGCGATTCGATGCCCAGCACCGCCTGCACGCCGGCCTCGCGCCAGGGATCGGCCAGCGCGGCCGTGGCCGCCGCGAACCCAGCCGCATCGGCCAGCACCGGCGTGATGTCCTTGAACAGCACGCCAGGCTTGGGGAAATCGGGCACATCGCGGATCAGCGCGGCCCATTCGGTTTGCACGGACATCGACACGCTCGTGGTCCTGGATAAAGCGCGATGCTACTGCACCGCGCCGCACGCTGCCGTGCTCAGGAGCTGCACGACAGCATCGAACACCCCGCCCGATCGCGCGCCCAGTCCGGTCGCTTGCGGGCGAAGGCCTCGCGCCCCGGCTGATCCTCGTAGGGACGGCGCAGCACCTCCAGCAGCGTGTGGATGCCGCCCAGGTCGCCGTCGTGCGCGCGGTCGATCGCCTCCTGCGCCAGTTAGTTGCGCAGCACGTAGCGGGGATTGACCGCGCGCATGCGCGCACGCCGCGCGGCCTCGTCGCCGTCCTGCGCGCAACGCGCGGCATAGCGCGTCAGCCAGTCGGTGAACGTAGCCGCGTGCAGCTCGAACTTCGCGGCGTCGTAGAACGTCTCGCGCAGCGCCTCCAGCGCCTGCGGGCCGGGAGCGTGCTCGCCCAGCTCTCGGAAGAACAGCGTCATGTCCACCTCGGCCGCATGGAGCAGCGCGCGCAGGTCGGCCATCAGCGCGGCATCGGCCGGCGTGTAGTGCGCCAGGCCCAGCTTGGCTGCGGTATCGCGGCGCTCGCAGGCGGCGAACGCATCCGCATATGCCTGCAGCCCGGCCTGCAGCGGCGCCGGATCGGCGAACAGCGGGGACAGCGCGCCGGCCAGCCGGCTCAGGTTCCAGAACGCCACCTGCGGCTGCCAGCCGTAGCGATAGCGTCGGCCCTGACGGTCGGTGGTATTGGGCGTCCAGTCCGGATCGAAGTCGTCGATCCAGCCGTACGGACCGTAGTCGATGGTCAGGCCCAGGATCGACAGGTTGTCGGTGTTCATCACCCCGTGGACGAAGCCCACCCGCATCCAGTGCGCCATCAGCTCGGCCGTGCGCGTGCACACCTGCGCAAACCAGGCCGCATCGCGCGCCTCGCCGGCCGGGCCGTCGAGCTCGGGAAAGTCGCGCGCGATGGTGAAGTCCACCAGCCGGCGCAGCAGCGCCACATCGCCGCGCGCCGCCGGCAGCTCGAAATGCCCGAAGCGCAGGAACGAGGGCGCCACCCGGCACACGATCGCCCCTGGCTCCGGCGCGGCGTGACCGTCGTAGAACATGTCGCGGATCACCGCATCGCCCGTGCCAATCAGGCACAGCGCGCGCGTGGTCGGCACGCCCAGATGCGCCATGGCTTCGCTGCACAGGAACTCGCGGATCGACGAGCGCAGCACCGCACGGCCATCGGCGAAGCGCGAATACGGCGTCGGCCCGGCGCCCTTGAGCTGCAGTTCCTGGCGGCGCCCGTCCACCGCGATGGCCTCGCCCAGCGAGATCGCCCGCCCATCGCCCAGCTGCCCCGCCCAATGGCCGAACTGATGCCCGCCATAGTTGGTGGCGAACGGCGCCATGCCCGGCGCCAGCGCGTTGCCGCCGAACACCTGCGCAAAGCGCGGCTCTGCGATGTCCTCGGCCTGCAGGCCCAGCAGCGCGGCGACCTCCGGCGACCAGGCCAGCACGCGCGGCGCCGCCACCGGCGTCGGCGCGACCGAAGACCACAGCGCCCCTTCGACCTGACGCGCCTGCGGCCCCACGACCGGATCGCCCGGCAGCTCGGCGATGAATCGGTTGTCGAAGTTCAACTGCATGGAGCCCGCCTCGGATTTGCGCCGTGTGGCTCCTGATATGGCGCCAGCGCTGGCATAAAAAAGGTTTCGCGGAGTGCCGGGACGGTGACCACACCCGGCCCACCTGCCTGGACTCGACCAAGCGCAGCTCCTTGGCGCATCAGCCCACCTGCCTCATTCTGGACGCGAAAGGGTTGCGCGCGCCGCGTGCTTCGCTGGGAGCCGCTCGTGCTCTGGTGGGAGCAATCGTGTCCTCAGCTCTTGCAGCAGCCTGCCTGTAGGGCAGAGCTTGTGGCTATTCCCTCTTGGAGACTCCGCCGCGCCTCGTTCGGTTCGTGGGGAAGGCCCCAGCGGAGCAAGCTCCGCTCTACAGGTGGGAGCCGCCCTTGTGGCCTTTTCGGCCAATGGCGGCGATGGGGCCTTCCCGGTAAAGCCCCATCGCGACACAGCCATTGCTGGTAGAGCCTCATCGCCGCCATGGCGGCTCCCACGGTATGGAGTTGGTGTTCCGTAAGAAGTGACGGCACCTGCGCGTGCCCGCTGGCCATCCTGGCCTGCTCTCCGCAGCGCCCGAAGCGGGCGAGGCCACGAGGCGCCGCCGTCAGCATCCCCTCGGCGGGGAAAAAGCCAAAAAAAAACGCCGGGACAAGCCCGGCGCTCTTCATGCGTGTTGACGCGGTGGGGGCTGGATTACAGCGCCTGCACCTGGTCGGCCTGCATGCCCTTCTGACCCTGCACGGCCACGAAGGTGACCTGCTGGCCTTCCTTCAGCGACTTGAAGCCGTTGCCCTGGATCGCGCGGAAATGCACGAACAGGTCCGGGCCGCTCTGCGGGGTGATGAAGCCGAAGCCCTTGGCATCGTTGAACCACTTGACGGTGCCGGTCTGACGATCGCTCATTTTTACTACTCCTGAAAACATGATAGGTAATCGCGGCGCCGGGATTCCGGGCCGAGACTGGGTTTGCAGGCGTAGGAAAAACGCAAACGATGTAGCCGATCTGTCGATCTACCGCATCAGGCTCACGAACCACGGTGACCCTGGCAAGCACAGTGGGCCGCACGATACGCAGGTTGCGGTGAAAAAGCCAACACAATCGCCGGCCGATCCAGGAAATTCGCGGACCAGGCCCCGACATTTCCAAACCCGATCGTTCAACAAGCCACGAAATCCCTTTCAAAACAAACAGCTAGCCGGTAGCATACGCCGTCCGGCAGGTGCCCCAAGTCACCGCCGGTGGCGCCAGCGGATGCTGCGCTGCAGCAGTGCAGCCGGCGTTCGCGCCGGCTCCAGGCCTGGGATGGCCCTGTCCTGCGCGGGATCCTCCCTGCCCCCTCCTTCCCGTGACCGCCCGCGCCGCATGCCTGCGCGGGGGGCGCGTTTGTTCTCACTTCCTTGTCTTGAGCCATGGCCCTTTCCGCCACGATCCGCAAGGTCGAGCTGCAGATCAGCGACCTCGACCGTAACCACTACGCCAGCCACAGCCTGACCCTGGCCCAGCACCCCTCGGAGACCGACGAGCGCCTGGTGGCGCGCGTGCTGGCCTTCGTCCTGTATGCCGACGAACGCCTGGCCTTCGGCCGCGGCCTGAGCAACGAGGACGAACCCGACCTGTGGCGCCGCGACTACAGCGGCCAGATCGAACAGTGGATCGAACTGGGCCAGCCCGACGAGAGCCGCCTGCGCAAGGCCGCCGGCCGCGCGCGCGAGGTGGTGGTGGTGGGCTACGCCGGGCACGCCGGCGATGTGTGGTGGCACAAGCACGCCGCCTCGCTGCGCCGCATGAAGCAGCTGACCGTGATCGACCTGCCGCAGGACGCGATCCGGGAACTGGCGGCCAGGCTCGTGCGCACCCTGCGCCTGGACGTGCTGATCCAGGACGGCGAAGTCCAGCTGATGGGCGACGATCTGCAGCTGGTGGTGGTCCCCATCGTCCGCCACGCGCCGCAGGACTGAAGGTGCCGGCCGGCTTCACCCACGATGTCCTGATCATCGGCGGCGGCGCGGCCGGGCTGATGTGCGCGGCCACCGCCGGCGCGCGCGGGCGCTCGGTGCTGGTGATCGAGCACGCCAACCGCGTGGGCAAGAAGATCCTGATGTCCGGCGGCGGGCGCTGCAACTTCACCAACACCGGCACCTCGCCGGCCAACTATCTGTCGGACAACCCGCACTTCTGCCGTTCGGCGCTGGCGCGCTACACGCCGCGCGACTTCATCGCGCTGGTCGAGAAGCACCGCATCGCCTATCACGAGAAGGAGCTTGGCCAGCTGTTCTGCGACGACGCGTCCAAGCAGATCGTGGCCATGCTGGTCGCCGAATGCGAAGCGGCCGGCGTGCGCATCGCCACCGGCTGCGCTGTTGAGCGCGTGGTCGCGCGCGAGGACGGTGGCTATGCGGTGCACACCGCGCAGGGCGTGTTCGTCGCGCCTTCGCTGGTGGTGGCCAGCGGCGGGCTGTCGATTCCTTCCATGGGCGCCAGCGGCTTCGGCTATGCGCTGGCGCGGCAGTTCGGCCACACGGTGCTGCCCACGCGCGCCGGGCTGGTGCCGCTGACCCTGAGCGGCCGCCCGCAGGAGCAGCTGGCCGACCTGGCCGGCGTGTCGCTGCCGGTGCGCGCGGCGGCCGGCAAGATCGTCTTCGACAACGCCATGCTGATCACCCATCGCGGCATCAGCGGCCCGGCGATCCTGCAGATCTCCTCGTACTGGCAGCCCGGCGAGCCGCTGCACCTGGACCTGCTGCCGGGGCAGGACGCGCTCGCCGTGCTGCAGGCGCAGCGGGCCGCGCGCCCCGCCGCCGAGCTGAAGACGGTGCTGGGCGATCTGTTGCCACGCCGCTTCGCCCAGCGCCTGTGCGAACACTGGCTGCCCAACCGGCCGATGAAGCAGTTCAACGACCCGCAGCTGCGCCAGGCCGCCGAGCTGCTGCGCGCCTGGCCGCTGGTGGCCAGCGGCACCGAGGGCTATCGCACCGCCGAGGTCACGCTGGGCGGCGTGGACACGCGCGAGGTGTCGCAGGCCACGTTCGAATCCAAGCAAGCGCCCGGCCTGCACTTCATCGGCGAGGTGCTGGACGTCACCGGCTGGCTGGGCGGCTACAACTTCCAGTGGGCCTGGGCCAGCGGCCATGCCGCAGGCGAGGCGGTGTAGCGGAAGGTTCTAGGGCGGCGGCCAACGGCGCCTGAGCCGGCGCGGCCATCGGGCTTGACCAGACGCCCGCACCCCCGAAGCGCAATCGATGCGGCACTGCAGCACGGCCTTCCCGAGGCTGCGTGGCATGATCGCGCGCACCGCAATACAGGCGTGGTGTTCCGTGCAGCACTCGATCAAGGGCAAGGCCACCTCGCTCGACATCGCGCACCTGGCCGGCGTGTCCCAGCCCACGGTGTCGCGCGCCCTGCGCGGCAGCCCGATGGTCAACGAGGACACCCGCCGGCGCATCCTGGCCATCGCCGAGCAGCTGCACTACAAGGTCGACAAGAACGCCTCCAACCTGCGCACCCAGCACACCGGGACGCTGGCGCTGCTGTTCTTCGAGGACCCGACGCCGGACGAATCGGCGATCAATCCGTTCTTCCTCTCGATGCTGGGCTCGATCACCCGCGCCTGCGCGCTGCATGGCTACGACCTGCTGATCTCTTTCCAGAACCTGTCCACCGACTGGCAGGCCGACTACGCCGACAGCAAGAAGGCCGACGGGCTGATCCTGCTCGGCTATGGCGACTACCTGCAGTCGCGCGTGCGGCTGGAGAAGCTGCAGCAGCAGGGCATCCGTTTCGTGCGCTGGGGCGCCGCACTGCCCGGCCAGCCGGGCGTGTCGATCGGCTGCGACAACTTCCAGGGCGGGCACGACATGGCCGCGCACCTGATCGCCCAGGGGCGGCGGCGCATCGCCTTCCTCGGCCATGCCTCGGCGCATTACCCCGAATTCCAGGAGCGCCATCGTGGCGTCTGCGCCGCCCTCGGCGCGGCGGGGCTGCAGCACGACGCCGCGCTGCAGGTGGACGCCGAGACCAGCGAACAGTCCGGCTATGACGCTGCGCGCACGCTGCTGGCGCGTGGCGTGGCTTTCGACGCGGTGTTCGGCGCCAGCGACCTGATCGCCATCGGCGCGATGAAGGCGCTGCGCGAGGCCGGCCTGTGCATCCCCGAGCAGGTGGCCGTGGCCGGCTTCGACGATATCCCGCTCGCGGGCTTCGTCACCCCGGCCCTGTCGACCGTGCAGCAGGACACGCGCCAGGCCGGCATGCTGCTGGTGGATGCCCTGCTGCAGCAGCTGCACGGCCAGCCCGTGGACAGCCAGACCATCCCCGTCACGCTGGCGCTGCGCGGCTCCACCCACTGCGGCTGAAGCGCCGCGCAGGGGTCACCGCGGCTTGAGGCGCGCATGCGCGCCTTGTTCAATCGCGCAGCCGGTGGCCCATGTCTTCGGCCAGGCGCTTGCGCAGGTCGGCGTTGGTTAGCGCGCCGTCGTAGAACAGCACGCGGACGCCGTGCGCCGGCACCTCCAGCGCGAGGCGGTCGTCGATCCGCATCTGACCGCCGTCAAAGCCATCGCGCCAGGTGCCGGCCTGCAGCAGCGTCTCCAGTCGCAGGGTCGAGGCCTTATCGGCCTTGTTGAGTAGCACCAGCGCGGTCTGCGCCTGCCCGTCGTGTTCGTAGACGCGGTAGAAGGCGCCGGTGTCGCCCTTCAGCATCAGGTTGAGCTGGAGCCCGCGCTGCAGGGCGATCGAGTCGCGGCGCAGGTTGGCGATGCGCCTGAGGTTGCGGTAGATCGCGCTGTCGCCCGCCGCATCGATGCGCTGCTGGCCATAGTAGTTGCGGTTGCCGGCATGCTCGGCCGCGCCGCGCATGAAGCCGGTCTCCGAGCCGTAGTAAATCGCCGGGATGCCGCGCGCGGTGAACAGCCAGTTGTTGGCGTCGATAAAGCCCGCATCGCTGGCATCCAGCCGCGCCATGTCGTGGTTGTCGTAGAAGGTGACCAGGTCGTACGGGTTGGCGTACGGACCGTCCTCCAGGTACAGCGTGCGCTCCAGGTCCTCGTAGCCACCGCCCTCCCTGCCGAACACCTTGGACAGCCTGGCCCGCTGCGGGAAGTCCAGCACGCTGTAGTGACCGTTGCGCTCCAGCGTGTGGGCTGCGATGAAGGCCGCGTCGTAGTCGAAGGCCTCGCCGAACATGAAGAAGCCCGGGTGCCTGGCGCGGATGCGGTCGGCGAACTGCTTCCAGAAGCGGTGGGGCATCCAGCCGATCGTGTCCACGCGAAACGCCGCCGCGCCCTGCTCGATCCACTGCTCGTAGGCGCCGGCCAGATAGTCCAGCACCGCCGGGTTGTCCTCGGCCAGGTCCGAGAGCTGGGCCAGGCCGCCGCCGGTGTTATAGAAGGCGTGCATAGGGTTGTGCTTGGGATCCAGCTGGGCCGGGTCCAGGTTCTGGTGGTCGGCCAGCTTGCGGCCGTCCTTGTCGAAGATCTGGCCGAACTTGGGCTGCGCCTTGGGCATCGAATACGCCGGCGAGCCGTGGTTGGCCACGATGTCCAGCACCACGTCCAGCTGCTGGCTCTTCATGGCGCGGGTGAAGCCGGCGAAGTCCAGGCCCTTGCTGGGCAGGTGTTCGTCCAGCTTGTAGAAGTTCACGCCCCAGTAGCCGTGATAGCCGGTCTTGCCTCGGTCGGTCATCGCGCTGCCCCAGCGCACCGGCTCGCCGCCGGTGAAGGCCTCATCCGGGTTGTCCACGATCGGCGTCACCCACACCGCGCCGAAGCCCATGTCGTGGATGTAGCCGGCGTTGTCGACGATGCCCTTGAAGTCGCCGCCGAGGTAGCCGATGTTGTCGCTCTGCCCGGCCGGCGCGCCCGGCGTGGGCAGGTCGAAGGTGCGGTGCCGGCCGCCCTGGTCGCGATGATCGTTGGACGGATCGCCGTTGACGAAGCGGTCGGTCATCACGAAATAGATCGCCTTGCTGGCGAAGGGTTCGAGCGTGCCGTACAGCTCGTCGGCGCGCGCCGGCACGGCCAGGGACAGGGCCAGCAGCGAAAGGCGGAACGTTCTCATGCGTGGGCTTCCGGACGGGCATCCCGCACGCGCAGCGTGCACAGGCCGGCCACCAAGAGGCTCAGGCCACCGACGGCCAGCGCGTTGATCGGCGCACCGCCCAGCACGGTCTTGAGCAGCAGACCCAGGATCGAGGCGGCCACCAGCTGCGGGATGACGATGAAGAAATTGAAGATGCCCATGTACAGGCCCATCTTGCGCGCCGGCACGCTGTCGGACAGCAGCGCATAGGGCAGCGACAGGATCGAGGCCCAGGCGAAGCCCACGCCCACCATCGACAGCAGCAGCCAGTGCGGATCGCGGATCAGCAGGAACGACAGAAACCCCACTCCGCCCAGGCACAGATTGAGCAGATGGCTCCAGCGCAGGCCCAGCACCCGCACCATCTGCGGGATCACGATCGCGGCCAGCGCGGCGAAGCCGTTGTAGGCGGCGAACAGCACGCCGACCCAGTTGGCCCCGTCGTTGTAGGCGGCCGAAGTGGTGTCGCGCGTGCCGAAGTGCGTGGCGGTGACCGCATCGGTGGTGTAGATCCACATCGCGAACAGAGCGAACCAGGAGAAGAACTGCACCACCGCCAGCCGGCGCATGGTCGGCGGCATGTCCAGCAGATCGTCGACGATGGCCGCATACATGCCGCCGCGCACGCGGCCGCGACCCAGCAGCAGGGCACCGAACACCGCCGCGCCGCCGCCCAGCACATACAGCTGCTTGTCCAGGCCCACCAGCGCGACCAGCGCGCAGCCGATCAGGCCCAGCACCAGCGCAACGGTGCCCAGGCGCAGACGCAGCGCGGGCGGGGCTGTCGATGGCGCCGGCGCGACCTCCGCCTCCGGCGCTTCGCGCTCGCCGGCCAGCTGGCCCGGCGGATCCTCGCGCGTGGTGAGCACGGTCCACAGGATGGTCAGCAGCAGCACGGCGCCGCCGAAATAGAACGCATAGCGCACGGTGTCCGGCACCTCCCCTGCACCGGCAGTGTTGGCCACGCCGGCCTGCGCCAGCAGCCACGGCAGCAGGCTGGCCACCACCGAGCCGATGCCGATGAAGAAGCTCTGCATCGCATAGCCCGAGGCGCGCTGACGGGTGGGCAGCAGGTCGCCGACGAAGGCGCGGAACGGCTCCATCGAGATGTTGATCGAGGCGTCCAGCACCCAAAGCAGGCCAGCCGCGATCCACAGCGCGGGCGAATGCGGCATCGCCAGCAGCGCCAGCGTGGCCAGCACCGCGCCGATCAGGAAGTACGGACGGCGCCTGCCCAGCCGCGTCCAGGTGCGGTCGGACAGATAGCCGACGATGGGCTGCACGATAAGCCCGGTCAGCGGCGCGGCCATCCACAGCACCGGGATCTCGTCCACCGAGGCGCCCAAGGTGTGGAAGATGCGGCTGACGTTGGCGTTCTGCAGGGCAAAGCCGAACTGGATGCCCAGAAAGCCGAAGCACATGTTCCAGATCTGCCAGAACGACAGGGTGCGGGTTTGGCTCATGACGCGCGATCGATCCCCTTGCGACACCGCGCGGCCGTGTCGAATCACGGCCGCGGTTCGCCGGGCGACATGGTGACCGTTGCCGTCGCGCTTTCCATGCTGCAGTGCAACCAAGTGAGCGCATGCACTGCGATGTCAAAGTCGTCTTATTCGAATGTGTACGACACGCCAGAAACACCTATTTTCAAGTGGTTTCAGCGATGCGCCGCATGATCGATGCACCCCGCGCGAAGCCCCTTCGTCGACTCACACATCGCAGCGTGCTGCATACGTATTCATGGCCTCGCCCCGTCGTTGCGCGAGGACGCGCCGGGTCATGCGTGGAATAGTGGCGCCCGCTTCGCCCAGGGCCGCTCGCGGCGCCCGGGCCGGATTACTTCGGGGAACGGCAATGAACAACTGGTGGCGCGGCGCGGTGATCTATCAGGTCTATCCGCGCAGCTTCAAGGACACCAATGGCGATGGCGTGGGCGACCTGCCCGGCATCGTCGAGGGCCTGGACTACATCGCCAGCCTGGGCGTGGACGCGATCTGGATCTCGCCGTTCTTCAAGTCGCCCATGGCCGACTTCGGCTATGACATCGCCGACTACCGCGATGTCGATCCGCTGTTCGGCACGCTGGCCGACTTCGACGCCCTGCTGGCCAAGGCGCATGCGCTGGGCCTGAAGGTGATGATCGACCAGGTGCTCAGCCACTGCTCTGACCAGCACGCCTGGTTCCAGGAAAGCCGGCTGAGCCGCGACAACGCCAAGGCCGACTGGTACGTCTGGGCCGATCCGAAGGAGGACGGCACGCCGCCGAACAACTGGATGTCGCTGTTCGGCGGCGTGGCCTGGCGCTGGGAGCCGCGGCGCGAGCAGTACTACCTGCACAACTTCCTCGGCGCGCAGCCGGATCTGAACTTCCACAACCCGGCCGTGCAGCAGGCGACGCTGGACAATGTGCAGTTCTGGCTGGACCGCGGCGTGGACGGCATGCGCCTGGACGCCATCAACTTCTGCTTCCACGACGCGCAGCTGCGCGACAACCCGCCCAAGCCCAAGGAGCAGCGCGTGGGCCGCGGCTTCAGCGCGGACAACCCTTACGCCTACCAGTACCACTACTACAACAACACCCGCCCGGAGATGCTGCCCTTCCTGGAGCGACTGCGCGGGCTGATGGACCGCTATCCGGACGTGGCCGCGCTGGGCGAGATCTCCTCGGAGGATTCGCTGGCCACCACCGCCGAGTACACCGGTCGCAAGCGCCTGCACATGGGCTACAGCTTCGAGCTGCTGGTCGAGAATTTCAGCGCCGGCTACATCCGCGACACCGTCGCCCGGCTGGAGGCGGCGATGGACGATGGCTGGCCGTGCTGGGCCATCTCCAACCACGACGTGCCGCGCGCGGTCTCGCGCTGGGGCGGCGCGGGCGACGATGCCTTCGCCGCGCAGCTGGTGGCGCTGGTGTGCTCGCTGCGCGGCTCGGTGTGCCTGTATCAGGGCGAGGAGCTGGGGCTGAGCGAGGCGCAGGTGCCCTTCGAGCTGCTGCAGGATCCCTACGGCAAGGCCTTCTGGCCCAACTTCAAGGGCCGCGACGGTTGTCGCACACCGCTGCCGTGGCGCGATGCCGATGCCGGCGGCTTCACCAGCGGCAAACCTTGGCTGCCGGTGCCGGCCGAGCACCGCGCGCGTAGCATCGCCGCGCAGCAGGCCGATGCGGACTCGGTCCTGCAGCACGTGCGCCGCTTCCTGCGCTGGCGGCGCCGGCATCCGGCGCTGGTGCTGGGCACGATCGCCTTCCTGCAGACCGACGAGCCGGTGCTGGCCTTCCTGCGCGAACACGAAGACCAGCGCGTGCTGGTGGTGTTCAACCTCTCGGCCCAGGCGCAGCGCTGGACCTTGCCCGAAGGCCTTGCCGCCACCGCGCTGGAGGATCACGGACTGCCTGGCGCACCACTGGAAGGACGCACGCTCGCCCTGCCCGCGCGCGGCAGCTGGTTTGGTGTCGTGGCGTGATCGAGCGTGATGTCGGCGGCTGCGCGGAATCGTTTCTGCGCTGCAGCACAGACGCCAGAAACCGCCGGAAAGCCCTTGTTTCCAAGCCGTTTTCGCTCGCGCGAGCGAAGACGCAGGCCGCTGCATCGCCCGTCCGATGACGTCGTTGCAAGCGCACCGCCATGAATACGTATGCAGGCCCATGCACATCCGGGAACGCGCACTACCATGGCCGCCCATTCAAGCAAGGCGCTGTTCCGGGCCTTCGCGAATCGCCGGTGTCGAGGGGGACACCGGATCAACTCGAATGCAGTACCAACATTGACTGGAGGGGAAAATGTTGACTCCCAAGCGCAACCTGCTGTGCCTGTCCATCGCCGTGGCCATGAGCATGGCCACCGCCCAGGCCTGGGCCCAGAGCACGCCGACCGACACCGAGGCCGATCCGGCCGCGGTCAAGACCGACGCCACCGACCTGGACCGGGTCAAGGTCACCGGCATCCGCCGCGGCATCGAGGGCGCGATCTCGGTCAAGAAGGACGCCACCTCGATCGTCGAGGCGATCTCGGCCGAGGACATCGGCAAGCTGCCCGACGTGAGCATCGCCGAGTCGCTGGCCCGCCTGCCCGGCCTGGCCGCGCAGCGCGTGGCCGGACGCGCGCAGGTGATCAGCGTGCGCGGCCTCTCGCCCGACTTCTCCACCACCCTGCTCAACGGCCGCGAGGTGGTGAGCACCGGCGACAACCGCAGCGTGGAGTTCGACCAGTACCCGTCCGAGCTGGCCAACGGCGTGACCGTGTACAAGACGCCCGATGCCGGCCTGGTCGGCCAGGGCCTGTCGGGCACCGTGGACATGCAGACCGTGCGTCCGCTGAGCTTCGGCGAGCGCGTGATCGCGCTCGGTGGCCGCTACCAGCGCAACTCGCTGGGCAAGGCGGCCAACGTCGATCCTTACGGCAACCGCTTCAGCGCCAGCTACATCGATCAGTTCTTCGACAAGACCCTGGGCCTGTCGATCGGCTATGCGCATACCGACACGCCGATCCAGGAGAACCAGGTCGGCCTGTACGAGCCGTGGAGCACGCAGAACACCGACAGTGGCAACCGCCCTGGCGTGGCGCCGGGCACCTACTTCTCCGACGGCATCAAGGCGCTGCGCCGCACCGGCAACTCCAAGCGCGACGGCGTGATGGCGACCCTGCAGTACCGCCCGTCCAACGCCTGGACCAGCACGCTGGACGCCTTCCACACCGAGGCCGAGCAGGTCGATACCGCCAACCAGTTCGAGGTCAACCTCAGCAACTACAACGGCGGCTACACCCCGGGCCTGAACATCGCCAACCCGCAGGTCAACGGCAACGACACCTTCACCGGCGGCACCGCCAGCGGCGTCTATCCGCTGGTGCGCGGCATGTACAACAAGCGCAAGGACAAGATCGACGCCTTCGGCTGGAACAACGCCTTCAACGTCGGTGCGGTCAAGGTCAACGCCGACCTCAACTACTCCAAGGCCACGCGCAAGGAGCTCAACCTGGAGAGCAATCTCCAGCTCACGCCCATGCCACAGCTGGACACGGTCGGCCTGGCCTATCGCAACAACGACTTCTCGCAGATCTCGCCGGGGCTGAATTACTCCAACCCCGAGTCGCTGTTCATCACCAACACCATCTACGGCTCGGGCTACGGCAAGGTGCCGCAGGTGGAGGACGAGCTGAAGGGCGCGCGCCTGCAGGCCAGCTTGCCCATGCCGGAGGCGCTGAGCTGGTTCTCCGACCTGGACGTGGGCGTCAACTACGCGCGCCGCGAGAAGACCAAGCACCAGCCCGAAGGCAACATCAACCTGGGCCCGCAGGGCGACACCACCATTGCCCCCGACCTGCAGTACGCGCCGGTCAACCTGGGCTTCGCCGGCATCGGCTACATCCCGGCCTGGAACGTGCCCGGGGCGGTGGACCGCTACATGCAGTTCTCGCCCAACGAGGACGCCTCCTACCTGGTGTCCAAGGCCTGGACCGTGCTGGAGAAGATCACCACCGCCTGGATGCGCGCGGACATCGACACCCAGTGGGGCGAAGTGGGCGTACGCGGCAACCTGGGCGTGCAGCTGCAGCACACCGATCAGTCCTCGCAGGCCAACTACTGGGACGGCTCGCAGCCGGCGGGCAGCGAGGTGCGCCCCATCGACGACGGCAAGACCTATAACGATTGGCTGCCCAGCCTCAACCTGGCCTTCCAGTTCCCCGCCGACCAGACCCTGCGCTTCGCCCTGGCCAAGCAGGTCGCGCGGCCGCGCGTGGACCAGATGCGCGCCTCGCTGGAGTTCGGCGTGGATACCTCCACCGGCAAGCCCGGCGCCAGCGGCGGCAATCCGATGCTCGATCCGTGGCGCGCCAATGCGCTGGATATCTCCTACGAGAAGTATTTCGGCGAGAAGGCCTACGTGGCCGCCGCGTTCTTCTACAAGGATCTCAAGAGCTACATTTACACCCAGACCCGCGACAACTACGACTTCAGCGACCTGGTCGCCGGCTACGTGCGTCCGCCCGGCATGACCGTGCCGGTGCAGACCACCGGCACCTTCAGCGCGCCGTTCAACGGCAAGGGCGGCAAGCTGCGCGGCCTGGAACTGACCGCCTCACTCCCGCTGGACATGGTGTTCGCCCCGCTGGAGGGCTTCGGCATCCAGGCCAGCGCCACGTTCAACGACAGCGACGTCAAGATCAAGGATCCGGAGAGCGCCTCCAGCGTCGGCGACGGCGCGATCAGCCTGCCCGGCCTGTCCGACCGCGTGTACAACCTCACCGCCTACTTCGAGCGCAACGGCTTCGAGGCGCGCGTGAGCCAGCGCCGCCGCTCGGACTTCATCGGCGAGATCGGCAACTTCAACGGCAACCGCACCCTGCGCTACGTGGTCGGCGAGAACATCACCGACGCCCAGGTCAGCTACACCTTCGGCAGCGGCCGGCTGGACGGCCTGAGCCTGCTGCTACAGGCCAGCAACCTCACCAACACCCCCTACCGCACCTACGCCGGCAGCAAGGACCGCCCGCTGGAGTACATCGAGTGGGGTCGCACCATCGTGCTGGGCGTGAACTACAAGTTCTGACCCGTTTCGCCTGAGAAGATGAAGCAAGGGCGCCGGATCGCATCCGGCGCCCTTTTTGTTGCTTGGATTGATGGAACGGCGCCCTTTTGCTGCTTCTCTCGACTGATGGACCGCAGCAGCCCATTTTTTTCGCTTCTCTCGACTGATCGATTGGCGCATGCGCGTGTCGAGCTTCTTGGGAGGGGTGGCGGGCCGGCAGGGCGCGGCGCCTCGGCTCGCTGATTCCTGGAAGGCCGGCGTCTGGATGGAAAAAGCCTGAGTGGGTTTCATGCTGCGCTGCGAGCAGCTGTCTCTCAGATCGCAGCCTCGTTGTAGAGCGGAGCTTGTGGCAATCCCCTCTTGGGGACTCCGCTGCTCTTCGTTCGGTTCGCAGGGAAAGCCCCAGCGGAGCAAGCTCCGCTCTACAAGTGGGAGCCGGCGAGCACCAGGCGCGCCGCCGCGGTCCCTCTTTCGAGCCGAAGCCCATGCGCTCAACGCGCGCGGCAGCGGGCCGGCGGGCGGAGGCCGCGCCTAGCGAGGCAGGATGCCGAGCGCCCGAATCAGGGCAGGATGCCCTGATTGAGGGAAAAGCGGACACCGCCCGCCGGACCGCTGCCCTTCCGAAGCAACAACACGCACGCACCCCGGTCCATCGCAACGTGATCCCTGGCTCAGGGGAACAACATTTCCCGGCTCAAGTCCCCGGCCGCGCCACCACCTTCGGCTCGTGCACTTCCTCGCCTGGCTTGGCGCGGCCGGCCATCTCCGCGCCGGCGTCGGGCGCCAGCTTGCGCATGGCGATCACCGAGCTGGCCGAGATCAGGCCGATGGTGAGGAAGGCGAAGGTGAAGTTGATCGGCACCCCGGTCGGCTGACCGGTCGCCAGGCTGGCCAGGCTGAGCGCATAGCCGCCGACCGTCACGCCCAGGGCGAGCGAGATCTGCTGGATCATCGCCGCCAGGCTGGTCGCCTGCCCCATGCGCGCCTGATCCACCTCCGAATAGATGATCGCGTTGAGGCTGGTGAACTGCAGCGAACGGAAACAGCCACCCACCAGCAGCAGCGTCACCATCAGCAGATACGGCGTCCCCGGCCGGAAGAAGCCATAAGTCGCCAGCATCAGCGACGCCGCCACCGCGTTGAACACCATCACCTTGCGGAAGCCATAGCGCTTGAGAATGCGCGCCGCCAGCGTCTTCATGAACATCGCGCCTGCCGCCGAGGTGAAGGTGATCGCACCGGACTGCAGCGGATTGAGGCCGAAGCCCAGCTGCAGCATCAGCGGCAGCAGGAACGGGATCGCGCCGATGCCGATGCGGAACACCGACCCGCCCAGCACGCCGATGCGGTAGGTGGGCAGCTGCAGCAGGCTCAGGTCGATCAGCGGATGCGCGACCCGGCGCGCATGCCACAGGTAGACGCCCATCACCGCCGCGCCCACCGCCACGCAGCCCAGCGCCAGGCCGATATTGACCATGTGCCGCCCCAGCGTGGCCAGCCCGAACATCGTCAGCGCAAGGCCCAAGCCCGACAGCGCGAAGCCCGTCCAGTCCAGCGGCTGCACCGGCTCCTTGAGCAGCGGGATATGGCGCCATGCCAGCCACATGCCCAGCGCGCCGATCGGCAGATTGATCAGGAAGATGAAACGCCAGTGGCTGTAGGTGGTGATCAGACCACCCAGCAGCGGGCCCAGGATCGGCCCCAGCAGCGCGGGGATGGTCAGCCAGCTCAGCGCCCGCACCAGCTCGGCCTTGGCCACGCTGCGCAACAGCACCAGCCGCCCGACCGGCACCATCATCGCCCCGCCCATGCCCTGGACGAAGCGCGCGGCGACCATCCATTCCAGCGAAGTCGAGGCCGCGCAGCCCAGCGAGCCGAGCAGGAACACCGCGATGGCCGTCATAAAGGTCGGCCGCGCGCCGAAGCGGTCGGCGACCCAGCCACTGATCGGGATGAACACCGCCAGCGCCAGCAGATAGGTGGTCAGGGCCAGCTTCAGCGCCACCGGCTCCACACCCAGGTCCGTAGCGATCGCCGGCAGCGAGGTGGTGATCGCCGTGGAGTCCATGTTCTCGATGAACAAGGCGGTGGCGACGATCAGCGGCAGCAGGCGTTCGGGCTTCAATGGACCGGTGGGGCGACAGCGGGAGCGGTGATTTTCGCTCAAACGCCCTTGCTCGCGCGTGAGCCGCGGCCTGGCCCGGCCCGCTGGCCGGCACACGCCGAGTTCAGACCTTGCCGTACCAGCGCGCGATCGCCGGCGAGAGCCGATCGGTGAGGTCGATGTCCAGGCTGCGATAGCCGTCCAGTACATCGCCCAGCGCCCGCCCGGCCGGCGTGCGGGCGATCAGGCCCTCGCACTCCTCGACGCTGAGCTGGGCATCGGCCCAGTCGTAGAGCCGGTCGATCCGCGACAGGGCCACCGCGCGCAGCCAGCCGTGCAGCGGCAGCACGCGATAGCCGCCCTGCGCCAACTTGGCCACGTGCCGGGCCAGCGGCGCGGCCACGCCGCGGAACCACTCGGTCTGGCCGCCGGCCGCATCGCGGATGGTCAGCGGCATCGGGGCGCGATGGGCACGCAGCGGCCCGCGCAGCCGCAGTTCCAGGTCGCGGGCATCGCGGACGGTCTCGGTCTCGATCAGCACGCCGCTGTGCAGGTCGAAGAACTCGAACCAGCGCGGATGCAGCGCGCCGATCCGCCCAAGCGGATCGCGCGAGAACCCGATCTTGCAGAAGTCCTCCCAGGCGCACGGAAAGACATAGGTGAAGCAGCGTCCGTCGATCGGGACCGCCGCCTCGGCGGCGTCGCTCATGACGCGGCGCGCTGCGAGGCCGCCTGCGCCGGCGCTTCGGCCGCCTCATCCGGCGCCGGCTCCCAGCCGAACACGCTGCGCCCGCCGTAGCGGTGCGACTGGCGGCGCGCTCCTCTTCCAGGTAGGCCTCCAGCGACGGACCTTCGGCCTGCGCCTCCAGCTGCCGCGCCTGCGCATCCAGGCGGCGGATCGCCTCGAGCTTTTCCTCGTTGCCCAGCCGGGCCTGGCGCACGGCGGTCTTGAGCACGCCGATGGTGTGGTCCAGCACCTGGGTCGGCACCGGGAAGGGATGCCGGTCCTTGCCGCCATGGGCCAGCGAGAACCGCGCCGGATCGCTGAAGCGGCACGGCGTGCCGTGCAGCACCTCGGCCACCATCGCCAGCGAGCGCACGGTGCGCGCGCCCACGCCGGGCACCTGCAACAACGCGGTGAAGTCCTTCGGCCCCTGCTCGGCGGCCGCGGCCAGGCTGCCGTGCAGCCGGCGCAGGACGATGTCCTGGGCGCGCACATCGTGATGGTCCGGCAGCGACAGATGCGGCTGCGCGGCCGGATTCCAGGCCTGCGGACCGGGGGCCTCCGCCGCCGGCTCGGCGAACAGGTCGCCGGTGACGGGCACTGCGGCCTCGGTCCGCGCGCGGGCCAGGCGCTTGGCCGTGGCCGCCGACGGCGTCGCCAGGCGTCCGTATTCGCGCGCGATCTCCTGCGGGCTCAGCGTCTGCAGCAGCGCGACCTGCGCCGCGCGGGCGCCGGCCGCGCGGCGATCGGCCAGGTTGACGATCGCGCCCTGGCGCGGGCCCTCGATGGCCGCGTGCGGCGCATCGACGAAGTCCTTCAGCCCTTCGGACAGCCAGTGATAGCGACGCGCCTGCCTGCTGGCGGTGTTCATGCCCTGCTGCACCACCACCCACTGGCCGTCGTCGCCGACGATGAAGCCGTGCAGATACAGGTCGAACCCGTCCTGCACCGCCGCGCTGTCCACCTTGGCCACCAGCCGGCTGGCGCGCGCCAGCGCCGCGCCGTCCACGCCGGTGCGCTCGCCCACCGCCAGCAGCTCGTCGGGCGTGGCCCGCGAATGCCGGCCGCGCCCGCCGCACACATGCAGGCCCAGCTCGCCCGACAGCGGCGTCAGCCCGCGCTTGAGCGCGCCGATCACGCTGGTGGTGATGCCGGAGGAATGCCAGTCCATGCCCATCACCGCGCCGAAGGACTGGAACCAGAACGGATGGGCCAGCCGCCGCAGCAGCTCGTCGCGCCCATAGCTGTGGACGATGGCCTGGCACATCACCGCGCCCAGCCGGGTCATGCGCTGGCCCAGCCACGCCGGTACGCGCCCGCCATGCAGGGGAAGATCGGCGCTGCCGCCGCGTCGGGTCATGGAGCCTGCCTCATCGCCCCAGCCTGCCGCAGCCGCGTCTCAGGGCATGAGATCGACCGCGCCGTGACCGGCGCGCACGACGGCGGATGCTTCGTCTCCTACTTCCTCACGATCCATGGCCTGCAAAGACGGGCTCGCTCGATATGTTCGCCGAAGCAGCCCTTCGAGCGCACAGCCTGCACCGCACCGCCGGACGCGACGTCGCCCGCGAAAAACAAGAACGCCCCGCAATGGCGAGGCGTTCGTGCAAGCCATGCGGTGACGAGGCTCAGTACACCAGCGTCTGGATCGCGTGCGCGGGGATCTCCACCTGGGTGGAGGCCTCACCGACGTAGAAGTTGTAGGTGATGGCCTGGTCGCTGCCATTCATCACCACGGTCGCCAGCCGGTTGTCCCGATTGAGGAAGGCCGTGGTCATCAGATTGCTGCGGCTGCTGGCGGCGCTGACGCGCTGGGCCTGCGGGCGGATGAACTTGGAGAAATGGCCGATGTACCAGTACGGCGGGGTGTAGATCAGCTCACCGGTGCGCGTGTCGGCCTGCAGCGGGGCGAAGCAGTAGTTGCCCACGTGGTTGGGGCCACCATGCTCATCCAGCAGGATGTTCCAGTCGGTCCAGGCCACCGCGCCGCCGTTGAAATCGTGGATCATCGAGGCGCCATAGCGCTCGCCGTGGGCCCAGTCCTGGATGCGGTCGAAGTCGAACTTCTCGATCGAGGCCTCGGTCAGCAGCAGCGGCTTGTCCGGATAGGCGCGCGAGACGGCGGCCACGTTGTCGTACATCGGGTCGAGCCCGGCCCAGGTCTCGTACCAGTGGAAGCCCATGCCCCAGGCGTACTTGGCCGCCTCCGGGTCGTCGAACAGCACGTTGGCGCGGTGGACCATCATGTCGCGGTTGTGGTCCCACACGATGATCTTCCTGTCACCGTAGCCGGCCTTGGCCATGGTCGGGCCGAGGTGGTCCTTGAGGAAGTCGCGCTCCTGCTCGGCCGAGAACTGCATCGACTCCCAGATCTGCACCGCCATCGGCTCGTTCTGGATGCTGATGCCCCAGATCGGGATGCCTTCCTTCTCGTAGGCCGCGATGAACTTGGTGTAGTAGTTGGCCCAGGCATCGGCGTACTCGGGCAGCAGGTGGCCGCCCTTGAGCATGCTCTTGTTGTCCTTCATGAAGGCCGGCGCGCTCCAGGGACTTGCGAACATCGGCAGCGTGCCGCCGGCCGCGGCGATCGCCTGCTTGATCATCGGGATGCGGTACTTGCGATCGTGCGCGATGGAGAAGGTCTTGAGGTCCTTATCGCCTTCCTTGATGTAGGTGTAGCTGGCGCTGGAGAAGTCCGAGCTGTGGATGGTGGTGCGGGCCCAGCTGTAGCCGATGCCGGCGTCCGGGTCGTAATAGGCCTTCATGAATTCGGCCTGCTTGGCCTTGCTCAGCTTGGCGTAGGTCTCGGCCGCCGCATCGGTGATCGCCCCGCCCAGGCCCATCACGGTCTGGAAGCGCCGGGTCGGGTCGACGAAGATCGAGTTCTCGCGCTCGGTGAGGGCGTGGCCGGGCTGCAGGGCGGCCACCTCGCTGCGCACCATCTGCGCGGGCGCGCCCGAGGCCGAGGTGTAGACCGTCACCGCGCCGCCGCTCGGCGTGTAGGCCGCGCTCGTGACCTCCGCCCCCTGCGCACTGGCCGCGGCCAGCAGCGCGCCCATCAGCGACACCCGCATCGTCTGTTTCATCGTGCCCTCCCAGGCGAATCGAAATCCCCACAAGCATACGCGTCCCGGCCGGCGCGCCCTTCATCGAGCGCGCTCTTGGCGGTGCGCTCACTTGCGCGGGCGCAGCATCGCCTCACCCACTACAAGGACTTCCACCATGAGCACCCCTGCCCGCTCCGACCAGCTGATCGGCGACGATGTGGTCCGCACCCTGGCGCAGCAGCCGGACATCGAAGCCGGCGAGATCCTGGTCGAGATCCAGGACGGCCAGGTCACGCTGACCGGCAACGTGCCCGAGCGCGACATGAAGCAGCGCGCCGTGGCCTGCGTGCGCCAGATCGAGGGCGTGGTCGGCGTGCGCGACCTGATCCGCTACGACGACGGCAGCGCGTCCTTCGGGCCGCTTGGTCAGGCGGTGCGGGATGGCGGCCATGAGGGTGGTCCGGGATCGGCGGCGGAAGCTGATCTGCGTGAGGATGGGTGATAGATCCGGACACATCTCTAGATCCGGACACCCTTCGGAAAAGTGATGTTCGCCCGATCCAGTGAGCACTGCGTCTGGGAGCCGGGACTTCGGTGGGGCAGCGGTCCGGTGGGCGGTGTCCGCTCTTCCCTCAGTCAGGGCATCCTGCCCTGATTCGGGCGCTCGGCTTCCTGCCTCGCTCGTCGCGGCCACCGCCCGCTGCCTCGCGCCTCGGCTCACATGGCTTCGGATTGCGGGGTCGTTTGAATCCCTGCCTCGCGCACAACGCGATCAGTGACAGGAAACTATCGACTTGAGGGCCCCCTCCCTTTCGCCGCAGGCGAAGGGGAGGGCTGGGGAGGGGTCGGGGCTTTACCGATTGAGGCACCGGAGCAACAGCAAAAGCACCCCACCCCAGCCCTCCCCTGCGCTGCGCGCAAGGGAGGGGGCAGACGAGCGACAAAAAAAGAAGCCCCGCATCGCGGGGCTTCTTCCTGCCTGCACGCCTCAATCCCTGGCATGCCTCAGATAGCGCTTACTTCTGCTGCTTCAGCCACGCCACCACCTGCGGACGGCGTTCGGCCTGCAGCTTGACCCGGGTCTGGATGCTGGTCATCACCGTCTCGGCCGCGCGGCGCGAGGTCGGGGCGATGTACTTGTCGGCATAGGCCTTGATCTTGTCCACCATCTTCAGGTCGTCCGCACTGCTGCCCAGGCCCGGGTAGTAGCGCGCACGCGAGGTGGAATCGACCAGCGTGTCGACCTTCTCGCGATGGCTGACGGCGAAGTCGAACGCCAGGTCGGCATGCTCCTGGGACACCGCGCCGATCATGCTGGCGGCGTTGGTCGCGCCCGGCTCATCGGTCAGCGCCATGTCCAGCGCACGCTGGGCCAGCACCGGGTCCTTGGCGTAGGCCAGCAGCGAGTAGTACTGGTCGCGCACCATGGACGAAGTCTCCTTCTTGGCCATCGCGTGCAGCGTGTCCCAGGTGGCCGCGTCGGCGTTGCGCGCGACGATGCCCAGCACGGTGCGGCGCAGATCCGGCGAGAGCGACTTCGGGTCGGCCTGGAAGGCCGCGAAGCGGCGGCGCGCCTCGGCGATCACCTGCGCATCGCCCATGTTGCTGAGCACGCCGATCAGGCTCGAGCGCAGCTGCTTGACCCGCGCCGGATCGCCCGCGCGGTTGTCCCAGCCCAGCTGCTGGAACTTGGGCGACAGGCGCGCGATGGCGTACTTGCGCCACGCGGCCTGCTGCTTGGCATCGCCATCGAACAGCCCATCGACGCCGCCCAGCACGCCGGCCACCTGCAGCCACAGGTCCGGCGAGGCATCCAGCGGCACCTTGGCGGTCAGGTCCAGCTGGTCGGCGACCGGCTGCAGGCCGACGCTGGACAGCGCGCCGGCGTCCATGATCACGCCCAGCTGGTCCACCACCGGCAGCGTGGAGAACTTGGCGCTGAGCGCCTGGAACATCGCCGGCGCATACAGCGTGCGGTAGTAGCCCTTCTGCCCGGCGTTGATCACCACCGGCTGCTGGCAGCCCGGCAGCGTCACGCGCGCGCTGCCGTCCTGCACCAGCACACGCGTTTCCTTGCCGTCGGCGCCGCGCAGGGTCACCGGCACGTTCCAGCGCAGCGGCGTCTTGTTGGGGCGGTCCAGCGTGAACTCGCCCTGCTCCAGCGTCACCGTGGTGCTGTTGCTGGCGCAGACCGCATTGGCCTTGATCAGCGGCACGCCCGGCTGCAGGGTGAAGTCGTGCGCGACCTGGATGAAGTCCTTGCCCGGCGCGGCCTTGTCCACCTCGCGCCACAGCTCGTCGGTGACCGCGTTGCCGTAGGCGTGGGCCTTGATGTAGCTGCGCACGCCGCTGCGCCAGTTGTCCGAGCCGACATAGTCCTCCAGCATGCCGATCACCGCCGAGCCCTTGCCGTAGGTGATGCCGTCGAAGGCCTGGCTGGCCTGCTCGACCGTGGCCACGTGCTGCACCACCGGATGGGTGGTGGCGTAGGCGTCGCGGCCCATCGCGCCGCGGCTGGTGTAGGCCGCCTCGGTCTTGTCGATGTCCCATTCCGGATGCAGCTTGGCCGTGGTGCGGCCCTCCATCCAGGTGGCGAAGCCCTCGTTGAGCCACAGGTCGTCCCACCACGCCATGGTCACCAGATCGCCGAACCACTGGTGGGCGATCTCGTGCGCGGCGGTGGTGAACACGCGCTGCTCGTCGTTGACGTTGGACACGGCCGGGTCCAGCAGCAGCGAGTACTCGAAGGTGAAGATCGCGCCCCAGTTCTCCATCGCACTGAAGAACTGGCTCTGGCCGGGCGCGGCGATGTTGTCCAGCTTGGGCAGCGGATAGTCCACGCCGAAGTAGGCGTTGTATTCCTTCAGCACATCGCGCCCGGACTCCAGCGCGAACTTGGCCTGGTCCACCTTGCCCTTCTGCGCGATCACGCCGATTTCGGTGCCGTTGGGCCCGGCCAGCGTGGCACGGTCGAAGTCGCCCAGGCCGAAGAACAGCAGATAGGTCGACATCTTCGGCGTGGTGGCGAACACCACCTGCTTCATGCCGTTGCCGGCGTCCTTGGACGAGGCGATCGGCATGTTGCTCACCGCCATCTGCGCGGCCGGCACGGTCACGCTGAGGTCGAAGGTGGCCTTGAAATCCGGCTCGTCCCAGGACGGGATGAAGCGGCGCGCATCGGAATTCTCGAACTGCGTGTACAGCGCGCGCTTCTGGCCGTCGGCGGTGGCGTAATCCAGCGCGAACAGGCCATTGGCCTGGGTGTTGATGATGCCGCTGTAGTCGATGGACAGCACGTACTTGCCCGGCGCCAGCGTCTTGTCGAAGGCGAAGCTCGCCGTCTGCGCATCGGCATCGGTGCTGACCTTGGCCGTGAGCGGCTTGCCCTTGCCCGCGCTGAGCGTGCTGGTGCCGAAAGTCAGGTTGGCCGCCTGCAGCACCAGGGTCTGGGTCGGCTCCAGCACCTGCACATCGATCCTGACCTTGCCATCGAAGGTCATCTTGTCCGCGTGCGGGATGATCTGCACCGCGTAGTGGCTGGGGCGCGCCGTGCGCGGCAGCTGCGTGGTCACCTGCGCGGCGCTGTCGGCGACCTGCGCGGCGAGAGTGGCCGGGGTGGACTGGGCCGACGCCGCCAGGCTCGTGCCGGCCAGGGCCAGCGTGATGGCGGTCACCAGGGTCTTGCGCATGCGGATTCCTTGAAGTGGCTGGCGCGTCCCCGCGCCGAAGCCGCGGATGATCCTCTCCCCCACCGGGCCCGGCGCCCCCCGAAAGTCATGTCGGTTCTGACAGGTTCCCGGACCCTGCCGTCTGGTGCACCGCCGCATGTCTGGCCCGCCATCGTCCGGCGCCGCGTCGGTGTTAGCGTGCGCGCCGGACGCTCATCCCCGGCTTGAAAGGCCGCCTGCATGCCATCGTTCCGTCTTGCCTTGCGCTCACTGGCCCTCCTGCTGGCCATCGCCCCCGCCCTGCACGCCCGCGCAGCCGACGCGCCTGGCCTGGAAGTGCCCATCCGCGAGGTGGTGCTCAGCGACGGCGTGCGCCGCTACGCCGTGACGCTCACGGTGGATGGCGTCCCGATCGAGGCACAGCTGGATACCGGCTCCACCGGCCTGCGTATCCTGGCGCCCGCCCTGACCGGCAAGGCCGCCAGCGCGCCCGGGATGCCGGTGCGCTACGCGTACGGCTCGGGGGTCGAGCTGCAGGGGCGCAAGGTCTCGGCGCAGATCGGCTTCCCCGGCGGTGTCATAGGCGAAGTCCCCTTCCAGCGCGTGGAAGCGGTCGCCTGCGTCCAACGCAAGCCGGACTGCCCGGCCGAGCGCGTGCCGGCGGCGGCGTACCGCATCGGCGGCGACGGCCTGCCCGGGCAAGGCTTCATGGCGATCATCGGCACCGGCCTGCATGACGATGCGGTCCCCAACCCGCTCACCGCGCTGGGCGTGCAGCGCTGGATCGTCGAACTGCCGCGCGGCCCGCGCCAGACCGGGCGCCTGATCCTGAACCCCTCGCCGGAAGACACCGCTCGCTTTCGTAGCGTCAGGTTCATCGACACCACCAACCAGGTGCCCGCCTGCCTGATCCGGCGCGACGCCCGGGCACGCTTCTGCGGGCCGGCGATGATCGACACCGGCGCGAGCGGCCTGCGCATCCAGGGCGCGCAGGCCGACGCGCTCTGGCCCAACGGCACGCCCGCAGTCATTTCCCTCGGCGAGGACCGCGACGCCGCCGCCTTCCCCGTCACCATCGGCCTGCGCGAACAGGCCAGCGGCATGTTCGCCGCGCCCTACCGCGGCGGCAGCCGCACGATCACCCTCAACCTCGGCCTGGCCCCGTTCTTCCACTGGCGCGTGCTGTTCGACGCCCAGTCCCGCACGCTCGGCGTGGCGGAGCGTTAGGCGCAAGGCATACCACGCGCAGCGTTTCGGTCACCGCGCGCCCGCTTTCGAAATCCATAGCCTGCCTGCTTCTCCCGATCCATGGCGTGCCTATGTCTCGCGATTAACGGAAGCCGGCCTCCCCACAGCCCCCCTCTTCGTCATCCCCGCGAACGCGGGGATCCAGGGACTTTTCCAACCGACCTCAGCCAACGTGGAGCCTTACCACACTGCCTCACTTCCCTTGAGGCTCAGTGCAGACGTTCGCGTTCGTCAGCCCGTCCCACCGCGTAGACCGCATGCGCCTCGCGCACCCGCGTGGGCGCTGCCTCACGCAGTGGCTGACGCTCGACCTGCCCCAGCAACGTGCGCACCTCATCGACCGCAGCGCAAAGCGTCTCGCCCACCTCAGGCAACGCACGCCCTGCCACGCCCGTCGAATCGCCAACCGCCACCATCCTCGCATGCGCCGAGGCGGTCTCGACCAGCAGGTTGAGCCGGTCGATCTGCGCCAGCGTGACGCGAAAGGCAGCGCCTCCCGCATCCGGCGCTCCGTCACCATCGAGATCGGGCAGGCCATCAGCCGCATCCCCAGGGCGCTGCGCCGGCCACGACAGCGCCTCCAGCACCTGCCCCACCTGATCGGCCAACAGCTCCAGGCAGAACGCCAGCTCGCCCATGCGCACCCCACGCCCGGCCGCGTCCTCCTCGGCCTGCGTGCGCGGCGCCAGCAACCGCGCCAGAAACCTGACGTGATCGCTCAAGCGCGCCAACCGCACCTGACCCTCCACCGGCAGGAAATAGCCGGGGCCATCTTCATCGTCCAACTGCGCGTACGACATGGGTGCCTCCTCGTTCCATGCAGGGAACCGCCCACCGAGAACGGCGGACGGGAAGTCGGGAGGCTCGAAACCGCAGACAGCCGGCGGGCTTATTCCCCTTGCGGGTGTTGTATTCACCGCCCTCCCGACGCAGGCATCGCGTCGGTTGCGCCAGCAAAACATGCAGGCACAAAAAACCCACCGGTTTGTCGGAGGTGGGTACCGCTGTCTGCGGAGTTTCGAGGCTCCGTGCAGTAAGACTGCTACTGATAAATCCCAACGTCAAGCATGGATATCGAACACTGCTGCGAGCAGGGAAACGCATAATTAGCCAACGGCAACGAGGCTTCCTCCTCATCAGAACTCAAACGACTCGCTGCCATCAGCCCGTACCCCAAACACCACAGATTCATTTGAACAAGAAAGCTGCCTGTGACTTCGTCACCGCACTGTTACCCGTCGGGACAAGTCCATGATCGCGCATCCAGCCAAGCCACTTACCTAAGATGTCCGGCGTGAAGCGCTCTTTCGCCTCATGCCAGTTGCCGCGAAACTCGTTGATCAACCACTCGTCATTGGGATGGAACCCCTCAGCAAGCGCGTCGTTCCAGACTGCGTATAGCGTTGCGACGGCCTCCAGATCGTCCGTCTTACGCCCTTCGAATAGCGCGATAAGACGATCCAACTCCTTCTGACCAGCGCCGAGTGTGACAGCCGCCATTTCGACAGAGCGACCGATGTTCACCCCGATGTGATAGGTGACCTTTTCCTGCCCAGATTTGAGCACCTCGACTGAGGTCGTATACAGCCCTTCCTGAGCGGCACGCTCCTCCACCCGGTAAATCGACGTATCGAGCGGGCCCGCAGCATGGCGACGATATCCATCCATCAGGCCCAGACCCAGATGGGAATCCGCCAGGAAAATCAACTTCATATGCGCAACACGCCCAAAGGTGCGTTGTGGCGCGAGCTTTGAGATCAGATAAGCACTGAAGTCGACAACCCCAGCCCCCGACTCCTCACCATTCAAAGCTTGGCCAATCAATGCATTAGCAAGGCTCCCATGCACTTGGCGGATCTCGCCGAGGCGAGCTTTGAGTTGGTCGCAGAGTGCCATCAGTTGATCAACCTTGGCGACGATGCGGTGTTGTTCGGCTAGCGGCGGCAACGGAAACGCACATGCCCGAAGTTGGGTCATGTTGATGGAAGCAAGATTTGTGGTCTGTTTTGACGAGCCAGCGAAATACTCTCTTGCTGAGGCAGAGTTCAGATACATCTCAGCCCAGCGAGGCTCCCAATCTGCTGTAACTGCACGCGCCCGGAATACATGATTTTGATGGAGACATTCAGGCAGCTCATCTCGCCACGTTGCTGTACGTCCGACCTTGTCCCAATCACCACCTTCAGTAATCAGCAGATCGCCGCGCTGAAGTAGGTACTTCTCAACTTCGTCTTCCGGTACTTCGACTTCCTTGATGTGATCCATCGTCAAGCGACCCCGCTGGACATTCGCCACGCGGAGGTAGGGCTTGGACACTAGCTTGCGACCGGCAAGCTGTCGCCCAAGGGTTACGCCGCCCGTCACATGCAGAACATCATCAATAGTTTGCCACTCCCAGCCATCAGGAACTTCGAATGGTGGCTCCGGGCGCGATTCTGTAGCGAAATCCTTCTGTTTACGGGCCTTTGATTCAGCCAGGTAGCGCTGCTTCTCAGCATGAATTCGATGTACAAGCGCGCTGGCCGGTTTATCGCTAGGATCTTGCTGCACCAGCTTGCCCATCACCGCCAGTTGCAGCAGGGCTTGCTTGAGGGCGTCGATGCTGGATTCGGTGGTGAACAGGGTATGGAAGTGTTCGGCCAGGCGCTGCCAGCTTTGCTCAAAGTCTTCGACATCACTACCCTGGGTCAGGCCGCCCAGCAGCGCCTGCACCAGTTTGGCGTGGGCGCTATCGGCATCGGCCTGCCGGGCTTCCAGACGGTCGCACAGTGCCATCAGCTCATCGACTTTGGCGACGATGCGATGCTGCTCGGCGAGCGGGGGAAGAGGAAAAAAGGCTTGCCTACCGTCTTCGGTTCCTAGCCTAGGCATTTTCATACCGTAGCTCCGAGCATTCACATAGCTGAGAAAGTACGGACTTTTCAGCGCGACCATGAAGTAGTCAGCTACAAAAGGACCGTAGCATCTGAAAGGAAGAATCTCAGTTGTGCAGAATCCGTCCTCGTCAGCCACCAGAACCTTATTGAGATATGGGCGAAGTTTTCCATAGAGGACATCGCCTTTAGTAAAACTGTTCTTGTCACTGAGTGAGTTGCGCTCTTTAAGACAAGCTTTCTGCAAAAGTTTTGATGTGTCTTTTTCGATATCCTCCAGATCGAGTACCCAGGCATCCTCTGGAATTTCTTTTTTTTTGATAGTGATACCAAAGTTGGTGATTTCGCCAAGACGAGCCCACTCCCAGGTCACCGGAATTTCAAACGGCACCCCATCCGCGTTTATATCAGCGAGCGGCTTTTGCTTCTTAATCTTCCCCTCCACCACCAACCGCGCCTTCTCCTCGGCAATCCGCTTTAGCAACTTACTGGCCGGCTCGTCACTTGGGTCTTGCGGCACCAGCTTGCCGCGTACCGCCAGCTCCAGAATCAGCTCGCGCAGCTTCTTGATGCCATTGGGCGCACCCGCAAGCAGCGGAAGATTGTCGGTCAGCAGCGCCGTCATACCCGGCGCTCCAGCGCTTCGGCCAGCACAGCTTTGAGCTGGTCGCGCAGCTCGCCAATCTCGCCTTGCAGGGCGGCATAGCTGCGCAACAGCTCGTCCGGGTCGTGACTTATCTGCTCGCCGACGTGAGGGTTCTTGCAGTCAAGGTTCCAGTTGCGGCTTTGCACCTCGTCGAAGCTGACCTTCCAGGCGAACTCGTTTTCCACCCGCGTGGCAAAGCCAGCTGCCTCGCTGCCCCACCAAGCCTCCTCGATAGCAAACTCCTCGACGCGCATGGGCTTGGTCTTGGAATAACTCTTGTAGCCGGCCGGGTACTGGTGCTCATAGAACCACACGACCCTGGTGGGCGTGCCCTTGGTGAAGAACAGCAGGTTGGTCTTGATGCCGGTATAGGGGTTGAACACGCCGTTGGGCAGGCGAACGATGGTGTGCAGGTTGCACTCGGTGAGCAGCTTTTCCTTGATGCGGCTCTTGATGCCTTCACCGAAGAGGAAGCCATCGGGCAGCACCACGGCGGCGCGGCCACCGTCCTTGAGCAGATGCATGATCAGCACCAGGAACAGATCGGCGGTTTCCCGGGTGCGGAAGGCGGTGGGGAAGTTGGTTTCGATGCCGTCTTCCTCCATTCCGCCGAACGGCGGGTTGGCGACGATGCACTCGACCCGCTCGCCCGGCCCCCAGTTGATCAAGGGGCGAGCCAGGGTGTTGTCGTGCTTGATCTGGCTGGGCACCTCGATGCCGTGCAGCACCATGTTGGTGGTAGCCAGCAGGTGCGGCAGCGGCTTCTTTTCCACGCCGAAGATGCTGGCCTGCAGGATTGCCTCGTCCTCGGCGGTGCGCACATAACGCTGGCGCTTGTGCTCGATGGCGCAAGTGAGGAAACCACCGGTGCCACAGGCAGGGTCCATCACCTTTTCATGCAGCTTGGGATCGACCATGCGCACCATGAACTCGGTAACCGGGCGCGGCGTGTAGAACTCTCCTGCGTTGCCGGCGCTCTGCAGGTCGCGCAGCAGCTGCTCGTACATGTCGCCGAAGGCATGGCGCTCCTGCGCCTTGTTGAAGTCCACGCCACCCTGCATCTTGTTGAGCACCTGGCGGATCAGTTGCCCGGACTTCATGTAGTTGTAGGCGTCCTGGAACACATTACGCACGACAAAGCCCAGCGGCTTGCTGTGGCGCGGTTTCAGGTCGCGCAGCCCGGGAAACAGCTCGAGATCGATGAAGGTTTTCAGCTCCTCTCCGGTGATCCCTTCCGGATCGGCTGCCCAGTTGCGCCAACGCAGCCGCTGCGGCAACGGCGAACGGTAATCCTCATGGATGAGCTCCCATTCCTGCTCACGGTCATCGAGGATCTTGAGGAACGACATCCACACCAGCTGGCCGATGCGCTGGGCGTCTCCGTCGACGCCGGAGTCCTTGCGCATGATGTCCTGGATGGATTTGATGGTACTGCTGATCGACATCGTGTTACCTGTTGAATGATGCAAGTGCATCCAGCCGCGTGAAGATCAACTCCTCGCGCTGGCGGTTGTTGTTGGAAGTGGCCTGAACGACATAGTTGAAGTCTCGGTGGCGCAGGAGTTCGGCGATCCCCTCAGCGATATCCGCCTGCAAGGCCGTAGATGCCTGCGCAACTTCATCGCACAGGCTGGCGCGGCCATCCACGACATTGAGGATGTCCTCGATATCCCGGCTTGCCAAGGGATCACGGTTGCCGCGACCCCGGTAGGCCTCCAGCTTGGTGCCCAGAAAGTAGGCTGGAGCGACCACGCGGATCGTCACACCTGTCGGCAGCGCGTGATCGTACGCCTCACGCAGCGCATCGGCGTACCAGCGATTGCTGAATCCGAGGACGGCAGCGTCGTCGGGCATGAAATCGACGATCAGCTCACTGGGATGCTGATCGCGCAGGCGGGTGCGGCAGACGACGTCGTCGTTGGGCGAGGTGCGAAAGCCCTTACCCGCCAGCACCTGCTGCAGGCGGTACCAACTACCCAAGCCCATGACGTGCACGATCAGGTCGACGTCTTCGGTAAAGCGGACAGCTTCCCGGCTTACCGAGTCTGTCATCAGCAGACCGGTGGTGCAGCCTCCGACGAAGGCGACTTCCGGCAGCAGATCCGGCCCAAGCGCTTTAGCCACGCGTGCCAGCATGTGCTGTTGGATATCCCAGTTTCCAAGCGCGCCCATTACGGTACCTCCCGCAGATATTGGGTCAGCACACTGCCGGCAAGCGCCGACTCACGCTCACGCCCCAGCCTTATCGCATCCACCAATGCCAGCATGGCGTACAGCTCCGCATCGCGACGGACGGCACGCGGCACACTTTTGTACAGGGGCTCCACGCGCTGACCCTGTTCGCTGCCGTAGCCGTCCTCCCAGACGTAGATGTGTTCGCCCGCGGACAACAAACGATCGGCCAGTACCGGCGCGGCGTGTGCCGTAGGAATGCCGCGGACAATCGGGCCTGGGCGCGCCGGGAACACATACTTCAGCCCGTTCATCACAAAGCCCAGCAAGGCGCGCGTGTTGACGCGCGGGATGCCACTGCCACGCTCGGGTAGGACCAATCCCACGTCGGCGCAACGCCGGAGCGCCTGACTGACTTCCGATTTGCTGATGCCGGTGGATTCCTCGAGGCCACGCACGGAGAACGCGTCTTCGGCCAAGCCGGTCGCCCTCTCATCCTCCTGAGCCGACGACATGGCCCAGCCGCGCCAGTCATCGGGAATGCCGAGCGCGGCTTTCTCGCCGCGCACAGGGACCGATTGCTGGCGCTCAAGGCTAACCAGTTTCAGCAGGAGCAGGATGTCTTGACTTTTCATGATTAACGGAAATGGACCGTCCCTCGTCCTGAAACAGAGGACAAGGATACTATGGAAAGCAGCTCAGGCAACGTCCGCGCTGCTGTATAGCTGGCTTTCCAGCTCCAGGATGGCCTGTTGGTAATCCGTCTTGCCGCCAAAGGCGGCCACAAGTTCGACCGGTGCTCCAAGGGTGCGGAATGGGTCGAGCTGCAGGATCCTGATGTCCTCGATGTGCTCCACCCCAGTGTCGGCATACTTGTCCAACAAGCCTTCGAGTACCTGCCGCGCCTTGCCCTGATACTTGGCGAAGTAATTGCGCTTGCGCACACCCTCCGCCCGCTCCTTGCGCGACAGCGGCGGTTGATCGAAGGCCACGTGACAGATCAGATCGAACGGATCAAGTGGCTGGCCGAGCTTCTTCTCGACTTCGCCGGCCAGCTCCTCCCATAACACGCCCTGGCTAGCCAGCTCGTCGATGATGGCCTTCTTCTGCTGGGCATCGCTCCAGCGCCGCAGGAAGTCATCGAGCGACGCGAACTGGCGTAGGACGCGTTGGCGGGTGTAGTCGCGCAGCGACTCGGTGATGAGCTTGCCATCGGATCCGTAATACAGGACGCGCTCGGCCACTACCGATACCGGCAGTTTGTCGATGACGTATTTGATGCGCTTCGGCCCATCCTCACCTTCGATGGTGACGTCATCACCGCCGTCTGGGGGATCGCCGATCACACCGCCGTCGCCACCCTCGCCGCCTCCGATCTCAGGCGGTACAGGACTGTCGTTGGGCGAGGGGTTGTAGATCACCTCCGGGTCTCCATCGAATGATGGATCAGCGAACAGTTCGGTCGCCTTCTTGAAATCCATGATGGTGAACCAATACTTGCCGTAGTCTTCATTGATGCGCGTCCCGCGACCGATGATCTGCTTGAACTCGGTCATCGACCTGATGTGCTGGTCCAGCACGATGAGCTTGCAGGTTTGCGCGTCAACCCCGGTTGTCATCAGCTTGCTGGTGGTCGCGATGACGGGGTAGCGCATTTCCGGATTGATGAAATTGTCGAGCTCGGCCTTTCCCTCATTGTCATCGCCGGTGATGCGCATGATGTACTTCCGATTTTCCGCGATGCGCTGCGGATTGAGATTCACCAAGGCTTGGCGCATACGCTCGGCATGATCGATGTCGTCACAGAAGACAATGGTCTTCTGGAAGGGACCGGTGGCAGTGAGGAATTCGGTGACTTTCTGCGCGACCAGATATGTCCGCGCTTCGACCACAAGATGGCGATCCATATCCCGCAGGTTGTAGATGCGATCTTCGATCAACTCGCCGTTTTTGTCGCGCATCCCTTTGGGCGGCCTCCAGCCCTGCAGATCGACATCAAAGTCAATGCGAACCACTTTGTACGGTGCCAGGAAGCCGTCTTCGATGCCCTGCTTCAGCGTGTAGCTGTAGACGGGCTCTCCAAAGTAAGTACTGCTGGAGACCTCCTTGGTCTCCTTTGGCGTCGCGGTCAGACCGATATGCGTGGCACCAGAGAAATACTCCAGGATCTCCCGCCACGCAGAATCCTCGGCCGCGCTGCCCCGATGGCATTCGTCGATGACGACAAGGTCAAAGAACTCCCGAGAGAACTGCTTGTAGATGTTCTTGACGTCCTCTACGCCGGTCACCGCCTGGTACAGGGATAGGTAGATCTCGTAGGACGTATCAATCTGGCGCTTGGTGATCTTGGTCATCGCCGCGCCGAACGGCTTGAAATCGTTGTTCTTTGTCTGATCGACCAAGATATTGCGATCAGCCAGGAACAGGATGCGCTTCTTCTGGCGCGACTTCCAAAGCCGCCAGATGATCTGGAAAGCGGTATAGGTTTTTCCGGTTCCGGTTGCCATCACCAGCAGGATGCGGTTCTGACCATTGGCCACAGCCTCGATCGTTCGATTGATCGCATTGATCTGGTAGTAGCGCGGCGAGCGACTGCTGCCATCATCGTAGTACGGGGACTCGACCACCTGTCGTGCGTCCTCACCAAGCCCCTTCCAGAGGCAATAGCGACGCCACAGTTCCTGTGGCGAGGGAAACTGGTCCAACGTCAATTCGGTTTCGACCTTGCCGCCGGTTGCGGTTCTATCGTGGAAAAGAAATCCGTCGCCGTTGCTTGAGAACACAAACGGAACATCCAGCGCATCTGCATACCCCAGCGCCTGTTGCATGCCGGAACCAACGGCGTGCCTATTGTCCTTTGCCTCGATCACGGCCAAAGGAAGATTTGCGCGGTGGTAGAGCACGAAGTCGGCACGACGCGCCAACCCTCGGCTGTGCAGCTTGCCGCGAACGACAACCCGCCCCTTGGTAAAAGCGACTTCTTCGCGCACCTGGAGATCCATATCCCAGCCCGCAGTGACGATTGAAGGAATGATGAACTTCGTGCAGATATCGCGCTCGGTTAACGACGACTTGTCCATTCAATCCCTCTTATCTCCAGCTTCCCGTAATTGGCGACGCGCCCCGCGCACAGGCGCCATTTATCGATTGACTCGCCGCCTAATGATAGTCGTCTTCACGCTGGTGCCTGACGGCCAGGACGGTGACCGTCGTGCTGTTCTCGATCTCGAACAACAGCACGTATCCCGCACTGCCAAAGCCGATCACAAGCTCTCGCAAGAACGGATCCGCCGTGGCCTTGCGACAGCTCATCGGTGCGCATTCGAGCAGGGCGACGCCCTCACGGATGGCCTGCAGAGCCCGTTCGGCAACCGCGTAGTCCTCCGCCGCATGCTGCAGCAGCCAGTCGTACAAGCGCTCCAGGTCCTGCTGCGCTTCTTCCGTAAAGCGAACGGTCCATGCCATCCCGGCCTATTCCTTTTGTGCGCGATCCAATCTCGCTTGCAGTCCGTCCAGAACATCCTGCGCATCGATATAGCGCTCTGTCTGGCGCGCCTGCTCGCGCGAGGCCAGGCCTCTGGCGATGAACTCAGCCTGGTGCCGGCGACGCCGGACCTCATCGCGCAGCGACTGCTCCATCAGGGCGGACAGACTTTCACCCTTCTGCAGGACCGACTCGGCGGCTTCGCGCAGTTCGGGCTCGACCCGCAGGGACGGCAGCGACGCGGTTTTCATCCCACACCTCATGCGTTGCAATTGCGATGCATGATCGCAGGTGATGCGCAGGCGTTCAAGTGCTGCTGGAAGGATCGCGCCAGCTCAAGGAGATAGCCGCACCAAGAGGGCGGCTAAGGCTAGGCCGTGCACCCGCCCCCAAGGATCTGTCCATCGGTTACAACGTATGGATCATGCTCTTACGCTTGAGATCGGGCCCTGGACGGTGTGATGAAGGTTCCCTGCAACGCATGTGGTGCGCTGATTCTGGAAACCACGGCCGCCCGAAACGGCGGCGTGTGCATGCCCTGCAAAACAGGCAGACGCGCCAGCATCGAGGCCTCGAAGGCAAGCCACCAGCGAGAACGCGAACTCGACGCGACAGATCCCTCCCGAATTTATTGGCGCTCGCTGGTAGCGCGTATCCACAGTGACGATGGCGGCATCGAACGCCTGTCAGACGTGGAAAAGCAGTACTGGGCGGTGGGCTGCTTGGCAGAAGAAGTCCACAACGGCGGTTTCGATCAGTTCTTCTTCAACAGTTCGGGCGAGTCCTACGAATGGGCCGTTGCGGGCCTGGACTCCATGGACGCGACGCATTCGCTTGAGCTCTTAAAAAAAGCAAAACAGATTCTGTTTGGCTTTGGGCGCGTTCCCGTTGCTACCGGCATCCGACGTCAGCGGGCGGTTCAGGTGAGGCCGGAGGACAAACGTCTCAACGCGTTGGACGAGCGATTCTGCGCGGATCAGGATCGACTTTCCGACCGGTGCCAAGCCTTCGCGTTGCACCATGGGTTGTTCCAGTCCGAGGGATCGTAAGGATCGCGGTGGCGTTGCATCGGCACCGAACCACTGAAGCGAGTTTCCTAGTGCCTAGAAACACCAAACCCCGCTTGCGCGGGGCTTGGCATGGGCAAAGGCGCTGATGAAAGGCCCCTCCCCCCGCCCTCCCCCGCACGCGGGAGAGGGGGCCAACGTGGGATCAGGCAAACGGATCCTGCAGCACCATCGTGTGGTCGCGGTCCGGGCCGGTGGAGACGATGCTGATCGGGCAGCCGGCCAGTTCCTCCAGCGCGCGCAGGTAGGCGCGGGCGGCGGCGGGCAGCTTGTCCCACTCGGTGATGCCGTGGGTGGTCTCGTTCCAGCCGGGGAACTCCAGGTAGACCGGGGTGCAGTCTTCCCAGCCTTGCGCATCCAGCGGGGCGTACTCGGTGCGCTTGCCGTTGTACTCGTACGCGATGCAGACCTTCAGCTTCTCCATGCCGTCCAGCACGTCCAGCTTGGTGATGCACAGGCCGGAGATGCCGTTGATGGCCACGGCGCGCTTGAGCGCGACGATGTCCATCCAGCCGCAGCGGCGCGGGCGGCCGGTGGAGGCGCCGTACTCGGCACCGCGATCGCGGATGCCCTGGCCCACTTCGTCGTCAAGCTCGGTCGGGAACGGGCCGCCGCCCACGCGCGTGGCATAGGCCTTGGCGATGCCCAGCACGTAGTCGATGTCCTGCGCGCCCACGCCGGTGCCGGCCAGCGCGCCGCCGATGGTGGTGTTGGAGCTGGTGACATAAGGGTAGGTGCCGTGGTCGATGTCCAGCAGCGCGCCCTGCGCGCCCTCGAACAGCACGCGCTTGCCCTGCTTGCGCAGGTCATGGCAGATGCCGGCCACGTCGGACTTCATCGGCTGCACGTACTCGCCGAAGGCCAGCGCCTCGTCATAGGTCTTCTGGAAGTCGACCGCTTCCACGCCCAGGTACTTGGTCAGCACGAAGTTGTGGTAGTCCAGCGCGGTGCGCAGCAGCTCTTCCAGCTGCTTGGGGTAATGCAGGTCGGCGATGCGGATGCCGCGGCGCGCCACCTTGTCCTCATAGGCCGGGCCGATGCCGCGGCCGGTGGTGCCGATGGCCTTGCCGCCGGCGGCCTTCTCGCGGGCCTGATCCAGGGCGATGTGGTACGGCATGATCAGCGGCGCGGCCGGGGAGATCTTCAGGCGGCTGCGCACTTCCACGCCGGCCGTTTCCAGCTCGTCGATCTCCTTGATCAGCGCGGCCGGGCTGATCACCACGCCGTTGCCGATCAGGCACAGCGCGTCCTGGCGCAGGATGCCGGACGGGATGAGGTGCAGCACGGTCTTCTTGCCGTTGATGACCAGGGTATGGCCGGCGTTGTGGCCGCCCTGGAAGCGCACGACGGCGCCGATCTCTTCGGTGAGCAGATCGACGATCTTGCCCTTGCCTTCATCGCCCCACTGGGCGCCCAACACCACCACTGACTGACCCATGACGGGTACTCCTGTTTTGTTGCGGCCATCGGGGCCGCGGACTTGGGCCGTGCGGTCTGGAGCATGAGGCGCGTGTATGTCAGCCGCCATCGGGGCGGGCCGCACGCGCATCACCGCATCCAGGACACGGAAAAAGCCGGAAGGGTGTGCTTCTGGTGGGAAGCGCCCGGCCGGCTTTTGTGCATTATCCGGGTTTTGGGGGACGGGGGCCACCTTGGGGTGGCTGGGGGTGTTCAGATTTGCGAGGTCGGGGCGCGCGGGCAGCGGCGCAGCAGCGAAGTCACTGGATTCCCGCGTTCGCGGGAATGACGATGCGAAGGTGGCGCTTCGGCTGTTGCGGAAGCTCCGGGCAAAACGAAACGGGGCGCCTCGAAGGCGCCCCGCTCCACTTCGCATCAGCCGATCAGCGATCGGACTTCATGTACTGCAGGAAGGGGTCATTCTTGTCCAGCACGATCACCGCGTTGCCGTCGGCGAAGGAGTGCCGGTAGGCCTCCAGGCTGCGGTAGAAGGCGTAGAAGCCCGGATCGGCCGCCGACGCCTTGGCGTACAGCTGCGCGGCCTGGGCATCGCCCTCGCCGCGCAGGCGCTGGGCGTCGCGCTCGGCCTCGGCCGCGATGACCGTGGCCTGGCGGTCGGCCTCGGCGCGGATGGTGCGGGCCTGTTCCTCGCCCTCGGCGCGCAGCGCGCTGGCGACCTGCTGGCGCTGGGCGCGCATGCGGTCGTAGACCTCGCCCAGCACCTTGCTGTCCTGCGGCAGGTCGATCTGCTTGAGGCGGATGTCCACCAGCTGCATGCCCAGGTTCTTGATCGCCGCGTTGATGGAGACCAGCTGCCTGGCGATGATCTCGCTGCGGTCGCCGGACACCAGCTGGGTCAGCGTGCGCGAGTTGATCTCGTTGCGCAGCGAGTTGGTCACGATCGGCGCCAGGCGCGCGTTGGCGTTGCGCTGGTCGCCGCCGGTGGCGCGGTAGTAGGCGCGCACATCGGAGATGTAGCCGATGGCGAAGAAGTCCACCGACACGTCCTTCTGCTCGGAGGTGAAGTAGCGCTCCGGCGCGGTCTCCAGGATCTGGAAGCGGCGGTCGAACACGCGCGCGGTCTCCACCAGCGGCAACTTGAAGTGCAGGCCCGGCTTGACGTCGGCGCGCACCACGCGGCCCAGGTTGAGCACCATCGCGGTCTGGTCCTCGCGCACGACGAACACCGAGCCCATCAGCGCCAGCAGGGCGGCCACGATCACGGCCACGGTCACGGAAGTCTTCATGGGCGGCCCTCCTCGCGGCCGGTGGGTCGCGGCGGGCGCAGCGGGTCGGTCGGCGTCGACGAGGCACTGTCGCTGCCGCCCGCGCTCTGCACCGCCGGCAGCAGCGTGTCGGTCGGCAGGCGCGGCAGGGTCGAGGCCGGCGGCAGCGCCTTGGCCTGGGCGTTGGCGTCCATCGGCACGTAGATCAGCTGACGGCCGTCGCCGCCGACCACCTTGCGGTTATGGCCCAGCACCTGTTCGACCGTTTCCAGCCACAGGCGCTTGCGGGTGGTCTCCGGCGCGGCGGCGTACTGCTGCTGCAGCAGGCTGAAGCGGTCGGCGTCGCCCTGCGCGTTGGCGATGGCGGCCTCCTTGTAGCCTTCGGCGGCGGTGCGGGTGCGCGCGGCCTCGCCGCGGGCCTCGGGCACCACGCGCGCGGCGTAGGCCTGGGCCTCGTTGACCAGGCGCTCGCGGCTCTGCTGGGCGCTGTTGACGTCGTCGAAGGCCGGCTTGACCTCGTTGGGCGGGCGCGCGTTGGGCAGGGTCAGGTCGGTCACGACCATGCCGGTGTGGTAAGCGTCCAGCGCCGCCTGCAGGCGCTCCTTGGCGGCCGAGGCCAGCGGGCCGCGCTTGTTGAGCACGTCCTCCAGCGAGGCGCGGCCGGCCTGCTCGCGCACCGCGCTCTGCGCGGCCTGCTGCAGCACTTGGTCGGCGTCCTGGGTACCGTAGAGGTACTGGCGCGGGTCGTTGATGCGGTACTGCACGTTGAGGGTGACATTGACGATGTTCTCGTCGTTGGTCAGCACGGGCATTTCCTGCAGGCCCCAGGTGCCGATGGTGGTCACCTGCACGTTGCGCACGGTTTCGATGGGCCAGGGCCACTTGAAGTTGGGGCCGGGCTGCATGATCCGCGCGAACTGGCCGAAGCGCAGCACCACGCCGCGCTCCTGCTCGCCCACCAGCTGGAAGCTGCTGAAGGCCAGCAGCAGCACGAAGAACACGAGCACCCAGCGCAGCGGGCCACCGCCGCCGGCGCCGAAGAGGGCGCGCAGGCGCGCCAGGATCTGGTCCAGGCCGCCGCCCTGTCCCGGCTTCCAGGAATTGCGCCCCCCGCCCGGCCCGCTGCCGCTTCCGTTGTTTCCCGAACCGCTACCAGGGGTATTCCAGGCCATGCCAACTCCGAATTGATGAGACGCAGCGGGCCCGATGTGGCGGGGGCACGGCGCCGGCCGATTCTACCCGCTTGCCCCGGGACTGCCCGCTGACAGGGGCGTCATGGCGACGAAGCGCCGCAATGACAAGGTCCGGCAAACCTGAACACTGCCCGCGCGCCCGGGCGCCAGACCACGCACCGCCCACGGCCGCGCTGGTACTTCTACGCCGCTCTGTCCGGAACCGCCCGATGTCGACCCCCATCGAAGACTACGCCATGCTCGGCAACTGCCGCAGCGCCGCCCTGGTGACCCGCGCCGGCTCGATCGACTGGCTCTGTCTGCCGCGGTTCGACTCCGACGCCGTCTTCGCCGCCCTGCTCGGCACACCCGAGCACGGCCGCTGGCTGCTCTGCCCGGCCGACGAGTCCGCGCGCAGCCAGCGCAGCTATCGCGACGGCAGCCTGGTGCTGGACACGATCTTCGAGACCGACAGCGGGCAGGTGCTGGTCACCGACTTCATGGTCGCCAGCCACAACGGCGAGGTGCACAACCATCTGGTGCGCCGGATCGAGGCGCTGCGCGGGCGGGTGCCGATGCGCACCGAGCTGGTGATGCGCTTCGGCTATGGCCTGATCGTGCCGTGGGTGACCCAGCAGGACGACGGCCTGCGCGCGGTCGCCGGCCCCGACCAGCTGCTGCTGCGCACGCCGCTGACCATCGACAGCCACGACATGGTCTCCACGGCCGAGTTCACGCTCGAGCCAGGCCAGCGCACGTGGTTCGTGCTCAGCCACGGCGCCTCGCATCTGGAACAGCCGCCGGCGCTGGAGGTGGAAGAGGCGCTGCAGACCACGCTGAGCTTCTGGGAAGACTGGTCCTCGCGCTGCGCCGATGCCGGGCCCTGGAGCGCGCAGGTCAAGCGCTCGCTGGTCGTGCTCAAGGGCCTGAGCTATCTGCCCACCGGCGCCATCGTGGCCGCGCCGACGGCCTCGCTGCCCGAGTCTCTGGGCGGCGAGCGCAACTGGGACTACCGCTACTGCTGGCTGCGCGACAGCAGCTTCACCCTGCTGGCGCTGACCAACGCCGGCTATCGCGAGGAGGCCGCGGCCTTCCGCGACTGGGTCAAGCGCGCGGTGGCCGGCACGCCGGGCCAGCTGCAGGCGCTGTACGGCGTGGGCGGCGAGCGGCGCCTGCCCGAGTGGGTGGCGGACTGGCTGCCCGGCTATGGCGATTCGCGCCCGGTCAACCTGGGCAACGCGGCGGCCAAGCAGTTCCAGCTGGACGTGTATGGCGAGCTGATCGGCATGCTCGAGGCCGCGCGCCTGCGCGGCATGGAATCGGGCGAGTCCGGCATCGAGCTGGAGCGCGCCTTCCTGATCGAGCTGGAACAGCGCTGGCACGACCCGGACGAGGGCATCTGGGAGGTGCGCTCGGGCCGGCGCCACTTCACCCACTCCAAGCTGATGGCCTGGCGCGCCTTCGACCTGGCCGCGCAGAACGAGGCCAGTTACTGCGAGGAAGATCGCGTCCGCTGGCGCGAACAGGCCACGCAGGTCCATGCCGACATCCTGGCCAACGCCCTGCATCCGGAGGGCTACTTCGTGCAGAGCTACGGCGGCGACGCGCTGGACGCGGCGCTGCTGCTGATGCCGCTGACCGGCTTCCTGCCGCCGGACGATCCGCGGCTGGTGGCCACGGTCGAGGCGATCCGCGACCGCCTCACCGTCGATGGCCTGGTCCAGCGCTACGCCACCGAGCAAGCCGGCGACGGACTGCCCGACGGCGAAGGCACCTTCCTGGCCTGCAGCTTCTGGCTGGTCGAGGCGCTGGCGATCATCGGCCACACCGACCAGGCGCTCGAGCGCTACACCGCCTTGCTCGCGCTGTGCAACGACGTGGGCCTGCTGGCCGAGGAATACGACCCGCGCGGCCGGCGCATGCTCGGCAACTTCCCGCAGGGCTATTCGCACGTGGCCCTGGTCAACGCCGCCTATCGCCTCAACAACCTCCACGACATCCAGCGCACCAGCACGGAGATCCACGCATGAGCGACACCACCTCTCCCGGCGTCACCGCCGAAGCCCTGGCCCCGCCCTGCATCCTGGTGCTGTTCGGCGCCCGCGGCGACCTGGCCCAGCGCCTGGTGCTGCCGGCGCTGTACAACCTCAAGCGCGCCGGCCAGCTGGACGAGCGTTTCGCCATCCTCGGCTTCGACCACGGCGATGTAAGCGAGGCGGCGTGGCGCCGCAAGATCGGCGATGCGCTGCGCGCGCAGGCGGCTTCGCGCGGCGGCGAGTTCCAGGCCGAGAGCATCGATGAGGACACCTGGCGCTGGCTCTCAAAGCGCATGTTCTACCAGCGCGGTGATTTCACCTCGGCCGAGGACTACCGCCTGCTGGGCAAGCGCCTGGAGGAGATCGACCCCAAGCACGATACGCAGGGCAATGTGCTGTTCTACCTGGCCACCGCGCCGCGCTTCTTCGGCACGGCAGTGACCGAACTGGGCCGCGCCGGGCTGGTCAAGCAGACCGAGGGCGGCCCGTGGCGCCGGGTGATCGTCGAAAAGCCCTTCGGCCATGATCTGGAGAGCGCCCGCGCGCTCAATGCGCAGATCGCCGACGTGCTCGAGGAGGACCAGGTCTTCCGCATCGACCACTTCCTGGGCAAGGAGACGGTGCAGAACATCCAGGCCTTCCGCTTCGCCAACGGCCTGTTCGAGCCGGTCTGGAACCGCGACCGCATCGACCACGTGCAGATCACCGCGGCCGAGACCATCGGCGTGGAGGGTCGCGGCAGCTTCTACGAGCCCACCGGCGCGCTGCGTGACATGGTGCCCAACCACCTGTTCCAGCTGCTGGCGATGGTGGCGATGGAGCCACCGTCCGATTTCACCCCCAAGGCGATGCTGCGGCGGCGCTCGGAGGTCATCGAGGCCGTGCGTCCGCTGGCGCCCGAGGACGTGGTGCGCGGCCAGTACGCCGCCGGCAGCATCAACGGCAGCAACGTGCCGGGCTACCGCGAGGAGGACACCACCTCGGACACCTCCGAGACCGAGACCTATGTGGCGATGAAGCTGGCCATCGACACCTGGCGCTGGGCCGGCGTGCCCTTCTACCTGCGCACCGGCAAACGCCTGCGCACCCGCACCACCGAAGTGGCGATTCGCTTCAAGCCCGCACCGCTGGCGCCGTTCCGGCATACGGCCGTGGGCGGCTATGGCCCTGACTGGCTGGTCCTGCATATCCAGCCGGACGAAGGCATCTCGCTGCAGTTCGACGTCAAGCGGCCGGGCTATCCGGTGGCGCTGGCGCCGGTGCGGATGGACTTCCGCTATCGCGACTGGTTCCCGCAGCAGAACACCGTGGGCTACGAGCGCCTGCTGCACGACTGCATGCGCGGCGAGGCGGCGCTGTTCCAGGACGCGACGATGGTCGATGCGGCCTGGCGCATCGTGCAGCCGGTGCTGGACGCCTGGGCGCGGCAGCCGGCGACCGAATTCCCCAACTACGTCGCCGGCAGCGAAGGGCCGACCGCCGCCGATGCGCTGCTGGCGCTGGACGGCGGACGCACCTGGCGCGCGCTGACGCCCGGGCGCACGCGTCCGCCGCAGCGCGCCCGCACGCAGGCGGCAGACAAGCCCGCAGGCAAGGTTGGCAAGGCCGCTTCCGCGCCGGCGGCGAAAGCCGCCAAGCCGGCGGTGAAGAAGGCACCGGCGAAACCCGCCGCACGCAAGGCCGTGAAGAAGACGGCCAAGCCGGCCGCCAAACGCGCGCCGCGTCGTTGAGACAAGCGTGAGTAGAAAGGCATGGGGGATGAGCGAAAGCCAGCGCATCGGGTGAATCATGCGACGCCTGCTGTTCGCAGTCTCGTCTGCTCACTCCTCACGCCTCCCGGCTCACTCCTCGCATGAACTCCACCGCCATGCCCCTCCCCAAGACCCTCATCGTGATGGGCGTATCCGCCTCCGGCAAGACCACCGTGTCCAGGCTGCTCGGCTTGGCGCTGGACTACCGCGTACTCGACGCCGACGACCTGCATCCGCAGGCCAATATCGACAAGATGCGCCACGGCATCGCGCTCACCGACGACGACCGCGCGCCCTGGCTGCGCAGCGTCGCCGCGTGGATCGCCGAGCAGCGGGCGCAGGGCGTGGGCGTCGTGGTGGCCTGCTCGGCCCTCAAGCGCGCCTATCGCGACGTGCTGCGCGACGGCGACGCGCAGGCGGTGTTCGTCTGGCTGGACGTGGCGCGCCAACAGCTCGACCAGCGCATCGCCCAGCGTCCCGGCCACTTCATGCCCGCCAGCCTGCTCGGCAGCCAGCTCGACACGCTCGAGCCCCCTGCTGCGGATGAGCGCGCGGTGCACGTGGTGCCGGACGCCGTGGTCGCGCACACCGTGGACGACGTACTCGCCAAGCTAAAAGCGCTGCACTAACCGCCGCGAACAAAGCCTCAACCGTCGTTCCCGCGAACGCGGGAACCCATGGACGTTGCGCGACCTGGACAAAAGTCCCTGGATCCCCGCGTTCGCGGGGATGACGACTGTTAGGTTCACAACGCGAGCCCGCGCCCGAATCTTCCTATCGTCGTTCCCGCGAAAGCGAGAACCCATGGACACTGCGCGACCTGCACGGAAGTCCCTGGATCCCCGCGTTCGCGGGGATGACGACTGTTAGGCCCACAGCGAACCTGCGCGCGAATCTCCCTACCGTCGTTCCCGCGAAAGCGGGAACCCAGCGACTTTCGAGCGCGACGCACGAGGCCGGTCGCCGCTTCCCGGGAAACCAAAGTCCCCTCGCCGGCCCTGACCACTCAATCCTCGGGCCAGCGAATCTCCGGCTTCTTCGGCGCGTCCTGACGCACCGCCGGCACCGCATCGACGGCCGCCCACACCTTGAGCGCGTCCACCGTCGCGGCCACATCGTGCACGCGCACCAGCATCGCGCCGCGCTGCACGGCGATCAGGTGCGCGGCCACCGAGCCCGCCGCGCGCTGCGCCGGCGCCTCGCGCCCTGTCAGCTCGCCGATGCTGCGCTTGCGCGACATGCCGGCCAGCACCGGCACGCCCAGCTCGGTGAAGCGCTGCAGCTGCGCCAGCAGCGCGAGGTTGTGCGCGGTGGTCTTGCCGAAGCCGAAACCGGGATCGACGATCAGCTGGCGCCGGTCGATGCCGCTCATCTCGGCGGCGAAGATGCGCTCGGCCAGGAAGCGATGCACCTGCCCGACCACATCGTCGTACTCCGGCGCCTCCTGCATCGACTGCGGCTCGCCCAGCATGTGCATCAGCACGACCGGCACGCGCAGCTGCGCGGCGGCCTCGAGCGCACCGTCGGCACGCAGCGCACGGATGTCGTTGATCATGCCCGCGCCGGCGGCCACCGCCGCGCGCATCACCTCGGGCTTGAAGCTGTCGATGCTGATCGGCAGTGTGGTCCGCTCGACCAGCGCCTCGATCACCGGCACCACGCGACGCAGCTCCTCCTCCACCGGCACGGCCTGCGCGCCGGGGCGCGTGGATTCGCCGCCGATGTCCAGGATATCCGCGCCCTCCTCGGCCAGCTTCAGGCCGTGGGCCACCGCCGCCTCCAGCGTGTCGTGCGCGCCGCCGTCGGAGAACGAGTCCGGCGTGACGTTGACGATGCCCATCACCCGCGGCCGGTCCAGGCGCAGCACGCGGCCGTTGCAGTCCAGCTGAGGCGAGGTGTCGAACATGGGCGCGCTCCGGCGAGTCTGGGCGAGCGCGCATGATACGCGTCAGCCGCCGCGACGCTTCTTCTTCTGGCTGCTCATGAACACGCCCAGCACCGCGCCCAGGCCGATGCCGATCGCCAGGCCCACGCCGAGGTCGTGCATGGCCAGGCCGAAGCCCGCCCCCAGCGCCACGCCCAGCGCGATGCCCACGCCCAGGCTCCATCCACTGCTGTCGAAGATCGTGCGCACGCGCCCCTCGTGATCGGTCGGTGGTGACAAAGCAAAAGGCCGGGACTGATCCCGGCCTTTCGTTGACATCTGCGCCAGGCCCTCAGGTCTGCGCAGCGGGGCCGGCGATCGGCGGCAGGGGCCGCTTGCTGCCGCCACCGCGGTCGTTGTTGTCGTTGTTGGTCTTGCTCCAGCCGGCCGGCGGCGGCGGGTCGCGGCCTTCCATGATCGCGTCGATCTGCGGCGCATCGATGGTCTCGTACTGCAGCAGCAGCTTGGCCATCGTGTGTAGCTTGTCCAAGTTGTCGGTCAGGATCTTGGTGGTGCGCTGGTAGGCGTTGTCCAGGATCCCGCGCACGACCTCGTCGATCTTGCGCGCTGTGGCGTCAGAGACGTTCTTGTGCTGGGTCACCGAACGCCCCAGGAACACCTCGTCCTCTTCCTCGCCGTAGGCGATCGGGCCCATCTCGTCGCTCAGGCCCCACTTGGTGACCATGTTGCGGGCCATCTTGGTGGCGCGCTCGATGTCGTTGGACGCGCCGGTGGTGACCTTGTCGGTGCCGAAGATCAGTTCCTCTGCGACGCGGCCGCCGTACAGTGAGCACAGCTGCGACTCGATCGCGGTGCGGTTGTAGCTGTACTTGTCGCCCTCGGGCAGGTACATGGTCACGCCCAGCGCGCGACCGCGCGGGATGATGGTGACCTTGTAGACCGGGTCGTGCTCGGGCACGACGCGGCCGACGATGGCGTGGCCGGCCTCGTGATAAGCCGTCAGCGTCTTCTCGTCCTCGCTCATGGCCATCGAGCGGCGCTCGGCGCCCATCAGGATCTTGTCGCGGGCGCGGTCGAAGTGGTCCATGCGGACCTCCTTCTCGTTGCCGCGCGCGGCGAACAGCGCCGCCTCGTTGCACAGGTTGGCCAGGTCCGCGCCGGAGAAGCCCGGCGTACCGCGCGCGACGATCATCGCATCGACGTCGTCGGCCAGCGGCAGCTTGCGCATGTGGACCTTGAGGATCTGCTCGCGGCCCTTGACGTCCGGCAGGCCGACCACAACCTGGCGATCGAAGCGACCCGGGCGCAGCAGCGCCGGATCCAGCACGTCGGGACGGTTGGTCGCGGCGATGATGATCACGCCCTCACCGCCCTCGAAGCCGTCCATCTCCACCAGCAGCTGGTTGAGGGTCTGCTCGCGCTCGTCGTGACCGCCGCCCAGGCCGGCGCCGCGATGGCGGCCGACCGCGTCGATCTCGTCGATGAAGATGATGCACGGGGCGTGCTTCTTGGCCTGCTCGAACATGTCGCGCACGCGGCTGGCGCCGACGCCGACGAACATTTCCACGAAGTCCGAACCGGAGATCGAGAAGAACGGCACCTTGGCCTCGCCGGCGATGGCCTTGGCCAGAAGCGTCTTGCCGGTGCCGGGCTGGCCGACCATCAGCACGCCGCGCGGGATCTTGCCGCCGACCTTCTGGAACTTGGTCGGGTCGCGCAGGAACTCGACCAGCTCGCCCACTTCCTCCTTGGCCTCGTCGCAGCCGGCGACGTCGGCGAAGGTCACCTTGACCTGGTCCTCGCCCTGCAGCTTGGCGCGCGACTTGCCGAAGGACATCGCGCCCTTGGCCCCGCCGCCACCGCCCTGCATCTGACGCATGATGAAGATCCAGAAGCCGATGATCAGCAGCACCGGCAGGAAGTTGAGCAGGATCGCGGCCAGCGAGATGCCGCTGTCCGGCTCCTGCTGGCTGATGTTCACGCCCTTGGCGATCAGCACGTTGACCAGGCTCTCGTCGGTCGGGCCGAACACCAGGCCCTGGGTGCCGTCGGTGCGCTTGTAGCTGATCGCGTTGGTCTTCTGGTCGCCCTTGTTGGTGAACTCCACCGAGCTGATCTGCCCGTTGTTCACGTCGTTGACGAACTGGGTGTAGGTGAGCTGGTTGCTGCCCGGCCCCGCGCCCGGGCGCGGGGAGAAGCTCTGGAACACCACCATGAGCACCACCGCCACTACGACCCACAGCAGCAGATTCTTGGTCAAGTCGTTCATCCTCATGGCCTTGGGTGGTCCTCTGGCACTACACGTTAAAGCGAAATTGTCTGACCGGCCCGCTCGTCCGGTTCACTTGGGCTGGGCGCGCTTGCCCTGCCCCAGTGCGTACACTTCCGGCGACCGCTTGCGCGAGGCGTCCGGCTTGCGGATGACGACCTTGTCATACCGCTTGCGCAGGTCGCGGATGTAATCGTCGAAGCCCACGCCCTGGAACAGCTTGATCAGGAAAGCCCCGCCGGTGCGCAGATGGTGGTCGGCGAAATCCATCGCCAGTTCCGCCAGATGCATCGCCCGCGGCTGGTCCACCGCATCCACACCGCTCTTATTGGGGGCCATGTCGGAAAGCACAAGGTCGACCTGCGCCCCGCCCAGCATGGCTTCCAGCTGGGATAACACGGCCTGCTCCCTGAAGTCCCCGTGAAGGAACTCCACCCCCGCCAGGGAGGGCATGTCCAGGATGTCCATCGCCACGACCCGGCCGTTGTCGCCCATGGCCTGGCGCACGTACTGCGACCAGCCGCCAGGCGCGGCGCCCAGGTCGACCACGGTCATGCCGGGCTTGAGCAGCCGGTCGCGTTCGATCAGCTCCTCCAGCTTGTAGGCGGCGCGGGAACGCAGCCCCTCGGCCTGCGCCTTTTTGACGTAGGGGTCGGAGAAGTGTTCCTTGAGCCAGCGCTGGCTGCTTTGACTGCGTTTGGCCATGGGGACGGCGGTTTGCGCGGCGCGCACGCCCGCGTGATCGGGATGGAAAACAGGGGGCCATGATACGCTGATCGCCCTCCACCACCCCCAAGTGCCTTGCATGTCCGTTGTCCTGACCGCCGCCCAGAACCGTTTCCTGCGCGGGCAGGCGCATGGGCTGAAGGCCTTGCTGCAGACCGGCGGAAAGGGGCTGACCGAGGCGTTCTACGCCGAGCTGGACGAGGTGCTCGAGCGCCACGAGCTGGTCAAGCTGAAGATCGCCGCCGCGGACCGCGAGGTGCGCGACGCGATGATCGACAGCGTCGTCGAGCGCACCGGCGCCGCCCTGGTCCAGCGCATCGGCCACGTGGCCGTGCTGTACCGCCCCAGCCGCGACAAGCGCACGATCGTCCTGCCGCGGGCCTGAAGTCCCCCTTTCGGCGCGCCGTTCCCCGCCGGTCCCGCGCCCAGCCCAGACGGGAGCCGCCATGCAACTGAGCCACGAACGTCCCGATTACGCCTACAGCCTGCGCGCGGCCGACGGCGCCAGCGCCACGGTCAACGACCAGGTGCTGCGGGCCAGCTTCATCCTCACCCCGGACTCCCTGCAGACCGACTGGCCGGTGGCCGACGCCGCCGCGCTGGAGGTGGCCGCGCTGCAGCCGCTGCTGGCGCTGAACCCGGAGATCGTCCTGCTGGGCACAGGCAGCCGGCAGATCTTCCCCTCGGCCGAGGTCATGGCCGCGTGCCTGACCCGCGGCATCGGCCTGGAAGTCATGGCCAACGCCGCCGCGGCGCGCACCTACCACATCCTGGCCGGCGAAGGCCGGCGCGTGGCGGCCGGGTTCATCCTCGGCGGTTGAGGCGCGCTCCCGTGGCGGACACGAAGAAGGCCGGCAATGCCGGCCTTTGCTTTTTGGCTTCCCGACGCAGTGCGGAGCCGGAGCGCGGACGTCGCCGACCACGCCCGACCCGACCGGGCGCAGCCGCCTGTAGAGCGGAGCTTGCTCCGCTGGGGCCTTCCCACGAACCGAACGAAGAGCAGCGGAGCAAGCTCCGCTCTACAGGCAGGTCGCGAGGTTTTGAGGAGACAGGCCGGCACAGAGCCTCACCGGCAAAGAGTCTCAACTGCCCCGGGGTGGTCCCGCGCGATTACTTGGGCGGCAGATAGCCCAGCGGGTCGACCGGCTTGCCGTTGTAGCGGATCTCGAAGTGCAGCATGTCGCGCGAGGCGCCGCTGCGGCCCATTTCGGCGATCTGCTGGCCGGACTTGACCCGCTGCCCCTCGTTGACCAGGCGCTTGCGGTTGTGGCCGTAGGCCGACAGCCAGGCCTCGGAGTGCTTGACGATGATCAGCTCGCCGTAACCGACCAGCCCGGCGCCGGAGTACACGACCACGCCATCGGCGGTGGCCCGCACCGCATCGCCCGCGTTGCCGGCGATGTCCACGCCCTGGTTGGAGGCATCGCCGGGCACGAAGCGCCCGACGATCTGGCCGTCGGCCGGCCAGCGCCAGGCGATATCGCTCTTGACCGGCGGCGGCGCGGCGACCGGCGTCGGCGTGGCACCGGCGGGCGCGGATGTGGCGGGACGCCCGGTGGCCACCGTGGTGCCCGGACGCGCGCCATTGGAGGGGAACAGCCGCAGCGACTGGCCCGGGTAGATGGTGTAAGGCGCGGACAGGCCGTTCCACGCGGCCAGATCGGCCGGCGCGATGCCGTTGTCGGTGGCGATGCGGTACAGCGTCTGGCCGCGCTGCACGGTGACGCTCTTGCCGTACTGCGGCTTGGAGACGACCGCGCGCGGCGCGCTGGTCCCGCCACCGACGCCAGGGCGCGAAGCAGGGCCGGAGGTGCGGGTGACGGTGCTGCTGCACGCGGCCAGCGCCAGCGCCGTGCCCATCAGCAGCGCCAGCGGCGCCACGCGTCGTGTCGGGCCAAGCCCCAGGTCCATGCCGAATCTCATCCGTTCTTTGCCCTCCAGGCCAGCCAAGCCAAGACACCGAGCAGCAGCACGCTGGCGATCCAGCCGACCGGTTCGATCCAGCGGCGCAGGGCCGCTTCGGCCCGTGCCCCGCCCAGACGCAACGCCAGCGCGATGAGGAACACGCGCTTTCCGCGTCCGACCACCATGCTGGCAATGAACGGTAGCAGCGGCACTCCGACGATGCCTGAGGCCCACGTAAATATCTTCAGCGGGATCGGCGTGAACCCGGCCAGCACCAGCAGCCAGAACGCGCGCCACGGCGACTGCGCCACCAGCTCGCGCAGATGCGCGACCTGACCATCGACCGCCGCGCGCCAGCCCAGCGCATCGATCAGCGGCTGCACCGCCGCGTAGGCGAAATGCCCCAGCGCATAGCCCACCAGCGCGCCCAGCAGCGAGCCGCCCAGGCTGATGCCGGCGAAGGAGAACGCACGCTTGGGCTGGGCCAGCGCCATCGGCGCCAGCATCACTTCCGGCGGCACCGGGAAGAAGATCGCCTCGATGAAGCTCAGGCCGAACAGCAGCCGCGGCGCGTGCCGGTTCCGCGACCAGGCGATGGCGCGGGCGTAGAGCGGACCGAACAGCTGCATCAGTCGAGGGTTCCAGACAGCAGGGGGACGAACATCACCGGCGCCAGCGTGGCCTGCTGCAGCTGGCCGTCCGCATCGCGGGTGACCTGCACCAGCGACTGCGAGGCGCTGCCGCCCACCGGGGCCACCAGCACGCCGCCGGGCGCGAGCTGATCGATCAGCGCGTCCACCAGCGCCGGGCCGGCGGCGGTGACGATGATGGCATCGAAGGGACCCTGCTCGGGCCAGCCGACGCGGCCATCGTCGTGCTTGCTGCGCACGTTCATGCCGAGCTGGCGCAGGCGCTTGCGCGCCAGGCGCAGCAGGTCGCCGATGCGCTCGACGGTGTAGACCTCCAGCCCCAGCGCCGCCAGCACCGCGGCCTGGTAGCCCGAACCGGTGCCCACTTCGAGCACGGTCCGGGGGCTGCGCCCGGTCAGCAGCAGCTCGGTCATGCGCGCCACCACCCAGGGCTGGGAAATGGTCTGGCTGTGGCCGATCGGCAGCGCGGTGTCCTCGTAGGCGCGCGTGGCCAGCGCCTCGTCGACGAACAGGTGGCGCGGCACGGTCCCGATCGCGTTGAGCACGCGCTCGTCGACGATGCCGCCCTCGCGCAGGCGCTGGACCAGGCGGTCGCGCACGCGCTGCGAGGTCATGCCGGAGCCGGCCGCCTCGGCCGCCGGCACACGCAGGCGTGGGGTCATGCCGCCGGCTCCAGGCCCGCGCTGAGCCCGCTGACCCAGCCGGACACGGTCTCCAGGGCCTGGTAGCGGGTCAGATCGACGTGGATCGGCGTGATCGAGATGGCGCCGCTGCGCACGGCGTGGAAGTCGGTGCCCACGCCGGCGTCCTGTTCCGGGCCGGCCGGGCCGATCCAGTAGACCGTGCCGCCGCGCGGGTCGTTCTGCGGCAGGCAGGCCTCCGAGCGGTGGCGGTTGCCCAGGCGCGTGACCTCGTAGCCGCGGATGCGCTCCCACGGCAGGTCCGGCACGTTGACGTTGAGGATGGTGTTGGCCGGCAGCGGATCGGCCGCCAGCCGCGCCACGATGTCCACCGCCGCGCGCGCGGCGGTCTCGAAATGGCGAGGCTGATGATCCTGCGTGACCAGCGAGACGGCGACCGCCGGCAGGCCGAGGAAGCGCCCTTCCATCGCCGCCGACACGGTGCCCGAATAGATCACATCGTCGCCCAGGTTGGCGGCGTTGTTGATGCCCGACACGACGATGTCCGGATCGAAGTCCAGCATGCCGGTCAGCGCCAGATGCACGCAGTCGGTGGGCGTGCCGTTGACGCGGATGGTGTGCGCGTCCAGCTGGCGCACGCGGATGGGCAGGTCCAGCGTCAGCGAGTTGCTGGCGCCGGAACGGTCGCGGTCGGGCGCCACCACCCAGACTTCATGACCGGCGTCACGCAGGCCCTCGGCGAGAATGCGGATTCCGGGGGCGTCGACACCGTCGTCGTTTGAGACCAATACGCGCATGGGGTTCCTTCTTGATGCGCATCGGATGATACCGGATCGATCCGCGCGCTTCGCCCTTGCGCGACGCGCCCGGCCACGTACCCTGCCTGTATGAGCGACGCGCGCGACGACGACGACAGCGACCTGTTCCGCACGGCCATCGGCCCGGTGCGGCGCCTGGACGACGCGCCGACGCCGCCGCGCGGGCCGCGCCCGCGCCCGGCCGCGCGCATGGCCCAGGCCGACGAGCGCGCGGCGATGAGCGAATTCCGCCAGGCGCTGGAGGCCATGCCGATCGGCGCGGGCGATGTGCTGGCGCATCGCGTCGAGGCGCTGCCGGTGACCGTGTTCAACCGGCTCAAGCGCGGCCAGTTCTCCGTCCAGGACGAACTGGATCTGCATGGCGCCACCGCCGGCCAGGCCGAGACGGCGCTGCGCCTGTTCCTGCGCAACGCCCAGCGCAGCGGCAGCGCCTGCGTGCGCATCATCCACGGCAAGGGCCTGGGCTCGGACGCGGAGATCCCGGTGCTGAAGAACGTGGTGGACCGCGTGCTGCGCCAGCGCAGCGACGTGCTGGCCTTCCACTCCGCGCCGCCCGCGCAGGGCGGCACCGGCGCGGTGCTGGTGCTGCTGGCGGCGCGCTGAAGCGCCAAACGCAAGCCTGACGTGTCGATCTGCCGCCCGCCCGCACGTCGTGCGGGATGGACCGGCAACACAGACCGACGCCGCGAGGAATCGCCCCACCCCAAAGCGGCAAAGCGAAGCGCGTCGTGCCCGCGAAGGCAGAAACCCGCGATCTTCGGCTTGCCACGCACGAGTCGCCGGGTCCGCGCTTTGGCGGGAACGACCGATGGGGGCGCCAGCCACTTCACATCGAGGATTTCCCATGCTTCCGACGATCACCGCCTTCGAACGCTCGCCCGACCGCGGGCGCGGCCTGGCCCGCGACATGCGCGTGCGCTGGGCGCTGGAGGAAGTCGACCAGCCCTACGCGGTACGCCTGCTGTCCTTCGAGGCGATGCGACAGCCGGCCCACCGGGCGCGCCATCCCTTCGGCCAGATTCCCACCTATGAACAGGACGGGCTGGTGCTGTTCGAGTCCGGCGCGATCGTGCTGCACATCGCCCAGACCCATCCCGGCCTGCTGCCCGAGGCGGCCGACGCCAGGCTGCGCGCGGTGTCGTGGATGTTCGCCGCGCTCAACACGATCGAGCCGCCGGTGTTCGAGCGCGCGTTATGCGTGGTTCTGGAGCGCGAAACGCCGTGGTTCGCCGAACGTCTGGAGACGCTGGACAAGCGCGTGCGCCAGCGCCTGGGCGAGCTGTCCCTTCATCTGGGCCAAAGCCCGTGGCTCGACGGCGAGTTCAGCGCCGGCGATCTGCTGATGCTCAGCGTGCTGTTGCGGCTGCAGGGCTCGACGCTGCTGGAGGAACACCCCAACCTGCTCGACTACCTGGCGCGCGGCACCGCGCGGCCGGCGTTCCAGCGCGCCTTCCAGGCGCAGGCGGAGGTCTTTCTGCAGGCGCAGCAGGCCGATGCGCAGGCCAGCCCGGGACCGCGTGGCGACGCGTGATGCGCCACCCAGCCGCTTCGCTCAGACGATGCGGTTCGCCTCGCGTACGGGGCCCAGCTCGTGCAGCAGCGCGGTGGCGTAGCTGCCGGGCGCCAGGCCGAAGCGCAGTTCGAGCGTATCGGTGTCGTGCCAGTTCCACTGCAGATCATCGGCGCGTTGGCGCAGGGCGCGGCGCTCCTGCTTCAGGCGCGCGTCCTCCAGGCCGGCGCGCAGCGCGGGGCCGTCGCCTTCGCCGAGCACCTGCGCTTCCAGCGCGGCGCAGGCGCCTTCCACGCGCGGCGCGCCCTCGCCCCACAGCGGGCCGCTGGGATGGATGTCGAACGCCGCCAGGCGATCGGCCAGCGCCGCGCTCCATGGTTCCGGCCCGAACACGCTGCGGCTGCCGGCCAGCATCCAGACCTCGCCGTCCAGGCCGCGCTCCCAGCTGCCATCGAGCACGCGCGCGGTCAGCACGCGATTGAACAGCTCCGAGCGCGCCGCCGACAGCAGCAGCGAGCGCTGCTCGCGCCTGATGGGCCTCCTCGCAGCGCGCGCGCCGGCAGCGGCGGATTCGGGCGAGGAGCTGGCATGTCCGAACATTTCCAGGGCCTGGGCGACATTGCCGCCGCCACGGCCGAAGCGCTGCTCGCCGAACCAGTTGGGCAGCCCACGCGCGGCGATCTCGCCCAGGCGTTGCTCGATCGCCCCACGCTCGCCGCGCACCTGGCGCAGCACCAGCGTGAAGCGGTTGCCCTCCAGCGCGCCGCGCGGCAGCTTGCGGTTGTGCCAGGCGGATTCGACGACTTCCAGGTTGGGCGTGGCCAGCGTGGCCAGATCGGGCGCCACGCGCTTGGGCAGGTGCACGCTGAAGCGCTGGGTGGTGACCGCGTGGCGGTCCTTCAGCCCGGCGTAGCCGATGCCGACCTCGCCGATGCCGGCCCAGCGCGCCAGCGTGCGCGCCACCTCGGCCGTGTTGAGGCCGCGCTTGCGCAGCGTCAGCAGCAGGTGCTCGCCCTCGCCGTGCGGCGCGAAGGCGTCGCATTCGTCGACCTGGAAATCCTCCGGCTGGGTGCGGAACACCGCCTCCAGCACCGGCGGCCCGAAGGCAAGGGGAAGCGATGATGTCTCGGTCATGGGGGCTTGCATTCTCGTAGCGCCGAGCTTGCTCGGCTGGGGCTCGCTCGCCCGATTCCGTAGAGCCGAGCTTGCTCGGCTGAGGCCTTCCCGGGAAAGCTTCAGCCGAGCAAGCTCGGCTCTACAACCCGTCGGTCGAATTAGGCCTGCACCAGCAGCACCACGGCCTGCGCGGCGATGCCTTCGCCGCGCCCGGTGAAGCCGAGCTTCTCGGTCGTGGTGGCCTTGACGCTGACCGCGTCGGCGGCCACGCCCAACACCTGCGCCAGATGCGTGCACATGGCCAGCGCGTGCGGGCCGACCTTGGGCCGCTCGCACATCACGGTCACATCGGCATTGCCCACCTGCCAGCCGCGCGCGCGCGCCAGGCCGGCGCAGTGCTCGAGGAACTGCGTGCTGTCGGCGCCTTCCCAGCGCGGATCGGTGGGCGGGAAGTGGCGGCCGATGTCGCCCAGCGCCAGCGCGCCGAGGATGGCGTCGCACAGCGCATGGATCACCACATCGCCGTCGCTGTGCGCGAGCACGCCGCGGCTGTGCTCCACGCGCACGCCGCCCAGCATCACGTGATCGCCATCGGGCGCGAAGGCGTGGACGTCGAAGCCCTGGCCGATGCGGATGGGCAAGGCGGGACCGGGGGCCGGGGACCGGGGACCGGGGGAAGCAGAAGCCTGCTCCGTTCGATGATCCTGCTGTTGCTGTTGCTGTGGCATCTGTACCCGCTCCTCCCGGGTCACCGGTCCCCGGTCTCCCGTCCCGGCTCCCACGATGTAGGCGAACCGGTCCAGATCTCCCGGCGTGGTGATCTTGAAGTTGGTGTCGTTGCCCTCGACCAGCAGCGGGCGCAGGCCCTGGCGCTCCATGGCCATCGATTCGTCGGTGACCTCGATGCCGGCACCGGCGGCCTCGTCCAGGGCGCGGGTCAGCTGCAGGCGGCGGAACATCTGCGGGGTCAGCGCGCGCCACAGGCGCTCGCGCGGCTCGGTGGCGTCCACGCCACCGTCATCGCCCGCGCGCTTGAGCGTATCGCGCACCGGCGCGGCCAGCAGCGCGCCGACCGGGTCCTCGCGGCCACGTTCGATCAGCCGCTCCAGATCGGCATCGGCCAGATTGGGCCGGGCCGCGTCGTGGACCAGGACGAAGTCGTCGGCGCGCACGTGCTCGGGCAGCGCCTGCAGCGCGGCCAGCACCGAGGCCGCGCGCGTGCCGCCGCCGACGCAGGCCAGCACCGGCTTGCCGCCGAAGGCGGTCCAGCCCGGCCACCATGGGTCATCGGCCGACACGGCCACCACCGCACCCTCGACCAGCGGATGGCCCAGCAGCGCGGCCAGGGTCCAGGCCAGCACCGACTGCCCGCCGACTTCCAGATACTGCTTGGGCACCTCGCCGCCGAAGCGCGTGCCGCGGCCGGCCGCGGGAATCACCACCCAGATCCCACGCATCAATTGCCCTCTGCCTGCACGGCGTCTTCTTCGGAGATCGGCGCCGGCTCGCTGGCGGCAGGCGCCGACGGCGGCGCGGGCAACGCATCGCCCTGCGCCGGCGCGGTGTCGACCACGCGGTAGAACTTCTCGCCGGGCTTGATCATGCCCAGCTCGCTGCGCGCGCGTTCTTCCACCGCGGCCTCGCCGGACTTGAGATCCTCGACCTCGGCGGCCAGCGCCGCGTTGCGCTCACGCAGGCCCTCGTTCTCGCGGGTCTGGCTGGCCACCTGCGCCTTCATGGCGATCACCTCGCCCGAACTGCCGCGCCCGAACCACAGGTGGTACTGCAGGAAGGCCAGCAGTCCCACCAGCACCAGCAGCAGCCAGCGCCACTTGGCCATGTCAGCCCCCGCGGACGGGGTGGAAGCGGCGCCGGCCCATCGCGCGCACCCTCAGCGCTTGAGCGACACGAACGCGTTGCGACCGGCGTAGCGCGCGGCCGAACCCAGCGCCTCTTCGATGCGCAGCAGCTGGTTGTACTTGGCCACGCGGTCCGAGCGGGACAGCGAGCCGGTCTTGATCTGCGTGGCGGTGGTGGCCACGGCGATGTCGGCGATGGTGGTGTCCTCGGTCTCGCCCGAGCGGTGCGAGACGATCGCCGCATAGCCGGCGTGGTGGGCCATGGCGATGGCTTCCAGCGTCTCGGTCAGCGTGCCGATCTGATTGACCTTGATCAGGATGGCGTTGGCCGTGTGCGACTCGATGCCTTCCTTGAAGATCTTCGGATTGGTGACGAACAGATCGTCGCCGACCAGCTGCACCGTCTTGCCCAGGCGCTCGGTCAGCTGCTTCCAGCCGGTCCAGTCGTCCTCGGCCATGCCGTCCTCGATGGTGATGATCGGGTACTGGGCGACCCAGTCGGCGAGGAAATCGACGAACTGCTCGGAGGTCAGGCGCTTGTTCTCGCCCACCAGGTTGTACTTGCCGTTGTCGTGGAATTCGCTGGAGGCCACGTCCAGGCCCAGCAGGATGTCCTCGCCGGCGGTGTAGCCGGCCTTGCCGATGGCCTCCAGGATGGTGTCCAGCGCCTCGACGTTGCTGCGGAAGTCCGGGGCGAAGCCACCCTCGTCGCCCACCGCGGTGCTCAGGCCGTGGCCCTTGAGCACGCTCTTGAGGGCGTGGAAGATCTCGGTGCCGGCGCGCAGCGACTCGGAGAACGAGGCGAAGCCGACAGGCAGGACCATGAACTCCTGGAAGTCCACGTTGTTGTCGGCATGGGCGCCGCCGTTGATGATGTTCATCATCGGCAGCGGCAGGGTCGGCTGCCAGTCGGCCGGATGCTCGCTGGTGTCGGCCAGGTAGCGCCACAGCGGCTTGCCTTCGGAGGCAGCCACGGCATGGGCGTTGGCCAGCGACACGCCCAGCAGCGCGTTGGCGCCCAGGCGGCCCTTGTTCTCGGTGCCGTCCAGATCAATCAGGCGGCGGTCCAGGCCTTCCTGGTCGACCGCATCGAAGCCGGTCAGCGCGTTGGCGATGGCGGTGTTGACGTGCTCGACCGCCTTGCGCACGCCCTTGCCCAGGTAGCGGGTCTTGTCGCCATCGCGCAGTTCCACCGCCTCCCTGGCGCCGGTCGAGGCGCCGGAGGGCACGGCCGCACGGCCAAAGGAACCATCGGTGAGCGTGACTTCCGCCTCCAGCGTGGGGTTGCCACGGGAGTCGAGGATTTCGCGGGCGTGGATCTTGGCGATGTTGGTCATGGGATCTGGTTGGGCTCTAGCGATCGGATGAGGGACGAGGGGAGTGGCCTGGGGCCTAGGGCCGCAGACCCGGCATGGCCGCGCGCGTCGGCCAGGCGGCGACGCGCGCGTTCGAGCTAGGGGCGATTGTAGAAGGTGCCGCCGCGCGGCGCTGGATCAGCCGACGCGCCTCGTCGGCGAGCGTTCGACCGACACCGCAATGGCGGGTGACGGCGGCGGCACGCGCGCCGCAGGCCAGGCGGCTCAGGCCGGCGAACCCGCGCGACGGGGGCGCACCGGGCGGCATCAGGCCTTGACGCCGTCTTCCAGGAAGCCGTTCTTCTTGGTGATCGAATCCAGCGCCAGCAGGGTCTCCAGCAGCGCTTCCATCTTGTCCAGCGGCCAGGCGTTGGGGCCGTCGGACAGCGCGTGGGCCGGGTCGGGATGGGTCTCGGCGAACAGGCCGGACACGCCCACGGCCACCGCCGCGCGCGCCAGCACCGGCACGAACTCGCGCTGGCCGCCCGAACTGGTGCCCTGCCCGCCCGGCAGCTGCACCGAATGGGTCGCATCGAACACCACCGGACAGCCGGTATCGCGCATCACCGACAGCGAGCGCATGTCGCTGACCAGGTTGTTGTAGCCGAAGGACGCGCCGCGCTCGCACACCAGGATGTCCTGGTTGCCGGTCGACTTGGCCTTCTCCACCACCGGCTTCATGTCCCAGGGCGAGAGGAACTGGCCCTTCTTGATGTTCACCGGGCGGCCGGCGGCGCAGACGTTGCGGATGAAGTCGGTCTGGCGCACCAGGAAGGCCGGGGTCTGCAGCACGTCGACGACCGCGGCGACCTCGTTCATCGGCGTGTACTCGTGCACGTCGGTCAGTACGGGAACGCCGATCTGCCGCTTCACGGCCTCCAGCACCTCGAGGCCCTCTTCCAGGCCGGGGCCGCGGAAGGACGTGCCCGAGGTGCGGTTGGCCTTGTCGAAGCTGGACTTGAAGATGAAGTTCATCCCCAGCTTGCCGGTGATCTCCTTCAGCTTGCCGGCCACGTCCAGCTGCAGCTGCATCGACTCGATCACGCAGGGGCCGGCGATCAGGAACAGCGGCTGGTCCAGGCCAACCTCGAATCCACAGAGTTTCATTGGGTGCCTCGTTGGGAGGAGTGAGCGCAGAGGAGAGAGGCGTGAGCGAAGAGCGGAAGCGAGCGCGGCGACGGCCTTGGCTCACTCCTCACTGCTCCGCGCTCACTGCTCGCTCTCACGCCCTGGCTTCTTTGAGCAGCTTGCCGCCGGCCTTGCGCTCGCGCGCGGCGCGGATGAAGCCGACGAACAGCGGATGACCCTCGCGCGGGGTGGACAGGAACTCCGGGTGCGCCTGGCAGGCCAGGTACCACGGGTGCTTGTCGCGCGGCAGCTCGACCATCTCCACCAGCGTGTCGTCCATCGACTTGGCGCTGATCACCAGGCCAGCGTCCTCGAGCTGGGTGCGATAGCGGTTGTTGAACTCGTAGCGGTGGCGATGACGCTCGGCGACCACGTCGCTGCCGTACAGCTCGCGGGCGAGCGTGCCGGGCTTGAGGCGCTGCTCCTGCAGCCCCAGGCGCATGGTGCCGCCCAGGTCGGAGCGCTCGTCGCGCTTTTCCACATCGCCCGAGGCGGTACGCCATTCGGTGATCAGGCCGATCACCGGATGCGGGGACTGCTTGTCGTTCTCGGTGCTGTTGGCGCCGGCCAGGCCGCAGACATGGCGCGCGTAGTCCACCACCGCCGCCTGCATGCCGTAGCAGATGCCGAAGTACGGCACGCCGTGTTCGCGCGCGTACTGCGCGGTCAGCACCTTGCCCTCGAAGCCGCGATCGCCGAAGCCGCCCGGCACCAGGATGCCGTCCACGCCGTCCAGGTCGGCGGTGCCGGCCTCGATGTCCTGCGATTCGAGCCACTTGAGGTTCACGCGCGTGCGCTGGCGCAGGCCGCCGTGCTTGAGCGCCTCGCCGACCGACTTGTAGGCGTCCTTGTGGTCCACGTACTTGCCGACCACCGCGATGGTGACCTCGTCCAGCGGGTTGACGGTCGCATCGACCGCGGCCTCCCACTCGCGCAGGTCGGCCTCCTGCTTGGCCGGCAGCTTCAGGCGGTCGACCACGAACTGGTCCAGGCCCTGCTCCTTCAGCCCCAGCGGGATCTTGTAGAGCACATCGACGTCGCGCAGGCTGATCACCGCGCGCTCGGAGACGTTGGTGAACAGCGCGATCTTGCGGCGCTCGCCGTCCGGGATCTCCTGCTCGGAGCGGCACAGCAGCACGTCGGGCTGGATGCCGATCGAGCGCAGCTCCTTGACCGAGTGCTGGGTCGGCTTGGTCTTCAGCTCGCCGGCGGCGGCGATGTAGGGCACCAGGGTCAGGTGCATGAAGACGGCCTTCTCCTGGCCGCGCTCGGTGCGGATCTGGCGGATCGCCTCCAGGAACGGCAGCGACTCGATGTCGCCCACCGTGCCGCCGATCTCGATCAGGCCCACGTCGAAGCCGGCCACGGCCTCGTCGATGCTGCGCTTGATCTCGTCGGTGATGTGCGGGATGACCTGCACGGTCGCGCCCAGGTAGTCGCCGCGGCGCTCCTTGCGGATGACGTTCTCGTAGATGCGCCCGGTGGTGACCGAGTTCTTGCGGCTCAGGCGCGTGCGCACGAAGCGCTCGTAGTGGCCCAGGTCCAGGTCGGTCTCGGCGCCGTCGTCGGTGACGTAGACCTCACCGTGCTGGAACGGGCTCATCGTGCCCGGGTCGACGTTGATGTAGGGGTCCAGCTTCATCATCGTGACCTTCAGGCCACGCGCTTCGAGAATGGACGCAAGCGAGGCGGCGGCGATGCCCTTGCCAAGCGAGGACACCACGCCGCCGGTCACGAAAATCAGGGGAGTCATGGATCTGAGGGCTCCAGGAAAGCCATAGTCTACCGGCACCGAACCGGACGGCCAAACCTCGCGAGCGAAAAAGGCCTTTCCGATCCGCGTGCGCGGTTACAAAAACGCCCGCGCCCCGACGAGCGGGGCGCGGGCGGACGGTCGAAAGGGACGGATCAGCGCTTGCGGGCTTCCTCTTCCTCTTCTTCGCTCGGGGCCGGGGCGTGCTGGTCCTGGCCCTTCATGCGGGCCTCGTTGGCGGCACGGCGCGCGGCGCGCTTCTCGGCCTCGCTGCGGGTGTCCTCGGGCTTGGCCGCGGCGCTGGCCTTGCCTTCGACCCGGGGCGCGGCGGACTGGGCCAGCGCCACGGCGGCGGAGGACAGCGCGGCGACGGCGCCGGCGAGCAACAGGACGGTGCGGGTTTTCATGGGGCCTCCTGTGAGGTTCCTTCAAGGTGCGTCGCCGCGCGAAGGCGCAGCTGGACGACGCGACAAGGCTACGCCGGGCTTGTTCAGCCAGGCCTGAATGCGGCGGACGGCAGGCTAGGCCTGGTTTGCGGCGATTTCGTCCAGGCGCGCGCGCAGGGCGCGCACCTGATCGGCGTCGGTGCGCCAGTAACCGCCCTCGAGTCCGGGCAGGTCGCTACTGCCCTGCCCGGCGTGGAAGGCCTTGGCCGAGGCATGGACCTCGCCCACCCCGGTGCGGCGCACCAGCTCGGCCACGTTGTCCACGGTCAGGCCGGCGCCGGCCATCACCGACAGCCGCCCGGCCGCCTGTGCGCGGGCGGCGGCGATGGCCGCCGCGCCCTGCGGCGCGCCGGCGGCCTGGCCGGAGGTCAGCACGCGCTCGCAGCCCAGGGCGATGATCTGCTCCAGGGCGCGCTGCGGGTCGCGCACGCTGTCGAAGGCGCGATGGAAGGTCACGCCCAGCGGCCCGGCCGCGGCGACCAGAGAAGCGCAGCCCTCCGTGTCGATCTCGCCCCCGGCGGTCAGCGCGCCGATCACCACGCCGTCGCAGCCCAGGCGCACGCACAGGGCGACATCGCGACGCATCACCTCCCACTCGGCCGGCGAATAGACGAAATCGCCGCCGCGCGGGCGGATCAGCACGTACAGCGGGATCGACAGCCGCTCGCGCGCCAGCGCCAGGGTGCCGTAGGACGGCGTGCAGCCGCCCTCGCCCAGGTTCTCGCACAGCTCGACCCGGTCCGCGCCGCCGGCCTGGGCAGCCAGGGCCGATTCCAGCGCGTTGGCCGCGATCTCCAGCTTCACCCGCTGCGCCATGCCGCTCAGGTCTGCTCGGTGCTGTAGATCGACGGCGACGGCAGCAGCGCGTCCTGCCTGGCCGCATCGCAGACCGCGTAGACGAAGCCCTTGTGCAGCGCGAAGGCGCCGACCTCGCCGTGCTTGTTCAGCGCCAGGAAACACACCTGCAGCGTCTTGCTGGCCTCCGGGCGCTTGGCGACCACCCGTTCGATGGCTTCGCGGCAGGCCTCGGCCGGGCTGCGGCCCTGGCGCATCAGCTCGACCACCAGAAAGCTGGCGGCGTTGCGGATCATCTCCTCGCCCACGCCCGAGGCGGTGGCGCCGCCGACGTCGTTGTCCACGTACAGGCCGGCGCCGATGATCGGGCTGTCGCCGACCCGGCCGCGCATCTTCCAGGCCATGCCGCTGGTGGTGCAGGCACCGGCCAGCTTGCCGCTGGCATCGATGGCCAGCATGCCGATGGTGTCGTGGTTTTCCTTGTTGCCGGGCAGGCCGCGGCGTTCGACGTTGATCTCCGGCGCGTACTTGGAGGTCTTGAGCCATTCCTTCCAGGCCTTCTCGGCCTCGGGCGTGCGCAGGTCGCGCACGGTGAAGCCCTGCTCGACGGCGAACTGTTGCGCGCCGGCGCCGACCAGCATCACGTGCGGGGTCTTTTCCATGACCAGGCGCGCCACCGAGATGGGGTGGTCGATGCCTTCGATCGCCGCGACCGAGCCGCAGCTGCCGTCGCCCTTCATGATGCTGGCGTCCAGGGTCACGTGGCCGTCGCGGTCGGGATAGCCGCAGCGCCCGACCGTGGAATTGCACTGCCCGGTCTCGGCCCAGCGCGCGCCGGCCTCGACCGCGTCGATCGCGCTGCCGCCCTTGCCCAGCACCGCCCAGGCGGCCTGGTTGGCCGGCACGCCGAAGTCCCAGGTCGACACCACCTTGGCGCCGCTGGCGCCGGTCTGGGCCAGGCCGCGCGGCAGCGCCGCCGCGCCGGCGACCAGAAGCGAGGACTGCAGGAAGGTGCGGCGGGTGGACATGGCAGGGCTCCGTCGTGGGGTCGGTGGGGTCAGAAGAGGTCGGGCTGGGGCGCGCACCAGGCGGCAGCGCCGATGATGCCCAGTTGTCCGTGCGCGATGCACGCCACCGGCACCTGCCGCAGCGCGCTGGACAGCACGCCCTTGTCATGGAAGCGGCGCATAAAGCCGCCGGCCTCCAGGTGCTGGCCCAGATGGCCTGCCAAACCGCCGGCCAGGTACACCGAGCGCGCGCAGAAGGTGATCGCCAGGTCCCCGGCCAGGCTGCCCAGCCACTGGCAGAACAGGTCCAGGCACTCGACCGCCAGCGCGTCGCGCCGGTCCTCGGCCGCGGCCACCAGCTCGGCGGGCGTGGCGAACGCCGGCGTGGCGCCGCGCAGTTCGCACAGGGCGGTGTAGAGGTGCAGCAAGCCGGTGCCGGACAGCGCGCGCTCGTTGTCCACGTGGCCGAACCGGCGCTGCAGCACGCGCACCACGTCCAGCTCCAGGTCTGTGGTCGCGGCCAGCGCGGCATGCCCGGCCTCGCTGGGCCAGACGACAAAGCCCTGCGGGCCCTGCATCGCAAGCGCCGCGCCCAGCCCGGTGCCGGGCCCCAGCAGCAGCGTAGGAAACTGCACGCCGGTGGCCGGCTCGCCGGTCAGCGGCCGGATCTGGTCGAGGGCCACGTGCGGCAAGGCCCAGGCCAGGGCCTGGAAATCGTTGATCAGGTGCAGCCGCTGCAGGCCGGCCTGGCGCTGGGTGTCGGCCAGCGACACCGGCCAGGGCAGGTTGGCGTTGAGCAGCGTATCGCCCTGCAGCAGGCCGGCGATGGCGACGACGGCGGCTGTCGGGCAGGCATCTTCCGCGGCACGCAGGTCCTCGGCGAAACGCAGCAGCACGGCGGCCAGGCTGGGGAAATCGGCGCCGGCATAGCGCCGGTGCAGCCGCAGCCGCGGCGCGTGCCCGGGCGCAAGCTCGACCAGGCCCAGACGGGCGTAGGTGCCGCCGACGTCGGCGGCGATCAGCTGTTGGATTCCGGCCTGGCCGGGGGCGCCCGCTGTCTCACGGGCGGCGACTTGCACCACTGACAATCTCCTCACCGATGGCGCGCGTCGCACCCGCTGGCGGGCGATTGTATCGGCAAGCGCGGCCCGCTCACGCCTCCACAGCGCCCACAGCCAGGGCAAAGCCGCGCGAACGTGCAAATCCAGACCCCAGACCGCACACTTGCCGCCCTTCGTGGCACCCACACGACCTGATCGAGTTCAATGAATACCCGCTACAACGCTGCCGATATCGAAGTCCTCTCCGGCCTGGACCCGGTCAAGCGCCGGCCCGGCATGTACACCGACACCTCGCGCCCCAATCACCTGGCGCAGGAAGTCATCGACAACTCGGTGGACGAGGCGCTGGGCGGCCATGCCAGGACCGTGGAGGTCACCCTGTACAAGGACGGCAGCGTCGAGGTGGCCGACGACGGCCGCGGCATGCCGGTGGACATCCACCCGGAGGAGAAGATCCCCGGCGTCGAGCTGATCCTGACCCGCCTGCACGCCGGCGGCAAGTTCAGCAACAAGAACTACACCTTCTCCGGCGGCCTGCACGGCGTGGGCGTGAGCGTGGTCAACGCGCTGTCCACGCTGGTGGAGATCCACATCAAGCGCGAGGGCGCCGAGCACCGCATCACCTTCCGCGACGGCGACCGCGCCAGCCCGCTGGAGGTGGTCGGCACGGTCGGCAAGAAGAATACCGGCACGCGCCTGCGCTTCTGGCCCGACCCGAAGTACTTCGACACGCCCAAGATCAACGTGCGCGCCCTGCGCCACCTGCTGCGCGCCAAGGCCGTGCTGTGCCCGGGCCTGACGGTCAAGCTGTTCGACGAGGCCACCGGCGAGCAGGACAGCTGGCACTACGAGGACGGCCTGCGCGACTACCTCAAGGGCGAGCTGGCCGGGCGCGAGCTGCTGCCGGCCGAGCTGTTCGTCGGCGTGCTGAAGAAGGACACCGAGGTGGTGGACTGGGCCGTGGCCTGGGTGCCGGAAGGCGAGCTGGTGCAGGAGAGCTACGTCAACCTGATCCCCACAGCCCAGCACGGCACCCACGTCAACGGCCTGCGCTCGGGCCTGACCGATGCGCTGCGCGAGTTCTGCGACTTCCGCAACCTGCTGCCGCGCGGGATCAAGCTGGCGCCGGAGGACGTGTGGGACCGGGTCGCCTTCGTGCTCAGCCTGAAGATGACCGACCCGCAGTTCTCCGGCCAGACCAAGGAGCGCCTGTCCTCGCGCCAGGCCGCAGGCTTCATCGAGGGCGCCGCGCACGACGCCTTCAGCCTGTGGCTCAACCAGCATGTCGAGACCGGCCTGCAGATCGCCCAGATCGCCATCGACCGCGCCAGCGCGCGGCTGAAGACCGAGAAGCAGATCGTCCGCAAGAAGGTCACCTCCGGCCCCGCCCTGCCCGGCAAACTGGCCGACTGCATCAGCCAGGACCTCTCGCGCACCGAGCTGTTCCTGGTGGAAGGCGACTCGGCCGGCGGCAGCGCCAAGCAGGCGCGCGACAAGGACTTCCAGGCGATCATGCCGCTGCGCGGCAAGATCCTGAACACCTGGGAAGTGGCCTCCGGCAGCGTGCTGGCCTCCGAGGAAGTGCACAACTTGGCCATCGCCATCGGCTGCGACCCGGGCAAGGACGACATCTCCGGCCTGCGCTACGGCAAGGTGGTGATCCTGGCCGACGCCGACTCCGACGGCCTGCACATCGCCACCCTGCTCTCGGCCCTGTTCCTCAAGCATTTCCCGGCGCTGGTCGCCGCCGGCCACGTATTCGTGGCGATGCCGCCGCTATTCCGCGTGGACGTGGGCAAGCAGGTGTTCTACGCGCTGGATGAAGAGGAGAAGCGCCTGCTGCTGGAGAAGATCGCGCGCGAGAAGCTCAAGGGCCAGGTCAACGTGACCCGCTTCAAGGGCCTGGGCGAGATGAATCCCTCGCAGCTGCGCGAATCGACCATCCACCCCGACACCCGCCGCCTGGTCCAGCTGACCGTGGACGACGCCGAGCAGACTACCGGCCTGATGGACATGCTGCTGGCCAAGAAGCGCGCCGGCGACCGCAAGGCGTGGTTGGAGACGAAGGGAGACCTGGCCTCGCTGGAAGTCTGAGCGCAGCAGTGCGCGTGGAGAAGTTAGGCGTGAGCCAACGCGGACGCTCCCGCTCGCTGCTCTCCACGCACGCCTCGCTTCTCGCACCGGCCGACGTCGGCTAGACTGGCCGACGTTTGTCCAAGCCAAGGTTTCCCCCCGATGACCGCGCCCCTCGCCTATCGCCGCATCCTGCTGAAACTCTCCGGGGAGGCGCTGATGGGATCTGAGGACTACGGCATCGATCCAAAGGTGATCGGCCGCATCGCCCGCGAGATCATCGAGGCGCGCGACGCCGGTGCCGAGGTCGCGCTGGTGATCGGCGGCGGCAACATCTTCCGCGGCGCCGGCCTGGCCGCCGGCGGCATGGACCGGGTCACCGGCGACCAGATGGGCATGCTGGCCACGGTCATCAACGCGCTGGCCATGCAGGACGCGCTGGAAAAGCTCGGCGCCAAGGTGCGCGTGATGAGCGCGCTGAAGATCAACGACGTGTGCGAGGACTACATCCGCCGCCGCGCCGTACGCCACCTGGAAAAGGGCCGCATCGCGATCTTCGCCGCCGGCACCGGCAACCCCTTCTTCACCACCGACTCGGGCGCGGCGCTGCGCGCGATCGAGATCGAGGCCGACCTGCTGCTCAAGGCGACCAAGGTCGACGGCGTCTACGACAAGGACCCGCGCAAGTTCCCCGACGCCAAGCGTTTCGACACGCTGACCTACGACGAGGTGATCCGCCGCGGCCTGGAGGTGATGGATACCGCTGCCTTCGCCCTGTGCCGCGACAGCGCCGTGCCGCTGCGCATCTACGACCTGTCGGTGCCGGGCAACCTGATGAACATCCTGCGCGGCGAGAACATCGGCACGCTGGTGGAAGGCCGGGGCTGAGGCGAGTGGAGATGAGTAGCGCAGAGGAGTGAGTGGGAGTCGAAAGCCCGCCGCCTTTGCTCACTCCTCACTCCACTCCTTTACGCGTACTCCTCTGCTCTTGCGCGGTTACTCCGTGATCCTGTAATTGTGTCCGCGCCCCGCCGGCCTCACCCTGCCGCCCCATGGCGCACTCCCACTCCCACGATCACGCAGATCACGGCCACGACCACGCCGGTCATGACCATGCCCACGCGCACCGGGCCACAAGTGGCCACGCGCACGGCGCCGCCGCCGTTGGCGCGCACGACCACGACAGCGGCACCCGCGGCTACGCGGTGGCGATGCTGGTCAACCTGGCCTATACCGCGCTGGAGGCCGGCTACGGTTTCCACACCAATTCGCTGGCGCTGCTGAGCGATGCGCTGCACAACCTCGGCGATGTCCTCGGCCTGGCCCTGGCCTGGGCGGCGGCGGCCATGGCGCGCCGCCAGCCCACCGCCAGCCACACCTACGGCTGGGGCAAGGCCACCCTGCTGGCGCCGCTGGCCAACGCGATCGTGCTGATGGTGTTCTCCGGCGGCCTGGCCTGGGAGGCGATCCGCCGCTTCAGCGAGCCGCCCTCGATCCCCGCCATCCCGGTGATGGTGGTGGCCGCGATCGGCATCGCCGTCAACCTGGGCGCGGGCTGGCTGCTGCACAGCGGGCATGGCCACAGCCACGGCGGCGGCGACCTCAACCGCCGCGGCGCGGTGCTGCACCTGATGGCCGATGCGGCGGTGTCGCTGGCCGCGGTCCTGGCGGGCCTGGGCATGTGGTGGCTGGGCTGGGAATGGCTGGACCCGACCACCGCCCTGGTCATCAGTGTGGTGATCGCGATCGGCACCTACGGCCTGCTGCGCGAGAGCTTCGCCGCGGCCATGGACGCGGTGCCCGGGCACATCGACCAAGCCGCCGTGGAGGCCTTCCTGGCCTCGCGTCCCGGCGTTACCGCGGTGCACCACCTGCATATCTGGCCGCTGGGCGCGGGCCAGACCGCGCTGACCGCGCACGTGGTGCGGCCCGAGGCGCAGGACGAGGACGCCTTCATCGAGGCCACCGCCAGCGCGCTGGCCGAGCGCTTCGGCATCGGCCACGCCACCTTGCAGCTCGAACGCGGCCAGGCCTGCCAGCAGCCCTGCCGTCCCGCAGGCGGCGAAGCGGCATCGGCGCCGCATCACCACTGAGCCCAAGTCCGGCCAGTGCCGGCTTTGACCTATAATCCCGGGTTTGACGAATCCCAGGACCCGACGATGCTGAACGACATCAAGAACGACGCGCAGGCGCGCATGAACAAGAGCGTCGAGTCGCTGCGCCAGGCCCTGACCAAGCTGCGCACCGGTCGCGCCACCCCGGCCCTGGTCGATCATCTGAAGGTCAACTACTACGGCTCGGACATGCCGCTGTCGCAGGTGGCTACCGTGTCGGTGGCCGATGCGCGCTCGCTGACCATCACCCCGTGGGAGAAGCAGATGGTCTCGGCGGTGGAGAAGGCCATCTTGGCCTCCGACCTGGGCCTGACGCCCAACACCGCCGGCACGGTCATCCGCATCAACATCCCGGCCCTGACCGAGGAGCGCCGCCGCGACCTGTCCAAGGTCGTGCACAGCGAGGGCGAGGACACCAAGGTCGCCATCCGCAACGTGCGCCGCGACGCCAACCAGCAGGTCAAGGACCTGCTCAAGGACAAGCAGATCACCGAGGACGAGGTGCGCCGCAGCGAGGACGAGATCCAGAAGCTCACCGACAAGGCGATCAAGGACGTCGACGAGGTGGTCAAGGCCAAGGAACAGGAACTGATGGCCGTCTGAGCGGGTCACACCGCCCTCATGACCGCCATGCCGCCCGCCCTGCCCCGCGCCCAGCCGCGCCACCTGGCCATCATCATGGATGGCAACGGCCGCTGGGCGCAGCGCCGCCATCGCCCGCGCATGATCGGCCACCGCGCCGGCGCGCGCGCGGTCAACCTGTGCATCGACTTCTGCCTGGAGCGCGGCATCGAGGCGCTGACCCTGTTCGCCTTCTCCAGCGAGAACTGGGGCCGCCCGGCCGAGGAGGTGAGCGCGCTGATGAAGCTGTTCATGGGCGCGCTGGAGCGCGAGGTCGATGAGCTGCACCGCCGCGGCGTGCGCATCCGCTTCATCGGCCAGCGCGCGCGGTTCACCCCGGCGATCGTGGCGCGCATGGCCGCGGCCGAGGCGCAGACCGCCGCCAACACCGCGCTGACCCTGGCGATCGCCGCCAGCTACGGCGGCCGCCAGGATCTGACCGACGCGGCGCGCGCCCTGGCCGTGGAGGTCGCGGCCGGCCGGCTGAGGCCGGAAGACATCGACGAGGCCAGCCTGGATGCGCGCGTGGCGCTGGCCGACCTGCCGCCGCCGGACCTGTTCATCCGCACCGGCGGCGACCACCGCATCAGCAACTTCCTGCTGTGGCAGCTGGCCTACACCGAACTGTGGTTCACCGAGACCCTGTGGCCCGACCTGGATGCCGGCGTGCTGCAGGCCGCGCTGGACGATTTCGCCCAGCGCGAGCGCCGCTTCGGCCTGACCGGTGAGCAGGTCGCCACGCAGGGAGCCAGCGCATGACCCGCGTCCGCGTGATCGCCGCGCTGGTGATGGCGCCGCTGGCGATCGCCGCCATCGTGCTGCTGCCCACGCCGTGGCTGGCCGCGCTGGCCGCCGCGCTGTTCCTGATCGGCCTGTGGGAATGGCTGAAGCTGGCCGAGGTGGACGACACCCTGGCGCGCACCGTGCTGGTCCTGCTCAACCTGGCGCTGATGGTGCTGCTGACCTGGGCCAGCCGCGCGCCGAGCGGGCTGTCGCCGGCGCTGTTCCAGCTGGTGTCGCTGGTCGGCGTGGTCTGGTGGGTGCTGGCGCTGGTGTGGCTGCGCTTCTACGCCTTCGCCTCGGACCACCAGACCTGGGCGCGGCTGTTCAAGCTGGCCGCCGGCACGCTGGCGGTGGTGCCGGCCTGGTGCGCGCTGTGCCTGATCCACTCCAACAGCTTCGACCCGAAGGCCGGCATGAGCGGCCATCTGTGGCTGCTGACCGCCCTGGCGCTGGTCTGGGCCGCCGACAGCGGCGCGTACTTCGCCGGGCGCGCCTTCGGCAAGCACAAGCTGGCCCCGCGCATCAGCCCCAACAAGACCATCGAGGGCCTGGCCGGCGGGCTGATCGGCGGCGTGGTCATCGGCCTGCTCGGCGGCTGGCTGGCGGGCGTGTCGCTGGCGCAGATGCCGGCGCTGGCCCTGGTGTGCGTGGTGACCGTGCTGTTCTCGGTGGCCGGCGACCTGTTCGAGAGCCTGCTCAAGCGGCATGTCGGGGCCAAGGATTCCGGCCACCTGATCCCCGGCCACGGCGGCGTGCTGGACCGCATCGACGGCGTGATCGCCGCGCTGCCGGTGTTCCTGATCGGCCGCGAGCTGCTGGGGTTCTAAGCCGATGGATACGCCTGTTCCCTTCTCGCGTCGCGTCGCCGTGCTCGGCGCCACCGGCTCGATCGGCAGTTCCGCGCTGGACGTGATCGCCCGGCACCCGGACCAGCTACGCGCGACCGTGCTGGCCGCCGGCAGCAATGTCCCGGCGCTGGTCGCGCTGTGCCGCAGCCACCGTCCCGACCATGCCGTGATCGCCGATCCGGCCCGCTACGCCGAGCTGCGCGACGCGCTGGCCAACGCCGGCCTGTCCGCCATCCAGGCGCATGCCGGCGAGGCGGCGCTGGACGCGCTGGTGGCCGGCCAGGCCTGCGACACGGTCGTGGCCGCCATCGTTGGGGCCGCCGGGCTGTCCTCCACCCTGGCCGCCGCACGCGCCGGCAAGCGCCTGCTGCTGGCCAACAAGGAATCACTGGTGCTGGCCGGCGCCCTGGTGATCGCCGCGGCGCAGGCCTCGGGCGCGGACATCGTGCCGATCGACAGCGAACACAATGCCATCTTCCAGTGCCTGGGCTCGCGCCAGGCCGGGGCGCAGGTGCGCCGGATCATCCTGACCGCCTCGGGCGGGCCGTTCCGCGGGCGCAGCCGCGCCTCGCTGGAGACGGTCACCGTGGCCCAGGCCGTGGCCCATCCCAAGTGGTCGATGGGGCCGAAGATCTCGGTCGATTCGGCCACGCTGATGAACAAGGGCCTGGAGCTGATCGAGGCCGCGCACCTGTTCGACGTCGGCCGCGAGCGGCTGGACGTGCTGGTGCACCCGCAGAGCCTGGTGCATTCGCTGGTGGACTTCATCGACGGCTCGACCCTGGCCCAGCTTGGCCTGCCGGACATGCGCACCGCCCTGTCGGTCGGCCTGGGCTGGCCGCAGCGCCTGGAATCGGGCGTGGGCGGGCTGGACCTGCTGCGCCACGGTCGGCTGGACTTCGAGGCGCCGGACATGGAGGCCTTCCCCTGCCTGCGGCTGGCCTGGGAGGCCCTGGCGGCCGGCGGCGCGGCACCGGCGGTGCTCAACGCGGCCAACGAATCGGCCGTTTCAGCCTTTCTTCAGGGCCGGATCGGTTTCCTAGCGATCCCTGCATTGGTCGAGGATGCCCTCGCCGCCCATGCGCATGCCTCGGCCGAGACGCTGGAAGCGCTGCTGGCGGCCGATGGCCTCGCGCGGCGCTTCAGCCAGGACTGGATCCACCGCACCACAGGCCACGCCGTTTCCGCATGAGTGATATCGCAGGCTCCATCTGGTGGCTGATCGTCGCACTCGGCGTGCTGGTCACCTTCCATGAATTCGGCCATTACTGGGTCGCGCGCCGTTGCGGCGTGGGCGTGCTGCGCTTCTCGGTGGGCTTCGGCAAGCCGCTGTGGTCGCGCCGCGACCGCCACGGCACCGAGTTCGCCATCGCCCCGATCCCGCTGGGCGGCTACGTCAAGATGCTGGACGAGCGCGAGGCCGACGTGCCCGCCGAGCGCCTGCACGAGGCCTTCAACCGCAAGCCGGTCGGCCAGCGCATCGCCATCGTCGCGGCCGGGCCGATCGCCAACCTGATCCTGTGCGTGGCCCTGCTGTGGGCCATGTTCGTGATCGGCAAGGAGGATTTCGCCCCGGTGGTCGGCCACGTGGCCGGCATCGCCCAGCAGTCCGGCCTGCGCCCGGGCGACCGCATCCTGGACGTGGACGGGCGCAGCACCCCGACCGCGACCGAGGCCACGATCGAGCTGACCGGCGCGGCGATGGACGGGCGCGACGCGCGCGCCCGGGTCGAGGACGCGGCGGGCAACACGCTGGAACGCACGGTCTACACCTCGCGCGTGCCGGCCGGCTTCAACGAGCAGGACGTGGCCGGGACGCTGGGCCTGCGCTGGCAGTTCCTGGTCGATCCGGCGCAGGTGCGCGCGGTCGCGGCCGATTCGCCCGCCGCCGGCGTGCTGCAGGTCGGCGACCTGATCACCGCCATCGACGGCGAGCCGGTGCAGCAGGCCGCCGACCTGCGCCCGCTGGTGCAGACCCTGGGCGCGCGTGGCGGCGAGGTCATGGTCGAGGTCGAACGCGAGGGCAGCCGCCTGGCCCTGCCGCTGCGGCCGCGGCAGATGACCGACCCGGCCAGCGGCGCGCATTACTGGGGTCTGGGCATCTCCCTGGGCCGCGACACCGCCCCGGCCTACGACGCGCTGCAGCGCTACGGGCCGCTGCAGGCGATTCCCGCCGCCCTGCGCCAGACCTGGCAGCTGGCCTCCGATTCGCTGGGCATGATCCGGCGCATGGTGACCGGCCACGCCTCGCTGCAGGGCGTTTCCGGGCCGATCACCATCGCCAAGGTGGCCAATGCCTCGGCCGAACGCGGCCTGACCTGGTTCCTGCAGTTCCTGGCCCTGCTCTCGCTGAGCCTGGCCATCGTCAACCTGCTGCCGATCCCGGTCTTGGACGGCGGACACCTGCTGTATTACCTTATCGAGTTGGTCAAGGGCAGCCCGCTCAGCGAGCGGGCCATGGCTGCGGGCCAGTTCGTGGGCCTGGCCTTCCTGGCTGGCCTGATGGGGCTGGCGCTGTACAACGATATCCTGCGCCCGGTGATCTGATGCCCTCCACTACCTCTTCCATGGCCGCGTCGCGGCCCGGCCCCGCACGGGGTCACTCCAAAACCAGTTTTTCGACGGATGTGATGATGACGCGACTCCCGACCCGCCGCCTGCTCGCCCTTGCCCTGGCTTCGGCCATCGCGGCACCGGCCTGGGCCCAGTCGACCGGCACGGTGCCGCCGTTCGGCTCGCAGCAGCAGCCGTCCGCGCCGGCCTTCGGCACGCAGCCGGCCGCCCCGGCCTCGGCCTCGGACTTCGTGGCCAGCGACATCCGCGTGGACGGGGTGCAGCGCATCTCCAGCGGCACGGTGCTGACCTACCTGCCGATCGAGCGCGGCGACACGGTGACCCAGGCCAAGATCGGCGAGGCGATCCGCGCGCTGTACAAGACCGGCTTCTTTGAGAACGTGCAGCTCTCGCGCCAGGGCTCGATCCTGGTGGTGACGCTGAAGGAGCGTCCGGCGATCAACAAGCTGACGCTGACCGGCAACAAGGACATCAAGACCGAGGACCTGACCAAGGGCCTGAACGACATCGGCCTGTCCGAGGGCGGCACCTTCGACCGCCTGGCGCTGGACCGCGTCACCCAGGAGCTGGTGCGCCAGTACAACAACCGCGGCAAGTACAACGTCCAGATCACCCCGACGGTCAGCCCGCTGGACCGCAACCGCGTGGACGTGACCATCGCGATCAAGGAAGGCAAGGCGGCCAAGATCCGCCACATCAACCTGATCGGCACCGAGAAGTTCCCGCAGGAAGACATCCGCGAGGGCTGGGAGTCGCAGGAGCACAACTGGCTGTCCTGGTACAAGCGCGACGACCAGTACTCCAAGGAAAAGCTCTCCGGCGACATCGAGAAGCTCAACTCCTGGTACCTGGACCGCGGCTACGTGGATTTCAGCCTGGATTCGACCCAGGTCGCGATCAGCCCGGACAAGAAGGACATGTTCATCACCGGCGGGGTGACCGAGGGCGAGCAGTACACCGTCTCGGACGTCAAGGTCAGCGGCGACACGATCCTGCCGCAGGAGCGCGTGGAGAAGATGGTACTGGTGCGCAAGGGCCAGATCTTCTCGCGCCGCCTGCTGGAGATGACCTCCGACGGCATCACCGCCACGCTGGGCAACATCGGCTACGCCTTCGCCCAGGTCAATCCGATCCCGACCATCGACCGCGACAAGCGCACGGTCGGCATCAACTTCCAGGTCGTGCCGGGCCCGCGCGTCAACGTGCGCCGCATCGAGTTCAAGGGCAACAGCCGCACCGCCGACGAGGTGCTGCGCCGCGAGATGCGCCAGTTCGAGGGCGCCTGGTACTCGCAGGCGGCGATCGACCGTTCCAAGATCCGCCTGCAGCGCCTGGGCTACTTCGAGACCGTGGACGTGCAGACCCAGCCGGTGCCGGGCACGCGCGATCAGGTGGACGTGATCTACAACGTCAAGGAAACCACCTCGGGCAGCTTCGTGTTCGGCCTGGGCTATTCACAGCTGTCCGGCATCACCACCTCGGTGCAGCTGTCGCAGAACAACTTCCTGGGCGGCGGCAACCGCGTGTCGGTCGAGGCCTCGCGCAGCGACTACCTGAGCCGCTACTCGTTCTCCTTCACCAACCCGTACTTCACCGACGACGGCGTGTCGCTGGGCTACAACCTGTCCTACAGCGACCTGGACTACTCGGACTACAACACCGCCGCGTACTCCTCGCGCAACGTCGCCGCGCAGACGATCCTGGGCATCCCGCTGAGCGAGAGCGACAGCATCTCGGTCATGTTCGGCGTCGACTCGACCCAGGTCAGCACCTACGACAACTACACCCCGCAGGCCATCGTCGACTACGTCAAGGCGCTGGGCAGCCGCACCTTCCACGCCTGGCGCACCCAGGTCGGCTGGGCGCGCGACACGCGCAACGACTACTGGATGCCCACCCGCGGCACCTACCAGCGCGTCTCGGCGGAAATCACCCTGCCCGGCTCGACCGTGGAGTACTACAAGCTCAACTACGAGTTCTCCAAGTACTGGCCGCTCAGCCCGGCCTTCGTGCTGCGCACCGGTGGTGAGATCGGTTACGGCAACAGCTACGGCAGCGACACCTCGCGCGTGATCTGCAAAGACCCCGCCACCGACGTCGCCGTGGCATGCGGCACGGCCGGCGCGGTCGCCCAGACCTTCACCGCCACCGGCCTGCCGTTCTACGAGAACTTCTACGCCGGCGGCGTGCGCTCGGTGCGCGGCTTCGAGGACAACACCCTGGGCCCGCGTTCGGAACCGACCGCCTACTACAACCGCGGCCAGCCGCTGGGTGGTTCGCTCAAGACGATCGGCCAGATCGAGATGCTGTTCCCGAAGCTGTTCGATTCCAACGCCGCGCGCATCTCGGCCTTCATCGACGTGGGCAACGTGTTCAACGGCTACGACAACTTCCACGCCAACGACCTGCGCGCCTCCACGGGCGTGGCGCTGCTGTGGCGCGCGCCGGTGGGCCCGATCTCGATCAGCTACGCCTTCCCGCTCAAGACCCAGCCGGGCGATGAGATCGAGCGCCTGCAGTTCACCTTCGGCGGCTCGTTCTAAGCGCCACGCGTCGACCCTCGCTGGCACAGGCAAAGGCCCGGCTCGACCGGGCCTTCGCTTGTGCGGTGCGGGTCCGGGGTAAAATGCCGCCGATGACCACTCCTTCTTCCCAGACGGCTGGCGCCCTGGCCGAGCGCTTCGGCCTGGAACTGCATGGCGATGGCGACACCGTCGTGACCGGCGTGGCGACGCTCGCCGGCGCGCAGCCCGGGCAGCTGGCCTTCCTGGCCAATCCGCGCTACGCCGACCTGCTGGCCTCCACGCAGGCCTCGGTGGTGATCGTCGGCCGCGATCACGTCGAGGGCGTGCGCGGCGTGGCGCTGGTGGCCAAGGATCCGCATGCGGCCTTCGCCAAGGTGTCCGAGCTGTTCGAGCCGACCTATCCGCGCGCGCCGGGCATCCATCCCAGCGCGGTGATCGAGCCTTCCGCGCGCATCGCCGCCAGCGCCAGCATCGGCGCGCATGTCTACATCGGCGCCAACAGCGTGGTCGGCGAGCGCTGCATCGTCGGCCCGGGTTGCGTGATCGGCGAGGACTGCAGCCTGGAAGAAGGCTGCGAGCTCGTCGCCCGCGTCACCCTGGTGGTGCGCGTGCGCCTGGGTCGGCGCGTGCGCGTGCATCCCGGCGCCGTGCTCGGCGCGCAGGGCTTCGGCTTGGCGATGGAGGCCGGGCGCTGGCTCAACGTGCCGCAGCTGGGCGGCGTGGTGATCGGCGACGATTGCGAGATCGGCGCCAACACCTGCATCGATCGCGGCGCGCTGGAAGACACCGTGCTGGCCGAGGATGTGCGGGTGGACAACCTCATCCAGATCGCCCACAACGTGCAGGTCGGCGCGCACACCGCCATGGCCGCGCAGGTGGGTATCGCAGGGAGCGCGAAGATCGGCCAGTACTGCATGCTGGCCGGCAAGGTCGGCGTGGCCGGCCACCTGGAGATCGGCGACAAGGTCACCGTGCTGGCCATGTCCATGGTCGCAGGTCCCGTGACCGAGCCGGGCACCTACGCCTCTTCCCTTCCCATCACCGATGTCCGCACCTGGCGCAAGAACGCGGCGCGTTTCCGCCAGCTCGATGCGCTCGCCCGCCGGATTCCCTCCGGCAAGGACACCCAAGAAGCACCATGACGATGAACCTGGAACTGCCGCTCACCATCGAAACCATCCAGCGCCTGCTGCCGCATCGCTATCCGTTCCTGCTGGTGGACCGGGTGACCGAACTCGAGCCGGACACGCGCATCAAGGCCTACAAGAACGTCACCTTCAACGAGCCGTTCTTCATGGGGCACTTCCCCGAGCGCTCGGTGATGCCGGGCGTGCTGATCATCGAGGCGCTGGCCCAGGCCGGCGGCCTGATCACCCAGATCGCCAACGGCGAGGCCGCCGCGTGCAAGCTGTTCTACCTGGTCAAGGTGGAGAACGTGAAGTTCAGCGCGCCGGTGGTCCCGGGCGATCGCCTGGAGATGGAGGTCACCATCAAGCGCAAGATCCGCAACATGGCCGTGTACGAAGGCATCGCGCGCGTGGACGGCAAGCAGGTCGCCTGCGCCGAGATGCTGTGCGCCGAGGTCGACAAGGGCAAGGGAGATTGAGCCGATGGCGCAGACCCTGATCCACCCTTCGGCCGTGGTCGACCCGGGCGCCAGGCTCGGCGTCGGCGTGCAGATCGGCGCGTTCAGCCTGATCGGCGCCGATGTGGAAGTGGGCGATGGCAGCACCGTCGGCCCGCACTGCTCGATCACCGGCCCGACCCGCATCGGCCGCGAGAACCATTTCGTCGGCCATGTCGCCGCGGGCGGGCCGCCGCAGGACAAGAAGTTCGCCGGCGAGCGCACCGAGCTGGTGATCGGCGACCGCAACGTGTTCCGCGAGTTCGTCACGCTCAACCGCGGCACCGTCACCGGCACCACCGTCACCCGCATCGGCAATGACAACTGGATGCTGGCCTATACCCACGTGGCGCACGACTGCCACGTCGGCAACCACTGCGTGTTCTCCAACAACACCACCCTGGCCGGGCATGTGACGGTCGAGGACTGGGTGATCTTCAGCGGCTTCTCCGGCGCGCATCAGTTCTGTCGCGTCGGCGCGCACGCCTTCATCGGCATGGGCGCACTGGTCGGCGGCGATGTCGCCCCGTTCACCATGTTCGCCGCCGACGATCATGGCCGCCCGCGCGGCATCAACAGCGAAGGCCTCAAGCGCCGCGGCTTCGATGCCGAGCGCATCGCCGCGATCAAGCGCGCCTACCGCACGCTGTACGTGGCCGGCCTGCCGCTGGCCGAGGCCCAGGCGCAGCTGGCCGAACAGGCCAAGGACAGCAGCGATGTGCAGGCCATGCTCGACTTCATCGCCCACGGCGAGCGCCGCCTGGTGCGTTGAGCGGTGCACGCCTGATGCCTACGACGGCCGGCTCCTCGCGCACCCTGGCCGAGCTGATGGCAGGTCCTCAGGGCGCACGCGCGCCACGCATCGCGCTGGTGGCCGGCGAGGCCTCCGGCGATGCGCTCGGCGCCGGATTGATCGCACAGCTGCGCCAGCGCCATCCCGAGGCCCGCTTCGCCGGCATCGGCGGTCCGGGCATGCGCGCGGCCGGGCTGGATGCGTGGTTCGACGCCAGCGAACTGGCGGTGATGGGCCTGACCGAGGTCCTGCGCCATCTGCCGCGCCTGCTGCGCCTGCGCAAGTCGCTGCGCCAGCAGCTGCTGGACTGGCAGCCGGACGTGTTCATCGGCATCGATGCGCCGGACTTCAATCTGGGCATGGAGCGCTGGCTCAAGCAGCGCGGCGTGCCCACCGTGCATTACGTCAGCCCCTCGGTCTGGGCCTGGCGCGAGAAGCGCGCCGACCGGATCGGCCGCAGTGCCGACCTGGTGCTGTGCCTGTTCCCGATGGAGCCGGACATCTACGCGCGCCATGGCGTGGATGCGCGCTATGTCGGCCATCCCATGGCCGACGCGCTGCCGCTGCAGCTCGATCGCGAGGCCGCGCGCGCGGCGCTGGGCCTAGGCACGCGGCCGGTGCTGGCGGTGCTGCCCGGCAGCCGCATGGGCGAGGTCGGCCGCCTGGCGCAGGACTTCATCGATGCCGCCCTGCGCGTGGCCGAGCAGGTGCCTGGCCTGCAGGTGCTGATTCCGGCCGCCAACCCGGCCGTGCACGCCGTGCTGGAGCCGCTGCTGGCCGCCACGCCCTTCCCCTCGCCGCGTCCGCGCCTGCTCGATGGCCAGGCGCGCGAAGCCATGGTCGCCAGCGACGTAGTGCTGCTGGCCTCGGGCACGGCCACGCTGGAGGCGATGCTGGCCAAGCGCGCGATGGTGGTGGGCTACAAGGTCGCCCCGGCCTCGGCCTGGCTGGCGCGCAGGCTGCGCCTGCTGAAGGTCAAGCGCTTCGCCCTGCCCAACATCCTGGCCGGTGAGGACCTCGCGCCCGAGCTGATGCAGGAAGACTGCACGCCCGAGCGGCTGGCCGCAGCCGTGCTGGCGTGGTTCGCGCATCCCGAGGCGGTCGCCGCGCTGCAGGGGCGCTATCTGGAGCTGCACGCCCTGCTGCGTCAGGATGCCTCGGCGCGCGCGGCGGATGCGGTGGATGAACTCCTCCGAGACCGGGGACCCGGGACCCGGGACCCGGAGCAGCAGGCATGAGCGCGATCGATCCGCTAGCGCCCGTCCACGGGTCCCCGGTCCCCGGTCCCGAGTCCCGGATGCTCGTCGCCGGCGTCGACGAGGCCGGGCGCGGGCCGCTGGCCGGGCCGCTGACGGTGGCGGCGGTGGTGTTCGACCCGGCGCGGCCGCGCATCAATGGGCTGGACGACTCCAAGCAGCTCACCGCCGCCAAGCGCGAGCTGTTCTACGGCCGCATCACCGAGCGTGCGCTGGCCTGGCACGTGGTGGTGCTGGAGGTGCCCGACATCGACCGGCTCAACATCTACCAGGCCACGATGCTCGGCATGCGCCTGGCGGTGGAAGCGGTGGCGCACGTGGCCGGCGTGGCCCATATCGACGGCAACCGCGTGCCTGCCGGCCTGCCCTGCCCCGGCCATGCGCTGATCGGCGGCGACGGCCGCGACCGGGCGATCATGGCCGCCTCGATCCTGGCCAAGGTCACCCGCGACCGGATGATGCGCGTCCTGCACCAGACCCATCCCGAGTACGGGTTCGCCGTGCACAAGGGCTATGGCACGCCCGCGCACCTGGCCGCGCTCGACGCGCACGGCCCTTGCCCGCAGCACCGTCACAGTTTCGCGCCGGTGCGCGAGGCCGCCGCGCGCCGGGCCGGGCTGGGACAGGTCGCGCTGTTCTAGGCCTCTGGGCCTGAACGCGTAGAGGTCGGCCCGCGCCGACCCGCGGGCCTGTCAAGCCTGCCCCGCGCAGGCCGGCTTGCGTACACTGACCCCGATGTCTTCCCGCTTCATCCACCTGCACCTGCACACCGAATTCTCGCTGGCGGATTCGACCATCCGCGTGCCCGAGAAACCGGACGAGGGCCTGCCGTCCAAGGCCAAGCGGCCCAACCTGGTCAGCCGCGCGGTCGAACTGCAGGCCCCGGCGCTGGCGGTGACCGACCGCAACAACCTGTTCGCGCTGGTGAAGTTCTACAACGCCTGCGAAAAGGTCGGCATGAAGGCCATCGCCGGCGCCGACGTCAGCGTGATCGAGGAAGACGGCACCCCGTGGCCGATCACCCTGCTGTGCCGCGACCACGGCGGCTACCTGACCCTGTCGCGCCTGCTCACGCGCGCCTGGCTGGAGGGCCATCGCACCGACGGGGTGGCGATCGATCCGGCCTGGCTGCGCGAGGACACCTCGGGCCTGTTCGGCATCATCGGCCGCAACAGCCAGGCCGGGCGCCTGGCCGCCAGCGGCCGCCACGACCTGGCCGAGCAGCACATCGCCGACTGGCAGCGCGCCTTCGACGACAGCCTGCACCTGGAGCTGACCCGCACCCAGCGCGAGGGCGAGGAGGCGTTCAACGCCTTCGCCCTGCACGCGGCCGCCGCGCGCGGGCTGCCGGTGATCGCCAGCAACGACGTGCGCTTCCTCACGCCCGAGGGCTTCGACGCGCACGAGGCGCGCGTGTGCATCGCCTCCGGGCGCGTGCTGGACGATCCCAAGCGCCCGCGCGAGTACAGCCGCGAGCAGTACCTCAAGTCCGCCGAGCAGATGGCCGAGCTGTTCGCCGACGTGCCCGACGCGATCGACAACACCTGGGCGCTGGCGCAGCGCTGCAACATCGAGCTCAAGCTCGGCACCTACTTCCTGCCGGCCTACCCGGTGCCGGACGAGGAGACGCTGGACAGCTGGATCCGCAGCGAGTCGCGCCGCGGCCTGGACGCGCGCCTGGAGAAGAATCCGCTGGCGCCGGGCAAGACGCGCCAGGACTACGTGGACCGGCTCGAATTCGAGCTGGACACCATCATCAAGATGGGCTTCCCCGGCTACTTCCTGATCGTGGCCGACTTCATCCAGTGGGGCAAGAACCAGGGCATCCCGATCGGCCCGGGTCGCGGTTCGGGCGCCGGTTCGCTGGTGGCCTGGGCGCTGCAGATCACCGATCTGGATCCGCTGCCGTACAACCTGCTGTTCGAGCGCTTCCTCAACCCCGAACGCGTGTCGATGCCCGACTTCGACATCGACTTCTGCATGGACCGGCGCGATGAGGTGATCGACTACGTCGCGCGCAAGTACGGCCGCGACCGCGTCAGCCAGATCATCACCTACGGCACCATGGCGGCCAAGGCGGTGGTGCGCGACTGCGGGCGGGTGCTGGGTTTCCCGTACGGCTTCGTCGACGGCGTGGCCAAGCTGATTCCCAACATCCTGGGCATCACGCTCAAGGACGCGATGGGCGAAGGCAAGGACAGCGAGATGGCCTCGGCCGAGCTGATCCAGCGCTACGGCAGCGAAGACGACGTACGCGACCTGATCGATCTGGCGCGCCAGCTCGAAGACCTCACCCGCAACGCCGGCAAGCACGCCGGCGGCGTGGTCATCGCGCCCTCGCCGCTGAGCGATTTCAGCCCGCTGTTCGCCGAACACGACGAGGGCACGCGCGGCAAGAACCCGGTCACCCAGTTCGACAAGAACGACGTGGAAGCCGTGGGCCTGGTGAAGTTCGACTTCCTCGGCCTGCGCACGCTGACCATCATCGACTGGGCGGTCAAGGCGATCAACGCGCGCCACGCGCGCGCCGGGATCGAGCCGGTGGACATCGCCGCGCTGCCGCTGGACGACGTGCCCACCTACCGCGACATCTTCGCCGCGGCCAACACCGGCGCGGTGTTCCAGTTCGAGTCCTCGGGCATGCGGCGCATGCTCAAGGATGCCCGGCCGGACCGCTTCGAGGACCTGATCGCGCTGGTGTCGCTGTACCGCCCCGGCCCGATGGACCTGATCCCGGACTTCATCGCGCGCAAGCACGGCCAGCAGGAGTTCGAGTACCCCGATCCGCGCACGGTGGACATGCTGCAGGACACCTACGGGATCATGGTGTACCAGGAGCAGGTCATGCAGATGGCGCAGATCGTCGGCGGCTACTCGCTGGGCGGCGCCGACCTGCTGCGCCGCGCGATGGGCAAGAAGGTGCCGGCCGAGATGGCCAAGCACCGCGAGATCTTCCGCGAGGGCGCCGCCAAGGGCGGCGTGGATCAGGCCAAGGCCGACGAGATCTTCGACTTGATGGAGAAGTTCGCCGGCTACGGCTTCAACAAGTCGCACGCGGCGGCCTATGCGCTGGTCAGCTACCAGACCGCCTGGCTCAAACGGCACTACCCGGCCGAGTTCATGGCCGCCACGCTGTCCTCGGACATGGACAACACCGACAAGGTGGTGGGCTTCCTGGCCGACGCGCGCGGCCTGTCGCTGGAGATCCTGCCGCCGGAGGTGAACCACTCGGACTTCATGTTCGTGGCCACCGATGCGACCACCATCCGCTACGGTCTGGGTGCGATCAAGGGCGTGGGCCAGGGCGCGTGCGAGGCGATCGTGGCCGAGCGCCAGCGCGGCGGCCCGTACCGCGACCTGCTGGATTTCTGCAAGCGCACCGAGGCCGCGCGCCTGAACCGCCGCACGCTGGAGGCGATGATCAACGCCGGCGCGCTGGACGAGCTGGGCAAGAACCGCGCCTCGCTGATGCTGCAGGTGCCCGAGGTGATGAAGGCCATCGACCAGCTGGCGCGCAACCGCAACGCCGGCATCGTGGACATGTTCGGCTCCAGCGCCGGCGGCGACGACATCCACATCGAGCTGCCCGAATGCGACGAAGCGCCGCTGGCGCACAAGCTGGCGGCCGAGCGCGACACGCTGGGCTTCTACCTGTCCGGCCATCCGATGGACCCCTACCGCGAGGATCTGCGCGCCCTGGTCGGCAACGACCTGGGCAGCCTGGACACGATCTGGTCCAGCCAGTCCGGCGGCGGTGGCGGCGGCGAGCGCAAGTGGCGCCCCGGCGTGGTCGCGGTGCTGGCCGGCAAGGTGGTCGCCGTGCGGCAGAAGGGCGACAGCCAGAGCTTCATCACCCTGGAGGACGGTCGCGGCCGGCTGGAGTGCAGCGCGTTCTCCGATGCGATGGCCGAGTTCGGCCAGCTGCTGACCCGCGATCGCATCCTGGTGGTCAAGGGCGAGCTGCGCGAGGACGAGTTCAACGGCGGCTACAGCCTGCGCCTGCGCCAGGTCTGGGACTACGCCCAGCTGGTCCAGGCCACGCAGAAGCTGTCGGTGCGCCTGGACCTGCGCGTGCCCGGCGTGCTGCAGCGCATCGAGGCCCTGCTCGATCAGCATCGCCCCGGGCGTACCTCGCTGCGCCTGGACCTGCTGCTGCCGGGCGGGGTGGCCGGCATGGTCGAGATCAACGGCAGCCAGTCGGTGAGCGTCGATGCCGACCTGATGGGCACCCTGCGCGAGCTGCCCGGCGTGCGCACCGTGAAGATGGCCGTCGGCCACCGCCCCTGGGCGCACTAGGCCGCGCGCCGCACCACACCCCCCGGTACGGGGCCTTGTGCCCGCATCGGCTAAACTCCCCCGCTTTACGGCTCACCGCTTGCCGATGAATCCCAACTACCTCGATTTCGAACAGCCCATCGCCGATCTGGAAGCCAAGATCCAGGAGCTGCGCAGCGCCAGCGCCGGTCCGGCGGTCAATGTCGATGCCGAAGTGCGCGCCCTGCAGACCAAGCTGCGCACGCGCACCGCGCAGATCTTCCGCGACCTGACCCCGTGGCAGGTCAGCCAGCTCTCGCGCCATCCGGCCCGGCCCTACACGCTGGACTACATCAAGGTGTTCTGCGACGAGTTCCAGGAACTGGCCGGCGATCGCGCCTTCGCCGACGACAAGGCCATCGTCGGTGGCCTGGCCCGCATCGACGGGCGCCCGGTGATGCTGATCGGCCACCAGAAGGGCCGCGCCACCAAGGAAAAGATCATGCGCAACTTCGGCATGCCCAAGCCGGAGGGGTATCGCAAGGCGCTGCGCCTGATGAAGATGGCCGAACGCTTCGGCCTGCCGGTCCTCACCCTGATCGACACCGCCGGCGCCTGGCCCGGCATCGACGCCGAGGAGCGCGGCCAGTCCGAGGCCATCGCCCGCAATCTGATGGAGATGGCCGAGCTGAAGGTGCCGATCGTGTGCACGGTGATCGGCGAAGGCGGCTCGGGCGGCGCGCTGGCCATCGGCGTGGGCGATCGCACGATCATGCTCGAGTACAGCACCTATTCGGTCATCACCCCGGAAGGCTGCGCCTCGATCCTGTGGAAGGACGCGGGCAAGGCCAAGGACGCGGCCGAGCAGCTGGGCCTGACCGCCAGGCGCCTGCGCGAGCTGGGCCTGGTGGACAAGGTCGTGCGCGAACCCACCGGCGGCGCCCACCGCAACCCGCGCGCCATGGCCACGCGCCTGAAGGCCGTGCTGCTGGGCGAACTGGACGCCCTGGTCGACGTGCCGGTGGACATCCTGCTGCAGCGCCGCTACGAGCGCCTGCGCGGCTACGGCGCCTACGAGGCGGCCTGAGCACCGCGGCGCGCGCCGCACGATCGACGCAAACGAAGACGCCGGGCACTGCCCGGCGTCTTGCGTTGTGACCCTAGGCGCGGCCTTCAGTGCTGCGCGGTCGCGCTGCCGTCGCCGATCTTGGAGGTCTGGTACAGCGCCAGGCCGATGCGCTTGATCAGGCCCAGCTGCTGCTCCAGCCACCAGGCGTGGTCTTCCTCGGTATCGCGCAGCTGCGCCAGCAGCATGTCGCGGCTGACGTAGTCGCCCTTCTCCTCGCACAGCTTCATGCCGGCGGCCAGGTCGGCGCGCACCTTGTACTCGGTCCGCAGGTCGGCCTCGAGCATCTCCACCACGGTCTTGCCGGGGGTGAACGGATGCGGGCGCATGTCCGGGTCGCCCTCCAGGAACAGGATGCGGCGCAGGATCGCGTCGGCGTGCTCGGTCTCCTCCTCCATCTCGTGGCCGATGCGCTCGTACAGCCGCTGCAGGCCCTGGTCCTCGTAGCGGCGCGAATGCAGGAAGTACTGATCGCGGGCGGCAAGCTCGCCGCGCAGCAGGTCGATCAGGCAGGCGATGACCTCGGGATGGCCTTTCATGGCAGAACCTCGTGACTGGAACGGCCGCCATGGTCGCGCATCGGCGCGGACGATGTCTTAAACGGAATCACTTTCACTCGCAGCCCGCGCCGATGCCGTCCCGGCTTCACACAATCCGGGCATGCTGTGCGCGGGCCAGCCTCCCCCTGCTGGCCGGAACCGCCCCGAATGATCCGCTGGCTGCGTCGTGTCCTGCTGTCCCTGCTGGTGCTGTGCCTGCTGCTGGCGCTGGTCGCCTGGCTATTGCTGCGCGGCAGCCTGGCCACGCTGGACGGACAGCGCCAGATCGCCGGCCTGTCGGGCCAGGTGAGCATCAGCCGCGACGCGCTGGGCACGGTGACCATCGAGGCCGGCAACCCGGCCGATGCGGCACGCGCGCTCGGCTACGTCCACGCGCAGGAGCGCTATTTCGAGATGGACCTGATGCGCCGGACCTCGGCCGGCGAGCTGGCCGCGCTGTTCGGCGCCCGCGCCCTGCCGCTGGACCGGCGCCATCGCCTGCACCGCATGCGCGCCCGCGCCGAGGCCGGGCTGGACGCCTTCGCCGGCGACCATCGCGCCGAACTGGACGCCTACACCGCCGGGGTCAACACCGGCCTGGCCGCGCTGCACGTGCGGCCCTGGCCCTACCTGCTGCTGCGCCAGCGGCCGCTGCCGTGGACCGCGGCCGATGCCGTGCTCACCGGCGATGCGATGTACTTCGACCTGCAGGACGCCGACGACGCCCGCGCCCTGTCGCTGTGGAAGCTGCAGCAGCGCCTGCCGCCGGCCCTGTTCGCCCTGCTCGACCACGACGGCAGCCACTGGGACGCGCCCCTGCAGGGCACGCCGCGCGAGGATGCGGTGCTGCCCGGCGCCGATGTCGTCGACCTGCGCACCCTGCCGGCAGCCGCATCGGCCGGCGCCGGCGGCGAAGCGCTGGCCCCAGGCAGCAACAACTTCGCCGTGGCCGCGGCCCACACCGCCGATGGCCGCGCCATCGTCGCCGACGACATGCACCTGGCCCTGCGCGCGCCCAACCTCTGGTTCCGCGTGCGCCTGCGCTACGCCGACCCGCGCGCGCCGGGCGGCCGCGTGGACGTGACCGGCTTCAGCCTGCCGGGGCTGCCGGCGGTGATCGTGGGCAGCAACACGCACGTGGCCTGGGGCTTCACCAACGGCTTCGCCGACACCGCCGACCTGTTCCGCATCACGCCCTGCGCCGCCACGCCCGCGCCGGGCTGCGCGCCGGTGCGCGTGTACCGCGAGACGCTCGCCGTGGCCGGCGCCGCGTCGCAGACCCTCGAAGTGCGCCAGAGCGCCTACGGTCCGCTGGTCGAGGACCTGCCCGGCGGCCAGGCGCTGGCGCTGCGCTGGGTCGGGCACCTGCCCGGCGCGCTCAACCTGGGCCTGGACGACTTCGCCCGCGCCGGCGATCTGGACGACGCGCTGCGCATAGCCGGGCACGTCGCCGTGCCCGCGCAGAATCTGCTGCTCGCCGACGCCAAGGGTCGCATCGCCTGGCGCCTGCTCGGGCCGCTGCCGCAGCGCACGCCCGGCTGCGAGGCGAGCGCCCTGGTGCTGCCCAGCGCCTCGGCCGCGTTCGATGCGCTGGGCCGGCCCGCCGCGCCCTGCCCGGCCTGGCCGATCTCCACCCAGCTGGTCGAGCCGCTCGCCGACCCGGCCGATGGCCGGCTGTGGACGGCCAACAATCGCGTCGCCGACGGTCCGCTGCTGGCCGTGCTGGGCGATGGCGGCTATGTGCTCGGCGCCCGCGCGCGGCAGATCCGCAACGACCTGCAGCGGCTCGAGCGCGCCGACGAGCGCAGCCTGCTGGCCGTGCAGCTGGACGACCGCGCCGTGTTCCTGCAGCGCTGGTGGGCGCTGCTGCAGCGCGAAGCCCAGGGCGCGCCGCCGGCGTCGGCGCTGGCGGCGCTGGCCAAGGCGGCCGGCCATTGGGACGGCCGGGCGAGCGCGGATTCGGTCAGCTTCCGCCTGGTGCGGCGCTGGCGCCTGGCCGTGCAGGACCGCATTGCCGAGGGGCTGGTGGCGCCGGCCGGCGTAGCCTTGGATCGGCCGCCAGCCGCACTGTTCCCGCAGCTGGAAGGCGTGGTCTGGCCGCTGCTGGAGCAGCGACCCGCGCACCTGCTGCCGCGCCGGTTCGCCTGCGCGGCGGACCAGCGCGGGGCCGCCTGCGAGGACACCGCCGGCTGGTCGCGTCTGCTGGAGGACGCCGCCGACGAGACCCGCCGCGAACTGACCGCCATCGGTCCGCTGGCCAAGCGCACCTGGGGCGAGCAGAACACGGCGGCGATCTGTCACCCGCTGGCGGCGGCGCTGCCCGCGCGCTTCAAGTCCTGGCTGTGCATGCCGCCGGACCGCCTGCCCGGCGCCGGGGACATGCCGCGCGTCCAGGCGCCGGCCTTCGGCGCGTCCGAGCGCATGGTGGTCTCGCCGGGCCACGAGGGCGACGGCCTCGTGCACATGCCCGGCGGGCAGAGCGGCCACCCGCTCTCGCCCTTCTGGGGCTCAGGCCATGCCGACTGGGTCCAGGGGCGGGCCACGCCGTTCCTGCCCGGTCCGGCGCAGCACACGCTGCAACTGGTCCCGGCGCGCTGACGCGTGCTCAGTGCAGGCTGACTTCCTCGTTCAGCGCCGCCATCAGGCCGCTGAACTGATAGGGCTTGGGCAAAAAGCGCACGCCGCGCGGCATCTCCGGCAGGCTGGCCTGCGGATAGCCCGAGGTCAGCACCACCGCGATCTGCGGATACTCGCGTGCCACCATCTCCACCAGCTGCACGCCGGACATGCCCAGCGGCATCAGCACGTCGCTCATCACCACATCGAAGCCGCCGTCGCGGATCAGCAGGTCCAGCGCCTCGCCGGCGCTGCCGGCCGTCACCACGTCCACCTGGTACATCGACAGCCCGTCCTGCACCACGCGCAGCAGTTCGGCGTTGTCGTCCACCATCAGTACTCGCAGGCGCTTGCCCATCCGGTCGAGTCCTCTCGATTGCAGACGGCGCGCTGTCCGGGTTGCCGCGCCGCCTCGTGACTGTCGGGGCGGATCATGGCCAGACCGATGCCAAGACCGCGTGTGCGTGCCGTGCACACCATGCATACGCAAAAGCCGTCGGAGAAGGGCCGTCGCACACACATGGCTTCGACCATGCTGACCGCCGGGACAGCCCGGTGAAGCGTCGCCTGCCGGGCGTTCAGCGGCGATCCTTAGGCTCTTGAAGGTCGATCCCCTTGCCTTCTCCCCCATGAAGATCCATCGCTCGACCCCATTGCGACTGACCGCGGCTGCGCTATTGGGCGCGCTCGCCCTGCCCGCGCTGGCCGATGAACCGTCCAGCTGCACGGCGCGCGCCAAGCCCGGCGACAACCTGCAGCAGGCCATCGACGCGCTGCCGGCCGGCGACGCGCCGGTGACGCTGTGCCTGGCCGCGGGCGAGTATCCGCTCAAGGGCCTGGTCTCGATCCAGCGCGACCACCTCACCCTGCGCGGCGCCGGCCCGACCACCGTCCTGCGCATGGCGCCCGACGTGCAACAGCCCCTGCTGGTCGTCGGCGACTATCAACAGCAGGTGCCGCGCCGCCCGATCACCGGCGTCACCATCGCCGACCTGAGCCTGATCGGCGCCAAGGACGTCGAGCACGAGTTCATGCCCGAGCGTCCCTACTTGAGCAACAGCGCGGTGGTGGTGCGCAACGGCCAAGACGTGCGCCTGACCGGCCTGCATGCCAGCCAGTGCCGCAGCGCCTGCCTGCTGACCGAACAGGGCAGTCGCGACATCACCCTGGACCACAACGACGTCTCCGGCGCGGTCTGGGACGGGGTGTCCTTCAACAGCACCTCCAAGGTCACCATGACCGACAACCGCGTGCATGACAACGTCGCCGCCGGGATCACCGCCGAGGAGCTGCGCGACAGCCAGATCCGCGACAACGTGCTGTCGAACAACGGCAGCCAGGGCGCGTATCTGTCCAATTCCTCGGGCAACCTGTTCGCCGGCAATACCTTCAGCGGCAACCACGGCGCGGGCGTGTTCCTGACCTGCGCGATCCGCTTCCGCAACGCCGATGGCAGCACCCAGTGCTGGGACAACAGCGTCAGCCAGAACAACGTCTTCGACGCCAACCACTTCGACAAGGACCCGTTCACCTACACCATCGGCGTGGACAAGTCGGCCAACTGCACCAGCGCGACCTTCAAGCCCAACATCTGGAAGGCCAGCAACCAGGCCAGCGCCTCGGGCGTGGACATGGACCCGCAGCGCTACGGCTATTGCGTGCGGCACGAGCCGTAGGCGGGGCTTGTTGCCGAAGCGGCGGCCGCGTTCGCTTCGCAAATCCGACGCTCGTCATCCCCGCGAACGCGGGGATCCAGGGACTTTCGTGCAGATCGCGCGACGTCCATGGGTTCCCGCTTTCGCGGGAACGACGATAAAGAGAGTTTGCCAACGCGCGGCATGACACGTGCGGCATCACAACGTAAGACACCCGCCTTCGCCGATTCGGCGATCGCCCCGTGCCGCAAACCCAACATCCGTCATCCCCGCGAACGCGGGGATCCAGGGACTTTCGTGCAGATCGCGCGACGTCCGTGGGTTCCCGCTTTCGCGGGAACGACGGTTTACAGGACTCCCGCAACGGCTGCGAAAGACACACTGCATGCGGCTCGACCCGCCGACATCACAGCGCCTGCGCATGCACCCCCGCGATCGCGCGACCGGACGGGTCGGCGGCCGCGGCGAAGCTCGCGTCCCAGGCGATCGCCGCCGGCGAGGAGCAGGCGATCGACTTGCCGCCCGGCACGGTCTCGGCCGCCGCGGTGGACGGGAAGGCCTGCTCGAACAGCGTGCGGTAGTAGTAGGCCTCCTTGGTCTGCGGCGGGTTCACCGGGAAGCGCTTGTCGGCCGCGGCCAGTTCGCGGTCGGTGACCTGGGCCTCGGCATGCGCCTTGAGCCCGTCGATCCAGCCATAGCCCACGCCATCGCTGAACTGCTCCTTCTGCCGCCACAGGATCGAATCGGGCAGATAGCCGGCGAAGGCCTCGCGCAGCACGGCCTTCTCGATGCGCTTCCTGCCGTCGGCGCCGACCGTGATCATCTTGTGCGCGGCATCCATGCGCATGGCCACGTCCATGAACTCGCGGTCCAGGAACGGCACGCGCGGCTCCACGCCCCAGGCCATCATCGACTTGTTGGCGCGCAGGCAGTCGTAGTTGTAGAGCGCGTCCAGCTTGCGGATGAGTTCTTCATGGAACTCGCGCGCGTTGGGCGCCTTGTGGAAGTACAGATAGCCGCCGAAGATCTCGTCGCTGCCCTCGCCCGAGAGCACCATCTTGACCCCCATCGCCTTGATCCGCCGCGCGAGCAGGAACATCGGCGTGGACGCGCGGATGGTGGTGACGTCGTAGGTCTCGATGTGGCGGATCACCTCGGGCAGCGCGTCCAGGCCTTCCTCGAAGGTGTACTCGAAGCCGTGGTGCACCGTGCCCAGCGATTCGGCGGCGACCTTGGCCGCGGCCAGGTCGGGCGAACCGCTCAGGCCGATGGCGAAGGAATGCAGGCGCGGCCACCACGCCTCGGTCCGGTCGCCGTCCTCGATGCGGTGACGCGCATAGCGCGCGGCCACCGCGGCCACCAGCGAGGAATCCAGGCCGCCGGAGAGCAGCACGCCGTAGGGCACGTCGGTCATCAGCTGGCGATGCACGGCGCGTTCGAACGCCTCGCGCAGCTCGGTCGGCGTGACCTCGACGCCCTCCACCGCGTCGTAGTCGCGCCAGGGGCGCTTGTAGTACTGCTTGAGCGCGCCGGTGGCGCTGTCGTACCAGTGGCCCGGCGGGAACTGCGCCACATCGGCGCAATGCTCGGACAGCGACTTCATCTCCGAGGCCACGCGCAGGCGGCCCTGGCTGTCGTGGCCCCAGTACAGCGGGCACACGCCGATGGTGTCGCGGGCGATGATCACCCGGCCGGCGGCGCGGTCCCACAGCGCGAAGGCGAAGATGCCGTTGAGGCGGTTGAGGAAGGATTCGACATCGTCCTCGCGGTAGAGGGCGTTGATGACCTCGCAGTCCGAGCCGGTCTGGAAGGCGTAGGGCTGCTGGAGCTCGGCCTTGAGTTCGCGATGGTTGTAGATCTCGCCGTTGACCGCCAGGGCCAGCTCGCCGTCCTCGCTCAGCAGCGGCTGCGAGCCGCCGGCCGGATCGACGATGGCCAGGCGCTCGTGCACCAGGATGGCACCGTCGTCGACGTAGACGCCGCTCCAGTCCGGGCCGCGATGGCGCTGACGCTGCGAGCACTCCAGCGCTTGCCGGCGCAGCGCGCCAAGATCATCGCCGGGTTGCAGACCGAAGATGCCGAAGATCGAACACATGGGAAAACTCCTGAAAAACCTGACGTGGGGTAAGTGGCGCTTCTATTTGGATCCCCGGCCACGGATGGCCAGGCCTTTCGCAGAGGGACCTGCACATGCATAAAAAAACCCGCATCGGCCGATGCGGGTTTTCTGGTTCCTCAGGCGTTCGTCGTTGTTGCTTTGCCTAGGCGCAGACCCGCATCGGTCGCGCACGATTATTCGCGCGCAGATTGCGGTTGTTGTTGTTCGCGACGTTGGCCAGGACGGACGGCATGGGGCGACGTTAACCCGGCTTCCGCGCGCGGCGCAACCCTTTCAGCCGCAACGAAACTGGCCTCCGACAGGCGCCGATGGCGCGCGGCCGACAGTCGCCCACACCGCCCGGGGCCGCATGACCGGCTAGTCCTGCGCCACCAGCAGTCGCTCGACCAGGGCCAGGTACAGCGCCGGCAACCGCTCCAGATCGGCCACGCGCACGTGCTCGTCGACCTGGTGGATGGTGGCGTTGACCGGGCCGACCTCGATGCACTGCGCGCCCAGCGGCGCGATGAAGCGCGCATCCGAGGTGCCGCCGCCCGTGCTTTCCTCCGGCGGCGCGCCGGCGAATTCGCCCAGCACCTCGCGCGCGACGCGCCGCAGGCGACCCTCCGGCGTGTAGAACGGTTCGCCGCTGCGATGCCAGCTCAGCGTGTACTCCAGGCCGTGGCGGTCCAGCAGCGCGGTGATCTCGGCCTCCAGCCTGGGCGCGTCCCAGTGCGGGGTGTAGCGCAGGTTGAACTGCATGCGCAGCTCGCCCGGGATCACGTTGCTGGCGCCGGTGCCGGCGTGCAGGTTGGAGACCTGCAGGCTGGTCGGCGGGAAGCTCTCGTAGCCATCGTCCCAGTGCCGCGCGGTCAGCTCGGCCAGCGCCGCGGCGGCCTGGTGGATCGGGTTGCGCGCCTTGTGCGGATAGGCCACATGGCCCTGCACGCCCTTGACCGCCAGTGTGCCGGTCAGGCTGCCGCGACGGCCCACGCGCAGCAGATCGCCCAGGGTCTGGGTCGAGGACGGCTCGCCGGTGATGCACCAGTCGATGCGCTGGCCACGCTCGGCGAACAGCCTGGCGACATGGCGCACGCCATCGATGGCATCGCCCTCCTCGTCGCTGGTCACCAGCACGGCCAGGGTGCCGACATGGTCGGGGTGCGCGGCCACGTACTGCTCGGCGGCGACCACGAACGCGGCCACGCTGCCCTTCATGTCGGCGGTGCCCCGGCCGTAAAGATTGCCCTGGCGCACCTGCGGGGCGAAGGGATCGCTGGTCCACGCCTCCAGCGGGCCCGGCGGCACCACGTCGGTATGGCCCAGCAGCACCAGCACCGGCGCGCCGCTGCCGTGGGTGGCCCACAGGTTGTCGACCTGGCCCAGGCGCAGATGTTCGCAGGTGAATCCCGCCGCCCGCAGGCGCGCGGCGATCAAGGCCTGGCAGCCGGCATCCTCGGGCGTGACCGAGGCGCGCGAGACCAGTTCGCAGGTCAGCGCTAGGACATCATTCATGGAAATGCGGATCGGCTGAGCGGGCGACAAGGATACGACGACCCCCGACCCCGTAGAGCGGAGCTTGCTCCGCTGCTCTTCGGTCAGGATCCCCGCAAGAGTTCCAGCGGCCAGATCAACGGGAAAGCCCTAGCGGAGCAAGCTCCGCTCTACGCGATCCCGAAGCGTGCCTTGAAGCCGTTGTCGGAGAAGCCCTGACTCAGCGTGCCATCGTCGGTAATCACCACCGGCCGCCGGATCAGCTGCGGATGCTCGCGCAGCAGCAGCTTCCATTCGGCCTCGCTGCCGGGCGACTTGCGGTTCTCGGGCAGCTGCCGCCAGGTGGTCGAGGACTTGTTGACCAGCGCGTCGAAGCCACCGGCCTTGCCCGCCCATTCCACCAGCGTCTCGGGCGAAGGCTTGTGCTCGCGATAGTCGACGAAGGTGTAGGCCACCCCGAAGCGATCCAGCCACTTGCTGGCCTTCTTGCAGGTGTCGCAGTTCTTCAGTCCGTAGAGTGTCGTGGTCATGCAGGCGTGTCTCACAAGTCCTGGGGGCTTGCGAGGACGCCGCGTCAGCGCAACGGGTGCGGCGCGACGCCCTCGTTGGTCATCTTCACCGGCAGGATGTGGCCCTGGGCATCGAAGACCATGCGGTCGATGGCGACCTGACGATGATTGCCATCGTGGTCGCCCAGCGGGTGACGATGGTAGACGATGTACCAGGTGTCGTCCTGGCCGCGGAAGATGGAATTGTGGCCCGCGCCCGTGCCGATCTTCGGATCCTGCTGCAGGATCTTGCCGATGCGCTTGAACGGCCCCAGCGGCGAGTCACCGATGGCATAGGCCACCGCGTAGTCCGGCCCGGTCCAGCCGCCCTCGGACCACAGGAAGTAGTACTTGCCGTCGCGCTTGAACATCAGCGGACCCTCGACGTACTCCGGCGCCGGGGTGATCTCCTTGAACACCGTGCCGTCGTCCATCGGCCGCACGCCGGTGAAGTCGTCCTTCAGGCGGACGATGTTGGCGTGCTTCCAGCCGCCGTAGAGCATGTACCAGGTGCCGTCGTCGTCCTTGAACACGAACTGGTCGATCGGCTGGGCGCCGTTGTGGAACTGCCCGATGAGCGGCTTGCCGATCAGGTCACGGTACGGGCCGGCGGGCGCGTCGGCCACGGCCACGCCGATGCCGCCGACTTCGGCATCGCTCTTGATGTCGTTGGCGGCGAAGAAGAAGTAGTAGCGCCCGCGGTTCTCCACCACGGCCGGCGCCCACATCGCCTCGCGCGCCCAGGACACCGCATCTTTCTTCAACACACCCGGATGCCGGGTCCAGGTCACCAGGTCCGGCGAGGAGAACGCATCGAAGTCAGTCTGCTGCGCGTACGGCAGCGAACTGGTCGGGTAGATCCAGTAGGTCTTGTCGAAGACCGCCGCCTCGGGGTCCGCGTACCAACCCGGAAAGATCGGATTACCGGCACGCGCCTTGGCGGCCGGCTCCGCGGCCCAGGCGCCAGACATGCCCGCGACCATCACCAACCCCAGCGCCGCCGCCTTCCAGCCCCGATCCCGCATGCTCCGCTCCCGCCGCAATAGACCAGCACCGAGTCTAGGCGGCACTGGATCGATCCAAAACAAGACCAAAGTCAAACGCTGGCTGTGGACGACACGGCCGTGAACTCCTCGCGTTGGCGGTTACACATCCGGTCCTGCCGCCGTCGGGGAGCGCCTCCGCACGAATGAATAAGTCCGGATTCTTCGCAGGACTGCGCGGACGCGGATCAGTTGATGTCATGGCGGTGAAGTCGAAGATCCCACTTCGCCGACCAGCCTCGACCCAGCCGGGCGCGGCTCCTCCGCTCGGTCCGCCATCTAAGGCGGATTCGCCGCCGCGGGCCATCCTAAGGCCCGCTCTCCGCACGCCCGCCCAGGTGGAGACGCTGCGGCGGATAGCACAGGACTTCTTCCAATTCGAATGCATCGCGCAGTGCTTTGCCCCCTCCCTTTCGCCGCAGGCGAAGGGGAGGGCCGGGGTGGGGTGCTTTTGCTCTTCGCTTCGGTGGCTTGCCCGGTAAAGCCCCGACCCCTCCCCATCCCTCCCCTGCGCTGCGCGCAAGGGAGGGGGCCTCAAGTCGACAACTTCCCGTCACTGGTCGCTTTGTGCGCAAGGGAGGCTAGTAACACCCCGCAAACCGAAGCCCTGTGACCTGACGCACGCGGCAGCGGGCCGGCGGGCGGTGGCCGCGACGAGCGAGGCAGGAGCCGAGCGCCCGAATCAGGGCAGGATGCCCTGATTGAGGGATAAGCGGACGCCGCCCGCCGGACCGCTGCCCCTCCGAAGTCCCAAACGCCTACGCGCCGTGGTTCCGCGACCGGGCGAAGAACCCAAATCAAACCCGAAGCCAAGGTATCGCTCGATACCGCCTCAGCTTCCCATTCGATTGCGCAAAGGCCATGCCCCAGGGCGCGCTCAGTCCGCCAGTCCGCGCAGCAGGTCGTTGACGCTGGTCTTGGCGCGGGTCTTCTCGTCGACCTGCTTGACGATCACCGCGGCGTACAGCGAATGCGTGCCGTCCTTGGCCGGTAGGGAGCCGGAGACCACCACGCTGCCCGGCGGCACGTAGCCATAGCTCACCTCGCCGGTGGCGCGGTTGTAGATGCGGGTGGACTGGCTGAGGAACACGCCCATGCCGATCACGCTGTGGTGGCCGACCACCACGCCTTCGACCACCTCGGCGCGGGCGCCGATGAAGCAGTGGTCCTCGATGATGGTGGGCGAGGCCTGCAGCGGTTCGAGCACGCCGCCGATGCCGGCGCCGCCGGACAGATGGCAGTGCTTGCCGATCTGCGCGCACGAGCCCACCGTGGCCCAGGTGTCGACCATCGTGCCTTCGCCCACGTAGGCGCCGATATTGGTGAAGCTGGGCATCAGCACCACGTCCTTGCCGAAGTAGGTGCCACGGCGCGCCACCGCACCGGGCACCACGCGCACGCCGCCGGCCTTGAACTGCGCCGCGTCGTAGCCGGCGAAGCGCGCCTCGACCTTGTCCCAGAACGGCGCCGGCTCGGCCTCGATCACGCGCATGTCGTTGACGCGGAAGTACAGCAGCACCGCCTTCTTCAGCCACTCGTTGACCTGCCAGCCGCCCTCGGCCAGCGGCTCGGCCACGCGCAGCGCGCCGGATTCCAGCCCGTCGATGGCCGCGTACACGGCCGGGCGCACCTGCGCCTGGATCTCGTCGGCGGTGAGTTCGGCGCGGCGCGCGAAGGCGTCTTCCAGGGTGGACTTGAGGGATTCGAGATCGACGGCGGACATGGGGCGTGGGGTTCCTGCAAACGGAGGGTGGGGAGATCAGGCGGCTGCTTCCAGGCAGCTGACCAAGGCCTGGCGCAGGGATTCGCGCTCGGCGTCGGTCAGCGGCTGGTCGCCTTCGTCGCTGAGGTGGAACAGGTCTTCGGCACGCTCGCCGAAGGTGGCGATGCGCGCATCGTGCACGCGCAGATGCTGGCGGCGCAGCACCTGCGCGACCTGGGCCAGCAGGCCCGGCCGGTCGGGCGCGACCAGGTCCAGCACCGTGTAGCGGCCATCGAGCGTGTTGCCGAACTCGAAGCGCGGCGGGAAGCGGAAATGCCGCAGCTGGCGCGGCACGGTGCGCTGGGCCACGCGCACCTGGTCCAGCGCGCCGGCCAGCGCGCGACGCAGCGCATCGGCCAGGTGCTCGGGATCGTCGCTGGCATAGGTGTCGGCCGGCAGCACCTCGAAGGAGTCGAACACCGTCCCGTGCGGCCCCACCAGCACGCGCGCCTGGTGGATGGCGAAGCCCTGCTTGTCCAGCGTGGCCAGGATCGCGGCGAACAGGCCGTCGCGGTCGGGCGAGTGCACGAACACCTCCATCGCCCGGGTGTTGTCGTCGATCAGGCGCACCTGCACCAGCGTCTGGCCGTGGCGCACGTCCACCAGCGCCGCCGCCTGCCAGGCCAGCTGTTCGGGGCGAAAGCGCAGGAAGCTCTCATCGGGCATCTCGGCGAACTGGCGCGCGATGGTGTCCGCATCGAAGCCCTGCGCCAGCAGCAGCGCACGGGTCGCCTCGCGGCCTTCCTCCACGCGCTGGCCGGCGGCCATCGGCTGCTCCAGGCCCTCGCGCAGCACGCGGCGCGTGGCGAAGTAGAGATCGGCCAGCAGCCGATCCTTCCACGCGTTCCACAGCTTGGGGCTGGTGCCGGCGATGTCGGCGCAGGTCAGCAGGTAGAGATAGTCCAGGTGCTCCCGGTCGCCGACCAGCGTGGCGAAGCGGTGGATCACCTCCGGATCGGCGATGTCCTGCTTCTGCGCGGTCACCGACATGCGCAGGTGCTGTTCGACCAGCCAGGCCACCAGGTCGGTGTCGGCCTCGCTGAGCCCGTGCGCCGCGCAGAAGTCGCGCGCATCGGCCGAGCCCAGCTCGGAATGATCGCCGCCGCGGCCCTTGCCGATGTCATGGAACAGCCCGGCCAGCAGCAGTAGCTCGGGCTTGCGCAGGCGCGGCCAGACTTCGTGGGCGATGGAGAAGCGCTCGTCGGCGCGGCCGTTGGCGAACGCCGCCAGATTGCGTAGCACCATCAGCGTGTGCTGATCGACCGTGTACACATGGAACAGGTCGAACTGCATGCGCCCGGACACCTGGGCGAAGGCCGGCAGCCACTGCCCCAGCACGCCCAGGCGGGCCATGCGCGCCAGCGTGTCGACCGCGCGCGGGCCGCGCAGCAGCGCCATGAACTGCGCTCGCTGCTCGGCGCTGGCGCGCGCATACGCCGGCAGCGTCGGCAGCGCCTCGGCCAGCGCGCGCGCGGTCTGCGAATGCAGGCCGCGGACCTCGGCCTGCGCGGCCCAGGTGGCGAACAGCGCGAACACCGCGCCGACGTCGGCCGGCCATTGCGGATCGCGCGCGGCCAGGTAGTTGCGACGCAGCTCGAAGTCCGCATCCAGCGTATGCGGCGTGCCCTCGCCCTCGAACTGCTCCTCGAAGCGCTGCAGCAGGCGATCGCCGATGCGGCGCACGATCGCCGCGCTGCGGTAGAAGGCCTGCATCATCTGCTCCACGCCCAGGCTGCCGGGCGCGTCCCGGTAGCCCAGGCGCGTGGCCAGCGCCTTCTGGTAATCGAAGCGCAGGCGCTCCTCCGGCCGGCCGGCGACCAGGTGCAGCCCGTAGCGCAGCCGCCCCAGGACGCGGCGCTCGCGCGCCAGCGCGGCGGCCTCGTCCGGGCCCAGCTGATCCATGCCCACCAGCGACTCCAGGTCGCGCACGCCGAAGGTGCGCAGCGCCATCCAGCCCAGCGTGTGCAGGTCGCGCAGGCCGCCCGGGCCGTCCTTGATGTCCGGCTCCAGATTGTCCGAGGTGTCGCCGAAGCGCGCGTGGCGCTGGGCCATCTCCTGGCGCTTGACCTGGAAGAACTCGCGCGGCGGCCACACCTGCCGCGGCGACACGGCCTCGGCCAGGGCCTTGCGCGCGGCCTCGTCGGCGATCAGCGGGCGTGCCTCGAGCAGCGCGGTGGCCACGGTCTGATCCTGCGCCGCCTCGCTGCACTGCGCCGGCGAGCGCACCGCGTGACTGAGCTTCAGGCCGGTGTCCCAGACCAGCGCCAGGCAGCGGGCGAGCGCGTCGTGGTGCAGCTGCTGGGCCTCGGATTCGCCCAGCACCAGCACGTCCACGTCCGACTGCGGAAACAGTTCGCCGCGCCCGTAGCCGCCGACCGCGAACAGCGACAGCCCGCTCTCGGCCGGCAGGCAGCGCCGCCAGGCCTCGCGCAGCAGGTGGTCGACCGCGCGCGCGCGCAGCGCCAGCACGTGGTCGATGCGGTCAAGATCCTCGTAGCGGCGCGCCAGCTTCTCGTCGGTGGCCGCCAGCGCGGCGCGGGCCTGTTGCGACCAGACGCCATCGGTGGCCGGATCGGCCTGCGCCGGCGCGCGCGCCGCGCCGCTGGCAACCGGCGGGGCGGTCACAGGTCGTTGTCGTCGCCTGGCAGGCGGGTGAGGATCTCCACGCCGTCCTCGGTCACCGCCACGGTGTGCTCCCACTGCGCCGACAGCTTGCGGTCCTTGGTCACCACGGTCCAGCCGTCCGGCAGGGTCTTGGTGTAGCGCGTGCCCTCGTTGATCATCGGCTCGATGGTGAAGGTCATGCCGGGCTTGAGCACCACGCCATCGCCGGGACGGCCGTAATGCAGCACCTGCGGCTCGTCGTGGTAGACCTGCCCGATGCCGTGGCCGCAGTACTCGCGCACCACGCTGAAGCGCTCGGACTCGGCGTACTGCTGGATCGCATGGCCCACATCGCCCAGCGTCGCGCCCGGCTTGACCGCGCGGATGCCGCGGAACATCGCCTCGCGCGTGGTCTCGACCAGGCGTTTGGCCATCACCGACGGGGTGCCGACGTAGTACATGCGGCTGGTGTCGCCGTGCCAGCCATCCTTGATGACGGTCACATCGATATTGACGATGTCGCCTTCCTTGAGGACCTTGCCCTCGCTCGGGATGCCGTGGCAGATCACGTTGTTGACCGAGGTGCACACCGTGGCCGGGAAGCCGCGGTAGCCGACATTGGCCGGGATCGCGCCCTGCACGTGGACGATGTGGTCGTGGCAGATGCGGTCCAGCTCGGCGGTGGTCACGCCCGGCTTCACGTGCGGGGCGACCACTTGCAGCACTTCGGCGGCCAGGCGGCCGGCCACGCGCATCTTCTCCAGGTCGGCGGCGGATTTCAGTTGGATGCTCATGCGCCCATTATCGCCGATTGCGCCCGCATCTGAACGGGCAGGTCCGGTCTCGCGGCCCGGAAACGGCGCCCGACCGCAGTGAGGCGAGGCCCGCGCACCCACCGCCCGGGAAGCTCCGACCGCACATCCCGATGCCGGGCAAGCGCCACCACCAGAGCCCCCTCCCCTGTTAGTAACGGACCACAAGACCCCGCTTACTAGGACGCAAGTCTCAGATTTGCATGAATAATTTTTTGTATTCAGCGCAGGTCAGCACTGTTCGTAAGGTCACTTTCTTCAAACCCGAGCCGGCCAAGGCGCCGGTACTTGTGGTCCCAAGGACCGGGAGAGACTCCATGCGTTACCTGCTTTCCAACACCCTCGCCGTTGCCCTCCTGGCCGCCTGCGGCATCGCCCAGGCGGCAGATACCACCACCTTCAACGTCAAGCTGGTGGTGACCAAGTCCTGCACCATCACGGCCGCCGCCGCGACCGATGTGGACTTCGGCACGCAGGCCTCCACGGTGACCGCCAACGTCGACAACGCCGGCAGCCTGACGGTCCGCTGCACGCCGCTGACCCCGTACGCCATCGCGCTCAACGCGGGCGCCAATGCCGCCACGGCCGGGGATGTGACCACGCGCAGGATGAAGCACACCGACGCCACCGTCACCACCAACAACTACGTCGGCTACCAGCTCTACGCCGACCTGAGCCGCACGACCGTGTGGGGCGGCACCACCGGCACCAACACGCTGGCCAGCACGGGCCTGGGCATCAATCAGGTCTATCCGGTCTACGGCCGGATCAACAACCTGGCGGCCAACAATCCCGCCCCGGGCTCGTATCAGGACACCGTGACCGCCACGATCATCTACTGAAGGAGCGATATGGGAAAAACCCAGGATGCGCGTGCAAAACACAGGAGAGGGCTAATCAGATGGACCTGGATAGCGTTGATCACCACGCTGGGCAACACGGCCTTTGCCACGAGTCTGCAGGTTTCTCCCACCTCGATCACCCTCACCCCGGCACGCAATGCCGACGCGCTGTGGCTGAGCAACACCGGGACCGAGCCGGTCCACGTCCAGTTGCGCGTGTTCCGCTGGACCCAGTCCGGCGGCACTGAGTCGCTGGATGCCACCCAGGAGGTGATCGCCAGCCCGCCGATGCAGACCATCGCCCCCGGCGCGCGCCAGCTGGTCCGGCTGATCCGTCCGGACCGCTCGCCCGTCGCCGCTGAGGCCAGCTACCGCGTCCTCGTCGACGAATTGCCCAGCGGCAATGCGCGACAAGGGCTGCAGCTGGTGCTGCGCTACTCGGTGCCGGTGTTCGTGCAGCCGGGCGATGCGGCGCCGCAGCCGGTCTTGGCCGCCACGGTGGTGGCCGCCGCCGATGGCGCCAGCGCGCTGGAAGTGCGCAACACCGGCACTGGCCACGCGCAACTGGCCGACCTGGGCATGGTCCAGGCAAGCGGGCCGGACACTGTGCTGCTGCCCGGCCTGGTGGGCTATGTGCTGCCAGGTCAGACGATGCGCTGGACGCTCCCGGGCGCCGCCGGCCGCTACGTCGGCGCGCATTTCAAAGCCAGGATCAACGGTGAAGCCGAGAAGCGTCCACTGCCGCTCGTGCCGCCCTCCCGCTGAAGGCTGGTCTGCCGCACTGGCGCGGGCTGCGCTGCTGGCCCTGCTGATCGCCCCGCCGGTCGCGGCCTTCGACCTGGCGCCGCCGCCCGCCGCGCCGATGGCCGATCCGCGCTACGACCAGGTGCTGTACCTGCAGGTGAGCCTCAACCAGACCGACACGGGCAAGATCGAGCGCTTCGAGCTGCGCCGCGGGCGCCTGCATGGATCCGTGCAGACCCTGCGCACGATCGGCTTCCGTCTGGACGGGCGCGCGCCCGAGGAGGTGCTCGCCCTGGATGCGCTGCCCGACGTCGCGGTGCACTACGAGCCCGAGGTCCAGCGCCTGTTCTTCGATGCGCCGCTGTCCGCGCTGAAGCTGGACACCACCGTGCTCGCACCCGAGCAGGAGCCCGCCCCGCAGGCCACCTCCTCGCCGGGGGCGCTGCTCAACTACGACCTCTACGCCAATCGCACTGCCGACCAGACCAATCTGGCCGCCACCGTCGAACTGCGCGCCTTCGGCATCGGCCAGGGCGTGCTCAGCACCACCTCGGTCATGCGCCTCTACGAGGGCCAGGGCACCCACGGCTGGCGGGTCGAACCGACGCGCCTGGACACCCACTGGCAGCTGGACCTGCCGGACCGGGCGCTGACCCTGCAGTTGGGAGATTTTTACAGCGACGCCCTGGACTGGACGCGCTCGATCCGCATGGCCGGCGTCCAGCTTGGGCGCAACTACGGACTGCAGCCGTATCGCGTGACCACGCCCTTGCCCGCCTTCCTCGGCGACGCCGCAGTGCCCTCGCAGGTGGAGCTGTATGTCGATGGCCTGCGCCAGTACAGCGGCCAGGTCGCCGCCGGGCCGTTCCAGCTCTCCACCCTGCCCGGCATCAACGGCACCGGCAACGCGCAGGTGGTGGTCACCGATGCCTTCGGCCAGGTGCGCACGCTGGATTTCTCCTTCTACGGCACCCAGGAGCTGCTGGCCAAAGGCCTGTCCGAGGGCGGCGTGGGGGTGGGCGTGCTTCGAGAGGACTACGGCCTGCGCTCGTTCCGCTATGGCAACACGCTGGTGGGCACCGGGACGTTCCGCTATGGCGTCAGCGATGGCTTCACCGTCGAGGGTCACGCCGAGCATGGCGGCAACATCAGCAACGCCGGCGCGGGCGGACTGTGGCTGCTGGGCGGCGCCGGCGTGCTATCGGCCTCCTATGCGCGCAGCCGCCGCGGCGATGAGGCAGGCGGCCAGACCGCGATCGAGCACACCTGGAACAACGGCACCTTCAACCTGGCCATCGGCACCCAGCGCACGCATGGGCGCTATCGCGATATCGGCAGCCTGCAGGGCAGCATCCCGGTCAGCGCCAGCGACCACGCGATCTTCGGCGTCTCCCTGCCCCGCTTCGGTTCGCTCAGCGCCAGCTACGTGCGGCTGCGCAACGAGGACGAACCCAGCCTGCGCTATGCGGGCCTGTTCTGGTCGCAGACCTTCGGCGAGGACTGGTCGGCCAACCTGTCGGTGAACCAGAACCTGGACGACGCCTCCGACCGCAGCCTCTATCTGTCGGCTTCGCTGGCGCTGGACGGGCTGCGCCGGGCCTCGGTCTCGACCCAGCGCAACGGCAACCTCAACACCCAGGTGGTCGAGGCCTCCAGGGCCGTTCCCGGCGACGGCGGCCCCAACGGGCTGGGCTGGCGCGTGCAGGCCCGCAGCGGGACCGACGGCGCCGGCGGTCTGGCCGAACTGGGCTGGCAGAACGATGTCGGCCGCTACGGCCTGGGCGCGGCCAGCCAGGGCGGCACCACCTACGGCTATGCCAGCACCAGTGGCAGCCTGGCCTGGCTGGGCGGCGGCGTGCTGGCCGCGCGTTCGGTCGACAACGCCTTCGGCGTGGTCTCGACCGGACGACCGCACATCCCGGTGCGGCTGGAGAACCGCTTGATCGGCCAGACCAACGCCGACGGCCTGCTGCTGGTCACCCCGCTACAGCCCTGGCAGCGCAACCGGGTCTCGATCGACATCCTCGACCTGCCCGCCGACCTGCGCGTGGACGAGGTGGAACGCGTGGTCACCCCGCGCGCCGGCGCCGGCCTGAAGGTGCCCTTCGCCATCGCCCAGGTCCGCGCCGCCACGCTGGTCCTGCGCGATCCGGCCGGCCAGCCGCTGGCGGTGGGCAGCACGGTGACGCCGGACGGCGCGGAGGAGCCGGTCGCCGTCGTCGGCCACGACGGCGAGACCTATCTCGACAACCTGCAGCTCAGGAACCGTCTGAGGATCGGCACCGAATCGGGCACCTGCGTGGTGGATTTCGACTATCCCGCCCGGATCGCCTCCGCCCGGATCCCACGCATCGGTCCGCTGACCTGCGCCCCGGAGACCCGCCAATGAGCCGCCGCCTGCCGTGCTGCCTGCTGCTGGCCCTGCTGGCGCTGTGGGCCTGGTCGCCGGGCGCGCGCGCGGCGACGGTGTGCACCGCCACCACGCCGACGGTGCTGGCCTTCGGCAATGTCTCGCCCACGCAAGTCACCGATACCGTCACCTCCTTCACCGTGACCTGCAACACCGCCGCGCTGGCCTTGCTGAGCAACACCAAGGTGCGGCTGTGCGTGGGTCTGGGCCCGGGCAGCGTCGATACCTCGCTGTCGCCGCGTCGTCTGCGCAACGCCGACGGCGACACGCTCAACTACCAGCTCTATCTGGACCCGGCCCGCAGCCAGATCTGGGGCGCGCTGGGCAATGCGGTCAGCACCGTGCTGGTGCTGGATTTCGACTACGCGGTTCCGTTGATCGTCGGCGGCTCGCAGGCGCAGACCGTGACGATCTATGGCCGGATTCCGGCCAACCAGGCGCTGGCGGCCGGCAGCTACGGCAGCACCTTCGCCGGCGCCAGCACCGTGCTGACCTATGCGGCCAACACGCCGCTGCTGGGCGCCGCGGCGAGCTTTCCCGCCGCCTGCAATGTCTCCGGCGCGACGACCGCCAACGACGCCTTCCCCTTCGTCGTGTCCGCCAACGTGCCGGGGCAGTGCTACGCCTACAGCGCCAGCGATCTGGATTTCGGCAGCGTCGCGGGCTTCATCGCCGCCAATGTCGACCAGACCTCCGCCATCGGCCTGACCTGCACGCGACGCACCGCCTGGCAGCTGGGCCTGGACAATGGCAGCAACGCCCTGCTCGGCCAGCGGCGCATGCGCCAGGGCGCGAGCAGTCAGTACGTTGCCTACGACCTCTACCTCGACCCCGCGCGCAGCCAGCGCTGGGGCAACGTTCTGAACACCGACACCTTGCAGGGCACCGGGACCGGCGCCGCCCAGACCGCCACCGTCTACGGCCGCGTGCCGTCCGGGCAGAGCGCGGCCGCCGGCAGCTACAGCGACACCATCACCGTGACCATCACCTACTGACGCGCAAGGTCAGAACCGACCCGCGCAGGCGGCGCCAGGGCGTGTTCCTTGTGAACGCGGTCTCATAAAACGCCCTGCGATGCGACTTCATGCGCCATGCCGGAGTTGGCACGCCGCCTGCATGACTCCGGGCAGACCGGGCATCTCGCCCCGTCCACCTCCCCCGGAAACCCCATGCGCCTGTCCTCCTCCCGCCGTCTGCTGCTGCTCGTCATCCTGATCGCCGCCGCCCCGCTGCTGGCCTGAGCCGCGCCAGGGCGCGATTTGCGCCCACCTGCGCCCGCCGGCTATAATCCGCCGGCTCTGAAAGGCCACCTGGCCTTGTAGAGACCGCCCACGCCGCGCGTCACCGGCGAATACACACCTGCTGCCACAGCCCGTGCCGGGGTGCCTTCCTTCAAGGAGGGTTCGGCCACGGACGCCGCAGGGAGGCCCAACCCCGGAACCATCAGTGCCGCATCCCAAACGCGCGGCCGGTTCCACTGCCTTGGAGTTTTTCACGATGTCCCAGATCACCATGCGCCAGATGCTGGAAGCCGGCGTGCACTTCGGTCACCAGACCCGCTACTGGAACCCGAAGATGGCCCCGTACATTTTCGGTGCCCGCGGCAAGATCCACATCATCAACCTGGAAAAGACCCTGCCGCTGTTCGTTGACGCGATGAACTTCATCAGCGCCATCGCCCAGAAGCGCGGCACCATCCTGTTCGTCGGCACCAAGCGTTCGGCCCGCGAAGCCATCAAGGAAGAAGCCGAACGTTGCGGCATGCCGTACATGACCCAGCGCTGGCTGGGCGGCTCGCTGACCAACTTCGCCACCGTGAAGAAGTCGGTCGCCCGCCTGAAGGAGCTGGAAGCGGCCGAGACCGACGGCACCTTCGAGAAGCTGGTCAAGCACGAAGTGCTGGGCCTGCGCCGCGAGCGCGACAAGCTGCAGGCCTCGCTGGGCGGCATCAAGGAGATGAACCGTCTGCCCGACGCCCTGTTCGTCATCGACATCGGCCATGAGGACATCGCCATCAAGGAAGCCAAGAAGCTCGGCATCCCGGTGGTCGCCGTGGTCGACTCGAACTACGACCCGGCCCTGGTCGACTACGCCATCCCGGGCAACGACGACGCCATCCGCGCCGTGCAGCTGTACGCCCGCGCCGCCGCCGACGCCGTGCTGGAAGGCAAGGCCGCCGCGCCGAACTCGGCCACCGTGCGCGAGGAAGAGTTCAGCGAAGGCAACGCCGAGGCCAAGCCGGCCCGTCGTGGCCGCAAGAGCGACGAAGCCGCCGCCTAAGGCGTCACGGCCGTGCAACGCCGGCGCGCCACTGTGCGCCGGCTCAGGGCGGCGGGGCGCAGGCTCCGCCGCTGTCGCTTCAAGGACCGGCGCTTGCGCCGTCCACCCCATTCCCAACTGAGGTCATCACCGTGGAAATCACCGCTTCCCTGGTCAAGGAACTGCGCGAGCGCACCGGCGCCGGCATGATGGAGTGCAAGAAGGCGCTCACCGAGAACGAAGGCAACATCGACACCGCCGCCGAGTGGCTGCGCAAGTCCGGCCTGGCCAAGGCCGACAAGAAGGCCGACCGCGTCACCGCCGAAGGCCGCATCGCCGCGGCGCAGGACGGCGGCAAGGCCGTGCTGGTCGAGATCAACTCCGAGACCGACTTCGTCGCCAAGGACAGCAACTTCGTCGCCTTCACCGACGCCGTCGCCCAGGCGGCCCTGGCCTCCGGCGCCGCCGATGTGGACGCGCTGAAGTCGGCCAAGCTGCCTTCCGGCGAGACCGTCGAGGAGTCCCGCGCCGCCGCCATCGCCAAGCTCGGCGAGAACATGCAGATCCGTCGCCTGGTCGCCGTCGACAGCGCCAACAACGTGGCCGCCTACGTCCACGGCGGCAAGATCGGCGTGCTGGTCGAGGTCAAGGGCGGCGACGCCGACCTGGCCCGTGGCCTGGCCATGCACGTGGCCGCGATGAACCCGCCGTACAACAAGGCCGCCGACGTGCCGGCCGACTTCGTCGCCAAGGAAAAGGAAATCGAGCTGGCCAAGATGTCCGAGAAGGACAAGTCCAAGCCGGCCGAGATCCTGGAAAAGATCATCAGCGGCAAGATCAACAAGATCGTCAGCGAAGTGACCCTGTACGGCCAGCCCTACGTGCTGGACACCAACCAGACCGTCGAGCAGGCCCTCAAGGCCGCCGGCGCCGAAGTGGTCGGCTTCAAGCGTCTGGCCGTGGGCGAAGGCATCGAGAAGGTGGTGGAAGACTACGCCGCCGAAGTGATGAAGCAGGCCGGCCTGGCCTGATCGCCAACGCGGTCCCAAGCAACACCCGAAAGGCCGCGGACACCGCGGCCTTTCGCTTTTTTGGCCCCTGTAGAGCGGAGCTTGCTCCGCTGGGCCTTCCCCACGAACCGAACGGAGAGCAGCGGAGCAAGCTCCGCTCTACAAGGCGACCGCGACTGGACCGGAAGAGATAGTTGGTCCAGCCAGGCAAGTTTCCGCAAGGGCGAATTTCCACCGGGCCGCCTCGCCTGTCGGGGCGCCTGAGCCCAGGCGAATCTTCAGCCGAACGCCGCCTCCAGCGCGTCGGCGAGGCGTTCGACCGCGACGACTTCCATGCCCTTGATCGCGCTGGCCTTGGGCGCGTTGCCCTTGGGCACGATGGCGCGCTTGAAGCCGTGGGTGGCGGCCTCGCGCAGGCGGTCCTCGCCGTTGGGCACCGGGCGGATCTCGCCGGACAGGCCGACCTCGCCGAAGGCGATCGTCTTCTCGGCCAGCGGCGTGTCGCGCAGGGACGAGAGCACCGCCAGCAGCGCCGGCAGGTCGGCCGCGGTCTCCTGCACGCGGATGCCGCCGACCACGTTGATGAAGACGTCCTGGTCGCCGACCATGATCCCGCCATGGCGATGCAGCACCGCCAGCAGCATCGCCAGGCGGTTGCCTTCCAGACCCACGGCGACGCGGCGCGGGTTGGACAGCGGCGAGGCATCGACCAGCGCCTGCACTTCCACCAGCAGCGGGCGGGTGCCCTCGCGGGTGACCATCACGCAGCTGCCGGGCTGGCGGGTGCTGCCGCCGGACAGGAAGATCGCCGACGGGTTGGGCACTTCCTTCAGGCCCTTGTCGCCCATGGCGAACACGCCCAACTCGTTGACCGCGCCGAAGCGGTTCTTGAACGCGCGCAGCACGCGAAAGCGGCTGCCCGATTCGCCCTCGAAGTACAGCACCGCATCGACCATGTGCTCGAGCACGCGCGGACCGGCGATGCCGCCTTCCTTGGTGACGTGGCCGACCAGGAACACCGCCGTGCCGGTCTCCTTGGCATAGCGCACCAGGCGCGCGGCGCTCTCGCGCACCTGGCTGACCGAACCGGGCGCGGCGGTCAGCGATTCGGTCCATAGCGTCTGCACCGAGTCGGCCACGATCAGCTTCGGGCGCGCGGTGGAGGCGTGCTGGAGGATGGATTCGATCCCGGTCTCGGCCAGCGCGTGCAGGCCGTCCAGCGGCAGGTCCAGGCGCACCGCGCGGCCGGCGACCTGGGCCAGCGATTCCTCGCCGGTGACGTACAGCACCGGCAGGGTGGCGGCCATCCGCGCCAGCGCCTGCAGCAGCAGAGTCGACTTGCCGATGCCCGGATCGCCGCCGACCAGCACCACCGCGCCTTCGACCAGGCCACCGCCGAGCACGCGGTCGAACTCGCCGATGCCGGTGGACACGCGCACGTCCTCGCTGCTGCGCACGTCCTTGAGCGCGGTGATCTTCGGCGCCTCGGTCTTGCCGGCCCAGCCGGCGCGGCGCGCGGCGGCCGGCGCGGCGCCGGCGGCCGGCTCCAGCACGACCTGGCTCAGGCTGTTCCAGGCGTGGCATTCGGTGCACTGGCCCTGCCACTTGCTGTATTCGGCGCCGCATTCGCCGCAGACATAGGCGGTGCGGGCCTTGGAGGCGGCCTTGGCCATGGAGCGTTCCCTGGAGAAAAAACCGGGCGCCACTGTAGCCGGGCGGCGTCTCGGCCGACGAGACCGGCGCGGGCCGGCACGGCGCGCTTTCCACGTACCTTAGCCCGTGAAGCCTTCTCCAAGGCGCCCACCCGTGAGCCGTCTCCGCCTGCCCCGTGGCCCGCTGCGCACCCTGATGCTCCTGCCGCCGCTGGTGCTGCTGGCGGTCTGCGGCTGCGTGTACATCGCCCTGAGCCTGCCGCGGAACGCCAATCACGTGCTGGACCCGGATGCGTACTTCACCGTCCCGGGTCTGGCGCTGGCGCGGGCGGTGGACCACCTGGATACGCGCCGCATCGACCAGCTGGTCCGCGAACAGGGCCTCGACCCGAACACCGTCTTCGATCGCAGCGGCCGTCCGCTGCTGGCCTGGCCGGTGCTCACCGCCAACCCGAAGGGCCTGAAGCTGCTGCTCGACGCCGGCGCCTCGCCGAATGTGCGCGGCCAGGCCGGCACGGCCGCGGCGTTCGAGTCGGCGCTGGTGCCGGCGGCCGAACGGTCCGATCCCGACTACCTGACCGAGCTGCTGATGCGCGGCGGTGACCCCAACACGCGCAACGCCGAGGGCCAGCCGCTGCTCTACGTGGCCTTCAAACACGGCCGCTGGACCAATGTGCAGCATCTGATCCTGTCCGGCGCCAACCAGGACACCGTCCTGGACGGCGCCGACCACTACGACACCGTGCTGAGCTGGTACGCGCGCAGCGGCCGCTTCGATCGGCTGTACTGGCTGCTGGAACACGGCGGCGACCCGACCCTGCGCATGCACGACCTGGAAGGCGCGCGCCTGCTCGGCACCTCGCAGTCCAACGACGGGCGCATGCCCATCGTGGAGGACGCCTTCTACCGCGACGTACCCGAGGCCATGCGCGACTGGCAGCGCGCCTGCCAGGCCTGGTTGCTGGACAAGGGCATCGGCCGCCCGCCGATGCCGCCGACCCTGCGTCCGCGCCAGCGCGATCCGCTGCCTTCCGACCAGGAAGCGGGACCGGGCAGCATCGCGCTGTAGCCCGCATCGCGCGGCTTGCCTGCGGACGGCGCGCGATCGACGGACCGGCGCATGCCGCACTCGATGCGCCAGCCGCTGCGCCGCAACCGCAGGTGGTCCGCGCGTCGCCGCGACGCACACTGCGTGGCACCATCCCCGGATGGCCCCACCGACCGACCTGCTGGCCGCCCTGCCCGCCACCACGCCCGAGGCCGCGCTGTGGGTGGCGCTGAGCGGCGGCCTGGATTCCACCGCACTGCTGCACGCGCTGGCCGCCACTTGGCCCGGCCGCGTGCGCGCCGTCCATGTGCACCACGGCCTGCATGCCGACGCCGATGCCTGGGAAGCCCACTGCGTGGCGCTGTGCGCGCGGCTGCAGGTGCCGCTGCGGGTCGAACGCGTCGTGGTCGAACGCGCCGGTGAGGGACTGGAGGCCGCCGCACGCCGCGCGCGCCACGCGGCCTTCGCCCGCGTCCTGCGACCCGGCGACCTGCTGGTCGCCGCCCACCACCGCGACGATCAGGCCGAGACCTTTCTGCTGCGCGCGCTGCGCGCCTCGGGGCCCGAAGGCCTGGCGGCGATGCGGCCGCTGCGCCCGTTCGCGCAAGGCCAACTGTGGCGGCCCTGGCTGGACCTGCCGCGCAGCGCGATCCTGGCCTACGCCCAGGCCCACGACCTGCGCTGGGTCGAAGACCCCAGCAATGCTGATGCCGCGCTGGATCGCAACTTCCTGCGCCACCACGTGCTGCCGCTGCTGCGCCAGCGCTGGCCGCACGCCGACGCCGCCCTGGCGCGCAGCGCCGCGCTGAGCGCGCAGGCCGACGCGCTGTTGCAGCAGCTGGACCAGGACGCGCTGGACCGCGCGCGCGCCGACGATGCGCAGCTGCTGTCGGTCCCCGCGCTGCAGGCGCTGTCGCCCGAACTGCGCGCGCGCGTCGTGCGCCGCTGGATCGCCACGCTGGGCCTGCCATCGCTGCCGGCGCAGGGCATCGTCCAGTTGGAGAGCAGCCTGCTCGATGCCGGGCACGATGCGCAGGCGCGCTTCGACTGGGGCGAGGCGCGTCTGCAGCGCTGGCGCGACCTGCTGCACGCCGGGCGCGCAACGCCGCCGCTGCCCCGCGCATGGCGCACGCACTGGCGCGGCGATGCGCCGCTGGCATTGCCCGGCGGCGGCGAACTCCGGCTGCAAGGCGCGGCGTTCGAGGCCCCGGTGCAGGTAGGCGCGCGCCAGGGCGGCGAACGCATCCAGTTGCCTGGGCGGACGCATTCGCACGCGCTCAAGCACGCGCTGCAGGCGGCCGGCATTCCGCCGTGGCAGCGCGCGCAGCTGCCGCTGCTGCGTGACGCCGAGGGCCGCGTGCTGGCGATGGGCGACCGCCTCCTGTCCGGCCCGTTCCAGGCCTGGCTTGAGGCGCAAAACGCCCGATTGCACTGGACACCGCCGGGCCGCGTTTGATTGACCCTTCGCAGCATGGCCCCCACACTTTGCCCATGGCTAACAAACCCACCGCCGACGCCTCACCCGTGGCGCATTTCGAGCAATCGCTGGACGAGCTGGAGCAGCTGGTCGCGCGCATGGAACAGGGTGACCTGAGCCTGGAAGAGTCCCTGGCCGCCTACGAACGCGGCGTCGGCCTGTACCGCAGCTGCCGCACCGCGCTGGAGCAGGCCGAACTGCGCGTGCGCCTGCTCACCGACCCGGACCGCCCCGAGACCGCCGAACCCTTCGCGCCGCTGCCCGATGGGCAGTGAGACCGCGTTCGCGCGCTGGGCACAGCGCGTCGAAGCGGTGCTGGAGGCCGCGCTGCCCGCGCCCGACCTGGCCCCGCAGCGCCTGCACGCGGCGATGCGTCACGCCGTGCTCGGCGGCGGCAAGCGCATGCGTCCGCTGCTGGTGTACGCGGCCGGCACGCTGACCGGTGCCGATGAAGCCACGCTCGATGCACCCGCCGCAGCGGTGGAACTGATCCACGCCTATTCCCTGGTGCACGACGATCTGCCGGCGATGGACGACGACGCGATGCGCCGCGGCCGCCCGACCGTCCACGTCGCCTTCGACGAAGCCACCGCGATCCTCGCCGGCGACGCGCTGCAGACGCGTGCATTCGAAGTGCTCGCCGACGCGCACGTCGACTCCGCGCTGCGCGTGGCCTGGCTGCAGACCCTGGCCCGAGCCAGCGGCGTGGCCGGCATGTGCGGCGGCCAGGCGCTGGACATCGACGCCACCGGCCAGCAGCAGTCGCTGTCCGCGCTGCAGCGCATGCACGCGCTCAAGACCGGCGCCCTGATCCGCGCCAGCGTGCGGCTGGGCGCGCTGGCCGGCGGCGCGGACGCGGCCACGCTGCAGCGCCTGGACCGCTTCGCCGACGCGCTCGGCCTGGCCTTCCAGGTGCGCGACGACATCCTCGACGTCGAAGCCAGCTCCGAGACCCTCGGCAAGACTGCCGGCAAGGACGCCGCCCAGGACAAGTCCACCTACCCCGCCCTGCTCGGCATGGACGGCGCCAAGGCCAGGCTGGACAGCCTGGCCGCGCAGATGCGCGACCTGCTCGCCCCTTTCGCCGAGCGCGCCGATGCACTGGCCGCGCTGGGCGAGCTGACGGTGCGGCGCGGGCATTGAGTCCGCGGCTTACGCCCCCCGCTACTACGCAGGATGATCGCGGCGGTACAGCGTCCATTCTTCAATCGCCGTGCCATCCGGCAAATGGCACACACCCTTCGCACCATCCGCCTCGTTGACCGTTTCCAGCCGTCCGCCCCGCTTGACGCAGTACTCGGATGCCGGATTGGCGATGGCGGCCTGCGGCGCAGGCGGCTGCGGCTGCGGCTGCGGCTGCGGCTGCGGCTGCGGCTGCGGCTGCGGCTGCGGCTGCGGCTGCGGCTTACAGCCTGCAAGCAGCGCAAGCGCGGACAGTGCGGCGCAGGCGGCGGCGTGTTCCCAACGTTTCTTCATCGCTTCGCTCCAGGATCCGGGGATATCCGGGCGATCAAGTTAGCGGCTCGCCAAGACCGCAGACAACACGTCGGACCACACCGCGTGGCCGCCTGTTCAGCGAAGGCCGGCTGCACGGCGGCGCCTGTCTGGCCACCGCAAGAAAAAAGCCCGGCCGAAGCCGGGCTTTTTCAGGTCACCGCGCGCGCCTACTTGATGAAGCGCAACGCGAACGGATACCGATAGGCTTCGCCGTTGTTGGACTTGATCGCGGCGATGATGATGAACACCAGCGCGGCGATGCCCACCAGCAACATCAGCGGGCCGGTGACGATGAAGCCGATGCCCAGCGTGACCAGACCGATGAGGGTCAGCACCAGCATGATGATCGCCACGGTGATGTTGAAGTTCAGCGCCTCCTTGGCCTGGTCGGCGGCGAAGGGCAGCGTGTCCTTCTTGATCTGCCAGATGATCAGCGGGCCGATCACGCAGCCCAGACTGGCCAGCCAGCCGGAGGTCAGCAGGCCGCCGAGCAGCGCCGAGAGATGGGCGAACAGCGCCCACTGCCGGTCCTCGGCCGAGGGCGTGCCCGGCGGGGGCGGCGGCGGTGCGGTGACGTTCTCGAATTCGTTCATGCGCGTTTCTCGCAGGTCCAGGGTGGAAGGAAGCCGGCCGGCGATGTGCGCCGGTCCCTGCGCAGCTTACGTGGCCTGAGGCCGGGTGCGGCCATCCAGGCCGGCCAGCGTGTCGTCCCAATCCCCGTCCGACGCATCGTCCTCGTCGCGATAGCGCGCGGCGATCTGCAGCACCTCGGCCTCGATCTGGAAGAACGCGTCCAGCACCACCGGGTCGAAGGTCGTACCGCGCAGCTCGAGCATCATGGCCTTGGCGCGCTCGTGCGGGAACGGATCCTTGTAGCAGCGCCGGCTGATCAGCGCGTCGTAGATGTCGGCCACCGCCATGATCCGGCCCGACAGCGGGATCTCCTGGCCCTTCAACCCGGCCGGATAGCCGCTGCCATCCCATTTCTCGTGGTGGGTGGCGGCGATGTCGCCGGCGATCTGCAGGAAGTTGTCGCCCTCGATCCGCCCGGACGTGCTCAGGATGATCTGGCGGCCGTATTCGGCGTGGCGGCGCATGATCACCAGCTCCTCCGGCGTCAGCGCGCCGGGCTTGAGCAGGATGTGGTCGGGCACACCGACCTTGCCGATGTCGTGCAGCGGCGCGGACAGGAACAGCAGGTCGATGTACTCGCGCGTGAGGATGTCGGTGTAGTGGCCGCTGCGCTGCAGGTGCCGGGCCACGGCGCGCACGTAGTGCTGGGTGCGCTTGATGTGCGCGCCTGTCTCCGGGTCGCGCGTCTCGGCCACCGCGGCCATCGATTCGATCGTGACCTGGCGAGCGTTCTCCAGCTGCCGGCGCCAGCGCTGCGCGCGGCGATGCTGGGTCACCAGACGCGCGCCGCAACACAGCGCCAGCAGCAGGCCCAGGGTCAGCAGCGCCGCGCCGGTCGGCAGGTACACCCCGGTGCGCGCGAACACCGCCGCCGCCAACGCCAGCAGGCCCGCGGCCAGCAGCGCGCCCAGCGCCGCCAGCAGCGCCAGCCCGCGCCCGGCAGCGAACAGCCAGGCCAGCAGCAGCGCGCCCAGCACGCTGCTCAGCAGCGCCGCGCCCGTGCCCCAACTCGGCACGCGCACTGCGTTGCCGTCCATCAAATTCTGCGCCAGCACCGCCTGCAGCTTGACGCCGGAGAAGTCGCGATCCAGCGCCGTGCGATGCAGATCGTTGAGCCCGACGGCGGAGGAGCCGATGAACACGATCCGGCCGCGCAGGTCCTGGCTGCGCGCGCGCCCGGCCAGCACGTCCACCGCCGGAATGCTGGTGTACTGGGCCGGCCCGCCGTTGAAGCGCAGCCTGGCCTGGCCGGCCGCGTCGATCGGCACGCGGTGCGTGCCCAGCCGCAGCGACAGGCCGTCGCGATCCTGTTCGATCTGGCCGCTGCGCACGCCCAGCGCCTGCATGGTCGCGGCCAGCGCCAGGCTGGCGTGCACCACGCCGCGATGGGCGATCAGCAGCGGCGCGCGCCGCAGCTGGCCATCGTCGTCGGCGCGGATGTTGACGAAGCCGGCGGTGCGCGTGCGCGCGGCGATCGGCGCCACGTTGTCCAGCACGCCAGGCGCCTGCGGCAGCTGCAGCCGGTCCAGGCGCCCCTCGAAACCCACCCCGGGCCGCACCGGCCCGGCGCCCTCGGTGGCATGGTCGAAGTAGAAATAGCGCGCGCCGATCACCGCGTGCCGCGCCATCACCTGGGCCAGGTAGCCATCGTTGTCCAGCAGCCCGGCCGGCACGCCGGCGAAAGACACGTCCAGGTCGAAGTCGCGCTTGAAGGTCTGCTGGATGTCGATCAGCGAGGTGCGATCGGGCTCGGGCAGCAGGATGTCCAGCGCGATCGCCGACGGGTGCTCGGCCGCGACGCGCTCGATCAGGGTGGCCAGGCGATAGCGCGGCCACGGCCACTGCCCCACCGCCGCCAGGCTGACCTCGTCGATGTCCACCACCACCGTGTCCGGCGCCTGCACACCGGAGGCGGCATGGACCAGCAGCCCGTCCAGCAGCGCGCGGTCCAGCCGCGCCACCGGCGCGTCCTTCCACAGGCCGCTGATGACCACGAGCACCGCCACCAGCACGGCCAGCAGCAGGAACCCCAGCCGCCGACGGGGCGAGGATTCGGTCAGGGCGGGCGCGAGCTGCATGGTCGGGCGCGCGTCTAGAGAACGAAGATCTCGGCGCGCCGGTTGCGCTGTTCCGGCACCCCCGGCCGGGTCGGCACCAGCGGCACCTTGTCGCCGAACCAGCGCACTTCCACCGGCAGGTCCGGATCGATCTGCTTGAGCAGCCTGGCCACCCCGCGGGCACGCTGCTCGGACAGGTCCATGTTGTACTTGGCCGTGCCGGCCGAGTCGGCATAGCCGAACACCGTGACCTCGGTCGGCAGGCGGCCGCGCACCACCTCCAGCACGCCGGGCAGCTGCTTCTTCGATTCCGGCGTCAGCTCCATGCTGTCGAACCTGAAGTTCAGCACGAAACTGCGCGGCGGCGTGGGCTGGGCGTCCAGCAGCGCGCGATGGGCCTGCTCGAATGCCGCCTGGTCCTGGCCGCGCGGCGCGCCCGGCCGGGCCTTGGCATCGCCGACGCTGACCGTGGCGTATGCCTGCTCGATGCGCTGCTGGCCCTGTGCGGTGGACACCACCAGTGCGCCGACCTTGCCGTCGTGATCCGGCAGCAACGTCACCCGGGTCGGCGTGGACGCGCAGGCGCCCAGACCGAGGGCGGCACACAGCACGGCGACCCGCACCCAGGCGTGGCGCATCGAACACGTCATGGCGTTCAGTTCGCCTCGATCAGCAGGCGGGTGCCGCGCACGCCGACCGTCGCGGTGGGCGTGTCGATCTTGACCGCCTCCGGCTTGAGCTTGCCGATCTTGCCGGACTCGTAGATCGCCGAGCCCTTGCCCAGATAGAGCGAGAAGGAGAACGCGTCGTCCTTGGGCTCGAACAGGTAGTCGCGCACCAGCACGTCGGCGCCCGAGCCCAGCGTGAGCAGCGTGCCGTCGCGGAAGACGATCGAGGCCGTCGCACCGGGCGCGGCGATCAGGCGGTCGGACACCAGCAGCTGCGTGCCGCCGCTCGCCTCGACGCTACCGGAGGCGCGCACGACTTTGACACTGCCTTCCACGCGCTTGACCAGCGCCACGTGCGCATCGGCCGCCAGCGCAGTCGTCGAAAGGCCTAGCAGCCAGCCGAAGGCCAGCAGGCAGAGAAGTCGCTTCATGTTGTCCCCCTGTCCGGGCCGACCAGGTGCGGTCGAAGCCTCGGTCATGCCGATCCGGCGTTGGCGACATTGCACGTCAGCGATGTGATGGGCAAGTGATTTCTGGCGATCCGGCCCGGATCGCCCTGTTCACGTGCGAACGCGGCGCTTATTGGCCTCCGGCAACCGTCATTTTGCCCACCAGCAGCGAGCCCATCGCGATGTGCGAGCGCGGGTCGATGTCGCTGCCGACCGCCTCGATGGCGGCGAAGATGTCCTTGAGGTTGCCGGCCACGGTCACGTTGTCGACCGGGTAGGCGATCTGACCGTTCTCGATCCAGAACCCGCCGGCGCCGCGCGAGTAATCGCCGGTGACGCCGTTGACGCCCTGCCCCATCAGCTCGGTCACCAGCAGGCCGGTGCCCATCTCGCGCAGCAGGGACGGCAGGTCGCCGGCATTGCTGGATACGATGAGGTTGTGCACGCCGCCGGCGTTGCCGGTGCTGCTCAGGCCCAACTTGCGCGCCGAATAGCTGCCCAGCACGTAACGCTGCAGCACCCCATGGGCGACCAGCGGCGAATCGACCGTGGCCACGCCCTCGGCATCGAAGCTGCCCGACCGCAGGCCGCCGCGCAGCAGCGGCCGCTCCTCGATCGAGAACCAGTCCGGGAACACCTGCGTGCCGGCGCGATCGAGCAGGAAGCTGGCCTTGCGATACAGCGCGCCGCCGCTGACCGCGCCGAGCAGGTGCCCGATCAGCGAACGCGCGACCTCGGCGCTGTACAGCACCGGATACTGGCCGGTGGCCAGGTCGCGCGGCGCCAGGCGCGCCACGGTGCGCTGCGCGGCGCGCAGGCCGACGGCTTCCGGCGCCTGCAGCCGCTCGCGCGCCAGCGCGGTGGTGTACCAGCCGTCGCGCTGCATGCCTTCGCCGGTGCCGGCGATCAGGGCGCAGCTGATCGAATGATGGGTGCCGCGCTCGCGCCCGACGAAGCCGTGCGAATTGGCGTACACCGACAGCCCGTAACCGCTGCCCACCGAGGCGCCGTCGGAATTGCTGATGCGCGCATCGGCCTGCCGCCCGGCCGCCTCGCAGGCCAGCGCCAGGTCGATGGCCGTGTCGGCGTCCAGTTCCCACGGATGCCAGGTGTCCAGGTCCGGGAAGGCCGTGGCCATGCGCGCGGCGTCGGCCAGGCCGGCGGCCGCATCGTCCTCGGTGTAGCGCGCGATGGCGCAGGCCTGTTCGACCGTGGCGGCCAGGCTGTCCTCGCGCAGGTCGGCGGTGCTGGCGCTGCCCTTGCGCTGGCCGAAGTAGACGGTCACGCCGATGGCGCGGTCCTGGGTGGATTCGACCGTCTCCACCTCGCCCAGGCGCACGTTGACGTTCAGGCCGCGATCCTCGCTGCAGCTGACCTCGGCCTGGCTGGCGCCGCGCGCGCGGGCCATGTCCAGCAGGCGCTCGGACAGGCGCGCCAGATGGTTCAGGCGCGCGTTGCTGTCGTCATGCACGGGGGAAGCGATGGCGTTCAATGGCTTATCCTATTGATTGGATTTCGATTGATCCGGCGCGCTGCGCGCGCCGACTCGTGGAGAAGTGTGAGATGCGCGGACGCGATCCGGAAACCGGCGAGTTCTACGGCCCCAGCCGCACCCAGCAGCGGCAGGACGCGCTGGAGGTGCGCGCCCTGGCCGAACAGCTGGTGGCGCTGCCGGCCGCGCGCCTGGCCCAGCTGCCGATGAGCGAGGAGCTGGCCGACCACGTGCGCGACACGCAGAAGGTCACCTCGCACATCGCGCACAAGCGCCAGCTGCAGTACCTGGCCAAACAGATGCGCAAGGAGGACGACGCGACGCTGGAGGCGATCCGCGACGCGCTGGACGCCGGCGGCGACGCCGCGCGCCGTGAGACCGGCCTGATGCACCAGGCCGAAAGCTGGCGCGAGCGCCTGCTGGACGACCCCGACGCGCTGACCCAGCTGGTCGATGCCTTCCCCGACGCGGACCGCCAGCGCCTGCGCCAGCTGGTGCGCAACGTCGCCGAGGAGCGCAAGAAGAACAAGCCGCCGGCGTCCTACCGCGAGCTGTATCGCGAGATCCGCGGCCTGATCGATGCGGCCGACGCGAACGATGCCGATGCGCTCGACGAGCGCGAAGACTAGCCCCGCTCCCCCAGGGAGAGGGGTCGGGGTAAGGGCCCGGCGCGCGCGCAGTGCCTGAAGCACGCCCGGCACCCTCATCCGCGCTGCGGACACCTGTTCACCAGACGGCACACCGTCGCAGTGGGAGAAGGGAGGCAAACCGCCCCCCTCACGCCTGCGTGCCGCCCACGGTCAGCCCGTCGATCAGCAGGGACGGCTGGCCCACGCCCACCGGCACGCTCTGGCCATCCTTGCCGCACACGCCCACGCCGGCGTCCAGCGCCAGGTCGTTGCCGACCATGCGCACCTTCTGCATCGTCTCCGGGCCATTGCCGATCAGCGTGGCGCCCTTGACCGGCGCGGTGATCTTGCCGTCCTCGATCAGGTAGGCCTCGGTCGCCGAGAACACGTACTTGCCGCTGGTGATGTCGACCTGGCCGCCGCCGAAGTTGACCGCATACAGACCTTTCTTGACCGAGCGGATCATCTCCTCCGGCTCGTGCTGGCCGGCGAGCATGTAGGTGTTGGTCATGCGCGGCATCGGCAGGTGGGCGAAGGATTCGCGGCGGCCGTTGCCGGTCGGCGCCATGCCCATCAGGCGCGCGTTGAGGCTGTCCTGCATGTAGCCGACCAGCACGCCGTCCTCGATCAGCGTGGTGCACTGGGTCGGCTGGCCCTCGTCGTCGATGTTGAGCGAGCCGCGCCGGCCCTCCAGCGTGCCGTCGTCGACGATGGTCACGCCGCGCGAGGCGACCTGCTGGCCGATGCGTCCGGCGTAGACGCTGGTGCCCTTGCGGTTGAAGTCGCCTTCCAGGCCGTGGCCGACGGCCTCGTGCAGCAGCACGCCCGGCCAGCCCGAGGCCAGCACCACCGGCATCACCCCGGCCGGCGCGTCGACCGCCTCCAGGTTGACCAGCGCCTGGCGCAGCGCCTCGCGCGCGAACTCCTCCGGCTTGCCGTCGGCCAGCAGCTGCGCATAGGAATAGCGCCCGCCGTAGCCGGCATAGCCGGACTCGCGGCGGCCGTTCTGCTCGACGATCACCTGGATGTTCAGCCGCACCAGCGGGCGCACGTCCGAGGCGAGCACGCCGTCGCTGCGTGCCACCAGCACGGTGTCCACGCCGCCGGACAGGCTCACGCTGACCTGCTGCACGCGCGGATCGGCCGCGCGCAGCAGCCGGTCGACCGCGCGCAGCGCGGCGACCTTGGCGTCGTTGTCCATCGCATCGACCGGATCCTCCGGCGCGTACAGCGCCCGGCCGGTGCCGCGCACCAGGGCGCGCGGGGCGTGGCTGGCGCCGTCGCGCGCGATCGCCCGCGCCGAGCCGGCGGCGGTCAGCAGCGCGGCCGCGTTGATGTCGTCCGAATAGGCGAAGCCGGTCTTCTCGCCGGAGATCGCGCGCACGCCGACGCCCTGCTCGATCGAATGCGCACCGTCCTTGACGATGCCGTCCTCCACCGTCCAGCTCTCGCGCCGGGTGTGCTGGAAATACAGGTCGCCGAAGTCGATGCCCGGTCCAAGCAGCGTGCCGAAGGCACGGTCCAGTCCGGTCTGGTCCAGGCCTGCGGGCAGCAGCAGGCGCGATTCGGCGAGGGCGATGGCAGATGAGGTCATGGCAGCAATGATCGGGGTGTGGGGGGCGATTGCAAGCCGCGCGCTACGGCGTGGGCGCGGTTGGCGTGGGCGCCGGTGCGGGCGCGGCTTCGTTGTGTTCGGTCACCTGCACGTCCGGATCCTTCCAGGGGCCGGTGACGTGGTAGGTCTTGGCGCCGACCTCGCTCAGCGGCTTGCGCAGCACGGCGTTGGCCGCCGCACCCACCGCCGCGCCGACCGGTCCGCCGGCGACGGCGCCGACCACGGTGAGCAGGTTGCCAGAGCGCGGCAGCACGTGGATGGTCTGGTCGAAGGTCTGCGCCTTCAGGTCGGTGCTGCCAGTGATGCGGATCTCGGCCGCCGAGCCGTTGATGACCGTGTCGTCGGTCCTGGCCTGGCCGCCGCCCAGGTCCACTTCGCCCTTGACCTGGTTGAAGGCCAGCCCCTTGGAGAAGAAGTCGCGGAAATCCAGCATCAGCCGCTTGGGCAGCTGGGTCAGGCTGAACAAGGACAGCACGCGGCCGGCGCCGGGTTCGACTTCCAGCAGCGCGCCGTCGTGGATGTCGAAGCGCGCACTGCCGTCCAGCCCGGCCAGGGTGAAGCCGGCCGGACTCGAGGGCCAGGCCAGATCCAGGCCGACCTTGCCGTGGCCACCGCGCACCCGGCCGGTAAATCCCAGCCCGTCCATCAGCGTGCCGACATCGTCGCTGTCGACCTGCACCTGCAGATGCGTGCGTGCGCTGCGCCCACGCCCGGTCCAGTCGCCGGTGATGTCGATCTTCTGCTGCGGCGCGCGCATCTGCAGGGTGTCGATGTGCAGGCCGGCCGGCAGCTTGCGCGTGCGCAGCGTGGTCTGGCCCAGCTTGGCATCGCCGAAGCGCAGATCGCCGATCTGCAGCGACAGCGGCGGCAGCGCGGTGGGGTCCAGGTCGTCCTCGACCGGGGTCGAGCCGTCGGGCGAGGTCGCCGGCCGGGTCGCCGCAGTGGCCGGGTCCGGCGCCGGCGTGGCCGAGGTCCAGTACAGCCGGTCGAGCTGGCCTTCGATCGTGGCATTGGCGTCGTCGGGCACGTGCACATGGCCGGCCAGCGCGTCGCCGGAGAGCCTGACGTCCAGCGCGGCGCGGGCCGGGCTGAGCTGCACGCGGGTGTTGGGGAAGGCGGCGCCGATCAGCAGCAGCTTCTGCGCGGTCAGGTCGATGCCACGCAGCGCCAGCGGCTGGCTGTTCGCCGGCGGCGGCGGCGGCGCGCCGGCCTGCGGGCTGGTCAGCGGCGCGGCGGCCGCGCCGGCCTTGACCAGCGGATCGTCGGCCGGCGCGCTGCCCGAGGCGCGCGCCACCGCGATCCAGCCGGCCGCATCCAGCACCGGCGCGGTGCCGCCCACGCTCAGGCCACTGGCCGGGACCGGCTGGGAAATGCTCGCGCGGCCCAGGTCCACGCGTACGCCGGTGGCGCCCGCGCGCGGCTGCGCACGCAGCGCCATCAGCCGGCCGAAGCTCACGTCCACTCGCCCCTGCTCCAGCGGCATCTGCACCGCCACGGTGGCCGGCAGCGCGCGCGTGGCCGGCTTGTCCAGCGGCGCCGGCAGCTTGAGCGCGGTGCCGGTCAGATCGGACTGCGCGGTGACGCTCACCGGCGGATCGCCGCCGCCCTGCGCGGGCGCCCCCACGCCGACGTCGATGGTCCACGGCGAGCGGCCCTGCATGTAACTGTTCAACCAGTTCAGCTCGGGTACGCGGGCGAGCAGCTCGGCCGCGGTCAGCGGCGCGGCCAGGCGCGCCTCGAACACATGCGCCGCGTCCTGCACCGCATCGCCGGCACGCAGCGCCAGCTGCGCCGGCGCGCCGGCGCGCAGCGCGTCCAGCTGCGGCGCGTCGAAGCCGCCCTGCGAGAACGTCGCCGTCCCGCGCACCTCGGTGAAGGCCAGGTCGTAGGTGCTGTCGGCCACCTGCGCGCGGTCCAGTTGCACCTGGCCGCTGACCTCGGGCTGCGCGCCACCGCGCAGCGGCAGGGTCATGCCGAACTGCACCTTGGCCGGGCCGGACACGCTCAGGCCCTTCATCGCCTCGCCGTAGCGCTGCTGCAGCGGGCTGTGGCGCAGCAGCGAAAGCAGGCGCGCGGCATCGTCGCCGCCTTCGGCCTCGATCTTGAGCACGCTCTCGTGCCAGTCGGCGATGCCGCCCTGCAGGCGCGAGACCGGCACCTCGCCCAGGCGGCCCTTGCCTTCCAGCGAGAACCCATTGCCGAGGAAGCGCACGTGCGCGTCCAGCTCGGTCATGTCCGGCCAGTCGGGCTGGAAGCGGATGCGCCCCTGCTCGATGTCGGCCTGCGCATCGAAGATGCCCTGCTGATGCACGAACGGCCAGTCGTCCAGATCGCCCCCGACCAGGCCGGTGCCGTTGCGCACCATGCCGCCCTGCATCGCCCGATCCAGCCATTCCAGCGCCGGCTTGGACATCAGGTGGCGCACCCAGAAGCCGCGCGCGGCCGGCACCGGCGTGTCGTGCACCTGCGCGGCGACGTTGAGCCAGGGCCGCGTGCCATCGTTCTGGAACCACACCTCACCGCGCGCAGTCACGCCGAAGTCCGGCCCGTCCACCACCAGCGACGGCGTGCCGGCCCTCCAGCCCTCGCCCTCGCGCCAGGCCGCCAGCGTGCCGTGCAGCGTGGCCGGATGGACCACGCCGAAGCCGGCCGGCCAGTCGAACTTGAACGGCAGCTTCGGGTCCAGCACCAGCGCCAGGCCCTGCGCATCGCCGGTGAGCGACCCGCCCAGGCCCGACAGCCCCGGCGCATGCCCGACCGGCGCGAATGCCAGGCCATCGACCCGCGCCTGCAGCCGCAGCGGCCCCTGCAGGGTGCCGGCCGCGCTGACCTGGGACAGGCCGACCTGCGGACGGGCCTGGCGCAGCCACTCGCGCAGGCCGGGCGCAACGCGATCGTGCAACGCCAGCACCTGCAGCAGCGGCTCGGCCTGCAGCGCGTCGACCAGCAGCGCCGAGCGCGCACCGCCGGCCAGGGTCAGCCCGCGCACGCCCTGCCCGGCGCCGACCTTGCCCAGCGTGAGCTGCGGCACATCCAGTCGCCAGCCGTCCGGCTGCACCTGCACGCGCGCCAGCCCGCGCACCTGGTCGAAGGCCACCTCGCCACGACGATCGTTTGCGCCCAACCGGACCTGGCGCAGGTCCAGGTCGAACTGCGCCTGCTGCAGGCGCTTGGCCTTCAGACGCGCCCAGGCCCGCACCTCGCCCTGCCCGCCCTGCAGGCGCAGGCCCGCCAGGTTGGACAGCGCCGGCCAGTCGGCCAGGCGCAAGGCCCGGGCTTCCAGATAGGCGCGGCCGTCGCCGCGCTCGCGGTCGAACAGCAGGGCCAGGTCGATCGGGGTGCCGCCCACGCGCTCGCGCAGGCGCGCCCCGGCGTGCACGTCGCGGCCCTGCACGCGCAGGCGCAGGTCCACGTGCGGCAGCTGCAGGTCCAGGCCCAGCGACGGCGCGATCACGCGCAGACGGCCATCGACCACCTGCAGCTCGCCCAGGCCATTGAGCGCATCGAAGGGATCGCCGCGGGTCTGCTGCCCCGGAAAGCCGCGGATCGACCAGCTGCCGTCGTCGGCGCGCTCGGCCTCCAGCGCCAGATTGCGCAGACGCAGCTCGGTGAAGGCCCGGCCCGGCAGCAGGCCGGCATACAGCGAGACCAGCAGCTCGGCCTGGCCGATATCCACGCCCTCGCCCGGCCCCTTGGGCCCCACATGCAGGCCGTCGAACTGCAGCAGCGGGCCGCGCCGCGTCCAGGCCGTGTGCAGCGCATCGAAACTGATCGGCCGGCCGGCCTGCTGGCTCAACCAGGCCGCCACCTGGTCGGGATGCCGCTGCGCCAGCGGCAGCAGCTGACTGAGCACGCCCAGCACCAGCGCGACCAGCACCAGCCCACCGGCCAGCGCATACCACGCCAACCGGCGCAGCACGCGCAGGCGATGGTGAAAGGCAAGCGGCATCAGGGGGAAGCCGGGATCAGGGAAGACGGGAGGCAACCACAAACACGCCGGGACGCGGTACCCACGAACGGAAGGATCGAGCGCGCGCGCGCCCGAACCCGCGAGCCCATGCCGGACGCCGGCCGAACCCGCAACTCCCTCTGGCCCAAACTGCTCTGCCTGGTCCCGGCGACCCGATCCCGGGTCGCGGCCTCAGAGCAGCACGACATCAAACTGTTCCTGCAGATACTCGGCATCGGCCTGGAGGCGGATCGACTTGCCCAGGAATTCCTCCAGCTCGGCCACCGCCTGGGACTCTTCGTCGGTGATGCGCGCGACCACCTTGGGCGAGGCGATCACCAGCAGGCGCGCGGCCTCGAACTGGCGCGTGGCGCGGGTGATCTCGCGGAAGATCTCGTATGTCACCGTCTCGGCCGTCTTGACCATGCCGCGGCCGCCACAGGCGCCGCAGGGCTCGGACAGCTGGCGCGCCAGGCTGTCGACGGTGCGCTTGCGCGTCATCTCCACCAGGCCCAGCGGGGAGAAGTCGTACACCGTGGTCTTGGCGTGGTCGCGCGCCAGGCCCTTCTCCAGCGTGCGCAGCACCTGGCGCTTGTGCTCGGCATCGGACATGTCGATGAAGTCGATGATGATGATGCCGCCGAGGTTGCGCAGCCGCAGCTGCCGGGCCACCGCCTGCGCCGCCTCCAGGTTGGTGCGGTAGACGGTCTCCTCCAGATTGCGCTGGCCCAGGAACGAGCCGGTGTTGACGTCGATGGTCGTCATCGCCTCGGTCTGGTCGATGACCAGATAGCCACCGGACTTCAGCGGCACCTGCTTGTCCAGGGCGCGGCCGATCTCGTCCTCGACCCCGTACAGGTCGAAGATCGGCCGGTCGCCCGAGTACAGCTCCAGCTTCTCCGCCAGCGGCGGCATGTACTTGGCCACGAACGCCTGCAGGCGCTCGTAGGTCTCGCGCGAGTCCACCTTGACCCGCTCCACGTCCTTGCGGATCAGGTCGCGCACCGCGCGCAGCGGCAGGCTGAGGTCTTCATAGAGCAGCGCGCGCGGGGCCATCTCGCCGACCCGACGGTTGATCACGTTCCACACGCGCGACAGATAGGCCACGTCCTCGGCCAGCGCCTCGGCCGGCTGGCCCTCGGCGTTGGTGCGCACGATGTAGCCCATGTGGCCGTGCTGTGCGGCCAGATCGCTTACCAGGCCCTTGAGGCGGGCGCGCTCGGCCTCGTCCTCGATCCGCGCCGACACCCCGATCACCTTGGACTGCGGCATCAGCACCAGATAGCGCGACGGGATCGAAATCTGCGTGGTCAGGCGCGCGCCCTTGGTGCCGATCGGGTCCTTGACCACCTGCACCACCACGTCCTGGCCGTCGCGCACCAGCTCGTGGATCGCCGCCGGCGCGGCCGGCGGCAGCGGCACCTCTTCGCCGGCCGCCACCGCGGCCGGCGGCGCCGCGCGCACGATGTCGCTGGCGTGCAGGAAGGCCGCACGGTCGTGGCCGATCTCGACGAACGCGGCCTGCATGCCCGGCATCACCCGCTGGATCTGGCCCTTGTAGATGTTGCCCACGATGCCGCGGCGCCAGCCACGCTCGATGTGCAGCTCCTGCAGCATCCCGTTTTCGATCACCGCCACCCGCGTTTCCCGCGGGGTGACGTTGACCAGGATCTCCTCCGACATCAAAGCACTCCGAATTGCGTGAGCAGGTTCGCCGTCGCATGCAGCGGCAATCCCATTACACCCGAATGACTGCCGGAAAGGTGGGAGATGAAGGCCTCGCCGCGCCCCTGGATCGCGTAGGCGCCGGCCTTGCCCATCGGCTCGCCGCTGCGCACGTAGTCGGCGATGGCCTGCGCGCTCAGCGCGGCGAAGCGCACCTGCGACAGGTCCAGCACCTGCGCCTGACGCCGCGCCGTCACCACGGCCACCGCGCTGGCCACCGTATGGGTGCGCCCGGACAGCCGCGCCAGCATTGCCTCGGCATCGGCCGCATCGGCCGGCTTGCCGAACACCACATCGTCCAGGATCACCTCGGTATCGGCGCCCAGGACGATTGCATCCTCGCGCTCACGCACCAGTTCCAGGCCGGCCCGGGCCTTCTCCAGGGCCACGCGACGCACATAGTCCAGCGCGGCCTCGCCAGGCTGGCGCTGTTCGGGGATGTCCAGGGACAAGGGCTCGAATGCCAGCCCGAGGCGGGCCAGCAGCTCGGCGCGCCGCGGGGACTGGGAGGCGAGGAACAGCATCGCCCAAGGATAACCCGCGCCTCGAAACTGAACGGGAGGCCGAACCCCTCCGGCGCCCGCCAACCCCACCGCGGCCGACGGCCCGTTCATCTTCCCGCAACGACACTCCACCCACTTCCATCGAGGAATCACAACGATGCGTACCCACCGCCTCCGCCCGCTGCTGATCGCACTGGCCTTCGCCCTTGGAGCTCCCGCCATGACCGCTTCCGCGCAGACCGCCGCTGCCGGCTACGCCCTGCCCGCCGATGGCACGCTGCTGTCGATCTCCTCCCAGGCCGAAGCCAGCCGCGCACCCGACATCGCCACGATCTCGGCCGGCGTGGTGACCCAGGCCGCCGACGGCAACACCGCCATGCGCCAGAACGCCACCCAGATGACCCAGGTCATGGCCGCCATCCGCAAGGCCGGCATCGCCGAGCGCGACATCCAGACCAGCGGCGTGATGCTCAACCCCCAGTACAACTACCGCGACAACGAAGCGCCCAAGATCACCGGCTACCAGGCCACCAACACGGTCAGCCTGAAGGTGCGCAAGATCGCCGACCTGGGCCAGGTGCTGGACGCGCTGGCCGCCCAGGGCGCCAACGAGATCAACGGACCGACCTTCGAGATCGACCAGCCCGAACCGGTCTACGACCAGGCCCGCCTGGACGCGCTGAAGAAGGCCCAGGCCCGCGCCGAGACCTATGCCAAGGGCCTGGGCCTGAAGGTGCGCCGCATCGTCAGCATCTCCGAATCCGGCAGCGGCGGCGCGCCCCGCCCGGTGATGATGATGGCCCGCGCCGCCAAGGCCGACGCCACGCCCGTCTCGCCCGGCGAAACCACGCTCAGCGTGAGCATCGAGGTGGTGTTCGAGCTGGGGCGCTGATCCAGATGCGGGCGCGCCGAAGCGCGCCCGCATTTTCCTGAACCAGCCACTCACAAATCCCAATATGAAGTTATAGCGAGATGAATTCGAGTCATTCATATTGGAGTTAAACCGTTAATCGAATCCCATTTCAAGGCCACGGATAATCAAATCCATTAATTAATCATGACTTTTCCGTTGGCTGAGGATAATTTCCGGCCACTTGTGTCAATGCCGTCCTGGCGCTGACACAGACTTTTAGTCACCGGAGAGAAATCATGATGTCCAAACCCGTCAGCAGGCGGTTGCTCCAGCATTCCGCGCTCAGCATCGCGCTCGGCCTGTGCTTCTCGCAGGGCGTGCTCGCGCAGAGCACGACCGCCAACGTCTACGGTTCCGTTCCCGCCGAGAGCGGCCTGACCATCCAGGCCCAGAGCGACTCCGGACTGACCCGCACCGTCACCGCCGATGCCTCCGGCCGTTACAACATCGGCTCGCTGCCTGTCGGCACTTACACCATCACCCTGCGCCGCGGTGATACCGTCGTCGACCAGCGCAAGGGCGTCGTGTTGCGCGTCAACTCGGGTACGGACGTTTCCTTCGGCGGCGGGGAGGCGGCAGGCAGCACCGCGAATGCGACCGATCTGGGCACCGTCACGGTCACGGCCGCCAATGCGCCGAAGATCGACGTGACCTCGGTCGATTCGCGCACGGTCATCACCTCGGCCGACCTTGAGCGCCTGCCGCTGGGCCGCAGCGCCGAGGCCATCGCGCTGCTGGCGCCGGGCGCGGTCTCCGGCAGCGGCTACTTCGGCAGCGGCAACACCGTGTCGTTCGGCGGTGCGGGCGTGTCGGAGAACGCCTACTACATCAACGGCTTTCTGACCTCCAATCCGCTCAGCAACATCGGCGGCATCGGCCTGCCCTACGGCGCCATCGATCAGCAGGAGGTCTATCTGGGCGGCTACAGCGCGCGCTATGGCCGCTCGGACGGCGGCGTGATCAATCAGGTCGGCAAGCGCGGCACCAACGACTGGCATTTCGGCGGTCAGGTGCTGTGGTCGCCCAAGGGCCTGTACGCGTCTCCCAAGAGTACCTTCTACCCCGACATCGATCTGCCCACGCAGGCCGGCACCGGCAACACCTACCGCCTCGCCCCGGGCATCGAGCCCGGCTCGATCTTCCGCTCCCGCCGCGATGACGGCCAGTGGTCGACGACCTACAGCGCCTATGTCGGTGGTCCCCTGGTGCAGGATCGGTTGTTCATTTTCCTGGCGGGCGAGCAGGAAAAGACCGAGGGCGTGTCGACCAATTCGATCGAGGCCACCACCCAGGCCCGCAACCACTACAAGTACAGCAACCCCAAGGTCTACGGGAAGCTGGACTGGAACATCAACGACAGCAACACGCTCGAATACACCCACATCCGAAACAACGACCGCCAGGGCGGCGTCTACTACGCCTACGACTACGACACCATGAGCGGCGGCGGCCCGACGGGACAGTATCCGGACACCTTCAAGGTCAATACGCGCTTCGACATCTTCAAGTACACCGGCTACCTGACCGATGACCTGACCCTCAGCGCCACTTACGGCAAGAGCAAGCGCAGCAACCAGCAGTACAACACCGGCAACCGTGACGACCTGGCCTATATCACGGGCGCCACCTTCCAGGATCCGGCCATCACCGGCGGGCGCCGCATCACCAACAGCAATGTCTCCGACGCCATCGTGGACGGCACCGACAAGACGCGCGGCCTGCGCGTGGATCTGGAGTACCGCCTTGGCGACCACACCCTGACCGCGGGCGTGGACGACATGTACTTCGACGCGATCAACGAGGGCCAGGACGTGAGTGGACTCGGCTATCGCTGGGCCTACAACGTGGGCGATCCGGACGAAGCCATCAACGCCGCGCTGGGCGTCGGCGCACCCGGCGGCGACGGTTATTTCGTGAGCAAGCGCATCTTCGTCACGGCCACCAACATGTCGGTCAAGCAGAAGGCCTACTTCCTCGAAGACCGCTGGCAGGTCAACGACAACTGGCTGCTGTCGCTGGGCATCCGCAACGACAAGTTCTCCAATTACAACAGCGCAGGCGAGGCCTACGTCGAGAGCGGCAATCAGTGGGCGCCGCGCCTGGGCGCCAGCTGGGACGTCTTCGGCGATTCGTCGCTGAAGGTGTATGCCAACCTGGGCCGCTATTACCTGGCCCTGCCCAACAGCGTCGCCATCCGCGGTGCGTCGGCCTCGACCTTCACCAACGAGTACTTCACCTATACCGGCATCGATGCGGACGGCAACCCGACCGGCCTGACCGCGTTGGGGCCGGGCCCGGTGTCCAGCAACGGCGAATACGGCGAGGCCCCGGACGCCAAGGCCTTCGCCGCTTCCAATCTCAAGTCGCAGTATCAGGACGAGGCGATCCTGGGCGTGGACAAGGCCTGGGGCGACAACTGGGTCACCGGCGCCAAGGTCACCTATCGCAAGCTGCAGAGCGCGATCGACGACATCTGTGACAGTGCAAGGATTGCCGACAAGCTCGAGGCCCAGGGAGTCGACCCGGATTCGGTCATCATTCCCGGCTGCGTCATCTTCAATCCCGGCCAGACCAACAGCTTCAGCCTGGAGAATGTCGATGGGGGCCGCACCGACGTCACCATGTCCAAGAAGGACTGGGGCTTCAACAAGGAGGCCAAGCGCGAGTACCTGGCGGTCAACCTGTTCGTCGAACATCCCTTCGACGGCAAGTGGCAGGGTCGCGTGGACTACACCTGGTCGCGCAACTTCGGCAACACCGAAGGCCAGCTGAAGTCGGACATCGGCCAGACCGACGTCTCCAAGACCCAGGACTGGGATGCGGCGGCGATCATGGCCTATGCCGGCGGCTACCTGGCCAACGACCGCCGCCACCAGCTGAAGTTCTTCGGCGCTTACCAGATCGCGCCGGAATGGGTGGTCTCCTCCACGCTGCGTGTGCAGTCCGGCACGCCCAAGTCCTGCCTGGGCTATTTCAGCGTCAATGGCATCGACGAAGGCAGCACCGAGGGCGATCCGATCGGCTATCGCTCGTCCTATCACACCTGCGCTGGCGAGGCTTCTCCTCCCGGCAAGGCCGGTCGTACGCCATGGACCAAGAAGCTGGACCTTGGCGTGAGTTACCGCCCCGAGTTCGCCGAAAAGAAGCTGGCCCTGAACCTGCAGGTCTTCAATGCCCTGAACGAGCAGAAGCCGCTGCAGACCGACGCCACCTTCGAAAACGGTCCGTACACGATCTCCAACACCTATGACATGCCGCTGTACTACGAGTTGCCGCGTTACGTGCAACTGTCGGCTTCTTACGACTTCTAAGTCAGATTAGCCCAACCGGCGATGACGCTGTCATCGTCGCAGCTGTACCCAACGCCCCGGCCCGCGCCGGGGCGTTTTTTCATTCCTTGCCTGACTGGAATACCTGCGCCCGTGCCTGGCCGCTTGCGCAGCGGTCGGGCGCGGCGCACGCTCCAGGTGCAGCAGGGCGACGCCATTCGTTAACCCCACTGCCGCGACCCGCACGTTTCCACTGAAGCATGTCCCGACAACGGAGGTGGTCCATGGTTCGTACGCTCCCTTATGGCCCGGAAGGGCGAGTCAATGTGGCGCGCATCAGCGGCATCGCCGCGGCGATGCTGGTGCACGCGCTGGCCTTCATGCTGCTGCTGATCCCGGCCACGCTGCCGCCGCTGGCGCGGACGGTGCAAGAGACGAAGCCGGATTTCGAGTTGATCCATAAACCCGTGGAGGCCACGGTGGCCCCGCCGCCCAAGCCCACGCCCGCGCGTCCCGCGCCGACCCAGCGCACCACGCCGGCCCCGACGCCGATCACGGTGTCACGGCCGGTCGATGTGCCCGTCGCGGCCACGCAGACCATGGCCGATCCTGCGCCGGCCACGGTAGCCGAGCCGACCGCGGTGGACACCGGCGCGATCCAGGCGCCCTCCGGCCCGCTGGCCTCGGCCTCGCTGTCCTACGTGCATGCGCCGGCGCCGGCCTACCCGCGCAGCGCGATCGCCAGCCACGCGGAGGGCACCGTGATCCTGCGCGTGCTGGTCGACGTGGATGGCACGCCGCTGGAGGCGACCATCGAGACCAGCAGCGGCAATCGCGACCTGGACCGGGCCGCGCGGATGCAGGTGCTCAAGGCGTGGAAGTTCCAGCCGGCCATGCAGGACGGCCACGCGGTGCAGGCCTACGGCCGGGTTCCGGTGGACTTCAGCCTGCGCTGATCATCCGTGCGGCATCCGCCGCGTGCCGCGGCGCCGGCGCTCTTCGCCGGCGCCTGTCGCCCCCCGGCAAACCAGATCAGGCGCGGTGGTAGGGATGATTGGCCAGCATGGCCGCGGCGCGATAGAGCTGCTCGGCAACGAGCAGCCTGGCCAGCATGTGCGGCAGGGTCAGCGGGCCGAGCGACCAGGTCTCGTGCGCGGCGGCGAGCACGTCCGGCGAATGCCCTTCCGGGCCGCCGATCAGGAAGGCCAAGTCGCGGCCCTGCCCGCGCCAGTGCTCCAGGCGCTGGGCCAGCTGCTCGGAAGAATGCTGTTTCCCCGTCACTTCCAGCGCGACGATGTGCGCGCCCTTGGGCAGGGCGGCCAGTACGCGCTGGCCTTCCTCCTCGATGGCGCGCTGGGCGTCGCGATGCTTGCCGCGCAGGCCGGGCGCGACCTCGACCAGTTCGAACGGCAGCCAGTGCGACAGACGCTTCTGGTATTCGGCGAATCCCTGCGCTACCCAGGCGGGCGCGCGCTCACCGGTGGCGATCAGGCGGGCCTTCATGGTTCGGGCGAGGCGTGAGTGGAGAGGAGTGGGAAGTGAGCGAAGACGGAAGCAGGGTCGAGCAGCTTCATTGGCTCCTGCTCACCCTTCTGCACTCACTCCTGCTCTTCAGGCGGCTGATCGCCGACGGTCCACAGGCGCTCCAGCGCGTAGAACTCGCGCACGCGCGGCAGCATGACGTGGACGATCACATCGCCCAGGTCCACCAGCACCCATTCGGCCTCGCGCTCGCCTTCCACGCCCAGCGGCATCACGTCGAGCTTCTTGGCGAACTTCACCACCTCGTCGGCGATCGACTTTACGTGCCGGGTCGAGGTGCCCGAGGCAATGATCAGGAAGTCGGCGACGCTGGACTTGCCACGCACGTCGATCTCGACGACATCCTTGGCCTTGAGCTCGTTGACGGCATCGTGGACGGTGGCGAGCAGCACCGGCAGGGCCGGAGGCGGGCTGGGCAGACGGGTCTTGATGACTTGGGCTTGGCTGGACAAAAGAAGCACTTGGAGGGGCCGGACAGGCCGCGATTATAGCCCCGCCACCCCGTACAGGCCGTGGGCACGGATGAACGCGGCGACGGGCGGCGGCACCAGCGCCTGCCAGTCGCCGCCCGCGGCGATCCGCCGCCGGACCTCGCTGGCCGACTCCAGCTGCAGCGGCTGGTGCAGGCGCAGGACCTGACCGGCCGGCGCGGCGTGCAGCGCCGCCGGGTCCTGCACCCAGCGCGCCTGCACCTGCGCCGCAAGCGCGGCGGGCAGTTCGCCCAGCCCGCTGCCGGCGCGTTCGGCGACCACCAGGTGGGCCAGGGCGAACAGCTCCTGCCAGCGATGCCAGCCCGGCAGGCCCAGGAAGCTGTCGGCGCCGAGCAGCAGGACCAGAGGCGCCTGCGGGCCCAGCTCGTCGCGCAGGCTGCGCAAGGTGTCGACGGTGTAGGAATGCCCCGGCCGATCCAGCTCGCGCCGGTCCACGCGCAGCGCGGGCAGGCCGGCGACCGCCGCCTGCAGCATCGCCAGGCGCTGCGGCGCGTTGGCACCCGGCGGCGGGCGATGTGGCGGATCGGCCGCCGGCACCAGCGTCACCGGCGCCGCCAGCGCGGCCGCGGCCAGCTGGGCGATGGCCAGATGGCCGTTGTGGAAGGGGTCGAAGGTGCCGCCGTAGTAGATGTGAAGCCGGGATTCGGGAGTCGGGATTCGGGATTCGGGAGAAGCAAGCGCATCTGCGCCGTTCGCGGACTGCCCCTGCCGCGCTCCCGCGGAGGCGAGCCCAGAATCACGCATTCCCGACAAAGCATCGGGCACCGCAGATTCAATCGGCCCGCGCTCTTCCCGATTCCCGAATCCCGAATCCCGAATCCCGGCCTCTTTCACGCCACCAACCGCACCGCCGCCGCGTCGGCGATCGCCAGCAGCAGGCGCTCCAGGGCGACCCAGGCGTCGCCGTCGCCGCGGCCCTTGGCGATGCGGTCGATGCGCGAGGCCTGCGCGACGAAGCGCTCCCAGCGCGCGGCGCTGGCATGGCGCTGCAGGGCGCGCTTGAACGGCGCCTGCCGGCTCTCCCAGATGCCCTGCCCCTTCATCTCGGCGGCCAGATTGCCGCCGCGCTCGGCCACCTTGGCCAGCTGCGCGGTGCTGAGCAGGTTGCGGATGATCATCGGCATCAGCGCCGCCACGGCCTCGCCCTCGGCGCGCAGGCCGGCGAGCATGCGCGAGGCCTGGGCGGCATGGCCGGAGAGCGTGGTCTCGATCAGGCGGAACACGTCGAAGCGCGCCGCGTCGGCCACCAGCGATTCCATCGTCGCCAGGTCCAGCGTGCGCCCGGCGGCCAGCAGGACCAGCTTGTCGATCTCCTGCGCGGCGGCCAGCAGATTGCCTTCCACGCGCTCGACCAGCAGGGCGATGGCGTCGCGCTCGGCGCGCAGGCCGCGCGCGCGCAGCCGCGCCTGCACCCAGCCGGACAGCTCGTGCGGCTTGATCCCCCAGGCCACCGACAGCACGCCGATGCGCTCGATCGCGTCGGCCCACTTGCCGCGATGGGCCTTGCTCCACTCGCCGGCGGTGACCAGCAGAATCACATCGCTTGGCGGCCGCGCGCAGAACGCGCTGATGACCTCGGCGCCCTCCTTGCCCGGCTTGCCGGTCGGCAGGCGTACCTCGACGATGCGGCGGGCGCTGAACAGGCTGGGGGCGTCGAAGCTGGCCTGCAGGCCGGCCCAGTCGATGTCGCGGCCTTCCACGTCGAAGACTTCGCGCTCGGCGATGCCCAGCGCGCGCGCCCGCTGGCGCACCGCGTCGGCGGCCTCCAGCACCAGCAGGGTTTCCGGGCCGGCGATCAGGTAGGCCGGCGCCAGCTCGCCCTCGGCGCTCTGGGCGACCAGCCGGTCCGGCGCCAGTTCCATCAGGGTGCGGGCGGGACCGGCGAGCGCACCGTTGCGCCACCGGGGCGGCCGACGCCGCGCACCACGCTGTCGATGCGGCGCAGGATCGAGGCGGACATGTCGCGGCGCAGCTCGTCGGCGAGGATCTCGCGCTCGGAGGTGGCGCCGGTCAGGTTGGTCGCCTCGGCGACGTAGTCGCGCGAGAGCTCGACCACCTGCTGCGGCACCAGCTCGCTGCCGTCGGCGCGCAGGAAGCGGAACACGACCGCGTAGCGCAGGCTGTATTCCTGGGCGCGGCCCTGCTCGTCCAGCGCGATCGGGCGGTCGCCCCAGCGCTCGGACATGATGTCCAGGGTGGCGACCTTGGCCTTGGGATCGTCGGCCGGGATGGCGCCGGCGGCCTTCAGGCCGACCGAGAGATCGCGCGCCAGCGGGCTGTACTGGTCGGTGGCAGAGACCTTCACCGGGCCCAGGTCGGAGGGCAGCGCGATCTTGCTGCGCAGGTGGAAACCGCAGGCGCTCAGCACGGACACGAGCAGGGACAGGGCCAGCAGGCGCAGCATCGGGGTCACATTCATGGACGGAAGTCTGGACGAGGCGCGCGCAGGCGGCAACCGGACGGGCGAGCCTGCACGATCGCGCGTGAACAGCGCTTGAGACCTCATCCCACCACCAGGTTGACGATCTTGCCCGGCACCACGATCACCTTGCGCAGGGTCGTGCCCTCCAGGAACTTGGCGGTATTGGGCTCGGCCTTGGCCAGCGCCTCGATCTGGTCGCGCGGCGCGTCGGCGGCGACCTCGATCGTGCCGCGCAGCTTGCCGTTGACCTGCACGGCCAGGGTCACCGAATCGCGCACCATGGCCGCCGCGTCGGCCTGCGGGAAGGCGAGGTCCTCCAGCAGGGTCTCGCCATGGCCCAGCAGCTGCCACAGCGCGTGGCTGGAATGCGGGGTGATCGGGTTGAGCAGCAGCACCGCGGCCTCCAGCGCCTCCTGGCGCACGGCGCGGCCCGGGTCGCTGGCATCGTCGAACTTGGACAGGGCGTTGGACAGCTCCATCACCGCGGCGATGGCGGTGTTGAAGCCGTGGCGCTTGCCGTAGTCGTCGCCGACCTTGGCGATGGTCTCGTGGGTCTTGCGGCGCAGCGCCTTCTGCTCGGCGTTCAGCGCGGCCACGTCCAGCGCCGGCGCCGTGCCGGCGTCGGCATGGCGCTGCACCTGGGTCCACAGGCGGCGCAGGAAGCGCGACATGCCTTCCACGCCGGCCTCGTTCCATTCCAGCGACTGCTCGGGCGGGGCGGCGAACATCGAGAACAGGCGCACCGTGTCGGCGCCGAACTTGTCCACCATCGCCTGCGGGTCCACGCCGTTGTTCTTCGACTTGGACATCTTCTCCACGCCGCCGATCTGCACCGGCAGGCCGTCGGCGGCGAGCGTGGCGCCGACGATGCGGCCGCGCTCGTCACGCTGCACGTCCACCAGGGCCGGATTGATCCAGTCCTTCGAGCCGTCCGGGTTCTCGCGGTAGTAGGTCTCGGCGATCACCATGCCCTGGGTCAGCAGGTTGGTGGCCGGCTCATCGCTGTCGACCATGCGCGCGTCGCGCATGAGCTTGTGATAGAAGCGGAAATACATCAGGTGCAGGATCGCGTGCTCGATGCCGCCGACGTACATGTCCGCCGGCATCCAGTAGTTGGCGCGCTTGTCCACCATCGTGGCCGCGCCCGGGCTGGTGTAGCGGGCCACGTACCAGCTGGACTCCATGAAGGTGTCGAAGGTGTCGGTCTCGCGCTCGGCCGCCCCGCCGCAGTCCGGGCAGGTGGTCTTGCGCCATTCCGGGTCTGCCTTCAGCGGCGACTTCACCCCGTCCAGGGTCACGTTCTCCGGCAGCAGCACCGGCAACTGGTCGTCGGGCACCGGCACCGCGCCGCAACGCGGGCAGTGGATCACCGGGATCGGGCAGCCCCAGTAGCGCTGGCGGCTCACGCCCCAGTCGCGCAGGCGGTAGTTGATCCGGCGCTGGCCCTGGCCCTTGCGCTCGAAGCGCTCGGCCAGCGCCTCGAAGGCGCCGCGGAAATCCAGGCCGTCGAACTCGGCCGAGTTGATCAGCTGGAACTCGCGGGTCTTGTCCGAGTACCAGTCGCGCCATTCGGTGGGGTCGTAGCTGGCCTCGGCTTCGTTGCGCGGCTCCTTCAGCTCGATCACCTGCACGATCGGCAGGCCGTACTTGGTGGCGAACTCGAAATCGCGCTGGTCGTGGCCAGGCACGGCCATCACCGCGCCGGTGCCGTAGCCCATCAGCACGAAGTTGGCCACCCACACCGGCACGGTCTGGCCGGTGATCGGATGGACGGCCTTCAGGCCGGTGTCCATGCCGCGCTTTTCCTGCGTCTCCAGCTCGGCCTCGGACACGCCGCCCAGCTTGAGCTGCTCCAGGAACGCGGCCAGCTCGGGGTTGTCCGCCGCGGCCTTGAGCGCCAGCGGATGCTCGCCGGCGATGGACACGAAGGTCACGCCCATCAGCGTGTCCGGACGCGTGGTGAACACCGTCAGCGGCTCATGGCCGCCCTCGACGTTGAACTGGATCTCCAGGCCTTCCGAGCGCCCGATCCAGTTGCGCTGCATGGTCTTGACCGACTCGGGCCAGCCTTCCAGCGTGTCCAGGCCGTCCAGCAGCTCCTGGGCGTAATCGGTGATGCGCAGGAACCACTGCGGGATCTCGCGTTTCTCCACCAGCGCGCCGGAGCGCCAGCCGCGGCCGTCGATGACCTGTTCGTTGGCCAGCACGGTCTGGTCCACCGGGTCCCAGTTCACCACCGAGGCCTTGCGATAGGCCAGGCCCTTGCGCAGCAGGCGGGTGAACATGCGCTGCTCGTGCACGTAGTACTCCGGCGCGCAGGTGGCGAATTCGCGCGTCCAGTCGATGGCATAGCCCAGCGACTTGAGCTGCTCGCGCATGTGCGCGATGTTGGCGTAGGTCCACTTGGCCGGCGCGGTCCTGTTCTTGATCGCGGCGTTCTCGGCCGGCAGGCCGAACGCGTCCCAACCCATCGGCTGCAGGACGTTGTGCCCGGTCATGCGCTTGTAGCGGCTGATGACGTCGGAGATGGTGTAGTTGCGCACGTGGCCCATGTGCAGCGCGCCGGACGGATACGGCAGCATGGACAGGCAGTAGTACTTGGGCTTGTCGGACGTCTCGTTGACCTCGAACGCCCTGGTCGCATTCCAGAACTGTTGCGCGGAGGTTTCGACCCGCTTGGGGTCGTAGGCGTGGGTTTCGGGAACGGCGGACATGGTCGGGGACGTGGCGGCGAGCGGCTGCAAAGCCGCAAAGCCTACCGCAGCGCACCACCGGGCGCACCCGCGCGGTACGCCGGCGGCGCGGCGCTCAGCCGCGCAATGTCGCGGTCAGCGGCCGATCCGGGCCGCTGACTGCCGCCAGGCCGCACCAGCCCAGCCAGGCCAGGATCGCCACGCGCTGGGACAGGCCATCGGGCAGCACCGCCGGCAGCACCAGCGCGAACAGCACCGCAAGCCCGGCCAGCGGCGGCCCGCCCCGCACCAGCCCGCGCCAGGCCGGATCGCCGCGCAATCCGCCGGCCAGCAGCAGCGCCGAGGCCAGTGCCGTGGACCACCACAGGCCCCAGGCGGTGGCATGCAGCAGGGTCTGCGTACCCTCCAGCCGCACCGGGTCGAGCCGGAACACGCCCATCGCCACGAAGCCCAGCGTGGACAGGAACATCAGCTGCGCGCCGATGCGCTGCCTCCAGCCGGTATGCAGCGGCAGGCGCAGGCGCAGCGCCACGGCGGCCACCGCGCACAAGGCGCCGGGCAACACGAACCCGAACAGGTTGAACGCCACCGCGCCGGGAATCCCCTGCGCGCCCAGCAGCGCCACCGGATGGACCGACTGCACATAGCCCGGCAGCGCCGCGCCGAAGCCCAGCAGTGCGCCGACCCACAGCGCGGCCGCGGCCGGCACGCACCCGCGCCACCAGCGTCGCCGGACCCGGGCGATCACGCGGCGGCGCACTTGGCCGCGTCGAAGGCGGCAGGAAGGCAGGAAGGTGCAGACATGCGCCGGCAAGGCTAGCGGCCGCGCCGCCCCTGTCAATGGCGGCCGGCCGCGCCTTGTATCCTCCCCGCCCCGGCTCCATCTGTGCCCCCATTGCCGTCGCAAGGAATCTCCATGTCCGCCCAGCCGCACGTTTTCGACGCCACCACCGACACCTTCGAGGCCGACGTCCTGCAGCAATCGCTGCAGGTGCCGATCATCGTCGACTTCTGGGCGACCTGGTGCGGCCCGTGCAAGACGCTGGGGCCGATCCTGGAAAAGCTCGCCGCCGAGTACAACGGCGCCTTCAAGGTGGCCAAGGTCGATGTCGACCAGGAGCAGCAGCTGGCCGCGATGTTCCAGGTGCGCTCGGTGCCGACCATGGTCGTGTTCAAGGAAGGCCAGGTGCTGGGCGCCATCCCCGGCGCGCTGCCCGAGGGCGAGCTGCGCAAGGTGCTCGAGCAGATCGGCGTGCAGCCGGCCGCCAACGAAGAGGCCGAGCAGGCCGAAGCCGCGCCGCTGTCGCCGGCCGAACAGGTCGCCGCACTGCGCGAGGCGATCGCCGCCGAGCCCGACAAGGACGAGTTCAAGCTGGATCTGGCGCTGGCCCTGCTGAGCACCGGCGAGGCGGCCGAGGCCGAGACCCTGCTCGATGCGCTGCCGGCCAACCTGTCCACCGACGAGCGCGCGGTCAAGGCGCGGGCGCGGCTGGGCTTCGCCGCCCAGCTCAAGGACGCGCCGGCCCCGCAGGCGCTCGAAGCGGCCCTGACCAAGGACGAGGGCGACCTGCGCGCGCGCCACCTGCTGGGCGTGCACAAGCTGGTGGCCGGCGATGCCGAGGGCGCGCTGGAGCAGTTCATCGAACTGCTGCGCCGCGACCGCGCCTGGGAGGACGGGCTGGCGAAGAAGTCGCTGATCGATGCCTTCCGCGTGATCGAGGACGAGGATCTGGTCGGCCGCTACCGCCGCAAGATGTCGGCGCTGCTGTTCTGATCGGCAGCGGCCCTGGGCGGATCGCCGGAGCCGGGCTCTGAAGAATCGGGGTGGGAGCCGCCATGGCGGCCCACCTGTAGAGCGGAGCTTGCTCCGCTGCTTTTCGTTCGGATCGTGGGGAAGGCCCCAGCGGAGCAAGCTCCGCTCTACAGGCAGGCGCTAAGACTTGAGGAGACAGTTGCTCCTACCTCGGTTTTCACTTCGCCCTGTGTCGAGCCACGCCCCATACCCATCCGTATGGTAGCCTCGCCTCCCGCTACGATCCCCGCTGCCCGGCTGTCATGAAACCGTCCACGCTGCGCCATGGCCTGAACCTGTGGCCGCCGTTCCTGTTCACCGGCATCCACGTGGCCGCGATCGCGCCGGACTGGCGCCAGGCGCGGGTCGAGCTGCGCATGCGGCCGTGGAACCGCAACTACGTCGGCTCTCATTTCGGCGGCAGCCTGTTCGCGATGACCGACCCGTTCTGGATGCTGCTGATGATGCATGCGCTGGGGCGCGACTATTACGTGTGGGACAAGGCCGGGGAGATCGAGTTCGTCAAACCGGGGCGCGGCAAGGTTACGGCGCAGTTCCGCATCACCGATGAGGCGCTGGCCCAGGTGCGCGCGGCCACCGCGGGCGGGCAGAAGTCGCTGCCCTGGTTCGAGGTCGATGTGACCGATGCGGACGGCGAGGTCGTGGCGCGCGTGCGCAAGCAGCTCTATGTGCGGCTCAAGCCGGCCGCACGCCCGCCCGCCGCCCCTGCTGCCGACTGACGCGAACGCCCGGCCGGGCGGGGGGTAAGCGGCGCTGCACCGTTACAATGCGCGCATGTCGACCCCCGCCCCCCGCCCTTCCCTGCAGAGCCTGTTCCTGACCGGCCTGCTCACCCTGCTGCCGATCTGGCTGACCTGGGTGGTGATCAAGTTCGTTTTCGTGCTGTTGTCCGATGCCAGCCGGCCGCTGATCGAGCCCCTGGCCCAGCAGATCGCCCGCGACTTCCCGGTGGCCGCACCCTGGTTCACCGGCGCCTGGGTCCAGGCCGTGATCGCCCTGGTCGCCACCGTGCTGCTGATCCTGCTGGTCGGCGTGCTCACCCGCCGCGTGATCGGGCAGAAGCTGCTGCAGTGGTTCGAGGCGCTGATCCGGCGCGTGCCGCTGGCCAGCACGATCTACACCGGCGCGCGCCAGCTGCTGGACATGCTGCAGACCAAGCCGGGCAGCACCCAGCGCGTGGTGCTGATCGACTTCCCGCACCGGGACATGAAGACCGTTGGGCTGGTGACGCGGGTCATGCGCGAGGAAGGCACCGGCCGCGAGCTGGCGGCCGTCTATGTGCCGACCACGCCCAATCCCACCGGCGGCTATCTGGAGATCGTCCCGGTGGACCAGCTCACTCCCACCGACTGGACGGTCGACCAGGCCATGAGCTTCATCATCTCCGGTGGCGCGATCGCACCGGACTCGATGCCGTTCACCCGGCGCGGCGATCGCTTGGCGTGAGTGCGCCGCCGCGCACGCTGGATGACCGCGCGGTGCGGCTGTTCATCGGGCTGGCGGCCTTCCTGTGCGTCAACGCGGTGCTGGCCGAGTTCATCGGGGTCAAGATCTTCGCGCTGGAGGACACTCTCGGCATCGCGCCGCTGCAGTGGAATCTGTTCGGGCAGACCGGCTCGCTGAGTTTTACCGTCGGCACCCTGCTGTGGCCGTTCGTGTTCGTGCTGACCGATACCATCAACGAGTTCTTCGGCACCCGCGGCGTGCGCTTCGTCTCGTGGGTGGCGGTGGCGCTGATCGTGTACGGCTTCCTGTTCGCCTACGCCGCCATCCAGGTCGCGCCCGCCGGCTGGTGGGTGGGCGCCGCGCAGAGCCAGGGCGTGCCGGACTATCAGGCGGCCTTCGCCGCGATCTTCGGCCAGGGGCTGTGGTCGATCGGCGGCTCGATCGTGGCCTTCCTGCTGGGCCAGGTGATCGACGTGGCGGTGTTCCACCACATCCGCCGCCGCACCGGCGAAAAGTACGTCTGGCTGCGCGCCACCGGCTCGACCGCCGTCTCGCAGCTGGTCGACAGCTTCGTGGTGCTCTACATCGCCTTCGTGCTTGGGCCCCAGCACTGGCCCATGTCTCGCTTCCTGGCCATCAGCACCGTCAACTACGGCTACAAGATGCTTGCCGCGGTAGCGATGATCCCGCTGCTCTATCTGATGCGCCACGCCATCCGGGCCTACCTGGGCCACGCCCTGGAAGAGCGCCTGCGGCTGGAAGCGGCCGAGGGCTGACCCGCCCGTTTGGCCGAGCGCTGCCCCGAACCTTGCGCCACCACTCAGCGCAGCGCGCAGCTGGATTCGGAGCCCGCGCCCCCCAGTCAGGAAGGCGCCGCCGCGTCTGGCTAGAATGCCCGCCATGAAGCCTGTCCTGATTCCGGCGCTGGTGGCGCTGGTCACTGCGCTGCCCGGTGCCGCGCATTCGCCCACCATCGCCTCGTCCCGCGGGGCCTCATCGGCCCTGCCGGCACCCGCCCTGCCTGCCGCCCACGACGCGCCGCCCTCGCTGGCTGCGCTGGCGCCGGATGCCGATCCGCAGGTGCTGGCGCTGGGCCTGTCGGCGATGCAGTGCGCCCAGGCCCACGGCACCGGGGTGAATGCGCAGCGGCTGGCGGTGATCGACTACAGCCGCTCCTCGCTGACGCCGCGGCTGTGGGTATTCGATCTGGCCAGGCACAAGCTGCTGTACAAGGAGCTGGTGGCGCACGGCCAGGGCTCGGGCGGCGATGTGCCGACCACCTTCTCCAACGCCGACGGCACGCATGCCTCCAGCCTGGGGCTGTTCGTCACGCGCGACACCTACCAGGGCAAGAACGGTTATTCCCTGCGCATGCAGGGCCTGGACGCGGGCTTCAACGACGCGGCCATGAGCCGCGCGATCGTGATGCACGGCGCGCCCTACGTCAGCGCCGAGGCTGGCAGGAAGCTGGGCCGCCTGGGCCGCAGCTGGGGCTGCCCGGCGGTGCGCGCGGCGATGGCCAAGCCGATCATCGATGTGATGAAGGACGGCCAGTTCGTGTTCTCCTACTACCCGCAACAGGCCTGGCTGACGCGCTCGTCGCTGGCCCAGTGCGCGATGGCGCGCCTGCAGCGCGCGCCCAAGGCCGATCACGGCACCGCGATCGCCGCGCGCTAGGCTGATCGCCACTTCGGACGGCCAGGAGGCCACGATGCGGCGCTATGCCAAGGTGTTGGGTCTGATCGCGCTGGTGCCGCTGCTGGCGCTGGCGGCGGTGCCGTTCTGGGGAGACAGACAGTCGCGTCCGATCGATACGGCCGCGGCCGATCTCAAGCCTGGGCAATGGGTGTGGGCCGGCGATGACAAGAGCGCCGGGCCGATGGCGGTGATCGTCAGCCTGACCGAACAGCGCGCCTATGTGTATCGCAACGGCATCCTGATGGCCTGGAGCACGGTCAGCACCGGCAAGGCCGGCTACGAGACGCCGACCGGGGTGTTCACCATCCTGCAGAAGGACAAGGACCACCGCTCCAACAAGTACAACAGCGCGCCGATGCCCTACCAGCAGCGGCTGACCTGGGACGGCGTGGCCCTGCACGCCGGTGGCCTGCCCGGCTATCCCGAATCGCACGGCTGCGTGCACCTGCCGACCGGCTTCGCGCAGAAGCTGTTCGACGCCTCGACCATGGGCATGGTCGTGGTCGTGGCCGAAGCGGGACATTCGGCCGCCGACCTGGTCCACCCGGGCGCACTCAGCCCGATCGACCCGTCCACCGGCAAGGACGTGGACATGCCCCTGCTGGAGGACGGCCAGCCCTGGCGCTGGGATCCGTCGCGGGCGAGCAAGGGCCCGCTGTCGGTGGTGCTCAGCCGCACCGACCGGATCCTGTTCGTCTACCGCGACGGGGTGGAGATCGGACGCACGCGCATCAAGCTGGGCGGCCCGGACCTGCGCAGCGGCACGCACGCTTACGTGGTCAAGGCTGGCTATGTGCCGCCGGCCGCCGGCAGCGTGACGCCGACGACGCCGATGCCCGAATGGATCGGCATCGGCGTGCCCGGCAGCGAGGACGACGCCGGCGCGCCGCTGCCCGAGGACCTGGCGCGACAGGTGGTGATCCCCGAGGCGTTCAAGGCCCAGGTGCTGCCGCTGGTGCAGCCGGGCACCGTGCTGGTGGCCACCGATGCCAGCGTGCTGCCGCGGACCACGGGCGTGCATCTGCAGGTGATCGACGCCGATCCGCCGGAGCGCTGATGCGGGCGACGGGCGTCGCGTCGAAACGCAAGGCCCACGCCAGGCACTAATGCGATGCGGGCTTGAGCCGCGCCTCGCACAGCCCCTTGGGCGTCCAGTCCTGGACCACGGTCGTGGCCGGCTGCGTGGCGTCGTGCAGGATCAGCACCAGCCCGCGGCGCAGCTGATCGCCGGTGGCCATCAGCGCCATCGGCGGGCCGCCCGGGATGATCCGTCCGGTGTCGCCCGGCCGGTCCAGAACGATGCCTTGCGGCGTCTCCAGGCAGGTCTCGCCGCTGAGCGTGAACCAGGCTTCCGGCCCCGAGTGCACATGGGTGCGCGAGACCATGCCGGGCGTGAACACCGCTTCCATGTACTGCGCCGCATAGGCGTGGCGCGGATCGACCGGCAGCGGCCCGATGCTGGCGCGATGCGTCGCCCCGGCCGGCGGCGTCCAGTCCTTGCCGGCGATGGTCATCAGCCAGACCTCGCCCAGCGATTCGAGCACCAGACCGTTGGGCGAGCGTGCCGCCTCGGCGCTGGCGCGGTCGGGGAAGCGGTCGATCTGCCAGTACGGCGGCTGCGGCAGGGGGTCGACCGGTTGCTCGCCGATGATCCAGCACCCGACCTCGCCGGTGCGCTCGGCCACGGGCCGGCAGCCCTGCGGCGGCATGGGATGCGCCATGGGGGTTGGCGCGGCGGCCGGGGCCGGCATGCTCACCGCCAGCCAGACCGCCAGCGCGGCGCCGATGCCTGTCACTCGCATGCGCTGCCTCGTCTCATCAAAGGTCTCCCACGACAACGCGCGGGACCGTCGGACCAGGCCATCGCGCGCGATCAGACCCGCAGCCCGCCGTAGCGCGCCATGCCGGCGGCCAGCACGAAGATCAGCGCGATCAGCCCCAGCTGGAAACGGATCGCCCCGCGCACCCGGGCGGTCTCGGCCGGCGACGGCAGGAAGGTGGCATCGCCGGTCAGCGCGCGTCGCCAGCGCAGGAAGCGCAGCGTCGGCCACAGCGACACCAGCGCGGCCAGGACGAAGCAGCCCAGCTTGGCGTAGAACCAGGGGTTGTGCAGATAGAAGTCGGCGCCCTCGATGCCGCCGAACACCCGCCACAGGCCGGCCCCCAGCAGCAGCCCGGCCGTCAGCCCATAGCCCCGATCCAGCCGCAGCAGCCGGCCGACGCCGGACGCGTCCAGCGGCCGCGACAGCAGCACCGATTCGGCCACGAGCATGGCGATCAGGCCGAACAGCAGCAGGTGATGCAGGGCGGCGAGCGCGAAGTCCATCCACATGGCGGCAGCTTCCGGCGGAGTCGGCCGATACTGGACGCCGCCGGCCGTCCCAGGCAGTGCCGGTTGTCACCAAATGCACGCATCGCGGCGCCCGCGGCAGGTCAGCGCAGGTCGCCGATGACCACCTGGGCGGCATTGTGGCCGGGCGCGCCGGTGACCCCGCCGCCGGGATGAGTGCCGGCACCGCAGAGATAAAGACCTGGGATCGCGCCGCGATAGTCCGCCTGCCCCAGCGCCGGGCGCGCGGCGAACAGCTGGTTGAGCGTCAGCGCGCCATGGAAGATGTCGCCGCCGATCAGGCCGAAGTCGCGCTCCAGATCCAGCGGGCTCTTGATCTGCCTGCCCAGCACCGAGGCGGCGAAGCCCGGCGCGTAGCGCTCGACGGTGGCGATCATCAGGTCGGCCACTTCCTCGCGATGGTCGTCCCAGCTGCGGCCGTCGGGCAGCTGCGGGGCGACGTGCTGGCAGAACAGGCTGGCCACGTGCTGGCCGGGCGGTGCCAGCGCGTCGTCCAGGGTCGAGGGAATCAGCAGTTCGACGATGGGCGCGCGCGCCCAGCCGTGGGACCGCGCGTCGAGGTAGGCGCGGTCCATGTAGTCCAGCGACGGCGCCAGGATGATGCCGGCGGTGAGGTGGTCGCCCTCGCCGGGCAGCGCGCTGAAGGACGGCAGCCGCGCCAGGGCGACATTCATGCGGAAGGTGCCCGAGCCGCAGCGCCAGTGCGCCATGCGCTCGGCGGTGGCCGGCGGCACATGCTCGGCGCGCAGCAGGCGCTGGTAGAGCAGCTTCGGGTTGACGTTGGCCACCACGCAGCGCGCGCGCAGCGCCTCACCGGTGTGCAGCCGCACGCCGACCGCGCGGCCGCCTTCGACCAGGACCTCCTCGACGCCGGCGTCGGTGCGGATCGTGGCGCCGGCCGCGCGCGCGGCGGCGGCCATGGCCTGGGTGATGGCGCCCATGCCGCCGATGGCATGGCCCCAGGCGCCCTTGACGCCCTCGACCTCGCCGAACACGTGGTGCAGCAGCACATAGGCCGTGCCCGGTGTGTACGGGCTGGCGTAGTGGCCGACCACGCCGTCGAACCCGAACAGCGCCTTGATCGGCGCGCTCTCGAACCAGCGGTCTAGGTACTCGGCCGCCGAGAGCGTGAACAGGTCCAGCAGCTCCTGGCGCAGCGTCGCGTCCAGCGTCATCAGCCGACGCCCGAGCCGGGCGCCACGCAGCAGTTCGGGCAGCGCCTTCCACCAGCCCGCGTCGGTGACGTTGGGCGGCGGCTGCAGCGCCAGCGCGCGCAGCACGTCGGCGATGGCCTCCAGCCGTGCCTCGTAGGCCGGCAGGGCCTGCGCGTCGCGCGCGGAGAACTTGGCCACCTGCGCCTGGGTCTGGCCGGCGCCGGTGAGCAGGTACCGGCCATCGGGCAGCGGCAGGAAGTTGCCGCGCCGGCGCGGGACGATGCGCAGGCCGTGACCGCGCAGGTCGAGGTCCTCGATCACGCGCGGCTGCAGCAGCGAAACGGTGTAGGACGCCACCGAGTTGCGGAAGCCCGGATGGAATTCCTCGGTCACCGCCGCGCCGCCGACCACGCCGCGCCGCTCCAGCACGGTGACCCGCAGCCCTGCGCGGGCCAGATAGGCCGCACAGGTCAGGCCGTTGTGGCCGCCGCCAACCAGCAGCACGTCGCAGGGCGGCGGGCTCACGCGCCGCGATTTTCGTGACGGCTTGTACGGTTTGTGGCTGGCCTGCATACACTCGTGCCGATCGTGGGACACCCCGCGCGAGGCTCCGGACATGCCGATCCCCAACGGAAGATCCAGCGTAGCGTGAACACGCGCTCCGTCCCAAACCGTGGCGCGCGGCGGTGGCTGGCCGGTCGCGCCGGCGTCGGCGCGCGCCTGCTGACGGCGCTGGGCGCCTCGGCGCTGGTGGTCCTGCTGACCGTCTCGCAGGTCACCGCACCGCTGGATGCCGCATTGTTCGACACCCTGGCCGCCGGGCGCGTGCGGCCGGCCGATGCGCGGGTGGTGGTGATCGCCATCGATGCGGACAGCGAGCGCCAGCTCGGCCCGTGGCCCTGGCCGCGGCGCGAACTGTCCGCGCTGGTGGACCGGCTCTCGGCCGCCGGCACCCGCGCGGTCGGGCTGCAGCTGCTGCTGGCCCAGCCGAGCCTGTTCGATCCGCAGGGCGATGCGCTGCTGGCCGAGGCGATCGCCCGCAACGGCGCGGTCGTGCTGCCGGTGGTGCCGGACCTGCCGCCGGCGCCGCAGCCGGCGACCGCGCTGCTGCCGGCCGGCGAACTGATCCAGGCCGCCGCCGGGCTGGGCCATGTGGACGTCGAAGTCGACCGCGACGGCATCGCCCGGCGCCTGCCGCTGCGCGCCGGCCTGGGTAGCGCGCGCTGGCCCGCCTTCGCCAGCGCGCTCGCGGCCTTGGCCGGGCGCGATGCCCGCACGCCGGCCGCAACGAGTCCAGCGACCTCCGTGCCGCCTGCCGCTTGGCCAGCACAGGCGCACTGGGTGCGCAGCCAGACCGTGCTGCTGCCCTACCCCGATGCGCAGACGCGGATCGCCCGCGTCTCGGCGGCCGGCGTGCTGGACGGCCGCGTGGGCGCCGACGCGCTGGCCGGACGGGTGGCGCTGGTCGGCCGGCTTGACGCGCCCACCGAGCGCCTGCGCGCGCCCGGCGGGCGCACCCTGCCCGCGCTCGACGTCCAGGCCAATGCGCTGGCCCGCTTGCTGGAAGGCAACGCCATCTGGCCGATGCCGGTCGGCGCGCAGGCGCTGCTGTCGATCATGCTGGTCACCCTGCCCTTGCTGCTGCTGGGCCTGCCCGGCCTGCGGCGGCTGTGGGCGCCCATGGTCGTGGCCGTGGGCGTGACCGCGCTGCTGTGCTGGGCGCTGCTGCTGGCCGGGGCGTGGTTCCCGCCGATGCCGGCGCTGCTGGTGCTGGCCGTCGGCCTGGCCGCGGGCGGCGTGCGCGCCTGGCGTCGCGTGCGCCAGCGCGGCCTGACCGATCCGCAGACCGGCCTGGCCAACCGCGCCGGCTTCGACCTGCGCCTGGAGCAGGCGGTGCGCCGCGCCCGCCGCCGGCGTGCGCCCCTGTCGCTGTTGCTGGTCGAGATCCGTCCCGGCGCGTCCTCGGCCCAGGACAGCGGCGAACTGGCCGCCGCCGTGGCCGGCGCCCTGCGCCTGCGCGCGCAGGGACCGCACGACCTGGCCGCGCGCCTGGACGCCGGGCGCTTCGCCGCGCTGCTGGGCGGCGCGCAGGCGCATGTGGCCGCGCTGGTCGCCACCGCGCTGCAGGCCGATCTGGAGGGCCGCCCGGGCCGCGCCGGCCCGGCCACCGCCGGCCAGCCCCTGCGCTTGGGCCTGGCCAGCCTGCAGGCCGAGGACCTGCAGGGCGCCGACCTGCTGCTGCGCGCCACCCGCGACCTGGTGGCCGTGCGCGAGCCCTTCGCCCGCTGAAGCGGCGGCGCGGGCCATGACCTTCGACACCCCGCGCCACCCCGACCGGCGAGCTACAGTCGCCCCCTTGCCCGCCCCCGTGGGGGCGACCGGCATCGCCAGTCCCGAACGGAAGCCCCAGTGAACCTGTCCCAGAAGAGCCCGCTCCTGCTGTCCCTGTCCATCGCCGCCGCCCTGGCCGGCTGCAACAAGGCGCCACCCACCGCGCCCGCCGCCGCAGCGGCGCCGGCCACCCCGCCGGCCCTGGCCGTGGATGTCTCCAAGCTGCCGGCGTTCAACGCCTTCCTGCCCACCGACCTGGGCCCGACCGATGCGGCGTGCAAGGACCTCAACGCCTACGCCAACGCCAAGTGGCTGGCCGCCAACCCGGTGCCGGCCGACCGCACCAGCTGGGGCAGCTTCGAGGTGCTGAGCGAGCGCTCGGAAGCGGTGCAGCAGCAGCTGGCCGAACAGGCCGCCGCCGGCACCGACGCTACGGGCGTGACCAAGATCGTCGGCGACTTCTGGGCCACCGGCATGGACCGGGCCAAGATCGATGCGCAGGGTCTGGACCCGCTCAAGGACACGCTGGCCGCCATCGACGGGCTGAGCGACAGCGCGCGCATCACCGACTACCTGCGCAGCGAAGCGGCGGCCGGGCGCAACCCGCTGTTCGGTTTCGGCGCCAGCCCGGACTTCAAGGACTCCAGCGTCAACATCGCCTACGCCTTCCAGGGCGGCCTGGGCCTGCCCGATCCGGAGTACTACACCAAGGCCGACAACAAGGCCAAGCTGCAGGCCTACCAGGCGCACATCGCCCGCACGCTGGAGCTGGCCGGCGTCCCGGCGCAGGCCGCGGCCACGCAGGCCGGCGAGGTCATCGCCTTCGAGACGCGCCTGGCTAAGGTCTCCAAGACCAGCACCGAGCTCTCGCGCGACGCCAAGCTGTCCTACAACCCGGTCACGCTGGAGCAGGCCGACAAGCTCACCCCCAACTGGTCCTGGAGCGCGTTCTTCAAGTCCCAGGGCGTGGCCGCGCCGAAGCAGTTCTCGCTGGCCATCCCGGCCTTCCACCAGGAGGTCTCGGCGATGCTGGGCGATACCGCCCCGGCGACCTGGCAGGCCTATCTGCGCTTCCACGCCATCGACGACGCGAGCCCGTACCTGAGCCAGCCCTTCGTCGATGAGCACTTCGCCTTCTGGAACAAGACCCTGCGCGGCCAGCAGCAGATCCGTCCGCTGCCCAAGCGCGTGCTGGCCACGCTCAACCGCCAGGCCGGCGAGACCCTGGGCCAGCTGTACGTCAAGGCCGCCTTCCCGGCCGAGGCCAAGGCGCAGATGGAAACGCTGGTGGGCAACCTGCGCACCGCCCTGAAGGCGCGCATCGAGAAGCTCGACTGGATGAGCGAGGCGACCAAGGCCAAGGCCATCGAGAAGTGGAACACCTTCACGCCCAAGATCGGCTACCCGGACAAGTGGCGCGACTGGTCCGGCCTGCATACCAGCCGCGACAGCTACATCGGCAACGTGCTGGCCGCGCAGACGTTCAACTATCGCTACGAGCTGTCCAAGATCGGCAAGCCGGTGGACCGCACCGAGTGGGGCATGACGCCGCAGACGATCAACGCCTACTACAACCCGCAGCAGAACGAGATCGTGTTCCCGGCCGCGATCCTGCAGCCGCCGTTCTTCGATCCCAAGGCCGACGCGGCGCTCAACTATGGCGGCATCGGCGCGGTGATCGGCCACGAGATGACCCACGGCTACGACGACCAGGGCAGCCGCTTCGGGCCGTCGGGCAACTTCATCGACGATCCGGGCTGGTGGACGCAGCAGGATTTCCAGGCCTTCAAGGCGCGCGCCGCCGCGCTGATCGCCCAGTTCGATGGCTACACCACGCCGCAGGGCAAGGTCAGCGGCCAGCTGACCCTGGGCGAGAACATCGCCGACCTGGGCGGGTTGAACACCGCCTTCGACGCGATGCAGGCGGCCAACGCCGGCAAGGAGGATCCCAAGATCGATGGCCTGACCCAGGACCAGCGCTTCTTCCTCAACTGGGCCACCGTGTGGCGTCGCAACTTCAAGCCCGAGGAGCTGGCCGTTCGCCTGAAGACCGACCCGCACGCCCCGGCCCAGTTCCGCGCCATCGGCGCGCCATCGAACATGCCGGCCTACGCCGCCGCCTTCGCCTGCAAGGCCGGCGATGCGATGGTCCGCGACGACGCGCACCGCGTGGTGATCTGGTAGCCCCTTCCCTCACGGCCAGGCGCGCAGGCGCCTCGCTTCTTCGCCCTCTTCGTGCCCAAGCGGCACCTTCCAATGCCCCTTGCGGGCTGTGAGTCCAACGACGTGAACGCACCGAAACTGATCGCCCTGTCCCTGGCCGTCGCCACGGCCCTGTCCGCCTGCAAGCAGGACAAGCCCGCCGAGCCGGCCGCCTCCGCGCCGCCGCCGGCCACGGCCGCCGCCGCGCCGGCCACTCCGTCCTTCGACGTGTCCGAGCTGGACAAGAACATCGACGCCTGCAACGACTTCAACGGCTTCGTCAACGCCAAGTGGGTCAAGGCCAACCCGATCCCGGACGACCGCACCAGCTGGGGCGCGTTCAACGCGCTGGCCGAGACCAGCCTCAACACCCAGCACGAGCTGGTCGAGGCCGCGGCCAAGAACACCAGCGCGGCCAGCGACAGCGTCGAGCACAAGATCGGCGCGCTGTACGCGGCGGGCATGGACGAGGCCACCATCGACAAGCTGGGCTACACGCCGATCCAGCCCACTCTGGACGCCATCGCCGGGCTGAAGACCAACCAGGACGTGGTCAAGTACATCGTCGACCGCTACGCGCAGGGCGATGGCCAGGTGTTCGAGTTCGGCGCCGGCGCCGACTTCCAGCACGCCGACAAGCAGATCGCCTACGCCAACGAGGGCGGCCTGGGCCTGCCGACCAAGGACTACTACACCGATCCCAAGTACGCCGACATCCGCGAGGCCTACCAGGCCTATATCGCCAAGGCCTTCGAGCTGACCGGCACGCCGGCCGATGCGGCCAAGGCGCAGGCCCAGCAGGTGTTCGACCTGGAGAAGTCGCTGGCCGCCGCCACGCTCTCGCCGGTGGAAGCGCGCGACCCGAAGAACCAGTACCACTTCGTCACCGTGGCGCAGGCCGACAAGGTCACCCCGCACTTCTCCTGGGAGAACTTCTTTAACGCCCAGGGCGTGAGCATCGACCAGGGCTTCTCGCTGTCCCAGCCCAAGTTCTTCGCCCAGTTCGACAAGCTGCTGGTCAGCGCGCCGACCGCGCAGTGGCAGGCCTACCTGCGCTTCCACGCCATCGACGGCGCCGCCAACGCGCTGAGCAAGCCGTTCGCCGACGCCAGCTTCGACTTCTGGGGCAAGACCCTGTCCGGCCAGCCGCAGCAGAAGCCGCGCTGGAAGCGTGTGCTGGGCTCGGTCAACCACGCCATGGGCGAGGGCCTGGGCCAGCTGTACGTGGCCAAGGTGTTCACCCCGGAAGCCAAGGCCCGCGCCACCGAGCTGGTGGACAACGTGCGCAACGCGCTCAAGGCGCGCATCGAGAACCTGGACTGGATGAGCGCCGAGACCAAGGCCAAGGCGATCGCCAAGTGGGATACCTTCCTGCCCAAGATCGGCTACCCGGACACCTGGCGCGACTGGGCCGGGCTGCAGATCAAGGGCGGTGACTACTACGGCGACCTGCAGGCCGCGCAGAAGTTCAACTACCAGTACGACATCGCCAAGATCGGCAAGCCGACCGACCGCAAGGAATGGGGCATGACCCCGCAGACGGTCAACGCGTACTACAACCCGACCGACAACACGATCAACTTCCCGGCCGCGATCCTGCAGCCGCCGTTCTTCGACGCCAAGGCCGACGACGCGCTCAACTACGGCGGCATCGGTGCGGTCATCGGCCACGAGGCCAGCCACGGCTTCGACGACGAAGGCAGCCAGTTCGACGGCGCCGGCAACAACGTCAACTGGTGGACCAAGGAAGACCGCACCAAGTTCGAGGAGCGCACCAAGAAGCTGGTGGACCAGTTCAACGCCTATTCCCCGATCGAGGGCAAGCCGGACCTGCATGTCAACGGCCAGCTGACCCTGGGCGAGAACATCGCCGACCTGGGCGGCGTGAACGTGGCCTACGACGCGCTGCAGACCGCGCTGAAGCAGCACCCGGAAGAGGCCGGCAAGCAGATCGACGGCTACACCCCGGACCAGCGCTTCTTCCTCAACTGGGCCCGCGTGTGGCGCGGCGCGGTGCGCGAGAAGCAGGCCATCGTCTACCTCAACGCCGATCCGCATGCGCCGATGTCCCTGCGCGCCATCGCCGCCCCGTCCAACATGCCGGCCTTCGCCAGCGCCTTCCAGTGCAAGGCCGGCGATGCGATGGTCCGCCCGGACGACAAGCGCGTGGTGATCTGGTAAGCCTGCGTCACCGCTTCAACGCTGCACCGAAGGCCCGGCTCGTCCGGGCCTTCGGGTTTTCGGGCACCATGCAACAGGACACCGCAACACGCAGGGATGCCCATGCCACTCGATGACCTGGCCGGAGACGCACTTGGCGGGATCTGCCGATTCATTGGGCGGATGCTGGTCGAACTGGTGCTTGAACTCCTGATCAAGGGCGTCGGCTACGGCGTGCTGGGCCTCCTGCGGCCCGGTCGCGAGCAGTCGGACACCGTGGCAGCCGTGGTCGGTCTGTTGACCTGGATCGTGGTCATCCTCGCAGCCGTCGGCCTATGGCAGGCGCTGCGCAGCTGAACCGCTGAACGCGTGCGAAGTTCTTGCACCGGCGATCACCGGCGCATTGCTAGAATCCGCGCCTTCGACCACCTAGAAGTCTCAAGATGACGCCTTTGCGCCACGCCCGTACGCCCTCCCTGCTCGCCCTGGCCCTGCTCGTCGCGCTGGGCAGCGGCGATGCCTTCGCCCAGAAGAAGTCGAAGAAGGCGCCCGCCAAGAAGGCACCGGCGGTCAGCGCCGAGTGCACCGATTTCTACGCCGCCGCCAACGCCGACTGGCTCAAGGCCAACCCGCTGCCGGCCGGCGTGGGCGCCATCTCCGCGCTGGGCAACATGCGCGACTACAGCCTGCAGCAGCAGAAGGCGCTGCTGGACGGCGCCATGCAGTCCCCGCAGGGCAACGTGCAGAAGCTGCTGGGCGACTTCTGGGCCAGCGGCCTGGACGAGGCGGCCGTCGAGGCCGACGGCGCCAAGCCCATCGCGCCGCTGCTGGACCGCATCAACGGCATCAAGAAGAACAAGGACGTGCCGGCCGCCATCGCGGCCCTGCACCAGGTCGGCATCCCGGTGGCGTTCAACTTCAGCCCGGACGTGGATCTGAAGGCGCTGGACCGCCACATCGGCTACTTCATGCAGGGCGGCCTGGGCCTGCCCGACCCGGCCTACTACACCCGCGGCGACGCGCCCACGCGCGAGCTGCTGGGCCGCTACCGCGCTTACGTCAAGCAGATCCTGGCCCTGACCGGCACCCCGGCCGACCAGCTCGACGCGCAGTCGGCCCAGGTCATCGACCTGGAGACCCGCCTGGCCACCGCCTCGCGTCCGCTGGAGCAGCTGGCCAACCCGTTCAACAACTACGCGCCGGTCCCGGTCGCCGACCTGAAGAAGCAGTACAAGGCGCTGCAGCTGGCCGACTTCCTGCAGGCCCAGGGCGTGAAGGACGACACCGTCTCGCTGGCCGATCCCAACCTGTTCGCGCAGCTGGACACGCTGGTCAAGAGCCTGCCGCCGGAGCAGTGGAAGGCCTACCTGCGCTGGCGCGTGGGCGATGCCATGGCGCCGTACCTGGCCAAGTCCTGGCGCGATGCGTCCTACAACTTCCGCGGCCGCGTGCTGGAAGGAAAGACGCAGCCCGACGAGCGCTGGGTGTCGGTCCTGGAGGCGATCAACACCGCCGCCGGCCCGATGCTGGGCCGCGAATACACCGCGCGCTACCTGCCGCAGACCACCCGCGAGCAGGCCGACGCCATCGCCAAGGGCGTGCGCGACGCGCTGGATCGTGCGCTGGACCGCAACGCCTGGATGAGCCCGCAGGCCAAGACCGAGGCCAAGGCCAAGCTGGCCAAGCTGGATATCGAGATCGGCGCGCCCAAGCGCGATCTGGATTACACCGTGCAGCCCATGGGCCGCGGCAGCTTCGGCGGCAACATGCTCATCGCCAGCACCTGGCGCCACCGCGAGGAGATGAAGCGCATCGGCCGCGGCAACGCCGAGCGCCGCTGGAACGTGCTGCCGCAGCAGCCGGCGCTGGCCTACGACCTGGCCCAGAACCGCCTGATCGTCACCGCCGCGGTGCTGCAGCCGCCGGTGTTCGACGCCAAGCGCGATGTGTCGGCGCTGTACGGCGCCTTCGGTTCGCTGGTCGGGCACGAGATGACCCGCGGCTTCGACGCCAAGGGCCGCATGATCGACGCCAGCGGCCAGCTGCGCGACTGGTGGACTCCGGCCGATGTGACCGCCTGGACTGCCCTGGGCGCGCGGGTGACCAGCCAGTACAACGGCTACGCCTACCCGGGCCTGACCGCCACCAACGTCAACGGCACGCTGACCCGCGACGAGGACCTGGCCGACCTGTCCGGTGTGGAGCTGGCCTGGGACGCCTTCAGCGCCGCCCAGCCGGCCGCCAACCCGGGCGCCAAGCAGACCTTCTTCCGCAGCTGGTCGCAGCTGTGGGCCCAGCAGGTCGCCCCGCAGGAGGCCACGCTGCGCCAGGCCAGCGACACCCATGCCCCCGGCCCCGTGCGCAGCGATGCCACGCTGCAGAACCAGCCGGAGTTCGGTGCGACCTTCGAGTGCAAGGCGGGCAATCCGATGGTGCGCCCGGCGGCCGAGCAGATCGGCATCTGGCGCTGAGCGGCTTCGCTTCCTGAGCAAAGAAAAACGCGGCCCCCGGGCCGCGTTTTTCTTTTGCATCTACGCCTGGCGCTATCGCACCACGCGGAAGCGCGAGTTGCCGCCGCGCCCACCGCCACGCTTGAACGGCGGCTGCCCGCGCCAGTAGCGGATCAGCAGCCAGCCGAACAGCATGCCGCCCAGGTGCACGAAATGCGCCACGCCCGGCTGGCGCCCGGTGTAGGCGAAGAACAGCTCCGCCGCACCGTAGATGATCACCAGCGTGCGCGCCTTGATCTCCATCGGGATGGGAAACACGATCATGCGCTGGTTGGGGAACAGCATCCCGTAGCCCAGCAGCAGCGCGAAGACCGCGCCCGATGCGCCCAGCACCGGCACCGGCGGCTGGCCCTGCATCAGCAGCAGCGTACCGACGATCACCTGCAGCACGTTGGCGCCGACCAGGCTGACCAGGTAGTAGGTGTAGAAGCGCTTCTGCCCCCACACCATCTCCAGCGCCGAGCCGAACATCCACAGCGCCAGCATATTGAAGAACAGATGCGGCAGCCCGGCATGCATGAAGCCGGCGGTGACCAGCTGCCAGGGCATGAAGCCGGCCCCGTCGTAGAACTGGCCCGCCCCGATCGGCCACAGCAGCAGCCGCGCGGTGAGCGCATCGGGCATCACCATCTGCAGCAGGAACATCGCCACATTGGCGATCAGGAGCGCCTGGGTCGCAGGCTGCAGTCGCGGAAACATCGAAGGCCTCGAAGCGGGAGTGGGAAGCGGGACGCATGATACGTGCGGCCGGCTGAGCGCTCGCGCAAGCCTGTGGGGTGCCAGGGCCGGGCCGGACCGTCAGTTGGGCATGCGTCGCGCCGGCGGTGGCGCCCTTCGCGACAGCGGCTCGAGACGCGCAGTGTGTCCTCTGCACGCGAGGGCCAGCCCCGCGTAAGACGAGGTCAGCCAGGACTGCCGGGTGGCCGGGAAGAAGGCGCGGCGCCTGGACTCAGCCGATGCCCCAGATCTGCTCGTCCACGCTGGCCGCGGCCTGCTGGCCGACCACCTTGCCCTTGACCACGCGCACGCCCTCCGCGCGCAGCCGCTGGCTCTGTTCGCGCCAGCCGCGGCTGCCTTCCTCGAAGGCGATAGAGCCGTCCGAGCGCAGGATGCGATGCCAGGGCAGATCCGGCGCGCCGTGCTTGCGCAGCACCTGCGCGACCAGCCGCGCCCGGCCCGGCAGCCCGGCCCGCCGCGCGATCTCGCCGTAGGCCGCCACCTGGCCTGCCGGCACGGCGCGGATGGCCTGGAGGATGGCGGTGGCGCGCGCTTCGGGGGTGGAGAGGTCGGGGGGCATGGGCTGGAGTTTAGCCCTGCCCCGCAGCTGGGTTTAGGTGTTACGGCGTACGCTTTCCTGAAAGCAAAAGCTTTCGTGCGGCTTCGCCGCCCGGCCTACCTTTCTTTGCTTGTGCAAAGAAAGGTAGGCCAAAGAAGCGCTTTTCCACAGACGAATGTCTGGTCAAGCACACCCTGGCGGTCGGCTTTTCGCTACGCGAAAAGTCCGCTCCGGTCGCCGGGAATTTTTGGAAGGGACATCCATGTCCCTTCCAAAAACGACGCGCGTCCTGCGCGTCGCCCTTCGGGTTTGACCCGTCGTCCTCCGCCCGACCTCAAGGGAGGGGATAGAGCAACAGCAGAAGCAAAAACCAAAGCACGACGGCTTCGGCTGTTGCGGTTGCTTCTGCTTTGGACTTTCAGATCCCCGTGAGGCACGGCGGAGGGGCGAGGACAAGACCCGCAGGGCGCCGCACAGGGATGTGCGGCGTTTTCCGAGGGGACAGGATGTCCCCTTGGAAAATCCCTCGCCCCGGAGCGGACCTGCGCGCAGCGCAGGCGTGCCGTCTCGGGGCGTGTTTCTTTGCCTACCTTTCTTTGCACGAGCAAAGAAAGTAGGTCGGGCCGCGAAGCGGCACGAAAGCCTTTGCCGTTGCGATTGCCTTCCCAAAAAAGAAAACGGGAAGCTAGAAAGCTTCCCGTCACCGGTGCACAAAGCCAACAGGCTTACGCCCAACCCACCCGCTGCAACCCCCACAGCAACCCATAGGCGATCGCCCCGGCGGCCGGGATGGTCAGGATCCAGGCCCACACGATGCGCTCGATCACCCCGATCTTCAGCGCCTTCGGATTCTTGGCGAAGCCCACGCCCATGATCGCGGTGGAGATGCTGTGCGTGGTCGACACCGGCATGCCGAAATGCGCCGCCACGGTGAGGATCGTGGCCGAGCTGGTCTCGGCCGCGAAACCGTGGATCGGGTGCAGCTTGACCATCTTGTGGCCGAGGGTCTTGATGATCTTCCAGCCGCCCGAGGCCGTGCCGGCGGCCATCACCACCGCGCAGGTCAGCACGATCCACAGCGCCACATCGGCGCTGCCGGCGCCCGCCTGCGGATGCAGGAAGGCCAGCCACGGCGGCAGATCGTCCAGCGCGCCGGTCTGCTGGGCGCCCATCAGGGTCAGGGCGATGATGCCCATGGTCTTCTGCGCGTCGTTGTGGCCGTGCGCATAGCCCATGTAGGCGGCCGAGGCGATCTGCGCCTTGCCGAAGAACGCATTGACCCAGCGCGGGCGCGCCAGGCGGCGCAGCGTGCCGCCGGCGCGCGCCATGCCGGCGATGATCGCCCACAGCAGCAGCATCACCAGCACGCCCAGCACGAAGCCGGCGATCGGCGAGGTCACCATCGGCACGAACACCTTCCACAGCAGGCCCTTGTTCTTGACCCAGGTGCCGGCGCTCTCCGACCAGATCAGCGCGTCCCAGTTGTTGTGCGCGGCGGCCAGGGCCGCGCCGCACAGGCCGCCGATCAGCGCGTGCGAGGACGAGGACGGCAGGCCCTTCCACCAGGTGATCAGGTTCCAGACGATGCCGCCCAGCAGCGCGCACAGGATCACCTGCGAGGACGCGGCGACCACGTTGGTGTCGATCAGGCCGGTGGCGATGGTGGCCGCCACCGCGGTGCCGGTCAGCGCGCCGATCAGGTTGGTCACCGCCGCCAGGGCCACGGCCCAGCCAGGCGCCAGCACTTTGGTGGAGACCACCGTGGCGATGGAGTTGGCCGTGTCGTGGAAGCCGTTGATGAACTCGAAGATCAGCGCGGCCAGGATCACCACCAGCACCAGGGTCAGCATGGCGCGCGCTCCCCTGCCGGGGCAGGCAATGGGCGATGCAGGCGCGAGCCGGCGAGGCCGGCGTGCGAAGTCCCGGAGCCGGGCGGCATGACGTTCGAGCGCATGGGATCAGGAGTTCTTCAGCACGATCTGGTAGACCACAGCGCCGGCTTCCTGGCAGCGGTCGATGGCCTTCTCCAGGATCTCGAAGAACTCCTTGAGCAGGAACATCTGCAGGTAGTCCAGGCGGCCGGAGTAGATGTCCCGGTACAGTTCCAGCATCAGCCGGTCGGCCTCGTTCTCCAGCGCGCGCAGCTTCTCGTACAGCGCCGTGGTGCGATCCAGGTTCATCTTGGGCAGCACGTCGACCATGTCCTTCACCACGCCGGCGGCCTGCTCGAGCATGGCCGCGCGCGGGGCGAAGTCGATCTGCTCCAGGTGCTTGATCGCCAGCGAATAGCGGTCGGCGAACTTCTCCACCTGCTTGGGGATCTTGTGCAGCGCCGAACCGAGCGCCTCGATGTCCTCGCGCTCGATCGGGGTGATGAAGCTGTCCACCAGCGCCTGGCCGATCTTGTCCGAGGCCGCGCGCTCGCGCTGGCGGGCCAGCTTGAAGGCATTGAGCGCCGGCTGGCGGTCGCTGCTCTTCATCATCGCGTGCAGCGCCTGGGTGCTTTCGTGGGCCGCGTCGGCCGCCTCGTCGAGCAGGGTATAGAACTGCTGGCCGGAACCGAAAATCGTCTGCAGGGAAAACATGCGTCGCTCGCACCCACCGTCGCGGGAGGGACGGCCATCAGGGCGCGATTATGACAATTTCGTTTCGGCCGGGCAGCAACAAGCTTGTCAGCTGGGCGCAAGTCGTTGATCCGATTGCCTTACCGGCGTTATTGGCACTCACGTCGGGTTTGCTAGACTGCGCCGGCGCCCTGTACGGGGCGCATCTTATGGACGACGACCCTTATCCCCCCGCCGCCCGCGCGGCCATCCGCCGGACACGTTCCGCCCTGTCACCTGATGTGGAGGGCAAGCCGTGCTCGAGCTGCTGACCGTCCTGTTCCTGATCGCCCTCAACGCCTTCTTCGCCCTGTCGGAGATGGCGCTGATGACCTCGCGCAAGCTGCGCCTCAAGCAGCAGGCCATCGAAAGCCGCGGCGCGCGCGCGGCGCTGGCCCTGGCCGAGCATCCCGACAACCTGCTGTCCACCGTGCAGATCGGCATCAACCTGATCGGCATCCTGGGCGGCGTGTTCGGCGGCGATGCCATCGGCGCGATCATCGCCGGCTGGCTGGACGGCTGGTTCCCGGGCCTGGCGCAGTACAACGCCCGCATCGGCGTGGCCACCGCGGTCACCCTGATCACCGCCGGCTATGTGATCTTCGGTGAGCTGATCCCCAAGCGCCTGGCGCTGACCAACCCCGAGAAGATCGCCGCGGTCGTGGCCCTGCCGCTGACCGGGCTGCTGCGCATCTCCAAGCCGATCGTGGCCCTGCTCGGCGCGATCAACCGCGCCGTGCTGCGCCTGCTGGGCATCAAGGACGATGCGCGCCAGGCGGTCACCGAAGAGGAGATCCGCATGCTGGTGAGCGAGAGCCACGAGCAGGGCGTGATCGACGACGACGAACGCAACATGGTCAACCGCGTGCTGCGCCTGGGCGACCGCACCGCCGACAGCCTGATGACCCCGCGCAAGCGCATCGTCTGGCTGGACATCGCCGCGCCCTACGAGCAGAACCTGCAGACCATGCGGCAATCGCAGTACTCGCGCTTCCCGGTCTACCGCCACAACGACCAGGACGTGGTCGGCGTGCTGGAGGTCAAGTCGCTGCTGGACCGCATCGCCGACCATTCGCCGGAGCTGTTCACCGACCTGCGCAAGGCGCTGTTCGTGTCCGAGTCCACGCATGCCATGAAGCTGCTGGAGATCCTGCGCGAGGAGCAGCAGTCCCTGGCGCTGGTGGTGGACGAGTACGGCGAGATCCAGGGCATGGTGACCCTGAGCGACCTGATGAACGCGGTGGTCGGCCGCCACCACCAGATGGCCGAGAATCCCGATCCCAAGGCCCTGGTCACCACTCGCGACGATGGCTCGCTGCTGATCGACGGCTCGCTGTCCACCGACGACCTGCGCGAGCTGCTCGGCGGCGTGGCCCTGCCCGACGAGCAGGAAGAGGACTACTACACCGCCGCGGGCATGGTGATCGAGCACTTCGGCCGCATCCCGCACGTGGGCGAGCACTTCGAATGGGCCGGCTGGCGCATCGAGGTGGTGGACCTGGACGGCGCGCGCGTGGACAAGCTGCTGCTGCAGAAGCTGGACGACGCCGACGATGACGACATCGTCGGCTGAGTCGGGGGCCGCCACCACGCGCAGTCTGCTGGACGAGATGGCCCGCGGCGATCCGAACGAACGCCTGCGCCTGGTGGACCTGCTGGCCGATCTCCAGCAGAGCGCGTTCGGCATGCTGCTGTTCATCGGCGTGCTGCCCTCCTTCATTCCCATCCCCGGCGTGGCCGGGGGCCTGAGCGGTCCGCTGGTGATGCTGGTCGGCGCGCAGCTGCTGCTATGCCTGCGCAAGCCGTGGCTGCCGCGCTTCATCGCCATCCGCGGCCCGATGCGGCACTCGGTGGTGCGCTTCCGCGACGCGCTGGCCAAGCCGCTACGCTGGCTGGAGAAGCTCGTGCGCCCACGCTGGCCGGGCATGCTCGACAGCCGCCTGGCCAGTGCCTTCACCGGCCTGCTGCTGTTGCTGCTGGGCGTGCTGCTGGCGCTGCCGATCCCGTTCACCAACTACCTGTTCGGCCTGCTCCTGCTGCTCTATGTCTTCGCCCTGCTCGAGCGCGACGGCATGCTGCTGCTGGCGGCCTGGGTGCTGGGCGCGGTGGCCATCGCGGTGTTCGGCGTGGCCTCGGGCAATCTGGCGCACATGGTGATCCATCAGGTGCAGCGGCTGTTCTAGCCCCGCTGAGCGGGATCCCGGAACGCTCAGGCCAGCAGCTGCACGAACTCGCTTTCGTTGAGGGGGTAGCCCAGCCAGTAGCCCTGCGCCAGGTCGCAGCCGCGCTCGCGCAGCAGGTCGAACTGGCCCTGCTTCTCCACGCCCTCGGCCACCACCGCGATGCCCAGCGAATGGGCCATGGCGATGATCGCGCTGGTCAGCGCCAGATCGTCGTGGTTGCGCTGCAGGTCGGCCACGAAGCTGCGGTCGATCTTGACCCCGTCCACCGGCACGCGGCGCAGGTGGCTCAGGCCCGAGAACCCGGTGCCGAAGTCGTCCAGCCACACCTTGACCCCGGCACGATGCAGCTTGGCCAGCATCTTGCTGGCATGGGCCTCATCGCCGATCACCGCGGTCTCGGTCAGCTCCAGGTGCAGGCGGCCGGCGGCCAGACCGGTCTCGCGCAGCACCTCGGCCACCAGTTCGGGCAGGTCGCCGCTGCGCAGCTGACGCGGGGAGACGTTGACCGACACGAACGGCGCCTCGCCGCTGGCGATGCCGTTCCAGCGCGCCGCCGCCGCGCAGGCCGCGCGCAGCACGCGCGGGCCGATCTGTTCGATCAGCCCGCTCTGCTCGGCCACGTCGATGAAGACCATCGGCGAGACCGCGCCCAGCTCGGGGTGGTGCCAGCGCAGCAGGGCCTCGGCGCCGACGATGCGGTTGTCGGCCAGCCGGTAGATCGGCTGGTAGACCAGGCTCAGCTCGTCGCGGTCCCAGGCGCCGCGCAGTTCGGACTCCATGCGCACGCGCCGCTCCACCGCCTGGTCCATGGCGCGGCTGTAGAAGCGGTAGCAGTTCTTGCCGGCCATCTTGGCCTGGTACATGGCCACATCACCGTTCTTCATCAGCGCCGTGGCGCCGGCGGCGTCCTCGGGGAACAGGGTGATGCCCACCGAGGTGCCCAGGAACACCTGCCGGCCCTGCACCATCAGCGGCTCGCCCAGCGACTGCACCATCGCCTCGGCCAGCGCGGCGGCCACCGCGCGCACGTCGCCGTGCTGGATCAGGATCACGAACTCGTCGCCGCCGAAGCGCGCCACCATCGCCTCGTCGCCGCCCAGGCGCTCGACCACCTCGCGGATGCGCGTGGCGAAGTGCACCAGCACCTCGTCGCCCGCCTCGTGGCCCAGCGAGTCGTTGACCCGCTTGAAGTCGTCGATATCGGCGAACAGCAGCGCCAGCTGGCGGCCACCGCCGCGCACCAGCAGCATGCGGTGATCCAGGCTCTCGCGGAACGCCAGCCGGTTGGCCAGCCCGGTCAGCGCATCGGTATAGGCCATGCGCCGCACGTCCTTGTCGTGCCGGGAGATGCTGTCGCTCATCTCCGAGAACGCGCGCACCAGTTCGCCGACCTCGTCCTCGCGCGCGCTGACCGGGCGCGGCACGTCGTAGTCGCCCACGCCGATCGCGCGCGCCGACTGCGCCAGCGCGCGGATCGGCCTGACCAGCGTGCGCTGCACGTACCAGGCCATACCCACGCCGACCAGCAGCAGCGCGCCGAGCAGCATCACGATCCAGCCGGCATGGCGCCGGCCCAGCGCCTCCAGGCGCTCGCGCAGCAGCTTGGAGGCGCGCTCCTCGCTGGCGCGCACCGAATCGAGCGAGTAGCCGATGCGCACGCCGCCCAGGCGCGAATCGCCCAACTCCACGACCCGGGAGATCTCCACCACCTTCTCGGTCCACTGGGTCAGCGGCGCGCGGCTGGCCAAGGCGCGCGCGGCCAGCGGGTCGCGCATCGGCTGGCCGTAGGAGGCCATGTCCCAGGAGCCATCGTTGACCACGTTGCCGGCTTCGTCGAACACCAGCACATAGGCCACGTCCGGCTGCAGGGTGGCCTCGCGCACCAGCACGCCGATGGCGTCCAGGTCCGAGTAGTACATCGGGTTGGCCAGCGAATCGGCCAGCTGCTCGGCCATCGCGCTGCCGCGGCGGGTCAGGCCTTCGGCGGCCATCGACTGCACCGCCTGGCGGCCCAGGGCATCGACCTCCTGCTGCATGGCGTGCTGGCGCTGCAGCAGCACCGCCAGCAGCAGCACGATCATCAGCAGCGTCACGCCCATCGCCAGCGAAAGCTGGGTCTGCAGGCCGAAGCGGGTGCGCCGGCTCAGGTTCACTCGACCTGCTCGCGCACGCGGGCGCCGGCCTGGCGCACATGCTCGAGCGCCTTCAGCGCCGGAGCATCCAGTTCGAGGAAGCGCGTGGTGCCGAAGAAACGCTTCAGCGCATCGCGCGCCTGCGGATCCTGCGCGGCCTGCAGCAGCACCTGGCGCAGGCGCTCGCGCACCGCCGGCGACAGGCCCGGCCGGACCATCTCCAGCGCGCGCGGGAAGTCGGGCGACTGCGCCAGCACGCGCATGTTGCGGCGGAAGGCCAGCGGCATGCGCCGCTCGTCCTTCCAGTCCAGATCATTCAGCGCCCCGGCCTCGACCATGCCCTTGTCGACCCAGGCGGCGATGTTGAATTCCGAGCGCGCGAACACGTAGCCGACCGACTGCGCGTCGGGCCGGTCGCGCGGGGAGAGCAGGATTTCCAGTGGCAGATGCGCGTCGAGCAGCATCGAGGCCGGCACGATGTAGGAGCTGGTCGAGCCCACGCCCTGCAGCGCGATCGACTTGCCGCGCAGATCGTCCAGCGAGGTCAGGCCCGAGTCGGCCCGGGCGAAGATCAGCGTGTGATAGAGGCTGGCGCCGCCGCGCTCGGTCAGCAGCAGCGGCTGCGCGCCGGTGCGGCGCTGCAGCTCCACGCCGGTGCCCGAGGTCTCGGTGACCCAGTCCACCCGGCCGCGGCGCAGGTAGCTGCTCATCTGCCGTGCGTCGCGCGCCATCAGGATGCGGCCGCCGGTGATGCCGACGTCGCCCATGCGCGCCACCACATAGTCCAGCAGCGGCTTGAGCTGGGCGTAATGGGCCTTGGGATTGTCGCTGATGCGTCCCAGCACCAGCACGTGCGGATCGTCCTCACCCGGTGCCGGGGCGGCCCGCAGGGGCATCGCCATCGCCGCACACACCAGCAGCACGCCAAGGAGCCAGTAGCGCAAACGGGGACTTCCGCAATGGAGACGCGCCAGCCTAGCTGACTTTGACATCACCGGACAATCACGCGGCTCCTGCCTGGCCGGCCAGGCGCGCCATGCGCTGGCAGTCGGCCAGGATGCCGCGCAGCAGGCGTACTTCCTTTTCGTCCAGGCCCGCGCGCAGGTACAGGCGGCGCAGCTTGCGCATGGCCGATTCGGGCGCGCGGCCCTTGTGGAAGTCGACCTGGTCCAGCGTGTCCGCCAGCTGGGCGAAGAAGCCTTCGAGCTGGGCGTGCGTGGCCGGGGCCGCGCCGGGATCGGCCTGGTCCGCCCCCGCCGGCGGGCTGGCGTCCTGGGCTTCGCGCAGCGCCAGGCGCGTCTCGTAGGCCAGCACCTGCACCGCCGCAGCCAGGTTGAGCGAGCTGTAGTCGGGGTTGGCATCGATGTGCACGGCCGCGTGGCACAGCTGCAGCTCCTCGTTGGTCAGCCCCGTACGCTCGCGGCCGAACAGCAGCGCCACCGGCGCCTGCCGCGCGACCCGCGCCAGCTGTGCGGCCGCCTGGCGCGGGCTGTGCTCCTCCAGCTGCACCCGGCGGCTGCGCGCGGTGCAGCCCAGCACCAGCTGACAGTCGGCGAGCGCGGCGGCCAGGTCGTCGGTGACCAGCGCATCGGCCAGCAGGTCGTCCGCGCCGGCGGCGCGACGGAAGGCCTCCTCGCGCGGGTACTTCTCCGGCTGCACCAGGACCAGCTGGGCCAGGCCCATGGTCTTGAGCGCGCGCGCGGCGGCGCCGATGTTGCCGGGATGCTGGGTGCCGACCAGCACGAAGCGGATGCGCGCGGCGGCGCTGGAATCGATGGTGTCCATGCCGCGATTTTAGGTGTTCGCGCCCTCATCCGTCCTCCCCGCACACCCCAGGACAGGGCCCGCGGCCGAGGGCAGTGCTAGAATGCGCGGTCCGGCCGCCGCGCCGGCCTGCTCTTTCCATCTGCCGCGTACCACACGCCCCGCCTGACCGAGGTCGCTTCGCATGCTCAATCCCGTCGTCACCGTCATGACCAAGGCCGCGCGCGTCGGGGGCAATGTGCTGCTGCGGAGCATGAACAAGCTCGAGAGCCTCAACGTGGTCCAGAAGGACCGCATGGACTACGCCAGCGAAGTCGATGCCGACGCCGAGAAGGCGATCATCAAGGAACTGCGCCGCGCCTACCCCGAGTACGGCGTGATCGGCGAGGAAGGCGGCGTGCTGCCCGGCAAGAACCCGCGCTACCACTGGGTCATCGATCCGCTGGACGGCACCAGCAACTACCTGCACGGCTTTCCGCATTTCTGCGTCTCCATCGCGCTGGTGGACAACGGCGAACCGAGCGATGCGGTGATCTTCGACCCGCTGCGCAACGAGCTGTTCACCGCCAGCCGCGGCGCCGGCGCGCAGCTCAACGAGCGCAAGATCCGCGTGTCGGACCGCAAGGAGCTGGCCGGCGCGATGCTGCACACCGGCTTCCCGCCGCGCGAGCGCGCCCGCGTCGGCGCCCAGCTCGAATGCGTGCGCGAGCTGCTCAACCACGCCGAGGACATCCGGCGCACCGGCTCGGCCGCGCTGGACCTGGCCTACGTGGCCTGCGGCCGCGCCGACGCCTACTTCGAGGCCGGCGTGAAGGCCTGGGACATCGCCGCCGGTGTGCTGCTGGTGCGCGAGGCCGGCGGCAAGGCCAGCGACTTCAAGGGCGCCGCGCTGGCGCGCATGGACGACGGCACCAAGGCCGAAGGTCGGCAGGTCATCGCCGGCAACCTGCGGGTGGCCGATGCGGTGCAGAAGGTGGTGGCGCAGTCGGGGTATGCGGCGGCGTTTGCTTGATGGGGTGTGCGGCCTTGGTGCTTCAAGGCCTCAAGCAGGCGCTTTGAAGCAAGAGCTCTAAATCCAAGGCTTTGAAGCCAAGGCTTTGAAGCCAAGGCTTTGAAGCCAAGTCTTTGAAGCAGGAGCAAAGCTTTCGCGCCTGCGGGCGCGAGCTACTTTTGTCTTGTCAAAAGTAGCCAAAACCGCTTCTCGCCGGGACGCGAGCCGCCGCTGCGCGGCGGTCCCCTGCGCTTCTCGGAAGTCAGGGCACGTCGCCCAAACTCGCTTCGCTCAAACAGGGCGACTCTTCGGCCCTGACTTCCTGCGATGCTCGGCTCGCTTTACGGCTCAGACAGGTAAAGCAAAGGCAACAACAACGACCACGGCAACAGCAACAGCAACAGCAACAGCAACAGCAGTAGCAACGGCAACGGCCGAAGCAGCTCTCTCAGATCGTCATTCCCGCGAAAGCGGGAATCCAGGGACTTTGCTCTTTGCGGTTGCGGTTGCGGTTGCTGTCGCTTTCAATCACGTTATAAAGCAAAGCGGAGAGGCAGGAGCCGCTACCGTAAAGCCAGCCCTAACAAACCTTCGGCTGTGCAAGCGTCTCTTGTACAAGCAAGAAAGTAGATCTGTCCGCGGAGCGGCATGAAAGCGCTCGGCTTACAGCGCAAAAGCCCTGGCGGTCTCACCTCAACTCACGCGCACACCGCGCGCAAGCCCTCAAGCAATCCCCAACCCCGGTATCGCCACAATCGCCTCGGGATCGAACCCCGCGATCCGCGCGAAATCCTTGCCGCGTTCGACGTAGTCGCGGTACATGCCGAAACTCGGCGCGCCCGGCGACAGCAGCACGAGGCCCTGCCCCTCCAGCATGGCCTCGGCCTGGTGCACCGCGGAAGACAGGTCAGGCGCGGCGGCCAACCGGAAACTGCCCTCGCCCGCGACCGCTTCCAGCAGCGCATGGATGCGCGGACCGTTCGCCCCCAGGGTTACGATGCCCAGCGGCGCGTGCTGGCGCATGGCCTGGGCGAAGTCGTGCCAGTCCAGGCCACGATCGTGCCCGCCTACCAGCAGCGCGATGCGCTGCCCGGCGAAGCAGTCCAGCGCCGCCAGCGTGGCGTGCGGGGTGGTGGCGATCGAATCGTTGACGTAGGTCAGGCCGCCGCGCGTGCCAAGCGTCTGCAGGCGATTGGGCAGCGGGCGGAAGTCCAGCGCGGCCGGCGCCAGCGGCGCGGCATCCAGGCCCAGCGTCTCGATCGCCGCCAGCACCGCGCACAGGTTGCCGCGGTTGTGGCGGCCGGGCAGCGGCACCGCGCGCGTGTCGAACACCTGCACATCGCCGCGATACAGCAGCTCGCCGCGCAGGTGCCAGCCGTCCTCGCGGTTGAACCAGACGATGCGGCTGTCCGGCAGCACCAGCTGCGAGAGCACCGGATCGCGCGCGTTGAGCACGGCGGTGCGCGGCGCGGCGCGCGTGACCAGCGCGAGCTTGTCCTCGATGTAGCGCTGCTCGCTGCCGTGCCAGTCCAGGTGCTCGGGGAACAGGTTCAGCACCACCGCCACCTCGGGGCGCACGCCGCTGTCGGCGACCGCGCCGGTCTGGTAGCTGGACAGCTCGATCGCCCACAGCTCCGGCGCGGGCTGCGGGTCCATCACCTCCAGCAAGGGCAGGCCGATATTGCCGGCCAGCGCAGTGCGATGGCCGGCGGCGCGCAGCAGGTGGGCCAGCAGCGCGGTGGTGGTGCTCTTGCCCTTGGTGCCGGTCACGCACACCGTGCGCGCGTCGGGATGCTCGGCGAACCACAGCGCCGTGCCACCCAGCAGACGCGCGCCGGCGGCCTGCGCTTCCAGCGCCTCAGGCGAATATGGACTGATGCCCGGCGACTTGATCACCACCTCGAAGCGGCCCAGCGCCGCGCCGGTAACCTCGACCTGCGGAAACAGCAGCGGATCGCCCAGCGTCGCGGCCTGCGCCGCCTCGGCCGGGCTGCAGAACAGGGTCAGCGCCTGTCCGGGCAGCCGGCTGCGCAGCAAGGCGTGGGCGGCGCGCCCCTCGCGTCCCCAACCCCACAGCGCGACGCGCCGGCCCTCAAGCTGCGAAATTCGCACGCAGCTGCTCCCACAGGGCGGGCGGGATGCGGTGCTCGCCCTCGGGCTGCAGGAGCGGTGCGATCTGCAGCTCGGCCGCATCCAGCTGCGGGGCGATCTCGCGGTTGAAGCGCGCCACCAGCGCGTCCTCGCGCCACTCCGGGCGCTGGCCCAGCGCGGCCATCGCCGCGCGCGACTCGCGCCCCTCGCCCACGCATTCGAACGGCTTGTGGTCCTGGTACTCCAGCAGCGCATCGAAGCCGGCGGTCTGCGCGGCATCGTCCAGCAGGTTGCGGCCGAAGATGTTCAGCAGGCGCGGCTTGGGCATGAAGTTGCTCAGCGCCAGGAACACGAAATGGCACTTGGGGCACTGCCCGCACCAGCGGTTGACCGGACGCTCGCCCAGGATGTGGAAGTTGCGGTTGCAGCTGGAAAAGTGCGCGTCGTAGTGGTCGGTCTTGGCGAACTGCCGCGCCACGGCCAGCTCGGACAGCGGCCGCAGCAGCGAGTAGTAGCGCAGGTCGGCGGCGACGAAGCGCTGCACGTGCGCGCCGAACAGCGACTCGAACGCCCAGCCCTTGGACCACTGGTGGTTCACCTCGCCGGTGCCGGGGATCAGGCTGCCGTAGCTGGCCGAGCGCTCGTTGGAGAACACCACCTGGTCCACCCCGCGCAGCAGCGCGGCCACCACCAGGATGGCCGAGTTGATCGCGGTCACCGGGATATGGCCGTTGTAGGCGCCCTGGCGGTTGAGTTCGAACAGCGCCGGCGCCAGCGCACGGCCGATGTTGAGCGTGGGCAGGCCGGTGCGCGCCGCGCAGGCGGCGATCAGCTGCGAGCCGCCGATCCAGCTCACCGTCTGCGCCACGCCGGCCTGGCGCAGCGCCTCGATGGACACCAGCGAATCCTTGCCGCCGCCGATGGCCACCAGCGCATGCGGCGCCAGGCCCAGCGTCGGCGCCGGCGCGGCATCGGCCGCCTCGCTGGCGGGGAAGCGGATGCGCGCGTGCAGGTCCAGGCCGTTGCGATAGGCGAACTCGCCCAGGCCGTGGGTGTAGAGATCCTCCATCAGCGCGGCGGTGTCCGCATCGATGGGCTCGCCCTCGATCACAAGTTCGGGCGGCACGGCCGCCTTGTAGTAGCTCACGCCGGCGATCAGGTGCAGCAGGCGCAGCGCGCGCCGCAGCGCGTGTTCGCGCGCGGGGTCCAGTGCGAACGGCGCGCCGGGGAAGCTCACCGTCTCCACCAGTTCCGGGCCCTGGTCGAAGGCATAGCGCAGGCGCGCCACGCCGGTGGCCGGGTCGAAGTCGCAGCCGCTGAAACGGAACTGCTTGACCGTCTCGCGCTGGAACGTCCAGTCAGACATCGAGGGTCGTCTCCTTGGGCAGCGCACGCTGGTTGTAGGTGCTGGCCATGCTGTAGCCATAGGCGCCGGCGTCGGCGATCAGCATGACGTCGCCCGGCGCGCTCGCCGCCGGCAGCGCGCGGCGGCGGCCGAACACGTCGGAGGATTCGCAGATCGGGCCGACCACGTCGAAGCTGGCCGTGTCCGCGTCGTCCAGGCGGCTGAGGTTGGCGATGTCGTGCCAGGCGTCGTACAGCGCCGGGCGGATCAGGGTGTTCATACCCGCGTCCAGGCCCACGCGCAGCACGCCGTCCTTCTCGATCACCTGGGTGGCGTGGGCCAGCAGCACGCCGGCCTCGGCCACCAGGTAGCGGCCCGGCTCGATGGCCAGGCGGAAGGCGGGATGCACGGCCTTGACCTCCTCCAGCCCGCGCGACCAGGCGTCCAGGTCGAAGGGTTCGTCATCGGCGTGATAGGGAATGGGCAGGCCGCCGCCGATGTCGATCACCTCGATGGTGCCGATGCGGCGGGCGAAGCCGGCCAGCTCGTCGCACATCAGGCGCCAGTGGCCCTCGGCCTCCACGCCGCTGCCCAGGTGCGCGTGCAGCCCGGTCAGGGTGATGTTGAGGCTGCGCGCCAGCGCGACGAACTCGTCCACGCGCGCGGCCGACAGCCCGAACTTGGACGCCTTGCCACCGGTGTTGACCTTCTCGTGATGGCCATCGCCGTGGCCCAGGTCCACGCGCAGCCACAGCGTGCGGCCCTTGAAGACCTCCGGCCAGCGCTGCAGCGCCTCGACGCTGTCGATGGTGACGTTGACGCCGAGCGCCAGCGCCGCCTCGTACTCGTGCCGGGGCGCGAAGCTCGGGGTGAACAGCACCCGGCGCGGCTCCAGCTGCGGCAGCGTGGCGAAGACGTGCTCCAGCTCGCCCAGCGACACGCATTCCAGGCCGAAGCCCTCCTCCACCAGCGTGCGCAGGATGGCCGGATGCGAGTTGGCCTTGATCGCGTAGAAGCGCTGGTCGATCTGCGTGATCGCGGCCAGCGCGCGGGCGCGCTCGCGCACGGTCGGCAGGTGATAGGCGTAGACCGGCGTGCCGGCCTGGGCCAGGTCGAGCAGCTGCGCGCGCCGGGCCTGCCACCACGGCGTGGGGCGCGGGCGCAGCGCGCCGTGGAGTTCGCGCCAGCGCGGGCCGAACACGCTGGTCTCCTCCACCGGCATGGCGCCCGAGTCGATCAGTTCGCCGTGCAGGATCGGCAGCAGGCCGTCGGCATCGGCCTCGTCGATGACGAAGGTCAGGTTCAGGTCGTTGGACGACTGCGAGATCAGGTGCACGCGCTCCTTGCCGAAGGTCGCCCACACGTCCGACAGCTTGTGCAGCAGCGAGCGCATGCCGCGGCCGACCAGGGTGATGGCCGCGCACGGCGCGATCACCTTGACCCGGCAGATCTCGGCCAGGTCCGAGGACAGCGCGGCCAGCACGTCGGTGCTGACCAGGTTCTCGGACGGATCCAGCGACACGGTGACGTTGGTCTCCGACGAACCGATCAGGTCCACCGACAGGCCGTGCTTCTTGAAGCGCGCGAACACATCGGCCAGGAAGCCGACCTGCTGCCACATGCCGATGCCTTCCATCGACACCAGCACGATGCCGTTGCGGCGGCTGATCGCCTTGACCCCGGGAATGGTGACCGCGTTGCCGTCGATGCTGGTGCCCGGCAGCTCGGGGCGCTCGGTGTCCAGGATCGCCATCGGCACGCCGGCGTCGCGGCACGGCTTGATCGAACGCGGATGCAGCACCTTGGCGCCGGTGGTGGCGATTTCCTGCGCCTCGAAGTAGTCCAGGCGCGTGAGCAGCCGCGCGTCCGGCACTTCCTTCGGGTTGGCGCTGAACATGCCCGGCACGTCGGTCCAGATCTCCACGCGCTGGGCCTTGAGCAGCGCGCCGAAGTACGCCGCCGAGGTGTCCGAGCCGCCGCGGCCCAGGATCGCGGTGCCGCCGTCGCCGTGGCGGGCGATGAAGCCCTGGCTGATCAGCACGCGCGTGGGCTGGGTGCGGAAGCGCGCGCGCCAGTCGTCGCTGCCGCGCGGATCGCACGACACCGACAGGCGCTGCGCCCAGGCGCTCTGGTTGGGGATGGTCATCGCATCGAGCCACTCGCGCGCATCGCACCAGCCGATGTCCAGGCCGTTCGCGGCCAGGTAGGCCGCGCCGATGGTCGAAGACAGCAGCTCGCCCTGGCCCAGCACCTCGGCCTGCCAGTCCAGCGCGCGGGTGGCCGCGCGCGGGTCGGTGGCCAGCGCGCGCAGCGCGGCCAGGCGCTGGCCGAGCACGGCCTGCGCGTCCAGTTCCAGCTCGGCGACGAACTCGCGGTGGCGCAGCTCCAGCGCGGCCACGCGGGCCTCGGCGTCCTGGGCGCCGTCGGCGATCGCGGTCAGCTCGTTGGTGACGCCCGACAGCGCCGAGACCACCACCAGCACGCGCGCGTCGTGTTCCTCGGCGCGTTTTTTGGCCAGCTTCCCGATGGTGTCCCAGCGATGACGACGCGACACCGAGGTGCCGCCGAACTTGAGCACGATCCAGCGATCGTTCGGGGGGGAAGCGGACATGGGGACTTTGCGGTCTACGATGGGGAGGAAAAACCCGATCACGCGGGCGGAACCTGCAATTCTAATGGAACACGCCCAGCCAAGCCCCCGCGGCCCCAGGACCCGACCATGATCCAGCGCCGCTACCTGCAGCTCGACGTCTTCGCCGACCGCCCCGGCGCGGGCAATCCGCTGGGCGTGGTGGTCGATGCCCATGCGCTGGACACCGCGGCCATGCAGGCGCTGGCCGCCTGGCTGAACCTGTCCGAGACGGTCTTCTTCCAGCCGCTGGGCGGCTACGGCGCCGACTACCACGTGCGCATCTTCTCGCCGAGAACCGAGCTGTCCTTCGCCGGTCACCCCAGCGTGGGCGCCGCCTGGGCCGCGCTGTCGCTGGGCCTGGTGCGGTCCGAGCACCTGCACGCGCAGGCCGCGGGCGAGGTCGACCTGATCCAGCAGTGCGCCGCCGGGATGCTGCCGGTGCGGGTGCGCCAGGCCGACGGCGCGCGCCGGATCTCGGTGCGCGCCCCGCGCGCGGTGCACCGCTTCGACGTGCCGCCGCCGGCCTGGCTGCTGGCGCCGCAGGTGTTCGGCGCGGCCCGCGGCCCGCTGCCGCCGGCGCTGTACAACAACGGCCCGGACTGGTGGCTGCTGGAACTGGCCGACGAGGCCGCGCTGCGCGCCTGGCAGCCGGATCTGGGGCAGATCGCCCTGCTGCCGGGCAAGGGCAAGCTGGCCGCCTTCGCCCGCAGCCATGGCGGCCCCCATGACCTGGTGGTGCGCGCCTTCGCCCCGGCCAGCGGCGTCCCGGAGGACCCGGTCACCGGCAGCGCCAACGGCCTGATCGCCGCCTGGCTGCACGCGCGCCAGGCCCTGCCCGGCCGCGACGGCCGCTACCGGGTCAGCCAGGGCCGCGAACTGGGCCGCGACGGCCTGATCGAGGTGGAAGTGGATGCCGAGGGCGAGGTCTGGATCGGCGGCCTGGTGCAGCCGGTCATCCAGGGCCAGATCACCTGGTGAGCGCGCCTGGCCGGCGCTACCTGCAGCTGGACGTGTTCGCCGCGCGGCCGGGCTGCGGCAATCCGCTCGGCGTGATCCTCGACACCGACGGCCTGGACAGCGCCGCGATGCAGGCGCTGGCCGCCTGGCTGGGGCTGCCCGAGACGGTGTTCTTCGTGCCTGCCGCCGAAGGCGCCGACTACCACGTGCGCATCTTCACACCCGACTGCGAGTTGCCCTTCGCCGGCCATCCCAGCGTGGGCGCGGCCTGGGCCGCCGTCGCGCGGGGCCTGGCAAGCCCGCGCGATGGCCGGCTGATCCAGCAATGCGCGGCCGGCCTGCTGCCCGCCCAGGTGCGGCAGGTCGATGGCGCGCTGCACGCCCGCATCCGCGCGCCGCGCGCGCGGGCGCTGCCCACCGCGCCCCACGCCCAGGCCCTGCTGGACGCCGCGCACCGCGGCTGGGCCCTGGCCGCGGCGCCGGCGCTGTGGAACAACGGCCCGGGCTGGTGGCTGCTGGAACTGGCCGACGCCCAGGCGGTGCGCCGCGCACGCCCGGACTTCGGCGCGATCGCCGCGCTGGCGCGCGCCACGGCCAGCCTCGGCGTCGCGCTCTTCGCCGCGGAAGCCGCCGACGGCCACGACCTGGTCGTGCGCGCGTTCTGCCCCGCCGATGCGCCCAACACGCCCGAAGATCCGGTCACCGGCAGCGCCAACGCCTGCATCGCGGCGTGGCTGCACGCACAGGGCCGGCTGCCGGGCATCGGCGGCGCCTACGTCGCCAGCCAGGGCCGCGAGGTCGGCCGCGACGGCCGCGTGCACCTCCAGGTGGACGCCGACGGCGAGGTCTGGATCGGCGGCCAGGTCCAGGGCGTGGTCGAGGGCACGCTGCACTGGTGAGGCCACGGCGCGCTGCTACCCTGCACGCCCCTTCCCAGCCGCTCCTGTGCCCATGCAATCGCGTCGTTTCCTGCAGGTCGATGTCTTCTCCGCGCGGGCGGGCAACGGCAATCCGCTGGCGGTGGTCCTGGATGCGCAGGGGCTGGACGAGGCCGCCATGCAGGCCATCGCGCGCTGGACCAAGCTGCCGGAGACGACCTTCGTCTTCCCGGCCCAGGACGAGGGCGCCAGCTACCGGCTGCGCATGTTCGCCCCGCAGAAGGAGGTGCCCTTCGCCGGCCACCCCAGCGTGGGCACCGCGCACGCGGTGCTGGCCGCGGGCCTGGCCGTGCCGCGCGACGGCGTGCTGATCCAGGACGGCATCGCCGGGCGCCTGCCGCTGCGGGTGGAGACCATCGACGGACGCCAGCGCATCGCCATCCGCGTGCCGCGCGCCTCGCTGGCCGAGGTGGTCGACCCGGCCGATGGGCGCCTGGCGCCGGCCATCGCCGGCTGGCCGCTGGGCGCGCTGCCGCCGGCGCTGATGGACGGGCGGCCGCAAGTGGTGGGTGGTGGAACTGGCCGACGAGGCCGCATTGCGCGGCCTGACGCCGGACTGGGACGCGATCGCCGCCCTGGCGGAAGGCTCCGGCGCGATGGGCGTGTTCGCCTACGCCCGCGCGACCGGCCAGCCCGACTACCAGCTGGCGGTGCGCGCCTTCGTCGGCAACGGCCGGCGCTTCGAGGACGCGGCCTCCGGCGCGGCCAACGCGGTGCTGGCGGCCTGGCTGGACCAGCGCGGCGCCCTGCCCGGCAGCGGCGGGCGCTATGTCGCAAGCCAGGGCCGCGAGGTCGGCTTCGACGCCCTGCTGGAACTGTCCATCGACGCCGCCGGCGAGGTCTGGTCCGGCGGCCAGGTGCAGACCGTGGTGCGCGGCACGCTGGACTGGTGAGGCCCACCTTGCGCAGCGGACGGACCGATCCACCGGCGCACTCCCCGCCCCGGCCCGGTTTGCCGGACAATGCGCCGCGCGCGGCCCGCCCCGGCCGCGGCATCTTCACTGCCCCACATCGGCCAGCGGGCCAGGATGACCGGCGACATGAGTGAGAACACGCGCAAGGCGACCGGCACCATCGAACGCGCGCTGGATGTCCTCGAGGCGATCGGCACCTCGCCCAAGGGCGTGACCTTCGCCGAGATCGCCCAGCAGGTGCAGCTGCCGCGTACCACCGCCTACCGCATGCTCAGCGGCCTGATCGAGCGCAACCTGGTCCGGCGCGAGTCCACCCGCCGCGCCTACCGGCTGGGTTTCGGCGCGCTGCAGCTGAGCCGCGAATCGCATCCGGCGCCGCAGCTGGTCGTGGCCGCCAACATCGAGCTGAACTATCTGCGCGCCATCACCGGCGAGACCACCAGCCTGTGGGTGCGCGACGGCCTGGAAGTCATCGCGCTGGAACGCGCGCGCGGCGCGCACCGCTCGCAGGGCGACACCCACGTCGGCCAGGGCCGTCTGCTGCACGTCACCGCGGCCGGCAAGGCGCTGCTGGCGGCCATGCGCACCGGCGAGCGCAATCCGCTGCTGTCGCGGCTGCCGATGACACCGTTCACGCCCAACAGCGCGACCAGCCGCGAGCAGGTCAACGCCATGATCGCTACGGTCAAGGAGCGCGGCTACGCCATCGACGACGAGGAGAGCCGCCTGGGCGCGCGCTGCGTGGCCGCGGTGATCCGCGACATGCAAGGCGTGGTGCGCGGCGCGCTGAGCCTGTCCGGGGCGACCGAGCGCTTCACGCCCGAGCGCATGGCCGCCTTCGGCACCGAGCTGACCGAGGCGGCCCAGCGCATCGGCGAACGCCTGGCCGGCGCCGTCGAGGTCACCCACGACGACCAGGTCGCACGCGTGCCCGGCCCGCCCGCCACCGGCGGCGATTTCGCCACCTGGTCGGCCGCGCGCAACGCCTGGTACTGGATCGACACCGCCACGGCCACCCTGCACCGCGCCACACAGGAACAGGACCAGCGCATCGCCACGCTGACGGTGGCCGCGCGCGGCCTGCATGCCACGCCGATGGGCCTGGAAGTGGTGCACGCCGAGGGCATCCTGCGACTGGATTTCGACGGCCAGCCGGCGGCACGACAGCTCGACCGGCGCGGCCAGCCCGCGCCGATCGCGGCCTGCGTGCAGCCCGACGGTCGCGAGTGGCAGGTCACGCCGGACCCGGCCGGCGGCTATCGCATCGCCACCTGGCTGCACACCGGCATCGCCGTGCCGGGCTGGCGCATCGACGACCGCATCGACGCGCTGTGCTGGAACCCGGCCGGCACGCGCCTGTTCGCCGCCAGCGCCACCACCGGCACGCTCTACGAGATGCGCCCGGGCGATGCGCGCATCCGCCGCCTGGCCGTGGTGCCCAAGGCCTCGGGCGAGGTGCGCAGCCTGGCGGCCGACGCGCAGGGCGATGTCTGGGTCGCCCTGCACGGCGGCTGGGCGGTAGCGCGCGTCTCGGCCGAAGGCGGGATGATGCAGGAGGTCGTCGGATTGCCCCTGGCCTGGCCGACCAGCGTTGCCGTGGGCGGCAGCGATGGTCGGCAGCTGGCCATCACGATCGCCGCCGGCCCCGATGCCACCGAGCCGCACGCCGACGCCCCGGAAACCGGGCTCTACCTGCTCCAACGGTCGGCCCCAGCGAAGTAGTCGCGCACCGCGCGGCGTGCCCAACAGCAGTGTTCTTCGCCTGAGTGCGGAGGATGCGAACCTGCTGATGCGATGAGCGTGGCGTGGTGGTGAGCACTACTTCGCCGGCAAGTCTCGACCCGGCCGGGCGCGGCTTCTCAGCTTGGTCCGTCCTCCTAGCGGACTCGCCGTAGCGAGCCATCCCTAGCCCGCGTTCCGCGCGCCCGCCCGGGTCGAGGCGCCGCGATAAAAAAGATCAGGGCTCCTTTCGATCCGAAGGCGTTGGGCAAGTGCTCTGCCCCCTTCCTTTCGCCGCAGGCGAAGGGGAGTTCGAAGTCGCGAATTAGCGACTGAGGGGGTGGGGTGCTGTTGCTCTTGCTTCTGTGGCTTGAGCGGTAAAGCCCCGACCCCTCCCCATCCCTCCCCTGCGCTGCGCGCAAGGGAGGGGGCCCCAAGTCGATCATTTCCCGTCACTGATCGTGTGGTGCGCGAGGAGGGATCTCAAACGACCGCTCAAACCAAAGTCCTGTGACTTGACGCGCGAGGCAGCGGGCCGGCGGGCGGTGACCGCGCCTAGCGAGGCAGGAAGCCGAGCGCCCGAGTCAGGGCAGGATGCCCTGATCGAGGGAAAAGCGGACACCGCCCGCCGGACCGATGCGCCTCCGAAGCCCAAGCGCAAACACGCCTCAGTCATTCCAGAGACCCCGCCCAAAAAAACAAAAGGGGCCACACGGGCCCCTTTCGCTTGTTGATGTCGATGCAGCGTTTTCAGTTCTGCGCGGCCACCACATCCACACGCACGCGAATGCGATCGCCCGGGTTATAGGCAGTGCGGGTCTGATAGGTCCGGCCGGCATATTCGTAGGTGACGTTGTAGCCCTCCACCTCGCCTTCGTAACGCTGGTCGGAGACCGGCTCGCAGACGCGCACCGTGCCGCGCTCGGTGTGCGAGTTGTCGTAGACCGACTGACCGGCCGCGGTGCCGGCGGCGGTGCCCACCGCGGTGCCGATCACCCGGCCCGTCCCGCCGCCGAAGCGACTGCCGACGACCGCACCGAGCACACCGCCGGCGATAGTCGCCGCGATGCGTCCGCCCGGCGTGGACTGGCGCTGGCCATTGCCATCGTAGTAATCGCCGCCGCGCGCATAGGCATCATCGGCATCGCGGTAATAACACTGCTGCTGCGGAGGCGGCGGCGCGGCGATGATCGGATCGACCCGCACCACGCGCGCATAGTCGTAATTGCCGCTGTCGCGGCCGTCGTAATAGTCGCGGCTGTTGGAGGCGTAGCCATCGCCATAGCGCTGCGCGTAGTAATCCGCATAGCGCGACTGGGCGGACGCCGGCGCGATGCAGGTCACACCGATCAGGAACAGGCCGAGCGTGGAGCGGATCATGTGGGCGGTCTCCGGCGCCGGATCGGCGCATGCGCGCATCGTCGAGCCGCCGCGGTGAGCCGGTCCTGAACCCGGCCGGCGGCCTGCCGCGCGTTCAACCGCGCGACAGGCCCTTCTCTGGAACGCCGGACAGACTCAGCCGGCGAACTCGGTCTCCAGGCTCACCGGCACCGCCTTGAGCGCCTTGGACACCGGACAGTTCTCCTTGGCGTTTTCGGCGATCTCCTTGAACTTGGCCGCGTCGATGCCCGGCACCACGCCCTTGACCTTCAGGCGGATGTGCGAAAGCGCCGGACCACCGTCCATGGACAGGTCCACTTCGGCGCGCGTGTCCAGCGAGGTCGGCGGCGAGCCGGCCTCGGTCAGCAGATTGGACAGGGCCATGGTGAAGCAGCCGGCGTGCGCGGCGGCGATCAGTTCCTCGGGATTGGTGCCCTTCTCGGCACCGAAGCGGCTGTTGAAACCGTAAGGCGTGTCGGACAGCAGCCCGCTCTGCGGCGTGGACAGCTTGCCCTTGCCGGACTTCAGGTCGCCTTCCCAGTGTGCGGTGGCCGGACGCGAGATACCCATGCGATGTGCTCCTGTGTGCTTGAAAGGGACCCGCAGCCTAAGCGCCACGATGTAAGCGCACCGTGCCGGCCGCGCACAGGCCATCGCGCAGTGCGGCAAAAACGCGCGAGACGTCGTTTCCCCCGACCATCGCCCGCTTCTTTTGTGGGAGCCGCCATGGCGGCGATGGGCTTTATCGGCAAGGCCGCATCGCCGCCATGGCGGCTCCCACACTGGGGCTCGACACCTTCAAAAGCGTCACCGGAAGCTCGCCCACGCGCCTTTGGTCGAGAAAACACGAAAAAACCGCGAAAAAAGCCGAATTCCTCTTGGCTGGGCCCGCGCCTTGCCCTACATTCCGCAGGCCGACCGTTCGGCCAGTACATCCACCAACACGGTACACAGGACACATATGGCAAAGACCACCAAGAAGGTAGCGCCGAAGAAGGCCGCCAAGACCGCCGCCAAACCGGCTGCTCCCAAGCCGATCAAGGAGGCCCTGACCAAGTCCGGTCTGGTCGCCCACATCGCCGAATCCAGTGGCGTGGCTCCGAAGGACGTGCGCGCTGTCATGGCTGCGCTGCAGTCGGCCATCCAGGGCTCGGTGAGCAAGAAGGGCGCGGGCACGTTCACCCTGCCGGGCCTGCTGAAGATCAAGACCGTCAGCGTGCCGGCCAAGCCGAAGCGCAAGGGCATCAACCCCTTCACCAAGGAAGAGCAGTGGTTCGCCGCCAAGCCGGCTTCGACCAAGCTCAAGGCCACCTTCATGAAGACGCTGAAGGATTCGGCGGCCGCCTGATTCCTGAAGGCGCCACCGGTTTCACTGCTCGGGACGGCCTTGGCCGTCCCGAGTCGTTTCTGGGCTTCCCGCATCGCGGACAAGGCGCAGCCCGAACGATCGTCTCGCATCGCGCGCCTTGACCGCAGGCTCATCGGCGGCACGCCACGCTTAAGGCATATGCACGCACCGTCCGTCACCACGCCCGCTCGCCGCCTGCGCCGCGCCCTGCTCTGGCTGGTCGCGCTGGCCCTGCTGGCCTGGGCCGCGGGCTGGGCGTGGAACCAGCCCTTCATGCAGACCCCGCGCATGCTCTGGCGCGTGACGCGCATGCCGCCGGCACAGGCGCTGCCGGTCCCGGTCGAAGGCGTGCGCGCCACGCGCATCGCCGCCACCTTCGGCGCGCCGCGCGGGCGCGACCGCACCCACGCCGGCGTGGACATCTTCGCCGCGCGCGGCACGCCGGTGCGCAGCGCCACACCGGGCGTGATCGTCTCGATTCGCGATGGCGGCCTGGGCGGGCGCCAGGTGTGGGTGCTCGGACCAGGACGCGAGCGCTACTACTACGCGCACCTGGACGACTGGGCGCCCGGATTGCGTGAAGGACGCAGCGTCCTGCCCGGCGACCTGCTCGGTTTCGTCGGCACCACCGGCAACGCGCGCGGCACGCCGCCGCACCTGCACTACGGCATCTACGGGGCAGAGGGCGCGCGCGATCCGCTGCCGGCATTGCGCGCCTGGCGCCCGCCGGAACACTGAGTCGCGCCCCACCGGCTCGCGCGACGGCGCGCGGATACCTACCTTGGCCACTCGCACTTCGCCTCGTGACCGCCATGCAGGACCCTCGCCCGCACCGCTATCGCATCACCATCACGCCAGTCGAAGACGACGGCTACCCGTGCCGCGACCGCTGCAGCATCGAATTCGAACATCGCGCCAGCCAGGACTGGCTGCGGCTGATGCACCAGTCGCAGCGTCACCGTCAGCTCAGCGCGGACGAGCGCGCCGCCACCCTGGTGGCCAGCCGCGTGCTGCGCGATCTGGCCCATCGCCATCGCGATGCGCAGGAGGACCCGTTCGCGCCGCTGGAGCCGGCGCTGGACCGCTTCATCGCCGGGATCGACCCCAACCGCTAGCGCAGGCCGCGCGTACACTGCGCGCCACCGCCACTGCCCGACCCCGCCATGCGCCTGCTGCTGCCCTTGCTGCTGTGTTTGCTGCTGGGCAACTGTTCCTGCAGCCGCAAGCCCGAGCCGCAGGCCGAGCTGGCCACGACCGCCGCGCTGCCGCAGGCCGGCACGCGCGCCGACGATCAGGCCGCGCTGGCCAAGCGCCAGGCGCTGGACGCGCAGCAGCAGGCCCACCTGCTCGAAGCCGCCGGTGTGCTCCACGCCTACCTCGCCGACATCGCCTCCGGCCGGCTGGACCAGGCCGATGCGCAATGGACCGGCGGCAAGCCCGCGCCGGTGCCCGACGATGCCGCGCTGCGCGCGCTCGGCCCGCGCACCATGCGCATCAACAGCGACGCGCCCAAGCCGCTGGACCCGGACCAATACCCCTCGCGCAGTCTGGAAATCCCCGTGCATCTGCAGGTCGCCGATGCGCAGGGCCGTGTGCAGCGGTGGGACGGCTGGTACCGCCTGCGTCGCAAGATCGGCAACGACGGCTGGACGCTGTCCAGCGCCTCGATCCGCCCACAGCTCGATTGAGGCCCGGTTCACCCGATGTGCTTAAGGTGTGCCTGGCCTCCAGCCGCCTCTCTCGGACGTTTCCATGCAGGCTCTCTTCGCCCACCGCATGCGCGCCGCCCTCGTCGCCACGGCCCTGGTGATCGCACCGATCACGGCCGCGTCGTGGGCCCAGGCGCAGTCCTCCAGCCAAGCGCCTTCCAACGAGCTGTCCGTCAGCGCGACACAGGTGCAGGGCTTTCTCGAGCATGAGTTTCCGCGCGATTTCCAGGCGCTGGGCGGTCTGGTCTCGATGACCGCCAGCAATCCGCAGCTGCGCATTCCGCCGGGCAGCGACCGGGTCCAGATGCAGTTCGACGCCAGCGCCAGCGGCAATCCGCTGGGCCGGGTCTGGCTGAGCAGCGGCCTGCGCTACGACCCGCAGGCGATGACGCTGTACCTGGACGCGCCCACCGTGGATCGCGTCGCGGCCAGCAACGGCGGCGAACTGCACGAACGCGATCGCCAGCTGGTCAGCCTGTTCCTGCAGGACTACGCGCGCAGCGAGCCGCTGTACCGCCTGGATCCCAAGCTGTTGGCCAGCTTGGGCGACGTGCGTGTGCAGTCCGCGCGTGTGCGCGATGGCCGCATCGTGGTCCAGTTCGACCAGCCCGTGGGCATGCCGGATCTGAGCGATGCGCCCTGACTCGATGCGCATCCGCATGCTGATGCTCGGCCTGCTCGCGGCCGGAATCACGACGCTGGCCGCCTGCGATCCGGGCAAGGATCGGCAGGCGCGTTCTGGCGACGCCCCTCCCGCCACCAGCGCGCCGACGCCCGCCACGCCGCCGGCGTCGGCGCCGAGCGATTCGCAGACCGAAGACGCGCTGGCGGAACCGCCGCCGATGCAGGCCGCAGAAGTCGCTATCCCTGGAGAACCGACCGCAGAAAGCGCGCAAGACACCGTGCGTCGGTACTACGCGGCGATCAATGCGGGCGACTACGCAGCCGCCTATGCGCTCTGGAGCCGGGACGGTGCGGCCAGCCGGCAGCCCTTCGACGTCTTCGCCAAGGGCTATTCCAAGACGCGCCATGTCGAGGCGCGTGTCGGCCAGGCCTTCGATGCCGAGGGCGCGGCCGGTTCGCGCTATATCCAGGTGCCGGTCGACCTGGCCGCATTGCAGGCCGATGGCAGTACGCGGCATTACAGGGGCAGCTTCACCTTGCGTGCCGTGATGGCGGACGGCGCGCCGGCGAAGGACCGGGCCTGGCATCTGGATTCAGCGGATCTGGAAGGCTACGAGCCTTCGGCACGGGGCGACAAACGCTGATCGCCGCATCGTGCGAGCAGCTATCTTGTTTAATCACGTCACGACCTCGTTGTAGAGCGGAGCTTGCTCCGCTGCATTTCGGCCGGATCCTAGGAAAGCCTCAGCGGAGCGAGCTCCGCTCTACAGACGGGCGCGCGGCCCGAAGGCCGCGCCCCGTCTTCTTCTCGATTTCGAGCTGTCAGTTCGCCAGCGCTTCCGCGATCGCCTTGCTGAAGGCCGGGATATCGTCGGGATTGCGGCTGGTGATGATGTTGCCGTCGACCACGACTTCGCGGTCTTCCCAGGTGCTGCCCGCATTGGACAGGTCGGTCTTGAGCGAACTCCACGAAGTCAGCTTGCGTCCCTTGGCCAACCCGGTCTCCGCCAGCAGCCAGGGGCCATGGCAGATCGCCGCCACCGGCTTGTCGTCGGCGGCCACGGCCTTGATGAAGTCCAGCGCGGACGACTCGCGGCGCAGCGTGTCGGGGTTGATCACACCGCCCGGCAGCACCAGCGCGTCGTAGTCTGACGGTTTGGCCTGGTCGAGCTGCTTGTCGACCTTGACCGAGTCGCCCCAGTCCTTCTGGTCCCAGCCGCGGATGCTGTCCTTGCCCTTGAGCGAGATCACCTCGACCTTGGCGCCCATTTCCTCCAGGCGACGCTTGGGCTCGGTGAGTTCGGACTGTTCGAATCCATCGGTGGCGAGCACGGCGATGGTCTTGCCGGTGAGCGTGGTCATGAGCGAAGGCTCCGTTGAAGAAAGGAACCCCATCTTCGGCGCCGCGCCATTCGAGGCCTGTCGTTTCCTGGTGGCGATGTCTCGACGCGACGCGAACACGCGCCGCATTCAGCTCATATGCCAGCCATGGCTGACCAGGAAGCTCTGCCCGGTCAGCGCGTTGCTCGGGTACTCGCACAGGAACTTCACCATCGCGGCCACGTCCTCGACCGTGGTGAAGGTGGCATCGACCGTATTGCCCAGCATCACGCGCTTGATCACTTCTTCCTCGCTGATGCCGAGGCTGGCGGCCTGCTCCGGGATCTGCTTCTCCACCAGCGGCGTGCGCACGAAGCCCGGGCAGATCACATGGCTGCGCACCCCATGCGGCCCGCCCTCCTTGGCCAGCGTGCGCGACAGGCCGAGCAGGCCATGCTTGGCGGTCACATAGGCCGACTTCAGCGGCGAGGCCTCGTGCGAATGGGCCGAGCCCATGTAGATCACCGTGCCGCGCTTGCGCGCATACATGCCCGGCAGCACGGCCTTGGTGGTGAGGAAGGCGCCGTCCAGATGGATGGCCAGCAGCTTCTTCCAGTCGGCGAAGGGAAAGTCCTGGATCGGATGCACGATCTGCACGCCGGCATTGGCGACCAGGATGTCCACGGGACCCAATTCCTGCACGACCCGGTCGATGCCGGCATCGACCGCCGCTTCGTCGGTGACGTCCATCGCCACACCCAGCGCCTGGCCGCCCTCGGCCTGGATCTGCGCGGCGGTGGCCTGCGCACCTGCCTGGTTGAGATCGGCGATGGCCACGCGCGCCCCGGCCCGGGCCAGGGTCTGCGCCAGGGCCTTGCCGATGCCGCTGGCCGCGCCGGTGATGACGGCCACCTGGCCTTGGAGGGACTGGGTCACGGGGCAACCTCGCAGGGAACGGGCCGCCAGTGTGCCGCAGGCGCGGGCCCTTCAGCGTTGGTCGAAAGGGCAATGCCTCCGGGCCTGCCTCCATGGCTACAGCGTGAAGCGGTAGCTGAACTTCACCAGCAGCTGCTCGTCCTCGCGCAGGCGCAGCGCATCGCCCAGCAGGCGGCCGACCGGATCGCTGCGGTCGGTCTCCTGGTAGCCGCCGCGCGCGTAGACAATGTACAAGTCCGACATCGGGGCGACCTCGTAGCGGTAGCGCACCTGGAAGCCCAGGTTGCGCACGCTGAAGTCCTGCACGGCCTCGTCGGTGCGCAGCGGCTGGGTGTTGGCCAGCACGCGGTAAGCGCCCTTGGCCTGCGCCTCGATGGCCAGCGCCTGCAGCTTCACGCGCAGCTCCTGGCGGTTGGCCAGGTTCCAGGTCAGGCCGGCGTTGAGGTGCCATTCGCGGCCGTTGTACAGGCCGACCAGGTTGTCGCGCTGCCAGATCGACCAGGCCGGTGAATGATCCGCATAGCCGCCCAGGTAGAGGCTGAAAGTCGTCGTTGACGAAATAGGTCGCCGTGTAGTCCGCGCTGTAGTTGAGCGCGCCTGCGTCGGTAATGCTGCCGCGCCGCGCCCAAAGCTCCACCTCGTGCGCCCAGCGTCCCTTGCGCGGGCGGCTGTATTCGTAGACCAGCTGGGTATTGAAGGGCTGCTGCACCGAACCATGGCCGCGCGTGAGCAGGTCGTCCACGCCGGCATCGTTGAAGTTGACCTGGACGAACTCCTCGCTGCCATCGCGCAGCTCGCCCTGGCGGCTGATGCGCAGTTGCCGGTCGAGCATCTCGCCGTGGTCGTTGTTGACCTGGCTGATGCGCCAGCGCCAGTCCTTGGAGGCATAGCGCGACTGCGCCGGCTGTTCGGGGAAGCGCTTTCGTACTTCCCAATGGCCGTAGTTGAGGCTGTTCTGCGACAGGTAGCCGGCGTCGTTGAGCTGCAGATCGCTGCCGAAGTGCATGAAGATCCACTGCTGGCGCCAGCCGTGGTCCATCTCGTAGTCGGCCCACAGCGTGCCGCCGCCATCGCGCGTGGTCTGGCCGGCCTGTCTGATCTGGCTGCCGAGCAGGCGCGTGCGCACGTTCCAGCGCGCGTTGGGGCGCCAGTTGTGGTCCACGCCCAGCACGGTCGCCTCGCGATCCAGCCATGGGCGCTCGACCTGGGTCAGCATCAGGCCCAGGTTCTGCGTGCTGAAGTCGCGCACCAGCCGCAGCGCGCGGAAGCTGCGCCCGGCCTCGCCGTCCTCCTCGGCCACGAACACGCCGTACTTGGTCGCCCCCAGGCTGCCGTTGACCTTGACCGCGGCGTTGATGTCGGCCGCGCCGCGCCCGTCGTCGGAAGGCCCGCCGATGCGCCGGGTATACAGCAGCTGGCTGAAATCGGACGGCGTGGTGAACTCGAACAGCCCCTGGTTCTCGGTGAAGAACGGGCGCTTGTCGCTGACATAGGTCTCGGTGGCGTCGAAGTTGACCACCAGGTCGTCGCTTTCGACCTGGCCGAAGTCCGGGTTGAGCGTGGCGGTCATCTGGAACTGGCCGCTGGGCTTCCAGAACACGTCCACCCCGCCCTGTACATCGGTGCCGCCGTGCACGTTGTCGTACAGGCCCGAGATGTACGGGGTCACGGCCAGCAGCGACTGCTGGTAGTCGGTGACCTCCACGACTGCGAAGTCGGACAGGAAGCGCGGCCGCTCGAAGCTGGCCACCGGCCAGGCGGCGCGCTCGCCGGTGGCACCGATCACGCGGTCCAGGTAGAGCTTCATCCGCCGCTTGCCGCCGCTGGCCTTGTGCATCGGCGCGATGTACCAGGGGATCAGCATCTCCACCGACCAGCTCTGCTCGTCCGCGCTGACCGCGTGCTGCCAGTGGCCGTCCCAGTCGGTGTTGAAGTGGTTCTCGTTGGTGACCACCGCATCGTTGATGCCGTCGGTGGAGGACACCACGAAGTTGTAGCCGGTGCGCCCGTCGCCGTCGAAGTCCACCATCAGGTTGACCCGGTCGACCTGGTCCTTGAAGTCGCGCCGCACCTTCTGCAGGGTGCGCGGCACACCGGGCGGCTGCACCGCACGCACCGCCACCGCCAGGCCCTCGGGGGTGGCCAGGATCCAGGCCTCGGTGGGTTGGCTGCCGGGCGCGCCGGTCAGCGGCTGCACCTGGCGGAAGTCGGTGATGTGCTGGGCGCCGGCCCATTCCGCGGGATCGATCCGGCCATCGATCTGCACCGCGCCGGCGGGCACCGCCAACGCCATCGACACGCTTGTCGCCAATACCGAGCCACGCATGGTCCTGCTTCCTTCTGAGCCTGAGGGGCCGATGGCCGCCTTCGGGTGCGTATGTTGGGAAGCTTGTCAGCGCGTGCCGACTGGCATTGGTCATTGCAACCTTTTGTCCGCCGCGTGCATCCACGGCCATGGCGCGCTGCATGCGCCGCTTCGCGCGCGGCCGTGCGGCCCGCGCGCGGACTGCCTCAGCGCTTGGGCTGGAGCATGGTCCCGGTGCAGTTCTTCGAGCCGCAGCGGCAGGCCCAGATCTTCTTCAGCCGCGGCGTGTGCCGCTCGGCCAGGGTGATGCCGTAGTTGTAGGTCAGCTCTTCGCCGGGCTTGATGGCGCGGATGGCCTCGATGAACACCTTGTCCTTGGTGCGGTCGTCGCCCTCGGCCTCTTCGATCAGGGCCTCGCAGTTGGGATTGCAGCTGTGGTTGATCCAGCGGGCGCTGTTGCCGCCGCGGGCGCCGTCGATGACGTATTCATCATTGAGCGTGAACAGGAAGGTATGGCCGCTCTCGACATCGCCGCCTTCGTCGGCATCCACCTGCGCGTGCGTGCGCAGCTCGCCGCGGTACTCGATCAGCCGCTCCCCTTTCTTGATCGGGGCCACGGCGAACATGCCGTTGCCATGGATGGCGGACTTGCGGGTGGCGATCTTGCGCGGCATCGATGCATCCATGAAGAGGGTCGTCCCGCATTGTCGCCTCGCGCCGCAGTTCGTGCCACTGCATGTCGAGCGTCTGCGCAGCAGCGCTGATCGGGATGGCCTTCACCCGTCGGTGCGAGGCCCTTACAAACATCGCCGCTTGAGCCACGCTCGTCGTTCCCGTGAACGCGGAACCCAGCGACTTTCATGCGGAGGGCGCAGGACACGGAGTTCCCTGCGTCACTGCAATGGACAGCTGTTGCTTTGGCTCTTCTTCGGATCACAGGCGGCGGCGTGTAAGTGCGCCTGCTGCGGTGGGGTGAGTGCGCCCGCTTCGGAAGGGCATCGACTTGAGGCCCCCTCCCTTTCGCCATAGGCGAAGGGGAGGGATGGGGAGGGGTCGGGGCTTTACCGGGCAAGCCACAGAAGCAAGAGCAACAGCACCCCACCCCGGCCCTCCCCTTCGCCTGCGGCGAAAGGGAGGGGGCAGAGCGCTGGCTCAATGCCTTTGAGTCGAAAGAAGTCCTGATCCATCCGCCGCAGGGCCTCGACCTGGGCGGGCGTGCGGAGAGCGGGCCTTAGGATGGCCCGCGGCGGCGAATCCGCCAGGAGGGCGGACCGAGACGAGGAGCCAAGCCCGCCCAGGTCGAGGCTGCTCGCCGAAGTCCGCTCCCGACCCCTGCTGGGGAGAAGCCTTCAATCTCCGGATGCTTCTGCATGGAGGCGCCTTGCGCTGGGGCTCCGGCATCGACGGTGCCGCGGTCCCAGCCCGCTCGGTCGCCGTGGTGCAGCCGAGCTGTACGAGCCCATTGGCCCACGCGCCCCAAGGGGTTTGAGTCGCGCACCGGGAAAGCGTACAATTTCGGTCCAATTTCATCCGTCGCCCCTGCGTGGGCGCCCCCACCACCATGCTGCGCGTCACCAAGCTCACCGATTACGCCACCGTCCTGTTGACCGTCCTGGCCAACCGCAGCGGCGAAGTGCTCAGCGCCACGGAACTGGCCGAGGCCTCGGGCCTGGAGGCCACCACCGTCAGCAAGGTGCTCAAGCCGCTGGCCCAGGCCGGGCTGGTCGAAGGCCTGCGCGGCGTGCACGGTGGCTACCGGCTGGCCCATGCGGCCGGCGACATCAGCCTGGTGCAGATCATCGAGGCCATGGAAGGGCCGCTGGCGATCACCGAATGCAGCCAGCACGACAGCCAGTGCGGCATCGCCCAGCGCTGCGGCGTGCGCGCCAACTGGCGGCTGATCAACGACGTGGTGGCCGACGCGCTGCGCGGCATGACGCTGGCGCAGATGCTGCAGCCGGCCGCCCCCTCCCCCACTCCCGATACGCGCCGCCGCCCCATCGCCGTGCGCGTGGATAACTGAACTGTAGGCAGCCCCCATGGCCACCGAAGCAACCCAGGTTCCCGCCGCCCCCGTCCGCAACGCCGAGATCGTCGAACAGCTCGGCCGCCGCTACGAGGCCGGCTTCATCACCGAGATCGAGTCCGACTCCCTGCCGCCCGGGCTGAGCGAGGACATCGTCCGCGCGCTGTCGGCCAAGAAGGACGAGCCGCAGTGGATGACCGACTGGCGGCTGGCCGCCTATCGCCACTGGCTGACCATGCCGGTGCCGCACTGGGCCAAGCTGAAGATCGCGCCGATCGATTTCCAGGCGCTGAGCTATTACTCCGCGCCCAAGGGCCCCAAGTACAAGTCGCTGGACGAGGTGCCCCAGGAGCTGCTGGACACCTACGACAAGCTGGGCGTGCCGCTGCATGAGCGCGCCAAACTGGCCGGCGTGGCGGTGGACGCGGTGTTCGACTCGGTCTCGGTCGGCACCACCTTCCGCAAGGAGCTGGCCGAGAAGGGCATCATCTTCTGTTCGATGTCCGAGGCCATCAAGGAGCATCCGGAGCTGGTCAGGCAGTACCTGGGCTCGGTCGTGCCGGTCGGCGACAACTACTTCGCCGCGCTGAACTCGGCGGTGTTCTCCGATGGCAGCTTCGTGTTCATCCCCAAGGGCGTGCGCTGCCCGATGGAGCTGAGCACCTATTTCCGTATCAACGCCGGCCACACCGGCCAGTTCGAACGCACCCTGATCGTGTGCGAGGACAAGGCCTACGTCTCCTACCTGGAAGGCTGCACCGCGCCGATGCGCGATGAGAACCAGCTGCACGCCGCGGTGGTCGAGCTGGTCGCGCTGGAAGACGCCGAGATCAAGTATTCGACCGTGCAGAACTGGTACCCGGGCGACGAACAGGGCCGCGGCGGCATCTACAACTTCGTGACCAAGCGCGCCGAGTGCCGGGGCGCGCGCAGCAAGGTGACCTGGACCCAGGTGGAGACCGGTTCGGCCATCACCTGGAAGTACCCTTCCTGCGTGCTGCTGGGCGACGACTCGGTGGGCGAGTTCCACTCGGTCGCGCTGACCCACCATCGCCAGCAGGCCGACACCGGCACCAAGATGATCCACGTGGGCCGCAACACCAAGTCCAAGATCGTCTCCAAGGGCATCAGCGCCGGCCGCGGCCAGAACACCTACCGCGGCCTGGTGCGCGTGGACCGCTCGGCCGAGGGCGCGCGCAACTACACCCAGTGCGACAGCCTGCTGATCGGCAAGCAGTGCGGCGCCCACACCTTCCCTTATATCGAGGTGAAGAACCCCGGCGCCACCGTCGAGCACGAGGCCACCACCTCCAAGATCAGCGACGACCAGCTGTTCTACTGCCGCGCCCGCGGCATCAGTGAGGAAGACGCCGTGTCGATGATCGTCGACGGCTTCTGCAAGCAGGTCTTCCGCGAGCTGCCCATGGAATTCGCCGTGGAAGCCAAGAAGCTGCTGGAAGTGTCGCTGGAAGGCTCGGTGGGCTGACGCCCGTCGAACCGGGATTCGGGATTGGAGATTCGGGATCGGCGATCGCCTCCCGCTCCCCCGCATTCCGCCCGCCTTCCGCTTTTACGAATCCCCAATCCCGAATCCCCAATCCCCATGCTCAAGATCGACAACCTCCACGCCGCCGTTGCCGGCAAGGACATCCTCAAAGGCCTCTCGCTGGAGGTGAAGCCGGGCCAGGTGCACGCCATCATGGGCCCCAATGGCGCGGGCAAGTCCACGCTGGGCAACATCCTGGCCGGCCGCGAGGGCTATGAGGTCACCGAAGGCAGCGTGCAGTTCGAAGGCGCCGACCTGCTGGCGCTGGAACCGGAAGAGCGTGCCGCGGCCGGCGTGTTCCTGGCCTTCCAGTACCCGGTCGAGATCCCGGGCGTGAACAACACCTACTTCCTGCGCGCCGCGCTCAACGCCCAGCGCAAGGCGCGCGGCGAATCCGAGCTGGATTCGATGCAGTTCCTCAAGCTGGTGCGCGAGAAGCTGGCCGTGCTGCACCTGAAGGACGAGCTGCTGCATCGCGGCGTCAACGAGGGCTTTTCCGGCGGCGAGAAGAAGCGCAACGAGATCTTCCAGCTGGCCGTGCTGGAGCCGAAGCTGGCGATCCTGGACGAGACCGACTCGGGCCTGGACATCGACGCGCTCAAGGCCGTGGCCGAGGGCGTCAACGCGCTGCGCAGCGCGGGGCGCTCGTTCCTGGTCATCACCCACTACCAGCGCCTGCTGGACTACATCAAGCCGGACGTGGTGCACGTGCTGGCCGACGGCAGGATCGTGCAGACCGGCGGGCCGGAGCTGGCGCTGGAGCTGGAAGCCCACGGCTACGCATGGCTGAAGGACCGCGTCGCGCCGGAAGGTGAGGAGGCACGCTTGCGGACCACTGGTCCGCGTGCCGACGAACGCACGAGTCCCGCCTCGGCGGGACGAGGCTCCATCCTATGACTTCGACGCTGCTGGACTCCCTGGCGTCCGCCTTCGAGGGCGATGCCACGCGCCGCGCGGTGCTGGACGACGCCCTGGCCGCCGGCCTGCCGAGCCAGCGCGACGAGGCCTGGAAGTACACCTCGCTGCGGGCGCTGGAGCGCCGCCGCTTCGCGCCGGTGGACGCCGCGCCGCGGGTCGATGCCGCGCTGCTGGCGCACATCCCCGCCCCGCGCCTGGTGTTCGTCAACGGCCGCCATGCCCAGGCGCTGTCCGATCTGTCGGGGCTGGACGAAGGCGTCAGCGTGCAGCGCCTGTCCGAGGCGCTGGCCGAGGGCAGCGATGCCGCGCGCTTCCTGGCGCGCCGCTTCGAGCGCAACGATGAGGTCTTCGCCCGGCTCAACGCCGCGCTGGCCAGCGAAGGCGTGCTGCTGCGCGTCGAGGCCGGCGTGCAGGCGGACACGGCGCTGCAGCTGGTCTTCATCGGCGCGGCGGAATCGGACGGTGTGAACCTGGATGTGCGGGCGCCTGCGCGGGACGCGCATGTCGACCGCGCCTGGCACCTGCGCAACCTGATCGAACTGCGCGCCGGCGCGCGCCTGCGCGTGGTCGAACACCATCTCGGCGCCGGCGAGCACGCGCACCTGGCCAATGCGCTGACCCATGTCCATCTGGCGCAGGGCGCACAGCTGGTCCACGCCCGTGCCCAGCACGAATCGGACAAGGCCACCAGCCTGCTGCGCACCGACGCGGTGCTGGCGCGCGATGCGCGCTACGCGCGCGTGGACCTGGAGCTGGGCGCCGCCCTGTCGCGGCACGAGCTCAACGTGCGCCTGGAAGGCGAGAACGCGCGCCTGGACGCCAACGGCGTGCTGCTCGCCGGCGGGCGCCGCCACGTCGATACGCGACTGGGCATCGACCATATCGCGCGCGACACCAGCTGCGGCCTGACCTGGCGCGGGCTGGGCGCCGGCCGCGGCCGGGCCGTGTTCCATGGCGGCATCCTGATCCGCGAGGGCGCCGACGGCACCGACGCCCGCCTGTCCAACAAGAATCTGCTGCTGTCCGACACCGCCGAGATCGACACCCAGCCGGTGCTGGAAATCCATGCCGACGAAGTGCAGGCCGCGCACGGCGCCACCGTGGGCCGGCTCGACGCCAATGCGCTGTTCTACCTGCGCTCGCGCGGCCTGCCGCAGGCCGACGCGCAGCGCCTGCTGACCGCCGCCTTCTGCCGCGAGCCGCTGGCCGTGCTCGAGGACGACGCGCTGATCGGCCAGCTGACCGCCATCCTCGACCTGGCGCTGCGCCAGGCGGGCGCCGCATGAGCATGCACGAGAACAGCGGCAGCGCCGGCGTGCGTCCGGAAGAGTCCGGCCAGGCTCAGGGCGTGGACTGGGACCGCATCCGCATGGACTTCCCGCTGCTGACGCGGGCGGTCAACGACAAGCCGCTGATCTATTTCGACAACGCCAACACCGCGCAGAAGCCAGTGGAAGTGATCGCCGCGGTGGACGGCTTCTACCGCCGCCAGAACGCCAACGTCAGCCGCGCCGTGCACGCGCTGGGCACCGAGGCGACCGACGCCTACGAGGGCGCGCGCAAGACGCTGGCGCGCTTCCTGGGCGTGCGCGGCGACGAGCTGATCCTGTGCAGCGGCACCACCTTCGCGCTCAACCTGGTGGCGTATTCCTGGGCGTTGCCCACGCTCAAGGCCGGCGATGTGATCCTGGTCTCGCGCATGGAGCACCACGCCAACATCGTGCCGTGGCAGCTGATCGCCCAGCGCACCGGCGCGACGATCCAGGTGGCCGAGATCCTGCCTGATGGACAGCTGGACCTGGACGCGCTGTACAAGGCCATGACCCCGCAGGTGAAGCTGCTGGCGGTGGCCCACGTGTCCAACGTGCTGGGCACGGTCAACCCGGTGCGCGAGATCTGCAAGGCCGCGCGCAAGGCAGGCATCGTCACGGTGGTGGACGGCTCGCAGGCCGCGCCGCACATGCCGCTGGATGTGGCCTCGCTCGGCTGCGACTTCTACGCGGTCACCGGCCACAAGATCTGCGGGCCCACCGGCACCGGCGCGCTGTGGGCGCGCCGGGAGCTGCTGGAGGCCATGCCGCCCTTCATCGGCGGCGGCGAGATGATCAAGGAGGTCAGCTTCGAGAAGACCACCTTCAACGAGGTGCCGCACAAGTTCGAGGCCGGCACGCCCAATATCGCCGGCTTCGTCGGCCTGGGCGCGGCGCTGGACTATCTCGACGGCGTCGGCATGGCCGCGATCCGCGCGCGCGAGGCGCAGCTGCTGGCGCATCTGACCGAGGAGCTGCAGCGCATCGAAGGCCTGCGCATCTTCGGCACCGCGCCGGACAAGGCCGCGGTGGTGTCGTTCCTGATCGACGGCGCCCACGCGCACGACCTGGCCACGCTGCTCGACCTGGAAGGCGTCGCCGTGCGCTCGGGCCAGCACTGCGCCCACCCGCTGCTGCAGTACTTCGGCGTCGCGGCCACGCTGCGCGCCTCGCTGGCCTTCTACAACACCCACGAGGAGATCGAAGCCTTCGTGGCCGCGCTGAAGAAGGCCCGCACGCTGCTGGGGTAAATGTGGGTGGGAGCAACTGTCTTCTCAAGTCCCGCAGCGGCCTGCCTGTAGAGCGGAGCTTGCTCCGCTGGGGCCTTCCCACGAACCGACCGAAGAGCAGCGGAGCAAGCTCCGCTCTACAGGTGGGAGCCGCCTTGGCGGCGAGTGGCTCTACCGGTAAAGCCTCATCGTCGCCATGGCGGCTCCCACGAAGCCGCCGGCCTTTTACAATGGGCCGATGACCAAACTGACCTTCCGCAACGCCACCCTGGACGACATCGAGGCGATCACCGCGCTGGTGACCTCGGCCTATCGCGGGCAGGCCAGCCGCGCCGGCTGGACCACCGAGGCCGACCTGCTCGACGGCCAGCGCATCGATCGCGAAGTGCTGGCACACGACCTCAGCCGCGCCGACAGCCGCGTGCTGCTGGCCTATCGCGACGACGCGCTGGTCGCCTGCGCGCACGTGGCGCGCGAAGGCGATGCCGGCTACTTCGGCATGTTCTCGGTGCGCCCCACCCTGCAGGGCGCCGGCATCGGCAAGGACGTGATGGTCGAGGCCGAGCGCATCGCCCGCCAGGAACTGGGCGTGGAGGTGATGCGCATGAGCGTGATCGATGTGCGCGAGAGCCTGATCGCCTTCTACGAGCGCCGCGGCTACGTGCGCACCGGCACCTTCAAGCCCTTCCCGTACGGCGATGCGCGCTTCGGCACGCCGCTGCGCGACGACCTGCGCTTCGAGGTGCTGGAGAAAGCCCTTGTCTAGGAGCCGGCCGTGAGCGAGACCTGGACCTTCGTCTGCGCCACCGAGGAGCTGCTGCCGGGCGAGATGCGCAGCGGCTTCGACGAGGTCACCGGCACGCCGATCGTGGTGTTCAACCTGGACGGCGATCTCTACGCGCTGGAGGACCGTTGCAGCCATGCCGAATTCGAGCTTTCGGCGGCAGGCACCTTCGATGCCGAGACCGGCAGCATCGAGTGCGTGCTGCACGGCGCGCGCTTCGATATCCGCGAAGGCGTGCCGCTGTGCGGGCCGGCCTATGCGCCGGTGCCCAAGTTCCCGGTCAAGGTGGAACACGGCGGCGTGTGGTCGCGCGACGACCGCGACTGACGCCTCCGTCCTGCCCAGCACCGGGCGGCTTCGCGCCGGCTTTTCTGCTGATCGCGCGGGCTCCAAACCAGTTCAGGCCGCTCCTCCCAAGAGGAAGCGGCCTTCCAGGCACTCTCCGATCAAAGCGGCTCCGGCGGTCCTTCGGCTGCCGGAAGCACTCCAGGCGTTGGAACCTTATCAGCCGTGAGGCAGGAACACGCCGCGGAACCGCATCTTCCCCGAGGACAACCGGTCGTATGCCTCGGTTGCCTGGTCGAGCGAAAAGGTTTCGACGATCGGCTTGACCCTGCCCTTTGCGGCAAGAGCGAGAATCTCGGCGAGATAGTGCTGCCCGCCATGCGTGGAGCCGACCACGCGTTGGCGCATCATGTGAAAGGGCTTGCCGTCTGACGGGATCGAGAACGGCCTGCTGAAATCGAGCCCGCAAAGGACGATACGGCCATCTGGATTCACGCCGGGCAGCGCCTTTTCGGCGGCTTCGAAATCGTTGGTGGTGATCAGAAGCACGTCCGCGCCGCCGGCCTCCAGCAACTCCTCAGCATTGGTGACGACGTGGTCGGCGCCGAGCTTGATCGCCAGTTCCCGCTTGTCCGGTGAATGGGTGATCGCGATGGTCTCGAATCCGCACGCCTTGGAAAACTGCAGAGCGACGTGGCCCAACCCGCCGATACCGAGCACCGCGACCCTGTCGCCGGGTTTCGGCTCCGCGTCGCGCAGACCGCTCCAGGTGGTATAGCCCGCACACATCATCGGCGCGGCGTCCGTGTAGGACAGCTCATCGGGCAGCAAGACAGTCCCTTCCGCGGAGATCGCGATGTACTGTGCGTGCCCGCCCTGCGCGGCGAAGCCAGTGGTCCTGGGCGACACGCAATTCATTGCCGTCTGGCCCGTCAACGGGCGGTTCTGGCGGCAGTAAGGGCATCGGCCACATGAAGACTGCACCCAGGTGGTGCCGACCCGGTCTCCCACCTTGCGCGTGTGAACGCCCACGCCGACTTCCACGATTTCGCCGACCACCTCGTGACCCGGCGTCTGGGGATAGATGTCGCCGCCGGCACCTTGGGTTGCCCACACGTCCGTGTAGCACATGCCGGAGGCGTGAACTTTCACAAGGACCAGCCCTGGTTCTGCCTTGGGCACAGGAACCTCATGAACTTCCCAAGGCTTGTTCGCCCCGGTCATCACAACTGCCTTCATCTTCATCGACATTTCCTCGCTGTCAGGTGGTCATCACTGCAGGGCTGGGAACCAGGGATTCACCGCAATGCCGCTGGCGTGGAACCGTCGATGCCGTGCCCTCATTCAAGCCTATGGCGCATTGACTGTCGCGACAATCCGCTTAATAGTTGATTCCATGGTGAAAGTAATTTCTCAATCAAAGGGCAATGATCTTTCGGCCTTCGCCGCGTTCCTGGCGGTTGCGGCTCATCGCAGTTTCCGCGCCGCCGCGGCCGAACTCGACATCACCCCATCGGCGATCAGCCATTCGATCAAGGTCCTCGAGCGACGGTTGCGCGTCCGCCTTTTCAACCGGACGACGCGAAGCGTCTCCTTGACCGAGGTCGGGGAACGTCTGGCCGCGAAATTGAAGCCGGCAATGGCTTCGATCGACGAGGCGGTTCGGGAACTGGAGGCCAACGACCCCGTGCCGAGCGGCATCGTGCGGATCAATGCCAGCGAAGGCGCTATCCGGCTGGCGCTTTGGCCGGTGCTCGCGCGTTTTCTGCGCGAGCACCCTCGCGTCCACGTCGAAATATTCAGTGATGGCAAGCTAAGCGATATTGTCGCCGAGGGTTTCGATGCGGGCATCCGATTGGCCGAAGCCGTACCAAAAGACATGGTGGCCATACCGATCATGGGCGAGGTCCGCTTTGCGGCGCTCGCGTCGCCCCAGTACCTCGAGCAGCGCGGATCTCCACTGGTGCCGCAGGATCTCTACGACCATGACTGCATCCGCTTCCGGTTCGAAAGCGGTGCGATCTACCGGTGGGAATTTGAGCGCCAGGGCGTTTTCGAGCGGATCAACCCTTCCGGGCCTCTCACTTTGACCGACCAACCGCTTATGGTGGAGGCCGCAATCGACGGAATAGGCATCGCCTTCGTGCCCGACCATCTGGCGGCAAAAGCACTCAAGGACGGCCGACTCAAACGAGTTCTTGAAGAATGGTGTCCCGCGTTTCCGGGTTTGTGCCTCTATTACCCGTGCAATCGCCATGTACCGTCCGGCCTGAGAGCGCTGATCGGTAGGTTGACTGAAACACTTGCGGACGATTAGAAGATCCGACACGCGCCTCCCAGTGAGTGAGGGTGGCCGCGCGACGACCGCGACCGAACTCTCCAGCGTTACGCGCCGCACCTGGCCGGCCATGCGCCGACTTTTTCATCGCTCGGTGATGCCGATGTTGCGTGTCGCCGGCATGCACCAAAACGCGACGTGCAAGGCCCGGTAAGCACTGCGGCGCTTTCAACGACCCATCACCGCTCCCGCAAACGCGCGACCACCGCCACCATGAGGATCGCCAATACGGCGATGCCGGTGGCGACATAGCCGATGCTGCCCAGCCCCCATTGCGGGATCACCAGTCCGCCGATGACCGCGCCCAGCCCGGTCCCGGCGTTGGCGGCCGAGACGTTCAAGGTGCCGGCCAGCGCCTGTGCATGCGACGCGGACTGCATCACCCGCACCTGGCAGATGGGGAATAGCGCGGTGTAGGCGATGCCCCACAGCGCCAGCGCGCCCGCCAGCAGCCCAGCGGAGCCCGCCAGCGGCACGCTGGCCGCCATGCCCACGCCGAGCAGCAGCGCGAAGGCCGCGGTCGCGCCCAGCGGACTGCGATCGACCAGGCGCCCGCCCAGCCAGTTGCCGAGCAGGCCGATCGCGCCGAAGCCCATCAGCCACCAGCCCACATGCGCCGGCGCCACCCCGGCGATGCGCTCCAGCAGGTCGGCCAGATAGGTGTAGGCGGTGAACATCGCCGTGAACACGACGACCGACAGCACGACGTTGGCGACGAAGAACGGGTCCTTGAGGATGCGGGTCTGTTCGGCCAGGCGCAGCCGTTCGGGCCTGGCCACCCTCGGCATGAAGACGGTCAGGGCCAAGGCCATCAGCAGCGACAGCCCGGCCAGGATCCAGAAGGTGCCGCGCCAGCCGATCGCATCGGCGGCAAGCGTGCCCAGCGGAATCCCGAACAGCAGCGCGGCGGAGATGCCCAGATACACCTGCGACACGGCACGGCCCGCGCGTTGCGGCCCGACGATCTGTCCGGCCGTCTCGCTGGCCGTGCCCCAGAACACCGGCAGCGCCAGCGCCGGAATGAACCGCGCCACCGCCAGCACCCACACATTGGGCGCGATCGCCGCCAGGGCATTGGACGCCGCGAAGATCAGCAGGATGACGACGAACAGCCGCTTGCGTTCGACATGCGAGAGCAGCGCGGTCAGCACCCGGCCGAACAGCATCACCGTGAAGGCGAACAGCGTCACGAGCTGACCGGCGGCGGAAATCGAGATCTCCAGGTCGCGGGCGAGCGCCGGCAGCAGCCCGACGATCAGGTATTCGGTGGTGACGATGACGAAGGCGGCCACCGCGAGGATGTCGACGATCGACAGACCGCCGCGACCCGCCGGAACGGCCGCGTTCGGCGCGGACAGGGAAGACATGGAGATGAGGCTCCGGGTACCAGACGTAGGCCTGCCAGCTTATTGGCGAACCGGATTCCCATCCCGGATCATTCTTCAACCTACTATGGACTCAATTTCCATAATCCGGGCACGGTAGATGACTCCTTCCGAGCGCCTCAAGGGCATCGAAGCCTTCGTCGCGACCGCCGACGCAGGCAGCTTCACGGCAGCCGCCGAGCGGCTGAGTCTGACCAATTCGGCCGTCAGCAAGAGCGTGGCGCGCCTGGAAGACCGGCTGGGCAGCCGTCTGTTCGAGCGCACCACGCGCCGGCTGGCGCTGACGGACGCCGGCACGGCGTTCTATCGCACCTGCGTGCGCGTGCTCGCCGACCTGGAGGAAGCCGAAGCCGTCCTAGCGGCCCAGCGTCACGAGCCGGTGGGCCGGCTGCGGCTGGACGCGCCGGCGGCGTTCGGCCGGCTGCAGGTCTGGCCGCTGCTGCTGCGGTTCGCGCAGCAGCATCCGCACCTGCGCCCGCATGTCTCGTTGACCGACCGCTTCGTCGACCTGCTGGAGGAAGGCATCGACGTCGCCGTCCGCATCGGCGGTCCGGATCACTGGCCGGCGTCGCTGGGGCACCGCTACCTCGGCAGCGAGCGCCTGATCTTCAGCGCCTCGCCCGAGTACCTGGCGCGCAGCGGGACGCCGGCGTCGCTGGCGGACCTGTCCCGCCACGACGCGGTGCTGTACGGCAAGGCCGACGGCTCCACCAGCCCCTGGCTGATCGCGCACGACGCCGGCGCCGTCGAGCGACGGACCATGGAGGGCCGGATCGTCGTAGGCAGCGGCGAGGCCCAGGTCGCCGCGGTCAAGGCCGGCTGCGGCATCGCGCAGCTGGCGACCTGGCTGGTGCGCGAGGACCTGGCCTCCGGCGCGCTGGTGCCGATCCTGCCGGGTTACACGACCGACGGCCTGCCGCTGAATCTGGTCTGGCCCGTCGGCCGGCAGTTGCTGCCCAAGGTCCACACCATCCTGGACCTGCTCGCCTCGGAACTGCGGATCGCCTAGTCGCGCGCTGAAGTCCGCGTCGACGGCCTCACGCGGGGGGATGCAGCTCACATCGCGCGACAAACCGAGCTGAACGGTTGTGAATACAAATCGTTCTCATTACAATCACGACCCGTTAAGGAATGCGCGCCCGGGCCTGGCCCAGGCCGCCTTCCGCCTCACGCGATGCCGTCGCTCCCCGGTTGGTCTTGGGGGCCTGGTCGCGTGTGGCCCCGCACTCCCGTCAGCCGTCGCCAATGGGGGAACCAATCTTCACTTCATTGGAAGCACCGCTGACATGTCGCACATCCGTTCCCGCAAGCACCTTCCGGGCGCCCGCCCGCTGACCGCCGCCGCTCTGGCCACCTCGCTGGCGCTGGCCCTGCCGAGCACCGCCCTGGCGACCGACGGGATCGACGCGCCGGGCGCGTCCGCCGACCAGCAGCGCGACCACGACCGGGACGAACACGATGGCCAGCGCCATCACCGCGGCGACGCGCGCACCCTGGACAAGATCGACGTGCACGGCTCGCGCATCCAGGCCAAGGCCGTGGCCTCGCCCAAGTTCACCCAGCCGCTGCAGGACACGCCGCAGACCATCCAGGTGATCACCAGCGACCTGTTCAACCAGCAGGGCGCCACCACCCTGACCGAGGCGCTGCGCAACTCGCCCGGCGTGGGCGCGTTCTATGCCGGCGAAAACGGCAGCACCAACACCGGCGACGCCATCTACATGCGCGGCTTCGACAGCTCCAGCAGCATCTTCGTCGACGGCGTGCGCGACCTGGGTTCGATCTCGCGCGATGTGTTCAACATCGATCAGATCGAGGTCGAGAAGGGACCGGCGGGCACCGACAACGGCCGCAGCGCGCCGACCGGCGCGATCAACATGGTCAGCAAGCGCGCCACCCTGCACGACGCGGTCTCCGGCACGCTCTCCGGCGGCACCGATGATCAGCGCCGCGGCACGGCCGACTGGAGCCAGACGCTGGCCGGCGGCCTGGCGCTGCGCCTCAACGCGATGTGGCAGGACAGCGACGTGCCCGGCCGCGACCACGTGGAAAACAAGCGCTGGGGCCTGGCGCCCTCGCTGGGCTTCAACCTGGACGGCGCCACGCGCGCATGGTTGAACCTGTACTACGTCAAGCAGGAGAACGTGCCGGACGGCTTCGTGCCGACCATCGGCCTGCCGGGCTGGACGCCGCAGCCGGGCCTGGCGCAGCTGGCCGGCCACCCGGTCGATCCGGAGAACTTCTACGGCACGCGCCTGGACCACGACGATGTGGAAGCCAAGCAGGCGACCTTCATCCTCGAGCACGACTTCTCCGACACGCTCAAGCTGACCAATACGGCGCGCTGGGGCGAGACGACGCAGGACTACCTGCTCAGCGCCTTCATGACCACCGGCGGCACGGCGGCCAATCCCCTGGGCGGCAACGTCAAGTGGACCAACCCGGGCGATCTGTCCACCTACACGGTCGCGCGCAGCCTGCCGACCTTCAAGGACCAGCGCAACAAGATCATCACCGACCAGCTCAACCTGCGCGCGGACTTCTCCACCGGCGCGGTCGTGCACAACCTGAGCACCGGCCTGGAGCTGACCCGCGAGGAGCAGTTCAACCGCAACTTCGGCACCACCGGCAGCCTGCCGGCGGCCAACCTCTACGACCCGGACTGGAATGCCGTCGGCACGCTGGCCTGGTACCACAACGGCACCGGCAGCTACGGCAAGACCGACACCGCCTCGGTGTACGCCTTCGACACGCTGAAGTTCGGCGAGAACTTCCTGCTGACCGGCGGCGTGCGCTTGGACCATTACAAGACCGAGTACCAGGCCAGCGCCATCTGCAATAACGGCACCGGCCGCAACGCGGTGCCGTGCAACGGCGCGCCGGTCGGCAGCGGCGTGACCACGGTGGACACCGACACCAGCGATACGCTGTTCAACTGGAAGCTGGGCGCGGTCTACAAGGCCGGCGATGCGGTCAGCCTGTACGCCAACTGGGCGCTGTCGCAGCAGCCGCCGGGCGGGGCCAACTTCGCCCTGGCCGCGGCCGACGGCGCGGCCAACAGCATCAATGCCGATCCGCAGAAGGCCAAAACCTTCGAGGTCGGCACCAAGTGGGACGTGCTGGACAACCTGGCGCTGAACCTGGCGCTGTTCCAGACCGAGGTGACCAACGAGATCAACGCCAACGTCGTGGACGACTTCGGCAACCCGACCCAGACCGGCAAGAAGAAGGTCAAGGGCGTTGAGCTCTCGGCGGTGGGCAATATCACCGACAACTGGAGCGTCTCGGCCGGCTACACCTCCATGTCGACCAAGGTCACCGAGGGCCCGTCGATCAGCGCCGACGGCACGCCCAACCTGAGCTATACCCCGGACGACGCCTTCACCAGCTGGACCAGCTATCGCTTTCCGTTTGGTCTCACCATCGGCGGCGGCGTGCGCTACTCGGGCCAGATGCACCGCGGCAGCGACGGCGCGGTGGGCACGCCCAAGTACGCCAAGTCCTACACGGTGTACGACGCGGTGGTGTCCTACGACCTCTCGCGCAACTTCAGCCTGCGCCTGAACGGCTACAACCTGTTCGACAAGGACTACGTGGCGGCGATCAACAAGAGCGGCTACCGCTACACTCCGGGCACGCCGCGCACCTTCCTGCTCAGCGCGGACTTCCGCTTCTGACGGGCTAGGCTTGATGCCGCTGGTCTGATGGCACAAGACCGCCGGGCGACCGGCACTCCAGCACGGGAAGGCACGCCTTCCCGTGCGTCGTTGTAGGGAATCCTTCCATGCTGCTGCATATCCCGCAGATTCTCGATGCCGACCAGGTCCGCCACATGCGGCAGGCCCTGGAAGCGGCCGAGTGGACCGACGGCCGCGAGACCGTCGGCGCGCAGGGCGCGAAGGTCAAACGCAACCAGCAGCTGCCCGACGCCTCGCCGCTGCGCGAGCAGTTGGGCCAGCAGGTGCTGGCCGCGCTGGAGCGCAATGCGCTGTACTTCGCCGCCGCCCTGCCCCTGCGCACGCTGCCGCCGCGCTTCAACCGCTACACCGGTGGCGGGGAGTACGGCTTCCACGTCGATGGTTCGGTGATGGCCGTGGATCGCCCGGGGCAGCCGCGCCAGCAGGTGCGCTCGGACCTGTCGTGCACGCTGTTCCTGTGCGAGCCGGACGAGTACGACGGCGGCGAGCTGATCATCAGCGACACCTACGGCGAGCACGAGGTCAAGCTGCCGGCCGGCGACCTGATCCTGTATCCCTCCAGCAGCCTGCACAAGGTCACCCCGGTCGCGCGCGGCGCGCGGCTGGCCTCGTTCTTCTGGGTGCAGAGCATGGTGCGCGACGAAGGCCGGCGCCGGCTGCTGCTGGAGATGGACACCGCCATCCAGCGGCTGACCGCCAGCGGCGGCGATGCGCAGGCGATCGTGCAGCTGACCGGCGTGTATCACAACCTGCTGCGCGGCTGGGCCGAGGTCTGAGTGGACTGCACGCTGGCCGGAAGGTCATCGAGGCGGCGCGGGATTTAATTGAGACCGATTCTCATTCGTGGTGTAATGCCGCGCGCATTTCGCCTCTCCCGCTGCAACGGAACATCCCCACTTGGCCCAGGCCGCCGACCCGCTCTCCACGCAGCAACGCCGCGGCTTCTGGCTGCGCACGCTGCATCAGTGGCACTGGATCAGTTCGGCGATCTGCCTGATCGGCATGCTGCTGTTCGCCGCCACCGGCATCACGCTCAACCACGCGGCCAGCATCGAGGCCAAGCCGCAGATCGTGCATCTCAGCGCCACCCTGCCGCCGGCGCTGCGCCAGGCCCTGGGCACGCGCGAGGACGGCAATGCGCCGCTGCCGCGCGTGGTCGGCGACTGGATCGAAGGCGAGCTGGACATCAGCCTGTCTGGGCGCCAGGGCGAGTGGTCGGCCGATGAGGTCTATGTCTCCCTGCCGCGCCCCGGCGGCGATGCCTGGCTGAGCCTGGACCGCGCCAGCGGCGCGATCGAGTACGAATCCACGCGCCGCGGCTGGATCTCGCTGTTCAACGACCTGCACAAGGGCCGCAACGCGGGCACGGCCTGGAGCTGGTTCCTGGATCTGTTCGCGGTGGCCTGCCTGGTGTTCTGCATCACCGGCCTGCTGTTGCTGCAGCTGCATGCCGGCCAGCGCCGCATGACCTGGCCGATGGTCGGCCTGGGGCTGCTGGTGCCGCTGCTGCTGGCGCTGATCTTCATTCACTGACCTTCCCCACAGGACTTGCGTGCCATGACCAAGACCGTCCCGATCACCCTGACCTTCGCGCTCAGCGGCCTGCTGACCGTGCCGGCGTCCGCCGCCACCATGCAGGTCAAGGTCGAGATCCCCAAGCTCAACGTCGCCGAGTACCACCGCCCCTACGTGGCGGTGTACGTGGAAGGCGCCGACGGCAAGGCCGCGTCCAACCTGGCGGTCTGGTACCAGAACACCGACACCAAGGAAGGCCACGGCACCAAGTGGCTGCCCGACCTGCGCCAGTGGTGGCGCAAGTCCGGCCGTAGCCTGGACCTGCCGATCGACGGCGTGACCGGCCCGACCCGCCCGGCCGGCGTGCAGACGCTGGACTTCGCCGGCAACAGCCCGCAGCTGTCCGGCCTCGCCCCGGGCAGCTACACCCTGGTGGTCGAGGCCGCGCGCGAGGTCGGCGGCCGCGAGCTGCTCAAGATCCCCTTCACCTGGCCGGCCACCGCCGCGCAGTCGGGCAAGGCGCAGGGCGCCTCCGAACTGGGCGCGGTGTCGCTGACGATCAAGCCCTGATCCCCGATCCGCCGTCGTTCTTCGCACACGCAACCGGAGCATCCCGCATGAAGCGTTCCCTGACCCTGGCGCTGGCTCTGGCCGCCGCCGTCACCTCCTTCTCCGCCGCCGCGCACAAGCAGTGGCTGCTGCCCTCGGGCACGACCTTCTCGGGCAACGATCCGTGGGTGAGCGTGGATGCGGCGGTGTCCAACGACCTGTTCTATTTCGAACACGTGCCGATGCGCCTGGACGATCTGGTGATCACCGCGCCGGACGGCTCGACCGTCAAGCCGGAGAACGCCTCCACCGGCAAGTACCGCAGCGTGTTCGACGTGGAGCTCAAGCAGGAGGGCACCTATCGCATCGCCTCGGTCAGCAGCGGGCTGTTCGCCAGCTACGAGACCGCCGATGGCGAGCGCAAGCGCTGGCGCGGCGACGCGGCCAAGTTCGCCGCCGAGGTGCCGAAGAACGCCAAGAACCTGCAGGTCTCGCAGATGGCCTCGCGCGTGGAGACCTTCGTCACCCATGGCGCCCCCACCGCCACCGCGCTCAAGCCCAGCGGCGTGGGCCTGGAACTGGTGCCGGTGACCGCGCCCAGCGACCTGGTCGCCGGTGAGGCGGCCAGCTTCAAGCTGGTGCTGGACGGCAAGCCGGCGCCGAACGTGGAGGTCACCGTGATCCGCGGCGGCACCCGCTATCGCAACGCGCAGGAAGAGATCAAGGCCAAAACCGACGCGCAGGGCGCCTTCTCCGTGACCTGGCCGGACGCGGGCATGTACTGGCTCAACGCCAGCAGCGAGGACGACAAGACCTCGCTGCCGCAGGCCAAGCAGCGCCGCCTCAACTACGTGGCCACGCTGGAAGTGATGCCGCAGTAAGCCGCGATGGGCGCATGGCGCGGATGCGCCTGCGCCCTGTCTGTCCCGAGCTCCCGCCTTCGCATGGTTGCCGCCGTCGCCACTCCTCTCGAACTGGCCCGCCTGGGTGGGCAGACCATGGGCACGACCTGGTCGGCGCGCCTCGTGGTCGCGGCCGGCGCAGACCTGCATCGCCTGCACGATGCGCTGCAGGCGCAGCTGGACCGCGTGGTTGCGCAGATGAGTACCTGGGAGGCGGGCTCGGACCTGAGCCGCTTCAACCGCGCCGCCGCCGGGACCTGGCATACGCTGCCGGCCGAGTTCGCCACGGTGATGGAGGCGGCGCTGCGCATCGCACGCGCCAGCGATGGCGCCTTCGATCCGGCCTGCGGCGCGCTGGTCCAGGCCTGGGGATTCGGCGCCGGAGCGGGCCTGCCTGGCCGCCCCGCCGATCGCGCCCTGCAGCAGGTGCGCCAGCGCCCCGGCTGGCGCGACCTGGAATGGCGCGCGCAGGGGGCGCAGCTGTTCCAGCCCGGCGGCGCGCAGCTGGACCTGTCGGCCATCGCCAAGGGCTACGCGGTCGATCTGCTGCTGGACACGCTGCACGCGCGCGGCCTGCGCGATGCGCTGGTGGAAGTCGGCGGCGAGCTCGCCGGCCGCGGTCGCAAGCCCGATGGCACGCCCTGGCGCGTGCTGGTCGAGACCGGCGCCGACGAGGACGGCGGCCTGCCGCCGCGCGTGCTGGCACTCAAGACCTGCGCGGTGGCGACCTCGGGCGATCGTTGGCACCGCTTCGAACAGGACGGCACGCGCTATTCGCACACCCTCGACCCGCGCCACGGCCGCCCGGTCGAGCAGACCACGGCCGCGGTCAGCGTGCTGGCCGCCACGGCGATGGAGGCCGACGCCTGGGCCACCGCGCTGACGGTGATGGGATGGGAGGCAGGACTGGCGTTCGCGCGTGCGCATGGGTTGGCGGCGCGCTTCGTGGTGCGCGGCGCGCAGGGCGCCAGCGAGCGCATGACGCCGCAGTTCGAGGCCGCGCTGGCGGCATGAGCGCCCTGCCGCGTCCTGCGATCCCGCGCGCCGCCTGGGGCAATGCCCTGGTGCTCGCGCTGCTGGCGGCGCTGGCGGCGGCGCTGTTCGCCTGGCAGCCGGGCACCTGGTGGCCGGGCGCGCCGCGTCCGTCGCGCTGGCTCTGGGCCGGTGCCAGCCTGGCGGCGTATGTCGGCTTCACCGGCTGGATCCTGTGGCGCACGCGGCGCACGCCGGCCGCGCCGGCCAGCGCCATCGGCACCGACACGGTGCTCGTCGCATATGCGAGTCAGACAGGCTTCGCGCTGCAGCTGGCGCAGCGCACCGCGCAGTCGCTGGAGCAGGCCGGCACGCCGACGCACCTGCTCGACCTGGCCGCGCTGGATGGCGCGCGGCTGGCCCGCTACCGGCGCGCGCTGTTCGTGGTCAGCACCACCGGCGAAGGCGATCCGCCGGAGCCGGCGCTGGGCTTCGTGCGCGACGTGCTGGCGCGGCCGGCCGCCCTGGCGGACCTGCAGTACGCCGTGCTGGCGTTGGGCGATGCGACCTATGCGCAGTTCTGCGCCTTCGGCCGGCAGCTGGATGCGTGGCTGCGCACGCATGGCGCGCTGCCGCTGTTCGACCGGGTCGAGGTCGACAACGCCGACCAGGCGGCGCTGCGCCATTGGCAGCATCACCTCTCGCTGGTGACCGGCGATGCCGACCTGCGCGACTGGAGCGCGCCGTGTTACCAGGCCTGGACCCTGGCTGAGCGCGCGTTGCGCAACCCCGGCAGCGTCGGCGGTCCGGTCTATCACCTGGCCCTGACGCCGCCGGAGGCGATGCCGGACTGGCAGGCAGGCGACCTGGTCGAGATCGGCCCACGCCATGCACCGGCGACGGTCGCGGCCTGGCTGCAGGCGCACGGCGTGGACGGCGGCGCGAAGGTGCGCGTGGACGATCAGGACACCGCCTTGGCCGACGTGCTCGCCTCGCGCCAGCTACCCGACAGTGTGCAGGCCGGAACCGGCCCACAGGCGCTGATCGAGGCGCTGGCACCGCTGCCGCACCGCGAGTACTCCATCGCCTCGCTGCCCGCCGACGGCGCGCTGCACCTGCTGCTGCGCCGCATGCAGCGCCCCGACGGCAGCCCGGGCCTGGCCAGCGGCTGGCTATGCGATCACGCCCCGATCGGCGCACCGATCGCGCTGCGGCTGCGCGCCAATCCCAACTTCCATCCACCCGCGGCGGACGTGCCGCTGATCCTGATCGGCAACGGCACCGGCATCGCCGGCCTGCGCGCGCTGCTCAAGGCCCGCATCGCGCAGGGCGCGCGCCGCAACTGGCTGCTGTTCGGCGAGCGCCAGCGCGACCACGACCTGCATTACCGCGAGGATCTGGTGGTCTGGCAGGACGATGACTGGCTCGAGCGGGTAGACCTGGCGTTCTCGCGCGACCCGGGCGGACACCACTACGTGCAGGACGCGCTGCGGGCCGCGGGGGAGCTCCTGCAGGCCTGGGTGCGCGACGGCGCGGCGCTCTACGTCTGCGGCAGCCTGGACGGCATGGCCCCGGGCGTGGATGCGGTGTTGCGGGAGGTGCTCGGCGATGAGACGGTCGAGTCGCTGCGCCTGCAGGGACGCTATCGTCGCGACGTCTACTGAGGATCGTCGGAGGCGTCGCGCGTGGTGAACTTCACCGCGATCAGCTCGCCGCCGCCCTCCAGCGCATAGCGCGTGCGGCCCGGCGCGCCATACAGCAGCGCGCTGTCGCCGCTCCACAGCGGCGGCAGGCCGCTGGCCGCGTCGAAGCGCGCCTGCCCGCCGATCAGATGGATCGCCCAATGCGTGCGCGCATCGGCGAAGAACAGCATCGGCCCGACCAGCGGCCGCAGCAGCAGCTCGGCCTGCAGCGCCTCCGGGCGCCACATCAGGTTGAAGTCGTGCGTGGGCCCGTCGAGCAGCTCGCCACGCACGCCGCGTGCGCCGCTGAAGCGCAGCCGGTCGTGCGGCGGATGCAGGGTGACCTGCTCACCGTCCTCGAAGCACAGCCGCAGCCCCTGACCACGCAGCAGCACCAGCTCACGTTCGATGCCCGGGAACGGCGAGAACGGCGCGTCGCGCTCGATCTCGGCGATGGACAGGCGCCAGTACCAGTCCTGGTCGTCGCGCCCGCCGGTGGCGATCTGGCGCGTCCAGCCGAGCTGGTTGCGCCAGCGTTCGCGGCGGTACTCGTTGGCGGGAATGACACGACTGGTCGGCATGGCCGCAGGGAGCGTGGACAGGGGCGCCAGTCTAGAGCGTGCGCTGCCTTCGGGCCGCGGCCACTGGGCATTTTCGGCGCGCAAAAAGGAAACCGCCCGGGTGCGTGCGGCGCACCCGGGCGGCGGTACATCCCTGTCGGCATCGTGCCCAGCTTGCTGGCGTCCTGCCCTGCCCTCGTCAACGGGCTACGTCCTTGTCGGCGTCCATGCCTGTCACGCAGCGTCCTGCCCGTCAGACCGAAGCGATGCATCCGGCACCGCTTCGCCCCGTGACCATGCTTGCCTTCTAGCGGCGGGTGACCGGCTTGGCCGGTGCAGCCGCGGCGGAAGGCCTCTTCGGTGCGGCCGCCGAGCGACCCACCTCGATCCGATCGCGATTTTTCTCCACCGTCTTCAGGCCGATGCCCTTGACCATCGCCAGCTCCTCGGCGCTCTTGAACGGGCCGTTGGCCTTGCGGTAGTCGACGATGGCCTGCGCCTTGCTGGCGCCCACGTTCAACAGCGTGGCGTCCAGGGCGGCCGCATCGGCCGTGTTGATGTTGACGCGGCTTTCGGCGGCGAAGGCGCCGGCCGACAAGGCCAGCGACAGGATCAGCGATTTGATCAGGATCGAAACGGGTTTCATGGCGACACTCCTTGTGCGATGAGGATGGTTGTGCCGGGGCGGTTCCCTACGCCTTCCGGTGCAGCCAGTCTCCTCCCTCCTCGCACCGCCACGATATCGGCGCAGCGCCTCCACGGCTGCCGGGCAACACCCCGTTCGCGTGTAGGAAAAGTCCTACCCCCAGGCCGGCCCGATCGGGCACCGGAAGCGGCGGGGGTACCATAGGCGTTCATTTCAAAGCTTGAGCGCCATGGATAACGCACGCCTTGACCGTTTCGTCGGTCAGCTGTGGGACGCACAGATCGTCCCGCAGCTGGTCGAATACATCCGCATCCCCAACAAGTCGCCGATGTTCGACGCCGACTGGGTCGCCAACGGCCACATGGCCAAGGCCGTGACGCTGATGGAGACGTGGGCGCGCGCGCAGCCCATCGCCGGCCTGCAGGTGGAGGTGATCCAGCTGGAAGGCCGCACGCCGCTGATCTTCCTGGACATCCCGGCCAGCGGCGCGGGGACCGGCGAAGACTGCGTGCTGCTGTACGGCCACCTGGACAAGCAGCCGGAGATGACCGGCTGGGACGAGGACCTGGGGCCCTGGAAGCCGGTGCTCAAGGGCGACAAGCTCTTCGGCCGCGGCGGCGCCGACGACGGCTACGCGATCTACGGCTCGCTGGCGGCGATCATGGCGCTGCAGGAACAAGGCCTGCCGCATGCGCGCTGCGTGATCCTGATCGAGGCCTGCGAGGAGTCGGGCAGCTACGACCTGCCCGCCTACGTCGACCACCTGGCCGAGCGCATCGGCCGGCCCTCGCTGGTGGTGTGCCTGGATTCGGGCTGCGGCAACTACGAGCAGCTGTGGTGCACGACCTCGCTGCGCGGCATGGCCGGCGGCAACTTCACCGTCAAGGTGCTCAGCGAAGGCGTGCACTCGGGCGATGCCTCGGGCATCGTGCCGTCCAGCTTCCGCCTGCTGCGCCAGCTGCTCTCGCGCCTGGAGGACGAAGCCACCGGCAGGATCCGCGTGGAGGAACTGTTCGTGGAGATCCCGCCCGAGCGCCTGGAGCAGGCCGGCAAGGTGGCCCAGGTGCTGGGCGATGAGGTCTACGACAAGTTCCCGTTCCTGGACGGCATGACGCCGATGTCCGACGACCTGACCGAGCTGGTGCTCAACCGCACCTGGCGCCCGGCGCTGTCGATCACCGGCGCCGACGGCCTGCCGCCGCTGGCCTCGGCCGGCAACGTGCTGCGCCCGCAGACCTCGGTGAAGATCTCCCTGCGCCTGCCGCCCACGCTGGACGGCAAGCGCGCCGGCGAGATCCTGGACGAGGTGCTGCTGCGCGATCCGCCCAACGGCGCCCACGTCGAGCTGAAGCTGGAGAAGTCTTCCACCGGCTGGAACGCGCCGCCGCAGTCGCCGTGGCTGACCCAGGCCATCGAGGACGCCTCGCAGGCGGCCTTCGGCAAGCCGGCGATGTACATGGGCGAAGGCGGCACCATCCCGTTCATGGGCATGCTAGGCGAGAAGTTCCCCGGCGCGCAGTTCATGATCACCGGCGTGCTGGGGCCGCATTCCAACGCGCACGGGCCCAACGAGTTCCTGCACATCCCGATGGGCAAGCGGGTGACGGCCTGCGTGTCGCATGTGCTGGCCGCGCACCACGCCGCCAGCGTGGCCGGCCTGACCAGCGGCACCGCGGCGGTGGCCGGCGGCGAGGCGCACGGCGAGCACGGTTGCTGCTGAGGCGAGGCATGAACGCGGAGAAACGCGCGTCGGTAGCCTGCCCTCCGCCGCCATTTTTCGCCCCAAGTGGCGGTGCTAGGCTGCGCCGATCATCCCCGAGGGCATGCGAATGAGCGGACTGTTCGGCAGCGAGAGCTGGCTCTACATCATCCTGGTCGGCTTCGTGGTCGGCCTGCTGGCACGGCTGATCACGCCCCACAGCGCGCGCATGGGCTGCCTGCTGACCATTGGCCTCGGCATCGTCGGCGCGGTGCTGGCCGGCTGGTTCGGCCGGCAGATGGGCTGGTATGCGGCCGGTGAGCCCGCCGGGTTCTTCGGCGCCCTGCTCGGCGCGGTAGTGATCCTGGGGCTGACCAGTCTGTTCACCCGCCGCTGAGTCCACGGCGCAGCAGGCCCTGGAACCAGGAAGGCCATCCTCGCGGATGGCCTTCCTTTTTTCTTCTGAGCCTGTCGCGATCAGCGCTTGCCGTGGCGCGCGTGCATCGCGTGCTCGTGGTCGAGCCAGTTCTCGCCCTTGTTCTTCAGGAAGAAGATGTACACCAGCAGCGAGATGAACATCACCACCGTGGCGTAGATGATGAAGGCGTCCATCTGCTTGGCGCCCTTGGCCCACTGGTACAGCATCGGCGCGGTGCCGCCGAAGACCGAGTTGGCCAGCGCGTAGCCCAGGCCCACGCCCAGGGCGCGGATGTAGGTCGGGAACAGTTCGGCCTTGACCACCGCGTTGATCGAGGTATAGCCGGTGAGGATCACGAAGCCGATCATCAGGATGGCGAAGGCCGCGCCGAACGTGGTCTGCTGCGGCAGCGCGGTGATCAGGTACCAGGTGTAGCAGACGCTGCCCACGCCGAAGAACACCAGCAGGCTCTTGCGGCCGATGCGATCGGACAGCCAGCCGCCGAGCGGCTGCAGCAGCATCAGCACCGTCAGCGCCGCCAGGTTGAGCGTGGTGCCCTTCATGATGTCGTCGCCGGCGAAGGCGGTCTGGATCATCTTCGGGCCGGTCACCGAATAGGTGTAGAAGGCCAGCGTGCCGCCCGCCGTGATCAGGAAGCACAGCAGCAGCGGGCGCCACTGGTTGACGAACAGTTCGCGCAGCGAGCCGGACTTGCGCGCCGCGCCGGACTTGGCGTCCTCGATGGCGGCGCTGGACAGCGATTCGTCCATCGTGCGGCGCAGCCAGAACACCACGATCGCCGACACGCCACCGATGGCGAAGCCCACGCGCCAGCCCCACTCCACCACGTGCTCGCGGGTGAAGAAGGTCAGCAGCAGGAACAGCGTCAGCTGGGCCAGCACATGGCCGCCCACCAGGGTGACGTAATGGAACGAGGACAACAGGCCGCGATGCCCCGGCACGGCGGCCTCGGACATGTAGGTGGCGCTGGCCCCGTATTCACCACCGGTGGCGAAGCCCTGCAGCAGGCGCGCCAGCACCAGGAACACCGCCGCCCACACGCCGATGGTCGCGGCGGTCGGCACGATGGCGATGCCGAACGAACAGATCGCCATCAGCGTCACCGACAGCGTCAGCGAGGCGCGGCGGCCGTGGCGGTCGGCGAAGCGGCCGAAGAACCAGGCGCCGATCGGACGCATCAGGAAGGTCACCGCGAAGATCGCCCACACGTACAGCGTGGCGTTCTTGTCGCCGGCTGAGAAGAACTTGGACTCGAAGTAGGTCGCGAAGACCGAGTAGACGTAGACGTCGTACCACTCGACCAGGTTGCCGGCCGAGCCTTTGAGCGTGTTGGAGATCGAGCGTTTGAGGCTGTGGTGGCTCTGCGCCATCGGGTCGGCGGTGGTGGCGGTCGGTACGCTCATGCGGGCCTCGCTGTGATGAGGGGGGAATGGATCGCCTTCGCGACTTGGCGCCGGACGGCTTGGGCCATGCTGACGGCCTGGGCCGTGAGCGCAGCGCGAGGGCAGTCGAACGTTATAAACGCCGAAGGCCCGCCTGTGGGGCGGGCCTTCGACTTATTGGCTATGCCGCGGCGGCGGCTCAGGTGCGGCCGTACTGGTCCTCGAAGCGGACGATGTCGTCCTCGCCCAGGTAGCTGCCGGACTGGACCTCGATCAGCTCCAGCGGCAGGCGGCCGGGATTCTTCAGCCGGTGGGTCACGCCCAGCGGGATGTAGGTGCTCTGGTTCTCGGTGAGCAGGATCACCTCGTCCCCGCGCGTGACCTCGGCCGTGCCGCTCACCACGATCCAGTGTTCGGCGCGGTGGTGATGCATCTGCAGGCTCAGCGTCGCGCCTGGGTTGACGGTGATGCGCTTGACCTGGAAGCGCGCGCCCATGTCGATCGAGTCGTACGCACCCCAGGGGCGGTAGACCTTGCGATGCAGGAGCGCCTGGCTGCGCTCGTCGTGCTTGAGCTGGGCCACGACCTTCTTGACGTCTTGCACGCGGTCCTTCTTGGCCACCAGGATCGAATCGTCGGTCTCCACCACCACCACATCGTCCAGGCCGACCAGCGCGACCAGGCTTTCGGCGTAGACGTAGCTGTTGCGCGTGTCCACGGTGATCACGTCGCCCTCGACCGCGTTGCCGTTGGCGTCCTTCTCGGTCACGTCCCACAGCGCCGACCACGAGCCGACGTCGTTCCAGCCCACGTCCAGCGGCAGCACCTTGGCGTCGGCGGTCTTCTCCATCACCGCGTAGTCGATCGAATCGGACGGCGAGGCGGTGAAGGCATCCTTGTCCAGGCGGATGAAGTCGCCGTCGCGCTTGGCCTTGGCCAGCGACTCGCGCACCGCCGAGACCATCTGCGGGTTGAACTTCTCCAGCTCCTCGACATAGCGGCTGGCCTTGAACAGGAACATGCCGCTGTTCCAGTAGTAGCCGCCCTCGGCCAGATATTGGGCCGCGGTGTCCGCGTCGGGCTTCTCGACGAAGCGCAGCACCGGCTGCACGCCCTGACCGCCGCCGGCCTGGATATAGCCGAAGCCGGTCTCGGCATGGCTGGGCACCACACCGAAGGTCACCAGGGCCCCGGCCTCGGCGGCCGGGCTGGCCTGCTCGACCGCGTTGCGGAAGGCTTCGGGGTTGGTGATCACATGGTCGGAGGGCAGCACCAGCAGCAGCGGGTCCTGCCCGTCCTCCAGCGAGCACAGCGCCGCGGCGGCGATGGCCGGCGCGGTATTGCGCGCGACCGGCTCGAGCAGGATGCGCGGCTGCGGCGCGCGGATCTCGCGCAGCTGTTCGGCCACCAGGAATCGGTGCCCTTCGTTGGCCACCACCAGCGGCGGCAGTGAGGTCAGCGGTTCGACCCGCAGCCAGGTCGCCTGCACCATTGTTTTCTCGTTTCCCAGCGGCAGGAACTGCTTGGGATAGGCTTCGCGCGATAGCGGCCACAGGCGTGTGCCGGAGCCGCCCGACAACAGGACGGGTTGCAGTTTGCTCATGGCGTCTGCTTCTCTTCCGTGGGGGATGTCGATCGCAGTGTACCCTGCGCACCCCGACCTGAATGCGGCACGTTCCATGAACGAGGCGTCCTCGCCTTCGAGCCCACACGCACGCGCGGACCAGCGACTTTCCTGGGCGCGCATCACACTGAAGGCGCCCGCTCTGTCACTGCAGCGGGCCAGTGTGGACGCCGGCCAGCGCAGCTATTGGCGCACCCAGGGCGCGGCCGAATCGCTGATCGTGATGGACTCCCCACCCGGGCTGGAAGACGTGCGCCCATGGCTGTCCTGGCACGCGCTGCTGGAAGACGGCGGCGTGCGCGTGCCGAGGATCCTGGCGCGCGATGTGGACGCCGGCTTCCTGCTGCTGGAAGACCTCGGCCAGCCGACCCTGGCGCAGCTGCTGTCGCGCGATCCGGCGCAGGCCGATGCCTGGTTCGACGCCGCCTTCGACCAGCTGCTGATGCTGCAGGCGATCGCACCGCCGGAAGGCACGGGCGTGTTCGGCGAGGCGCTGCTGCAGCGCGATGCCGGGCTGTTCGAGGAATGGTTCCTGCGCCGGCATCTGGGCATCGAACTGGACTGCGACGCCAGCGACGGCCTGGAGCTGGTCCAGCGCCGCCTGATGGACAACGCCCTGGGCCAGCACAAGGTGCTGACCCATCGCGACTTCATGCCGCGCAATCTGATGCCGGTACTGCCGGGCCCGGCGGTGCTGGATTTCCAGGACTGCGTGCGCGGACCGGTCGCCTACGACGCGGTGAGCCTGTTCAAGGACGCCTTCCTGAGCTGGCCGCTCGAACGCGTGGACGGCTGGCTGCTGCGCTACCACGCGCGGGCGCTGCAGGCCGGCGTGCCGGTGCCGGTCTCGGCGCAGACCTTCCTGCGCGATGCCGACTGGATGGGCATCCAGCGCCACCTGAAGATCCTCGGCATCTTCTGCCGCCTGCACTACCGCGATGGCAAGTCGCAGTACCTGCCGGACCTGCCGCGCTTCATCGCCTATCTGGACCAGGTGCTGCCGCGCCATCCGCAGCTGCAGCCGCTGCAGCAGCTGCTGGACCAGCGCATCCGCCCGGCCCTGGCGGCGCGCAGCGCATGAAGGCGCTGATCTTCTGCGCCGGGCTGGGCGAGCGGATGCGGCCGCTGACCGACCACACGCCCAAGCCGCTGCTCGAGGTGGGCGGTGCGTCGCTGGTCGTCTGGCATCTGCGCAAGCTGGCCGCGATCGGCGTGACCGACGTCGTCATCAACCTCAGCTGGCTCGCCGGCCAGTTCCCGCTCGCGCTGGGCGATGGCAGCGCCTTCGGCGTGCGGATCGCTTTCTCGCACGAAGGCCCGGTCCCGCTGGAGACCGGCGGCGGCATGCTGCACGCGCTGCCGCTGCTGGGCGAGGCGCCGTTCCTGGCGGTCAACGGCGATGTGTGGACCGACCTGGACTTCGCCACGCTGCCGCGCGCGCCGGCCGGCGACGCGCATCTGGTGATGATCGACAACCCGCCGCACCATCCGCGCGGCGACTTCTGCTTCAGCGACGGGCATCGCCTGCAGCCGCGCCGCGACGATGCACAGAACTTCACCTATTCGGGCATCGGCGTGTATCGCCCCGAGATCCTGCGCGGCTGGCGCGCGGCGTTCGAAGCGGCTGACCCCAATCCCGGGCTGGACGCACAGCCGCCCCGCTTCCCGCTGGCGCCGCTGCTGCGCGCGGCGATGGCGCGCGACGCGGTCACCGGCCAGCACCATGCCGGACGCTGGACCGACGTGGGCACACCGCAACGCCTGGCCGACCTGGACGCGCAGCTGCGCGCCGAGGGCGTGGGAGCCGCCACAACGGCGATGGAGCTTTCGAAGTAGCGCCCATCGCCGCCATTGGCCAATGGCCACAACGGCGACCCCACCTGTAGAGCGGAGCTTGCTCCGCTAGGGCTTTCCCGATGGTCTAAACGAAACGCAGCGGAGTCCCCAAAAGGGGATTGCCACAAGCTCCGCTCTACAAGGAGGCCGCGACGTGATCGGAGCAGACAGTTGCGCCCACAGATGTGCTCCAGGCCAATCGCGACCGCAGGCCCTACTCCTCCGCCAGCACCTGCCGCAGGAACGGCACGGTCACCCGCCGCTTGGCCGCCAGCGAGGCACGATCCAGGCGTTCGATCAGATCGACCAGCTGCGCCGGTTCGCGCACGGTGCGGGTGAGCATCCAGTCCACCGCCGCGTCTTCCAGCACCAGCCCGCGCCGGGCCGCGCGATCGCGCAGCAGCGCCGCGCGCCCGGCGTCATCCAGCGGGCGCAGCACGATGCGCGCGCATTGCGCCAGACGCGAGCGCAGATCGGGCAGGACCAGGCCGATCGCATCGGGCACATCGGCGGCGGTGTAGAGCAGGCCGATGCCGGCGGCACGCGCGCGGTTGTGGAAGTCGAACAGCGCGATCTCATCGGCGCGATCGCCGGCGATGGCCTCCAGCCCGTCCAGCGCCACCAGGGCATGGCGTTCAAGACCGTCGAGCGCCTGCTGCAGATGTCCGGCCGCCGCCTTCAGCGGCAGATACGCGGCTTCGCGCCCACTCTCGCCGGCCGCCGCGCAGGCCGCCAGGGCCAGGTGGGTCTTGCCGGCGCCGTGCGCGGCCGCGACGTACAGCCAGTCGGCCTCGGGCGCGCGCGCCAGGGCCTGCAGCTGCGCCAGCGCGCCGGCCGGCGCGCCGATGAAGCTCTCGAAGCGCTGATCAGACGGGGTCCGCAGCGCCAGCGGCAACTGCGGCACGCTCATGGCGAGGAGGGATCCTGCGGCGGATGCAGGCCGTCGACCGGCGTGCGCTGTGGATCGAGCAGGATGGTCGGCTGCCCGCCGGCATAGAGCTGGCTGTGGGTATAGCGCTCGTGCGCATAGCGCAGCAGCACATTGGCCACCGCGGCGATCGGCAACGCCAGCAGCATGCCCAGAAAGCCGAACAGCTGGCCGCAGGCCAGCACGGCGAAGATCACCGCCACCGGGTGCAGGCCGATGCGATCGCCGACCAGCTTGGGCGTCAGCACATAGCTCTCGATCACCTGCCCCACCGCGAACACCACCGACACCAGCACCAGGTGCTTGACGTCGCCGTACTGCATCAGCGCGGCGATCAGGCCCATCGCCACGCCGCTGGTCGGCCCCAGATACGGCACGAAGGTCAGCAGGCCGGCGATCAGGCCGATCAGGATGCCAAGGTCCAGGCCCACCGCCCACAGCCCGGCGCCGTAGAGCACGCCCAGGATGATCATCACCAGCAGCTGGCCCTTGAGGAAGCCGCCCAGCACCTCGCTGGACTCGCCCGCCAGCCGGCTGACCACGCCGATCTGGTTGCGCGGCACCATCGCCGCCACGCGGCCGACGATCAGGTCCCAGTCGCGCAGGAAGAAGAACGCGATGACCGGGATCAGCACCAGGTTGGCCATCCAGCCGAACAGCGCGAAGCCCGAGCGGGACACATAGCCCCACAGGGTGTAGGCCACCCCGCCGGCCCGCTCCCAGTTGCTGCGCAGCAGCCCCCAGATGTGGGTGAAGTCCAGGTACTCGGCCACGCGCACGTTGAAGCGGCCCTCGATCCACGGCAGGGCCACCTGGTAGAACCACTGCTGATAGCGCGGCAGCGACCGCACCAGGATGGCGATCTGGTCCTGGATCGTCGGCACCAGCAGCAACAGCACCACGGTGATGGCCAGCAGCATCACGAAGAAGACCACGGTGACCGAGATCCCGCGCGACCAGCCGCGCGCCTCCAGCCGGTCCACCAGCGGATCGCCCATCCAGCCCAGGATCGCCGCGCAGGCGAACGGGGTCAGCACCGGCGAGAGAATCCACAGCAGCCACACCAAGGCGGCCGCCAGCGCCGCCCACTGCAGCCGGCGCAGGAACTGGGCGATGACCTGCAGCGGGTCCTCGATGATCATGGGTGCACCGTCCTGGGCGTCAGCGCGCGGGTCACTTGAGGTAGAACTGCGGCGGATTGCCGTCGCCGCCGACCAGCGGGCCATCCTGGCCGAGCATGCGCTGCAGGCCTTCCACGCCACTGAGCAGATCCAGGTCCAGCTCAAGCACATCGCCCTGCGCGCGCACCGGCGCGATCCGGCGCACCACCGCGGTCTGCTGCAGCGCCGCCGACAGGCGCACGTAGTCCTCGGCGCTGCGGATGCCGCTGACGAGGATCCGGTAGGTGCCCGGCTGGCCGCCCACGGCCTGCTTGGCGTAGCGCTTGACCAGCGCATCGGCGGCCACGTCGGCGCCGGTGGCCATGGCCTGGCGGGCGTCGGCGTTGTCGCTGGACGAGGTCGCCAGCACCTTGCCGCTGTCCACGAAGGTCCAGTCGGCGACCCAGCCGGACTTGCCGCGGTAGAGCTTGCCGATCAGCTGCATCGGCGGGGCATAGCGGGCCGAGGCGCTCGCCACCGCCGCCGTGTCGCCGCGCCAGATCGCCGCGGCCAGCGCGGCCTCGGCCGCGGTGCCCTGCGGCAGGCCCAGGCGGTAGCCGCGGTCCACGGCGCGGTCCAGCACCGAGCGCGCCGCGCCGGACTGCTGCACACCGACCAGGCGCGGGCCCGAGCCGTCGTCGATGGCCAGCCACAGCACCGGCTTGGCGCGCGGCTGCGGCCAGACCGGCAGGCCGAGCACGCTGGCCAGCACGTCGACCTTCTGCGGGTCGAAGCGGGCGATCAGGGTGGTGCGGAAGGACGGCGCCCCCGTAGCCGAGGTGCCCTGGTCCTGGCGGTAGTCGTAGCTGTCCAGATAGTTCTTGGCGTTGCGCAGCTCGGCGGCCACACCGGGGCGCGTGGCGGCGTTGCGATCGCCGCTGACCTTGCCCAGCACCTGCCCGAGCGCGCGCGCCAGACCGCCGTTGCGGTCGCCCTCGCTCTGACTGGGCACCGTGACCTCGGCCTCGTACAGGCCCTGGGCCTTGGCGACGTCGCCCTCGGTGCGCAGCGCGTCCTGCGCCACGGCAGGCAGTGCGCAGGAAAGGAGGAGGGCGGCAGCAGCGGCCAGGGCGTGCAAACGGCGCATCGAGCGTCCTAAAGTCAACAGCGAATCGTGCGGATTGTTGCCCGAACGGCCCGCCACCGCCAGCACGCCCCGTTCACGCCGCGCACGCCGAGGGACGCACTTCCCTTAAAATGCGCCCCCGCCTCCCTCAGATCCGGCCGCCTTGTGACCCAGCCCAACCCGCCCGCCGCCACGCCCATGACCTACCGCGACGCGGGGGTGGACATCGACGCCGGCAACGCCGTGGTCGAACGGATCAAGCCCCTGGTTAAGCGCAGCTTCCGGCCCGAGGTGATGGGCGGCCTGGGCGGCTTCGGCGCCCTGTTCGACCTGTCCGGCAAGTACCGCGAGCCGGTGCTGGTCTCGGGCACCGACGGCGTCGGCACCAAGCTCAAGCTGGCCCAGGAGCTCGGCCGCCACGACACCATCGGCATCGACCTGGTCGGCATGTGCGTCAACGACGTGTTGGTGCAGGGTGCCGAGCCGCTGTTCTTCCTGGACTACTTCGCCACCGGCAAGCTGGACGTGGACACCACCGTGGCCGTGGTCGGCGGCATCGCCAAGGGCTGCGAACTGTCCGGTTGCGCGCTGATCGGCGGTGAGACCGCGGAGATGCCCGACATGTACGCCCCGGGCGAATACGACCTGGCCGGCTTCACCGTCGGCGCGGTCGAGAAGACCGAGATGCTCGACGGCAGCGCCGTAGGCGAAGGCGACGTGCTTATAGGCCTGGCGTCCTCGGGCGCGCACTCCAACGGCTATTCGCTGATCCGCCGCATCTACGACCGCGCCGGTCGCCCCGCCGAGCTGGACATCGGCGGCGTGCCGCTGATCGATGCGCTGATGGCGCCGACCACCCTGTACGTCAAGCCGGTGCTGGCGCTGCTGCGCAGCCACGGCGCGGGCGCGGGCAAGCCCATCCACGCCATGGCCCACATCACCGGCGGCGGCCTGACCGAGAACATCATCCGCGTCGTGCCCGACGGCCTGGGCCTGGACATCGACGCGAGCGCCTGGCCGCTGCCGCCGCTGTTCCAGTGGCTGCAGCAGGCCGGCGCGGTGGCCGACGCGGAGATGTGGCGCACCTTCAACTGCGGCATCGGCTTCGTGCTGATCGCCGATCCGGCCAGCGCCGCGGCGCTGGAGACCAGCCTGGACCAGGCCGGCATCGGCCACTGGCGCATCGGCCAGGTGGTGGCCGCCGGCGCCGGCGAGCGCGTGCGGATCGGCTGACGGCCCGGCGCTTGCCCTGCCCCCGCTCCGGGCGCCGCGCATGACCCTGCCCCGCATCGCGGTGCTGGCCTCCGGGCGCGGCAGCAACCTGCAGGCGATCCTCGACGCGATCGCGCAAGGTCGGCTGGACGCGCGCCTGGTCGGCGTCTTCTCCGACCGCCCGCAGGCCGGTGCGCTGATGCGCGTGCCGCCGGAACTGCGCTGGTCGGCCAGGCCGTCCAGTTTCGAGAGCCGCCAGGCCTACGAACAGGCGCTGGGCGACGCCCTGGCCGCCTCCCGCGCCGACTGGATCGTGTGTGCAGGCTATATGCGCATCCTGGGCGAGGCGCTGATCGCGCGCTTCGCCGGGCGCATGCTCAACATCCACCCCTCCCTGCTGCCGCGTCACCGCGGCCTGCACACCCATGCCGCGGCGCTGGCTGCCGGCGACACAGAACATGGCTGCAGCGTGCATTTCGTCATTCCCGAGCTGGATGCCGGCAGCCTGATCGCCCAGGCGCGCCTGCCCGTCGAGGCCGGCGACACGCCCCGAGACCCTCGCCTCGCGCGTGCTGGCACTCGAACACCGCCTGCTGCCCGCAGTGCTGCGCCTGGCGGTGGCCGGGCGCCTGTCTGAACGTGATGGCACGACCTACGTCGATGGTCAGCCGCGATTTACGCCGTTGACACTAGATTCCCTCGAACGGCGCATGCCCCACCCCGAAGCGACCCCGTGAAGACCATCCTGCTGACCGGCATCCTGCTGCTCGCCTGTGCCGTGCCCGCAACCCAGGCCCAGCAGGCGCCGGCGACGCCCAACGCAACACCGCCCGCCGCGCCAGCGGCCGCCGACAGCGCCGCGCCGGACGCCCCCCAGCCCTGGACGCTGGCGCCGTTCACCGCCACCTACGAGGCCTGGTACAAGGGCAAGCGCGCCGGCGATGCCACCCTGCAGGTGGTGCACCGCGAGGGCAACCAGTGGCGGCTGGACCTGGAGATCCGCGGCGAGCGCGGCGTGGCCAGCCTGCTGCGCCTGAACATCCAGCAGAGCACGGTGTTCGACGTCACCGACACCGGTGCCGGCATCCTGCTGCGGCCGCTGAGCCAGAGCACGGTGCGCAAGGCGGTGTTCGGCGACAAGCAGCAGACCGGCAGCTACGACTGGCGCAGCAATACCGCGCAGTGGGAGGGCAAGGTCGACAAGGACCGGCGCGCACCGGTGCCACTGAAGGCCGGCGACATGAGCTCGCTGCTGCTGGACCTGGCGATCATGCGCGACGCCAAGCCGGGCGCGGCGCTGGACTACCGCGTGGTCGACAACGGCCGCGCGCGCCAGTACCAGTACGCGGTCGCCCCGCAGACCGAGATCGTGCAAGTCGGCGAACTCAGCTACGACGCCATGCGCGTGGCCCGCACCAACGGCGGCGACCGCGAACAGATCTTCTGGGTCGCCTCCGGCGTGCCCACCCCCGTGCGCATGCTGCAACGCGACGATGGCGAGGACGCCATCGACCTGCGCCTCATCGATTACCAGGGAGTGCAATGACATGACATCCAACCCGATCCGCCCGCTCAAGGCGCTGGCCGCCATCGCCATGCTCGCCCTGGCCGCGGCGCCGGCCCTGGCCCTGCAGCCGTTCAACGCCACCTACCAGGCCAGTGCCATGGGCATGCAGGGCAACGGCCAGATGACCCTGGCCGCCCAGGGCGCCGGCAAGTGGAAGTACGACCTGAACGTGCGCAACCAGCTGGTCAACCTGACCCAGTCCACCACCTTCGAGGAGAAGGACGGCCAGTTCCGTCCGCTGTCCTCCAGCGATGCCTCGCTGGTGCTGGTCAAGAGCAAGCAGGTCAAGACCGCCTACGACTGGGCCAGCAAGCAGGCCACCTGGAGCGGCGACATCAAGGACAACCGCCGCGGCCCGGTCGCGCTGGAGCCCGGCGACATGGACGCGCTGCTGGTGAACCTGGCCATCGTGCGCGACGTGCACGCCGGCAAGCAGACGCTCAACTACCGCATGCTGGAGAACGGCAAGGCCACGCCGATGAGCTACCAGGTCACCGGCAAGGACACCATCACCATCGCCGGCAAGCAGGTCACCGCGACCAAGGTCAGCCAGACCGAGGGCAAGAAGCAGATGATCGTGTGGGTGGTGCCGGACATGCCGGTGCCGGCGCGCATGCTGCAGCGGGAGAACGGTCAGGACTCCTACGACCTGACCCTGACCTCGTTCAATTGATCCGAAGCGGGAGTTCCTAGCGAACCCGTGGGAGCAGCTGTCTCTCAGATCGAGCGCAGCCTCCTTGTAGAGCGGAGCTTGTGGCAATCCCCTTTGGGGGACTCCGCTAGGGCTTCCCGACGATCCGGCCGAAAGGCAGCGGAGCAAGCTCCGCTCTACAAGTGGGAGCCGCCCTTGTGGCGGCGCCCGCATTTTTTTGGAACGACTAAAGCCGGCGGCATCTGCGCGATGCCGCGCATGCCGCCTACTTCTTCGCCTCACCCGCTTCGGCCGGATGCAGCTCGGTGCGGCATTCGACGCGGATCTGCGTGCCGCTGCTGCGCCACTTGTAGGTGGTGCAGGTGCGATTGCCTTCGGTGGTCTTCTCGGCGACGACCGCGTAATAGGACTGGGCGATCTCCTGGCCGGTGACCTGGCCGTTGCCGTCCCAGTCCATGTCCTTGCTGGAGATGCCGCTCAGACCGGCCGCGCCGATCCAGGCCATCCACGCTACCGCCAGCAGCGCGATCCCCACCAGCGTCAGCAGCGCACGGCGCCGACGCGAGAACACCGGCGTTCCGGTGCGGCGCTTGATCATCGTCACGACGCGCGCCTGATGGTGGCGCCCAGCGCGCCGAGCTTGCCTTCGATGTTCTCGTAGCCGCGGTCCAGGTGGTAGATGCGGTCGATCGTGGTCTCGCCGCTGGCCACCAGGCCGGCCAGGATCAGCGAGGCCGAGGCGCGCAGATCGGTGGCCATCACCGGGGCGCCGGACAGCTGGGCGGCGCCGCGCACGATGGCGGTATGGCCCTCAACGCGGATGTCAGCGCCCAGGCGCAGCAGCTCGTTGACGTGCATGAAGCGGTTTTCGAAGATCGTCTCGTTGATCACGCCCACGCCCTCGGCCACGCAGTTGAGCGCCATGAATTGCGCCTGCATGTCGGTCGGGAACGCCGGGTACGGCGCGGTGGTCAGATCGACCGCCTTGGGCCGCTTGCCCTGCATGTCCAGGGTGATCGTGTCGGCCGTGGTCTCGATATGCGCCCCGGCCTCGGTGAGCTTGTCCAGCACCGCCTCCAGCGTGTCCGGACGCGCGCTGCGCGCGGTGATCCTGCCGCCGGTCATCGCCGCGGCCACCAGGAAGGTGCCGGTCTCGATGCGGTCCGGCACCACCGCGTGGCTGCCGCCGCCGAGGCGCTCGACACCATGGATGACGATGCGCGAGGTGCCCGCGCCTTCGATCCGCGCGCCCAGCGCGTTGAGGCAGTCGGCCAGGTCGGTGACCTCCGGCTCCATCGCCGCGTTCTCCAGCACCGTGGTGCCTTCGGCCAGCGTGGCGGCGGCCATGACGTTCTCGGTGCCGGTGACGGTGACCATGTCGAACACGAAGCGCGTGCCCTTCAGCCGCGCCGCGCGCGCCTTGATGTAGCCGTTCTCGACGGTGATGTGCGCGCCGAGCGCCTGCAGGCCCTTGATGTGCTGATCGACCGGACGCGAGCCGATGGCGCAGCCGCCCGGCAGCGACACCACCGCCGCGCCGTGGCGCGCCACCAGCGGGCCCAGCACCAGGATCGAGGCGCGCATGGTGCGCACCAGCTCGTAAGGGGCCACGAAGCGGTCCACGGTGCTCGGGTCGATGGTGATGCGGCGCCCCGCGCCGTCGCCGCCCTCGTCGATCTCGACCCCGGCGCCAATGCCACTCAGCAGCTTCACGGTAGTGGCCACATCGTGCAGGTTGGGGACGTTGGTGATCTCCACCGGCGCGTCGGCCAGCAGCGTGGCGCAAAGGATGGGCAGCACGGCGTTCTTGGCGCCGGAGATGGTGACTTCGCCGTTGAGCGGCGCGCCACCGGTGACGATGATCTTCTGCATGGAGCTTGGGGATGTCCGAAAGGGAACGCGACCGCGCTTAGGCGGCTTCGTCGGGGGTGACGGTCTTGAGTTGCAGGGCGTGGATCGCGCCGCCCATCAGGTCGCCCAGGGTGGCGTAGACCATGCGGTGGCGCGCCAGCGGCAGCTTGCCCTTGAACGCCTCGCAGACCACGGTGGCCTCGAAATGCACGCCGTCATCGCCCTGCACGCGCGCCTGGGCGCCGGGCAGGCCCGTCTGGATGAGTTCACGGATGGTTTCGGCGTCCAACGGCCTTTCCTCCTAAAATGGCCGACCATTCTAAGCCCAGGCCATCGCCCCCGATGCCTTTCACCGCGCAGCACAGCGTTCCCGTCGACGATGCCGCCCTGGCCGCCAGTGGCCGTCGCGCGGTGCAGATCGAGGCCGACGCGCTGACCGCGCTGGCCCAGCGCATCGACGGCCCGTTCTCGGCCGCCTGCCGGCTGGTGCTGGCCGGCGCCGGGCGCGTGGTGGCCATGGGCATGGGCAAGTCGGGGCATATCGCGCGCAAGATCGCCGCGACCCTGGCCTCCACCGGCACGCCGGCCTTCTTCGTCCACCCCAGCGAGGCCGGTCACGGCGACCTGGGCATGATCACCGACGCGGACATCGTGCTGGCCATTTCCTACTCCGGCGAGTCCGACGAGATCCTGATGCTGCTGCCGGTGCTGCGCCGCCAGGGCAACCTGGTGATCGCCATGACCGGGCGCCCGGCCTCGACCCTGGCCCGCCAGGCCGACCTGCACCTGGACGTCAGCGTCCCGGCCGAGGCCTGCCCGCTGCACCTGGCGCCGACCTCCAGCACCACCGCCACCCTGGCCATGGGCGACGCGCTGGCCGTGGCCCTGCTGGAGGCGCGCGGCTTCACCTCGGAGGACTTCGCCCGCTCGCATCCGGCCGGCAGCCTGGGCCGGCGCCTGCTGGTGCACATCAGCGATGTCATGCACACCGGCGAGGACGTGCCGACCGTGTCCCAGGACGCCACCCTGGCCCAGGCACTGGTGGAGATGAGCCGCAAGCGGCTGGGCATGACCGCCGTAGTGGACGACCAGCGCGTGCTGCGCGGCATCTTCACCGATGGCGACCTGCGCCGCGCCCTGGACAATGCCGGGCTGGACATCCACACCACGCCCATCGCCAGCCTGATGACCCGTCACCCCGTCACCATCGGGCCACAGGCGCTGGCCACCGAGGCCGCGCGCCTGCTGGAAACCCGCAACATCGGCAGCGGCCTGATCGTGGTCGACGCCGACCAGCGCGTGATCGGCGCGCTCAATGTTCACGACCTGTTGCGTGCACGCGTGGTGTAAGAACCACGCCACCTGCGCCTATTCATGAAGGACCGCCCCGTTTTGACCGCCCATGCCCACCTGCCCCACGTCACCGACGCCCTGCTGCAACGCGCCGCGCGCGTGCGCCTGGCCTGCTTCGACGTCGACGGCACGCTGACCGACGGCGGGCTGTTCCTGGATGCCGAGGGCCGTGAAGGCAAGACCTTCCACGTGCAGGACGGGCTGGGCCTGGTGCTGCTGCGCCGGCATGGCATCGAGGTGATGCTGGTCACCGCGCGCAGCGGCCAGGTGGTGGAGCACCGCGCGCGCGAACTGGGCATCGGCGTGCACCAGGGTGTCAAGGACAAGCTGGGCCTGGTCGAGCGGCTGTGCGCCGAGCGCGGCCTGGCGCTGGAGCAGGTCCTGTTCATGGGCGACGACCTGGCCGACCTGACCACGCTGCGCCGGGTCGGGCTGGCGGTGGCGCCGGCCAATGCCCATCCCTGGGTGGCGCCGCGGGCGCACTGGACGACCCCGGCCGGCGGCGGCCATGGCGCCGCGCGCCAGGCCTGCGACCTGGTGCTGGCCGCGCAAGGGCATGTCGAACGCCTGCTGCAGGAGGGCGCCGCATGAACTGGCGCATGGGGCTGGGACTGGCGCTGCTGGTGGCGCTGCTGCTGTTCGGCTGGTCGGCCTGGAACAATCGCAAGAAGCCGCACACCAGTGGCCCGGCTGCGCAGTCGGACTACATCATGCACGACTTCGAGATGGTCACCCTCAACAAGGACGGCACCGAGGGTGTGACCCTGCGCGCCCCGGAAATGCACCGCACCGCCAGTGATGAGACCTTCAGCATCACCACCCCGCTGTTCCTGATGCCCGACAAGGACGGTCATCACTGGGAGCTGCGCAGCAAGAGCGCCTGGGTGGCGGCCAAGGGCGAGAAGGCGGTGCTGACCGGGGATGTGATCGGCAACAGCCCGCCCGAGGCGGCGACCCGCTCGACCTTCACCACCAGCCGGCTCGATGTCTTCCCCGATCAGCACATCGCCAGCACCGACCAGCCGGCCACGCTCACCCAGCCCGGCGCGATCATGCAGGGCACCGGTTTCGTCATCAACTCACAGACCCAACAATTCCAGTTCAAGTCCAAGGTGAAAACACGCTATGTGCCCAAATCCGCGCAATAAGACTGGCCTGGCCGCGCTGGCGGCCGCCTGCCTGCTGGTGGTGGCGGGAGGCGCACTGGCCAAGAAATCCGACCGCGACCAGCCGATGACCATCGACTCGGATACCAACGACATCAGCTTCGCCGACGACGGCGTCAGCACGCTGACCGGCAACGTGGTCATCGTGCAGGGCACCTTGGAAGTGCACGCCGACAAGGGCCTGATCTACCGCAAGGCCGGCGAAGTCTCGCGCGGCGTGTTCACCGGCACCAAGACCAAGCAGCCCACGCTGCACCAGATCAACGATGACGGCACGCCCATCGACGCCACCGCCGACCGGATCGACTACGACATCACCAACAACATCATCACCCTGACTGGCAACTACAAGATCACCTCCCCCCGTGGCACCAACGCGGGCGAGAAGATGGTCTACAACACCGTGACCGGCAACATGCAGAGCGGCGGCGACGGCAACCGCGTGCGCACCGTGATCCAGCCCAAGAACAAGGCCCCCGCCGCGGGCGCCGCGCCCGCTCCCGCCAAGCCGGGGACCAAGTAATGCTGTCGGCCCAGGGACTGCGCAAGCGCTACAAGCAGCGCGAGGTGGTGCGCGAATTCGGGCTGACCCTCGACCAGGGCGAGGTGGTCGGCCTGCTCGGCCCCAACGGCGCCGGCAAGACGACCTGCTTCTACATGATCGTGGGACTGGTCTCGGCCGACGCCGGCAACATCGTGCTGGACGGCCAGGACATCACCAGCGAGCCGATGTACCGCCGCGCCAAGCTCGGCGTGGGCTATCTGCCGCAGGAACCCTCCGTGTTCCGCAAGCTGACCGTGGCCGACAACATCCGCCTGGTGCTGGAGCTGCGCGAGGACCTGGACAGCGACGGCGCCGAGCGCGAGCTGGCCTCGCTGCTGGAGGAGCTGCAGATCAGCCATGTTGCCGACCAGTTCGGCGCCAGCCTGTCCGGCGGCGAGCGCCGCCGCGTGGAAATCGCCCGCGCCCTGGCCGCCAAGCCGCGTCTGATGCTGTTGGACGAGCCCTTCGCCGGCGTGGACCCGATCTCGGTCGGCGAGATCCAGCGCATCATCACCCACCTCAAGGACCGCGGCATCGGCGTGCTGATCACCGACCACAACGTCCGCGAAACCTTGGGAATCTGCGACCGGGCGTATATCCTCGCCGAAGGCAGCGTGCTGGCGCAGGGGGCTCCGGACGAACTGCTGGCCAACGCGGACGTCCGTCGCGTCTACCTGGGAGAGACCTTCCGGCTGTAAGGCGCGCGTGGCGAACGCGGCAGGCGTTCGGTCCGCTATCCTGACGGTTCGCGAATGAAGCCACGCCTCCAGACATCGCTGGGCCAGCAACTGGTCATGACGCCGCAGCTGCGTCAGGCGATCCGTCTGTTGCAGATGTCCGCGGCCGAACTGGAGGCCGAGATCACCGAGGCGGTGGAGACCAACCCCCTGCTGGACTGGGCCGAGGACGGCCCCGATGCCCAGGCCGGCGGCGTCGACCACGCCGACCACGCCCCGGCCGACGAGCCGCCCGAAGAGCGCCAGCCCGAGCGCGAGGACTGGCAGGCCGACGAGAATCCCTGGAGCAACGAGGGCGGCGGCGGGTCCGGCGGCTCGTTCGACGACGACGACAACCCCGGCAGCGCGGCCGAGCGGGTGGCCCAGACCGACAGCCTGCAGGACCATCTGCTGTGGCAGCTGCATCTGTCGCAGCTGTCCCTGCGCGACCGGCGCATCGGCGCGGCGGTGATCGACGCCATCGATGACGACGGCTATCTGCGCACCGAGCTGGCCGAGATCGCCCAGACCCTGCGGCCGGAGGTCGTGGCCGGCGAGGACGAGATCCAGGCGGTGCTGTGCCAGCTGCAGCGCTTCGATCCGGTCGGGGTCGGCGCGCGCTCGCTGGGCGAGTGCCTGTGCCTGCAGCTGGACGTGCTCTCGGCCGACACGCCCGGCCGTGCGCTGGCGCTGACCATCGCCCAGGGCGCCCTGCTGGAGAAGCTGCCGCGCAGCGGCGTGGCCGGCCTGGCCAGCGAGCTCAAGCGCCCCCAGGCCGAGGTCGAGGACGCCGTGGCGCTGCTGCGCTCGCTGGATCCCAAGCCGGGCGTGCAGATCGGCGAACTCAGCCAGGACACTTATGTGGTGCCCGACTGCGTGGTCTGGCGCCAGAAGGGCATCTGGCGCGCGGCCCTGGCCAGCCAGCATCTGCCGCGGGTGTCCATCCACCGCGGCTACGAGTCGATGATCCGCCAGTGCAGCGAGTCGGACGCCGGCTACCTGCGCGGCCACCTGCAGGAGGCGCGCTGGCTGCTCAAGAGCCTGGAGGCCCGCGGCGATACCCTGCTCAAGGTCACCCGCTGCCTGATCCATCAGCAGGCCGGCTTCCTGGAATTCGGCGAGGCCGCCCTGCGCCCGCTGACCCTGCGCGAGGTCGCCGGCGAGGTCGGCCTGCACGAGTCCACCGTCTCGCGCGCCATCGCCCGCAAGTACGTGCGCACCCCGCGCGGCACCTTGCCCCTGCGCGCATTCTTCGCCTCGGGGGTGAGCACCGAGGGCGGCGGGGAAGCCTCCAGCACCGCCATCCAGTCGATGATCCGCAAGCTGATCGAGTCCGAAAACCCGCGCAAGCCGCTGTCCGACGCCAAGCTGGCCGACCTGTTGAAATCGTCAGGCGTGCCGGTGGCCAGGCGCACGGTGGCCAAGTATCGTGAGGCCATGGACATCCTGTCCTCGCACGAGCGCGTGCGGATGGGCTGATCCTTGCGATTGGCGGCAGGTTCACCTGCCACCTGCCAGCTTGAACACCGGGCCGACCGGTGCGAACTTGAACCCAACCCCGCCAACCACAGGAGCAGCAAGGAACCCCACGCCCGCCCGGTTTGTCCCAACAACCGACGCAACAACCACTGCAGGAGACAATGCGATGCGAATCGAGACATACGGCCAGTCGATGGAAGTCACCCCCGCACTGCGTGACTACGTCGAGACGAAACTCAAGCGCCTTGAACGACATTTCGACCAGCCGCTCGAATGCCGCACGCAACTGGGGTTCTCCAAGCCCGACTACGTGGCCGAAGCCACGATCAACTTCTCCGGCCGCACGCTGCACGCCGACGCCGGCGCCGAGACCATGTACGCGGCCATCGACATCCTGGCCGACAAGCTGGACCGGCTGGTGCTCAAGCACAAGCGCAAGCAGATCGACCGCCAGCGCGGCCGCGGCGAGAACGCCGACTGAGCCTGTCCCGGCCACGATGCATCCTCACCAGACGGCGGCCCTTCGGCCGCCGTCTGCGTTATGGCGCCGCGCCGTGCGGCCGCGCGCGTGGATGTGTCACCGGCACGTCGTATCATCGCGCTTCGATGCCGCTTTCCCCGACGCCATGAATTCCAGCATCACCGCCAGCGAGCTGTTCGAGCAGATGAAGGACAAGCTGGGCCTGCGCTGGATCGCCGGGCGGGCCGGCGGTAAGCGTCAGATCGACACCGCCGGCAAGGTCAAGCGCCGGCCCTCGCTGGCCGGCTATCTCAATGCGATCTATCCCAACAAGGTGCAGATCCTGGGCACCGAGGAGCTGGCCTGGCTGGACGGGCTGGATTCGCGCCAGCGCTGGGAGACCATCGAGAAGATGATGGCCGACCGGCCGCTGGCGCTGGTGATCAGCAAGAACCAGTCCTGCCCCGAGGACCTGCGCGCCACCGCCGAGGAGACCGAGACCCCGCTGTGGGTCTCGCCGCGCCGCGGCCACGAGTTGCTCAACTTCCTGTCCTACCACATGGCGCGCACGCTGGCGCCGCGGGTGACGCTGCACGGCGTGTTCATGGAGATCTATTCCATCGGCGTGCTGATCACCGGCGAGGCCGGCTCGGGCAAGAGCGAGCTGGCGCTGGAACTGCTGACCCGCGGCCATCGCCTGGTGGCTGACGATGCGCCCGAGTTCACCCAGATCGCCCCGGACGTGCTCGATGGCACCTGCCCGGAGCTGCTGCAGGATCTTCTGGAAGTGCGCGGGCTGGGCGTACTCAACGTGCGCGACATGTTCGGCGACACCTCGGTGAAGAAGAACAAGTACCTGCGTCTGATTGTGCACCTGACCCGGCCGATGACCGAGCCCGGCGTGCACGGCTACGACCGCCTCACCGGCGACTCGGGCGCGCGCCACGTGCTGGACCTGGACGTGCCGCTGATCACCCTGCCGGTGATGCCCGGCCGCAACCTGGCGGTGCTGACCGAGGCGGCCACGCGTCTGCACATCCTGCGCACCAAGGGCATCGACCCGGCGGCGATGTTCATCGCCCGCCACAGCAACCTGCTGGAGCGCAGCACGCCATGAGTCAGGCCCCGACCGACGAAGGCAGCAAGCCCGCCGAGGCGACGCAGGCACCGTTCGTGCTGATCGTCAGCGGCCTGTCAGGCTCGGGCAAGTCGGTGGCGCTCAAGACGCTGGAGGACCTGGACTACTACTGCGTGGACAACCTGCCCATCGAGCTGCTGCCGGACTTCATCCGCAGCCTGATGCGCGAGGACGTGCTGCCGCAGAAGGTCGCCGTGGGCATCGACGTGCGCAACCGCCACAGCGATCTGTCCAGGCTCTCGCTGTGGCGCGCGGCGGTGGGGCGGCTGGGGCTGGACGCCAAGCTGGTGTTCTTCGATTCGGAGGACGCGGTGCTGCTGCGCCGCTACTCGGACACGCGCCGGCGCCATCCGCTGAGCCATACCGGCCTGTCGCTGCCCGAGGCGATCGCGCGCGAGCGCCAGGTCACCCAGCCGCTGCGGCTGGAGGCGGACCTGGTGATCGACACCAGCCAGCTCAACGTGCACCAGCTGCGCCGCCGCGTGGTCGGCGAGTTCGCCTTCGACAGCCGCGACGCGCCCTCGCTGCTGTTCGAATCCTTCGCCTACCGCCGTGGCGTGCCGGCCGATGCGGACTTCGTGTTCGACGCGCGCGTGCTGCCCAACCCGCACTGGCAGCCCGAGCTGCGCCCGCTGACCGGCCGCGACGCCCCGGTGCGCGAATACCTCGAGGCGCAGGACGACGTGCAGCGCTATGTGCAGCAGGTCAGCGAATTCCTGGACACCTGGCTGCCGCGCCTGCGCGGGGAGACGCGCAGCTACGTGACCGTGGCCTTCGGCTGCACCGGCGGCAAGCACCGCTCGGTCTTCCTCACCGAGCGACTGGCCGAACACGCCCGCACCCAGGGCTGGGACCAGGTCGCCACCTTCCACCGCGAACTGGACTGACGCGCTAAGCGTGCGCCAACGCGTGCTGCGGCGCATCGCGGGACGGAGAAAACCGTGATCCCAGGTCGATGCACGCGGCATCAGCCTGTTAATGTTGTCACCATGACCTGTGGCGTCCTGCTCATCACCCATCCCGGCATCGGCCCCTCGCTTCTGGCGGTGGCCGGCGGCATGCTGCGCAACCTGCCGTTGAAGGCCGAGGCCTTCGAGGTGCCCTTCGACGCGGACCTGGACGCGCTGCTGCCGCAGGCCTCGGCCGCGCTGCGGCGCGTGGACGGCGGCGAAGGCGTGCTGGTGTTGACCGATGTCTACGGCGGCTCGCCGAGCAACCTGGCCGCCCGCGTGGCGCGCCTGGGCACGCCGGTACGGCGCGTCTCGGCGCTGAGCCTGCCGATGCTGCTGCGGGTAATGAACTACCCCGAACAGGGACTGGACGAACTCCCGGCCACCGCGGCGGCCGGCTCACGAAATGGAGCCATCCTCGACGATGCTTGAGCGCGAACTCACCGTCTCCAACGCCTTAGGGCTGCATGCGCGCGCCACCGCCAAGCTGGTCCAGGTGGTCTCGCCCTTCCGCAGCCACGTGACCCTGGCCGCCAAGGGGCGCCAGGTCAACGCCAAGAGCATCATGGGCGTGATGCTGCTGGCCGCCGGCAAGGGCACCCAGGTCACCGTGCGCACCGACGGCGAGGACGAGGCCGCGTGCATGCAGGCCATCGTCGACCTGTTCGAGCGGCGCTTCGACGAGGACGCCTGATGAGGAAACTGCTGCCGGGCCACGGGGCTTCGCGCGGCAGTGCCCTGGGTCGCGCGCGTGTGCGCCTGCCGCACGCGCTGGACGTGGCCGAGCAGCGCATCCGCGCGCGCGAGGTCGATGAGGAGCTGGCCCGCCTGCACGGCGCCATCGACGCGGCGCGGGCGGAAATGCGCGAGCTGCGCACGCGCCTGCACGGCGCGCTGGCGCGCGAGGTCGGCGAATTCCTCGACCTGCACGCCCTGCTGCTGGACGATCCGGAGCTGCTGCAGGGCCTGGACGACCTGATCCGCAAGGGTCGCTACGGCGCCGACTACGCCCTGCGCCTGCAGCGCGACCGGCTGGCGGCCGTGTTCCGCGACATGGACGACGCCTACCTGAAAAGCCGCATGGACGATCTGGACCATGTGATCGGGCGCATCCATGCCCATCTGCACAGCCGCGCCATCGATCCGGAAGGCCTGGCCGGCGAGATCCTGGTCAGCGATACGGTGGCCCCTTCCGAACTGGCGCAGCTGCAGGCCCAGGGCGTGGTGGCGGTGGTCACCTCCACCGGCAGCCCGCTCTCGCACAGCGCCATCCTGGCGCGCAGCCTGCACATGCCGCTGGTGGTGGGCTGCAGCGCGGCGCTGGCCAAGATCAACGACGGCGATGCGCTGATCGTCGATGGCGAGACCGGCGAGGTGGTGGTAGAACCCTCCGCCGCGGACCTGCGCGAGTTCCGCCAGCGCCTGAAAGACCTCAAGCGCGAGCAACGCGAGCTCGGCCGCCTGCGCAGCAAGCCCACCCGCACGCGCGACGGCGTGGACATCGCGCTGCACGCCAACGCCGAATCGCGCGAGGACGTGGCCCAGGCCCATGCGCTGGGCGCGGCCGGGATCGGGCTATACCGCACCGAATTCCTGTTCCTGCAGCGTGCCGAGCTGCCCAGCGAGGAAGAACAGTTCCACACCTATCGCGACGTGGTGCTGGGTATGAGCGGGCGGCCGGTGACCATCCGCACCCTGGACCTGGGCGCGGACAAGGCCGACCGCACCGGCCTGGCCCTGCGCGGCGAGGCCAACCCGGCGCTGGGCCTGCGCGGCGTGCGCCTCTCGCGCGCGCATGGCGAGGTGTTCGACACCCAGCTGCGCGCCATCCTGCGCGCCTCCGGCTACGGCCCGGTGCGCGTGCTGGTGCCGATGGTGGCCATCCGCGAGGAACTGCTCGACGTGCGCAAGCGCCTCAAGCGCCTGGCCCGGCAGCTGGTCAGGGAAGGCCACGAGATCGCGGCGCAGGTGCAGATCGGCGCGATGATCGAGGTGCCGTCGGCGGCGATCTGCGTGGAGCACTTCATCGACCTGGTCGATTTCCTCTCCATCGGCACCAACGACCTGGTGCAGTACCTGCTGGCGGCCGACCGCAACAACGATGCCTTGGGCGAGCTGTACTCGCCGCTGCGCCCGGCGCTGCTGCATCTGCTCGACGGCGTGCTGCGCGCCGGCCGCCGCCACGGCAAGCAGGTCGCGGTGTGCGGCGAGATCGCCGGCGACCCGGCGATGGCGCCGATCCTGCTGGCCCTGGGGCTGGAACACTTCAGCCTGCATCCCTCGCACATGCTCGAACTGCGCCGCACCATCCGCGGCCACGACCGCGGCGCCCTGCTCAAGGCCGCCCCCGCCCTGCTCAAGGCGCGCGACCGCAGCGGCATCGAGCGCTGGCTGACGAAGGCAGGAGCGAACAACGAGACGTGAGTGCAGGCCGGTGCTTCGCCTATGCCTCCATGCTCTTCACGCACTCATGGCTTAAAAGCGATAATGCCGCGATGAACACCTGACCTGCAGCGCATCGTCCATCGGCGAGGCGGTGCTTCCACCGACCGCACAGGGGCCATGCGCATGGCAGAAGCCGTCCGCCACGACAAGACCGCACGCCAGCTGCGCCTGCTTTCCGATGCGCTGGACAGCGGTCGTCTGGGGCCGGTGCGGCGCCTGGTCAACACGCTCTCGCCGGCCGAGATCGGCAACCTGCTCGAGTCGCTGCCGCCCGGCAAGCGCGAGGTGGTCTGGGGCCTGGTCGATCCGGAGGACGATGGCGAGGTGCTGGTCCACGTCGGCGAGGAAGTGCGCGAAAGCCTGCTGGCCGAGATGGACCCCGACGAAATCGTCGCGGCGGTCGAGGACCTAGACATCGACGACCTGGCCGATCTGGTCGAGGACCTGCCCGACACGGTCATCGACGAGGTCCTCAAGTCGATGGACCGCGAGAACCGCGAGCGCCTGGAGCAGGTGCTGTCCTACCCTGAGGACAGCGCCGGCCGCCTGATGAATCCCGACGTGGTCACGGTGCGGGCCGACGTCAACATCGAGGTGGTGCTGCGCTACCTGCGCCTGCGCGGCGAACTGCCCGACCACACCGACTACCTGTTCGTGGTCAGCAAGAAGCATCAGTATCTGGGCCGCGTGCCGCTGGCCGCGCTGGTGACCCACGAGCCGTCCACGCCGATCAACCGCCTGATCGACGACGAGCAGCCGGCCATCGACGTGGAGGAGCGCTCGGAGGAAGTCGCGCGCAAGTTCTCCGACCACGACTGGGTCTCGGCGCCGGTGGTGGACGACAACAACATCCTGATGGGCCGCATCACCATCGACGACGTGGTCGACATCATCCGCGACCAGGCCGAGCACCAGGCCATGAGCGCGGCCGGCCTGGACGAGGACGAGGACTTGTTCTCGCCGATCCGGCGCGCCTTCCGCCGGCGCATGCTGTGGCTGGGTATCAACCTGGGCACCGCCTTCATCGCCTCCTCGGTGGTCAGCCAGTTCGAAGGCACCATCGCCAAGATCGTCGCGCTGGCCGCGCTGATGCCGATCGTGGCCGGCATGGGCGGCAACGCCGGCACCCAGGTGCTGGCGCTGATGGTGCGCGGCCTGGCGCTGGGACAGATCGGCGCCTCCAACGTCTACGTGCTGCTGCGCAAGGAGCTGGGCGTGGCGCTGATCAACGGGCTGGGGCTGGGCACGCTGCTGGGCCTGATCGTGTTGGTGTGGTTCCGCCAGCCTGGCCTGTCGCTGGTGATCGGCACCGCGCTGACCCTGAACCTGCTGACCGCCGCGGCCGGCGGCGTGGCCGTGCCGCTGGCGCTCAAGCGCATGGGCTTCGACCCGGCGCTGGCCGGCAGCGTGATCCTGACCACCCTCACCGACGTGATGGGCTTCATGAGCTTCCTCGGCCTGGCCACCCTGGTGCTGCTGTAAAGACCTCATGCTGCGCAGCTCCATGCATCGGCCGGCCCACGCTGTCACCATGGATCGCCATGAACCGTCTCGCCGCCCTGCTCCTGCTGTGCCTTGCCCTCGCCGCCTGCGCTTCCAGGCCTGAGACCGTGTCCGGACGCTTCGTCGAACGCAGCGTGCAGGTCGATGGTGCGACGCATCGCTACCAGGTGTTCGTCCCCTCGCCCGCCGCCTATCAGGGTGCGCCGGCGCTGGTGTTGTTCCTGCATGGCTCGGGCGAGCGCGGCCGCGACAATCGCAAGCAGCTCGACGCCGGCCTCGGCCCGTATCTGCAGCGGCACCGGCGCGACTTCCCCGCGCTGGTGGTCCTGCCGCAGGTGCCCGACGAGGAGGAATGGACCGACACCAACGCACGCGTCGCGCTGGCCGCGCAGGCGGCGACGCTGGCCGAGTTCCAGGCCGATCCCGCGCGCGTCTACGCCACCGGCATCTCGATGGGCGGCTACGGCACCTGGGAAGTCGCGCTGCTGGCGCCGGAGCGGTTCGCCGCGCTGGCGCCGGTGTGCGGCGCGGTGCATCCGCCGCGCCCGCAGCGGCCGAGCCTGCGCGTCACCCCGGTCGACGGCCTGGCCGATCCCTATGCCGCCATCGCCACGCGGCTGGGCGGCACGCCGATCTGGATGTTCCATGGCGCGCAGGACGATATCGTCCTGCCAGAAGACGACCACCGGCTGGTGGCCGCCTTCGAGGCCGCCGGCCATCCGGTGCGCTACACCGAGTATCCGCACGGCAATCACAACGTCTGGGATGTCACCTACGCCGACCCGGCGCTGTGGGCCTGGCTGTTCGCCCAGCGCCGCCCGTAGCGCCGCCCGCCACACCCGCCGCCGGACCGGTGGCGTATAACGACCCACGCCACTTTCCCCGGAGCCACCCCATGAAGCCCCTGCTCAAGTCCGCCGCCCTGGCCCTCGCGCTCACCTTGGCCTCGACCGCCTCGGCCGCGCTGAAGACCGGCGCTGTGGCCCCCGCCTTCAGCGCGCCGGCCTATCTGGCCGGCAAGCCTTTCACCTTCACCCTGGCCGATGCGCTGAAGAAGGGCCCGGTGGTGGTGTACTTCTTCCCCGCCGCCAACACCGCCGGCTGCAACCTGGAGGCGCACCTGTTCTCCGAGGCGGTGGATCAGTTCAAGGCGCATGGCGCCACGGTGATCGGCGTGACCGCCGGCAACACCGACCAGCTGGCTGACTTCTCCAAGAACACCGAGACCTGCGGCGGCAAGTTCCCGGTGGCGGCCGACGCGGGCGCCAAGATCGCCGCGCAATACGACGCCACCCTGGCCGAGAAGCCCGGCTGGTCGGACCGTACCTCGTACGTGATCACGCCGCAGGGCAAGGTCGCCCACGTCTACTCCGACCGCAGCCCCAAGCTGCATGTGCAGGAAACGCTGGATGCGGTGAAGGCCCTGGAGCACAGCGCGCACTGAATGCTGCAACGCATCACGTTCCCGGAAGGCCCCGCCCGCGCGCGGGGCCTTTTTCTTGCATGGGAGTCTGCATAATCGGGCCAAGGGGAGAACCGTCGCATGTCCAAGGCCAGGGCCATCCTGTGGATGCTGCTGTGCTGCGCCATACCTGCCACGCAGGCTGCGGCCGGCGCCGCGGCGAGCGTGCGTCCGCTCGATCTCACCGATCTGGAGGCGCCGGCCTTCACCAACTTCGGCCAGGACGAGGGGCTGCCGGACGCCGGCGTGTCCTCGACCTGCGTGGACAGGAATGGCTTCGTCTGGGGCGCCACGCCGGCCGGCGTGTACCGCTACGACGGGCGCCGCTGGATGGCGGTGGACGAGCCAGCGCTACGGCACTCGGCCACGCATGTGTTCGTCGACCACGGTGGGCGGGTGTGGGCGGCCTTCCGCAATACCGGCCTGGCGGTCTATGACGGCAAGCGCTGGCAGGCGGCCAACACCGACACCGGCCTGCCCTCGAACCAGATCAAGCATTTCGCCGAGACCACCGACCCCAGCGGCGAGGTGGTGCTGTGGGCGCTGACCTGGGATCACGGCCTGATGCGCCTGCGCGACGGGCGCTGGGAGCTGGATCCTGGGAATGCCTCGCTGCCGGCCGACCCGCTGCGGTCGATGGCCCAGACCCGGCAGCTGGGCGTGCCCGGCCGGCAGTGGCTGGGCACCAACGCGCGCGGCCTGTGGTACCGCGATCCGGGCCAGGTCGCCTGGCGGCGCTGGGAAGGTCATCAGTTCGACGTGGCCCAGGTCGAGGACCTGATGCCGGTCATGCAGCAGGGCCGCGAGGAACTGTGGATCTCCACCTACACCGGCGGCCTGTGGCGCATGCGCACCGACGGCCTGCGCCACTGGAGCCACGACCACGACGGCCTGCCCAGCAACGTGATCTACAACGTGGCCAATACCGCGCTGCCGGACGGCAACCGCGCGATCTGGGTGGCCAGCCGCGCCGGCCTGCTGCGCCTGCACGAGGACACGCTGCAGGTGTTCAACCGCCGCCACGGCCTGCGGTCGGACGTGATCCGCGACGTGATCGCCTGGCGCAGCCCCGACGGGCTGGACGTGCTGTGGATGGCCAGCGACTGGGGCGTGACCCGCACCGTGCTGGGCGCCAGCCCCTGGGTGATCGCCTCGCTGATGGGCTCGGACGGGCTGGGCGTGTTCGGCTTCCTGGTCGAACCCGACGGCCAGGGCGGCGAGCGGCTGTGGGTCAGTTCCTCGGGCGAAGGCCTGTCGCTCTACCAGGGCCGCCAGTGGCACCACTTCGGCCAGGACGAGGGGGTGCCGCCGGACGCCAACATCGGCTCGGTGATCGCCACCCACGACGAGGCCGGACGCAGCACCTACTGGGTCAGTCTGCGCGGCGGCGTGGTGCTGCGCAGGCCGCCGGGCCAGTCGCGCTTCGCGCCGATCGCCACCCCCTGGAAACACACCGAGGGCGAACTGCTCTACGACACGCTGGTGCGCACCTACGAGGGCCGGCGCGAGCAGTGGTTCGCCACCCGCGAGACCGGCCTGTACCGGCTGCGCGACGGCGCCTGGACGCGCTTCCCGCCGCCGGTGAGCAGCGCCCCCTGGCGCGCGCTGCGGGTGCTGGACGTGGTCGATGCGCAGGGTCGTTCGTGGCTGTGGGCGGCCACCAACCACGGCCTGGCGCGCTTCGACGGCACACGCTGGGACACGCTGGGCACGGACCTGGGCCTGACCGACACCAACGTCATCGGCCTGAGCCTGATCCCCGACGCCGGGCACCGCCAGATCCTGTGGCTGGGCACCAGCAGCGCCGGCGTGGCGCGCGTGGACATCAGCGACCCACGCCAGCCCCGGCTGCTGCCCGAGCCGCTGCCGCCACCGCCCGACCCCAGCGTCTACAACGCCCAGGTCGACAGCAAGGGCCGGGTCTACCTGTGCACCAACAACGGCGTGCAGCTGCTCACCCCGACCGCGCGCGGTTATGAGAGCCGCATCTTCGGGCGCCACGACGGCCTGCTGCACCAGGAATGCAACTACGTGCAGTTTCTGGACCGGCACGACCGCTTCTGGACCGGCACGCTGGGCGGGCTGGCCGTCTATGACCCACGGCGTGAGCTGCACGACACCCAGCCCAAGCCGCTGCGCGTGACCGGCCTGCGGATCGACGGCCGCCCGGTGGCCGGGCCCGCGCTGGAGGTGCCGCCGGGCAAGCGCGAGCTGCGCATCGACTACGCGCTGCTGTCCTGGTTCCGCGAGGCCGACTCGCGCTTCCGTACCCAGCTGCTCGGCTACGACGCCGCGCCGGGCGACTGGACCGAACAGAATTTCCGCAGCTTCAACGCGCTGCCGCCGGGCCACTACCGCCTGCGCGTGGAGGCGCGCGACCACGCCGGCAACCTCAGCACGCCGGTGGAGGTGCCGATCACCATCCAGGCCGCGTGGTGGCAGACGCCCGGCGCGCGGGTGGCCGCGGGGTTCGCCGTGCTGCTGGTCGGCTACGGGCTGGCGGCCTGGCGCACGCGCCGCCTGCGCGAACAGCGTCGCGTGCTGGAACAGCGCGTGCGCGAGCGCACCGCCGAACTGCACGAGGCCAACGAACGCCTGCGCACTCTGTCCTACCGCGATGAGCTCACCGGCCTGGACAACCGCCGCCGGCTGCTGGAAGTGGTCTCGCCCTCGCCGGACGGGCCCCTGCCACGCGCCCTGATCCTGCTGGACGTGGACCACTTCAAGCGCTTCAACGACCGCTTCGGCCACCCCGCCGGCGACGAGGCGTTGCGCCAGGTCGCCGCGGCCATGCGCGACTGCGCCGGCGCGCAGGCCACCGTCGCCCGCCACGGCGGCGAGGAGTTCGCCTGCGTGCTGCCGACCACCGACGCCCAGCACGCGCTGGACGTGGCCGAATGCATCCGCAAGGCCGTGGCCGCCTGCGAACTGCGCGTGCCCGGCCAGGACGCGCCCTGGCACATCACCATCAGCGCCGGCGTGGCCATCGCCATGGTCCGCACCCGCGAGGACACGCTGCGGCTGTTCAACGACGCCGACCTGGCGCTGTACCAGGCAAAGCACGAGGGCCGCGACCGGGTGCAGCTGCATCGTCCGCTGTAGGCACGCGTCTCGGGGCCCGTCTCCGATGCGCTGGGGCGCGACGTGGTCGTCGACATGCCGCCGGGTTCGAAACGCCCAGGCCCGCAAAGGCGGCACCTTGACCCCCGGCAATCTGCCCCCTACATTGACGGCAAGTTGCCGTAAGGCCGCAGGAGGTGCATCTTGTCCACCATCGTCGAAGAAGTCGCACGAAAGCTCGGCGGACCGTCGGTGCTGGGGCGCGATATTCGCTCGCAGGCCGACCTGGCGCTGCTGGTGCGCCATCGCTTGCCCTTGCTCGCGCTGCGCGGGCTGACGCAGGCCGGGATCAGCGAGCAGGAAATCGAACGCTTCGTCATCCCGCAGCGCACGCGACGCCACCGGGCAGAGAAGGCGCAGCCGCTGACCGTGGAAGAATCGGACCGCGCGGTGCGGCTGCTCCGCATCCAGACCCTGGCCGAAGACACCTTCAAGGACACGCACAAGGCGCATCTCTGGCTGCGTAAGCCCTTGGGGATACTGAGCCATGAGATCCCGCTCGATGTCGCCCAGACCGAGGCCGGCGCCCGGCTCGTGGAAGCCGTGCTGGCCAGGATCGCCTGGGGCGCCGCCGCCTGATGCTGCTGTGGCGTTTGTCCGGCGAGGACTTCGCCCAGGTCTTCGATGGGGGTTACGGGCTGCTGTACGACGGCCGCTGGAACACCGTCGGGCATGCGCTCACCTACTGCGCCACTTCTCCGTCCCTGTGCGTGCTGGAGAAGCTGGTCCACATCCAGGACCCCGAGCTGATGCCGCCGCAGGTCATGGTGCGCTACGAGGTTCCCGATGACCTCGCGATGGAAACGATCGAGGTGACCTCCCTGCCGCCTGGATGGCGCCTGGACGAAACGCTGACCCAGCAGCATGGCGATCGCTGGCATGAGGCCAAGACGGCACCGCTGCTGCGCGTCCCATCGGCGACCGTGCCCCTGGACGGTGCGCCGGACCGGAACGTGCTGATCAACCATCGCCATCCGCAGACGGCGGGGATCAGGCTCCTGTCCATCGAGCCGTTCGACCTGGATATCCGGCTGTTCTGAGCCGGAGCGGTCGTAGGGCGACTTTGCCTTCGCCGGCCGACGCGTCGCATCGCAAAGCCCATCGCACGCTCTAGGATGTCGTCCCCTTTCCGGCAATCCGTCGCCATGTCACAGACCACCCCTTCGGTGCTGTTCGTCTGCACCGGCAACATCTGCCGCTCACCCACCGCGCAGGCGCTGCTGCTGCGCAAGGCGGCCGCGCAGGGCATCGAGGTGGACACCGACAGCGCGGCAGTCACCGACGAGGAAGTCGGCAATCCGCCCGACCGTCGTGCCCTGCAGGAGCTGCAGCGGCGCGGCGTGCCCATGCCCCCGCATCGGGCCCGGCTGATCGAGCCGCGCGACTACCGCCATTTCGACCTGATCCTGGGCATGACCGCCCAGCATGTCCGCGCCATCGAGCGCCTGGCCCCGCCCGATGCGCGCGCCCGGATCGGCCTGCTGATGGAGTACGCGCCAGGTCAGCGCGCGGTCGACGTCCCCGATCCCTGGTACGGCGGCCCGCAGGACTTCATGAAGGCCTTCGACATGATCGAGGCCGGCGTGGACGGTCTGCTGCGCAGCTGGACGCTGGCGCGCGACTGAGGCGGATCGATCTCAACAAAAAAACCCGCGGCACGGGGCCGCGGGCTTGGCATTGCGTCGTCACGCACCGGCCGCTTGGCGGGGCGATCCGGATCGCAGGCTTACAGCGCCTGCATCGCCTTGTTGGTCTTGTCCTCGGTCTTGACCGGCACTTCGGGCTGCGGCTGCACCGCGGGCTCGGCGGCCGGGGCGGGCTGCAGGCCGGCGTTGTCCGGCACCTCGATGTAGGGCAGGTGCAGCGTCTGACTGGTCATGCGCCGGATCCGGTTGGTCAGCGCCGCGCTCTTGTTGAGCTCCTGGCCGTAGCTGGGCACGATCTGCTCCAGCTTCTGCTTCCAGCCGGCTTCCATCTGCTTGGGGAAGGCCTGAGCCATCAGCTTGAGCATGATCGGCGGCGAGGTGGACGCGCCCGGCGAGGCGCCCAGCAGCGCGGCGATGGTGTCGTCCTGGTCGGTGACGATCTCGGTGCCGAACTGCAGGCTGGTCTTGCCGGTCGCCGGGTCGCGCTTGATCACCTGCACGCGCTGGCCGGCGGTGATCAGCTTCCAGTCCTCGCGCTTGGCGTTGGGGTAGTACTTGACCAGTTCGGCCTGGCGATCGGCGTCGGTCAGCTCGGCCTGCTGCAGCAGGTACTTGACCAGGTCCAGGTTCTCCTCGCCGACCTTGAGCATGCCGCCCACGTTGTGCTGGTTGACCGAGGAATACAGGTCCCACTGCGAACCGGCCTTGAGGAACTTGGTGCTGTACAGCGCGAAGGGCCCGAACAGCACGACCGGCTTGCCGTCCAGCTTGCGCGCGTCGATATGCGGCACCGACATCGGCGGCGAACCGGTGTCGGCCATGCCATAGACCTTGACGTCGTGGCGGCCGGCGATGGCCGGCGCCTGGAAGGCCAGGAACTGACCGCCCACCGGGAAGCCGGCATAGTTCTTCGCCTCGGGGATGCCCGACATCTGCAGCAGCTTCAGCGCCGCACCGCCGGCACCGATGAACACGAAGCGCGAGCGTACCGTGCGCAGCTGGTCGGACTTGAGGTCGCGCACGGTGACGTTCCAGGTCTTGTCCTGGTTCTGGTGCAGGCCCTGCACCTCGTTTTGCAGGTTGAGGTGGAAGTGCGGGTTCTTCTGCAGGGCCGCGGTGAGCTGGTTGGTGATCACGCCGAAGTTCACGTCGGTGCCCAGCGGCATGTAGGTGGCGGCCACCTTCTGCGCCGGATCGCGGCCTTCCATCACCAGCGGTGCCCAGGCCTTGATCTGCGCCGGATCGGTGGAGTACTGCATGCCGTAGAACAGCGGATTCTTGACCAGCGCGTCGTGGCGCTTGCGCAGGTACTCGATGCGGTCATCGCCCCAGACGAAGCTCATGTGCGGGGTGGGATTGATGAAGTCCGACGGGGTTCCCAGCCGGCCCTCGCGCACCTGGTGCGACCAGAACTCGCGCGAGACCTCGAACTGCTCGGCGATGCCGACCGCGCGCTTGGTCTCGATGGAGCCGTCGGGCAGCTCCGGGGTGTAGTTGAGCTCGGCGAAGGCCGAGTGTCCGGTGCCGGCGTTGTTCCAGCCGTTGGAGCTCTCCAGCGCCACGCCGTCCAGACGTTCGAACAGCTGCACGTTCCAGTCCGGCTCCAGTTCCTGCAGATAGGTGGCCAGGGTGACGCTCATGATGCCGCCGCCGACCAGGACCACATCGACCGACTGGTCGCTGTCGGGCTTGGGGCCGGCCACGTTCTTGATGGGCCAGAACAGGAAGACGACGCCGACCACCAGCAACAGCAGGACGGCGCCGAGAAGGAATTTGAGGAATTTTTTCATCACGTATGGGGATCGCGGGGGGAGACGAGTACGACTGAGCGGGAGGGCGTGACGCAAAAACGTCACTGCACGCCACATCCTGTATCGCGCGGACATCAAACCACAGCGCTCCGGACGATACTGCGTCAAAGGGTCTTCCTGTCCCGTTGGGTGGGATGCGATCCCGTCTTGAACCTCGATTTGGGTGCCGCCGGGTCGTCCATGTAAGGCAACCGGCCTCGATGCGTGGCCTTCACAGACGGCTGACAAGACCGCTGTCATTGATGCAGCACGTTCCACGAGATACTTATGACGACACTGCGTAGCTCCAAGGCCATGCCGCCGGATATCGAATTCTCCCGCCCGCGCGAGGACAAGCGCGCCGCGCAACGCCAACTGCAGGACCGCCTGGATGCCTTCGAACGCGCCGGCGGCCGGGTCGAAAAACTCGGCAACACGCCGCTGCGCAAACGCGGCTGATTGCCGAAGCTGCACCACCATCGAGCGCTTCTTCCCAGCTGAGCTGATCTCTTTCGATAAGCCAGCTGTGCTCATCCCTCTTAGTGGGAGCAACTGTCTCCTCAAATCTCAGAGGCCTGCATGTAGAGCGGAGCTTGTGGCAATCCCCTTTTGGGGACTCCGCTGCTCTTCGGTCGATGCGTGGGGAAGGCTCCAGCGGAGCAAGCTCCGCTCTACAGGGGGCGCCATGGCGGCGATGAGGCCCTGCCGGGAAAGCCTCATCGCCGCCATGGCGGCTTCCACGGATGTCACTGCTTGTGCGGGCAATCGACTGCGATCAATTACCTGCTTACAGCGCTGCCCCAGCAACAACTGATCCCCAAGCTCGCCCACTCAGCCAGCGGCATGCCGCCATCGCCTAGAATGCGCGCCCCTGCCGGCGTTTGCGCCGTTCCTCGGCGCTCGCCGTCCGCTCGAAGTCCTCGATGAATCAGCTCGCCCATTGCGTCCTCCACTACGCGCGCAGCCTGTGGGAGACCCAGCAGTTGCTGCCACCGGGCGACGCCGCCGACACGCATGCCGCAGCGCACGCGCGCGCCAACCTGCATCTGGCCAGCCTGGCCGGCTCGGTCGCCGCATTGACCGAGGCGCAGCGTGTGGACCTGGCGCGCGCCGCGCTGCGCGGCTGGCCGCTGCACGTGGCCGGTACCGTCGAAGACGCACCCGATCCGGTACGCCTGGCGCTGATGGCGGGCCGCGCTCCGACGCCGCTGCACGCGCTGCCTGCCGGGCTGACGCCGTGGATCGACGCCTCGCTGGCCGCCATCGCACTGCGCAGCCTGCGCTACGCGCTGGAACTGACCGCGCTGCTGCCCGACCCGACCCGCCAGCCGCTGCCCGATGACACCTCGCCGCAGTTGCTCAGCGCCGCGGCGGCCTTGGACGAGCAGCAGGCCGTGTTGTGGGACGCCATCGAGAAGGTCGGCGCCGACGAAGCGGCGCAGCTGGCCGACGCCGCGCGCGCCATGCTCGACAGCGCCGCGCCGGGCAGCCAGGACGCCGAACTGCTGGCCTACTTCGCCAGCGGCATGTTCGCCCAGCGCACCTGCGCGCACCGCTGAAGCGCACCGCCGCACGCCGCCGAAGGCCTCCGCCTGCCCACGCATGACTTCCGGCAGTCACTGCCGACAGGGCACGGGCGGTAGCTTGCACTCACTCTCAATGTGCGCGCAGGCGCGGGACCGCCGGTGGCAACCCAAGGATCGATCGCGCGCTGGACCGGGGCGGTGTACCTGGTCGTGGTACTCACCGGCATATTCAGCCTGGCCTATGTGCCGGGCCAGCTGCGCGCCGTGGGCGACCCCAGCGGCATGCTCGAACATATCGTGGCGCGGCAGCGGCTGTTCCAGGCCGGCATCGCATCCTTCGTACTGGAGCAGTTGGCCTTCCTGGCGCTGCCGTTCCTGCTCCACCGCCTGCTGCGCCACGTGCAGCGCACCCTGGCCGCCGCGATGGTGGTGCTGGCGGTGATCGCGGTGCCGATCGCCCTGATCGCCGCCGCCCATCGACTGGATGCGCTGACCGCGCTGACCGATCCGGGCCTGGACGCGGTCTCGAGCAACCTGCGCGAGGCCCTGGCCCTGCATTCGATGACGGCCTACCGGAACGCGATCTTCATGGCGACCCTGTTCTGGGGCCTGTGGCTGCTGCCGCTGGGGCTGCTGGTCTATCGCTCGCGGCAATTGCCGCGCGTGCTGGGCGCCGCGCTGATCCTGGGTGGTCTTGGCTATGTGTGCAACGTGTTCGGCGCGCTGCTGGTACCGGGCTACGACCAGGGCGCCTTGTCGAACTACGCGACCCTGCCGGCGGCGTTCGGCGAGATCGGCCTGTGCCTGTGGCTGCTGCTGTTCGGCATGCGACCGGTCGCCTCCACCCTGACGGACACGCTGGAATGAGCTCCCTTCTGCAAGACGCGCCCGTCCCTGTGCGCCAGCGCCTGTCGGCGGCCTGGGGCGCGCTGATGCTCTGCTATCTGTATGGCGACTACTTCGGCCTGTACACGCCGGACAAGCTCAAGGGCATGCTCGCCGGCGAAGGCCCGGTCGGCGCCTACAGCGAGGGCTCGCTGGTCGGGGTCTGCCTGATGATGGCGGTGCCGGCGCTGATGGTGCTCGGCGCGCTGCTGCTGCCGGCGCGCCTGTGCCGCTGGCTCAACGTGCTGCTGGGCATGGCCTACACCGCGATCATGCTGCTCACCCTGCCCGGCGCGCGGCCGTATTACCTGGTGCTGGGCGGGATCGAGATCGTCCTGTCGCTGAGCATCGCCGTCATCGCCCTGCGCTGGCCGCGCGCGAGGGCCTGACCAACCGGCCGCACGGACCGGCGCGGGCGTCGCCCGGGCCGGTCCGTGATGCAGGCGGCCTCAGGCGCCGGGGACGGCGCTGTTGTTGGCGCGGTCGGCGTCGGGCAGCACGTGGTCGGGGTCGATCGTCACCTTGGACACCGGCTTGCGCGTGGCCAGCAGCAGTTGCGGCGCGGCGCGCTGGATCCAGGTCTCCACCGGCACGCGCCGATCCTCATGCGTGCCATCGGTGTAGTCGATGCGCAGCGTCGCCGGCATCACCAGCTTCTGCCGGTTCTCCAGCGTCACCGCCAGGCCCTTGGCCGCATCGCCATCGACGTACCTGGCCGCGCTGATGCCCAGGTCCAGCTGCCAGTTGTTGAAGTACCAGCCGCGCCACCACCACGACAGGTCCTCGCCGGCCTCGCTTTCCATGAAACGGAAGAAGTCCGACGGCGTGGGGTGCTTGTAGGCCCAGGTGGCGATGTACTTGCGGAACGCCGGATCGAAGCGCGCCGGCCCCAGGATCTGCTCGCGCAGCAGCACCAGGCCCAGCGCGCCCTTGAAGTAGGTCACCGGATGGCGGTACTTCTCGCTGGTCGCATCGGCCAGGTCCATCAGCGTGGGCGCGTCCTTGTCGGCCAGCACCGGCAGGATCTCATCGACCGGGTTGCCGCCCTTGGGCGCGTATTCGCCGTCGCGCTTGGGCGCGTACTCGCCGTGGTTGAAGGCGTCGGAGGCGTAGACGTCGATGAAGGTGTTGAAGCCTTCGTCCATGAAGGCATGGCGGCGCTCGTTGGAGCCGACGATCATCGGGAACCAGCCGTGGCCCAGCTCGTGCGCGGTGATCCAGAACAGCTTGTCGTCCTTGTCCTCGTAGCCGTCGAACACGATGCCGGGATATTCCATGCCGGCGCCGTGGCCGCCCAGGTTGACCGCGACCGGCCACGGATAGGCGTACCACTTGTCCGAGAAGTGCTCGATGGCGCCCTTGACGTATTCGGTCGAACGCACCCAGTTGGCCGCGCCTTCCACCGGGTAGACCGACATGGCCAGCGCCTGCTTGCCGGCCGGCAGGTTGATCCGCGCCGCGTCCCAGACGAACGCCGGCGAGGCGGCGAAGGCCACGTCGCGGGTGTGGTCCATGTGGAAGCGCCAGGTCTGGGTGCCGCTGCGCACGGGCCGGCTGGCCGGGTCGGTGACCTCCTCCGGGGTGCGGATCATCACCGTTTTATCGCTGGCCTGCGCCTGCTTGAGCCGCGCGCGCTGGGTGGCGGTGAGGACCTCATCGGCATTGGTCAGCGCACCGGAGCCGGCGACGATGTAGTTCCACGGCACGGTCACCGCGTAGTCGAAATCGCCGTACTCCAGGTAGAACTCCGAGCCCAAATAAGGCTGCGTGTCCCAGCCGCGCAGGTCGTCGTAGACGGCCATGCGCGGATACCACTGGGCGATCTCGAAGATGTCGCCGTTCTTGGTCGGGGTGACCGCGGTGCGTCCGCCCCACTCGCCCGGCACCACGTAGCGGTAGGCGATATGCAGCTTGAGCACGCCGGTCCTGGCGGCCAGGTCGGTCGGCAGGTCCACGCGCATGCGCGTGTCGTCGACCAGATACCGCACCGGCACGCGCTTGCCGCCCTGCTCGACCTCGACGCTGGCGATGGTCATGCCGTCGCTGCCGGGCGAGGTGCGCCCCGGGCGCGCGGTGCGGGTGCTGGCCGCGCGCGAGTCGGCGCGGTAGATGTTCTGGTCCAGCTGCAGCCACAGCACGTCCAGCGCGTCGGGGCTGTGGTTGCTGTAGGTGATGGTCGCCTCGCCGCTCAGCGTGTGGCTGGCCGGGTCGATGCTGGCCTTGAGCGCGTAATCGGCGCGGTTCTGCCAGAACAGCGGGCCGGGCTTGCCGGCGCCGCCGCGCACGGCCGTGGCCGGCGTGGGCAGCTGCAGCGGGGCGAAGGCCTCCAGCGGCTTGAAGCCGGTGTCCTGGGCGGCGGGCTCGGCGGCCTGCGCGGCCACGCAGGCCAGCAGGGAGGACAGCAGGACCAGGGCGTGCAGCCCACGGCGACGGGACGCGGTCATGGCGTGGCGGGATCCGGACGGAGAGGGGGACTTCGAATCCTACCTTGCAGTCCGGTCAGGTCATGGGCCATTGGTCCTGGGCGCGGCCCGCCGCGGATGGCCTAGAACGGTTTGGCCAGCACCAGATAGACGATCACCACCAGCCCCAACACGGGCAGCTCGTTGAACCAACGCAGCGCCCGCCCCGAGGGCAGCGCGCCGCCGCGCGCCACGCGCTTGAGCCAGCGCCCGGATACCACGTAGTGCGCCAGCACCAGCACCACCAGCGCCAGCTTGGCGTGCAGCCAGCCGCTGCCGGGACCGACCATGGTCGGGAAGTCCGGGATGAAGCGGTAGCCCAGCCACAGCACCAGACCCAGCACCAGCGCGATGCCGAACATCATGTGCCCGAAGCGATACAGCCGCCGTCCCATCAGCACCAAGCGCGCCTGCACCTCGGGCTGGCCGGCGCTTTCGGCCAGGTTGACCAGGATGCGCGGCAGGTAGAACACCGCCGCCATCCACGCCACCACGAACACCACATGGAGGGTCTTGACCCAGAAATAAGCCTGCATCGAATCGGCTCCGTGGCGCGCGCAGCTGCGAAGAGGCGATCATTGTCGCTCATCCCTTCCCAGGCCCGCATCTTGGACAAGCGCTACGACGCCGCCTATTTCCAGCACTGGTATCGCGGCGGCGACATCGGCGGCAGCGCGCGGCTGGCGCGCAAGGTCGCCCTGGCGGTCAGCTGCGCCGAGTACTGGCTCGAACGCCCCATCCGCACGGTGCTGGACATCGGCTGCGGCGAAGGCGCCTGGCGCGCGCCGCTGCGCAAGCTGCGGCCCAAGGCGCAGTACCTGGGCTTCGACAGCAGCGACTACGCCGTGCGCCGCTTCGGCGCGCGCCGCAACCTGCACCTGGCCGCCTTCGGCGATTTCCAGTGGCTGCGCCCGTGCGCGCCGGTGGACCTGCTGGTGTGTTCGGACGTGCTGCACTACCTGCCCGACGCCGAACTGCGCCGCGGCCTGCCCGGCCTGGCCGAGCTGTGCGGCGGGTTGGCGTTCCTGGAGACCTTCGCCGCGGAGGACGCGTTCGAGGGCGACCACGTCGGCTTCCAGGCGCGGCCGGCGGCGTGGTACCGGCGCCAGTTCAGGCGCGCCGGGCTGCGCGCGGCCGGCTCGCACTGCTGGCTCGGCCCGGCTCTGGCCGCCGAGGCGGCGGCGCTGGAAGCCAGCCCCTGAGCCGGTCCGCGGCGCTTTCATGTGGCGCGCCCGCCGTTGGGCTATCCTGCGCCGCGGCAACCGCCTGATCCAGCACGGTTTTGTTCCTATGATGCTTTACCAGTGGCATGAAATGGGCCGTCAGTGGATGGCCCCATGGGTCCACCTGGCCGACGCCAGCTCGCGCATTTTTTCCGATCCCAACAGCTGGCTCTCGGCCCTGCCGGGCGCCGAGCGCATCTCGGCCTACAACGAGCTGATGCACCGGCTGGGCAAGGATTACGAGAAGCCCGACTGGGACATCGGAGAGGTCGAGGTCGATGGCCACACCCTGCCGGTGATCGAGCAGGAGATCATCGCCAAGCCGTTCTGCCGGCTGCTGCGCTTCAAGCGCTTCACCGACGATCAGGCGGTGATCGCCGGGCTCAAGGCCCAGCCCGCCGTGCTGGTGGTTGCGCCCCTGTCCGGCCACCACGCCACGCTGCTGCGCGACACCGTGCGCACCCTGCTGCGCGACCACAAGGTCTATGTGACCGAATGGATCGACGCGCGCCTGGTGCCGGCCGAGCAAGGCGGTTTCGGCCTGGAGGACTATGTCGCCTACATCCAGGAATTCATCCGCCATATCGGCGCCGACAAGCTGCACGTGATGAGCGTGTGCCAGCCCACGGTGCCGGTGCTGGCCGCGGTGTCGCTGATGGCCAGCGCGGGCGAGACCACGCCGCGTTCGCTGGTGATGATGGGCGGGCCGATCGATGCGCGCGTCAGCCCGACCCAGGTCAACGACCTGGCCACGCGCAACCCGCTGTCCTGGTTCGAGCACAACGTCATCCATACCGTGCCGGTGAACTACCCCGGCCACGGCCGCGCGGTCTATCCGGGCTTCCTGCAGCACGCCGGCTTCATCGCCATGAATCCCAGCCGCCACTTCCAGTCGCACTGGGACTTCTACGCCGACCTGGTCAAGGGCGACCTGGAAGACGCCGATGCCCACCGCCGCTTCTACGACGAATACAACGCGGTGCTGGACATGCCGGCCGAGTTCTACCTGGACACCATCCGCGTGGTCTTCCAGGAATTCCTGCTGCCGCGAGGGCTGTGGACGATCGATGGCGTCAAGGTCGATCCCTCGGCGATCACCGGCACCGCGCTGCTGAGCATCGAGGGCGAACTGGACGACATCGCCGGCCTCGGCCAGACCAAGGCCGCGCACGGGCTGTGCACCGGCATTCCCAAGGCGCGGCGCAAGCACATCACCGTCGAAGGCGCCGGCCATTACGGCATCTTCAGCGGCCGCCGCTGGCGCGAATCGGTCTATCCCGACGTCAAGGCCTTCATCGCCAAGTACAACTGAGGCAGAAGCGAGTGGAGCGAGCGAAGGCGCTATGGCTCCGCTCACTCCTCACTCCTGCGCGCGCACTTCTCGCATCGGTGACGGTCCACTTGCGCGGTTGAACAGCGCCTCGGCCACGAGCAGGTTCGGGATCCAGCACAGCCAGGCGATCACCGGATAGCAGGTCTCGAACGGGATGCCGCTGGCGACCGAGATGGGCAGATAGATCCGCAGGGTCACGGCCGCGAAGGTCAGCGCGAAGTTGCGCACCATCCACCTGCGATGCGCGGCCACATCGCCGGCGCGGATGGCGCCGAATGCCCGCAGGCCGGTGTAGAGCCAGGCCAACGCCAGGCACGCGAAGCCGAGCTTGGCTGTGAGCCCGCCGAAGGCGAGCGTGGCCATGTACAGGCCCGACAGCCCGCCTAACGCGACGCCGATTCCGAGGTAAATGCGCCCCATCCAGCGATGCACCTGCCGATACCGCCGCCGGAGCCTGGAGGAGAACTGGAACGGGCCCATCAGCAGCGCGAGCGATGAAGCGAACACATGGGTGTAGATACCCACCTGGTGCGCATGAAACGTCAGCCGCATGGCGGGATGGACGCCGATTCCCAAGGGCAGCAGCGCGTAGGCCAGGATGGCGTAAGCGGCGACGGCCAGGGCGAGGAAATAGAGCGCGATGTTGCCGATCGTCTTGACCACGGTGGTCTGTTTCCCTGGATGGATTTCCGCGTCGGCAGCGCCGATGCGTGCCGATGACTCGCTTGCCGAGCGTTGAAGGCACGAGAGAGGAGTAAGTGGAGCGGCGCTGCTTTTGCTCACTCCTCACTCCTCTTCGCTCACTCCTCCCCTCTCACACCACCGGCGTGCGCACCAGCAGGTGCTTGGCGAGCCAGCCGTGGAAGCGTCCGATCCAGCGCGCCAGATGCAGGGTCAGGAACAGCAGCAGGAACCCGGCCACCGGCGTCACGATCGCGATCCACGGGCTGGTGTCCAGCAGGTTCTCGCCGTTCGCCCAGAACACGTAGTGGTTGCCGCCCAGCAGGCTCAGCGGCGAGAGCAGGCAGGCGATCGCGGTGGATCCCAGCGTGACGATCAGCGTGAAATAGGCGATGCCCAGCGGCAGCATCAACAGCAGATAGAGCATCGCCGTCCAGGTGCCGGCATCGGTGAACAGCTCACCCAGACGCTTGAACCAGGACTTGTCGCGCTGGGTATAGAGCGGGCGCCGCGGCATGCGCACGCCGAGCAGGACTTCGACGATGCGTCCCTCGACCAGCGACAGCAGACGCACCGACATCAGGAACAGCAGCAGGATCGGGATGCCGATGATCAGGATCAGCAGACCGACCGACAGGCTGGCGCCGGTCACCACCCAGCTGAAGTAGAAGACGCCGGTGGCCATGGACAGCAGCATGTAGAACAGCGCGCCGTAGGTGCGCGGATCTGCGGCCACGCCGAAGAAGCGCCCCAGCCAGGAGCGACGCGGCGGCGGCGGCGGCGGGCGCAGCGCGCGGCTCACCGTGACCTCGGTCTGGCGATAGATGTCGGCCACCTCCTCCGGCGCGCCGTAGCTGCCGGCGACCGAGGCGATCACCTCGGCCTCGCTCTTGCCGGGCTGCTCGGCCAGCTCGGCGCGCAGATACTCCTCGGCGTCGTAGAGCGCGTCCTGGATCATGGCCGGGTCGGCGCCCTTCAGCGCCGCACGCAGCTGGTCCAGGTACTCGGGAATGGTGGTGGGCAAACCTTGTGCGTTCATGCGGTGGTCCCCTTGAGGACAAGATCGACGGAATCTCGGGTGGCGCGCCAGGCGGCGGCCCATTGCGCCAGGACCTGTCGGCCCGCGGCGGTGATGCGGTAGTAGCGGCGCGGCGGGCCGGACGCCGACGGCTCGACCTCGCTCTCCAGCAGGCCGGCGGCCTCCAGATTGCGCAGCACCGGATACAGCGCGCTCTGCTTGCCGGCCAGCACGCCCTGGCCCAGCTGCTCCATGCGCTTGGCGATCAGATAGCCGTACAGCGGCTCCTCGGCCTGGGCCAGCACCGCCAGCAGCGCGAGCGAGACGGTGCCGGCGCTGAGCTCCTTCTGGAACTTCTTCAATTGGCTGTCGACATCGACCATGGACGCGTTGAGGGCACTAGGTTGAACACAACACTAGTGTGAACTTGGGACTAGTGGATGTGCCGGTGGTCATGCCCGCGGCGGATCGTGTTGCCGCCTTCAGCCGCCCGGGCGCAGGATGCCGCGCATGACCCTGCTCCCGCATACCGACGCCCTGCCCCCCGTCCCGCAACCGCCTTCGGCCCCCGGCAACCCGGCCTGTGTGATCACCTGCGCCGCCTACGACCGGCAAGGCACGCGCACCAACCTGACCCTGGACGAGATCAGCGACGTGCTGGCCCGCGACGACGGCTCGTTCGTCTGGGTCGGCCTGTACGAGCCCGAGGAACACGTCCTGCTGAAGCTGCAGGAGGAGTTCTGCCTGCACCCGCTGGCCGTCGAGGACGCCGGCAAGGCGCACCAGCGGCCCAAGCTGGAGACCTACGGCCACTCGCTGTTCATGGCCATGCACACCGTGCAGGTCATCGACGGGCACATCCGTTACGGCGAGACCCAGGCCTTCCTCGGCCAGCGCTATCTGATCACCGTGCGCCACGGCGCGTCGCTGTCCTACACCCCGGCGCGCCAGCGCATCGAGCGCGAGCCGGAGCTGCTCAAGCTCGGCCCGGCCTACTGCCTGTACACCGTGCTGGACTTCATCGTCGACAACTACCTGCCGATCATCGAGGAGTCGCGCGACACGCTGTTCACCCTGGAACGCGACATCTTCTCCGAGACCTACCGCGGCGCAGTGGTGCGCCGGCTGTACGACCTCAAGCGCGAGCTGACCCTGATGCGCGTGGCGGTCGGGCCGCTGCAGGACGTCCTGGCCCAGTTGGTGCGCACCCAGAACCCGCTGGTGCCCGAGGAGATCCGCCTGTACATGCGCGATGTCCACGACCACGCGCTGCGCGTCAACGACGGCATCGACACCCTGCGCGAGATGCTCGGCACCGCGCTCAGCGTCAACCTCTCCCTGGTGACCCTGGGCCAGGGCGAGACGGTCAAGCGCCTGGGCGCCTGGGCCGCGCTGCTGGCGGCCCCGACCCTGATGACCAGCTGGTACGGCATGAACTTCGAAGGCATGCCCGAGCTGCATGCGCGCTTCGGCTACTGGGTGCTGATCGGCGCGGTCGCGGTGACCTGCGGCGTGCTGTACGTGCTGTTCAAGCGGGCGCGCTGGCTGTAAGCGGCGCCGCCGCGCGGGCGGCTACTAGACCAAAGTAGGAGCCGTCACCAGCACAATGGATGATTGACCCCCGCCGGGGCTTGTTGAACCCTGTCTGCCACATTACAGCCGGGGACATTTCATGAAGGGGCTATCCAAGGTCGCCTGGGCGCTGCTCGCGCTCCTGGGCGCGTTCTGTCTGGGGACGGTGGCGCTGCGGCGCGGGGAAACCGTCAACGCGTTGTGGATCGTGGTGGCGGCCGTCTCGCTGTATCTGGTCGCCTACCGCTACTACGCCTTGTTCATCGCCAACAAGGTGATGCGGCTGGATCCCACGCGGGCCACGCCGGCGGTGCTGCGCAACGACGGTCTGGACTACGTGCCGACCAACAAGCATGTGCTGTTCGGCCACCACTTCGCCGCCATCGCCGGCGCCGGCCCGCTGGTCGGCCCGGTGCTGGCCGCGCAGATGGGCTACCTGCCCGGCCTGCTCTGGCTGGTGCTGGGCGTGGTCTTCGCCGGCGCGGTGCAGGACTTCATGGTGCTGTTCATTTCCAGCCGGCGCGACGCGCGTTCGCTGGGTGATCTGGTGCGCGAGGAGATGGGCCAGATTCCCGGCACCATCGCCCTGTTCGGCGCCTTCCTGATCATGATCATCATCCTGGGCGTGCTGGCCATGGTGGTGGTCAACGCCCTGGCCGAGAGCCCGTGGGGCACCTTCACCGTGTTCGCCACCATGCCCATCGCGATCCTGATGGGCCTGTACATGCGCTACATCCGCCCGGGCAAGATCGGCGAGATCTCGGTGGTCGGCCTGGTGCTGCTGCTGGCGGCGATCTGGCTGGGCGGCAAGGTCGCCGCGGACCCGAGCTGGGGCCCGGCGCTGACCTTCACCAAGGTGCAGATCACCTGGATGATGATCGGCTACGGCTTCGTCGCCTCGGTGCTGCCGGTGTGGCTGCTGCTGGCGCCGCGCGACTACCTGTCCACCTTCCTCAAGATCGGCACCATCATCGCCCTGGCGATCGGCATCCTGATCGTGATGCCCGACCTGAAGATGCCGGCGCTGACCGAGTACGCGCACACCGGCAAGGGCCCGGTCTGGACCGGCGGGCTGTTCCCGTTCCTGTTCATCACCATCGCCTGCGGCGCGGTGTCCGGCTTCCATGCGTTGATCTCCTCGGGCACCACGCCCAAGCTGCTGGCCAATGAGGCGCACATGCCCTACATCGGCTACGGCGGCATGCTGATGGAGTCCTTCGTGGCGATCATGGCGCTGGTGGCGGCCTGCATCATCGACCCGGGCGTGTACTTCGCCATGAACGCGCCGCCGGCCGTGGTCGGCACCGACGTGGTGGCCGTGGCCGCCAAGGTCAGCGAGATGGGCTTCGTCATCACCCCCGACGTGCTCACCGCCACGGCCAAGGACATCGGCGAGAGCACCATCCTCAACCGCGCCGGCGGCGCGCCGACGCTGGCGGTGGGCATCGCCCAGATCCTGCACGCGGTGCTGCCCACCGGCGACTCGATGGGCTTCTGGTACCACTTCGCGATCCTGTTCGAGGCGTTGTTCATCCTGACCGCGGTCGATGCGGGCACGCGCTCGGGCCGCTTCATGCTGCAGGACCTGATCGGCAACTTCGTCCCGGCGATGAAGCGCACCGAGTCGTGGACGGCCAACATCATCGCCACCGCCGGCTGCGTGGCGCTGTGGGGCTATCTGCTGCATTCGGGCGTGACCGATCCGTTCGGCGGCATCAAGACGCTGTGGCCGCTGTTCGGCATCTCCAACCAGATGCTGGCCGGCATCGCGCTGCTGCTCGGCACGGTGGTGCTGTTCAAGCTAAAGCGCGACCGCTATGCCTGGGTCTGCGGCATCCCGGCGCTGTGGCTGCTGGCGTGCACCACCACGGCCGGGCTGATCAAGCTGTTCGACAGCAACCCGGGTCAGGGCTTCCTGGCGCAGGCGCACAAGTTCCAGGACGCGATCGGCCGCGGTGAGGTGCTGGCGCCGGCGAAGTCGATGGCCGAGATGCACAAGGTGGTGGTCAATGCCTACGTCAACACGGCGCTGACCACGCTGTTCCTGCTGGTGGTGGCGATGGTGCTGGTGTATTCGATCAAGGCGATCCTGGTTGCGCGCCGCAACCCGCAGCGCAGCGATCGTGAGACCGAGTACGTGGCGCTGACGCCGGCCCAGATGGCGGACCTGTAATGGGCACCGCGCTGGTTCCCGTCGGTCAGTACCAGGTGCACCGCCGCGTGTGGCGGCGCCTGGTGCAGACCGCGCGGCTGTGCTGCGGCATCCCCGACTACGACAACTACGTGCGCCACGTGCTGGAGAAGCACCCGGACCGCACGCCGATGGACTACAAGACCTTCTTCCGCGAGCGCCAGGAAGCGCGCTTCGGCGGGGGGCGCGGCTTCCGCTGCTGCTGAACTTGAAAGGGCGGCCTCTAGGCCGCGCTTTCTTTTTGGCTCTTCTCTCGATGCAAGGATCTTGGCGTAGTGAGGGTTGTGACTTCGGAAGGGCAGCGGTCCGGCGGGCGGTGACCGCTTATCCCTCAATCAGGGCACCCTGCCCTGATTCGGGCGCTCGGCGTCCTGCCTCGCTCGTCGCGTTCACCGCCCGCCGGACCACTGCAGCGCGCGTCACGTCCGGAGACTTCGGGGTCGAAAGTCAAAAGAAGTCCGGATCGATCCGCCGCGGAGCCTCGATCCGGCCGGGTCGAGGCTGGTCGGCGAAGTGGCGCTCCCGGCTCCGCACTTCAGCGAGAACCCTTCCTTTGCCCGTCCCTCTGGGTAATGCCGCAAGCTCACACCAGCATGCCGCCCGAGGCCTCCACGCGCTGGGCGTTGACCCACTGCGTGGCCGGGTCGAGCAGCATGGCGATGACCGGGCCGATGTCGTCGGGCTTGCCCGGGCGGCCGAGCGCGGTGACCGAGGAGACCATCGCGTTGACCTGCGCGTCGTCGCGCACGCGGCCGCCGCCGAAGTCGGTCTCGATGGCGCCAGGCGCCAGCGTGTTGACGCTGATGCCGCGCGCGCCCAGCTCCTTGGCCAGATACCGGGTGAACACCTCGATGCCGCCCTTCATCATCGCGTAGGCCGAACTGCCCGGCAGCGCGAAGCGCGCCAGGCCGCTGGAGACGTTGAGGATGCGCCCCCCATCGGCGATCAGCGGCAGCAGCGCCTGGGTCAGGAAGTACGGCCCGCGCAGATGCACGGCGACCATCTCCTCGAACTGCGCCGGCGTGGTCTCGGCGATCGGCGCGTACAGCGCGGTGCCCGCGTTGTTCACCAGCGCATGCAACTGCGTGGCCTGCCACTGGCCAAGCTGCGCGCGCAGCGCCTCGACGAAGCCGGGCAGCGCCGCGGCGTCGGCCACGTCGAACTGCAGCGCGGCGGCGCGGCGGCCCAGCGCCTGGATCTGCGCGACCACCGCCTGGGCCTCGTCGGCATGGCTGCGGTAGGTCACGATCACATCGCTGCCGGCCTTGGCCACCGCCAGCGCGCCGTTGCGGCCCAGGCCACGGTTGGCGCCGGTGATCAGGGTGATGCGGGGGGACGTGCTCATGGGAAGGCTCCTGGCAGGCGCGGAGTGCGCCGATGCCGCGCACCTTATTGGGATTGACGCGGTCGATAAATCACTCGAATCTGGCATTACTGTTCAACATCGGTGAACAATCATGGAGTTCGCCCAATCCCTGCGGACCTTCCAGCGCGTGGTCGAGCTGGGCGGGTTCACCCGCGCCGCTGAATCGCTCGGCCTGCCCAAGGCCAGCGTGTCCACCGCCGTACAGCAGCTGGAGGCGCGCCTGGGCGCGCAACTGCTCCACCGCACCACGCGGCGCGTGCAGCCCACCGCCGATGGCCGCGCGTTCTACCAGCGCAGCCGCGATGTGCTCGCCGACCTGGAGGAACTGCAGGGCATGTTCCTCACCGAGGGCCGGCAGCTGCGCGGCCGGCTGCGCGTGGACATGAGCAGCGGCATGGCGCGCCTGCTGGTACTGCCGCAGCTTCCGGCCTTCCTGGCCGAGCATCCGCAGCTGGAGATCGAGCTCAGCGCCACCGACCGGCTGGTGGACGTGGTCCGCGAGGGCTTCGACTGCGTGCTGCGCGGCGGCACCCCGCAGGACAGCGCCCTGGTGGCCCGGCCCTTAGGCGTGATGCACATCGTCAACTGCGCCAGCCCCGCCTACCTCGCCCGTCGCGGCACGCCGCACGGGCTGGAGGACCTGGCCACGCACGAACTGGTGCACTACGCCAGCGTGCTCGGCCAGCGCCCGTCGGGCTTCGAGTACTTCGACGGCGAGGCCTACCGCCTGCTGCCGATGGGCGGCGCGGTCACGGTCAACAACGTCGAGGCCTACCACGTCGCCGCATTGGCCGGCCTGGGCATCATCCAGGTGCCGCTGCTGAGCGTTCGCGACGCACTGGCACGCGGCGAGCTGGTCGAAGTGGTGCCGCAGCTGGTGGCCGAACCGATGCCGCTGACCCTGCTCTACGCCCAGCGCAGGCATCTGCCCCGACGCGTGCGGGTCTTCATGGACTGGCTGGCCGGCCTGCTGACGCCGCATCTGGCGCCGCTGCCCCGCGGCTGACGCGATGCACGGCCGCGTCCTGGCGCCGCCTTCCGGCAGCGGCGATCAGGGCGCGCCGTACTCCCAGTCGTAGGGCACACCGGTCTTGCCGAGCACGAACTCCACCAGCTCGGCGAAGCCCTTCTCCGCGCGCACGTCGTTGCCCAGCACCAGCAGGCAACGCTGCTGCCGGCGCAGGCAGACCAGCGTGTTGCCGGTGGTGTCGTTGTGCCCGCCCTTGAAGAAGCCCGGACCCTGCGGCCCTTCGAACGTCACCACGCCCAGCCCGGCGGAAAGATCCTTGCGTCGCTGTGCCGGCGGCAGCTCCGCCTGCAGCGTGGGGAACTGGCTGCGGGTGGTGATCGGCCGCTGCGGGCGCAGCATCTCGGCCTGCTCGCGCGCGCCGATGCCGCGGCCGGCCACCAGTGCGGCGGCGAACCGGGCCAGATCGCGGATGGTGGTGTCCATCGAGCCGGCCGCGCGCACCCGCGAGCGCTCGTCGTGCGGCGCGGGCTTGCCGTTCGCGTCCCAGCCGTCGGCCAGGTTGCCGGCGAAGTCCGGCCGCCATTTCAACGCGGTGCGCGTCATGCCGAGCTCGGCGAACACCGCATCGGTGCCCTGCCCCACGTCCAGGCCGCGGCCCTGTTCGAGCACGAACTGCAGCGTCGCCAGGCCGTCGCCGGAATAGGCGTAGCGCGTGCCGGGATCGAAGTGGAAATGCAGCTTCTCGTCCGGCTCCAGGAAGCCGAAGTTGGCGAATCCGCTGGCATGCTGCAGCAGGATGCGCGGCGTGAGCTTGCGCCAGCGCTCGTCCAGCGCGCTCCAGTCGGTATAGCGGGTCACCAGGTCCTCGCCGGTGTACTGCGGCAGCGGCTGCGGGAGGTCGTCGGCGATGGAGGTATCCAGCGCGATGCGCTCCTGCCCCACCCATCGCATCACGGTATAGGCGAACACCGTCTTGGTGAGCGAGGCGCCGTACATCACCGTGTCGACGGTGAGCGGGTCGCCCTGCGCGTTGCGCTTGCCGTAGGCCTGCATATAGACCGGCTGGCCGCGGTCGATGATGGCGATGGCCAGGCCCTGGGCGCCGGTGCGCTGCATCAGCGTGGCGACCTGCGCGTCGATCTGCGCGGGCTTGGGCAGGGCGCGGCCGAGCGCGGGCGCGACGGCGAGGCACAGGGTGGTGCACAGCAGACAGCCGATGACGGACTTCATGTCGCATCCTCCGCGGACGGCGGCGAACGGGAATCACCGCGTGCACCCCCACGCTAGCGCGCACCGCGGCCCGCGCGCCCATGCCGCAAGTCACGCGGCGCGGCGGACCTGGCGTGGGCCGACATCAGGCATGGTCCCACCAGCGGCTGCCTCAGAACACAAGTCTCCCAGGAGAAGCGAACCCGCCTCGCCCGCTCAGGCCTGCCCGCGTCCCAGCAGGCGCCTGCCCAGCCGGCGGACCAGGCGCAGCAGCGCACGCGGCTGGCGCGCCTCGACATTGCCGCGGCGGGCGCGGGTGGCCGGCCCCTGCTGTGCATCGATCAGGGCCAGGCCGCTCAACTGCACGACCGACATCACCCGCCGCACGGTGTGCGGCGCCACGCCGGTCTGGATCACCAGCTCGGCCGGGGTGTAGTCCTCGTCGCGCAGCCGGGCCAGCACCGCGAGCCAGTCCGGCGGCGTGTTGGCCAGATCCAGCGTGGGCCAGGCGGCCAGCTGCAGGCGCGCCGGCGGCAGCACCGGCAGGGCCAGCGTCGGACGCACCGCCAGGCGCCACCACAGCGGGGCGATGGCGTGACTGGTGGTGACATCGTCGCGGTAGAGGCGCTGCCAGTCGGCCTCGTCCAGCACCGTGGACTGCCAGCGCGGGTCTTCGACGTGGTCGAGCAGTTCGTCCAGCGGCATGCGCCGCAGCATGTGCAGCTGGCCGCGCGCCGGATCGACCACCACACGGAATAGGCCCAGCTCCATCAGCAGCCGCCGCACGCCCGGGTCGCGCCGGTCCAGGCGCAGGCAGTCGATCAGGCGCAGCGAGCGCAGGTTGACGCCCGGCTGGCCCGCATGCCCGGCCGCCAGGCCGGCCTTGAGCGCCTCGGCGATGCGCCGCACCGAGGCGTCCGGGCGCAGCTCGCTCTCGCCCTGGCGTCCGCTGGCCTCGCGCGAGAAGGTCAGCACCGGCAGGCGCGCGGCCCACGCCGCACGGATCGCCTGGACGCCCTCGGGCGCGCCGCCGTCGGCCACCAGCAGATCGACCTGCGCGCCGGTCCAGGGCACCAGCCTGATGTCGAGCAGGTCGGCCAGCAGCAGGGCGCTGGCGACCTTCAGGCGCGTGGCGGGCAGCGGCTCGAGGCCGGCGAAGGCCACGGTGAACCGATGCGTTGCGGTGGGCATGGACAACTCCTGCGGGGGCAGGTTCGTGAGGGATGCCGCTGCTGATAATGCCTGCAAAGCAAAGGCCGCATGCGCAGACGGCGTGCGGCCTTTCCGACTGCGCATGCGGGGACTTTACTCGCCGATGTGCTGCTTGAGCCAGGCGTTGACGGTGTCGTGCCACAGGATCGAGTTCTGCGGCTTGAGCACCCAATGGTTCTCGTCGGGGAAATACAGGAACTTGGACTCGATGCCGCGACGCTGGGCCGCGGTGAACGCCGCCAGGCCCTGCTCCACCGGAATGCGGAAGTCCTGCTGGCCGTGGATCACCAGGATCGGCACGCGCCAGTTGGCGACGTGGTTGATCGGGTTGAACTTCTCGTACTTCTCCGGGTTGTCCCACGGCGTGCCGCCGTTCTCCCATTCGGAGAACCACAGCTCCTCGGTGCTGTAGCCCATCATGCGGTTGTCGAACACGCCGTCGTGGTCGACCAGGCACTTCCAGGGCTGGTTCCAGGTGCCGGCGATCCAGTAGGTCATGTAGCCGCCGTAGCTGGCGCCCAGCGCGCAGGCCTTGTCGCCGTTGAGGAAGGCGTACTGCTGCTGCGCGGCGGCCCAGCCCTTCTGCAGGTCCTCCAGCGGGCGATCGCCCCAATGCTGACTGATCGCGTCGGTGAAGGCCTGGCCGTAGCCGGTGGAGCCGTGGAAGTCGATCATGACCACCGCATAGCCCTGGCCGGCGTAGGTCTGCGGATTCCAGCGATAGCTCCAGCCGTTGCCGAAGCTGCCCTGCGGGCCGCCATGGATCAGGAAGGCCACCGGATACTGCTTGCCCTCCTGGTAGTTCCACGGCTTGACCACGTAGCCGTGCACGGTGTCGTTGTTCCAGCCCTTGAAGGTGAACTGCTCGTAGTCGCCGAACCGCACCTCCGGCAGCACCTCGCTGGCGCTGGGGGTGATCGCGCGCGGGTTCTGGCCTTCCAGATCGGCCACGAAGATCTGGTCGCCGCTCTTGAGCGAGTTGCGGGTGAAGGCCAGCGTGGGGCCGGCCACGCTGGCCGAGCCGACGCTGCCCTCGCCCACCAGCTGGCTCACGCGCCCGCTGGCGATGTCGACCTTGAACAGCGGGTGCTGGCCCAGGTCGTCGGCGCTGGTGTAGATCGACTTGCCATCGGCGGTCAGCACGATCTCGCCGGCCGAGCGGTCCCAGTCCGCGGCGATCTCACGGGTCTTGCCGGACTTCACGTCCATCGCCATCAGGCCGAAGCGGTCGGCCTCGAAGCCCGGGCGCTTCATCGCGCGGTAATACAGGGTCTTGCCGTCGGCGCTGAACACCGGGCCGGCGTCCCAGGCCTTGTTGGCCACCGTCAGGTTCTTCGGCGCGGCGCGGCCGGCGGCGTCGAGCTGGTAGAGATCGAAGTTGGTCGACCACGGCTCCTCGCGCCCGGCCACGCGGATGCTGGCCACCACCGAGCGGCCGTCCGGCGACCAGGCGATATCGTCCATGCCGCCGAACGGCTTGGACGGCGCATCGCCGGCGATGGTCGCGCTGATCGCCGAGGCCCCGACCACCGGCTTGGCGCCGGCCGCCGGCAGCGGCGCGACGAACAAGGTGTTGCGGCGACCGTCGTTCCAGGTGTCCCAGTGGCGCACGAACAGCTGGTCGAACACCTTGCCGGTCGCCTTGGACTTGGCCGCCGCCTCGAGCTTGCCCTTGGTGCAGGCCAGGTCCGAGCCGCAGTCCTGGAAGACCCCGGCGCTGAAGACGATGCGATCGCCGGTGGGCGAGAGCTTGTAGCCGTCCACATCCACGGCGAAGTCGGTCAGCTGGCGCGGCTCACCGCCGGTGGCCGGGATGGCGTACAGCTGCTGGCTGCCGGACTTGGCGCTCAGGAAGTACAGCGTCTGGCCATCGGGCGAGAACGCCGGCGAATTGACGTTCCAGCCTTCGGGCGTGATCTGCGTCGGCGGACGCAGGTCGCGCGTGCGCAGATCGCGCTGGTACAGCGCGGTGCTGGCCTTGGTCGCCTCGGCATTCATCACGCGCTTGGCGAACACCACCCGCCCGCCATCGGGCGAGAGCGTGGGCGAGGACACGCGATCCAGCTTGACCAGGTCGTGCACGTCGAAGCCGCGCTCGGCGGCGGCGGCCGGCAGCGCGGCGATCAGGGCCAGGGACAGCAAGGCGGGACGAAGCGTCATTGCGCGAACTCCAAAAACTTCAAAAAGTGGCCGATGGTAGGCCGCCACGGCGCGGCGGCGCAAAGCGAAAGCGCGATGGTGGTGTGGTGTGGTGTGGTGTGGGAGCCGCCATGGCGGCTCCCACCTGTAGAGCGGAGCTTGCTCCGCTGGGGCTTCCCCATGATCCGGCCGAAAAGCAGCGGAGTCCCCAAAAGGGGATTGCCACAAGCTCCGCTCTACAGGCAGGCCGCTGCGATTTGAGGAGACTGTTGCTCCCACGGAAGCGGGACGGCTCAGGCCGCCTGCTCGCCCTTCTTGCCGGTGCGATACAGCAGCCAGCCGACCAGCGCCAGCACCGCCAGGCCGATCCACTGGCCCAGGTCCAGGCCGACCGACAGCACGTCGGCGCGGCTGCTGAGCACGATCGGCACCGCGATCGCGATGCCCATCAGCGCCTCGCCGGTGATCAGGCCGGCGGCGAACAGCACGCCGGGGCGATGCACGCGGTCGCGCCCGTCCTCGTCGTCGGCGCGCACCTTGTGGAAGCGCTCGACCAGGTGCGCGATCAGGCCACCGAGGAAGATCGGCACCATCAGCTCCAGCGGCAGGTAGATGCCGATGGCCGCGGCCAGCACCGGCACGCGGAAGCGCTTGCCGGTCTTCTTGAGCCATTCGTCGATGGCGATGACCAGCGCGCCGACCACCGCGCCGAGCGCGATGAAGGTCCACGGCAGCTGGCCGCCGAACAGCCCGCGCGCGACCGAGGCCATCAGGTTGGCCTGCGGCGCGGCCAGTGCGTTGGGATGCTCGGGCGTGGGCGCGCCGATGCCGTAAGCCTGCGACAGCAGGCTCAGCACCGGCGCCATGATCAGCGCGCAGGAGAACGCGCCGATACCCAGCATCAGCTGCTGCTTCCCACGGCGTGGCGCCGACCAGATAGCCGGCCTTGAGGTCCTGCAGATTGTCGCCGCCGACCGCCGCAGCGCAGCACACCACCGCGCCGATCATGATCGCGGCCACCGCGCCCAGCGGCGCGCCGCCCGTGCCGACCGGGGTCAGGCCGCTGGAGCCCATCAGCAGGGCCAGCACCGCCGAGGCGAACAGGATGGTGGAAATGGTGATGCCCGAGACCGGATTGTTGGACGACCCGATCAGCCCGGCCAGATAGCCGGATACCGAAACGAACAGGAAGCCGGCCACGACCATGATGATCGCCATCGGGATCGACACGTGCCACGCGCCGACGATGGCCTGGTACAGCCCCAGCAGCGGCAGGGTGAACACCACCAGCGCCACCAGCATCCACTTCATCGGCAGGTCGCGCTCGGTCTCGGCCAGCGCCACGCCGCCGCTGCCCTTGCGCGCGGCGGCGAAGCCGGACTTGATCCCGCCCAGCAGCGACTTGCGCAGCGAGAACAGCGTCCAGATGCCGCCGATCAACATCGCGCCCACACCCAGGTAGCGGATCTTGGCGCTCCAGATGGCATAGGCGGCATCGGCCGAGGAGGCCGCGGCGATCTTGGCCGCCAGCGCCGGATCGGAGCCGGCGAAGAAGGCCTGATACAGCGGGATGGCGATGTGCCAGGACAGGATCGAGCCGGACACCACCACGATGCCCACGTTCAGGCCGACGATGTAGCCCACGCCCAGCAGCGCCGGCGACAGGTTGGTGCCGATGAAGGCGGTGACCCGGGCGCTGCCCAGGTAGGTCGACTGGGTCCAGGTGTCGGGAATCAGCCGCAGGCCGCTGGCGGCGGCCAGCTTTACGAACGCGCCGATGGCCGCGGACACGGCCAGGATCTTCAGGCCCGGGCCCGGATTCTCGCCGGCCTTGAGCACCTCGGCCGCGGCCTTGCCCTCGGGGAAGGGCAGCGGCTCCTCGACGATCATCGAGCGACGCAGCGGCACCGAGAACAGCACGCCCAGCAGACCGCCCAGGCCGGCGATGCCCAGCACCCACCAGTACTTGAAGTCCGGCCAGTAGCCCATGATCACCAGCGCCGGGATGGTGAAGATCACGCCGGCGGCGATCGACGAGCCGGCCGAGGCGCCGGTCTGGACGATGTTGTTCTCCAGGATCGTGCCGCCGCCGAGCAGGCGCAGCACGCCCATCGAGACCACGGCGGCGGGGATGGCCGTGGCGATGGTCAGGCCGGCGAACAGGCCCAGATAGGCGTTGGCGGCGGAGAGCACCACGGCCAGCACGACGGCCAGCACGACGGCACGGAGGGTGAGCTGCCGCGGCGCGGCGACGGGCTGCTGCATGGTCTTGGGGCCCTGCGGGAGACGTAAAACGGCAACGCTACTCCAAGCCGGCGAGCCGGGCCAAGTGACGATTGCCACGGTCGGGCGCCGCCGGCCCCGCCCAGGCGGCGCACTGGCATACTCGCGCGCCTGTCATCGCCGCAAGGTCGCCCGTGTCCGCCACCTCCGCCGCCCTGCCCGCCCGCGAGGACTTCCTGGGCCATCCCAAGGGCGTGTACGTGTGCTTCTTCACCGAGATGTGGGAGCGCTTCTCCTTCTACGGCATGAAGGCGCTGCTGCTGCTGTACCTGACCAAGCATCACCTGTTCGGCGACGACGCCGGCTACGACCTGCTGGGCGCCTACGGCGGGCTGGTGTACTGCATCCCGGTGATCGGCGGCCTGCTCGCCGACCGCTGGCTGGGCATGCGCAAGGCGGTGATCTTCGGCGGCCTGCTGCTGGTGGCCGGCCACGTGGGCATGGCCTTCGAGGGCCACACCGCCACCGTCAGCGGCGGCCAGGTGCTGCGCGATGAGGGCAGCCTGCGCATCACCTACCTGTCGCTGGCGCTGATCATCATGGGCGTGGGCTTCCTCAAGCCCAACATCTCCACCATCGTCGGCAGGCTCTATGCGGACGACGACCCGCGCCGGGATTCGGGTTTCTCGCTGTTCTATGCCGGCATCAACCTGGGCTCGCTGTTCGCCTCGCTGGTGTGCGGCTATCTGGGCGAGGCCTACGGCTGGCGCTACGGCTTCGGCGCGGCCGGCATCGGCATGCTGGCCGGGCTGGCGATGTTCCTGTGGGGCCAGAAGTATCTGCACGGCCATGCCGAACCGGCCAACCCCGCCTCGCTGCGCGAACGCGTGGCCGGCCTGCCGCGCGAATGGCTGATCTATCTGCTGGCCGTCGTCGGCGTGCTGCCGATCGCCTGGCTGATGTGGGCCACGGCCAACGGCGCGTTCGCGCTCGGCGGCGAGGTCACCCTGGCCCAGCTGCTGATGCTGGTGGTGCTGGGCGGGGTGCTGCTGTGGTTCGCCTGGTTCCTGGCCACCCAGTGCACGCCCGAGCAGCGCCGCCAGATGCTGGCACTGATGGCGCTGATCTTCATGGCCCTGGTGTTCTTCACCCTGTACGAGCAGACCTACGGCTCGTGGGTGACCTTCAACGACCGCCTGCTGACCAAGGACATCGTGCCGGCGCTGGTGATCCGCGAAGGCACGCCGCTGCCGTGGTCGATCGTCTCGCTGCTGCTGGCGCCGATCGCGTTCGTGGCCGCGGCCTCGCTGTCGGACCGGCGTCCGCAGTCCAAGGCGCCGCGCACGGTGTTCGCCATCGCCGCGGCGATCATCGTGGTGCTGCTGGTGCGCGACTGCCTGGTGCTGCCGCAGACCGCCGGCTCGCTGACCTACCTCGGCGCCCTGTTCCTGGTCCTGCTGGCGCCGATCTTCGCCGCGCTGTGGGCCTGGCTGGACCGGCGCGGCCTGGACCCGTCCAAGCCGGTGAAGTCGGCCTGGGGCCTGCTGCTGGCCGGCGCTTCCTTCATCCCCCTGGCGCTGGCCGCGCAGCACGTGGGCAGCACCGGGCAGATGGCCAGCGTGTGGTGGATCGTGGCCGCGTACTTCGTGCTGGAGCTGGGCGAGATGTGCCTCTCCCCCGTCGGCCTGTCGGCGGTCACCCAGCTGGCCGTGCCGCGCGTGGTCAGCCTGATGATGGGCACCTGGTTCCTGGCCACCGCGTTCTCGGAAATGCTGGCGGCCATGTTCGGCAAGCTCGCCTCCATCGACGTGCCCCAGGGCCAGACGATGGACCTGGTCGAGGCCTCGGCCCGCTACGCACACCTGTTCTGGCTGATGATGTGGATCGGCCTGGGCTGCGGTGTGATCGCGCTGGTCGCCGCCCCGCTGCTCAAGTGGATGATGCGGCCGCATCGCTGAAGCCGGCCGGCGGCAGGCGCTCCATGAAGGGAAGGAACCCCGCAGCAAGCGGGGCTCCTTCGATTTCTTCGCCGAAACGTGGGCGCATGAACCTGCCAAGCCGCGCGGGATGCCAGAACAGCACTTCGCCGCCCGGCCTTGACCCGACCGAGCGCCGCGGCTTCTCCAGCAGGAGCAATCCGCGTGCCGTACCGCATCGATCGCCAGAACAGCAAAGAAAAAGCCCCGCGATGCGGGGCTTTCCAGTCGACACCAATGCCGTCGGCTCAGAACGGAATGTCGTCGTCGGCGAAGTCGTCCATCGGCGCAGGCTGCTGGGAAGGGGCCTGGCGACGCGGCTGCTGCTGGCCGCCGCCGTATCCACCACCACCGCCACCACCAGCGTAGTTGTCGCCGCCGCCGCGCTGACCACCGCCGCCACCGCCGCCGTACTCCTGGCGCGGGGCACGCTGCGGACGGTCGCCGCCACCCATGCCACCGCCGCCCTCGCCGCGGCCGCCGAGCATCTGCATCTCGTTGGCGACGATGTCGGTGGTGTACTTCTCCACGCCGTCCTGGCCGGTGTACTTGTCGTAGCGGATCTCGCCTTCGACGTAGACCTGCGAGCCCTTGCGCAGGTACTCGCCGGCGATCTCGCCGAGCTTGCCGAAGAACACCACGCGGTGCCACTCGGTGCGTTCCTGCTTGTTGCCTTCACGGTCATTGCGCACGCTGGTGGTCGCCAGGCTGATCCGGGTGACGGCCATGCCGCCCTGCGTGTACTTGGTGTCCGGGTCGTTGCCCAGGTTGCCCACCAGGATGACCTTGTTGATGCCGCGTGCCATGAGGATTCGTCCGGTTGCGAAGCGCCCGCCGAATGCGGGCTGCGGACAGTGGATTATAGCCGGCCCGTCCGGTCTACCGGAAAACCCCGCGCCGACGTGTAGGACATCGCCGACCGGAACTCACCCCGGCCCACCTATAATCGCCGTTCTCCTTGGAACTCCCAGGCCGCATGTCCGCCGTTCAGCTCCCCTCCGCCGCCCTGGCGCTGCCGCAGATCCAGTCCCTCGCCGCGGCGGACATGGCCGCCATCGACGCCCTCATCCGCCGTCGCCTGGCCTCGGACGTGGTGCTGATCAACCAGATCGCCGACCACATCATCTCCGCCGGCGGCAAGCGCCTGCGGCCGATGCTGGTCACCCTCGCCGGCCGCGCCTGCGGCGTGGACGCCGGCCCGGAACACCACCAGCTGGCGGCGATCATCGAGTTCATCCACACCTCGACCCTGCTGCACGACGACGTGGTGGACGAATCGGACCTGCGCCGCGGCCGCAGCACCGCCAATGCGCTGTGGGGCAACGCGCCCAGCGTGCTGGTCGGGGACTTTCTGTATTCGCGCAGCTTCCAGCTGATGGTCGAACTGGACCGCATGGCCGTCATGCGCATCCTGGCCGACACCACCAACCGCATCGCCGAGGGCGAAGTGCTGCAACTGCTGCACGTGCACAACCCGGACACCGATGAGGCCGCCTATCTGCGCGTGATCGAGCGCAAGACCGCGGTGCTGTTCGCCGCCGGCACCCAGCTGGGCGCGCTGGCCTCCGGCGCCGACGCCGCCCTGCAGCAGCGCCTGTACGACTACGGCATGCAGCTGGGCTACGCCTTCCAGATCGCCGACGACGTGCTGGACTACACCGCCGACGCAAGCGATCTGGGCAAGAACCTGGGCGACGACCTGGCCGAGGGCAAGGCCACGCTGCCGCTGATCCACGCCATCGCCCATTCCGACGCCAACACCCAGTCGCGCCTGCGCCAGATCGTGGCCGACGGCCAGACCGACGCCATGCCCGAAGTGCTGGCCGCGATCCACGCCACCGGCGGCATCGCCTACAGCCAGCGCCGCGCCACCGAGTACGCCAGCGCCGCCGAAGCCGCGCTGGAAGGCCTGCCGGAGAACGACGCCGTCGCCGCGCTGCGTGGCTTGGCGCGTTACGCGGTCGAGCGCCGCAACTGAGGCTAAAGAAGCGAGGCGTGAGCAAGAGCGGCCGCGTGCCCGCGCTCGATCACGCCTCACGCTTCTTCGCTCAGTTCCGCTTCGAAAACACTTCCTCGAAGAAGTCCTGCGCCATCCGGTAGGCGCGCTTGGCCGCACGCGCGTTGTAGACGCAGCCGGGCGGGCTGTTCGCGCCGGGGATGGCGAAGCAGTGCACCGCGCCGCTGAAATCGACGAACTGCCAGTCCGCGCCGGCCGCGTCCATCTCCTTGCGGAAGTCGGCGATGCTCTGCGCCGACACGCCGCGGTCATCCGCCCCGTTGAGCACCAGCACCGGCGTCTTCGCCGAACCCGGCTTGGCCGGCGTGCTGCCCGGCTCCAGTCCGCCATGGAAGGTGACCACGCCGGCCAGCGCATCGCCGCCGCGCACCAGTTCCAGCACCGTGGTGCCGCCGAAGCAGAAACCGAAGGCGCCGATCCGCGCCACATCCAGCGGCGCGGCGCCGGCCTGCGCCTTGAGCACCTCCACCGCCTTGCGCACACGGGCGCGCAGCGCCGGCCGATCGCCCTTGAGGCCACCCGCCAGCTTGCCCGCCTCCTCGGCGTTCTTCGGCCGCACGCCGGTGCCGTAGACATCGGCCACCAGCACCACATAGTCGTCGCCGGCCACTTCACGGGCCCGATCGACCGCCGCATCGGTCACGCCCATCCAGTCCGGCACCATCACCAGGCCCGGACGCTTGGCCTTGCCAGCGTCGTCGTAGACCAGCACGCCGGAGAACGCCTGATCGCCGACCTTCCACTGCACCGGCTTGGCCACCTCCTTGGCCGCCGCCGGCAGCGCGGCCGCCAGCAGCGTCGTGGCGACCAGCAGCATTGCCGAGAATCTGCCCATGTCCTGCCCCTCCCGTTCGTTTCGGATGCCGGCGAGTGTAGGCCCGCGACCGCATCGGCGATGCAAAGGCGCCCCCGCATGCACAAGCGGGCCCACCAACCGGGCTCCTCGCCGGAACGCGGATAGATGAACCTGCAGACCGCATGAGCTCGGGCGGAGATTACCCTTCCCCGCCAGCCTTGACCCAGCCAGGCGGCTCCTCGGCTCGGTCCGCCATCCCTGGCCGACTCGCCGCCGCAGCCCATGCCTAGCCGGCGCTAGCGGGCCAGACCGGATCAAGGCGCAGCGATCAAAAGATCAGGGCTCCTTTCGGTCCGAAGGCGTTAGGCAAGCGCCCTGCCCCCTCCCTTTCGCCATAGGCGAAGGGGAGGGCCGGGGTGGGGTGCTTTTGCTCTTCGCTTCTGTGGCTCGCCCGAGAAAGCCCCGACCCCTCCCCATCCCTCCCCTTCGCCTATGGCGAAAGGGAGGGGGCCTCAAGTCGATGCTCTCCCGGCACTGACCGCGTTGTGCGCGAGGAGGGTTCGCACGACCCTGCAAATCGAAGCCTCGTGACCTGACGCGCGCGGCAGCGGGCCGGCGGGCGGTGGCCGCGCCCAGCGAGGCAGGAAGCCGAGCGCCCGAATCAGGGCAGGATGCCCTGATTGAGGGCTCAGCGGACGCCGCCCGCCGGACCGCTGCTCCTCCGAAGCCAACACGCCCACCCGCCGCAATCCCGATCTACGACCCAGCAAAAACAAAGGCCGCACTGAAAGCGCGGCCTTTGCCAGAGTCGAAAGCGGCGACAGCACTCAGGGACGGCGCGCCAGCGCCTCCACATCCTTGGCCTTGGGCAGCAGATCCTGCTTGGTGACCTTGAACGGACCGATGCTCAGCAGCGGCACCGCCACGATCACCGAGGACACCACCACGATCACCGCACCGACCATGTGCGTCTCGGCCAGCCCTTCCATCGAACGGCCGCCGTACAGATACAGCGCCAGCGCCGACAGGAAGAACATCACCGCCGTGATCACCGTGCGCGAGAGCGTCTGGTTGATCGAACGGTTGAGCACTTCCAGCGGCTCCACGCGCAGACTGCGGAAGTTCTCGCGCACACGGTCGAAGACCACGATGATGTCGTTGATCGCAAAGCCCATCACCGACAGCAGACCGGCCAGCACCGTCAGATCGAACTCGCGGCCCAGCAGCGACATGTAGGCCACCGTCAGGATCAGGTCGAAGAACGCCGTCAGCGAGGCGACCACCGCGAACTTCCACTCGAAGCGGAACGCGATGTAGATCAGGAAGCCGGCCAGCATGAAGATGGTCGCGTACAGACCGTTCTTGGCCAGGTCCTTGCCGACCTGCGGACCGACGAACTCGCCCGGCTGCACCGTGGCCGGATTGGCGTCGCTGGTGACGACCTTGCGCACCGACTCGGCCACCACCCGACCGGCGTTCTCGTCGTTGTTGTGCTCGCCATGCGGCTGCAGGCGCACCATCACATCGTTGGCGCTGCCCACGTTCTGCACCTGGGCGTTCTCGAAGCCGTTCTGGTCCAGCAGCGTGCGCAGATGGTCGACGTCGACCGGCTTCTCGAAGTGCGCGCGTACCACGGTGCCGCCGGTGAACTCCAGCGCGTAGTTGAAGCCCTTCAGGCCGATGATGGCCAGCGAGGCGATCAGGAGCACCACCATCAGCACCAGCACCGGCTTGCGCGGGCGCATGAAGTCGATCTTGGTGTCGTTGGGAACGATGTGCAGCGGGAAAAGTTTCATGCCACGTTTTTCCTTGAGAAGTCCGCACACGCAGGTGCGGGCTTTTGCGCGGGACGCGCGTACTGGCGCAGGCGCTTGCGAGGGCCTGGCGTCAGATCGCGACCGAGTTGAGCTTCTTGCGGCGACCGTAGATCAGCGTAGCCAGCGCGCGCGAGACGGTGATCGCGGTGAACATCGAGGCGAAGATGCCGATGATCATCGTCAGCGCGAAGCCCTTGAGCGGACCGGTGCCGAAGGCGAACAGCGCGATGCCCACGATCAGGCCGGTCAGGTTGGCGTCCAGGATGGTGCCGCTGGCGCGCTCGTAGCCCTCGGCGATGGCCTTCTTGGCCGGCACGCCCAGGCGCAGCTCCTCGCGGATGCGCTCGTTGATCAGCACGTTGGCGTCCACCGACAGGCCGACCGACAGCGCCAGACCGGCGAAGCCCGGCAGGGTCATGGTCGCGCCGAAGATGGACATCACCGCCACCACGATCAGCAGGTTGAACAGCAGCGCCACCGAGGTGATCGCGCCGAACACGCGGTAGTAGATGGTGAAGAACACCAGGGTGAACAGGAACGAGTACACCACCGCCTTGATGCCGCGCTCGACGTTCTCCGCGCCCAGGCTGGGGCCGATCACGTATTCCTCGACGAAGCTCATCGGCGCGGCCAGGGAACCTGCGCGCAGCAGCTTGGCCAGGTTGTCGGCCTCGTCCTTGGTCAGGCCGGTGGTCTGAAACTTGTTGCTGAAGACGCCATTGATGGTCGAGGGCTGCAGCGCCTCCTCGCTCACGCGCACGCTGCGCACCTCCTTGCTATCGACCATCTTCACTTCCGGGATGCGCTCGATGTAGACCACCGCCATGCGCTTGCCGACGTTGACGCTGGTGAAGTCGAACATGCGCTGGCCGGCGACGCTGTTGAGCGTGATGTCCACGGCCGGCTGGCCGTTCTGGTCGACGTTGGAGACGGCGTTGACCATCTGGTCGCCCGAGGCCAGCACGCGCTTGTTGAGCAGCACCGGGCCGCGGTTGTCGCGTAGCTGGTAGAGCTTGGCTTCCGGCGGCACGTTGCCGGTGCGCATGGCCTCCAGCGCATCGCCTTCGACCACGGCGCGGAACTCGATGGTGGCCGTGGCGCCGATCATGCGCTTGGCCGCGGCGGTGTCCTGCACGCCCGGCAGTTCGACCACGATGCGGTCGCTGCCCTGCTGCTGGATCACCGGCTCGGCCACGCCAAGCTGGTTGACGCGGTTGCGCAGGGTGGCGATGTTCTGCTGGATCGCATCGCCGGAGATGCGGGTCAGCTCGCTCTCGGGCAGGCCGATGACGATGCGCTGGCCCTGTACGTCGTAGGTCAGCGCCGAGGCGCCGACCAACGCGCCGGAGGCGCTGGCGTTGGCCGGGGCCAGCACCTTCATCAGCGCATCGCGCGCGGCGGTGGCGCTCTGCCCCTCGGCCACGTTGACCACGATGGTGTTGTTGGCGCCGCGCAGCACCGAGTCGACGCGGATCTTGGCGTCGCGCAACGCGACGCGGGCGTCTTCGGCGTAGGCCTCCACGCGCTTGTCCAGCGCGGCCTTCTGGTCCACCTGCAGGGTGAAGTGCACACCGCCCTGCAGGTCCAGGCCGCGCACCATCGGCTTGGCGCCCAGCCTGGACAGCCAGGCCGGCACGGTCGAGGCCAGGTTCAGCGCCGGGGTGTAGTTCTCGCCCAGCGATTCGCGCAGCGCGTCGTTGGCCTTGGCCTGCGCGTCGGGCGTGGACAGGCGCACCAGCAGGTCGCCGTCGCGCTTCTCGATCTGCTTGGGCGTGATGCCCGCAGCCTTGAGCGTCTCATCGACCTTGGCGCGCAGCGCATCGTCGATGGCCGCGCCGCGACTGGCGGTGATCTGCACCGAAGGGTCCTGGGGATAGATGTTGGGCAGCGCATAGATCGCGCTCACCACCAGCACTACCAGGATCAGGACGTATTTCCAGCGGGGAAACTCGAGCATTGCTTGGCACCCGCGCCGAGCAGGCGCGCATTTGGTTGATCGAACCTGTGGCCACCGGCCCCGGATCTCGGGGCCGCCGGCACGGCGTTGAACAGCAAGACGGACCGCGCCAGGCGGTCCGTCGGGTAAAGCGGGTGGTTCAGACGGCGGACTTCAGGGTGCCCTTGGGCAGCACGTTGCCGACCGCGCCCTTCTGCACCCGCACCTTGACCCCGTCGGCGACTTCGACGGTGACGAAGTTGTCGCCGATCTCGGCCACGGTGCCTGCGATGCCGCCGGAGGTGATCACCTCATCGCCGCGCGAGAGCTTGTCCAGCAGGGCCTTGTGCTCCTTCTGGCGCTTCATCTGCGGGCGGATCATCACGAAGTACATCACCGCGATCAGGACGATCGGGAACACCAGCATCGACAGGCCACCGCCCTGCGGGGCGGGCGCGCCGGCGGCCTGGGCGTGGGCGGCGGGGATCAGGAAATCGAGCAGATTCATGTCAACAAGGTCCATGGTTGGGCCGAAAGCAGCCGGGAATTATGCCATGTGGCCGCCAGCGCGTGGCCGCAAGGCCCGCGTGCGTGCGATTCACCCCAATTCCCCGCATCGTGCCCTGATCGGACAGCGCCGGCGGGCAAAAGTTTCCCCGGCGTGCGCGGTGACAATCCGGTCACCCCGGCACGGCCATCCCGCGTTCCGCATAGAACGCGGCGCGGAAGGCCTGGAACCGCCCCTGCTCGATGGCCTGGCGCATCTGCGCCATGAGCCACTGGTAGTACCACAGGTTGTGCAAGGTACCGAGCATTGGCCCGAGCATCTCGTTGCAGCGGTCCAGGTGGCGCAGGTAGCTGCGGGTGAAGCCGTTGCGGCAGGCGTAGCAGCCGCAGCCCGGCTCGATCACGTCCAGGTCGTGCTCGTACTTGCTGTTGCGGATGCGCACGGTGCCGAAGCGGGTGAAGTAGTGCCCGTTGCGCGCGTTGCGGGTCGGCATGACGCAGTCGAACATGTCCACGCCGCGCGCCACGCCCTCGACCAGGTCCTCGGGCCGGCCCACGCCCATCAGATAGCGTGGCTTGTCGCCCGGCAGCTGCGGGTGCAGATGGTCGAGCATGGCGTTGCGCTCGTCTTCGGTCTCGCCCACCGCCAGGCCACCGATGGCATAGCCGTCGAAACCGATGTCCTGCAGCCCCTGGGCCGACTGCGAGCGCAGATCGCCGTGCACGCCGCCCTGGACGATGCCGAACAGCGCCGCGTCGTTGCCCAGCCCATCGTGCGCCTCGCGCGAGCGCCGCGCCCAGCGCAGGGACAGCTCCATCGACTTGTGCACCACCCGCTTGTCGACCGGCTTGCCGTCCACGTTCACCGGCGGGCACTCGTCGAAGATCATCACGATGTCCGAGTCGAGCACGCGCTGGATCTTCATGCTCTCCTCCGGGCCCAGGAACACCTTGGCGCCGTCGGTCGGCGAGGCGAAGGTCACCCCCGCCTCGGTGATCTTGCGCCGGTGCGCCAGCGAGAACACCTGGAAGCCGCCCGAGTCGGTCAAGATCGGCCTGTCCCAGCGCGCGAAGCCATGCAGCCCGCCGTGCTGGCCGATGACCTCCAGGCCCGGGCGCAGGTACAGGTGGAAGGTGTTGCCCAGGATGATCTCGGCGCCCAGGTCCTTGATGTGCTCGGGGAACACGCCCTTGACCGAGCCATAGGTGCCCACCGGCATGAACGCCGGGGTCTGCACCGTGCCGCGCGGGAAGCTCAGCTGGCCGCGCCGGGCATTGCCGTCGGTGGCCTTGAGCCTGAAGTCCATGCGGCTCATGCCGACGCCTCCTGCGCCTGCGGGAACAGCAGCATCGCATCGCCGTAGGAGAAGAACCGGTAGCCCTGCGCCACCGCATGCCGGTAGGCGTGCATGATGCGCGCCTTGCCGGCGAAGGCCGAGACCAGCATCAGCAGCGTGCTCTCGGGCAGATGGAAGTTGGTGATCAGCGCATCGACGCTGGTGATGCGATAGCCGGGGAAGATGAAGATGCGCGTCTCGCCGGCGAAGGGCTGCAGCTGGCCCTCGCGGGTGGCGCTTTCCAGCGCGCGCACGACCGTGGTGCCGACCGCGATCACCCGGCCGCCGGCGGCGCGGGTGCGGCGGATCTGCTGCACCAGCTCGGCGCCGACGTTGAGCCATTCGCTGTGCATGCGGTGCTCGCGCACGTCGTCCACGCGCATGGCCTGGAAGGTACCGGCGCCCACATGCAGGGTGATGTGGCCGAACTGCACGCCCTGGGCCTTCAGCCGTTCCAGCAGCGCTTCGTCGAAATGCAGGCCCGCGGTCGGCGCGGCGACCGCGCCCAGCTCGCGCGCGAACACGGTCTGGTAGCGCTCGTCGTCGTCCTGGCCCGGCTCGCGGGTGATGTACGGCGGCAGCGGCATACGCCCGGCCTTGAGCAACCAGCTGTCCAGCGCATCGCCGACCTCGAAGCGCAGTTCATAGAACTCGCCCTCGCGGCCCAGCACCTCGCAGTGGCCGCCGGCGTCCAGCGCGATGCGGCCGCCCGGCTTGGGCGATTTGCTGGCGCCGATCTGCGCATGGGCGCGGTTGTCGGGCAGCAGACGCTCGATCAGGATCTCGACCCGTCCGCCGGTGTCCTTCTGGCCGAACAGCCGCGCCGGGATGACGCGGGTGTCGTTGAACACCAGCAGGTCGCCGGCGCGCAGCTGCTCCGGCAGGTCGCGCACGTGCAGGTCGGCCAGCGGCGCATCGCCTGGCGGGACGATCAGCAGACGGCTGGCGGAACGCTCGGGCAGCGGCGCCTGGGCGATCAGCTCGGGCGGCAGGTCATAGTGGAAATCGGACTTCTTCAACGCGGGCAGTCGGTGTCGGGTCAGCCGCGTATTCTAGCGGGCCGGCGCGGCCGACCCCGCCGTGGCGCAGGGCCGCCCCTGCGAAGGGGGCGCCCGCGCCGGCGCGCTCAACCCATCACCGGGCCCTGGACCACCGGATTGGCGCGCTCCTGCGCCTGCTGGCGCGCGTGCGACTGGGCGAGCTGGTCGGTGGCGAGCTGCCATTGCGCGGTGCTGGCCTCGACCGGGCGCTGCACGGCGCTGGCCACCTCCACCTGCGCCCGCTGCCGCGCCTCGGCCGGGCCGTTGGAGGCCTCCACGGCGAAGGCACGGCTGCCGTCCGGGCTCAGGCCCACCCGATCGATCGAGGACAGATGCGGGCTGGCGGCGGTCAGCGCCGCGGCCAGGCGCTCGCTGCTGCCATCGGGCGCGCGACCCATGCCCTGATCGATCCGCGCGACCCCGGCGTAGGCCTGCTGGTAGCGGCCGTTGGCCGGGTGGCCCGGGTCGCGCATGTCGGGCGCCGGATCGGGCCTGCCGAGGTCGAGCGAGGCGCCGCGACGATCGTGCTGCTCGGCCCGCTTGGCGGGCTCACCCGCAGGCAACGGATCGCGCGTCAGGTGCCACGCATCCTCGACCAGACCCTTGCCGCTGCGCGTCAACAGCGTCGCGGCAAGACGCTCGCCGCTGATATCCGCCCGGAACTTGTCGATCATCGGGTCGTACTGCTGCGCGAGCTGCCGCGCCTTGGGATCGGCGAGGATCGACGTGTCGGGACGATGTTGGCCGTTCCACGGCAGGAAATTGTCCATGTCGTGCGAACCACCGCTCATGGCGGCGACCGCACTGAAGATATCGTTGCGCAGGTCGAACACGCTTCTGTTGTTCTCGTAGCCGTACTTCTGCAGCGTGTCGATCTCGCGCTGATTGGTGTACACCTTGACCTGGCCGTAGTGCGGCGAGGCGGAGCTGACCAGGTCGGCCGCCATCACGTGATTGACCATCGCGTTGCCGCCTTCCGGAATGCGATAGTGCTCGCCGGTGGCGGGGTTGCGCATATTCAGGCTCGCGGCGCCGAAGGCATTGAAGGTTTCGCCCTTCAAGCCGAAGTAATGCCCGGTGACCTCGGCCAGCGTGCCGCCCAGCGAGTGGCCAGTGACCGTCACCTCGGGCGGCGCGACGCCTTTGGTCGCGCCATAGTCCTTCGCCAGCTCGATCGCCTGACGCGTTAGGGCAATCGCATCATCGGCCTGCCGGTTGTCGCGCCCAACCACCATGCCGCCATCGGTCTTGACCAGGTCCTTGAGTCTCTCTCGCTCGAACTCGGTGCCGCGATGGGCGACCACGATCTCACCGGTATCCATGCGCTGATAGACGGCGCCTTGATAGCCGGAAGGCTTGTCCGAGTAGGCCAGGACCTTGTACTCAAGGCCCCCGATCTCGGTGACCTTACCCACCAGGGATTGCAGATCAACAGCCGCGCCGTGCTTGTCGCGACCATAGCTGTGGTCGGCCAGATAAGCGTATTGCTGGGTTCCTATCGTCATGGCACACCATCCTTGTGCGGAACAAATGTCACGGTGAAAAGATCATCGTCGCGGATCGAAGCACCGAACCTCGCCCGATCCGACTCGCCCGTATCCAGCGGCTCATCCAACGCCGACGACGCCAGTCTCGGATAAGAGATCTTGTTGAAGTAGACCGTTTCCTGTTCGGCGGGGATCAGCTTCTGATCCTGGATGCTGGGGATGAAAAGCGTCTCGCCCTGCGCGCCGGTCGCCTTCATATGCACCCGGAACTGGATCAGCTTCCAGTGGCACACCCCGCGCCCGGTGTAGTCCTCGTCGAGCATCTGGTCGGCGTAAACGGTGGCGACGTACTCGGTGTCGGAGACCTTCTGCAGCGGGATCTCCACATCGTCGGTAGGCACCGGTGCGCTGCGACCGCCGGGATTGTCCTTCGGCGGACTCAGGCACTCCTTGTTGACCACGTCGTACTGCGCCAAGGCCTTCATCCAGCCGAACGGGCCAGGCGCGTCCTTGAGCGTCATGGTGATGCGATAGGCGTCCTTGGGCGAGGGATTGCGCGCACCGGTAGGCGTGCCAGCTTCGGCAGCCGGGGAATTCACAGCGGTCATATCGGTCCTTGAATCTGAAGGAGAACAGGCCGCCAGGGCGAACAGCAGCGCGGGCGCGGCAAACAAGCGGGGCTGGGTGCGCGTCATGGGGTCCTTCCACGGGGGAGTCGGCAAGCCTTGCCGGAATGGTCCCCAGCGCAGGCGAGCCTGTCAAATCGGGATGCAGTGCAAGAAACGGCGGGGCGATCGAACGCAATCCGGTCGAGTCGCCTCGCTGCGGGTGGCGCAACGAAACGAAAATCGCGCCGCAAGCGCCCGCAATCCGGCCCCTCAGCGCTCGAACTTGGTCGACAGCACGATCGAGGAGGTGGTGCGCTCGACGCCCTCGATCGCGCCGATACGGTCGGTGAGCTCGTCCATCTCGCCCACCGTGGGCGCCATGCCGATGGCGATCAGATCGTGTGGGCCGCTGACCGAATGCAGCGCCCGCACCTGGGCCATCGCGCGCAGGGCATTGGTCACGGCGACCATCTGCTTGGGCCGCACGGTGATCAGGATGTGGGCGCGGATATGGCCATGTTCCACATCGTCGCGCAGGCGCACGGTATAGCCGGCGATCACGCCCTGGCGCTCGAGCCGTTCCAGCCGGCTCTGCGCGGTGGTGCGCGACACGCCCAGGCGGCGCGCCAGCTCGGCCACCGGCGCGCGCGCGTCCTCGCGCAACAGGGCCAGCAGGGCCTGATCAGGGACGGATACCGTCATTGTGCACAGCTCCCTTCGTCGATACGACGAAAAAACCGGTGGATTCGCCAGGATCATACCTGTCGAATCGACGGTCGTTGCTTCAATAATGCAGACATCCCCGTGTTTCCCTGGCGCCTCGCCCTGCTGCGCTGCGCCACGCCCGCCCGTTCGCCCCAGGAGACCTGCCGATGTCCGTGACCGCTCCCCTCGCCCCGCTGCGCGCCCGTGCCGGCACCCGCCTGACCGAAGGCCTGGACGAGGCCACCCTGGCGCGACTGGCCTCCGGCCATCCGGACCTGGGCCGCGCCATCGCCGCGGCCGCCGCGCAGTTCGCCGCGCTGGAGGACAGCTTCGATGCGCTGCTGGACCTGGACGAGGCCGAACAGGTCGCGCGGGTGCAGGAGGGTTACGTCAACTTCTACGCCGACGATGCGGTCAACCCCTATGTCGCCCTGGCCGCCTGCGGGCCGTGGGTGGTCACGCTGAAGGGCGCGGTGCTCTACGACGCCGGCGGCTACGGCATGATCGGCTTCGGCCACACGCCCGATGCGGTGCTGGCGGCCATGGCCCAGCCGCAGGCGATGGCCAACATCATGACGCCCAGCCTGTCGCAGCTGCGCTTCGATGCGGCCCTTCGTGCCGAGATCGGCCACACCCGCGCCGACGGCTGCCCGTATGCGAAGTTCCTGTGCCTGAACTCGGGCTCCGAATCGGTCGGCCTGGCCGCGCGCATCGCCGACATCAACGCCAAGCTGCTGACCGACCCGGGCGCGCGCCATGCCGGCGCCACGCTCAAGCGGGTGGTGGTCAAGGGCAGCTTCCATGGCCGCACCGACCGGCCCGGGCTGTATTCGGATTCCAGCCGCAAGACCTATACCCAGCACCTGGCCAGCTACCGCGGCGAGGACTCGGTGATCGCCGTGCCGCCCTACGACGAGGCGGCGCTGCGCAAGGTGTTCGCCGACGCGCAGGCCAACGGCTGGTTCATCGAGGCGGTGTTCCTGGAGCCGGTGATGGGCGAAGGCGACCCGGGCCGCGCGCTGCCGCCGGCCTTCTACGCCGCCGCGCGCGAGCTGACCCGGGCCCACGGCAGCCTGCTGCTGGTCGACTCGATCCAGGCCGGCCTGCGCGCGCATGGCGTGCTGTCGGTGGTGGACTACCCGGGCTTCGAGGGCCTGGAGGCGCCGGACATGGAGACCTATTCCAAGGCGCTCAACGCCGCCCAGTACCCGCTGTCGGTGCTGGCGGTGACCGAGCACGCCGCCCGGCTGTATCGCAAGGGCGTGTACGGCAACACCATGACCAGCAATCCGCGCGCCCTGGAGACCGCCTGCGCCACGCTGGCCCTGCTCACCCCGCAGGTGCGCGAGAACATCCGCACCCGCGGCGCGCAGGCCGTGGCCAAGCTGGAACAGCTCAAGGCCGAGCTGGGCGGGTTGATCACCAATGTGCAGGGCACCGGCCTGCTGTTCTCGTGCGAGCTGGCGCCGCAGTTCAAGTGCTATGGCGCCGGGTCGATCGAGGAGTCGCTGCGCATGCGCGGGCTCAACGTGATCCACGGCGGCGCCAACTCGCTGCGCTTCACCCCGCACTTCCTCATCGACGCCGACGAGTTGGACCTGCTGGTGTCGATGGTTGGCCAGGCCCTGCGCGAAGGATCGCGTCAGCAGCAGGCGCAGGCGGCCTGATCCGCCAGGCTCCAGGCAGCATGAAGGCCCGCGCGAGCGGGCCTTCTTGTTTGGCACTTCGCCGGATGGATCGGGACTTCTTTCGACTTTGACCCGAAGCCCCAGACCTGACGCTGCCCCTCCAAAGAAAGCCGATACGACAGGAAGCTAGGACTTGCAGCCCGGCAGCGCCAGCGCCTTGGCGATGTCGCGCCAGTCGAACGCGGCCACCGCCTGGTCGTCGTGCAGCGCATAGAACGCGCCCTGCGGGAAGCGCGCATCGCCGCGCGCGTCCATCCACACTCCGTCGGTATTGGCCGTGACCTGCCCGGCGAAAGCGCCCAGATGCCGCAGCGTCCTGCGATCGAACACATGGAACAGGCTGCGGTCCTTGAACTGGTCGGTGCCGATCCAGTAGCCGCTGCCGTCCGCGCAGGCCAGCAGCGCGATGCCTTCGGCCTGCGCCTTGTACAGACCCGCGCCGATATCGCGGCCGGTGTAGGTGCCATCGGAGAGCCGGTATTCGCGCAGGCGCGTGCCGGTGGGCACGTCCTCCTCGGCCAGCAGCAGGCGGTCGTTGTCCGCGTCGCCATAGACCGACTCGGCGATGCGGATCGCGCCTTCCTGCGCGGTGTCGCCGAAGGTCTGGCGCAGGGTCGCCTTCCACTGCCCGCCTTCGCGGCTGAGCTGATAGCGACGGAAGCGCTGGCCCAGCTGCGCCAGCGGCGGCACGGTGTCCTCGTCGGCGCCCAGCATGTAGTTGTCGCTGACGATGACCTCGATGCCTTCGTCCTTGGGGTGCGCCCACAGGCCGTAGGGTTTCTTGAGCTCCTCGCTGCCGAACACCGCCACGGACTTGAAGTCCGGCAGCGAGAACGCCTGCACACGGTGGTTGTCGCGCTCGACCACCAGCGCCAGATCGCCCACCACCGACACCCCGTTGGGCCGGTCCAGCTGGCCCGGCGCGGCGCCCTTGCCGGCGACGGTGCGCAGACGCTTGCCAGTGTCGCCGTCGAACACCACCAGCTCGCCGGTCTTCTTGGCGGTGGTGATGACCCAGCGCGCCCCATCCGGGGCGGCCCACACCGCCGGCGAATCCAGATTGTCCTGCGGCGTGGCGGCGGTGACGAAGGCCTCGGCCACCACCTGGTGCGGCACCTTGGCCGTGGCCAGCAGCGGATCGCCGGTGCCGGCCTCGTCGGGTTCGCGGTCGCTGGTCGCGGATGTGGCTGGCGGTGCGGACGCCGCGGGCGCTGCGACCGGCGCTCGATCGCAGGCCGACAGCAGCGCGCACGCCAGCGCCAGCGCGGCCGCGCCTCGCGGGAGATGCACGGCGGCCATCACAGCTTCACCTTCAGGCCGACCGCGAAGCTGCGGCCGTATTCCTCGAACTGCTGGGTATGGGCGCGATCGCCCTGGTAGCGCTCCAGCGGCTTGTCCAGCAGATTGGAGGCATCGAAGAACAGCTGCACGCTGTCGCTCAGCTGCACGTCCAGGCCGAAGTCCAGCTGCGTATTGGGCGCCACGTAGATGTCGTACGGCGCCGAGGCACCGAGCTCGTCCAGGTACGCGCTGCGGTACACCGCCGACACGCGCGCGGACACGCCGTACTTCTCATAGCCCAGGTAGCCGCTGTACACGTGCCGGGATGCGCGCGGCAGCATGAAGTCCTCGCCCTGGCGCGTGGCCACGCCGGGATCGAAGTCGGTGTCCAGCCAGGTGCCGCTGGCGCCGACCAGCAGGCCGTTCCAGCCCTCGGGCAGGAAGTCGAGCTGCTGCTGGTAGTTGAACTCGGCGCCCAGCACCTTGGCGTCATCGCCATTGATGGCGCGGGTGACGTCGAAGCCGGCATAGGCCGGGTCGTTGTTGCTGACCGTGTCGACGATGTAGCCGTCGATCCACTTGCGGAACAGGCCCATCGAGACGATGCCGCTCTGCCCCAGATACTTCTCGAAGGACAGGTCCAGATTGGTCGATTCGTAAGGGTCGAGGTCGGGATTGCCCAGCTCGACCCGCCCGTCGTCGCGGTCGATGGTCGCGTGCGGCGCGATCTGGCCGAACCCGGGCCGCGAGACGGTCTTGTTCAACGCCGCGCGCAGCGTCCAGCCATCCCCGCCGTCCCAGCGTAGGTGCAGCCCCGGCAGCACGTTGGTGTAGCTGCGGTGGGCCTTCAGCGGCGTGGCGCTGAAGGTCCCATCGTCCTGGATCTCGATGCTGTTGCCGGTGGCGGTGAAGCTGGTGTTCTCCACGCGCACGCCGGCGATCGCGCGCAGCGCGCCGATGTCCCAGGTGCCCATGGCGTAGGCGGCCAGGATGTCTTCCTTGGAGGTGTAGTCCTCGGCCAGCGCGGCGACCGCGTTGCTGGCCACGTCGCCGGCGGCGGCGCTGTAGCGCGCGCCGTTCTGCGCCCAGTAGGCGCGCATGGCCGAGGAGCTCAGCGCCTGGCCCAGGCTGTTGTGGCGATGCTCCGGCGCGGCGACCGTCCAGGTGGTCGGGTCGATGGCCGGGCCCTTGGACAGCTCGGGCTCGTTCTTGTCCACGTCGCGGTCGCGGAAGCGGCCGAGCAGGCCCAGCTTGTAGCTGGCGTGGTCGCCGTCGAAGCGCGCGTTGATCTTGGCGCTGACTTCCTTGTCGTCCGTGCTGCCCGGCGAGAGCACCCACTTGTTGAAGGCGTAGTTGGCGTTGTCGGCCCAGCGCTCGCTGGAGAAGTCGATGTCCGGCAGGCGGTCGGTCTGGTCGATGCTGGCCGTCAGCCCCTTCTTGGCGGCCTTGGTGATCTTGAAGCGGGCTTCCTGCTCGTCGGGCACGCGCTCCTCGGTCCTGGTGTAGCCCACCTGGTAGTCCAGCACCGCGCCGCTCAGCCGGTTCTCGCCGCCGAAGCTGGCGGCGGCGGTGTTCTCCTTCTTGGTGCGGAAGCGCACGCGCTTGCTCAGGTCGTCCACCGGGGCCAGGTAGGTGCCATCGCCCCGGGCCACCACGGTGTCCGGGTCGAAGTCGATGACGGTGTTCTGCCGGGTCTCGGCGTCCTGGTAGTCGCTGTAGAGCGTGCGCAGGTAGTAGCGGTTGTCCGCGTCCGGGCGCCAGTCCAGGTTGAGGTTGGCGCCCCAGCGCTTGCGCTCGATGAAGTACTTGCGCCGCTGCTGCTGGACCATGAACAGTTCTCCGCTGTCCAGCGCGTCGTACTCGCCCTCGGTGTTGTCCGACTCGAACTTGCGGTCCTGGTAGTTCAGGCCCAGCGCCACGCCGAAGGTGTCATCGGCGAAGCGCTCGCTGTAGTTGAAGGCGGCCCGCGGGCTGGTGTGCCCGCTGAGCTGCTGGTGGTCGGCCTCGATCCTGCCGCGCAGGCTGCGGCCGTCGCGGTCGAAGGCCGAGGCCGATTCGACCTCGATCGCCCCGCCGATCGAATCGCCCGGCATGTCCGGCGTCGGCGACTTGACCACCTTCAGGCGTTCGGTCGAGTCGGACGGGATCAGGTCCAGCGGCGTGGCGCGGTTGTCGCTTTCGGTCGTGCCGATGGCGATGCCGTCGATGGTGACGCTGTTGAGCGCCGCGTCCAGGCCGCGCACGACCACGTAGCGACCCTCGCCCTGGTCGCGCGTCACGCTGACGCCGGGCAGGCGCGAGACCGACTCGGCCACGTTCTGGTCGGGATAGTCGCCCACGTCGTCCGCGGCGACCGCGTCGAGGATGGCGTTGCTGTCGCGCTTGAGGTCGATCGCGCGGACCTGCGCCTCCAGCTGCGGGCGCACCACCAGCCGGTCCAGGGTGGTGGCATCGGCCGCAGGCGCGGCCGCGGCCGGTGCGTCGGCGGCGGGACCGGCCAGCACGGGCGGGGCCGCCAGCGCGGTCAGCGTGAGCGAAATGGCGCAGGCAAGGCGATGGCGCGTCAGCACGGTGTGTCGTTCCCCAACGAACAAAGATGGGGCGGCACGGTATTGCGACGAGATTTCCGCACCGTGACACACGCGGCAAAGTGACGGAGCGGTCACCTTCCAGCACCCAGCGCCTGGGGGCCCCGACGCGCCCGCGACTGGGCCGGCACGCGGGCGATGCGGCACACTGGTCCGCCCGCCTTCGCTCACTGCCAGACATGAAAACCGTCGAAGTCCGTCACCCCCTGGTCCGCCACAAGATCGGCCTGCTGCGCGATGCGTCCTTGAGCACCAAGGGGTTCCGCGAGCTGGTCACCGAACTGGGCACGCTGCTGGCCTACGAGGCCACCGCCGACCTGCACACCGAGACCGAGACCATGCAGGGCTGGGCCGGCCCGGTGGAGGTGCAGAAGATCGCCGGCGCCAAGATCACCCTGGTGCCGATCCTGCGCGCGGGGCTGGGCATGCTGCCCGGCGTGCTGGCGCTGATCCCGGCCGCGCGCGTGAGCGTGGTCGGCCTGCAGCGCGACGAGGAGACCCTGCAGCCGGTGCCCTACTTCGAACGCCTCACCGGCCGCCTGGAGGAGCGCGATGCGCTGATCCTGGACCCGATGCTGGCCACCGGCGGCACGCTGATCGCCACCATCGACATGCTCAAGCGCGCCGGCGCGCGCCGCATCAAGGGCATCTTCCTGGTGGCCGCGCCCGAGGGCCTCAAGGCCCTGGAGGCCGCGCACCCGGACGTGGAGGTCTACACCGCCGCCATCGACGACCATCTCAACGAGAAGGGCTACATCCTGCCCGGCCTGGGCGACGCCGGCGACCGCATCTTCGGCACGCGGGTAGGCTGACCAGGAAGGCTGGAACGGTCTGTGGGAGTCACTGTCCCTCTCGATCAGGCCGCGGCCGCGTTGTAGAGCGGAGCTTGCTCCGCTGCTCTTCGTTCGGTTCGTGGGGAAAGCCCCAGCGGAGCAAGCTCCGCTCTACAGTCCGCTGCTCTTCGTTCGGTTCCTGGGGAAAGCCACAGCGGAGCAAGCTCCGCTCTACAGTCCGCTGCTCTTCGTTCGGTTCCTGGGGAAAGCCCCAGCGGAGCAAGCTCCGCTCTACAGTCCGCTGCTCTTCGTTCGGTTCGTGGGGAAAGCCCCGGCGGAGCAAGCTCCGCTCTACAGGTGGGGGCTGAATGCCGCTCAGCCAGGCGGCGCCATGTCGCAGCGCTGCCACACATCGGCACCGGGGCCGGGCGTAGGATCCGCCCGCGTCACCCATCTTCCTTTCGGAGAGCTACGCCATGACCCGTTCGATCCTGCTGGCCTGCGCGCTGCTGGCCGGCGCCGTGAGCGCCAACGCCCTTGCCGCGCAGTCCAGTTCCCAGACCCGCATGGCCGAGTGCTCGGCCCAGAACAAGGGCAAGAAGGGCGAGGAGTACAAGGCGGCGCAGAAGGCCTGCCTGAGCGCCAAGCCGGCCGCTGCCACCACGCCGCAGGAGCGCATGAAGTCCTGCAACGCCGACGCCTCGGCCAAGAAGCTCGCCGGCGACGCGCGCAAGACGTTCATGTCCAGCTGTCTCAAGAAGAGCTGAGCGCTCGCGCCCAAGCGGCGCGGACACCGCAGGCGCATCGTCCCGGCAATCGCAGGGACGATGCGAACTCAGTGTGGGAGCAACTGTCTCCTCAAATCTCGCAGCGGCCTGCCTGTAGAGCGGAGCTTGTGGCAATCCCCTCTTGGGGACTCCGCTGCTCTGCGTTCGGTTCGTGGGGAAGGCCCCAGCCCCGCCTGTAGAGCGGAGCTTGTGGCAATCCCCTCTTCGGGACTCCGCTGCTCTGCGTTCGGTTCGTGGGGAAGGCCCCAGCGGAGCGAGCTCCGCTCTACAGGTGGGGGCCAAACAACTCCCATCCATGTAGCTGGGGCTCCCACCGGGAGCGCCCGCTGGCGGCTCAGGCCGCCAGCGGCCTGGCGTGGAGCTCGGCCACCTCGTGCGTCGTGCCGAAGCGGCCCTGCGGGTCGCGGGTGACCTGGGCCAGGGCGCAGTCGGTGTCGTGGGTGAAGAACAGCCGCACCCCGCGCGCCAGCGCATCGTCCAGGAAGGCGCGCTTCTCGTCGATCAGCAGCTCGGCATTGCGGTCGTAGCCCATGGTGATCGGCACGTGCACCCAGAAGCGCCCCGGGATCAGGTCGGCGCAGAACGCCACCCCGCCGTGCGCCTGCCCTTGCGCGTCGCGCTGCGGGCCGACGATCTCCGACAGCATCAGCCCCGGCGTGTGGCCGTCGCTGAAGGTGAAGCGCACCGCCTCGCCAAGCGCCCGCGCATGCGGGCCCTCCACCAGCTCCAGCCGGCCGCTGGCCTCCAGCAGCCCGGGCAGCTCGGGGATGAAGCTGGCCCGGTCGCGCGGATGCGGCGCCCGCGCCCGCTGCCAGTGCGCCGCGCCGACCACGAAGGTCGCTTTGGGAAACAGCAGCGCCGGCGCCTGGCCTTCCTGCCACGGCGCCAGCAGGCCGCCGGCATGGTCGAAGTGCAGGTGGCTCAGCACCACCACGTCGATGTCCTCGTGCGAGAAGCCGGCGCGCGCCAGGGAGTCGAGCAGCACATGCTCCGGCTCGACCACGCCGTAGCGCTCGCGCAGTTTCGGTTCGAAGAACGCGCCGATGCCGGTCTCGAACAGCACCGTCCTGCCGTCGAGGTCCTCGACCAGCAGCGCGCGGCAGGCCAGGGCGATGCGATTGCCCGCATCGGGCTCCACCCAGCGCGCCCACAGCGCGCGCGGCGCGTTGCCGAACATCGCCCCGCCATCGAGCTTCTGCGAATTGCCCAGGATCGACCAGAGTTTCATGCCTGCCTCCTCCCGAAGACTGTGTTGCACGGCGCCTCGCGCGCCGGAAGCGAAGAAGGCGACGCACCAGCGTCGCCTTCCTCATCGCACGACGTTGGCGATCTTCAGGGCGTCGTCGTGGTCAGGATCTCCGCGGCGCCGACCGGATTGCGCGGGTCGCTGCCGCCGCTGAGGGTGTTGGTCTTGCGATCCCATTCCACCGTCTGCAGGTTGCCCCAGACGTGGCTGGAGCCGCGACCGCCGGCAGCCTCGTCGCCGGGCTGTTCGACCTTGTGGCCCATCGCCTCCAGCGCCTTGATCGTCTCCGGCGAGAAGGTGCCGGTCTCGGCGTCGATGACGTCCGGCAACCACTGGTGGTGGTAGCGCGGCAGCGCGGCGACCTGCTGCGCGCTCAGCCCATCGTCGTAGCCCAGGATGCCCAGCAGCACCATGGTGATGATGCGGCTGCCGCCCGGCGTGCCGAGCACGATGGTCTTGTCGGCGTTCTCCATGAAGGTGGGCGTCATCGAGCTTAAGGGGCGCTTGCCCGGCTTGGGCGCGTTGGCCTCGTAGCCCATCACGCCGAAGGCGTTGGGCGTGCCGGGCTTGAGCGCGAAGTCGTCCATCTCGTCGTTGAGCAGCACGCCGGTGCCCTTGGGGATCAGGCCCGAGCCGTACAGCAGGTTGACCGTCTGGGTCGCGCCAACACGGTTGCCCTGGGCGTCGATGATCGAGAAGTGCGTGGTCTCGTCGTCTTCCAGCGGCGTCGGGTTGCCCGAGAGCAGATCGCTCGGCGTGGCCTTGTCCGGGTTGATGGTCGAACGCAGCCCCAGCGCGTAGTCCTTGCTCAGGAGGACCTTCTGCGGAATGGTGGTGAAGTCCGGATCGCCCAGGAAGAAGGTGCGGTCGCGGTAGGCGCGGCGCATGGCCTCGACTACCAGGTGGGCGCGGTGGGCCGGGTCCATCGCCTTGAGGTCGTAGCCCTCGACGATCTGCAGCATCTCGGCCAGCGCGATGCCGCCGGAGGACGGCGGCGGCACGGTGGTGATCTTCCAGCCCTTGTAGTCGAACTGGATCGGCGCGCGCGTCTTGACCTGGTAGCCGGCCAGTTCCTGCGCCGTCCACTGGCCGCCGGCGGCCTTGACCCCGGCCAGCAGCTTCTTGGCCGTCTCGCCCTTGTAGAAGCCGTCGCGGCCCTTCTCGGCCAGCAGGGTCAGGGTGTGGGCCAGTTCGGGCTGCTTGAAGATCTCACCGGTCTGGATCGGCTTGCCGCCGCGCAGATAGACCTCACGCGTGCCGGGGTACTTCTCCATCTCCTTGGCGCGCTGGGCATAGCCGCGGGCCATGCGGTCATAGACCGGGAAGCCCTCGGTGGCGATGCGGATGGCCGGCGCCAGCGACTGCTTGAGCGGCAGCTTGCCGTGCTTCTCGGCCAGTTCCACCAGCGCCGCCGGCAGGCCGGGGATGCCGGCCGACCAGGGGCCGTTGATCGACTTGGACTGGTCGAGCTTGCCGTCCTTGTCCAGGTACTTGTCCGGCGAGGCCGACTCGGGCGCGGTCTCGCGCGCATCGATCATCGTGTCCTGGCCGGTGGCTGCATCGTGCAGCAGGAAGAAGCCGCCGCCGCCCAGCCCTGAGCTGATCGGCTCGACCACGCCCAGCGTGGAGGACACCGCCACCGCCGCGTCGAAGGCATTGCCGCCCTCGCGGATAATCTCGAGACCGGCCTCGGTGGCCAGCTTGTGGCCCGAGGCGATCGCCGCGCCGGGAGGATGGGTGGCCTGCTGCGCGCTGGCAGCGACCGGCAAGAGGACCGTCAGGGCGACGGCGAACAGGCTCGAACGTTTCACGCGCTCTCCAAAGGGTTGAGGAATCGGATCATTCACCCTGCAGGCGCTGGAGCTTGGCCAGCAGGTCCTCCCGGCTTTCAGGATACGCCGGGTCGGGATCGATGCACTCCACCGGGCACACGACCACGCACTGCGGCTCGTCGAAATGGCCCACGCATTCGGTGCAGCGCGCCGGGTCGATGACATAGATCTCCTCGCCCATCGCGATGGCCTGATTGGGACAGGCCGGCTCGCAGACGTCGCAGTTGACGCACAGGGAGTTGATCTTCAGCGACATGGAAGGCGATGGGGCGCGGCGGGCACGCAGCGAAGGGGAACCCGCATTATCGCCCAGGTCCGCCCCCAGGCCGCGCCGCGGACCGCAGTGCACCGTCCCGCAGACGACACGCTGGTGCTCCGCCCCTCCCCTTGCGCAGCAGGGGGAGGCTTGGAGGGGGTTGGCTCAGGTCGCGGCCCGCTCCAACGCAAGCACGCAGAACAACCGCAAAGGCAACGCCGGAGCCGCGCTTCGGCGCCGACGACGGCACCCCTGCCCCACCAAAAAGCAAAAGAGGAGGCATTGCCTCCTCCGCTACCGAAAAACGCGGCCGTGCCAGGCACGGCCGCGTCGTCGGATCACTTGGCTTCGACGAACACGTAGTCCGCGCCGGACGGCGCCACCGCCGCCTTGACGCGGTCGTTGTCGGCCGCGGCGCCGACGAACAGCACGCGCGCGCCCTTGAACGAGCCGGCCGCGGCCTTGCCGAAGGAGGCCACGATCAGGTCGGCCATCTTGGCGCTGACCGGCGAACCGAAGGCCACCATGTTGCCGGAGGTCACGCCGCGCTGCGCGGCATTGCTGACCTGCTCGGCCAGGCGGTCGTACTTGCCCTGAAAGTCCGGGTCGGTCTCGGCCGGCAGGTAGTACATGATCGGCGGGTTGGAGATGTTGCCCATGTTGCGCGGCACGACGTCCTGCAGGTACTTCTTCCACGCGGCATCGTCGCTGGTGGTCGGCGCGGTCATCGCGGCGGCCTCGGCCGGCTGCGCGGGCGCGTCTTCCTTCTTGCACGCGGCCAGGGTCAGGCTCATGCCCAGGCAGGCGGCCAGGAGCAGGCGGTTGGTGGACTTCATGGTGCAGCCTCCGGTTGGATCGTTCGGTTCAAGGGGCGGGGGAAAGCGAAGCGCGGCGCACGTCCTGCAGCGCCTTGGCGACCGAGGCCGGCACGAAGCCGGACACGTCGCCGCCCAGGCGCGCCACTTCGCGCACCAGGGTCGAGGAAATGAAGCCGTATTGCTCGGCCGGGGTCATGAACAGCGTTTCCACGTCGGGAATCAGATGCCGGTTCATGCTGGCCATCTGGAATTCGTACTCGAAGTCGGACACCGCGCGCAGCCCGCGCAGCAGCACCCGGCCGCCGACCTGGGCGACGAAATCGGCCAGCAGGCTGTCGAAGCCGATCACCTCCACGTGCCGGTGATGGGCCGTGGCGGCGCGCGCCAGGTCCACGCGCTGCTCCAGCGGCAGCGCCGGCCCTTTCTTCTGGCTGGCGGCCACGCCGATGACCAGGCGCTCGAACAGCGGCGCGGCGCGGTCGATCAGGTCCAGGTGACCGTTGGTGATCGGATCGAAGGTGCCCGGATAGACCGCCGTCCGGATGGGCGACACGCTCATGCTGCAAAACCCGTGGAAATTCGCGGGCCGAGTGTAGCAGCGCTCCTTTCAGCCCGGCGCACGCGCCAGCGCATAGCGCACCTGGCGGGTCTGGCCCTCGCGATGCAGGACGAAGCCGGGCGGCAGCGCCGGCGCCTGCTCGAGCGGCGCCTCCAGGTACAGCCAGGCGCCGGGCGCGAGCAGCCGCGGCAGGCGTTCCAGCACGCGCGCATGCAGCCCGTCGGCGAACGGCGGGTCGAGGAAGGCGATCTGGAAGCCCCCATCCGGCTGCCCCTCCAGCCAGGCCAGCGCGTCGCCCTGCACCACCTGGGCGATATCGTCGGCTTGCAGTCTTGTCACCGTCTGCGCCAGCTGGCGCGCCGCGGCCAGGTCGCGTTCGACCAGCACCGCGCCGGCCGCCCCGCGCGAGAGCGCCTCCAGCCCCAGCGCGCCGGTGCCGGCGAACAGGTCCAGCACCCGCGCCCCGGCCAGCTGGCCGGTCAGCCAGTTGAACAGGGTCTCGCGCACCCGGTCGCTGCTGGGCCGCAGGCCGGCCACGTCCGGCACGGCCAGGCGCGTGTTGCGCCAGCGCCCACCGACGATGCGCACCTGGCCGGCGCCGGCGTTGCGGGACGAGGGAGGGGGCGGTCGGGACATGGCGCGGCGCGGACGACGGGGCTGGCGATGATGGGGAAAACCGGGGTCGGAGTGCAATTTCGCCCATTGGCCGTGCCCCTGGTGGGAGCCGCCATGGCGACTCCCACAAAAGCCGGGCCGTCAATCGCCTGCCCACCTTGAAATCCGCCCCTGCGCCCACACCCGAAGAAGCCATCGGCGGCCGATCAGGCCGGTCCCACCACGGAGCAAGACGACCCATGACCACCGACACCCATCCGGAGACCCACAAGGAAACCCGCGGCTTCCAGACCGAGGTCAAGCAGCTGCTGCAGCTGATGATCCACTCGCTGTACTCCAACAAGGAGATCTTCCTGCGCGAGCTGGTCTCCAACGCCGCCGACGCGGCCGACAAGCTGCGCTTCGAGGCGCTGACCGATGCCTCCCTGCTGGAAGGCGACGGCAGCGACCTGCGCATCCGCATCTCCTTCGACAAGGACGCGCGCACGGTCACCATCGAGGACAACGGCATCGGCATGAGCCGCGAGGAGGCCATCGCGCACCTGGGCACCATCGCCAAGTCCGGCACGGCCGACTTCCTCAAGAACCTCTCCGGCGACCAGAAGAAGGACGCCAACCTGATCGGCCAGTTCGGCGTGGGCTTCTATTCGGCCTTCATCGTGGCCGACCAGGTCGACGTCTACAGCCGCCGCGCCGGCCTGCCGGCCAGCGAGGGCGTGCACTGGTCGTCCAGGGGCGAGGGCGACTTCGAGGTCGCCACCATCGACAAGCCGCAGCGCGGCACCACCATCGTGCTGCACCTGAAGGAGGGCGAGGAAGGCTTCGCCGACGGCTGGCGCCTGCGCGGCATCGTCAAGAAGTACTCCGACCACATCGCCCTGCCGGTCGAACTGCGCAAGGAGCAGCCTGCCCCGGCCGAAGACGAGGCCCCGGCCGCGCCCGAGTGGGAGGCGGTCAACCGCGCCAGCGCGCTGTGGACCCGGCCCAAGTCGGAGGTGACCGACGCCGAGTACCAGGAGTTCTACAAGCACATCGCCCACGACCACGCCGACGCGCTGGCCTGGAGCCACAACAAGGTCGAGGGCAAGCTCGAGTACACCTCGCTGCTGTACACGCCCTCGCGCGCGCCGTACGACCTGTACCACCGCGACGCGGCCAAGGGCCTGAAGCTGTACGTGCAGCGCGTCTACATCATGGACCAGGCCGACCAGTTCCTGCCGCTGTATCTGCGCTTCATCAAGGGCGTGGTGGATTCCTCCGACCTGCCGCTCAACGTCTCGCGCGAGATCCTGCAGAAGGGCCCGGTGATCGACTCGATGAAGTCGGCCCTGACCAAGCGCGCGCTGGACATGCTGGAGAAGCTGGCCAAGGACAAGCCCGAGGACTACGCCAGGTTCTGGAAGGAGTTCGGCCAGGTCCTCAAGGAGGGCCCCTCGGAGGACTACGCCAACCGCGAGAAGATCGCCGGCCTGCTGCGCTTCGCCTCGACCAAGTCCGGCACCGACGCCCAGGACGTGGCGCTGGCCGACTACGTGGCGCGCATGGTCGAAGGCCAGGACAAGCTGTACTACCTGACCGGCGAGAGCTTCGCCGCGGTCAAGGACAGCCCGCACCTGGAGGTGTTCCGCAAGAAGGGCATCGAGGTGCTGCTGCTGACCGACCGCATCGACGAGTGGCTGATGAGCTACCTGACCGAGTTCGACGGCAAGTCCTTCGTCGACGTCGCCCGCGGCGACCTGGACCTGGGCGCACTGGAGTCCGAGGAGGACAAGAAGGCCCAGGAGCAGATCGCCAAGGACAAGGAGCAGCTGGTCGCACGCCTGAAGCAGGCGCTGGGCGAGGACGTGTCCGAGGTGCGCGTGTCGCATCGCCTGACCGATTCGCCGGCGATCCTGGCCATCGGCGAGGGCGACCTGGGCCTGCAGATGCGCCAGATCCTGGAAGCCAGCGGGCAGAAGGTGCCCGAGGGCAAGCCGGTGTTCGAGTTCAACCCGGCCCATCCCCTGATCGAGCGCCTGGATGCCGAAAGCGACGAGGAACGCTTCGGCGACCTGACCCGCGTGCTGTTCGATCAGGCCGCGCTGGCCGCGGGCGACAGCCTCAAGGACCCGGCCGGCTACGTGCGCCGCCTCAACAAGCTTCTGCTCGACCTGTCCCGCTGACCCACTTGAGCCCCTCTCCCTCCGGGAGAGGGGTTGGGGTGAGGGTACGGCCAGCGCGCGGCAGCCCCCACCTTCACCGCACCCCGCCACACCCCCGCACACCAGGCCTTCCAGACCCCGGTGTTAGCATCTGCGCCCTCATTTTTCGCATTACCAAGGCTGCACATGGTCAGTTTCTTCCGCCGCAAGAAGCCGCAGGACGCAGCGTCCGCCCAGGACGGCAGCACCCGCCGCTATAGCGTGGAAGAGCTGGCCGCCGCCTTCCCCGAGGCGCGTCCGGTCACCTCCGATGCCGCCGACGCGGCCGCCGCGCTCGAACAGGCGCGCGAAGTCGCCGACACCCTGCAGGCCGCCGAGCCCACGCCCGCACCGGTCACGCCCGAGCCCCAGCGCTTCGCGCCCGCCGCGCCGGCCCAGCCCGACGTCGTCGCGCCCGGCCCATCGCCACGGCAGCTGATCGATACGCCGGTTCCCGCCGCACCGGTGGCCGACGCGCCCGTCGTGGTCGCCGCCCCGCCTGCGGTCGCGCCCGCGCCCGCACCGGCTCCCACACCTGCGGCACCGATCGCGCCGCCGCCCGTCGAAGCGCCGGTTCCCGCGCCCGCCACCGCACCCCGCCCCACCTCCATCGACAAGCCCGCCGCCGCCCCCGGCAAGACCGGCTGGCGCGAACGCCTGCGCGGCAGCGCCTTCGCGCGCAGCTTCGGCGGCCTGTTCTCGCGCAACCCCAAGCTCGACGACGATCTGCTCGACGAAATCGAGACCGCGCTGATCACCGCCGACGTCGGTGTGACCGCCACCACCGCTCTTGTCGAGTCCCTGCGCAAGCGCATGAAGGCGCGCGAGTTCGCCGATGCCAACGCGCTGCTGGCCGCCCTGCGCGCCGAGCTGATCGCCATCCTCCGGCCGGTCGCCGTGCCGCTGGCGATCGACCGCGACGCCAAGCCCTTCGTGGTGCTGACCGTGGGCGTCAACGGCGTCGGCAAGACCACCACCATCGGCAAGCTGGCCAAGCGCTTCAAGGACGACGGCTTCAGCCTGATGCTGGCCGCCGGCGACACCTTCCGCGCCGCCGCCGTGGCCCAGCTGCAGGCCTGGGGCGAGCGCAACGGCGTGACCGTCGTGGCCCAGGGCCAGAACGCGGATGCGGCCTCGGTCGCCTTCGACGCGCTGCAGGCCGGCAAGGCGCGCGGCACCCAGGTACTGATCGCCGACACCGCCGGCCGCCTGCACACCCAGACCGGCCTGATGAACGAGCTGGGCAAGATCCGCCGCGTGCTCGGCAAGGTCGATGCCAGTGCGCCGCACGAGGTACTGATGGTGATCGACGGCACCACCGGCCAGAACGCGCTCTCGCAGCTGCGCCAGTTCCATGCGGCCGTGGGCGTGACCGGCCTGGTGGTGACCAAGCTCGACGGCACCGCCAAGGGCGGCGTGGTGTTCGCCCTCGCCCGCGAGTTCAACATTCCGATCCGCTACGCCGGCATCGGCGAACGCCCAGAGGACCTGCGCGTGTTCGACGCCGAAGCCTTCGTCGACGCCCTGCTGCCTGAAGCTCTAGGCAGCGCCGCCTAATCGCAGTGCACTCGTAGAGCCGAGCTCGCTCGGCTGGGGCCGTCGGGTAGAACCCCAGCCGAGCAAGCTCGGCTCTACAAACCGCCGCTGAGCGCCAGCATGAGCCAGCCCATCGACACCTTCGCCACCCCGCTCCTGACCTGGTTCGACCAGCACGGCCGCCACGATCTGCCCTGGCAGCATCCGCGCACGCCGTACCGCGTATGGCTGTCGGAAATCATGCTGCAGCAGACCCAGGTGCGCGTGGTCATTCCGTACTTCGAGCGCTTCCTGCAGGCGTTTCCCACGCTGCCGGACCTGGCCGCCGCAAGCTCGGACGAGGTGATGGCGCAGTGGGCGGGACTTGGCTACTACGCCCGCGCCCGCAACCTGCATGCCGCCGCCAAGCGCTGTGTCGAACTGCACGGTGGCGAGCTGCCGCGCGACTTCGAGGCCTTGCACGCCCTGCCCGGCATCGGCCGCAGCACCGCCGGCGCCATCCTCAGCCAGGCCTGGAACGACCGCTTCGCCATCATGGACGGCAACGTCAAGCGCGTGCTGTCGCGCGTGCACGGCATCGCCGGCTGGCCGGGCCTGCCGGCCATCGAGAAGCAGTTGTGGGCGCTGGCGGTCGAACACGTCCAGCACGTGCCGCAGGGTCGGCTGGCCGATTACACCCAGGCGCAGATGGACTTCGGCGCCACGCTGTGCACGCGCGCCAATCCGGCCTGCCTGCTGTGCCCGGTCTCGCCGCAGTGCGTCGCCTTCCGCGACGGCCTCACCGAGGCCCTGCCCACGCCCAAGCCCGGCAAGCCGCTGCCCGAGCGCAGCGCGGTGATGCTGATGGCCTTCGACGCGCAGGGCCGTGTGCTGCTGCAGCGCAGGCCACCGGTGGGCATCTGGTCCGGCCTGTGGTCGCTGCCGCAGGCCGACAACACCAACGCCGCGCGCGCCTGGTTCGACGCGCACCTGGCCGGCGACTTCGACGCCGCCGACGAACTGCCCGACACCCCGCACACCTTCACCCATTATCGCCTGCACATGCAGCCACTGCGCTGGACGCGCCTGTCGCCGCGCGATGCGGTGGGCGACAATGCGGACCTGCGCTGGGTCGCCCCGGCCGAACTGACCACGCTGGGCCTGCCTGCGCCCATCCGCAAACTCCTGGATGCCTGACATGCCCCGCACCGTGTTCTGCCAGTACGAGAAGAAAGACGCCGAAGGCCTGGACTTCATCCCCTATCCGGGCGAGCTGGGACAGCAGGTGTTCGCCCATATCGGCAAGGCCGGCTGGGCGGCGTGGCTGGCGCACCAGACCATGCTGATCAACGAGAACCGCCTCTCGCCGCGCACGCCCAAGGACCGCGCCTTCCTCGAAGCCGAGCTGCGCAAGTTCCTGTTCGGCGGCGACGCGGAAAAGCCCGCCGGCTACGTCGCGCCCGACCCGCAGGCCTGAGCCTCAGCTGCCGGCGTCGGCGGCCTCGCGTTCGGCCAGCCTCGCCTCGCGCAGCGCCTGTTCCGAGGCGCGGATGGCCTGGGTGTCGAGCCTGCGGATGCTCTGGATCCGGCAGCTGACGTGGAAGCCGGCCGGACGGTCGATGACCGTCACCCGATCCATGCCCGCCGACACCTGCCCGAGCAGGTTGGTGATCAGGATCGTGGTCGCGTTGTTCAGCCCGTTGCAGCTGTTGCCCAGATCCAGCAGATAGGCCTCGTTGGGGCGGGTCCAGACCGCCACGGCCTCATCCCCCAGCGCGGTCCAGCCGATCAGGCGGTCCGCATTGCTCAGGTCCTTCTGCGGCGCGCCGGCGTGGGCGCGGTACAGCGCCAGGCGCTGGCTGTCGCTCAGCCCGGTGGTGGCGCAGCCGGCCAACAGCAGCGTGGCCGCCAGCGCCAGCGTCGGCAGGGATGTCCATCGGCTCATGGCGGATCTCCTTCTTGCGTGGCGGGGCCAGGGTCGATCAGAGCGCCGCACGCGCAAGGGCGCCGTGACGGCCGCCGTTCATTGGTTACCCGCCGGCGGCGTGCCGGCCTGGCGTTCGGCCGCGTTGGCCTGGCGCAGCTGCTTCTGCGCCTGCCGCAGCGCCTTGACGTCCAGCGGCCGGATCTCGGCGATCCGGCACGGCATGCGGAAGCTGTTCTGCAGCCCGCCCAGCACCAGCACGTCGTCGAACTTCGCGTAGACCCGGCCGCCCTGGTTGGTCACGGTGATGGCCGGCGCCGAATCCAGATCGATGCAACGCCCGGTCAGCTCCAGCAGGTAAGCCTCGCTGGGCCTGGCCCACACCGCCAGCGCGGCGTCGCCCAGGGGCGACCAGCCGTTGAGCTGGCCGAAGACGGTGAAGCTCTTGACCGGCTCGCCGGCGTGGGCCTGGTACAGCGCCAGTTCCTGCGCATCGGTCAGCCCGGTGGTGGCGCAGCCCGCGCCGAGGGCGGCCAGCAGGCCGGCGGCGAGCAGGCGGGCGAATCGCGGACGTTGCATGCGGCGTCTCCGGTGGCGAACCGTGTCGGGGACAGCGATGATGCACCCGGCCCCGCCGGGCCGGCACGGCCGCCCGGCGACACGTTCAGTGATCAGGCGTCTTGCCGGATCGGGAATCCATCCGTATCATGCGCGCCTCGCTTCGGCTCGGCCGCAAGTGCAGCACTGGCCGGGTAGCTCAGTTGGTAGAGCAAGGGATTGAAAATCCCTGTGTCGGGGGTTCGATTCCCTCCCCGGCCACCATCTAGGTGGTTGATTCGCAAGTGAAGTTGATCAAGGCGCCTTCGGGCGCCTTTTTCGTATCGGTTGGCCGGCCTGGGGCCGGAACGTGCACCTGTCATCCGGTGACGCCCACCAGACGGTTGAGACGCTAGCCAAGGCGTGGCGCACCGGCGGCAGGTCGATCAACGCGCCTTGATGCCGGTGGCCACGAGGCCGCGGCTGACAAAGCCCCGCCGGAGCGGGGCTCGTTGACCTGCATCAGTCAGCTCATCACGAAGTCGGTGCCATCAACAATCCACGGCTCTTGGCTCGTGCAGGCTGCATTGGTGAGCTGGCATGCCTCCTCTTCCGTGAATGGCGGCGTTCCGTAAAGGTGATACTCGATCGCGTTGTCGATCGGCTTGTCCTCGCAGCTGCCCTTGCCGTTGCATTCGACAATCTGGTCGCCACAGCCTGCCTTGATATACAGGTAATAAGGCGAGGTCAGGTTGCCACCGGACTGATGGACGTTGTTGCAGTAGTAGACGTTCTGGCCAATGACTTTGCCGGATGCGTCGAAATACACGGTGTTGCTCGAGAACGAGCGCGCTGCCTCTGCCTGCGACGAAAACAAAGCCGCAGCCGTAACGGCCGCAGCGACGATCAATGTACGCACGTGCTTCTCCTTGTCCTTGTGCATCGGGTTTAGTAGAGCCGCATGCTCTACCCCTCGGATCGTAGGCGCCCTGTCCCCGGCGTCGGACAACTTCTGTCACAGATGATCGCGACGAGCACGAAAGAAGAGTCCCCCGAAGCGCGTATCAGATCACGGGTCTGCTGGAGTGAGAGCGTCGGCAGGTCGTTCTGAAGCTTTCAACCGCGCCAGCGGTCAGGCCATGCCGCTGAGCAATTCGCTTATCCATTGCGCCGAACGCGTGCGCATCCGCGGAAACCCTCCCGGGCAGGTCGAGAAACACGGTTCTCGATTGCGCCAGCCGAGTAGCCAAGGGATTTGCCATCTCGCCCTAACACCGTTAGAGTCCGCAACCTAACGCCGTTAGGCGCCACGCCACGCCTATGCGCAGCCCGCTCACGCAGGACCACATTCTCCAGGCGGCGTTTCGTCAGCTCGACGAGGCGGGCATGGAGGGCATCAGCCTGCGCAAGCTGGCGTGCAATCTGGGGATCCGTGCGCCGTCGCTGTATTGGCACTTCAAGAGCAAGCAGGCGCTGATCGATGCGCTGGCCGATGCGCTGATCGCCGAGGTGGCGCGCGACATTCCACAAGGACAGGACTGGCGGACCACGATGCATCAGATCGCAAGCGAATTCCGCACCGCGTTCAAGGCGCACCGCGATGGCGCGCGCGTGTTCGCGGGCACCTTCCTGGCCACCGAGAACATGCTGCGCGTGGGCGATGCGACCATCGCGGCGCTGATGCAGGCCGGCGCGCCGGTGGCGTTCGCCGCGAGCACGGCGCTGGATTCGGTCTACTACGTCATGGGCTTCGTGATCGAGGAGCAGTCGCTGCCGACCGACCCGGACGCGCTGGAAGGCGTGCAGCAGGCGTTCTTCAAACTGGCCAGGGCGCGCTTCCCGCACTGCTGGGAGGCGCGCGAGGTGCTGGCCGAGCCGAACTTCGACGCGCGCTTCCGCAACGGCATCGACCTGCTCCTGGACGGGGTCGAGCAACAGATCCGCCGGCAATCCGCCGTCTCCACCTGACTTCGCCCGGGACGCGTCCCGGACCAGCGCTGTTTCCATCAGCCATGTGCGGGCCGACCGGCGCCTAGCACCAGCCAGCACTCCACCTCTTGCCTCTGGTTCCTCTATGCGTGCGCCACTCCTGCGTTGGTCCCTGCTGTTCGCCGCCCTGCCCCTGCTCGCCGCCTGTGGTGGCGGTGCCAAGGACAAGCCCGTGGAGGGCTCCTCGGCACTGGCCGTCGCCCTGACGCCGGCGCGCATCGATCCGCTGGCGCGCAGCGTGATCGTGTCCGGCCCGGTGTCGGCCTATGAGGAGATGCAGCTCGGCGTCGAACTGAGCGGCCAGCGCATCACCCGTCTCAACGTCGATGTCGGCCAGACGGTGAAGCAGGGCCAGGTCCTGCTGGAGCTGGACCACCGCACGCTCGACAGCGAGGTGGCCCAGGCCGATGCCGCCGCCCAGCAGGCCAAGGCCGCGCTGGAACTGGCGCAGGCCAAGCAGACGCGTGGCGAGAGGCTCGCGGCCTCGCAGCTGATCAGCGCCAGCGACCTGGACGAACTGCGCGCCACCGCGACTCAGGCCCGGGCGCAGCTGGCGACCGCGCGCGCCGCGCTGGACGCGGCCCGGCTGCAGCGCGATTTCGCCGAGCTGCGTGCGCCCGCCGATGGCGTGATCTCCAAGCGGCTGATCCAGCCCGGCCAGGTCGTCGCGGCCGGCAGCGAGCTGCTGCGCCTGATCCGCGACGGCCGCCTGGAATGGCGCGCCGAACTGCCCGAAGCGCAGCTGGCCGACGTGGCCGTCGGCAACCCGGTCGCGTTGACCTATGCCGGCCAGCCGATCGCCGGCCGCGTGCGCGCGGTGACCCCTGGCGTGGATGCGCAGACGCGCACCGGCACCGTGTATGCCGACCTGCCCGCACCCGGCCTGCTCAAGCCGGGCACCTTCGTCGAAGGCCGCATCCTCACCGGCGACGGCCAGGCGCTGATGGTGCCCAGCGCGGCCATCGTCCAACGCGACGGCCACAGCTATGTGTTCACGCTCAAGGACAAGGGCAGCGTGGCCCGCCGGCGCGTGCGCACCGGCCAGACCGTGCAGGCCCGCACCGAGATCGTCGAAGGCCTGAAGGACGGCGAGCAGGTCGTGTCCGAGGGCGCGGGCTTCCTCGGCGACGGCGACCGGGTGCGCGTGGTCGAGGCCGGCAAGGGAGCGCGCGCGCCATGAACTTCTCCGCCTGGGCCATCCGCCGGCCGCTGCCGGCGCTGATGCTGTTCTTCGTGCTGTGCGTGGCCGGCCTGTGGGGCTTCCACGCGCTGCCGGTCGCGCGCTTCCCCGACATCGCCTTCCCGATGACCACCGTCACGGTGACCCAGCCGGGCGCCTCGCCCAGCCAGCTGGAGGCCGAGGTCACGCGCAAGGTCGAGGACTCGGTGGCCACGATCAACAACGTCAAGCGCGTGATGTCCACGGTCAGCGAGGGCGTCAGCACCACCAGCATCGAGTTTCAGCTGGAGGCCGATCTCGGCACCGCGCTGGACGACACGCGCGATGCGGTCACCCGCATCCGCACCGACCTGCCGCAGGACATCCAGGAGCCGGTGATCTCCAAGGTCGACATCGGCGGCTCGCTGATGACCTACGCGCTGGTCGCCCCGCAGATGAGCCCGGACGAAGCCAGCTGGTTCGTCGACCGCGAGATCTCGCGCGCGATGTATGGCGTGCCCGGTGTGGCGCGGGTCACGCGCGTGGGCGGCGTCGAGCGCCAGGTGCGCGTGGACCTGGATCCCAACGCGCTGCTCGCCTTCGGCATCACCGCCGGCGCTGTCTCCCAGCAGCTGGCCAAGATCCAGGTCGAACGCGCCGGCGGCAAGGCTGAGCTGGACGGCGCGCAGCAGACCATCCGCACGCTGGGCACGGTCGCCGACGCGCAGGCGCTGCGCGACTACTCGATCAGCCTGCCGGACGGGCGCTCGGTGCGCCTGTCGGCGCTGGCCACGGTCACCGACGCGGCGGCCGACCCCACCCAGGCCGCGCTGCTGGATGGCAAGGAGGTGGTGGCCTTCTCGATGTCGCGCACTCGCGGCTCCAGCGAGGTCAAGGTCGAGGCCGGCGTGCACAAGGCGCTGGACACGCTCAAGGCGTCCCACCCCGGCGTGGACTTCCGCCTGGTCACCACGGCCATCGACGAGACCCATCGCTCCTACGATTCGTCGATGACCATGCTCTACGAAGGCGCGCTGCTGGCGCTGCTGGTGGTGTGGGCGTTCCTGCGCGACTGGCGCGCGACCTGGGTCTCGGCGCTGGCCCTGCCGCTGTCGATCATCCCGACCTTCGCGGTGATGCACTGGTTCGGCTTCACGCTCAACATCATCACCCTGCTGGCGCTGTCGGTGGTGGTCGGCATCCTGGTCGACGATGCGATCGTGGAGATCGAGAACATCGTGCGCCACCTGCGCATGGGCAAGCCGCCGCTGGAGGCCGCACGCGAAGCCGCCGGCGAGATCGGCAACGCCGTCATCGCCACCTCGCTGACGCTGGCGGCGGTGTTCGTGCCGGTGGCGTTCATGCCGGGCATCGCCGGCAAGTTCTTCCGCGAGTTCGGCTGGACCGCGGCCACCGCGGTGCTGTTCTCGCTGCTGGTCGCGCGCCTGCTCACGCCGATGATGGCCGCCTACCTGCTCAAGCCCCATGGCGAGGAGAAGGGCGAGTCGCGGCTGATGACCTGGTACCTGGGCTGGGTGGACGCGGCGCTGCGCCATCGCGGGCGCACGCTGTGGATCGCGGCCGGGCTGTTCGTCGCCTCGCTGGCGCTGGTGCCGCTGATCCCGGCGACCTTCATCCCGCAGTCCGACCTGGGCCGCAGCAACCTCAGCCTGGAACTGCCGCCGGGCACCCGGCTGGAGGACACCGTGGCCGTGGCCGAACGCGCGCGCGCCCTGCTCAGGGACATGCCCGAACTCAAGCAGGTCTACACCGCCGTGGGCAGCGTGCTGGACCTGGGCGATCCCTCCACCACCGGCGTGGCCGATCCGCGCAAGGCGACCCTGGTGCTGGACTGGGGCGCGGCCGATACGCGCAAGCGCGACCAGCGCGCGCTGGAGCGCGATGCGCGGGCGCGGCTGGCCGATCTGCCCGGCGTGCGCGTGAGCTATGTCAGCTCCGAACCGGGCAACCTGCTGCAGCTGGTGCTGTCCGGCGACGATCCGCAGCACCTGCAGGACGCCTCGCTGGCGCTGGAACGCGACCTGCGCGACATCCCGGGGCTGGGCAGCGTGACCTCGACCGCCTCGCTGCTGCGCCCGGAGATCCAGATCGTGCCCAATCCGGCGCGCGCGGCGGACCTGGGCGTGTCCACCGCCGACATCGCCGAGGCCGCCCGCATCGCCACCGCCGGCGACTACGAGCAGCGCCTGGCCAAGCTCAACCTGCCCGATCGCCAGGTGCCGATCCGCGTCGGCTTTTCCCAGGCCACGCTGTCCAACCCCGCGCTGATCGGCCAGCTGCGCGTACCCGGCCGCTATGGGTCGGTGCCGCTGGCGGCGGTCGCCGACATCGAGCTGGGCAGCGGCCCCTCGCAGATCTCGCGCTACCAGCGCCAGCGCAACGTCACCCTCACCGCCGAGCTCAACGGCCGGCCGCTGGGCGATGTGATGGAGACGGTGCAGAAGCTGCCCAGCGTGCAGCACCTGCCGCCGGGCGTGAGCTTTCTCAACACCGGCGATGCGGAGGTGTTCGTGGAACTGTTCGTCGGCTTCCTGCTGGCCATGGCCGCCGGCATCGCGTGCATCTACATGGTGCTGTTGCTGCTGTTCAACCACGCGCTGATGCCGCTGACCATCCTGATCGCCGTGCCGCTGTGCGCGGGCGGTGCGTTCGGCGCGCTGCTGCTCACCCAGAACATGCTCTCGCTGCCGGCACTGATCGGCCTGCTGATGCTGATCGGCATCGCCACCAAGAACTCGATCCTGCTGGTGGATTACGCGGTGATCGCCGAGGACGAACACGGCCTCAGCCAGCGCGACGCCCTGATCGATGCCTGCCGCAAGCGCGCCCAGCCGATCATCATGACCACTCTGGCCATGGGCGCGGGCATGATGCCGATCGCGCTGGGCTTCGCCGGCGATTCCAGCTTCCGCGCGCCGATGGCCATCGCTGTGATCGGCGGCCTGGTGACCTCCACCCTGCTGAGCCTGATCGTGATCCCGGCGGCCTTCACCCTGATCGACGACATCGGCGAATGGCTGTCGCGCAAGCTGCGGCGGCGCTCGTCGCATCCGGACGCCAGCGCGGCCTCGCATCCGGGCGCCTGATGGCGGCGGGCGGCGGGGCGCCGGAGTGCCCCGTCGCCCGGACTTCGCTTCCCGCGATCGCACTGTCCGTCGTCACCCGCTCACCACCAAACTGTGACGGGCTTTTCGCATGAGCCGGCTTACGCTGGAGCCTGGGTTCAACTGCGACGGGGAAACGATTGGAACGCAGGGTCGGGGACTACGAGGTGGTGACCTCGTTTCTGGTGGACACGTCGAATCGCTGCCTGCGCGGCGTGCTGATGGTCTATGGGCCAAACGGCGCGCTGCTGCGCACGATTCCCGCCACCGCCCCGTCCGTGTCGCGCGCGGACATGGAAGAGCGCATGCGCCGCCTGCTGGAGACCATCGAAGACATTGCCGCGGACGGCACGCCGCGCTACCGCTGATCACCGGCGGCTTGACGCCATCCGGCCCCTTCCGCTACCCGCCTGATGCAGAGACGTGGGCACCCATCTGCGTCTCGCTGTTGGGGCAACGCCCGTGCCGACCGCAATTGCCTTGAAGTCGTGCGGGTGCGCCTCGCGGGCGAGGCCGCGCTGGGCCACACTGGGCGTCCCCGACGGAGGCCCGCATGTTCCGCATTCCCACCCCGCTGTCCTGGCTGGCATTGCTGGCGCTGTGGCTGCCCGGCTCGGCGCCCGCCGCCGAGCCGGCGCTCTCCTCGGTGCCCGCGCTCGACATCTCCCGTTACGCCGGGCAGTGGCACGAGATCGCCCACCTGCCCAACCGCTTCCAGGAAGATTGCGCCGGCGAGATCACCGCCACCTACACCCTGCGCGCCGCCGGGCACCTGGGAGTGCGCAACGCCTGCCTGGGCAAGGACGGCCACCGGATCGTGGCCGACGGCGAGGCGCGCCCGGTCGCCGGCCAGCCGGGCCAGCTGCAGGTGCGCTTCGCGCCCGGCTGGCTGTCCTGGCTGCCGTGGGTGTGGGCGGACTACTGGGTGATCGACCTGGACCCGGACTACACCTGGGCCGTGGTCGGCGAGCCGGGCCGAGACTACTTCTGGATCCTTTCGCGCGAGCCGACCATGGACCGCACGCTGTTCGAGGCGATCAGGCTGCGCGCCGGCCAGCTCGGCTACGACCTGTCCGATCTGGTGGTCAGCGCGCCCCTGCGCTGAAGGCGGGCCACGGCCGCGTGTATCCTCGCCCGCGTCCTGATCACGCCGGTTCCTGCCCATGCCCCGTGCCCATCGCGTCCTGCTGCTCCTGCTCTGCGCCATCGTCCTGACCGCCTGCCACCGCGGCCTGGTCAAACGCGTGTCCGAACCGGCCGTCAGCCTGCAGCAGGTGACCGTCGGCACCGACGGGCGCTGGCAGGTCGAACTGCGCCTGCAGAACTACAGCAGCATCCCGATGCGCTTCGAGGACATCGACCTGGCGGTGACCGTCGCCGGCCAGGACGCCGGCCCGCTGCGCGCCACCCCCGGCTACACCATCGGTCCCGAGGCGGCCGACGTGGTCGGCGTGAACTTCACCCCCTCGGCCAACGCGCGCATGGCCGTGGCCGGCGCCCTGGCCAGCGGCCAGCCGCTGCCCTACACCCTCAAGGGCACGGTGCGCGCGACGCCCGAGGACCAGAGCGTGCGCAGCTTCGAGCTGGACATGCACAGCAGCCTGAGCGCCGCGCCGGGTCTGGCTGGCGTGCTGCGCTAGAAGCGGTGCTTCGATTTGCTGGAGCGCGGGGTCGGTAAAGCGGACTTCGCCCACCAGCCTCGACCCGGCCAGGCGCGGCTCCGCGGCTCGGTCATTCCTTCATGGCTGACGCTCGGGAACGGCCCGACTGCGCCTCCCGCTTCGGTGGGAGCCGCCATGGCGGCGATGAGGCTCTACAGGGAAAGCCCCATCGCCGCCACGGCGGCTCCCACGGGGATCGGGTCGGCAATCCGCGAGGATGTCTCGCACGCAATCGCTGCCGCCGGCCATCCTCGCCGCTCTCCGCGTGCCCAGCCGGGCCGAGGCTCTGCGGTCGGAAGAGTCAGGGCTTCTTACGATCCAAACGCATTGAGCAAGCGCTCTGCCCCCTCCCTTTCGCCGAAGGCGAAGGGGAGCTCGAAGTCGCGAACTAGCGACTGAGGGGGTGGGGTGCTTTTGCCCTTGCTTCGGTGGCTAGACCGGTAAAGCCCCCGACCCCTCCCCATCCCTCCCCTGCGCTGCGCGCAAGGGAGGGGGCTCAAACTGAAGTCCTGTGAGCTGACGCGCGCGGCAGCGGTCCGGCGGGCAGTGGCCGCGACGAGCGAGGCAGGAAGCCGAGCGCCCGAATCAGGGCAGGATGCCCTGTTTGAGGGATAAGCGGCCACTGCCCGCCGGACCGCTGCCCTTCCGAAGCCAACGAGGGCCACTCGCCACAGTCGCCTCTCGTAAGAAGCACTCCAAAAAAACGCCCCGCACTAGGCGGGGCGTTTCTCGCGCCATCCATGGCGCCGAAGTACGAAATCGCAGGCCCGATCAATCCTCGGTCGGGCGGCTGACGTCCAGGAAACGCCCGGCCGTGATCGCGTAGGCACCGCGCGTGACCAGGCTGGTCGGGTCGAAGTAGGCGTGCAGCGTCGGCTGCAGATCCGTCGCCCCCTGCGTCACGGTATAGCGCGCGTTGAGGATGCCGTTGTCCAGCGCCGACTGGACATAGCCACGCAGGCTGGCCGGGATGCTGCCCACGTCCTCGATCGGCAGCTGCTTGCCGTTGTAGGTGACCGACAGCGTCCCGTTGAAGTTCACCGCCGTGTCCTGCAGGCCCAGCGACTGCACCAGCGAATAGGCCAGCTGCAGCTTGGTGACCTTGTCGGCCGGCTTGAAGTTGCCGCTGACCAGGCCCATCACCCCGGCCTGACTCTGCGACAGGTCACGCAGCACCGCCCCCTTGGCCACCACCGCCTCGGCCGCCGCATAGCTCGGGTCCTTGGTCGACAGTCCGGTGAAACTGACCTTGCCCGGCGCCGGCAGCGACTGGCGAATACCGGCCCCCATGACCAGGTACTGCGCCAGCTCGGCACGGGTCAACGCATCGTTGGGACGGAAGTTGCCGTTGGACGAACCATCCATCATGCGGTTGGAGACCGCGTACTCCACCGCACCACGATAGGCGCTCGAGGTCGGCACATCCTTCAGACCGCTGAAGCCGGCGCTGTTGGTGAACTCGATCGTGCCCGAGACCACGCCCGGCGCCGACACACCGTTGGTGACGCGCAGCGGATCGACCGCCACGCCGCCGATCGAGCCGATGCCGCTGACGCTGATCTTCCAGGTGCCCTTCTTGCCCGGTGCGCTCGCCTTGACAGTGCTGCCCAGCACCGGCAGGGCGATGGACGAACCGTAGCGCTCGCCGTCCGGATCGGTCAGCACCAGGGCGGCGGTCGTGCCGGTCATGGTCGCGCTGGCGGTGACCCAGGCCACGTTGTCGCCGACCTCGAAGGTCTGGTACTGCGGCTCGCCCACCGGCGTGAACAGCACCTCGAACGGCTGCGAGCTGCCCGGCGACAGCAGCGCGTTGCTGTTGAAGGTCTTCAGCGAATTGACCGTGCTGCCGTAGCCCGAGCGCAGCTTGGCGGCCTCCATCAGCGCGTCGTAGGCGTTGACGTAACCGGCGCCGGCCTCCCAATAGGCGCGGCCAGGCATGTTGGTCGCCGTGCGCTCCAGGATGTCCTTGACCTGGGCCGGGGTCAGGTCCGGGTTGGCCTCCAGCATCAGCGCGATGATGCCGGCCACGTGCGGGGTCGCCATCGAGGTGCCGCTCATCACCGTGTAGAACGGCAGCTGCGCCGGCGCCAGGGCGGCCACGTCGTCCTGCGCGGCCAGCGGCGGCAGCAGGCCGGTCAGCGCGCGGGTGGAGATGATGTCCACGCCCGGCGCGGTGATGGTCGGCTCGTTGAAATAGGTCCACTGCTTGCCGTCGGCCATGGTAAAGGTGCCGCTCTCACCGCGCTTGCCGCGCGAGGAGAAGCCGGCCAGCGTGCCGTCCTTCTCGCCGGCGGCCACCGAGATCACCCACGGCGCCTGCGCATAGGGATTGTGGGTGTCCTCGCTGGGGCCGTCGTTGCCGGCGGCGAACACGCTGACGATGCCGTGCTTGTACAGCTCGTAGGTGGAGACCGACACCGGATCGGTGGGATCGAACTTGCCCGAGGTGCCCCAGGAGTTGCTGACCACCCGGATCGGGTCCTTGAAGCTGAACTGGTGCACCAGCGCATAGTCCAGGCCACCAACCGCATCGAGGATCAGCAGCACCGCGCCCGAGCCGTAGCCGACCAGGCTGGCACCGGGGGCCACGCCCCGGTAGACGCCATTGGAGTGCCCGCCGGTACCGCCGACGATGCCGGCGCAGTGCGTGCCGTGGCCCGAGCCCAAGTCGGTATTGGGCACGTTCTCCACGTAGGTGATCGGCAGCATCGAATCGAACGTGGCCAGGTTGGTGTTGGCCAGCACGTTCTGCACCACGTGCGAGCCGTAGGCCACGTCGCTGTTGGTGCCGTCGATGCCCGAGTCGTTGATCACCACGCCCACGCCACGGCCGCTATAGGGCACCGCACGGCCGAAGTCGCCCGGATTGTCGTAGGCGCGCGTGACACCGGTGATCTTGTTGGCCTCCACGTCGTAGTACTTCAGCGGCGCGTTGTAGTAGATCGAGGCCACGTCGTCGCGCGCGGCCAGCGCCTTGATCTCGGCCGGCGTGGCCACGGCGCCGGCGATGGGCAGCGCGCGCATCGCCACGCCCTCGGTGATGCCCAGCGCCTTGAGGTCGGCCAGCTGCGAGGCGGTCGGCGCGGTGCTCTGCTTGTAGGTGATGACCACCTGCAGCGGCGCGTCGGCCGCGGCGCTGGTGATCTTGGACTGCAGCTGCGCGTCCAGGCGCGCGGCGGCGTGGGCGGTGGAGAAGGCGCCCATGGCGCCGAGGACTGCACAGACGCTCAGGGAGAGAACGGGGCGGGACAGGGACATGTGCGTGGCTCCGAAAAGTGGGACCCGTAACGGGGTGAGCACACGTTGCCCCCGGGCTCCGGGCCCGCCAATCCGGTATTGCCCCCAGCGGCCCTGGGTAAAAACCCTCAGTGACGCGCATCCCTGTTCTTGGCTGGTTATGATCCTGACCACTGGCCCCGCGGGGCCTTCCGCCCGTAGCCGGTCCAGGGCCGGCTGCACGCCATCGACAAGGTTCGCGCCATGACTCGATTCCCGCTGTTCGCATCTCGCCTGCTGCTGGTCGCCGGGTTGCTGCTCTCGGGGGCCGCCGCCGCCCAGACCGTGCCGGTCAACGTGGCCATCGCCGGCGATACCGCCACCGTCGCCATCGGAGCGCCGAACGCACCGCTGGCCGACCTGACCATCAACTTCGACCAGGCCAGCAACCTCAGCGCCGAGAACCTGGGCATCAGCGCCCGGCTGCTGAGCGGGCCGGAACTCGGCGCGCTGACAGCACGCCTGCCCGGCACCGTGGTCCAGCCGATCCAGCCGCTGCCGCTGCTGATCACGGTCGAACCGCCGGTAGCCGGGGGCCTAAGCTTCAAGAAGCTGGTGCGCGTGGAGCTGCATACCCACGTGCTGCCCTACACCGCCGGTTCGACGCTGCGCCTGTTCAAGGCCCCGCTGGGCGGCGCCTTCCGCGACATCACCGACGAAATCTCCCCCGGCAGCGTGCGCTCGCGCGGCACCACCGACGGGTTCTCGCAGTTCCTGCTGGTCAGCGACCTGCGCCCCACCCACGCCGTCGTGGCCGACAAGCTGAGCAAGCTGCGCGAGCAGGTCGATGCCCTGCCGCCGCCGCAGGCCGGCCCGCTGGACGGCTATCTGGACACGATCACCGCGGCGCTGGCCGCCGCCGACTTCACCGCCGCGACCGTGGCGGTGGACAGCTTCCGCGAACGCGTCTCCGCGCAGGCCGGCACCGGCATCCCGCAGGTGTGGAGCGCCGGCGACCATGCCGGCAATCCGGCCGGCGCGCTGCTGGCGGGCGCGGCCACCCTGCGCTTCTCGATCGACTATCAGCGTCTTTACGATCCTTAGAGCGTGTCATGGGCTTTGACGTGAGATGCGTTGGCCATCAGCGGTGCGGAGCCGGTGTCGCGTGGCGCAGCCTTGGCTGAGCGCCAAGGTAAGCCGCGCGGCGCCGGCTCCGTGCCGCTGATGGCCAACCCTCCGGGAAGTCGCCTGGGGCGCGCCGATCCTGTGTTGCGCACCTTGCCCAGGCGGCCAGCCTGGGCGGCGGCGCACGCCTTGACTCGACGCGCCCCAGGCGGCTTCGCACTCACGTCAAAGCCCATGACACGCTCTTCGGGCGCTTTAGCAGCGCCGCATTGCTTTACGCTCGCGCAATGCCCGCACGCCTGATCGCCTACCTGCCCGATGCGCCCGCGCCTTCGCTGCTGCTGCGCGAAGGCGCGGCCTTGACCATCGGCCGCGCCGAGGGCAACGGCTTGCAGCTCTCCCATCCTTCGGTCTCGCGCAGCCACGCCCGGCTCTGCAGCGACGGGCTGGGCTGGGAGTTGAACGATCTGGGCAGCAAGAACGGCAGCTTCCGCGACAGCCTGCGCGTGGAAGCGCCGGCGCGGCTGGCCGGCGCGGCCTGGCTGCGCTTCGGCGACATCTACGTCGAGTTCACCCCGCTGGGGGACGAGGACGCCGCGCGCGAGGCCGGCCGCGCCCAGGCCCGCCGCACGCGCGCCACCGCCCTCACCCATGGCGTCGGCCAGGCGCTGGATCTGGACGACATGCTCAGCGCCAGCGTCCACGCGGTGACCGAGCTGGCCCAGTGCGATCGCGGCTATCTGGTGCTGGCCGGGCCGGAGGCGCCGCGCGTGGCCGCCGCCTGCGGCACGCGCAGTCCGCGCGACTTCGGCGGCAGCACCGGCGCGCTGCAGCGCGCGCTCGAGCAGGGCCTGGGCACCGTGGCCCACGACATCGGCCACCTGCCCTGGCTGTCCACGCGTGAATCGGTGATGGCCTCCGGCATCAGCGCGCTGGCCTGCCTGCCGCTGTGCGACGGCGAGCGGGTGATCGGCGCGCTGTACGCGGACAGCACGCGCCCCGGCGCGGCCATCACCGCCCTGGACATGGAACTGCTGCAGGCCTTCTGCGAGCGCTGCGCGCTGTGGCTGGTCGCGCGCGGCGCGCGCGACCGCACCGACCACGCCTCGGCCTGATGTCCGACGCGCCCACCGCCACCGGCCTGCACCTGCACGATGTCCTGGCGAGCGGGCAGGTGCTGGCCGGCCGCTTCCGCGTCGAGCGCCTGCTCGGCATGGGCGGCATGGGCATGGTTTACCTGGCCAACGACCTGACCCTGGAAGTCCCGGTCGCCATCAAGGTGCTGCGCCCGGAGCTGGCCGAGCGGCCGCAGGTGTTCGAGCGCTTCCGCCAGGAGCTGCTGCTGGCGCGCCAGGTCTCCAGCCCGCATGTGGTGCGCATCCACGACCTGGCCGAACACCAGGGCCGCTGGCTGATCAGCATGGACTACGTGGCGGGCGAGTCGCTCGAGTCCCTGCTCGCGCGCGAAGGCCCGCTGCCCATCGAGCGCGCCCTGTCCATCGCGCGGCAGATCGCGCTGGGCCTGCAGGCCGCGCATGCGCGCGCCGTGGTCCACCGCGATCTCAAGCCGGCCAACGTGCTGCTCGATGCGGAGGGCAATGCCTCGATCAACGATTTCGGCGTCGCCCGCTCGATGGCCAGCAGCGGGTTGACCCGGCACTCGGGCGCGATCGTGGGCACGCCGGACTACCTCTCGCCGGAGCAGGCGCGCGGCGAGACGGTCGACCCGCGCAGCGACCTGTACGCGCTGGGGTTGATCCTGCACGAGATGCTGACCGGGCAGCTGCCCTTCGCCAACGGCACCATGGCCGAAGTGCTGGCCCAGCGCATGCTGCGCACGCCCGAACCGGTCAGCCGCGCCCGCCCGGAGACTCCGCCGTGGGTCGTGCGGCTGGTCGACCGGCTGCTGCGTTCGCAGCCGCGTGCGCGCCTGCAGGACGCGGCGCAGGTGGTGGCCGCCATCGACCGGCGCCATGTGGAACGGGAGGCCCCGGGCTGGCGACGCATCGCGCTGGTGGCGGCCGCGGTGGTCGTCGTGGTGCTGATCGGCTGGGCCGGCTGGTCGTGGAAGCAGGCGCGTGCGCCGGCCGTGGCCGAGGCCCCGGTCGTCGCGCCGCTGGCGCGCACACTGGTGCTGCCGCTCGCCGGCGACCTCGATCCAGTCCTGCGCGAAGGTCTCGGCGCCTGGCTGCGCGATGCGCTGGAAGCGCGCACGGCCGTGGTCGATGCGGGCCGTACGCTGCAGGCGCTGCGCTCGGTCGACCCGACCGGCCAGGCCAGACCGGATCTGCCCGCGCTGCGCCGCGCGGCCGCCGCGCGCCAGGTGCTCGCCCCGCGCATGCGACACGACGCGCAGGGCTGGCGTCTCAGCGCCACGCTGGACGGTGCGGACGGCGGCACGCGTACGCTGGAAGGTCCGATCGCCGGCACGGCCAGCGCCGCGGCGGCCGGCTGGCTGACGACGGTGGGCGCGGCGCTCGGCCTCGCTCCTTCGCCCTGGCCCGCCCCGCCGCCGGACGCCGCGCTGCAGGCCCTGGGCCGGGCCGGCATCGCGCGTGCGCAGAGCCAGGGCGCGCCGCGCCTTGCGGCCCTGACCCAGGCGACCGACGCCGCGCCAGACGTGCTGCCGCTGCGCCTGGAACAGGTGCGCGCCGCCGAGGCGATCGGCGAGGACGATCAGGCCGATGCCCTGCTGGCACGGCCGTTCGACTCCAAGACCTGGCCGCGCAGCGCGCAGATGCTCAGCGCCATGCGCGCCAGCGCCGAGGGCGATGCGGAGGCCGCGCTGACGGCATGGCAGGCCATCGCCGACGCCAGGCCCGACGATGCTCAGGCCCAGCTCGACCTGGCCCGCGCCCAGGCCGCCGCAGGCCAGGGCGATGCGGCGCGCGCCCGGCTGCTGGCCCTGAGCAAGCGCGACCCGAACGACCCGCGGGTGTGGTTCGAGCTGGGCAAGCAGTCCATCCTCGCCGGCGACGCCGCCAAGGCCGTGGACGACTATCTGCTGCGCGCCCAGCTGCTGTTCCGCCGCGGCCGCGACCTGGCCGGCGAGGCCGAGACCGTCAACGCGCTGGGGGTCGGCTACGGCCGCCTCGGCCAGAGCAAGGCTGCCGAGGAGCAGTACACCCGCGCGGTCGATCTGCGCACCCAGGTCGGCAACCGCCGCGGCGTGGCCACCAGCCTGCGCAACCTGTCCGGCATCGCCAGCGTGCGTGGCGACTTCGCCGGCGCTGCGGCCCGTCTCGAACAGGCGCGCGCCCTCTACCAGGCGCTGGGCGACCGCGGCGGCCTGGCCGCCACCCACAACGAAGCCGGCCTGCTGGCCGAGGAGCGCGGCGACTACGCGCAGGCGCTGCAGGCCTTCCGCGACGCCCTGCAGGCCTGGCAGCAGGTCGGCAATGCGCGCGGCACGGCGCAGACCTACAACAACATCGGCTTCGCCAATTTCCAGCTCGGCGACTACGACAGCGCCGCCGCCTTCTGGCAGCAGGCCGCCTCGGCCTACCGCGCGCTGGACGATGTCACCGGCCAGGTGCGCATCGAACAGAACCTCGGCCTGCTGGCCACCGCGCGCGGCCAGTGGCAGGACGCGGCCACCCGGCTGCAGTCCGCACTGCGCACGGCCGAGGCGCACCAGATGTTCGAAGAGGTCGCCGTCACCCGCCGCAACCTGGCCGAGCTGGCCTACTGGCAGGGGCATCTGGCCGAAGGCCTGGCCCAGGCCGACCAGGCGGCGACGCTGTTCGAACAGCGCGACGACCAGCGCGGCCGCGCCGATGTGGCGGTGCTGCGCGCGCAGCTGTGGCTGGCGGCCGGGCAGCCGGCACGGGCCACGGCCGAGCTGGAACAGGACGCCAAGCTGTTCGACGAGGTCTCCGAAGAGCAGCAGGCCGCCCGCGCCCTGCTGCAGGCGCAGCTGGCCAGCCTGCGCGGCGATGCCCGCGGCGCGCACCAGGCGCTGGCCGAGGCCACCCGCCTGGCCGATGCCTCCGGCGTGCGCCTGCTGCAGCTGCAGGCGCGCCTGCAGGGCGCGCACGACGAGGCGGCCCTGGCCGCGCTCGACGACGACATCGCCCGGCTCGGCCACGTTGGCCTGCGCCTGCAGTTCCTGCTGAGCGCGCTGCGCGAGGGCGCCGATGCGCAGGTGCAGGCGCGCTATCGCGAGGCGCAGCAGCTGCTGCGCCGGGGAGATGTGCTGTTCGCCGCCGATCTGCATGCCCAGGCCGCGCAGCGCCTGGCGCGGCTCGGCCAGACCGATGCCGCCGCGCGCGCCGAGGCCGCCGCCGACGCGGCGCGGCGCACGCTGCTGGCCGGCCTGCCGGCGCAGGCGGGTGCGCGATGAGCGGCACCGACGACGCCGCGCGCTACCAGGCCCTGCTCGACCGGCTGGAAGCCAACGAGCGCGAGTTCCGCCGGCTGGGCCGTGCGGTGGTCAAGGTGCAGGAGGACGAACGCCGGCGCCTGGCGCGCGAGCTGCACGACGGCGTCGGCCAGAACCTCACCGTGCTCAAGCATCGCCTGGCCCTGCTCGGCACCGCGCTGGGGCCGGCGCAGGCGCCGCTGCGCGCGCAGGTGGAAAGCGCCATCGCGCTGTGCACCCAGACCCTGGAGGACACCCGGCATCTGTCGCGCCTGCTGCGCCCGCCGATCCTGGACGACCTGGGCCTGGAGGCCGCGCTGCGCTGGCTGGCGCGCAGCCAGTCCGAGGCCGGCGGGCCGCAGGTCAGCCTGGAGATCGGCCCGCTGCCGGCCATGGACGACGCGCGCCAGACCCTGCTGTTCCGCGCCGCGCAGGAGTCGCTCAACAACGCGCTCAAGCATGCGCGCTCGCGCTCGATCCTGCTGCGCCTGGTCGCGCACGACGACTGGGCGCACATGCAGATCGTCGACGACGGCGTGGGTTGCGACCCGGCGCTGGCGCTGACCAGCGGCGGCAGTGGACTGGGCGGCCTGCGCGAGCGCCTGCGCCTGGGCGGCGGCAGTTTCCGGCTGGTGTCCTCGCCCGGCGCCGGCACCTGCGTGCAGGTGCGCGTGCCGCTCTCCGGCGAGTGACTCCATCGCCCAATTGACAAATCCGCGTCCGCATACGACAAACACAGGACATCGGATGTCACGTGCGCCGAACGATTTGGCATCGCTCCCTACCGGTCCCGCATGCCAACAGCTCCGATCCGCGTCCTGCTGGCCGACGACCACACCCTGGTCCGGGAGAGTCTGGCCAGCCTGTTGCAGGCAGCCGGCGGCATCCAGGTCGTGGCCCAGGCCGCCGACGGCGTCGCCGCGGTCGCGGCCGCGCAGACCTGCCAGCCCGACGTGGTGGTGGTGGACATCTCGATGCCCCGGCTCAACGGGATCGACGTGATCCGCAGGCTGCGCAGCGACGTCCCCGAGGCGCGCGTGCTGGTGCTGACCATGCACGAGGAGCACGAGTACGTGCTGCACGCCGTGCGCGCCGGCGCCGCCGGCTATCTGCTCAAGGAGGCCGCCACGGCCGAACTGATCGCCGCCGTGCGCAACCTGCACGCCGGCCAGGGTCACTTCAGCCCGCAGGCCGCGCTCGCCCTGGCCGCGCAGATCCAGCAGCCCGGGCGCGAGCTGGACGACCCCTACCAGGCGCTGACCTCGCGCGAGCGCGAGGTGTTCCACCTCATCGTCGAGGGCCAGACCACCAAGGAAATCGCCCGGCGCCTGGACATCAGCACCAAGACGGCCGAGAACCACCGCTTCCGCGTGCTGAACAAGCTGTCGGTGCGCAACACGGCCGAACTCGTGCGCTACGCGGTCCGCCACGGCCTGCTGGACTGACGGCGCCGCGTCCCTGCCACCGCGCCGGCGCCGCGGGGTCGGCGCCTCTCCATACGCAGTAGTATGCTTGGCGGCCGAAGCGGGCCGGGAGGCGGCCCGCGCCGCCACCAAGAGCATCCGCATGAGCAGCTACCGCGCCCCGTTGAAAGACGTCCGTTTCGCCCTCTACGACGTGCTGGACGTCGAGCCCCTGTTCGCCCGGCTGGGCTTCGCGGACGCCAATGCCGAGCTGATCGACGCGGTGATGGAGGAGGCCGGCCGCTTCACCACCACCGTGCTGGCCCCGCTCAACCGCGTCGGCGACGAGGAAGGCTGCACCCTGGACGCGGCCACCGGCGAGGTCACCACGCCGACCGGCTTCAAGGAGGCTTATGCCCAGTTCGCGCAAGGAGGCTGGACCGGCCTGACCGCGGCCACCGAGTTCGGCGGCCAGGGCCTGCCGCACACCGTGGGCGTGCCGCTGGGCGAGATGATCAACGCCGCCAACCTGGCCTGGGGCAACTTCCCGCTGCTCTCGCACGGGGCGATCGAGGCGCTGAAGTTCCACGGCCAGCCCTGGCAGCAGGAAGTGTTCCTCAAGCCGCTGGTCGAGGGCCGCTGGACCGGCACCATGTGCCTGACCGAACCGCACTGCGGCACCGATCTGGGCCTGCTGCGCACCCGCGCCGAGCCGCTGGGCGATGAGCGCTACGCCATCACCGGCACCAAGATCTTCATCACCGCCGGCGAGCACGACCTGGTCGACAACATCGTCCACCTGGTGCTGGCCAAGCTGCCCGACGCACCGGCCGGGGCCAAGGGCATCTCGCTGTTCGTGGTGCCCAAGTTCCAGGTCGCCCGCGACGGCACGGTCGGGGCGCGCAACGCGCTGCGCTGCGGCTCGATCGAGCACAAGATGGGCATCAAGGGCTCGGTGACCTGCGTGATGAACTTCGATGGCGCCGAGGGCTATCTGGTCGGCCAGCCGCACAAGGGCCTGCAGGCCATGTTCACAATGATGAACACCGCGCGCCTGGGCGTGGGCCTGCAGGGCATCGGCCTGTCCGAGCGCGCCTACCAGAACGCGCTGACCTATGCGCGCGAGCGTCTGCAGACCCGCTCGCTGTCCGGTCCCAAGTTCCCCGACAAGCCGGCCGACCCGATCATCGTCCACCCCGACGTGCGCCGGATGCTGCTGTCGATCAAGGCCCTGACCGAAGGCGCGCGCCTGCTCGCCCTGCACGCCGGCACCCAGGTCGACATCGCCCATCACGCCACCGACCCGGCCGAACGCGAGCAGGCCGACATCCTGGCCGGCTTCCTCACCCCGATCTCCAAGGCCTGCCAGACCGAGTGGAGCATCGAGAACACCTACAACGCGCTGCAGTGCTTCGGTGGCCACGGCTATATCCACGAGCACGGCATGGAGCAGCTGGCTCGCGATGCGCGCATCACCACCCTCTACGAAGGCACCACCGGCATCCAGTCGCTGGACCTGATCGGACGCAAGACCGCCGCCAGCGGCGCGGCCGGGCTGAAGCTGTTCCTGGGCCTGATCGAGCAGTTCGCCAGCGCCCACCAGGACGATGCGGCGGTGGCCGAGTTCCTCGGCCCGTTGCGCGAGAAGGCCGCCGAGTGGGGCGCGCTGACCCAGGACGTGCTCAAGCGCGCGGCGGCCAATCCGGAGGAGCTGGGCGCGGCCAGCACCGACTACCTGTTCTATTCGGGCTATGTCGTGCTGGCCTACTGGTGGGCGCGCAGCGTGGTGGCCGCGCAGGCGTCGCAGCACGACGCGGCCTTCAAGCAGGCCAAGCTGGAGACCGCGCGCTTCTACTACGCGCGCATCCTGCCACGCACGCTGTCCCACGCCGCCGCCATCCGCGCCGGGGCCGACTCGCTGATGGCCATGGACGCGTCACGCTTCGACGCCTGATGTCACCGCGCCAGCGCGCTCAGGGGAAACTTCGGAGCGCGCTGGGTTGGGCCCAGTACACAATTCGCCATCCATCGGGTATAAGCTGTTTCCCCGATGGAAGCAGACACCGCTCAGCTTCATTCGGACGACTCCGGCAACCCGGTCCTGATCGACGGCGGCCTGCCGGATGCATCGTCCCCGGCCGATGGCCTCTCCGCCTCTCTCTCCGCACTGGCGCGTCCTTCCAGCGTGCGTTTCCTGTCGCTGGATGCGCATGGTCGCGTGCTGGACTGGATCAACTGGCAGGACGCGACCTGCCTGTACGCGCGCGATGCGGTGGCCTGGACCCTGGGCGATCCCTGCCTGACCGTGCGCGGCGGGCTCAACCGCCTGACCGGCCAGCAGAGCTACATCGAGCTGCATCCCATCGTCGCCTCGCGCGGCCATGCGCGCGCGGCCGGGCTCTCGCCCACGCCCGCGCTGACCAACCAGGCGCTGTTCGCACGCGACGACCACCTGTGCCTGTACTGCGGCCAGACCTTCTCGCGCCAGCTGCTGACCCGCGACCACGTGCTGCCCGTGTCCAAGGGCGGGCGCGATGTCTGGGAAAACGTGGTCAGCGCCTGCTTCCACTGCAACTCGCGCAAGGCCAACCGCACCCCGCAGCAGGCGCACATGCCGCTGCTGGCCGTGCCCTACCGGCCGAGCTGGATCGAGCACCTGATCCTGTCCAACCGCAACATCCTGGCCGACCAGATGGCCTTCCTGAAGACGCACCTGCCCAAGCGCTCGCGCCTGTCGGCCTGAAGGCCCAAGCCAGGCCTTGCGGCCGATACTTCACATTCCGCGCCGTTGGGTGATCCCAGACTGACCGCCTTGCTTGCCCCTCCCTTCCCGGGGGAGGAAAATGCGCAACTGCATTGCCGACGGCCACGATGATCGACGCTACCCGCTATCCCCGCCTGTCAAGGATCGAGACGCCCGCCGACCTGCGCCGCTTCGACGAGGCCGAGCTGACCGCCATCGCCGACGAGCTGCGCGCCTACCTGATCGAGTCGGTCGGCCGCAGCGGTGGCCATTTCGCCGCCGGCCTGGGCGTGATCGAGCTGACCGTCGCCCTGCACTACCTGTACGAGACGCCCAACGACCGCCTGGTCTGGGACGTCGGCCATCAGACCTATCCGCACAAGATCCTCACCGGCCGCCGCGATGCGATCCACACGGTCAAGCAGGCCGATGGCGTGGCGCCGTTCCCCAAGCGCGAGGAATCCGAGTACGACACCTTCGGCGTCGGCCATTCGTCGACCTCGATCTCGGCCGCGCTAGGCATGGCCATCGCCAACGCGCGTGCCGGCAACGGCCGCCGCACGGTGGCGGTGATCGGCGACGGCGCGATGACCGCGGGCATGGCCTTCGAGGCGCTCAACCATGCCGGCGGCATGGAGGAGGAGCCCGATCTGCTGGTGATCCTCAACGACAACCAGATGTCGATCTCCGAAAACGTCGGCGCCTTGACCCAGCTGCTGGGGCGGATGAGTTCCTCGCGCACGCTCAACGCGCTGCGCGAGGGCGGCAAGAAGCTGCTCGGCGACAAGCGCAAGCCGCCGGCGCGCTTCATGCGGCGCTGGGAGGAGCACTGGAAGGGCATGTTCGTGCCGTCCACGCTGTTCGAGCAGATGGGCTTCCACTACACCGGTCCGATCGACGGCCATGACGTGCCGGCGCTGGTCGGCGCGCTGAAGACGCTCAAGGGCCTCAAGGGGCCGCAGCTGCTGCACGTGATCACCACCAAGGGCAAGGGCTACGAGCGCGCCGAGGGCGACCAGATCGGCTATCACGCGGTCGGCCCCTTCGACCCGACCAAGGGCCTGCCCACCGTGGCGCCCGCCAAGAAGTCCACCTACACCGACGTCTTCAGCGACTGGCTGTGCGACATGGCCGCCGCCGATCCGCTGCTGCTGGGCATCACCCCGGCCATGCGCGAGGGCTCGGGGCTGGTGCGCTTCTCCAAGGAATTCCCCGATCGCTATTTCGACGTAGCCATCGCCGAACAGCACGCGGTGACGCTGGCCGCGGGCATGGCCTGCGACGGCGCCAAGCCGGTGGTGGCGATCTATTCGACCTTCCTGCAGCGCGCCTACGACCAGCTGGTGCACGATGTGGCGATCCAGCAGCTGGACGTGCTGTTCGCCATCGACCGCGGCGGCGTGGTCGGCCCGGACGGCGCCACGCATGCGGGCAACCTGGACCTGAGCTTCCTGCGCTGCGTGCCGCACATGCTGATCATGGCGCCGGCCGACGAGAACGAGTGCCGGCAGATGCTGTCCACCGGCTTCCGCCATCCCGGCCCGGCCGCGGTGCGCTACCCGCGCGGCACCGGCCCCGGCGTGGCGGTCGAGCCGACCCTGGACACGCTGCCGATCGGCAAGGCGCAGCTGCGCCAGCGCGGCCGCCAGGTCGCGCTGCTGGCCTTCGGCGCCATCGTGCCGGCCGCCGAGCAGGTCGCGCGCGAGCTGGGCCTGACCGTGGTCAACATGCGCTTCATCAAGCCGCTGGACCGCGAGCTGGTGCTGGAACTGGCGCGCAGCCACGACGGCCTGGTGACCCTGGAGGACAACGTGGTGGCCGGCGGCGCGGGCTCGGGCGTGGCCGAACTGCTCAACGCCGAGGGCCTGACAGTGCCGATGCTGCACCTGGGCCTGCCCGACGCCTTCCAGCACCACGCCAGCCGCGAACAGCTGCTGGCCGAAGCCGGGCTGGACGCAGCCGGCATCCGCCGCGCGGTGCTGGCGCGCTGGCCGCAACTGCAGGCCGGCGCGACGCCGCTGACCGCGGCGCGCTGACACCGCCCTGCCGGGCGTGCGCTAGGCGCGCGCCCGGCGACCTCACTGCGCGTCGGGCGCCTCGACCGTGTAGCCGCGCGCCTTGAGCGCATCGATCAGATTGTTGCGACCCAGGATCAGGCCCATCGGCAGCAGCGCCACGGTGCCCTGGTGCTGGGCCAGCGCGGCCTGGGCCTTCTCCAGCCACAGGTCCAGCGACTGCTGGCGCAGCGTGCTGAGGCCCAGCTTGCGCGCCAGGCCGCTCTCGCTGATCGCCGCCTGGCACACGCCGTACTGGGTCGCCTGCGGCGCGATGCGCAAGGTGTCGATGTCGCCGACCGCCCAGGCGTTGGCCTGGGCGCGCATCGCATCGATCTCGTGCTCGAGCACGTCCAGCGTACGGCTGAAGCAGCTGCGGTCGTCGAGCCCGGTGCGCTGGAATTCGCGGATCGCCGCCTTGGGATCCTCCAGCCTGGCGGTCGCCACCACCGAGGTGACCTTCAGGCCGGCGCGCTTGGCCAGGGTCTGCACCCGCTCGGCCACGATGTTGTCGGTGCTCAGCGCGGCGTCCTTCATCGCCGCCTTGTACAGCTCCAGCGCGGCGAAGATCGGACGGCGCTGCTCGACGCTGCGGTCGCGCCCCAGGTAGCGCGCCTTGAGCGCGCTCCAGCGCGCGTACTCGGACGCCGGAACAACTTCCTGCAGGGTCTGGCCGTCGGGGTTCTTGGCCGCCTTGAACAGCGACGGCAGCAGAAACAGGTTGCCGAACATGCCGCGCCCGGTGTCCAGCGACATGCTCGGCGGCAGCAGCAGCTCCTGCGAGCCGGCGATGGCCGATTCCACCTCCGTCGAACGCCAGTCCATGCGCTTGGGCAACGGCGTCAGCGTGCCCAGCACCCACAGCACATGGCCATCGCGGCTGATTTTCCACAGGCCCGGACCCGGCTGCACGCCCGAGACCGTCATCGGCGCCAGGTCGGTGATCGCAGGCTCGCTGGCCGGCGGCGGCGGCGCCTGCTGCGCGGAGGCGGACAGCACGAACAGCAACAGCGGCGCGACCAGAGTCAGGCGCAGCTTGCGCATACAAGGACCTCCTGCAGGGACGCCGGCCGGCGCCGATGGCCGGATCTTACGGGGCGCGCCCGCGTTTCAATCCAGGTCCGGCGCGCCCAGGGCGTGCAAGCGTTCAGCGATCTGCGGCGCGGCGTCGAGCAGCGCGAAGCCTTCCCAGACGAAGCCGGGCGCGACGGTGCAGTCCACCAGCGCGTAAGGCGCCTCGGTCCACGCGCGCTGCCAGTGCCCTGCCGGGACGACGGCCATTGCGGAAGCTTGAGCGCTCAATGCGAGCGTCTGCAGCGTATCGTTCTCCGGATCGAAGATCTGCAGCTGCAGCGGCCCACCCTGCCGCCAGTGCCAGCCCTCGTCCGCATCGACCCGGTGCCAGCGGCTGCGCTGGCCCTGGCGCAGCAGGAAGTGGATGGCCGTCATGGCCGGGCGCAGGCGCCCGGCGTGCAGCACTTCCAACTGCGAGGCGTGGATGCGCCGGTAGTAGCCGCCTTCGGGATGCGGCGCGAGCTGCAGCGCGGCGATGAGCTGATCGATGTCCTGCGTCATGGCGGCATGCTAGCAGCGGCGCGCATATGCCTCCCCTGCGCCCGGCGCGCGCCGCGACACCTTGCGGCTGCGCTTCACTGCGCGGACAGGGTTGCCTTCAGTCCGCGCGATCGGCCCGCGCCGCGCGCAGGCAGACGCCGAAGAAGGTGAACAGATCCACCGAATACCGCTTGATCAGGCGCCGCGGCTCGTGCAGCAGGCGGTAGGCCCACTCCATGTGCAGCTTCTGCACCCACTGCGGCGCGCGCTTGGCGTTGCCGGAAAGGAAATCCAGCAACGCCCCCACGCCGAAGGCGAGCGGCACCTGCAGCGCGGCGCTGTGCTCGAGGATCCAGCGCTCCTGGATCGGATTGCCCAGCGCGACCAGCAGCACGTCCGGCGCCGCGGCGTTGATGGTGTCCACCAGGCCCTCGCCGTGGGCGCGCATCTGCGCATAGCCATCGCAGACGCCGACGATCTGCTGACCGTAGACGCTCTCCAGCGCGCTTGCGGCGGCCTCGCCGACGCCCGGCTTGCCGCCGAGCAGGAAGAAGCGCAACGGCCGGCTGCTGGACTGGCACAGGCGCGGGATCAGGTCGGTGCCGTTGAGGTTCTCGGCGAAGCGACGGCGGTGTACCAGCATCGCGGCCAGATCCATGCCGATGCCGTCGTTGACGATGGTCACCCCGGCCGCATGCATCTGCGGGCGCAGCGCCTGGCACTCGACGACGAAGTTGGTGTTGGCGAAGAACACCCGCTGGCGATCGCCCAGTTCCAGCGCGCGCAGCAAGGCGGCGGTGAACACCGGCAGGCGCGTGCTGATGACCGGATAGCCGCCCAGAGGCAGGCGCTCGGCCTGTGCATCGAGGTCGTTGGGATGGCTGGGAAAAACGAGCATTCAATCACCGGGGGGAAATGGGCGATGCGTGGCGCACCTCGGATGCGGCCGCATCGAAACAGGGATCCGGGCAGGACGTCCGTGTGCGCGCAGGGCCCCGGACGGCCGATCCGGCGCCGGGGTCATCCCAATGAACGCAAACCCCTCACGGCGCCGGTCACCCTGTTCAGGCCGTGACGCGGATTTCCGGATAGCGCTCGGGGTCGAGCAGGCGATCGGTGGTCTGCGGCCAGTCCAGGCACTGGCGGTGGCGCACGTGTGGGGCGGCCAGGGCCTGTTCGATGGCAGCGCGGATCGAGCCCGCATCGCCGGGCGTGTAGCCGAAGCGCGAGGCGTAGCCGCCCACCACCGCATGCGGGCAGACCGCCGGCAGGCCGAAGAAATCGTACTGCAGCAGCTTCATCGAACTGTCCGCCAGATACGCCGGCACCTGTTCGGAGGCATAGGGCGCGATGCCGAAGCGCGCGTGCTTCATGTAGCGCACCACGTCGGTGTGCTTCATCTCGCCATAGACGATGACGTTGTCGCCATAGTCCGGATCGCGCCCCTGGCCCGAGCCGATCACATGGAAGGTCACCTGCGGGAAGGCATGGCTGGCCTGGGCGATGAAGGTCGGGTCGAACAGCATCGAGCCCACCGAGACCGCATGGATGCCGGTGTCCGGATAAGGATTGGGATCGCCCAGTTGGTCCAGCCCGGGATCGACGCCATGACCGACGTGATAGACGTTGTGCTGGCTGTTGATCTCCTCGGCCATCACCGGCGATACCAGCGCGATCGCGTCGAGCATGCCGCAGACGTTGTCGAACTCGCGCGTGATGTACTGCGCCACCTCGATCGTGCTCAACCCGTCGGAGGCGCGATACACCAGGCGCGCATTCGGATTGAGCTGCTTGCACAGGCGGATGAAGGCCACGGCCGTGCCGCTCTCCAGCACGATGACATCCGACTCGCGGATCCACTGCACCAGCTGCGCCGGCGGGCGCGCCGCGTAGGCGCGGAACATCAGGTTCTCGATCGGACGCAGCCACGCGCGCCGGGTATTGAACGGATGCACCAGCGTGCGCCACAGATAGCACTCCACGCCCTTGTGGAGGACGACCTGATTGGCAGTCGCGTCCAGCGGCAGGCGCAGGTCCTGCTTGTACTTGGACAGGCGGCTGTAGCGCAGGGAGAAGAAGCGCGTGGGACCGCGCTTGGCCAGCTCGTCGGCGATGAAGTGGATATTGGCGCGTCGCGGGGTGCGGTAGTCGTGGGCGGACAGCACCAGATAGCGCGTCCGCTCCTGGCCCGACCGCGGCTTGGCGGTGGCGGAGGCGGGGATCGTGCGCGCGATGGCGGAAGGCGAAGCGTCGAGGGCCGGCATGGCAACTCCAGTGGGGGGATGGAGAGCGGATACGGTCGCTACAGCGTCGTGGCCTGCAGCGACGGCAAGCATGTGTCGGCCGCCACATCCAAGTCCGGGTGCTGCGTCGCAAAAATCACGGCCCGGGGCCTGGAGTCGGCCGGCCACACCAGCGAGGGTGGCCCGCGGCGCGTTCACCGAACATGAGCCAGGAGGCGTTATCGACGCTGAAACTGAACCCGCGCGGCCTTAAATCACGCGCGAGATGCGAAGTGGGAACTCCATCACGCGGCCGAGCCGCGCCGACGCAGCAGCTCGCGGCTGCTCAGGATCGTGGCCACGTCGCGCCGGAACGACGGCCACAGCAGGCACACCAAGCCGAACGCGAGCACGATCGCCACGAAGCCGATCGCCAGCTCCAGCACCGGCGTCTGCGCCCAGTGCCGCGCCGCCGCCCACGAGGCCGCGCCGCACAGGCCGTAGCCGACCAGCGCCCGCAGCCCGTTGTTGAACATCGCCCTGCCCGGCGCCTGGCCGACCCGGGTGACCCAGATCACCGACATCGGCCACATCAGCGCCAGGCCCAGCGCATAGCCGACCGCCACGCCCAGCGCGCCCCAGTGCGAGCCCACCAGGATGCACACGATCAGCAGCGCGCGTGCGATCACCGAGTAGATCAGCTGCGCGCGCATCAGGCCCAGCGACAGGAATACCCAGTACGTCGCATAGGCTACGACCTGGAACACCCCGCCCAGCGTCAACACCTGGAAGATCGGCACCGCCCCGCGCCACTGCTCGCCCAGGAACAGCCGGATCAGCGGCTCGCCCTGCGCGCAGGCGAAGGCGAAGATGGCCACGATCAGATGGACCATCACCGTCTGCCCGCGCAGCAGGAAGGTCGAATAGCGTTCGCGCTCGTCCTGCAGCTTGGACAGCACCGGCAGGGCCACGGTGGTGGCCGGCGCGTTGATCTGGTTCAGCGGCATCATCAGCAGCTGGAAGGCGCGGTTGTACAGGCCCAGCGCCTCGGCGCCCAGCCGATAGCCGATCAGCACCTGACCGATGTTCTGGCTGGCGTAGCCCAGCGCCTGGGCGGCCATCAGGTTCCAGCCGAAGCTGAGGAAGTGGCGCATCTCCACGCCGCGCTGCGGGCGCCCGGGCAGCCAGCGCGCGGCGACCATCGCGACCAGCAGGCCGACCGCGCCGCCGACCACCTGCTGGATCACCAGCGCCCAATAGCCCAGGCCGGCCAGCGCGGCGATCACCGCCGCGATCAGTCCCAGCGACTGTCCGCCGACATCGCTCAGCGCCAGGCGACCGAACATCAGCTCACGACTCAGATGCGCGCGGTACTGGGTGTTCATGCCGCTGAGCAGGAAGGTCACCGACATGACCTGGCTGACCGCGGCCAGGCGCGGCTCGTGATAGAAGCGCGCGATCCAGCCGGCGCCCGCGAACACCACCAGGCCCAGCACCAGGCCGATGGCGCTGTTCATCCAGAACAGGTTGTCGCGCTGCGCCTTGGACAGGCTCTTGGCCTGGATCGCGGCCGAGGACAGGCCGAAGTCGCGCAGGATCTCGCAGATGCCGACCAGCGCGGTCACCATCGCCATGACGCCGTAGTCTTCCGGGCTCAGCAGGCGCGCCAGCAGGATGATCCCGCCGAACTGCACGACCATGCGCGCGCCCTGCCCGGCCATGGTCTTGGCCGCGCCGGCCGCGGCCCGGCTGCCCAGGCCCGGATGCGACGCGCCCGCGTCCGACTTCACGGCCACCGACACGCCCTCACCGGCTGCGGTTGTCCGCGGCGCGCCGATCGCGCGCGGGGTCGGTGTCGGCAGCCTGCGTCTGGCCACGGCGCTGGCGGAGCGCGGCGAGATAGCTGCGGTAATGCAGCTGCCCGGCCTGCGACCAGTCGCGCCGCGACAGATCGGGCGTCGGCGCGCGGGGCGTGTTACGCGCCTGCGCCAGGCCCCACTGGATCACCTGCGCATCCAGCTCGCCCTCGTACATGAAGACCCAGCCAGGCCCGACTTCGGCGGCGACGGCCGCGTTGTTGGCCGTGCGCGGCACCAGCACCGGCCGGCCCAGCGACAGGGCCAGCAGCAGGGTGCCGGAGTTGTGCATCTCCTTGTAGGGCAGCACGACCAGCTCGGATTCGGACACTTCCAGGGCCAGCGTCGGATCGTCGACGTACTGCAGCAGGGCGCTGACCCGCGGATCGCGTGCGCAGGCCGCCTCCACCAGCGTGCGCATCTGCGGACTGGCCGGGTTGCCCACCACGCGCAGGCTGCAGCCGGGCTCGGTGAGGCCGGCCATGGACGTCAACAGCCCTTCCACGCCCTTATAGGGCCGGATCAGGCCGAAGTGCAGCAGGCGCCCGGCCACCGGCCTGCCCTGCGGATGCGGCGCGAACCAGTCGACGTAATGGCCATGCAGCGCGGTATCGGTGCCCGGCGCGCGCGGCTCGGTGGTCTCGTTGATGCGGATCCAGCGCGAGGTCATGCGATCCATGCGCCGCAGCAGCCAACGCTCGACCGCGCCGCCCTGCTCGTGCGGGGCCAGGTTGTGCAGCGTGCGCACGATCGGCGTGCGCAGCACGGTCCAGCGCAGCAGCAGCAGCGCGACGGCGCACTGGCGCAGGGCGCGCCCCAGCGCGGTGGCATGCCGCATCGTGTATTCGGGCCAGTGCAGATGCACCACGTCGTAGCGCGAGAGCAGCGCCGTGCGCAGCGACCAGAAGCGCACGCGCACCAGCGGCGACAGGGCCGCCAGCAGCTGCACCAGGTAGGGATTGGTCTTGGGCGTGGGCGCGTTGAACTGCTGCAGCACGGTCAGCAGCGGCTTGCCGGTGGCGGGCGCCTGCGCGTCCTGGTCGTGCGTCGCCATCACGCGCGCCCCGCCGTGCCCAGCGCGGCGTGATATTCGTCCATGTAGCGTCCCACCACGTGGCGCCAGTGGTAGCGCTGGACGAAGTCCATGGCCGCCTGACGGCGCGTGGCGAAGGTTTCTTCCGGCACGGCCGTCAGCGCCTGCGCCGCCTGCGCACCGGCCTTGGGGTCCGTCGGGTCGACCAGCACGCCCAGGCCGGATTCCTCCACCAGCCGCCGGAACGGCGGGATATCGCTGAGCACCGGGATCAGTCCGGCGCTCATCGCCTCCACCGGCGCGATGCCGAAGCCCTCGTGCCGCGACAGGCAGACGAAGTACTGCGCACGTTCCAGCAAGGCGGCCAGCTCGGCCTCGGAGGGCGAGGCCACCACCTGCACGTGATCGGTCAGCCCGCGCGCGGCGATGTCGCGCGCCAGGCCGTCGGCGGTGAGGTCGTATTCGCGGCCGGCGACGATCAGCTTCCAGTCCGGATCCAGCGCGCGCAGCGCTTCGAACAGCGCCAGCGTCTCCAGCAGCCCCTTGTTGACCGACCAGCGCCCGAAATAGATCAGCGTCCGACCCGGCGTCTGGCTGCCGCGACCGGCGAACTTCTGCACGTCCACGCCGTTCTCGATCACGCGCAGGCGCTTGGGCGCCACCACACGGGAGAACAGGCTGCCGTCGTTCTCACTGGTCGCCACCACGCGCTGGTAGGCGTGGGCCGAAGCGCGCGTGATGCTGGAAAACCACAGCTGCTTGAGCCGCGAGGCGTAGCCGGTGTGGAAGAAGCCGCCGTGCGTGGACACGATCATCGGCTTGCGATGCAGCAGCCGGGTCGCGGCCAGATAGTCGAAGAAGAAATCGATGCCGTGCACATGGACCACGTCCGCCGACCTGATCGCGCCCAGCACGCTCGGCGTGAGCGGATAGCGGCTGGACCCGGACCACGGCAGGCGCTTGACCGGGATCTCGCGATGCGCGGCCTGGGCAGGCAGGCGCACCTCGGGCTCGCTGAAGATGCGATCCAGCGTCACCACTTCCACCTGGTCCTGGCTGTTGTCGCGATGATGCAGGGCGACGTTCAGCACGACGTCTTCCAGCCCGCCGACGGAGGGGTGGAACTGACGCACCACATGGACGACCTTCATCGCGCGACCTCCGGCGATGGCGCCACGGGGGGCCCCATCGCATGCGCCTCCTGCGCAAGACCGGTCGGCGTGCGCCAGGGCACGCCCTTGAGCTGCCACAGCGCACCGCAGACGAACCACCACAGCGCCGCGGACTTGACCGAAAACAGGCTGTTGGACACCAGCAGGCCGACGGAGAACGCCAGCATGAAGAAGTTCTTGAACGCCTGACCATCCTCGGTCGGCATGTCCAGGCCGAAGGCGTAGGCCAGCAGGAAGAAGCCCACCACCATGATCGACTGCGAGGCGATGAAGTAGGCGATGCCGCTGTCGAAGTACTTGTAGGGCGCGTCGAAATCCAGCCCCATCCAGGCCTCGGCCGGCATCTGCAGCATCGCGTTCACGGTCAGGTAGACGCGCCCCAGCGTGTTGTCCTGGTAGGCGCTCACGCCCGAGATCCAGACGACCGCCGCCGCCCCCAGCAGCACCAGCGGCATGATCAGGAACGAGAGCCGTTGATCCAGGCGTCTGAGGAACGGAGCACCCAGGATCAGCAGGAGACTGGTGCCCACCGCAAGCCGTCCGTCGGTGGCCACGATCAGGAACAGCAGCAGGCCCACCGACAGCGCCACCTGCCCCAAGCGCATCGAGCGCCAGAACGTCAGCAGGATCGCCACGAAGAACACGATGAAGTTGCCGGCGGTCACCGGCTCGACGAAGATCGAGGACGCGCGCGGCAGGTTGCTGCCCGGCAGGAAGTTGCGCTCGCCAGGACGCGTCGCGCTCACGAACAGGTTGCTGTCCTCGTTCCAGAAGCCGCCTTCGTCCAGGCCGCGCGTGTTGACGTAATAGCTCTTCGGGTTGACCCAGTCGCCATACAGATCCGGCGCGGCCAGCTCGAAACCGGCCACCAGGCTGATGATGACGGCCATGCGCACGAACAACTTCGGCAGCGAACCGCCGTACGCCGATCCGAGCACCAGGAAGGCGAACGGAATGAGCGCGTCGCGAATGAACTTCGCGTCCACCCGCCACTCGATCAGATAGCGGAACAGCAGCACCGCGACGATCACCGTGATCCCGGCGATCAGCGCGACGACCTTGGAGCGCTCCAGGGTCCAGATCCCGATGCCGAAGCAGCCGGCGTAGATCAGCAGCTCGGCGACATAGGTCAGCGCCGGCGAGACCGGCGTGACCTTCGCGTTGACGAAGGCGAGCAGGAAGTTGTAACCGACCGCGAACAGCAGCAGCAGCTCGATCAGCAGATCGCGTTGCCGGTGCGTGGCCCGCGCGTGCGTGGCAGCGCGCACCGGCACGGCCTCATGGGGAACTGCGGCCATGGATCAGTACGCGGTCTTCTGGCCAAGCACACGCACGGCCGTGAGCACGATGATCTTGCAGTCCAGCCACAGCGACCAGCGGCGGATGTAGTCCAGGTCGTACTGCACGCGCTTCTTCATGGTACGCAGCTCCGGCGTCTCGCCGCGGAAGCCGTTGACCTGCGCCCAACCGGTGATCCCCGGCTTGACGTAATGGCGCTGCATGTAGCGGTTGATCAGCTTCTCGTAATGGCTGTTGTGCTGGGCCGCATGCGGGCGCGGCCCGACGATGGACATGCTGCCGCCGAGCACGTTGAAGATCTGCGGCAGCTCGTCGATGCTCGTGCGGCGCAGGAAGCCGCCGAAGCGCGTGATGCGCGCGTCGCCCTTGGTCGCCTGCTTCACCTCGCCCTTGCCCGCGCCGGGCTGGTCGACATACATCGAGCGGAACTTGAGCATGTAGAACTCGCGGCCGCCCAGGCCGTTGCGCTTCTGGCGGAAGAACACCGGGCCGGGCGAGCTGAGCTTGACGCCGATCGCCACGGCCAGCAGCAGCGGCCACAGCACCAGCAGCGCGCCGATGGCCACGATCTTGTCCTGCAGCGACTTGGCCACCACGAAGTAGTTGTTGCGGTCCACGCCGCCCTGGCGCAGGTTGATCACCGGCACGTTGCCGATCTGCTCGCCCTGCTGGTTGAGCATGCCGAAGTCGAACAGGTCGGGCACCAGCTTGACCGTGATCGGATAACGGTCCAGCACCTGCAGCAGCGCCTTGATGCGGTCGCGGTCGCCCAGCGGCATGGAGATCCACACCTGCTCGATGGTGTTCTCCTGCAGGTAGCGCTCGAGTTCCTCCGGCGCGGAGATGCCCAGGCACGGAAGACGGCTGGACGCGGCGCTGGGCACCATGTCGTAGCGGCTCTGGAAATAGCCGACCAGTTGCAGACCCACCCAGCTGTTGCGCGACAGATAGTGCTGCAGCTTGAACACCGGCGTGCGCAGGCCGATCACCACCACGCGCTGGGTATCCAGGCCGCTGCTGCGCAGCGCGCTCAGCACGTTGCGCAGGACGGTACGGGAGGCCACCAGGCCGACGAACCCCAGCAGATACCAGGCGCCGAGCCAGCTGCGCGAGACGAACTGCCCCATCTGCACCACCAGCGCGTGCACCGCGAACAGCGCGAACACGCCGCTCCAGGCCACGCCCAGCACCATTACCTCGCGGCCCAGGCCGCGCCCGCGCCAGCTGCGATACAGCGGGAAGGCGGTGAAGCAGATCACCGCATAGAGCAGCGTGGTGCCGATCACGCCGCGGTAGCCCACCGCCGGCAACCAGGTGTCGAACCGCAGCCGATAGGCGATCAGGGCCGCCGCGACCACCACCACGATGTCCGAGACCCGCAGCAAAACATCCGCCGCCGCCGAATACTTGGAAAGCAGACGCGGCGAGGTGCTTGTATCGGTACCGCTACTGAGGTCAGCAAGAAGCATGGCGCTCTCCAATCTGGTGCTTCACTGGCATGGCGCCTAGGCGCGCATGCCGGGAAACGATGCTCGATGTGGTGACTCGTTTGGTTAACGCGCGAAACGCTTGAGAGCGTCCCGGACGTCAGGCCAACGGCCACCACCTCGCACTGGAGCACTGCATGTCCCCCTGTTCACCGAAAACGTCGCGGCGAACAAACCAGTTGCTGCGGTGCAACACTCGCAGAAAGACTGCGAAGGTTCTGTGCACCAGCTCACGGGTCGGGGCTCGAATGCAGGCTCCTCGTCTATTCAGTTTTGATGCGTCGTGTGGGGCTGCGAGCGTCGCAGCGAACCGGCCAGATGCAGCAGCAGCGCGAGCACCAGGCCGAGGAAGAAACCGAACACCAGGCCCAGCGCCAGGTTCACCACCAGCCGCGGCGAGCTGGGCGTGCTCGGAATTTCCGCCTTGTCGATGACCGAGATATTGTTGGCCCCGACGTTACCTGCGACGCCGATCTCCTTGAAGCGCTGCAGCAGCGCGTCGTACAGCTGACGGTTGGTGTCCACATCGCGCTTGAGCATGTTGTAGCGGATGCTGCGCTCTTCCAGATCCAGCTGGTCGTGCTTGAGCGCACTGATGCGCTGCTCGGTGAGCTGCTCCTGCTGGGCCGCCGCATCGTATTGCGACTTCAACGAGGCCCGGATGACCGCCACCTCGCGGCGGATCTGCTGGTTGCCCGCGTCGATGCGGCTCTTCAGACGCTGCATCTCCGGATAGTCGGGCTTGTAGGTGGCCAGCTTCTGGTTGTACTCGGTCTCCATCTCCGACTGCGCTTCGCGCAGGTTCTGGATCAGCGGGCTGGAGACCACCTGCGGCAGGTTCATCCCGTCGCCGGCGCGCGCCTCGTTCCAGGCGGCCTCGGCCTGCAGCTTGGCCGCCTGCGCGGTGGCCAGCATGCCGTTGAGCTCGCTCAGGTTCTGCGCGGGCAGCGAGGGCTGGTTGTCGCCGATCGAGACGATCTGCTGATCGCCCGAGTAGTCCACCAGCGCCCGCTCGGATTCCTCCACCTTGCCGCGCAACTGCTCCAGCCGGTCGGACAGATACTTGACCGCGAAGGTCGAGGCATCGAGCTGGCGCTGCAGGTTGTCGGCGATGAAGGTCGAGGCGTAGGCGTTGGCGACCTGGGCCGAGAGCGCCGGGTCGGGCGAGCTGAAGTGGACCTTGGCCAGACGCGAGTTGCGCACCGGCTCCACGTCCAGCCCGGCCAGCACGTTGTCGGTCAGCGCACGCTCGACCGCCTCCTGCTGCCGCTTGCGCACCGTGGCCTTGTCGCCCTCGGCGCCGTCGGCGGCCTGCGCGGCGACCTTCTCGGCCAGTTCCTTGTAGGCGGGATGCTCGGCCAGATGGGTCGTGCGGATGACCTGCTGGGCCAGCGAACGGCTGCGCAGCAGCTCGTACTGCGTGTCGTAGAAGTCGCGGTCCATCGGCGACTCGGCCGGCATCAGGTTCTCGATGTTGACCACGTTCATCGCGTCGCGATTGATCTGCAACGTGGTGGTGGCCTGGTACTTGGGCGTCATCAGCAGCGTGACCACCAGCACCAGGGCGGCCACGGCCAGCGTCACGCCCGCGATCAGCCAGCGGCGGGTGGTGATGGCATGCCAGTACTCCAGCAGGGTGACGTCGGCGTGTCTTGCGTTGAGATGACCGGAGTGGTGGTCGACCGTACTCATCGATAAGCCCTGAAAACCATGACGAAGGGGGTCAGCTCAAGCACGGTGCGCAGGAGCAGGCGTGCGTCGGAGCGATAGACCACGACGATGTCGCCTCCGTAGATTTCCGGATCGGGGTTGGCGCCCTTCTCGATCTCGGTCAGATCGAAGCGCGCGATCATCTTCTGCCCGCCGATCTCGCGGAACACCACCACGTTCTTGCGGCTGGCCAGATCGCTCACACCCTGCGCCTCGGCCAGGGCCTGCTGCAGGGTCAGCTGCGTGGCGCCGTTGAGCGGATAGTTGCCCGGCTTGGACACCGCGCCGGACACGGTGATGCGTTGGCTGGTGAACTCCTGGATCAGCACCGAGACCTGCGGGTCCTGCAGGAAGCGGGCGCCGTAGCGCTGGGTGATCTCGCCCTCCAGCTCGCTGCGCGTCAGCCCGGCCGCCTTGAGGTTGCCGATCAGCGGCAGCGAGATCATGCCCTCGTTGTCCACGCGCACCTGGCGCTCGAGATCCTCGATCTGGAAGACCTTGATCTCGATCAGATCGCCGGCACCGATGCGGTACTCCGGCGTTTCCTTCAGCTCGCCCAGCGGATCGGGGGCCGGCAGCGAGGTCGCGACCTCCTTGGGCACGGAATTGCAGCTGGTCAGAAACAGCACGCACGCCAGCGCGAGCCATGCCAACAAACTTCGAACAGAGGGCGATGAGGCCATAAAACGGTCGTCTACCTTTGGGTTGGGGGGAGGCCCGCGGGTGCCCAACCGGACGGGTGTTCCGGTGTGGCGAGAGTTTCGTGACGTGGTCCGACGATGTGACCTGTCGAACTCAAGGTCACCAGCCGAATGTGAATACGGCCTGCGATCGACTATCGCATAGCGATGCGTCGGCCTCCAGACTGACATCCCAACGAACGATGCCCCCAGTCACGAACCGCGTGCCGGCCTCCCCGGCGCATTTCCTGTCGTTTCCCGGCAAAACCCTTTGCTGCTGCTGCTTTGCACAAATTGGATAACGCGGGTCGTGTGCGACACCGGACAGACTTTTGTGACAGAGCGCGCGTCTGCGGCTTCAGGTCGCAGTTACTCCATGCTCAGCTAGCTCAAGACGGTTTAACGCCATGGGCTGGGAGGCAAGTAAATCGAGCGGGCATGGTCCCGGCGCAGAAACGCAAAACGCCCGGAAGGCCGGGCGTTTGTCTGGAACTCCACTGCGAATTGGTCGGGACGGCCGGATTTGAACCGACGACCCTCTGCCCCCCAGGCAGATGCGCTACCAGGCTGCGCTACGCCCCGACGTCGCAAAGAACTTCACCCACCGTCGCGGTGGGCCGCGCATCATACCGGATTCATCCGCGGGCGGGCACCCCACCGCGCTCCTTCGATGGCGTAAGCCGCGGCCGCGCCTTCAGCGGCGCAGCAGCTGCAGGACTTCTTCCAGCTCCAGGCGCACCTGGCGCACGATCTGGTTGCTCAGGGCCGATTCCTGCTTGGCGCCCTCGCCTTCCAGGCGCAGGCGCGCGCCGCCGATCGTATAGCCCTGTTCGTAGAGCAGGCCACGGATCTGGCGGACCATCAGCACGTCGTGGCGCTGGTAGTAGCGCCGGTTGCCGCGGCGCTTGACCGGCTCCAGGCTGGGGAACTCGGTCTCCCAGTAGCGCAGCACGTGCGGCTTGACGTCGCACAGCTCGGACACCTCACCGATGGTGAAGTAGCGCTTGGCCGGGATCGGCGGCAATTCCTTGTTGCTGCCGGGATCAAGCATTCGGGTTGCCTCCTGCGTACGCCTCGACGCGTTCCTTGAGTTTCTGGCCCGGGCGGAAGGTGACCACGGTGCGGGCGGAGATCGGGATCTCCTCGCCGGTCTTGGGGTTGCGGCCCGGGCGCTGGTTCTTGCGCCGCAGGTCGAAATTGCCGAAGCCGGACAGCTTGACCTGGCGCCCCTGTTCCAGGGCGTCACGCAGCACGTCGAAGTACGCGTCGACGAATTCCTTGGCCTCGCGCTTGTTCAGACCGACTTCGTCGAACAGGCGTTCGGCCATCTCCGCTTTGGTCAATGCCATTGGTATTTCCCCGAGAGCCTCATCCGCGCATGCCGGCGCCGTGTTCCTGCGCCAGGGCGGCCACCGTTGCGGCGACCACCTCGTCCACATCGCGATCATTCAATGTGCGCGTGTTGTCCTGCAAAATCAAGCCCATAGCGAGGCTCTTTTGACCGGTTTCGACCCCGGCGCCGACGTAGCGGTCGAACAGCAGCACCTGCCTGAGCAGCGGGCCGGCCGCCTTCCACACCGTCCGTTCGATGGCGGCGAAGGGCACCGCCTCGGCCACGGTGAAGGCCAGGTCGCGGCGCACCGACGGGAAGCGCGAGAGCTCGCCCGCACGCGGGATCTGGCGCTGGACCAGCGGCGCCAGGTCCAGTTCGAACGCCAGCACCGGCAGATCCAGGTCCAGCGCCTTGAGCAGGCGCGGATGCAGCTGCCCGATCCAGCCGATCACCCGCCCCTCGCGCAGCACCCGCGCCGAGCGACCCGGATGGCCGAATCCCTCGCTCGCCGGCTCGAACGTCAGCGCCGCGCCCGACGCCGCCGCCAGGCTCTCCAGGTCGCCCTTGAGGTCGTGGAAATCCACCGCGCGCGCCGGCACGCCCCACTGCTCGGCATGCGCGTCGCCGCAGACCGCGGCGGCGATGCGCAGCGTCTCGCGCGGCGCCTCGCCCTGCCCGGCCGCGGCGAACACGTTGCCCAGCTCGAACAGGCGGATCCGGCTGGTCTGGCGCGCCGCATTGCGCTGCAGGGCGGCGACCAGACCGGGCAACAGGGAGGTGCGCATCACGCCCAGCTCGCTGCTGAGCGGATTGGCCAGCGGCACCGCGCCTTCGGTCAGCCCCCAGCGCGCCAGCAGCTGGGCGTCGACGAAGGCGAAGTTGACCGTCTCCAGCAGGTCGCGCGCGGCCAGCTGGCGGCGCACGGTGGCCTGGTCCAGCCGGGTCTCGCTGTCGGCGGCGATGCGGGTGGCGCCGCCGGGCAGCGTGGCCGGGATGCGGTCGTAGCCGTGGATGCGGGCCAGTTCCTCGATCAGGTCTTCTTCGATGGCGATGTCGAAGCGCCGGCTGGGCGCAACCACCGACCAGCCCGCGTCGGTGGCGTCGACCTGCATACCCAGCGCGCGCAGGATGCGCTCGATTTCGGCGTCCGGGATCTCCAGACCGAGCACGCGCGCCACGCGGGCGCGGCGCAGGGCGATCGGCGCCGGCGTGGGCAGATGCTGATCCAGCGCCGCCTGCACGACCGGGCCGGGCTGGCCACCGGCCAGCTCGACGATCAGGCGCGTGGCCACCTCGATGGCCTGCGGCGCCAGCGCCGGATCGACGCCGCGCTCGTAGCGATGCGAGGCATCGGTATGCAGGCCCAGGCGACGGCCCCGGCCGATGATGGCGGCCGGCGCGAAATAGGCCGACTCCAGGAACACGTTGCGCGTGGCGCCGGAGACCTTGGTGTCCTGCCCGCCCATGATGCCGGCCAGCGCGACCGGACGATCGGCATCGGTGATCACCAGGAAGCCATCGTCCAGCGCGGCGGTGCGGCCATCGAGCAGCTGCAGCGACTCGCCGCTGCGGCCGTGGCGCACGCCGACCGGACCGGTCAGCAGATCGCGGTCGAAGGCATGCATCGGCTGGCCCAGCTCCAGCATCACGTACTGGGTGATGTCCACCAGCAGCGATACCGGGCGCACGCCGCCGCGGCGCAAGCGCTCGGCCATCCAGATCGGCGTGGCGCGGGTCGGATCGACGCCCTCGATGACACGACCGCAGTAGCGCGGAGCATCGGCGCCGGCGTCCAGCGTCACCTGCAGCGAATGCTCGTGCACGGCGGGCACCGGCGTGGCGTCGAAGGGCACCACGTCGCTGCCGCTGGCGGCGGCCACGTCGAAGGCGATGCCGCGCACGCTGAAGCAGTCGGCGCGGTTGGGCGTCAGCTTGATCTCGATGCTGGCATCGGGCAGGCCCAGGTAGTCGGCGATCGGCGTCCCCAGCGGCGCATCGTCCGGCAGCTCAAGCAGGCCGGAGGCGTCGGCATCCACGCCCAGCTCCTTGGCCGAGCAGAGCATGCCGTTGGAGTCCACGCCGCGCAGCTTGGCGGCCTTGATGGAGATCTCACCGAGCCTGGCGCCGACCATCGCCAGCGGCGCGACCAGCCCGGGGCGCGCATTGGGCGCGCCGCACACGATCTGCAGGCGCTCGCCGGTGCCGGCATCGACCTGACAGACCTGCAGGCGGTCGGCTTCCGGATGCCGGGCGCAATCGACGATGCGCGCCACCACCACCTTGTCCAGGCCTTCGCCCAGCGCGGTGACGTCCTCGACCTCCAGGCCGATGGCGGTCAGCGTCGCCGACAGTTCCTCGCGCGTGGCGCCGGTGGGGACGTGGCTGCGCAGCCAGTTTTCGCTGAATTTCATTTTGAAATTCCGGGATTAGGGATTGGGGATTCGGGATGGGTGAGAAGCGGACTCATGCGAGGTCGGGGCCGGGCCCGAAATCCGCTTTTACGAATCCCGAATCCCGAATCCCCACTCCCATCGCTCAAGCAAACTGCCGCAAAAACCGCACATCGTTCTCGAAGAACGCGCGCAGATCGCTCACGCCGTAGCGCAGCATCGCGAAGCGCTCCACGCCCATGCCGAAGGCGAAGCCGGTGTAGCGCTCCGGGTCGATGCCCACGCTGCGCAGCACGTTCGGGTGGACCATGCCGCAGCCCAGCACCTCCAGCCAGCGCGTGCTGCCGTCGGGCTGCTGCCAGGCGATGTCCACTTCCGCGCCGGGTTCGACGAAGGGGAAGTAACTGGGGCGGAAGCGCATCTCGAAATCGCGCTCGAAGAAGGCCCGCACGAACTCGCTCAAGGTGCCCTTGAGGTCGGCGAAGGTCGAATGCTCGTCCACCAGCAGGCCCTCGCACTGGTGGAACATGGGCGAATGGGTCTGGTCGCTGTCGCTGCGATACACCTTGCCCAGCGCGATCATGCGCAGCGGCGGGGCGTGTTCGCCCATGTAGCGCACCTGCACGCCGGAGGTGTGAGTGCGCAGCAGGCGGCCATCGCCGAAGTAGAAGGTGTCGTGCATGGCGCGCGCCGGATGGTGCGGCGGGAAGTTCAGCGCCTCGAAGTTGTGCCAGTCGTCCTCGATCTCCGGGCCGTCGGCCAGCTCGTACCCCAGCCGGCCGAAGATCTCGGTGATGCGCTCGATGGTGCGGCTGATCGGATGCAGGCCGCCGCGCGTGCCGTCGCGGCCCGGCAGGGTCACATCGATCGCCTCGCCGGCCAGGCGCGCGTCGAGCGCGGCGTCCTCCAGCACGGTCTTGCGTTCGGACAGCGCCTGGGCGATGGCGTCGCGCGCGCGGTTGATGGCTTCGCCGGCGGCCTTGCGCTGGTCGGCCGGCAGCGTGCCGAGCGCCTTGAGCTGGGCGGTGACCTGACCGCTCTTGCCCAACAGCGCCACGCGCAGGGATTCGACCGCATCGGGCGCGGTGGCGGCGGCGATGTCGGCCAGCGCCTGCGCGGTGAGGGATTCGATTTGGCTCATCGGTCCTTGGAGGTCCTGGTAGGAGTCCGGCGGCGACCCGGCTCACGCCTTCGGGTCGCCCAAAACAAAATGGGGAAGGACTCGCGCCCTTCCCCATGCATGCAATGCTGTTTCCGCCGAAGCGCCGCGCGGAGGCGGTGCGCTTCGATGGATCGACACTTATGCCGCGAGCGCGCCCTTGGCCTTTTCAGCCAGCGCCGCAAAACCGGCGGCGTCGTGGACGGCGATGTCGGCCAGGACCTTGCGGTCCAGGGTGATGCCAGCCTTCAGCAGGCCGTTCATGAAACGGCTGTAGCTCAGACCGTTGATGCGGGCCGCCGCGTTGATGCGGGTGATCCACAGCGAACGGAAGTTGCGCTTCTTCTGCTTGCGGCCGATGTAGGCGTACTGCTGGGCCTTGATGACGGCCTGCTTGGCGACGCGGAACACCTTGCGGCGCGCGTTGTAGTAGCCCTTGGCCTGGCTGATGATCTTCTTGTGACGGCGACGTGCGGTCACACCACGCTTGACTCGTGCCATGGTCTAGTTCCTCAGAGGTAGGGCAGCATGCGGTTCAGACGGCCGGAATCTTCGGCGCGAATGATGTTCGTCGCACGAAGACCACGCTTCCGCTTGGTCGCCTTCTTGGTGAGGATGTGGCTACGGTTGGCGTGGCCAGCCTTGAACTTGCCGGAGGCGGTCTTGCGGAAACGCTTCGCCGCCGCCCGGTGGGTCTTGATCTTGGGCATTGCTAGATCCTTGTGGGTTTCGATAACTGGTCTGGGCGGTGGCCTGCGCCACGCTTTCCGTCCTGCCCCAACCGGCTGGTAAGTCGCTGATCCGGAACGGATCGGCGACAGGTTCCTATGGCTTTTTATGCCGCCCGGCGATAAACCGGGCCGCGCATCATACATGGCCGGCGATTTCCTTGCAAATCAGCAGGTTCGCAAAGGGCCAGTTTGATGAACCGGGCGCGGGCCCGGTCAGGCGGCTTGCGCCACACGGCGCCCGCGAGGGGGCGCCAGGGCAGGCTTACTGCTTCTTCTTCGGCGCGATCATCATGACCATCTGCCGGCCTTCAAGGCGCGGACGGGACTCGATGATGATGTCCTCGCCCAGGTCGCGCTCGATGCGCGAGGCCATCTCGCGACCCAGCTCCTGGTGGCTCATTTCGCGGCCACGGAAGCGGATGTTGACCTTGACCTTGTCGCCCTCTTCCAGGAAACGGCGCATGTTGCGCAGCTTGATCTGGTAGTCGCCCTCGTCGGTGACGGGGCGGAACTTGAGTTCCTTGATCTCGACCTGCTTGGTCTTCTTCTTGGCCTCGTTGGCCTTCTTCTGGGCTTCGAACTTGAACTTGCCGAAGTCCATGATCTTGCACACCGGCGGATCGGCCTGCGGCTGGATCTCGACCAGGTCCAGACCCTCGTCCTCGGCCATGGACAGCGCCTCGTCGCGCGAGAGCACGCCGATCATTTCGCCGTCGCTGCCGATCACGCGCACGCGCGGGACGCGGATCTCCTGGTTCTTGCGGTTTTGCTTGTTATCGGGGGTACTGATGTTGCAGTCTCCGTGATGGAATGGGGCCGGCACCCCTGACGTGCCGGTTCCTTAAAGGTCAGGCCGCTTGCTCGGCCGCGAGGCGTTCGGCGAAGGCCTGGACCGACATTGTGCCCAAATCCTCGCCTGCGCGCGTGCGCACGGCCACGGCGCCATTGTCCCTCTCGCGGTCTCCGACCACCAGCAGATACGGCACCCGCTGCAGCGTGTGTTCGCGGATCTTATAGCCGATCTTTTCGTTCCGCAAATCCGAAACCACGCGGAAACCTTGATTTGAAAGGGTTTTCGCCACCTGCTCGACGTACGGCGCCTGGGCGTCGGTGATGTTGGCGACCACCGCCTGGACCGGGGCCAGCCAGGCCGGGAAGGCCCCGGCGTGGTGCTCGATCAGGATGCCGATGAAGCGCTCCATCGAGCCGACGATGGCCCGGTGCAGCATGACCGGGTGCCGTTTCTGGCTGTTTTCGTCCACGTATTCGGCGCCCAGGCGGCCGGGCATCATGAAATCGACCTGCATCGTGCCCAGCTGCCAGGTGCGGCCGATGGCGTCGCGCAGGTGGTACTCGATCTTGGGGCCGTAGAAGGCGCCCTCGCCCGGCAGCTCCTGCCATTCCACCCCGCAGCTGCGCAGGGCCGAACGCAGCGCGTCCTCGGCCTTGTCCCAGGTGGCGTCGTCGCCCAGGCGCGATTCGGGGCGCAGGGCGATCTTGATCTGGATGTCCTCGAAACCGAAGTCGGCGTACACCTTCAGCGCCTGCTGGTGGAAGGCGGTGACCTCGGCCTCGATCTGCGCCTCGGTGCAGAAGATGTGGCCGTCGTCCTGGGTGAAGCCGCGCACGCGCAGGATGCCGTGCAGCGCGCCGGAGGGCTCGTTGCGGTGGCAGGCGCCGAACTCGCCGTAGCGGATCGGCAGGTCGCGGTAGCTGTGCAGGCCCTGGTTGAACACCTGGACGTGGCCCGGGCAGTTCATCGGCTTGACCGCGTAGGTGCGCTTCTCCGACTCGGTGAAGAACATGTTCTCCTTGTAGTTGTCCCAGTGGCCCGACTTCTGCCACAGCGACACGTCCAGGATCTGCGGGCAGCGCACCTCGCCGTAGCCGCTCTCGCGGTAGACCCGGCGCATGTACTGCTCGACCACCTGCCACAGCGCCCAGCCCTTGGGATGCCAGAACACCAGGCCCGGGCCCTCTTCCTGCAGGTGGAACAGGTCCTGCTGCTTGCCGATGCGGCGGTGGTCGCGCTTCTCGGCCTCCTCGATGCGCTGGATGTAGGCGTCCAACTGCTTCTTGTCGGCCCAGGCCGTGCCGTAGATGCGCTGCAGCTGTTCGTTCTTGGCATCGCCGCGCCAGTAGGCGCCGGAGATCCGGGTCAGCTTGAAGGCCTTGAGGAAGCGCGTGTTGGGCACGTGCGGGCCGCGGCACATGTCCACGTATTCCTGGTGGTAGTACATGCCCATGGCCTGGATGTCCTCGGGCATGTCCTCGATCAGGCGCAGCTTGTAGTCCTCGCCGCGGGCCTTGAAGATCTCGATCACCTCGGCGCGCGGGGTCATGCGCTTGATCACGTCGTAGTCCTGCGCGATCAGCTCGGCCATGCGCGCCTCGATGGCGGCCATGTCCTCGGGCGTGAAGGGGCGCTCGGAATAGATGTCGTAGTAGAAGCCCTCGGCGATCACCGGGCCGATGACCATCTTCACGTCCGGGTAGAGCTGCTTGACCGCATGCCCGACCAGGTGCGCGGCGGAGTGGCGGATGATCTCCACGCCCTCCTCGTCCTTGGGCGTGATGATGCGCAGGGTCGCGTCGTGGTCGATGACGTCGCTGGCATCGACCAGCACGCCGTCCACGGCGCCGGCGACGGTGGCCTTGGCCAGGCCCGCGCCGATCGACTGGGCGACCTGCATGACGGAAACGGGGGCATCGAACTGACGGCGGCTGCCATCGGGGAGCGTGATGGTGATCATGGGCTTTTCAGGGGCTTGAGGCCGCGCCGACGACCGGGCGTCGGGGGCGAGGACATCTGGGGACGGGTCTGCGTAAACACAAAGGGCGCCACACGGGCGCCCTTGCAGGTGACCATGCGCGTGGATCAGCGGTGGGCGGTGGTAGTGCTCATGTCGCACGCTCGGCCGGCGCGGGGCGCGGGCCACCTGACTCATCGTCGAAACGGACCTGCATGGTAGCGCAAAGCCCGCCGCGACGGGCAACGAGGCCCGCGGACGCCGCCGCTATACTGCCGGCCCACCCGCCCGCCCGCGCCCGCCCGTGTCCCCCGAACCCGTCGTCGCCGAACTGATCGAACTGCTCAGCCTGGAACGCCTGGAGGAGAACCTCTTCCGCGGCCAAAGCCGGGACATCGGCACCAAGTACGTGTTCGGCGGCCAGGTGCTGGGCCAGGCCCTGTCGGCGGCGCAGGCCACGGTCGACCCGGCCGCCCAGCGCCGTGCGCACTCGCTGCACGCCTACTTCCTGCGCGCCGGCGATGTGGAGGCGCCGATCGTCTACGACGTGGACCGCACCCGCGACGGCGGCAGCTTCTCGGTGCGCCGGGTCACGGCGATCCAGCACGGCAAGGTGATCTTCTTCTGCGCGGCGTCCTTCCAGGGCGACGAGCCCGGGGTCGAGCACCAGCCGGAGATGCCGCAGGTGCCGGCGCCGGAGGACATCGACGAGCAGCCCTCGGTGCCGCCGCAGGTGATGGCCACTCTGCCGCCCAAGGTGCAGCGCTGGCTCAACCGGCTGGGGCCGTTCGAGTTCCGCCACGTGCAGCCGCGCAACGAGCTGGACCCGCAGCGCCTGCCGCCGCGGCAGCAGTTCTGGTTCCGGCTGTCCGAGCAGGTCGGCGACTCGCCCGAGCTGCACCGCACGCTGCTGGCCTATGCCTCGGACTATCAGCTGCTGGGCACGGCCAACTTCCCGCACGGCATCAGCTACTACCAGCCGAATGTGCAGATGGCCTCGCTGGACCATGCGATCTGGTTCCATCGACCATTCCGCGCCGACGACTGGCTGCTGTACGCCATCGACAGCCCGACCATGCAGAACGCGCGCGGCATGGCGCGCGGGCTGATCTTCGACCGTGCCGGTCGGCTGGTGGCCAGCACCGCGCAGGAGGGCCTGATCCGCGTGGTTCCCAGCGCCGGCGATGCGGCCCACGTGCCGGCCAAGGAGTAAGGCAGCCCCGTGCGCCAGATCTTCACCAGCCAGCGCGTGGAAACCGTCGAGGGCGTGGCCCAGCTGCTCGAGCAGGCCGGCATCGCCACCTACATCAGCAACGGCCGCTCCTATCACGGCCGGCGCGGCAGCCAGTTCAAGTATTCCGACCCCACGCCCAAGGCCAAGCAGCCCACCGTATGGGTGCGCCATGCCGACGACCAGCTGCGCGCGCGCGAACTGCTGCGCGCCCAGGGCCTGCTGGAGACCACCCGGCCCGGCGTGGCGCAGCCGCTGGCCTTCGCCGAGCCGGACCAGGACGTCCACAACAAGCGCCGCTGGGCGCTGCGGATCCGCCTGGTACTGCTGGCGCTGATCGTGGCCGCGGCGGCCTTCACCTTCCTGCACCACCGCGCCCTGCGCCAGCAGGCACAGGCAGAAGCGCAAGCGGCCGCCGCCGCGCAGGCGGCCGCCCGCCAGGCGCGCACGCCGCAGGACGATGGGCTGAAGGACGACGAGCAGCGCGTGCGCATCCCGATGCTGCCGCCGGCTTCGCCGCCGCGCTGATCCGGTCACATCCGCCGGGCCGGCGCGTCATGGAACGAGGATTTCGACCGGACGCCTTGCCATGCACGCCCTGACCCTGGATGCCACGCTGCACCACGAACTGCCCGCCGCCCGGCGCGGCGACACGGCCGCCTACGGCCGGATCGTGTCGGCCTGCCAGAACACGATCACCGCCATCGCCCTGTCGATCACGCGCGATGTGGCGGCCAGCGAGGACATCGCCCAGGAGGCCTTCCTGCGCGCGTGGCAGCGGCTGGACCGGCTGAAGAACCACGACAGCTTCCTGCCCTGGCTGCGGCAGATCACCCGCAACCTGGCGCGCGACCACCTGCGGGCGCGCAAGCACGCCGCCATGACCGGGCAGGACGCCGAGCTGGCCATCGCCATCGCCGCCGATCCCGCGCCGGAACCCGGCGAGCGGCTGCTGGTCACCGAACAGGAGACCGCCGCGCTGGCACTCATCGACGCCCTGCCCGCCGAGAGCCGCGAGACACTGCTGCTGTACTACCGCGAGGGCCAGAGCTCGCAGCAGGTGGCCGCGCTGCTGGGCCTGTCGGACGCGGCCGTGCGCAAGCGCCTGTCGCGGGCGCGCGAGCAGGTGCGCAGCGAGCTGCTGGCGCGCTTCGGCGAATTCGCGCGCGGCTCGGCGCCGGCGGCGGCCTTCGCCCTGGTCGTGACCAGCGCGCTGACGGTCGGCACGCCGCCGGCCGCGGCGGCCACCGCGCTGGGGCTGGCCGGGTCGGTCGGCGCCAAGTCCGTGGGCAAGCTGCTGCTGGGCGGCCTGGGCAGCATAGGGATCGGCGCGGCCGGCGCGGGCCTGGGCGTCTGGCTGGGCCTCAAGCGCAACCTGCGCGGCGCCCTGGATGAGCGCGAGCGCACGCAGCTCAAGCGCAGCGCGGCGCTGAGCGCGCTGCTTTCGCTGGCCTTCGTCCTGGGCATGCTCGCCTATGCGTCCTGGGGCCATGGCTGGCTGGTGCCGCTGCTGCTGACGCTGGGACTGTTCGGCGGCGTCAGCTACCTGGGGCTGGTGGTCGAGCCGCGCATCAAGGCGCGGCGCCATGCCGTGGAAGCGCAGCGCGATCCGATCAAGGCCGCGCGCGATCGCCGCCGCGAGCGCTGGATGGCCTGGGCCGGCTTCGTGCTGGGCATGGCGCTGGGCGGCGGCGGCCTGGTCTGGGGGATGATGGCCAGCGGTCGCCTGCCGTTCTGAGGCAGGAGCGTCGGGAAAGGACCGCGCCATGCGTCAAGGCGTGGTCGTCCTGAAAAGCAAAACCCCGCGCCGTTACCGGCGCGGGGCTGCTTGAACCGCAATCGACCCGTTACGACTTGGCCGGTGCGTCGGCCGGCGGCGGCGGGGGCGGCGGCACGCCGTCCGGGCCACCGCGATGCCCACGCGGACCGCGCTCGTCGCCCGGACCATGCATCGGGCGGTCCGGCTTGGCCGCGTCGAACTCGGCCTTGCTCAACAGGCCGTCCTTGTTGGTGTCGGCCTTGGCGAACCATTCGTCACGACGCTGCTTGATCTTCTGTTCGAAGTCGGCCTTGTCGACGAACCCATCCTTGTTGACGTCCATCTCCGCGAAGCGGGCGGCGAACTTGGGATCGGCCTTGGCTTCGGCGGCGCTGATGCGGCCGTCGTGGTTGGTATCCAGCCTGGACAGCCAGCCATCGGGACCCGGGCCGTGGCCGCGTTCACCGCGCGGCGGGCGCGGCAACTCGTCGCGGCTCAGGAAGCCGTCCTTGTTCTTGTCCAGAGCGTCGAACTGCTTGGCCAGCCAGGGGTTGGCGGCGGCTTCGGCACGGCTGATCTTGCCGTCCTGGTTGGTGTCCAGGGCCTTGGGCGACGGCGGCGGCGGCGGGGGCGGTGTGCCGGCGTCCTGGCCAGCGGCCCAGGCCGTGCCGGCGCCCAGCGCAGCGACGATGGAAAACGCGATCAGGGTCTTGCGCATGCGTGCTTCCTTCCAGTGTCGTGGCAACGTGCCACTGGCAAGGAGAACGCCGCATCGCGGCCCGCGTTGACCCCAGGCACGGGCGCATTAAGACGGCGGACAGCCGCGTCAAGACGAGGCGCCGACCGGCGGCGATGGCGGCGGCGGGCGGCAGGTCGTCTGCCCGCGCCACGACGCAGGCCCGATCTCACATGGCGGGACGGCGAGGGCACAGTATGCTGCGGCCATGCCGATGCCCCTGCCCCATCCGCTCTGCACCGCCGCGCCGCCGCGGCGCGCGTGCGGCGCGCGGGGAGAAGGAGGCGCGGCATGATGGGCAGCGGCGCCCTGCCGCCGCGCGACGACGTGCGGCTGTTCCATACCGGCGAACATGCCTGCGGCTACTGGCCCGAGCGCACGGCGCGCGACCTGGTGCTCGACCCGCGCGATCCGCGCCTGCCGATGTTCTATCCGACCGCGCTGTCGTGGGGCTTCCGTCGCTCCGGCGATCTGGTCTATCGCCCGCATTGCCATGGCTGTCGCGCATGCGTGCCGGTGCGTATCCCGGTGGCGCATTTCACGCCCGATCGCAGCCAGCGTCGCTGCGCGGCGCGCAATGCGGGCGTCGAGGCGCGGGTGGTGCCCGCCCAGCGCAGCGAGGAGCATCTGGCCCTGTACCAGCGCTACCTCACCAGCCGCCATGTCGGTGGGGGCATGGACGATCACGGCGCGAACGAGTTCGAACAGTTCCTGGTCGGGCGCTGGTCGCAGACGCGCTTCCTGGAACTGCGCGAGGACGGCCGGCTGATCGCGGTGGCCGTCACCGACCTGGTGCCCGGCGCGCTGTCGGCGGTGTACACCTTCTTCGACCCGGACCTGGCCGCACGCAGCCTGGGCACGCTGGCGATCCTGCGCCAGATCGACTGGGCCCGACGCGACCTGCGCACGCATCTGTACCTGGGCTACTGGATCGATGGTCATCGCAAGATGGCCTACAAGCGCCGGTTCGCGCCGCTGGAAGCCTTCGACGGACGCACTTGGGACCGTATCGAGGATGTGGCGGGTTAGCCGCTGACCCGCCCAGTCGTCGTTCCCGCGAAAGCGGGAACCCAAGGACGTTGGCGCTTACGTGCGAAAGCCGCGGTATCCCGCATTCGCGGGAATGACGGACGTTGAAGGCAGCCCAGGGCACGGGGTGTCATCTGCGGCGCATAGAATCCTGCGATGCGACTGACTTCCCTGCTCTGCCTGATGGCCCTGTCCACGCTTGCCGGCTGCGCGCACGATGCCGCCGTGCCGCCCGCCCCCTCTGCCCCGCTGCGGGTGGCGACCTACAACACCTCGCTGTATTCGGACCAGGCCGGCGGGCTGATCGCCGAACTGGAAGGCGACAGCGCGCACGCGCGCAAGATCGCCGCGGTGCTGCAGGTCGTGCGGCCCGATCTGGTGCTGCTCAACGAGTTCGACTACGACCCGGCGCAGCGCGCGGCCGATCTGTTCCAGCATCGTTTCCTCGAAGTCGCCCAGCCGGGCGGCGGCGCGCCGCTGCGCTATCCCTACCGCTATCTGGCCGAGGTCAACACCGGCGTACCCAGTGGCCTGGACCTGGACAACGATGGCCAGGTCGGCGGACCGGGACGCGCGGGCGGCAACGATGCCTGGGGCTATGGCCTGCATCCGGGGCAGTACGGAATGCTGGTGCTGTCCAAGTATCCGATCGATGCGGACGCGGTGCGCAGCTTCCGCCTGCTGAAGTGGTCGCAGGTGCCCGGCGCCGCCAATCCGGTCGATCCGCGCAATGGCAAGCCCTGGTATTCGGCCGTGGCCTGGCCGCAGCTGCGGCTGTCGTCCAAGTCGCATTGGGACGTGCCGGTGCGCACGCCGGGCGGCGTGGTGCACTTCCTGGTCTCGCATCCGACTCCGCCGGTGTTCGACGGGCCGGAGGACCGCAACGGCGCGCGCAATGCGCAGGAAATCGCGCTGTGGCGCTATTACCTGGACAACGCGCCTGGCGCGGCCTGGCTGTGCGACGACGCCGGCCGCTGCGGCGGGCTGGAGGCGGACGCGCGGTTCGTCATCGCCGGCGATCTCAACAACGACCCGGTCGACGGCGACGGTCGCCATGAGGCCGTCGTCGAACTGCTCGAACATCCGCGCGTGCTGCGCCATCCCACGCCGACCAGCGCCGGCGGCGAGGCGACCGCGCGCGCCTACGCCGCCAAGGGCATCGCCCATCGCGGCGCCCCGGCCCAGGTCACCGGCGACTTCGGTCCCAAGGCCGGCGCGATGCGGCTGGACTACGTGCTGCCGTCGGTAGGCTTCTCGTACCTGGGCGGCGGCGTGTTCTGGCCCGCCAGCGACGATCCGCACGCGGCCATCGCCGATGGCAGCGACCATCATCTAGTGTGGGCGGACCTGCAGCGCTGACGATCGCCGTCGCTCGCGCGTCCCCGGGCTTCAGGGCGAGACGAACAGCCGCTCGCTGAGGAAGTCCACCCAGACGCGCAGCTTCGGCGAGAGCTGGCGGCTGGACGGCCACAGGATGGAGAACTGCCCCGGTGTCTCCATGAAGGCCGGCAGCAGGGACACCAGGCGCCCGTCCTCGATCGCATCGCGGGCGAGGAACTCGGGCATGTAGGCGATGCCCATGCCGCCGATGGCCGCCGCGCGCAAGGCCTCCATGTTGTTGCAGGTCAGCACGGCGTTCACCGACTGACCCGCATCGCCTTCGACCCCCGAAAGCGACCAGGGCTGCAGCTTGCCGGTGGTCGGGAAGCGGAAGCGCAGCGCGTCATGCGCCTGCAGTTGCGCCGGGGTGCGGGGCGTGCCGCGCAGGGCCAGGTAGTCCGGCGATGCGCACAGGACGAAGTGGAACGGTCCGAGCCGCCGCGACATCAGGCTGGAGTCGGGCAGCACGCCGCTGCGGATCACCGCGTCCATGCCCGATTCGACGACATCCACGATGCGGTCGTTGAAGTCCAGGTCGAGCTCGACCTGCGGATACAGGCGGCGGAACTCGGGCAGCAGCGGCAGCAGGAACCGGTAGCCGATCACCGGCAGGCCGATGCGCAGGGTGCCGCGCGGCGTGCGCTGGGCCTGCGACAGCATGGCCTGGGCATCCTGCAGCTCATCCAGGATGCGGCGGCAGCGCTCCAGGAACAGGTGGCCGGACTCGGTCAGCACGATGCGGCGCGTGGTCCGCTGGAACAGGCGCGCGCCCAGCGATTGCTCCAGCGCGGCGATCCGCTTGCCCACCGCCGACGCCGACAGGCCGAGCGAAGCACCGGCGGCGACGAAGCTGCGCAGCTCGGCGGCCTTGACGAAGACGTTGATGGCGGACAACTGATCCATGCCGCGGTCATTGCGGAGATTTTTTCCTCAATTTACGGAAATCCTGGTGGTTTTTCGAGCGTTGCAGACGCCATAGCGTGTCAGGACGTTTTCCGCGCCCTGATGCCATGTCCCACGTCTCATCCCCATCCCCTGTCGCGCATGGCGGCCTGTTGCTGCTGGCCGTCTGCGCCGTCGCCCTGGCCATGCCGCTGAGCTTTTCCGCTGGCGCGCTGGCCGTGCCGGCCATCGCCCACGATCTGCGCGGCAGCGCCGCGGCCCTGAACTGGGTCACCAATGCCTTCATGCTGGCCTTCGGCAGCCTGCTGATGGTGGCCGGCGCGTTGGCCGACCGCTTCGGCCGGCGGCGCCTGTTCCTCGCCGGCACGGCCGGGTTCGCGGCCAGCTCGGTGCTGCTGTGCCTGGCGCCCAGCCTGCTGTGGCTGGATCTGCTGCGCGCCTGCCAAGGCGTCGCCGCCGCCGCGTCCCTGGCCAGCGGCAGCGCGGCGCTGGCGCAACGCTTCGAGGGCCCGGCGCGCCTGCGCGCCTTCAGCCTGCTGGGCACCACCTTCGGCACCGGCCTGGCGATCGGGCCGCTGCTGGCGGGCAGCCTGGTGGTCTGGCTTGGCTGGCGGGCGGTGTTCGCCGCCGGCGCGCTGCTGGCGGGTCCGGCCTGGTGGCTGGCGCGCCGCGCCATGCGGGAAAGCCGGGCGCCTTCGAGCGGGCCATTGGACTGGCCAGGCGCGGTGGCCTTCACCGCGACCGTTTCGCTGCTGACCCTGGCCCTGATGCAGGTCCCGCTGCATGGCTGGCTCGGCGCCGGCACGCTGGGCTGCGCAGGCGCGAGCCTGGCGCTGCTGGCGCTCTTCATCGCGATCGAGGGCCGTCGTCCGCAGGCGATGCTCGACCTCTCACTGTTCCGCTATGCGCGCTTCGTCGGGGTGCAGGTGCTGCCGGTGGCGACCTGCTATGGCTACGTCGTCCTGCTGGTGCTGCTGCCTCTGCACCTGATCGGCATCGAAGGTCTCGACCCGGCGCGTGCGGGACTGGTCATGCTGGCGCTGTCGGCGCCGATGCTGGGCGTGCCGATGCTGGCCGCACGGCTCGCGCGCGAGGTGTCCGCGGGCGCTCTGTGCGGGGGGTGGGCCTGCTCGTGGCGGCGCTGGGGCTGGCCTGGCTGGCGAGCCGGATCGGCGGCCCGCCGGCCGGTCTGGTGGCGCCGCTGCTGGTGATCGGCGCCGGCACGGGCCTGCCCTGGGGGCTGATGGATGCGCTGTCGGTCAGCGTCGTGCCGACCTCACGCGCCGGCATGGCCGCAGGCATCTTCGGCACGATGCGCGTGGCCGGCGAAGGCATCGCGCTGGCGCTGGTGGGCGCCCTGCTCGCCGCCTTGAGTCGATCGCACCTCGTGCACATGGGCGCAGCCGGCGACCACGCTCCGGCGGCGGCGGCCGCGCTGGCCGCCGGCGATCTGGCGCAGGCCGCGCGCCTGATTCCCGCGCTGCCCGCGGCACGGCTGGTCGCGCTGCAGACCGATGCGCTGCAACTGCTGCTCTGGGTGCTCTGCGCCATCACCGGCGTCGCCGCGCTGGTGGTGCTTGTCATGCTGCGCCGACCGGCCGCGCCCAGCGACGCACACGCGACCGCATCGGCCTGAGCGTCCCTGCCGTCCGGACAGCGCAAGCGTCGTCCGGAAGCAGACACGCGCCTGCGATCAACCTCCCGCGACTGGCGGCGGCGATGGATCGATGCCCGAATCCCACTCGAAGAAGCCGGCGACGCCCAGGATCCGATCGGAGGCAGCGTGCAGCGCGTCGCTGGCCTGCTCGCCCGAGCCGGTGAGCGCCTGGCGCAACAGCACCGCCAACGCCGGGTCGGCTTGCGAGAGCAGCGCCAGGCGCTCCTTGGGCCGGGGCAGGAACTGGCCCTGCTGCAGGCTCCGGTAGGCCACCAGCGACTCGACGGCCAGCGCGCGGGCCTGCACCGCATCGGCCACGTCGGGCTCGGCGATGAAGTCCAGTGCATCCTCCACCAGCGTGGCCGCCGCGTAGCGCTCGCGCGTCAGCGCCTGTTCGTCCAGACCGGGGCCACGCTGCAGCCGTTCCGAGGCCAGGCGCTGCAAGTCCGCCATCGCGCCGCGGGTATCGGCCACCAGGACGCCGGTGGCCAGCATGTGCGCCATCACCGGCCGGCCCGCATCGGCCTCACTGTGGATGGCGTGCAGCAGCCAGGCGCGGGAATTGAAGAACAGTTCGGCCGGCACGCCGTTGAAGCGGCGCTGCACGCGACGGCGCCACGCGCCGTCATGGAGGATGACCACATCCAGATCGCTGGACGGCCCTGGATTGCCGCGCACGATGCTGCCCGACACGACCACGCCCGCCGGCGCGACGATCTGCGGCACCCAGGCCAGGAGTTCGACGAGCGCCTGCCGATGCCGGGGCTGCAATGTTTCACCCAGCGCGGCCCACGACCTCTGCGTCTGCTCCTGCATCGCGGCTCCCTCAGGCCAGCGTGATCTCGATCTCCGCCGCGGCCTCGCGCGCCTTGGCGCGGGCGGCGTCGATATCGGCGCCGCGGGCCAGGGTGACGCCGACGCGGCGCTGGCCTTCCACGCGCGGCTTGCCGAACAGGCGCAGCGCGGTGTCGGGCGCGGCCAGGGCGGCCTCGACGTGGGCGAACACGGGCACGCCGTGGCCTTGAGCCAGCATCGCGCACGAAGCCGAAGGCGCGACGGTCTTGATCGTCTCGCCATCGCCCGCGCCAACCGGCAGGCCGAGGATGGCGCGCGCATGCAGGGCGAACTCGCTCAGGTCCTGCGACACCAGCGTCACCAGGCCGGTGTCGTGCGGGCGCGGGGACACCTCGGAGAACCACACCGCATCGCCCTTGACGAACAGCTCCACGCCGAACAGCCCGCGCCCGCCGAGGTCGTCGGTCACCGCACGGGCGATCTGCTGGGCGCGCGCCAGCGCGGCCGCGCTCATCGGCTGCGGCTGCCAGCTCTCGCGGTAGTCGCCGTCCTTCTGCCAGTGGCCGATGGGCGCGCAGAAGCTGGTGCCGCCAGCGTGGCGCACGGTCAGCAGGGTGATCTCGTAATCGAAGTCGATGAAGCCCTCGACGATGCAGCGCCCGGCACCGGCGCGGCCGCCGGTCTGCGCGTAGTCCCAGGCCGGGGCGATGTCGGCCTCGCTGCGCAGCGTGCTCTGGCCCTTGCCCGAGGAGGACATCAGCGGCTTGACCACGCACGGCAGGCCGATGGCCGCGACCGCGGCGAGATAGTCCTCGCGCGTGTCGACGAAGCGGTACGGCGAGGTCGGCAGGCCCAGCGTCTCGGCGGCCAGGCGGCGGATGCCTTCGCGGTCCATGGTCAGGCGCGCGGCGCGCGCGGTCGGGATCACGTGCAGACCATCGGCTTCCAGCTCGACCAGGGTCGGGGTGTGGATGGCCTCGATCTCCGGCACCACCAGGTGCGGCCGCTCCTGCGCGATCAGCGCGCGCAGCGCGGCCGGGTCGAGCATGTCCAGCACATGGCTGCGGTGGGCGACCTGCATGGCCGGCGCGTCGGCATAGCGGTCGGCGGCGATGACCTCCACGCCTAAGCGCTGCAGCTCGATGGCCACCTCCTTGCCCAGTTCGCCCGAGCCGAGCAGCAGGACGCGGGTGGCGGAAGGCGAGCGCGGCGTGCCGAGCGTGGTCATGGGCGACGGATCCAGGCAGAAGGGGCGGCCATTCTAGCCAGCCCGCCTCTCCGTCCCCGGACCGACCCGGTCCGCCTGCGCCGACGGACGGCGCTTGCAGGACGATATCAATTTGATATCTTTCTCTCGACATCCGAGGACACCACCATGAAAGAACAACCCGTCCGTTCCCTGCCCGGCCTTCCCTTCCTGTTGGTCCTGCTGGTGCTGCTGGCCGGCGCGGTGTGGCTGTTCGCCACCGGCCTGGGCCCCGACCCGGACGGCGCCGGCGTGGCCTCGGCGGCGCGGGTGGTGGTGTCCATCGTGCTGGCCGCGGCGCTGCTGTTCTGCCTGATCGGCCTGTACACGCTGCAGCCCAACCAGGCCGCGGTGATCAGCCTGTTCGGCAAGTACGTGGGCACCGACAAGCAGTCCGGCCTGCGCTGGAACAACCCCTTCTACGCCAAGAAGAAGGTCTCCCTGCGCGTGCGCAACTTCGAGAGCGGCCGGCTGAAGGTCAACGAGCTGGACGGCTCGCCCATCGAGATCGCCGCGGTCATCGTCTGGCAGGTCAGCGTGGCCTCCGAGGCGGTCTACAACGTGGACGACTACGAGAGCTTCGTGCACATCCAGTCCGAGGCGGCGCTGCGCGCAATGGCCACCAGCCATCCCTACGACCAGCACGAGGACGGCCAGGTCTCGCTGCGCAGCCATCCGGCCGAGATCAGCGAGCAGCTCAAGCACCACCTGGACGAGCGCCTGACCCAGGCCGGCGTGGACGTGATCGAGGCGCGCATCAGCCACCTGGCCTACGCGCCGGAGATCGCCCAGGCCATGCTGCAGCGCCAGCAGGCCAACGCGGTCATCGCCGCGCGCACGCGCATCGTCGCCGGCGCGGTGGGCATGGTCGAAATGGCCCTGGCCGAGCTGGAAAAAAGCGGCACCGTGCAGCTGGACGAGGAGCGTCGCGCCGCGATGGTCAGCAACCTGCTGGTGGTGCTGTGCGGCGATCGGGCGACCCAGCCGATCGTCAACGCCGGCAGCTTGTACTGAGCAACGCCAGTGCCTGCCCACGTCTCAGCTGCCGTCCTCGTCGCCTCGATCGTCGTGTTCGTCGTCCGGCGTGGACGCCGGCATAGGGACGACTGAGCCCATATGGCAGAGAAGAAGGCCTACCCGCTGCGCATCAGCGCCGAGGTGCTCGCCGCGGCCCAGAAGTGGGCCGACGACGACCTGCGTTCGCTCAACGCGCAGATCGAGTACCTGCTGCGCGACGCGCTGCGCAAGGCCGGCCGCCTGCCCAGACCCCCGATCCCCGATCCACAGGAAGACGACGCATGAGCACCGACCGCCGCTGGAGCTATCTCACCGTGGAAGTGAAGCCCAGCCTGCTGGGCGCCCTGAAGACCGAGCTGGTCCAGGAGGAACTCACCAGGCAGGGCAACCAGGGCTGGGAGCTGGTCAACCTGATCGTGCCGGCGCCGGCGCAGCCGGTGGTGCTGGTCTTCAAGCGTCCGCAATGAACGCCGCCCCCGCACCGGCCGCGCCGCGCGGCGTGGACGATCTCAAGCTCGCCGCGGTCTGGGGCGTGCTCGCCGCGCTGGCGGTGGTGGCGCTGATGCCTTATCTGGCGCAGACCATGCCCGAGCGCTTCGCCAGGCTGCCGGTGCCGCTGGGGCTGGTCATGGTGCTGCAGGCGCTGCAGACCGTGGTGCTCATCGGCGCGATGGCCTGGCTGGGCCTGCGCATGGGTCACCGCGTCGGCCTGGGCAGCCCGGTGCTGCGCGCCTGGCTGGTCGATCGCACCCCGCCGGACTGGACGCGGCTGCGCCCGGCCACCAGCGCCCTGCTGGGCGTGGGCGCGGGCCTGGCGATCGTGGCGCTCTCGCCGCTGGCCGATCGCTGGCTGCCGCCAATGGCGCATCCCCCGGCGCACGTCGACGCGCAGGCCTCGGCCATCAACGGCGCGCTGGCGTCGTTCTATGGCGGGATCGCCGAGGAACTGCAGCTGCGCCTGTTCCTGATGACCCTGCTGGTCTGGGGCGTGGCGCGCCTGCGTCGCGCCGTGCCCGGTGCCGGCGTGTACTGGGCGGCGATCCTCGTCGCGGCGCTGCTGTTCGGCGCCGGCCACCTGCCGACGGCCGCCCAGGTCTGGGGTCTCACGCCCGGCGTGGTGGCGCGCACCCTGCTGCTCAACGGCGTGGGCGGGGTCGTGTTCGGCTGGCTGTACTGGCGGCGCGGACTGGAGATGGCGATGCTCGGCCACTTCTGCGCCGACCTGGTCCTGCACGTGGCCATGCCGCTCATCGGCCTGGTGCGGCCATGACATCGCACGCACGATCGCATGCGGCGGGCGCGGCGCCGGCCCTCACGCCGCCGCCCGGCAGCGCGCGGCTGTGGCTGTTCGTGCTGGTGGTCGGCCTGCCGCTGCTGCTCAGCGCCGCAGCGCTGGCGATCGCGCCTCTGACGGGTCGGGCGACCCCGCAGCCGGCCGGTGGCGTCCTCGGCGCCATCGCCCTCCAACTGGCGTCGGTGGCGATGTTGACCGTGCCGCTGTGGGCCGCACTGGACTGGGCGCTGCGCCGGCAGGCGCTGCGCATCGACCACGGCGAACTGGACGTGCGCAGCACCTTCTTCCGCAGCCGCGTGGCCCTGGCGCAGCTGCAGCTGGCGCAGGCGCGCGTGATCGACCTGGACGAGCACCTCGAACTGCGCCCGCAGCTCAAGACCCGCGGCTATTCCCTGCCCGGACTGCGCAGCGGCTGGTACCGGCTGCGCAACAAGCGCAAGGCCTTCGTCGCCACCGCCGACAGCCGCCACGTGCTGTGGCTGCCCACCGCGGCCGGCCACGCGCTGCTGCTGGACGTGCGCGATCCGCACGGGCTGCTGGCGCTGCTGCACGAGCGCCGCGGGCACGCACGCTAGAGTGGCGCGCATGTCTGCTCACCCCCTGCCCCAAACCGGCCTGCTGCTCAACACCGCCGAGGTGGAGCTATGGCCGGCGCCGCTGCTGCGCGCGCGCGCCAACGCCGATGCGCGCGTGCTGGCCCGCGCCTCGCGCGTCCTGCGGCGCAAGGACGACGGCCGCTACCTGGCCGCCGTGGTGCCCGAGGGCCTGGTCGGCCTGCTGCCCGGCTGGAGCCGCACGCCGGGCATCGACGAGGCGCTGGACCGCCTGGAGGCCATCGAACAGGCGCGCCCCCTGCCCGGCGCCGGCGAGGCGGACCTGCCCCTCACCGGCCTGCGCAGACGCCTGGACCGCCTGGGCCTGGACGCCGACGACTACGCCACGCGCACCGGCCTGGCGCTGATCGCCGAGCCGGCCACGCTCTGGCTGGCCGGGCGCGATCGCTACGACCGTCCGCTCTGGCTGACCCGCGCGGCCGGCCGCGCCTGGCGTGCCATGCAGGCCGCGGCATGGGAGGACCAGGTGCGGCTGGACGCGATCTCCGGCTATCGCAGCCACGCTTACCAACTGGGCATCTTCGAGCGCAAGCGCGCGCGCGGCCAGACGGTCGAGCAGATCCTCACCGTCAACGCCGCCCCCGGCTACAGCGAACACCATGCCGGCACCGCGCTGGACATCGGCACGCCCGGCGAGGCGCCGGCCGAGGAGTCCTTCGAACGCACGCCCGCCTTCGCCTGGCTGGGCGCGCATGCCGGCCGCTTCGGCTTCGCCATGAGCTATCCGCGCGACAACCCGCACGGCATCGTCTACGAGCCCTGGCACTGGCGGCACCAGGGCTGAGGCCCGGCACCCGGCGCGGCGCCTTCAGCGGCGCAGCACGTCCACCGCCCAGAGCAGCCAGGCCAGCATCATCGCCACCCCGCCCGCCGGTGCCAGCCCACTGCTGACCCCGGCCAGATGGTGCGCGGCGATGCTGCCGGAAAACAGCAGCGTGCCGACCAGCAGCAGGCGCAGCGCCCACTGGCCCAGCGCGCGCCGGGCGCGCGGTGCAAGGGCCGCCAGCGCGATGCCATGGCCGAAACCGTACAGGCAGGCGCTCTGCAGCGCGGCCTGCGCCTTGGCGTCGGCCACGCCGTGGGCGGCGTAGGCGGCCAGGCCGATGGACAGCGCGCACAGCACCGCGCCGATGGCCGCCAGCGGTGAGGGAACGGGCGAACGAAGCAGGATCATGCGACACCCCTGTGCAAGACGCGGCCACGCCGGCCGCAAATGAAAACGCCGCGCCTTCGGGATGCGAAGGCGCGGCGCGTGGACATCGAAGCGGGCGCCCGTCAGGCGCCGGCGATCAGTACTTGATCGCCCAGTAGATGTCGTAGGTGGAGCTCTCGTCGGTGAACGACTTGTCCACGCCGCTGTTCCAGGTCTCGTACGGACGGTCGGTCATGGCATGGCCGTTGGTCAGCGCCCAGGCACGCAGGCCGTTGCGGGCGGCGTCCAGCTCGGACATGTAGCCGGTGTACTTGGCGGTGGCGGCCTGGTGCGCATCGGTGTGCACGTAGGTCACCGGGGTCCCGGCGGTCTTGACCTGCAGCTGCGCCGCATCGCCCGCCGGCGCCGGCGTCGCCGCGGCGGCATCGTCGGCCTTGGCCGCGCCGCCCTTCTTGCGGACCGGCTGGACCACGTCGAAGGTGTAGGTCTGCGTGGCCAGTTCCGTGGTGACGATGCGGAACGGACCGGCGGGCTCCAGGTCGTTGGCCTCCATCACGCGCTTGATCCACTCCTGGTTGGCCAGGATCGACTTCTTGATCGCGTCGTTGCTGCGCTCGATGCTGCCAGCGTTGACCACCAGCAGGTTCTCGGCGGGGACCTCGGTGATCTTCAGGTCGGTCAGCTTGGTCCCTTCGACGCGATAGTCGAAGTTGGGGATGGTCGCCAGGTTGGACGAGAGCTTGGCCAGGCCGGCATCGAGCGAGTCGCCGATCTGGCTCTTGATGTACATGCCCAGGAAGCGGCCATAGAGGTTCCAGCCGTAGTCCACGTCATAGGACTGGCTGATGCGCACGTTGCGGTTGTTGCGGCCGGTCGGGGTCAGGTTGATCTCCGAGGACTTGTTGCTGCCCGGGGTCTGGTCGACGATCGCGTAGACCACCTTGGCCGGGCCGCCGCCAGCGGGCGGGGCCTGGCTGTCGGTGATTTCCCAGCTGCCGCTCTTCCAGGCGCTGGCCACGTCCGAGGTGAACTCGACCTTGGCGCCCTTGCCGACGTTGCCATCGGCACCGCCGGAATACTTCAGGTGGGCCGGGTCACCCGGCAGCATCAGGCTCCAATCCTTGAGGCGCCGCACGTTGTTCACCGTGTCGTACACGATGGTCATCTTGCGGTTGCTTTCCACGCTTCCTTCGAGGTGCCGATGGGACGGCAGGACCACGCCGATGACCAGGAACAGCGCCAATACCAGCGCCAGGGCGATCAAGAACTCGAGCAAACGGGTCATTCAGCGGTCTCCGGGGCCGGTGAGAGGCCATGGGGGGTTAAGGAACAAGTCAGTCCTGAATCGTAGCAGGCTTGGATCGAGACGGTCAGCCGAAAAATGCACCGGAATCATTGCCTTCTGCTGCGAGAACGAAGTCTTAACAGACCAAGGGCATACCAGCTGGAGTGTGAGCGCTGTCGAAGGGCGCCTGTGCGGTGTGGTAGCGCGGTCGGAGACTGGCCCTGTGGGAGCAACTGTCTCCTCAAATCTCGCAGCGGCCTGCCTGTAGAGCGGAGCTCGCTCCGCTGCTCTTCGTTCGGTTCGTGGGGACGGCCCCAAGCGGAGCAAGCTCCGCTCTACAGGTGGGCGCCATGGCGGCGAAGGGCTTTGTCGGGAAAGCTTCTTCGCCGCCTTGGCGGCTCCCGAGGAGGATTGGTGCGGGGCGCATGCTCTTTTGCGGACCTGCCAACTCAAGGCGAAGGCCGGAGCTGAATGGGCGCGCCTGCGTGCCCCGAAGCTGGACAGAACGGCTAACAAGAAAGCCGTCATTCCCGCAAAAGCGGGAATCTATGGACCCTCACGCGGTAGAGCCCCGAAGTCCCTGGATTCCCGCTTTCGCGGGAATGACGGTGGCGGGGGATGTCGGCGGCGTGTGGGGAAAGGCCCGTTGGCCCCTCTGCCTCAGACCAGCTGCAGCTCGAAGGCCTTCAGCACCGCCCGGGTGCGGTCGCGCACGCCCAGCTTGGACAGGATGTTGGAGACGTGGTTCTTGATCGTGCCCTCGGCCACGCCCAGCGAATTGGCGATCTCCTTGTTGGAGAAGCCCGAGGCCATCAGGCGCAGGATCTCGGTCTCGCGGTCGGTCAGCGGGTCCGGGCGGTCCAGGCTGACGAACTCGTTGCGCATGTGCTCCAGGCCCGAGAGCAGGCGCTGGGTCACGGCCGGCTGCACCAGCGAGCCGCCCTCGGCCACGGTGCGGATGGCGCCGACCAGCTGTTCCAGCGAGACGTCCTTGAGCAGATAGCCCTTGGCGCCGGCCTTGAGCCCGGCCAGCACCAGCTGGTCGTCGTCGAAGGTGGTCAGGATGATCGAGGGGGGCAGCTGGCCGGCGCGGGCCAGCGCCTGCAGCGCCTCCAGCCCGGACATCACCGGCATGCGCATGTCCATCAGGACCACGTCGGGGCGGACCTGCGGGATCAGCTCGATCGCCTGGCGGCCGTCGGCGGCCTCGCCGACGACCTCGATGCCGTCGTCCAGGGCCAGCAGCGAACGGATGCCCTGGCGGACCAGGTTCTGGTCGTCGACCAGGCAGACGCGGATCATGGAAGTTCTCCGGAAGAAATCAGGGGCGCCGGGGCCGGCGTCAGCGGGCCGGACAGCAGCGGATCGTCGCTGGCCGCCGGCAGGCGCAGGGCCAGGCGGAAGCCCGCCCCCGGCGCGGTGTCCAGCTGCAGCTGGCCGCCATACTGACGCAGGCGCTCGCGCATGCCGCGCAGGCCGTTGCCGCCGATCAGCTCGGCCGCGCCGCGGCCGTCGTCGCGCGCGTCCATCACCAGCTCGGCGCCCTCGCGCCGGCAGCGGATCCACAGATTGCGCGCCGCGGCATGGCGCACGGCGTTGGTGATGATCTCCTGGGCGCAGCGCAGCAGCACGTGGGCGCGCTCGGGATCCTCCAGGGTCAACGGCTCGTGCAGGTCCAGATGGATGTGCAGCGAGGGTACGTGCTCGGCCAGCGGGCGCAGGGTGGCGGCCAGGTCGATCGAGCCGGATTCGCGCAGCTGGCTGACCGCCTCGCGCACGTCGTTGAGCAGCAGCCGCGCCAGGGTGTGCGCCTGGCGCACATGCTCCTGGGCGCGGCCCTCGGTGATGTGGCTGGCCACTTCCAGGTTGAGGCTGAGCGCGGTGAGGTGGTGGCCGAGCAGGTCGTGCAGCTCGCGCGAGATGCGGGTGCGCTCGTTGACGCGCGCGCTCTCGGTCAGCAGCACGCGGGTGGCGCGCAGCTCGGCGTTGAGCCGGCGCTGCTCCTCGCGCGCCTGGGCCTGCTGCCGCGCCACATAGGCGGTGACCAGCACGAAGGCGGCGAAGCCCACATAGAAGGAGGACTGGAACACCGACTCCCAGAAGTTGAAGTCGTCCAGCGCCATGAACGAGGGCACCAGCGGCACGTGGGCGAACATCAGCCACAGCACCGCCCAGCGCAGCTCCAGCATCCACGGCAGCACGCCGGCCACCACCGCCAGCAGCAGCGCGCCCAGGCCGGTGCGGGTATAGAAGCCCACCGCCACGGCCGAGGAGATCATCACCAGCAGCAACAGCACGCTGGACAGGCTGTGATGCTGCGGCGGGCGCTCGTGCAGGGTGCGGGTGGCCAGCCAGTAGCACAGGCCGAAGGCCAGATAGGCCAGCAGTGACATCGGCACGTTCAGGCTGGCGCCCTCGGCCCCGCGCGAGGGCGGCAGGAACCAGGCGTTGAGCACGATGGGAATGCCGACCAGCGCCCAGGTGTAGAGCCCGGCGGCACGCAACAGGCGGGTGTGGGCGATTCGTCCGAGCATGGCGGCATCTTACGGGCGCGCCGCGACCCGCGACCCGGCCTGAAGTCATGCCTGCGCGCATCCGACCTGCCGCAGCGGCCAGCCACCCATGCGATAATCGGCCCGCCCCGGCGGTGTCGGGCGCAGTTTTCCCCCGGAGTTGAAGCCCGATGTCCATCGTCATCCGCGACGTGCGCGAGCGCGAGCTGGATTCCGTCCTGGCCCTGAACAACAACGCTGGTCTGGCGATCCTGCCGCTGGACAGCGCCCGTGTGCACGAGTTCTACGAGCGCGCCGAGTATTTCCGCGTCGCCGAGCGCGATGGCAACCTGGCCGGCTTCCTGGTCGGCTTCGGCGCCGGCCAGGAGCACGACAGCAGCAACTACCGCTGGTTCCAGGAGCGCTATCCGGCCTTCTTCTATATCGACCGCATCGTGGTGGCCAGCCGCCGCCGCGGCGGCGGCGTGGGCCGGGCTTTCTATGCCGATGTGCAGAGCTATGCCGAGCTGCGCTACCCGCAGCTGGCCTGCGAGGTGTTCCTGGACCACGGCGCCGACTCGGCGCTGCTGTTCCATGGCAGCTTCGGCTTCCGCGAGGTCGGCCAGCACGTCATGGCCGGCGTCAAGGTCCGCGCCAGCATGCTGATGAAGGAGCTGTGCAGCTATCCCTGGGTGCTGGAGACCTACGGCGGCAAGCTGCCGCAGACCCCGTGGACGCGTACCCGCGCCTTCACCCCCGCCGGCGCGCAGGGGGCGAACAACGCATGAGCAGCCCGTCCCCCACCACCCCCAACTACGAGCAGGCCGGCGAACTGAAGATCGGCCAGGTCGGCATCGCCAACCTGCGCGTGCGCACGCTGGACGTGGCCGCGCTGGTGCGCGAGATGCGCGAGCGCGTGGATCGCGCGCCCAAGCTGTTCGGCCGCGCCGCGGTGATCGTGGACTTCGGCGGCCTGATCCAGGCCCCGGACCTGACCACCGCCCGGGCGCTGGTCGACGGCCTGACCGGCGCCGGCGTGCTGCCGGTGGCCCTGGCCTACGGCACGGCCGAGATCGAGGCGCTGTCCGAACAGCTCGGCCTGCCGCTGCTGGCCAAGTTCCGCGCCCAGTACGAGCGCAGCGAGCCGGTCCAGGCCGCGCCGCCGCCTCCGCCTCCCCCGCCCGCCCCGGAGCCGCCCAAGCCCAAGGCCGTCGCGCAGCCCGGCATGGTGCTCAAGACCGCGGTGCGCTCGGGCCAGCAGATCTATGCCGAGCAGCGCGACCTGACCGTGCTGACTTCGGTCGGCGCCGGCGCCGAGGTCATCGCCGACGGCTCGATCCATATCTACGGCCCGCTGCGCGGGCGCGCGCTGGCCGGTGCCCAAGGCAACGAGGACGCGCGCATCTTCTGCAGCGCCTTCCACGCCGAACTGGTCGCCGTGGCCGGCCACTACAAGGTGCTGGACGACGTCCCGCGCGCGCTGCACGGCAAGCCCGTGCAGGTGTGGCTGGAGGACGGACAGCTGAACATCGCCGCGCAGACCTAGCGCGGCAAAGATGGCCCCTCGCCGGGCCGTTCCCGCAACATGGCAACGCTCCACCGCATTTCACATTTCCCAGGAGAACACCATTGGCTGAGATCATCGTCGTCACGTCCGGCAAGGGCGGCGTAGGCAAGACCACCACCAGCGCCAGCCTGGCCGTCGGCCTGGCCCGGCGCGGCAAGAAGGTCGCCGTCATCGACTTCGACGTGGGTCTGCGCAACCTGGACCTGATCATGGGCTGCGAGCGCCGCGTGGTGTACGACTTCATCAACGTCACCCAGGGCGAGGCCTCGCTCAAGCAGGCGCTGATCAAGGACAAGCGTTTCGACACGCTGTATGTGCTGGCCGCCTCGCAGACCCGCGACAAGGACGCCCTGACCACCGAAGGCGTGGAGAAGGTGCTCAAGGACCTGGACGCCGACGGCTTCGACTTCGTGGTCTGCGACTCGCCGGCCGGCATCGAGAAGGGCGCCTTCCTGGCGATGTACTTCGCCGACAAGGCGATCGTGGTGGTCAATCCGGAAGTGTCCTCGGTGCGCGACTCCGACCGCATCCTGGGCCTGCTGGATTCCAAGACCCGCAAGGCCGAACAGGGCGGCACGCTCAAGCCCAACCTGCTGCTGACGCGCTACAACCCGGCGCGCGTGGAGACCGGCGAAATGCTCTCGATCAAGGACGTGGAAGAGGTCCTGGGCCTGAAGACCATCGGCGTGATCCCCGAGTCGGGCGATGTGCTCAACGCCTCCAACAAGGGCGAGCCGGTGATCCTGGATCTGGAATCCCCGGCCGGCCAGGCCTACGACGATGCGGTGGCGCGCCTGCTGGGCGAAGACCGCCCGATGCGCTTCACCACAACGGAGAAGAAGGGCTTCTTCAGCAAGCTGTTCGGAGGTTGAACATGGGCATGTTCGATTTCCTCAAGGCCAAGAAGAACACCGCCGAGACGGCCAAGAACCGTCTGCAGATCATCATCGCCCAGGAGCGCACCCAGCGCGGCGGGCCGGACTATCTGCCGCTGCTGCAGCGCGAGCTGCTGGAAGTGATCAAGAAGTACGTCAACATCGACGCCGACGCGGTCAAGGTCGACCTGCTCAAGGAAGGCGATCACGACGTGCTGGACATCTCGGTGGCCCTGCCCGAAGGCAAGGCCTGATCCAACCCGGCGCGGGCCGCCATGCCCGCGCCTTGCGCACAAGCACCGCCCCCATGTCGTCCCCGCACAACGCCCTGCCCGCTTCCGATTCCGCCCCGCCGCCCGGCAGCGAGGCGGCCATGGCCACGGTGCTGCGCGTGGACGAACTGCCGTTCGACACGCTGGCCGCGCTGCTGGCGCGCTTCGACCTGGTGCTGCACCGGGTGCCCGACGGCGTGCCGATCCCGGGCAGCTTCTGGGGCGATCCGGAGGCCGGGGTGATCGCGCACAACGTCTACGTGCGCGGCGACACGCCGGTGCACTCGCTGCTGCACGAGGCCTGCCACCTGATCGTGCTCACGCCCGAGGCGCGCGCGCTGGTGCACACCGATGCCACCGATTCGGACATCGAGGAAGACGCCACCTGCTACCTGCAGGTGGTGCTGGCCGACGAGCTGCCCGGCGTGGGCCGCGCGCGGCTGATGGCCGACATGGACGCCTGGGGCTATTCGTTCCGCATGGGCTCCACCGCCGGCTGGATGCAGCACGACGCCGAGGACGCGCGCCGCTGGCTGGCCCAGCGCGGCCTGCCGCACTGACGGCGCACGGCTTCGACGACCCACTTCTTCGCGTTCGGGGACGCGCATGGACACCACTGCCGCTCCCAGGCCCGGACAGGCCTGGAACCACATGATCGTGATCGGCCGCGGCGCCAACCGCGTGTGCGTGATCGACCGGCGCGACACGCGCCAATGCCTGAAATTCATGCTGCCGCCGGCGCAGCGCACGCGCGTGGGCCTGCGCCAGCGGCTGGCGCGCTGGCGCGCGCAGCGCAAGCCCGCGCGCGATGAGAACCACGCCGAGCTGCGCGCCTGGCTGCAGCTGTCCGCGCGCATCCCGGCCGAGGAGCTGGCGCCGCACCTGGCCACCGTGCTGGGCATGTTCCGCACCGTCTACGGCCAGGCCCTGTGCTGCCAGCGGGTGACCCTGCCCGAGGGCGGCGACGCGCCCAGCCTGTACGCGCTGCTGTTCGAGGCGCCGCGCTATCCGGCCGCGACCCTGTGCGCGGCGGTGAGCGTGTTCGAGCAATGGCTGCTGCGCCATCGCATCCCGCTGTTCGACCTCAACGCCGGCAACCTGCTGGTGCTGCCCGACGGGGACGGCGTGCGCCTGGTCTGCGTGGACGCCAAGTCGGTGGTGGCCGGCAAGGAGATCGTGCCGTTCTCGCGCTGGGTCGGCGCGCTGGGCCGGCGCAAGATCCGCCGCCGCGCCGAGCGCCTGCGCGCGCGCATCCGCGCCGCCCTGCCCGACCCCGGCGCGCCCGCAAGCGCGCCATGAGCCGTGCTTGCGGCGCCTGGTCGGCTTCTCTAGCCTGCGGGCTCACCGCCTGAAGCAAAGGAAGCGCGCCGTGCCGCCACGCCACCTCGTGTTCGCCCTGGGCGCCGTGTCGCTGCTGGCCCTGGCCGGCTGCGGTTCGGACCAGCCGCCGGCCGATGGGATCCACGCCGCGCCCGAGGGCGAGACCGCGCAGGCCTTCGTCGCGCGCGTCAACGCCGGCCTGCGCGAGAGCGCGCCGGAGGTGAGCACGGCGCAGTGGCTGTCCTCGACCTACATCAATCCGGACAGCCAGCGCCTGGCCGCCAAGGCCAACGAGCGCGCGCTGACTCAGCTCAATGCCTGGATCGCGCAGTCGCGGCGTTTCGAGGGCCAGCAGATGGCGCCCTCCGATGCGCGCGCCATCCACCTGCTCAAGCTGATGAGCGCCATGCCCGCGCCGCAGGACCCGGCCAAGCTGGCGCGCCTGACCCAGCTGTCGACCGAGCTGGAAGGCATGTACGGCGCCGGCAAGGCCTGCACCGGCGACGGCCCGACGCGCAGCTGCCGCAGCCTGGGCGAGCTGGAACAGGTGCTGGCCCACAGCCGCGACTACGACGCCCAGCTGCAGGCCTGGAGCGGCTGGCACGATGCGGCCACGCCGATGCGGGCGCGCTATGGGCAGTTCGTCGACCTGATCAACGAGGGCGCGCGCGATATCGGCTTCGCCGATGCCGGCGAGCAGTGGCGCAGCGGCTACGACATGGCCCCGGGCGAGATCGCCGCGCAGACCGATCGCCTGTGGAACCAGGTCAAGCCGCTGTACCAGCAGCTGCACTGCTACGCGCGCACCCGGCTGGAGGCGCGCTACGGCATGCGCGGCCAGGTCGACGGCGGCCTGCTGCCGGCGCATCTGATGGGCAATATGTGGCAGCAGGACTGGAGCAACCTGTGGGACCTGCTGCAGCCCTATCCCGAGGCCGACGCGCTGGACATCACCGGCGCGCTGCAGGCGCGCAACGACGCCCAGTACGAGCGCACCCTGACCGACGCCGGCCTGGACACCACAGACCCGTTCGAATCCGCGCGCGATGCGGCCTATGGCGCGCAACTGCGCGCCCTGGGCCACGCGCCCGACGCTAACGAACGCGAGCGCCTGAGCCGCAGCGCCTACGATGCGGCCATCGCGCGCCTGGGCGACCTGCGCCGCGACGCGGACCTGGCCAGCGCCAAGGACATGGCCCGGCGCGCGCAGGACTTCTACACCTCGCTGGGCATGCCGCCGCTGCCTGAGAGCTACTGGACCCGCGCGCAGTTCATCAAGCCGCGCGACCGCGAGGTGGTCTGCCACGCCAGCGCCTGGGACATGGACATGGCCGGCGACGTGCGCACCAAGATGTGCATCCGGCCCGACGAGGACAGCTTCACCACGCTCTACCACGAGCTGGGGCACCTGTATTACGACCTGGCCTACCACCGGCAGCCGCCGGTGTTCCAGGCCGGCGCCAACGATGGCTTCCACGAGGCCATCGGCGACACCATCGTGCTGGCGATGACGCCCCGCTACCTGGCCTCGATCGGCCTGGTGCGCGAGGCGACGCAGGACGAACCGGCGCTGGTCAACGCGCAGATGCGCATGGCGCTGAGCAAGGTGGCCTTCCTGCCGTTCGGGCTGATGATCGACCGCTGGCGCTGGGGCGTGTTCGACGGCTCGATCAAGCCGGACCACTACAACCGCGCCTGGTGGCAGCTCAAGGCGCAGTACCAGGGCGTGGCCCCGGCCACGCCGCGCGGCGAGGAGTACTTCGACGCCGGCGCCAAGTACCACGTGCCGGCCAACACGCCGTACACGCGCTACTTCATGGCGGCGATCCTGCAGTTCCAGTTCTACAAGGCGCTGTGCGATGCCGCCGGCCACACCGGCCCGCTCAACCAGTGCAGCTTCTACGGCAACAAGGTCGCCGGGCAGAAGTTCTGGGCGATGCTGAGCCAGGGCGCCAGCCAGCCCTGGCCGCAGACGCTCAAGGCGCTGACCGGCAGCGAGACGATGGACGCCGGCCCGATGCTGGAATATTTCCAGCCCCTGCAGGCCTGGCTCAAGCAGCAGAACGAGGGGCGCAGCTGCGGCTGGCAGGTGCCGGCGGCCGCTGCGGCCGACACCGCGGGCTGAAGCCGCTAGAAGCCGGCCTCGTCGGCCAGCAGCGCCCAGCGCTCGTGGTCCTGCCAGATGCCGTCGATGCGCAGATAGCGCGGCGAGAAGCCTTCCAGGCGGAAGCCGGCGCCGCGGGCCAGCGCGATCGAGGCGGCGTTGCCGGGCTGGATATTGGCCTCGAGGCGATGCAGGCCGACCTCGCCGAACAGATACGCGGTCACCTGCGGCAGCGCCTCGCGCATCAGGCCGCGCCCTGCGCAGGGCACGCAGGCGTAGTAGCCCAGGTAGGCGCTGAGCAGGTTGCCGCGGCTGATCTGGCTGGCGTTGAACACCCCGACGATGGCGCCGCTGTTGCGTTCGCGCGCGATCAGGCTCACGTAGTCATCGGCCAGGGTGCGGGCGAACCAGGCCTCGAACCCGGCCTGGTCCAGGCAGGGCGACACCCAGGGACGATGCAGGGCCACGCTGGCGCGGTGCGCGGCGATCAGCGCGGTCGCATCGGTACGCAGCAGCGGCCGCACGCCGACGCGCGAGGCGGAAACGGCCATGCGGCTCAGTGGGTCTCTGGCTCGCCCTGCAGGCCGGCCACCAGCTGCTGGCGGAACTGGTCGAAGCTCAGGCCCTGGCCGGCGGCCTCGGCATGGGCGGCATGCTTGAGATCGTCCGAATAGACCAGGCGCACATTGGTGCCGGCGCGGTCGTGCAGTTCGGCCGCGCGCAGGATCAGCGCCAGCACGTGCGCGGCGCTGTCCGATTCGCCGGCGATGCGCCCGTCCATGCCCAGCACCCACTGCCCGTCGCGGCGCACGATCCCGGCCAGCAGCTGCTTGTCGTCGTCGCGCAGCTCGGCATGCGGTTCGATCGGCGAGGCCGCGCCAAGGCCGGCGGCGGCCTGGTTGCGGGCCCGCTGCTCGCGGCGCTTGCGCGCATCGCGCCGCTGCTTGGAGGTGATCGACATGGCATCGGCCCGGGACGATAAGGGGCCGATAGGGTACCGCGGCGGGGTCTGGCCCGGGTCTGCCGACAGGCCCCGGGACGCCATGGGAAGTGCCCGAACCGTCGTTCCCGCGAAGGCGGGACGTTTGAAAAACCCTCCATCGCCGCATTCAACAGGTGAAATGGCGCGGCTGACCTGGCTTGCAGCGGCAGAGTGAGGGAAGAAGCGCTTGGGCCAGAAGGTGGTTTAGCCCGCCAGGGCTCGGTTCGTGGCGTTAGACCGTGCGGTCCGCCGCGCGGGCCAGGTTCCAGGCCACCAACGTCACGCAGGTGGCCACGGCATTGCGTTCAAGGCCCATGAAGCGCATCCGGGCCAAACCATAGGAGCGCTTGAGAGCCCCAAAGACGCCCTCGATCCTGCCCCGTACCCGGCCGATCAGCGTGTTGCGCCGCTTCTCCCACACGGTCAACTTGCGCGTGCGACTGGCCTTGCGCTGGACCCGGTTGCCGATCCCGTGCTCGGCGAGCTTCTCCCGCAAGCTCGGACCCACGTAACCCTTGTCCGCCCAAACCGCGCCCTCATCGCCTTGGACCAGCTTGGCGGCCTGGGTGATCTCGTTGATGTTGGCCGAGGTCAGCACCATCGCACGCGCGATCTGCGAACCCCGATCCACCGCCAGATGCAGCTTGTAGCCAAAACGCGCCATGCCGTTGGGGCGCTTGGTCCACCTGGCATCCGGATCGACCGGGGACTGGCCACCGCCCACCTGCTTGGGCGGTTCGGCGGCCGCCGCCGGAATCAGGGTGGCGTCGATCAGGGTGCCCTGGCGCAGGATCACCTGGTGCGCATCCAACTGGGCATTGACCTGCGCCAGCAGGCGCTGCCAGCGATCGCCTTCGAGCAGGCGCTGGCGAAAGCGGCTGATCGTGGAGTGGTCCGGCACGGCCTGATCCAGGGACAGCCCGACAAAGCGCCGGAAGGAGAGCCGATCGCCCAAGGCATCCTCCATCGCCGGATCGCTCAAGCCATACCAGGCCTGCAGCAGCAACACCTTGAGCATCGTGGTGGGCGGGTAAGCCGGCCTGCCGGTCTGGGCCTTGCGCTCCAGCCCAAGCGCGCCGACCAACTGCGGCCAATCCAACAAGGCATCGATCCGCTGCAGGCGACTGTTGGTGCTGCCCAAGACCAGGGCATCGGCAAAGCTGGACTGGGCAGGGTCGCGCTGCATGGGAAGAGCCTCGGGAAGATCAAGGGTAGTTTTGCAAAGGTCCCGCGAAGGCGGGAACCCAGGGACTTCGAGGGTTAGGCGTCGTGTCTCGATGAGGACAGGGTTCGCCCCAAGAAACGGCAGGGCCCGCTCGTAAGAACGAGCCCGTTCCGCTCCCCGCCCTAAGCCGCCTTGGCCGGCGCCAGCGCCTCGGCGGCCAGGCGATACGAATGCTTGCGCGCCCCGTGGTCGTAGATGTTGGCCACGATGATCAGCTCGTCCGGGCGGTGGCGATCGATGAAGGCCTCCAACCCCTTGCGCACGGTCGCCGGCGCGCCGACCACGCTGCAGGCCAGCGCGCGCTCGACCCCGGCCTTCTCGTGCGGCTGCCAATAGGCCTCGATATCGTCGATCGGCGGCGGGATCTTGCCCGGACGGCCGCGGCGCAGGTTGACGAAGGCCTGCTGGGCGGTGGTGAACAGCCGGCGTGCCTCCTCGTCGGTGTCGGCGGCGATCACGTTGAGGCCGAGGGCGGCATAAGGCTGCTGCAGATGGCGCGAGGGCCGGAAGTCGCGGTGATACACCGCCAGCGCCTGGTCCATCGCATCGGGCGCGAAGTGCGAGGCGAAGGCGAACGGCAGCCCCAGCTGCGCGGCCAGGGTGGCACTGAACAGGCTCGAGCCCAGCAGCCAGACCGGCACGTCCAGGCCGGCGCCGGGCACGGCCTGCACCAGCTGTCCGGGCTCGGCCGGGGCGAAGTAGCGCAGCAGCTCGGTCACATCGGCCGGGAACTGGTCGGCGCTGTCGAAGTAGCGGCGCAGCGCGCGGGCGGTGGGCTGGTCGGTGCCCGGCGCGCGGCCCAGCCCCAGGTCGATGCGCCCGGGATACAGCGAGGCCAGCGTGCCGAACTGTTCGGCCACCTGCAGCGGCGCGTGGTTGGGCAGCATCACCCCGCCCGAGCCGACCCGGATGGTCGAGGTGCCGCCGGCGACATAGCCGATCAGCACCGCGGTGGCGGCGCTGGCGATGCCGGGCATGTTGTGGTGCTCGGCCAGCCAGTAGCGGGTATAGCCCAGGCCTTCGGCGTGGCGGGCCAGATCCAGCACGTTGGCGAAGGCCTGGCTCGGCGTGCTGCCTTCGCACACCGGGGCCAGGTCCAGGACCGAATAGGGAATGATCGGGGAAGAGGTACTCATGCCCCTTGAGATGGGGCCAGGGCGCCCGGCTTCCAGCCCTGCCGGTGCGATGCTGTATTCAGCTCAGCAGGTCGTACGGCCCGCCCTGGGCCAGCGCGCGCTGGTAGGCGGGCCTGGCGTGGATGCGCTGGATGAAGCCCGCCAGCAGCGGATGGCCCTCGAAACCGTAGCGCGCCTGCGCGGCCTCCAGCGGGAAGCTCATCTGCACGTCGGCGGCGCTGAAATCCTCGCCGGCGAACCAGGCGTGGCGGCCCAGCTCCTGCTCCAGATAGTCCAGGTGCAGCTTGATCTGCGGGCGGGCGAAGCCGGCCATCGCCTTGTCGGCGATGCCGCGGGCGATGGGCTTGGCGAAGAACGGCATCGGCGCGCTGCGGATCCGGCTCAGCACCAGGGTGATCAGCAGCGGCGGCATCAACGAGCCTTCCGCATAGTGCAGCCAGTAGCGGTAGCGCAGGTGGGCATCGGTGCCCGGGGTCGGCGCGAAGGCACGGGCCACGTCGTAGCGCTCGACCAGGTATTCGATGATCGCCCCGGATTCGGCCAGCAGCCGGCCCTCGTCCTCGATCAGCGGCGACTTGCCCAGCGGGTGGATCCTGCGCAGTTCCGGCGGCGCCAGCATCGTGCGCGGATCGCGCTGATAGCGGACCACGGTGTAGTCCAGGCCCAGTTCCTCCAGCAGCCACAGCACGCGCTGGGAGCGGGAATTGTTGAGGTGATGGACGGTGATCATGAACGGGAGGCTTCCAGGGCGGGCGATCGGTCAGGATAGCCGCGGACCCCGCTGCATCGCGTCGTCGTCAATTTGAGTATCGTGTCACCCTGGAATCAGGGGGCTGGTCACGGATGGGTTGGTTCAACGGTCGGGTCGATGACCTGGCTCCGGAGCAGCGCAGCGCGCTCATCGAGCAGCAGCAGCGCGAATCCGGGCGCTATGTCGAAGTGCTGTTCGTGGCGACGCCGCTGGTGTTCGTCATCAGCGGCATGCGCGACCTGCTGACCGGACAACCCGACGCCTGGCGGCTGATGGCCGTGCGCGGCGCCACCGCGGTGGCGGTCCTGATCATCGGCTGGGTCGTACGGATGCGCGGGCTGCGCTCGGACACGGCCGGCAGCCTGGCGGTGCTGGGCGTGCTGATCGCCAGCGGCGCGCTGGCCTACAGCGTCACCCTCGACCCGCACGGCCTGGGCCTGGCCCATGTGGTCCTGCTGCTGATGGCCATGCACGCCCTGCCGCTGAGCCTGCGCCTGCGCGATGCGATCGGCATGGGCGCGGCGCTGCTGCTGCCGTCGCTGGCGATGCTGGTGCTGGTGCACGCCTCGCTGGCGAGCTGGCTCCCCGACCTGGCCCTGCTCGTGCTGGGCATCGGCGCGGGCCTGATGCTGCGCCGGCGGCGCCTGGACATCGCCCTGGAGCTGTTCGAACTGCGCAGCAAGCTGGAGCTGCGCGTGGACATGGACATGCTGACCGGCCTGCTCAATCGCGAGGGCTGGTTCCGCGCCGCGCGGGTGGTGTTCACCCTGACCCGCGATGCGCGCCGGCCGATGACCCTGGCCTATCTGGATCTGGATCACTTCAAGCGCATCAACGACGAGCTGGGCCACGACGCCGGCGACCGCGCGCTGGCGCTGGTGGCCGACGCGATGCGCCGCTACGCGCGCCGCCAGGACATCGTCGGGCGCCTGGGCGGCGAGGAGTTCGTCCTGCTGATGCCGGGCCTGCCCGAGATGCAGGCCGTGCGCCAGATCCAGGACCTGTGCGAGGCGGTGCGGCGGATCGAGTTCGGCCGCAGCATCACCTTCAGCGCCGGCCTCAGCCAGGTGCGCACCACCGACCGGCTGGAGGACACCATGCGCCGCGCCGACCACGCCCTGCTGCAGGCCAAGCGCGACGGCCGCGACCGGGTGCTGCGCGCGCCAGCCAACTAGGCCTAGCCGGCCGCGACCGGGCGCAGGTCCGGCGTCAGCGCCAGGCGGTCGTCGAACACGAAGCAGGCGCCGTCGTAATGCCGCCCACCGACCTGCTCGAAGTAACCCAGGATGCCGCCCTCCAGCTGCAGCACGTTGGTCATGCCGGTGTCGTGCATCCACAGCGCGGCCTTCTCGCAGCGCACCCCGCCCGTGCAGAAGCTCACCACGGTCGCGTCGGCCAGCGCTGCGCGGTGCGGCGCCAGCGCCTCGGGCAGCTGGGTGAAGTCGGTGATCGGCAGGGTCAGCGCGCCGGCGAAGGTGCCGTGGCCGACCTCTTCCTCGTTGCGGGTATCGAGCAGCCGCACCGGCTTGCCCGCGTCGTCGTGGCCCTGGTCCAGCCAGCGCGCCAGCGTCTGCGGCGTCACCGCCGGGGCGCGGTCGCGGCCCAGCGGCTCGCTGCCGGGATGACGGAAGGTGATGATCTCCGGCTTGACCTTGGCCTTGAGCCGGGCGAAGGGCACCGCCTGACTCCAGCTCTCCTTGATGACGATGTGCGCCAGGCCCGGCTCGGCGCGCAGCGCCTGGACGAAGTCGCGCACCGCCGGCGCCTGCCCGGCCAGGAACACATTCAGCCCTTCAGGCGCGACCAGCAGCGTGCCGCGCAGGTCGGCGGCCTGCGCGCGCGCCAGCAGCGCGTCGGCCAGGGCCTGCGGGTCGTCGATGGCGACGAAGTGGTAGGCGGCGATGTTGAGGATCATGCCGGCCATTTTACGGGGGCTCAGCGCAGCAGCCACCACGGCAGCGCCAGGGTCAGCGCCAGGATCGCGACGATCGCCAGCAGCATCCCGGCCACGTACAGCGGCCGCGCGCGCAGCTGGCGGGCGAAGGTGTCGGCGGTGCCGTCCTGCTGCGCCTGCTGGCGCGCCGCCCGGGCCCGTTCGCCACGCTCGGCCTGGTACTCAGCCATCAAGGCCTTGGCGCGCGGCAGGTCCGCCTCGTCCTTCAGCCAGATGCCGCCATGGCTGATGCCCCAGCTGCTGGGCTCGGTCTCGTAAAAGGCGATGCCCGCGCGCGTGAGCCATGCGCGCACCTCGCCGGCTTCGTCGTCGGGCACGTTGCGCAGGTTGAGCAGGAGCTTGGCCATGCGCACAGGATAGCGGGCTGCTACCTTGGCGCGCCTTGCCACCTCTACAGGAGCGCACGATGCGCCGATGGATTCCTCTGGCCCTGACCCTGGCGCTGGCCGCCTGCACGCCGCCGCGCCAGCCGATCGAACTGCACGGCGGCGTGGACACGCTGCAGATGCATGAGATCAGCGTCGGCCAGGGCGCACTGGCCAAGCCGGGCGACAACGTCAGCGTGCACTACACCGGCTGGATCTACGACGACACCAAGCCGGACAAGCACGGGCCGAAGTTCGACAGTTCCATCGATCGCGGCACGCCCTTCACCTTCCCGCTCGGTGGTGGCCAAGTCATCAAGGGCTGGGACCAGGGCGTGGCGGGGATGAAGGTCGGCGGCAAGCGCACGCTGATGATCCCTGCCGCGCTGGGCTATGGCGACGAGGGCGCCGGCGGCGTCATCCCGCCGGGCGCCTCGCTGGTGTTCGATGTGGAGTTGCTGGACGTCAAGGCGCCGTAAGCATCTAGCGCTCGGTGGGAGCCGCCATGGCGGCGATGGAGCTTTCCCGGTAAAGCCTCATCGCCGCCATGGCGGCTCCCACATGAAAAGCCTCGTAAGCAGCTGCTTTTCGTGGCGCCCGCCCCTGCGGCCTTATCGGCCTATGCGGATCCCACCTGTAGAGCGGAGCTTGCTCCGCTGTGGCTTCCCGACGATCCGTCCGAAAGGCAGCGGAGCAAGCTCCGCTCTACACAGAGGCTGCGAACCGATCTGAGGCCTGTTGCTCCCACGTAAGGCCTATTGCGCCTTCGTCGCCTTCACCGGCTTCAGCTCAAGATCCTGGAAGTCGAAGCTGAAGTCGGTCAGCGGCGAGATCGGCTCCATGCCGGCGCTGGTGATCTGGCCGTCGGCGTCCAGCTGGAAGGTGAGGAAGGCATCGGCGTTGAGCCAGCGCTCGCGCCAGCGCACCACGAAGGTGTCGTGCTGCCAGTGGCTGAGCTCGCCGACCAGCTGCGGCGTCTTGGTGAAGCGGATCACCAGCTTGCCGTTCTCCTGCGCGATCACGATGTCGCCATACCAGGCATCGCGATAGGTCTGCGCGTAGCGGGCCAGCGGCAGGGAGGGCTTGGAGCTGGCGTCGCGTGCGGCCTGGTGCTTGGCCCAGCTCTCGTCGGCATCGCCGTGCGACTTGGCCACGGCCTTGGCGTAGGCGGCGTTCCAGTCGGTCTTCGGCGCGTCCAGGTAGGCGTCCAGCGCGCGCAGGGTGACCGCGTTGAAGGCGGCGCCGACCTCCTGGTTGGTCAGCACGATCACGCCCAGCTTCTCCTGCGGGACCAGGGTGATGCGCGAGACCATGCCCGGCCAGCCGCCGGTGTGCCAGACCAGCTTGCGGCCGCGATAGTCCGAGAGCATCCAGCCCTCGCCATAGCCGAAGTAGTTGGGCTTGACCGCGGCCAGCTCCGGCACCGAGGGCTCGGACACCGGGATGGGCGTGAGCATGGTCCACATGTCGGCCTGGCGCTTGGCGCTGAACAGGCGCTTGGCGCTTTCGCCCTCCCCGGAGATCACCCCGCCGTTGAGCTGGGCGATCACCCACTTGGACAGGTCATGCACGCTGGAATAGATCCCGCCGGCGCCGCCGACGTTGGACCAGGTCATGCGCGGCGCGGGCACCAGCCGGGTGAAATCCTCCTTGGAATGCCCGGTGGCCACATCGTCGCCGGGCTTGAGGTCGTCGCTGTTGTAGACCGTGTCGTTCATGCCCAGCGGCTTGAAGAAGCGCTGCTGCAGGAACTGCTTGTACGGCATGCCCGAGGCCTGCTCGATCACCAGCTGGGCCACGCCGAACAGGATGTTGTCGTAGGCGTACTGGTAGCGGAACCCGCCCTTGATCGGCACGTCCTTGAGCCGCTGCGCGACCTCCTGGTTGGTGTAGGTGGTCGTCGGCCAGTACAGCAGGTCGCCGGCACCCAGCGACAAGCCGCTGCGATGGGCCAGCAGGTCGCGGATGCGCAGCTCGTGGGTGACCATGGGATCGGACATGCGGAACCACGGCAGGTGGTCGATGACGCGATCGTCCAGGCTCAGCTTGCCTTCGTCGGCGAGCATGGCGATGGAGGCGGAGGTGAAGGCCTTGGTGTTGGAGGCGATCGCGAACAGCGTCCTGGCGTCCACCTTCTCCGGCTTGCCCAGCTCGCGCAGGCCGTAACCGCGCTCGAGCACCACCTGCCCGTCCTTGACGATGGCCACCGCGATGCCGGGCACATCGAAGGTCTCGCGCGTCTTGTCGACATAGGCGTCGAAGTCCACCAGCTGCGCCGGCGGCGGCTCGACGGACAGCGCCTGCCCGGAAGAGGCGGCGCCCAGCAGGCCAGCAGTCAACAGCGCCCCCGCAAGGGTCGGCATCACGCGCATCGAAGTTCCCCGGTTGGAAAGAGACAGCCTCGCACGATAGCCGCCGCGCGCGACGACGTGGCCTGCCATCGGTCATGCGCGCGGCCCTTCATAATGGCGCGATGTCCCAAGCTCGCTCCCCTGCTCCCACCCTGGCCGTGATCGGCGGCGGCCCGGCCGGCCTGATGGCGGCCCAGACCGCGCGTGCGGCCGGGCTGGAGGTGGAGGTCTACGAGGCCAAGGGCTCGGTCGGGCGCAAGTTCCTGATCGCCGGCAAGGGCGGCATGAACCTCACCCACTCCGAGCCGCGCCCGCAGTTCGATGCCCGCTACTTCGAACGCGCCGCGCAGGTCGGTGCCTGGCTGGACGACTTCGATGCCGATGCGCTGCGCGCCTGGGCGCGCGGACTGGGCGTGGAGACCTTCGTCGGCAGTTCCGGGCGGGTGTTCCCCAGCGACATGAAGGCCGCGCCGCTGCTGCGCGCCTGGGTGCGCCGGCTCAAGGACCAGGGCGTGCGCTTCCACGTCCAGCATCGCTGGACCGGCTGGGAGGCGGACGGCGCGCTGCGCTTCGACACGCCGCAGGGTCCGCTGCGGGTGGCGGCCGATGCGACGGTGCTGGCCCTGGGCGGGGCGAGCTGGCCGCAGCTGGGCTCGGACGGCGCCTGGCAGCCGTGGCTGGCCGCGCGCGGCGTGGACGTGGTGCCGCTCAAACCCGCCAACTGCGGCTTCGACATCGCCTTCAGCGCGCACATGCGCCAGCACGCCGGCGCGCCGCTCAAGCCGGTGGTGGCGCACTGGCGCGACGCGGACGGCGCGGCGCACGCGCTACAGGGCGAATGCGTGCTCACCGAGACCGGCATCGAAGGCAGCCTGATCTACGCCATCGCCCCGGCCCTGCGCGAGGCGATCGCGCGCGAGGGCCAGGCCACGCTCGAACTCGACCTGGCGCCGGGCCGCGACCTGACGCGCCTGACCGCCGAGCTGTCGCGGCCGCGCAAGGGCCGCTCGGTGGGCGAACACCTGCGCCGCACCGTGGGCATCGAGCGCGCCAAGGCCGCGCTGGTGTTCGAGACCGTCGCCGCTGCCGCCCGGCAGGACGCCATCGCGCTGGCCCAGGCGATCCACCGCCTGCCGCTGATGCTGCTGCGCCCGCGCCCGGTGGCCGAGGTCATCAGCAGCGCCGGTGGCGTGCGTCTGGAGGCGCTGGACGCGCAGGCGATGCTGCAGGCGGTGCCGGGCACGTTCTGCGCCGGCGAGATGCTGGACTGGGAAGCCCCGACCGGTGGCTATCTGCTCACCGCATGTTTCGCCTCGGGCCACCGCGCCGGCATGGGCGCGGCAGCCTGGGCGAAAGGTCGTCGCGTCGGGGACTGACGACCGTATTGGTCGTCCGCGAGGGCCGGAAGGAAGTCTTGCTTCAACCCCGGCGGTCGCGGAACGTGGGCGCATGATGCGCAGCCAAGTGTTCAAGTCCGGTGACGCGGACCGGTCGTGAACATGACAGATCGCGTGTGCGGTGCAGCAAAGCCTGCAGTGGTGCGGGCTGCGCCGATGAACGTTCGCGGATGACGATGTTGATGTGGTTAGGCGCGGCCAACCAAAGCGCGCCGCGGACTGATCCAACCCCCTCCCGGCCTCCCCCTGCTGCGCAAGGGGAGGGGCTGAGCGCGGGCGCCAAGTGTCGTGGCGAGGCCTGACTTAGTTAGCGCGTCGCGCGCCGCAGGTTCGCGCGCGCGGCCGCGTCCAGGCGCGCGTGGAAGAAATCGCTGAGATAAATGCGCTCGCGCTGCAGCAGGTCCTTGAGGAACTGCTTGCGCTTGCGACGGAAGATGAAGCCCGGCACCACGCCCGCGTATTCGCTGGCGATGCCGCGGTCGTAGACGTCGAAGACCTCCGGCGCCGCGCCCAAAATCGCCATGTCGCAGTCCAGGAACAGCGCCGCCTCGGCATCCACATCGCCGGGCGAGAGGCCGCCATGGCGCGCGGTGAGTTCGATCAGCTCGACCACGCGGGCCACGTCCACGCCCGGCTGCGGCCACTGTTCGAGATGGGCCTGCGCCAGTTGGGCCGAACGCGCCTCGTTGTCGCCGCGCCCGGCCACGTAGATCGCGTCATGGTACAGCGCGGCCCACTGCACCTCGCGCGGCTGGCGCCAGCCCGGCCCCTGCGCGACTGCGTCGAACTGGCGCAGCACCTCCTGCACGTGGTCGATGGCGTGATAGGCGCGCGGCGGCGTGGCATAGGCCTGTTCGAGCGCCTGGCGCTGCGCGGGCGGCAGCTGCGCGAGGATCGGGTGCATGACGGACTCCTGTGTGGCGGCAGCCTACACCGCCGGTGTGCGGTGGTTGCGCGCACGAGTGGGTTGACCCAGGACGGATAACAGTCCCGTCGCTCCCGCGAAAGCGGGAGCCCAGCGACTTTCGCGCGGAGAAACCAACGCACCGGGTTCCCGCTTTCGCGGGAACGACGGTAGAAGTTTTTTCGCGCAGCCTGACGCGCTGTCCACTGCCGTCTTCTTACCGCACGCTTCTTACCGCCCGGCTCTTGCTCCCCGCTGCCCGTTACCTGATCGACCCCAGGGCGTCCACTCCGCGGCTCAGCCCGGCGCGTGCTCCTGACCGGTCGCCGGCGGCGCCGCATCGACGATGCGCACATCCTGCGGCGTGACCAGCGCGATCTGCGCATCGGCCAGGGCCTGCAGCAGCTGAAAGAACAGGTCGCTGCGCGTGCCATAGGTCGCGCGCGGGCTGGGCACGTAGGCGAAGCTGTTGATGGCGATCATGCCGCCGGCGATCGAATCGATGAACACCGACGGCGCCGGCTCGGCCAGCACGTTCTCGTGCGCGGCGTACAGGTCCATCAGCAGCGTGCGCACCGCGGCCACATCGGTGCCCAGCGGCACCGAGAACTGCAGCTGCACGCGGCCCAGCGGGCCGGCCATGGTCATGTTGCGGATGGTCTTGGTGATCAGGTCCGAGTTGGGCACGATCAGGGTGGAGCGGTCGGACACCTGGATCTCGGTGGAGCGCACGTTGATGCGGCGCACGTCGCCCTCGGCATCGCCGATGCGCACCCAGTCGCCGATCTTCACCGGGCGCTCGGCCATCAGGATCAGCCCGGAGATGAAGTTCTGGGTAATCGCCTGCAGGCCGAAGCCGATGCCCCACCGACAGCGCGCTGGCCACGATCGCCAGTTTGGTCATGTCCAGGCCCAGGGTCACCAGCACGCACAGCGCGACCACGGTGATGCCCAGGTAGCGCATCACCGCGGCCACCGAGGCGCGCGTGCTCAGCTCCAGCTCGGTGCTCGGCAGATAGGTGCGCACCAGCCAGCGGTGCGCGGCCTTGACCAGCGCCAGGCCGATCAGCGCCACCAGCACCGCGCGCAGCACGTCCCAGGGCTGCAGCGGCAGGCCGCTGGCGGACCAGGCCTTGCGCGCCTGCGCGATCCAGTCGGTGATGCTGGTGAAATTGGCGCCATATGGCACCAGCAGCGCGCCGATCACCATCAGCACCAGCCACAGCCGCGCCACCGCCGCGGTCAGCACGGCGGCCTGCTCCATGTGGCTGGAGCGCAACCCCAGGCCCACGCTGGCGGCCTTGCCGAAGCGGCTGTCGGGCTTGAACAGCCACTGCGACAGGTCGTCGGCGAACATCATCAGCAGCCCGCCGGCGCCGCAGACCACCACCGCCCAGATGATCTGCTGGGTCGCGGCGCGGGCGAAGTTGACGTAGCCCAGCACCGCGCCGACCAGGGCCGCGGCGACCACCAGCTGCGCCAGCAGCGAGATCAGCACCACCACGCCGGAGCGGCGCTGGGGCACGGCCGGCGCGGCGGCCTCGCCGCCTTCGGCCGCGGCCTCGACCGGCCCGCGGTGGATGCGTAGCAGGCTCACCAGCATGGCGATCACCAGCGCCACGAACACCAGCGCGATCACCCCGTCCACGCCCACCCCGGTCACCGGGTTGGTGCGCGCCACACGATTGAGCGCGGTCAGCATGCCGCTCAGCCACACCGCCACCGAGGTCAGCCAGGCATAGCGGCCCAGCTTGACCGCCGTGTCGTCGTCGAACGGCAGCAGGCGCCACGACGGCTGGCGCGGCAGCAGCAGCGCCGCGCTGGTGGCACCGACGAAGGCGGAGAAGAAGGTCACCCGGACCACCGCGTCGGCCAGGCCGTCCAGGTCCTCGGGGATGGCCTGGATCGCGCGCAGGGTATCGATCAGCACCCAGGCCGCCACCGTCGGCAGCGCCGTGCCCAGCACCAGCGTCCAGACCGCCAGCGCCGAGCGCCGCAGGCGCCCGCCCGGCGTGCGTTGGATCACATAGCGCTGGCCGACCCAGCGCAGCGCCAGTGCGCCGGGCAGCAGGATCAGCAACGCGATCGCGATGCCGGTGGCCAGCGGTGCGGTGCCATGGGTGGCCACGCCCTGTTGGAGCGCCTGCGCGAGGTCCTGACCGACCGCGCGCAGACGCTGCAGGTCGTCGGGCCAGGCCTGGGCCATCTGCCGCCACAGGGTCGGCGAGAGCGGCGAGGCGACGCGGGCGAACAGCTGCTCGCCGAGCTGGCGCGCCCGCGCCTTCTCGATGGCATCGCCCAGCTGCTGGGCCTCGACCGAGAGCAGCTTGGCGCGCTTGATCGCCCCGTCCAGGCGGTCGTGGCTGGCCTGCAGCTGCTTGCGCTCGGCAGCGATGTCGCTGGCCTCGCGCGTGCCCGGCGCCAGGTCGCCCAGCTGCTTGAGGCGCTCGTCGATCTCGTCCAGCTGCGGCTGCAGGGCCAGGGCCTGGGCATCGGCCTGACGCTGGGCGTCGGCCACCTGCAGGCCCAGCGCGTGCAGGTTCTCGGGGACCTGCTCGTCCTTGGACTGGTCCTGCAGCGTGCTCAGCGCATCGTCGATCTGCTGCAGGGCCTCATCGACGCTGGGCGCCGGCGCGGCCGGCCCCTGCGCCAGCGCCTGGCCGGCGGCCAGGACCAGCAGCGCACTCAGCAGCCACAGCCGCCGGGCGGCACGCGAAACGGAATGGAAGGACACGATCACGACACGGACAACGCGTGGACGCCACGCACCGGCGCCGATGATAAGTCAGTGCCCGTCGCCGGCCCGGCGGCGCGTGCCGCCGGCTTTCACCACCGGCTCAGGCGCCGGCCAGGACGTGGCCGACCAGGGCCTGGTAATCGGGCCCGATCGGCTCGGCGTGGGCCGGGCGCAGCAGCAGGTCGGCCAGGGCCGGCGGCACCCCGACCGGGCCCACCAGCGGCTCGACCACGCTCTCGAACTTGGCCGGATGCGCCGTGGCGGCCACCGCCCAGTCGCCGCCCTCGCCCTGGTTGCGCAGGTCCTCGAGCACCTTCACCGCCGTGGCCGTATGCGGGCAGAACACCTCGCCGAAGTGCCGATAGCGGCGCGCGATCACCAGCCGGATCGCGTCGTCGTCCACGCTGGCGGAGGCGAAGGCCGCGCGCAGCGCCGCATCGTCGCCGCGATACAGCCAGCGCAGGCGCTCGAAGTTGCTCGGCGCGCCCACGTCCATGGCGTTGGCGATGGTCGCCACGCTGGGCTGGGGCGCGTACTCGCCGCCGTCGAAGTAGTCCGGCAGCACATGGTTGGCGTTGGTCGCCAGCACGATGCGTCCGATCGGCACGCCCATCGCCCGCGCCAGGATCGCGGCCATCGCATTGCCGAGGTTGCCGGTGGGGATGACGAAGTTGAGCGTGTTGCCGCTGCGGGCGTGGTGGCCGAGCGCGGCGTGCGCGTAATAGCTCATCTGCGGCAGCAGGCGCCCCAGGCTGATCGAATTGGCCGAACTCAGCGGCGCGCGCGCCTGCAGCTGCGCGTCGTTCAAGGCGCGCTTGACCAGCGCCTGGCAGTCGTCGAACGAGCCGGCCACGCGCAGGGCGGTGATGTTGTCGCCGAAGCAGCCCAGCTGATGCGCCTGGCGCGGCGAGACGCGCCCGTCCGGATACAGCACGATCACGCGCAGATTGGGCTGGCGATGGAAGGCGGCGGCCACCGCCGCGCCGGTGTCGCCGGAGGTCGCCACCAGGATGGTCAACGGCGGCTCCTGCGCGCCGCGCAGGCGGGTCAGGCACTGCGCCAGGAAGCGCGCGCCGAAGTCCTTGAACGCCGCGGTCGGGCCATGGAACAGCTCCAGCACATGGTCGTTCGGCGTGGCCAGCGGCAGCAGCGGCGCGGGGAAGTCGAAGGCCGCCTCGCAGATGTCCGGCAAGGCGCCTTCCAGGCCGTCGCCCTCGAAGAACGGCTGCAGCAGCGTGGCGGCGGTGCCGGCCAGCGACTCGCCGGCGGCCAGCGTGCGCACCGGCGGCAGGGCCTGGGGCACGTACAGGCCGCCATCGGGCGCCAGGCCGGCGGCGATGGCCGCGCTCAGCGAAGCGGCGGGCGAGGCGTTGCGGGTGGAGACGAAGTGCATGGGAGAGGTTTTCCGAAAAGCTGAGGATTGGCGATGGATGCGGTTGTTCTGCGTTGGAGCCGCCATGGCGGCGATGGGCCTTACCGGTAAAGCCTCATCGCCGCCATGGCGGCTCCCACACTCAGGAGGATGAGTCTCTGGGTGCCAAGAAGGTCAGAGCACGTGCGCCCCTGGCGCGGCGATGCGCGAGACCCAGGCCTGCGAGGTGAAGCCGGCCTGCTCGAACGCTGCCTGCACCGCCGGCGCCGCGGCCTGCGCCTCGGCGCGCGTCTCGAACCAGCCGAAGATGCTCGGCCCGGCACCGGAGATGCTCGCCCCCATCGCCCCGCCGGCCAGCATCGCCGCCTTGGCCGCGTCGAAGCCGCCGATCAGCGGCGCGCGCCGCGGTTCGACCAGCACGTCGGCCAGGCCCGCGCGCACCAGGGTGGCATCGCCCTGATAGCAGCCGGCCAGGACCAGGGCCAGATTGGCGCTCTGGTGGACGAAGTCCTTCAGCTCGTAGGCGCCGGCCAGCGCGGCGCGCGCGCGGCGTGTCTCCAGCACCGCGTCGGGATGCACCAGCAGGCTGTGCCAGCCCTGCGGCACCGGCACGCTGGCCAGGTGCTCGGCCGTGGCCAGCACCAGCCCGCCCAGCAGCATCGGCCCCAGGTTGTCGCCATGCCGGCCGCCGCTGGCCACCGCCTCGCCGACAAGGGTGAACGGGTACAGTGCCTGCAGGCTCAGCGGTTCGTCGAGCAAGGCATTGGCCGCGACCACCGCGGCCACACAGGAGGCGGCCGAACCGCCCATGCCCGAACCCAGCGCGATGCCCTTGTCGATCTCCACCTCGAAGCCGAAGGGCAGCTCCAGCGCCTCGCGCATCGCGATCAGGGCCGCGCCCGCCGTGTTGGCCGGCGCTTCCAACGGCAGGTCGAGCGTGGTGCCGCGGATGGCGGCGATGCGCACCACAGGCTCCTCGATGCGGCGCACGGTGACCGTATCGCCCGGGCCTTCGATCACATGCCCCAGGATGTCGAAGCCGACCCCGACATTGCCGACCGAGGCCGGCGAGAACGCGCGTGCCTCCCGCCTCACAGGCGCGCCCCCTGCCCGGCCGCCACGCGCAGCACATCGGCGAACACGCCGGCCGCGGTCACTTCCGGGCCGGCGCCGGGGCCCTGCACGATCAGCGGGTTGTCGCAGTAGCGGCGCGTGGTGAACTGCACGACGTTGTCGGTCTGGCGCAGGTTGGCGAAGGCATGGTCGGCGGGCAGCTCGACCAGGCCGACGCTGGCGCCGTCCTGATCGAGGCGCGCGACGTAGCGCAGCACCTTGCCGGCCGCCTTCGCCGCGGCCAGGCGCTGGGCGAAGTCGGCGTCCACTTCGTCCAGGCGCGCCATGAAGTCCTCCACGCTGGCCTGGCGCAGCGCCTGCGGCACCAGGCTCTCGATGCGCACGTCTTCCAGCGACAGCGCACGGCCGGCCTCGCGCGCCAGGATCACCAGCTTGCGGCCGACATCGGTGCCGGACAGGTCGTCGCGCGGATCCGGCTCGGTATAGCCCATCGCCCGCGCCTGCCGCACCAGTTCGGAGAACGGCACGCTGCCGTCGAAGCGGTTGAACAGCCAGGCCAGCGTGCCGGAGAAGATGCCTTCGATGCTGGTCACCGCATCGCCGGTGTCCACCAGGTCGCGCAGCGTGGTGATCACCGGCAGGCCGGCGCCGACGGTGGCCTCGTAGCGGAAGCGCGCCCCGCTGGCGGCCGCGGCCTCGGCGATGGCCTCGAAGCGCTGCAGCGAGCCCGAGCCGGCCTGCTTGTTCGGCGTGACCACGTGGATGCCCGCGGCCAGCCAGCCGGCGTAGCGATCGGCCACGGCCGGGCTGGCCGAACAGTCCACGATCACCGTGTGCGGCAGGTGCGAGGCCAGCAGGTGTTCGGTGAAGCGGTCCAGGTCCAGCGGCTCGCGCGCCTGGGCGAAGACGCCGCGCCAGTCGTCCTCGATGCTGCGTTCGGCCAGCAGCATGCGGTGCGAGGAGGCGATCGCGCGCAGGCGCAGGTCGACATTGGCCTTGCCCAGCAGCTGCGGCTGCGCCGCGCGCAGCTGATCCAGCAGCGCGCCGCCGACATGGCCCGGCCCGATCACGCCGACCGCGAAGGTCTGCGGCGAGAGCCAGAAGCCGGCATGCGCGGCGCGCAGCGCCTTGGTCGCATCGCTGCTGGCGATGGCCACCGAGATGTTGCGCTCCGACGAGCCCTGGGCGATGGCCAGGATGTTGACCCGCGCGCGGCCCAGCGATTCGAACAACCGCGCCGCCACGCCCGGCAGGCCGGCCATGCCGTCGCCCACCGCGGCCAGCACGCTGACCCCGTCGGTGAGCTGCACGCGCTGGATCTGGCCGATCGCCAGCTCGTGGGCGAAGGCGGTCAGCAGCGCGGTGCGCGCACGCGCGGCATCGACCGCCTTGACCACGCAGCAGATCGAATGCTCCGAGGAGCCCTGCGAGATCATCACCACCGACACGCGTTCGGCACGCAGCGCCGAGAACACGCGCTCGGCCGTGCCCGGCACGCCGATCAGGCCGGTGCCTTCCAGGTTGACCACCGCCAGGTCGGGCGAGAGCGTCAGGCCCTTGACCGGGCCGGCCGCGTCCTTGCGCGCGGTGATGCGCGTGCCCGGATGCTCGGGCTGGAAGGTGTTGCGGATGATGATCGGCAGGCCGCGCTCGATCGCCGGCGACATGGTCTGCGGATGCACGACCTTGGCGCCGAAATAAGCCAGTTCGCAGGCCTCGTCGTAGCTGAGCGATTCCAGCTGCACCGCCTCGGGCACCACGCGCGGATCGGCCGAGAGCACGCCGTCCACGTCGGTCCAGATATGCAGCTCGGCGGCGTTGAACAGCGCGGCGAAGATCGCCCCTGAGTAGTCGCTGCCGTTGCGGCCCAGGGTGGTGATGCGGTTGGCGCGATCGCGCGCGACGAAGCCGGTCACCACCACGCGCCGGGCCGGGTGGCTGGCGCGCCACAGCGCCAGGCGCTGGGCGCTGGTCTCCCAGTCCACGTCCACGCCCAGCTCGCCGCGATCGACCACCAGCACCTCGCGCGCATCGAGCACCGCGCAGTCCTGGCCGCGGCTGCGCAGGTGGTCGCCCAGCAGCCGCGCCGAATACACCTCGCCCAGGCCCTGCACGCGCTCGAGCACCTCGCGCGGCAGCTCGCCGATCACCGACAGCGCCTGCAGCACCTCGGCCAGCGTGTCGAACTGCCCGTCCAGCCATTCCACCGTCGCCCCGGAATCCTCACCCAGCAGCGCCACCGCCGCGCCGCGATGGCGCGCGCGCAGCTCGTGCCAGCGCTCGCGCCAGTCGGCCAGGTTGCCGGCCGCACGCCCGGCCAGGTCGATCAGCGCATCGGTGACGCCCTTCATTGCCGAGACCACGGTGACCTGCTCGTCCTCATCGCGCGCCAGCAGCAGGTCGGCCACGTGGCGGTAACGCGTGGCATCGGCCACGGAGGTGCCGCCGAACTTGTGGGCGACGGTTTTCAGCGGTTGGGCGGATGCAGCGGGCGACGACATGGAGACCTCGGGTGGGGAGAAGGCCTCGCGCGCATCAGGATGTGGGGCTCCCGCATCCTGATCCGGGTGCGGGGCGGTGTTTGCGAAGAACCTACGCTTGCACGGCCACCAGCACCCGGGTCCGGGTGATCGTGGTGGTGGTAATCGTGCCGATGCCCGCCGCGCCCGCGACGAAGCCCGCGCAAGTTGCGCTGGCGGTCACGGCAGGGGTGGGCAGGTTCGTCATGGGCAACTAATGAACCGCATGCACCGCAAGCCTGTCAAGCACTGTGAAACAAGGCCTCTCATGGTTTCACGCGCAACTTCGAAGACCCACCCGGCGCTGGCGAAATTTTCGCCACACCTGATGGCTGCGCGATGGTGACCCCGGCCCGATTCGAACGGGCGACCTTCCCCTTAGGAGGGGGACGCTCTATCCAGCTGAGCTACGGGGCCATGCGCGGGGAGCGATTGTACCGGCTGGACGCGGGCTGCGGGCCGCCGGTCACAGCGGCAGGTAGAGCGTCATGGCCGCCGAGGCGGTGCGGCGAAAGCCGAAGCCCTCGTAGAACGCCGCGGCGCGCGCGTCCTTGGCGTCGACGACCATCACGCGCACGCCCAGCGTGGAGCGCACCGACAGGGCGAGATTGACCGCATGGCCGAGCAGCAGCTGGCCGTGGCCACGCCCCTGCTCGGCCTGCGCCACCGCCAGCCGGCCCAGGCGGATCGCCGGCACCGGATAGGCGGGCAGACGCTTGCGATCGGCCGGCTTCAGCTCAGTCAGATGCAGCTGCGCGGCCGACAGCGCGCAGTAGCCGAGCAAGCGCGCGGGGGCGGCATCGTCGATCAGGACATGGGTGGTGGCGATGCCGTCGCGCTGGTGCTGTCCCGCGCGCTGGCGCAGATAGTCGTCCAGCGCCGCCACGCCGCAGCGGAAGCCGTCGCGGTCGTGCCGCCTGCCGTCCAGGACGGCGAAGGCCAGCGCCACGGATCAGCGCTTGGCCACGCGCGCCGCGGCGTCCATCGCCTTCTTCAAGCGTGCGTTGGGGCGCAGCGGTGCGTCGAGCGCCTCCAGGAAGTGGCGCGATTCGGTCCTGGACAGGGTCACGACCACGTCGGCCGCGATGGCGGCATCGGCCTCGCGCAGCACGGCGTCGCGCACGAAGGACGACACCGGCATGCCGCGCAGCGCGGCGGCGCGGGCGATGCGTTCCTTGTCGTGCGTTGCGAGACGCAGATCCAGACGGGCGGGTGAGACGCTCATGACAGGGCTCCTGTACTTGTACGGAAGTATACCGTACGACCGGTCTGCGCGTGGATCGCAGTTCAGGGCGCATCCGTGGCCATAACCGGGCCTTTGTCCTGTATCGAACGTCCCGGCCCGATTGCCCACCCAGGCACACAGACACGCGCTCGACGCCGCGGCCGCCGGTCACCCCGCGGACAGCCCGCCCACACCGCGCGTGCTACGTTGCCCGGCCTGTTTGAACGGGCGAGGAGCGGCAGCGTCATGTGTCCGAGCAAGGTGGCCGAAGGCGCGGCGCGGGGCTGGCTGGTGCCGATCGGCGGGGCCGAGGACAAGGGGCGCGACGCGCGCATCCTGCGCCGCTTCGTGGCGCTAGCCGGAGGCAAGGCGGCACGGATCGCGGTGATCCCCACGGCCAGCCAGTCGCGCGAGGCCGGGCCGCGCTACGAACAGCTGTTCGACGAACTCGGCGCGCGCCAGGTGGAGGTGCTGGACTTCGGCACGCGCCGCGACGGCCAGGACCGTGCGCGGCTGGCGCGGATCGAACAGGCCAGCGCGATCTTCTTCACCGGCGGCAACCAGCTGCGGCTGTCCACGCTGCTGGGCGGCACGCCGGCCGCGCAGCTGATCCGCGCGCGCAACGCGACCGGGATCCCGGTCGGCGGCACCAGCGCCGGGGCCGCGATCCTGTCCGAGCACATGATCGCCTTCGGCCGCGAGGGCTCGGCGCCGCAGGCCGATTCGGTGCGCCTGGCGCCCGGCCTGGGGCTGACCAACCGCTTCGTGATCGACCAGCACTTCCGCCAGCGCGACCGATTGGGCCGGCTGCTGGCGGCGCTGGCCTACAACCCCTTCGCCATCGGCATCGGCCTGGACGAGGACACCGCCGCCTTCATCGGCCCGGACAACACGCTGGAAGTGGAAGGCTCCGGCGCGGTCACGGTGGTCGATGCGGGCGAGCTGGAGTTCTCGTCCATGGCCGAGGCCAGCGAGCGCGACCCGGTGTGCATGCTCGGCCTGAAGATGCATCTGCTGCTGGCCGGGGCCACCTACAACCTGGCCACGCGCACGGCCTCGCCCGGCACGCTGGCGCGGGAGCCGACATGAGCCGGCCCCTGCGCATCGTCGAACGCGCGGTCTATCTGGGCCCCTCGGTCTACGCGCACGAGCCGGTGATACGGCTTGACCTGGACCCGGGCGATCTGCGCGAATGGCCCAGCGGCCGGCTGGGAGCGGCCTTCGCCGAGGCGCTGCTGGCCGCCCTGCCCGGCCTGGCCGCGCACGGCGACTTCGCCCATCGCCTGCGCGCGGGCGATGGCCTGCCGCTGAGCGAGGTCCTGCAGCACATGGCGCTGGCGGTGCAGGCCATGGCCGGCGAGGACGTACGCTTCGGCGCCACTCTGCTCGGCGAGGACGCGCCGCCGGGCCTGGAGCGGGTGGTCTACGCCTACACCCAGCGCGAAGAGGGCCTGGCCGCCGGCGAGCTGGCCCTGCGCCTGCTCACCTCGCTGCTGCCCGCGCCCCTGCGCGGCGACGTGGCGCTGGACGATGGCTGGGCCTGGGACACGGCCAAGGTCGACTACATCCTCTATGCCCAGCGGCGCGCACTGGGCCCGTCCACCGCCGCGCTGGTCGCGGCGGCGCAGGCGCGCGGCATTCCGTGGCTGCGGCTGGACACCCATTCGCTGATCCAGTTCGGCCACGGCCACTATCAGCAGCGCATCCAGGCCACGCTGACCGGGCGCACGCCGCATCTGGCGGTCGAGCTGGCCAGCGACAAGGAGGCCACCAATCATCTGCTGGCCGGACTGGGGCTGCCGGTGCCGCAGCAGCGCCTGGTCACCACGCTGGAAGGCGCGGTGCGCGCCGCGCGCGCGCTGGGCGGCCCGGTCGTCACCAAGCCCTACAACGGCAACCACGGGCGCGGCATCAGCATCGACCTGTCCACGCCGGAGGAGATCGCCGCCGGCTTCGAGGCCGCGCGCGAACACGCACGCTCGGTGATCGTGGAGACCCACATCGCCGGCGACGACCATCGCCTGCTGGTGGTGGATGGCGCGCTGGTCGCCGCCACCCGGCGCACGCCCGGGCATGTGGTCGGCGATGGCATGGCCGACATCGCCGAGCTGGTCGACCGGGTCAACGCCGATCCGCGCCGCGGCATCGGCCACGAGAAGGTGCTGACCCAGCTGGAGCTGGACGAACAGGCCGACGCCATGCTCGAACGCGTCGGCTACGGCCACTTCAGCGTGCCGGCGGCCGGCGAGGTGGTGTACCTGCGCGCCACCGCCAACCTGTCCACCGGGGGCACCGCCACCGACGTCACCGACCTGATCCACCCCGACAACCGCGACATGGCCGTGCGCGCGGTGCGCGCGATCGGCCTGGATGTGGCCGGCGTGGACTTCATCAGCCCGGACATCGCGCGCAGCCATCGCGAGGTGGGCGGGGCGATCTGCGAGGTCAACGCCGCGCCCGGGCTGCGCATGCACGTGGCGCCGAGTGAGGGCCGCCCGCGCGATGCGGCCGGGCCGGTGCTGGACATGCTGTTCCCGCCCGGCACGCCGTCGCGCGTGCCCATCGCCGCGCTGACCGGCACCAACGGCAAGACCACCACCGTGCGCATGCTGGCGCACATCGCCAAGATGGCCGGCCACGTGCCGGGCATGACCAGCACCGACGGGGTGTACATCGACGGCCAGCGCACCGTCGAGGGCGACATGACCGGCCCGCTCGCCGCACGCATGGTGCTGGGCGATCCGCAGATCGACATCGCCCTGCTCGAGACCGCACGCGGCGGCCTGCTGCGCGCCGGGCTGGGCGTACCGGAGGTGGACGTGGGCGCGGTGCTCAACGTCGCCGCCGATCACCTGGGCGCGCGCGGCGTGGACACACTGGCGCAGCTGGCGCGGGTCAAGCGCATCGTGGTGGAGGTGGCGCGCGACTGCGCGGTGCTCAACGCCGACGACCCGCTGGTGCTGCGCATGTCCGCCTACACGCAGGCGCGCAACGTCTGCTACGTCACCACCAACCCTTCCCATGCGCTGGTGCGTGCGCATATCCGCGCCGGCGGCCGCGCCTGCGCACTGGAGGACGGCGTCAACGGCCAGATGATCACGCTCTACGACAAGGGCGCGCATCTGCCGCTGCTGTGGACGCATCTGATCCCGGCCACGCTGGAGGGCCGCGCCACGCACAACGTGTCCAACGCGATGTTCGCCGCGGCGATGGCCTTCGCGCTGGGGCTCAGGCTCGAGGCGATCCGCCAGGGCCTGCGCACCTTCGACACCACCTTCTTCCAGTCGCCAGGAAGGCTCAACCTGTTCGAGGAACATCCCTTCAAGGTGCTGATGGACTACGCGCACAACGCGCACGCTGCGGCGACCATGACCGACCTGGCGCGGCGCATGGACGTGGACGGCCGGCGCATCGTGGTGCTGAGCGCGCCGGGCGATCGCCGCGACACCGACATCGACGCGGTCGCCCGCGCGGTGGCCGGCCAGTTCGACCACTACATCCTGCGCCGCGACGACGCGTTGCGCGGACGCGGCGAGGACGAGGTGCCGCAGCGCCTGGCCCGCGCGCTGCGCGCGGCGGGCGTGGACGCCGAGGCCATCGAACTGATCCCCGACGAACAGCAGGCGGTGGACGCCGCGCTGCGCATGGGCCGGCCGGGCGACCTGGTGCTGATCTTCGCCGACCAGCTCAGCCGCACCTGGAAGCAGATCACCAAGTTCCGCGCCGAGGGCAGCGCCGCGCCTTCGCCCGTGCAGTGGACCACGCACGCGCAGGACGACGAGGAGACGCCCGACGCGCTGCCCGAAGGCGTGGTGCAGGACGCGCGGGGACTGGTGTTCCGCCGCGAGACCGACTGAGCCGCGCCATGCAGGCCCTGCCCTATCGACACGCGCGTCGGTTGACCGGCCCCAATGTCTACTTCGCCGACACCGGCACCGCGCTGGAAAGCGCGGCCGGGCAGGCGTTCGACCTGGACGCGCTGCGGCGCTGGGACGCGCTGGTGCGCGAGGCCGTGGCGCGGCTGGGCTGGCCGGCCGGCGCGCGCTATCGGCATCGCCATGCCAGCGGCGCCACGCTCGCCCTCTCCGCGCCGCTGGATCAGCTGCACACCGCCACCGCGCTCAACGTCTGGGCGTGGTGGATCGCCAGCAACAGCCCGGCCGAGCCGCTGCACGCGCCCGGCGATGCGGCCATCTGGGACATCGCGCTGGCCTTGCGCACGCTGCAGGCCAGCGCCGCGGCCGAGACGCAGCCGACGCTGCTCGCGCTACAGCGCAAGGCGCGCGCCCGCGCCCTGCCCTTCCTGCTGGACGAGGACGAACTGACGCTGGGCAGCGGCACCGGCGCACGCAGCTGGTTCGTCGACGAGCTGCCCGACCCGGCGCACGTGCCCTGGCCGCGCCTGCAGCGCATCCCGACCGCGCTGGTCACCGGCTCCAACGGCAAGACCACCACCACGCGCCTGCTGGCCGCACTGTGCCAGGCGCATGTCGGCGACACCGCGTACTGCTGCACCGATGGCGTCTTCTTCCAGGGTTTAGCACTCGACAGCGGCGACTTCTCCGGGCCGGCCGGCGCGCGCGAAGCGTTGCGCCAGGGCCAGGCGCGGGCGGCGGTGCTGGAGACCGCGCGCGGTGGGCTGCTGCGTCACGGCCTGGCCGTCGAACAGGCCGATGTGGCGGTGGTGACCAACGTGGCGCACGACCACTTCGGCGAGTTCGGCGTGCATGACCTGCACATGCTGGCGCAGGTCAAGCTCAGCGTGGCCCGCGCGGTGGGCGTGGGCGCGCACCTGGTACTCAATGCGGACGATGCGTTCCTGCGCACGCAGTCCACCGCGCTGTCGTGTCCGCTGGCGTGGTTCGCGCTGGATTTCGACCAGCCGCTGCTGCGGCTGCATCGCTCGCTCGGCAAGCCGGCGTGCGGCGTGCGCGATGCGCATCTGTGGCTGGCGCTGGCGGGCATCGAACACGACCTCGGCCCTACCGTCGCGATGCCGCTGAGTCTGGGCGATCGCGCGCGCTACAACCTGGGCAATCTCGCGGCCGGTGCCCTGGCTGGTGCTCTGCTGGGCATCTCGCCGGCGACCATTGCGCGGGTGCTTTCGCACTTCGGGCAAGATCCGGACGACAATCCCGGGAGGCTGCAGCAGTGGATGTTCGGCAGCACGCGCGTGGTCGTGGACTATGCGCACAACCCTGAGGGCTTGCGCAGCCTGCTCGATGCGCTCGACGCTTCGCGACGCGGCGGCCGGCTGGGGCTGCTGCTCGGCCACGCCGGCAATCGCCAGGACGAGGATCTGCGCGCGGTCGCGCATGTCGCGGCGGCGTACGCGCCGGAGCGGGTGATTCTCAAGGAGCTGCCGGGTTATGCCCGCGGCCGAGAAGCCGATTCGGTACCGGCGCTGATGCATGCGCAGCTGCTGGCCGACGGCCTGGATCCGCAGCGTGTGCAGCTGCAGCCCGACGAGGTGCAGGCCGCGCGCAGCCTGCTCGCGTGGGCCAGTGAAGGCGACTTGCTGGTACTGCCTGTGCACGAGCTGGCCAACCGCGCGCAGGTGGTGGCGCTGCTGGATGAGATGGCCGCTTCGGGGTGGCGGGCGGGGGCGCCGGTGCCAGAGCAGGCGCTGGATCGAGTCGGGTAGAAGGACGTTCCAGCAACTGCGCATCTCGGACTCGCCGGTCTCGCTGATTGATCGATTGATCGATTGATCGAGCAGCAGAGTGTGAAGCTGCGGCTTTGCCCATTCCCGTGCATAGCAAGTTGAGGCAGGGAGTGGGTTGCGCCAGCCGAGCATGGCGCGAAGAGCACCCCTCCCCAGCCCTCCCCTTCGCTTCGCGAAAGGGAGGGGGCAGGTTCATGCGCGGCGTAAGGATGGTGGGGCTGTGCCTTTGCCCCCTCCCTTTGGCCGCAGGCCAAGGGGAGGGCTGGGGAGGGGTTGCGCCGTTGCCGTTGCCGTTGCAGTTGCCGTTGCCGTTGCAGTTGCAGTTGCAGTTGCAGTTGCAGTTGCTCCCGCTGTCGCGCTCCTGCACGAAAGAGCGAGCCAGCGCAGCAAAGCAGCTGACCAAACATCCTCTTCGACTAACCCGCCATCGCGCGCGCGACTCCCGGCATGCCATCCTGATGCCCTCATGAAACCTGCCCCGCAGTTCTGGCGCGATCCGGCCATGCCGCATGTCGAGAGCAGGCGTGCGTGGCAGAGCCGCGCCTGTTACCGGCCGCATAGCCATCCGACCTTTTCCATCGGCGCGGTCGATGAGGGCACCAGCGTCTTCACCGGCGCGGCCGAGGGGCCGGTCGTGCTGCGGCCGGGCTCGCTGGTGCTGGTCCCGCCTGCGCGCGTGCATGCCTGCAATCCTGCGCCGGGCAGCGCCTGGAGCTACCAGATGCTGCATCTGGATGCGCGCTGGCTGCAGCGCGTGCTGCAGGCGCAGCGGCCGCAGGCGCAGGCACTGGAGCGCGCGCCGATCCGGGTGAGCGCTGAGCCTGCGTACTACCAGGCCTTCTGCCGGCTCAACGCGCTGCTGTTTTCCACAGCCTCGATCCAGGAGAAGGAGGCCGCCCTCCTCGCCTTCGTCGCACGCTTCTGCCGCCTGCCGGCACAGCGCGTCTTCCCGCCGCGGGAAACCGGCGCGAGCCGCCAGCGACTGCGGCCGGTGCTGGACACGTTGCGCCAGTCCGGCGCCGAGATGCGCTCGCTGCAGGAGCTGGCGGACATGGCCGGCCTGAGCCGCTACCAGATGATCCGCATGTTCCGCGCCGCGACCGGCCTCACCCCGCATGCCTGGCAGTTGAACCAGGCGATCAACCAGGCGCGCACGCGTCTGCAGGCCGGCGACGCGTTGGCCGACGTCGCCGCCGATCTCGGCTTTGCCGATCAGAGCCATTTCCAACGGATCTTCAAGGCCCATACCGGCACCACGCCGGGGCGCTACCGGGACTGAGCCCGGCGCAATTTCGTTCAAGACGCGCGCCGTCGGCATGCACAGACTCGGGCGTCCTTCGAACACCGATGTCCGCATGCAGCAGTTCCTGATCATCGCCGCGGCCCACTTCCTGGCGCTGCTCTCGCCCGGCCCCGACTTCTTCCTGGTCGCGCGCACCTCGCTGCGCGCCGGCTGGCGGCTGGCCAGCGGCGCCTGCGTAGGAATCGCCGTGGCCAACGGCGTCTTCATCCTCATCGCCTTCGCCGGCCTGTCGGCCTTGCGCCCGGGCAGCGCGCTGTTCGTCGCCCTTCAGCTCATCGGCTGTCTGTATCTGCTGTATCTGGGCTGGCTGTTCCTTGTCCACGCCGGCAAAAGCGACCTGCAGGTGATGGACGGCGTCCAGGCGACGCGCGGCGCGATAGCCGGCGCGGCGTCCTGGCTGCGCGCGATGGGCATGGGCTTTCTGTCCGGCATCCTCAATCCGAAGAACGCCCTGTTCTACGCCAGCCTGGCAGCGATGCTGACCGGGGCGCAGACCAGCGCGGTCTGGAAGCTGTTCTACGGCGTGTGGATGTTCAGCGTGGTCCTGCTGTGGGACCTGCTGGTGGCCATGTGCATCGGCAATGCGGCGGTGCTGCGCCGCTTCGCGCGGGCGCTGCCGTGGCTGGAGCGGGTCTCCGGCGCGGTGCTGATCCTGTTCGCGCTCGGGGTCATCGTCCTGCTCGTCGTGCGCTGAATCCCGACCGGCGCGTCCATGCCCAAGCATGGCGCGCCGGCCCGGTCCAGCGGACAGCGCGCCGCGTCGCCAGGACGCGACGCGCGGCCGTCTTACTCCTCGATCACGTCCTTGCGCGGCAGCGGCGCGTCGCGCATCGCGGCCTGGTAGGCGAAGCTGGCGATGATCGCCGCGGCCTGCTGCAGGTCGGCCGGGACGGCGTGGTCGTAGGTGTCCAGATCGCTGTGGTGGACCTGGGTGCCGTAGTCCAGCCGGTCCTGTACGAACTGGAAGCCCGGCAGGCCCACGCGGTCGAACGGGATGTGGTCGGTGCTGCCGGTGTTGCGGCTGGTGACGATGCTCGCGCCGATGTCCTCGAACGGCGCCAGCCAGGCCTTGAAGATCGGCATCACCGCCTGGTTTTCCTGCGCGTAGATGCCGCGGATGCGGCCCGAGCCGTTGTCCAGGTTGAAGTAGGCCGACAGCTTGCCCCACTCCTTGGTCTTCTGCAGCGGTCCGGTCGGCGTGCGCAGCGAGGACGGCAGCTCCTTCTGCGCCAGGTCGGTCGGCTCGGGATAGCGGGCGAAATGGCGCGAGACGTAGTCGGTCGAGCCGATCAGGCCCTGCTCCTCGCCGCTCCACAGCGCCACGCGGATGGTGCGCTTGGGTTTGGCGCCGACCGCCTTGAGGATGCGCATGGCCTCCATCATCACCGCCACGCCGGCGCCGTTGTCCGAGGCGCCGGTGCCGGCGTGCCAGGAGTCCATGTGCGCGCCCAGCATCACCACCTCGTCGGCCTTGCCGCTGCCCTTGAGCTCGGCGATGGTGTTGTAGCCCGGGTCGTTGCTCTGGCTGGTGAAGCGCGCATCGGAGCGCACGCGCAGACGCACGGTGTCCTTGCGCTCCAGCGCGCGCATCAACGGGTTGTAGTGCTCGGCGGCGACCACCAGCTCGGGCACGCCGACCGGCTCGCCGGCCTTGCGCGAACCGCCGCCGCCCACGCGCAGGATGCCGTCGTCCCAGCCGGAGATGCTCAGCGCGGCCAGCGCGCCTTCGTCGATCAGGAACTGGTTGGTGGCCTTGGCCAGCTCGGTGCGCTCGCGGTATTCCTTCAGGCGCTTGTCGCGCGCGGCCTTGTCGGTGGGCGCGGGGATGGCGAAGTCCAGCAGCTCGTGCAGGCCGGCCTCGTCGTAGCGCTTGGAGGCGGCCTCGGTGTTGGGCTTGTACGGGCGCGCCTCGCTGAGCAGCACGATCTTGCCGCGCAGCTTGCCCTTGTACTTGTCCAGGTCGGCCTTGGTCTTGAGGTTGAGCGCGATGGCCTCGCCCTCGACCGTGCCGTTGGTCCCCGGCGTCCAGGCCTTGGGCACGGCGTGCAGCGGCGCGGCGCGCGGGCTGAGCAGCTCCAGGCTGGCGCTGCTGAACTCCCAGCCGCGGCCGAAATCATCGAAGGCCTCGTCGTGGACGTTGCTCAGGCCCCACTCGGTGAACTTCTCCCGGGTCCAAGCATTGGCGCGGCCCATGGCCGGCGAATTGGTCAGGCGTGGACCGATCTGCTCGGTCAGGTACTGCAGCGTGTCGGCCACCTGCGAGCGGTGGAAGGCTTCCTGCCGGATCTTGCCGACCATCGCCAGGTCCACCGTTTCCTCGGCCTGGGTCGCGAAGGCCATCCCCAGCCCCGCGACCAGCGCCGCCCATTTCATCCGCCTCATGCCTAATCCCCATCTCGGTTGTTGAAGGTCGTGTCGTGCAACCCACCGAGTCTGCCAGCGCGTTGTGCGCCTGCAGCAGGCCACAGGTCATGGCCGCCGATGACAAACCTGTCAGGCCAGCGGCGTCAGCCGGGCGCGGCGCAGCGCCGGGGCGTCCTGACCGGGCCAGTCGCGGTCCACCGCCACCTGCGCGCGGGCCGCGCTGGCCTGCAGCGCCGCGAAATCCAGCTCGCCGATCGCCCAGATCTGCTCACCTTCCGTCTGCGCGATCACGCCGTCGGCGGGCAGATCCACATCCATCGGCGCGAACAGCGCGGCCTCGCCGGTGTTCTCGTCCAGCGCCGGGCTCCACGGCGCGCTGCCGGCGGTCACCGACTGGGCGACGAACAGGCGGTTCTCCAGCGCGCGCGCCAGGCAGCCCACGCGCACGCGGGTGGCGCCGGCGGCCGTGTCGGTGCAGCTGGGCACCACCAGCAGACGCGCGCCGGCCTGCTGCTGGGCACGCACCGGCAGCGGGAACTCGGCGTCGTAGCAGATCGCGATGCCGGCGCGGATCTCGTCGGCGGCGAACACGCGCAGGTCGTCGCCGCCTTCGATCACCTGGGCGTTCTTTTCGAAGCCGGTGAGCTGCAGCTTGTCCTGCCAGCCGCGGCGCCCGTCCGGGGTGAACCAGTGCGCGCGGTTGCGATAGCGCCCGTTGCCCACCGCGGTGAGGAAGCTGCCGGCGATCACGTGCAGGCCCATGCGCTGGGCCAGCGTGGCGTAGAGATGCAGGAAAGCCTCGGCGTACTGCTGGGTCGCTTCCAGCGAGGCCATCAGGTCGGCGCTGATGGCCACCGGGAAGGTCGCGGCCAGCTCCAGCGACAGGTATTCGGGCAGCACCGCGATGCGCGCGCCGGCGTCGGCGGCCTGCTGCAGCAGATGCACCTGCTTCTCGGCGAAGGCATCGAAGTCGCGCGGCTGGCCGATCGGGTACTTGGCGACGGCGACCCTCATGCCTGCCCCTCCAGCGCACGGGTCCAGAAGGTCAGCGTGTGCGCGACCTCGCCGTGCCCGGCCTCGCGCCAGGGTAGACGCAGCTGCAGCCCGTCGCGGCGCGTGTAGCCGCGCTTGCGCCAGAACGCGTCGTTGTCGCGATGCCCGGCCGGGCGGCGCGGATCGGCCGGGTCGCGATCCACCGCGCAGAAGGCGGTCGTGTCGAACCCGCCCAGCGCGCGTGCATGGGCCTCGCGCGCATCGAAGAAGGCATGGCCGATGCCGCGCCCGCGCCACTGCGGCAGCAGCACGGACTCGCCGAAGTAGAAGACGCGGCTGGCATCCAGACCCTGGGCAATGAACGGCGCGGAGAAGGCCTCGGTATCGTCCAGCAGCGGCAGGCCGGTGGAGGCGCCGATCACCTCCTCGCCCGCCAGCGCCAGCACGAACACGCTGCGCGGCGAGCGCGCGTAGGCGGCCAGGTAGTCGCACTCGTAGGCGTGGCTGCCCTGGTAGAGGTAGGGCCAGTGCGCGAACACGGCGATGCGCAGGCGCGCCACATCGTCCAGGTAGGGCGCGATCTCGGCGCCACGCACCACCGCGATACGGTGCGCGGGCAAGGCGGAAGCAAGCGAGGTCATGGGCCTAATTTACCGCACCCCGCCCCGCGCTTCCGCCACAGCAGGACCGCGATGCCCTGCTCGGGCACCAGCGCCAGCCACGCGGCGCGATCGCACCGCGCACTCAGCCACACCAGCCCGCCCTGCACGCCGCGCAGGCAGCGCCACGGGCGCCAGGCCGGCAGCTGCGGGCAACGCGGTCGCAGGGCCGCGCACAGCAGCTCGACCGGCCGCTCGCGCAGCGCCTGCGCGGTGGCCTGCGCCAGCTCGAACACCACCGCGCCGCCCACGCCGCGCCGCAGCGGTGGCAGCGGCGGCCCGTCCGGCTCGACCCGCAGCCCGCATACCGACAGCGCCGCGGGCAGACGGCGCGCCGCGTGGCGCACCGCGCGTCCGTGCAGGAGCATCAGCGCAGCTCCGTGGACAGCGCATACCAGTCGATCCTGCGCGTGATCCACATGATCGCCGCCAGGATGGCGAACAGCAGCAGCGAGCCCATCAGCAACGCGTTGTCCTCGGACATGAGCAGGCCGTACAGCGCGCCGTACAGCGCGGTGAGCGCCAGGGCGAACGCGCCGGCCAGCCGGGTGCTACGCAACACGCCTGCGAGGTAGACGAACTGCACGCCGATGCAGGCCCCGGCCGCGATCAGATACGCCAGCCAGAACGCGATGTGCTCGGACAGGCTGAACAGCAGCAGGAAGAACATCGCCAGCGCCAGGCCCACCAGCAGGTATTGCAGCGGATGGATCCGCAAGCGCCGCACCAGTTCCAGCAGGCCGAAGCCGACGAAGGTCAGCAGCACGAACAGCAGCCCGTACTTGCAGGCGCGATCGGCCAGCGTATAGGCATCGACCGGGTCGACCAGCTCCACTCGCAGCGCGTCCAGCTGCGTCCCGCCGTCGGACTGCAGCCGCTGCAGCTGGGCCTGCGCCTGGCTGGCCAGCGAGGACACCGCCCACTGCGCATCGAAGCCGCGGCCGCCGACCGTACGCTGCACGGGCAGGAAGTCGCCGCCGAAGGCCGGATGCGGCCACGACGAGGCCAGCCGCACGCGGCTGTCGTCGGCCACCGGCACCACCTCCAGCGCCTGCGTCCCGGCCAGCGCGAAGGACAGCGTCACGCCGCGCCCCGGCACGCGTCCATCCACCACCTCGGGCAGGAGCGCGCTCACGCCGGCCAGGTGCGCGTTGAAGGCGCGCGTGCCGGGCTGCAGGCGCAGGGCCGCGCCGTCGACGCGCAGGCTGGGCGCACCCTGCAGACCGCGCACATCGCGCAGGCCCAGCACCAGATACGGCGTTCCGTAGCGACGCACCGCCCCGGCCGGCGCCGGCGGCAGCGCGGTGGAGAACTGCGCCGAAAGCTGCCCGTTCCAGACATAGGTCGGCACGTCGAACAGCCCGACCCTGCGCGTCTGCGGCCGCAGCTGGCCGCCGACCTGCAGCGACAGCGGCGCCTGCAGCAGCGTGCCTTCGCTGCGCACCTGCCGCGTGCGGGCATGCCCGGTGTCGTCGGTCCACGCCTGCTCGCGCACATCGACATACGGCAGCGCGCGCAGCGGCCCGACCAGCCGCTGCGCGCCGGCGCTGCTGCGCGCCACGCGCTCGACGGCCTGTTCGCGGTAGGCGGTGCGTTCGGCGATCAGGCTGCGAATCATGCTCAGGGGAATCAGCAGCGCCAGCACCAGCGCGCCGGCGATGGCGAAACGCAACAGCAACTTCAGGGATTTCATGCACGGCTCCGGCCGGTGGTCGATACCGGACAGGCTGCGCGGGCCGTGTGGGGCGCGGTTGAGCGCTGCTTGAAGCCAATGTGAAGTCCGCCGGCGGGCCGCTCGCCTTGATCGGGGTGACAGGTCGCGCCGACTAGACTGACGGCCCCGTCAGTTTCCACCGGAGCGTCGCCTTGGACTTCACCACCGTGCACTGGGCCGCGCACGACTCGCGCCTGCTGCTGTGCGCCCTTGCCGGCATTGTCTGCATCGTTGGGCTGATCAGCCTGCTCCGGCTGCCGCCGTTCCTGTCGATCCTAGTGGGCAGCTTCGTGGCCGGGCTTAGCATCGGGCTGCCGCCAGAGCAGCTGGCCAAGTCCTTCGGCACCGGCGCCGGCCACCTGCTGGGCGACGCCGGCCTGATCATCGCCCTGGGCGCCATGCTGGGGGCGATGCTGGCCGATACCGGCGCGGCCGACCGCATCGCCTCGACCCTGCTCGGCATCGGCAAGGGCAAGGCGCTGCCCTGGGTGATGGCGCTAGTGGCGATGGTGATCGGCCTGCCGCTGTTCTTCGAGGTCGGCCTGGTGATGATGGTGCCGATCATCTTCGTCATGGCGCGCCGCGCGCAGCAGCCGCTGCTGCGCATCGCCATCCCGGCGCTGGCCGGCATGACCACCCTGCACGCGCTGATGCCGCCGCACCCGGGTCCGCTGATCGCGGTCAGCACGCTGCATGCGGACCTGGGGCTGACGATGCTGTTCGGCTTCATCATCGCGGTGCCCGCGGTGATCCTGGCCGGGCCGCTGTACGGGATCTGGCTGTCGCGGCGCATGGATATCGCCGTGCCGGCCAAGATGGAGGCCCTGTTCTCCGCGCGCGAGGCGCCGGCGCATCCGCCCGGCTTCGCCGCGAGCCTGTCGATCATCCTGCTGCCGGTGGTGCTGATGCTCGGCGCCACCCTGGCCAAGATCGCCCTGCCGCCGGACGCGCCGGCTGCCACGGCGCTGCGCTTCCTGGGCGAACCGATGGTGGCCCTGGCCCTGGCGGTGCTGGCCGCGGTGGCGCTACTGGGCTGGGGCGGCGGGCTGGGACGCGCGCGGGTCAACCAGGTGCTGCTCAAGAGCCTGCCGCCGATCGCCGCGCTGCTGCTGACCATCGGCGCCGGCGGCGGCCTGAAGCAGGTCCTGCTGGATGCCGGCATCAGCGACACCATCGCCAAGGTCGCCCAGGGCGCGCACCTGCCCTATCTGCTGCTGGCCTGGCTGATCGCGGTGGCGCTGCGCCAGGCGACCGGCTCGGCCACGGTGGCCACGACCACCACCGCCGGCATCCTGGCGCCGCTGGTGGCGCACCTGCCGCCCACCCAGGGCGCGCTGATCGCGCTGGCCATCGGCGCCGGCTCGGTGTTCTTCTGCCACGTCAACGACGCCGGCTTCTGGATGGTGCGCGAGTACTTCGATCTCAAGCTCAAGCAGACGGTGATGGTGTGGTCGGTGCTACAGACCATCGTCTCGCTGGTCGGGCTGGCCGGCACCGCGCTGCTGTGGCGGCTGCTGGCGTGATCGCAAGAGCTTTGCAGGACACGCGCTAGGCTTGGCCGCATGACTGAACCGCTGACCGGCCCGGCCGACGATCCCCGCCGTATCCACCTGCGCCGCATGAAGCTGGCCGCCTTCAGCCTGCTGGTGCTGATGCTGGCCGGCTTCGGCTTGAGCCACGCGATGGGGCTGCGCGGCGGCTGGGCGTGGCTGGCCGCGTTCTGCGAGGCGGCGGCGGTGGGCGCGATGGCGGACTGGTTCGCGGTGGTGGCGCTGTTCCGCCGGCCGCTGGGCCTGCCGATCCCGCACACGGCGATCGTGCCGCGCGGCAAGGCGCGGCTGGCCGACAGCCTGGCGGTGTTCGTGCGCGACCACTTCCTGGCGCCCGAGGCGCTGCTGGAGAAGCTGCGCGCGTTCGACCCGGCCGCGCGCCTGGGCCAGTGGCTGGCCGAACCGGCACAGGCGAAGCTGCTGGCCGGCATGGCGCGCGGCTGGGCGCTGCAGGCGCTGGACCTGCTGGACGAGAGCGCCGTGCGCGCGGCGATCCAGCGCTTCGTGATCGCCCGCCTACGCGGCTGGAACGCCGCCGGCACCGCCGGCCAGGTGCTGGGCCTGCTCACCGCCGACGGCCGCCACCAGGCGCTGCTGGACGCCGCGCTCAAGCGCATCGCCCGCTGGCTGGACGACCCGGCGCTCAAGGCCCGCGCCTCGGCGCTGATCGTGCGCTACGCGCGGCGCGAATGGCCCAAGCTGATGGGCACGGTGGACCTGATCAAGCCGGTGGACGAGATCGGCGACGCCCTGGCCCAGCGCATCGCCGCCGCGGCGCTGGAGGAGCTGCAGACCGTGCTGTCCACGCCCGGCCATCCACTGCGTCAGGACTACGAGGCCTGGCTGTCGCGCTATGTGCAGCGCCTGCGCGAAGACCCGGCGCTGGTGGAGCGCGTGGAGCAGATCAAGCAGAACCTGATCGACCACCCGGCCGTGCAGGACTACGTGCGCGGGCTGTGGGACCAGGTCCATGCCGCCTTGCGCGCGGACCTGGAGAACCCCGACTCGCGCCTGGCCGCGCACCTGGAGCGCCTGCTGCAGACCCTGGGCGAGGCGCTGGGCCGCGACGCCTCGCTGCGCGAGGCGCTCAACGCCCACCTCACCACTGCCGCCGAGAGCCTCACCGCCCGCCTGCGCAGCGGCGTCACCCACCACATCGCCCAGACCATGAAGGGCTGGGACGAACGCCAGCTGGTGGACGTGCTGGAACTGGCCGTCGGCCGCGACCTGCAGTACATCCGTTTCAACGGCACGATCGTGGGCGGGCTGATCGGGCTGGTGCTGCATGCGGTGGTGGTGTTCTGGGACTAGCCCGAGCGGGCGCGGAACGGGCTTCTGGCCACGCGCGGCGCTCGCACGTCAAGGCGTTCCGCTCCACCCGCGCGCCCCTCCACACCTGCCCCCCCTGCCTTGTGGCACTGTGCGCCCCGCCGCCGGCGCTTCAGCCTGCGCAGTCCTTTTTTGACCGGAGCCTTGCCCATGCGTCGTCTGACCCGTTCCGTGCTGGCCCTCGCGCTGGCCAGCGCCTGCTGCGGCGCGTCCGCCGCCGACGAGGCCGTGCCCACCGGGCGCCTGCCCACCTGGGCCCAGCCGCAGGAATACGCGCTGGACCTGAAGATCGACCCCGCCCAGGACAGCTTCAGCGGCACCACCACGATCAAGGTCAAGCTGACCCAGGCCAGCGATCATCTGTGGATCGACGGCAAGGAGCTCAAGGTCGGCAAGGTCACCGTGACCGGCGCCGACGGCAAGGCCGCCGCGGCCAAGTACACCGTGGCCGACACGCAGGCCGGCGTGGCCCGCATCGACTTCGGCAAGACCCTGCAGCCGCAGGAACTGACCCTGTCCATCGCCTACACCGCGCCGTTCAACCAGGCGCTGGAAGGCCTGTACAAGGTCACCTACGAAGGCAAGCCGTATGCGATGACGCAGATGGAGCCGATCAGCGCGCGCTTCGCCTTCCCCAGCTTCGACGAGCCGGCGTTCAAGACGCCCTACGACATCAAGCTGACCATCCCGGCCGACCTGCAGGCCGTGGCCAATACCGCCCAGGTGCAGGAGGCGCCCACGACCACCAGCAAGCGCTGGAAGACGCTGACCTTCGCCCGCACGCTGCCGCTGCCGACCTATCTAGTCGCCTTCGCCGTGGGCCCGTGGGACATCGTCGATGGCCCGGGCATCACCGCCACGCCGCAGCGCGCCGGCACCCTGCCGCTGCGCGGCGTGGCGCCCAACGGCAAGGGCCCGCGCATGAAGATCGCGCTGGACTCCACGCCGGTGATCATCCACACGCTGGAGGACTACTACGACTTCGGCTATCCCTTCGACAAGCTCGACCAGCTGGCCGCGCCGGACTTCTCCGCCGGTGCGATGGAGAACGCCGGCCTGGTGACCTACCGCGACTATCTGCTGCTGCTCGACAAGGATTCGGCCACCAGCTACAAGCGCTCGTCCTTCAACGTGATCGCCCATGAGCTGGCCCACCAGTGGACCGGCGATACGGTGACCATGTCCTGGTGGAACGACCTGTGGCTCAACGAGTCCTTCGCCACCTGGATGCAGCAGAAGGTCACCATGAAGGTGCATCCGGAATACCGCGCCGACCTGGACCGCGTGCAGGGCGCGCAGGGCGCGATGTCCGGCGATGCGCTGGTGGCCACGCGCAAGATGCGCCAGGAGATCACCGGCAACGGCGACATCGAGAACGCCTTCGACGGCATCACCTACCAGAAGGGCGCCGCGGTGCTGGGCATGTTCGAGGCCTATGTGGGTGAGGACACCTTCCGCACCGGCATGCGCCAGTACATCCAGCGGCACAAGTTCGGCAACGCCACCGCCGACGACCTGGTCAGCGCCATCGCCACCGCCGCCGGCAAGGGGCCGGAGTTCACCGCCGCGTTCAACAGCTTCCTCGACCAGCCTGGCGTGCCCTATGTGCACACCGAGGTCACCGACGCCAAGGGCCAGGTGGTGCTCAAGCTGACCCAGCGTCGCTACCTGCCGCTGGGCAGCACCGGCGATTCGGCCAAGACCTGGGGCGTGCCGGTGTGCGTGCGCTACCAGACCAGCGCCGGCAGCGACAAGGCCTGCACCCTGCTGTCGGCCGCCAGCGGCACCCTGGCCCTGCCGGGCGCGAAGCAGGGCGGCTGGGTGATGCCCAACGCCGGCGCCGCCGGCTACTACCGCATCGGCCTGGACGCCAAGGCGCTCAAGACGCTCACCGCCGATGTGGCCCAGCTCACCGATGCCGAGCAGCTGGCCTACGGCGACGGCGTCAGCGCCGCCTTCGACCTGGGCGCGTTGAACCCGGCCCAGCTGCTGGCCGCGCTCAAGCCGCTGACCGCCTCCAAGGTCTCCGAGGTCGCGACCGTACCCACCGAACACGTGGGCTGGCTGTACGGCCGCCTGGCCAGGACCGACGCCCAGCGCGCGGCGCTGACCCAGTGGGCCGAGGAGGCCTATCTGCCGCGCATGCAGCAGCTGGGCTATGTGCGCAAGGACGGCGAGGAAGGCAGCGATGCGCTCGAGCGCGCCGAACTGGCCGGCTTCCTGGCCCTGAGCATGAAGGTGCCGGCCGCGCGCGCCGAGCTGCTCAAGCAGGGCGATGCGGTGCTGGCCGGCGGCAAGACGCTGGCCTTCGACCAGGCCAACCCCGACCTGCTCGCCGCCGCGCTGTCGGTGACCGTGCAGGAGCACGGCGCTCCGGCCGTGGACCAGCTGATGGCCGCGCTGCCCGGCGTGATCGATCCGGCCCACCGCAACGCCATGCTCTCGGCGCTCAGCCGCACCGAGGACCCGGCGCTGGCCGCCAAGGTGCGCAGCTTCGGCCTGGGCAAGGACGTCAAGGTCGGCGAGATGCGCTACCTGCTGACCGCCGGCAAGCACGCCACCGTGGCCGATCGCGACACGCAGTGGACCTGGTTCACCCAGAACTACGACGCCATCCATGCGCGCATCGGCGCCTTCGCCGGCGGCTCGCTGCCGCGCATGGCCTCGGCCGGCGCCTGCACCCCGGCCGAGTCGGACCGCCTGCAGGCGTTCTTCGAGCCGCGCCTGAAGGACCTGCCCGGCGCCATCCGCGGCCTGCAGCAGGCGCGCGAGAGCATCGCCCTGTGCGCCGCCCTCACCGCCAAGCAGGACCCGGCGACGCTGGTGAAATAAGCGCCAGCGCTGGCTGCAGCACCTGAACGCCGCCGCAGGAAACTGCGGCGGTTTCTTTTTGGGCGCTTTGCCGAACTGCGGATATCGATGAGTGCGGCTTTGGTGAGCGGACTTCGCCCACCAGCCTCGACCCGGCCAGGTGCAGCTTCTCGGCTCGGTTTCCCCTGATAGCCGGCGCTTGGATGGGAAAGATCGACCGCGCCTAATGCTTCTGGTGGGAGCCGCCCTTGTGGCCTTTTCGGCCATGGCGGCTCCCACGGGATTCTGCGAGGACTATGCGCACCCGTGCACCAGCCTGGCCCGCGCTGTGTCACGCCCTGCCGGGGCGAGGCCGTGCGATCGAGAAGCACAGGATTTCTTTCGATCCGAAGGCGTTGGGTAAGCGCTTTGCCCCCTCCCTTTCGCCGAAGGCGAAGGGGAGGGCCGGGGAGGGGTGCTTTTGCTCTTGCTTCGGTGGCTTGCCCGGTAAAGCCCCGACCCCTCCCCATCCCTCCCCTGCGCTGCGCGCAAGGGAGGGGGCCTCACGTCGATGCATGTAGTCACTGATCGCGTTGTGCGCAAAAGAGAGGCAAGCAGGATCCCGCAAACCGAAGTCCTGCGACGTGACGCGCGAGGCAGCGGGCCGGCGGGCGGGGGCCGCGCCCAGCGAGGCAGGATGCCGAGCGCCCGAATCAGGGCAGGATGCCCTGATTGAGGGAAAAGCGGCCGCCGCCCGCCGGACCGCTGCCCCTTTCGAGGCCGACACGCTTCTGCCTTGCGCCCACTCAAGCCGCAGAAGAAACCTTTTCGCAGGCAATCGAACGCTGCGGGATGCTTCGCAGTCCGGGGGTAATCGATTCAAACCGAGAAGTCGGATTCAGAAAGCTGAGCAATGACAGTGGACACCTCAGACCCAACATCCGCCCGTGCCCCGCTCGGCGGCTTGTGGCACAGTCCGCGGGCTCGCAATCACCCCTGATACGAAGGAAAGCCCGATGAAAAGGATCCTGTTGAGCCTGGCCCTCTGCCTGCTGGCCGGCACGGCGCTGGCGGCCGGCAGCGTGCGTTTCGGCAACAAGCTGGTCAGCACCGGCGACAGCGCCGGCAAGGTGACCCAGGTGGCCGGCAAGCCCGACCGCGTGATTCCGCTGCAGAACGAGTACAGCGCCAATATCGGCGAGCGCTGGGAGTACGACCAGTCGCAGAAGACCATCCAGATCATCTTCAAGGATGGCCGGGTGACCGATATCCAGGAGATCTACAACTAATCACCCCGCATCGCAGCGGCCGACGCTGCGATCGCCCGTGAATCTCGCCCCGGCCCCGGTCGAGGCCCGCCGCTTGTGTCCCACCTCGCGGGAGGCTGCGCCCCGCGCCGGTTGTCCGGCCTCCACCACAGGCGAATAATCCACGTATTGCGGTGCGCAACTCCCGCGCGCACCGGCCCTTCGACGCGTGTTCACCGCCGCCAGGCTCGCCTGCCGGGACCGTGAGGCCGCGTCGGTCAGGACCCGATCGCTGTGACTGCTGCTTCCCAGGCCCGGCCGCCCGCGCCGGCGCGCCCGCCCCGCAAGACCCCCGACTACCGGGTCATCTCGCTGATCCTGGCCTGCGCCATCTTCATGGAGCAGCTGGACGCCACGGTGCTGGCCACCGCGCTGCCGGCGATGGCGCGCGACTTCGGCGCCAGCGCCCCGGCGATGAGCATCGCCATGACCAGCTACCTGCTGGCGCTGGCGATCGGCATCCCCGCCTCGGGCGCGATGGCCGACCGCTTCGGCGCGCGGCGGGTGTTCAGCGCCTCGATCGTGGTGTTCGTCGCCGGCTCGGTGCTGTGCTCGCTGGCCACCAGCGTGCCGACCATGGTCGCCGCGCGCCTGCTGCAGGGCGCGGGCGGGTCGATGATGGCCCCGCTCGGCCGGTTGATCCTGCTGCGCACGGTCGAGCGCAGGCACCTGGTCTCGGCGATGTCCTGGACGCTGGTGCCGGCCTTCCTGGGGCCCTTGCTGGGGCCGCCGCTGGGCGGCCTGCTGGTGACCCACGCCAGCTGGCACTGGATCTTCTACATCAACGTGCCGATCGGGATCCTGGGCTTCGTGCTGGTGCGCGCGGTGATCCCCTACATCGAGGCGGCCGACGAACCCCGGCCGTTCGATCTGCCGGGCTTCGTGCTGTGCGGGCTATGCCTGGGCTGCGGCCTGTTCGGCCTGGAAAGCGTGGGTCAGCCGGGGAACCTGGTCACCGGGCTGGCGCTGATGGCGGTCAGCGCCTCGGCGGCGGCCGGCTACCTGTGGCATGCGCGACGCGCGGCCGCGCCGCTGCTGGACCTGGACGTGCTGAAGATCGACTCGTTCCGGCTCTCGGTGATCGGCGGCTCGCTGATGCGCATCACCCAGGGCGCGCAGCCGTTCCTGCTGCCGCTGCTGTTCCAGCTGGGCTTCGGCTACAGCGCCGCGCACGCCGGCCGGCTGGTGCTGGCCACCGCGCTGGGTGCGCTGCTGATGCGCCTGTGCACCCCGATGCTGCTGCGCCGGGTCGGCTATCGCAACGGCCTGCTCGCCAATGGCGTGCTGTCCAGCCTGGGCTATGCGGTGTGCGCGCTGTTCCGTCCGGGCTGGCCGGACTGGCTAATGTTCGTGCTGCTGGTGGGCTGCGGGGCGTTCATGTCCTTCCAGTTCGCCGCCTACAACACGGTGGCCTACGAGGCGGTGCCCACGCGTCGCATGAGCCACGCCTCCAGCCTCTACAGCACGCTGCAGCAGCTGATGCTGTCGGTTGGCGTGTGCGTGGGTGCGCTGGCGCTGAAGACCGCCATCGCCGTCGGCGGCCATGGCAGCGCGCAGCTGGGGGACTTCTCGGCGGCCTTCGTGCTGGTGACGCTGATCTCGCTGTCCTCGACCTGGTGGCATCTGAAGTTCAGCCACGACGTCGGCGCCGAGCTGTCCGGGCATCGCACCCGCGCAACGGCCTGACTCACGCCGCGACCTGGCGCTTCCCCAGATACAGCGCCAGGCCGACGTTGACCAGGGCCACCAGCGCCACGTAGTGCGCCGGCGCCAGCACGCCCACACGCGCGGCCAGGTAGGCGATCAGCGGCGGCGTCACCGCCCCGGCGATGGCATAGGCCAGGTTGTAGGACAGCGCCAGGCCGGTGAAGCGCACCGGCGCGGGGAAGGCCGCGGTCATCACCCCCGGCGCGACGCCGGACACGCCGGCGGTGAAGCCGGCCAGCGCGTACAGCGGCAGGAAGTAACGCCCGCCGTGGGCCAGGTCGAGATACAGCAGATAGACGCCCACCATCAGCGCCAGCGAGGACACCGCCAGCGCCGGCGCGCGGCCGATCCGGTCCGACAGCAACCCGGTCCACAGGCAGCCGACGATCAGGCAGACCGAGGCCAGCACGCTGCCTTCGCTGGCCAGCGCCGCCGAGATGCCGAACGAGGACTGCACCAGCGTCGGCGTCATCAGGATCACCACCACGATGGCCGCGGTCAGCGCCCAGGTCGCCCCCATCGACACCAGCACGCCGCCGCGATGGTCGCGCAGCACGTCGCGGATCGGCAGCTTGGCCAGCGCCTTGCGCGCGCGCATCTGCGCGAACACCGGTGTCTCGTCCAGCCAGCGGCGCAGCCATACCGAGACGAAGCCGAACACGCCGCCGATCAGGAACGGGATGCGCCAGGCGTAATCCAGCAGCTGCGCCGGCGTGAACCAGTGCGCCATCGCCGAGGCCGCCAGCGCGCCGAGCAGCAGGCCCAGGCTCAGCCCCGCCGACAGCGTGCCGATGGCGAAGCCCACCTTGCCGGCGGGCGCGTGCTCGGCCACGAACACCCACGCCCCCGGCATCTCGCCGCCGATGGCCAGGCCCTGGGTCAGGCGCATCACCAGCAACAGCAGCGGCGCGGCGATGCCGATCTGCGCATAGGTCGGCAGCAGGCCGATGCACAGCGTCGGCAGCGCCATCAGGAACACGCTGAAGGCGAACAGCCGCTTGCGCCCGATGCGGTCGCCGAAGTGGGCCATCAGCACCCCGCCGATCGGCCGCACCAGGTAGCCGGCGGCGAAGATCGCGAAGGTCTGCAGCTGCTGCAGCCACGCCGGCATCTCCGGCGGAAAGAACAGCGCACCCAGGGTCTTGGCGAAGAACACGAAGACCACGAAGTCGTAGAACTCCAGCGCCCCGCCGAGCGCGGACAGCGACAGGACCTTGGCATCGTTGCGCAGCGGCGCGGCGGCGGTGGACATGGCAGGGACGCTCGGGCGAAAGGCGGCACACGATAACGGGCCCGCCGCCCGGATGCGCGAAGCGGCTTACTCGACCGCCGGACGCTTCCACAGATAGAGCGCCAGGCCGACGTTGACCAGCGCCACCAGCGCCACGTAATGCGCCGGCGCCAGCGCGCCCACGCGCGCGGCCAGGTAGGCGATCAACGGCGGCGTCGCCGCGCCGGCGATGGCATAGGCCAGGTTGTAGGACAGCGCCAGGCCGGTGTAGCGCACCGAGGCCGGGAACGACGCCACCATGATCGCCGGAGTCACGCCCGCCACGCCGGCGGTGAAGCCGGCGAAGGCGTACAGCGGCAGGAAGTGCGCGCCGCCGCGGGCCAGGTCGAAGTACAGCAGATACACGCCGACCAGCAGCGCCAGCGAGGCCACCAGCAGCGCCGGGGCGCGGCCGATGCGGTCGCTCAGCACCCCGTTCCACACGCAGCCGATCACCAGGCAGATCGCGGCCAGCACATTGCCCTCGCTGGCCAGCGCCGCCGAGATGCCGAACGAGGACTGCACCAGCGTCGGCGTCATCAGGATCACCACCACGATGCCGGCGGTCAGGGCCCAGGTCACGCCCATCGACACCAGCACGCCGCCGCGGTGGTCGCGCAGTACGTCGCGGATCGGCAGCCTGGCCAGCGCCTTGCGCTCGCGCATCTGCGCGAACACCGGTGTCTCGTCCAGCCAGCGGCGCAGCCACACCGACACGAAGCCGAACACGCCGCCGATCAGGAACGGGATGCGCCAGGCGTGATCCAGCAGCTGCGCCGGGGTGAACCAGTGCGCCATCGCCGAGGCCATCAGCGAGCCCATCAGGGTGCCGACATTGATGCCGGCCGAGAGGCTGGCCACGGCGAAGCCGACCTTGCGCACCGGCGCATGCTCGGCCACGAACACCCACGCCCCCGGCATCTCGCCGCCGATGGCCAGGCCCTGCAGCAGGCGCAGCAACAGCAGCAGCAGCGGCGCGACGATGCCGACCTGCGCGTAGGTGGGCAGCAGACCGATGCACAGCGTCGGCAGCGCCATCAGGAACACGCTGAAGGCGAACAAGCGCTTGCGCCCGATGCGATCGCCGAAGTGCGCCATCATCACCCCGCCGATCGGCCGCACCAGATAGCCGGCGGCGAAGATGCCGAAGGTCTGCACCTGCTGCAGCCAGGCCGGCATCTCGGCCGGGAAGAACAGCGCGCCCAGGGTCTTGGCGAAGAACACGAACACCACGAAGTCGTAGAACTCCAGCGCCCCGCCCAACGCGGACAGCGACAGGACCTTGGCATCGTTGCGCAGCGGCGCGGCGGGAGCGGACATGGGGCGGGCGTAGCGGAGGGGGCCGCACACCATAGCGGCCCAGCGCCGCGCCTGCGCGCGTGCAGTGATGCGTCAGCCGGATGCAGCTTTCCGCATGGCGCCGCCTCAGCCCTGCCGGGCCAGGCCGTCGGCCAGCACCTCGAAGATCCGCGGCGCGCCGCACTGGGCCACGTTGAAGCGCATGCAGTTCTCGGCGCGCTGGGCCGGGCTGAAGGCGTTGCCCGGCGCCAGCACCACGCCATGGGCCAGGCCGTGCTGGGCCAGCGGCGCGGCCAGCCGCCCCTGCGGCAAACGGCACCAGAGGAACATCCCGGCGTCCGGCACATGCCACGGCACGATGCCTAGCGGCGCCAGCCGTTCGATCACCCGGCGCCGCTCGACCGCCAGGCGCAGCCGCAGACGCTCGATATGACGCCGGTAGCCGCCATCGGTGAGCGCGGCCAGCAGCACCTCCGAGGCCAGCCGCCCGCCGCCGAAACTGGTCGCCACCCGCAGGTCGGCCAAGTCGTCGATCCAGTCCGCACGCGCGGCGATGTAGCCGCAGCGCATCGACGCCGACAGCGTCTTGGAGAAGCTGCCGACGTGGATCACGCGCGCGAGGCCATCGAACGCCGCCAGCCGCGGGGCCGGCGTGGTTTCGAAGTCGGCGAAGATGTCGTCCTCCACGATCCACGTCCCGGCCTGCTCGGCCAGCTTGAGCACCTGGTGCGCGATGCGCGGGGCCAGCGTGGCGCCGGTCGGGTTGTGCAGGCCGGAATTGGTGATGTACAGCCGCGGCGCGTGGGTCCGCAGCACCTCGGCGAAGGCCTCCAGCGCCGGCCCCTCCGGCGTGTAGGGCACGCTCACCACCTGCACGCGATGCGCGCGCAGCAGCGCGTGGAAGTTGAAGTAGCAGGGGTCGTCGACCAGCACCGTGTCGCCCGGCTCCAGCAGGAAGCGGCACACCAGATCCAGCGCCTGGGTGCCCGACTCGACCAGCAGCACCTGCTCGGGGCGCGCGGCGATGCCGGCGCCGACCATGCGCCGCGCCAGCAGCACGCGCAGCGCCGCAAGACCGAGCGGGCTGCCGTAGTCGCACAGGGTGGCGGCGTCGCCGCGCGCGACCTGGCGCAGCGCGCGGCGCATGCTGGCCTCGGGCATCCACGACGGCGGCAGCCAGCCGCAGCCGGGCTTGAGCACGCTCGGGTCGGCCTCCAGCGATTGCCGCGACAGCCACAGCGGATCGACCTGGCGATCCAGCCGCGGCCCCAGGCCCGACAGCGCCAGCGGCGCGACCGGCCCCTGCACATAGAAGCCCGAGCCGGCGCGCGGCTGCACCAGGCCTTCGGCCGCCAGACGTTCGTAGGCCTCGACCACGGTGGACACCGACACGCCGAGCCGGCGCGCCTGCTCGCGCACCGAGGGCAGCCGCGCGCCGGGCGGATAGGTGCGCGCGGCGATGCCCTGCCTGACGGCCTCGATCACCTGGTCGATCCGGAATGCCTGCCGCGCCATGTCCCAACCGTTCTGGTCAAAAAGGAAAACAGTTCCAGCAGATCGTACTGGATTGTGTCTGGGTCGCCCGGCGCGGCGCTGGCCTACTGGCCCGCCCTCCCCAAGACAAGACGAGACGATGGACGACACCACACGCGGCTGGATCAACGGCGGTCTCGGCGTGGCGATCTTTGCCGGGTCGCTGCCGGCGACGCGGATCGCGGTGTCCGGCTTCACCCCGGTATTCCTGACCTGCGCGCGCGCCAGCATCGCCGCCGCGCTCGCCGTGGCGCTGCTGATGCTGCTGCGACAGTCGCGGCCGCAGCGCCAGCAGCTGGCCAGCCTGGCGGTGGTGGCGCTGGGCGTGGTGGTCGGCTTCCCGCTGCTGACCGCGCTGGCGCTGCAGCAGGTGGCCTCGGCCCATTCCCTCGTGTTCGTGGGCCTGCTGCCGCTGTGCACGGCGATCTTCGGCGTGCTGCGCGGGGGCGACCGGCCGCGGCCGGCGTTCTGGGCGTTCTCGCTGCTGGGCAGCGCGCTGGTGGTCGGCTACGCCGCCATGGGCGGGCTGCAGGCCTCGCTGCGCGGCGATCTGCTGATGCTGGCGGCGGTGCTGGTCTGCGGCCTGGGCTATGCCGAAGGCGCGCGGCTGTCGCGCCGGCTCGGCGGCTGGCAGGTGATCAGCTGGGCCCTGGTGCTCGCGCTGCCGCTGATGCTGCCGCTGGCCTGGCTGTCGCGTCCGGACAGCCTGGCGTCGGTCACCCCGCCGGCCTGGCTGGGGCTGGGCTACGTGTCGCTCTTCAGCATGCTGATCGGCTTCATCTTCTGGTATCGCGGACTGGCCCAGGGCGGCGTGGCCGCGGTCGGGCAGATCCAGCTGCTGCAACCGTTCCTGGGCCTGGCGCTGGCCGCCGGCCTGCTGCACGAGCCGGTGCGCGCGAGCATGCTGTGGATCATGGCCGGCGCGGCGGTCTGCGTGGCCGGCGCGCGCAGGTTCGCGCACTGACCGGCCGGCGGGCGATCAGGCCCGCGTGAGGCGCCAGGCGCGGTGGATGCGGGCGTTGCGCTCGAAGTCCGGACCGATGGTGCTGGCGCTGATCTCCTCGCACACCGCGAACTCCACCACCGCCGCCTCGTCCAGCCTGAAGCGGCGGAAGTTGTTGGAGAAGTAGAGCACCCCGCCCTGCGCCAGCCGCGCCACCGCCGCGCGCAGCAGGCGCACGTGGTCGCGCTGCACGTCGAAGTCCTCGGCGCGCGCGGAGTTGGAGAAGGTCGGCGGGTCGCAGAAGATCAGGTCGTACTGGCCGCGGTCGGCCTCCAGCCAGGCCAGCACGTCGGCCTGCACCAGCTGGTGCCGGGCGCCGCCCAGGCCGTTCTCGCGCAGGTTCTCGGCGCACCACTCCAGGTAGGTCGCCGACAGGTCGACGCTGGTGGTGCTGCTGGCGCCGGCCACCGCCGCCTCCACGCTGGCCACGCCGGTATAGCTGAAGAGATTGAGGAAGCGCCGGCCGCGCGCCTGGGCGGCCATCTGTCCGCGCAGCGGACGGTGGTCCAGGAACAGCCCGGTATCCAGGTAGTCGAACAGGTTCACGCGCAGCCGCGCGCCGTGCTCGCGCACGACGATGAACTCGCCCTGCTGGCCCATGCGTCCGTACTTGCTGCCGCCCTTGCCGCGCGCGCGCGACTTGATCGCCACCTGCTCGCGCGGCAACTCGAACACCGCGCGCACCGCCGAGAGCAGTTCGTTGAAGCGACGCTGCACGTCGGCCTCGGGGATGCTGGCCGGCGCGGCGTATTCCTGCACGTGCAGGAAGGTGCGCTGCGCGCCCTCGGCCTCGGTGTAGACGTCCACCGCCGCGGCGTATTCGGGCAGGTCGGCGTCGTAGGCGCGGTAGCAGCTCACGTCCTCGCGCTGGCGCCAGGCCTTGAGCTTCTTGAGGTTCTTGCGCAGCCGGTTGGCGACCATCTGCGCGCCGTCGTTCAACTCCGGTGGCGCGTCGGGGACCACACGCTGCGGCAGCGCGATCGGGTCGACGAAGATCAGCGCGCACTCGATGGCGCCGTTGAACAGCTGATACTTCTTCTGCGCGCGCAGGCCGGTGGCCATGGCCAGATCGGCGCTGCCGCACAGCAGGCTGGCGCGCCAGTCGGGCACGGCCTGGCGCAGGCCATCGCCCAGCGCGCGGTAGAGCGCGGCGTCGGCCGCCAGGCGTTCGTCGTAGGGCGGGTTGCACACCACCACGCCGCGGCGGATCGGCGGCGCCGACAGCTGCGCCACGTCGCCCACGCCGAAGGCGATGGCGTCCTCGACGCCGGCCTCGCGCGCGCTGGCGCGGGCGGCCTCGATGGCGCGCGGGTCGATGTCGCTGCCGAAGGCGACCTGGCCCAGTTTGGCGCGGCCAGCCGCTTCACGCGTGCGCGCCTCGTCCAGCAGCACGCGCCACTGCTTGGCGTCGAAGCCCAGCCAGCGCGACGGCGGCAGGCTGCCATGGCGCTGCAGGCCCGGCGCCACGTCGGCGGCCATCAGCACGCCTTCGATCAGCAGCGTGCCGCTGCCGCACATCGGGTCGAGCAGGCCGCCCCCGCCGGCGTAGGACTGCAGCCAGCCGCCGCGCAGCAGCACGGCGGCGGCCAGGTTCTCCTTCAGCGGCGCCTCGTTGCGCACCTGGCGCCATCCGCGCCGGTGCAGCGGCCCGCCACCCAGGTCGATCGACACCGTCGCCCGGCCCTTGCGCAGCGAGAAGTTGATGCGCACGTCCGGCTCGTCCACGTCCACCGACGGCCGTTCGAAGCCTTCGGCGCGCAGGTGATCGACGATGGCGTCCTTGATCCGCTGCGCGGCGAAGCGCGCATGCGTGATCGCCTCGCCGGACACGTGCGCGTCCACGGCCAGGGTCAGCGCGGAGGTCAGGTGCCGCGTCCATGGCAGCGCGAAGATGCCATCGTACAGCGCGTCCTGGTCGGGGCAGTCGAACTCGCCGATCGGCCACAGCACGCGGCTGGCCAGGCGCGACCACAGCACCGCGCGCTGCGCATCGTGCAGCGTGCCCTCGACGTTGACGCCCGAGACGGTGGCCGTGGCCTTGGCCGCACCCAGCGCGGTCAGCTCGTCGACCAGCAGGTACTCCAGGCCCTTGGCGCAGGAAACGTAGAACTTCACTTGAAACCTCGAAAGATGTATCGCCGCGTGCTCGTGGCGGTCATGCAGCGCGGGGACAGGATCACCGCACTTGAACTAAAAAATGCTCTGGCCTTGAAGTCCAGCATCCACTATCCGGATCTGCTGCCCTTCGTGATGCTGCTCGATGGTCTCCAAGGCCTCCCGAATCGCGTTCCTATTCTCGGGATCGACCCAGGAAGAAAAACGACTTACTTCAATTCCCTGACGGCGCAGCTGATCCAACGCCTCGTCCGTCAGGACATCGCTGTTGAGCCAGAGCGGCGACGGCGCGCAACCTTGACTGGATAGCAGCGCGTCGTAACCGCGGCGCGTCAACACAAAGTGGATCACCGGCAGCTACAGCCCGGCCAGCAGTTCGCCGAACGCCGTAGCAGCGGCCTCGACATGGTTGGCCAGGCGGTGGTCGTCGTTGACCAGCAGCAGGCGGGCGCGGCGGGCCTGGGCCCAGTCGATGACGTTGCGGGCGGGGATCAGCTCGTCGTCCCAGCCGTGGATGACCGACAGCGGCACCTGCGCCGCGTCCAGCGCGGGCATCGGCCCCAGCGCGGTCGGCGGCGCCATCAGGAACAGCCCGTGCACCGGCACCTGCAGCGACACCTGGGCCGAGGTGTAGGCGCCGAGGCTGGAGCCGACCAGCACCAGCGGCCCCTTGCGTGCGGCGGCCTCGGCCAGCGTGCGCAGGCGCGCCAGGCGCGCGCCGACATCGCCAAGCTGGCTCAGGTCGCTGCGCGCGTCCAGGTCGGTGAAGTCCGGCCGCTCGCTGGTCCAGCCGGCGGCCTGGGCGACCTGCGCCAGCGCGGTGACCTTGGTCGCGTCCGGCCCGCTCTCGAAGCCGTGCGAGAGGATGACGTGGCCGCGGATCACAGCGGCACCACCGCATCGCCCACCGCGAAGCTGCCGCCTTCGATGATGCGGGCGCACAGGCCGCCATGGCCGCGCATGGCGTTGTAGCCGCCGGCGCCCAGCGCGTCCTCCATGCGCGAGCAGGGATCGCACGGCTCGGTGCCTTCCAGCACCACGCTGCCGATGCGGAAGCGGCGCTCCTTCAGCGCGATCAGCGGCAGGCCGCGCACCACCACATTGCGCCGCAGGGTGGCCGCCTGCACCGCGTCCAGCCCGGCCAGCGTGGCGATCACCGGCAGATGCTCGGCCTGGATCAGAGTCAGCCCGCGCTTGCCGCTGCCGCCCTTGTAGCGATCGCCTTCCAGCCCGCCGCCGGCGCTGGCCTGGACGCGCGTGACGGCCTGCATCGGCACATCGCGCGCCGGGCGCAGCCCGATCCATTCCACCGTGCCCGGGCGCGGCAGGGTGGCCATCAGCCTGGCCAGGGGGGAGTCGGGATTGAGCGGCATGCGGATCGGACGCGACAGGCGGCGCCTGGCGCCGGGGACGCGCAGTTTACCCCGCCCTCGCCCGCGGCCCGCCCGTGTAGCATCGGCGCCCATGCCCGATGCCTTGCCGATCACCGCCGATCCCCTGCCCTACCAGGACCTGCTGGAGGCGCGGCCCCTGGACCGGATCGACCTGGTGGTCATCCACTGCACCGAGCTGCCGGACCTGGCCACCGCGCGCCACTACGGCGAACAGCCGCGCTATGCCTCCGGCACCGGCAACAGCGGGCACTGGTACATCGACCGCGACGGCGGCGTGCAGCAGTGGATCGCGCCCGAACGCGTCGCCCACCATGTGCGTGGCCTCAACGCACGCAGCGTCGGCATCGAACTGGTCAACCGCGGCCGCTACCCGCATTGGCTGCACGCCGGCCACCAGGCGATGGACGAGCCCTATCCCGACGCCCAGATCGAGGCCCTGCTCGCCCTGCTCGACCGGCTGCGGCAGACGCTGCCGGCCCTGCGCTGGATCGCCGGACACGAGGACCTGGACACCGCCCAGGTGCCCGCCGAGGACGCCCCCACGCGGCTGGTCGCACGCAAGCGCGACCCGGGACCGCTGTTCCCGTGGGAACGCGTCCTGGCACGCGCGGGGCTGGAGCGGTTGGTGCCCTGAGCGGCGGGCGGTGGTGTTGCGGTTGCGCTTCGCGCGGCGAACCCGACGCTCGTCATCCCCGCGAACGCGGGGATCCAGGGACTTTCGCGCAGGCCACCGCAAAGTCCCTGGGTTCCCGCGTTCGCGGGAACGACGGTAGAAGGGTTCACTCGAGGCTTCGCGCTGCGAACCCAACGCTCGTCATCCCCGCGAAGGCGGGGATCCAGGGACTTCCGTGCAGGCCGCCGCAACGTCCCTGGGTTCCCGCCTTCGCGGGAACGACGGTAGGAAGATTCGCTCGCGGCTTGGCGCCGCGAACCCAACAGCCGTCATCCCCGCGAACGTGGGGATCCAGGGACTTCCGCGCAGGCCCCGCAACGTCCATGGGTTCCCGCTTCCGCGGGAACGACGATAGAAGGGTTCACTCGAGGCTTCGCGCTGCAAACCCAACAGCCGTCATCCCCATGAACGCGGGGATCCAGGGACTTCCGTGCAGGTCGCGCAACGTCCATGGGTTCCCGCTTTCGGGGGAACGACGATAGGAAGATTCGCTCGCGGCTTGGCGCCGCGAACCCAACAGCCGTCATCCCCGCGAACGCGGGGATCCAGGGACTTCCGCGCAGGCCCCGCACCGTCCACGGGTTCCCGCTTCCGCGCGAACGACGGTAGGGAGATTGTTGCGGCGCCAATGCCGCTTCGCTGCCCGATCCGACTCAGCCCTGCGCCACGCGCCGCGCCCATTGCACGATCTGCGCCGCCTGCAGCGCGCCGGACTGCCGGCCGAGCTCGCGCCCGTGCAGGAACACCGCCATCGTCGGAATGCTGCGGATGGAAAAGCGCGCGCCCAGCGCCGGCTGCGCCTCGGTATCGACCTTGGCCAGGCGCATGCGCGGCTCCAGTTGCTTGGCGGCGGCCTCGAACTGCGGCGCCATCACCCGGCACGGCCCGCACCACGGTGCCCAGAAATCCACCAGCAGCGGCAAATCGCTGTCGCGCGCATGCAGGTCGAACGTGCCGGCGTCCAGCGCCAGCGGATGCCCGGTGAACAAGGCCTGGTGGCAGCGCCCGCAGGTCGGCGCCTCGGCCAGGCGTTCGGCCGGCACGCGGTTGCGCGCCTGGCAGTGCGGGCAGGCGATCAGCAGCGGCGCGCTCACAACACCGCCTCGGCCGGCGCCTGACCCAGCAGCAGCTGGCCCTGCGCGTCGCGCACCTCGACCTGCACATCGATGCCCTGGCGCACGCTCTGGGTCACGGTGCAGAAGTCCTCGAAGGTCGCCAGCACGCGCTCCAGATGCGCATAGTCCGCGCTGCCTTCGGGCAGCTGCAGCGTGGCCAGGGCGCGCGGCAGGCGCAGCCGGCCGTCGGCATTGCGCTCGGTGACCGCGCTGATCGAGGCGCGCAGCCGGCCCGGCGCGTTCTTGTACTTGCGCAGCGCGAACAGCAGGCTGGCCGAGAGGCAGTTGACGATCGCGGCCAGCAGCAGATGCGAGGGCCGCGGCCCCTGGTCATGGCCCAGCGGCGGGCCTTCGTCGGACAGCACGTCAGGCGCATCGAGGCCTTCGAAGTGGAGCCGGAACACGAAGTCCTGCTCCTGCTCCAGCACGACGGTGATCGGGGTGGCGGTGCTCATGGCGGGCCTGGCCTGGCGGTGCGGGAGGCCAGCCTACTCCGCGCGCCGTGTGACCAACGCGCAGCCGGGCGAACGCTCCGTCGCATGCGCTCTCACCTCCGGCGCGACCGTGGCGCGCGATACTCGGCGCACATGCCCGATCGAGAGACATCCTCGCGATGACACGCTTGCTCCCCCGCCTGCTGCGCGCAGGCCTGGTCCTGTTCGCCGCCACCGCCGCGCTGGCCGCGCAGGCGGCCGACTCCGCGCCGGTCACCGTGTTCGCCGCCGCCAGCCTGAAGGAATCGATGGACCAGGCCGCCGCGCTCTACCAGAAGACCACCGGCACGCCGGTCACCGTGTCCTACGCGGCCAGCTCGACGCTGGCGCGCCAGATCGAACAGGGCGCACCGGCCGACGTGTTCGTCTCGGCCGACCTGGAATGGATGGACTATCTGCAGCAGCGCGCGCTGATCGACCCGGCCAGCCGCCGCAACCTGCTCGGCAACACCCTGGTGCTGGTCGCGCCCAAGGCCAGCACCGTGCGGGTCAGGCTCAGCCAGCCCGGCGCGCTGGACAAGGCGCTGGGCGATGGCCGCCTGGCGGTCGGCCAGGTCAACGCCGTGCCCGCCGGCAAATACGCCAAGGCGGCACTGACCTCGCTGCAGCTGTGGGACGGCGTGCAGGGCCGGCTGGCCGAATCGGACAGCGTGCGCTCGGCCCTGCTGCTGGTCTCGCGCGGCGAGTCGCCGCTGGGCATCGTCTACGGCTCCGACGCGGCGGCCGATGCCAACGTGCGCGTGGTCGACACCTTCCCCGCCTCCAGCCATCCGGCCATCGTCTATCCGGTGGCCACGCTCAAGGCCGGCACCGCGCCGGCGCGTGCAGCCTTCGCGCAGTGGCTGGGCACCGCGCCGGCGCAGGCGATCTTCCGCCAGCATGGCTTCACGGTCCTGCCGTAACGCGTGTTCGGTTTCTCGCCCGAAGAACTCACCGCCATCGCCCTGAGCCTGAAGGTGGCGGCCGTGGCCGCCGTCTGCAGCCTGCCGGCCGCCATCGCCGTGGCCTGGCTGCTGGCGCGCCGGCGCTTTCCCGGGCGGGCGCTGCTCGATGCGCTGGTGCATCTGCCGCTGGTGCTGCCGCCGGTGGTGGTGGGCTATGCGCTGCTGGTGACGCTGGGCACGCGCGGGGCGATCGGGGCCTGGCTGCTGGAACACTTCGGCCTGCGCTTCGCCTTCCGCTGGACCGGCGCGGCGGTGGCCTGCGCGGTCATGGGCTTCCCGCTGATGGTGCGCGCCATCCGCCTGTCGATCGAACAGGTCGACCGCCGCCTGGAGCACGCCGCCGCGACCCTGGGCGCGCCGCCGTGGAAGGTGTTCGCCACCATCACCCTGCCCCTGGCCTGGCCCGGGCTGGTCGCCGGCGCGGTGCTGGCCTTCGCCAAGGCCCTGGGGGAGTTCGGCGCCACCATCACCTTCGTCTCCAACATCCCCGGCCAGACGCAGACCATGTCCGCCGCCATCTACGGCCTGCTGCAGGTGCCCGGCGCCGAGGCCGGCATCTGGCGCCTGGCGGCGGTGTCGGTGTGCATCTCGCTGGCCGCGCTGGTGCTGTCCGAATGGCTGGTGCGCCGCCAGCGCGGGCGCGAGACCGAGGTGCTGTGATGCTGGATGCCGACCTGCAGCTGCGACGCGGCCAGTTCACCCGCCACGTGCGCATCCACAGCGATGCGCGCCTGCTGGCGCTGGCCGGCCCTTCCGGCGCGGGCAAGACCAGCGTGCTCAACGCCATCGCCGGGCTGCTGCGACCCGTGGGAGGGCGCATCGTGGTCGATGGGACGGTGCTGTTCGACAGCGCGCGCGGCATCGACGTGCCGGTGCACCGGCGCCGCATCGGCTATGTGTTCCAGGATGCGCGCCTGTTCCCGCATCTGGATGTGCGCGGCAACCTGCGCTACGGCACGCACGGGCGCAGCGCCGGTGCGCGCTTCGGTTTCGAGGCGGTGGTCGAGCTGCTCGGCATCGGCGCGCTGTTGCAGCGGCGGCCGCGCAATCTCTCCGGCGGCGAGGCCCAGCGCGTGGCGATCGGCCGCGCCCTGCTGTCGCAGCCGGCCCTGCTGCTGCTGGACGAGCCACTGTCCGCCCTGGACCCGGCGCGGCGCGGCGAACTGATCCCCTATCTGCGCGGCGTGCGCACCGAACTGCAGCTGCCCATGCTCTACGTCAGCCACCAGCCCGACGAGGTGCAGCAGCTGGCCGATGCGGTGCACGTGCTGGACTGACACGCCGTGAACGGCCGGCGCGGTGCAATGGCGGTCCGCTGTCGCTGTGCAAGGCCCGCATGAAAACGCCCACCAAAGAGGATTTTCCCGTACACCAGGTGCGGCGCTTCCTCGAGCCCGGGCCGGTGGTGCTGGTCAGCAGCGCGCACGCCGGCGCGCGCGACATCATGACCATGGGCTGGCACATGATGGTGGAGTTCTCGCCCTCGCTACTGGCCTGCGTGATCGCCAACGGCAACCGCAGCTTCGAGCTGGTCCGCGCCAGCCGCCAGTGCGTGATCAATCTGCCGACCGAGGCGCTGCTGGACACGGTGGTGCGCATCGGCAACTGCAGCGGCAACGAGGTCGACAAGTTCGAGGCCTTCGGCCTGACCGCGCAGCCGGCCAGCCAGGTCCAGGCGCCGCTGATCGCCGAGTGCCACGCCAGCTTCGAGTGCCGCCTGCACGATGACCGCCTGGTGGAACGGCACAACCTGTTCGTCTGGGAAGTCGTCAAGGCGCACGTGGCGCCGACACCGAAGATCCCGCGCACCGTGCACTACCGCGGCGACGGCAAGTTCATGGTGTCCGGCCCCGAACGCTCGCGCCGCGGCCTGTTCAAGCCGGAGATGCTGTAACGCCTCGCAGAGCCCTGTGTGGGAGCCGCCATGGCGGCGATGAGGCTTTCCCGGCAAAGCCCCTCGCCGCCGTTGGCCCAAAAGGCCACAAGGGCGGCTCCCACCTGTAGAGCGGAGCTCGCTCCGCTGGGGCCTTCCGGACGAACCGAACGAAGCGCAGCGCAGTCCCCAAGAGGGGATTGCCACAAGCTCCGCGCCACAGACGGTCGGCTGCTGGAGTTAAGGAGACCAGTTGCTCCCACCCAGCCGCACAAAGACGGTCACCCCCCACCCACACCGCCCCGCTCCACACGCACACGCCCCTGCTCCACCTCGAAGGTGAAGGCATACAGCAGCGTCACCGGCACCGGCTCGACCGACTGTGCGCCGTCGCAGCGCTCCGGATCGGCCGGCGGATGCTCGTCGCTGAAGTGACACACCGCAGCCGGCTCGAAGCGCCATTGCCGCACCTGGGCGAGCATCGCCTGCACCAGATCGGCATTGTCCGGCTGCGCGCCGGCGGCGCATTCGGCGCGGTCGGCGAGCGGCTCGGCACGCCGCACCTCGCCGCGCGCATCGAGGATCACGCGCGCGCAGACCGTGGTCGGTGCCAGCGTCTGCCGCGGCGAGTCGGCGGACAGCGCGGGGTTGTCGGCCTGCACCGGCTGCGGCATGCGGAACACCTCGGTCGGCGCCAGCGCATAGCGCTCGATCTTGCCGGCGCCATCGCCGCCTTCTGGTGTCAGCATGCGCTGATCGACATTGGCATTGCGGACCAGGGTGTCCTGCGTCTGGTCGAGCGGATGCGTGGCGCAGGCGGAGAGCAGCAGCGTCAGCGCGGAGATCGTGGCGAAGTGCAGAGGCCACGATGGGGCTCCGCTGGCAAGGCCCCGATCGCCGCCATGGCGGCTCCCACGAGAGCGGGCGGGTCGGAGGCTGTTGCGGGGCGTGGTCATCAGCGGCCCGCCATGAAGCCCGCGGGTGCCGGGCGGGTCTCGAATGCGACGGTAGCGGCATCCACACCCTGGCGCTGCAACACCCACTTCAGATTGGACTTCGCGACGGTCTTCATCACTTCCCGCTCCAGCACGGTCGGCTTGCGAGCCGTATCCAGGCGCACGCGGGAAACACCACCATCGGCTGCGACATCGGCCAGCACGCGCCCACGATCCACGGACTCACGCGAGCCGGCAGGCGCTGACGTGACGCCTTGGTGCGACGCAGAGGGTGCGGATGGCTCATCCAGATCGAAGTCGATCGGCACGCGCATGCGATGGGCGACCGGCCGGCCGTGTTCCAGAACCGGCTTGAACTTCCACTTGCGGACCGCTTCCACCGAGACGGCATCGAACACGCCCGCAGGCCTGGATTCTTCCACCTGCACGTCCTGCACCGAACCGTCGGCCGCCACATCGACCAGCATCACCACACGCCCGGTAATGCCGTTGTTCGCGGCCTCCTTGGGATAGCGCGGCGGCGCATGCTGGGAATAGTCGAAGGGCGATGTCTCTTCCGCTTGCGCCTGCTCAGGCGCAGGCGCCACCTGCTTGCGCGCCACCGGCGTTGCCGCCGCAGCGCGACGGGCGGGGACATCCAGCGCGCGCACCCGCACCGACAACGCCACATCGTGCGCGGCGCCCTGCACCGGGCCGGTCTTCAGCTTGAGCGAGGCCGCCTCGCCAAGGCGCGCGATTAGCAGCACCGGCCCGGCCATGTCGGCACCGTCCCGCAATAGCCGGGCATGCACCTTAGCTTGGCCAGGGGCATCGGGCTCGACGCTCAGCTCGCCGCTCCAGCGGTGTCCGGCCTTGGTATCGATGGAGAACGCGAACGGCACACCGGCCGCGCTGTGCATCTCCAGCGCGTGGCGCTCGCCGTCCACCTCGATCTGCAGGTTCGCGCCGTACTGCGCGGCGGCCGGCTGCTGCGCCCAGGCCACATAGCCACCGCCGGCGAACAGCGCCAGCAGCAGGACAGCGGACAGACGCGTCTGCCAACGACGGGGACTGGGACGTTTCAACATGGCGATCCGCTCCTTGATCGGGTGTGTATGCCAGTGGCAGCCCACCGGCAGGGCGAAGACATCCAGGTGCGTCTTCAACATGGCCTGCGCATACGCTCGCCGCGCCCTCGGATGCCGCCGCAGCACGCGCGCATCGCAGGCCAGCTCCTGGTCCTGGCGATAGCGCGCCACCGCCCAGTGCAGCAGCGGGTTGAACCAGTAGACGCAGCGCAGCAGCGCCACCAGCGCATTGCAGGGCAGATCGCCGCGGGCGATGTGCTGGCGCTCGTGCGCCACCACCAGGGCGCGTTCGTCCGCGTCGTAGCGATGCAGGAAATCCGCCGGCAGCACGATGCGCGGGCGCAGCACGCCGGTCACCGCCGGCAGCCCCGCGCTGATCGCGGCCACGCGCACGCCGTGGGCATGCACGCGCAGCCGGCCGAGCCGGCGCAGGAACCTGCGCTGCTGCCACAGCTGCAGGCCGGCCATCGCCAAAGCGCCGGTCAGCCAGAGCACGAACAGCACGGGTATCCACGGCACAGCCGCATCCGCCGGCGCGACGGCGACGCTCTGCACGCCGCCGACCCGCACGGCCATCGGCATCAGCGCCATCGAACGCACCGGCGCCGGCAGCAGCACGGCGATCAAGGCCACGGGCACCAGCGCCCACAGCGCATACGCGGCCCCGGCGCCGAAGGCGGCGCGCATCGGTCGGCGCAGCAACAGCACCACCACCAGCGCGGCGCTGGTGGCCAGCGTCGTCTCGCCCAGCCACGCCATCAGCTCACTGCTCATCGTCCAGCTCCTGGACCAGGCGCTTGAGTTCGGCGATGTCCTGCGCCGAGAGCTTGCCGCGCTGCGAGAAATGCGCCACCAGCGGCGCCACGCGCCCGCCGAACACCCGCTCCAGCAGGCCCTCGCTCTGCTGCTGCACCCAGGCCTGGCGCGTGAGCACCGGCGAGTAGAGATAGCGCCGCCCTTCCTTGGCCGCCTGGATCGCGCCCTTGTTGAGCAGGCGGTTGAGCAGGGTCTTGATGGTCGGCTCGGCCCAGTCGTTGCGGCTGGCCAGCGCGGCCACCACCTCGTCGGCGCCCAGCGGGCTGCGCTCCCACAGCACTTCCATCACCACTGCCTCGGCCTCGCTGATCGCCATGTCGTTTACGCCTGTAATTTTTATTGAAATTACGCGCGTAATCGAACCGCTGTCAAGCGTCTCGGGCGACACCCGACGAACGGCGATGTGCATGGACCTGAAACGCGAAAGCGCCGGACCAGCCGGTGCTCTCGCGGACAGGAGGCGGACCGACCGCGTCGGCCGAATCAGCTCAGAAGCGCCATTCCAGGCTGGCCGTGGTGTTGCGCGGCGCGCCGTAGTAGCCGATCTGGTACAGGCTGCCGATGTACTTGCGGTCGGTGATGTTGCGCGCGTTGACGCGCAGGGTCAGGTCGCGGCTGATGTCCCAGCCGACGAAGGCATCGAGTACGGTGTGCGCGTCCTGGCTGACCGTATAGCCGGTATAGCTGTCCGGGCCGGAGACGGTCTTGTCCTGCCAGCGGCCGCTGAGGCCGAAGGACAGCGCGCTGTAGCTGGGCAGGCGCGCGCTGATGGCCAGGTTGGCCGTATTGCGCGGCACCCAGGGATAGGTGTCATCGCCCTGCTCGCCATCCATCTTCAGGTGCGTATAGCCGAACACCAGGTCGAGGTAGTCGTTGACCTTGCCGGTGACCTCCAGCTCGACGCCCTTGGATTCCACGTCGGCCGGCTCGTAGTAGTACTGGCCGTTGGCCGGGTTCAGCCCGCGCGAGACCGCCAGGCCATCCTGCTTGGCATCGAACACCGCCAGCGTGGTCAGCAGGCGCTGGTCCAGCCAGTTGGCCTTGACGCCGACCTCGTAGTTCTTGCCCTTGGTCGGCGGCAGGTAGTTCTGGAGGATGTCCTGCTGGTCCTGCGGCTGGTAGATGTCCGAATAGCTGACATAGCCCAGCACGTCCGGGGTGAAGTCCCAGGTCAGGCCGGCATAGGGGCTGGTATGGCTGTCGCTCTGCTCGAAGTACGCACCGCCGGCCAGGCCGTTGCGCGAGAACGAGGTGTAGTTGAAGCCCAGCACCGTCTTCAGGCGTTCGGTCAGCGAGACGTGCGTGGCGCCGTAGGCGCGCTTGATGTGCTGGTTGAGCGAATCCTGCGGCTGCGGCGCGGCCCAGAGCGGCTCGGGCACGACATCGCCGGCATAGGGGAACCCGGGCAGCGGCTCGAAGCCGGACAGCGCCGACCAGTAATGCCCACCGCTTTCGCTCTGGGCCAGGCTGAAGCCCAGCATCGCCTCCTGCGGACGACCGAACAGCGCGTAGGTCCCGTTGAGCTCGACCGTACCCAGGTTGGCGGTGACCTTGTCGCGACCCTTGTACGGATAGCCGTTCAATCCTTCGCCGGTGACCGGATCCAGGCCGGTCGTGGTGTAGGCGAAGAACAGCTGATCGTCCTCGGTGCTGCGCCGGTAGTTGTAGGCCACCTTCAGCTTCCAGTCCGGGCTGAGCTGCTGGGCGTACTCGACGAAGCCGGTCTGGTTGTTGGTGTTCCAGTAGGTCCAGTCCTGGGTGGTGGAGGCGCTGCGCGGCCAGCCGATCTGGCCGCCGCCGACGGTGTTGAAGGTCAGCGCGCCCCACATGTTGCCGGTGCTGTTGGCCTGCTGCCACGAGTAGCCCGCGGTCAGCGTACCGTTCTCGCCGATCTGGCCGTCGACCACGCCGTAGAGGAAGGTGCGCTCCTTGTCGTAGTCGCGCAGGTAAGAGCCGCCGTCCTCGTGCGCGGCGACCACGCGCACCGCCCAGCTGCCGTCGGTGGTGATCGGCGAGGAGTAGTCCACCTGCTCGCGCCTGGTGTTCCACGCGCCGTAGCTGATCCCGACCGAGCCCTGCTCGTCGTTGGTCGGCCGCTTGCGCACGTAGTTGATCGTGCCGGCCGCATTGCCCACGCCGGTCAGCAGGCCGTTGGCGCCGCGGATCACCTCGATCTTGTCGTAGCCGTACGAATCCATCGCACCGGTGACGATGCCCCAGCCGTTGGGCAGGCCGATGCCGTCGATCTGCGTGTTCTCGATCTCGAAGCCGCGCGAGAGATAGTTGGTGCGGTTGGTCTCCCACTCCTCCACCTGGATGCCGGTCGCCAGGCGCAGCGCATCGTTGAGCGTGTTGGCGCCGAAGGCGTCCATCTGCTCGCGGCTGATGACGCTGATCGACTGCGGCGTGTCCTTGATCGCCAGGTCCAGGTTGGTGGCGCCGTTGCTGACGCGCTGCGCACGCTGGGAGACCACCAGGATCTTGTCCAGGTCCTGGGCCTGGTCGGCGTCGGCCGGACCGCCCTGCGTCTGAGCCTGCGCCTGCGCGGACAGCGCCAGGGTCAGGCCCGCGGCCAGGACGGAACAGCGCGGCAGCGGCCGGCGGGGAAGGCGAAGAGAGGCGCGGGCGAAAGGCATGGGGACGATCCGATGGCTGAGGCAGGACGCACCGGGCCGGGCGTCGTGCCAGCCGGGGCGAGAAGGGGTTGGGCGCGCAGGCGGGCGAGCGGCTGGCCGGCGCGGGCCGGGGCCGCGTCCATGGCGGCGCCCGGGATGACAGTATCTTAATGAAAACCATTCGCATTTTACAGCGCGCCGTGGCAGGCACTGCCTGGACAGCCCGGCACGCGGTCCTGCACGGCCGCTCGGCTACCCTCCTCCCACCGCGATCCGATGTCCCTGCATGCCCCAACACCTCGCCGAACTGTCCGACGCCGTCGATCTGATCCTGCAGCGCGTGCCCGGCCCGCTGCGCGTCGCCGCGCCGCTGGGCATCGGCAAGCCGCATCGCCTGCTCAACGCGCTCTACGACCGCATCGAACGCGACCCGTCTCGTCCGCTGCTGCTGTTGACCGCATTGTCGCTGGACCCGCCCGCGCCGAAGGGCGATGGACTGGAGGCGCGCTTCTTCAAGCCGTTCGGCGCGCGCCACTTCGGCGAGGACTTCCCGCGGCTGCGCTATGTGCAGGCACTCAAGGCCGATGCGCTGCCGGCGCATATCCAGGTCGAGGAGTTCTACATGCAGTCCGGCGCGCTGCTGCACTCGCGGCAGATGCAGCGCCGCTACGTCAGCCTCAACTACACCCACGCCGCCGACGGCGTGGCCCAGCGCGCGCCGAACGTGATCGTGCAGAAGGTCGCGCGCGATCCGCAGGCCCGGCCTGGCGACCCGGTCCGCCTGTCGCTGTCGTGCAACAACGACACCACCCAGGACACGCTGGAGGCGATTGCGCGCCGCGGCCTGCCGCGCCCGCTGCTGGTGGCCGAGGTCGACCCGCAGCTGCCGTGGATCGGCGGCACGGCCAGCGTCGCCGAGACCTTCTTCGACGTGGTGATCGACCCGCCCGGGCCGTATCCGGCCTTGTTCGCCCTGCCGCGCCAGCCGGTCAGCGACACCGATTACGCCATCGGCCTGTACGCCAGCACCCTGGTGCGCGACGGCGGCACGCTGCAGATCGGCATCGGCACGCTGGCCGATGCGCTCAGCCACGCGCTGGTGCTGCGTCACACCGACAACGCCGCCTATCGCCGCGTGCTGCACGCCCTGGACCCGGAACTGGTGCATCACCCGGCGGTGATTGAAAGCGGCGGCATGGCGCCGTTCCAGGTCGGCCTGTACGGCTGCAGCGAGATGCTCAACGAAGGCTTCCGCCTGCTGGTGCAGCGCGGGGTGATCAAGCGCCGCGTGCTGGACGATGCGGCGCTGATGCAACGCCTGGCCGACGGCAGTGCCGACGCGCAGGACCACGCCCGCCTGCAGGCCGAGGGCGAGTACCTGCACGGCGCCTTCTACCTCGGCTCACCGGAGTTCTACGACTGGTTGCGCAACCTGGATCACGACCAGCGCCGCGCCATCGGCATGCTGCGCATCAGCCAGATCAACCAGCTCTATGGCGGCCACGAGGCGCTGGAGCGCCTGCAGCGGGTGCAGGCGCGCTTCTTCAACAGCTGCATGATGGCCACCGCGCTGGGCGCGGCGGTGTCCGACGGGCTGGACGACGGCCGGGTGGTGTCGGGCGTGGGCGGGCAGCACGACTTCGTCAGCATGGCCCACGCCCTGCACGATGCGCGCAGCGTGCTGATGCTGCGCGCCGTGCGCGGCGAAGGCGAGCGCCTCGAATCCAACCTGCGCTGGAACTACGGCCACACCACCATCGCCCGCCACCTGCGCGATGTGTTCGTCGACGAGTACGGCATCGCCGACCTGCGCGCGCAAAGCGACGAGGACTGCATCATCGCCATGGCCGGCATCGCCGATGCGCGCTTCGCCGCGCCGCTGCTGGAACAGGCCAAGGCCGCCGGCAAGCTGCGGCGCGACTTCGGCGCGCCGGCGCACTGGCAGCGCAACACGCCGCAGCACCTGGCGCAGGCCCTGGCGCCGTTCCGCCGCGATGGCACCCTGCCCGACTATCCGCTGGGCAGCGACTTCACCGACACCGAGCAGCGCCTGGTGCGCGCCCTGACCTGGCTGAAGGCCGGCACCGGCACGCGCGGCGGCAAGCTGCGCACGGTGGCCCGCGCGGTGTTCTCGCGCACGCCGGTCGATGCGATCGCGCTGCGGCGCATGGACCTCGAGGCACCGCGCGGCATCGGCGAACACCTGATGTCGCGCCTGCTGCGCCTGGCACTGGCGCAGACCGCCTGACGGCGGACGACCTTACACGCAGCCGAGGCCAGCGCCACGCGAACGCGCCGAATGCGCGTTCGCATGGAGACCAGGCGCGCCTACCCTGCGCCGCCCGCGGGAGACCTCAGCGCTTGCCTTCGGCCGCGTCGGCCGCGGTGAGGATGATGTCGGCCAGATGCGCGTAGTCGCCGTCGAAGTGATGGCCACCGGTCAACGCCTGCACGCGCAGGTGGCCCGGCGGGACCTTGCTGCACACCTGCTCGTCGTCGCCCTCGCCATAGACGCAGAAGTTCTGCGCGGCCTTGAGCTTGAGAATCTCCGGCATGGTCGGTATGGCGTCGGCCACATCGTCGCTCATCCAGTTGGTGACGTGGAACTCGAACGCGGCGTTGTTGCTCAGCGCCAGGTACACGGCCTGCAGGAGCTGGGCGCGCGTGTCCGGCGCCAGCCGGTTGACCGCGAAGGGCAGCACGTCGGCGCCCTGCGAATAGCCGATCAGCATCACCTTGGCCTTGCCCCAGTGCGCGCTGTAGTAGCGGATGATGCGATCCAGGTCGCTGGCCAGGCCCTGCGGCGTGCGCTTCTTCCAGAAGTAGCGCAGCGAGTCGAAGCCCACCACCGGGATGCCCTTGGCCGCCAGTGCCTTGGCCACTTCCTGATCGAGACCGGCCCAGCCGCCGTCGCCGCTGAGCAGGATGGCGTAGGTGTCGCTGCGGGCGCCGCCGGTGGCCGGCACTTCGTTCAAGGGCAGGCCGGACAGGTCCTGCGGCGGCGGCGGCGGCAAGGTCGCCACCTGCTCGCGCGCCAGCATGTGCGCGGCGGTAGTCAGCGCGGCGCGGCGCACCGCGGCCTGATCGCCGCCGGTGGCCAGCTGCACGAAGGAGGACCCCTTGACCTGCGCGGCGAAGGGCTTGGCATCGAAGCCCTTCTTCGGCCCGTCGGTGTCCAGGGTCAGCCACGGCACGGCAAGCTTGTTGCGCGCCGGCACCAGGGTGGTGGTCGCCCCGCGCGTGGGCAGCGTGTCGAAGATGTTGCCCTTGCCCTCGCAGGGCACCCGGCCCAGGTCCAGCGCAGGGGTGAAGTCCAGGGTCAGCGCGCCGGCGAAGATCCCCGGATCGCCCGCCGCGACCATGGCATAGGCGATGGCCGCGCCACTGCCCTCGCCGATCAGCAGCGGCGCACGGTAGCCCGGCAGCTGGGCATAGCCCTGCAGGTAGTGCGAGAGGTTCTCTAGGTCGCCATCGGGGAATACGCAGCCCTTGCCGTCGCCGGTGAACTGCCTGCGCATCTGCGGCGTATCGATGCCGGCCACGAAGGTGCCGTTGGCGGCCAGCGCCTGCGCATCGGCGTCCATGGTCGCGTTCCAGCCGCCGTCGCCGGAGAGCATCAGCACCACCTGCTTGAGCGGGCCCACCGGCCGGTACAGCGCCACGTCGCGGAAGTTGCCGTGCGAGATGCGCTCGGGCGTGGGACGGGGCTGCTGCGCGGCCAGCGGCAACGCACAGGCCAACAGCAGCAGACAGCTTGCCAGACGGATCATTTGCGGATGACTCCCTTGTAGCCACCGCTGATCAGCGCGGCGACATCGCCCATCACCAGCAGCGGGGCCATGCCGCCTGGCGCGGCCAGGTAGCGGGCTTCCCACTGCGGATCGAATTTTTCCTTGAAGGCGCGCAGCCCCCGGAAGTTGTAGAAGTGCTCGCCGTGGGCGAACAGCAGGCGCCCGATGCGATGCCAGCGCGGCGCCAGCGCGTGTCCGGCCATGCCCGACAGCGGCGCCATGCCCAGGCCGAAGCGCACGTACCCGGCCTGGGCGAAATGCAGCATCAGCTTGGAGAACAGGAAATCCATCGTGCCGTTGGGCGCCTCTTCCAACTGGCGCATCAGGTCGATGCTGGCCTCCTGCTGCACATCGGTCACCAGCAGCGAGGCGAAGGCGATCACCTTGCCCTCGCGTCGCACCACCGCCACCGGGTTGCGCACCATGTAGGCATCGTCGAAGGCGCCGACCGAGAAGCGCTTCTCGGCGGTGTTGTGCTTGGCCAGCCACGCATCGGAGACCGCGCGCAGCTCGGGCAGGATCGCGGCCACCTCGTCGCGCTCGACCAGGCTGAAGCTCAGGCCCTCGCGCTCGCTGCGGTTGACGCCGTTGCGCAGGTTGCCGCGACGCTTGCCCTGCAGGCTGAAGCCGGCCAGCGGCACCCAGGCGTATTCGCCCAGCTTGAACAGGCGCAGGCCCGCGTCCAGGTACAGCGGCAGCGCGTCCGGGCGCACCTGGTAGAAGCAGCCGCGCGCGCCCGATTCGCGGGCGCGCTCCAAGAAGCGCCAGACCAGCTCGGGCCAGGCCTCGCGCGGGCCGACCGGATCGAACAGGGCCACCCACGACTTGCCCTTGCGTCCGAACATCACGAACGCATCGCCCTTCTCGGAAAACAGCAGGGGCTTGTCGCCGGTCAGCGCCAGCGCCGCGTCGGCCGAAGGCTGGCGACGCAGGATCTCCTGGGCGCGCGCCAGTTCCTCGGCGCTGGGCAGCGGCAGCGGCGGCGCCGGCGGGCGCAGCAGCTGGCGCAGCGCCAGCACCAGGGCCAGGATCGACACGCCGACCATTGCGCGCAGCGAGCGCGGCGCGTTGCCGTCGAACTCGAACTGCCACCACAGGCGGTTGGCGTAGGCCACATCGCGATAGACGAAGAACAGCAGCGCGGTCACCGCCACGCACACCACCACCATCGCCAGCAACCAGCCGCCGCTGAAGGGCACGGCCAGCAGCGAGGCCTTGCGCGTGAACTGCTTGCGCGAGAGCAGCAGGACCGCCATCAGGCTGCCCAGGATCAGCGATTCGTCCACCGCCAGGCCCTTGGGCAGGGCCAGCACCAGCGCGGCCAGGGTCAGGCCCACCGCCGCCCACCAGGCCGCGTCCAGCCGGCGCAGCAGCGCGCGGGCGACGAACAGCATCGCCACGCCGGCGATCGAGCTGAGGAAGTGCGAGGCCTCCACCAGCATCAGCGGCACGTGCATGGCCAGCAGGGCAGTGGCCTGGTCGGTGGCCGGGGTCACGCCCGAGACCAGCAGCATGATCGCCACCACCGCGGTGAAGGCGGCCAGCAGATGCGGCGCCAGCCCGACCACCGCACGGCCGACCGGCGCGGCCGGGCTGAGGCGCAGCTCGTGCACGGCCAGCACCACCATGGCCAGCAGCAGCGGCAGCACGTAGTAGATCAGCCGGTACAACACCAGCGCGCCGGCCAGCTGGTCCGAGGGCACCGTGCCCTTCAGCGCCAGCAGCATCACCGCCTCGAACACACCCAGGCCGCCGGGCACGTGGCTGATCACGCCCAGCACCATGGCCGCGGCATAGAAACCGACGAAGGCCGGGAAGCCGATCGCCCCATCCGGCAGCAGGAACCACATCACCGCGGCCGAGGCGACGATGTCCACCACCGACACGCCCAGCTGCTGCCAGGCCATGCTCGGCGCCGGCAGGCGGATGCGGATCGGGCCGAGCTTGAACTCACCGCGCCGGCAGGCCCACATCAGCGCGCCGGCCAGGGCCAATGCTCCGATGGCCAGCGCCTGCAGCACCCACACCGGCATATGCGCCAGCGGCGCCAGCTCGCGCGCGTCCAGCAGCACGCCGCCCGCGCCGACTACGCTGATGCCCAGACCGAAGGCCAGCGCGTTGAAGGCGATCGCCCGCGTGATCAGGCCGGCCTCCACGCCCGCCGCGCCGTACAGGCGCAGGCGCACCGCGCCACCGGTGAACACGCCCAGCCCGATCATGTTGCTCAAGGCATAGGCGATGAACGCAGTCTTGGCCACCACACGGTACGGCACGCGCGCGCCGGCATAGCGCAGCGCCGAGGCGTCGTAGCCGGTCAGCGAGAAGAAGCTCAGCGCCGTGGCCGCCAGCGCCAGGCCCAGCTTCCAGCCCGGCACGCCGCGCACCGAGGCGACCACGCCGTCGTAGGTGATCTGCCGCGACAGGTCGACGAAGGCATCGACCACCAGCGCGGCCACGATCAGCGCGGCCAGCCCCAGCAGCCAGGGGCGGGCACGCTGCAAGCGCGGCAGCCAGGTGTCCACGAAGGCACCACGGGCGCGCAGCTGCGACAGGGTCATGCGACGTCCAGAACGGGGCGGCGGGAAAGCCGCGCATGATGCGCGTGCGGGCGCGAGCGCCGCAAGCCGTCGGGAAATGCCGGTGTCATACCTCGATCCATCGTCGCGCCAGTCAGCGTCCAGTCGGGATTTTCACACGGATGCCCCACACCGCGTGCGCATGGTGCGGCCATTCCCATGACTGGAGGGTTGCATGACCCGTGCCGTATCGCTACTTCCCAGCCTGCTCGCGCTGGCCCTGATCGCCCCGCTGCAAGCGCACGCCTTCCAGGCCAGCGCGCCGGCCGCCAGCACGCCCGCCGCCACGACGCCCGACACGCCGGATGCGGCGCGCGCCAACGATGCGGCCACGGTCGACGGCGCCTCGGGCCTGCTGCGCCTGCAGGTGCTGCTGGACCGCGCGCACTTCTCCCCGGGCGAGATCGACGGCCAGGCCGGTTCGAACCAGCAGCGCGCCCTGCGCGGCTATCAGGCCGCACACGGGCTGCCAGTCACTGGCCAGCCCGACGCGGCGACCTGGCAGGCCTTGAACGCCGACACCAAGCCGGTCGTCGCCAGCTACACGCTGACCGCCGAGGACGTGGCCGGCCCGTTCGTGCAGATCCCCAAGCAGATCGCCAAGCAGGCCGGCCTGGACGCGCTGGGCTATACCTCGCTGGTCGAGGCGCTGGGCGAGCGCTTCCACGTCGGGCCGCAGACGCTGCAGCAGCTCAACCCCGGCCTGGACTTCGCCACGGCCAAGGCCGGCACGGTGGTCAAGGTGACCAATGTGCTCGGCGCCGCGCCGCTGGCCAAGGCCGCGCGCGTGGTCGTGGACAAGTCCGACTCCACACTGCGGCTGCTGGACGATCAGGGCAAGGTGTACGCGCAGTTCCCGGTGACCTCCGGCAGCGCGCACGACCCGCTGCCGATCGGCCAGTGGAAGATCCTGGGCATCTCGCGCAATCCGACCTATCACTACAACCCCAAGCTGTTCTGGGACGCGAAGAAGGGAGACAAGAAGGCCACCATCGCCGCCGGCCCCAACAACCCGGTGGGCCTGGTCTGGATCGACCTGTCCAAGGACCACTATGGGCTGCACGGCACGCCCGAGCCGCGCAACGTGGGCAAGACCCAGTCCCACGGCTGCGTGCGCCTGACCAACTGGGACGTGCTGCAAGTCGCCGACGCAGTGGATGCCAGCGTGCCGGTGACCTTCCAGGAGTGAGGCCATGAGATTCCTGCTGACGCTGTTGCTGGGTGTCGTCATCGGCGCGGTCGGTCTGCGCCTGGTCGAACGCACGCACGCCCTGCGCGCGGTCGGGCTGGACGTGCAGCCCACCTCCACCCCGGGCACCGCCGCCGCGGCGGTCGACGCCGCGGTCGCCCGGACCGCGCCGACCACGCCGGCCCTGCAGATGGTCGGCGACGTGCAGCCCACGCGCGTGGCGGTCGAGCCGGTCTCGCCGCAGGCGCCGGTGGGTGATGACACCGACTCACCCGCCATGCCGGCGGTGGCGCCGCAGCTGCGCGCGCCGGACGACGGCCAGGGTCTGCTGGTGCCGGTGCAGGGCGTGGAACGCGGCGCGCTGCGCGACACCTTCACCGACGCGCGCAGCGCCGGACGCGTGCACGATGCGATCGACATCATGGCCCCGGCCGGCACGCCGGTGCTGGCCGTGGCCGACGGCACGGTGGAGAAGCTGTTCGACAGCAAGCGCGGCGGGCTGACCATCTACCAGTTCGAACCGAGCGGCCGGCTGGCGTACTACTACGCGCACCTCCAGCGCTACGCCGACGGCCTGCAGGAGAAGCAGCCCATCAAGCGCGGCCAGGTGATCGGCTACGTCGGCAGCACCGGCAACGCCAGCCCCGACGCGCCGCACCTGCACTTCGCCATCTTCCAGCTCGGCCCTGAAAAGCAGTGGTGGAAGGGCACTGCGGTCAATCCCTATCCGGTGCTGCACGACGGCGCGCCTGTGCCCTGAGCACCGCGTCCCCGGGGAAGCATTTTTCTCGATCAGAAGCGCGCGGCGTGTGAGCGCTCTGACTTCGGAAGGGCAGCGGTCCGGCGGGCGGGGGCCGCTTATCCCTCGATCAGGGCATCCTGCCCTGACTCGGGCGCTCGGCGTCCTGCCTCGCTCGTCGCGGCCCCCGCCCGCCGGCCCGCTGCCTCGAGCGTCAGGTCACAGGGCTTCGGTTTGCGCCCCCTCCCTTGCGCGCAGCGCAGGGGAGGGATGGGGAGGGGTCGGGGCTTTCTCGGTCAAGCCATCAAAGCGAAGGTCAAGAGCACCCCACCCCGGCCCTCCCCTTCGCCTGCGGCGAAAGGGAGGGGGCGAAGCGCTTGCCTAGTGCCTTCAATTCGGAAGAAGTCCTGATCCATTCGCCGCAGAGCCTCGACCCGGGCGTGCGACGCAGAGAGCGGGCCTTAGGATGGCCCGCGGCGGCGAGTCCGCCTTAGATGGCGGACCGAGCCGAGGAGCCGCGCACGCCCGGGTAAAGGCCGGTTGGCGAAGTCCCCTTACCGACCACGCACACCGACGAAGGACCACGAAAAAGCCGGGCAGTGCCCGGCTTCTTCATGGACACAGCAATGGCGAAGGGCTTCAGCCCTCGACCACGCTCTGCGCCGCTTCGACCACGTGATCGGCGGTGAAGCCGAAGTACGGGAACAGCTTCTCCGCCGGCGCCGACTCGCCGAAGCTCGTCATGCCCACGATGGTGCCGTCCAGGCCCACGTACTTGAACCAGAAGTCGGTCGAGGCCGCTTCCACCGCCACGCGGGCGCGGATCGAGCGCGGCAGCACCGACTCCCGGTAGGCCTCGTCCTGGCGATCGAACACGTTGGTGCACGGCATCGACACCAGACGCGTCGGGATGCCCGCGGCCTGCAGCTTCTCGCGGGCTTCCGAGGCAATGCCGACCTCAGACCCCGTGGCGATCAGGATCACCTTGGCGGTGCCGCCCTCGGCCTCGGCCAGCACATAGCCGCCGCGGTAGATGCCCTCGACCTCCGCCTTGCCACGCGGCTGGGGCGTCAGATTCTGGCGGCTGAAGATCAGGCAGCTCGGGCCGTCCTGGCGGGCGAGCGCCGCCTTCCAGCAGGCCGCCGTCTCGGCCGCATCGCACGGACGCCACACATCGTTGTGCGGAATCAGACGCAGGCTGGCCAGATGCTCGACCGGCTGGTGCGTCGGACCGTCCTCGCCCAGGCCGATCGAATCGTGCGTGTAGACGTGCAGCACATGGCTGCGCATCAGCGCGCTCATGCGCAGCGCATTGCGCGCGTAGTCGCTGAAGGTCAGGAAGGTTGCGTCGAATGGAATGAACCCGCCGTGCTGGGCGATGCCGTTGGCGATGGCCGACATGCCGAACTCACGCACACCGTAGTGCACATAGTTGGCGTCCGGGTCGTCGCCGACGGCGGTCTTGGCTTTCTTCCACAGGGTCAGGTTGGACGGCGCCAGGTCGGCCGAACCGCCGACGATCTCCGGCAGCAGGCCGGTGTAGAACTCGATCGCCTGCTGCGAGGCCTTGCGCGAGGCGATCTCGGGCATGTCGGCCTGGACCTTGGCGATGTAGGCATCGGCCTTGGCCAGGAAGTCGTCCGGCAGCTTGGCGTGCGAGCGGCGCGCCAGCTCGGCGGCCTGGTCGGGGTACTGCTTGGCGTACTTGTCGAACAACTGCTCCCACTCGGCCTGGCGCAGGCTGCCCGTACCGGTGGCACGCCAGCCGTCGTAGATCTCCTTGGGGATCTCGAAGGCCGGGTACGGCCAGTCCAGCGCCTTGCGCGTGGCCTCCACCTCGTCCTTGCCCAGCGCCGAACCGTGGCTGGACTCCTTGCCGGCCTTGTTCGGCGAGCCGAAGCCGATCGTGGTCTTGCACGCGATCAGGGTCGGCTTGTCGGTGACCTCCAGCGCCTCGTCGATGGCGGCCTTGATGGCGTCGGCATCCTGGCCGTCGATCGGGCCGATGGTGTGCCAGCCGTAGGCGCGGAAGCGCGCCGGGGTGTCGTCGGTGAACCAGCCGTCGGTCTCGCCGTCGATGGAGATGTGGTTGTCATCCCAGAAGGCGACCAGCTTGCCCAGGCCCAGCGTGCCGGCCAGCGAGGCGGCCTCGTGCGAGATGCCTTCCATCATGCAGCCATCGCCCATGAACACCCAGGTGCGGTGGTCCACGACCTGGTACTCGGGGCGGTTGTAGTGCTGGGCCAGCAGCTTCTCGGCCAGGGCGAAGCCGACCGCATTGGCGAAGCCCTGCCCCAGCGGACCGGTAGTGGTCTCGATGCCGGGGGTGATGTGGCTTTCCGGATGGCCCGGGGTCTTGGAGTGCAGCTGGCGGAAGTTCTTCAGCTCCTCGATCGGCAGGTCGTAGCCGGTCAGGTGCAGCAGCGCATACTGCAGCATCGAGCCGTGGCCGTTGGACAGCACGAAGCGGTCGCGGTTGAACCACTTGGGGTTGTTGGGGTTGTGGCGCAGGTAGTCGTTCCACAACACCTCGGCGATGTCGGCCATGCCCATGGGCATGCCGGGATGGCCGGAATTGGCGGCCTGCACCGCATCGGCGGCGAGGAAACGGATGGCGTTGGCGAGCTGACGGCGGGTCGGAGCGGACATGTCAGGGACTGGGGCGAAAGCGGCGCGTGAGGCACCAGGGACGCCCATTGTCCCATGAGGCACGGTTCGGAACGAGTGAGGCGGGGAGCGCAGCGGAGTGAGAAGCGAGTGAAAGCCCGGTCCGGGCGGCCTCCCAGCCTTAACGCATGCGTTCGGCCTCAATCCTCGCCTTTCCAGGCGGCGGCGCCTCGGCGCCAGCCGGCCCGCTTCGCTCACGCCTCTGCGCTCACTCCTCGCCCTTGGCCACCAGCGTGGCCAGCACCAGGTCGCCGGTCGTATTGAGCGTGGTCCGGCACATGTCCAGGAAGCGGTCCACGCCCAGGATGATGCCGATGCCTTCCGGCGGCACGCCGACCATGCCGCAGATCAGCGCCACCACCGGCAGCGAGCCGGCCGGCACGCCGGCGGTGCCGACCCCGCCCAGGATGCAGACGAACATCACCGTCAGCTGCTGCAGCAGGGTCAGCTCGACGCCGAAGAACTGCGCCAGGAACAGCACCGTGACGCCCTCGAACAGCGCCGTGCCGTTCTGGTTGGCGGTGGCGCCCACGGTCAGCACGAAGCGCGAGACCTTGCGCGGCAGTCGCAGGTTGTCCTCGGCCACGCGCAGCGAGGTCGGCAGGGTCGCGTTGGACGAGGCGGTGGAGAAGGACAGCACCATGACCTCGCGCACCGCGCCGAACCACTTGACCGGCGACCAGCCGGCCCACTTCAGCAGCGCCGAATACACCACGAACATGTGGATCGCCAGCGCCAGCACCACCACGCCGACATACGCCCCCAGCCGGATCAGCAGCTCCCAGCCGAACAGCGCAGCCAGGTTGAACATGAAACAGAACACCGCATAAGGCGCCAGCCGGATCACCAGGGTGATCAGGGTCATGGAGATCTCGAACAGGCCCTCGACCGCGTTGCGGAACGCATCGGTCTTGTCGCTGCGGGTCAGCACCACGCCCACTCCGACCATCAGCGCGAAGAACATCACGCCCATGAAGTTGCCGCCCGCCGCCGCGGTGACCACGTTGGCCGGCACCAGCGAGAGCAGCATGCCGGCCCCGCCCGGCGCCTCCTTGCCCTTGCTGATGATCGAGTCGGCGCGCTCGGCGCCGGCGGCCAGCATCTGCTGGGCGGTGGCCGGGTCGGTGCCGGCACCGGGCTTGAGCAGGTTGACCAGCACCAGGCCCAGCACCACCGCGATCCCCGACGCCAGCACCGTGAAGCCCAGCGTGCGCCAGCCGATGCGCCCCAGCGCGCGCACGTCGCCCATTTCCGAGATGCCCACCACCAGCGCCGAGAACAGCAGCGGCAGCACCAGCATGAAGATCAGGTTGAGGAACAGCTTGCCCGCCGGGTCGGTCACCGCGGTGACCTGCTTCACCCAGCCGGCGTCCGCGCCGACGGTGGCGTGCACGATCAGGCCCAGCGTCAGGCCGAGCACGAAGCCGATCATCATCTTCCAATGCAAGGGCAGCTTGGACTTGCCGGAAGCAGCGTCGGTCATGCGTGGAATCCTGGGGTTCGAGGGCAAACGGTCACTCTAGCAAGGCCCCGCGCCCGCCTGCGACGGCAGGGAAAGAGAATGACCGAACTGACAGCCGGGCGATGCCCGGCCGTACGACCCGCTCAGCGCCGCGGATACAGCGGCGCCAGCGCCTCGCCCTGCGCGGACGGGCCCGCCGGCACGCGCCAGGTCGGCCCGCTGGCGAAGGCCTGGCGCAGCAGCGCACGCGCCTGGGCGCCATCGCCGTCGGCCCAGCGTGCGCGGCGCAGCGCATCGATCGCCTGCCGCTGCGACGGATCGGCCAGCTGCGCGGAGACCGCGTCCAGATCCCGCGCCGGCGGCGCGGCCATGCCGATCAGGATCTCACCGACCTCGTCCAGCGTGCCGGTGTCCAGCGCACGGCGCAGGTCCGGCAGGCCGTGCCGCGCCCGCGGTGCCGGGGCCGCCGTGGCGGCGCCCGCCGCGCGGGCCGTAGCCGACGCAGGCGCACGCCGCGGCCGGCGCAGGAACCACACCAGCGTGCCCAGCCAGAGCAGGCCGAACGCCGCGGCCAGCGCGATCCAGGGCCACAGGCGGCCAGCCACCGACCCGGCGCCGACGGCCGTGGCCGGCAGCGCGCCGTCGCTCGGCGCCTGCGGCGCGGGGACCTCCGCGGCCGGCGCGGGCGCGGGCAAGGTCGCGTTGGCGAAGCTGCCAGACCCGGCGGCGACCTCCAGCTGCATGTCCGGCAGCGCCGCGGTCCTGGCCGCATCGGCCTTGACGTCCCACCAGTCCAGCTTGATGCCGGGCAGCGTCAGCCGGCCGGCGCCGTTGGGCACGATCGAATAGCGCCGGGTGATCTTCACCACCGGCGTGGCGCCGTCGAAGCTGTCCTCGTACTGGGCCGGCTCGGCGAACACCTGCGCGCCGTCCACGTTCGGCGTGGGCAGATCCGGCAGCTGCGCACGGGTGGCGCCGCGCGCCACCGCCTCGACCACGAAGCTGCTGGCCTGGCCGGCCTTGAGCTCGCGCGGCGCGCTGGCATAGCGCAGGCGCAGGTCGGCCAGCGGCAGCCACGGCTGCGGGGCGTTGGCCGGCTGCGGCTGCACGTGCAGGGTCAGGGCCTGACCGAACGCGCTCAGCTCGCTGCGCTGGCCCATGCCGAGCATGCTGTCGAAGAAGCCGCCACCGCCGGCGGCGCGGCCGATGAAGCGCGCGGCCGGCAGCTGCAGGTCGCCGCTGCGGTCGGGCACCAGCAGGAAGTGGCGTTCGACCACGTTGTAGCGACGCCCATTGACCTCGCGCGTGGACTGCACGTCCTCGCCCACGCGCTGCAGCGAGGTGCCCTGCGGCGCATCGAGGTCCAGTTGCCCGGAGACCAGCGGCACCGCGTAGAACAGGCGCAGGGTCACGCCGACGGTCTGCTGCACGTAAGGCGTCGGGTCGTCGACCTGGGTCTCGACATAGGCGTTGCTGCTGCCGGGCTGGGCGACGGGCGCATCGGTGACGCGCAGACCCAGCGCGGGCGTGCGCTGGCCGTTGACCTCCAGCGCCGGCACGGTCAGCTCACCGGTGCGACGCGGCTGCAGGGTGATGGCCAGCACGACCGAGCGCGAGATGCGGCCGTTGACCATCTGCATCTGGCGGCTGGAGGAGGTGTCGACCACCGAGAAGTCGCGCTGCAGGGGGCTCAGGTCGGGCTGGCCGATGTCCTGGTCGCTTTCGATGCTCAGCACCACCGGCTGGCCCATCGCCGTGCGCGAGCGGTCCAGCCAGGCGCGCGTCTGCGCCAGCGCGGGCAGCGTCCAGGCCAGCAGGACCAGCGCCAGCCACGCGGTCGCGACGAACCGCGACGGCGCGCGCCTGCGCTGCGGCGATGTGGAGGCGGCCGGTTGCATCATTGTCCTTCCCTCTGGCGACGCTGGTACTCGAGCTGGAACTTGGCGCGCAGCAGGCCACCCGGATCGTCCGGCACGCGCCGCAGCCAGGCTTCGGTGGCCTGGCGCTGCTCGCGCTCGGCCGCGGTTTCCGGCTTGGCCTGGGTCGGCTCCGGCTGCGCGCCCTGGCCGGCCTGCTGCTGCATGGCCTGCTGCATGCGTTCGCGCTGGGCCGCGTCGGCGGCCTGCTGCTCGCGCTGCTGTTCGGCGGCCGACTTGGGTGGCTCGGACTTGGCGTCGCCGGAGGAGTCCTTTGCGCCCTTGTCCGCGTCCTGCTTGTCCTGCTGCTTGCCCTGCTGCTTGTCTTGCTGCTGCGGGTCCTGCTGATCCTGGCCCGGCTTGTCGTCCTGCTTGCCACCAGACGACTGTTGCTGGCCAGACTTCTGCTCAGGGGGCTGCTTGCCCTGGTCGCCGCCCTGCCCGCCCTGGCCACCGGCCGGCGGCTGCCGCTTGCGCGCGGCCTCGACCGCGGCGCGGTTGGCGATGGCGTCTTCCATCCCCGGCTGGCGCTGGAGCGCCTTGTCGTAGGCGGCGATCGCCTCGTCGTACTTGCCCTGCTTGGCCAGCGCGTTGCCGAGGTTGTACAGGCCATCGGCCGAGTCCAGGCCGGCGAAGTCCTTGGTGGCCGCGGCGTAGTCGCCGCCGCGGTAGGCCTTGGCGCCCTGCTCGATGCGGTCCTGGGCCTGCTGATCGGCGCGCTTCCACCAGTCCATCGCCTGCGCGGGCTGGGCCATCGGCAGCACCACGCACAGCGCCAGCGCGGCCAGCACGCCGCCGCGACGGAACGCCAGCAGCACCAGCAGCATCAGCGCCGGCAGCAGCCAGTAGCCCTGATCCAGCCAGGCGCTGCCCTTTTCGCCGCGGGCGGCGCTGGCGTCTTCGGCTTGCGGGTCGAGCACGCCCAGCGCGCGCAGGTCGGCATCGTCGGTGCGCAGCACCTCAAAGCGCCCGCCGCCGGCCGTCGCCAGCCGCTGCAGCGAGGCCGCATCCAGCTGGGCGCGGCCGAACTGGCCATCGGCCTGACGATAGGCCGCCCCCGCGGGCGTTCCCAGGCCCAGCACCGAGACGCTGAAGCCGGCGTCGCGGGCGCGCTTGGCGGCGCTGTCGGCGGCCGGATCGGCGTGATCGGTCAGCAGCAGGATCTGGCCGCGGTCGAACCCGGCGCGCTGCAGCAGCTCTTCGGACCAGAGGATCGCCCGACGCGCATCGCTGCCGTCCACCGGCATGATCGCCGGGTCCAGCGCGTCCAGGAACAGCGCCACGTTGGCCGCATCGTCGGTCAGCGGCGCCACGGTGAACGGCTCGCCCGCGTAGGCCACCAGCGCGACCTGACCGCCGACGCGTTCGCGCAGCAGCGTGGCCAGCTTGGCGCGCGCCTGCAGCAGGCGCGAGGGCGGCAGGTCGTTGGCGGCGATCGAGCCCGACAGGTCCAGCGCCACCACCAGCGGCGCGCGGGTCTGCCACAACGGCTGTTCGCTGCGCTGCCAGCTCGGGCCGGCCAGGGCCAGCGTCGCCAGCACCCAGGCCAGCACGATGCCGACCAGCCCGAGCACCTGGGCGCGGCCGCCGCCGACCTGCAGATGCGCCAGCAGATGCTGATCGACCAGGCCGCGCCACGCGTTGGCGCGCTGCTGGCGTCGCCGCCACAGCCACCACAGGCCAGGCAGCGCGATCAGGGCCAGCAGCCACCACGGCCGCAGGAAATGAAAATCCGCCATGGCCTGCACCAACGCACTCATGCCCGCAGCCCTCGCCAGGCCAGCGCCAGCACGCCCAGGCCCAGCGCGAGCGCCAGCGGCACCGGATAGCGCTCGATGCGCGGCTGCACCGCGCGCCCCGGGCGCGAGATCGGCTCGATCTTGTCCAGCTCCGAATAGATGCCGGCCAGCTCCTGCGTGTCGCGGGCGCGGAAGAAACGCCCACCGGTGGCCTGGGAGATGCGGCGCAGGCCGTCTTCGTCGATATCGTCCTGGCCCTGCATGCCCAGGCGCATGCCGAATACCGACAGTCCCCCGCCGCCGCCGAAGGCGATGGTGTGGATGCGCACGCCTTCGCGCGCGGCCAGTTCGGCCGCCTTGTCCGGATCCAGCGCGCCGGCATTGCTGACGCCGTCGGTGAGCAGGATCAGCACGCGCTGGCCCTTGGGCTGGGCGGCCAGGCGCTTGACCGCCAGGCCGATGGCGTCGCCGATGGCCGTTTCGCGCCCGGCCAGCCCGCTGACCGTGTCGCGCAGCTGATCGCGCACCGAATCGCGATCCAGCGTCAGCGGCGCCACCGCATAGGCGCGGTTGCCGAACACCAGCAGGCCGACGCGGTCGCCCACGCGGCGGTCGAGGAAGTCGGCCAGCACCGCCTTGGCCGCGGTGAGCCGGTCGACCGGGGTGCCGCCCAGCTCCATGTCGGTCTCGCGCATGCTGCCGGACAGGTCGACGGCCAGCATCAGATCGCGCCCGGTCTGCGGCGGCGTGACCGCCTCGCCCAACTGCTGCGGCCGCGCGGCCGCCGCGCACAGCAGCAGCCAGGCAAGCGCGGCCAGCCAGTTGATGCCGAACCGCCGCGCGGTGGCCGCGCTGACGGCGATGCCGTCCAGCGCGTCCCCATAAGGCACGCGCAGCGCAGGCGACTGGCTGCGCACCGCCGGGAGCAGCCAGGTCACCAGCCACGGCAGCGGCAGCGCCAGCCACATCCACGGCCAGGCGAAGCCGCCGAAGAGCAGCCTGACATCGTGCATCCACTGCGCCAGGAGGCTCATCGCCGGCCCTCCATCAGCTGCACGAAGCGTGCAGCCGCCAGTGAGCGCAGCGCCTGCATCTGCCGCGGATCCACGCGTGGGCGATAGCCACCGTCGAGCAGCAACGCACCCACATCTTTGCTGAAGGCATGTCCCTTCGGACCATCCAGGAACTGCAGCCAGGCCGCACCCTGCAAACGATCGGCGCGCGGATCGACCCGGCGCGCGGCCCGGCGCAGCAGCTGCGAGGCGGCCGCGACCTGCTCCGGCGGCGGCAGCGCGCCGGAGCACTCGGCTTCGAACAGCCGCAGCCAACGCGCACGCCGCCGGCGACGCCGCGCGCGCCACAGCAGCGGCACCGCCACCAGCACCGCGACGGCCAGCAGCACCAGCCACCAGCCGGGCGCCGGAGGCCACCAGGCCGGCGCAGGGGGCACGTGCACGTCACGCAGCACCAGGGGCGCGGGCGCGCTCATGCGGTCGCCGGAGCGGTGGCGCGCGCCAGCAGCGACAGCCACGCATCGCTGGGCGCATCGGCGCGCAGCGCCATCACGCGTACGCCACGGGTAGGCAGCTGCGCCAGCGCCGCATGCAGGGGCTGGACGAATTCCCGGCCCCAGCGCTGTCGCTGCGCGGTATTGGCCAAGTCCAGTTCGACCCGATGCTCGCCGCTCTGGAACGGCAGCGACGCCCGCGGCGGCGCCTGCTCCAGCGCATCGGTCATCAGCAGCACGATGACCTCGCAGCGCGCCGCCAGCGACGGCCAGCGCAGCTCGGGGATCTGCGCCACGCTGCGCGGATCGGCCAGCACCACCAGCCGCGAGCCGGGGCGCAGCACGCGCTGGGCGTGCTCGAGCGCCACGGCCAGGCCTTGGTCGTCCTCCGGCGGCTGCGCGTACCAGCGGGTCAGCGCGTCGAGCGTGCGCAGCGCGCCGCGCGTGCCCGAGGCCGGCGGCAGGGACGGCTCGCGCCCCGCCCCGCGCAGGACCGCCACGCGATCGCCGTCGGCCACCGCGGCCCAGGCCGCCAACGCGCCGGCGCGCGCGGCCTGCACCGACTTGAAGCGCACGCGCGTGCCGAAGTACAGCGTCGGCGCGGTATCGGCCACGATCAACGTCAGCCGCTCGCGTTCGGCCTGGAACAGCTTGGTGTGCGGCTTGCCGCTGCGCGCGGTCAGGCGCCAGTCGATATGACGCGCGTCGTCGCCGGCGACGTATTCGCGCGACTCGGCATATTCCATGCCGCGCCCGCGCAGCGGCGAAGCGGCCGGGCCGCTGAGATGGTGGCTGCCGCGACGCGCGGCCGGGCGCCGCTGCGCCAGCGCACGCAGCTGCACCAGTTCGGTCAGTGTGGGGCGCAGGCCGTCGTTGACCGCAGCGGGATCCGGATCGGCGTGCGAGGTGGGAACCGCGCTCATGACGGCGGCACCTGCCAATGCGGGCGCACCGAAGGCATGCGACGCAGCGCGCCTGCAAGCTTGGTTCGACGGTGAGGGATCATCGCGCAGCTCGCCTGTTCCGACCTACGACTCAAGGCAGGGGCACCCGTTCGATCAGGGCCTCGACCAGCCGACCGCCGTCCCAGCCCTCGGCCGTGGCCTCATAGCTGGGCAGCACACGATGGCGCAGCACGTCGCCGGCCACGGCCCGCACGTCCTCGGGTGTGACGAAGTCGCGCCCGGCCAGCCAGGCATGCGCGCGTGCGCAGCGCTCCAGCGCGATCGAACCACGCGGGCTGGCGCCCCAGGCGATGCGTCGGCCCAAGGCGGCGTCGTAGCGCGCGGCATCGCGCGAGGCCAGCACCAGCTCGATCAGATAGCGCTCCAGCGCCGGCGCCATATGCAGGTCCAGCACTTCGCGCCGCGCCGCGAACACATCCTCCAGCGGCATCTGCTGCAGCGGCTCGGCCACCGGCGCCAACGCATCGCGGGCGCGCTCGCGCGCCAGGCGCAGGATCTCCGACTCGGCCGCGGCTTCGGGATAGCCGATCTTCACGTGCATCAGAAAACGGTCCAGCTGCGCCTCGGGCAGCGGGAAGGTGCCCTCCTGCTCGATCGGGTTCTGCGTAGCCATGACCAGGAACAGCGAGGGCAGCGGATAGGTGTGTCGGCCCACCGTGACTTGGCGTTCGCCCATGGCCTCCAGCAGCGCCGACTGCACCTTAGCCGGCGCGCGGTTGATCTCGTCTGCCAGCAGGATCGGATGGAAGATCGGCCCGGCTTGGAACTCGAAGCGCCCGTCCTGCGGCCTCCATACCTCGGTCCCGGTCAGATCGGCCGGCAGCAGGTCGGGCGTGAACTGCACGCGCGCGAAGCCGGCTTCCATGCGCGCGGCCAGCGCACGCACCGCCATGGTCTTGGCCAGGCCGGGCGCGCCTTCGACCAGCAGATGGCCGTCGGCCAACAGCGCGATCAACAACCGGTCCACCAGCAACTGCTGTCCCACGATGGTCGCCGACAGCGAGCTGCGCAGCGCCATGAAGGCCTCGCGCAGGCGGCCATCGGGCGCGGGCGCGACGGGAGGCGCGGGTGGCTGGAGGTTCTGGGACTGTTCCATTACAGGCTCTCATGGTGGAGATCAGGCGCGTCGTTTCGACCGGGCCTCATCGAAAGGGTTCCGCGTCCCACCTTACCTTGGGCCTCGTGTTCAGCGAAGCGCCATCATCGGCCGGGCGGCGCAGCTGCCGTCCCCACTTGTGAGTGCGCACAAGACACCAACGCGAAAACGGGGCCGATCGGCCCCGTTTTCCTCTTCACTACGAACCTGCTTACTGGCGGACCGCGATCACCTTCGGCGTCACGAAGATCAGCAGCTCGGCCTTGTTCTTCTGCTTGCCCTGCTTCTTGAACAGGTTCCCGAGGAACGGGATGTCGGCCAGGAAAGGCACCTTCGAGACCGAGGTCTGGTCGGTGAATTCGTACACACCGCCGATCACCACAGTCTGGCCATCTTCGACCAGCACGGCGGTGTTGATCTCGCGCCGGTTGAGGGTCGGCACGGTGCCGTAGCCGGCCAGCGTGATGTACTCGGCCACGTCGTCCTTCTTGACGAACATGTTCAGGAAGATGCGTCCATCGTGCGTGATGGTCGGCGTGACCTTCAACTCGAGCAGCGCTTCCTTGAACTGCACATTGGGCGTGGCCGCCGTGCCGGCGGTGCCACCGGTGATCGTGACATAGCCGATTTCCGTACCCTGCTTGATGTCGCCTTCGCGCTGGTTGGCCGTGATGATGCGCGGATTGGAGACCACTTCGCCGCGGCCTTCTTCTTGCAGGGCAGACAGCTCCAGGTCCAGGTTGAAGTTCGTCCCCAGCAGGGTATACGCGATGCCGCTCGCCGTACCGTTGGTGAACGTACCCGCCGGCATATTGACGTTCAAACCGGTCGGGAACAGATGCGACGCCAAGGTACTGCTGGTACCAGAGTTGGCGATCTCGTTCTTACGCTGCGCCGAGGTGTTCTGATAATTGACGTTGCTGTCCAGTGAGCCGCTGAGAATCCCCCTGTCCGTGGACCCCAGCACGCCAAAGCGCGCACCGAGATCGCGTGCAAAAGTATCGCTGGCCACCACGATGCGCGCCTCGATCAGCACCTGATCCACTGGACGGTCGATGACGGCGATCAGCTCGCGCATCGAAGCAACCTTCTTAGGGATATCGCTGATCATCAGAGTGTTGGTGCGTTCATCGGCGACCAGGCGTCCGCGCGGGGACAGGAAGCCATTCTCCTGGTCGGCCTGACCGCCACCTTGACCCCCAATGCCCTTGGCCTCGGTCAGCGCCTTATAGATCTCGGTCGCGTTGTGATAATTGATCTGCACATAATCAGTGATCAGATCCTCGCGATTCTCGATCGCGATGCGCGCGTCTTCCTTGTCCTGCTCGAACTTGGCCAGTTCGGGCTGCGGCGCCACCCAGACCACGTTGCCGTCGCGGCGTTTGTCCAGCCCCTTGGCGCGCAGGACGATATCCAGCGCTTGATCCCACGGCACATTGACCAGGCGCAGGGTCACGCTGCCCTGGACGGTATCGGAGGCGACGATGTTGAGGTTGGACTCCTCGGCGATCAGCTGCAGGACGGTGCGCACCGGCACGTCCTGGAAGTTGAAGGTCACCGGCTTGCCCACATACGGCTTGACCCCGCCAGCGGCCAGCTGCGAGGCGCCGGTGCCTTGGGCCGCGGCGCCCATCGCGGGCTTGCCGGACTTCTGGCTGATCTCGACCACGTACTGGTCTTCGGTCTGGTAGGCCAGCGACTCCACGGTCCCGCGGGTGTCGAGCACCAGCTGCGCGCCCTTGCCCGAGGCATGCGCGTCGATGCGCTGCACCGGCGTGGCGAAATCGGTGACATTCATCGGCCTCTGCAGGGAGGCCGGCAGAGTGACGTTGGCCATGTCGATGATGACCTTGCCGTTGTCGGTGCGCAGATCCGGCATCGCGCCCTTGCGGTCGAACTTGAGGATCAGGCGCCCGGCGCCGTCCTCGCTGCGACGGAAGTCGACGTCGGACACCTGGACCGGCGCGGCCTGGGCGGCGCCGGCCGGCGCCGCGGCGGCGGCCAGCACGGGCGCGCTGCCCGAGGCGAGCGCGATCGCCAGCACCAGTGCACCCCACCGGTGGGCGGCCAGTCGCCGCAGGGGACGCAGGCCATGAGCGTTGGAAGCGGTCATCGTGTATCCCCTAATCATTGGTCTAGCGTCACGGCCGCCGGACGCTCCAGCCAGCCACCGGCGCCGTCAGACACCAGTTCTACGAGGTTGATGCGGTCGGGCTGGACATCGGTGATGCGCCCATCGTTCTGCCCCAGGTAGGCACCGGGCGAGACGCGATAGGTCACCTTGTCCGGCGCCATCACCAGCCCGACGATGTTCGAACCGCTGCCGATGGTGCCGACCATCTTCAGGCTGTCCAGCGGGTACTGCTCCAGCGTTTCCTTGCGCCGGTTCGGATCCGGTCGCAGGCCGCTGCCGGAATCGGACGTCGTCCAGGCGGTGCTGAACGGATCGCGCAGGTTCTGGGCCGCGTACTCGAAGGTCTCGAACTGCTGCATCACCGGCAGCGGCTCCAGCGGCGGCGCCGGACGGGCACGCACGTCGTTGACCCAGTTCTGCAGATTCGGCGCATCGCCGGGTGTACTGGTGATGCTGCGCGAGCAGCCGGCCAGGGCCAACAGGGCCAGGCCTGCGAGCAGGAGACGGGAACGAGCGGAAGGGATCCGGGTCATGGCGTGGCCCCAGCAGGTTGCGTGCCAGCCGCCGCAGCAGCCTTCTCCTGCGCGGCGGTCTCTTCCTCGTCGAGGTAGCGATAGGTCTTGACCGTACCCGACAGCTCGAGATTGCCGTTGGCGATGCCCTGCTTGGGATCCACCGGCTGCAGGGAGATGTCGTGCATGGTCAGGATGACCACGCGCGGCAGCGACGCCACGCCGCTGACGAAGGCGCCGAACTGGTGATAGCTACCCACCATGCGCAAGGCGATCGGCTTCTCGGCGTAGAACTCCTTCTGCGACTCCTCGCCGGGCTGGAACAGCTCATTGGTCAGTCCGCTGGACAGCGCGGTCTGCGAAATGTCGACGATCAGGTCGGGCATCTCGGTCTTGCTGGGTAGCTGGCGCAGCATCTGCTGCAGCACCTGCTCCATCTGCGCCAGCTGCTGCTTGAGCGGCTGCAGATTGGCGGCGCGACCGGCCTTCTGCTCGAACTCCAAGCGCAGGGTGGCCTCCTGACTCTCCAGCCCTTCCAGCTCCTCGGCCTGCCCGCGGAACACGAGCAGATAGGCCAGGATCAGCACCAGGGCACCCAGCAGCACGCAGAACCCGATCTTGTAGTTCCGCGGCCAGCCGCCGATGTTGTTGAAGTCCAGCTCGCTGATCTTGATCTTCTTCTGGCTCATGACGCAGGGCTCCCCTGGGTCTGCGGCGGCGTGGTGGCCTGCGGCGGCTGACTGGTCGCCGGCGTCGCGGCACCGGCCGGAGCGGCGGCGGGCGCGGTCGCCGGATCAGCCGCGGGCGCGGCGCCGGGATCGGCCGGATTCGCCAGTTCGACCTTGAGGCTGAACATGTAAGGCAGCGCCCGTCCGACCACCGAGATGGGCGCGCTCTGGCCCTGGCCCTGGCCTTCGGCGGCCTTGGCCTCGATCACCGACAGGTCCGGCTTGGTCATCCAGCCCGAGCCTTCGAGGTTGCGCATGTAGGTACTGACCCGCGCATTGGACTGCGAGCGCCCCTGCAGCGTGAGGACATTGCCCTCCTGCTTGATGCTGGTCAGCACCACGCCGTCGGGAATGGTGCGCACTAGCGAATCGAACAGGTGCACCATCTGCGAGCGGTTGGCCTGCAGCTCCTCGATGACCTTCTTGCGGGCCAGCAGGCGGTCTTTCTGCTTGTCCAGCGCGTTGATCTCTGTGATCTGCGCGTCGACCTTGGCGATCTCGCCCTGCAGGAAGGCGTTGCGTTCGTTCTGGCCGTCGATCTGGCCGTTGTAGTAGAACCAGATGAAGAGCGCCAGCAGCACCGAGATGGCCGCGGCCACGCCCAGCATGCCGTAGAACTCTTTCTGGCGTTGCGCGCGGCGCTCGGCGCGCCACGGGAGCAAGTTGATCTTTGCCATCAGTCGAAGCTCCGCAGCGCCAGGCCGGTGGCGATCATCAACGCCGGCGCGTCCTGGGCCAGCGCATGCGCCTGCACCTTCGGACCCAGCGTCATCTGTGCCAGCGGATTGGCCACGATGGTCGGCACGCCGAGCTGCTCCTCGACCATTTCCGGCAGGCCGGCCAGGGCGGCGCAGCCGCCGGCCAGCACGATCTGGTCGACGCGGTTGAACTCGCTGCCGGCATAGAAGAACTGCAGCAGGCGGCTGACCTGCTGGACCGTGGCTTCCTTGAACGGCTCGAGCACTTCGATCTCGTAGCTTTCCGGCAGGCCGCCCTGGCGCTTGGCCATGCCGGCCTCCTCGTAGGTGAGCCCGTAGCGGCGCATCACCTCGTCGGTCAGCTGCTTGCCGCCGAAGACCTGCTCGCGGCTGTAGAGGCTGCGGCCGCTGCGGATGACGTTGAGCGTGGTCATGGTGGCGCCGATGTCCACCAGCGCGACCACGCCGTCATGCGGGACCGGCAGCTCGCCCGCCAGCAGGGCGAAGGCGTTTTCGACCGCGAAGGCCTCCACGTCCATCACCTTGGCGGTCAGCCCGCCCAGCTCAAGCGCGGACTGGCGCAGCTCGACGTTCTCCGAACGCGAGGCGGCCAGCAGGACCTGGACCATCTCCGGGTTGCCGGGCATGGGGCCCAGGACCTCGAAGTCCAGATTCACTTCCTCGATCGGATACGGGATGTAGTTGACCGCCTCGAGCTCGATCTGGGCCTCCAGGTCGTCCTCGTCCAGATCGGCGGGCATGGGGATGATCTTGGTGATCACCGCCGAACCGGCCACGGCCGCGGCGGCGTTCTTGACCTTGGTGCCGGCGCGGGTCACGGCGCGGCGGATCGCCTCGCCCACCGCCTCGACCTCGACGATGTTCTTCTCGACCACCGCGTTGGGAGGCAGCGGCTCGACGGCGTAATGCTCGACGCGGAAGCGGTTTCCCACGCGCGTGAGCTGCAGCAGCTTGACCGCAGTCGAGCTGATATCCACGCCGAGCAGCGCAGATTGGCTTTTTGGGATGAGCCCCACGGTGTATCCCCTTCCGACCGGAAAACCACAACGGGCTAGTTCAGCCAGCCCTCACATTAGTAATGAATTTTTTACAACTTGCAAGGACCACAAGGCCTCCCGTGACGGGTTGCCGCTTTTTGCTAAGGATTTCCCCCAAGTACTTGTTTCCCCCCAGGAAGCCGGTCCCCGCTTCCGACTCATCTATACTCCGGCGCCACGAATTGTGCAATCGGAAGTCTCCCGATGTCCCGTTTCCGCCGCCTGCTCCGCTGGGCGCTGCTGTTGTGCCTGGCTGGCGCCCTGGTGGGAGCCGTCGTCCTGGGCTTCTTCTACTACTCCATCTCCTCCAAGCTGCCTTCGATCCAGTCGCTGCGCGACGTGCAGCTGCAGGAGCCGATGTACGTCTATGCCAATGACGGCAGCCTGATCGGAATCTTTGGCGAGACCCGCCGCTACCCGGTCGACATCAGCAAGGTGCCGGTCAACGTCCAGCGTGCATTTGTGGCTGCGGAGGACTCGAACTTCTACGAACATGGCGGCATCGACCCGACCGGCATCTCGCGTGCGGTCTGGCAGACGCTGACCAAGGACGGTCGCGTGGCCGGCGGCAGCACCATCACCCAGCAGGTGGCGCGCCAGTTCTTCCTGAGCAACGAGTACAGCTACACCCGCAAGCTGGCCGAAATGATGCTGGCCATGCGCATCGAGCGGATGCTCACCAAGGACCAGATCCTGGAGCTGTACCTCAACAAGAGTTTCTTCGGCAACCGCTCCTACGGTGTGGCCGCGGCGGCGGAGTTCTACTACGGCAAGACGCTGGACCAGCTGACCCTGGGCGAGGCGGCCACGCTGGTGAGTTCGCTGAAGTTCCCCTCCAGCGGCAATCCGATCAGCAACCCCGAGCGCAACCACCAGCGCAGCGTCTACGTGATCGACCGGATGCTGGAAGACCACTACATCAGCGCGAGCGAGGCGGCCGCGGCCAAGGCCGAGCAGCCGCACGCCGCGCCGCACGAGCGTCCGATCGACGTCTATGCGCCCTACGTGGCCGAGATGGTCCGCCAGGAAATGGTGGCCAAGTTCGGCGGCGAGGTGCTGGACAAGGGCTACCACGTCACCACCACGGTCGATCCCGTACTGCAGCCGGCCGCCGACCAGGCGGTGCGGACGGGCCTGGCGACCTACGATCATCGTCACGGCTGGCGCGGCGCGGAGAAGCATTTCGAGGTGACCAGCGATGCCGACGCCGAGTCGCTGGCCGCGCACCTGGTCGGAATCGTGTCCGAGGGCGGGCTGGATCCGGTGATCGTCGCCTCCACCAGCGGCGACACCGCCACGGTGGTGACCCGCGACGCGCAGCAGATCGTGCTTGGCCCCAGCGCCAGCCGCTGGACCGGCAAGACGCCCGGCCGCCTGCTGCAGCGGGGCGATCTGGTCCGTGTCGGCGCCGAGCGCAAGGACAAGGACGCCGAGGACAAGACCAAGCCCGCGACCGAGGCCAAGCCCGAGTACGTCTACACGCTGGACCAGCTGCCGCAGGCGCAGTCGGCGCTGGTGTCGCTGGACGCCAACAGTGGCGCGATCCGCGCGCTGGTCGGCGGCTTCAGCTTCGCGGCCAACAAGTTCAACCGCGCCACCCAGGCGCGGCGCCAGCCGGGCTCGAGCTTCAAGCCGTTCCTGTATTCGGCCGCGTTCGAGAAGGGCTTCAACCCGCTGTCGATCGTGCTGGACGCACCGGTGGTGTTCCGCGACCGGCGCGGCCATGTCTGGCGTCCGGGCAACGACGACGGCAAGTTCGACGGCCCCATGCGCCTGCGCGAGGCGCTGGTGAAGTCCAAGAACCTAGTCTCGGTGCGGCTGCTGGATGCGATCGGCGTGGATTTCGCGCGCAAGTTCATTGCCCAGTTCGGCTTCGACGAGGCCGAGCTGCCGCCCAATCTGTCCATGGCGCTGGGCTCGGCCTCGCTGACGCCGATGTCGGTGGCGCGCGGCTATGCGGTGCTGGCCAACGGCGGCTCGCTGGTCACACCCTGGCTGATCGATGAGGTCAAGGACCGCGACGGCAAGGTCGTGTTCAAGGAAAACCCGGCCGTAGCCTGCCGCAGCTGCGGCCGTCACGGCGCCAACGCGCCGGCGCCCAGCCAGGTGGTGGACGGCTTCAACTTCGGCCCGGCCCAGGACACGCAGGCCAAGGCCGAACCGCTGGCGACCTCCAAGGCCGAGCCGGCCGATGAGCAGGCGCCGCCTCCTGGCACCAACGTGGCGCCGCGCGCCATCGACGAACGCACCGCCTACCAGCTGGTCTCGATGATGCGCGACGTGGTCCAGCGCGGCACCGGCACGGCCGCGAAAGTGCTCGGCCGCGCGGACACCGCCGGCAAGACCGGCTCGACCAACGACCACCGCGATGCATGGTTCTCCGGCTTCGCCGGGCCTTACGTGACCACGGTCTGGGTCGGCAAGGACAACTTCCGCTCGCTGGGCTACCGCGAGTACGGCGGCAAGGCCGCGCTGCCGATCTGGATCGATTACATGCGCGTGGCCCTGAAGGACAAGCCGATCACGCCCAACGACCCGCCCGAGGGCATGGTCCAGGTCAGCCGCAACGGCGCGACCGAGTGGATCAAGGTCGAGGACCTGGAGCGGATGCAGGGCGAGGACAGCCTGCAGGATCAGAACGCGACCGACGAGGCGGCGTTCGATATCTTCTGAGGCAGGGTTGGTCGAGCGCGGAGGAAGCGAGCAGCGAGCGAAGGTGAAGGCGCACGGCCAGTCACTTCCCACTCACTCCTCGCTGCTCCACACTCAGGCCACAAAACCTGAGGGGTCCGCCATGCATCACGCTCGCCAGCACGCGCAGACCCAGACCGCGGAACGGCGCCGTCGCCTGGCCCACGAGGCCGCGCGGCTGATTGCCGAGAGCGGCATCCGCGATTACCGCCAGGCCAAGCTCAAGGCGGCCAGCCGGCTGGGCATCTCCGACGATGCCTCGCTGCCGCGCAACCGCGAGATCGAAGAGGCGCTGCGCGAGTACCAGCGCCTGTTCGCCGGCCCCGATCACGCCGGCATGCTGCGGGCGCGACGCGAGGCGGCGCTGCAGGCGATGGAATTCTTCGCAGGCTTCGCCCCGCGCCTGGTGGGTCCGGTCCTGGACGGCACGGCCGATGCCCAGTCGCCGGTGCAGCTGCATCTGCACAGCGACGACGAGGACGCGGTGGCGCGCTTCCTGGAAGACCACCGCATCCCGGCCGACGCGCGCGTGCGCCGGCTGCGCATGGACCGCCAGCGCCACGCCGATGTCACTGTCTGGGTCTTCGCCGCTGACGGGATCAGCTTCGACATCGCCGTACTGCCGCGCCAGGCGCTGCGCCAGGCGCCGCTGTCGGTGGTGGACGAGGCGCCGATGGACCGCGCCTCGGCCGCCCAGGTCGCCGCGCTGCTGGCCCGCGAAGAGATCGCCGGCTACGAGGCCGGCTGAAGCCGGGCGGGCCGCCCCGCTATACTTGCCGGCTCCTTCGATTCCCTGCGCGCCCGCCCGGGCGCGACGACCATGTCCGATGTGTCCCGCGAAGCTGCGCGCCGCCGCACCTTCGCCATCATTTCCCACCCCGACGCCGGCAAGACCACGCTGACCGAGAAGCTGCTGCTGTTCGGCGGCGCGATCCAGATGGCCGGCAGCGTCAAGGGCCGCAAGGCCGCGCGCCATGCGACCTCGGACTGGATGGCGCTGGAAAAGGAACGCGGCATTTCGGTCACCTCCTCGGTGATGCAGTTCCCCTACGAGGACAAGATCGTCAACCTGCTCGACACGCCGGGCCACGCCGACTTCGGCGAGGACACCTACCGCGTGTTGACCGCGGTGGACTCGGCGCTGATGGTCATCGACGTGGCCAAGGGCGTGGAGGAGCGCACGATCAAGCTGATGGAGGTGTGCCGCCTGCGCGACACGCCGATCATGACCTTCATCAACAAGCTCGATCGCGAGGGCAAGGATCCGATCGAGCTGCTGGACGAAGTGGAGACCGTGCTGGGCATCCAGTGCGCGCCGGTGACCTGGCCGATCGGCATGGGCCAGCGCCTGAAGGGCGTGGTCCACCTGCTCACCGGCGAGGTGCACCTGTACGAACCCGGCCGCAACTTCACCCGCCAGGATTCGACCATCTTCGCCTCGCTGGACGCGCCGGGCCTGGCCGAAAAGATCGGCGAAAAGATGCTCGACGACCTGCGTGAGGAACTGGAGCTGGTGCAGGGCGCCAGCCACAGCTTCGACCCGCAGGCGTACCTGGCCGGCCAGCAGACGCCGGTGTTCTTCGGCTCGGGCGTGAACAACTTCGGCGTGCAGCCGCTGCTGGACTTCTTCGTCGAGCATGCGCCGTCGCCACAGCCGCGCGCCACCACCGGCCGCGAGGTCGAACCCACCGAAAGCAAGCTGACCGGCTTCGTGTTCAAGATCCAGGCGAACATGGACCCGCAGCACCGCGACCGCGTGGCGTTCATGCGCGTGTGCTCGGGCCGGTTCTCGGCCGGCATGAAGGCCTTCCACGTGCGCAGCGGCAAGGAGCAGAAGCTGGCCAACGCGTTGACCTTCATGGCCTCCGACCGCGAGATCGCGGCCGAGGCCTATCCGGGCGATGTGATCGGCATCCACAACCATGGCACGATCTCCATCGGCGACACCTTCACCGAAGGCGAGAGCCTGAGCTTTACCGGCATTCCCAACTTCGCCCCGGAACTGTTCCGCCGCGCACGCCTGCGCGATCCGCTCAAGCTCAAGCAGCTGCAGAAGGGCCTGGCGCAGCTGAGCGAGGAAGGCGCCACGCAGTTCTTCCGCCCGCTGATGAGCAACGACCTGATCCTGGGGGCCGTGGGCGTGCTGCAGTTCGACGTGGTCGCCTATCGCCTGAAGGACGAATACGGCGTCGATGCCATCTTCGAGCCGGTCGGCGTGACCACCGCGCGCTGGGTGCACTGCGACAATCCGAAGAAGCTGGAGGAGTTCCGCGAGAAGAACGCGATGAACCTCGGCATCGACGCGGCCGGCGAGCTGGTCTACCTGGCGCCGACCCGGGTCAACCTGCAGCTGGCGCAGGAACGCGCGCCGGACGTGCGCTTCTCGGCCACCCGCGAACACGCCCACGCGCTGGCCGCGGGCTGAGCCGAGCCCGCGGCGCGCGTCCGGATTTGCTGAATCCGTCCCGGTCGGCGGGCGTCACCGCGACTGCTGCGACGCACCACGCTCATCGCGGTGCGATAAAGTTCGCAGCATGGCTCTGCAGGCGCATCCCGAGACCAACCTGCGTGACGAGATCGCCAGCGCCCTGACCCATGGGTTGGGCGCGGTGGCGGCGCTGGCCGGCGGCGCGGTGCTGATCACCCTGAGCGCGCTGTACGGCGACGCCTGGCAGCTGGGGACGGCGATCGTCTTCAGCAGCACCTTGCTGCTGCTCTACGTGGCCTCCACGCTGTACCACGCCATCCAGCACCCGATGGCCAAGGCGCGGCTGCAGATCTTCGACCACTGCGCGATCTATCTGCTGATCGCCGGCACCTACACGCCGTTCACGCTGATCGGACTGCGCGGGCCATGGGGCTGGGGCCTGTTCGCGGCGATCTGGACCATCGCCGTGATCGGCGTGGTGTTCAAGCTGTTCTATACCGGGCGCTTCAAGCTGTTTTCGACCATCGTCTACGTGGTCATGGGCTGGCTGGTGGTAGTCGCGATCGAGCCGCTGCTCAAATCGGTCGATGCCTTCACGCTGGGCTGGCTGCTGGCCGGCGGGCTGTTCTACACGCTGGGCACCTACTTCTACCAGCGCGATTCGGTGCGCTATTTCCACGCGATCTGGCACCTGTTCGTGCTCGCCGGCAGCGTCTGCCACTTCATCGCCGTCACCGGTCAGGTGCTGGTGCCGCGCCTGCATCACGGCGGCTGACACCGCCTGCGCGTGACGGAGCCGGCGGCACGTTCTTCGCGGAACGTGAACACCCGGCTTGCCGATAGTAGGGCTCATGACGCCCGCAGATACCACGCCGCGCCCGTTCGTTCGCGCCCATCCCGTGCTGACCGCACTGGGAATCGTCGCAGTGCTGATCGTGCTGCTGATCATCTTCTGGGACTGGAACTGGTTCAAAGGGCCGGTCGAGCGCGCGGTGTCGGCCAAGACCGGGCGCGCCTTCCACATCGACGGCAACCTGGACGTGGATCTGGGCCGGATCAGCACCATCCGCGCCGACGGCCTGCGCCTTGCCAATGCGGACTGGGCGCTCAAGACCGCCCCGGAAATGGCGACCGTCCAGCACCTGGAGCTGGACCTGGACGTGCCGCAACTGCTGTTCCACCGCAACGTCTCGCTGCCCGCGATCCGCATCACCCAGCCCGTCGTTGAACTGCAGAATCGCACCACCGCGCAGGGCGGCGGCAACTGGAACTTCAAGCGCGACGAGCCCTCGCAGGACGGCGGCATGGACGTGCGCTTCGGCGCGGTGATCGTCGATGCGCTGCGCCTGCACTACCTCGACCCGCCCAACAAGACCGACCTGCGTGTGCAGGCCAGCAGCGGCAAGCCGGACGCGCAGTACCGCGCGCCGCCGATCGACCTCACCGGCGCGGGCCGCTGGGGCGCCAACGCCTTTACGCTGAAAGGACGGATCCAGTCGCCGCTTGACCTCACCCAGACCGAGCGCCCGTACCGCATCGATCTCAACGCCGCCGCCGGCGCCACCAAGGCACACGCACGCGGCACGTTGATCGATCCGCTGCATCTGGGCGGCTTCGACCTGCGCATGGCGCTGTCCGGCCAGGACCTGGCCGATCTGTATCCGCTGATCGGCGTGGCCTTGCCGGAAACGCCGCCCTACGCGATCGACGGCACCCTGACCCGCGCTGGCAATGTCTGGCATTACGACAAGTTCGCCGGCAAGGTCGGCGACAGCGATCTGGGCGGTTCGGCTGCTGTCACCGTCGGCGGACCGCGGCTGAAGCTGGACGCCGATCTGGTGTCCAAACGCCTGGATTTCGACGACCTGGCCGGCTTCATCAATGCTCCCTCCAAGGGCGGACCGTCCGAGACGCGCAGCGCCAAGCAGGAAGCGCAGGCCGCCAGGCTCGCCGCCAGCCCGCGCGTGCTGCCGCAGGAGCGCTACAACCTGTCCAAGCTGCGCGCGATGGATGCGGACGTGCGCCTGAAGGCGACCCGCATCAACGCGCCCAAGCTGCCGATCGACGACATGGATGCGCACCTGCTGCTCGATGACGGATTGCTGCAGCTGCAGCCGCTGAACTTCGGCGTGGCCGGCGGCGACATCCGCTCCAACATCCGCATGGACGCGCGCCAGCCCGTGATCCGCACCCGCGCCCAGATCGCGGTGCGCACGCTCAACCTGGGCCAGCTGTTTCCGAGCGTCAAGCTCACCCAGGACGCGATCGGACGCATCGGCGGCGGAATCGATATCGACACCACCGGCAACTCGATCGCCGAGATGGCGGCCAACGCCAATGGCCAGTTGGGCGTGGGCATGGGCAAGGGGCACCTGCCGCAGCTGCTGGTCGAACTGGCCGGCCTGGATGTGACCCAGTCGCTGGGCTATCTGTTCGACCGCAACAAGCAGGTGCCGATCCGCTGCGCGTTCGCCGATTTCGGCATCAAGGACGGCTTGATGCAGACCCGCGCGATGGCCTTCGACACCACCGACACCCTCGTGCTCGGCGAGGGCACCATCAATCTGAAGGACGAGTCGCTGGACCTGGTGCTGCGGCCGCGGCCGAAGGATCGCAGCATCCTGAGCTTCCGCACGCCGCTGGATATCGGCGGCACCTTCAAGGATCCCTCGTTCCGCCCCGACCTCAAGAAGCTGGGGCTGCGCGGCGCGGTGGCCCTGGCGCTGGGCAGCATCGCACCGCCGGCCGCGCTGCTGGCGACCCTGGATCTGGGCGGTGGCGAAGACGCCAACTGCGGCGGCCAGTACGCCAAGTAAGCCTCCCCGTCATTCATGCGAACGCGGGAATGACGGGGACTTCGGCGCTATTGCAGGAACGCCAACGATCCCTGCCCTTGCGCAACAGACACCGCCAACCTCAATCGACCGACTGACGCCGAGCCGTCGCCTCCGCTGCTGGCGTGAACCCCTGCCGCGCCGGACGCCACTGATCGATCAGATACAACGGCCGCTGCTTGGATTCCTCGTACAGCCGGCCCAGATACTCCCCGATCAGCCCCAGCGCGATCAGCTGCGTCCCGCCCAGGAACAGCACCACCGTCATCAGGCTGGGCCAGCCCGCCACCGGGTCACCGTGCAGCATCGCGCGGGCCACGATGACCACGGCGAAGACGAACGCCATCGCCGCCACCAACAGCCCCAGATAGGTCGCCACCCGCAGCGGCGCGGTCGAGAAACTGGTGATGCCCTCGAGGGCGAAGTTCCACAGCTTCCACGCGCCGAACTTGCTGTGCCCGGCGATGCGCGCCTCGCGGTGATAAGGCACGGCCAGCTGCGAGTAACCCACCCAGCCGAATAGGCCCTTCATGAAGCGATGCCGCTCGCGCAGCTGCCTGAGCGCGCCCAACGCGCGCGGCGAGAGCAGGCGGAAATCGCCGGTATCGGCCGGAATCGGCGTCTTGGACAGGCGTCCGATCACGCGATAAAAGCCATGCGCGGTCAGGCGCTTGAGCCAGCTCTCGCCGTCGCGCTCCACGCGCGTGCCGAACACGTTGTCATGGCCCTCGCGCCAGGCGGCGACGAACTGCGGGATCAGCTCCGGCGGGTCCTGGCCGTCGGCATCGAGGATCAACACCGCGCTGTCCTCGGCGACCTGGTCCAGGCCGGCGGTCAGCGCCGCTTCCTTGCCGAAGTTGCGCGACAGGCGCAGCAGTTCGACCAGCGGGTCCTGCTCGGCCAGGCGCTGCATCACCGACCAGGTCGCATCGGTACTGCCATCGTCGATGTACAGCACGCGTCCGGTGACCCCGTCGAGCCGGTCGAGCACCGCGCGCAGGCGCGGATGCAGGCGCGGCAGGGCTTCCTGCTCGTTGCGTGCGGCGACCACCACGGTCAACAGGTCGAAGGCCATGGTCACTCCAGGGATTCAAGATAAGTGGCGCCGCCGATCTGGCGGACCTGACGCTGGATCCAGCCGGCGCGGCGGGCCACATAAGGCCCCGGCCGCGCGGCGTCGTAGCTGCGCGGCGCCGGCAGCACCGCCGCCAACTGCGCTGCCTGCTGGGCGCTGAGCCGCGAGGCATCGGTCCGCCAGAAGCTGCGCGCCGCCGCCTGCGCGCCGTACACGCCGTCGCCGAACTCGGCGATGTTGGCGTAGACCTCAAGGATCCGGCGCTTGGGCCAGAACAGCTCGATCAGCACCGTGTACCAGGCCTCGATGCCCTTGCGCACATAGCTGCGCCCGGACCACAGGAACAGGTTCTTGGCCACCTGCTGGCTGATCGTGCTGGCGCCGCGCACGCGGCCGCCGCGCTCGTTGTGGGCGCGCGCCTTCTCGATGGCCTGCAGGTCGAAGCCGTCGTGATCGGCGAAGCGCTGGTCCTCGGCGGCGACCATCGACAGCGGCAGCGCGGGCGCGATCCGCTCCAGGTCGCGCCATTCGTAGACCGGATGGAAGCGCCAGTCGCCCTCGCCCCAGGCCTCCAGCTGCCGTGCCACCATGAACGCGGAGAACGGCGGGTCGACGAAGCGCAGCACCATCACCTGCAGCGCCGAGGCGGCGGCGATCAGGAACGGCAGCGCCAGCAGCCAGCGCAACCAGCGACGGCGGCGGGAGACAGCAGGCTTGGCGTCGATGGCGGAAATCCTCGGCTGGCGGCGATGAAGCGCGATGATGTTACCTGTTCACCCCCCTCTTCCCGCAGGCCACGCGTGGGCGGGCGCTTGGAAAACGGCCGCCGCGACCGCATTGAAGGGGACCCAGGGCGGCCGGGCTGCGTCGCCATTCCCACTTCTTCCTGGATTCACCTGTGACCGCATCCGCCGACACCACCGACCTGCGCACCCGCTTCCTGTTGCCGGAGGCCGGCGTGCGCGGCGTGGCCGTGCGCCTGCGCCAGACCTGGGCCGAACTGCTCGAACCGGCCGACTATCCGCCGCAGGCCCGCGACCTGCTCGGCAAGGCCATCGCCGCCGCCGCGCTGTTCACCGGCCACATCAAGATCGAGGGGCGCCTGTCCGTGCAGCTGCGCGCCAGCCGCGGCCTGCGCACCTTGTTCGCCGAGTGCACCGCCGCGGGCACGGTCCGCGGCATCGTCCAGCTGGGCGAGGCCGGCGACGCGCCGGCCGATCTCACCGCCCTGGGTCAGGATGCCCTGCTCGCCATCACCATCGAGAATCCGGGGCTCGACCCGCGCCAGCCGCAGCGCTACCAGAGCCTGGTCGAGCTGGGCACGCCGACCCTGGACGCCGCGTTCGAAGGCTACTTCCGCAATTCCGAGCAGCTGCCGACGCGCCTGCTGCTGGCCGCCGACGGCGAACAGGTCGCCGGCCTGATGCTGCAGAAGCTGCCCGGCGACGAAGGCGACGCCGACGGCTGGAACCGCGCCGGCCTGCTGTTCGACACCCTCGGCCGCGAAGAACTGCTCGGGACCGCCTCCACCGCCCTGCTGCACCGCCTGTTCCATGAGGAATCGGTATCGGTGCTGGACCAACGGCCCGTGCGCTTCGGCTGCTCCTGCTCGCGCGAGCGGGTGGAAAGCATGCTGGTTTCGCTGGGACGCGAGGAAGCGGAGGCCGCCGCCGAGACCGGGCAGGCCGAGGTCCGCTGCGAATTCTGCGGGCGCACCTACCAGTTCACGCCGGCGCAGATCGACGCGCTGTTCGAGCCCACGCCGATGGTGGCGAGCAGCTCGGAACGGCTGCAGTGAACCGGGCGGCAGCGCACGATTTCACGTCATCCTGGCTTGTTAAATAAACATAAATCAGTTAGCTTGAGGATGTCGGGAGGGGAACTTCATCCCGCTCTGCTGGTCCAAGCCGAACCATGCGCCTGCGTACTTCTCGAACGCTGCTTTCCCTGATGCTCGCCGTGTCCACGGCCGGGACGGGTGCGCTCGCACAGACGCGCGCCAATTCCACCACGATGCTGCCGGTGTGGAACAGCAACGGCCAGGTCGAAGGCGCCCTGATCCTGGAGCCGACCGACGAAGCCGCCGCCGGCGCCCGCTGGCGCATGGGCCGCAACACGCTCAGCGCCGCCTTCGGTCTGGATGCCGGCGAATCGCTCGGCCTGCTGTGCAACAACCGCAATGGCATCGGCAGCAGCATCAGCAGCCTGATCACCTATTGCAACGTCGCCCGTCTGGACGACGACGGCCAGAACAACGGCCAGCACCTCAGCGCCACCACCAGCCTCAGCCGCCCCGGCGGCAAGGTGGGCCTGAGCCTGGGCAGCGGTCACGACACCCTGCCCGCCTGGATGACCGGCAACGGCGTGTCGCCGGGCCGCTTCGAGCAGAACGACCTGGCCGTGTTCGGCCAGAAGAACTTGGGCCGCGAAGGCTTCGTCACCATCGGCGGCACCGTGGCGCACGCCAAACTGGTGCCCGCCTCCGAGCTGACCAGCATTCCCGATCAGTGGACCAGCCGGAGCCTCAGCCTCGGCGGCGGCTACGGCGCCTTCAGCGGAAGCATCATCGGCCGCGTCGTCGACGCCCCCGGTCAGCCGGGCAAGTGGGAAGGCCTGGGTGTCGGCGTGACCTGGCGTACCCCGTGGAGCGGCCAGCTCACCGTCGGTGCCGAGAACATCGTCACCAGCGGCAAGAATCCCTTTGCTCCCAACTCGCCCATCGGCGACGACGGCACCGTGCCTTACGTGCGTTACGAGCAGGATCTGTAAGGGCGCAAGCCCAGAAGACGGATGTAGCACCGACGCGATGCTATTCGCGTCCCGTTGGCCAAGGCCTGATCCTGCAGCACGAGCGGATCCCGCTGCACCTTTCCTGCCGCCCCCCCTCGCCTCAGCTCTTCGGCAGCGTACTGACCGGACCGGCCGATCTGGCTTGACCGTCTGCCTTGCTTTGGAACCGGTCGCTGACTCTAACTCGCCGATAACCTGCGCTCGACTCAGGGTTGGTCATCTCCTGCCAAAGGCGGCCGCCCACCACGAACGGCGCTGCCAAACATCTGCGGGACGCACGATGTGGACGAATACGAGCCGAGGCCCTAGCGCTCAGGCATGACCTTGGGAAACTCGAATGGCCTAGCGCCAAAAGAAGCCTAAAGAAAAAGCCGGCCCTCTTGCGAGGGCCGGCCCTGAAGCACCTACTGTTCCTAGACGCTTACCAGTCGTACGACGCCGAGAACTGCACGTAGCGCGGCGTGCTGAAGCTCACCGGCAGCATGTAGTTATTGTTGACGCTGTACGGACCGTCGTCTTCGCTGGTCTGGACATACGAGGTCGGCTTGCGCTCGTTCAGCACATTGAACACGCTGATGTTGAGGGCCAGCTTGTCGTCGAAGTACGCAGGCTTGTAGGTGACGGCCAGATCGTAGCGGTGCAGCCACGGCGAGGTTTCCTTACCCGGCGGCCAGGCTTCGCCGAAGCAGGTGTGGTAGCTGCTGCCGTAGCCAATCGGGTCCGCAGCCGCCGAATCGTGCGCAATCGTGCCGTCCGGATCGTAGTAGCCGAAGCAGCTGATCGGCGCACCAGAGGAGATCCGGGCGTTCACGCCCACGATCCACTCCGGGGTGATGGCATAGGACACGCGCGCCTTGAGCTGATGACGACGATCGTTGGGCAGATAGCCATCGGCGTACTGCATGATCTGCCACGCATCCCAGTTCTGGCTGGTCGCCACGCCGTTATCGTGCGCGTTGGAGCCCTGGCCGGTATCGGAGTTGGCCGGACCTTCCGAGTTACCCTTCGACTTGCTGAAGGTGTAATCGATGCGCGCCTCCCACTTGCCGTCCCACGGACGCTCCAGGAACAGATCGACGGCCTTGTAGCTACGTTCCAGACGCGGGAAGCCCAGGTCGGCGGACGACACCTTCACGCGCTTGTAGACGCCGTTGACGTTCTGGTAGCTGCTGCCGTTCGGGGTGACTTCCTGCAGGGCGTAGGTGTTGCTGCCGCCAGGATTGAACATGTAGCACGCCGAACCGGCGTAGTACTTGCCGTCCTCGGACTGGCCGATGTAAGCGGCGCGGCTGTAGTCGTAGTTCAGCACTTCCAGGCCGGCGCCTTCCATCAGCGTGACCGGATCGCAGAAGTCGTCGATCGCGGACTTGAGCTTACGCGAGGTGAACTTCGCGCCGCCGGTCCAGTTCTCGGTGAGCTGCGCCTCGAAACCGATCGAGAACTCGTCCTGATACTGGGACTTGATGTCTTCCGGCACGTAGGTGAGCGGATCCTTCGGCGTGCCGAATTCGCCATTGGACGACACCGGGCCAGCCGGGGTATTGGTGCCAATGCGATTGATCGGCGTCAGGCCGGTCGGCGTGCCGTCATCGGCGATACCCGTGTAGGTGTAGTACTCGCGGGTATAGGTCGACGCGCCGACGCCACGGATGGCGACCGCGTTGGGCATGTTGAGGAAGTAACGGCCGGCGTTGGCGAACACCTTCAGCGAGCTGTCCCCGTACACGTCCCAAGCGAAGCCCAGGCGCGGCTGCCACTGCGTGCCGCTGTCCACGAACTTGGTCCCGACCGCATCGAAGTTCTCGTACTGGTCGGCACGAATGCCCAGCGAAACCAGGAAGTTGTCGGTGATCTGCCAGCGGTCTTCCAGGTAGTACGCGTTCTGCTTGTTGTGCATCGACGTGGTGTCGAAGTACTTGAGCTGATAGGTGTAGTAACCGCAGTTGGTGGAAGAACCGTTGGCGTTCGCGCGGTTCGGCGTGCCGTTACAGGCGCCGGCGACCGTACCGGTCGGACCCACGCCCAGCGCGGCGCTGGAGTTGCTGGCGCTGCTCGCTGCCTTGCCGTAAGCCCAGTAATCGGCGACCTGGCTGGTGCCTTCGTTGACGCCTTCCAGCTTGGTGTTATCCACACCAGCGATCAGCGTGTGATCGCCCAGCACCCACTCCAGCTCGGCACGGAAGCCGTTGGTGTAGTCGCTGGTGCTCTTGGTGGCGCGGTAGGTCGCCTGCGAGTTGGTGTTCGGCGTGCCGCCGTTGAGCGAGGGATTCTGGCTGCTCGCACCGGCAATGTACGGCGAACCCGTCAGATAGGGATCGGTGTTGTAGCGGTTGCGCGACCGACCATAGCTCGCGCTCAGGGTCAGATTGTCCGTCAGGTAACCGGTGTACTTGAAGACCGAGAACTCGGTGTTCGAGGTGGTCTTGGTCGCCGGAATCAGATAGTCGCCGTACGCATACGAGTCCCAATCGAACCCGTAGGTGTTACCCGTCTGGTCGTACTTCTCGCTGACGTAGGTCGCCTCCAGCAGGTGATTGTCGGTGATGTTCCAGTTGACCTTGGCATAGACCTTCGGGTCATCCGTGTTGTAGCGGCTGCCGGTCGCGGCAAAACCGGCGTCGGGGTTACCACCCGGCACGTTCTCCTTGCCCTTGGTGGTCTCACCGGACACGAAGAAGAACAGCTTGTCCTTGATGATCGGGCCACCGACGTAGGCGCTGTACACGTTGGACCACTGCAGACGATTGTCGCCGCTGTCGTACTTGGTCCCCGCCAGTTCAGGCGTCGCGTAGCTGTAGTCGGCCGGGAGGCCCAGGTTCGGGAAGTAGCGATCCGGACGCTCGGCCTTCAGGCCGCGGGGGGTGTAAACCACCTGACCGCCGAAGTGCCAGTCGTTGCTGCCGCTCTTGCCGATCTGGCTGATCACGCCGCCGCTGGAGCGGCCGTAGCGCGCACCGTAGCCGCCGGTGTAGGTTTCCTGCTGTTCGATCGAGCCGTACGGCAGCGTGAAGCCGCCGACGTTGGTCATCGGGTTGCCGGAGAAATAACCGTTGAGGTAATAGGCGTTCTCGGCGACGCTCGAACCGCCGAACGAGATCTGGCCACCGAAGTTCGCGCCGTTGCCGGTAACGGCGCCGGGCGACAGCAGGGCGATGGCTTCGGCCGAACGCGCGATCGGCAGGCGACGCAGCTGCTCAGCCGTGATGACCGTACGCGTATCGGTGGCCTTGACGTCGATCACCGGGACCGAGGTGCCACGCACGGTGATGGTGCCCAGATCGGTAGCGCTGCCGCCGAAAGAAACGTTGGCGCCGGAACCGACGGTGACGGTGACGTCCTTCTTGCCGACGCCCGAGGCATCCACCGTGTAGATGCCGACCGGAAGCGAACTGATGTTGTAGCGACCGGACTCATCGGCGGTCACGGTGCGCGTCAGGCCCGTGCTGCTGGTGACGGTAATGGTGGTGCCGGCCGGCACGCTGCCGTAGATGCTGCCGGTGGTGCTCTGTGCCTGTACCCCGGCGGCAACACTCATACTCAGTGCGACGCTGAGCGCGGTGCGTTTCAACCCCTTAGAAAACAACCGCGAACCCTGATGGGTGGTCATAAATGCTCTCTCTCTCTGAAAGTTCGATCCCACTACCAATTGGCCTGGCTCCCCAACCCCTGCCACGGCCGCTTACAGGCACGTTATTTCACCTGCGAGAACCGAGCATAACGCAAAGTTTACGAAAATTGGAACTTTGGAAATCATTGTGAAAAATACCTATCTAATCAGACACTTATCTAATTAGAACGCAAATAATTTCTAATGCATCTAGGGCTTTAAGTGGCGATCGCGCACGCGAAAACGCGGCGGCTGACACAACGGTCAGCCACCGCGTCGGATGTCATCTGACGGGCGTGTTATTCCAGCCGCAGCTCGGCGTCGCCGGAGAAGGTCTCCAGGGTGATCTCGCCTTCGCCGTCGCCGTAGCGGTTGTCGAAGGAGCGGCCGGGGCCGTATTCGGGTTTCTCGATCCTGGCACCGGTGGCCTTGAGGCTGCCGCTGAAGGTCTCGCCGCTGACGTGGGCGGACAGATCCTTCGGTGCCACCAGCAGCACGCTGCCGCTGACGCTGGACAGTGAGAGCTTGCCGTTGCGGGCCAGGGCGGTGGAGACGCGCGTGCTGCCGCTGACGCTGTTGGTGGACAGCTCGCGCAGGCGCTCTTCCTTGACCGCGACCTGGATGCTGCCCGACACCGTTTCGACCTCGACCTCGCCGCTGAGCCGGCCACGCAGATCGACCGCGCCGCTGACGGTCTGCAGATCGACCTGGCTGCTGTTGACCGTGGCGGTGACCGAGCCGCTGACCGTGTTGATCGAGACCTCGCGCGGGGCAGCGGCCACCCGTACCTCGCCGCTGACGCTGTTGATCGACAGCTCGTCGGACGCCACGCCGGACACGTCGATATCGGCCGACACCGAGTGCAGCTCCAGCGAGGCCCGCACCGGCACGGTCAGCTGCAGGTCGGTCGGGCCGGAGGACTTGCCGCCCCAGCCGCCGTCCTTCGGATAGCGCACCTTGATGTCGAGCGAGCCGCCGCCGTCGGCATCGACGTCGAGCTTCTCCACGCCATCGCCGAGCGTGCCGCGCAACTGGACTTCGTTGCGATCCCAGGTGCGCACCTGGATGCGGCCCTTGAGATTGTCCACTTCGACCTTGCCGCGCGCGTCCAGCGGCAGGGTCTGGTTGATCGGGGTGCCGGCCTGGACGGCGGCGCTGCCCAGGAGCAGGGCGAGGAAGACGAGGTGTCGCATGATCGGGGCCTCTAGCTCAGGGCCGCGCGGCGGGTCAGCGCCAGGCGGCGGTCATAGGTGTAACGCAGGGTCTGCAGCAGCTGGGCAGAGCGCGGGTTGTGGTCGATCGCTTCCAGCACCTGGCTGGCGCTGCGATCGAGATCCTCCAGCGCCGGCTGCAGCGCCACCGGCATCGGCGCGCCCTGCATCCGCTCCAGCGCGATCTGGTAATCGCGCGTCATGCGCACGGCCTCGGCACGCAGCGGAGCGTGGCTGGGCGCCCGCGGTGGCGTCTGCGCCAGCGACGGCGTCGGCGCCGAGGACGCGGGATGCAGACCGGACTGCAGGCGCCAGCCGATCACCGCCACCAGCGCCAGCGCGGCGGCCAGGGCGAAGGGCTGCCAGCGCCGCGTGCGCTGTCTGCGCGGCGCGGGGTGCGTTGGCTGCTCGGCGCTGCGCGGTTCCAGCCGTGCGGCGATATCGGGCCAGAGGTCGCGTTCGGGGGGCCGCGTCCTGGCGCAGGGTGCGCAGGGCGAAGCGGAGATCGTCGTCGTGTTGTTCGTTCATTGGTGTGCCTCCAGACGGACCCGCAGCAACTGCCTGGCGCGGTGCAGCTGCGCCTTGGAACTGCCGACGGCCATGCCCAGTGATGCGGAGATTTCCTCATGTTTCCAGCCTTCCACGTCGTGCAGGACCAGCACGGCGCGGGCGCGTGGCGGCAAGGTGCCGATCGCGCGCTCCAGGTCCATGCGCAGGGCCGGTCCCTGCTCGCGCGGGTCGAGCATCGCCACGTCGTCGCCGTCGACCTCCTCTTCCCAGCGTGGACCGGCGCGCCGGCTGCGGAGTTCCATCAACGCGGTATTGACCGCCATGCGGTGCAGCCAGGTGGACAGCGCGCTTTCGAAGCGGAACTCGGGCAGCGCGCGCCACACCCGCACGAAGGTCTCCTGGGTCAGGTCCTCGGCGCGGGCGCCGTGGCCGCCGACCAAGCGCACGATCACGCCGTGCACCTTGCCCACGTGTCGTCGGTAGAGCTGCTCGAAGGCGCGGGTATCGCCGGCGGCGGCGGCGCGCGCCTGTTCGACGTCCACTTCGGTGGCGTCGGTGGCGAGCGGGTCGGTGGCGAAGGTCACGGCCGAGGTCAGCATGCCAGTTCGGATGCGCGCTGCGGCGGGAAGGTTTAAGGCCGTCGCGAACTAATTGGGGATCAGCGCGGCGATCATGTGGTTGACGTAATCCTCGAACTCCTCGTGCTGCATGCGCGGCTGGTGCAGCTGCAGGGACAGCTGCAGGAAGCCGACGTAGGCCGCATAGGCCAGGCGCGCGCGGTGCTGGGCGTCGGTGCGGCTCATGCCGGCCTGGCGAAACGAGGCGATCAGGTAGTCCAGACGGCGCTGGGACACGCGCTGGATGACCGGCGCGACCGCCGGATGGTCCAGCGCCTTGAGCAGCTCACTATAAATAATGTGCGATTTGGCCTCGTGCGCGACCAGCAGGAACAGCTGGCGGAGGCGCTCGCGCGGGTCGGGCACGGCCTCCAGGCTGCCGAACACGCTCTCCTGCTCGACCATCTCCCAGCGCTCCAGCGCGGCCTGCAGCAAGGTGTCGCGCGAGGGGAAATGCCAATAAAAGCTGCCCTTGGTCACACCCAGGCGCCGCGCCAGCGGTTCGACGGCGACCGCGGCCACGCCCTGCTCGGCGACCATGTCCAGCGCGGCCTGGGCCCAGTCGTCGGCGCTCAAACGGGCCGAGCGCGAGGCGGGAACGGGGCGTGGCGAAGGCGCTGGCGTGTTCATCGCCGCATTTAACCATACGCATGAGCATGCAGCGGTACGTTTGCTGCAATGCATCATTTTCTTTTGTTGAATCAAACGCTTGTATGGATTGACGGCGCTCGAAACACACGCCCATACTTGTGCGTATGGTTGACACCCGCTCTCCGCTCGACGCCCCTGGATCGGCCGCCACGCGCGCGGTCGACCTCGTCGGCGCCTGCGGCATCCACTTGGCCGGCACGGCCTACCTGCCCCCGGCGGGTGCGCCGGCGGACCAGGGGTCCGTGCTCTATACCCATGGCTTCGGCCAGACCCGCGGCGCCTGGCAGCGCACTGGCCTGCGCCTGGCCGCGCAGGGGCATGCGGGCCTGGCCTACGACGCGCGCGGCCACGGCGAGTCGCAGCGCAACCCGCAGGAGGTGGCCTACGACGGCGCGCAGTTCGTCGACGACCTGATCATCGTCGCCGGCGAACAGGCCGAGCCGCCGGTGTTGGTCGGTGCCTCGATGGGTGGCCTGTTCGGGCTGCTGGCCGAAAGCCGCTGGCCCGGGCTGTTCTCGGCCGTGGTGCTGGTGGACGTCACCCCGCACTGGGACGAGGCCGGGCTGGCCCGCGTACTGCAGTTCGTCACCGCGCTCCCCGACGGCTTCGACTCGCTCGAGCATGCCGCCGATGTGGTGGCCGGCTATCTGCCGCACCGGCGCGCCCGCAAGACGGCCGACGAGCTGGCCGCGCTGCTGCACGCAGGGGAGGACGGCCGCTGGCACTGGCACTGGGATCGGCGCCTGGTCGACGACCTGGTGCGCGACAGCGCCCGCCATCAGGACGACATCGCCGCGGCGGCGCGCAGCGTGCGCTGCCCGGTGCTGCTGATCAGCGGCGGCCGCAGCGAGCTGGTCTCCGAAGACAACGTGCGCACCTTCCAGGCGCTGGTGCCGCACGCGCAGCACATCCAGGTTCCCAATGTCGGCCACATGCTGGCCGGCGACGACAACGATGCATTCACCGCGGTGGTGCTCGACTACCTGGGCACGCTGGCGCGCGCCCGGCACCCCCGCTCCTTCAATACCGCTTTCGATTCCGCTTCCGGAGCACGCTCATGAGCATCCTGGTCCCGTTCCTCGCCGTCCTGCTGGCCGGCGCGATCGCCGCCTATCACCGCATGCGCCTGGCCACGTGGGCCGCGATCAGCGGCTGCGCCCTGGTCGCGTGCTGGCTGCTCGGCGCCAGCGCCACGGCATGCATCGTGGCCGCGGTCATCGTCGCGGCGATCACCCTGCCGCTGCTGCTGCCGGCCTCGCGCAAGGCGCTGGTCAGCGCGCCGATGATGAAGTTCTTCCGCAAGGTGCTGCCGCCGCTGTCGCAGACCGAGCGCATCGCGCTGGAGACCGGTTCGGTGGGCTTCGAGGGTGAGCTGTTCACCGGCGATCCGGACTGGAACAAGCTGCTCAACTATCCCAAGCCGCAGCTCACCGCCGAGGAGCAGGCCTTCCTGGATGGCCCGGTCGAGGAGCTGTGCCGGATGGTCAACGACTGGGAGATCACCCACGTCCACGCCGACCTGCCGCCCGAGCTGTGGGACTTCATCAAGAAGAACAAGTTCTTCGGCATGATTATTCCCAAGCAGTACGGCGGCCTGGGGTTCTCGGCGCTGGCCCACCACAAGGTGATCCAGAAGCTGGCCTCCATCTCCAGCGTGGTCAGCTCCACGGTCGGCGTGCCCAACTCGCTGGGCCCGGGCGAGCTGCTCAACCACTACGGCACCCAGGAGCAGAAGGACTATTACCTGCCGCGCCTGGCCGTGGGCGAGGAAGTGCCGTGCTTCGGCCTGACCGGGCCGTTCGCCGGCTCCGATGCGACCTCCATCCCCGACTACGGCATCGTCTGCAAGGGCGAGTGGAACGGCGCCAACGTGCTGGGCCTGAAGCTCACCTTCGACAAGCGCTACATCACCCTGGCACCGGTGGCCACGCTGATCGGCCTGGCCTTCCGCATGTACGACCCCGATGGTCTGCTGGGCGACACCAAGGACATCGGCATCACCCTGGCGCTGCTGCCGCGCGACACCGAGGGCGTGGAGATCGGCCGTCGCCACTTCCCGCTCAACTCGCCGTTCCAGAACGGCCCGATCCACGGCAGGGAAGTCTTCATCCCGCTCAGCCAGCTGATCGGCGGGGCCGACATGGCCGGCAAGGGCTGGAACATGCTCAACGAGTGCCTGGCCGTGGGCCGCTCGATCACCCTGCCCTCCACCGCCAGCGGCGGCGCCAAGGCCGGCGCGGTGGTCACCGGCGCCTACGCCCGCATCCGCAAGCAGTTCGGCCTGTCGGTCGGCCGCTTCGAGGGCGTGGAGGAAGCCCTGGCCCGCATCGGCGGCAAGGCCTACATCATCAGCGCGCTGTCGCAGGCCACGGCCGCGGCCGTGGACCGCGGCGACGTGCCGTCGGTGCCGTCGGCCATCGCCAAGTACCACTGCACCAGCATGAGCCGCGAGTGCATCGCCGACATGATGGATGTGATCGGCGGCAAGGGCATCATCCTGGGCCCGCGCAATTTCGCCGGCCGCAGCTGGCAGGCCTCGCCGGTGGCCATCACCGTGGAAGGCGCCAACATCATGACCCGCAGCCTGCTGATCTTCGGCCAGGGCGCGATCCTGTGCCATCCGTGGGTGATGAAGGAGATGAAGGCCGCGCAGGATCCGGACCGCGCCGCGGGTTTGGACGCGTTCGACCGCAGCCTGTTCGGCCATATCGGCTTCGGCATCTCCAACGCGGTGCGTTCGTTCTGGTTCGGCCTGACCGCCTCGCGCATCGGCGCGGCCCCGGGCGATGCCTACACCAAGCGCTTCTTCCGCAAGCTGGACCGCTACTCGGCCAACCTGGCGCTGATGGCCGACATCTCGATGATGACGCTGGGCGGCAAGCTGAAGTTCAAGGAGTCGCTGTCCGGCCGCCTGGGCGATGTGCTCAGCCACATCTACATGACCAGCGCCATGCTCAAGCGCTATCACGACGAGGGCGCGCCGCAGGCCGAGCAGCCGCTGCTGGCCTGGGCCTTCCACAACAGCGTGCACGAGATCGAGCTGGCGCTGTCGGCGGCGCTGCGCAACTTCCCGATTCGTCCGATCGGCTGGCTGATGTGGGCGCTGATCTTCCCCTGGGGCCGCCGTGCCGAGGCGCCCGGCGACCGCCTGGGTCATCGCGTGGCCGCGCTGTTGATGACGCCCAATGCCGCGCGCGATCAGCTGGCCCGCGGTGTGTTCCTGACCCCGTGCGAGAACAACCCGGGTGGCCGCATCGCCAGCTATCTGGCCAAGGCCGTGGCCGCCGAGCCGGTCGAGCGCAAGTTCATCAAGGCGCTCAAGACCAAGGGCATCGAGGCGCTGGACTTCCCGGCGCAGCTGGACGAGGCCGTGCGCGAAGGGCTGATCACCGCAGAGGAGCGCGTGCAGCTGGAAGAGCTGCGTGCGATCACGATGGACACCATCAGCGTGGACGACTTCGACACCGAGGAACTGCGCTCGGCCGGCTACCGCCAGCAGGTGCGACAGGCCGACGCGCGCGAAGCCGCCTGAGTTCCCCGCGCTTTTTTCGTTGCCCAAGACGGCGGACCTCGGTCCGCCGTCGTCTTGTCCGGAGTCGCCTCACATGGCCGCACCTCTCCTGGCGTTGTATCGCCGCCTGCAGCGCTGGCCCGCAGGCGGCTGGCTGTTCTCGCGCGCGGTGTGCTTCAAGGCGCCCTACTTCGGCAGCATCGCCCCGCGCATCACGCGACTGGAAGTCGGGCGCTGCGAGGCGCGCATCGCCGACCGCCGCCGCGTGCACAACCACATCGGCACGGTACATGCCATCGCCCTGTGCAACCTGGCCGAGCTCACCGCCGGCCTGATGACCGACGCCAGCCTGCCCGCCTCGATGCGCTGGATTCCCCAGGGCATGTCGGTGCGCTATCTGAAAAAGGCGGTCGGCCCGCAGCAGGCGGTGGCCACGCCGGCCGCGCCGATACGCGAGGCGACGGAGGGTTATGCGCTGCCGGTGGACGTGGCCGTGCGCGATGCCGCTGGCGACACCGTGTTCACCGCGCAGGTGGACATGTGGGTCTCGCCGAAGCCGGCGCGCGCGCCGCGCTCATAGGCCGGCGAACAGACAGACCAGCGCCAGCGCCGCTGGCGCGGCCTGGATCCACAGGATGCGCCGGCTCACCGTCGCCGCCCCGAAGGCACCGGCCACCACCACGCAGGCCAGGAAGAACGCCACCACGCGCACGTCGCGCAGCAGCAGCCCGCCCCACAGCAGGCCGGCGGCGAGGAAGCCGTTGTAGAGCCCCTGGTTTGCCGCCAGCACGCGCGTGGTCTGCGCCTTCTCCGGCGACATGCGGAAGGTCTTGAGCCCGAGCGGGCGCGTCCACAGCGCCATCTCCAGCACCAGGAACCACAGGTGCAGCAATGCGACCAGGACGGTCAGGACGAGGGCGATGGCAGGCATGGTTCCATCCGGTCGGTGAGCAGGCGCGCAGTGTGCCGCGTGCGCGGCCGGTAAGCACGCGTCCGGCTCAGCGCGGTGCGGCCGACTCGTCGATCTGCTCCACGCGCTTCCACAGGCGCCAGCCGATGCCGGCCGCGGCGAAGGCGGCCAGCGCACTGACCGCGGCAAAGCCACCGATGGTCATCCCGACCGACTTCAGCCCGTTCATGCCGGTGGCGATGGCCACGTCGCCGAAGCGCCACACCGCGGTGTCCACCGCGTTCTGGCCCTTGTAGCGCACGTTGCGCGGCACGCGGGTGTAGAGGCTGTGGCGCGCCGGCTCGGCCATGCCGTAGGCCAGTCCGCGGCTCACCACCAGCGCCAGCACCGTGGGCGCGACCGGGCCGATCAGCACCGGCAGCACGAACAGCGGCGCATGCGGATTGGACGAGCACACCACCAGCAGCAGCACCGCAATGCTGATCACCGACCACAGCAGGATCAGCGTGCCCGGTCCGCGCCGGGGCAGCAGCCAGCGGGTGATGGTCAGCTGCACGATCACCGTGAGCAGGTTGCCGGCCAGGTCCACATCGGCGTGGAAGCGCGTACGCGCCACCGCATCGGCGAAGGTCGCGCCGGAGTAATCGACCAACAGGGCGTAGTTGACCGTGCCGATGCCGTCGGCCAGCAGCAGCAGGATCGCCATGCCGCGCATGAAGGGGTCGGCGAAGATCTGCTTCAGGCCGTCCCACATGCTGCCGCCGAGCGCGGCCTCGTGCCCGTCTTCATGCCGGCGCGCGCCGTGCGCGCTGGCCCAGCGGCCCAGCAGCACCACGCACACGGTCGACACGCCCAGCAGCGCCGCCGACACCAGCAGCAGCGGCGCCACGCCGAGCAGCTGCACCAGCGAGCGCGTCAGCATCGGCCCGGCCAGCGCGCCCAGCGTGCCGGCCACCGCAATGATCGGAAACAGGCGCCGGGACTGCGCCAGGCTCCAGATGTCGGACATGAAGATCCAGAACACCGACACCACGAACAGGTTGAACACGCTCACCCAGACGAAAAACACCATGCCCAGCGCGCGCGGGCTGAGCAGGCCGACCGAGGTAAAGGCCGGAATGAAGGCCAGCTGGCAGACGATGAAGAACAGATACACCAGCGGCACCAGCCGCCGCCTGGGCCAGCGCGAGGCCAGCCCGGCGAACACCGGCGTCAGCAGCAGGGTGGCGATGAAGGTCGCCAGATAGAACCAGGGCAACTGGGTCGAACCCACGGCCGCGGACAGCTGCTCGCGGACCGGGCGCACGACGTAGTAGGCGGCCAGCACACAGAAGAAGCACACGAAGGACAGCGCGAGCGCCCGACCCTCTCCCCCTTCGATCCGGTGGGGCTTGTGCGTGACCACGGGCGGCGACTCCGGCGCGTTCGATTGCCGCGCACGGTAGCCGATGCACTGCAACATCGCCAGCGCACAGGCGCGGATCGCTAGGCGGCCCGCGGCGCCTCGCTGCGCGTGGCCAGCCAGACGCCGATCGCCGCGCAGGCGAATCCCGCGCCCTTGAGCCAGGTCAGGTGCTCGCCCAGGGTGAGGTGGCCGAACACCGCGGTCACCGGCGGCATCAGGAAGAAGAGCGCGGCGACCCTGGTCGCCGCGCCCCGCCGGATCAGCAGGAACAGGAGGGCGAAGCCGCCGATCGAGTTGACCAGCACCAGCCACGCCAGGGCGCCGTGGAAGGCCGCGCTGTCGTCGAAGCGGAACCCCTCCAACAGCGCGAACGGCAAGAGCACCAGCGTGGCGGCGGCATTCTGCACGGTCAGGCCCAGGCGCATGTCCAGGTGCGCGGCGTGACGCTTCTGGTAGAGCGTGCCGGCCGTGATGCCGACCAGCCCCAGTGCCAGCATCGCCCAGGCCTTCAGCGGCGTGGCGCCATCGACGCGGTCAGCCACCACCAGCGCCACGCCGAGCAGGCCTAGGGCCATGCCGAACCAGCGCCACGCGCCCAGCCGCTCGCTGCCGTCCAGGGTGGCCACCAGCGCCACCAGCAGCGGCATGGCGCCGATCACCAGGGCCGACACGCCGGCATTGGCGCCCCACTGGAAGGCCACGTAGACCGCGCCGAAGTGCAGGGCCAGCATCAGCACGCCGGTGGCCGCGCTGTGCAGCAGGTCCACGCGCCGGCAGCGCCCCACCCGCCCGATCAGGGCCAGCGCGCCGAACACGAGCGCGGCGATGCCGAAGCGCAGCGTCAGCGAGGTCAGCGGCGCGGCGTGGGCGACGGCGACCTTGCCGGCGATATAGCCGGTGCACCACACCAGCACGAACCCGATCCCCAGCAGCGCATCGCGGCCGGAACTTGGCGGGGTGTCGGGGGCTGGCGCGGCCATGTCGGGGCATGATCGCCCGCACCTTGCAACGCCGTCATTACCGCTTTGGTCGCGTTGCGAGACGCTGAACAGGGCGCGCGGAGGGCGTGGCGCGCTGTTCAAAAAGATCAATGGGATGAACGAGATGGCCGGCCAATCTCCGGCCGTTTGTGCATTTCTCGACATGAGCGTTATGATCCAAAACACGCCAGATCACGCGGGCATCTCGCACATGAAAAACCTCAGGGGGCGCCATCGTGCGCGATCGCTGACGATGACCTTGTTGGCCGCGCTGCTGCCGCTGGCCGTGTCCTCCACTGCACAGACGCCGACCCTGCCCGCACAGCTGGCGACGGTCACCATGAGCGGCGCCGCCGAAGGCGCGACACAAGCCGCCGCCTGGCGCGCCGCGCCGGCGCCCTACGAATCTCCCACCAAGCCCTTGCCGTATCGCACCGCGCTGTCGCCCAGCGATGTGCGCCCGGTCGCGCCGGGCTTCGACGTCGCCGCGTTCGAGGCGCTGGCCAAGGACCTGACCGTGGGCCAGCGCGTCCCGGGGCTGGCCATGGCCGTGGTCCAGGACGGCCGCATCATCAGCGCCAAGGGGTATGGCGTGACCGATGTGCGCAACCCGCGTCCGATCGATGCGCATACCGTCTTCCGTCTGGCCTCGCTGTCCAAGGCCTTCGCCGGCACGATGGCCGGGCTGCTGGTCAACGACGGCGTGATCCGCTGGGACAGCAAGGTCGCCGACTATGTGCCCAGCTTCCGTCTGATCGATCCGGTCGCCACGCGTGAGGTCACCGTGGCCGACGTGCTCAGCCACCGCACCGGTCTGCGCTGGCACAACGCCTTCGACAACGACATCGAGGGCAACGCGGACTACTACACGGTCTCGCAGAAGCTCGCCACCGCGCCGCTGGGCTGCCGCCCGGGGCAGTGCTACGAGTACCAGAACGTCGCCTTCAGCCTGATCGGCGATGTGGTCTTCGCCGCGACCGGCAGCTTCTACGATCAGGCCGTGGACCGGCGGATCTTCAAGCCGCTGGGCATGAACGACGCCAGCATCGGCCTGGCCGGCATCGAGAACAGCCCGAGCTGGGCCAAGCCGCACGTGCGTGCGCGCAGTGGCTGGGCTTCGATCAATCCCAAGCCGACCTATTACCGTCTGGCGCCGGCCGCCGGCGTCAATGCCAGCGCCAGCGACATGGCGCAGTGGCTGCTGGCGCAGCTGGGCCATCGCCCGGACGTGCTGCCGGCGCCGCTGCTGGCCACGCTGCATGCGCCGCTGATCAGCACGCCGGGCGAGATGCGCGCCGGCTGGCGCGGTGCGCGCGTGGAGTCGGCCAGCTATGCGCTGGCCTGGCGCGTGCTGGATTACTCGGGTCAGCAGGTCGTGTTCCATGCCGGTGCGGTGGAGGGCTATCGCGGCCTGGTCGCGCTGGTGCCGGGGCGCGACTTCGGCGTGGCGATCCTGTGGAACAGCAACAGTCCGCTGCCGTCCGGCCTGTTGCCGACGGTGCTGGACACCGCGCTGGGTCTGTCGCCGCAGCGCTGGCTGGACACCGACATGGCCAAGCAGCTGCTGCTGGCGCAGACCAATGGTCATCCGCTGCCGCAGGCCATGCACGCCGCTTCCGACGACAACGTCAGCGACGACGACGAGGCCGGCGCGGCTTCGAGCAAGGCCGTGGCTGCGCCGCACTGATCCGCCAACCGGCGAACATCAGCCAAGAACGACGCCGGGCTTTGCCCGGCGTTTTTCGTTGGGAAATACCCCCGGCCTCGGATGCGTGGTTGCCGCAGTTCGCGCTGGGCGGGTCGCGGGCTGCTGCCCGTGCGGCGTGCGCCTTCGCAGTGCCGCTCACTGCGGCAGCGTCTGATCGAACGGGTGCCCGGCCGACTGGCGCAAGTAGCCCCTGGAATCAAGACAAGCGGGTCTCTCGGTCGAGGGATCGCGGCGCACGCGTTTCGGCTTCGCAGGGGCAGCGGTCCGTCGGACGGCGATAAAACAGTCCTTGCGAAAATCCCCTGGGAGCCGCCCTTCTGGCCTTCTGGGCCAATGACGACGATGGGGCTTTACCCGCGATCTCTCATCGCGCTTCACGCATATCCTGGTAGTGCCTCATCGCCACCATTGCGGCTCCCCCTGTAGAGCGGAGCTTGCTCCGCTGCTCTTCGTTCGGTTCGTGGGGAAGGCCCCAGCGGAGCAAGCTCCGCTCTACAAGGAGGACGCGGCTGATCTGAGAGACAGTGGTTCCCACGGGATGCGGCGAGCTCATTCCTTTCCCATCCGAGCGTCAGCCAGGGAGGATGACCAACCGAGCAGGTGCGCTCGGCTGGGCGAGGCCGGTCGGCGAATGGATGGGCCAAGACCGCATGCAGGTCGTCAGGCGCTTGACGCCCCTAAGCTCGGCGAGGAACAAAAAAGCCCGGCAACTGCCGGGCTTGATTGCGAACCGGGCCATGCCGAAACGGCGCGACCCGGCGCTTCGCTCAGTCCGTGCCCGGCGCCGGCACCGAAGGGCTCGGCGCAGCCGGCTGCGCTGCCGGAGCGGTGGCCGGTGTCGGCGGCAGCTCCAGCGCGGGATTGCCCTGCTGTTGCTGCAGCTGTTCGATGCGGCGGGTCAGCGCTTCCAGTTCGGTATTGGTGGCGCGCAGGTCGCTGCTCAGGCTCACGGCCTGCTGCTTGTTCTGCTGCAGGGCGTTGCTGACCTGCAGGGCCTGCTGGCGCTGCTGTTCGACTTCGGCCTGAAGTCCCTGCAGGCGCTTCTGGTTCAGTTCGACCATGCGCTCGGTGTAGCGCTTGCCGGCCTCCAGGCGCACGGTGTCGATATAGACCTGGGAGAGCTGGTTGGTCTGGTCGACGAAGGTCTTGTAGACCTGCTCGGCCTGCTCGACCGAGCTGGTGCGGATCACGCGCCAGAACTGCTTGTCGCGGAACAGGGTGACGTAATAGTTGAGCGAGTCGGCATGGAACAGCAGGCTGGCGCCGTAGTTGCCGTTGTAGGTGGTGCGCAGCTCGGTCAGCGAGCCGGCGTCCATCAGGTGGCGCAGCTCCTCGGCGGTGTTGCCGATGCTGGGCTCGGCCACTTCGGCGGTCTGCTCGGGCGGCGGGGCCTGCTTGGTCCGCGTGGCGGCAGGCAGCGGCGCACAGGCCGTGGAGATCAGCACGATGGCCGCGCCGAACCAGATCCTTGACATGCTCCCCCGATGAATCATCCGTCTTGCCCCGACTTCTCTGGCGTGATCGCCCCCCTGCGTTGCGCAGGGCATACGGTCGGGATGTTAGCACGCGGCTTTCGCGGGCCGCAGGGCGCGGGCGCCACTTTGTTCCTGCGCCTGGCAGGCCGATGCCGTGGTCGGCGATGCGCGGGCCGGGCCGGGTGTCGCGTGCGGCGCCGGGGCGGCGCCCTAAAAAAAAACACTTCCTTCCCCGCTGGGCAACCGGGGAAGGAAGCTGCAGTCAGAACGACAGCGCGCGGCGATGTCGCCGCGATACTTCTCGTTAGATCAGCGGCGCCGGGGTTGCCGGCAGAGCGACCGGAGCGGCCTTCTTCTTGGTCGCCTTCTTGGCCGGCGACTTCTTGGCAGCCTTCTTGGCCGGAGCCTTCTTGGCAGCCTTCTTCGCCGGAGCCTTCTTGGCGGCCTTCTTGGCGACCTTCTTCGCCGGGGCCTTCTTGGCGGCCTTCTTCGCGACCTTCTTGGCAGCCTTCTTCACGACCTTCTTCGCCGGGGCCTTCTTAGCGACCTTCTTGGCGGCCTTCTTGGCGACCTTCTTTACAGCCTTCTTGGCGGCCGCTTTCTTGGCGACCTTCTTGACGGCCTTTTTGGCCGGCTTCTTCGCAGCTTTCTTCGTTGCCATGTGATGGCTCCTCGTCAGTGATTACTTTGGATGAAACATCCGTTGCTAAGCCCAGTACTCAAAACGCCGCGGGAGTCGGACCCGCATGCAGCCGCCGACGCGCCATGCGCGCTGGGGCGGATCTGTTGCGACGCCGGCCGGGGCCGACGTCGTGCACCCGTCAAAGCAAAGACACCTGCGGCGACTGCGGCGCAGGTGTCGATGCGGATCGGGGTTCGAATTTCTTCAGGGGAAGCGAAGCCTTCGACCATCCTGCCGGGGGTACGGGCGGGCGACCTTGCCGTTGTGGGTTTCGTCGCGATGACCGACTCGCTTGATTTGCATAGCGCCTGTGCGCGTTGGGGCGAAACCTAATCACGGTTTTTTCTAGTGTCAATGGTTTTTCAGAAAAATTTCTCATGCGTTTTGAAGCGCGTCATCGCCTTGCCGCGACGGCCTGCCGAGCCGATGGCGTTCGAACCGATGGCGCGGCGACACGCGCGCGACAACGCATGTCGAGCAGAGTGCTTTTTTTATGCAGTTTGCTGCGCGCGTCGCGCGTGACGCGGCTGCCGACGCATGCGCTTGGACGCGCGTGCCGATGGTGGCGCCGAAGGTGTCGCGCAGTTGAATCGCACCTGATTCCGAAGGCGCTCGCGGCATGCGTTTTCGCGTCGCACAAGCTGCCTCGCGCGCCAACTGCGCAAACTTTTTCCAAGCGCGCGGCGTCCTGCGCATGCCGATCGCCTGCCATGTCGATGCAGGCGAGCGTCTCGACGACACGAACATCACGCCGCGATGGCGCCGGAACGGACCCATAAAAAAACGCCGCGTCCAGGACGCGGCGTTGGTCTTGCGTGCGACGCCGGCACCGGGCCGGCGTGCATGGATCATTCTTCGTCTTCTTCCAGCTGCTCGGCGTAGTCGTCCGGGCCGAGCAGGTCGTTGAGCTCGTCGGCGTCGCTGATCTCGACCACGAACAGCCAGCCTTCGCCATAGGCGTCCTCGTTGATGGTCTCCGGCTTGTCGGCCAGCGCCTCGTTGACCTCGACGACCGTGCCCGACACCGGGCTGTAGACGTCCGAGGCGGCCTTGACCGACTCGACCACCGCGCAGGCGTTGCCGGCGGTGACCGCATCGCCCACGTTGGGCAGCTCGACGTAGACCAGGTCGCCCAGCAGCCCCTGGGCATGGTCGGAAATGCCGACGGTGACGCGGCCGTTGCCTTCGACACGCGCCCACTCGTGGGACTTGAGGAATTTCAGATCACCAGGGATCTCGCTCATGAGGATGCTCCGGCCGGTTGGGCGCGATGGTTGGGAATGGCGCAAGTCTAACGAAAGGCCGCCGCGACTTGTCACCCGGCGCGGTACGGCGCGCGGCCGCTGCGCAGGGCGTCGTCGAGCAGATCGATCCGATCCTGGCCCCAGAACGGCTCGCCGTCGCGCACGTAACCCGGCAGGCCAGGGAGGCCGGCATCGATCGCGGCGCGGGTGTTGTCCTGGTGGGTCGCATGGGTCTGGGGCGCGTCGGCCAGCGCGAGCACCGCCTCGGCATCGAAAGCCGTGCGCGGACAGCAGCGTCGCCAGCGTCGCGCGATCGGCCAGGTCCTGCTCGTTGGCCCACAGCGCGGCGAACGCGTCGGCCATGTAGGCCTGCGGATCGTGGCCCTGCGCGATCAGCGCGATCACCGTGCGATCGGCCAGGGCGATATCGCAGGGGTAGAACTTCGGCCGCAGGTTCAGCGGCAGGCCGCGCTGCTCGCGCACGCGCTGCAGTTCGATCAGCCGGTAGGCCTGGCGCACCGGCGGACGCTGCGCCAGCGGCAGGGCGCCGACCTCGCCGAACAGATCGAAGATCCGCACCGGCCGCGTGCGCACGACCGCGCCGTGGCGCGCGGCCATGTCCAGGAACGCCCGATGTCCGAGGTACGACCAGGGCGAAAGCAGGGTGACGAAGTAGTCCAGTTGCTCGGCCATGGTCGCGAGCCGCCTTTAGACGAGGACGCCGGGCTGCGGCTGCCCGTCGCGGACGAAGGGGAACTTGACCACGCGCACCGGCACTTCGCGGCCGCGGATGTCCACGCGTACCTCACCCGGCTCGCCGCTGGGAACGCGGGCGAAGGCGATGGCCTTGCCCAGGGTCGGCGAGAAGGTGCCGGACAGGATCTCGCCCTCGCCCTGCGCGGTGAGCACTTTCTGGCCGTGACGCAGCACGCCCTTCTCGTCCATCACCAGGCCGATCAGCTGGCGCGGCGCGCCCTGCAGGTGCTGGGCCTCGAGCACCTCGCGGCCGACGAACTCGCGGCCCTCATCCAGCGCCACGGTCCAGCCCATCGCCGCCTCGTAGGGCGAGACGGTCTCGTCCATGTCCTGGCCGTAGAGATTCATACCGGCCTCCAGGCGCAGCGTGTCGCGCGCGCCGAGGCCGGCCGGCTTGACCCCGGCTTCCAGCAGCGCGTCCCAGAACGCCACGGCGCGCTCGGCCGGCAGCACGATCTCGAAGCCGTCCTCACCGGTGTAGCCGGTGCGGGCGAGGAACAGTTCTACCCCGGCGCTACTGACCGCATCCAGCGCGGCGAAGCGCGCCAGCTTGTCGGCCGCCTCGCGATCCTCCTCGCGCAGCAGGCCAATGACCTTGGCGCGCGCGTTCGGCCCCTGCACGGCGATCATCGCCAGCTCGGGGCGCTCGATCACTTCCACGCCATAGGCGGCGGCCTGCTTGTTGATCCAGCCCAGGTCCTTCTCGCGGGTGGCCGCGTTGACCACCAAGCGGAAGAAGGCGTCCTCCAGGAAGTACACGATCAGGTCGTCGATCACCCCGCCGTTGGCGTCGAGCATCGCGGTGTACAGCGCCTTGCCCGGCTTCTTGAGCTTGTCCACCGAGTTGGCGACCAGGTAGCGCAGGAACTCGCGCACGCGCGGGCCGCGCAGGTCGACCACGGTCATGTGGCTGACGTCGAACATGCCGGCGTCGCGGCGCACGGCGTGGTGTTCCTCGATCTGCGAGCCGTAGCTGATCGGCATGTCCCAGCCGCCGAAATCGACCATCTTGGCGCCGAGCGCGCGGTGGCTGTCGTTGAGGATCGTCTTCTGGGTCATGGGCTGGTCCTTACAAAGAGGCCGGCATTATCCCAGAACCTCGCCGCCCCGCGGCCGTGACCCAGGCCACGGCCGCGCCGGTCAGGCCGCTTCCACCTGCAGGGTCATGCCGTCGGTGGACACCACGCGCACCGCCGCGCCGGCCGGCAGGTCTGGGCCTGCCACGCTCCAGTAAGTGTCGGCGAGCTGGATGCGGCCACGGCCGCGCACGATGGGCTGCTCGAGCACGGCGGTCTGGCCGACAAGCTGTTCGGCGCGCCGGTTGAGCAAGGGCTTGTCGCTGATCTGCGCACGGGCGCGGAACCAGCGCCGGTACACCAGCACCGAGGCGATGGCGAACACCGCGAACAGCGCCGCCTGCGGCAGCACCTCCAGCCCGGGCGCGACCAGCATCACCAGCACCATCGCCGTGGCGGCGAAGCCCAACCACATCAGCGAGGCGCCGGGTACCAACGCCTCGGCGGCGAACAGCACCAGCGCCAGGCCAGCCCAGAACGCCAGGCGCAGGGTTACCGCGTCAAACGCCGGCACGCGGCACCTTCGGCGGCATGGCCGGCGGCCGCGGGCCGTCCTCGCCCAGCGCCTGGCGCGCCAGCTGCGCGATGCCGCCGAGCGAGCCGATCATGCCCGAGGCCTCCATCGGCATCAGCACGAACTTCTGGTTGGGCGCGGTGGCCAGCTCCTTGAACGCCTCGACGTACTTCTGCGCCACGAAGTAGTTGATCGCCTGCACATCGCCGTCGGCGATGGCCTGGGACACCAGGGTGGTGGCCTTGGCCTCCGCCTCGGCCAGGCGCTCGCGCGCCTCGGCCTCGCGATAGGCGGCCTCGCGCTTGCCCTCGGCCTCGAGGATGGCGCTCTGCTTCTCGCCCTCGGCGCGCAGGATCTCCGACTGGCGCGCGCCCTCGGCTTCCAGGATCGAGGCGCGCTTGTCGCGCTCGGCCTTCATCTGCCGGGCCATCGAATCGACCAGGTCGCGCGGCGGCTGGATGTCCTTAATCTCGATGCGGTTGACCTTGACGCCCCACGGACTGGTGGCGTGGTCGACCACGCCCAGCAGGCGCGCGTTGATGGTCTCGCGGTTGCTGAGCGACTCGTCCAGGTCCATCGAGCCGATGACGGTGCGGATGTTGGTCTGCACCAGGGCGATCATCGCCTGGTCCAGGTTGGACACTTCATAGGCCGCCTTGGCCGCGTCCAGCACTTGGAAGAACACCACCCCGTCCACCTTCACCACCGCGTTGTCCTTGGTGATGACTTCCTGCGAGGGCACGTCGAAGACCTGCTCCATCATGTTGACCTTGCGGCCAATGCCTTGCATGACAGGGATGAGAACGTGCAGGCCCGGCGTCAGTGTCGCCGTGTACTTGCCGAACTGCTCGACGGTGTACTCAAAACCCTGCGGAATGACACGCACGCTTCGCAGCAGCAAAATAACGACAGCAGTCACCAAGACAAAAGCCAGAATCGCTCCCGCTCCCATTGCACTCCCCTTGCCTGTCGCCCGAGGCGGGCGCTCCCGAGTACGATTATAGGGTCGGGCCTGCGGGATGCGCCGCCGTACGGGGCGGCCGCCGCACCTTCATCGATCGGCGGGCGCCGGCGCGGCTTCCACATACTTGGCGAACACCGCATCGGTGTCGGCGGCCTTGACCTTGCCGCCCTGCACCAGGGTGTCGGCCTGCTCGAACAGCGGCATCACCATCGCCATGCCATCGAGCTTGGTCTTCAGGTGCAGCCCCGGCGGCGCGTTCAGGAATCCGGCCCAGCGCGCGCGCACGCCGGCCCAGAAGTCGCTGGTCGCCTTCCAGTAGGCGTAGGCCGGGGCGAAGTCGACCTGGCTGTCGCGGCGGTAGTCGTCGAAGCCGAACTCACGCGCGATCTCCACCTGGCGGCCGTCGGGCCTGCGCAGCACCTTGGTGTTGAACTGCTCGTGGCTCCAGCCGTTGGGCGTGATGGTGTGGCGGTTGACCACGCGCAGGGCGTTGTAGTCGCTGCGGCGGGTGTATTCGCGGCGCGGCAGCGGGCGCCAGCTCTCGTCGCTGGTCCAGGTCGCCACCTCGCCGCTGTAGGTCCAGCGCCCGGTGCCGCAGTAGCGCGGCGCGTCGCTGACCTCGTACACGCACTGGGTCCAGGCGCCGGCGGTCTCCTGCGGCGACAGCGCGCGCACGGTCCAGGTCTGGTCGGCGCTGAACTCGAACCGCCGCGGCGCCTGGTAGACCCAGTCCTCGCGCCAGTGCTTGGTGACGTGGCCGCTCTTGCCGTCGACCAGCAGGTGCTGCAGCACCACCCGCGTGGGCGTGTCCTCGACCACGACCACCGCCTCGTCGGCGCTGCTGCGCATGGCCGCGGCGCGCTCGTAGCCGGGCTGCAGCAGCACGGTCTCGTCGAAGGCGAAGTCCACCGCGAACTCTCCTGCGATCTTCACGATGGCCGCATGGTCGCGCGCCGGATCGGCGGATTGCGCATGCGCCGGCGCGAGCACGGCGAGGGCCGCGAGCGCGGCGATGGACAGGCGACAGGACATGGAAGGCTTTCCTTTGACTTGGGACAGAGGCTGGAACCCGCCAGGCGCGGGTGTCGTGCGGCGGTGTGCGAGGCGCATGCGCAGGCTCACCATTCCACCGTCAGGCTGGCCGAGACGGTGCGGCCCGGACTGGTGTAGCGATCCAGCGTCGCGCTGCTGGCCAACGTGCCCACCGGCACGTCGCCCGGGCTGAAGTACTTGCGGTCGCCCAGGTTGAACACGCCCAGGTTCACCCGCGCGCCGGGGGCGAAGTTCCAGTGCGCCAGCAGATCGGCCACGCCATAACCGGGCGCGCGGAAGTAGGTCGCGTCGGACACCCGATCCTTGCGCCGGGCGAACGAACCGGCCAGCTCCACGCCCCAGGTCGGCGCGTCGTAGATCAGGCCGAGCGTGCCGGTCAGCGGATCGATCGTGTCCAGCGGCACATCGGCGGTCAGGTCCTGCCCGTGCGACCAGGCCGCGGCCGCGCGCAGCGACCAGCCGCTCCAGCCGGCCAGCGCGCCCAGGTCGATGCCGCCCTTGAACTCGCCGCCATAGATGCGTGCCCGGGACACGTTGCGCGACTGGAACACCATCAGGCCCTGCGCGTTGTAGCCCACGAAGCCCTGCGATTCGATGAAGTCGTGGTAATCGTTGCGATAGCCGGTCAGCGCGGCGTACACCGCCGGGCCGGTGTAGCGCAGACCCAGCTCGAAGCCGTTGCTGGTCTCCGGCTTCAGGTCCGGGTTGGGGATGGCGGTGTAGCCGAACTGCAGATTGGTGAAGCCCAGGTTGGCGTCGTTGTAGGGCGGCGCGCGGAAGCCGCGCGCGTAGCCGCCGTACAGCGACCAGTCGCCGGCGAACTTCCACACCGCGCCCAGTTTGGGCGAGACGCTGGTCTTGCTCAGGCCGGTCACGGCCACACCCGGGTTGTCCTCGACGAAGATGGCGTCGGGCTTCGGGTCCAGGTCGTAATGGTCCACGCGCACCGCCGGCACCAGGCTGAAGCGCTGGCCGAAGGCCATCTCGTCCTGGACGTACAGGGCCGAGGAGGTGGTATCGGTGATCGGGAAGTCGCGCACCGGGAAGACGTCCGGCGACATCACATTGGTGCTGGTGCCGTTGGCGTAGGTCACCTGGCCATCGCGTTCCTGTTCGGTGCGCGTGCGCTGCAGGTCCAGACCGTAGCGCAGGGTGTGGACCACGCTGCCGGCGTCGATGGTCTTGAGCAGGTTGGCCTGCACGCCGATCTCGCGCTGCTCGAAGTCGAAGCGCCGATCGCGGCGATGCTGGCCCAGGCTGGCGGTGGTGCGCAGCTCGTGGGTGTCCTGCGTGGTCTGGCTGTCCTGCCAGTAGACCTGCCAGTCCAGGCTGTCGGCCAGCGTCCAGTCCAGCGCGTCCAGCTCCTGGGCCAGGGCCACGCGTTCGCGCGACTGGTGGTCGTCGCCGCGCAGGTCCAGGGTGGTGGCGCGGGTCGAGGCGGTGTAGCCGCGCGAGGTGAGCACGTCGGTGTCGGTGTCGTCGCGGTTGCCCTCCACCGTCAGGCGCAGGCGGTTGGTCTGCGACGGTGCGTAGACCAGTTTGGTCAGCACGCTGGTGCCGTTGCGATCCTGCGGATTGGGCGCGGTGCGGGTGTTCGCCGCGGTGCCGACCGGCGCCAGGCTGCGGTCGTGTCCCATGTTCTCCTGCGCCTGGCCCTGGCGATGGCTGACCGCGGCCAGGCCGCTCCAGCGCTCTCCGCCGAAGGCCGCCGTGGCGCCGGCGAACAGGCCGTTCCAGTCGCCCGCATAGCCGAACTTGAGGCCGAAGTAGGCGTCCTTGCCCGCCTTCAGATAATCCGAAGGGTCCTTGGTGACGAAGGCGACCACGCCGCCCAGCGCGTCGGAGCCATACAGCGCGCTGGCCGGCCCGCGCAGGATCTCCACGCGCTTGACCGTGTCCAGGTCGACGAAGTTGCGGTTGGCATTGGAATAGCTGCCGATGGCGAACGCGTCGGGCACGCGGATGCCGTCGGTGAGGATCTGCACGCGGTTGGCTTCCAGCCCGCGGATGCGAAAACCGCCCAGGCCGAAGCGCCCGAAGCTGGAGGTCACCGACACGCCGGGCTCGTAGCGCACCAGATCCTTGATGTCGAAGACCAGGGTCTGGTCCAGACGCTGGCGCTCGATCACACCCACGGTATTGGGCACGTCGGACACCGCGCGCTGGCTGCGCGTGGCGGTGACCTGCAGCGGATCGAAGTCGTGCGTGGGCAGCGCATCGCCGGACGCGCCCGGCGGAGCGACGGAGGAATCGGCGGCGCGCGCCGGGGACGCCAGCGCGCAGACGAGCGCACAGGCAAGCAGGGAAACACGGAACGTCGGCATGACAGGCCCTTTGCAAGGTGACCCGGCAGGCTGGCGCGACCGTGCACGGTCGAGGCTGGCGCCCAGGAGGAGGAGGAAGACGCGGTGACGCAGGGCCACCGCAAGGTGAGGTTCAACAGGGAAGCGCCGGTCGCGGCGATCCCGACTTGGCGATGTCGCCTCGGCCAGGCGCAGGCGCCCGGGCTTCAGTCGGCCGCGCCCGCCTCAGCCAAGGGCGGCCCGGCGCGGTCGCGCCCGTCCCAGGCAGGCGGCGCACGCCATCGGACGAGGCGAGCCAGTGGCATACATAAGGGTGATGCGCGCGAAGTCATCGACTGGCTTTCAGGTCGGGCCTGAACACATAGTCGGCCAGGTCGCCATGCGCCGCACCGACGCCCACCGACTGCAGCGCGGCCTGCGCGCAGCAGCAGTCGTCCCAGGCGGCCAGTTCGGCGCCCTCGGCGTGCACGATCTCGCGCGTGGCGGCCGCGCCCAGCGCGGAGACCGGCGTCAGGCTGGCGGCCAGCACCGCCTGCGCGCCGGCGGCGGCCAGGGCATGCAGGCGCACCGGACACGCGCGCCACTGTTCGCCGGTCAGGCGCCGGGCCAGGCGCTGCCACAGCCGTTCGCTCACCCCGCGCCCATGCGGGTTGCCGGCCGCATGCGCCGGCAGGCGCGCACTGAGCTGGTCCCAGGCCAGGAAGTCGCTGTCCGGCAGCAGGCACAGCCGCCAGCAGCAGACGCCGTCGCGGTCGAAGAACAGCAGGCTCTCGCGCAGCCCGTCGCTTTCCACGCCGGATTGGATCGCCGCGCGCACCGCCTGGTTCCAGCCGGCCAGCTCGCTGCCCTGCTGGGCGCGATACAGGCACAGCACGGTGCCCAGCGCGGCCAGCTGCTGCGGCAGCGGCAGCGAGCGGGTCGCATCGGCGCGCGTGGTCGGCGCAATCGTGTCGAGGGTCATGACCGGCTCCTGGGGGCGGATGGCGTCAGGCAGGTGCACCGGCGGCGACAGCGGCCCGCGCGCGGCGATGGTGAGAGAGGGAGAGCCATCGTCGCGCGCGAACTGGCCGCTGCCGCCCGGTGCGGGCGCGAACACGGCAGCGGGCGCTCCATCGCCCGCCAAACCAAGACTTACTTGGTCAGGATCAGCTTGTCGTTGCTGGTATGGCGCAGGCGATACACGCGGTCGCCGTGCTGGATCAGGATCTCGCGACGGCCCTTGAGCAGGGCTTCGCTGTTGAGGGTCTCGGCCGGGGGCACCACGCGCGGGCTGCGCTCGGCGGCGCGCGTGTCGGCGTGGGGGAAGGCGATGGTGTTGGCGGACATGGAGCAGCTCCTGTGTGGTTCGACGTGGATGATAATCATTCTCATTGAAGAGTCAAATGGTCCTGATTGAATTTTTCGATGGTCATCGCGCTTCCGATTCTTTATCTGCGCACGCGCCACGGCGGCGCGGGATGCACGGGGCCCATGGCAGACTCGTCGCTGTCGGATCGAGCAAGGACACGGCGTGAGCCCGCGTGGTCGCTTCAACCTGGTGATGGGCGTACTGGTCCTGGCGGCCGTGGGATTCGGTGTCTGGCGCTGGCGGCGCCAGGCCGACGAGGCGGCCGCACTGTCGGCGCGGATCGCGGCGCAGACCGCGCAGGCGCAGCGCGCCTTCGCCGCGCGCAACGATCCGGCCGGCGCGACGCCCACGCGCACCGACGCGCTCGCCGCCTCCGCCCTGCCCCCCTGGGGCGAACCGCTCGGCGCCAATCTTCAGGCCGTCCTGCGCCGGGCCGATGCCGGCGAGGCGGCGGCCGCCTGCCGGATCGCGGTGGAACTGATGCTGTGCGCCGCGCCCTCGCCCGCCGATGCCGGCCGCGACCGCTGCCAGGGCGTGGACGCCGCGCTGCGCGGCAAGGCCGCGTTCTATCTGCGCAAGGCGGCGCTGGCCGGCAACCGCGACGCCCTGCTGCGCTACGCCGCCGGCCCCTTCCCGCAGGCGGCCAAGGCCCAGGACCACGAGCGCTACCTGCAGGACCCGGGCTTCGCCGACTGGTATGGCGAGGCCGTGCCAATGCTGCAGCGTGCGCTGCAGGCCGGCGATCCGCGCGCGGCGCTGCTGCTGGCCAACGCCTACAGCGACGATCAGGGCCTGCTCGACGCGCGGGTGCCGGACGACCCGGCGCTGGCCTATCGCTACCGGCTGCTGCTGTCCTACCTGAAGGCCGGCCCGGCGCCGGACGTCTCGACCCTGGCCCTGCGCCAGCGCGTGGACGCCGAACGCCAGGCGCAGCGGCTGTTCCGCGAGGCCTTCGGCAGCCGGGCGCTGGCCGCGCCGGTGTCCGTGGACCTGGAGCTGCGGCCCGACGACCCGGCCGCCGCACCCTGCCAGTAGCAACGGGCGCGGCGCCCGCGCGAACCGTGCCCGCCGCGTCCCGTCCCATGCCGCCCGGCGCCCGCGCGGCGGTCTTTCGCGCCGCCTCGCCTTGCCGCGCCCGTCCCCCTCACTTAGGCTGCATCGCTTCGACGTCGCGTGGTCTTGGGGATCGCAATGCTGGAAGGTGTATCGCGGGCCGCGTTCGGCCTGTTCGGGCTGGTCGTGCTGCTGGGCATCACCTGGCTGTTCTCCAACAACAAGCGCGCGGTGGACTGGCGCCTGGTGGTGACCGGCGTGGCGCTGCAGATCGGCTTCGCCGCGCTGGTTCTGCTGGTGCCCGGCGGGCGCGATGTCTTCGACTGGCTGGGCAAGGTGTTCGTGAAGGTGCTGAGCTTCGTCGGCGAAGGCTCCAACTTCATCTTCGGCAGCCTGATGGACGTGCCCAAGGCGGGCTTCATCTTCGCCTTCCAGGTGCTGCCCACCATCATCTTCTTCTCCGCACTGATGGGCGTGCTCTACCACCTGGGCGTGATGCAGGCAGTGGTGCGGGCGATGGCCTGGGCCATCACCAAGGTGATGCGCGTGTCCGGCGCGGAAACCACCAGCGTCTGCGCCAGCGTGTTCATCGGCCAGACCGAGGCGCCGCTGACCGTGCGCCCGTACATCCCGCGGATGACCGAGTCGGAGCTGATCACGATGATGATCGGCGGCATGGCCCACATCGCCGGCGGCGTGCTGGCGGCCTACGTGGGCATGCTGGGCAATGGCGATCCGGTGCAGCAGGCCTTCTACGCCAAGCACCTGCTGGCGGCCTCGATCATGGCCGCGCCGGCCACGCTGGTGGTGTCCAAGATCCTGATCCCCGAGACCGGCACGCCGCTGACCCGCGGCACGGTCAAGATGGAAGTGGAGAAGACCACCAGCAACGTCATCGATGCGGCCGCGGCCGGCGCCGGCGACGGCCTGCGCCTGGCGCTGAACATCGGCGCCATGCTGCTGGCCTTCATCGCGCTGATCGCCCTGCTCAACGCGCCGCTGACCTGGTTCGGCGAATGGAGCGGCCTGGCCGCCGCGATCGGCCGGCCGACCAACCTGGCCACGATCCTGGGCTATGTGCTGGCGCCGGTGGCCTGGGTGATCGGCACGCCATGGGTGGACGCGACCACGGTCGGCTCGCTGATCGGGCAGAAGGTGGTGATCAACGAATTCGTCGCCTATACCGAGCTGGCGCGCATCGTGAACGGCCAGGTGCCGGGCGTGTCGCTCAGCGCCGACGGCAGCCTGATCGCCACCTACGCGCTGTGCGGCTTCGCCAACTTCAGCTCGATCGCGATCCAGATCGGCGGCATCGGCGGCCTGGCCCCGGAGCGCCGCGCGGACCTGGCGCGCTTCGGCCTGCGCGCGGTGCTGGGCGGCTCGATCGCCACGTTTATGACCGCCACCATCGCCGGCGTGCTGAGCCACTTCAGCTGAACCAAGTCGCCCGCGCGCGCTGACCGCGCGCGCCTCGTTCAGCATTGCTGACGCCGTTCGCCGCTAGGCCTGTGCCGCGCTGCGGCATACTGACGCCCCCGACGGCGGCTTTGCGGCCGCCGTTTTTATGTTGGATTCGAAGAAGAGATGTCTATGAGTTCTGTCGTTGTCGTCGGCTCGTTCAATGTCGACCACGTCTGGCGCTGCGATGCGCTGCCCACCGCCGGCGCCACCATCGCCGGGCGCTACAGCTCCGGCCCCGGCGGCAAGGGCTTCAACCAGGCCATCGCGGCCGCGCGCGCGGGCGCGGCGACCACGTTCGTGTGCGCGCTGGGCGGCGATGTCGGCGGTGCGATGGCGCGCGGCCTGGCCGAGCAGGACGGGGTGCAGGTCGTCGCCGAAGCCAGCAACGAACCCACCGGCACCGGCGGCATCTACGTGGACAACCACGGCCGCAACACCATCGTGATCGGCCCCGGCGCCAACTTCACCCTGAGCCCCGGCTTCATCGCCCAGCAGCAGCCGCTGCTGGCCGGCGCGCAGGTGGTGCTGGCGCAGCTGGAGTCGCCGCTGGAGAGCATCGAGGCGGCGCTGACCAGCGCGCGCGCCGCGGGCGTGACCACCATCCTCAACCCCGCCCCGGCCAACGCGGTGGCCAGCATCGCGCTGCTGCGCCAGAGCGACATCCTGACGCCCAACGAGACCGAGTTCGCCGCCCTGCTGGGCCGCCATGTCGGCCAGCGCATGGAAGGCGACGATGTGGCCGCGCTGGACGGCAACACGCTGCACGGCCTGTGCCGCCAGCTGCTGCCCGGCGGCACGGTGGTCATCACCCTGGGCGCGGTCGGCGCCTTCGTCTCGCACGAGGACGAGCATCTGCGCGGCGACGCGCAGGCCTACTACCGCGTGGCAGCCGACACCGCGCAGACGGTGGACACCACCGGCGCGGGCGATGCCTTCAACGGCGCGCTGGCCGCCTCGCTGGCGCACGCGCCGCAGGCCGCGTTCAACCTGCACGTGCGCTTCGCCAACCGCTTCGCCGCCCGCTCGACCGAGAGCGAAGGCGCCGCTGTGTCGATGCCGCGGCTCACGCCGGAAAGCTGAGAAGTGAGTGGAGAGGAGGCGTGAGTAACAGCACGCACTCCTGCCGCCCTCCGCTCATCCCTTGCTTCTCTTCGCTCACTCCTCGCCCCTCGCCCATGCGCATCGGCCCCTACAAGATCGAACCGCCGCTGATCCTGGCGCCGATGGCCGGGGTCACCGACAAGCCGTTCCGGCAGCTGTGCAAGCGGCTGGACGCGGGCCTGGCCGTGTCGGAGATGACCATCTCCGATCCGCGCTTCTGGAGCACCGACAAGTCGCTGCGGCGCATGGACCACGAGGGTGAACCTGCGCCGGTCAGCGTGCAGATCGCCGGCACCGAGCCCGCGCAGCTGGCCGAGGCGGCGCGCTACAACGTCGACCATGGCGCGCAGATCATCGACATCAACATGGGCTGCCCGGCCAAGAAGGTGTGCAACGCCTGGGCTGGTTCGGCGCTGATGCGCGACGAAGCGCTGGTCGCGCGCATCGTCGCGGCGGTAGTCCAGGCCGTGGACGTGCCGGTGACGCTGAAGATCCGCACCGGCTGGGACGCCGAGCACCGCAACGCACCGACCATCGCCCGCATCGCCCAGGACGCCGGCATCGCCGCCCTGGCCGTGCACGGGCGCACGCGCGATCAGCAGTACACCGGCGTGGCCGAGTACGACACCATCGCCGCGATCAAGGCCGCGCTGGACATCCCGGTGTTCGCCAACGGCGACATCGACTCCCCGCGCAAGGCCGCGCAGGTGCTGCGCGACACCGGCGCCGACGCGGTGCTGGTCGGCCGCGCCGCGCAGGGAAGGCCGTGGATCTTCCGCGAGATCGCCCACTACCTGGCCACCGGCGAGGAACTGCCGCCCCCCACGATCGGCGAGGTGCGCGACATCCTGCTCGGCCATCTGCAGGCCCTGCACGACTTCTACGGCGAGCCGCAGGGCGTGCGCATCGCGCGCAAGCACCTGGGCTGGTACGCCAAGGACCGCCCGGAGAACGCCGCCTTCCGCGCGGTGGTCAACCGCGCCGAGAGCGCCGCGGAACAGCTGCGCCTGACGCGCGACTACTTCGACGCGCTGGAAGCCGGCGTGGCGGTGTCGTTCGCCGACGCCGCCTGAGCCTGCGGCCCGAGGATCAGCGCCCGCAGCGGCGTGTCGTCCTCATGCCAGGTGCGCTGCCACACCGCGCCGATCAATCGCCTGAAGCCGGCAACGCCTGAAATCGGCAGCGGCGCCTGGATCTGTTGCGGCGCCATCGCCTGCCAGTCCTCATCGCGCAGCTCGGCCACGGCGAAATTGAAGGTGTAGTCCGGATCCAGGCCCATGCGCAGGTCCGACAGCACCAGCTGCCCGTCCTGCACCCGGGCGCGCATGAAGCCATGATTGAACCAGTCCAGCCGCGTCACCGCCGGGATGCCGATCCGCATCGCCTCCGCCAGGGCCTGGGTGTTGGAGGGATGGCCGCGGAACACCATCGGCCCCCGATCGAACACCGAGCGTTCGGCATCGACATAGCCGGACGGCGTTATCGCCACCACCCGCCACAGCAGGGTGGAGAACGGCATCGGCGTGGAGAAGCGCGGCGCATCGCCCAGGCCCATCGCCGCCAGGGTGCGCTCGGCCTCGCGATCGACCCTCGCCTTGGCCAGGCCGGCCACGCCCAGCACGCCGGCGGCCAGCACCAGGCCGGCGATCGCGCCGCGCTGGCCCAGCGGCTTGCGCGGCACGCACCAGGCAATGACGCAGCCCAGCAGCAGCCACAGGGTGAAGGCCGGTTCGATGATGAAGAACAGCGACCACATCGTCGGCGGCACCTCCAGCGGCCACAGCAGCGAGGTGCCATAGACCGTGCAGGCGTCCATCAGCGGATGGCTGAGCAGGCAGGCCTGGATCAGCCAGAACCAGCGCGCCGGCGCCGAATTCACCCGCGTGCCACGCATCCGGCACACCCACCACACCAGCGCGCCGATCAGCGGCAGCACGAACACCGAATGCAGGAAGCTGCGATGCCAGGTCATCAGCATCACCGGGTCGTCGGTGAACCGCGGCAGCAGCAGCACGTCCAGGTCCGGCAAGGTGTTGAGCGCCGCGCCGGCCAGGATGGCGGCCCGGCGCTGACCCGCCGGGGCGAGGGCCGCGCCGATGGCGCCGCCAAGCAGAAGATGAGTGACCGAATCCATGCCCCATCATGCCTGCTCGGTCGGGGCTGCGGGCTCTGTGTGCCGCTGCTTCCATGCGGAGCCGCCAGCGTCCGACCCGATCGCGCCATGCATCGAATTGCACGAGCGATCCGATGGGATGGCCGATCGAGCCGCCCTGCCCTGACGCCACGCACGCACGGCCCGGTCCCCATGCTTCAGGCCCGACGCATGCCGATGCCGGCGATCAACCCGGGCCGAAGCCCCTCACTCCAGACTCGGATTGCGCACCGGCCGCCAGTTGGCCGGAAGACGATCGCCTTCGCTGGCCTTGACCAGCGCGCGCAGCTGCAAGCCGATGGGATCGTCGGGCGAGAGCTGATCGGCCCCGCCTGCCCAGGCCTTGCGCGCACCGGCGACATCGCCCAGCCGCGCCAGTGCATTGCCGCGCTCGACATAGCAGCCGGTGGCGAACGGCACCGCCTCGAGGATCTCCGCGCAGCGCGTGGCCACCTGCCGCCAGTCGGGCGAGGGCGTGCGATAGACCTCCTTGAGCACCTCGCGATACAGGCCGCGCACGCGCAGGCGCTTGTCGTCCATCCGGCCCTGCCAGATGCCCAGCACGCCGATCCGCCCCACCTGATGCAGGTTGCGCAGGGTGACGGCCGGGTCCCAGTGGTACTCGGGCTCGGGAATGGTGCTGCTCAACCGCATAACGAACAGACCGGCGTAGTGTCCGTCCACGTTGGTGTCGTCCACGCTCTCCACGTATTCGCGCAGCGGCGCGCCGCTGCCTCGCACCCATTCGGGCATGTACATATAACTGTTGTAGAGCGTGGTTCCCGGCGGCTGGTGGGTCTGCATCCAGCGGCTGATCTCGGGCAGGCGCTGGCCCAGGTCCACGCCTTCGTCGGAGAAGTTGCGCCAGCCGTCCGCGCTGCCGCCGCCCAGCTCGTTGAAGTACTCCCACAGCCGCGGCTCGCGTGCGGTCATCACCAGCGCCAGCGCGGTGGGCGCGAAGGCCAGCGGCAGCAGCCAGCGCCGCCGTGCCGACACCGAGGCACGCCAGGCCAGCGCGCCGGCCAGCGTGGCCAGCGGCAGGAACAGCGGCAGCGCATGGCGCACACCGGCATAGGTGCCGCGCGAGCCGAGCAGGCTGGCCCAGTACGCCGCGCCGAGCGCGCCCATGGTCAGCAGCAGGTGCTTCTGCCCGCTCGACAGCGGCGCGCGCCACAGCGCCAGCAGGCCCAGCAGCGCGCCGGCCAGCAGCGGCAGCGGCAGCTTGGCCGCCAGCGCGCCAGGCCAGAAGAACCAAGGCGGCGCGCCCTTGAAGTCGTGGCCGAACAGCTTGTGCTCGCGCTGGCCGCGGCCTTCCACGCCGGCGCGCAGCGTGTCGGCCATGCCCCACAGATAGGCACGCGGCAGCAGGCGCGCGTCGTCCAGCGCATGCAGCACCCGGCGCTGCACGGGCGAGGCCAGGTCGTCGATCTTGGGCGCCATCGGCCGGTTGAAGGCGTCGCTGCCATCGCGCCCGGCATGGAAGCCGAATCCGTACAGCGACCACAGCACGGCCACCGCGACCAGGGCGGCCAGTGCGACCGCCGCCCACCGCGCCAGCAGGGTCGCGGCGCGCTCGTGCGCGCCGGGCAACGCGTCCCGCCGGCTGCGCCAGTGCCGCCAGGCCGCGGCCAGCAGCAGCGCCACGCCGACGCCGGCCAGCGCGCCGGGCGCCGAATGCTTGGACCCGAGCGCCAGCCCCGCCGACAGCGCGAAGGCCAGCCAGGCCGGCCAGCGCCAGGTGCTGGCCAGCCAGGCCGCGCTGGCCGCGGTCAGGCCCAGGGCGAGCGCGACCGGCAGGTCGGTCATCAGCACCGGCAGATGCGCGCCGACCGTGGGATCCACCGCCAGCCAGGCCAGCAGCCCGGCCGCCCACCACAGGCCCGCCACCTTCCACACCAGCAGCGCCAGCGCGGCCAGCAGGAGCAGGTTGAGCGCGAACATCGCCACGCGGATATGGTGCTGGGAATCGGCCGGCGCGTTGTCCAGGTAGGCCATGGACTGGGTGTAGATGCGCTCGTCGTCCTTCTCGTGCAGCGCGCGCAGCGGCGGCAGCACCACCGAGGCAGGCGCCAGCCAGCCGGTCCACAGCTTGGCCAGCGGCGGATGCTCGGGATTGATCCGGTAGTCGCCGAGCCGCGCGTAGGACACACCGGCGGCGTAGTGGTAGGGCTCGTCGAGGGTCAGGCCATCGCGGGCGGTGCCGACCATCGCGCGCGCCAGCGCCAACGCCAGCAGGGCCGCGATCAGCAGCAGTCCGGGGAATGATGCGCGCAGTCTTGGCTCCATGCCCCAGCACACGCAGCCGGCGGCGCCACCCGGACAGGCGTCGCGCGGAATGAAAGCGCGACTACATCGAGCGCGCGCTCAGGCCGCCTGCGGCAGCGCTGGCTCGTCAGGTACCAGGCGCAGGCGCGCCGGCAGTTCGCTCAGCACCTGGCCGGCGTGGGACACCAGCTGCAGGCTGCCGTCGGCGGTCTCGCACAGTGCGGTGAGGCTCTCGACCCAGTCGCCATCGTTGGCGTACACCAGGCCGTCGCGTCGGATCAGCGCGGCGCGATGGATGTGGCCGCAGACGATGCCGTCCAGGCCGCGCCGGCGCGCGTCGGCCAGGCCGGCCTCGACGAAGCGGGCGATGTAGCGCTCGGCCGCCGCGCTCTTGCGCTTGAGGTATTCGGCCAGGGACCAGTAGCGCAGGCCGAAGCGCCGCCGCATGCGGTTGACCAGCTTGTTGCCGGTGAGGATGCGGTAGTACAGCCAGTCGCCGAACTGCTCCTGCAGCCCGCCGAAGTGCGTGGCCGCGTCGTAGTCGTCGCCGTGCACCACCAGCAGGCGGCGGCCGTCGGCGGTGGTGTGGATCACGCGGCGACGCACCTGCATGGCCGGCAGCATCAGCCCGCAGAAACGGCGCGCGGCGCGGTCGTGGTTGCCGGGCACGTAGATCAGCTCGGTGCCGTTGCGCGCCAGCGCGTGCAGCGCCTCGACCACGCGCTGGTGGGCGGCGTCCCAGCGCGCGCGGCGGCGCGACATCCACCACAGATCGACGATGTCGCCGACCAGATAGAGCTGCCTGCACTTGAGCCGGGTCAGGAAGTCGGCGAACTCGGCGGCATGGCAATGGGTGGAGCCCAGGTGCACATCGGAGACGAACACGGCGCGGTTCATGCGGCTTGCTCCTGCGTGGGGGTGTGCAGATAACGCTGGCGCTTGCGCGTGTGCATGCGCTCCAGGTCCAGTTCGATCAGCCCGTCGACGCAGCCGGCGAAGTCGGCGTCCACGCCGAAGGCCAGAAAGCGCGCGCCGCCCGGTTCGCACAGCTCGGTGTACTGGCGGAACAGCATCGGCACCTGGGCGCCGAGCGCGGCGAGGTTCTCGCGCAGCACGGCGAAGGCCGCCTGCGCATCCAGCGTCTCGAACGCCGCCGGCACCGCCTGCAGCACGAAGGGATGGCGCGCGGTGGCACCAGCGTCCTGGCCGTGGAAGCGCTGGTAGTAGGCCACGATCTGCTCGCGCGCGGCCTGCGGCAGCGCCGCGCTCATCGACACCGCGCCGAACAGATAGCGCACCTGCGGATGCGCCACCAGGTAAGCGCCGATGCCCTGCCACAGCTGGTCGATGCTGCGGCTGTTCCAGTAGTCCGGCGCGACGAAGCTGCGGCCCAGCTCCATGCCTTGGGCGATGCGCGGCAGCGCGCCCTCGGACCAGTCGAACAGGCTGGCCGTGTACAGCCCGGCCAGCCCGCGCCTGGCCAGCACCTGCGCCCCGCGCGCCACGCGGTAGGCGCCGGCGACCGCGCCGGCCTCCTCGTCCCACAGCACGATGTGGTCGTACCAGGTGTCGTAGTCGTCCACGTCCAGCGCCCGGCCCGTGCCCTCGCCCACCTTGCGGAAGGTCAGCTCGCGCAGGCGGCCGATCTCGCGCAGCAGCGGCGAGTCGGCGGCGAGCGGCCCGGCGACGATGCGCCGGCCCTCGCTGGTGCGGCCGAAGCTCGGCAGCGCCGCGATCGCCGCGCGCAGCTGCGCCACCGGCACCGACGCGACCAGCGCGGCCGGCGATTCGGCCCCGGCATCGGCGCGGCTGCCGAGCGCATACAGCGCGCGCCGCAGCTGGCGCAGCACGGTGGTCTCGTCGGCGTGCGTGGCCAGGGCCTGCGCCTGGCCCACGTACAGGCGCAGCGGCTGCTGGCGGCGCGCGAACATCTCGCGCGGCAGCAGCACCGTGCCGGCCGGCTTGAACACCGCCGATGCGCCGTAGAACAGCGCCGAGTTGCGCGCCTGCACGCGCACAGGCAGCACCTGGGCGCCGCTGGCCCGGGCGAAGCGCACGAAGCCCGGCCGCCAGCGCGTATCGCGCACGCCCAGCGGCGACAGGCGCGACACCTCGCCGGCTGGAAACACGATCACGCACTGTCCGGCATCCAGCGCCGCGCGCACCGCGCGCAGGCTGCCGGCGGCCGAGCTGCCGCCGAACACGCGCACCGGCAGCAGCAGCGGGCGCAGCGACGCGATGTGGGTCAGCACCTCGTTGGCGACGATGCGCACGTCGCGCCGCACCTGGCCGACCAGATGCAGCAGCGCCATCGCATCGCGCGCGCCGGAAGGATGGTTGGCGACCACCAGCAGCGGGCCGCTGGCGGGAATGCGCGCCAGGGCCTGCGCATCGAAGCTGCCGTCCAGCCGCAGGAAATCTTGCGCGGCGGCGACGAAGTCCCAGGGCGTGCTGTCCCGGTGCGCGTTCAGGAAGGCCAGCGCCTGGTCCAGGCCGGACCAGTGGCCGTAGCGGCGCAGCAGCGGCCGGGTCAGCAGGCCACGGCGGCCGCCGAACCAGCGCGGATAACGTTCGAGCAGGGTGTCTTCCAGAGGGCGCATGGTCGGGTCCCATCCCGGTCAGCGGCGGATCTGGAACGCCAGACTGGGCCGCGATGGCGTCAGCCGCGTTGCACGCGTGCGGCACGGCGATGACACGGCCCGGCCGCGGGCCGGGGCGCGGAAAGTAACGTCCCGGCAACACGGGGCACGCCACCATGCGCGGCCGGCGCCGCGCGTGTATCATGCGCGGCCATCTTTTCATCCGAATCAAAGGATATAAGCCTGATGTCCAGCTACCTGTTCACTTCCGAATCGGTCTCCGAGGGCCATCCGGACAAGATCGCAGACCAGATCTCCGACGCCGTCCTGGACGCGATCCTGGCCCAGGACAAGCGCGCCCGCGTGGCCTGCGAGACGCTGGTCAAGACCGGCGTGGCGATCGTGGCCGGCGAAGTGACCACCAGCGCCTGGATCGACCTGGAAGCCCTGACCCGCAAGGTCATCCTGGACATCGGCTACAACAGCTCCGAGGTCGGCTTCGACGGCGAGACCTGCGGCGTGCTCAACCTGATCGGCAAGCAGTCGCCGGACATCAACCAGGGCGTGGACCGCAAGAAGCCCGAGGAACAGGGCGCTGGCGACCAGGGCCTGATGTTCGGCTATGCCACCAACGAGACCGACAGCTACATGCCGGCGGCGATCCACCTCTCGCACCGGCTGGTCGAGCGCCAGGCGCAGATCCGCAAGAAGAAGAACTCGCCGCTGTCCTGGCTGCGCCCCGACGCCAAGTCGCAGGTCACCCTGCGCTACGAGGACGGCGTGGCCACGGCCATCGACGCGGTGGTCCTGTCGACCCAGCACGATCCGGGCATCAAGCAGAAGGACCTGATCGAGGCGGTGCGCGAGGAGATCATCAAGCCGGTGCTGCCGTCCAAGTGGCTGCACAAGGGCACCAAGTTCCACATCAACCCGACCGGCAAGTTCATCATCGGCGGCCCCGTGGGCGACTGCGGTCTGACCGGGCGCAAGATCATCGTCGACACCTACGGCGGCTGGGCCCGCCACGGCGGCGGCGCGTTCTCCGGCAAGGATCCGTCCAAGGTCGACCGCTCGGCCGCCTACGCCGCGCGCTACGTGGCCAAGAACGTGGTCGCCGCCGGCCTGGCCGACCGCTGCGAGGTGCAGGTCTCCTACGCCATCGGCGTGGCCGAGCCGACCTCGATCTCGGTCACCACCTTCGGCACCGGCAAGATCGCCGACGAGAAGATCGAGAAGCTGATCCGCAAGCATTTCGACCTGCGTCCGTACGGCATCATCCAGATGCTCGACCTGATCCACCCGATGTACCAGCCGACCGCCTCCTACGGTCACTTCGGCCGCAAGCCGAAGGAATTCACCTACACCGACGGCGCCGGCACGCAGCACACCGCCACCGCCTTCTCGTGGGAGAAGACCGACAAGGCCGACGCCCTGCGCGCCGATGCCAAGCTGAAGTAAGCCTGCCGCGCGCCCGCGCCGCAGACCGCAGAAAGGCCGCTGAAAAGCGGCCTTTTTGTTTGTTGGTCCTTCGCCGAGATTCTGGCCGCTGCAAAATCGGACGTCGCCGCCCAGCCGCGATTCGGCCGGGCGCGGCTCCTCGGCTCGATCCGCCAACGACAGCGGACGCCGGGATGAAAAGGATTGACAGCGCTGCATGCTCTTGTGGGAGCAACTGTCTCTCAAATCTAGCAGCCGCCCGTCTGTAGAGCGGAGCTCGCTCCGCTGCTCTTCGTTCGGTTCGTAGGGAAAGCCCCAGCGGAGCAAGCTCCGCTCTACAAGTGGGAGGCATGGCGGCTCCCACATGGGATCAGCACCGACCGGTGGAAGCCCCACTGTGGATGGATCAGGACGTCTTCCAACTCGAAGGCATCGAGCAGCGCTCTGCCCCCTCCCTTTCGCCGCAGGCGAAGGGGAGGGCCGGGGTGGGGTGCTTTTGCTCTTCGCTTCTGTGGCTAGACCGGGAAAGCCTCGACCCCTCCCCATCCCTCCCCTGCGCTGCGCGCAAGGGAGGGGGGCCTCAAGTCGACACCTTCCCGTCACTGATCGCGTTACGCGCGAGGAAGGTTCGAAAGCCCCCGCCCCGCAAACCGAAGTCCTGCGACGTGACGCGTGCAGCAGCGGTCCGGCGGGCGGGGGCCGCGCCTAGCGAGGCAGGAGCCGAGCGCCCGAATCAGGGCAGGATGCCCTGATTGAGGGATAAGCGGCCCCCGCCCGCCGGACCGCTGCTCCTCCGAAGCCGGAAGCACCACTCCTCCGAAGCCGCAACGCTCAGCTGCAACGCGGCCTGAGGATCGCGAGAAGAACCTGGTCTTGGTCCTCCGAGCGAAAGTCCCTGGGTTCCCGCGTTCGCGGGAACGACGGTAGGGGATACAACGCGGGGCAGATGACCCGATCCCTCCCCTGCGCTGCGCGCAAGGGAGGGGGGCCTCAAGTCGACACCTTCCCGTCACTGATCGCGTTACGCGCGAGGAAGGTTCGAAAGCCCCCGCCCCGCAAACCGAAGTCCTGCGACGTGACGCGTGCAGCAGCGGTCCGGCGGGCGGGGGCCGCGCCTAGCGAGGCAGGAGCCGAGCGCCCGAATCAGGGCAGGATGCCCTGATTGAGGGATAAGCGGCCCCCGCCCGCCGGACCGCTGCTCCTCCGAAGCCGGAAGCACCACTCCTCCGAAGCCGCAACGCTCAGCTGCAACGCGGCCTGAGGATCGCGAGAAGAACCTGGTCTTGGTCCTCCGAGCGAAAGTCCCTGGGTTCCCGCGTTCGCGGGAACGACGGTAGGGGATACAACGCGGGGCAGATGACCCGATCAAGGGGCAGCGAACACCGCCTGACGGATCGCTGCCCAGTCAAAGCAAGAGCGCCCAGACGCGAAGATCAGCAGTCCAAACAACCTGCCGCGCACCAAACGCAGCCTCGCCCTCAACCGATCATCTGATCCGCCAGCGCACCCACGCGCGCCAGCACCGCGTCGCGCTGATCCGAATCGACCTTGGCGCCTTGCAGCAGCGCCACCAGCACCCACGGCGTGCCGCCCGCGAGCGGCCACAGCACCGCCAGATCGTTGCGCGTGTCGCGGCCGTTGTTGCCCGTCTTGTCGCCCACGCGCCAGCGCTTGCCCAGGCCGGCGCGCAGACAGTCGTCGCCGGTCTGGTTGTCGATCAGCCAGTCCGCGTACTGCGCACGCGATGCCTTGGACAGGCCATCGCCCACCGCGAAGCGCGCCAGGCTGGCAGCCACCGCCGCAGGGCTGGTGGTGTCGCGCGGATCGTCGGGTGCGAAGTTGTTCATCTCCGGCTCGTAGCGATCGCTGCGGGTCACCGCGTCGCCCTGCTTGCGCAGGAACGCCGTCAGCGCCGGCGGCCCACCGGCGCGCGCCAGCAGCAGATTGGCCGCCGTGTTGTCGCTGTTGGTGACGGCCGCGCGGCAGAGATCGCGCACGGTGAGGTCCTTGCCCACGTGCCGCTCCGACTCCGGCGCCCAGGACAGCAGCTGCGCCTGGCGGATCGGGAGCCGCTCATCCAGCGACAGCGCCCCGGCGTCGGCCAGGCTGAGGACGTGCGCGGCCAACAGCGCCTTGAAGGTGCTGCACATCGGGAAGCGCTCGTCCTGGCGGCGGCCCATCCGGCGGCCGGTGCCGACCTCCAGCAGGGTCACCCCCAGCCGTCCCCCGCTGACCTGCTCCAGCGCGGCGAAGTCCTTGGCGCCGGCGATCGCCGCGGCCACCACGCTGCCTTTCGCGGCGGCAGGCGCCACCGGCGCGACGGCGGCCGCCCAGGGCGCGGCGAAGGCGGTGAGCAGCGCGGTCCCGCTGCGCTGGAGGAATCGACGACGGTCAGACATGGCGGCACTCCGAACGGTTGGGTCCCAGGATTATTGGAAGGCAGCCCTGCGGCCACCAGCGCGAAGTTTCAGGGGCAGCCATAAGCTGGATCGATGGCTTGGGCTACAGTGCCCATCGCACGACGCCCCGCCTGCGTGCCTGCATCCTCTCCCTCCCGTACGGCCGTCATGCTCCGATCCGCCCTGCCGCTCAATGCCTTGCGCGCCTTCGAGGCCGCCGCACGCCACCTGAACTTCACCCGCGCCGCGCTGGAGCTGCACATCAGCCAGGCCGCGCTGAGCCATCAGATCCGTGTATTGGAATCGCGCCTGCAGGTGGTGCTGTTCCATCGGCTGGCGCGCGGCGTGGCGCTGACCGACGAGGGCGCGGCGCTGTACCCGATGCTCAACGAAAGCTTCGACCGCATCGCCGCCACGCTGGATCGCTTCACCGACGGCCGCTATCGCGAGACCTTGAACGTCGGCGTGGTCGGCACCTTCGCCATCGGCTGGCTGCTGCCGCGTTTGGCGCAGTTCGGCGCGGCGCATCCGGCCATCGACCTGCGCCTGCAGACCCACAACAACCGCGTCGATCTGGCCGGCGAGGGGCTGGAGCTGGCGATCCGCTTCGGCGAGGGCGACTGGCCGGGCCAGCACAGCACCCCGGTGATGGCGGTGCGCTTCGCCCCGCTGTGCGCCCCGGCCCTGGCCAGGACCCTGCACCGCCCGGAGGACCTGGCCGCGCATACGCTGCTGCGCACCTACCGGCAGGACGAATGGTCGCGCTGGTGCGCGGCGGCCGGCATCGCGCCGCTGGATGCGCGCGGGCCGGTGTTCGACACGTCCCTGGCGATGGCCGCGGCCGCCACCGCGGGCGCCGGCGTGGCGCTGCTGCCGGTGGAGCTGTTCCAGCAGGCGCTGGACAGCGGCCAGCTCGTGCGGCCGTTCGATCTGCACATCGCGCTGGGTCGCTACTGGCTCACCCGGCTGCGCTCGCGGCCCGAGAGCCCGGCCGCGCAGCAGTTCCGGCGCTGGCTCGAACAGCGCGTGGCGCAGGACGCAGCTCCTGCGGACTGACGCCCCGGCTCAGGCCGCGTCGTCGTACAGGGCCATCCAGGCCGCCTCGGCCTTGGCCAGGTCGCCGGCGGCCTGCTCGCGCTGGCGGCCGAGCGCGGCCAGCCGGCTGCCGTCGGCGGCATTGGCCGGGTCGGCCAGCTGCGCATCGATCGCGGCCACGGCCGCTTCCAGCTGCGCCACCTTGTCTTCGGCCGCCTTGAGCTTGTGCGGGTTCGGCGGCTTCTTCTGCACCAGCGGCGGGGTCGGCGGCGGTGGCGTGGGCGCGGCCTGGGCCAGCTTCTGCTTGGTGCCCTGCGCGGCCGGGCGCGTGCGCAGCCAGGCGGCGTAGTCGTCCAGGTCGCCGGAGAACGGTTCGACCACGCCGTCGGCCACGCGCCAGAAGGTGTCGCAGACCAGGCCGATCAGATGGCGATCATGGCTGACCATCACGATGGCGCCCTCGAAGATGCTCAGCGCTTCGGCCAGCGCCTCGCGCATCTCAAGATCCAGATGGTTGGTCGGCTCGTCGAGCAGCAGCACGTTGGGCTGCTGCCAGGCGATCAGCGCCAGCGCCAGGCGCGCCCGCTCGCCGCCGGAGAAACCATCGACCACCTCGAAGGCGCGATCGCCGGGGAAGTTCCACTTGCCCAGGAAGTCGCGGAACGACTGGGTGGACGCATCCGGAGAGATCTCGCGGAAATGGTCGATGGGCGACTGCCCCTCGTGCAGCGACTCGACCGTGTGCTGGGCGAAGTAGCCGATGCACAGGTCAGGGTGCGCACTGCGCTCGCCATGCACCGGCGCCAGTTCGCCGACCAGGGTCTTGACCAGGGTGGACTTGCCCGCGCCGTTGGGGCCGAGCAGGCCGATGCGGTCGCCCGCCTCCAGGCCGAAGCCGACCTTGTGCAGAATCACCGTGTCCTCGCCGTAGCCGGCCTCGACATGGTTGAGCCGGATCAGCGAATACGGCAGGCGCGCCGGCGCGGCGAATTCGATGCGGAACTCACGCTCGGCACGCACCGCCTCGGTGCCGGCCATCTTGGCCAGGCGCTTGATGCGGCTCTGCGCCTGGCTGGCCTTGCTGGCCTGCGCCTTGAAGCGGTCGATGAAGCTCTGCAGATGCGCGCGCTCGGCCTCGGCCTTCTCGTGCTGGATCTGCTGCTGGCGCAGGTGCTCGGTGCGCTGGCGTTCGAAGTCGGTATACCCGCCGACGTAGAGCTTGGCGCCGCCGCCATGCAGGTGCAGGGTGTGGGTGGCCACGTTGTCCAGGAACTCGCGGTCGTGGCTGATCAGCAGCAGCGTGCCGGGATACTTCAGCAGCCACTGCTCCAGCCAGAACACCGCGTCCAGGTCGAGGTGGTTGGTCGGTTCGTCCAGCAGCAGCAGATCGCTGGGCATCATCAGCGCACGCGCCAGGTTCAGGCGTACGCGCCAGCCGCCGGAGAAGTCCTTGACCGCGCGCTGGTGAGTGTCGGCCGGAAAGCCTAGGCCGTGCAACAGCTTGCCGGCACGCGCCTGGGCGTCGTAGCCGCCGACTTCCTCCATGCGGATGTGCACGGCGGCCACCGCTTCCCAATCCTCGGCGGCCATGGCGTCGGCCTCGGCCTTGAGCACGGCGGCCACTTCGGTGTCGCCGCCCAGCACGAAGTCCAGCGCCGCATCCGGCAGGGCCGGCGTCTCCTGCGCCACGCTGGCGATGCGCACCTTGCCGGGCAACTCGACATCGCCCTTGTCGGCCTCCAGCTCGCCCTTCACCGCGGCGAACAGGCTGGACTTGCCGGTGCCGTTGCGCCCGACCACGCCGACCCGGTAGCCGGCGTGCATGGCCAGGTCGACATTGGACAACAGCAGGCGTTCGCCGCGACGGAGGGCGAAATTACGCAACGAAATCATGGGGGTTTTCCGAAATAACCGAAGGGCATGAGGAGATGAGGACCCTTCCTGCGACGCCATTCTAACGTTAACGAATACTTGACTCGGAGCCCGCGCGGGGCGCCGCAACCGCGGATTTTCCGGCGCGCGGCGCGCACGGCCAAAGCGATTTCAGCCGAAACCGGGTTTGACACATCAGTTAGAAAAGCGTTAATTCGAAAGTGCATCGCGACCTCGCCCCCTGTTCAGGCGACGAGCCCTCCCCCAGCGATGCGAGCCTTTATTACCGGAGTTGCATAGATGAACCGCAAGACCAGTCCCCTCGCCGCCGCCGTGGCTCTCGCCCTGGCCGCCGCCCCCGCCTTCGCCCAGGACGCCGCCTCTTCGGCGCCCGTCAAAGCCAGCACGCTGGATACCGTGATCGTCACCGGTACGCATGTGGCCGACCGCACCGTGGCCGAATCCCAGTCGCCGATCGACATCATCTCGCCCGAGACCCTGCAGTCCACCGGCACCACCGAACTGGCCACCGCGCTCTCGCGCGCCCTGCCCTCGCTCAACTTCCCGCGCCCGGCGCTGGTGGACGGCACCAGCGGCGTGCGCCCGGCGCAGCTGCGCGGGCTCTCGCCCGACCAGGTGCTGGTGCTGGTCAACGGCAAGCGCTACCACAGCTCGGCCGCGATCAACCTCAACGGCAGCATCGGCCGCGGCTCCTCGGCGGTGGACCTCAACAGCATTCCGGTCGCGGCCATCGAGCGCGTGGAAGTGCTGCGCGACGGCGCCTCGGCGCAGTACGGTTCGGACGCCATCGCCGGCGTGGTCAACATCGTGCTCAAGGGCGCCGGCAGCGGCGGCAGCCTGGCGGTGAACTACGGCAAGTACGCCAAGGGCGATGGCGAGCAGTACCAGCTCTCGGGCGATGCGGGCGTCGGCTTCGCCGACGGTCGCGGCAAGCTGCACGTGGCCGGCCAGGTCGGCTACCAGGATCCGACCAACCGCTCCGGCGCCTACGCCGGCAGCACGCCCAACACCGGCAACTTCCCCTCGGTGGGCCAGAAGGCCTTCGTGATCGGCGACCCGGACGTGAACGCCGGCGCGGTGTCGGCCAACACCAGCTTCGACTTCAGCGACCACCTCAGCGCCTACGCCACGGCTATCGCCAGCAACCGCGACATCGACTCCTACGCCTTCTACCGCTCGAAGAACCATAACAACCAGAGCGCGCTGCTGGCGCAGTTCTATCCGGACGGCTACGTGCCGGTGATCAACCAGTACTCCAAGGACCGCTCGCTGATCGCCGGGCTCAAGGGCAACACCGACGGCGGCTTCACCTGGGACGTCAGCTACAACTACGGCTACAACAAGATCGACTACCACACCCGCAACACCATCAACTACACGCTCGGCGCGGCCAGCCCGACCAGCTTCTACGATGGCGCGCTGGAGTACACCCAGAACATCTTCAACGCCGACTTCACCCAGGCGCTGGACTGGGGCCTGGCCTATCCGGTGACCTGGTCCTTCGGCGCCGAGTACCGCGGCGAGAAGTGGAACCAGTCGCCGGGCGAGTACGGCTCCTACGCCAACGCGGGCCAGGGCATCGCCGGCTCCAGCTCCGGCGCGCAGGGCTTCGGCGGCTTCACCCCGGCCAACGCCGTGCATGCCGACCGCCACAGCTACGCGGTCTACACCGGGCTGGAAGCCGACTTCACCGACAAGTTCTCCGCCGGCCTGACCGGTCGCTACGAGGACTACTCGGACTTCGGCAGCAAGGTCTCGGGCAAGCTGTCGGCGCGCTACGCCTTCACCGACCGCGTGGCCCTGCGCGCCACGGCGTCCAACGGCTTCCGCGCCCCGTCGCTGGCCCAGCAGAGCTTCCAGGCCATCTCCAGCACGATCAACAACGGCGTGTTCTTCCAGTCCGGCACTTTCCCGGCCGACACCGCCGTGGCCCATGCCCTGGGCGCCAAGCCGCTCAAGGCCGAGACCTCGACCTCCTACAGCGTGGGCCTGGTGCTGCAGCCGACCGATGCGTTCTCGCTGACGGTCGATGCCTACCAGATCAAGATCGACGACCGCATCCTGCTGTCCTCCAACGTCAACACCACCCCTGCCGCGCGCGCGCTGCTGACCAGCCTGGGCCAGGACCAGGTGACCCAGTTCCGCTACTTCACCAACGCCGCCGACACCCGCACCCGCGGCGTGGACGTGGTGGGCACCTATGCGATCCCATTCGCCACCAGCGGCCTGGACCTGACCGCCAGCTACAGCTACGGCAAGACCGAGGTGACCCGCCTGGACGCCTCGCCGGCCGTGCTGACCGGCCTGGGCATCACCACCGGCCTGGTCGGGCGCGACGAGATCGGCCGACTGGAAGACAGCTTCCCCAAGAGCAAGGCGATCGTCGGCGGCACCTGGCATAGCGACCACTGGAGCGTGGGCCTGACCGGCACGCGCTATGGCAGCGTCACCGTGCGCAACTCGACCACGCCGGCCAACGACCAGACCTTCGACGCCAAGTGGCTGGTGGACGTCAACGCCAGCTACAAGCCGACTTCGCAGTGGACGCTGACGGTGGGTGCGGACAACGTGCTGGACACCTATCCGCAGGAAAACACCTACGCCAACTCCACCAGCGGCGTGTTCCCGTACAGCAACTACTCGCCGTTCGGCTTCAACGGCGCCTACGTGTACGGCCGCATCGCCTACACCTGGTAAGCCGCTCCAGCGTCATCGCGTGAACCCAAAGCCCCGGCCGATCTGGCCGGGGCTTTTTTCTTGCGCCCAGGCACAGGGTTGGTTGGCGCACTTTGCCCACCAGCCTTGATCCGACGGGGCAAGGCTCCTCGGCTCACCAACTTTCCCAGGCTCAGCCTTGGACCGGAGAGGATTGAGCCTCCGCATCATGCCTGGTGGGAGCCGCCATGGCGGCGATGGGGCTTTCCCGGTAAAGCCTAATCGCGACTCAGGCATGCTCGGTAGAGCCTCATCGCCGCCATGGCGGCTCCCACATTGGAGTCCGACAACGCAGCTGCCGTCGGGCATGCTGCAAGGACACGTCGCGCCCATGCACCGTCGCGAACCATCATGATCAGGCTCTGCACACCCGGCCGAGGCTCTGAGTCGGGTTAGCAAGACCTCTTTCGAACCGAAGCCCCACTGCATGACGCGCGCAGCAGCGGGCCGGCGGGCGGTGGCCGCGCCTAGCGAGGCAGGATGCCGAGCGCCCGAGTCAGGGCAGGATGCCCTGACCGAGGGATAAGCGGACGCCGCCCGCCGGACCGCTGCCCCTCCGAAGCCGAACGACAACCACGCGCCGCCATACCCCAATCAGGCAAAGAACGCTTTTTGTTCTTCGACGGAACTAGAACACCCGGCACGTGGAACGAGAGGACCGGAACGTTGTGGCACTGCGCTCCTAACGCTGATGACGCTGCGAGCAGCAGATTAGTCAATCTCCCTGACTCAAGCACCGCCACCAGGGCACGCATCGCTCTTAGACTCTCGGCATGCCCCACCTGCCAGAGCCCCTGACCGCTTCCGAGGACCACGCCGAATTTCGGAACGTGGCGGGCCGGCCGGGCGCCGAGCTATACCGCGCGAACATCGTGCAGCATGCCTTCGAACCGCACACGCACCAGGCGTACGGACTGGGCATCATCGAGACCGGCGTCGAACGGTTCCGCTATCGCGGCGCCGACCACCTCGCCACCCCACAGTCCCTCGTCCTGATGCACCCCGACGTACCGCATACCGGCCGCGCGGAAACCGCAGGCGGCTGGCGCTACCGCATGCTGTATCTGGATCCGGCCTTGGTCAGCGCGCTCAGCGGCGAAGCGCACTGGTGGTTCGGCGACGTGGTGGAATCGCACCATCCCGAACTCGCGCAGCGCCTGACCTCCCTGCACCAGCACCTGTGGCAATGCAGCGATGCCCTGCAGGCCGATGGCCTGCTGCTGGAATTCATCGCCAGCCTGCGCCCCCTGGCGCGGACCGCTACGCGCGAGCTCCGCGATGGCGCCACCCCACGCCTCGCGCCCGTGATCGACGCCATGCGCGCCGCGCTGCACGAGCCGCTGGCACTGGCCGACCTGGCCGCCGTGGCGAACCTGAGCCCCTTCCACTTCCTGCGCAAGTTCAAGGCGCAATACCACCTCACCCCCCACCAGATGCTGATGGCCTTGCGCCTGGCCGAAGCCAAGCGCCTGCTGGCCCGGGGCGTGCGCCCGGCCGATGTCGCCGCGGCCACCGGCCTGACCGACCAGGCCCATCTGACCCGCGCCTTCGCACGCCGCTACGGCGTCACCCCGGCGCGCTATCAACGCCAGATCCGCTGAGCCTCCGACACGACCGCAAGCGCAAGCTGGTACAAGACGGCGGCCGCGCCCACGCGCCACCCTGCGCCCTGACGTGACGGCATCGCAGGGGAACACCGACCATGGGCGCAGGCGTGGCATTCGCCTTGATGGCAGGCTTGATGTGGGGCCTGGTCTTCGTCGGGCCGCTGCTGCTGCCCGAATACCCGCCCATCCTCCACACCCTGGGCCGCTACCTGGCGTTCGGCCTGATCACGCTGCCGCTGGCCTGGTGGGACCGCGCTGAACTGCGGCGGCTCACGCGCGCCGACTGGACCGAAGCGCTCAAGCTCTCGGTGGTCGGCAACTTCCTGTACTACCTGTGTCTTTCGAGCGCCATCCAGCGCGCCGGCGCGCCCTTGCCGACCATGATCATCGGCACCCTGCCCGTGGTCATCGCCATCGCCGCCAACCTGCGCAACCACGCCCGCGACGGGCGTCTGCCCTGGCCCCGCCTCGCCCCCGCCCTGCTGGTGATCCTGGCCGGCATCGCCTGCGTCAACCAGGTCGAGATGGCCACGCTCGCCCACGCCTCTGCGGCCCAGCGCAGCCGCTACCTGTGGGGCGCGATCCTCGCGGTCGGCGCCGTCGCCTGCTGGACCTGGTATCCCCTGCGCAACGGCGACTGGATGCGCGCCCATCCGAACCGCAAGGCGCGCGCCTGGGCCACGGCCCAGGGCCTGGCGACCCTGCCGATCGCCCTGCTCGGCTATGCGGCCTATCTGGCCTGGCGCTACGCAACGGCGAGCGCGGCGGCCGATGTGGCGCCGCTGGGTCCTCGCCCCTGGGCCTTCGTCGGCCTCATGGGCGCCATCGGCCTGCTGTCTTCCTGGGCCGGCACGCTGTGCTGGAATGCCGCCAGCCAACGCCTGCCCACCGCGCTGGTGGGCCAGCTCATCGTGTTCGAGACCCTGGCCGCCCTGCTCTACGCCTTCCTGCTGCGCGGCACCTGGCCCGGCGGCGTGATGCTGCTCGGAATCGGGCTGCTGATCGCGGGTGTGCTGGTGGCCGTGCGTATCCGGCCGGAAGTCCATCCATAGCGGGCTGTGCGGTGGCGGGCGCTGCCTTGGCGTTTCGCGCGTGATCGCCAAAATCTACGGATAGGCAGACATGCGTCTGCCGAAAGGCACTCCCGCGTTCGCGGGAATGACGGTGGTTGGGGCGTGTGGCGCCGAGCGGGGCGCGCGGCCACCATAAGATCGCATCGGCATGAAGCGAACGGCGATGGGCGTAAGGTCGGGGCATCGCAGCTGTCGGTTCGGTCATGAGCGATAGGCCGCATGAACCGTTCGGTCATTTTCGATTTGCGCAGCCTGTTCATGCTGAGCCAAACTCGATGGCTCGCAACACGAAGGACGCCCATGCATCACGACACCAGCCTGATCGACATCATCGCCGTCGGCCTGGCCGTGGCCTTCGTGCTGGGCGCGCTGGCCAACAAGCTCAAGCTCTCGCCGCTGGTGGGCTATCTGGTGGCCGGCATGATCGTCGGGCCGTTCACCCCTGGCTTCGTCGCCGACCAGGACCTGGCCACGCAGCTGTCCGAGCTGGGCGTGATGCTGCTGATGTTCGGCGTGGGCCTGCACTTCTCGCTCGAAGACCTGATGTCGGTCAAGAAGATCGCCATCCCCGGCGCGGTCGTGCAGATCACCGTGGCCACGCTGCTGGGCTTCGGCCTGGCATGGTGGATGGGCTGGAATCCGATGCAGGGCTTCGTCTTCGGCCTGGCGCTGTCGGTGGCCAGCACCGTGGTGCTGCTGCGGGCGATGGAGGAGCGGCGCATGCTCGACACCAGCCGCGGCCGCATCGCGGTGGGCTGGCTGATCGTGGAGGACCTGGCCATGGTCCTGGCGCTGGTGCTGCTGCCGGCGCTGGCCGGCGCGCTGGGCGAAGGCGAGGCCGGCGCCCGTGCCGGCGGCGGGGCGTGGATGGAGATCGCCAAGGCGATGGGCGCCACGCTGCTGCAGGTGGCCGCGTTCGTGGCGGTGATGCTGCTGGTCGGGCGCCGGGTGATTCCCTGGACGCTGGAGCGCGTCGCGGCGACCGGCTCGCGCGAGCTGTTCACCCTGTCGGTGCTGGCGATCGCGCTGGGCGTGGCCTTCGGTTCGGCCAAGCTGTTCGGGGTGAGCTTCGCCCTGGGCGCGTTCTTCGCCGGCATGCTGCTCAACGAGTCCGAGCTGAGCCACAAGGCGGCCAACGATTCGCTGCCGCTGCGCGATGCGTTCGCGGTGCTGTTCTTCGTCTCGGTCGGCATGCTGTTCGACCCGACCATCGTGGTGAAGTACCCGCTGCAGGTGCTGGCCACCTTCCTGATCATCGTGGTCGGCAAGTCGCTGGCGGCCTATGCCATCGTGCGCAGCTTCGGCTATCCCAAGGGCACGGCGCTCACCATCTCGGCCAGCCTGGCGCAGATCGGCGAGTTCTCCTTCATCCTGGCCGGCCTGGGCCTGGCCCTGAAGATCCTGCCGCAGGAGGGCCACGACCTGATCCTGGCCGGCGCGCTGCTGTCGATCGTGGCCAACCCCTTCCTGTTCACCGCGCTGGACCGCTGGCTGCGGCGCCATCCGCAGGACGCCCCCGGCATCCCGGCGGTCGAGCCCGAGCCCCTGCCCGGCCCGCCGCTGCGCGCCGGCGAGCACGCCATCGTGATCGGCTACGGCCGGGTCGGCAGCAACCTGGTGCACGTGCTGCACGAGCGCGGCGTGCCAGTGGTGGTGATTGACGACAGCCGCGACAACGTCGACAAGGCGCACGCGGCCGGCATTGCCGCCATCCGCGGCAGCGCGGCGGCCGATGCGGTGCTCGCCGAGGCCCAGCCGGACAAGGCACGCATCGCGGTGCTGGCCATCCCGCAGCCGCTGGAGGCCGGCGAGGCCATCGCCAAGCTGCGCGCGCTCAATCCCGAGCTGACCGTGCTGGCGCGCGCACACAGCGAGGCCGAGGTCGAACACCTGCTCGAACACGGCGCCGATGCCGCCGTGCTGGCCGAGCGCGAACTGGCGTTCTCGCTGGCCGAGATGATCATGGCCATGCCGCCCTACCGACAGGGCCGCCCGCCCGCTGCCGAGCCGGCCGCAACGTCTGCCTGAGGCGGCCGCACGCCCGCCCCGGCGCCGCGGGCCGGATCAGCAGCGGACGCGCTCGCCCTCCGGCGCCGGCACGCCCTGCGCACCGTGTGTCGGCACCGGCGCATGCGCCTCGTGCTGCACCGGCACCGGCCGATAGTGCGCATCGAAGGCCACGTCCCCCGGCGTCCAGCCCGCGCGGCAGCGCACCGCGCCCCAGAAGCGCTTGAGCGTCTCCCACTGCATCGCCACCAGGCCCAGCTCGTTGTCGCGGTCGACCATCGGGTCGGCCACGCCGGTAGGCCGCACCGGCTCGCCGTAGAGCGCGGTGCCGAACAGCACGTCCCACACCGCCAGCACCTGGCCGAAGTTGCAGTTGTGCAGGTTGGGCCGCTGCGGATCGACGACCATGTGGTGCAGGCGATGGAAGGTGGGATCCACCAGCACCCTGCCCAGCACCGGGCCGAAGCCGATGCGCACGTTGGCGTGCGAGAAGTTCTGCACCAGCTCGCCCAGCAGCATCATCCAGGCGAACTCGTCGGCGCGGATGCCGAAGGCCACGCCCACCCCGGCCAGCACGAAGGACTGCAGCGCCCCGTCCAGGTAATGGCTGCGGTCGTTGGCCCAGCAGCTGAGCTGGCGCTGGCTGTGGTGCATGGAATGCATCGCCCACCACCAGGGCATCCAGTGCTGAACGCGGTGCATCCAGTAGTAGGTGAAGTCGTAGACCACGTAGTAGGCGACGAACAGCACCGCAGGATGGCGGTCCAACCAGGGCCAGGCGTCGCGCAGGCCGTGCCCGGCAGTGCCGGCATCCGCGCCGCCGCCGGCCAGGTTGGCCAGCGGCGTCAGCACCAGGAACGAGAACAGCGGGAAGACCCCGACCAGCATCACCCAGGTGTAGTGGAAGTCGATCCGCGCCAGCCGCCGATCTTCCCAGCGTTCGGCCGGCCACAGGCTCTCCAGCGGGCGGAAGACCAGGCCGATGATCCCCAGTTGCAGCGCGGCGATCAGCAGCGAGGCGGCGATGTCGTGCGGGTCGTCGCTGAGGCCACGCAGGTGCAGCGCATCCAGCAGCGGCGCCACGGCATGCCGCGAAAGCAGGTCGACCAGCGTGGACCAGGCATGGGCGACGGACGACACCAGGGCGAAACCAGACATGCGAAGACGGCGAAGAGGGGCACGAGGCCGGCCCCCACAGCATCACGCCGCTGGCTTTCGCCAAGCTGTCCTCGACGGCTAGGGCCGTCGCGGATTGGGGATTCGGGATTCGGGATTCGGGATTGGTCAGAGCGGGCGAGGCCGGGATCGAAGGACCGCTCCTGCGAATCCCCAATCCCGAATCCCCAATCCCGCCCCCCGGATCAAGCCTTGCTGAAGACCAGCTGCCCGCCCTGCGCATCGACCTGAATGGTGTCGCCGCTGACGAATTCGCCGGCCAGGATCTTCTGCGCCAGCGGGTTCTCCAGCTGCGCCTGGATCGCGCGACGCAGCGGACGCGCGCCGTAGACCGGGTCGAAGCCGACGTTGCCGAGCAGCTCGAAGGCCTTGTCCGACACCTCCAGCTTCAGCCCGCGCTCGGCCAGGCGCTTCTCCAGCCCGCTCATCTGGATGCGCGCGATCTGCTTGATCTGCGCCTTGTCCAGCGGGTGGAACACGACGATGTCGTCCAGCCGGTTGATGAACTCCGGGCGGAAGTGCGCCTGCACCACGCCCATCACCGCCGCCTTCATCTGCGTATAGGCCTCGGGCGAGTCGTCGCCGGACAGCTCCTGGATCTGGTGCGAGCCCAGGTTGGAGGTCATCACGATGACGGTGTTGCGGAAGTCCACGGTGCGGCCCTGACCGTCGGTCAGGCGGCCGTCGTCGAGCACCTGCAGCAGGATGTTGAACACGTCCGGATGGGCCTTCTCGACCTCGTCCAGCAGGATCAGCGAATACGGCCGGCGGCGCACGGCCTCGGTCAGGTAGCCGCCTTCCTCATAGCCCACGTAGCCCGGAGGCGCGCCGACCAGCCGCGCCACGGCGTGCTTCTCCATGAACTCGCTCATGTCGATGCGCACCATGGCATCGGAGCTGTCGAACAGGAACTCGGCCAGCGCCTTGCACAGCTCGGTCTTGCCCACGCCGGTGGGCCCCAGGAACAGGAACGAGCCGCTGGGCTTGTCCGGATCGGCCAGGCCGGCGCGCGAGCGGCGCACCGCGTCGGACACCACGCGGATGGCCTCTTCCTGGCCGACCACGCGCTGGTGCAGCACGTCCTCCATGCGCAGCAGCTTCTCGCGCTCGCCCTCGAGCATGCGGTTGACCGGGATGCCGGTCCAGCGGCTGACCACCTCGGCGATCTCCTCGGCGGTGACGCGGTCCTGCACCAGCTTGAACTCGGTGTGCTCGGCTTCGGCGGCGGCGGCCAGCTGCTTCTCCAGCTGCGGCAGCACGCCGTACTGGATCTCGCTCATCTTGGCGTAGTCCTGGCGGCGCTGGGCCGCTTCCAGGTCCAGCTTGGCCTGTTCGATCTGCTCCTTGATCTTGGTCGTGCCCTGCAGCGCGGCCTTCTCCGACTTCCAGATCTCCTCCAGATCGGAGAACTCGCGCTCCAGCGCCTCGATGTCGCTCTCCAGATCGGCCAGGCGCTTGCGCGAGGCCTCGTCCTTCTCCTTCTTGAGCATCTCGCGCTGGATCTTGAGCTGGATCAACCGGCGCTCCATGCGGTCCAGCTCCTCCGGCTTGGAGTCGATCTCCATGCGGATGCGGCTGGCCGCCTCGTCCATCAGGTCGATGGCCTTGTCGGGCAGCTGGCGGTCGGTGATATAGCGGTGCGAGAGCGTGGCGGCCGCGACGATGGCCGGGTCGGTGATCTCCACGCCGTGGTGCAGCGCATAGCGCTCCTTGAGCCCGCGCAGGATGGCGATGGTGTCCTCGACGCTGGGCTCGCCCACGTAGACCTTCTGGAAGCGGCGCTCCAGCGCGGCGTCCTTCTCGATGTACTTGCGGTACTCGTCCAGCGTGGTGGCGCCGATGCAGTGCAACTCGCCGCGCGCCAGCGCCGGCTTGAGCATGTTGCCCGCGTCCATCGCGCCGTCGGCCTTGCCGGCGCCGACCATGGTGTGCAGCTCATCGATGAACAGGATGATCTGGCCCTCGCTCTTGGCCAGGTCGTTGAGTACGCCCTTCAAGCGCTCCTCGAACTCGCCGCGGAACTTGGCGCCGGCGATCAGCGCGCCCATGTCCAGGCTCAGCACGCGCTTGTTGCGCAGGTTCTCGGGCACCTCGCCGTTGACGATGCGCTGGGCCAGGCCCTCGACGATGGCGGTCTTGCCCACGCCGGGCTCGCCGATCAGCACCGGGTTGTTCTTGGTGCGGCGCTGCAGGACCTGGATGGTGCGACGCACTTCCTCGTCGCGGCCGATCACCGGATCCAGCTTGCCGGACTCGGCGCGCGCGGTCAGGTCGATGGTGTATTTCTCCAGCGCCTGGCGCTGGTCCTCGGCGTTCTCGCTCTGCACGCTCTCCCCGCCGCGGATCTTGTCGATGGCCGCGCTGATCCGCGCCTTGTCGGCGCCGGCGTTGCGCAGCATCAGGCCGAGCGGGCCGCTGTCCTCGACCGCGGCCAGGACGAACCACTCGCTGGCGATGAAGGCATCGCCATGCTGCTGGGCGAGCTTGTCGGTGACGTTCAACAGGCGGCTGAGGTCGTTGCCGACCGACAGGTTGCCGGCCTGCCCGGTGACCTTGGGCAGCGCATCGAGCGCCTCGCCCAGCCGCTCGCGCAGCAGCGGCACGTTGACGCCGGCCTGCTGCAGCAGGGCCTTGGTGCTGCCGCCGGTCTGGTCGATCAGCGCCACCATCAGGTGCACCGGCTCGATGAAGTTGTTGTCGCGGCCGACGGCCAGCGACTGCGCATCCGCCAGTGCCTGCTGAAAGCGCGAAGTCAGCTTGTCCATTCGCATGGGAACATCCTCGAAGAAAGGGGGCCGGCGATACCGGCAATGTCTTCCACATGGCGTTCAGCCAGCGTGTTTCAAGGGGTGGTGAGACGCAGCGCTCAGGCGCTGCATAATTCCCGCCGATGCCTGCGCCCGCGCCCTGGTTCGTCTATCTGCTCGAATGCCGCAACGGCAGCTACTACTGCGGCATCACCACCGACGTAGCCGCGCGCTTCGCTGCCCATCAGCAGGGCCGCGGCGCGCGCTATACCCGCGCCCATCCGCCGCTGCGCATCCTGGCCAGCCGCGCCTACCCCGACCGCGCCAGCGCCGCGCGCGCCGAATGGCAGGTCAAGCAGCTGCCGCGCGCCCGCAAGCAGGCCTGGCTGACGGGAGCCTAGCCCCGCGTCATGACACGCAACCGCACGGCAGGCCGGCGATCGGCGCATGCCTTCGCGCAAAACCGCTGTTGCGGCGCAATAGCAGGATTTGGATCGATCTAATCTCCGACTTTTCCAGGGCGTCGCAGGCGCGCCCAACTGCGTCATGGATCACACATCGACGCAGGCGGTGGGCCGCAACCGTTTTCCGCGAATTGACGACGCCCACCGCCCTGCCGAGCGTCGGCGTCCCCCGCCTTCGCCAACCAGGAGCTGGACCATGCACCGCACGACCCGTCTCTCGCTCTGCCTGCTGCTCGCTGCGCTCGCCCCGCTGTTCCCCGGCCAGGCCCGTGCCGACTCCGCCATCTACGGCGGCGGCCCGTTCTACTCCGGCGGTACCAGCGTCATCGACGATCTGCGCGCCTCGGGCTTCACCACCGTCATGCTCTGGAGCGTGCACGTCCAGTCCAACGGCGACCTGTACCTCAACGACAAGCTGATCGTGTCCAACGGCAGCTACGTGGGCGACAGCGGCTGGCCCAGCCGCCTGACCCGCCTCAAGACCGCGCCGACCTCGGTGACGCGCATCGAGCTGTCCGTCGGCTCGGCGGGCGCCACCGATTTCGAGAACATCAAAGCGCTCATCAACAGCCAGGGCACCGGGTCCGACAGCATCCTGTACCGCAACTTCCAGGCGCTGAAGAACGCCACCGGCGCCAACGCCGTCAACTTCGACGACGAGTCGGCCTACGACCTGGCCTCGGCCACCGCCTTCGGCAAGATGCTCTACGACAGCCTGGGCCTGGCGATCACCTTCGCGCCGTATACGCAGGTGACGTTCTGGAAGACGCTCAAGGGCAACCTGGGCGAGCGCGTCGACGGGGTCTATCTGCAGGTCTACGACGGCGGCGCCGGTAACGATCCCAAGTCCTGGTCCGACAGCCTGGGCATCACCGTCGATCCGGGCCTGTGGAGCCGACACGGCAGCAACTGCGCCAGCGGCGACAGCCCGGCCAGCGTCAACAGTCGCATGAGCGCCTGGAAGTCCTCGGCCGGCATCGCCGGCGGCTTCATCTGGCTCTACGACGATATCCAGGCCTGCGCCGCGCAGGGCACCGCGGCCGACTATGCGGGCGCCATCAACCAGGCGGTGAGCACCGGCACCGGCACCGCCTCGCCGAACCTGGCCTATGCCAGGACCGCGACCGGAAGCAGCGCCTGCAACGCCAACGAGACGCCGGCCAAGGCGGTCAACGGCAGCGTCTCGGGCGGCACCAGCGACAAGTTCTGTTCTCTGGTCAGCGGCGCGTGGCTGCGGGTCGACCTGGGCAGCGCCAAGAGCATCAAGCGCGTGATCGTGCGACACGCCGGCGCCGGTGGCGAGAACACCGCGTTGAACACCCGCGCCTACACGCTGCAGGTGTCCTCCGACGCCAGCACCTGGTCCACCGTGGCCAGCGCCAGCAGCAACACCGCCAACGTCAGCACGCACGACATCAATCCGGTCACGGCGCGCCACGTGCAGCTCAAGATCAACACGCCGACGCAGAACGGCGACCCGGCCACGCGCATCTACGAGTTGGAGGTCTACTGAGGGCTGCGGCGACGCCGGCGCCCGGCGATTGGCCGGGCGCTGGTGTGCGGGACAAGCGGCGCACGCCGACGATCGGCGGCAGTCGTTCAACACTTCGAGAACCGCGCATCGCGACACACCGGGCGCGCATCACGCCTCCCTCGCCACGGCTCGACTAGCCTGACGCGTTCCCCCGGACGCGGAGCGCGCGATGCATTACGAGCTGTACTACTGGAGCGGCATTCAGGGGCGCGGCGAGTTCGTGCGGCTGGCGCTGGAAGATGCCGGCGCCGACTACACCGACGTGGTCCGCGAACAGGGCGATGCGGCGATGGAGCCGTTCCTGGCCGGCCAGCAGGATGGCGCGCGGCCGTTCGCGCCGCCCTTCCTCAAGGCCGGGCGCCTGGTGCTGGCCCAGGTGAGCGCGATCCTGCATTACCTGGGCCCGACGCTGGAGCTGGTGCCCGAGGCCGAGTCGCGCCGCCTGCAGGCCCTGCAGCTGCAGCTGACCATCGCCGACCTGGTCGCCGAGGTGCACGACACCCACCACCCCATCGCCTCCTCGCTGTACTACCAGGACCAGCAGGCCGAGGCGCAGCGCCGCGCGGCGGACCTGCGCGCGCAGCGCCTGCCCAAGTTCCTGGGCTACTTCGAACAGGTGCTCGCGCAGGCCGATGGCCGGCATGCGCTGCGCCAGCATTCCTACGTCGACCTGTCGCTGTTCCAGCTGATGAGCGGGCTGCAGTACATGTTCCCGCGGCGCATGGCCGCGCTGGCGCCGGAGCTGCCGCTGCTGCACGGCCTGCAGGAGCGCGTCGCGCAGCGCCCGCGCATCGCGTCCTATCTCGCCTCGGAGCGGCGGCTGCCGTTCAACACCAACGGTATCTTCCGCCACTACCCGGAGCTGGACGCGGCCTGAGGCGCCCTGCCCTTCGTTTTCGGGCAGGCCTAGTCCATGCGCGTCAGCGCGGTGCGGATGGCGCGCAGCTGTTGCTTCACCGCGGCCTCCTGCTGCGGGCCCAGACGCACCAGCGCCTTCTGCCCCACCGACAGGCGCTCCAGCGCCGGATCGGTGAAGCGCAGGCGGCCCTTGCCGTCGGGTTCGACGCTCAGCGGCCCGCTGGGATCCGGCGCCTGCAGCAGATGGTCGATCACCTCCACCAGGCGGTCGTTGAAGTAGGCATTGGGTTTGCCCAGTTCCAGGTAGGCCTGCTGAAACAGCGGATAGAAGCGCCGATACGCCTGCACCAGCGTGGCGGGGTCGGCATGGGTGAAGGCCGCGACATACGGCGCATAGCGCTGCGCATTGGCCGGGTCGATCTCCATCGCCGTCTCGCCTTCCCTGACCTGCAGCGTGCCTTCGACCGGCTTCACCGCCAGCGCAGTGCGCGTGAGGCTGGGCTGGGTGAGGTTGTCGATCATCACCACCAGGCGCTGGATCAGATGCTCGCGCAGCACGATGCCGAGCGCCGCGTCGTTGCCGAACGCGCCGGACAAGGCCTGCCAGGCCGCGTCGTCGCTGGCGGCCAGCGCCGGCAGTGCGGCATCGGCCGCATCGCCGGGCACCGGATGCTGGATGGCCGGGGCGGCCTGGGGCTGCGACCCGGCGGGCGGCGTCGAGGCGGCCGGGCCTTGCGGCTGCGCTGCGGTCGCCGCGTCGGTGTCAGGGGCTGACTGCGGCGCCTCGCGCTGGCCGAACAGCCACCAGCCGGCGGCGGCGACCAGGACCACGACGATGACCCAGGGCCAGCGCGGCGTCGAAGAAGGAGATGACGGCATCAGGCACGACGCCTCTGTTGCGAAGGGAGACCGGTGTGACCGCCTGCCTGCGGAACCGGTTCCCCATCGGCATCCGCCGCTTGGCCACGAGTCAGGTCCAGGCCTGCCGCGATGGCCTGCGCCGCGGCAGGCGCCAGGTCAGGCCGGCGCCTTGGCCTGGGCCGCCGGCAACGCCGCCAGCACCTGCGCCGGCGTGATCGGCAGATGCCGCACCCGCGCGCCGACCGCACGGAAGATGGCGTTGCCGATCGCCGGCGCCACCACCGTGGTGGCCGGCTCGCCCAGGCCGACGGCGGCCTGCGTGCTGGCGACGAACTCGATCTGCAGTTCCGGCACGTCGGCCATGCGCAGCGGCGTGTAGGCGTTGAGGTTGTGGTCGCGCACCTGGCCGTTCTCGAAGGTCGTGCCCTCGTACAGCGCCATGCTCAGGCCCCACAGGCAGGCGCCCTCGGTCTGGGCGAGCGCGCCGTCGGGATGGACCACGGTGCCGCAGTCGGTCACCACCCACAGCTTCTCCACCTTGACCTCGCCGCTGGCGCGATCGACGTGGACCCGCGCCGCGCACGCCACCCAGGTCGGCATGTCGCGCTCCTGGCCGAACGAGGTGGCCAGCCCCAGTCCGGTGTCGGCCGGCAAGGCCTGTCCCCAGCCGCAGAGGCCAGCCAGGTGATGCAGCACGCCGGCCTGGCGGCTGGCGCCGCCGACCGCGTTGGGCGCGCTGCCGCCGTTGTCGCCGGCGCCGTCGAGCAGGCCCAGGCGGAACTGCAGCGGATCGGCGCCCAGCGCGTGCGCCGCCTCGTCCATGAAGCTCTCCAGCGCCCAGTTGGTCCAGCCCGGCCCGACCGACCGCAGCCATCCCGGGCGGAAGGCGCGATTGGCCAGATCGTTGGTGATCGCCCGCACGCGGTGCGCGCCGACCGTGTACCAGTGGTCGGCCCCGGAGATGGCGAACGGATCGTAGGCCACACCGTTCTTGGCCTTGGGCATCAGCGTCGGCGCCATCACCTGGGTGGGCCAGCCGGCGCAGGCATCGTGCTGCATCGCCAGCACCTTGCCCTGCACATCGAAGCCCATGCGCAGGCGCTGCAGCGAAGGCGAACGGAACGAATCGAAGCGCGCATCGTCGGGCCGGGCGAAGGTCAGCTTGACCGGCTTGCCCAGCGCCTTGGCCGCCAGCGCCGCGGGCACCGCGTAGTCGCCATTGAGACGACGGCCGAAGCCGCCGCCCAGCAGATAGGTGCGCAGGACCACCTTGTCCTCGCCCACGCCCAGCGCCTTGGCCAGGGTGGGCAGGATCAGCGACTGCCACTGATTGCCGGTGTGGATCTCCCACACGCCGTCCTTGAGCAGCGCCGTGGCATTGAGCGGTTCGAGCTGGAAGTGCAGCACGCTGGCGGTGGTGTAGTCGGCCTGGATCGTCCGCGCGGCCTTGGCGAAGACATCCTCGACCGGCCCTTCCACGACACGCGCGCCGGCTTTGGCATCGTCGATCAGGCTGGCGGCATGGGCCTGCAGATCCTGCTCGGACACCTTGGCGGTGTCGTCGCTGGTCCACTGCACCTTCAACAGCGCCGCCGCCTGGAAAGCGGTCCAGGTGGAATCGGCCACCGCCAGCACCCAGCCGGGCACCGTGCCCGAGGGGTCGTCCAGGACCAGATGGCCCTGGTAGCCCTTGAGCTGCTTGGCGGCCGAATCGTCCACCGAGGCGACCTTGGAGCCGTTACGCGTGGGCGGCACGACCGGCGCGGCATGGACCATGCCTTCGATGCGCGCATCGATGCCGTACACGCCCTTGCCGTCGGTCTTGCCGGGGATGTCCAGCGCCCGGGTGTCCACGCCGACCAGCCGCCGCTGGTCCGGCGGCTTGATCGGCAGGGCCTTGAGCTCCTCGGCGCTCCAGCTGCGCCGCAGATCGCCGCGCTGGACGATCTCGGCATAGCCGATCGATCGTCCGCCACCGCTGACCACGCTGTTGCGTGCGCTCAGTTGCGCGACGGGCACGTGCAGCAGCTTGGACGCCTCCTCGATCAGGGTGATGCGCCCGGCCGCGCCGGCCTGGCTGAGCTGCGGAAAGCTCTGCCACACCGACCAGCTGCCGCCGGTGACCATCATCCCCCACTTGGGATCGCTGTCCACGTGCTCGACCTGGACCTTGGCCCAGTCCGCTTCCAGCTCGTCGGCCAGGATGCGGGCCAGCGCGGTGCCGACGTGCTGCCCCATCTCGGCGCGGATCACATGCACCGTCACCGTGCCGTCGGGCGCCAGGTGGAACCACAGGTCCGGGTCGTAGCCGCCTTCGGCGACCACCTGCTGCGCCTGCTCGGGCAGGAACACCGCGGCGCGCGCGAAGGCCATGACAAAGCCAGTGCCGGCCGCGCCGATCAGGAAACTGCGGCGGCTCAGACGCAGCCCACGCGGCGGGGTCATCTCATTCATGGCCGGCCTCGCTGGCGGGAGCGGTCTGGGCCTGCGCGGCCTGCAGCTGGCCGGCGGCCAGCTTGATCGCCTTGCGGATACGCACATAGGCCATGCACCGGCACAGGCTGCCGGCCATCACCGCGTTGATCTGCGCGTCGGTGGGATCGGGGAAGTCGGCCAGCAGGGTCGCGGCCTGCATGATCTGGCCGGGCTGGCAGTAGCCGCACTGCGGCGCCTGCGCCTCCACCCAGGCCTGCTGCAGCACGTGCTGACCGTCCGGCGACAGGCCCTCGATGGTGGTCACCTGCTGCCCGGCGACCGCGCCGACCGGGGTGATGCACGAGCGGATGGCGCGGCCGTTGACGTGCACCGTGCAGGCCCCGCACATGCCGATGCCGCAGCCGAACTTGGCACCAGTCAGATGCAGCTGATCGCGGATCACCCACAGCAGCGGGGTGTCGTCCTGGGTATCCACTTCGACCGGCGCACCGTTGACGAAGAACTGGGTCATCTCACTGGTCTCCGGTGGTGTCGGCCTGCGGGCCGGGCGGTGTCTTGGCATGCAGTTCGGCGACACGCTGCTCCAGGTCCGGCCACGGCGGGCGGTCGGTGCGGGTGCGGCGCAGCCACGCCGCCAGCGCGACGATCTGCGCGTCGCTGAAGCTGTGCGCGAAACCGGGCATCAGCACGCCGGCCTGCCCCTCCTGCGTGCCGATGCCATGCAGCAACACCTGGATCAAGGTGTCGGGCTCGTCGGCGGTGAGCGCGTTGTTGAGGCCCAGCTCGGGCCGCGCCAGCTGCGGATGGGGCGCGGTGTTGTAATGGCACGAGGCGCAGGCGGCGTTGTACAGGTTGGCGGCCTGATCCAGCTGGTGCGCGGGGCTGAGCGCGTCGCCGGCCATGCCCTTCTCCAGCACGCCGGCGGCAGGTGCGGCGGTCTGGCCGCGGGTGCCGAAGCGCTCGGCATAGTAGGCGGCGATGGCCTGCACGTCCTCGTCGGACAGCGCCGACAGCCCGTGATGCACGACCGGCGACATCGGCCCGGCGGCGCTGCCGTGCAGCGCGGTGGCGCCGGTGCGCAGGTAGGTGTACAGCTCGTCCTGCGTCCAGGGCACCGGCGCGTGGTTGGTCGCATTGAGCGGCGGCGCGTACCAGCCGTCGATGCGCGCGCCGTCGTAACGCGCAGCGCCGGTCTTCTCCGCACCCAGCGCGTTGCGCGGGCTGTGGCAGGCCGAACAATGCGCCAGCCCCTCGGCCAGGTAGGCGCCGCGATTCCACTGCGCGTCCTTGCCGGTGACCGGGCCGTACTGGCCGTGGCGGAAGAACAGCAGCTTCCAGCCGGCCTGCAGCGCGCGCCAGTTCAAGGGGAAGGGCAATTCGTTCTCGCGCTTCTCCTGGTGCACCGGCGGGCGGGTCATCAGGAAGGCATACAGCGCATGCAGGTCCTCGTCGCTGACCAGCTCGAAATGCTGGTAAGGGAAGGCCGGGAACAGCTGCGCCCCATCCCGGGCCACGCCCTGGCGCATGGCCCGCACGAAGGCCGCCTGCGACCAGCGCCCGATGCCGGTGTCCGGATCGGGCGTGATGTTGCTGGAGTAGAGCGTGCCGAACGCGGTTTCCATCGGGTAGTTGCCCGCGTACGGCGCGCCGCCCTTGGCGGTATGGCAGGTGGCGCAGTAGCCGGCACCGGCCAGCACCTGGCCACGCTGCACCAGCTCGGCCGGGAAGCTGGCCGCGGCCGGCGGCGCGATGGGCTCGATGGAAGGTCGCCAGGCCAGCAGCCAGAGGCCGACCACCGCCAGGACCAACAGTCCCAGCACACCCAGGGCAAGTCGCTTCAACATCGCCGATCCCGCAATGAAGACAGCCGCCAGTCCTCTTCCGGGTCGCTACGGTGGCGGCGGCTGCCGTAGCGGGTGAAGTGTAAGCCTGCTTCCGCTTGAAGTGGGAACGGGTCAGGATCGGCCCACGCAGTCCGGCAGGAGTGCCGGGCTGTTGAACCTCAACGCCCTTGCAGGAACGGCAGGGCCGCTTCGAGGAAGCGCTGCGGCTGTTCGACCGCCGGCGCGTGGCCGGCCTGATCGATCGTCACCAGGCGCGCATGCGGGATCCAGGCGGCGAAGTCCTTGCCGTTGGCCGGAGGCACCAGCCGATCCTGCGCGCCCCAGACCACCAGCACCGGCAGGTCGAGCCGCGCCAGCGCGGCCTGGTCGAGGAACACGCTGGCATCGGCGCCCAGGCCCTGGCGGAAGCTGTCCTGGGTGTACTGGCTGCCCTCGGCCAGGCGCATGGCGAAAGCCTGTTCGGCGATCTGCGCGGTGACCTTGTTCGGGTCGTGGAAGACGAACCGCGCCAGACCCTCGCGCGTGCCGGCGATGGACAGCGGCGGCCACGAGGCCGGGCCGCCGGACTTGCCGGGGATGGGCTTCATCGAGGGGTGGCCGCCGGCGTCGACCAGGATCAGGCGCGTGGGCATGGGCAGGCCGGACTGGCTGGCGCGCACGGTGTAGAGGCCGGCAATCCAGCCGCCGAGCGATTCGCCGGCCAGGGAGAACTCCTGCACGTCGCGGTCGCGCAGGAACCCGCCCAGCATGTCCACCCAGGTGGTCACGCCATAGGCGATCGACGGCTTGGCGGACTGGCCGAAGCCGAGCTGATCCGGCGCCAGCACGCGGTAGTGCTTGGCCAGTTCGGGGATCACCGCGCCCCAGTCGAAGCCGGCGTTGCTGCCCAGGCCGTGCAGCAGCACCAGGGTCGGGCCGCTGCCCACGTCGTAGTAGCGGAGGGTCTGGCCATAGACCGTGGTGTGCTTCATCGGCGGCAGGCCGGTCCACCACGGCGCGGAATCCGGCGGCACGGCCTGCGCGGTCGCGGCGGTGACCAGGCACAGCAGGGCCAGCAGGGTCACACGCCGCAGGCAGCGGACCATCGGGGAGGCGGGCGTCATCGGGAGCTCACGGCACGGGGGAGAAGCGGCGATGGTCGAAGGCGCCGCGAACGCCCGTCAAGGGCCGCCGCCGTGCCCTTCCCTTCAGGGCGCCGGACGCCGCTGCAGCGCCAGCACGCCCATCAACGCCGCCAGCGCCAGGTAGGCACCGGTGAACTGCCAGCAGATCGTCGCGGCCAGGCCCTCGAGCTGCCATGGCACATAGATGCCGCCGCTGGGAATCACCGAGTGGATCACGCCGAACAGCGTGAACAGCGCCGCCACCAGCCAGAACGCCGCCGCGCGCCGCAGCACGCCGTCGATCATCGCCACCACCGCGCCGGTCCACAGCATCGCGGTGATGATGAAGCCGTTGCCCAGCACCGCGATCACCGCCATCTCCGGCAGGCCGTGGCCATCGAGCGTGCTGGCCATCGCGGCGAAGGCCTCCGGCGCGATCCAGCCATGCGCCTTGATCAGCAGCAGATAGGCCACCGACGGTAGGAAGCCCAGCACCATCGCGCCGGCATGCCGCTGCGGCGTGGCCTGGAAGGCCTGGGTGGTGATGTCGATGGCCACGTACACGATGATCGGCGAGAGCACCGCCAGCGGCAGCCACTGCACCAGCATCGAGACGATGCCCAGCATGCCGCCGATGCCGATGAACAGGCCGGTGAGCAGCGTGTAGCCGCTGCGCGCGCCCATGTGCTTGTAGGCCGGCTGGCCGATGTAGGGCGTGGTCTGCGCCACGCCGCCGCACACGCCCGCCACCAGTGTGGCGATGGCCTCGACCAGCAGGATGTCGCGGGTGCGGTAGTCGTCGCCCGCCGCGCGCGCGCTCTCGGACACGTTGATGCCGCCGACCACCATCAGCAGGCCGAACGGCAGCAGCAGCGGCAGATACGGCACCGCATACGAGAGCCCCTGCACGAAGCCCAGCGACGGCCACGGCAGCGCGATATGCGGCGCCACCAGCGCCGGCAGCTGGAAGCCCGGCGCCCCCAGCCCCGCCAGGCCGAGCGCGTAATACAGGACCGTGCCGACGACGAAGGCCACCAGCACCCCGGGCAGGCGGATCGGCAGCCGACCCTTGGCGATCAGCACGTACAGCAGCAGGCCGAGGGTGAGCAGGCCGACCACGGGCGACTTGAGCGTCTCCAGCAGCGGCAGCAGGCCCATCAGCACCAGCGCGATGCCGGCGATCGAGCCCAGCAGCGCCGCACGCGGCAGCGCGCGCGTGACCGCCTCGCCGAAGAAGGACAGCACCAGCTTGAACAGCCCCATCACCACCAGCGCGCCCATGCCCAGCTGCCAGGTGGCGATCGCCGCGGCGTCCGGCGCCATGCCACCGCTCTTGAAGCCGACGAAGGCCGGGCCCAGCACCAGCAGCGCCATGCCGATGCTGGTCGGCGCGTCCAGGCCCAGCGGCATGGCGGTGACGTCCTCGCGCCCGGTGCGCTGCGCCAGCCGCCGCGCCATCACCGTATAGGCCAGGTTGCCGACCAGCACGCCGAACGCAGTGCCGGGGAACATGCGCCCGAACACCACCTCGGCCGGGAACTGGAAGATCCCCACCAGCGCCATCGCGATAAAGCCCAGGATCGACAGGTTGTCGACGACCAAGCCGAAGAAGCCGTTGAGGTCGCCGGCGACGAACCAGCGCGGGCGCACCGGCGCCGGCGAAGCGGATGAGGACATGCGGGAGGGCCAAGCGTGGGGACCGCGCGATGGTACGACGCCCGCGCGCCCCTGACAGCGCGATGCCATGCACAAAGCATCCTGCCCGAGTCGGTGGGAGCAACTGTCTACCAGACCAAGTGGCGACCTCCTTGTAGAGCGGAGCTTGCTCCGCTGCTCTTCGTTCGGTTCGTGGGGAAAGCCCCAGCGGAGCAAGCTCCGCTGCTCTTCGTTCGGTTCGTGGGGAAAGCCTCAGCGGAGCAAGCTCCGCTCTACAGGTCGGCACCCGAGCGGGGCGACTACTTCTTGTTGAGGAAGTTGGTGGTCAGCAGGTCCTTGACGTCGCCCAGGCGCCCGCTCAGCACGGCCTTGGCCGCGTAGAGCGCGGTGCCGGCCACCTGCCCGGCCTCGATCTGCGGCGGCATGACCAGCTCGGTCGGGCTGGTGTGCACGTCCAGCAGCGCCGGGCCGGGATGGGCCAGGAAGTCGCGCACCGCCTGCTCCAGGTCGGCGCTGCGGGTCACGGTGCGGCCGTAGTAGCCGATCACCTCGGCCAGGCGGCCGAAGTCCGGGTTCTTCAGATCGGTGTAGTTGTCCAGCAGGCCTTCGACCTTCTGCTCCAGCTCGACGAAGTTGAGCGAGCTGTTGTTGTAGACCACGACCTTGATCGGCAGGTCTTCCTGGATGGCGGTGAGCAGATCGCCCAGCAGCATCGCGATCCCGCCATCGCCGGACAGCGAGATCACCTGCCGCTGCGGGAAGGCCTTCTGCAGGCCCAGCGCCTGCGGCATCGCATTGGCCATCGTGCCGTGCAGCAGGCTGGGCAGCGTGCGGCGGCGGCCGTTGACGCGGATATGGCGCAGCACCCACACCATCGGCGAGCCGCCGTCAGCGGTGAACAGCGCATCGTCGTCGGCGTAGCGGTCCAGCAGCGCGGTCAGGTGCTGGGGATGGATGAGCTCGCCCTCGCCCGGCTGCTCCTCCTCGGCGCGCTTGGCCATGGCCTTGTCGCGGTGGGCGATGCATTCGTCCAGGAAGCCGCTGTCCTCGCGCTGGGCCAGCAGCGGCAGCAGCGCCTCCAGGGTCGGGCCGATGTCGCCGACCACACCCAGATCGATCGGATGGCGCCGGCCCAGATGGCTGCCGTCCCGATCCACCTGCACGATCGTGGCCTTGTCCGGATAGAACTGGCCCCAGGCGAAGTCCGCGCCGAGCAGCAGCAGCGTGTCGCAGGCCATCAGCGTGTGGTAGCCGGACTCGATGCCGAAGATGCCGGTCATGCCCATGTTGTAGGGGTTGTCGTATTCGACGAAGTCCTTGGCGCGCGAGGTGTGCGCGATCGGCGCCTTGAGCCGTGCGCCCAGCGCGACCAGCGCATCGTGCGCGCCCTCGCAGCCGGCGCCGGCGTAGATGCCGATCCTGGTGCCGCGGTCGAGCAGCTCGGCCATGCGCTGCAGCTCGCCGTCGTTGGGCCGCAGCACCGGCGCGGCGTGATGCACGGCGAAGGGCAGGTCGTGCTTGACCTGCGCCTGGCTGATGTCGGCCGGCAGGATCACCACCGCCACGCCGCGTCGGCTGATCGCCGCCTGGCAGGCCAGCGCGACCACGCGCCGCGCCTGCTCCGGGCTGTGCACCTGCTCGCAGAACACGCTGCAGCTGCTGTAGACCGCCTTGAAGTCCACTTCCTGCGGAAACTCCATCCCCAGCTCGGGCGTGACGATCTGGCTGGCGATCAGCACCATCGGTGCGCGGTTGCGGTTGCTCTCGAACACCCCGTTGATGAAGTGCAGGCCCCCCGGCCCGCACGAGCCCGCGCAGGCGGTCAGCTGGCCGCTGATCAGCGAGTCGGCACCGGCGGCGAAGGCGCCGGCCTCCTCGTGGCGCATGTGCACCCACTGGATCGAACTGCGGTGGATGGCGTCGGTGACATGGTTGAGGGTGTCGCCGACGATGCCGTAGCAATGCCGAACGCCCGCCGCCTCCAGGGTCTCGACGACGATCTCTGCAACGCGCTTGCTCATGGGGATGACCTTCAAACGTGGGGTCCTGGAGGCTAGCCAGCGCGCGGTGAGGGTCACGTGCGCTTCGTGCGACGTTCGATTGCAGCGCGGCGTCGCGCGCCGCGAAGGCATGCCTCGCGTGCGTTGGTGGGCGTTGGTGATCGATGCAGGCGCCAGGGGCTTTCGCCCTCCGCATGAAAGGCGCCGTTTTCCCGCTTCTGCGGGCACGACAAGGAGAGGTTTTCCCGCGGCTTGGCGCTGCGAACGCAACGCTCGTCATCCCCGCTAACGCGGGTCTTCATGGACGTTCATGCAGTCCCCGCGTTGCGGCACGGCGCCCACCGCGCGATGCACGAGACCTGCGTCAAAGCGAAAGCTCAGGCGCACATCTCCTGCTTCCGACGGCTTCAACACATCGCACCGACGGTTTCGAACGCAACCACCTCCGTCGCGCTGAAAAGTAGACAGGGCGGGCCTGCTGTTGATTTTGTCAGTAGGTTGTGAAACCGATTACAGAATGGTAAAAAACGCTCGGCGGACGCGCTCCGCCAGGGGATTCCTCGTAGTCGCAGTGCCCGTTTCGCCACGTCCGCACAGGACGCGTTGCCGTGGCCGCAGTTCTCGCCATCCGCGATCCGCATGTCTCATTGGTCCTTCCGGCCGGTGCGGACGCGCTCAACCACGCCCCGGAGACCCGATCCATGTCGTTTTCCCGCTCCCTCCTGTTCCACGCCCTGGCGGCCGCGCTCGCGCTGTCGGCCAGCCCCTCGGCCTTCGCCCAATCCACGACCGGCACGCTGTACGGCCAGGCCGAGGCCGGCAGCACCATCCGCATCCAGAGCGCCACCGGCACCACCCGCGAGATCCAGGTCGGTGCCGATGGCCAGTACCGCAGCCCGGCCCTGCCGGTGGGCGAATACACCCTGAGCGCGGTCCGCGACGGCCAGCCGCTCGGCGCCGACGCCCACGTGCTGGTGAAGGTCGGCGTGGCCTCGGAAGTGTCCTTCGCCGCGCCCGCGGCGACGGCAGGCGCCACCAACCTGGGCGCCGTCAAGGTGTCGGCCTCGGCGGTGCCGAGCATCGACGCCTCGGCGGTGGACTCGCGCACGGTCATTACCGCCAGCCAGCTGGCGCGCCTGCCGCTGGCCCGCAACGCCGAGGACATCGCCAAGCTGGCGCCGGGCGTGGTCGCCAACAGCGGCGGCTTCCACAGCGACACCGGCAAGGAGCTGGTGAGCTTCGGCGGCTCCTCGCCGACCGAGAACGCCTACTACATCAACGGCTTCAACACGACCGACCCGCTCAACACCGCCGGCGGCCTGACCCTGCCCTACGGCGCCATCGACCAGCAGGAGATCTATACCGGCGGCTACAGCGCGCAGTTCGGCCGCTCCGACGGCGGCGTGATCAACGCGGTCGGCAAGCACGGCACCAACCAGTGGCACTACGGCGCGCAGGTGCTGTGGCAGCCGGACTGGGGCCGCGCCGAGGCCAAGAATTCCCACTACGCCAACGGCCTGCCCGATTCGCCACTGGCCGGCGACCTGTATCACTACAACGGCGCCAACCGCACCGACAGCTACACCGTCTCGGCCTACGCCGGCGGCCCGATCATCCGCGACCGGCTGTTCTTCTTCGCCGCCGGCGAGTTCCAGCGCGACTGGACCGATTCCACCAACACGCTGGACAGCGGCGGCAACTACGTCAGCCAGACCAGCAAGATGCCGCGCGCCTACGTCAAGCTCAACTGGAACATCAACGACAACAACCTGCTGGAGCTGACCGGCGTGCGCGACCGGCTGGATAGCTCCAGCAACGTCTACGGCTACGACTACAAGACCCTGACGCGCAGCGGCTTTCTGTACGCCAACGGCGACAGCCAGTACGGCGGCGACATGTGGGTGGCCCGCTACACCGGCTACCTGACCGACACGCTCACCCTCTCGGCCACCTACGGCGAGATGGACACCAAGATGTACAACGCGCAGCCGCCCAACTACGACCCCACCCTGGTGCGCGTGGACAACTGGACCTACCAGAACCCGGCGCTCAACGGCGGCACGCCGCGCTACAACAACCAGATCCAGGGCGACCTCAGCGAACCGGACCGCGGCAACCACTCCAGCAACCTGCGCGTGGACCTGGCCTGGACCCTGGGCAACCACACCCTCAGCGCCGGTATCGACAACATCCGCTCGCAGGCCCTGGACCAGGGTGGCCATGCGCCGGGCCCGGGCTATGTCTGGTCCTACCAGCGCGCCGACGATCCCAGCCTGCCGCTGGACGCCTCGCACGGCATCGGCCCGGTGGCCGGCTTCCCCAACGGCGCGGCGGGCTACTACGTGCAGCGCAACACCTGGAGCGGCATCACCACCATCAGCTCCTCGCAGAAGGCGCAGTACATCGAGGACAAGTGGCAGGTGGCCGACAACCTGCTGCTGAGCATCGGCCTGCGCAACGACCAGTTCACCAACTTCAACTCCGACGGCGTGCCCTACATCCGCCAGACCAAACCGCAGTGGGCGCCGCGCCTGGGCGCGGCCTGGGACGTGCACGGCGATTCGAGCTTCAAGGTCTACGCCAACGCCGGACGCTACTACCTGGGCCTGCCGCTCAACCCCGGCCTGATCGTCGCCGCCGGCTTCTACAACACCACCCACCTGTACACCTACTCGGGCATCGCCGCCGATGGCTCGCCCACCGGGCTGACCGACATCTCCGGCGAGTACTCGGCGCTCAACCAGTTCGGACAGGCGCCCGATCCCAAGACCGCCACCGCGCGCACGCTGGAGCCGGAATACCAGGACGAGTTCATCCTGGGCTTCGAACACACGCTGGGCGATGCCTGGGTGTGGGGCCTGAAGAGCACCTACCGCAATCTGCGCAACGCGATCGACGACTTCTGCTCGATGTCGCAGGTCGCCGCCGCGGCCAATGCCGCCGGGCACGATGTGGCCAACTTCAACACCTGCTACCTGATCAATCCCGGCCGCACCAACGTCTTCACCATGATCGATGGCGACGGCTCGTACTTCGACTTCCCGATGAGCATGCAGGACCTGGGCTTCAAGCAGAAGCTGATCCGCAAGTACTACGGCCTGGAGGCGGTGCTCGAGCATCCGGTCGCCGACAACTGGTACGGCAAGGCCAGCTATGTGTTCTCGCGCAGCTACGGCAATACCGAGGGCCAGGTGCGTTCGGATGCCAGCCAGGGCGGCACGTCCACCAGCTACGACTGGGACAACTGGACGATCATGGAGAACGCCAACGGACCGCAGAACAACGACCACACCCATCAGCTCAAGCTCTACGGCTACTACACCTTCTCGCCGGAGTGGCTGGTGTCGGCCAACTTCGCGGCCGTGTCGGGCACGCCGCGCCACTGCCTGAGCTTCTACGGTCAGCAGCAGCTCGATCCGCTGGGCTATGGCAGCGTCTACCACTTCTGCAACGGTGAACCCTCGCCTCCGGGCAAGCAGGGCCGCATGCCGTGGATGACCCAGCTGGACCTGGGCGTGACCTGGACGCCGGACTTCGGCGATCACCGCCTGGCCTTCACCGGCAGCATCTTCAACGTGCTCGACAGCCAGGTCGCGCTGCAGCGCTACGCCTTCGCCCAGACCACGCCCAGCACCGACGCCAGTCCCAACAACCCGCTGTTCCAGACCGTCACCATCCGCCAGCCGCCGCGCTCGATCCGGCTGTCGGTGTCCTACGACTTCTGACGTGGGGCCTGGTGCAGGCGGGCGATGTCCTCGCCCGCCTGCATCGATGCTTCAAAGCGGCAAGTGCAGGAACTGGTTGAAATCGCTGGCGACATAGTCGCCGAACGCCGGCCCGTTGCTGAAACCACGCTTGCGGTACAGGGCCAGCGCCGGCTCGAAGGCCTCGCCCGACCCGGTTTCCAGGCTCAGCCGGCGCAGGCCGCGGGCCTTCGCCACCGCGATGATGTGGTCCAGCACGGCGGCCGCCGCGCCCTGGCGCAGGTGGTCCGGATGGGTGCGCATGGACTTGAGCTCGCCGGTGCCCTCGCCCCAGTCCTTGAGCGCGCCGATGGCGACCAGCGCCTGCCCACGCCAGGCGCTCCACACCGTCATGCCCGGCGCCTGCAGGCCGCTCAGATCCAGCGCGAACACGCTGCCAGGCGGCGAATTGGCGTGCATCTGGCGCAGGTGGTACTCCAGCAGCGCGCGGGTCTGCGCGCCGCTCAGGTCGTCGACGCGGATCTGAAAAGGCGACGCGCTCAGAACGACACCTCCACCGGCTGACGCGACCACAGCACCGACTGGTGGCCGGTGGCCTGCTTCCACGCCAGGCGGATGGCCTCGATGTCGGCGCGGCGCTGCGGCGTGTCCTCGTGCAGGATCACCAGCACCTTGGTCTTCAGCCGCTCCGGCGCCGCGGCGCCGCGGAACAGCCACTGGCCGTAGCCATCCAGCACGGTCAAGCCATCCGGGAAGCGCGCGGTGACCTCCTTGTCCAGGAAGGCGCGCCACTGCGCCTCGCTGATCGGCTGGTCCTCGTGCCGCCCGCCCGGCCCTTCCTCCACGCCCACGCCGAAGTACAGCTCGCTGCGCACCCAGCCGCTGGCCTGCGCCGGCCGCAAGGCATCGCCCTGCAGGGTGGCGCTGACGGCGGCGGGCGCGGGGTGCGAAGGCGCGACGCTGGCACAGGCGCTCAAGGTGAACAGAACGGCGATCAACGGGGCACGCAGCAGCATCGGCAAGGTCTCGGTGGGGTCGGAAATGGGCAAGGAGAACACGATCGAAAGGCCGACGCGGCGCGGCGCGGATAACCGCCGGGCATGAGCTCATGCCGCACGGCACCGAGCCACGGCTCGCGCATCGCCTTTACGTCAAGTTAATATATCGCTTCATCCGGATGGATGCAGCAATCCTTGCCGACCCCAGTCGCCGCCACGGCCGGCGCGACCGGTCGCGAACGTTATCGCTTCAGGAGAGAACCGCCATGTCGTCCCCGTTCGTCAGGCCGCTGAGCCTGGCCATCGCCCTGGCCCTGTCGGCCCCCGCCTTCGCCCAGGACGCCGCCCCGGCCACCGCCACCAACCTGGACACGGTGATCGTCACCGGCACCCGCGCCAGCAACCGCACGGTGCTCGAGTCCACCGCGCCGGTGGACGTGCTCACCGCCGAGGACATCCGCAAGGCCGGCGTGGTCAATGGCGAACTGGGCAGCGCGCTGCAGGCGCTGCTGCCCTCGTTCAACTTCCCGCGCCAGTCCAACTCCGGCGGCGCCGACCACGTGCGTGCCGCGCAGCTGCGCGGGCTCTCGCCCGACCAGGTGCTGGTGCTGGTCAACGGCAAGCGCCGCCACACCTCGGCCCTGGTCAACACCGACAGCAAGATCGGCAAGGGCACCACGCCGGTCGATTTCAACGCCATCCCGATCAGCGCGATCAAGCGCATCGAGGTGCTGCGCGACGGCGCCGGCGCGCAATACGGCTCGGACGCGGTGGCCGGGGTGATCAACGTGATCCTGGACGATGATCCGGACGCCGGCGCGATCGAGGCCAGCTTCGGCGCCAACCACACCGATGTCGAACCGATCCACCGCGAGATCACCGACGGCCAGACCAGCTTCTTCAGCGCCAAGGTCGGCGATCGCATCGGCGAGGACGGCTTCTTCAAGCTGGGCGTGGAGCTGAAGAACCGCGAAGGCACCAACCGCGCCGGCTTCGACCAGATCCCCTTCTTCGAGGACCAGACGCCGGACAACCTGGCCCTGGCCGGCAAGCGCAACTACGTGCTGGGCGACGGCAAGTCCAAGGATCTCAACGCCTGGATCAACGCGGCGGTGCCGTTCGGCGCCACCTCCGAGTTCTATGCCTTCGGCACCTTCAACCAGCGCGACACGCAGGGCGCCAACTACTTCCGCTATCCCGACAGCGTGGCCAACTGGAAGCAGGTCTACCCGCGCGGCTACCGTCCGGTGTCGCTGGGCGAAAACCGCGACGCGCAGGCCGTGGCCGGCGCGCGCGGCCAGTGGGGCGAATGGGCTTACGACGCCAGCCTGGACTATGGGCATAACGACTTCACCTACCGGCTGAAGGATTCGCTCAACGCCTCGCTCGGCCCGGGCAGCCCCACGCGCTTCAAGACCGGCGACTACGCCTTCGACCAGACCGTGGCCAACCTGGACCTGAGCCGGGTGTTCGAGGCCGGCACGGCCACCCACACGCTGGGCACCGGCGTGGAGTTCCGCCGCGAGCGCTACGAGACCGGCGCCGGCGACCCGGCCAGCTACGCGGCCGGCCCCTACACCGACCGCCCGACCGGCTCGCAGGCCGGCGGCGGCCTGACCCCGCAGGACGTGGCAGACCTGTCGCGCAACGTCGCCAGCGCCTATGCCTCGCTGTCCAGCCAGTTCGGCGAGCACTTCTCCACCGACATCGCCGGACGCTACGAGCACTACCAGGACTTCGGCGGCCAGTGGACCGGCAAGCTGGCCGCGCGCTACGAGTTCGTGCCCGCCTTCGCCGTGCGCGCGGCGGTGTCCAACAACTTCCGCGCGCCCTCGCTGAGCCAGATCGGCTACGAGGCCACCTCCACCGGCTACGACGCAGCCGGCCGCCTGGTGCAGGGCCGGCTGCTGTCGGTCAACAACCCCATCGCCCAGGCGCTGGGCGCCCAGCCGCTCAAGCCGGAGAAGTCGCACAACTACAGCCTGGGCTTCACCAGCCGCATCGGCAGCCAGTTCGATGTGTCGCTGGACTTCTTCCAGATCGACATCGACGACCGCGTCGCGCTGTCCGAGGACATCACCGGCGATGCGCTGACCGACTTCGTGCAGGACCGCTTCGGCGTGGCCGGCGTGCAGAGCGCCAGCTTCTTCGTCAACGCCGCCGACACCCGCACCCGCGGCGCGGAACTGGTCAGCAACTGGCGCCAGTCCGTCGGCGATGGCCAGCTGCTGCTGACCGGCACCTGGAGCTACGCCAAGACCGAGTTGAAGCATCTGGTCGCCACGCCGGGGCAGCTGCTCGCGCTGGACCCGGACTACGTGCTGTTCGGCGTGGAAGAGAGCAATACGCTGACCGAGGCCACGCCGCGCACGCGCGCCGCGCTGGCGGCGAGCTGGAGCGACGACAAATGGTCGCTCACCTCGCGCCTGAGCCGTTACGGCAAGGCCACGCGCGTGTTCGACTTCGGCGACGGCTTCGTCCCGCGCCAGACCTACAGCGCCGAGTACCAGCTTGATGCGGAAGTCGAATACCGCATCACGCCGCAGTGGAGCATCGCCCTGGGCGGGCAGAATCTGCTCGACCAGTATCCGGACCGCTCGATCCCGGATATCGCCTACTTCGGCAACCTGCCCTACGACGTGCTCTCGCCGATCGGCAGCAACGGCGCGTACTACTACGGGCGGGTGCGCTTCACCTTCTGAGTGCGCTGACGTTCTGAAGGGTCGGCCCGTCACCTGGACGGGCCGACCCCCGGTCCTGCCTGATCGGAAAGCTACTGCTTGCGCTCGAAGATGGAGATGTACGTCGTCCCGATGTCGTCATCCGCCAGATAGGTGTGGGCGTCCATGAAGTTCTCGGCAAACCAGCTCTCCCCGAAGACCGAGCCGACCAAGCGCTGCCAATTGGACGCCGGCAACTGATCGGCATACCCGCGCAGGGCCACGGCCTTGACCATGCACAGCGAGGCCGAGCAGGAAGGCGTCCCGATCTGCAGGGCGTCGTATTCCAGGCCATGCGAGCGCAGCGAGACTTCTATCTTTTCGGCCAGGTCGGGGGACCAGGCCGGGTCCTGCTTCTCTTTCTCGGCAAGCGTGTAAAGATCGATGAACTCGGGATTTGCGTAGCTGAGCTTGTGCACCATGAGGTCGATGCGCTTGGCTCCGTCGCTATCGAGCGGCTTGAAACCGGTCTTCCTGGTGGCCTCGGGCGCGGATCGGCTTTCGACCGACTGACTGGATGAAAGACCTGGCGCCTCCGAGCGTTCACCGCTGCCCTTCGCCGCCGGGCTCTCAGGCGCTTGTTCTTCTTCGACCGTTTTGGCGACAGGATCCGCCCGCTCGAGCGATGAGCCCTCTGGCCTGTTCCGCAGCGTTACAGCCGCAAGCATGGCTGCTACCAGGACGACCACCATGATCAGGATTCGTTTCATCGCGACTCCAAGGGCATGCAGGCGCCTGAAGGCAGGACAGGGATGGGAGTGACCGCGCTTGGAGGGGATTTCACCACCTTTGGCTGCGGCAATGGGACATCTCACTGACGATGCGGCGAGTCTGCGCCCACCTTCCGCGCCAAGTCAGTCCAGGAAGCGGTCGCGTTGCTCGGGGCTGGGCACGGTGCAGGCGGCGCCGGCCCAGCGCCGGCGGTTGCGGGCGACCCAGCGATAGACGCGGTCGCGCGCGCCGCGCGGCACGGCGCGCATGGCCGTGGCCAGTAACGGCCAGCCGCCGCCGAGGCCACCGAGCACGCGCGCGATGGCGTCGGTCTCGACGTGGGCGCCGTCGCGGTCGACCAGCAGGAACGAGGACGGGTCGTGCGGGTCCAGGCCGTGCTCGGCCAGCAGGGCCGCGCCGGTGCGGCCCTGCATGGCGGCGAAGCGATAGCGCGCGGCGCGATCGTGTCGCAGCAGGAAGCGCACCCAGCCGTTGCACATGGCGCATGCGCCGTCGAACACGATGATCGCCGCGCCCTGCGTCTCGGCGGCGGGATCGCCGCCGGAGGGCGCGGGCGCGCTCATGTCGGCGCCCGCCACACCAGGGTGGCCATGCGGCCGCTGCGGCGGTCGCGGCGATGCGAGAAGAAGCGCTGCGGATCGCCGATGGTGCACAGCGTGCCGCCGTGCACGTCGGTCACGCCGACCGCGGCCAGGCGCCGGCGCGCCAGCGCGTACAGGTCCACGCGCCAGTGGCCGGGGCGGGTCGCGACGAAGGCCGCGGCGGCGCCGGGGTCGCTCGCGGTGAACGCGTCGAACACGTCCTGGCCGATCTCGTAGGCCTCCGGTCCCGCCGCCGGGCCCAGCCACGCCCGCACGTGCGCGGCCGGCGTGCGCATCGCGGCGACGGTGCGCTCCAGCACCCCGTCGGCCAACCCACGCCAGCCGGCGTGGGCAGCGGCCACCTCGCTGCCGTCTACGGCGGCGAACACCACCGGCAGGCAGTCGGCGGTGAGGATGGCCAGCACCACGCCGGGGGCATCGGTGACGGCGGCGTCGGCTTCCGGTTCATCGCCCTGCGCGCGCGGCGCGCCGAGCGGTGTCTCGAAGTGCGCCACGCCGGTGCCATGCACCTGGCGCAGCCAGTGCGGCAGCGACGGCAGGCCCGCCAACGCGGCCAGCTCGGCGCGGTTGGCCTCCACCTGTGCGGGGTCATCGCCCGCGGCGGCGCTGCGGTTGCCCAGGTTGAAGGCGTCAAATGGCGCAGCCGAGCCGCCGGCGCCGAAGCGCAGCGTCACCAGCGCGCGCACGCCGGGCGGCGCGGGCCAGTGCGCGGGCAGCAGGGCGCTCACTTGCTCTTGTGCGCGGCCGCGTCGTCGCGCAGGGCCGCCATTAGCGCCAGCATGTCGGCCGGGACCGGCGCGCTGGTGCGCACCGGCTCGCCGGTGGTCGGGTGGCTGAACTCGAGCGTCTCGGCGTGCAGGGCCTGGCGGCGGAAGCCGCGCAGCTGGGCGTTGAGCTCCTCGCTCGCCCCGCGCGGCAGGCGCAGCGGGCCGCCGTAGAGCGGATCGCCGACGATGGGAAAGCGCAGATGCGCCATGTGCACGCGGATCTGGTGGGTGCGGCCGGTCTCCAGCCGGCACTCGACCGCGGTATGGCCGCGGAAGCGCTCGCGCAGGCGCACGTGGGTGACCGCATCGCGCCCGTCCTCGCGCACGGCCATCTTCAGCCGGTCGCGCGGATGGCGGTCGATCGGCGCATCGACGGTCGCGCCGGACACCATTGCGCCGACCACCACCGCCAGATACTGCCGATGCACCTCGCGTGCCGAGAGCTGCGCCACCAGCGAGGTGTGCGCCGGCAGGGTCTTGGCCACGACCATGACCCCGGAGGTGTCCTTGTCCAGGCGATGGACGATGCCGGCGCGCGGCAGCGCGGACAGCGCCGGGTCGCGGAACAGCAGGGCGTTGACCAGGGTGCCGGTCGGGTTGCCGGCGCCGGGGTGGACCACCAGCCCGGCCGGCTTGTCCAGCACCAGGACCTCGCTGTCCTCGTACAGCACCTGCAGGGGGATGTCCTCGGGCTGGGCGTGGGTCTGGGTGTCCAGCACGGCGTCCAGCGTGGCGACCTGGCCGGGGGTGACCGGGTCGCGCGGGCGCACCATCTCCCCGTCCAGGCGCGCGTCGCCGGACTTGATCCATTCGGACAGGCGCGAGCGGGAAAACTCGGGAAACAGCTCGGCCAGCACCGCGTCGAACCGGCGCCCGGCCGCGTGCGTGGGCACCTGGGCGCTGCGCGGGCCCTGTGTGGCGGGGGCGTCCAGGGGGGCGTCGTCGTCGGCTACGGCAGTCATCCGGTCAAGCGGTTCCAGTGAAGAAGTTGGCCGGAATTCATGGCCCGGCAGCCGCCTAGGCTATCATCGCCCCCTCGTTTCCCCGATGCGGCCCGTCCGCCAGCCCATGTCCCAGCGTTTCGCAGCCCCGTCCGCCCGCGCCACCGTCCGCGTCCTGCTCCTGCTCCTGGTGGTGGCCCTCACGGCCACAGGCTGCGGCCGCAACAAGAAGGACAAGGCGGTCGACTCGCGCCCGGTCGAGGCCATCTACACCGAGGCCCACACCGACATGACCCGCGGCAACTGGTCCGGCGCGGAGAAGCAGTTCCAGTCGCTGATCGCCCAGTACCCGTACGGCCCGTACACCGAGCAGGCGCAGATGGAACTGGCCTACGCGCAGTACAAGTCGGGCAAGCTGGAGGAGGCCGTGTCGAGCATCGACCGCTTCCTGCGCACCTACCCGACCCAGCGCAACGTGCCCTACATGTACTACCTGCGCGGACTGGCCAATTCCAACCGCGACACGGTGTTCCTGCAGAAGGTCTGGAGCCTGGATTCCAGCCGCCGCGACCTGTCCACCCCGTTGCAGGGCTATAGCGACTTCAACACCGTCTCCGAGCGCTACCCCAACAGCCGCTACGCCGCCGACGCGCGCCTGCGCATGGTCCAGCTGCGCAATACCTTCGCCCGCCACGAGATGGACACCGCGCTGTACTACCTGCACCGCGGCGCCTACACCGCCGCCGTGGGCCGCGCCAAGTACATCCTGGAGACCCTGCCGCAGAGCGAGTACCAGTACGACGCCGTCGCCCTGCTGGGCGAGGCCTACACCCGCCTGGGCAACAAGCCGCTGGCCGACGACGCCCGCCGCGTGCTGCAGATGAACGACCCGCAGCACCCCTGGCTGGCCGGCAAGTGGCCGGACTTCCCCTCGACCATGCGCAAGCTCAACCCCTTCGCCGGCGAGAAGTCCGCGCTGGACAACGAGCGCGATGACGCGCACTGAGCGAGGCGGATCGTTGTGGGATGAAAGGGGCCTTTGAGGCCCCTTTTCTTTGTGGGTGGCAGAAGTGCTGACACGCATGGGGTCGCGCGGAAGCGCTGAGCCTTCTCAGGCGTTCCGTACGAAAGTCCCTGGGTTCCCGCTTTCGCGGGAACGACGATGGTGGTGTGATCGGTTGGGCGACGATATCCACGCCATTGACGACTCCAAGCCACGGCCGCGGTTGGAATCCAGCATCGCGCCGTGGCGCTGGGCCGCGTGCGCGCCACGCCCTAAGCTGAGGCGACTCTCCCGCTCCCAAGGTCCGTGCGTGTCCTCACCTCATGTCCTGCACTACAGCGCGTTCACCGATCGGCCAGAGGGCGGCAATCCTGCCGGTGTCGTGCTCGATGCCTCGGGCATGGCGACGGCGGACATGCAGGCGCTGGCCACGCGGCTGGGCTATTCCGAATCGATCTTCGTCCAGCCGGGCGAGGCCGGCGCGTTCGACGTGCGCTACTTCAGTCCGCTGGACGAAGTGCCGTTCTGCGGCCACGCCACCATTGCCGGCGCGGTCGCGCTGGCGCAGCGCGATGGCCCGGGCACGCTGCGCTTCCGCACCCGCGCCGGCCTGGTCGAGGTGGTCACCGCGCACGAGGACGCCGGCATCGGCGCGACCCTGACCAGCGTCGCCCCGCACGTGCTGCCGGCACTGCCGCCGGGCCTGCTCGACCAGGCCCTGACCCGGCTGCGCTGGAGCGCCGACGAGCTGGACCCGGCGCTGCCGCCGGCCATCGCCTACGCCGGCGCGCGCCACCTGATCCTGGCCGCCGCCACGCGCGAGCGGCTGGCGCGGCTGGACTACGACTTCGCCGGGCTCAAGGCGCTGACGCAGGCGCACGAGCTGGCCACGGTGGCGCTGGTCTGGCGCGTCTCGGAGTGCGAATTCGCCGCGCGCAATCCCTTCCCGGCCGGTGGCGTGGTCGAGGATCCGGCCACCGGCGCGGCCGCGGCGGCCTTCGGCGCCTATCTGCGCGCGCTCGGCGCGGTCCAGGCGCCGACCGATCTCCACATCGTGCAGGGCGAGGACATGGGCCGGCCGAGCCAGCTACGGGTGCACATCCCGGCGGCGGGTCCGATCCGGGTGAGCGGCCGCGCCGTGCCGATTCCGGCGCCGGCTCAGGCCGGGTAGCGGTTGCTGATCGGGTAGCGGCGCTCGCGGCCGAAGGCGCGCAGGGAGACCTTCGGGCCGGGGGCGGCCTGCTGGCGCTTCCATTCGTTGACCCGCACCAGGCGCAGCATGCGGTGGACGGTGTCGGCGTCGAAGCCGGCGGCGATGATTTCCTCGCGCGACTGCTCCAGATCGACATAGCGCAGCAGGATCGCGTCGAGCACGTCGTAGGGCGGCAGCGAGTCCTGGTCGAGCTGGTTCTCGCGCAGCTCGGCCGAGGGCGGGCGGTCGATCACCGCCGGCGGAATCACCGGCGCGCCGCCCACGGTGTTGCGCCAGCGCGACAGCGCGAACACCTCGGTCTTGTACAGGTCCTTGATCGGCGCGTAGCCGCCGCACATGTCGCCGTAGATGGTGGCGTAGCCGACCGCGTACTCGCTCTTGTTGCCGGTGGTCAGCAGCAGCCCGCCGAACTTGTTGGACAGGGCCATCATGATCGCCCCGCGCGCGCGCGACTGCAGGTTCTCCTCGGTGGTGTCGACCGGGTGGCCTTCGAACAACGGACCCAGCGCCTCCAGGTAGCCCTTGAACGGCGCCTCGATCGCTACGGTCTCCATGCGCACGCCCAGCGCGCGGCACTGTTCCTCGGCCAGCGAGTTGGACAGCCCGGCGGTGTAGCGCGAGGGCATGCGCACGGCGGTGACGTTGTCGGCGCCCAGCGCATCGACGGCCAGCGCCAGCACCATCGCCGAGTCGATGCCGCCGGACAGCCCCACCCAGACCTTGCTGAAGCCGTTCTTGCCGCAGTAGTCGGCGATGCCGCGCACCACCGCGCGCCAGGCCAGCCCGTCGCGGCTCTCGTCGCCCTCGTCGCGCCACAGCACCGGCGAGAACACGCGCGAGGCGGCGTCGTAATCGGCCACCAGCCACTGCTCGGCGAAGGCCACCGCCGCCGGCGAGATCTCGCCGTTGCCGCTGGCCACCACCGAGGCGCCGTCGAACACCAGCGCGTCCTGGCCGCCGACCACGTTGAGATAGGCCAGCGCCACGCCGGTCTCGGCCACGCGCTGGGCCAGCAGCGCATCGCGCTGGGCGTGCTTGCCGTGCTCGAACGGCGAGGCGTTGGGCACCAGCACCAGCTGCGCGCCGGCGCGCGCGGTGTCAGCCAGCGGTTCGGCGAACCACAGGTCCTCGCAGATCACCACGCCGACCGGCACGCCCTTGACCTCGAACACGCAGCTGCCGCCGTCGGGGTCGACGTGGAAGTAGCGGCGCTCGTCGAACACGTTGTAGTTGGGCAGCTCGCGCTTGCGATACGTCGCCTCGACGCGGCCGTCGCGCAGCACGCTGGCGGCGTTGTAGAGCACGCTGCCGGCGCTCTCGGGCCAGCCCACCACCGCGACGATGCCGGTGGCGGCCTGGGCGACCTGGGCTAGCGCGCGGTGGCAGTCGGCCAGGAACGAGGGCCGCATCAGCAGGTCCTCCGGCGGATAGCCGCTCAGCGCCAGCTCGGGGAACAGCACCACGTCGGCGCCGTATTCGTCGCGGGCGATGGCGATCTGCTCGATGATGCGCCGGGTATTGCCCGCCACGTCGCCGACCGGATAGTCGAACTGGGCCATGGCGATGCGAAGCGTTGCGGGCATGGGTCACCTGATGCGATGCGGGACAGACCCGCGCATTATTTCAGAAGCGCCCGGTCGGCCTGTGCGAACGGCGCACCGGGCGCGACCGTCGATGAAGTCGGACCTCGTCGGTCAAGCCTCATCGTCGCCCAGGCGGATCCCCGCTGTGTAGAGCGGAGCTTGCTCCGCTGGGGCTTTCCCGAAGACCCGATCGAAACGCAGCGGAGCAAGCTCCGCTCTACAAGGAGGCGGCGGCTTGATCTGGGGATTGTCTCCCCACCCAATCCACCGCCGTGCCTTTGCTCGATGTGAGCCGTCATGCCGGCAATGGGCTTTCCCTGGCCTCCTCCCTCAACTTCCGCACCAGCTCCCCAACCAGCGCTTCGCTCACTTGCCGAAGAACGCCGCCACATCGGCCACTTCGCGGGTCCGCGCGAACGGCGGCAGCGACTGCATGAACACCCGGCCATAGGCCTTGCCGGACAGGCGCGGGTCGCACAGCACCAGCACGCCGCGGTCGGTCTCGCTGCGGATCAGCCGGCCCACGCCCTGCTTGAGTGCGATCACCGCCTGCGGCAGCTGTTCGTCGCGGAAGGGATTGCCGCCGGCGTTGCGGATCGCCTCCAGCCGCGCCTCGAACACCGGGTCGTCCGGCGCGGCGAAGGGCAGCTTGTCGATGGCGACCACGCTCAAGGCCTCGCCGACCACATCCACGCCCTCGCGGAAGCTGGCCGAGCCCAGCAGCACACCATTGCCCGATTCGCGGAAGCGCTGCAGCAGCGTGGCGCGCGGCGCCTGGCCCTGCACGAACAACGGCCAGGGCGCGTCGCGCAGCGCCTCGGCGGCCTCGCGCAGCGCGCGGTGCGAGGCGAACAGCAGGAAGGCGCGCCCGTCCGAGGCATGCAGCACCGGCAGCAGCGCGGCGACCAGCGCCGTGCCGTAGCCGCGGGCGTTGGGATCGGGCAGCCCCGGCGGCTGGTAGCACAGCGCCTGGCGCGGCCAGTCGAACGGGCTGGGCTGCAGCAGCGTGTGCGGGTCGTCCAGGCCCAGGCGCTGGGCGATGTGGTCGAAGCCACCGCCCACCGTCAGCGTGGCCGAGGTGAACACCCACGCCGCATGCGAGGCCTCGCGATGCTGCCGCAGGGGCCCGGATACATCCAGCGGCGTGCGCTGGCAGCGGAAGCCGCGCGGGGTCAGTTCGTACCAGAACACATCGGTCGAGGCGTCGTGCGGCGCGTCGTCCGGCGTCAGCGGCAGGTCGTCGAGGTCCGCCGGGGGCACATCGGCATGGCGCAGCAGGGCTTGCGGCCCGTTCGCCGAGGGATCGCCGAGCCAGCGCAACAGCCGCCCCTCGATATCGCGGCAGCGCGCGTTGCAGGCGTCCAGGCCGGGCGTGGTGTCGGCCAGCGGCGCCAGCGCGCGGGCCAGGTCCTCGAGCGCCACGACCAGGGCGTCGAAGCCCTCGCGCACCGGCGCGCTGCCGAGCGCGCGCTCGCGCGTGCCGCGCGGCGGCAGGAACTCCATCGCCGCACGCAGCTCGCGCAGGGTCTGCTCCGCCGCGGCCACCGGCGGCTGCAGCGGCGCCAGCGCGCCGGGCGCCTGGCGCGCCTCGATCAGGACATCGCGCAGCAGCTCCTGCAGCGGGCGCAGGCCGAAGCCTTCGCCGAAGAAGTTCGCCGCCAGCTCCGGCAGCTGATGCGCCTCGTCGATCACGAACGCCTGCGCGCCCGGCAGGATCTCGCCGAAGCCCTCCTGCTTGAGCGCCAGGTCGGCCAGCAGCAGATGATGGTTGACCACCACCACGTCGGCGGCCTGCGCGCGCTGGCGCGCCTGGACCACGAAGCAGTCGTCCCAGAACGGGCATTCGGTGCCCAGGCAGTTGTCCACGGTCGAGGTGACCATGGGCAGCAGCGGCGAATCCTCGGGCAGCGATTCGAGCTCGGCCATGTCGCCGTAGCGGGTGCGCCCGCTCCACACCACGATGCGCTGGAACTGGTCGGCCTGTTCGCGCGAGACGAAGCGCGGCTCGCCGCGCGCCTGCGCCAGCCGGTAGCGGCACAGGTAGTTGGCGCGCCCCTTGAGCAGCGCCGCGCTGTGGCCCACGCCCAGCGCGGCGCGCACGCGCGGCAGGTCGCGGTGGAACAGCTGGTCCTGCAGCGCGCGGGTGCCGGTGGACAGGATCGCCTTCAGCCCGGACAGCAGCACCGGCACCAGGTAGGCGTAGGTCTTGCCGGTGCCGGTGCCGGCCTCGGCCAGCAGGGTCTCGCGCGCATCCAGCGCATCGGCGATGGCCCCGGTGAGGGCCAGCTGCGCCTGGCGCGGGACGAAGTTCTCCAGCCGCTGGGCCAGGGCGCCGCCCTCGCCCAGCGCCTCGCAGCTGGCCTGCGACAGCTGCGCCATCAGCGCGCCGCGCGGCGGCGACCGGCGCCGCTCACATCCGGTCGAAGCCGGCCACGGTGCAGGCCGCGATCTGGGCGTGCGCCGAGGCGGCGTTCTGGGTCTCGCCGCGGGCGATCTGCGACTGCTCGATGGTCGACCAGTGGCGCCGGCACAGCGGGCCGGTCTTCGAGCCCAGCGACAAGGCCTTGCGCGCCAGGGTCTCGGCACGCTCCCAGTCGCCCAGGGCAAGGGCGACCTCGGCCCGCTCCTGCAGCACGGCCGGATCGTCCGGGCTGATCAGCAGGGCCTGGTTGAGCGCCTCGGCCGAGGCCTGCCAGTCGCGGCGGCGCTGGGCGGCGACCGAGGCCTCGCGCAGGTCCTCGACCTGCGGGTCGCGGATCGGCTGCACGTCCAGTTCGCGGTCGTCGGCCTTGGCCACGGCCAGCACGGCGTTCAGCGCCTGGGTCGGGGTCAGGCGCGGCGGCGCCGGGGCGGCCGGCGGCGGCGGCGGTTCGGTCACGCAGGCGGCCAGCGGCAGCAGCAGCGCGCAGGCCAGGGCAAGACGGCAGGGACGGGTCATAGCGGGCTCGTGGACGGCGGCGGCGGGGTCGGGGTCGGCAGTTCGCGGGCCGGGGCTTCCGGCTCGTCCTTGGGCGGCAGGCCGAACCAGCGGCGCCAGCCGCCGGACTGTTCCTCCGGCGTGGAGAACTGCTGGCAGGCCTGGTACGGCGGCGCGTGGCCGGCCACGAACGGGAAGCGGCGCGCGCCCGGGCAGCTGGCGTCGGTGGCGGCCGAATCGGCCACCCACTGCCAGTCCAGGCCCTGGCTGGAGACCTGCAGCGGGGCGCTGGGCAGGCGCGAGAAGATGCCCGACCAGACCTTCATCGCGCCGGTGGCGCCATACAGGCCGGTCTCCAGGTTCTGGTCGTTGCCCATCCACACCACGGCCAGGTGATCGCCGGTGTAGCCGGCGAACCAGCTGTCGCGGCCGTCGTTGCTGGTGCCGGTCTTGCCGGCCGGCGACAGCCGGCCCAGGCCGTCGCTGAGCAGCTGGCGGCCGGTGCCGTCGGTGACCACCGCCTGCAGCGCCACGGTGACCAGGTGGGCGGCGATCGAATCGCCCTCCTGCGCCTTGGCCGGGGTCTTGTCGTAGCGGTTGAGCACCCGGCCCTGGGCGTCGATCACGCCGCGCACGGCGTGCAGCGGCTGGATTTGTCCGCCGGAGGCGAGGAACTGGTAGGCCTGCGCCATCGCATACGGACTCTGGTCGGTCGCGCCCAGGATCAGCGAGGGGTTGGGCTCGGCCTCGACGCCGGCCAGCACCTTGAGCAGGTCGGCCACGCGCTGCGGGTCGACCTTCAGGCCCACGCGCACGGTGGCCTGGTTATAGGAATGGGCCAGCGCATCGATCAGTCGCACCCGGCCGTGGCTGCGGTTGTCGGAGTTGGACGGGCTCCAGCTCCGGCCACGATCCAGCGGCACGGTGATCGGCTCGTCGTCCACCCAGCTGGCCAGCGACCAGGTGTCCGGCTGCGACAGCGCCAGCAGGTAGACGAAGGGCTTGATGATCGAGCCGACCTGGCGCTGGGCCTCGACCGCGCGGTTGAAGCCCGGCACGGCCACGTCGCGGTTGCCGATCACCGCCAGCACGTCGCCGTTGTGGGTGTCGGTCAGCACCAGGCCGGCCTGCAGCGGCGGGCGCTTGCCCTTCTGCAGCTGGTCGATGGTGCGCTTGACCGCGCCTTCGGCGTAGGCCTGGGCCGAGGGCGACATGCCGGTCATCACGGTCAGGCCGGCGCCTTGCAGCGCGTCGGACGGATAGTCGTGGGCCAGCTGGCGGCGCACCAGGTCCACATAGGCCGGGAAGCGGTTGGCCGCGGTGATGCCCGGGTCGGTGGTCACGCCCAGCGGGGCCTTCACCGCGCGGTCGAATTCCTTCTGGTCGATCAGCCTGGTCGCCAGCATGCGGCGCAGGGCCAGGTCGCGGCGCTCGCGGGCGCGCTCGGGATGGCGGCGCGGATCGTAGTAGGACGGGCCTTTGACGATGCCGATCAGCAGCGCCATCTGCTCGGTGGACAGGCTGTCCAGGTCGCGGCCGAACCAGAACTCCGAGGCCGCCGACACGCCGTGGATCGCCTGGCTGCCGCGCTGGCCCCAGTACACCTGGTTGAAGTAGGCCTCCAGGATGGTGCGCTTGTCGTAGCGCGCCTCCAGGATCAGCGCGTACAGGATCTCGTTGAACTTGCGGCCCACGGTCTGCTCGCGGCCGATGCCGAGCAGGCCGCTGCGGGCCAGCTGCTGGGTCAGCGTGCTGGCGCCCTGGCGCACCTGGCCGCCGCTGCTGACGAACTCCCAGCCCGCGCGCGCGATGCCGGACAGGTCGATGCCGTGGTGGGTGGCGAAGTCGCGGTCCTCGACCGCCTGCAGGCCGGTGACCAGCAGTTCGGGCACGTCCTCCAGCCGCACCAGCCGGCGCTCTTCCTGCTGCTGGCCGTAGAGGGTGGCGATGCGCGCCGGGTCCAGCCGCGCCGAGCGGATGTTGCGGCCGCGGGCCAGGTCGCGCAGGCCCTGCACCTCGCCCGCCGACAGCGTCACCTGGATGCGCGTGGCCGGGATGATGTAGTCCACGTCGGTGAAGCCGCGGCTGGCGATGGTGAAGCGGTTGCCGTCGCGCGCATAGGTGCCGGGCAGCTGGCCCTTGCCGTCGTCCTGGTAGGAGGCCGCGTCCAGCTCGGTCTTGAGCGTGGCCGCGTCCAGCGCCTCGCCCTCGGCCAGCGGCAGCGGGCGCGCGTAAACGCGGGTAGGGATCTGCCACTGCAGCGCGCCGAAGCGCTGGCTGACCTGATGGTTCAGGTAGGCCACGTACGGAATCATGAAGCCCAGCCCCAGCCCCAGCAGCGCCAACACGGCGGTGATCAGGCGGTTGCGCCAGGCCGGGGGGGCCGTTGTGGCCTCGTCGTGCTCGTCGTCGTACGCCTCGTCGGCGTCGTAATCGTTGCGGGCCACAGGTGGTGCGACAATGAAAAGGACAGGAGAGTCTAGCGCAGCCCCGCACGCGGCCGGCCGCGCGGCCTTCCGCCCGATCAGCCGGAGTTGAGTTCTGATGAGGATGTTGTGGGATGAGGCGCGCTTTGCCTGGACGCGCGCGGCCTCCACCCTGCGGCGCGTCATCGCCAGCGCGCGCAGCCGCGGCCTGGCCCCGACCGCCCGCCGCGCCTGGCAGCGCCTGACCGGCGCCCTGAACCGCCCCGCCCCCGCCCGGCCGCTGTGGCTGCCGGCCTCGCAGCCGTTCTCGCCCTTCGCCGTGCCGGCCGCCGAGGCGCCGCTGGCCAGCCTGGTCATCCCGGTCTACGGCCAGCTGCAGATGACCCTGGACTGCCTGCGCGCGCTGGCCGCCCGGCCGCCGGCGCTGCCGGTGGAGATCATCGTGGTCGACGACGGCTCGCCCGACGACACCGCTGCCTGCCTGCCGCAGGTGCAGGGCCTGCGCTACCACCTGCGGCCGCGCAACGGCGGCTTCATCGCCGCCTGCAACGATGGCGCGGCGCTGGCGCGCGGGCGCTACCTGGTCTTCCTCAACAACGACACCCTGCCCCAGCCCGGCTGGCTGGAGGCGCTGCTGGGCACCTTCGATACCCATCCGGGCACCGGCCTGGCCGGGGCGAAGCTGGTCTATCCGGACGGCCGCCTGCAGGAGGCCGGCGGCGTGGTCTTCGCCGATGGCTCGGCCTGGAACTACGGCCGCTTCGACTCGCCCGACGACCCGCGCTATGACTATGTTCGCGAGGCCGATTACCTCTCCGGCGCCGCGGTGGCGATTCCGCGCGCGCTGTTCGACCAGGTCGGCGGCTTCGACACCCGCTACGCGCCGGCCTATTACGAGGACACCGACCTGGCCTTCGCCGTGCGCGCGGCCGGCCGACGCGTGCTGTACCAGCCGGCCTCGGTGGTCGTGCACCGCGAAGGCGCCACGGCCGGCAACGACACCGGCAGTGGCATCAAGGCCTACCAGGTGCGCAACGCCGCCGTGTTCGCCGACAAGTGGCAGGCCACGCTGCAGGCCCATCCGACCCAGCGCAGCGAACCCTCTCCGGCCAGCCTGCACGCGCACCAGCGCCAGGTGCTGCTGATCGATTCGATGACGCCGCGGCCGGACCGCGACTCGGCCTCGCTGCGCCTGGTCAACCTGATCGCGCTGCTGCAGGAGGAAGGCGCGCACGTGGTGTTCCTCGCCGCCGACCTGGCCCATGTGCCGGGCTATACGCAGGCGCTGCAGGCCATGGGCGTGGAGGTCTGGTACGCGCCGTTCGCCACGGCCCTGCCGCGCTTCCTGCGCCAGCACGGCGCGCGCTTCGCCACGGCCATGGTCTGCCGTCACTACGTGGCCGACGCGGTGGTGCCGCTGCTGCGCACGCATGCGCCGCAGGCCAGGGTGGTGTTCGACACCGTGGACCTGCACTACCTGCGCGAGCAGCGCGGCGCGCAGACCGGCGGCGATGCGGCCATGCTGCGCCAAGCGCAGGCAACCCAGGCGCGCGAACTGGCGGTGATGGCCGCGGCCGACACCACCGTAGTGGTCAGCCCGGTCGAGGCCGAGGAACTGGCGCGCGTGGCGCCGCAGGTGCGCGTGGAGATCCTGTCCAACCTGCATCGCCCGGCCGCGCCCGGCGGTGCGTTCGAGGACCGCGCCGATCTGCTGTTCGTCGGCGGCTTCCACCACCCGCCCAATGTCGATGCGGTGGTGTGGTTCGGCGAGCAGGTGCTGCCGCTGATCCTGGCCCGCGCCCCGCGCCTGCGCCTGCACGTGGTGGGCATGGACCCGCCGCCGCAGGTACGGCGCCTGGCCGGCGCCCATCTCATCGTCCACGGCCACGTGCCCGACCTGCAGCCGCTGCTGGACGCCAGCCGCATCGCGCTGGCGCCGCTGCGCTTCGGTGCCGGGGTCAAGGGCAAGGTCAATCAGGCCATGGCCCACGGTCTGCCGGTGGTGGCGACCTCGATCGCGGTGGAAGGCATGCACCTGCGCGCCGGCCTGGATGTGCTGGTGGCCGACACGCCCGAGGCCTTCGCCGACGCCGTGCTGCGCCTGGACGGCGACGCCGCGCTGTGGCGCCAGCTATCCGAAAACGGCCTGGACAATGTGCGCCGGCACTTCTCGCTGGACGCGGCACGCGCGACGGTGAGGCGGCTGTTTTTGGAGCAGGAGTGAGTGGAGATGAGTGAGGAGTGAGTAAGACCAAACGCAGACGCTCCTGCTTCTGCTCACTCCTCTTCCCCTACTCCTCCATCAGCCGCGCCAGCGCCTCATACGCCACGCGCACCGTCTCCGGGCCGTGCAGGCGTTCGAGGCGGCGGACGACGAAGTGGCCGCGGGCCATGCTCTGGAAGTGGTCGGTGAACACGGCGTTGACCGTCGCCCCGCCGAGCGCGCCGAGCACCGGCATCCACTGCGCGGCGGCCTTCTCGCTGACCTGGATCGAGTAGCGCTCGGCGATGGCCTTGACCAGGCCGACCAGCACCGGCGCGCCTTCCTTCTGCAGGCCGTGGCGGGCCACGTGCGTGGCCGCGTCGGCGACCATGCGGCTCATCGCCTCGCGCGCGGCGTAGTAGCCGACCTCGGCCGCGTCGTCGGCCGAGGACGGGCCGCCCATCGCCAGCACGCGCACGCATTCCAGGCGCACGGCCGGGTCGTTGAGGTCGGCGCCCTCGCTGCGGGCGATGTCGGCGATGGAGCGCAGCATGATCGTGGTGGTCAGCGGCAGCTCGATCGCCAGCGCGGTCAGGCCGAACGCGCCGCCGAAGGCGCCGGTGGCCGAGGTCGCGCCCAGGTGCCACCAGTCCGAGGACTTGCGCGCGCCTTCGGCCGGCACGCGCGTGTCCAGTGTGGTCAGCGACAGGCGCAGGGCCGCACCGATGGCCTTGCGCGTGGCCGCGGCGATCAGCGCATGGGCCCGGCGCGGCAGGAAGCCGACCAGCCGCTCCACCGGCGCGCCGACCAGGTTGGCCACGCGCGCGCCGAAGCTGGGGTGCTCGAGCCTGCGCACGGCCTGGCGCAGCTGTTCGAGCTCGTGCGGGCCGAGCGTGCCGGCCTGGCCTGCCGGGATGAGTTCGCCGACCAGCGGCTGTGCGCGGGCCATGCTCAGCCGCCTCCGGCGCGGGCGTGGGCGATGCGCGCGGCGAAGTCGGCCAGCCCCGGCGCGCTGCGGTCAAGGCCGCGCGCGCGCTGTAGGGCCTCGCTGGCCACGCCCAGCTCGCCAGCGCCCAGGCGCTCGCTGCCGATGTCGATCCAGCGCATCGCCAGCTGCCGGCGCGCCGCCGCCAGGCTGGCATCGCCCGGCGCCATGGCCTGCCACGCGTCCAGGCAGGTCTGCGCGGCGCGCACGCGGTTGGCGGCCAGCGCGCGGCTCACGCAGCCCTGCACGTTGGGCAGCAGGCGTTGCGCGGCGCGGCGCACGGCCGCGTCGTCCGGCGCCAGCGCCTGGGCGGCGCGCAGCTTGTCGTAGGCGCTTTCGCCCGGCGGGTCGACCCAGTCGCCGCGGGCCTGGGCGCGCTCGGCCTCTTCCAGCAGGGCGATCACGCGGCGCTGGCGCTGCGGCGAGGGCGGCGCGGCATGCTCCATCCGCGCCTGGCTGCGCTGGGCGCGCTCGATCGCGCGCGTGGCCTCGGCCACGGCCGCCGACTGCGGCGCCAGCGCGCGGGCCTGGGCCAGCGCGGCGCGCGCCTGCTCGAAATCGAAATCCGCCGCCTGCCGCTGGGCGTCCTCGGCGTAGGCCCGGGCGACCTGCTGCACGCCGCTCGTGGCGGCGGCATCGCCGGGCGCGGCGGCGAGGACGGTGCGGTAGCGCTCCAGCGCCGCGTCCAAGCGGCCGCGGCGCAGATCGGCCTCGGCTTGGCGACGCTGATCGTCCAGCGCGCGCGCCAGCTGCGCGCGCGCGGCCGGCAGGTCGTAGTGACCGGCGTCGAAGCCGCGCACCTGCTCGATCAGCTGCGCGCCCTGGGCCAGCTCCCCGGCCGACAACGCGCGGCGCGCCTGCTGCAGCTGGTCGGACAGCAGATCCTCGCGGCCCTCCAGCGCGGTGGTGTTGTCCGGCTGCAGCGCCAGCACGCGCTGGAACAGCGGCAGCGCGGCGTCGTCGCCGCCGACGATGCGCCCGGCCGCACGCGCGGCCACGGCCTGGGCCAGCAGCGTGCCGATGCCGGCGGCGCGGGCCTCGCGCTGGCGCAGTTCGGCCGCGATCGCGTCGGCGTCGGCGCGCGGCACCTGCAGCTGGCGGGCCAGATCGAGTGCCTGGCCCGCGCCGGCCAGATCGCCTGCGGTCAGCGCGGCGCGCGCCTGACCGATCGCGGCGCGACCGACGCGGGCCAGGCCGTCGCGTGCCTCGCTACGGTCGTTGTCCAGCGCCAGCGCGGCCTCGAAGCGCTGGCGCGCGCCGCTGCCGTCCGGCGCGCTCAGCCGGCCCTGCTTGAGCGCCGCTTCGCCCTGGTCGAGCAGGGCCTGCACGCGCGTGCCCTGCCACAGCCGATCGGCGATCGGCTGGCGCAACGCCACCGCCGCGACCAACAGCGCGAGCACGGCCGCACCGAGGATCCACGGCCAGCGCCGCGTCTGGCGCTGCGCCGGCAGCGGGCGCACGCGATCCTGCTCGCCTGGCGTGGCCTGCCAGTCGATGCGCGGTTCGATCCTGCCGTCAGGCAATCGGTCGTGCGGCTCCATCACGCGCGGCAGTATCCGCCAGCCAACGTGACAAGCCGTTCCCTATGCTGAACAGCCGATTTGCGGGAGAAGCCGGGCACCGCGATCCACCGTCATTCCCGCGAACACGTTGGATCCAATGCCCCTCGCGCTGCGTGCACAAGGCTGGGTTTCCTACGTCCACGGGAACGACGATCGAAGCGTGATCTGCCCCTCCCCTTGCCCGCGCAGCGGGCAGGGGGAGGCTGGGAGGGGGTGCTTTTCGCGCGGTGCCTGAAGTGCAAGAGCAACAAAGCACCCCTCCCCAGCCCTCCCCTTCGTGCTACGCACGAAAGGGAGGGGGCCTAAAGCTGCGGTGGAACGGCTGCGCGGCGGCGCAGCCGGGGGCGCGCTTCCCGTGTGGCAAAAGCGCCTTGAAAGTCTCGCTCAACCGGCGCGACGCGCGTCCTGCACGCCGGGCAACGCGTCCAGCTTGCCGAGCAGAGTGGACAGCTGACCGTAGTCGGAGACCTTCAGCCTCAGCCGGAAGCGGATCTTGCCGGCGCCGCCGGCGCTGTCGCTGTGGATGTCCAGCACATGCGCATCCTCCTGGGCGATCAGCGTGGTGATGTCCTTGAGCAGCCACTTGCGGTCGATGGCGCTGATCAGCGCATCGACCTCGTAGCCGCCGCCGGCCACGCCCCACTCCACCGGCAGCACGCGTTGCGGATGCTGGGCGGCCAGCCGGCGCAGCGCGGCGCAGTCGCGCCGGTGCACGGTGACGCCGCGGCCGCGGGTGAGGTAGCCGACGATGGGTTCGCCGGCCACCGGCTGGCAGCACTTGGCCAGCTGCACCAGCAGGTTGCCCACGCCCTGCACGGTGAAGCGCGACTTGTCCGCGCCGGGCGCGCGCTGCACGGGGCGGCGGATCGGGTTCTGCGGCGGCAGCGGGCCGTCGCCGGCCTGCGCGCGCTGCTCTTCCTGCAGCGCGCGGGCGACCTGGCTGGGGCCGGTGTCGCCCAGGGCCACCTGGATGTACAGCTCCTCGGCGCTCTCGGCGCGGAACTTGCGCAGCGCCGGCCCCAGGTCCAGCTGGTGCAGATGCAGGCGCTTGAGTTCGCGCTCCAACAGCTCCTTGCCGGCGGCGATGTTGCCGGCGCGGTCGAGCTTGTGGAAATACGCGCGCACCTTGTCGCGCGAACGCGCACTGGCCAGAAAGCCATTGGCCGGCAGCAGCCAGTCGCGCTTGGGCTCGCCGGTCTTGGCGGTCATGATCTCCACGCGGTCGCCGCTGCGCAGCACGTGGCCCAGCGGCACGATGCGGCCGTTGACCTTGGCCCCGCGCGTGCGGTGCCCGACCATGGTGTGCACGTGGTAGGCGAAATCCAGCACCGTGCCGCCGCGCGGCAGGTCGATCACCTCGCCCTTGGGCGTGAGCGTGTAGATGCGGTCCTCGGCCAGCTCAGCGGCGAACTCCCCGCCCAGCGCGGCCTCGGCCTTCGCCGTATCGCCCGCCTCGCTGTCGCCGGCATGCTCCAGCAGCCGGCGCATCCAGGCGATCTTGCGGTCGAAGGCGGCATCGCCGCCGCCCTCCTTGTAGCGCCAGTGCGCGGCCACGCCCAGCTCGGCCTGGGCGTGCATCTCGTGGGTGCGGATCTGCACCTCCAGCGCCCGCCCTTCCGGGCCGATCACGGCGGTGTGCAGCGAGCGGTAGTCGTTGGCCTTGGGCCGGGCGATGTAGTCGTCGAACTCCGACGGGATCGGCGTCCACAGCGCATGCACCACGCCCAGCGCCGCATAGCACTGGGCCACGTCGCTGACCGCGATGCGCACCGCGCGCAGGTCGAACAGCTCGTCCAGCGCCACCTGCTTGCGCTGCATCTTCTTCCAGATGCTGTAGATGTGCTTGGGCCGGCCGCTGACTTCAGCCGCGATGTGATGCGCAGCCAGGGTTTCGCGCAGGGTCGCCTTGACCTGCTCGATGTAACGCTCGCGCCCGCCGCGCTTGTCGTCCAGCTGCGCGGCGATGGAGCGGTAGGTGTCCGGCTGCAGGTAGCGGAAGGAGAGGTCTTCCAGCTCCCACTTCAGCTGCCAGATGCCGAGTCGGTTGGCCAGCGGCGCATGGATGTCGCGGGTCAGCAGGGCCAGCTCGCGGCGCTGGTCGGCCGGCAGCGTCGCGGCCGCGCGCATGCGCGCCAGCTGCCGCGCCAGCAGGATCGGCACCACGCGCAGGTCGTGGACCATGGCCAGCAGCAGCCGGCGCAGGCCTTCGGTATTGCGCGCCGAGGCCGGCTCGGCATGCAGCGCCCAGACCTGCGCGGCGGCGGCCTGGCCATCCAGCAGCGCCGGCAGGCCGGGATGGCGCGTGCGCAGCGTCCCCAGCAGCGCCGGCTGCAGGCCCGGCAGGCCGAACAGCAGGGCCGCGCCCAGCACCTCGGCGTCGGCGGACAGCCCGGCCAGGGTGGCCAGGGTGTTGGCCAGCACCGGCCACGGATCGGGCATGCCGTCCTGCGCGCCGGGCTGGGCCAGGGCGGGCTCGACCTGGTCGCGCAGGCCGGAGGGCAGCACGGATAAGGCGGCGTCGGAGGCGGACAGCGGCAGCGTCGGTGAAACGGACATCAGGCGTGCACCATCACACGGTGGGGATCGAAGGGTACGACTACACTAACGGCCTGCCCCTCGTTGAAGAACACCCATGCCGCGCACACACCGTGCGATCCGCCCCCGGCGCCCCGCGCATCCCTGCGCCGCGCCGGTCTGCGCGTACACAGGCAGGGACCGTTCGCGTGCGTATTGATGCAAGGCCTCGCCGATAGGCTCCAGCCGCTCGCGCGCTGGTGCGGCGTGCAGGCGCACCGTCCGCTGGACTGGCTGCGCCGCCAGTTCCGCGCCAGCGACCTGTGGTTCATCGGCTTGGCCGCGCTGGTCGGGCTGATCGCCGCGGCGCTGACCGTCCTGCAGAGCGGCATGGCCCATCGCCTGCAGGCCTGGCTGTACGGCCTGGCGCCGGACCAGCGCCTGAGCATGCTCGACCATGTCAGCCTCAGCCAGCTGCTGGTGCTGCCGCTGGGCGGCCTGCTGGTCGGGCTGGTGACGCTCATCGCGCGGCGACGCAAGCGCGCGCTGATCGACTCGGTCGAAGCCAACGCCCTGCACGGCGGCCGCATGTCGATGCGCGACAACCTGATCGTCGCCGCGCAGACGCTGCTGTCCAACGGCTTCGGCGCCTCGGTCGGGCTGGAGGCCACCTATACCCAGATGGGCTCGGGCGCCGGTTCGCAGCTGGGCCGCATCCTGCGCGTGCGCCGCACCGACATGCGCACCCTGGTCGGCGCCGGCGCGGCCGGGGCGATCGCCGCGGCCTTCGGCGCGCCGCTGGCCGGGGCGTTCTACGCCTTCGAGATCGTCATCGGCGCCTACGTGCCCTCGGCGCTGGCGCCGGTGGCCGCCGCCGCGCTGGCCGGGGCGTTCATGGCCGACACGCTGGGCGCGTCGGCCTATACGCTGCCGGCGGCCACCGCCTACCAGCTCGAGCCGCGCGACTACGCCATCTACATCGCCCTGGGGCTGACCTGCGCGCTGATCGGCATCGCGGTGATGCGGCTGGTGGCCGGGATCGAACGCGGCGTCGGCAAGATCCAGCTGCCGATCTGGGGCCGGCCGGTGATCGGCGGCCTGCTGCTGATCCCGCTGGCGCTGGTCTCGCCGCAGGTGCTCTCCTCCGGCCACGGCGCGCTGCACCTGGACATCGGCGGGGACAACACCTTGCAGCTGCTGGCCACGCTGCTGGTGCTCAAGTGCCTGGCCTCGGGCATCTGCCTGGGTTTCGGCTTCCGCGGTGGCCTGTTCTTCGCCTCTCTGTTCATGGGCTCGCTGGTTGGCGCGTTCTTCGCGGTGGGCATGAACCAGCTGGTCCAGGCCTCGGTGGTGGACGTCACCGGCGCGGCGCTGGTGGGCATGGCGGCCCTGGCCGCGGCCATCGTCGGCGCGCCGATGACCATGGCCATGCTGATCCTGGAGGGCACCCACGATTTCGTGTTGACCACCGCGGTGATGGTGGCGGTGCTGGTCGCCAACACGGTGGTGCGCCAGGCCTTCGGCTATTCGTTCTCGACCTGGCGCCTGCACCTGCGCGGGGAAAGCATCCGCAGCGCGCGCGACGTGGGCTGGGTGCGCAACCTGTCGGCCGGCAAGATGATGCGCAAGGACGCCAACCACACCTTGCAGGACACCAGCGTGGCCGAGTTCCGCCGCCGCTTCCCGCTGGGTTCGACCCAGCGCGTGGTGCTGGAGGACGAGCGCGGCCACTACGCCGGGCTGGTGCCCCTGTCGACGGTCTACGCCGACCGCGTGCGCGAGGACGCCACCGTGGCGCAGTACGCCCAGCACCGCGACACGGCGCTGACCGCCGACACCGACATCGTGTCGATCATGAAGGTCTTCGACGCCACCCAGGCCGACGAACTGGCCGTGGTCGACGACGAGCGCAAGGTGCTCGGCGTGCTGTCCGAAAACTTCGTGCGCAAGCGCTACGCCGAGGAGCTGGAGAAGCGACAGCGCGAGCTGATGGGCGAGCGCGTCAGCGGAGATGAGTGATCCCTGGGCGCTGCCGCGCCTCTGCCCCTCCCCTTGCCCGCGCAGCGGGCAGGGGGAGGCTGGGAGGGGGTGCCTTTCGCGGAGCGCCTGAAAAGCCAAAGCAACAGCACCCCTCCCCAGCCCTCCCCTTCGCTACGCGAAAGGGAGGGAGCGAGTCAGCGCCCCTGCAGGGCGGCCACGCGCTGGGCCAGCTTCTTCGGGCTGACGCCGCTGCGGGCACCCAGCTCCTGGGCGAACAGCGACACGCGCAGTTCCTCCAGATCCCAGCGCAGCGCCTGCCAGTCGTCCGAGGCGGCGCGGCCCAGCGCGGCGGCATCCTCGAGCGCCTGCATGAACGGCACTAGCTCCAGCATGCGCTGCTGGTCGCGGGTGGGATCGCGCTTGGCCCGCTCGGCGCGCAGCTTCATCGCCTTGAGATAGCGCGGGAACTGGGCCAGCGCCGGCGCCGGCGTGTCGCGCAGGAAGCCCGGATGCACCAGCGCGGCCAGCTGGGCGGTGAGATCGTCAAGGTTGCCGCGCGCCCAGCCCATCAGCGGCGCCTCCAGCTCGGGCTTGAGCTCGGCCACGCCGGCCAGGATCGCCTCGGCCAGCTTGAGCCGCTCCATCGCCTCGCCGAACAGCGCCTTGCCGGCCGCGTCGCGGCGCTGGGCGAAGCTCCCCGGGTCGCGGATCTCGCCCAGGCCCTCGGCCAGCACCGCGTTGAGGGCCGCATCGACGATATCGCCGCGCAGGCGCTCCTGCGACTCGATGGCCGCATACAGCAGCCCTGTCTTGGGCGAGACCGGCAGTTGCTTGCGTGCCTGCTTGACCTTGTCGGCCAGCGCCAGCTCCAGCAGGCGCCGCACGCCGCGCGGATGCGCCGCGGCCGCTTGCGCGCGGTCGGCGAAGATGCGCAGCGCGGCGCTGTCGCCCTCGTCCACCAGCGCCGGATACGCCGGCACACCGGCTTCGCCGGGCACCTGCAGCGGGATCGGGTCGTGCGGGAAGGCGTGCAGGCCTTCGCTGGCCAGCGCCCGCCCGGCGCGCGCGGCGAAGGCATGGCCGGCCTGCGTGCCGAAGCGCTCGCGCAGCGCCTCCAGATCGCGCGAGGACGCCAGCACCTTGCCCTGCTCGTCGCGCAGGCGCAGGTGCATGCGCAGATGCGGCTCCAGCGCGGCTTCGTCGAAATCCAGCGCGCTCACCGCCACGCCGGTGGCCTTGGCCAGGAAGCGCGCCAGCTCGCCGCGCAGATCGTCGCCCGAGGGCTTGCGATGCGCCTCGAAGAAAGCGCGGCCGAAGTCCGGCGCCGGCACGAAGTTGCGCCGCTGCGCCTTGGGCAGCGTGCGGATCAGCGCGGCCGCCTTCTCCGCGACGAAGCCCGGCGCCAGCCACGACAGCCGCGCCGCATCCAGGGCGTTCAGCAGATGCAGCGGCACCTCGAGGGTGACGCCGTCGTCCTCCGCGCCCGGCTCGAAGGTGTAGTGCAGCGGCAGGCGCGCATCGCCCAGCGCGAAATACTTCGGATAGCGATCGGCCTCGCTGCCCTCGCCCGGCAGCAGGTCGGCCAGCGACCAGCGCAGGCCGCCGCGCTTGTCGTCGGGCAGCGTCTTCCACCACGCGTCCAGGCCTGCGGCCGAGTGCAGTTCGCCCGGGATGCGGTCCAGATACCAGCGCGCCTGCCAGTCCTCGTCGGCGACGATGCCGGCGCGGCGCAGCTTGGCCTCTTCCTCGTGCGCGGCGGCCAGCACCTTGCCGTTGTCGGCGACGAACGAGGCGCGCGTGTTGATCTCGCCCGGCACCAGGCCCTGGCGCACGAACAGTTCATGCGCCTCCTGCGGCGCGATGCGGCCGTAGTGCACAGGCTTCTTCGGCGCCAGCACCAGGCCGAACAGGCTGATCTGCTCGGAGGCCAGCACCTGCCCCTGCGCGCGCGACCAGTGCGGGTCGAAATGCTTGCGCGCCAGCAGCTGCGGCACCTCGGCGATCACCCAGTCCGGCTCGATCGCCGCGTTGGTCAGGCCCCACACGCGCTGGGTGTCCAGCAGCGTGGCGGTGAGCACCCAGGCCGGCGGCTTCTTGGCCAGGGCCGAGCCGGGGAACAGATGGAACCGGCGCTGGCGCGGGGCCAGGAAATCGCCCTTCTCGGTGCGATGCCCGACCTGGGTCGGCAGGCCGGCGATCAGCGCGCGGTGCAGCGACTGGTAGGCCGCGCTGCGCTCGCGCTCGCTGATCCGCGGCGCGCTGTCGTCCTGGCCCGTGGGCGCAGGCGCGGCCTGGGCCGGCGCTGCGCCCGGCGGCGAGGCCTTGCCCTCGCGCGCCAGGCGCGCGGCGCGATGCAGTTCGCCGCGCGTGGGCCGCGAAGCGGGCTTGCCGTCCTGCCCGACCGGCGCGGCGGGCGAACCGGCAAGCAGTGGCGCCATCGCGGCGGCGGCCGGTTCTTCGGCCCAGCCCAGCTCTTCGCACAGCACCCGCAGCTGGCGATGCAGCTCGCGCCACTCGCGCATGCGCAGGAAGCCCAGGAAGTGGCGCCCGCACCAGTCGCGCAGTTTGGACTGGGTCAGCTCCTCGTGCGCCTGCGCATAGCCGTCCCACAGCCGCAGGATGCCGACGAACTCCGAGCGCGCATCGGCGAACTTGGCATGCGCGTTGTCGGCTGCCTCGCGCGCCTCGGGCGGGCGCTCGCGCGGATCCTGGATCCCCAGGAACGCGGCGATCACCAGCATCGGCCGCAGGCAGCCGTGCGCCTGCGCGGCGACCAGCATGCGCGCCAGCTTCACGTCCACCGGCAGGCGCGCCATGCGCCGGCCGACCTCGGTCAGCTTGCGCAGGCCGTGGCGGTCGGCCTCGGTGACCGCGCCCAGCTCGACCAGCTGCTGCCAGCCATCGGCGATGGCGCGCTCGTCCGGCGCCTCCAGGAACGGGAAATCCTCGATCCGGCCCAAGCCCAGCTGCAGCATGCGCAGGATCACGCCGGCCAGCGAGGAACGCCGGATCTCTGGGTCGGTATAGCGCGGACGCGCCTCGAAATCGGCCTGCGCGTACAGGCGCACGCAGATGCCTTCGGCCACGCGCCCGCAGCGGCCCATGCGCTGGTTGGCGCTGGCCTGGCTGACCGGCTCGATGTGCAGGCGGTCCAGCTTCTGCCGCGGGCTGTAGCGCTTGACCCGCGCCAGGCCGGGATCGACCACGTAGCGGATGCGCGGCACGGTCAGCGATGTCTCGGCCACGTTGGTGGCCAGTACGATGCGCCGCTGCGCGCCGGGATTGAACACCGCGTCCTGGTCCTTGGCCGACAGCCGCGCGTACAGCGGCAGCACCTCGGTGTGGCGGTACTTGCGCCGTTCCAGCGCCTGGTGCGCATCGCGGATCTCGCGCTCGCCCGGCAGGAAGATCAGCACGTCGCCGCGCGCGTCTTCGCGGGTGATCTCGTCGACCGCCGCGACGATCGCATCGTTGACGGTGAGGTCGGGAGTGGGGATTCGGGCGTCGTGATTGGCGGAAGCACGGGATGTCGAGCGCTCGCGGCCATCCGCGGTCTCCAATCCCGAATCCCCGCGCTCCACTCCCTGCTCCTCCAGCGGGCGATAGCGCACTTCCACCGGGAAGGTGCGCCCTTCCACGCTGACCACTGGCGCATCGTCGAAGTGCGCGGCGAAGCGCGCCGTGTCGATGGTCGCCGAGGTGACGATGACCTTCAGGTCGCGGCGCTTGCGCAGCAGCTGCTTCAGATATCCCAGCAGGAAGTCGATGTTGAGGCTGCGCTCGTGCGCCTCGTCGACGATGATCGTGTCGTAGTTCGACAGCCAGCGGTCGCTGGCGATCTCCGCCAGCAGGATGCCGTCGGTCATGAATTTGATGCGCGTGTCGTCGCCGACGTTGTCGTTGAAGCGCACCTGGTAGCCGACCGCGCCGCCCAGCGGCACCTGCAGCTCCTCGGCCACGCGGCGGGCCACCGCGCGCGCGGCGATGCGGCGCGGCTGGGTGCAGCCGATCATGCCGGCCGCGCCGCGCCCGGCCGCCAGGCACAGCTTGGGCAGCTGGGTGGTCTTGCCCGAGCCGGTCTCGCCGGCGATCACCACGACCTGGTGCTGGCGGATCAGCTCGACGATCCGCTCGCCCTCGCGCGCGATCGGCAGCGCCTGGTCCAGGGTCACCGCCGGCAGGTTGGCCGCGCGCGCCTGGCAGGCGGCCACCGACTCGGCCAGCGCCTGGCCGAAGCGCGCGCGCAGCTGCGCGTCCTCCGGTGCCGCCTTCCAGCGCGACCACAGGCCGTGCAGGCGGCCACGGTCGCGGCTCAGCGCGCCATCGATGGCGCGCCGCGCGGCGTCGGGCTGGGCGGGAAGCGGGGCGATTGAAGCCATGAATCGTTCTGCGTGAATCTTTTGATTACCAATCTTCATCTGCGGCGTTTATTGTGACGCATCGCCACTGATGAGGAGTTGCACATGGCCAAGACCAAGACCAAACCCGCCACCAAGAAGAAGGGCACGCCGCTGGCCGCCGCCGCGCCGAGCGCCCCGCGTGTGGATATCGGGATCAGTCCGGCCGATCGCAAGGACATCGCCGCCGCCCTGTCGCACTATCTGGCCGACGCGTACACGCTGTACCTGAAGACCCATAACTTCCACTGGAACGTGACCGGGCCGATGTTCAACTCGCTGCACCTGATGTTCGAGACCCAGTACACCGAACAGTGGGGCGCGCTGGACGAAGTCGCCGAGCGCATCCGCGCCCTGGGCTACAACGCGCCGGGTTCGTACCGCGAGTTCGTCGCGCTCAGCTCCATCCCCGAGGAGGCCGGCCTGTCCGACAGCGCCGACTGGAAGGAGATGGTGCGCCAGCTGGTGGTCGGCAACGAGGCGGTCTGCCGCACCGCGCGCCAGACGCTGAAGACCGCCGAGAACGGCAGCGACGACCCGACCGTGGACCTGATGACCCAGCGCCTGAACACCCACGAGAAGTACGCGTGGATGCTGCGGTCGCTGTTGCAGTAAGGGTCCGGTCCCGCCTGCGGCGCAGGCATGACCTCCCAGCATCTGCGTCGCAGATGCTGGGCCCCGCGCCTTGGCACCCAGATCCCCGCGCCTTCGGCGCGCCCCCTTGACTCAAGGGGGCTCTCCACCAGTGGGCTTGCTGGGCGCTGGAGGTGGCATGCGGGGTGCAGCGTCGGAGATTTCCGACGTGATTTGTAGTCGATGCCCGGCCCTGCGCCGGGCATTGCGTATCTGGGGGATGAGACCGCGGCCCGGTATCCTGTACGCATGCAGGAACGTGCGCTAGAAATCCTCCACCGGGTGTTCGGACACCCTGGTTTCCGCGGCGAGCAGGCCGCCATCGTCGAGCACCTGGCCAGCGGCCACGACGCCCTGGTGCTGATGCCCACCGGCGGCGGCAAGTCGCTGTGCTACCAGGTGCCGGCGCTGCTGCGCGAGGGCACGGCGATCGTGGTCTCGCCGCTGATCGCGCTGATGCAGGACCAGGTCGAGGCGCTGCGCCAGCTGGGCGTGCGCGCCGAGTTCCTCAACTCCTCGCTCGAGGCCCAGGCCGCCCAGCAGGTCGAGCGCGACCTGCTGTCCGGCGAGCTGGATCTGCTGTACGTGGCACCCGAGCGGTTGCTGACCCCACGCTTTCTGTCGCTGCTCGATCGCGCACAAGTGAGCCTGTTCGCCATCGACGAGGCGCACTGCGTGTCGCAGTGGGGCCACGACTTCCGCCCCGAGTACCGCCAGCTCACCGTGCTGCACGAGCGCTGGCCGCAGGTGCCGCGCATCGCGCTGACCGCCACCGCCGACCCGCCGACCCAGGCCGAGATCGCCGAGCGCCTGCAGCTGGAGGACGCGCGCCGCTTCGTCAGCTCCTTCGACCGGCCCAACATCCGCTACACCGTGGTACAGAAGGACAACGGCCGCCGCCAGCTGCTGGACTTCCTGGAGGACCACAAGGGCCAGGCCGGCATCGTCTACTGTATGTCGCGCAAGAAGGTCGAGCAGACCGCCGAGTTCCTGCGCGAGAAGGGCTTCGACGCCCTGCCCTACCACGCCGGCCTGGATGCGCGGCTGCGCGCCGAGAACCAGCGCCGCTTCCTGCGCGAGGACGGCATCGTCATGTGCGCGACCATCGCCTTCGGCATGGGCATCGACAAGCCGGACGTGCGCTTCGTCGCCCACACCGACCTGCCCAAGTCGCTGGAGGGCTATTACCAGGAAACCGGCCGCGCCGGCCGCGACGGCGAGCCCGCCCAGGCGTGGCTGGCCTATGGCCTGGGCGATGTGGTGCTGCTCAAGCAGATGATCGAACAGGGCGAGGCCGCCGAGGAGCGCAAGCGCCTGGAGCGGCGCAAGCTCGACCAGCTGCTGGGCTACTGCGAATCGATGCAGTGCCGGCGCCAGGTGCTGCTGGCCGGCTTCGGCGAGACCTACCCGCAGCCCTGCGGCAACTGCGACAACTGCCTGACCCCGGCCGCGACCTGGGACGCCACCGAGGCCGCGCGCAAGGCGCTGAGCTGCGTGTACCGCACCGGCCAGCGCTTCGGCGCGGCGCATCTGATCGACGTGCTGCGCGGCGCCGACACCGAGCGCATCCGCCAGCTCGGCCACGATCAGCTCACCACCTACGGCATCGGCAGCGATCTCGACGCGGCGACCTGGCGCGGCGTGTTCCGCCAGCTGGTGGCCGCCAGCGTGCTGGAGGTCGACGCCGAAGGCCACGGCAGCCTGCGCCTGACGCCCTCGGCCAAGCCGGTCCTGCAGGGCCAGCAAACCCTGCTGCTGCGCAAGGATTCGCCCAAGCTGCGCCAGCGCAGCGGGGGCACCAGCCCGGCCGCGGCCGAGGTCCCCGAGACCGACCAGCCGCTGTTCCAGGCCCTGCGCCGCCTGCGCGCGCAACTGGCCAAGGAGCAGAACGTGCCGGCCTACGTCATCTTCCACGACGCCACGCTGCGCAACATCGCCCAGCAGCGCCCGACCGACCTGCGCGCCCTGGCGCGCGTGGGCGGCGTAGGCGGCAGCAAGCTGGACCGCTATGGGCCGGCGCTGATCGACGTGGTCCGCGAGGCGGGCTGACGCCCGCCCCTCCCTTCACCGACCCGGACTGCCCCCATGAGCGGCTACTGCGCGATCGCCCCCGGCCACCCGATCCACGGCGACTACCACGACACCGAGTACGGCTTTCCGCAGCGCGAGGAATCGGTGCTGTTCGAGCGCCTGCTGCTGGAGATCAACCAGGCCGGCCTGAGCTGGGAGACCATCCTGCGCAAGCGCGTCGCGTTCCGCGCCGCCTACAGCGGCTTCGACGTGGACCAGGTGGCCGCCTACGGCGAGGCCGACATCGCGCGCCTGCTGGCCGACGCCGGCATCATCCGCAACCGCCTCAAGGTGCTGGCCGCGATCCACAACGCCCAGGTCATCCAGACCCTGCGCGCCTCGCACGGCAGCTTCGCCGCCTGGCTGGACGCCCACCACCCGCTGGAAAAAGCGGACTGGGTGAAGCTGTTCAAGCGGACCTTCCGCTTCACCGGCGGCGAGATCACCGGCGAGTTCCTGATGAGCCTGGGCTACCTGCCCGGCGCGCACCACGAAGGCTGCCCGGCGTTCGCCGCCGCGGCCAGGCACAAGCCGGCGTGGATGCAGGCGAGCAAGCCACTGAGGTCGGCGAAGACGAAGAAGTAGCGCCAGCGCTTGGATCACTTGGCCTAAGCCACCCTCCCCGTGGACAGGGGTCCTTCGTCGTTCGCGTTGTCCCATCATTCCGGGAACGCGTGCAACGCGTCGCGACTCCCCTCCGTCATTCTCGCGAAAGCGCACAGCGCGTCGTTCACTTTCTTCCGTCATTCCCGCGAACGCGGGAATCCAGGGACGTTGCTCCTTTCGCTTTTGCTGCCGCTCTCCCGTCCCGCAACGTGCGGCGAAGAGACCGGGACAGAAATCGCGGAGCCCCAGACGACAGAACCCACTTGAGTACGCGGTGTCCCTGAAAAGAACAGCACCGCCCCACAAATCACGTGGAATGACGAACCTTCAAAGCATGAGGGATGATGCCTGAGGGCAGGCCAATACAGGCAGGCTCAAAAGCAAAGCGCAACGTCCCTGGATTCCCGCGTTCGCGGGAATGACGGCCCGGGTACTCAGGCGATCCGAGACTTCGAACCCCCTCAACGGGGATGTGACCTGCCAGCAAGCCCTTCGCGGATGAAGCGACCGTGGAAGGAGCGGCCCACGCCCGCGATGCCCATAGCGTCAGAGCCCCGGCGCGAGGCTGAGCCTTTCCGCGATGCCTAGCCTCTTCACCTTGCCCGCGCCTGGCGCAGGCAACACTGCAGGCATGACGATCAGGGTCGGCATTTCCGGCTGGCGCTATGCGGGATGGCGCGGCAGGTTCTATCCCGAAGGGCTGGTGCAACGGCGCGAGCTTGAATATGCGTCGGCGATGTTTCCCAGCATCGAGCTCAACGGCTCTTTCTATTCTCTGCAGTCTCCCTCCAGCTGGGCGCAATGGGCGGAGCAGACGCCGGAAGACTTCGTGTTCGCGGTCAAGGGGCCTCGCTTCGTCACCCACGTCAAGCGCCTGCGGGATATCGACCGGCCGCTGGCGAACTTCTTCGCCTCCGGCCTGCTGCGCCTGGGTACGAAGCTGGGGCCGCTGCTGTGGCAATTCCCTCCGAATCTGGCTTTCGACGAGACGCTGTTCGCTGCGTTCTTCGACCTGCTGCCGCGGGACACCGACGCAGCGCTGGCGCTGGCCCGGCGCCGGGAGCCGCGGATGGCCGGCCGCTGCGCCCTTCCGCAGCAACCGCTGCGCCGGCTGCGCCACGCGGTCGAAGTACGCCATGACAGCTTCGCCGATCCGCGTTTCGTCCGTCTCCTGCGACGCCACAACGTCGCGCTGGTGGTGGCCGACACTGCCGGCCGTCATCCCTATGCGGAGGATGTCACCGCCGACTTCGTCTACATCCGCCTGCACGGCGATACGGAACTGTATGCCAGCGGCTACAGCGATGCCGCGCTCGACCGCTGGGCGGCTCGGATCCGGCGTTGGGCGAACGGCGGTGAAGCGGCCGATGCACGCAAGTTCGCTTCGCTGGCCCCTCCGCGCAGGTCATCGCGCGATGTCTACTGCTACTTCGACAACGACGCCAAGGTCCACGCCCCCTTCGATGCGCAGTCCCTGCGTCGGCGAATCGAAGCCTGATCGCCAACACACTGGCAGGCGCGAAGCGGCAGGTGATTGGTGGATACCAGGTCAGTCCACCGCTACGAGGCGCCCGCGGGACATCACACACCCATATACCGATGCGGCCGGTGGTTGAACATCAGCACCAGGCTGAGCACCACCGCCCCCAGCGCGGAGTACAGCACCTTCGACGGCGCCAGCGTGAAGCAGGCCACGCCCATCAGCACCGCATCGAAGGTCATCTGCACCTTGCCCGCGCTGATGCCGCGCGTGCGCTGCAGGTAGACGGCCAGGATGCCCACGCCGCCCAGGCTGGCGTGGTGGCGGATGAAGAACAGGATGCCCATGCCGACCAACGCGCCACCGACCAGCGCCGAGTACAGCGGCGTCATCTGCGCGTACGGTGCCCAGTGCGGCAGCAGGTCGGTGAGCACGCCGCAGGCGCCGACCGCCACGAAGGTCTTGAGGGTGAACTCCCAGCCCATGCGCCGCACCGAGAGCCAGTAGAACGGCAGGTTCACCAGCACGAACATCAGACCGAAGTTCCAGCCGAAGGTGTAATGCGCCAGGAAGGCCACGCCCGCCATGCCGCCGATCATCAGCCCGCCCTTGGCGAACACCGCCAGCCCCAACGAAGCGGTCAGCGTGGCCAGCACCATGCCCTGCACGTCTTCGGCCACGGAGTGGTGGAACGCCCGATCATCGACCGCCGTGCCTTCCGAATCCGGCGGCGGCGTCAGCGGCCCCGAGGTGACCACCACGCCCCGGCGGCGAATGATCGGCGCCGCCATCGTCCAGGCCGATCTCCTGCGCAGGCGTATCGAGGGCAGAAGCGTCGGAAGGCGGCTTGGCAGGTGTCACGGCGGGCGGCAGCAGGAAGGGGCGCGTGCAGTTTAGCGAGCCAAGTTCCGACTTTCGTTACGCCGGAAACCGCTTAGCCCGGATCCGGCAGCAGCAAGCCGACCAGGGCCAGCGCACAGAAGAGGAAGCCAAACGCCACCAGAATCCAGGCTCCCCAGGACAGGGGATCGTCGGCGCAGATCTCTTCGCTGCTGGCCAGGTGGGCCGCGCGCACCCGCAGGTTGACCCAGAGCACCGGAAGCGGCGCAAGCAGGGAGATCATCCAGATGGGATGCGGCAGGCGCGAGGTCACGCAAAGGATGAAGTACAGGAACGCCATCAGCCCGCCATTGAGCTGCGGAGCTCGGCGCCCCATCCGCTTGGCGAGCAGATCTTCCATCTGCTCGAAGCAGAAGTAGGCGGTGATGCCCGAGAAAATCGCGCGCGGTACCGGCCAGAGATCGACCTGCCGGGCGCGCCGCAAGGCGACCCAGTTGCGGTAGAACCAGATGATGAGATAGAGGCCCAGCGTGCCAAAGGACAGCAGCAGGAACTTCCAGGTCGCCGGCGCATAAAGCAAAGGCACCGTCCTGGACGGGCCGGCGGACACACTGTCGAGCGGCGCCCGAGGCGCCTGATACGGATTTTCCGCCTGTAGTTCCATCAACATCCCCTGTCGTCAGTGGCGGCGCCCCTTGGGCACCACGGTTCCTTGAATCGGCGACTCAGCGCGCCTCGGCGACCTCAACGCCGTCCAGGCCCTGGGCCAGGGTGCGCGCGTCGCCGCCCTGAGCCAGCTTGATGCGCAGGCGCACCTCGTTCTGCGAGTCGGCGTAACGCAGGGCGTCCTCGTAGGAGATCTCGCCGGCCTGGTAGAGCTCGAACAGGCTCTGGTCGAAGGTCTTCATGCCCAGATTGGTGGACTCCTTCATCACTTCCTTGAGCTTGTGGATCTCGCCGTCGCGGATGTAGTCCTGGATCAGCGGCGTGCCCAGCATGATCTCCATCGCCACCCGGCGCGCCTTGCCGTCGGGGGTCGGCACCAGCTGCTGGGCGACCACGCCCTTGAGGTTGAGCGAGAGGTCCATCAGCAGCTGGCTGCGGCGGTCCTCGGGGAAGAAGTTGATGATGCGGTCCATCGCCTGGTTGGCGTTGTTGGCATGCAGGGTGCACAGCACCAGGTGGCCGGTCTCGGCGAAGGAGATGGCGTGGTCCATGCCCTCGCGGGTGCGCACCTCGCCGATCATGATCACGTCCGGCGCCTGGCGCAGCGTGTTCTTCAGCGCGTTCTCCCAGCTGTCGGTGTCGATGCCGACCTCGCGCTGGGTGATGATGCAGCCCTCGTGCTTGTGCACGAATTCGATCGGGTCCTCGATGGTGATGATGTGGCCGGTCGAGTTCTGGTTGCGGTAGCCGATCATCGCCGCCAGCGAGGTCGACTTGCCGGTGCCGGTGGCGCCGACGAAGATGATGATGCCGCGCTTGGTCATCGCCAGGGTCTTGATGACCGGCGGCAGGTTGAGCTCATCGACGCTGGGGATCTTGGTCTCGATCCGGCGCAGCACCATGCCCACCTGGTTGCGCTGGTAGAAGCAGCTCACGCGGAAGCGGCCCACGCCGGCCACGCCGATGGCGAAGTTGCACTCATGGGTCTTCTCGAACTCCTCGCGCTGGGCGGGGGTCATGACGTTGAGCACCAGGTCGCGCGACTGCTGCGGCGTCAGCGGCGTCTGCGTGATCGGGGTGAGCTTGCCATGCACCTTGATCGACGGCGGCATGCCCGAGGTGATGAACAGATCCGACGCCTTCTGATGCGCCATCAGCTTGAGGAACGAGGTGAAGTCGATGGCGCTCATGCGTGCTCCTTCGGAGCTGGGAATCGGGATTGGGGATTCGGGATTGGGAGGAGCGGGCGACGCCGGGATCGGGAAGAGGACCGCTTTTACGAATCCCCAATCCCGAATCCCCAATCCCCACTACTCGAACAACCGCTTGTCCTTGGCGTATTCCTTGGCCTGGTGGCGCGTGATCTGGCTGCGCTTGACCAGGTCCTGCAGGTGCTGGTCCAGGGTCATCATGCCGTACTGCTGGCCGGTCTGGATGGCCGAATACATCTGCGCGACCTTGTCCTCGCGGATCAGGTTGCGGATGGCCGGGGTGCCGACCATGATTTCCCAGGCGGCGGTGCGGCCGCCGCCGACCTTCTTCAGCAGCGCCTGGCTGATCACCGCGCGCAGCGATTCGGACAGCATCGAGCGCACCATCGGCTTCTCGCCGGCGGGGAACACGTCGATGATGCGGTCGATGGTCTTGGCCGCCGAGCTGGTGTGCAGGGTGCCGAACACCAGATGGCCGGTTTCCGCGGCGGTCAGCGCCAGGCGGATGGTCTCCAGGTCGCGCAACTCGCCGACCAGGATGTAGTCGGGGTCCTCGCGCAGCGCCGAGCGCAGCGCTTCGTTGAAGCCGTGCGTGTCGCGGTGCACCTCGCGCTGGTTGATCAGGCACTTCTGCGAGGTGTGGACGAATTCGATCGGGTCCTCGACGGTGAGGATGTGGCCGTATTCGCTTTTGTTGATGTAGTCGATCATCGCCGCCAGCGTGGTCGACTTGCCCGAGCCGGTCGGTCCGGTCACCAGGATCAGGCCCTGCGGCTGCTGCACCATCTCGCGGAACAGCGGCGGGCAGGCCAGGTCCTCCAGGGTCAGCACCTCGGACGGGATGGTGCGGAACACCGCGCCGGCGCCGCGGTTCTGGTTGAAGGCGTTGACGCGGAAGCGCGCCAGCGAGGGGATCTCGAAGGAGAAGTCGACCTCGAGGAATTCCTCGTAATCGCGGCGCTGCTTGTCCGACATGATGTCGTAGACCAGCGCGTGGACCTGCTTGTGATCCAGGGCGGGGATGTTGATGCGGCGCACGTCGCCATCCACGCGGATCATCGGCGGCAGCCCGGCGGACAGATGCAGGTCCGAGGCCTTGTTCTTGACCGAGAAGGCCAGTAGTTCGGCGATATCCATGCGTCTGGTTTGCCCCTGTGGAAAGTGTTGCGAACTGGAACCCTACATCCCCGAAAGGCAGTATAGCGCCCTTCCCGACACTGCCAACGGGCCTGTTTACCGTGCTTTCCGAGCGTCTGAGCGACACCCTGAACAGGCTGCGGAACGCAGCCGACGCGGCCAAGCGGCCCATGCCCACGCTGGTGGCCGTGTCCAAGTTTCATCCGGCGCAGGCGGTGGCCGAGTTGGCCGCCGCGGGCCAGCGCGTGTTCGGCGAGAACTATGTGCAGGAGGCGCAGGCCAAGCGGGCCGAGCTGTCCGCGCTGGCGCTGGAGTGGCATCTGATCGGCCATCTGCAGTCCAACAAGGCGGTCCTGGCGGCGGAGCTGTTCGACTGGGTGCAGACGGTTGACCGGCCCAAGCTGGTCGCGGCTCTGGCGGCGGCGCGCTCGCCGCAGCGCGGGCCGCTCAACGTGCTGATCCAGGTCAACATCGACGATGAATCCAGCAAGCATGGCTGTGCGCCCGAAGCAGTCGAGTCGCTGGCCGAGGCGATCGCCGCGCAGCCGCGGCTGGCGCTGCGCGGGCTGATGGCGATCCCGGCGCCGCACGAGGATCCGGCGCTGCGCCGGGCCGCGTTCGTGCGCATGAAGCAGCTGTTCGATGCGCTGGCGGCGCGCCACGCCGGCGTGGATACGCTGTCGATGGGGATGAGCGAGGACTGCGCGCTGGCCGTGGCCGAGGGCGCGACCATGGTGCGGGTAGGCACCGCCCTGTTCGGCGCGCGGCCGGTCAAGGCCTGACGCTTGGTGGGAGCCACTGTCTCTCAAATCTCGCAGCCGCCTGCGTGTAGAGCGGAGCTTGCTCCGCTGGGGCCTTCCCACGAACCGAACGAAGAGCAGCGGAGCAAGCTCCGCTCTACAGGTAAGAGCCGCCCTCGTGGCCTTTTTGGCCAATTGCGGCGCGAGGCTCTACCGGGAAAGCCTCATCGCCGCCATGGCGGCTCCCACAGGAGCAAGGCGAAGCGACTACATGAATGCGCCACGCCGCGCCGCAATGGATACGTTGTCGATGGGGATGAGCGAGGACTGCGTGCTGGCCGTGGCTGAGGCCCGACCATGGTGCGGGTGGGTACCGCCCTGTTCGGCGCGCGGCCGGTCAAGGCCTGACGCTTGGTGGGAGCCACTGTCTCTCAAATCTCGCAGCGGTCTGCGTGTAGAGCGGAGCTTGCTCCGCTGGGGCCTTCCCACGAACCGAACGAAGAGCAGCGGAGCAAGCTCCGCTCTACAGGTAAGAGCCGCCCTCGCGGCCTTTTTGGCCAATGGCGGCGCGAGGCTCTACCGGGAAAGCCTCATCGCCGCCATGGCGGCTCCCACAGGGGGAAGAGGCTTCAAAGAGGAAAGAGGTCCTAAAGGGGGCTCCCACATCGGTGCGCCGGGAACGGCGATAATCCGGGCGATCCTTCACCGCACCGGGCATCAGGCCGCCATGACCGTATCGAGTTCCGAATCCGCAGCGCCGGCCGTCGACACGGTCGCCTTCATCGGCGGCGGCAACATGGCGCGCAGCCTGATCGGCGGGCTGATCGCACGCGGGGCGGCGCCGGCCAGCATCCGCGTGGCCGAGCCGGTGGCCGAGCTGCGCGATGGCCTGGCCCGGCAGTTCGGCGTGCAGGTGTTCGCGGAGGCCGGCGAGGCCGTGCAGGGCGCCTCGCTGTGGCTGTTCGCGGTCAAGCCGCAGGTGATGCGCGGGGTGTGCGAAGGCCTGGCCACTGCGGCGCAGTCGGCCAAGCCGCTGGTGGTCTCGATCGCCGCCGGCATCACCGCCGCGCAGCTCTCGCGCTGGCTGGGTGGCGAGGTCGCGGTGGTGCGCGCCATGCCCAACACGCCGGCGATGCTGGGGGCGGGCGTGACCGGTCTGTTCGCCACGCCGCAGGTCGACGACGCCGGGCGTGCGCGCACCGATGCCCTGCTCTCCAGCGCCGGCCCGACCGTGTGGATCGACACCGAGGCGCAGATGGATGCGGTCACCGCCGTGTCCGGCAGCGGGCCGGCCTATGTCTTCCTGCTGGCCGAGGCGATGGAGGCGGCCGGCATCGCCCAGGGCCTGCCCGCCGAAGCGGCGCGTGCGCTGACGCTGCAGACCGTGCTCGGCGCGGCGCGCATGCTGACCGAGGCGGGCGAACCGCCGGCCGAACTGCGCCGGCGCGTGACCTCGCCCAACGGCACCACCCAGGCCGCGATCGAGACCTTCCAGGCCGGTGGCTTCGAGGCGCTGACCGCGCAGGCCATCGCCGCGGCCGCGCGGCGCGGCGGCGAACTGTCGGCGGCCAACGACTGATCGCCGTGCCGGCGCGTCTGCCCTCGCGCTTGGTCCTGCCGCTGGCGAGCCTCCTGGCGCTGGCCGCATGTTCGGGCGGGCAGGCGCCGCAGCGCGTGCAGCCGGTGGCGCCGGTGGACAGCGTGCGCACGCTGGGCGCGCTGCAGGTGCGCTACAACGCGCTGCCCAGCCTGGCCCTGCCCGAATCGGCCGCCCAGGCCTACGGACTGGACCGCGGCGCCGGCCGGGCGCTGGTGATCGTGGCGCTGCGGCAGCGGCGGGGCGACGACGAGGTGCCGGTCCAGGGCAGCGTGCGCGGTGTGGCGGTGGATCTGTCCGGCCGTCGCCAGCAGATCACCTTCAAGCCGTTGCGGACCGGCGATGCGGTCGATCAGGTCGGCAGCGTGGAGATCAGCCCGCGCGACACGCTGCGCTTCGAGCTGGACGTGGCCAGCGACATCGGCGGCGGTCCGCTGCGCTTCGAACGCAGTTTCTGAAGCGCCCTCGAAGGCGGCCCTACTCCACCTGCCACCGCTGCGGGCCATCGCCCTGGGCGCCCAGCGCATCGCCCGGATTGCTCAGCCGGCAGCGGCGCAGGGACAGGCAGCCGCAGCCGATGCAGTCGGTGAGCTGGTCGCGCAGCTGGTGCAGGGCGAGGATGCGCTGATCCAGTTCGTGCTTCCAGGCGGCCGACATGCGTGCCCACTCGGCCCGGGTCGGCGTGCGCGATTCGGGCAACGCGTCGAAGGCGCGACGCACCGATTCCAGCGGCACGCCCACGCGCTGGGCCACGCGGATCACCGCCAGACGCCGCAGCACATCGCGCCGGTAGCGCCGCTGGTTGCCGGCGGTGCGCAGGCTGCGGATCAACCCCTTCTTCTCGTAGAAGTGCAGCGCCGACACCGCCATGCCGCTGCGCTGGGCCACCTCGCCGACCGCCAGTTCCTGCATGGCTTGACCTCAAGCAAAGTTGAGGTTGCATGCTGCCGTCCCCGCCGCCGCCAGGCAAGCGTGTCCGCCGCGGCGCCTAGAGAGCAAAGTTTGCATGCGTGCTTCCGTTTCGACTTCCACGCCCGAGCAGGGCATCGCCGTCACTTCGGTCCTGGCGCCGCGCTACCGGGCCACCACGCTGGGCATGGTCGCGCTGGTCTCGCTCAGCGCCTTCGAGGCCCTGGCCATCGCCGCGGCGATGCCGACGGTGGCCACGGCGCTGAACGGACTGCCGCTGTATGCCTTCGCCTTCGGCAGCACACTGGCCACCAGCGTGGTCGGCATGACCGTGGCCGGGCGCTGGTGCGACCGGCGCGGCCCGGCCGGTGCGCTGTGGGGCGGGCTGGCCTGCTTCGTCGTGGGCCTGCTGCTGGCCGGGTTGGCGATCGGCATGCCGATGCTGATCGCCGGGCGCCTGGTGCAGGGCCTGGGCGCCGGCGCGCTGTCGGTATCGCTGTACGTGCTGGTCGGCCGGCAGTATCCGCAGGCGCTGCGGCCGAAGATCTTCGCGGCGTTCTCCGCGGGCTGGGTGGTGCCCTCGCTGATCGGTCCGGCCTTGAGCGGGCTGGTGGTCGAGCACCTGGGCTGGCGCTGGGTGTTCCTGGCGGTGCCGGTGCTGGCGCTTCCGGCGGCCTGGCTGCTGCGTCCCGCGCTGGCGGCCCTGCCCGCGTCGAAGCAGGCGGGCGCGCCGGGACATGCGATCGGCTGGGCCGTCGGCGCGGCGATCGGCGTATGCGCGCTGTCAGTGGCCGCCCACCTGCCGGGCGCACGCGCCGCGCTGGTGCTGCTGCCCGCCCTGGCGCTGCTGCTGGTCAGCGTCTGGCGGCTGCTGCCGCGCGGCACGCTGCGCGGGGCGCGCGGGCTGGCCAGCGTGATCGGCCTGCGCGGCGTGGCCGCGGCGGCGTTCTTCGGCAGCGAGGCCTTCCTGCCGCTGGTGCTGGGCCAGGCCCACGGCCTGTCGCCCACCCGGGCAGGCATCGCGCTGAGCGTGGGCGCGCTGGGCTGGTTCTGCGGTTCGTGGTTCCAGGGTCACCAGACGCGCCTGCGTCGCCAGACCCTGGTGCGCGCCGGCTGCGCGCTGCTGGCGATCGGCGTGGCCACCACCGTCGCCGCGGCCTGGCCGGCGCTGCCGGTCCTGGTGCCGATCCTCGGCTGGGCCTGCACCGGACTGGGCATGGGCCTGCTCTACGCCAGCCTGTCGGTGCTGACCCTGTCGCTGTCGCCGCCGGCCGAGCAGGGCCGCAACAGCGCCGCGCTGCAGCTGTGCGAAGCGGTGACGGTGGCCACCATGCTGACCATCGGCGGGGCGGTGTTCGCCGCCCTGCTGGCGCGCGCGCCGCTGCTGGCGCATGCGGCGCCGTTCGCGCTGTCGCTGGGCTGCGCGGGCGTGGCGCTGTGGCTGGCGCGCCGCACCGGCGCCGCCTGAGCGTCAGCGCGTTCGGCGGCTCCAGGCCTGGATGATCGCGGCGATCGCCTGCACGCCGTCGGTCAGCGCGGCCGGGCCGGGCTGCAGGATCAGCGGCGACTTGATCTCGTGCAGCTGGCCCTCGCGCACCGCGGGGATCGCGTTCCAGCCGGGCCGCGCGGCCACCTGCTCGGGGCGGAAGCGCTTGCCGCACCACGAGCCCAGGATGATGTCCGGCGCCGCGGCGATCACCGGCGCGCCATCGGCCAGGATGCGGCCCTTGGCCAGCGGCTCGCGCGACAGCGCGGGGAAGGCGTCGCGGCCGCCGGCGATCTCGATCAGCTCGGCCACCCACTGGATGCCGGTGATCAGGGGCTGGTCCCATTCCTCGAAGTACACCATCGGCCGCTGCGACAGCGACGCGGCCTGCGCGCGGATGGCATCGAGGCCGCGCTCGAGCGCGCCGGCATACGCCTCGGCGCGCGCCGCGCAGCCGACCAGCGCGCCGAGCCGGCGCACGTAATCGACGATGCCGGCCACGCTGCGGTGATTGGCGATCCACACCTCCACGCCGGCCTTGACCAGGGCGGCGGCGATCTCGGCCTGGATGTCGGAGAAGCCGATCGCCAGGTCCGGCTTGAGCGCCAGGATCTTGTCGAGGTTGGCGCTGGTGAACGCGGCGACCTTGGGCTTCTCGCGCCGCGCCTGCGGCGGGCGCACGGTGAAGCCGCTGATGCCGACGATGCGCGCCGATTCGCCCAGCGCGTACAGCGTCTCGCAGGGCTCCTCGGTGAGGCAGACGATGCGGCGCGGGCCGATCGCCATCAGGCCTCGTCGTCCAGCGACATGCGGAAGTACACCACGCGCTCGGTCTCGGCGAAGCCGCACGCGGCATGCGCGCGCTGCGCGGCCACGTTGTCCAGCGCGGTGTCGGAGGCCAGCTCGGTACAGCCCTGTGCCTGCGCCCAGTGCCGCACCGCCGACAGCAGCGCGCGTCCGACGCCCTGACCGCGCCAGTGCGCATTGACGTACCAGCCCTCCAGGAAGGCCACCGGCGAGCTGTCGGTGCCGTTGACGTAGTCGTTGCGCAGCGCGGCCTCGGCGAAGCCGACCGCCGTGCCGTCCGCGGCGAAGGCCAGGAAGTTGCCGGCCTCGGCGCGCTGCAGCGCCTCGGCCACGTGCGCGCGGGCGTCCAGGTCCTGGTCGGGCCACAGCTCGCCCTGCAGGCTGGCCCAGGCGCGCAGGTCCTGCGCGCTGGCCGGGCGGATCGAGAACGCGGCGCTCAAGACAGCGGCAACAGGACGGTCGGCCGGTGCCCCGACAGGCGCCGCAGGCGGGCGATCAAGGAAACAGCATCCGCTTGGACCAGTGGCCGTCCGGCGCGCGCTTATAGCGCCAGCGCTCGTGCAGGCGGAACCTGGCCCCGTACCAGAACTCGAAGCTGTCCGGCACCACGCGAAACCCGGTCCAGCCATCCGGACGCGGCACCGGGCCGCCGTCGAACTCGGCCTCGACCTGGGCCAGGCGATCGTGGAATTCGGCCGCGTCCTTCAGCGTGTGCGACTGCGCCGAGGCCCAGGCGCCGAGCTGGCTCTCGCGCGGACGCGTGGCGAAGTAGGCATCGGCCTCGGCATCGGTGACCAGCTGCACGGCGCCTTCGATGCGCACCTGGATGCCGGCCTCGCGCAGCGTGCGCCACAGCAGCAGCAGCGCCGCGCGCGGATTGGCCTGCAGCTCGCGGCCCTTCTGGCTGTCCAGATGACTGTAGAACACCAGGCCGCGCGCGTCGTGCGCCTTGAGCAGCACGGTGCGCAGCGAGGGATGGCCGTCCAGCGTGGCGGTGGCCACGCTCATGGCGTTGTACTCGGGCTCGGTGCCGCTCTGGCGGGCTTCTTCGTACAGGGCCGAAAAGGTGTTCAGGGCTTCGGCGTACAGATCGACTTGCACTTCGCTCATCTGGTTGGATACGGCAGCGGCCCGCAGGCGGTGCGCTATTGTCGCGCGATGACGCATCCCACGCACGGCTTCCCCGATTCACTGGTATCCGCGGCGCTGCGCAGCGCGCGTGCGCTGCCGCAGGCGGTGCCGGTCTGGGGCCTGTCGGCGCTGCAGGGCACCGGCAAGTCCACGCTGGCCGCGCAGCTGGCGCAGGCCGCGCAGCGCGAAGGCCTGCGCAGCGCGGTGCTGTCGCTGGACGACTTCTACCTGACCCGCGCCGCGCGCCAGGCCCTGGCGCGCCAGGTGCACCCGCTGCTGGTCACCCGCGGCCCGCCCGGCACCCACGACCTGCCGCTGGCCCTGCACACGCTGCAGGCCCTGCGCGAGGGCCGCCCGGTGGCGCTGCCACGCTTCGACAAGCTGGCCGACGACCGCGCGGCCGAATCGACCTGGCCGCGGCTGGACGGGCCGGTGGATCTGGTGATCTTCGATGGCTGGTGCCTGGGCACGCCGGCCCAGGCGCAGGCCGCCCTGGTGGCGCCGATCAACGCGCTGGAGCGCGACGAGGACCGCGACGCCACCTGGCGCAGCCACTGCAACGCCGCCCTGGCGCGCGACTACCCGGCGCTGTGGCGGACCTGCGACGCGCTGTGGTTCCTGCAGCCGCCGGGCTTCGAGCATGTCGTGGACTGGCGCTGGCAGGCCGAAAAAGGCCTGCAGGCCGAGCATCCCGAGCGCAGCGCCATGACCCGCCCGCAGCTGGAGCGCTTCGTCCAGCACTACGAGCGTGTCAGCCGCCAGGCGCTGCGCACCCTGCCGACGCTGGCCGACCACGTGGTCCGCGTGGACGCGCAGCGGCGGGTGATCGCCGGCTGAGGCCGCAGTTTCGCCTGCAACGGCCGTGGCCGGCGCGCGCGAGGCGCCAGTATCATCCGGAGCGATGAATCCCGCCCCCAACCTCGTGATGGTCGGCCCGATGGGCGCCGGCAAGACCTCGATCGGCCGCCGCATCGCCGAACGCTTCGGCCTGCGCTTCGTCGATGCCGACCACGCCGTGGTCGAGGCCGCCGGGTCGAGCATCCCGGAGATCTTCGAGCACGAGGGCGAGGCCGGCTTCCGCGCCCGCGAACGCGCGGCGCTGGCGCAGCTGCTGGCCGGCGAAGGCCAGGTCGTGGCCAGCGGCGGCGGCGCGGTGCTCGATGCGGACAACCGCGCGCTGATGCAGGCGCGCGGCTTCGTCATCTACCTGCGCGTGGACGTGGAGACCCAGCTGCGGCGCGTGGCCCGCGACCGCAACCGCCCGCTGCTGCAGAACGTCGACCGCCGCCAGGTGCTCACCGACCTGATCGCCGTGCGCGATCCCCTCTACCGCCAGGTCGCCGACCTGGTGCTCGACGCCGACCGCCTCACGCCGGGCGAAGCCACCGCCGCCCTGGTCGGTCGGCTGGCGCGCGACTGGCAACCCACCGGAGCTTCCACCGCATGACCCCCGCCACCCAGACCGTCCACGTCGGCGGCGACGCGCCCTACGCCATCCACATCGGCCCCAGCCTGCTGCGCGCCGGCGCGGAACTGGCCCAGCACGTGCGCGGCCGCCATGCGCTGCTGGTCAGCGATACCCACGTGGCACCGCTGTACGCCGACGCGGTGGCGCAGGCGCTGAGCGAGGCGCGCCCGGAGCTGCAGCTGGCGCGCTTCGTGCTGCCGGCCGGCGAGGAGTCCAAGACGCTGGCCCACTTCGGCGCGGCCATCGAGGCGCTGGCCGAACTGGGCGCCACCCGCGATGCCTGCGTGTTCGCCCTGGGCGGCGGCGTGGTCGGCGACCTGGCCGGCTTCGCCGCGGCCTGCTGGATGCGCGGGGTGGACGTGGTCCAGCTGCCGACCACGCTGCTGTCGATGGTCGATTCCTCGGTGGGCGGCAAGACCGCGGTGGACATCCCGCAGGGCAAGAACCTGGTCGGCGCCTTCCATCCGCCGCGCGCGGTGTTCGCCGACACCACCGCGCTGACCACGCTGCCGCCGCGCGAGCTGCGCGCCGGCCTGGCCGAGGTGGTCAAGTACGGCGCGCTGGGCGATCCGCTGTTCTTCGAGTGGCTGGAGGCAGAGCACACCGCGCTGCTGGACGGCGATGCCGGCGCGCTGGCCACCGCCATCGCACGCAGCTGCGAGGCCAAGGCCGCGATCGTGGCGCGCGATCCGCTGGAGAAGGGCGAGCGCGCCCTGCTCAACCTGGGCCATACCTTCGGTCACGCCATCGAGACCGAACAGGGCTACGGCGGCGTGGCCAACGACAACCTCAACCACGGCGAGGCGGTGGCCGTGGGCATGGTGCTGGCCGCGCGGCTTTCGGCCAGGCTGGGCATGAGCGAGGCCGCCGACACCGAGCGCCTGATCGCGCTGCTCACCGCCTGCGGCCTGCCCACCGAGATCCCGCCCGGTCTGTCGCCGCAGGCCCTGCTGGCGCGCATGCGCCTGGACAAGAAGAACATCGCCGGCCGCCTGCGCCTGGTGCTGTGGCGCGGCATCGGCAGGGCCGAGGTGGTGCCCGACGTGGACGAGGCCCAGGTACTGCCGGTGCTGGCCGGCATGGGCTGAGCCCAGGCCGCGCCGCTAGAGGCTGCCCTCGCGCTCGATCACCAGGATCCGCGCCGCGCCCTGCGGATGGGCGACGTGCTCGGTGCCTTCCGGCGCGTGGAAGACATCGCCGGCTTCCAGCAGCGCGGTCTGCTCGGCTCCATCCTGGCGCCAGTGCATCCGCACGCGTCCGTCGAGCACGGCGAAGACCTCCTGCCCGTCGTTGACGTGCCAGACATACGGCTGGTCGGTCCAGTGCAGGCGCACGCCGACGCCGTCGAGCCGCGCGATCGGCAAGGCCTCCCAGGCGCGCGTCCCGGTGAAGTCGCGGCTGCGGATCACCGTCGGCGTCGGCTCGGTCGTGGCGGCCCGCGCGCGCTGGTGGGAGCTCAGCACATTGTCCGGCTGCAGCGCCTGGCCGGCCTGCAGCGCCGCGATCCAGGCCTCGGTGCTCACCACGGCGGCGAAGTTGCTGTGGAAGACCACACTGAAGATGCGGTGGATCTCCTCCGCGCTGGCCTGGCCGGCGGCGTTGGCGTAGGGCAGCGCGCCGCTGGCATCGCCGAGCACTTCCACGTGCAGGCCGCGATGGAAGGCCTCGAAGACGCTGGACGCGTTGCAGTTGTGGGTCATGTAGCCGACCACCGTCACGGTATCGATGTCGCGCGCGGCCAGCCACGCGGCCAGGTCGGTGGCGGTGAACACGCTGGGATGCGCCTTGAGGAGGTGGTGATCGCGCGGGCGGGCCGCCACGTCCGGATGCAGCGCCCAGGTGTCGCTGCCATCGGCGAACACCGGCGCCTCGGCCGCCATGGTGTGCTGGACCACCACCACCGGCACCCCCTGTGCGCGGGCGGCGTCGATGGCGCGGACGATGTTGGGCAGCGATGCGGACACCGGCGGGTGGGCGATGCGCAGCTGGCCGGTGAAGTATTCGTTCTGGACGTCGATGACCAGCAGAGCGCGACGGGGAGCGGGCATGGCGGCAGCCTTTCGTTAAAGAAGGCGGCCAGTCTGGGCATCGGTCGCGGGGTCGACGAGTGGCCCGATGTGCGACTTTCGATAGAATCGGGCCATGTCGCCGCATCGCATCGCCGTGGTCGCCTTCGACCGCATCAGTCCCTTCCACCTGGCCGTGCCGTGCCAGGTGTTCGAGCCGCGCCCGGAGCCGGACCTGCCCGCCTTCGAACTGCGCGTCTGTGCGGCCGAGCCCGGTCCGCTGCGCACCGATGCCGGCTTCAGCGTGCAGCCGGCCCACGGACTGGAGGGGCTGGACGGCGCCGACACGGTGATCGTCCCCTCTTGGCGCGATCGGGACGAACCGGCGCCGGCGGCGCTGATCGACGCGCTGCGCCGCGCTCACGCCACCGGTGCGCAGCTGGTGGGGCTGTGCCTGGGCACCTTCGTGCTGGCCGATGCCGGGCTGCTCGACGGCCGCCCGGCGACCACGCACTGGGCCGCGCTGGAGACCTTCGCCCGGCGCCATCCGCAGGTGCGGCTGCAGCCGGATGTGCTGTACGTGGATGACGGCGACGTGCTGACCTCGGCCGGCACCGTGGCCGGCATCGACTGCTGCCTGCATCTGGTGCGCCGCCTGTACGGCGCCGAGGTCGCCAACCGCATCGCGCGGCGGCTGGTGGTCGCGCCGCATCGCCAGGGCGGGCAGACCCAGTACATCGAGCAGCCGCTGCCCACCGACCCGGGCGACGCACGGCTGGCGCAGGTGCTCGAATGGGCCATGACCCACCTGGACCAGCGCCTGGACGTGGACGCGCTGGCCGCGCGCGCGCTGATGAGCCGGCGCACCTTCACCCGGCGATTCCGCCAGGCGACCGGCGCCAGCCTCGGCGACTGGCTGGCGCACCAGCGCCTGGCGCGCGCGCAGCGGCTGCTGGAAACCAGCGACCTGGCGCTGGATCGCGTCGCGGCCGAGGCGGGATTCGGCAGCGCCGTCTCGCTGCGCCAGCGCTTCGCCGCCACGCTTGGCACTTCGCCCTCGGCCTATCGGCGCAGCTTTCGCGGTTGAACCATCGCTGCCGGTGAGCCCAGACGCTTCATGCGGCTGGGCCGGCCACAGCCAAGGCTGGCCGGCGACCTCCGGATCAGCCGGCCTGGCCCAGGCGTGCGCGCAGGCGCTCGATCTGGCCCTGGCTCAGGCCGATGGTCTTCAGATAGCCCTCCGCACCGCCGTACTGGCGCGTCAGGGTCTCCAGAAAAAGCTCCATGTTCTGCGGCGCGGTCCCGGCCATGCCGGCCAGCTTTCGACCCAGCTCGGGATGGGCCTGGATCGCGCTCATGAGCTGCGCATTCATCGCGCTGTCCTTCGGCTGGCCCTCCAGGTAGTGGGCCGAGATGGCGTAGTTGTGCACGATGTCGTCGTGCGGCACGCCGGCCAGGTCCAGCAGCAGGGCCGCGATCACCCCGGTGCGGTCCTTGCCGGCGGTGCAGTGGAACAGCACCGTGCCCTGCTCCTGCGCGGCGATCCGGGTGAAGACCTGGCGGAACTGCGGCTGATTGCGGCCCAGCCACTGCACATAGGCCACGCCCAGCGAATCGGGGAAGCCGCTCATCATCTGGCCCAGGTCGATCTTCTCCACGCCCATCAGCGAGATGCGCTGATAGTCGAAGCGCGGATCGCTGGCCAGCAGGTCGGGCGACTGCGCCTGCTCGTCGGCGGTGCGCAGGTCGATATCCAGGCGCACGCCAGCCTTGGCCAGCGCGTCGCGGTCGGCGGCCGTCGCGCGCCCCAGGTCGGCGGTGCGCAGGAACGCGTCCGCCGGGATCGGGCCATCGCGCCCCTGCAGGCCGGCGAAGCTGCGGGCGTTCCAGACGCCCTGCAGCGGCACCACGCGCTGCGCGTCGTCGGGCAGCGGCTGCACGTTGCCGGCCTTGGCCGCCGCGGGCGGATTGGGCGGCGGCGGGGCCGGTGCGGAGGCAGTGGAACGGGCCGGTTGCTGGCTCGCGCAGGCGCACAGCAGCGCCAGTGCCAGGACCAGCGGGGAATGGGAAAGCTTCATCTGCGGACTCCGATGGATCAGAAGTGGACGGTCACGTCGAGGCCGAACGTGCGCGGATCGTTGAAGATGCCGGTCTGGCCGAGCGCGGCGCTGTTGAGTTTGTAGAACAGGTGCTGCTCGTCGAGCAGGTTGCGCGACCACAGCGAAAACTCCGCCGTCGCGCCACCCGAACCCATCGGCACGTCCACCAGCGCGACGCGCGCGTTGACCACGGTGGAGCGGTCGGTGAGGGTCTGGTCGTACTCGGAGGTGTAGAAGCCGTCGGACCAGTTGCCGTCCAGGTGGAACTTCAGCGCCGAGGCGTTGGCCAGCGGCACCAGGTAGTCCACCGCCAGGCTGCTGGCGTTCTTCGGCGCCAGCAGCGGCTGCACCGTCACCTGCACGCCGGCGCCGAACGGGTCGACGGTGCGCAACGCGTCGATGTCGGTATAGGCATGGCTCAGGCGCAGGGTCAGGTTCTCCACAGGCATCAGCGAGAACTCCAGCTCCGCGCCGCGCGACTGGACCTTGCCCAGCGCGTTGGTGGTCACCGCGGTCGTGCGGGTGACGCCGCTGTTGGGATCGAACGGCAAGGTGAAGTCCACCTGCTTGTGCTCGACCGTGGCATCGAACAGCGCCAGGTTGAACCGGCCGCGGCTGTCCCAGAACTGCGACTTCAGGCCCAGCTCGTAGGCGGTCACCTCTTCCGGGATCGAAGGCGGTGTAATTGGTCGAGCGCGAGTTGGCGCCACCGGCCTTGAAGCCGGTGCTGTACTTGGCGTAGACCATCGCCTGCGCGCCCAGGTCGTAGGCGATGTTGACCATCGGATCGAACCGGCTCCACGCATCGTCGAAGCGCAGCCCCGTGCCGGCGCCGTTGACGATGTACAGCCGGCCGTTCTTGTCGTCGCGGGTGAAACGGCCACCGGCGGTCAGATGCAGGCGCTCCAGCGACGCGGGCGTCCAGGTCGCCTGGCCGAACAGGCCCAGGCTGTCGGTCCAGGCCTTGCTCGCGCGGTCGATGGTCACCTTGCGCAGGTCCAGCGGATTGGTGGCCGGGTTGAGCGTGTAGCTGTTGCCGCCGGGTCCCCACACCAGCATGTTCGGGGTCTGCGCGTTGTCGCCGGCGGCCTCGTGGTAGTAGAACGCGCCGGCCAGATACTCCACCTGCGCGGTGTTGCCGATCAGCTGGAACTCCTGGCTGTACTGGTGCTGGTAGACCTGCGCCAAGCTGTAGCGCGCGAACGGCCGGCCCGCGCCGGAATAGGTGGAGATCGCGTCGATCAGGCCCATGTCGAACTGGCCCTGCTCCAGTTCCCGGTAGGAGCTGATCGACTTCAACGTCAGCGCGTCGCTCAGGTCCCAGCTGAGGTTGAGCAGGTGGCCATCGGTACGGCCGACATTGGGCCGCTGCGGGCCGCCGAGGATCGCGCTGTCGCGCCGGTCGGTGCTGGCGCCGGCCTTCTGCAGCGGGCTGGCATAGGGGCCGGCGACCAGCAGTTGGGTGTGGTACGGCGTGGTGGCGTCGTACGCATTGTCGTAGGCGTAGAGCGCCGAGAACCCCGCACTGGGCTGCCACAGCGCGCTCAGCCGCCCACCGCGCTTGGAGTAGGCGTTGAAATCCTTCTGGCCCGGCATCGGATTGTCCGTGGTGCCGTCGCGCTTGGCCTGCACCGCGTCGAGCTTGAAGCTCACCTCGCCGACCTTGGGCAGGTCTAGATGCAGCCCGGTGTTGTAGCCGCCGTAGTTGGACATCCCGGCGGTGAGGCTGCCGCCGAGCTCGCCGGTGGGCTGGCGGGTCACGATGCTGATCGCGCCGCCCTCGGTGTTGCGGCCGAACAGCGTGCCCTGCGGGCCCTTGAGCACCTCGATGCGCTCCACGTCGTAGAGCATGGCGCCCAGGCCCTGCGAGCGGCCCAGGAAGACGCCATCGACGTAGACGCCCACGCCCGCGTCGCGCGCCGGCTGGTTGGCATCGGCGGCCGCGCCGATGCCGCGGATGCCGATGTTCAGCGCCGAGCTGCGCGTGGCGAAGGGCGTGACCCGCAGCGAGGGAATCGCGCCGTCGGCCAGATTGCCCAGCGAGATGATCTTGCGGTCCTTCAGGGCCTCGGCATCGGCGACCGAGACCGAGATCGGCGTCTGCTGCAGGTTGGTGACGCGTTTCTGCGCGGTGACGACGACCTGGTCCAGCTCGACGGCCTCGCGGCTGTCGTCGGAGGCGCCGGGAGCCGGGCCCTGAGTGGAGGCATCCTGCTGCTGGGCCAGCGACAGCGAAGGCAACAGGGCGGCAAGGGAGAGCGCGAGCGCCTGCGGACGCAGGGCACGGGAACGTGGCGTGGGAGGCATGAGGGTGGGGATGGGGTGGCGGGAAGCGGACGCAGTCTGTGTGCCGGCGATGACAAATGAATGACCGTTCATTCCGTTTCGGATGGACTAACATCGCGGCCTTGTGGCACCCCCGACCAGCCCCATGCCTCCGCAACGCTCCGCCGCGCTCGACCCCACCGTCCCGCTCAACGCGCGCGCCCAAGCCCAGCGCGAACGCATCCTCGATGCCGCCCAGCGCTGCTTCATCGCCCGCGGCTTCCACGCCGCCTCGGTCAGCGACATCGCCACCGAGGCCGGCATCAGCCAGGGGCTGATGTACCGCTACTTCGACAACAAGCGGGCGATGATCCTGGCGCTGATCGAGCGCCAGCTGCGTTCGGACCAGGAGGGCATGCGGGCCACGCCGCTGTCGGCCAACATCGTCGAGGAGCTGCTGGAGATCCACCGGCTGTGGACGCGCGGCGAGTCGATCGCCGGTGGGGACGCGAGCATCGCTAGCGTGGCGCTGTACGTGGAGATCACCGCCGAGGCGCAGCGCGACCCGGTAGTGGCCCAGGTCCTGCAGCGCCACGACCGCCTCACCACCCAGACCGTCTGCGACTGGCTTCGCCAGCACGATCTGTCGCGCGGCGCGCCGATCGACGAAGCCGACCTGCAGCGGCGCACCCTGCTGATGCGCACCGTGGTCGAAGGCCTGGCGATGCGTGCGGCGCGCGACCCGGACATCGCGCCGGACACCGTGCGCGCCATGCTGGCCAGCACCATGGCGCAGGTGCTGGGCGGCTGAGGCGGGAACAACGGTCTCTCAGATCAAGCTGCGGTCTCCCTGTAGAACGGAGCTTGCTCCGCTGGGGCTTTTCCATGATCCGGCCGAAACGCGGCGGAGCAAGCTCCGCTCTACGGGTGGGAGCCGCGACGCGGGCCTTCCCCCGCGCTGCGATAAACTCGCTTCATGCGCGTCCTTCTCCAGCAACACCCCAGCGTGGGCCAGACGCCCCGCTACCTGCAGCTGACCCTGCAGCCGGACCTGTTCGGCGGCTGGGAGCTGCTGCGCGAGGCCGGCCAGGTCGGGGGGCGCGGGCAGCTGCGACGCGAGCAGTTCATGGCCCAGGCCGAGGCCACCGCCGCATTCGAGAAGCTGCGCGACACGCACATCAAGCGCGGCTATCAGGTGATGTTCGTGCACGGCTTCGAGGCGCCGCGCGCCTAGCCATGCAGCCGGTCCTCGACACGGCGCGCCTGCGGCTGCGTCCGTACCTGCCTTCGGACGCGGCCGACGTGCAGCGCCTGGCCGGCGACGCGCGCGTGGCCGACACCACGGCCAATATTCCTCACCCCTACCCCGACGGCGCGGCGCAGGCCTGGATCGCCGGACTGGCGCCGGCGCTGGCCGCCGGCACGCGCATCGCCTACGCGATCACGCTGCGCCAGGACGGTGCCTTGATCGGCACGGTCGATCTGCACGAGATGTCCCGCACCCACGCGCGGGCGATGCTGGGCTACTGGATCGGCGTGCCGTCCTGGGGCCAGGGCTACGCCACCGAAGCGACGCACCGCCTGATCGATCATGGCCACGCCGCGCACGGCATCAGCCGCATCGGCGGCGCCTGCCTGGCGCGTAATCCGGCCTCGGCGCGGGTCATGGAGAAGGCCGGCCTGCGCCTGGAAGGCCGCCTGGTGGCACACGAATGCAAGCACGGGGTCTTCGAGGACCTGCTGCTGTACGGCCTGATCCTGCCGGGCCGCGTCCCCGCGCCCTCCCCCGCCTGATTCCCTCTCTTTACGGAAGACCTGCCTTGTCCCTGCCGCCGCTCAAGAATGACCGCCTGCTGCGCGCCCTGCGCCGCCAGCCCACCGATCGCACGCCCGCGTGGCTGATGCGCCAGGCCGGGCGCTACCTGCCCGAGTACCGCGCCACGCGCGCGCGCGCCGGCAGCTTCTTGGGGATGGCCAAGCACCCCGAGATCGCCTGCGAGGTCACGCTGCAGCCGCTGGCACGCTTCGAGCTGGACGCGGCGATCCTGTTCTCCGACATCCTCACCATCCCCGATGCGATGGGGCTGGAGCTGTACTTCGTCGAAGGCGAAGGCCCGAAGTTCCGCCACACCGTGCGCAGCGCCGACGAGGTCGCGCGCCTGGGCGTGCCGGACATGGAGACCGAGCTGCGCTACGTCATGGACGCGGTGCGCCTGATCCGCCGCGAGCTGGACGGCCGCGTGCCGCTGATCGGCTTCTCCGGCAGCCCGTGGACGCTGGCCTGCTACATGGTCGAAGGCGGCGGCAGCAAGGACTTCGCCCGGATCAAGGCGATGGCGCTCAACGACCCGGACACGCTGCACGCCCTGCTCAAGGTCAACACCGATGCGGTGATCGCCTACCTGGCCGCCCAGCACGCAGCCGGCGCGCAGGCCCTGCAGGTGTTCGACACCTGGGGCGGCGTGCTGAGCCCGGCCATGTACCGCGAGTTCTCCCTGCCCTACCTGCAGCGCATCGCCGCCGAGCTGCAGCGCGGACACGGCGCCGAGCGCGCGCCGCTGATCCTGTTCGGCAAGGGCAACGCCGCGCACCTGGAGGCGCTGGCCGCCAGCGGCACCGAGGCGGTCGGCGTGGACTGGCTGGTGGAACTGGAGGAAGCCGCACGCCGCACCGCCGGCACGGTGGCGCTGCAGGGCAATCTCGACCCGGCGGTGCTGTACGGCTCGCCCGCGGCGATCGACGTGCAGGTCAAGCGCGTGCTGGACAGCTACGCCGCCGGCAACGGCGGCTCGCGCGATGGCCACGTCTTCAACCTCGGCCACGGCATGTCGCCGGACATGAACCCCGATCACGTCACCGCACTGGTCCAGGCCGTGCATCGGCACAGCGCGCGCTGAAGCGCGACAGCCTGGCGCGCGACTTCGCGCGCCAGGCTTCAGCCGCGGGCCATCGCCTGGCGCTCCTGCTGCTGCGCCTGGTCCTGCGACTGCGGCATCGTCAGCAACTGGGCGCCGGTCTGCTGCGCCTGCGGCGCCGGCTGACGCAGATCCACGCCGGCGCGCTGGCCCGGCTGATCGCCCGCCAGCCACAGGGTCTGGTCGTGGACGCCGACCTGCCGCAAACGCTCGACCGTGATGCCTTCCTGACGCGCCAGCAGCGTGGCCCGGGCGAGATGGTCTTCGCTCACGCCGGCGGGGGCGCGGTCCCGGATCGCGGTGAAGAGCGGCGTATCGGGATGGCCGGCATGGCCCAGCTGCGGCGGCGAGGTCGCGGCGGTGTTGAAGTCGACCTTCGGTGCGGCCGGCGATGGCGCCCCCGAGGCGGGCGCCCGCGGTGCCTGCACCGCGGCGCCTTCCAGCTGCCCGGGCAGCGGCGAGAACGACAGCGGCCGTCCGCGCGCTTCTTCGCCCGAGCGCAGCGCGACGGTGTACAGGGTCGAAGGCAGGCCGGCCAGCGTGCTGGGGTTGTGGATCAGGTCGACGGCGAAGCGTTCCGGCGTGCGCTGACCGCCCTGCGGCGTCGGCTCGGCCAGCAGGCGGATCACATCGTTGCCGCCGGTGCGCGCGATGTTCTGGTTGGCACGCAGGGTCTGGGCCCGCAGCCCCGCCATCTCCTGCTCGGTGAAGCGCAAGGTGGCCTCCTGGCCGGCCTTGAACGGCGTCGCGCCCTCGCGCCCGTAGACCGCGTTGAGCTGACCGGCCTGGGTGTCGTCCGGAGTGAAGCGATAGCGATAGCTGCGCTCGCCCGGCGTGCCATCGGCGGCGAACGACTGGTCGATCCGCAGGCTGACATCGTGCTCGCGGTAGCGCAGCGTGCGCGAGACCTCGGCGCTGCCGTCGCCGTGCACGGTGCGCACGGCCTGGCCGCTGTTGACGCCGGTCGAGAGCGAGGTCGAGCGTGCGCCCAAGCCAAGATCGACCTTGCCTTCCGAACGCAGGTCCAGGCGCGAGACCGTGCTGACCTCGGACAGCCCGGGCGCATCGCGTTCGGGCATGACGCCGGAGCGCATGAAGGCGTCGTAGGCCTGGCGGCCCTGCGGATTGGACAGATCGAACTGCGCGGTGTGCAGCGTCCCGCCGGAGACGTGATCCTCGCGTCCGAGCATGGCGCTGGCCGGGCCGAGCTTCAGGCCGACGCCGTGGTAGGCCTCCACCGCCTCGCGCGGGCCGGCCACGACGCGCACGCGCTGGCCCTCCAGCGCCTCGATCGAGACCTGGACGCCCTGCTCCTGCCCCACACGATCCCGGGTGGCCAGCTGCCGCAGGCGGGTGCCGACCTCGACGCTGCCGGTGTGCGCCGCGTCCATGCTGATGCGCGTGCCCGCCGGCATCGACGCCGGGTCGAAGGGATTGATCGAACGCGGGTCGATCTCGCGCGCGGCACGCTCGGGCACCGCGGCCTCGAACCTGACCGTGCCGCCCTCCTGCACGCGGGCGTCGACGCCGAAGCCGCGCGCCGCCGCGTTGCCTTGGACGAAACCGCTCAGGCGGCCTTCCAGCGTGTAGCGCACCTGGCCCTCGGCGTGGGTGATCGCGCCTTCGACCCTGGCGTCGAGCCCGGCCTTGAGGTGTTCGCCGCCGGCGCGCAGCTGGCCTTCGGCCTGCGCGCCGTGCTCGGTCAGCCGGCCATCGAGTTTGCCGGTAAGCGCAGTCGGCGGCGGATCGGCACGGACAGCGGACAAGGGCGGCGTGGAGGACTCATCCATGACGACGGCTCGACAGCGGATCGGAGGCGCGATGCTACCAAGCGCTGTACGGCATCCTTACCGAAGCGCGCGCAAACCTAGACGGAATGCTCACCAGCCCACCTCATCGACACAGCCCCGCGATCGCGTCCTCGAGCAGGTCGCCGGTGACCGGCTTGCGCAGGAAGCCGTCGAAGCCGGCCGCGCGCGCCAGCGGTTCGGCCTGCGCATCGGCGCGGGCCGTGACTGCCAGCAGCGGCAGGTCCAGGCCCAGGGCGCGCAACTGGGTGGCCAGGGCCAGGCCATCCAGGCCGGGCAGGTCGAGATCGAGCAGGGCGATGTCGAAGCGCTCCACGCGCGCCTCGGTCAGGGCCGCCAACCCGTGCGCCACCGCACGCACGCGGTGGCCGCGTGTCTGCAGCAGGCCGCTGATGACCGCGGCGACGGTGGCGTCGTCCTCGACCAGCAGCACGGACAGCGGTTGCACCTGCTGTGCGGGGCGATCGCGCACCGCCGGCTCCTGTGCATCTTCCGAGGCAGGCAGCGGCAGGTGCGCCAGGAAGCGCGTGCCCTGCCCCGGCGCACTGTCCACCGTGATCCGCCCGCCCATGGCCAGGGCCAGCTCCTGGCAGATCGCCAGCCCCAGGCCGCTGCCGCCGTAGCGCGCCGTGGTGCGTGCGCCCTCGGCCTGCTCGAAGCGCTGGAACAGCCGCGCCTGCTGTTCGGCGCTCATGCCCGGTCCGGTGTCGCTGACGATCAGCACCACGCCCGCCTCCGCCGCCTGCGCGTGCAGCGCGACGCGGCCGCGCGCGGTGAACTTGACCGCATTGCCCAGCAGGTTCATCGCGATCTGGCGCACGCGCAGCGGATCGCCGCGCAGCGCGCGCGGCACCTCCGCGTCCACCTGCCAGTCGAAGGCCAGGCCCTTGCGCTCGGCGTTGGGTGCGATGAGCGCGGCGACCTCGCCCAGCAGTTCGCGCGGGTCGAAGTCCTGCACGTCCAGCGCCAGCCGTCCGGCCTCGATGCGGGCCAGGTCCAGCGCGTCGTTGACCAGTCGCAGCAGATGCGTGCCGGCCTTCTGGATCGCGGCCACATAGCCGCGTTGGTTGGCGTCCAGCGGCGTGGCGGCGAGCAGTTCGCTCATGCCCAGCACGCCGGTCATCGGCGTGCGCACCTCATGGCCCAGCGTGGCCAGGAAGTGGGTCTTGGCCTGCGAGGCCTGTTCGGCCAGCACGCGCCTGTGCTGGGCCATCTGCCATTCGCTGCGCCGCTGCACGCGGCGTCGATACGCCCAGGCGCCGGCCAGCAGCAGGCACAGCCCCAGCAGCGAGAGCACGAGCAGGCCGGGCACGCTGCGCCACCACGGCGGGGCCACGCTGAAATGCAATCGATGCACGGCGGAGGCGTTGCCGCTGGCGTCGAAGCCCTGCAGCGCCAGCGTGTAGTCGCCCGGTGCCAGCGCGGAGAGCACGCGATCGCCGCTGGCGCCCTGATCGACCCAGTCCGGATCCAGGCCGAGCAGGCGCGAGCGGTAGCGGCTGCCGGCCACATCGTCGAAGGCCAGCAGCCGCATGCCCACGCGCAACTCGCGGTCGTCCGGCCGCAGGCGCGGCGTCGGCGCGGGCAGCGCTTCGATGCGGCCCTCGCGCACGACCGTGGGCGGCCGCAGCAGCAGCGGCGGCGAGAGCGCGGCGCGGTCGGGCGTGGCCGGGTCGATCAGCACCAGCGCGCCATCGCTGGTGGTCGAGGCGAGCACGCCGCTTTCGAGCCGGTACAGGCATTTTTCGAGGAACTCCTGGCTGCTCAGTCCGTCGCGCACGCCGAAGGTGCGTACCACCGCGCGCTGCGGATCGGACACGTCCACGCGCAGCAGGCCGCGCTGGGTGGCCAGCCACAGCCTGCCCTGGCCGTCGCGCTGCATGCCGTTGGCGGTCACGTTGGGCAGGCCGGCCTCGATGCGGCGCGACAGCTGCCAGCGGCCCTCGCGCCATTGCCAGCGTTCCAGTTCCCCGATGCGGAACACCCACAGCGCCTGCGCCGATTCGGGCACGAAGCCGGACACCTCCAGCGCGCCGTCTGGCCCGTCCACCGGCAGCAGGCGCCGCGTGGCCGGCTCCCAGCGCAGCAGGCCGGTGCCGCTGGCGATCCAGGGTTCGCCATCGGGCCCCAGGCGCAGCTGCTGGAAGGCCAGTTCGTGGCCGGTGACGGGATGCCGGGCGAATGCATCCAGGACCTCCCCGCTGCGGCCATCGCGACGTTGCACCGCGCCCGGCGTGCCCAGCCACAGATCGCCGCGCGCATCCTCCAGCAGGGTCTCGGGCGCGAACGCCACCTGCCCGGCGCTGTGCAGCGGCCAGTCGCGGCGCGCGCCGGTGGCCAGATCCAGCCGCACCAGCGCGGCCGGGCGCACGCCCAGCCACAGCGCGCCACGCCGATCCTGCACCGCGCTGGTCAGGCCCAGATGCAGCGGGTCGATGCCGCGGAAGGCGGTCACCGTCACCGCGCCGCTGCGGCTGTCGACCTGCTCCAGCGTGCCGGCCGCGTCGGTCTGCCACAGCACGCCGTGGCGGCCGGGGGCCACGCTGCAGTAGGGGCTGATCGAGGTGCCCTTGGCCGCCGGCAGCACGGCCATGCGCCGCCAGTCCGGGCGCAGATAGGCCAGGCCCTTGCCGACCACGCCCATCCACAGCCCACCGCCGGCCACGGCCTGGAAGCTGGTGACGAAGTGGCGGTCGAACAGCCCGTCGCGATCGCGCACCCATTGCGGCGCCTGCGCGCCATGCGTCAGCCACAGGCCGTTGGCGGTGCCGAGCCAGGATTCGCCGTCGCCCGCATCGGCGACGGCCAGGATCTGATTGGCGCCCTCGAACATCGCCGACCACGGCAGCGTGCGCCAGACCTCGTCGCGGCCCAGGACGCGCGGCCCGGCGCGGGTGCCGGCCCACAGCGTGTCGCCGACGCGGGTCAGCGAGAGCACGGCCAGCGCGCCGGGGCCGCCTGCGGGCAGCGCGTGGAGTCGGCGGCCCTGCACATAGGCCAGCCCGGCTTCGGTGCCGACCCAGAGCCGGCCGCGCGCATCGACGGCCAGGCTGGTGACCACATCCGAGGGCAGCACGCCGCCGGTGTTGGCGTGGTCGAAGCGGGTCAGCGCGCCGTCGGCGTCGATGCGGTACAGGCCGCCGCCGTTGGTGCCGAACCAGACGTGGTCCTCCAGGCCGGCGATGGCGTACACATCGTCGCTGCGCATTTGCGGGTACCGCGCGCGGCGGTAGTGGCGGAAGCCGCGGCGTTCGGCATCGAGCACGCTCAAGCCGGCACTCGCCACCCAGACCTGATCGCGCGGATCGACATACAGCGCCTGCTGCAGGTTGCCGGCCACCGAGGCGGGGTCGCGCGGGTCGTGCTGCCAGACGGTGAACTCGGCGCCGTCGAAGCGCGCCAGTCCGTCGTAGGTGGTCAGCCACAGATAGCCGGTGCGATCGGTGGCCAGGGCGGTGATCGAGGTCGAGGGCAGGCCTTCAGCGGTGGCGGTCAGGCGGAACGCGGGCCGCTGCGGCACCTGCGCGTGGGCCTTCGCCACGGCGCAGAACAGCGCCAGCGTCCAGAGCACACGGCGCAGCCCCTCGCACCGGCATTCCATGCTTCGGCTCACTCCATCGATGTCCCCGGTTCATCCTCGCAACGCGCATCGGCGTGCGCAAGCGCTTGTGCTGTGCGGAACGGCAAAAAGTGGGGTCTCTTCCGGATGGATTTGGGCGCGTGCGTTCCTGCTTCCTTCGGAGGGGCATCGGTCCGGCGGGCGGGAGCCTCGAACGTGATGCCAGAAGGCTCGGGATCGAAAGTCGAAAGGCATCCGGATCCATCGGGCGTGGACCTCGCCTCAATCCCGGTGGAGGCCGCCCCCTGTAGAGCGGAGCTTGCTCCGCTGAGGCCTTTCCGACGAACCGTCCGCTGCGGGCCTTTCCCCACGAACCGAGCGTAGAGCAGCGGAGTCCCCAAAAGGGGATTGCCACAAGCTCCGCTCTACAGGCAGACCGCTGCGGGATTTAACGGGACGGCCCCCTTTGCAGGGACGCGAATCGAGCTTCGCGGCTTCGCGCGGAAGTCGCTGGGTTCCCGCGTTCGCGGGAACGACGACACCCGCGGCCAGCGCTACTCCTTGCGCAGATTGGCCGCCGCGCGCGCGGCGGTCATCGCGGCGGCCAGCAGTTCGCCGGTCACCGGCTTGCGCAGGAAGGCGTCGAAGCCGGCCTCGCGCGCCTGCACTTCGGCCTGCGCGTCGGCGCGCGCGGTCACCGCCAGCAGCGGCTGGGCGAAGCCCTGGCGGCGCAGTTCGCGCGCCAGCGCCAGCCCGTCCATGCCGGGCAGGTCCAGATCGAGCAGGGCGATATCGACCGGCGCCAGCGCCAGTTCGGTCAGCGCGGCCAGCCCGTGCGGCACGGCGCGCACGCGGTGGCCGCGGGCCTGCAGCAGGCCGACGATCACCTCGGCGATGGTGGCGTCGTCCTCGACCAGCAGCACCGACAGCGGCACCTCAACGGCGTCGGCCTGGACCGCGCCGGTCGCATCGCCCTGCGCCACCGGCAGCGGCAGGTCGACCACGAAGCGCGTGCCCTCGCCCGGGGTGCTCTCCACCGCGATGCCGCCGCCCATCGCCGCGGCCAGCTCCTGGCTGATCGCCAGCCCCAGGCCGCTGCCGCCGTAGCGCGTGTGCGCACCGTCGCCCTGCTCGAAGCGCCGGAACAGCCGCGCCTGCTGCTCGGCGTTGATGCCCGGGCCGGTGTCGCTGACCACCAGGCGCAGGCCCTGCCCGTCCAGCGGCAGCGCCTGCAGGCGGACCTGCCCGCGCTCGGTGAACTTGACCGCGTTGCTCAGCAGGTTGAGCAGGATCTGGCGCACACGCACCGCATCGCCGCGCAGCGCGGCCGGCAGGCGCGGATCGATCTCGCTGGTGAAGGTCAGGCCGCGCCGTTCGGCCATCGGCGCGGTCAGCGCGACCACTTCGTCCAGCAGTTCGCGCAGGTCGAAGTCCTGCTGATCCAGCTCCAGGCGGCCGGCCTCGATGCGCGCCAGGTCCAGCGCGTCGTTGACCAGCCGCAGCAGGTGGCGACCGGCGTTCTGGATCGAGCGGATGTAGCGGTGCTGGCGCTCGTCCAGCTTGGTCGCCAGCAGCAGTTCGCTCATGCCCAGCACGCCGGTCATCGGCGTGCGCACCTCGTGACCGAGCGTGGCCAGGAACTGGGTCTTGGCCTGCGAAGCCTGCTCGGCCACGCTGCGCCGGTGCTGGGCCATCTGCCATTCGGTGCGGCGGCGCAGGCGCCGGCGGTAGGCGTGCATCCACCAAGCGATCAGCACGATCAGCAGGCCGACCATGCAGGCCACGCCCCACGGGCTCTGCCACCACGGCGGAGCCACGCGGAAACGCAGTGTCTTGACCTGCGACCACACGCTGTCGCTGCTGCGGCCCTGCACTTCCAGCGCGTAGCGGCCCGGCGGCAGGCGCGAGAAGATGCGCTCGCCGGTGTTGCCCACCTCGACCCAGCCCGGGTCGTAGCCGCTGAGGCGGAAGCGATAGGTGGTGCCCTCGGCGCCGGTGAAGGACAGCAGGCGCGCGATCACGTGCAGGTCGCGGTCCTCGCTGTCCAGCAGCGGATGGCCGACATGGGTCAGGTCCAGGCCGCGATCGCCGCGGCGCACGCCGACGAATTCGAACTGCAGGTCCGGCCGCCGCGCCGAGGGCACCAGCCGCGCCGGGTCGAACAGCACCAGGCCATCGGGCGTGGCCATCGACAGCTGGCCACTGACGGCCTGGACCAGGGTGCCGTGGCGGATCTCGGGGTTCGGCAGGCCATCGCGCACGCTGTAGGTGCGCACCGTGCCCTGGATCGGATCGACCCGCGCCAGGCCGCGGCTGGAGATGGTCCACACCACGCCACGCGCATCCACGCGCATCCCGGTCGGGGCGATGGAGGGGAAATCCTGCGCGATGCCGATCGACTGCCGCCAGCGCAGGCGATGGCCGTCCCAGGCGTAATGGTCCAGCTGGCCCATGCGCCCGGTCCACAGGCTGCCGTCGGCGGCCAGGTCCAGCGAGAACACGGGCTGATCCGGCGCGCCGGGCACGGCGGTCAGCCGCCCACGCGCGGCGTCCCAGGTCAGCACGCCCTGGTTGGTGGCCAGCCACAGGCGCTGGTCGGCGTCGCAGCGCATCTGCTGCACGACCAGGCCGGAGGGATAGTCGGCGGTGCCGCGTTCCAGGTTGCGCAGCACATGGCCCTGCTCGTCGCGCAGCTGCAGGCCGGCCGAGTTGGTGCTGATCCACAGCTGCGCGCCGCAGCGGCGCAGTTCGACGATGCCGCCGGGCAGCGGCTTGTCGCGGGCATCGTCCACGGTCCACTCGCGCCGCTGGCGGGTGGCCGGGTCGTAGCGCAGCAGCTTGTCGATCAGCCCGACCCAGACCCGGCCCTGGCTGTCCTCTTCCACCGACTGCGGCCAGTTGACCGGATCCAGCGGCTGGATGTGCTGCTCCACCCGGCCGGTCGCCGGATCGAGCCAGTCCAGCGCGCCGCGGGTGCCGACCAGCCACAGCCCGCCGCGTCTGGACGGCGCCTGCGCCAGCACGAACGGGTTGGTCATGGTGCTCGGGTCGCTGGCGTCGTTGGTGAGCACGGCGAACTGGCGCCAGTTGGCCGGCAGATGCCACAGCCCCGCGTTGAGGCTGGCGAACCACAGGCCGCCGTCGCGGTCCTCGTAGCCGCCCATCCAGTTGGGCTTGACCACGCCGCGCGCCGAGACGCTGTACAGCGGCACGTTGCGCACCGTGCCGTCGGCGGCCTTGTAGCCCATGCCGGCGGCGGTATCGAGCCAGTAGGTGCCGGCGATGTCGCGCAGCATGGTCTGCAGGATCGGGATGTGGGTGACCGGCCGCCACGGGTCGCGCACCCAGCTGCCGTCGGGCTTGCGCAGCGACACGCCGCGGCTGGTCGCCACCCACAGGCTGCCGTCGGCCTCGACCGTGAGGCGGTTGATCGTGGGCGAAGGCAGCGCGGCGGCCGGCACGCGTTCGAAGTCATGCCCGGTCCAGCGCGCCAGGCCGCTGCGCGTACCCACCCACAGGCTGCCGTCCGGCGTCACCGCCATGTGCACCACATCGCGCCCGGGCAGCGCGCGCGGGTCGTCGGGCCGGGCCCGGTAAAGCTCGAAACGCCCGTCCGGCAGGCGCCGGGTCAGCCCGCCGGCCGAGGTGCCGAACCACAGGCTGCCATCCGGCGTGGCCGAGATGCACCAGATGGAATTGCTGCGCAGCTGCGGGGTGTTGGCGCGGTTGTAGAAGCGGAAGTTGCGGCGATCGGCGTCGAAGACCGCCACGCCCTCGTTCTCGGTGCCGATCCAAAGCTGGTTCTGCGCATCGACGTACAGCGCCCACAGCTGGTTGTCCCTGAGCCCGTGCTCCATCCGCCAGATGCGGAAGCCGCGCCCGTCATAGCGCGCCAGGCCGTCGCTGCTGGCCATCCACAGATAACCCAGATGGTCTTCGGCGAAGGCGGTGATGGTGGCGCTGGGCAGGCCGTCGGCCACGCCCATCTGCCGCGGCTGCGGGGTCAGCGGGACAAGCGCGCCCGCCAGCCCGCTCCAGGCCAGCAGGCTCCACAACACGATCGCGCGTCCCCACATCCGGATCTCTTCCTTCACCCGCCTGCGCGCGCCATCACGACCCGCCTGCGGGCCATCGTGCAGGCCCGTGGCCGGGGCTGGCAACTGCGCACGCCGCGGGTCCGGCCAGAACGCCATTGCGCGCCGCGCAATGGAATGTTGCCGCAGGGCCCGAAGCGCGCGACCGGCGGCATGCCTAGAATCCCCCCATGCCCAACCCATCCCGCCTCCGCACGCTGCGCTCGCGCCTCTGCCTGCTCGTCGCCCTGGCCATGCCGGGCGCCGCCTGGGCCGCCAGCGAGACCTACCAGCTCGATCCGGTCCATACCCGGGTGCTGTTCTCCGTCTCGCACGCCGGCTTCTCGCAGGCGATGGGCACGGTCTCGGGCAGCACCGGGCTGATCGAATTCGACCCCGACGACTGGAGCCGCGCGCGCGTGCAGGTCAGCGTGCCGCTGGACCGCGCCGATCTGGGCGATGCGGCCTGGAACAAGGCCGTGGCCGCCTCCAACCTGCTCGACGTCAAGGACCATCCGCGCGCCGAATTCGTCTCCACCCGGGTCATGCCGCGCGGCGGCGACCACTTCGACGTGGTCGGCCAGCTGACCCTGCACGGCGTCACCCGCGAAGTCACCCTGGCGGTGACCTTCAACCAGCTCAAGCGCCATCCGCTGCCGCCGTTCCGGCGCACGGTGGGCTTCTCGGCCACCACCACGCTCAGCCGCGCGGCCTTCGGCATCGATGCCTGGCCCTCGGTGATCGGCGATGCGGTGCAGCTGAACCTGCAGGTGGAGGCCACGCGCACGCGCGAGGCGCTCGAACCCGCCGCCGCCACGCCCGCCGACGCCACCTCCCCGTCCACGCCCGCCCAGGAACCCGCCACGCCATGACCCGAGCCAATGCCCAACGCTGGGGCGCCGTCAGCCAGACCCTGCACTGGCTGATCCTGCTGTTGCTGCTGGTGCTGTGCGTGGTCGGCCTGACCATGGGCGACCTGCCGCGTACGCCCAAGTACTTCTGGGTCTATACCGCGCACAAGTCGCTGGGCATCACCGTGCTGGTGCTGGTGGCGCTGCGCCTGGCCTGGCGCCTGTACGCCGGCGCGCCGCCGCCGGTGCCGGGCACGCCGCGCTGGCAGCACGCCATCGCCACGCTGACCCATGTGCTGCTGTATGGGGTGATGTTCGCCATGCCGCTGTCGGGCTGGCTGTACGACTCGGCCAGCGGGCTGCGGCCGTTCAAGTTCTTCGGCCTGTTCGAGATGCCCAAGCTGGTCGCGCCCGACGAACACCTGCGCCACCTGGCCCATTCGGCGCACGAATGGGGCCTGTACGTGCTGATCGTGCTGGTGGCGCTGCACGCCGGCGCGGCGTTCTACCACCACCTGTTCCAGGGCGACGCCACGCTCGCCCGCATGCTGCCGCGCGGCTGGTTGCGCGTGTCGGCCCAACCGAAGGATGCATGACATGTCCCGCAATTTCATCAGCCCCGCCCTGACCGCCGCCGCCCTGGTGGCCGCCTTCGTCGCCGCCCCGGCCCGCGCCGCCACCTACGTGCAGGCGCCCGGCTCGACGCTGGTGTTCGCCAGCAGCTACGACGGGGAGACCTTCACCGGCAAGTTCGGCAAGTTCGACACCAAGGTCAGCTTCGATCCGGCCCACCCGGAGCTGGGCACGATCGACGTCACCATCGGCCTGGCCGGCACCAGCAGCGGCAACGGCGACCGCGACTCGACCCTGGCCAGCGCTGACTTCTTCGACGTAGGCAAGTTCGCTCAGGCCACCTACAAGGCCAAGGGCTTCAAGTCGCTGGGCGGCGATCGCTACAGCACCGACGGCGTGCTGACCCTGCGCGGGGTCTCCAAGCCAGTGACCCTGACCTTCGTGTGGACGCCGGGCGCGCAGCCCACGCTGGCCGGCAAGGCCACGGTCAAGCGCCTGGACTTCGGCGTCGGCGGCGGCGACTGGAAGGACACCAAGACCATCCCCGACGCGGTGGCCATCAGCACCAAGGTCGTGCTCAAGCCCGGCAGCTGAGCGGGAAAGATGGGTAGGAGTGGCCACGGCGGCGATGGAGCTTTCCCGTTAAAGCCCTATCGCCGCCATGGCGGCTCCCACCTGTAGAGCGGAGCTCGCTCCGCTGGGGCCTTCCCCACGAACCGAACGAAGCGCAGCGGATTCCCCAAGAGGGGATTGCCAAAAGCTCCGCGCTACAGGCCGCTGCAAGATTTGAAGAGACAGTGGCTCCCACAATGCGGGGAAGCACTAGGCCAGAGGTGCGCATGACTTCCCGGCCATGCGGGGTCCGCGCGCGCAGCGCATCGTGCCGGCACTTTCCTTGCCAGGCCTTCGAGCATGCGTGCGCCCCTGATCGCGATGTTGCTGTCCGCCGCGCTGTCCCTGCCCGCGGCCGCCGCGCCGTCGGCCCTGCCGGCCACGCCGGAAGACGCCCTGCGCCAGTACCAGCAGGCCGAACTCGACTTCGACCTGGAGCGCCTGCGCCAGGTGCTGGATGCCTCGTTCGTCGAGATCAGCCCGCTGGGCCAGGTGGACGAGCACGACGCGGTGCTCTCGTTCTACGCGCCGGACAAGAAGGTCGCCGCGCCGCCGGTGACGATGGACGAGGTGGTCGTGCGCGCGCATGGCGACGCCGCGGTGCTCTCGGCGCAGCTGCACTACGTGGTCGGCGAGCGCGCGATGGCGATGCGCCTGGGCGCCACCGCCAAACGCACGCCGCAGGGCTGGGTGCTGGTGTCCGCGCAGTACACGCCGATCAAGGCGAACACGCCGCCGCCGGCGCACTGAGCCTGCCGGGCCCTCAGCGCGCCAAAAAGGCGCGCACCGCTTCGATGGTGAAGGGCCAGTCCAGTTCGGCCTGCGAGCGCGCGTCGCGCAGCACCGGCACGCGCAGGCCGTAGCGCGCCTCCAGCGCGGCATCGTCGTCGATGAAGACGCTGGCCGGCTCCGGCACGCGCGCGGCGGCCAGCACGGCCAGGGCCGCATCGCACAGGTGGCAGTCGTCGCGCTGGTAGAGCAGCAGGTCGGTCATGCGGGCGTGGCGGGCAGGCGAGCGAGCGAGCGAGCGACTGAGTTAACCCGCGTGGAGACGCGGCGTCGAGTGTCCACCACGGCATGGTTTCGGGACGATCCCATGACCGGGCGCGAATATCGAAATTAAGCGCCACCAAGCCGGCCTACAATGCCGGATGAGCCCGCACTCCTCCGAATAATTTCGATTTTATGGACGCCGCCGTCACCGGCACCCTGGCCAGCCGCATCCACCAGCAGCTGCGGCACGACATCGTGCGCGGCCGGCTCAAGGCCGCCGCCAAGCTGAAGCTGGCCGAGCTGCAGCAGCGCTACGGCATCGGCCTGGCGCCCCTGCGCGAGGCGCTGGCGCGCCTGTGCGGCGAGCAGCTGGTGGTCAGCGCGGACCAGCGCGGCTTCTGGGTGGCGCCGCTGTCGCTGCAGGAGCTGGACGACATCGCCAAGGTGCGCGTGCTGGTGGTGGACGAGGCGATGAACGACTCCATCCTGCACGGCGATGCGGCCTGGGAGGCGCAGGTGGTCCAGGCGCTGGACGCGCTGGCGGCGATCGAACGCGACCTCTCCGGCAGCACCACCCAGCCGCCGGGCGATGTGCTGGACGAACTGGAGGCGCGCAACTTCGCCTTCCACCGCGCCCTGCTCGGCGCCTGCCGCTCGCCCTGGCTGCTGCGCCTGCAGGACATGTTCTATCACCAGGCCGAGCGCTATCGGTACGCCGCCCTGCCGCGCGCCCGCGACAAGCGCTTCTCGCTGGACGAGCACATGGCCATCGCCGATGCGGCCCTGGCGCGCAACGTGATCAAGGCCTGCCGCCTGCACGACGAACACATGGCCCGCACCCACGCCAGCGTGCGCGCGGCGCTGGCCCGCCACCTGCAGCCCGATGCGCCAGCGCCGCAGGCGCGCGCGTCGCGCTGACCCCATCAACGCAACCCCTGCCTGGAATCCACCGTGGCCGTCAGTACCTTCGACCTGTTCAAGATCGGCATCGGGCCGAGCTCCTCCCACACCGTCGGGCCGATGCGCGCGGCCGAGCGCTTCGTGCACCGCTGGCTGCTCGATCCGGGCCAGCTGGCGCGCACCGCGCGGCTGCGCGCCGAGGTGTTCGGCTCGCTGGCGTTGACCGGCCGCGGCCACGGCACCGACAAGGCCGTGCTGCTGGGCCTGGAAGGCCACCGCCCGAACCTGATCGACCCGGACATCATCCCGGCCACCCTGGCGCGCATCCGCGGCGAGAAGCGCATCCGGCTGATGGGCCAGCACGCCATCGATTTCGACGAGAAGCGCGACCTGGTGATGAACAAGCGCCAGAAGCTGCCGTTCCACACCAACGGCATGCGCTTCTCCGCCTTCGACGCTGCCGACAACGTGATCGCCACGCGCGACTACTACTCGGTCGGCGGCGGCTTTGTGGTCAATGCCGACGAGGCCGCCGAGGACCGTATCGTCGCCGACGAGACCGCCCTGCCGCATCCCTTCGCCAGCGGCGATGCGCTGATCGCGCGCAGCAACGAGACCGGCCTGTCCATCGCCCAGCTGATGTTCGAGAACGAGCAGGTCTGGCGCAGCCCGGAGGAGATCCGCGAGGGCCTGCGCGAGCTCTGGAGCGCCATGCAGTCCTGCGTGGCGCGCGGCATCCGCCAGGAAGGCACCCTGCCCGGCGGCCTGCACGTGGGCCGGCGCGCGCCGGCGCTGTACCGCGAGCTGTCCTCCAAGCCCGAGGCGGCCATGCGCGATCCGCTGACCACGCTGGACTGGGTCAACCTGTACGCGCTGGCGGTCAACGAGGAGAACGCCGCCGGCGGGCGCGTGGTCACCGCGCCTACCAACGGCGCGGCCGGCATCATCCCGGCGGTGCTGCATTACTTCGACCGCTTCTGCGCCGGGGCCGACGAGGCGCGCGTGTTCGACTTCCTGCTGACCGCCGCGGCGGTGGGCATCCTCTACAAGGAGAACGCCTCGATCTCCGGCGCCGAGGTCGGCTGCCAGGGCGAGGTCGGCGTGGCCTGTTCGATGGCCGCCGCCGGCCTGACCGCGGCGCTGGGCGGCAACACCAGCCAGATCGAGAACGCCGCCGAGATCGGCATGGAACACAACCTGGGCCTGACCTGCGACCCGATCGGCGGCCTGGTGCAGATCCCCTGCATCGAGCGCAACGCGATGGGCGCGGTCAAGGCGATCAACGCCAGCCGCATGGCCATGCGCGGCGACGGCAAGCACAAGGTCAGCCTGGACAAGGTGATCCGCACCATGCGCGACACCGGCCGCGACATGCGCGACAAGTACAAGGAAACCAGCCGCGGCGGCCTGGCGGTGAACGTCATCGAGTGCTGACCGGCGCGGGGACGCGCCGTCGCTGATGCGTTCCCGGCTGGCGCTCGCGCCTGGCATCCAGTGCGTCCCGCGGACTGGGACACGCCGGCACGCCTGCGCGAGGTCCTCACTGCGGCCTCGCCCGGGCCTGCCTACGCTGCGTCTCTCGTCCCTCCACTGGAGTCGCGCATGCCGCGTTCGTTCCTGGCCCTGTGCCTGGCCGCCCTGGCCGCGCCCGCCCTCGCCCAGCAGCAGCCCGCCTACGGCCCGCGCCTGGAAGGCTTCGACTATCCGCATCCGGTCCAGCGCTACGACTTCAGCGCGCAGCAGCAGGACCTGGAAATGGTCTACATGGACGTGGCGCCGACCGGCCAGGCCAACGGCCAGACCGCCGTGCTGCTGCATGGCAAGAACTTCTGCGCCGCCACCTGGGAGGACACCATCGTGGCCCTGGCTAGGTCCGGCTATCGGGTGATCGCGCCGGACCAGGTGGGCTTCTGCAAGTCGTCCAAGCCGCGCCATTACCAGTTCTCGCTGGCCGGGCTGGCCGACAACACCCATGCATTGCTGGCCAGTCTGGGCATCGACAAGGCGGTGATCGTGGGCCACTCGATGGGCGGCATGCTGGCGATCCGCTATGCGCTGATGTTCCCGGGCGAGGTCAGCCACCTGGCGCTGGTCGACCCGCTCGGCCTGGAGGACTGGAAGGCCGTCGGCGTGCCCTACCAGAGCGTGGACCAGTGGTATGCCGGCGAGCTGAAGACCAGCTTCGAGAGCATCAAGCAGTACCAGCTGGACGTGTACTACGCCGGCACCTGGAAGCCGGCCTTCGAGCGTTGGGCACGCATGCAGGCCGGCCTGTACGCCGGCGCCGGCAAGGAGATCAACGCCTGGGACCAGGCGCTGACCTACGACATGGTCTACAACCAGCCGGTGGTCTACGAGCTACCCAGGATCGCCGTGCCGACCACCTTGTTCATCGGCCTCAAGGACCGCACCGCGATCGGCAAGGGCAAGGCACCGCCGCAGATCCGCGCCACGCTGGGCAACTACCCGGTGCTGGGCAAGCGCGCGGCCGCGGCGATCCCGGGCGCGAAGCTGATCGAGTTCGACGACCTGGGGCACTCGCCGCAGGTGCAGGATCCGGCGCGGTTCAATGCGGCGCTGCTGAAGGCGCTGGCGCCATGACGAGTGTGCGCCGCGTCGCGTTTCTCGATGTCTGGGCGCGAATCCGAAGCGAAGTCACAGTTTCGCCCGCGAAGTTGGCACGCCCCATGCGCGATCCCTCCCCATGCATTCCAACCAATGCCAGGGGACAGGCCGTGCTACCCGATTCCATGACCGCAAGATGCTTCTGCTGCGACCAAAAACTGTATTTCGCGCCAGATTCTGACGCGGGCCGCGTGATCGAACGCTACGGCATCGTGGTGTGCGCCACGTGCTTCGAAAGCAGCGCCAGCGGCTGGAGCGCCGAGCACGAGCCCCGCGTGCTGCAGCAGCTGCAGCTCAGCCGCCTGGCGCCGCCGGCGCGCAACGCCCACGGGCTGCTGCCGCGCGACTGACGCGCGCAGACACGACGCATCGCGAAGGCGCACGGAAGGCGGAGGTGCGCCGAACGTTCGCGCCGAAGCGCGGTATCGCGCGCCTGCCGTCCCTGTCCGCCCGATACGCCAACGAACAACGGACAGCATGCAATCGCTGACCGCCTGAGGCCGCCGGCACCAACGTCACGCGGCCAGTGAGGCCCGACCCGGCAACACGGCCAACACATCGTCCAGCATCGCCGCGGCGGTGACCTCGGCGCCGGCGCCCGGCCCCTGGATCAGCAGCGGCTGCTGCGCATAGCGATCACTGTGGATCGCCACGCGATTATCGGTCCCGGCGCCGCCGCACAGCGCATGTCCCGCGGGCAGGGCCTGCAGCGACACGCTGGCGCCGCGCGCATCGAAACGCCCGACGAACCGCAACTGCGCGCCCTGCGCACGTGCCGCGCGCAGGCGCTCTTCAAGCGGCGCATCCAGCGTGTCCAGCAGTGCATCGACCTGCGCGTCGGACGCGCTGGCCAGCACCTGCGGCACCAATGACTCGACCCGCACATCGCCGACCTGCAGCGGCACGCCGGCCGCGCGCGCCAGGATCAGCAGCTTGCGGCGCACGTCCTCGCCGGACAGGTCGATGCGCGGATCCGGTTCGGTGAAACCGGCCTCGCGCGCCTGGCGCACGCAGGCCGAGAACGGCGTGCGGCCATCGAAGCTATGGAACAGGAAGGCCAGCGAGCCCGACAGCACGCCCTCGACCGAGGCGATCGCATCGCCCCCGGCGACCAGCGCGCGCAGGCTGCGCAGCAGCGGCAGCCCGGCGCCGACCGTGGCGCTGTCGCCGTAGCACGCCGCGCCCTCGCGCGCGGCCTCGGCGATCGCCTGGGCGCGCAGCAGATCGGCGCCGCGGCCGAGCTTGTTGGCGGTCACCACGTGCACGCCGCGGCCCAGCCATTCGGCGTGGCGCAGCGCGATGGCATCGCTGGCCGTGGCGTCGATGACGATATCGCCGGTGTCCAGCGCATCGGCCTCGGCCCAGGGCGGCACGATGCGCGCATTGGCCGGCGCGGCGCGCAGCTGCGCCAGGCCCTCGTGCAGATCGCCCTCGCCTTCGACCACGCCGCGCGAGTTGGCGATCCAGGCGAACGCCGGCAGCGCCACGCCGCGCGCCTGCAGGCGCTGATAGCGGCCCACCAGGGCACTGCCGACCACCCCGGTGCCCAGCAACGCCAGACGCGGTGCGCGGCGCGTGCCCAGGCGGATCACCGCGCTCATGCGTCGACCGTTTTCCGGCTTGCCTGGGCGATCACCGCCTGGGCGCGGGCCAGGCCGGCGCGCAGGTCGGCGACCAGGTCCTCGGCCAGCTCAATGCCCACCGACAGGCGCAGCAGGCCGTCGGAGATGCCGGCCTTGGCGCGCGCTTCCGGGGTCATCGCCGCGTGGGTCATGGTGGCCGGGTGCGCGACCAGGCTCTCCACGCCACCCAGCGACTCGGCCAGGGTGAAGTAGCGCAGGCCGTCGACGAAGGCGCGCACCGCCGCCTCGCCGCCGTCCAGCTCGAAGGAGATCATCGCGCCGAAGCCCTTCTGCTGGCGCGCGGCCAGCGCATGGCCCGGATGCGAGGCCAGGCCCGGGTAGTAGACCTTGGCCACGGCCGCATGGCCGTCGAGCGCGGCGACGATGGCCGACGCGTTCTCCTGATGCACGCGCAGGCGCGCGTCCAGCGTGCGCAGGCCGCGCAGGGTCAGGAAGGCGTCGAACGGCGAGCCGGTCAGCCCCAGCGCATTGGCCCACCACACCAGCTGCTGGTGCAGTTCGGCCTCGCGCGCGATCACCGCGCCGCCGACCACATCGCTGTGGCCGTTGACGTACTTGGTGGTCGAATGCAGCACCAGGTCGGCGCCGAACTCGATCGGCCGCTGCAGCGCCGGCGACAGGAAGGTGTTGTCCACCACCACCTTGGCCCCGGCCTTGTGCGCGGCCTCGATGACCAGGCGCAGGTCGGTGATGCGCAGCAGCGGGTTGGACGGGGTCTCGATCAGCACCAGCTTGGGCGAGGCCGCCAGCGCCTCGCCCAGCGACACCGGATTGGTCAGGTCGGCGGTGATCAGCTCGAAGTGGCCCTTGGCCGCCAGCGCGTTGAACAGGCGCCAGCTGCCGCCGTAGGCATCGTGCGGCACCACCAGCTTGTCGCCCGGCTGCAGCAGCGCGTTGAGCACCAGGTTGATCGCGCCCATGCCGGTGGAGGTGATCACCCCGCCCGCGCCGCCTTCCAGCTCGGCCAGCGCCTCGCCCAGCAGGTCGCGCGTGGGATTGCCGCTGCGCGTGTAGTCGTACTGGCGCTTGTTGCCGAAGCCGTCGAAGGAGAAGTTGGACGACAGCACGATCGGCGGCGTCACCGCGCCGTAGGCGGTGTCGCGATCGATGCCGGCGCGCACGGCGGCGGTGGCGGCGCTGCAGGGAATGGCGTCGTGGGAGGAATGGCTCACAGGGTGTCTCCGGTGGGGCGAAGGGCGGTGGCGAGGATCGCGTCGATGCGGTCGGTTTCTTTCAGGAAGGCGTCGTGGCCGTAGGGCGAGCGCAGCACGCGCAGGCTGCCGCGCTTGCCCAGCCCTTCGACCAGGGTGACCAGGTCGGCCAGCGGCACCAGGCGGTCGCCCTCCACCGCCACCACCAGGGTGGGCACGGCGATGGTCGAGGGGTCGATGCGGTGCAGGTCGATGGATTCGGACAGGCGCAGGAAGGCGGTGACCGGGGTGCGTGCGACGTAGGTCGCGCCGGCGGCGTCCAGGTAGTCCTCGGCGGCCACGCGCACGCGGCCGTTGACCAGCTCGGGCGCGGCGTCGAAGCGCTCGCCGAACTCCTCGGGCGTGCGGTAGCTCAGCATCGCGAACTGGCGCGCCAGTGACAGGCCCTGCTGGTCGGCGCACTGCAGCTGGCCCAGCGCCACCGCGTGGCGCTGCAGCGCGCGCCAGGCCGAGGCGAACGGATGCGGGCGATGCGCGCCGCTGACCGCGACCAGGCGTTCGACGCGCTGCGGATGGCGCGCGGCCAGGTGCTGGCCGACCAGCGCGCCGTAGGAGTAGCCGACGAAGGCGCGCAGCGCGGCGATGTCCAGCGCATCGAGCAGCGCGACGATGGCATCGGCCTGGTCGGCCGGATCGATCGGCGCGTCGAGCTGGCCGTCGGCGCCGATGAAGTCGAAGGACAGGATGCGCACGCGCGCCGGATCCAGCGTGCGGCCGGCGCGGACCAGGTCGTTGGCCCAGCCGTTCTCGGGGAACTGCGCGCTGGCCGCGACGTGGCGGTGCGCGGAGATGCCGCCGGCCACGAACACCACCGGCGCGCCGGCCGGGCCGTGCAGTTCGTAGCGCAGGTTCAGCGTGCGCGCGCCGGCGTGGCGCAGGGCCAGGGCCACCGGCAGTTCGCCGCGGATCGCGGCCGCGGCGCTGGCCTGCGCACCGGCACAACAGGCATCGACGTCGGGGGATTCGGGGAGGGCGGCGGCGTTCACGAGGCTCATGGCGGATCCGGGAAGGAGCGGCCATCGAGCTTTCGCGGGAAGCTCGCGTTCGTCGTGCGCTTCGAACGGCCATGCCGTCGATGCATCGTACGAACCATCTTTCGGTCTAAACGCGAAGGCGTCGCCGCAGGATTTGGCACCGACCACGAGGCGCTTGCGCGTCCCGCTGGCTGCCCCGGCTTCAAAGGGCCTGTCCCTCTGCCGGTCTCGATGGTGGGCGCAGGTTGCCAGCGCCGGAAGCGGTTGTCAATCGCTCCATCGCGATGGAGCGATGATTCCACCTGAAACCGCCGCCCGCGTACCGCATGGACGCTGTCTGCGCGGAACGCTCGCGCATAATCGCCGCCCATGAACCGCGCTCCCCTGCTCCTGCTCGCCGGCCTACTGCTGGCCGGCTGCACCAGCCTGCCCCGCCCCGCCCCTGGCCCGACCCCGGAGACCGTGCTGAAGGCGCCCGCGCCCGACGCGGTGGTGAGCGAGGCCTGGATCTCCGAACCGCTGCCGCAGGCCGAGCTGGACTCGCTGGCGGTCTGGCCGACCGAGGACGGCGGCGCCTGGGTGATCGCCACCGCCAAGGCCAGCGACCAGCTGATCGTGTTCGATGCCGACAGCGGCAGGCGCCTGCGTACGGTCGGCGGGCCGGGCGAGGGGCCGGGCCAGTTCGGGCGGCCCAACGGCATCGCGGTGTGGGGCGATACGGTGTTCGTGGCCGAGCGCGACAACCACCGCGTGCAGGCGCTGTCGCTGCCGGATTTCAAGACGCGCGGCTTCATCGGCGCCGACACGCTCAAGGTGCCCTACGGGCTGTGGCTGCGCGAGACCGCGCCGGACCTGCTCGAGCTGCTGGTCACCGACAGCTTCATGGCCGATTTCCGCACCGGGCAGCTGCCGCCGCGCGAGCAGATGGACCAGCGCGTGCGCCGCTTCGAGGTGGACCTGCAGCCCGACGGCGGCCTGCAGGTGCGTGCGGCCGGCAGCTTCGGCGATACCGGCCAGGCCGGCATGCTGCGCATGGTCGAATCGATCGCCGGCGATCCGGCGCACGACCGCCTGCTGATCGCCGACGAGGACCGGCGCGTGGGCTCGACCTTCCGCGATTACACGCTCGAAGGCCGGTTCCGCGGCGCCAGCCTGCCGGTGTTCCTGGCCGATGCCGAGGGCATCGCGCTATGGGACTGCGACCTGGACGACGGCTGGTGGATCGCGGCCGACCAGCTCACCCCGACGCTGTTCCGGGTCTATCGCCGCGACACGCTGGCGCCGGTGGGCACCTTCACCGGCAAGGTCGTGGCGCAGACCGATGGCGAGGCGCTCTACGCGGCGGGCACGACGCGCTTCCCCGACGGCGCGCTATTCGTACAGCACGACAACCAGGCCATCGCCGCCTTCGACCTGCGCGACATCGGCCGCGCCCTGCACCTGCGCGGCAGCTGCCTGCCGTGATCCGGCGCGCGGCGTGCGGCGTCGCGCTGGCCCTGCTCCTGCCGGGCCCGACGCGCGCCGCGCTGCCGTGGTGGAACACGGTCCGCCCCGCGCCTCAGGCCGCCGCGCAGGCGCGTACGACGTCCGCTGTAGACGGAGACCCGCAAGCGCCCGCCGCGAGTCGCGACCCCGCGGATGGCACCCTTGCCCGCCTGCGCCTCGAACGCACGCCCACCCGCACCCTGGCCTGGGTCGAGAACCCGCTGCCCGGGCCGGTCCAGGTGCAGCTGGACGCGCTGCGCCTGCGCGGCGTGGTCGCCTCGCCCGCCCTGCCGGTACGCAAGCTGCTGCCCGCGCACGGACGCGCCCTGGTCGCCACGCTGATCGTGGCCGATCCCCAGGCCGGCAGCGATTTCCAGCTCAAGCTCGACGCGGTCCCCGGCGATCCGCAGGCGCGGCCGCTGCAGGCGGTGTATCGGCTGCCGTTCGATGCGCCGGTGCGCGTGGACCAAGGGCCCGGCGGGCACTTCAGCCACGACGATGCGGAGAACGCCGACGCGCTGGACTTCGCCCTGCCCGAGGGCACGCCGATCCTGGCAGCGCGCGCGGGCGTGGTGCTGCAGGTGCAGGACGGGTTCGAACACGGCGGGCCGCAGCGCGAGGCCTTGCGCGGGCGCAGCAACTTCATCCGCATCCTGCACGCCGACGGCAGCATGGCCCTCTACGCCCACCTCAGGCCCGAAGGCAGCCTGGTGCGTCCAGGCGAGTCGGTCGCCGCCGGCCAGCGCATCGGGCTGTCCGGCAACACCGGCTTTTCCTCCGCCCCACACCTGCACTTCGTGGTCCAGATCAACGCCGGCATGCGCCTGGTCTCGGTGCCGGCGCGCCTGGTCGGCCCCTTGGGAGAACTGCGCCTGGCCCATTGACCCGTTCAGGTGGCGTTGATCGCAGGATTTACTACATAAGTGTAATATTAGCTTGTGAACAGAATCCCGCCCGCCACCAGCCGCTTCGATGCGACCGAACAGGGGCTGGCCGCCACCAGCCGCCGTCACCCTGGCTTCCCGCGCCCCGCCGCCACGGTGGTGCGCCTGGTCAAGCTGCTCTACAAGCTCACCACCGATCACGGCAACGAGTCCATGCGTGAGCACGGCCTCACCTACGCCGAGTACAACGTGCTGATGATGATCGAGGCCAGCCCGGACGGTGCGATCAACCCCTCGCAGATCGCCGATGCGACCAGCGAGAAGTCGGCCAACATCACCCGCCTGACCCAGCAGCTGGTCGACAAGGGCCTGGTCGAACGCGAGCCCAGCCCGCACGACCGGCGCATGTGGCTGCTGCGCCTGACCGAGGCCGGGCGCGCGCGCGTCACCGCCCTCATCCCCGACATCAGCGCCGTGCTGCTGGCCTATACGCGTCATCTCCAGGCCGATGAGCTGGAGAAGCTCAAGCTGCTGCTGGCCAAGCTGCTGCGTGGCGTGGAGGAGGCGCAGTGAGCGCCGCACCCACCGCCGCGAGCCCCGCAAAGGTGCCGCTGTCCACGCAGGTGCGCGAAGTGCTGCGCGGCGAGGGCCCGGCCTGGCTGTTCGTGTTCAAGGTGCTGCTGTCGATGTACCTGGCGGCGTGGATCGCCATGCGCATGGGCTTCGCCTCGCCCTCGACCTCGATGGTCACCGTGATCGTGCTGATGAACCGGCAGAGCGGCATGGTCCTGGCCAAGTCGTTCTACCGCGCGCTGGGCACGATCGTGGGCAGCATCGCGGCGGTGACCATCACCGCGCTGTTCCCGCAGCAGCCGGTGCTGTTCCTGCTGGCGCTGTCGCTATGGGTGGGGATGTGCGCCGGCGGCGCGCTGGCGTTCCGCAACTTCCGCTCGTACGGCTTCGTGCTGTCCGGCTACACCGTGGCGATCATCGCCCTGCCGGCGGTCAATACGCCGATGCACGTGTTCGACCTGGCCATCGCGCGCCTGACCGAGGTGCTGCTCGGCATCCTGGTCAGCGCGGTGGTGTTCGACGTGGTGTTCCCGGTGCGTCTGCGCAACAGCCTGCGCACCACGGCCACCACGCTGATGGACAGCTTCCTGGACTTCGTCCGCGACGGCACGCGCGGGACGATCCCGCGCGCGCAGATCGAACAGGCGCACCTGCGCTTCGTGCGCCAGAGCATGGCGCTGGAGGACCTGCGCGCCTCGGTGGTGTTCGAGGACCCGGAGGCGCGCGTGCGCAGCCGGCGCATGCGCCTGCTCAACCAGCGCTTCATGGCCGCCTCCACGCGCTTCCAGTCGCTGCACCATCTGATGAACCGGCTGCAGCAGCGCGACCGCGACGACCCGGTCTTCGCCGCGCTGCTGCAGCTGTACCGCCCGCTCGGCGATGCGCTGGCCGAGCGCGCCGCCGGCGCCGACTACGCGCGGCTCAGCGATCGCCTGGAGGCGGTGTACGAGGCGCAGCCGGCGCGCGCGACCGCGCTGCGCGCCAGCCTGGCCGCGCCGCTGCTGGACGACTTCGACACCGGCGCCTCGCTGCTGCGGCGCCTGACCGGCGAACTGCGCGACCTCACCCACACCGCCGCCGCCCTGCAGCAGCCGGGCGTGAGCGCGCCGCTGCGCCGCGCCAACGAGCAGATACGCTTCCACTACGCCACCGACCGGGTCGCGGTGGCGGTGACCGTGGCGCGCAGCTTCCTGGTCACCTTCGTGCTGGGCCTGGCCTGGATGCAGAGCGGCTGGACCAGCGGCGCCGGCGCGATGGCCAACGTGATCGCCTTCACCGCGATCCTGGCCTCCGGCGCCAATGCGCATATCGCGGCGGCGCAGACCACCAAGGGCATCTTCCTGGGCCTGCTGTCGGCCTTCCTCTGCTTCACCCTGGTGCTGCCGCGCATCGACAGCTTCGGCATGCTGGTGCTGGGCAGCGCGCCGTTCTTCATGGTGGCCGTCTACCTGTCGACCCGGCCGACGCTGTTCGGCCTCAGTCTGGGCATGTGCCTGGGCAGCGTCGTCGGTCTGGGCCTGGGCCTTGCGCCCAACCTGGATACCTCCAGTTTCATCAACGGTGCAGTGGCCTTAGGGATCGGCGCGCTGCTGGCGATGCTGGCCTTCCAGCTGATCCCCTCGGTGATCGGCACGCCGGGGCAGCGTCGCCGCCTGCTGATCGAACTGCGCCGCCAGGTCACGCTGGCCGCGCGCGCGCCGCTGAGCGGACTGGCGCCGCGTTTCGAGAGCGTCAGCCGCGACCTTTTCCTGCAGGTGGTCAACCACACTCAGCAGGGCAGCGACGAATCGCGCACCCTGCTGGCCTGGGCGCTGTCGGTGCACGAGACCGGGCGCACCCTGATCGAGCTGCGCCACGACAGCATCGACGCCGCCGTGCCGCCGGCCATCGAGGCGCATATCGACGCCGCCGTGGCCGCCATCGGCCGCCTCTACGACCACCTCTCCCCGGCCGACCACGACGCCGCGCTGGCGCACCTGGACGCCGCGCTGAACCAGACCCTCATCGAAGGCGCCGTGCCGCCGTCGCTGCAGCCGGTGCGCGAGCACCTGCACCTGCTGCGCAGCGCCCTGCGCGATGCCGACTCGGTGCTGGCCGGCGCCGCCGGCCGCGCCCCTGCCCCGGAGCCTGCCCGTGCTACCTCCTGAAATCTCCATCGGCGGCGTCTACGTCCCCGGCCTGCTGGTGCTGGCCTCCGTCCTGTTCGTGGTGTTCTGGCTGCTCGACGGCCTGGCCGCCCGCGCCGGCCTGTATCGCTACGCCTGGCATCCGCCGCTGTTCCGCCTGGCCGTGTACGTGTGCGTGTTCGGGCTGCTCGGCCTGCTGTTGCTGAACTGAACCCGCCAACGCCCGGCCACTCGCGGCAAGCGCCACGCCCCCTCTCCAACCCCTTTCAACCCCAACCGCCATGAACACCCAACCCCTGATCCGCACCGCGCTGACCACCCTCGTCGTGCTGGCCGCCGCCCTGATCGGCTACGCGCTGTGGAAGCACTACATGTATTCGCCGTGGACGCGCGACGGTCGCATCCGCGCCGAGATCGTGCGCATCGCCCCGGACGTGTCCGGCCTGGTCGCCGAGGTCGACGTGCAGGACAACCAGGCCGTGAAGGCCGGCGATGTCCTGTTCCGCATCGACCCGCGCCGCTTCGAGCTGGCCGTCGCCCAGGCCCAGGCCGACCTGGCCGCCGCGCAGGCCGCCGCGCGCGCCGCCGGCGCCAACATCTCCGCCGCCGCGGCCAGCACCGCCGCCAGCCAGGCCGACTACCAGAAGTACGCGGCCCAGGCCCAGCGCCGCGAGGCCGCCGCCGCGGTGATCTCGGCCGAGGCCCGCGCGGATGCCGATGCCACCGCGCGCGCCGCGCAGGCCGCGGTCGAGCAGGCCCGCGCCAACCGCAATGCCGCCACCGCCTCCCAGTCCAAGGCGCTGGCCGCGGTCGAACAGGCCCAGGCCGCACTGGACCTGGCCCAGCTCAACCTGGAACGCGCCACCGTGCGCGCCGCCGCCAACGGCTACATCACCAACCTCAACGTGCGCGTGGGCGACTACGCCAGCGCCGGCGCGGCGCGCATGGCGCTGGTGCGCAGCGACACGATGTGGGTCTACGGCTACTTCGAGGAAACCAAGCTGCCGCACATCCGCCCGGGCGACCGCGCCGACATCCGCCTGATGAGCGGCGGCCACGCCCTGCGCGGCACCGTCGAAGGCATCGCCCGCGGCATCACCGACGCCGACAACCCCACCAGCAGCAGCGACCTGCTGGCCACCGTCAGCCCGACCTTCAACTGGATCCGCCTGGCCCAGCGCGTGCCGGTGCGCGTGCGCATCGACCCGGCCAGCGTGCCGAAGGACACCCTCCTGGCCGCCGGCATGACCGCCTCGGTCACCGTGCACCCGGGCACGCACGCGCGGGACTGAGCCGCGCCGGCACCGAGCCCGCGACGCACGTCTGAAGCGCCAACGACGCCATGGCGGCTCCTGCAAGGCCCACCTCACGCGTCAGTGCGTTCGCAGCACATCGCAATCCAGGCTCGGCAGGAGCAACCGTCTCCTCAAATCTCGCAGCGGCCTGTTGTAGAGCGGAGCTTGCTCCGCTGGGGGGCCTTCCCCTACGAACCGAACGAAGAGCAGCGGAGCAAGCTCCGCTCTACAGGCTCCTGCTCGCTAGGCGCGGGCACCGCCCGCTGGCCCGCTGCCTCGCGCGTCAGGTCAGAAGGCTTCGGTCTGAGCCCTCTCCCTTTCGCCGCAGGCGAAGGAGAGGGGGCAGAGCGCTTGCTCAGTGCCTCCGAGCTGGAAGGAGTCCTGCGCTATTCGTCGCCGCGCCCCGAGGCAAAAAAAAGCCCCGCAACCGCGGGGCTTCTTCTCACACGATCCCAAAGACCGATCAGGCCTTCGGGTAGTCGCGGCTCGGCGAACCGACGTAGATCTGGCGCGGACGGCCGATGCGCGCGTCCGGGTCGACCTGCTGTTCCAGCCAGTGCGACACCCAGCCCGGCGTGCGGCCGATGGCGAACAGCACGGTGAACATCTCGGTGGGGATGTTCAGCGCCTTGTAGATGATGCCGCTGTAGAAGTCCACGTTGGGATACAGCTTGCGCTCGACGAAGTAGTCGTCCTTCAGCGCGGCCTCTTCCAGCTTCATCGCCACTTCCAGCAGCGGATCGTTGACGCCCAGCTCGCCCAGCACCTTGTGGGTCATCTCGCGGATGATCTTGGCGCGCGGGTCGAAGTTCTTGTACACGCGATGGCCGAAGCCCATCAGGCGGAACGGGTCGTTCTTGTCCTTGGCGCGCTCGACCGCCTTGGCGACATTCTTGGCATCGCCGATCTCGGCCAGCTGCTTGAGCACCGCCTCGTTGGCGCCGCCGTGCGCCGGGCCCCACAGCGCGGTGATGCCCGCGGCGACCGAGGCGTAGGGATTGGCGCCGGTGGAACCGACCAGACGCACGGTCGAGGTCGAAGCGTTCTGCTCGTGGTCGGCGTGCAGGATGAACAGCAGATCCATGGCCTTGGCCACGACCGGGCTGAGCTCCAGGTCCTCGCTCGGCACCTCGAACATCATGTGCAGGAAGCGCTCGACGTAGCCCAGGTTGTTGCGCGGATAGCGGATCGGCTGACCCAGCGCGTAGCGGTGCGCCGCGGCGGCCAGGGTCGGCATCTTGGCGATCAGGCGGATCGCCGCCAGACGGCGCTGCTCGGGATCGCCCAGATCCAGGGTGTCGTGATAGAACGCCGACAGCGAAGCCACCGAGGCGGCCAGCATGGCCATCGGATGTGCGTCGTAGTGGAAGCCCTTGAGGAAGCTCTTGAGCGACTCGTGCATCATCGTGTGATGCGTCACTTCGTGCTCGAACTTGGCCAGCTCGTCCTTGGACGGCAGCTCACCGTTCATGAGCAGGTAGGAGACCTCGGTGAAGCTGGAATGGGCGGCCAGCTGCTCGATCGGATAGCCGCGATACAGCAGCACGCCCTTGTCGCCATCGATGTAGGTGATGGCGGACTTGCAGGCGGCGGTGGCGCCGAAGCCGGGATCGTAGGTGAAGAGACCCGTTTCCTTGGTCAGCTTGGAGATGTCGACGCAATCGTTGCCAAGCGTGGGTTTCAGTACAGGCAGAGTCGCCGATTTGTCGCCGGCGCTCAGCGTGGCCTGGTCAAGTTCGGACACAGTGCACTCCTTCGTGGGGAAGCGCCAAAGCCTGTCGGCCGTGGCGCGTAGACAGGATCCGCGACGACTGGAAACCTAGCCGCGCAGTCCGAGGATTATCGCATACGGCCCGGTATCGAGGGCCGTGACGGACCGTTCCCGTCAGACCAAAGGATGATGCCGCCCGGCGCCGGGGCGCACACGCGAAAACGGCCGTGTCCCGCGAGGGACACAGCCGTCATTCGAACCGCTCAGGAATCGCGTTCGATCAGCGCGCGTAGCGCTTCTGGAACTTGTCGATGCGGCCGCCGGTGTCCATGACCTTGTGCTTGCCCGTGTAGAACGGGTGCGAGGCGGAGGACACTTCGACCTTGACCAGCGGGTATTCGTTGCCGTCTTCCCACTTGATCGTTTCCTTGCTGGCAAGGGTCGAGCGGGTCAGGATCTTGAAGTCGGAGGTGACATCGTGGAAGACGACGTCGCGGTACTGCGGATGGATGTCGGCCTTCATGGCGGGCACCAGATGTCGAAAAGGTGAGCCGCGCATTGTAGCGGCCCACCCCACCCCGTGCAAGACCTGGCTTACGCGGCGGCCAGGGCTGCCTCGACCAGCGCCTCGAACCGCGCCTGGTCGTAGCGCAGCAGCAGCCGGGCGTTGTCCGGCCGGCCGGTCTGGCGGTTCCAGTCGGTGACGGTGGCGCCCCGGGTCAGGGTGCCGGCCAGTTCGACCGCCAGCGGGCGCTCGACCAGCTCGGTGGCGCCGTCCGGATCCAGGGCCAGGGCCATGGCCAGCGCATCGGCGCTATGCCAATGATCGCCGCGGCGATCGGCCGACCACAGCCGCGTCTGGCGCGAGATGGTCTCGTAGAAGGCCGCGCGCGGCGACGGCGCGGCCAGCCACTGCTCCACCCGGCGGTGGTGCAGCCCGTGGGCGAGCGTGGCCTCCCAGTCGGCCACGTCGAATTGCGGGAAGGCCTGGAACACCAGATGCGCAGCCTCCGGGTCGAAGGCCACATTGAACTCGGCCGCCGGGGTCAGGTTGCCGTGCGCCGATGCCGCCCCGCCCATCACCACCAGCCGCGCCACACGCTGCGGCAGGGTCGGATCGAGTTTCAGCGCCACCGCCACGTTGGTCAGCGGGCCCAGGGTGACCAGCAGCAGGCGGCCGGCGTACTCGTGCGACAGGCGCAGGATCGCCAGCGCGGCGTGCTCGGCCTGGGCGCCATGCTTCGCGGGCGCGTAGCCCGTGTCGCCGAAGCCATCCAGGCCATGCACGTCGGCCGCGTCGGGCGAGGGATGCAGCAGCGGCGCGGCGCAGCCGGCGAACACCGGCACCTCGCTGCGGCCGGCGACCTCGCACAGCTTGAGCGCATTGCGCACGGTGTGCTGCAGGCCGACGTTGCCGGCGGCGATGGTCAGGCCGACCACGTCGTGGGCGGTGTCGTTGAAAGCCATCAACAGCGCGAGCGCGTCATCCACGCCCGGGTCGGTATCGATGAGAAGCGGAATCTTCGCGGTCATGCTCCGGGAGCTCTCATGGAACGGTCGCCGAGTCTGACATAGCCGGGAGCCGGAGGAGAGAAGCCAGAAGCGAGTGGAAAGGAGTGAGGAGCCAGAAAAAAGCGGCGCCCGCTCATGCCTCAGTTCTCCGCGCTCATTCCTGCCAGCGGCTCAGGCGCTGGCGTAACGCGCGGCGCCACCGATCCAGCGTGCGATCAGGCGATCGGCCAGCGCCGGATCGGTGTCGAGCAGGCGGTCGGCCAGGGCGTGCACCTGCGGCAGCAGGCCGGCATCGCGCGCCAGGTCGGCCACGCGGAAGGCGGCCAGGCCGGTCTGGCGCGTGCCGAGCAGTTCGCCCGGGCCGCGCAGCTCCAGGTCCTTCTCGGCGATGAGGAAGCCATCGTTGGTCTGGCGCATCGTGTCCAGGCGCTCGCGCGCCATCTGCGACAGCGGCGCCTGATAGAGCAGCACGCACGAGGAGGCCATCGCCCCGCGGCCGACGCGCCCGCGCAGCTGGTGCAGCTGCGCCAGGCCCAGACGCTCGGCGTTCTCGATCACCATCAGCGAGGCGTTGGGCACGTCCACGCCCACCTCGATCACCGTGGTGGCCACCAGCAGGTCGCACTCGCCCTGCTTGAAGGCGCGCATGACCGCCTGCTTCTCGGCCGGCTTCATGCGGCCGTGCACCAGCGCCACGCGCGCCTGCGGCAGCGCCGCGGTCAGCTGCTCGAAAGTGGTCTGCGCGGCCTGCGCCTCGAAGCGCAGCCCCGGGCCGGCGCTGCCGGCCTGCGCCTTGGCGTCGTCGTCGGCCTCTTCGATCAGCGTGCACACCCAGTAGACCTGCCGGCCTTCGGCGCAGGCCACACGGATGCGCTCGATCAGCTCGGGGCGACGCTCGGCGCTGAGCACGATGGTCTGCACCGGCGTGCGGCCCGGCGGCAGTTCGTCGATGGCCGAGACGTCCAGATCGGCATAGGCGGCCATGGCCAGCGTGCGCGGGATCGGCGTGGCGGTCATGACCAGTTGGTGTGGAGACAGACGCCGATCGATCGCCTGATCACCATCCCGGGTGCCTTGCCGCTCGCCATCCCTGGCTCGCCCGGACGGCGCCTGCGGTGCCGCCCGACCCTTGTCGCGCAACGCCAGGCGCTGGTGCACGCCGAAGCGGTGCTGCTCGTCGACGATGGCCAGGGCCAGGTCGTGGAAGGCCACCGCTTCCTGCATCAGCGCGTGCGTGCCGACCACGACCTGGGCCGCGCCGCTGGCGACGTCTTCGAGCACCTTGGCGCGCGCCTTGCCGGTGACCTTGCCGGCCAGCCAGGCCACGCGCACGCCCAGCGGCTCGAGCCAGCCGCGCAGGTTGGCCAGGTGCTGTTCGGCCAGCAGCTCGGTCGGCGCGGCCAGCGCGACCTGCTTGCCGGATTCGACCGCCAGCATCGCCGCCAGCGCCGCGACCACGGTCTTGCCGCTGCCGACATCGCCCTGCACCAGGCGCAGCATCGGCCGCGGCTGGGCCAGATCGGCGCGGATCTGCGCGAACACCCGCTGCTGCGCGCCGGTCAGTCTGAACGGCAGGGTCTTGAGCAGCTTGGCCACCAGCGCGCCCTTGCCCGCCAGCGCATGCGCGCCATGCTGCTGCAGGGCGATGCGCTGGCGCCGCAGGCTGAGGTGATGGGCCAGCAGCTCCTCCAGCGCCAGACGCCGCTGCGCCGGATGCGTGCCGGCCGACAGCGCCGCCACGTCGGCATCGCGCGCCGGGCGGTGCATGGTCAGCAGCGCCTCGCGCAGGGAGGGCAAGGCCTGGCCGTCGGGCAGGCGCTGCTGGCGCAGCAGCGGCTCGGGCAGCAGCTCCAGCGCGGCCTGGTCCGGCAGGCGATCCAGCGCCTGCGAGATCAGCTTGCGCAGCACCGCCGGACCGACGCCTTCGATGGCCGGATACACCGGCTCCAGCGTCTCGCCCAGCGGCGTATCGCCCTGCGCGTCCAGCAACCGGTAGCTGGGATGGATGATCTCCAGGCCCTGCTGGCCCTGGCGCGGAACGCCATACACGCGCAACCGCGCACCGATGGCGAACTGCGCCACCTGCGCCGCGCGGAAATGGAAGAAGCGCAGCACCAGCGTAGCGCGCGACTCGTCGCCGATCGCCACCCGCAGCACCGGGCGGTAGCGGAAGCCGCGCTCGACCGCCTCGATGGTGCCCTCCACCTGCGCCGCCACGCCGGGCTGCAGGCGCGCGATCGGTGTCAGGGAGGTGCGGTCCTCGTAGCGCAGCGGCAGCAGCAGCCACAGGTCCTGCAACGTCAGCAAGCCACGCGCGGCGAGTTTTTCGGCCAGCTTGGGGCCGGCGCCGCTGAGCCCGACGATGGGCTGGTGGAAGGCGGGCTCCAGGCTGCGGACGGCGGGCATCGTGGGGCCGGTCATAGGCCGCTAGGATGCCGGCCGCCTTGCGCGATTGCTACTTCAGATCGACGCATGCGCACGTCGGACAACGCCGCACGCAGGCCCGATCACGCGCCCAGCACCATCACCGCGTCGACTTCGAACAGCGCGCCCTTGGGCAGGCCGGAGACCTCGATGGTCGAACGGGCCGGGAACGGCGCGCTGAAGTACTCCTGCATCACCGCATTGACCGCGGCGAACTGGCTCAGGTCGGTCAGGTACAGGCCCAGGCGCACCATGTCGCCCAGCGACCCACCCGCGGCCTCGGCCACGGCCTTGAGGTTGTCGAACGAACGCCGCGCCTGCGAGGTGATGTCGCCCTCGACCAGGTTGCCGGTGGCCGGATCCAACGGAATCTGGCCGGAGAAGTACACCGTGTCGCCGGCACGCACGGCCTGCGAATACGGGCCGATCGCGGCCGGCGCGTGGTCGGTGTGGATGATCTGCTTGGTCATGGTGTTGGGGTTCTGGGGACGGGGCTGGGTATTTTAGCTGGGTGGGATTCGGGATTCGGGATTCGGGATTCGGGATTCGGGATTCGGGATTCGGGATTCGGGATTCGGGATTGGGGATTGGGGATTGGGGATTGGGGATTGGGGATTGGGGATTGGGGATTGGGGATTGGGGATTGGGGATTGGGGATTGGGGATTGGGGATTGGGGATTGGGGATTGGGGATTGGGGATTGGGGATTGGGGATTGGGGATTGGGGATTGGGGATTGGGGATTGGGGATTGGGGATTGGGGATTGGGGATTGGGGATTGGGGATTGGGGATTGGGGATTGGGGATTGGGGATTGGGGATTGGGGATTGGCAGCGTCGCGTCAGACCGCTTGATTGGCCCCCTCCCTTGCGCGCAGCGCAGGGGAGCTCGAAATCGCGGCTAGCGATTGAGGGGAAGGGGTGCTCTTCGCGTGGTGTGACTTCTAGTAGCGAAACAGCAACAGCAACAGCAACAGCGAACCCCTCCCCAGCCCTCCCCTTCGCTGCGCGAAAGGGAGGGGGCGAAAAGCCTTCGGCTCAGAGAACGCGAGTCGCCAGCCCTTCCACAGCTTCGCAATCACAAGCGCAGGACCTTCAGATCGACAGGGGACGCTCTTCCCGAATCCCGAATCCCGAATCCCGAATCCCGAATCCCGAATCCCGAATCCCGAATCCCGAATCCCGAATCCCGAATCCCGAATCCCGAATCCCGAATCCCGAATCCCGAATCCCGAATCCCGAATCCCGAATCCCGAATCCCGAATCCCCGCCCCACTACGCCCGCCGAACCCCCAGCACCGTCTGCAAGCGCCGCAGGCGACGCATCACCTCGGCCAGATGGTTGCGATCGCGCACCTGGATGTTGAAGCGCAGCACCGCGGCGTTGATGTCGCGCTCCAGGTACTCCACGCGCTCGATGTTGGACTGGCTCTGCGCCACCGCGGCGGCCACCTGGGCCAGCACGCCGGTGCGGTTCTCCACTTCGATCAGCAGGCTGGCGTCGTAGTCGCCGCTCACGCCCGGGTCCCAGTCGATGGCCACCCAGCGATCCGGCGACTTGCGGAACTCGGCCACGTTGGGACAGTCCAGGCGGTGCACCACGATGCCCTTGCCGGCGGTGTGGAAGCCCATGATCTCGTCGCCCGGGATCGGCTGACAGCAGTTGGCGAAGCTGATCACGCCGCGCTCGCCGCCGGTGATCAGGATCTTCTCCTGCGAATGCTTGGAATGCCCGCCGCTGCGCAGGTCGGCGAAGGCCATCATCGCCTGCGCGGCCTGGGCCGGCATCCAGTTGCCCAGCGCCACGTCCTCCAGCAGCGCCTCCAGGCGCGGGTACTTGTGCTCGATCAGGAAGCTCTCCAGCCGCTGCGCCGGCAGGCGGTCCAGCGAGCTGTCCAGGTCCTCCAGCGCACGGTCGAGCATGCGATGACCCAGCTGCACCGCATCCTCGTGGCCGAGCTGCTTGAGCTGGTGGCGGATGGCGGTGCGCGCCTTGGAGGTCACCACGAACTCCAGCCACTGCGGCTTGGGCGCGGCCGACTTGGCGGTGATGATCTCCACGCTCTGGCCGCTGGTGAGCTTGGTGCGCAGCGGCACCAGCTTCTTGTCCACGCGCGAGGCCACCGCCTGGTTGCCCACGTCGGTGTGCACCGCATAGGCGAAATCCAGCGCGGTGGAATTGCGCGGCAGCGACAGGATCTTGCCCTTGGGCGTGAACAGATAGACCTCGTCGGGAAACAGGTCGACCTTGACGTTGTCCAGGAACTCCAGCGACGAGCCGGCCGAGCGCTGGTTCTCGATCAGCTCGGAAATCCAGGCATGGGCGCGGCTCTGCGCGCTGTTGGGCATCTGCGTGCCGAACTTGTAGGTCCAGTGCGCGGCGATGCCGCGCTCGGCCACCAGGTCCATCTCCTCGGTGCGGATCTGCACCTCGATCGGCGAGCCGTACGGGCCGAACAGCACGGTGTGCAGCGACTGGTAGCCGTTGGCCTTGGGGATCGCGATGAAGTCGCGGAAGCGCCCGTCCAGCGGTTTGAACTGTCCATGCGCCGCGCCGAGGGCGTGGTACACGTCCGGCACGCTGGTCACCACCACGCGGAAGCCGAACACGTCCATCACCTGGTCGAAGCTTTTGCCCTCGCTGCGCATCTTGGTGTAGATGCTCCAGGCGGTCTTGACCCGGCTGACCAGGCGATGGGCGATGCCCTCGCGGGTCAGGCTCTGGGTCAGCTGGGTCTCGATCTGCGCCAGCGCCTCGCGGCGCATCACCGGCTGGCTCTGGATGTGCTTGCGGATGATCGCGTGGCGCCAGGGATACATGGCGGCGAAGCTCAGGTCCTGCAGCTCGGACTTGACCAGGCTCATGCCCAGGCGCTGGGCGATGGGCGCGTAGATGTCCAGCGTCTCGCGCGCGATGCGGCTGCGCGCCTCGGCGCTCTGCGCGCCCAGGGTGCGCATGTTGTGCAGGCGGTCGGCGAGCTTGATCATGATCACGCGCAGGTCGCGCGACATGGCCAGCAGCATCTTGCGGAACGACTCGGCCGCCGCTTCCTTGCGGTCGCGGAACTTGAGCTTGTCCAGCTTGGTCACGCCGTCGACCAGTTCGGCCACCGCCTCGCCGAACTCGCCGGCGATTTCCTCGCGGGTCAGCGGCGTGTCCTCGATGGTGTCGTGCAGGACCGCGGCGATCAGCGTCTCCACGTCCATGCCCAGTTCGGCCAGCACCTGGGCCACGGCCACCGGATGGGTGATGTAGGGCTCGCCTGACTTGCGCGTCTGGCCCTCGTGCGCTGCTGCGCCGACCTGCCAGGCCCGGCGCAGCAGCGGCAACTGATCGGCGGGCAGATAGCTGGCGGCCGCCTCGAAGCGACGCACGTACTCGGGTACGTCGTCCTCGTGCGGCGGTGCGGGTTGGATGGCTTTGCTGGAACGCCCGGGAGTCATGCGCGAAGCCTATGCCAGCGGCCCGGTCGCAGCAATGCACCATGGGCGCGCATGCGCTGCATCACACGGGTTCATGCAGCGCGCGTTCCAGCCAACGGCACCCGCTCGCGCCTGCGCGCGAACCGGCACCGGAAACGACAACGGCCCGCCATGGGCGGGCCGCTGCATCAGGCGAGAAAGCCGATGGGCTTTTAGTCGTCGCCCTTGGACATGTCGTCGTCGGCGACCACTTCGGCGGCGGCCCACTCCAGCGCCTCGCGCTCGGCGCGCTCGCGCTCGGCCTTCTCGACGCGGTCGATCAGGTCGTTGTCGACCTTGCGCGCGGCGATCTCGCGCAGCGCCAGCACGGTCGGCTTGTCGTCGGTCTCGTTGTCGATGGTGGCCTCGACGCCGTTGGCCAGCTGGCGGGCGCGCTTGGCGGCCATCATGACCAGCTCGAAACGGTTGTCGACGACTTCCAGGCAATCTTCTACGGTGATGCGGGCCATGTGGGCTCCTGGCGGCCATCCACCGGACAGGTGGGCCGCGCGACTAGCGGAAAGGGACCAGCAATTCTAGGGATCGCCGGCCTCGATTGCAATCCACGCCTTGCAAATCAATCGGTTAGGCCACTGAACTAGGCGTTCAGCGCCTCGGCAGGTGCCGCGGGACCCGTGCCTGCAACAGCGCGATCAACACCGGATCCATGAAATCGTAGTCGTCCGGGATGTCCAGGCAGGCCACGCGGACGTCCCCCAGATGCGGGCGGAAATTCTGCGACAGGCGTGTGCGCTGCGCCTTTTCCATCACCAGCACCAGATCGGCCCAGGCCAGCAGCTCCGGCGTCAGCGGGTTCTCGGCATCGTGGTTGAGGCCGGCCGAGGCGACCTCGATGCCCGGCCAGCCGGCGAACACCTGCTCGGCCGTCGGGCTGCGCAGGCGGTTCTGGCTGCAGACGAACAGGACGTTCAAGCGTGCGCGATCACTGCGCCAGCAGCGCCTCGATCAGGGCGCGGTGTTCGGCGGCCTGGCGCTCGCGGCGCAGGCGGCTGGCGGTGAAGATGGCGCACATCTCCTCCACCGCGGTGTCGAAGACTTCGTTGACGATCACGTAGTCGAACTCGCCGTAGTGCGACATCTCCTCGCGCGCGGCGGCCAGGCGCTGGGCGATGACGTCCTCGCTGTCCTGCCCGCGCTTGCGCATGCGCTCCTCCAGCGCATCGCGCGAAGGCGGCAGGATGAACACGCTCACCGCCTCGGGCACCTTCTCGCGCACCTGGCGCGCGCCCTGCCAGTCGATCTCCAGCAGCACGTCCTGGCCGGCGGCCAGCTGCGGCTCGACCGACTGGCGCGCACTGCCCTTCCAGTCGCCGTGCACACGGGCGTATTCGAAGAACTCGCCGGCGTCGATCATCGCCTGGAACTGCGCTTCGCTGACGAAGTGGTAGTGCTGGGCATGACGCTCGCCCGGCCGCGGCGCGCGCGAGGTGAAGGAGATCGACAGGCTGATGCGCGGGTCGCGCGCCAGCGTGGCATTGACGATGCTGCTCTTTCCGGCGCCCGACGGGGCCGCGACGATATACAGGGTGCCGCGCATGGCGATGGCCTTAGCTGCCGCGCCGGAGCGCGACGGTCGTAAAAGGCGCGCAAGTCTAGCAAAGACGCCGCGCGCGGAAAGGGCCGGGCGATTACTCCAGGTTCTGCACCTGCTCGCGGATCTGGTCGATCAGCACCTTGAGCTCGACGGCGATGTTGGTGGTGCGCACGTCCACCGACTTGGAGCCCAGGGTGTTGGCCTCGCGGTTGAACTCCTGCAGCAGGAAGTCCAGGCGCCGGCCCACGGCCGCCTCGCCCTTGAGCACGCGGCGGATCTCCTTGATGTGGCTGTCCAGGCGGTCCAGCTCCTCGTCCACGTCCAGCTTCTGCAGGGACAGCACCAGTTCCTGTTCCAGGCGGCCCGGGTCGGCCGGCTGGGCCAGCTCGGCCAGGCGCGCCTCCAGCTTCTGGCGCTGGCCGGCGCGGATCTGCGGGATCAGCGTGCGGGCTTCGGCCGCGCGCGCGGCGATGGCGTCCACGCGTTCGGCGATGGCCTGGGCGAGCTTGCCGCCTTCGCGCTCGCGGGCATCGACGAACTGGTCCAGCAGCCGTTCCAGCAGCGCCAGTGCGGCTGCCTGCAGCGCCTCGGCATCGAGCGCCCGGCTGCGCAGCACGCCGGGGAACTGCAGCAGCTCGGTCAGGCTGGTGCGCAACGCGGGAAAGCGCGCGGCCAGCTGCGCATTCACCGCCGCCAGGTCATCGACCATGCCCTGGTCCAGGTGCAGGCCGCCCTCGCCTTCGGCGGTGCGCAGGCGCAGCATCAGATCCAGCTTGCCGCGGCCCACGCGCGCGGCCACGCGCTCGCGCAGCGCCGGCTCGAGCGCGCGCAGCTCGTCGGGCAGGCGCAGGCTCAGTTCCAGGAACCGGTGGTTGACCGCACGCAGTTCGGCGCTGAGCGCGCCGCCGTCCACGGGCTGTTCGACGGTGGCGTAGGCGGTCATGGAACGGATCACGGCGGGGCTTTTCCGGAGGGCGAAGAGGGCGTGGATGGTACCCTAGGGTGCCTGGCCGGCCGGTCTCCAGATCGCCGCCCCTCCTCAAGCAGGCATCCCACGCATGACGTTTTCCCGCCCCAGTGGTCGCACCGCCGACCAGCTCCGCCCCGTGTCCATCCAGCGCGGTTTCACCCGCCATGCCGAGGGCTCGGTGCTGGTGTCCTTCGGCGACACGCGCGTGCTGTGCACCGCCTCGGTGGACAACAAGGTGCCGGCCTTCCTGCGCGGCAAGGGCGAGGGCTGGGTGACGGCCGAATACGGCATGCTGCCGCGCTCCACGCATACCCGCTCGGACCGCGAGGCCGCGCGCGGCAAGCAGGGCGGGCGCACGCTGGAGATCCAGCGCCTGATCGGCCGTGCGCTGCGCGCCTGCGTGGACCGCGGCGCGCTGGGCGAACGCACCATCACCCTGGACTGCGACGTACTGCAGGCCGATGGCGGCACGCGCACGGCGGCCATCACCGGCGCCTACGTGGCCCTGGTCGATGCGATCAACGGGCTGAAGGCGCGACGCGAGATCAAGCGCGACCCGATCTTCGGCGCGATCGCCGCGGTGTCGGTGGGCATCTACAAGGGCGTGCCGGTGCTGGACCTGGACTATGCCGAGGACAGCGACTGCGACACCGACATGAACGTGGTGATGAACGACGGCGGCGGCTTCATCGAGGTGCAGGGCACGGCCGAGGGCCATGCCTTCCGCCGCGAGGAGATGGACGCGCTGCTCGGCCTGGCCCAGGCCGGCATCGCCCAGCTGGTGCAGGCCCAGCGCGACGCGCTCGCCCAGCCGTGACCCGACGCATCGCCCTGACCACGCTGGTGGTGGCCGACTACGACGAGGCGATCGCCTGGTACACCGGCAAGCTGGGCTTCGCCCTGCTCGAAAACCTCGACCAGGGCCACAAGCGCTGGGTGGTGGTTGGCCCGAGCGACCAGCGCGCCGCCGCCCTGCTGCTGGCCCGCGCGAGCGACGAGCAACAGCGCCAGCGCATCGGCGACCAGACCGGCGGGCGCGTGGGCTTCTTCCTGCACACCGACGACTTCTGGCGCGACCACGCCGCCATGACCGCGGCCGGCGTGGAATTCCTGGAGCACCCGCGCGAGGAGGCCTATGCCACCGTCGCGGTGTTCCGCGACCTGTATGGCAACACCTGGGATCTGCTGGAGCCGAAATGATCAAGCGCCTGGTCCTGGCCAGCGGCAATGCCGGCAAGCTGGACGAATTCGCCGCGATGCTGGCGCACCTGCCCTACGAGGTGGTGCCGCAGAAGCGGCTCGGCGTGGAGGACGTGCCCGAGACCGGCCCGACCTTCGTCGAGAATGCCCTGATCAAGGCGCGCCACGCCGCCGCGGTCACCGGGCTGCCGGCGCTGGCCGACGACTCCGGTCTGATCGTCGATGCGCTGGGCGGCGCGCCCGGCCTGTACAGCGCGCGCTACGCCGGCCAGCCCACCAGCGACGCAGCCAACAACGCCAAGCTGCTGGAGGCGATGCGGGAGGTGCCCGACGATCAGCGTCGCGCGCGCTTCTACGCGGTGATCGTGCTGCTTCGCCATCCAGAGGATCCGCAGCCGCTGATCGCCGAGGGCGCGTGGGAAGGCCAGATCACCCGCGAGCTGCGCGGCAACGGCGGCTTCGGCTACAACCCGCTGTTCCTGGATCCGGACCACGGCCTGACCGCGGCCGAGATGGACACCGCGCTGAAGAACCGGCTGAGCCACCGCGCCCGCGCGCTGGAAGCGCTCGGCCAGCGTTTGACCACGCTGTTCTGACACCGGCAAACCTGGCCCGACCCGATGCTTCCCGTGGCACCCCCTGTCGATTCCGCCGACGCCCGGCCCGATGACGCGCGGCTGTTCGATCCGCTGCATGCGGCCCAGCCCGCGGACGTGAAGCTGATCCCGCCGCCGCTGTCGCTCTACGTGCATCTGCCCTGGTGCGTGCGCAAGTGCCCGTACTGCGACTTCAACTCGCACCAGGGCAGCGGCGCGCTGCCCTTCGATGCCTACATCGACGCGCTGATCCGCGACCTGGACCAGGACCTGCCGCTGGTCTGGGGCCGCACGATCCACAGCGTGTTCTTCGGCGGCGGCACGCCCAGCCTGTTCCCGGCCGAGCACATCGACCGCTTCCTGCAGGCGGCCAGCGCCCGGCTGCGCTTCGCGCCCGAGTGCGAGGTGACCCTGGAGACCAACCCGGGCACGGCCGAACACGATCGCTTCGGCGCCTATCGCGCCGCCGGCGTGAACCGGCTGAGCTTCGGCATCCAGAGCTTCGACGATGGCTGCCTGCAGCGGCTGGGCCGCATCCACGACAGCGCCCAGGCCGAGCACGCGGTCAAGCTGGCCCAGGACGCCGGCCTGGACAATCTCAACCTGGACCTGATGTACGCCCTGCCCGGCCAGTCGCTGGCGATGGCGCTGCACGATCTGGAGCGCGCCTTCGCCCTGCAGCCGGCGCACGTGTCGCACTACCAGCTCACGCTGGAGCCCAACACGGTGTTCTTCGCCCGGCCGCCGCAGGGCATCCCGGAAGAGGACGATGCGTACGACATGCAGGAGGCCTGCCAGGCGGCGCTGGCCGACGCCGGCTATGCGCACTACGAGGTCAGCGCCTACGCCCGCCCGGGACGGCAGTGCGCGCATAACCTCAACTACTGGCGCTACGGCGACTATCTGGGCATCGGCGCCGGCGCGCACGGCAAGATCAGCTCCGGCGCGGGGCAGCGCATCCTGCGCCGCTGGAAGGTCAAGCATCCGACCACGTATCTGGCCAGCGCCGGCACGCCGGCCGGCATCGGCGGCGACGACGAGATCGCCCCGGCGCGGCGCCCGTTCGAGTACATGCTCAACCTGCTGCGACTCAAGGAAGGCTTCGCCCTGCGCGACTTCCAGGTGCGCACCGGGCTGCCGGCCGCGCATCTGGCCACGCCGCTGGCCCAGGCGCAGGCCAACGGCTGGCTGCAGGTCGAGGACGGGCGCGTGGTGCCGACGCCGCTGGGGCTGCGCTTCGCCAACGACGTGATGGCGCTGTTTCTGGAAGGCTAGGCGCACCGCCTTCGCGCGCGCTGTCGCTTGGTGGGAGCACCTGTCTCTCGGATCAAGCCGCGGCCTCCTTGTAGAGCGGAGCTTGCTCCGCTGAGGCCTTCCCCACCAACCGAACGAAGAGCAGCGGAGCAAGCTCCGCTCTACAGGTGGGAGCCGCCATGGCGGCGATGGGGCTTTCCCGGTAGAGCCTCATCGCCGCCATTGGCCGAAAAGGCCACAAGGGCGGCTCCCACGAGGCGCAGAACTCAGCGCCGCGATGACCGGCTGCGGCGCATCCCACCGGCCAGGCCAAGACCCCTCGCAGTGCGGCCATTGTCGGCCTTCGATGGCGTTGTGTTACAAAACCGCCGCAAAGCGCATGACCGCACGGGAACCCGATGGTCGCTCCAGGGGCTGCTTCACCGATCTTGACCGCCACCGACACGCTGGCTTCGGCCGCGTTGCCCGTGCGCGTGCGCCGGATCCTGGAGGCCTTGCTGGCCCAGCTGCAGCAGGCGCTGTTCCTGGGCGTGGAATCCAGCCTGGACGCGCTGGAGCAGGAGCTGTTCCTCAGCGCCAACCGCGCCCGCAGCAACGAGACGCAGACCAGCTACCTGTCGCACCTGCAGCACCTGCGCCGCGACCGGGCCAAGGTCCTGCCGGCGCTGCTGGCGCGGCTGGAGGCCGAGCTGGCCGTCCTGCGCAGCCCGCCCCAGCTCCCTCAGGCCGTCGAACAACCGCCCGCGCTGTTGACCCTGGTGGAGGACGCGGTCATCGACCAGAACATCGTCCTGGAGGAGATCGCGCGCCGCCACAGCCATCGCCACCAGCAGGCGCTGCACCTGCTGTCCCAGCGCTTCGGGGTGCTGGCCGGCAGCCCGGCGCTGGACGAGGCGCGCCAGCCGCTGTCGCCGCACTCGCTGTGCCAGGCCCTGCGCGTGGGCGCGGCCACGCTGGAGGTGGACCTGACCTCTCAGCTGCAGCTGTACCGCCTGTTCGAACAGCACGTGATGTCCGGCTATGGCGAGCTGCTCGAACAGATCGCCCAGACCCTGGGCCGCCAGGGCGTGCTGCCGGGGCTGGTGTTCGCCCCGCAGCGCGCCCGCACGCCGGCCGCACGCAGCGCGTCAGACCCCGCATCGGCCCCGCCGGCATCCAAGACCGGCCTGCCGCCGGTGGAGCTGCCCGGCTGGGTCCGCCCCGGTCAGGCCCGGCGTTCGACCGCGCCGGTGGTGAGCTTCGCCTCGCTGCAGCGGCTGCTCTCGGCCAGCCACGCCCGCGCCAGCGCGGCCCCGCCGGCGGCCAAGGACGCCGGCCTGCTGCCGGCCTGGATGAAGCCCGGCGCCTCGCACCCCGCGTCCCCGTCGCCCGCCGCCTCGCCGGGCCCGGCTGCGGGCGGCGCCAACGCCACCCCGCCCTCGGTCGGCGCCCCGCATACGGGCGGCTTCGGCGCGGCCAGCGAGGCGTCGCTGCCCACCGCGCACGTGCTCAGCACGCTGCAGACCCTGCAGCTGCAGGTCGCGCAGGGCCAGGTGCCGAGCACGCCGCTGGCGCTGGAGGACATCCGCGAACGCGTCCTGGCCGGCCTGCGCCGCCTGCACGGCCCGCAGGCCGAGCTGGCGCGCGAGGATGCCGACACCTTCGAACTGCTGGACCTGCTGTATCGGCAGATCGGCCGCGAGGTCCGCCGCGGCCCGGCCTCGGACATGCTCGGCCAGCTGCAGGTGCCGGTGGTGCAGGCCGCGCTGAACGACCGCGCCTTCTTCCTGAGCCCGCAGCATCCGGCGCGCGAACTGCTCAATGCCGTGGCCGAGTCCGGCGCCAACTGGCTGGGCGAGGACGACACCGACCCGGTCCTGCTGGCCAAGCTCAAGGCGGCCGTGTCCAAGGTGCTGACCGAATACACCGGCGACGAGGCCGTGTTCGCCCAGGCCCACCGCGACGTGCAGGACCATTTCCAGACGGCCGCGCGCAAGGCCGAGGTGGCCGAACGCCGGCTGGTGGAGGCCGTGCGCGGGCGCGACCGCCTGGAGAACGCCAAGACCGCCGCCGCCGACAGCATCGACCAGGCCCTGGGCGCGCGGCCAATCCCGCCCTTCGTGCAGGCCCTGCTGTCGCAGGCCTGGGCCGACGTGCTGACCCTGATCCGCCTGCGCCACGGCGATGACTCGGACGAATGGCAGGAAGTCTGCGCGCTGACCACGCGCATCGCCGATGCGGTGACCGGGCAGGACACGCCAGAGCCCGCGTTGCCGACGCAGATCGAGCAGGCGCTGGTCAAGGTCGGCTACCACAGCGACGAGGCCGCGGTGATCGCCCGGCGCCTGGCCAACGCGCCCGAGCCCGAGCTGCCCGGCGAGCCGGCGCTGAAGCTGCAGGCCAAGGTCGCCGCCGCCGCGCAGGTCGCCCCGCGCCGGCCCGCGCCGCTGCCGCGCTCGCCGGCCGAACAGGCCAGCTACGAATCGCTGCGGCGGCTGCCGTTCGGCACCTGGTTCGAATTCGTGCAGAACCAGCAGGGCGACCTGCGCCGGCTGCGCCTGTCCTGGTACAACCCGACCAGCGGCCACGCGCTGTTCGTCAGCGCGCGCGGGCAGAAGGTCGGCGAGCACACGCTGGACAGCGTCGCGCGGCTGATGGCCATCGACCAGGCGCGCCCGGTCAGCGAAGAGCACGGCAGCCTGCTCGACCGGGCCTGGCAGGCCGCCCTGGCCAAGCTGCGCGACCTGGCCGGCATGGAGGCCGCATGAGCATCACCGAAGCGCGCCGCGCCCAGCGCCGCAGCCCCGACGGCGCCATCGCCGTCACCGACACCATGACCGGCCAGCTGGTCGGCCGCGTCGGCAACCTGTCCGAAGCCGGCATGCTGCTCGTGGCCGACACGCCGGTGCGCGAGGACGCGCTGTACCAGCTGCAGTTCTCGCTGCCGGTCGGCTCCACCGGCCGGGAGACCGATATCGACGTCGGCGCGCACCTGCTGTGGACCGGCGCGGCGCACACGCCCGGCCAGTCGCTGGCCGGCCTGCGCTTCCTCACCGTCTCGGCCGAGCACCTGTCCGCGCTGCGCGACTGGATCGAACGCTAGCGCGACCGCACGCCGATGCGCGGCCGTTGGATTGGCAGCGCTACGCCGCTTCATCGTCGTTCCCGCTTTCGCGGGAACGACGATACGGAGGACTTGTTCCTGCTACGGCGAGCCCACCAACTCGCCAAAGGCCAATCCCCACTCCGCGCGGTGGACTCAAAGTTCGTCATCCCCGCGAACGCGGGGATCCAGGGACTTCCGAGCAGATCGCGCAACGTCCATGGATTCCCGCTTTCGCGGGAATGACGGTAGAGAGGTCCTGCTGCTGGTGCGGCGCGCGCCTGGAGCCCACCGGTTCGCCGAAGGCCAATCCCGCGGCGCGCGATGCACGCAAAGCACGTCATCCCCGCGAACGCGGGAACGACGGTTTTGGGCTAGGCGCTTCGACGCCAAGCGCCATCAGGCGCTGCGGACGCACAGCCCCGCGTGCAACACACCGCGACAAGAGCCCCGCACCAGGCGGCGGGTAAACTTCGCGACTCTTCACCGCAACGAGCCGCCGCCATGTCCCTGCCCGATCCCGCCCCGCGCTACGCCGCCCACCTGGACACGCTCAAGGCGCGCGCGGACGAAGCGCTGGCGCGCGGCGGCCTGGACCATCTGGTCGTCCCCAGTGGCCGCCTGCACTACCAGCACGCCGACGATCTGAACTACCCCTTCTACGTCAATCCGCAGTTCAAGGCCTGGCTGCCGCTGACGCGCGTGCCCGACAGCTGGATCGTGTACACGCCCGGCCAGCGCCCGCGCCTGATCTTCCTGCAGCCGCGCGACTACTGGCACGTGGTGCCGGCCGCGCCGAGCGGCTGGTGGGTCGCGCACGTCGACATCGACATCATCCGCACCGCCGACCAGGCCGCCGCGCTGCTGCCCAAGGACGTCGCGCGCTGCGCGATTCTGGGCGAGGCGCACAGCGCGCTGGGCGCCTACGTGCCCAACAATCCCGAGGCGGTGATCGACTACCTGGCCTACCACCGCGCCTACAAGACGCCCTACGAGATCGCGCTGATGCGCCAGGCGCAGACGCTGGCCGTGCGCGGGCATCGCGCGGCCGAGGCGGCCTTCCGCGCCGGCGCCAGCGAATTCGACATCCACATGGCCTACTGCGCCGCGGTCGGCCAGGACGCGACCGAGCTGCCCTACGGCAACATCATCGGCCTCAACGAACACGCCGCCGTGCTGCACTACACCGAACTGGAGCGGGTGGCGCCCGCGCAGTCGCGCAGCTTCCTGATCGACGCCGGCGCCAGCGCCGCCGGCTACGCCAGCGACATCACCCGCACCTACGCGGCCGACCCGGGCAGCGAGTTCCAGGCCATGATCCAGGCGCTGGACGCGGCCCAGATCCGCATGGGCCAGGCCGTGGCGCCGGGCGTGGACTACAGGCAGCTGCACCTGGACGCGCACCTGGCGCTGATGGGCATCCTCAAGGACTTCGGCGTCATCACCGTCTCGCCCGAGGCGGCGGTTGCCAGCGGGCTGTCGGCGACCTTCTTCCCGCATGGCCTGGGCCACGCGATCGGCCTTCAGGTGCACGACGTGGCCGGCTTCGCGGCCTCCGACCGCGGCGGGCGCATCGAGCGCCCCGAAGGTCACCCTTACCTGCGCCTGACCCGCGTGCTGGAGCCGGGCATGGTGGTGACCATCGAGCCGGGCCTGTACTTCATCGACATGCTGCTGGACGACGCCAGGGCCGCCGGCCACGGCGAGGCGATCGACTGGGACCGCGTGGCGCAGTTCAAGCCCTATGGCGGCATCCGCATCGAGGACGAGGTGCTGTGCACCGAGACCGGCGCCGACAACCTCACCCGCCCGGCATTTGCGGAGCGCTGATGTGGGTGGGAGCCGCCATGGCGGCGATGGAGCTTTCCCGGTAGAGCCCCTCGCCGCCATGGCGGCTCCCACGTGTAGAGCGGAGCTTGTGGCAATCCCCTCTTGGGGACTCCGCTGCTCTTCGGTCAGTTCATGAGAAAGGCCCCAGCGGAGCAAGCTCCGCTCTACAGATAGGCCGCTGCGAGATTTGAGGAGACAGTGGCTTCCCCCGAATCTCAACCGCCGCTAGCCATCACCGCTTCAACCTCATCGGCGCTGCGCGCCAGCGTGGCAGTGAGGCTTTACGTGGAGCGCCCTTCGCCGCCATGGCGGCTCCCATGTGTAGAGCGGAGCTTGCTCCGCTGCTCTTCGGTCAGTTCATGAGAAAGGCCCCAGCGGAGCAAGCTCCGCTCTACAGATAGGCCGCTGTGAGATTTGAGCCGCTTCGATCTCGTCGGCGCTGCGCGCCAGCGTGGCAGTGAGGCTTTACCTGGAGCGCCCTTCGCCGGCATGGCGGCTCCCACCTGTAGAGCGGAGCTTGTGGCAATCCCCTCTTGGGGACTCCGCTGCTCTTCGGTCAGTTCGTGAGAAAGGCCCCAGCGGAGCAAGCTCCGCTCTACAGATAGGCCGCTGCGAGATTTGAGGAGACAGCGGCTTGCCCGAATCTCAACCGCCGCTGGCCATCACCGCCTCGATCTCGTCGGCGCTGCGCGCCAGCGCGGCGGTGAGCACGCGGTGGCCGTCGGCGGTGATGGCCACGTTGTCCTCGGTGCGGATGCCGATGCCGCGCCACTTGGCCTCCACGCTGGTGTCGTCGGGCGAGATGTACAGGCCCGGCTCGATGGTGAACACCATGCCCGGCTCGAGCAGGCGCGACTCGCCCTGCAGGCGGTAGTCGCCCACGTCGTGCACGTCCAGGCCCAGCCAGTGGCCGGTCTTGTGCCGGTAGAAACGCTTGTAGCTGCCCTCGGCGATGCACGTCTCCAGCTTGCCCTTGAGCAGGCCCAGCTGCAGCAGCCCCTCGGTCAGCACTTCCACCGCCGCCTCGTGGCCGGCCTCGTAGGGCATGCCCGGGCGCGCCTGCGCCAGCGCGGCGGCCTGCGCGGCGCCGACCAGGTCGTGCAGCTGACGCTGCGGCTTGCTGAAGCGCCCGTCCACCGGGAAGGTGCGGGTAATGTCGGCGGCGTAGTTGCGGTATTCGGCGCCGGCGTCGATCAGCACCAGCTCGCCCGCCCTGACCTGCGCGTTGTTGGCCACGTAATGCAGGATGCAGGCATTGGCGCCGGCGCCGACGATGCTGCCGTAGGCCGGCCAGGCGTCGCTGGCGCGGAACACGCATTCGATCACCGCCTGCAGCTGGTACTCGCGCACGCCGGCATGGGCGCCGCGCATCGCGGCCAGGTGCGCGTCGATGCTGATCTCGGCGGCGCGCTGCATCAGCTTGAGTTCGTCGGCGGACTTGAACAGCCGCTGCTCGTGCAGCAGATGGCCCAGTTCGAGGAACTCGTGCGGCGGCTGCGCGCCGCCGCGCGCCTGGGCGCGCACCTGGTTGACCCAGCCGATCAGCTTGAGGTCGAACTCGGTGTCGCGGCCGAAGTGGTAATACACCCGCGAGCGGCCTTCCAGCATGCCCGGCAGGATCTCGTCCATGTCCTCGATCGGATAGGCATCGTCCATGCCGTAACCGTCCACCGCGCCCTGCTGGCCGATGCGCGGGCCGTCGTAGACCTCGCGCGCCGGGTCGCGGTCGCGGTTGAACAGGATCACCTCGCCGTGGCGGCGGCCAGGGATCAGCACCAGCACCGCACCCGGCTCGGGATAGCCGGTGAGATACCAGAAGTCCGAATCCTGCCGGTACGGATAGTGCGTGTCGTGGCTGCGCACGCGCTCGGGCGCGGCCGGCAGCACCAGGATGGCGTCCTCGCCGGCCATGCGCATGAGGGCCTTGCGCCGGCGCGCGAATTCGGCCGCGCCGATGCCGGTGGCCGCGCGCATCAGTTCAGGCTTTTGCGATGGCGCGGCGCCAGCACGCAGTCGCCGTGCAGCAGCAGCACGGCCACGCGCACGAATTCCTCGATCTCGGCCAGCGCGTCCTCGTCCTCTTCGCCCTCGCCCAGCTCGGGGCTGGCCTGGGCCAGCTTGCCCAGGTCGGCCAGCGCCTCGGCGCCATCGTCGGACAGCGGCGCATCGCCGACCGCGGCCAGGCCGAAGCCGCCCAGGAACGCCCGGCACCAGTCGAACAGCGCCTGCGCGCGTTCCTCCAGGCCGGCGGCGGGATCGGGCAGCAGCAGGTCGAAGCCGAAGCCGCGGTCCTCCAACTGGGTGGCGGTGGTGGTGCGCAGCGTGTCCAGCGCGCTGTCGGCCGGCGGCGTCGGCAGCGCCGGGTCGGCCAGTACGCGGGCCGGCCAGTCCTGCGCATTGGCGCCGCCACCGGCCAGCCAGCCGCACAGCGCGCCGTGGAGTTCGTAAGGGCTGGCGCCGAGGGCCAGCGCGCGCGCGGCCTGGTCGACGTCCTCGGGAGTGGGCAGGCTCATGGGGTCACCTGCGCACGGTCTGACTTGAAAAACGGATGCATCGAACAAGTGTAAATCGAAAGCCCGCAGCGCCGCTTGTTGTGTGACGGCGCTCACGCCTACACTGCCGGGCAGCGCCTGTCCTGGCCGCCGCGGCGGAGCCGTTCCCACGTGATGCCACCGTCCTCCCTGCCCTTCCTGCTTGGCGCTGGCGCCGCTTCGATATCGTTGTCATCGATGTGGATGGCGCTGGCGGCGCTGGTGCTGCTGGGCGTGATCGCGGTCGGCACGCGCGCGCTGTGGCGGCCGTACCTGCCCGGCCACCGTGCGCACGTATCGCCCGCGCCGGAGAGCGAGGATCCGCTCAAGCTGGCGCTGTGGGCCTCCGGCGAGGTGTTCTGGGACTACGACCTCATCGGCCGCCGCCTGCATCGCATGCGCGCCGACGAGCAGTCTGCCGCCAGCCACACCATCGTCATGCTCACCCGCATCGGCAAGATGCCCGCGGTGCATCCGCACGACCTGCCGTTGGTGACCCAGCGCCTGCGCAGCCACCTGCGCGGGCAGGAACCGTTGTTCATGTCCGAACACCGCATGGACCTGCGCGGCGACGGCGACTGGATCTGGGTCCGCGCCCGCGGCCGGGTGGTCGAGCGCGACGCCCACGGCCGCGCCCTGCGCCTGGCCGGCACCGCGCGCGACATCACCGCCAGCCGCCGCGCCGAATACGAGCACCGCGTGGCCAGCGAGGTGATGCGCAGCATGAGCGAGGCGGTGGCCGTGCTCGATGCCGACTACCGCTTCATCACCGTCAACCCGTCCTTCAGCCGCATGACCGGCTACGACGGCGCCGAAGTGGCCGGCCAGCCGCTGTCGCTGCTGGACAGCCGGCAGAAGCTGGGCGACAGCGCCTCGCGCATGAGCCAGCAGCTGGCGCGCGAGGGCCGCTGGTCCGGCGAGGCCTGGAAGGTGCGCAAGGACGGCGAGGAGATCCTGTGCCGCATCGAGACCAACGTGGTGCCCGACGGCAGCGGGCAGCGGCCGATGGTGGTGCTGGTGCTGGGCGACATCACCGAGCAGAAGCGCGCCGAGCAGGAGCTGCGCTACCTGGCCAACTACGACACCCTGACCAGCCTGCCCAACCGCTCGCTGCTGTCCGAGCGGCTCTCGCGCGCGGTGGTGCGCGCGCGCCGCGAGAAGGGCCGCGTGGCGGTGCTGTTCATCGACCTGGACCGCTTCAAGGACATCAACGACTCGCTGGGCCACGCCACCGGCGATCGCATCCTGCGCGCGGCCGCCGCGCGCGTGCAGCAGACCGTCGGCGCCCAGCACACCGTGGCCCGGCTCAGCGGCGATGAGTTCACCGTGGTGCTGGAAGGCATCGCCGCGCCGGTCGATGCCGAGCGCGTGGCCGAGCGCATCATCCAGGCCTTCACCCAGCCGTTGTCCTTCGGCGACCGGCTGGAACTGGCGGTCTCGCCCTCGATCGGCATCAGCCTCTACCCCGAGCACGCCCAGGTGCCGACCGAGCTGCTCAAGCACGCCGACACGGCCATGTACCAGGCCAAGGCCGCCGGCCGCCACACCTGGGCGGTGTATTCGGAGGTGATGGACGAGAAGACCCGCCACCGCGCCATCCTGTCCAGCGCGCTGCGCCGGGCGCTGGAGCGCGACGAGCTGCGCGTGGTCTACCAGCCGCGCCTATCGCTGCATCGCGAGCGCATCACCGGCACCGAGGCGCTGCTGCGCTGGGAAAGCCGCGAACTGGGCGAGATCTCGCCCAGCCTGTTCATCCCGCTGGCCGAGGAGAGCGGCCTGATCGTGGAGATCGGCATCTGGGCGCTGCGCCAGGCCTGCCAGACCCTGCGCGCCTGGCACGAGGCCGGCCTGACCCATCTGAGCGTGGCGGTCAACGTCTCGGCCCTGCAGCTGCAGCGCGGCGACCTGGCCGACGTGGTCGCCCGCGTGCTGGCCGAGGCCGGCGTCAACCCCTCGCGACTGGAACTGGAACTGACCGAAAGCGTGCTGATGGCCAATCCCGAGCAGAGCAGCAGCGTGCTGGAGGCTTGCCGCGCGCTGGGCGTGTCGATCGCGATCGACGACTTCGGCACCGGCTATTCCTCGCTGGCCTATCTCAAGCGCCTGCCGCTGACCACGCTGAAGATCGACCAGACCTTCGTGCGCGACCTGGACCAGAACCTCGAGGACGAGGCCATCACCAGCGCCATCATCGCCCTGGCCCAGTCGCTCTCGCTCAAGGTGGTGGCCGAGGGGGTTGAGACCGCAGCGCAGCTGGCCTTCCTGCGCCAGCGCGGCTGCGACGAGGTCCAGGGCCACTACGTCGCCCGGGCGATGGAGCGCCTGCAGTGCCTGGAATTCCTGCGCGACTACGCCCCCGATCCTGACCTGCGCGCCAGCGCCTGAACCCAGGCCTGCGCCGCGCGCCCGCCTCCAGCTTGACCGGCCGCCGGCCCCGTGCCTAAGGTGCCGGCATGAATCCACCCGATGCCATCGAACAGCTGCGCGCCCTGGCCTCGCGCCTGCAGGAGCTGGGCGAGCGCTGCCAGCGGCTGACGGAGGAGAACCGCAGCCTGCGCGTGCAGCAGGAGCAGCTGAGCAGCGAGCGCTCGCAGCTGCTGGCCAAGAACGAACTGGCGCGTTCGCGCGTGGAAGCGATGATCACCCGCCTGCGCTCGCTGGAGCAGCACACGTGAGCAGCAGCGAGCCGGTCAACGTCCATATCCTGGATCGCGAATACACCATCGGCGTCGAGCCGGGCGAGCGCGGCAGCCTGATGGCCGCGGCCAAGCTGCTGGACACGCGCATGCGCGAGGTGCGCGGCGCGCACCGCATGGCCTCGGCCGACCGCATCGCGGTGCTGGCCGCGCTCAACCTGGCGCACGAACTGCAGCAGCTGCGCGACCAGCAGGCCGCACAGGACAGCGAACTCACGCGCACCCTGGCCGACCTGCACCGCCGCCTGGACGGCTGGCTCGAACCGCGCTGACGCGGGTGCCAGGTAGGAGAAGCCATGGCGGCTATCGCAAAAAGTCGTCAGTAGCCCGGTGACGCAGTGATAGTTCCTGCCCTCCGCAGTTCGGCCTGTCGTCCTCGTCATTCCATCCCGCTCTTGTGGGAGTAACTGTCTCCTCAACTCTAGCGGCCGCCCTTCTGTAGAGCGGAGCTTGCTCCGCTGGGGCCTTCCCCACGAACGGAACGAAGAGCAGCGGAGCAAGCTCCGCTCTACAGGTGGGCCATCGCCAGACGCAGTTCTGTCTGTCGTCCTCGTCATTCCCACGCAGGAATGGGAGCCGCTCTCTGGGCGATGAGGCCTTCGCAATCAGCATTCACCTCTGCATCGCAGCGCGCACGATGCCATGCGTCATCCACACATCCGCTGCACGTCCACCACCGCGCACTGAACCGCGCCGACGAACGGCCTAGGCAAACCTCGATGCATCGCTATACTGGCCACGCATCCTCTGCTGTGATCGACAGCGTGCAAAACATTCGCCTTGTCCCTTAATGACGACCGCGGGGCAGCAACGGAAGCCGGGAGCGCAAGTCCGCCTTGTAGCGGGAAGCCCGATGGCCCCCAAGCTGTCCCACTTGAACCCCGGGTTCAAGGTCGTTTCGCCGCATCGCCATTGGCGGAGGATGTCTTCAATCTTCTAGAATGCCGCGCCCTGCACCAGGACGCGGCATTCTTTTTTCATGAGCGATAGCGACGCCCTGCCCGCCCTGCGCGCGCGCCTGCGCGAACGCCGCCGCGCCTTGCCCGCCGCCGCGCGCATCGCTGGCGCCGAGGCCCTGGCCGCGCGGCTGCTGGCGCTGCCGTTCCTGCCCGAGCGCGGCTATGTCGCCGGCTACTGGGCCACCGATGGCGAGATCGGCCTGCACGCCTTCCAGCTCAAGCTGCCCGCCGGCCTGGTGTACTGCCTGCCGGTGCTGCACGGCGAAGAGCTGCGCTTCGCGCCGTGGCGCGCGGGCGATGGCCTGGTCACCAACCGCTTCGGCATTCCCGAACCCGATGTGGCGCCTTCCTCGGCGCTGGAACCCGAGCAGATGGCGCTGGTGGTGATGCCGCTGGTGGGCTTCGATGCCAGCGGCCACCGGCTGGGCATGGGCGGCGGCTGGTACGACCGCAGCTTCGCCATGCGCACCGCGAGCGCGCCGCCGCCGTGGCTGGTGGGCGTGGGCTTCGAGACCCAGCGCACCGACCTGCCGCCGCCGCGCGCCTGGGACGTGCGTCCCGACGCGATCTGCACCGAATCCTCCACGCTCCTCCTGGAACCGCGATGACCGCCCGCCGCCGCTACTGGCTGATGAAGTCCGAACCGGACGACTTCTCCATCGATGACCTGGGGCGCGTGGGCACCGAGCCGTGGACCGGCGTGCGCAACTACCAGGCGCGCAACTTCATGAAGGCCATGCAGGTCGGCGACGGCGTGCTGTTCTACCACTCCAACGCCGAGGTGCCGGGCATCTACGGCGTGGCCGAGGTGGCGACCCCGGCCTATCCCGACCCGAGCCAGTTCGACAGGAAGTCCAAGTACTACGACCCCAAGTCCGATCCGGCGCAGCCGCGCTGGGAGCTGGTGGACGTCAAGTACGTGCGCCATCTCAAGCACGGCGTCAGCCTGGCGCAGATCCGCGCGCATGCCGATGCGCTGGGCGAGGACTTCGCGCTGATCCGCAAGGGCACGCGCCTGTCGGTGCTGCCGGTGACGGCGGCGCAGTGGAAGCTGCTGCTGTCGTTGGAGCAGAAGTGAGCGAAGAGGCGTGAGAAGTGAGCGAACGCTCGCCTCTCCTGCTCATCGCCTTCGCTCCTGCCTTTTTTCACTCCTCACTCCGCTCAACTCACACCTGCCCTCATGACCGAAGCCAAGCGCCTGGCCGCCGAAAAAGCCATGGATTACCTCGAAGACGGCATGATCGTCGGTGTCGGCACCGGCTCGACCGTGGCCTACTTCATCGACGCGCTCGGCCGCGATCCGTCGCGCATCAAGGGCGCGGTGTCCAGCTCCGAGCAGAGCACCGCGCGGCTGAAGGCGCACGGCATCGAGGTGCTGGACCTCAACCACACCGGCACGCTGTCGCTGTACGTGGACGGCGCCGACGAATGCGACCCGCACAAGTGCCTGATCAAGGGCGGCGGCGCGGCGCTGACGCGCGAGAAGATCATCGCCCAGGCCAGCGCGCGCTTCGTGTGCATCGTCGACCCGTCCAAGCAGGTGCCGGTGCTGGGCCGCTTCCCGCTGCCGGTGGAAGTGATCCCAATGGCGCGCAGCCTGGTGGCGCGCGAGATCCTGGCCCTGACCGGCGGCCAGCCGGTCTGGCGCGACGGCGTGGTCACCGACAACGGCAACGTGGTGCTGGACGTGCACAACCTGTCGATCACCGACCCGGTGGCGATGGAGACCGCGCTCAACCAGATCCCGGGCGTGGTCAGCGTCGGCCTGTTCGCGCGCCGCCGCGCCGATGTGGTCATCGTCGGCGGCGAGCCGCCGCAGGTGCTGTAAAGCAGGCCGATCCCCCGTGTAGAGCGGAGCTTGCTCCGCTGGGGCTTTCCCGACGAACCGGACGAAGCGCAGCGGAGCGAGCTCCGCTCTACGTTGCGGGCGTTTGCCGCGAACCGGACGTAAGAGCAGCGGAGCAAGCTCCGCTCTACAAATCGGAAGCGCCGGTGGCTCCCCCAGGCTGCGTCAGACGCGCTTGCGGCGGCCGCGGCGCTTGGCGGCGTGGCGCTGGCCCAGCACGCGCACCAGTTCCTGCACCAGCGCCTTCTCCTCCGGCTCCAGCAGCGCCAGGCCCTCGACCAGGGTGCGCTCCTCCGGGCTGCCCACGTGCCAGGCCGCACGCGGCTCCTGCACGCGCAGCTTGCCGCCCTTGCCGCCGAAGGCCAGCTCGGCGGCCTCCATGTTCAGCGCCTCGGCCAGGCCCTCGATCTGCTCCAGCCGGGGCATGTGCTTGCCGTTGCGCCAGTTGGAGACGGTCTGGGTGGTCACCGCGATGCCGTGACGGCCGAACAGCTTGAGCAGCTCGCCGTCGCTGAGCCCCGAACGACCCGAGGTCTCCAGGGCCTTGTTGAAACGGCTGGCGAAGCCTTGCCGTCTGCGCGCGATATCCATGCCACGACGGTAGCGAGGCCGGAGTCTGCAACTTGCGCATCTGACTTTCAAATAAAGTAAAGTTAGGCTTTAGACAAGCCAGACTCCCCGCCCGGCACGGGCCTGTGCTTCATCCAGGCCCCGATGCGCGCGGAACCGCACCGACAGGATGTCGCATGCACCACAGCTCGCCCTACGCCGCCGTCGAAGCCTCCTACCGCTGGATCGACTACCGCCTGGCCTATGCGCAGGTGCTGGAACGGCACGGCGATCCGCCGGCCTGTCTGCTGGAGCTGTTCGTGTTCCGCGTCTGGCTGGCGCAGTTCGCGCTGCTGCGGGTGCTGGGCGGCGCGCCGCCCGCGCGCCAGGCCACGCCGCGGCCGCCGTGGTGGCTGCTGTCCAAGCAGGCCGAGGCCACCGGGGTCACCCGGGACGCGGTGCACGCGGGGCTGGCCGCGCTGCTGGAGCAGCGCTTCGGCCAGTACGACGCCGCTGCGCGCGCCGGGACGCCGGACGATCCGCTCGGCCTGGAGGCCGCGGCCGCGGCGCTGGCCGGCCAGCTGTTCGGCCAGCCGGACCCGTCCGTGGTCGATGCGCTGGCGCGCCGCGCGCGTGGCCAGTACGCCGGCATCGCCCAGGCCTACGACGCGGAGCGACCGGACGCGCGGTGACGGCCGCCGGCCGCGGCGCACTTGACCTGCCCCGGGCCTTGCACGAAGGTGCGCGCTCCCGAACGCGCCACGGCTGTCCGCATGTCTCTTCGCCTCGTCCTGCTCACCGCGCTCCTGCTGATCTGCACCACCGGCTGCGCGCGCACGCCCTGGGTGGAGCTGGCCGGACAGCGCTACCAGGTCGAGATCGCCGATCAGGAAGGCGAGCGCCAGCGCGGGCTGATGTTCCGCGACGAGCTGGCCGCCGACCACGGCATGCTGTTCATCCACGACGACGAGCAGCCGCTGTCGTACTGGATGAAGAACACCCACATCCCGCTGGACATCCTCTACTTCGACCACGACTTCAAGCTGGTCGGCCAGCAGCGCGACGTGCCGCCGTGCAGCGCCGGCAACGCCTGCCCGTCCTATCCCAGCAAGGCCCCGGCGCTGTACGTGCTGGAGCTCAACGCGGGCCAGGCCGCCAAGCTCGGCGTCAAGGACGGCGATACGCTGAAAGTGGACCCCAAGGTCGAGCTGAAAGCCCAGCCCAACTAGGCGACAACGCACCACACGGGCGGGCTTGATAAGCCGCGCGAATGCCTGCAGTCTGTGGGCATGGGGGATCGACTGACACTGCCGGAATGGGGTTCGTTGGCCGGCCAGGCCGACGACGCGCTACCGCTGCTGGGCACCGCGCTGCTGATCGCGCGCGATGAATACCCGCAGCTGGACGCCGACCTCTACGACACCCTGGTGCAGAGCCACGCCGAGCATCTGCGCCCGGAGATCGACCTGATCGCCTCCTGGCCGCTGAAGATGGCGGCGATCAACCGGCACCTGTTCGAGGAGCTGGGCTACGCCGGCGACCACGACGAGTACTACGACCCGCGCAACAGCTACCTCAACGAGGTGTTCGAGCGGCGCCTGGGCAATCCGATCTCGCTGGCGGTGGTGCAGATCGAGGTGGCGCGCCGGCTGGGCGTGCCGCTGGACGGGGTGTCCTTCCCGGGGCATTTCCTGGTGCGCCTGCCGGTGGACGACGGCATCCTGGTGATGGACCCGTTCAACGGCGGCCGGCCGCTGGGCGCCGACGAGCTGCGCGAGCGCGCCAAGCCGCACCTGGGCGGCGATGTGCCCGACGACAATGCGCTGCTGCAGATCCTGGACCCGGCCTCGCACCGGGCGATCCTGGTGCGCGTGCTGCGCAACCTGCACGGGGTCTACGCCGAGCGCGACCAATGGGACCGCGCCGCGCGCAGCGCCGACCGCGTGCTCAAGCTGGTGCCCGACCAGCCCGACGCCCTGCGCGATCGCGGCCTGGCCTATCTCAGGCTCGACTACGCCCGCGGCGCGCAGGCCGACCTGTCGCGCTATCTGCAGGTGGCGCCGAAGGCGCAGGATGCCGATGCGATCCGCGAACGGCTGATCGAGCTCAATGCCGGGCGTTCGCGGACGCATTGAGGGTTGAGGCTGCGGGTTCGAGGCAAGCCGGATCTGGCCTCGCCCCGAGCGCCGGCAGCCATGGGATGGCGCTGCCGGAGTCGCGGTCTCCTCCGCTCACGCCGCGCCCTCCTTGTAGAGCGGAGCTTGCTCCGCTGCGCTTTATCGGATCATTGGCAAGCCCCGTAGAGCGGAGCTTGCTCCGCTGCGCTTCGGTTGGTTCGTGGGTAAAGCCCCAGCGGAGCAAGCTCCGCTCTACAGGGCGGCCGCCGAAGGCGGCTGATGTCTTCTGGCGCGGCTAGTGCGGGCGCAGGTCCGGGGCGACCATCGCCATGGTGCGGGCCAGGGCGCCGCGGCCGCGTTCGACCAGCAGGCGGCCGGCCTGGGCCATCTGTGCGCGCCGTGGTGCGTCGGCCAACAGGGCTTCCAGCAGCGTGCCGACCTCCTCGGCATTGCGGCCGATCTCCAGCGCGCCGGCCTCCTGCAGGCGGCGCGAGATCTCCACGAAGTTGTGCAGATGCGGGCCGGTGACCATCGCGGTGCCGACCGCGGCCGGCTCGAGCAGGTTGTGGCCGCCGATGGCCTGCAGGCTGCCGCCGACGAAGGCCACCTGCGCGCAGGCGTAGAAGCCCATCAGCTCGCCCAGCGTGTCGAGCACGAACACCGCATCGCCCGCGCGCGGCCAGCCGGCGAGGCTGCGCCGGCCGACCCGCCAGCCGGCGGCCTGGGCCAGCTCGGCCACGCGCCCGAAGCGCTCGGGATGGCGCGGCGCCCACAGCAGCAGCAGGTCGGGGAAGCGCGCCAGCAGCCGGCGGTGGATGGCCACCACCTGCGCTTCCTCGTCCGGATGGGTGCTGGCGGCGATCCACACCGGCCGCGCGCCGACCTGGCGGCCGAACTGCGTCACCAGCGCATCCAGGCCCTGCGGCACGGCGATGTCGAACTTGAGGTTGCCGGTGTCGACGATGGCCTCGGGCGAGGCGCCCAGGCGCACGAAGCGCTTGCCGTCGGCGACGGACTGGGCGCCGATGCGGTGCACGCTGGCCACCACGCGGCGGATCAGCGGCGCCAGCACGCGGTAGCCGCGCAGCGAGCGCGCCGACAGCCGCGCGTTGAGGATGTAGCTGCGGATGCCGCGGTCGCGGCAGCCCAGCAGCAGGTTGGGCCACAGTTCGGTTTCCATCACCAGGGCCACGCCGGGCTGGAAGTGCGCCAGGAAGCGGCCGACCGCGCCGGGCAGGTCGTAGGGCGCGTAGACGTGCAGCACCGCATCGCCCCATAGCGCGCGCACGCGGTCCGAGCCGGTCGGGGTGATGGTGGTGATCAGCAGCTTCAGGTGCGGATGGTCGCGGCGCAGGGCGTCGACCACCGGCGCGGCGGCGTTGACCTCGCCCACCGAGACCGCGTGCACCCACACGTCCACGTCGTGCGGCGCCCCGCTCCAGGCGGCATAGCGTTCGCCCCAGCGCTGGAAATAGCCCGGCACGCGGAACCCGCGCCAGATCAGGTGGTAGACCGTGGCCGGCGTCAGCACGTAGAGCACGGCCGAATACAGGGCACGCAACCATGTTTCGGTCAGGTCACGACGCATCGGGCGCAAGGATACGAGAAAGGACGCGGCACGGGGATCCAGCGCCGCCCGGCCTACAATGGCGGCCATGACCGACCGTTCCGCGCAGGCCGCACCGCGCCAGGCCACGCCCTTCGACCCCGGCCCGGCGCCGCTGGCGCCCTCCACCTGGCCTACGTGGCTGGGGATCGGCCTGGCCGCGCTGGCCGCGCGCCTGCCCTGGGGCCTGCAGCGCAGGCTCGGCAAGCCGTTGGGCCGGCTGCTCAAAATCGTCCTGGGTGCGCGCCGCAAGGTCGCCGCGCGCAACCTGGAACTGTGCTTCCCCGAACTGGACGCGGCCGCGCGCGCGCGGCTGCTGGACGAGGTGTTCACCGCGCTGGGCGTGGGCCTGTTCGAGTTCGCGCGCGCCTGGTGGGGCGATGTGGCGCCGATGCGCCGCGACCTGCGCGTGGAAGGCCTGGAGCATCTGCGGGCCGCGCAGGCCGGCGGGCGCGGGGTGATCGTGATCTCCGGCCACTTCACCACGCTGGAGCTCTCCGCGCGGCTGATGTGCGACTACGCGCCGCTGGCCGGCATGTATCGCCCGCACGCCACCGGGGCGATGGAATGGGCGGTCAAGCGCGGCCGGCTGCGCTACGCCACGGCGATGTTCGGCCGCGAGGAGCTGCGCCCGGCGCTCAAGCACCTCAAGCAGGGCGGGCTGCTGTGGTTCGCGCCGGACCAGGACACGCGCCGGGGCGAGAGCGTGTTCGTGCCGTTCTTCGGCCGGCCGGCCTACAGCCTGACCTCGACGCATCAGCTGGCGCGGCTGTCGGGCGCGGCGGTGATCGCCTTCGCCCATGAGCGCCGGCCCGATGGCGGCTATACGCTGCGGCTGTCGCCGGCGTTCGAGGACTTCCCGTCCAAGGACGCCACCGCCGACACGGCGCGGGTGATGGCGGCGATCGAGGCGATGATCCGCGTGGCGCCGGCGCAGTACCTGTGGATCCACCGGCGCTTCAAGCGCCAGCCTGAGGGGCGCGGCGCGCTGTATCGGTGAGGCGGGCGTGAGCGAAAGCCGCTCCTGCTCATGCCTCACGCCTCTGCGCTCACTCCTCGCTCCAAGGCAGGACCAGACGCGTACGTCCGGGGCCGATGCGGCGTTCGAGCGTGGGCGGTGCGGCATCGCCGCCCAGCTGGCGCCAGGTCAGGTCGAAGGCTTGGCCATGGTTGTCCAGCTCCAGCACGGCGCGGTGCGCTTCGCGCCGCCAGGCCAGGTCCACCGTGCCGCCATCGGCGCCGACGCGCACGCCCTGCACGCGCAGCCAGTCCCATTCGGCCGGCGGCTGCGGCGCGAAGGCGAGCCGCCGCCGCGCGCCGTCCACCTCCAGGCCCAGTAGTCCGCCGATGGCGGCCGACAGGAAGGAGGCCGAGGACCAGGTCTGCTCGGGCACCGACTCGCGCTGCGGCACGAAGGCCGCGCCCGACTGCACCTCGTGCATGTGCCCGGGCGCATCCTGCGCCGCCCAGGGCACCAGCCGCTGCCACAGGTCCGCCGCCTGCGCGCCGCGGCCGGCGCGCCACATCGCCTCGGCCGCGCCCGCGCTGCCCAGGCCCCAGACGCTGCCGCGCGAATAGGCTTGCGGTTCGTAGTCCGGCGCGCTCGCCGGCTTGCTGCGCAGGCCCCAGTCGGTGAGCACGTCCGGCGAGGCCAGCTGCGCGAAGATGGCCGCGGCCTCCTGTGGGGTGGCCGCGCCGCTGCCGATGGCGGCCAGGTCCGCGCCGCTGAAGCGCTCGCCCGGGCGCCCGTCGCGGTGGAAGCCGCTGATCCACTGCCCCGCCGGGTCGCGATAGCGCGCGCGGATGGCAGCGCGGGCGCGCACGGCGTCGGCGCGCGCCTGCGCGGCCAGCGCCGCCTCGCCCTGCGTGTCGGCCATCACCGCCATCGCCTGCGCCGCGTCCACCCAGGCCGCCGACAGGGTCAGCTCATCGGTCAGCGCGTCCTGCTCGTTGCCGCTCATCTTGCCCGCCGGCACACGCGGCAGGCCGTCGCCGGCATCGATCAGCCCCCGGCAGTAGCGCCAGGCCGCCAGCAGCTGCGGCCAGTGCGCGCGCAGGAAGGCGTCATCGCCACTGGCCCGCGCGTACTCGGCGGTGACGCTCAGGAAATCGAAGGCGATGTCCACGTGCGCGTACATATGCGGGTAGTCGCGCACCCACTGCAGGAAGCCCGCGCTCTGCGACAGCTCGTGCCACAGCATGCCGTTGTCCGGATGCTGGTAGCGCAGCTCGAACGCCAGCTGCGCCGCCGCGCGCTCGAACTGCCCGCTGGCGATCAGGGCGCGCGTGGTCACCAGCCCGTCGCCGCCGAAGTACCAGGCGTACTGCGGCCGCCGCGCGCCGTGCGAGGGCCCGTAGCCGGCGACCAGGCCGCAGCCCAGCCGCGGGTTGCACGACCAGGCCTGGTTCCAGCGCCACCTGCGCCCAGCGCAGCGCGCGGTCGGCCTGGGCATCGGGCGTGGCGATGCGCAGGCGCGTGGCCTGCGCGTAGCGCGCCGCATCCGCCGCGGCCGGCGCCTCGGGCGCCTCGAGCAGCGCGGCCGCCGTGGCGTACACGTCTTCGTCGCGCTCGCTCTGCGCGGCGAACGCCAGCGTGGCGCAGCGGGCGCGACCGCAGGCGGACGGCAGCAGGTCCAGGAACAGCGGCTGGCCGAAGGCGCTGCCGCGGCGGTCGTTGTTGGGCACGCTGTGCGCGCCGGCCTGCGGCGAGGCCACCAAGGCGCGGAAGGCGCCGCTGGGCTCCTGCAGGAGCAGCCCCTTGGCGGCATCGTCCCAGCCGAATTCCTGGCCGCCGATGCCCGCCGGCCACATCAGGTTGAGCGAGGGCACCAGGTGCACGCGGATGCGTAGCCCGGTCGGCGCCTGCTCCACCCGCAGCCGCACGCGCACGCCGGGCAGCGTGTCGCGCGCCTCGATCCGCTCGGACACGCGCAGCCCCGGCGCCGCGTAGACGCGGGTCAGGCCGAAGGGATCGACCGTGGCCGCGGCCGGCGCGTCGGCGGCCTCCCAGCGCGTGCCGTCGCCGCGCAGGAATTCCAGCCGATAGCCCGATGCGATCTGCACCGGGAAGCTCCACACCTCCAGCCCATCGCTGCCGTAGCCGCCGGCGAAGCCGCGCAGGCCGTGCGCGGCCAGGTAGCGCTCCTGCACGGGCGCCGTGACGGTCCAGGACGGCACGCCTGCGTCGTCGCGCGGCGCCGCGGCGTCTGCCTGCGTCGCCGCCCTGCTCCCCTCTGCCAGCAGGCAGACCGTCGCGGCCATGCTCAACACAACCGCGGACACGCTGCGCAGCGCCATGCTCGACCCCCGGGAGCGACGCGCGATTGTGGCCCGGCCGCCAGGTGTGACGCCCGCCGCGCCGCATCATTGGGCAGGAGTGAGCGCGGAGGAGTAAGGAGTGAGTAACGGCGGCGCTCGCTCACTCCTTGTCAGTAAGGCGAAGCCTCCCCCGCCGGCCGCGTCTTGAAGCGCCGGTGCCACCACAGGTACTGCGCGGGATGCGCGCGGATCACCGCTTCCAGCTCGCGCATGTAGCGCGCGGCGAAGGCGCTCGGGTCGGATGCGTCGGTTTGCGGCCAGGGCGCGTCCACGCGCACGCGGTAGCGGCCATCGGCCAGGCGCTGGCACCAGTACGGCACGATCGCCACGCCGGCGCGGCGCGCCAGCTCGGGCGTGGTGGTCAGCGTGGCGGCCTGCACGCCGAAGAACGGCACGAAGGCGCTGTTGTAGGTGAAGTTCTGGTCGGCCAGGTAGACCATGCGCGCGCCGCCCGACAGCGCACGCAGCAGGCCGCGCACGTCCTTCTTGCCGACCACATGGGCGAACACTCGCCGCCGCCCGTCCTGCATCAGCCGCTCGCCGCAGGAACCGCCGGTGCGCCGGACCATGCACGACATCGGCGCGCCCAGCGCCTCGCCCAGCAGGCGCGCGCCCAGGTCGACATTGGGGAAGTGCGCGGTCAGCAGCAGCACGCCGCGGCCCTGCGCCTGCGCGGCGCGCAGGTGCTCCAGGCCTTCGACCTCGAACAGGCCGGCCAAGGCGCTGGAAGGCGCGTACCAGGCGCGGATCATCTCCAGCAGGCCGATCACGCTGTCGCGCGTGTTGGCGCGCACCAGCGCCTCGCGCGCGGCTGCGTCCAGCTGCGGGAAACACAGCGCCAAATTGATTCGCGCGATGCGCCGGCGCGAGGCCAGCAGCGGCGTCAGCAGCCAGGCCAGCGCGCGGCCCAGCGCCAGCACGCGCCGCTGCGGCCAGGCCGCCACGCGCCGGCACAGCCAGCGCAGCGGACCCAGGCCGGGGCAGTGCGGCTCAGGCCGCGGCGGCATCGTGGCGCGCCAGCAGGCTGCCGGCGTACAGCGCGGCCAGCAGCAGCGTCAGCCCGCCCCAGAAGGTCGAGTAGAAGGCCAAGTGCGTGTTCAACGGGAACACCGTCACCGCCAGCGCCAGCATCGCCGGCCGCGCGCGATCGCGCGCTTCCGGCGTGGCGAAGCGCCAGGCGCGCCAGGCCAGCGCCGCGCCGGACAGCCACAGCAGCAGGCCGATCACGCCGGTCTCGGCCAGGATCTCCAGCACGATCTGGTGCGCATGCAGCGCCGGGCCGTGGCCCCAGGCCGGCGCCACGCTCGGCGTGGGATCGCAGGCCGGGAAGACATCGCGGAAGTTGCGCACGCCCACGCCGTTGATCGGGTGCTCGCCGATCATGCAGCCGGCGGCCTGCCAGATGCGCCCGCGCCCGGACAGCGCGGTGTCCACGCCGGCCTCGTCGCCGGCGAAGGCCGCGGTGGTCAGCTGCACGCGCTTGGCCAGCTTGGGCGAGGCCACGGCCATCACCGCCAGCAGCACCGCGGCGGTGGCGAACACGCCCAGCAGCGGCTTCCAGCCCAGCAGCCGCCAGCCGGAGAACACCAGCACCAGCGCATAGGTGATCCAGGCCGCGCGCGCGCCGGCCAGCAGGACCACCACGCCGATCGCCGCCGCGGCCAGCAGCCAGCCACCCATGCCGAAGCGGCGCCCGGCCGCGAACAGGCCGAACGGCGACAGGCTGGCCAGCACCAGGCCGAGCTTGAGGTTGCACGGCCCCAGGAACCCGCTGAGCCGGTCCACCGCCTCGACCTCGGCGGCCGAACACATCGGATGGCCGCTGAAGGCCTGCTTGAGCGCATCGATGCCGAAGAACAGCGGGCTGGTGCCCACCGCCACCTGGACCAGCGCATCCAGCGTCCAGATCGCCACGATGATGGCCAGCCCGCCGAAGGTGATCCGCCGGCCGCGCTCGTTGGCCACCGCCGAGGCCACCAGCCACAGAAAGGGCAGATAGCGCAGGTCGGTGGCGGCCTCACCCCAGGCGCGGCCGTGATCGACCGCGTCGAATGCGGAGATGAATTCCGGCACCCAGTAGGCGCAGAACATCACGCTGGTCAGCGCCCAGGCCTCGTTGCTGAGCAGGCGATCGCCGCCGCGGAAGCGGTGCAGGGCCAGCTGCACCAGCGCGGCCAGCGCGCCCAGCGCCAGCACCGCTTCGGCATAGCCCGGCGCCGGCCACAGCGCGACGAACAGCAGGATCCAGGCCGGCGCCCAGCGCCAGCCGTCCGCGCGCGGGGCAAGTCGGGGCGTCGGGGCGGGCGTGGTCATGGGGCGGTGAGTTCCTGGTAGAGCGCCAGCGTGGCGCGCTGCATCGCGGCCAGCGTGTAGGGCATGGTAGCCGGCGGCGCCGGCGGTGCGGCCAGCAGTGCGCGCGCGGCGGCGGCCAGCGCCTGCGCATCGAACGGCGCCACCGCGCCGGAGGGCTGCAGTTCGCCCAGCAGTTCGCCCACCCCGCCGTGCGCCCAGCCCAGCACCGGGCGCCCGACCGAGAGGGCCTCGATCACGGTGCGGCCGAACGACTCGGGTTTGCGCGAGAGCTGCAGCACCAGGTCGCTGGCGGCATAGGCGTCGGCGATGCGCGCGGTGACCTCGGTGAAGGCGACCGCCTGGGCGATGCCCAGCTGCGCCGCCAGGGCTTCCAGCTCGGCCACATAGTCCTCGCGGCCGGGCGCGCGCGCGCCAGGCAGCCACAGGCGCGCGTCCAGCCCGTCAGCGCGCAGCGCGGCCAGCAGCTGCAGGCCGTCGCCATGGCCCTTGAGCCGGGTGCCGCGCCCGGGCAGCAGCAGCAGCGGGCCGTCGCCGGCCAGCTGCGGGAACTGCTCGGCGGCCCAGGCGCGCATCGGCGCATCAGGCCACGGCGCGCGTGGGAATTGCGTCGGATCCAGGCCGCGCGGGATCACCCGCAGGCGCGCCGGATCGGTCCTGGGGTAGTGCTGCAGCACGTAGCGGCGCACGGTGTCGGACACGCAGATCACGCGCTCGCCGCGGGTCATGATGGCGCTGTAGGCGCCGGGCGAATTGAGCCCGTGCACCGTGGTGACCAGGTGCGGGCGCGCGGCGCGCGGCATGCCGCGCAGCGCGCCCCAGCCGATCCAGGCCGGCAGGCGCGAGCGCGCGTGGACGATGTCGGGACGCTCGCGCTCGAACAGCGCGCGCAGCGTGCGCACATGGCGCAGCGTGCCCAGCGCCTTGCGGCCGATGTCCAGCGTGAGATGGGTGGCGCCGCTGGCTTCCAGCGCCGGCACCAGGCGCCCGCCGGCGGAGACCACGAGGGCGCGATGGCCGGCCGCGACCAGCGCGGCGGCGATTTCCAGGGTGGAGCGCTCGACGCCGCCGGCGTGCAGTGCCGGCAGCAGCTGCACCACCGTCAGCCGGCGCGTGCCCGGCTCAGTCGGCAAGGACGAAGTGCGAACCGCAGTACGGGCAGTCGGCCTCGCGGTTGGGCGCGTCCTCGATGGGCAGGTAGACGCGCGGATGCGAGTTCCACAGCGCCATCGACGGCAGCGGGCAGCTCAGCGGCAGGTCGGCGCGGGTGACGGTGTAGCGCTTTTCGGCATTGGCCGGCGCGGTGGCGGGTTGGCTCATGGCGGGGTACTCGAACGCAGACCGTGAAGGGCGAGGATTCTAGCAGGGGGCTTGCCCCGCTTCGGTGGGAGCCGCCACGGCGGCGATGGGTTTCGCTTGCACACCTTCGCCGCCGTAGGCCAAGAAGGCCACAGGGCCCGCTCCCCCTGTAGAGCGGAGCTTGCTCCGCTGCATTTCGGCCGGATCATCGGGAAAGCCCCAGCGGAGCAAGCTCCGCTCTACAGGGCGGTGGCGACTTGATCGGAAAAGCGCGTTGTTCCCACAGGCTTGGCCGGCCTCTCAGCGCGCGGCCAGCCAATCGCGCAGGGCGGCTTCCAGGCGGGTGAGGCCTTCGGCCAGTTCCTCGTCGGTGAGGTTGAGCGCCGGCACGAAGCGCAGCACGTCCGGGCCGGCCTGCAGCAGCAACAGGCCGTGCGCGGCGCAGGCGTCGAGGATGGCCGCAGCCTGGCCGGCGTACGCCGGGCGCAGCACCGCGCCGAGCATCAGCCCGCGGCCGCGCACCTCGGCGAACAGCTGCAGCTCGCCATCCAGGCGGGCCAGCGCCGCCCGCAGCGCCTGCGACTGGCGCACGACATTGGCCGCGATCTGCGGCGAGCCCAGCTTGGCCAGCGCCACGCGCGCCACCGCCGCGCCCAGCGGATTGCCGCCGAAGGTGGTGCCGTGCGCGCCGAACTGCATCACCTCGGCCACCTTCGGCCCCACCAGCATCGCGCCGATCGGGAAGCCGCCGCCCAGGGCCTTGGCAAGGGTCACGATGTCCGGCGTCACCCCGTCCTGCCAGTGCGCGAACAACTCACCGGTGCGGCCCATGCCGCACTGGATCTCGTCCAGCACCAGCAGGGCGTCGTGCTGGCGGCACAGCGCCTCGACGCCCTTCAGATAGCCCGGCGCGGCCGGCAGCACGCCGCCCTCGCCCTGTACCGGCTCGAGCATCACCGCGGCCACGTCGCCGCCGGCCATCGCCGCTTCCAGCTGGGCCAGGTCGTTGAAGTCCACGTAGCGGAAGCCGCCGGGCAGCGGCTCGTAGCCTTCCTGGTACTTGGGCTGGGCGGTGGCGGTGACCGTGGCCAGCGTGCGGCCGTGGAAGCTGCCGCGGAAGGTGACGATCACGCGCCGCTCGGGCGCGCGCCCCTGCCCGGCCGCCCACTTGCGCACCAGCTTGATCGCCGCCTCGTTGGCCTCGGCGCCGGAGTTGCACAGGAAGGCGCGGGTGGCGAAGCGCGAAGACTCCACCAGCTCCTGCGCCAGGCGCAGCGGCGGCTCGCTGTAGAAGATGTTGCTGGTGTGCCAGAGCTTGCCGGCCTGTTCGATCAGCGCAGCGGTGAGGTCCGGGTCGTGGTGGCCCAGGCCGCACACGGCGATGCCGGCCGCCAGGTCGATGTACTCGCGACCCTCGGTATCCCACACGTGCGCGCCCTGGCCTCGCTCCAGCACCAGTTCGCGCTGGCGGTACACGCTGAGCGTGTACTGCTTGGCGGAGGCGATGAGGTCGGAAGCGGCGGTCATGGCGATCGGTCCTGCGTGCGGAGGGGATGAGCGGGGCATTGTCGCCGATCGCCTGGTGGTGCGTGTGGGGGTCACTGCGATGACCGATCTTGCATCGGTAAAGCCCCATCGCCGCCATTGGCCGAAAAGGCCCCGGGGGCGCACTGTAGAGCGGAGCTTGTGGCAATCCCCTTTTGGGGACTCCGCTGCCTTTCGTTCGGTTCGTCGGGACGGCCCCAGCGGAGCAAGCTCCGCTCTACAGGTGGGAAGCCGCCCTTGTGGCCTTTTCGGCCAATGGCGGCGAGCGGCTTTACCGGGAAGCGCCCACCGGCGCCGAACACCCAGGCCGCTTGGCATTGGGCCGGATCTCGCTGTCGGCGCGCATCGGCGGATCGCAGAACAGCTGCGGCGTGCTGACCGTGTCCTGGCGCTGCAGCGTCCCGTCGCGCCAGTCCTGGACGCCGAAGCGGTCCACCGTGCCCTGCCCCGGCGCGGCCGGCAGCAGCGTTACCACCTCGCGCTTGCCCAGCGTGCCCGCGGGCATCGCCACCAGCGGCCCGGGGTCGGCCGGCGCGGCGCCGGGCGCGTCCGCCGGCACCACGTAGAACACGAAGCCATCCTCCACCGGTTGCCAGCCGGTGGAGCGACGCCGCGCGCGCTCGAAGGTCTGCATCACCACCCGCGCCGGCGCGATGCCTGGCGCGCGCGCCAGGTCCTGCGCCAGCAGCGGCGCGGACTTCTTGTCCAGGTCGTGCACGGCCCAGGCCAGCAGCGGGCAGGCGCCGCTGCCGGCCTGCTGCGCGCGCGCCGCCAGCAACGCCGTCAGCTCCGGCACGCGGTGGCGGCCGACCAGCTCGTTGGGCATCCACGCGCGCAGCTGCATCCCGGCCGGCGCGTAGTGACCGAAGAACTGGCGCTCGGCGAAGGCCCGGTACTGCGGCGTGGGCGGACCGAACTTGTAGGGATGCATCACCGGGATCTGCTGCCCCGCGCAGCCGGGCATGCCCGCGACGAACTGCGCGCCGCTGCGCCAGGGCTCGTTGCGCTCGACGAAGCGCCCGCTGCACATCCACAGCCCGCTGGCCACGGCCACCACCAGCAGCGCCGCGGCGAACTGGCCGCCGCGCCCGGACAGACGCGGGCCGGCCGCCTCGTACAGCCAGGCCAGCAGCGCGCACAGGAACGGCAGGGTGATCAGCACATTGCGCGCCGAGTACGACGGGGCGACCAGGCAGCTGACCAGCACGCCGCTGGCGATCACGCCGAGCAGCACGAACAGCGCCAGCCGTGCCGCGTGGCGGCCTCCTTCCGGCACGCGCGCGCCCGGGCTGCCGCGGCCGCCGCGCCAGCGCTGCCACAGCGCGGCCACGATCAGCGCGGTCAGCGCCCAGCTCGCGCCGGTCGCAGCCAGGTGCTTGCGCGCAATGCGCGTCTGCGACCAGAAGAAGTGCACATCGGCGCGGTACCAGGTCTTGTCCACGTCCTGCTGCGTGGCGTGCAGCAGCAGCCAGGTGTAGCCACCGACCACGGCCAGGATCAGCAGCCCGGTTAGGATCACCGGCACGCGCAGGCGCGGCACCGGCAGCAGCCAGGCCAGCACCATGCCGGTGAGCAGCAGCAGGTAGAAGTGCATCAGGCTGCCGGCCAGGCCCAGCGCGAACAGCGCGGTGAACGCGCCCCACGGGAAGGCCCCGGTCGCCGGCGTGCGTTCGCGCAGGCGCAGCGTCAGGCCCATCAGCGCAGCGGCGATCAGGATCGCCGCGCCATAGCTGCGCGCGTTCTGCGACTGCTCGAACCAGAACGTGGACACCGCCACCAGCGCCAGGGCGAAGCCCAGCGCCGCCAGGCTGAAGCGCCGCCACAGCACGCGCGCGGTCAGCGCCAGCGCCAGCACCGCGCACAGCGCGCTGGACAGGCGCAGCCAGACCTCCGACAGCCCGCCCAGCCGGCTCCAGCCGTACAGCAACATGTAATAGAGCGGCGGATGCACGTCGGTCAGCGCGCGCCGCCAGACGCCGGCCAGGCCGTCGCCTCCGCCAATCACGTAGACCGTGAACAGCTCATCGGCCCAGTAGTTGCTGCGCGCCAACCCGACGAAGGCGAACGCGCAGGCCACCAGCGCGATGGCGGCATAGGCCGGTGCCGGCCAGCGCAGGCGACGCTGCGCCACGGAAGAAGACATCATTCGGCGATACCGGCAAAGGACGAAAGACACGGCCCGCCCGCGCCCTCGACCCGGGCCAGCGCGCGTCGGCCGGCGGCGATGATACGGCCAGCCCGGCGCGGCGCCGAGCCCCGCGCCCCGCGCGGCGCGGCGCGCGGAAGAGCCCGGCGGCTTCCACGCGGACAAGCCAAGTCACCGGGTTCCCGCTTTCGCGGGAACGGCGGATCGGTGCTTCCAACCTGGACGGCGCGCATCCTGCCGCCGCACACCGGCGCAGGCGATGCGGACCGAAGCCCGCGGCGCCGCAAAGCGCCGCGGGGAAACCGGCTTACCAGGTGCCGGTATTGGCCATCGAGGCCCAGGGCTCGGCCGGGGCCAGCGGCTTGCCCTTCTGCAGCAGCTCGATGGAGATCAGGTCCGGGCTGCGCACGAAGGCCATGTAGCCATCGCGCGGCGGACGGTTGATGGTGACGCCCAGCGACTGCATGTGGGCGCAGGCGGCGTAGATGTCGTCCACCTCGAAGGCCAGGTGGCCGAAGTTGCGGGCGCTGCCGTAGTCCTCGACGCTGCCATCCTCGGCCGGCCAGTTGTAGGTCAGCTCGACCTCGGCCTCGGGGTTCTCCGGGGCGCCGAAGTAGACCAGCGTGTAGCGGCCTTCGGGGCTGTCCTTGCGGCGGGTCTCGCGCAGGCCCAGCCCTTGCGTGAAGAACTTGGCGGTGGCGTCCAGGTCGCGGACGCGGAGCATGGCGTGCAGATATTTCATGGTGTTGAACAACTCGAGAGGGGGAGAGAGGCGCCAGCGGGCCTGAAGGCAGGTCAGTCCAGGAACAGGTCCGGCAGCAACGGCTGGGTGGGGTCGATGGCGTAGCCGGACAAGTCGTGGACGCCGGCCTGGGCCAGCACCTGATCGTCGATCAGGAACTGGCCGGTGCAATCCGTCGCACGGCGGGTCAGCACGGCGTGGGCGGCGTCGCCCATGATCGCAGGCGAGCGTCCGTTGGCCAGCGACACGCCGGGGATCATGTTCAGCGCGTCGGTGGCGATCAGCGTGCGCGGCCACAGGCCGTTGACCGCCACGCCCTGCGGGCCGAACTCGGCCGCCAGGCCCAGCGTGACCAGGCTCATGCCCATCTTGGCCAGCGTGTAGCCAGTGTGCGGACCCCACCACTTGGGATCCAGCGACGGCGGCGGACACAGGGTCAGGATGTGCGGATTGGGCGCCTGCAGCAGGTGCGGCAGGCAGGCCTGGGCGCACAGGAAGCTGCCGCGCGCGTTGACCTGCTGCATCAGGTCGAAGCGCTTCATCGGCGTGTCCAGCGTGCCGCGCAGCCAGATCGCACTGGCGTTGTTGATGAGGATGTCGATGCCACCGAAGGTGTCGACCGTGGCCGCCACCGCCGCGCGCACCTGATCCTCCTCGCGGATGTCGCACTGCAGGGCCAGGCCACTGCCGCCGGCCTCGTTCACCGCCTGGGCCGCGCTGTGGATGGTGCCGGGCAGCTTGGGATTGGGCACCGAGGATTTGGCGGCGATGGCCACGTTGGCGCCGTCGCGCGCGGCGCGCAGCGCGATGGCCAGGCCGATGCCGCGCGAGCCGCCGGTGATGAAGAGAGTCTTGCCTGACAGAGTCGTCATGCGCGAGCGCCAATGGCGCGACCGGGCCGGTCGCCGCGCAAGTTTAAGTGCCAGGCCCGCGCAGAGCGGCATGCGCGGCAGGCGAGGACCGGGCGCCGCGCGCGGGCGCCGTTCACTTCGCGCTCCTGCGCGCCCGCGCCGGGCACCTATAATTTCGCCGATGGACTCCTGGTTCGACGGCCTGCTCGACTGGATCGCCGCGCATCCGGTCGCCGCCGGCGCGGTGGTCTTCCTCATTGCCCTGTGCGATTCGCTGATCGTGCTGGGCGCGATCGTGCCCGCGCTGCCGCTGCTGATCGGCGTGGGCGTGGTGATCGGGCTGGGAGAACTGTCCGGCCCCTACGCGGTGGTGTGCGCGGCGCTGGGCGCCTTCGTCGGCGACGGGGTGAGCTTCTGGGTGGGCCGGCGCTGGGGCACGCAGCTGCGCGCGCACTGGCCCTTCAGCAAGTATCCGCAGCTACTCGAACGCGGCGAGCGCCTGTTCCACCGCAACAGCCTCAAGGCGATCTTCATCGCGCGCTATGTCGGACCGATCCGGCCGTTCGTGCCGGCGGTGGCCGGCATGCTGCACATGCCGCTCAAGCGCTATCTGCCGGCCAGCGCCGCCGCCGGCCTGTCCTGGGCGGTGCTGTTCCTGCTGCCGGGCTGGATGCTGGGCCAGGCCTACGACGCAGTCGCCGCGGTCGCCGGGCGCCTGGCGGTGGTGGTGGGCCTGCTGCTGGTGGTGCTGGGCGTGATCTGGGCGGCGGTGCTGTACAGCTACCGCTGGTTCGCCGCGCATGCCGATGCGCTGCTCGCGCGCGGCCTGGCCTGGTCGCGCGCGCATCCGGTGCTGGGGCGCCATTCGGTGGCGCTGTTCGACCCCCGGCGCCGCGAGACGGTCTCGCTGGCGGTGCTGGCGGTGGCGCTGCTGGCCCTGGCCTGGGTGCTGTTCGCCTTCCTGGTGGTGGTGCTGGGCCATGGCGAGCCGCTGGGCGTGGACCTGGCGCTGTACGAACTCATGCACAGCCTGCGCAACCCGCTGGCCGACCGCCCGCTGGCGGCGATCGCGGCGATCGGCGATGCCGACGTGCTGGCGCCGGCCTGGCTGGCGGTGCTGGGCTACCTGGCCTGGCGCAAGCGCTGGCTGGCGGTGGGCCACTGGGTGGCGGCGATCGTCTTCGGCGTGGCCCTGACCGGCTGGCTGGGCGTGGTGGTGGACATTCCCAAGCCGCCGGTGGTGGCGGGGGGCTTCGGCTTCCCGTCCAAGGCGGTGACCATGAGCACGATCATCTTCGGCTTCTTCGCCGTGCTGATCTCGCGCGAGCTGCCGGGCCGCGACCGCGCCTGGCCGTACGTGGTCGCCGGCGTGGTGGTCAGCACGATCGGCTTCGCCCGCATCTACCTGGGCGCGCACTGGCTCAGCGACGTGGTGGGCGGCACCCTGCTGGGCGTGGTGTGGGTGCTGATCCTGGGCGTGGCCTACCGCAGCCGGGTGCGGCGCTCGCTGTGGGTCAAGCCGCTGGCCTGGCTGTTCTACGGCGTGTTCGTGCTGGCCGCGCTGTGGCACGGGCCGCGCGCGGTGGATCGCATGCTGGCGCTGTTCGATGCGCCGATCGCCTCGATCGCCTGGCCCTTGCCGGACTGGTGGAAGGACGACTGGCGCAAGCTGCCGGCCACGCGCAACGAGTTCGACGACGCCCAGCGCTGGCCGCTGGACGTGCAGGTCGCCGGCCCGCTGCAGCCGCTGGTGCGCCATCTGGAAGACCAGGGCTGGCGCCTGCAGCCGCAGGCCGGCTGGGAGCGCGCGCTGCAGCTGCTGGACAGCGACCTGCCGCCGGAACGCCATCCGGTGCTGCCGGCGACGCTGGACACGCGCGCCGAGAGCCTGCTGATGCTCAAGCCCGGCCCGCGCGCCGACCAGCAGTACGCGCTGCGCCTGTGGGCCAGCCCGATCGCGCTGCAGCCGGGCCAGGTGCCGCTGTGGATCGGCGGCGCGCAGACGCTGCGCCACCAGACCCTGTTCGGGCTGGTCGGCATGTGGCGGCCGCTGCCCGACGCCGACGCCTCGCTGGACCAGGTGCGCGATTCGGTGCGCGGTCTGCCGCAGGCGCTGGCGCCGCATCCGTCCTCCGGCCTGCCGGTGCTGCGCCTGCGCACCGATCAGCTGCCGCTGGAACACGCCCCGCCCGCGCAGCTGCCGCCGGTGCGGGCGCGCTGAGGCCTGCGGCGCGGGTGCGATGCCCGCTGCGGGTGACAGGCCCTTCGGACGGTCGCCGTCCATCAACGCCGATCAAGCGCCCGTCGTTCCCGCGAAAGGGGGATTCCGGTGCCTTGGTTGTCGTCGGGAAAGCCATTGGGTTCCCGCCTGCACGGGAACGACGGTAGAAAGTTTGTCGCGGCTAACGACGGGGGAGCGTGTGTCGCGGCGTTAGCCGGGGAAAGGCGCTAGGCCATCAGCGCCAGCAGATGATCCAGGCGCGCATGCGGGTCGTCTTCCTGCAGCACGGCCAGGCGCTGGGCGTCGCTGAGCGGCAGCAGTTCGGCCAGGCGCCAGCCCACCCAGGCGGCGCTGTCCAGGTCGGCGGCGGTCATGCCGGGCGGGGTCGCGCCGGCCTTCTCGAAGATCTTCTCCAGCACCGTGGCCAGCAGGCCGTGCTCGGGGCGCAGTTCGTCGTCGTCCTCGGGCGGGCACCAGTCCACCTCGCCCACCACCAGCCCGTTGTCGCGCACCCGCGTGCGCTGCACGTGGAAACGCCGGCCGCCGCGCAGGCGCAGGGTCAGCAGGCCGTCGCTGCCGGTGCCGAAGTCCTCGATGGTCGCCTCGGTGCCATAGGCCGCGGGCGTCGCGGGGGCGCCGGCCTCGCCACCCTGCAGGATCAGGCACACGCCGAAGCCGCGCCCGCTGCGCCCGCATTCCCGGATCAGGTCCAGGTAGCGACGCTCGAACACCCGCAGCCCCAGCCCCGCCCCGGGCAGCAGCACGGTGTTGAGCGGGAACAGGGGAAGCGTCTCGGTCGCGGGCATGGCCGGGAGTGTAGGCAGAGCGGAGGTGAAGAGGGGTGAGCGAAGCGAAGCGCGCAAGGCACAGGGCGCACAGGCCCGGCTTTCGCTCACTCCTGCTGCAAGGACGCCAGGAAGCGCCGCGGCGCCCCGTCGAAGCCGCCGTTGGACATGAACACCACATGGTCGCCCTCGCGCACCAGCGTGCCCAGCGCGGCGATCAGCGCATCGCTGTCGGGCACTGCACGCGCCTGGCCGCGGACGGCGGCGATCACCTTGCCGGCGTCCCAGGCCAGCTCGGGCCGGTGAAGGAACACCACCGCATCGGCGCCATCCAGCGACGGCGCCAGCGCCTGTGCGTGCGCGCCCAGCCGCATCGAATTGCTGCGCGGCTCCATCGCCACCACGATGCGCGCCGCGCCGACCTTCGCACGCAGGCCCTCGAGCGTGGTGGCGATGGCCGTGGGGTGATGGGCGAAGTCGTCGTACACGGTGACGCCGCGCGCCTGGCCGATCACCTCCAGCCGGCGCTTGACGCTGCGGAACGCGGCCAGCGCCGGCATCACGCCGGCGATGTCCACACCCACGGCGTTGGCGGTCGCCAGCGCCGCCAGGCCGTTGAGCACGTTGTGCCGGCCGACCAGCGGCCAATGCACCTGGCCCACTTCCACCCCATGCCGCAGCACGGCGAAGGCACTGCCGTCGGCCTCGATCAGGCGCGCGCTCCAGTCCAGCGAAGCATCGAAGCCGAAGCGCTCCACCGGCGTCCAGCAGCCCATCGCCAGCACCTCGTCCAGGCGCGCATCGGCGCCGTTGACGATCAGCCGGCCGTTGCCCGGCACGGTGCGCACCAGATGGTGGAACTGGCGCTGGATCGCGGCCACGTCGGGGAAGATGTCGGCGTGGTCGTACTCGAGGTTATTGAGGATCGCCACGCGCGGCCGGTAGTGCACGAACTTGCTGCGCTTGTCGAAGAAGGCCGTGTCGTACTCGTCGGCTTCGACCACGAAGAGCGGCGCGTCGGCGTCCGGCACCGGATCGCCCTGGTCCGGCGCGGCGCCGGATGCGGCCGCGGCGGGCGAGCCTCCCAGCCGCGCCGACACGCCGAAGTCCTCGGCCACCCCGCCGATCAGGAAGCCCGGCGCGCGCCCGGCGGCCTCCAGCAGATAGGCCAGGATGGTGGTGGTGGTGGTCTTGCCATGCGTGCCGGCCACGGCCAGCGTGGTGCGCCCCGGCAGCACCGCCTCGCTCAGCCACTGCGCGCCGGAGGTGTAGGCGCGGCCGGCGTCGAGCACCGCCTCCACCGCGGCGTTGCCGCGCGAAAGCGCGTTGCCGATGATCACCGCATCGCAGTCCGGCGAGATATTGCCAGGCGCATAGCCCTGCGCCAGCGCGATGCCCAGCCGCTCCAGCTGCGTGGACATGGGCGGATAGATCGCCTGGTCGCTGCCTTCGACGGTGTGGCCCAGCTCGCGCGCCAGCGCCGCCACGCCGCCCATGAAGGTGCCGGCGATGCCGAGGATGTGCAGTTTGCTCATCGTTGCAGCAGGAGTGAGGGGAAAGAGCGAGAAGTGAGCGGGAGGAGCGAGAAGCGAGGAGCGAGCCAATCCGGCAGCGGTTGCCTCTGCTCGGTCTTCACTCCTGCGCGCCCACTCCCGGCTTTCGACTAACGCTTGGCCAGCGCCTCGGTCAGCCGCTGGGTGACTTCGTCCAGCTCGCCCACGCCGTCGACCACGGTCAGACGGCCCTGCTGCTTGTAGAAGTCGATCACCGGCGCGGTGCTGTCCGCGTAGACCTGCAAGCGCTTGCGCACCGACTCGGGGTTGTCGTCGGCGCGGCCCTCGGCCTGGGCGCGGCCGGCGATGCGCTCGACCAGCAGCTCGGTCGGCACGTCCAGCTGCACGGCCGCGTCCATCGGCTGGCCGATGCGGGCCAGCAGCTGGTTCAGCGCGTCGGCCTGGGCCAGGTTGCGCGGATAACCGTCCAGGATGAAACCGTTGGCGACGTCGGGCTGGGACAGGCGCGATTCGAGCATGCCCAGCAGGATCTCGTCGGAGACCAGGTTGCCGGCATCCATCACCGCCTTGGCCTGCTTGCCCAGCTCGGTGCCGGCCGCCACCTCGGCACGCAGCAGGTCGCCAGTGGAGATGTGCGGGACCTTGAAGTGGTCCTTCAGGCGCGTGGCCTGCGTGCCCTTGCCCGAACCGGGCGGTCCCAGAAGAACCAGTCGCATCGTGTCACTCCAGCATTCAATGAGGAAACCTGTGAGGCCGGAGCGGGCAGCCAGCACGGCGGCGGCGCCGACGCGACCGGCGCATCGATATGGGAAGCTTACCCCATCCGGTCCAGACCCCAGGAAAGACGATGGCGGCTTCCACCCTGTTGTACGCGCAGTCCGGCGGCGTCACTGCCGTCATCAATGCCACCGCCGCCGGCGTCATCGGCGAGGCCAGGCGCCACAAGGTCAAGGTCCTGGCGGCGCGCAACGGCATCCTCGGCGCCCTGCGCGAGGAGCTGATCGACACCTCGAAGGAATCGGCCGCGGCGATCGCCGCGCTGGCGCATACGCCGGGCGGCGCGTTCGGCTCGTGCCGGGTCAAGCTCAAGTCGCTGGAGGCCGACCGCGCCCGATACGAGCGCCTGCTGGAGGTGCTCAAGGCCCACGGCGTGCGCTGGTTCCTCTACAACGGCGGCAACGACTCGGCCGATACCGCGTGGAAGGTCTCCCAGCTGGCCCAGGCCTTCGGCTATCCGCTGACCTGCGTGGGCGTGCCCAAGACCATCGACAACGACCTGGCGGTCACCGACACCTGCCCCGGCTTCGGCTCGGCGGCCAAGTACACCGCCGTGTCGGTGCGCGAATGCGCGCTGGACGTGGCGGCGATGGCCGAAACCTCGACCAAGGTCTTCGTCTACGAGGCCATGGGCCGCCATGCCGGCTGGCTGGCCGCGGCCGCGGGTCTGGCCGGCACCGGCCCGGACCAGGCGCCGCACCTGATCCTGTTCCCCGAGCGCGCCTACGACGAGGCCGCCTTCCTGGCCCAGGTGGACAAGGTGGTCAAGCGGGTCGGCTATTGCGTGGTCGTGGCCAGCGAGGGCATCCGCAGCGCCGACGGCCGTTTCGTCGCCGACGCCGGCGGCGGCACCGATGCCTTCGGCCATGCCCAGCTGGGCGGCGTGGCTTCGTACCTGGCCGGCAAGGTCAAGGCCGCGCTGGGCTACAAGGTGCACTGGGCACTGCCGGACTACCTGCAGCGCTCGGCCCGCCACATCGCCTCCAAGACCGACTGGGATCAGGCCCAGGCCGTGGGCAAGGCGGCCGTGCAGTACGCCCTGGCCGGGCACAACGCGGTCATGCCGGTGATCGTGCGCGGCGGCGATGCGCCCTACCGCTGGAAGATCGCCCCGGCACCGCTGTCCAAGGTCGCCAACCACGAGAAGACCATGCCGGCCGGCTTCATCCGCAAGGACGGCTTCGGCATCACAGAGCGCGCGCGCCGCTACCTCTCGCCGCTGATCCAGGGCGAGGCGCCGCTGCCCTACGGCCGCGACGGCCTGCCCAAGTACGTGGAACTCAAGAACGTGGCGGTGAAGCGGAAACTGCCTGCCTGGGAAGGCTGAGGCCGCGCATTCCCGGGCGGAGGCCAGAGCACCATGCTTACCGGCAGGGCTTGCCCTCGACCTCCAGCTTGGCCGCGTAGGCCGGCAGTGCGGCCAGCTTGCCGGCCTGGGCCTGGGCCTTGGCGTCCTGCAGGTACAGGCGGGCGCGTTCCTGGCCGTCGAGCTTGAGCGCCTGCCCGGCCGGCTTGCGCCAGACCTGCACCACGGCCTGCTGGCCGGCGCAGCTGGCCGAGGGCACCTTGATGATGTCGTTGAGCTTCCAGCCCTTGGCCTCGCTGGGCTGGACCTTGTCGTAGTCCATGAACATCGCACGCGCCTGGCAGACGCTGCTGGTGCGCACCAGGTTCATCGCATAGGGCTGGGCGGCCTCGCCGGTAAAGCGGCCTTCGATGCGGGTGCAGGCCTCGGGGATCTGGCGCAGCGTATGCAGCACGCCGTTGGCCTGTGGGGTGCCAACCGGGCGCTGGATCTCCGGCGCCTGCTGGGCCAGCGCCGTCAGCGGCAGGCACAGCAGGCCGGCCAGGGCCAGGCGGGAAGCGGATGCGGACATGGGCAGGTCCTTTCTAAGGGAAGGGAAGCGGCCGGCAGGCTGGCACGCGGTGGCTGAACACCGGATCGCTTCGCCCCTTCACGGTGTCCACACCGTGCTGAACCGAGCGCGCGAGCGCGTGACCTGTGTCATGGCGGGCTCGCGTTCCACTAGGCGCGCGGACTCCGTCACGTCATGTCATCCCGGCGAGATGGAGGACGCGCAACGTTCCCGCCGTGCGTGTTTGAGGGTATTCGCGTTTTGAAGATTGTGATGCTGACCGTCCACGAGGCCACTTCGGCGCGCAAGGTGGACTTTCACTTCTGGACCGAGTCGCTGGCGCGGCAGGGGCACGCGGTGGATTTCGTGACCGTGGGCCTGAGCCCGCTGACCCGGCTCAAGCCGCAGGCGCGCCGGTTCCAGGGGCCGTTCAACGCCTGGCGCCAGGTCGGGCCCGGCGTGCGCAAGTACCTGTGGCGGCCGGCGCTGCATCCACTGTCGCTGGGGCGCCCGGCGCTGGACGCGATCACCCGGCCGCTGTTCTCGCTGTATCCGGCGATGCTCACGCGCACGCTGTTGCAGGGCATCGCCGATGCCGATGTGTTCGTCGTGGAGAACGGCGCCGGCCTGTGCCTGGTGCCGGCCCTGGCACGGCGCTTCCCGCAGGCGCGCTTCATCTACAGCGTGTGCGACCGCATCGCCACGCTCAAGTACCACCCGCTGATCCTGGATGCCGAGCGCGAGGCGCTGCCGCACTTCAGCCTGGTGCGCGTGCCGGCCGAGGTGATGGTGGCCGACTACCCGCACGTGCCCCACGTGCACTACATCCCGCACGGCATCGACAAGGCGCTGTTCGACACCCCGCGGCCCTCGCCCTACCCGGCCGGCACGCGCAACGTGGTCAGCGTGGGCGACATGCTGTTCGACGACCACGCCGTGGACTGCATGGCGCGCGCCGAGCCGCAGGTGCGCTTCCACCTGTTCGGCAAGGGCGCGCGGCTGCAGGCGCCGCCGCCCAACGTGGTCGAGCACGGCGAGCAGCCCTTCGATGCGATCGTGCCCTACCTGCAGCATGCCGATGCCGGACTGGCGCCGTACCGGCCGGCGCTCAATGCCGACTACCTGAGCCAGTCGAGCATGAAGATGCTGCAGTACACCTATTGCCGGGTGCCGATCGTGGCGCCGGACTTCGCCGCGCGCGGCGTGCACACCTCGGCCTACACGCCCGGCGTGGAGGGCAGCATCGTGGCGGCGCTGCGCCGCGCCCTGGCCTACGACCGCGCCAGCATCGACAACAGCGGCGTGCTGGATTGGGACGGGGTGACCGGACGCATGCTGGCCCTGGGCCTGGCATCGACCGCCGAGACCGGCGCCACGCCGCCGGCACCGGCCCGACCGCACCCCACTGCCCAGCGGCGCGCCGACGCCTGAGCGCGCCATCACGCATCGCGCGGCACTGCATCATCGCGCCGAGCGCGCGCAGGCCTACACTGCCCCACAACGGGCACCGGTCGATCGACGCCCGTCCTCGGCGCCGGGCGTGTCGATGCGCGCGGCGAACCGTCCATCTGCCTTGGGAGGGGTCATGTTGGAACACTACGGTCTTGCGCTGGCGCTGGCATGCGCGGCAATCGCCATCCTGTACGGAATCGTCTCGTCGCGCTGGGTGCTCTCGCGCCCGGCCGGCAACGCGCGCATGCAGCAGATCGCTGCGGCCGTGCAGGAGGGCGCGCGCGCCTATCTCAACCGCCAGTACCTGACCATCGCCATCGCCGGCGCGGTCCTGTTCGTGCTGGTCGGCGTCTTCCTCAGCTGGCCAACCGCGATCGGCTTCGCCCTGGGCGCGGTGCTGTCGGGCGCGGCCGGCTACATCGGCATGAATGTCTCGGTGCGGGCCAACGTGCGCACCGCCGAGGCCGCGCGCCACGGCATGGGCCCGGCGATGGACGTGGCCTTCCGCGGCGGGGCGATCACCGGGATGCTGGTGGTGGGCCTGGGCCTGCTGGGCGTGGCTGGCTACTGGGCGCTGCTGACCCATGTGCTGCAGGTGCCGACCGAGCAGGCGCTGCATGCGCTGGTCGGGCTGGCCTTCGGCTCCTCGCTGATCTCGATCTTCGCGCGTCTGGGCGGCGGCATCTTCACCAAGGGCGCGGACGTGGGCGCCGACCTGGTGGGCAAGGTCGAGGCCGGCATTCCCGAGGACGATCCTCGCAATCCGGCGGTGATCGCCGACAACGTCGGCGACAACGTGGGCGACTGCGCCGGCATGGCCGCCGACCTGTTCGAGACCTACGCGGTCACGGTGATCGCGACCATGCTGCTGGGCGGGCTGATGGCCGCGCAGGCCGGCGCGAACGCGATCCTCTACCCGCTGGTGCTGGGCGGGGTGTCGATCATCGCCTCGATCATCGGCGCGCTGTTCGTGCGGGTGAAGGCCGGCGGCTCGATCATGGGCGCGCTGTACAAGGGCGTGATCGTCTCGGCGGTGCTGGCGGCGATCGCCTTCTACCCCATCACCACCGCCCTGATGCGCGACTCGGCCATCGGCGCCCTGCCGCTGTACGGCTGCGCCCTGATCGGGCTGGTCCTCACCGGCGCGATCGTGTGGATCACCGAGTACTACACCGGCACCCAGTACAAGCCGGTGCAGCACGTCGCGCAGGCCTCCACCACCGGCCATGGCACCAACATCATCGCCGGCCTGGGCGTGTCGATGAAATCCACCGCCCTGCCCGTGGTCGCCGTGTGCCTGGCGATCTGGGGCGCGCACGCGCTCGGCGGCCTGTACGGCATCGCCATCGCCGCCACGGCCATGCTGTCGATGGCCGGCATGATCGTCGCCCTCGACGCCTACGGCCCGATCACCGACAACGCCGGCGGCATCGCCGAGATGGCCGAGCTGCCGGCCGAGGTCCGTGCGGTCACCGACCCGCTCGACGCGGTCGGCAACACCACCAAAGCGGTGACCAAGGGCTATGCGATCGGCTCGGCGGCGCTGGCCGCGCTGGTGCTGTTCGCCGACTACACCCACAACCTGGCCGCCGCGCATCCCGGATCGGCCTACAGCTTCGACCTGTCCGATCACCGCGTGATCATCGGCCTGCTGATCGGCGGCCTGATCCCCTACCTGTTCGGCGCCATGGCCATGGAAGCGGTGGGCCGCGCCGCCGGCAGCGTGGTGGAGGAAGTGCGGCGCCAGTTCCACGAGATCCCCGGGATCATGGACGGCAGCGGCAAGCCGCAGTACCACGCCGCGGTCGACCTGCTCACCCGCGCGGCCATCCGCGAGATGATCGTGCCCTCGCTGCTGCCGGTGGTGGTGCCGATCATCGTCGGCTTGGTGCTGGGCGCGCAGGCGCTGGGCGGCCTGCTGATCGGCACCATCGTCACCGGCCTGTTCGTGGCCATCTCGATGACCACCGGCGGCGGCGCCTGGGACAACGCCAAAAAGTACATCGAGGACGGGCACTTCGGCGGCAAGGGCAGCGAGGCGCACAAGGCCGCGGTCACCGGCGACACCGTCGGCGACCCCTACAAGGACACCGCGGGCCCGGCGATCAACCCGCTGATCAAGATCATCAACATCGCCGCGCTGCTCATCATTCCGCTGCTGGGCTGAGCCCGCGCCCCGATGGCGCCGACGCCTTGGCAGCCCCTGGCCGGGCGTTGGCGCTGCGTTGCAGCACCGCTGCGCTAGAATGCGGCCCACTTTCGATCACCTCAAAGCATTGGAGCAACGCATGGGCCTGGGCAGCGTCCCCACCGGCAAGAATCCGCCGGACGAGATCAACGTCATCATCGAGATCCCCAAGGATTCCGAGCCGGTGAAGTACGAAGTGGACAAGGAATCCGGCGCGATCTTCGTCGACCGCATCCTGTCCACCCCGATGCGCTACCCCTGCAACTACGGCTACGTGCCGCACACCCTGTGCGGCGACGGCGACCCGGCCGACGTGCTGGTGGTGCTGCCCCTGCCGCTGGTGCCCGGCTCGGTCATCCGCTGCCGCCCGGTCGGCGTGCTGCGCATGAGCGACGAGGCCGGCAGCGACGAGAAGCTGCTGGCCGTGCCGGTGGAGAAGGTCTTCAGCGGCTACTCGCACATCAACGACATCGCCCAGGTCAGCGGCCACTGGCTGGAGCGCATCGGCCACTTCTTTGAGCACTACAAGGACCTGGAGAAGGGCAAGTGGGTCAAGATCGACGGGTGGGGCGGCGCCGACGAGGCCAAGAAGATCCTGCTAGACGCCATCGCGCGCGACGCAGGCCACGACAAGGCCTGATCCAGGCCAGCCGTCGTCACGAAAGGCGCCCGCTAGGGCGCCTTTTTTTTGTGTCCCTCGCCCTAGCGCGAGGCCGTCGGACTTGGCCAACCCGCCTCGACCCAGCCGGGCGCGGCTCCTCGGCGAATAGATCAGGTCTTCTTCCAACTCGAAGGCATCGAGCAAATGCTGTGCCCCCTCCCTTTCGCCGCAGGCGAAGGGGAGGGCCGGGGTGGGGTGCTTTTGCTTCTGTGGCTTGACCGGGAAAGCCCCGACCCCTCCCCATCCCTCCCCTGCGCTGCGCACAAGGGAGGGGGCACAAACCCGAAGCCCTATTACCTGACGCGCGCGGCAGCGGGCCGGCGGGCGGGGGCCGCGCCTAGCGAGGCAGGAAGCCGAGCGCCCGAATCAGGGCAGGATGCCCTGATTGAGGGGAAAGCGGCCCCCGCCCGCCGGACCGCTGCCCTTCCGAAGCCGGAAGCACTGCTCTGCCGAAGCCGCGACGCGCACCCGCCGCAACCTAGAACGGAAGAACGGCTCAGCCGTGGAAGGAAGCTTCCAGCGCGCGCTGCGGCATATCGCCCAGGGCAGGCTGCAGACGCGCGGCATGCGGACGCCAGCGCTCCGCCGAGGACGGACTGGCCGGCGACTGCGCGCGCGGCAGGGTCTGGCCCAGTTCGAGGTGCCATTCCAACCCGGCGAAGCCCGCCACGCGCTGCATCTCCCCGTCCGGATCGGCCAGCAGCCGGTCCAGGTCCAGCCCCAGCCAACGCTCGGGCGGCAGCTGCGCCAGATCGTCGAGCAGCACCCGCATGATCCCCGACCACTGACCCGCGACCACAGCCTCCAGCGGCAGACCGGACAGCGCCTGCCAGCCCGGCGGCCGCGCCAACGTCCACGCCGGCCCCTCCCAGCCCGGCAGCACACCCGCGTCCTGCAGGCGGCCCTCCTCCCAGGCGCGCAACAGACTGCCCAGCGCGTCATGCGGCTCGCGATGGACGAACACGAAGCGCGCATCGGGGAACGCCTGCGCCAGGAACGGCACCCGCAGCGCATCGCGCGCGTCCGCACGCAGCAGGCGCACCGTGCCGCCGGCGGCCGGCACCGGCTTGCCGTCGTGACCGCGCAAGCCGCGCGCCAGACGCTCGCGCACCCGGCGCACCGTGTCCTCGACCGCATCGCCCGCCAGCAGGCGATGACTGAAGTCGGCCCGCTGCGGCGCCGCCAGGCGCTGGATGCCGTCGATCGCCCGACGCGCCTCCTCGCCAGCGGCATACAGACCCGGCGCCCGCACCAGCGTGCGCGCCACCAGACCCGCACCCGAACACGGCGCCGCCACCACGAACAACGGCTGCCGCAGGCGGGTTGGCGGCGAGCGCGGCTTCGGCGTGGCGACCGTGGGCGCCCCAGTCGGCGGCGCCTCGGATTTCCGCGCGCCTCCCCGGCGCAGCCCGTCCTCTTCGGCCACGGCCACGTCCAGCACCTGCGCCTGCAGCGCCGGCCACAGGCCGATGCCGTTGCGCAGCACCAACTGTTCGACGCCCAACTGCTGGCAGGCCTGCGCGGTGGAGGCCAGCAGCGCCCGATACGCCGGCCTGCCGGCCGCCTCGGCTCCATGCCGCGCCCACAGCGCATGCCAGTGCCGCGACAGGCGCAGCAGCAAGGCCTGCAGGCCGGCCAGACGTGGATGCGGCACGGCCTCGTTCAACAGGAACATCAAATGCTCGCGCAGCTCCCAGGGCGTCATCACCTGGGGCGCGCCATGCGCCTCCAGCGCCAGCACCACGCGCTGATCGGACGCCAGGGTCAGCTGCAGCGGCTGCCAGGGCTCACGCTCGGCGCGGCCCGGCGTGCGGCCGCGGGTCAGCAGCTCCCAGAAGCGCTCGCCGCCGACGGTGTCGGCTACCAGATGCAGGCACGGCCCCTGCGCCGGGCCGGCGAAGCGATGCGGACGCCAGGTATCGAACACCCAGGCCGTGCCCGGCGCCAGGTGCGCGACCTCGTCGCCGCATTCGAGCAGCACGTCCGGCGGGCTCGCCAGCGGCAGGTGGAGGCGCAGGCGCTCGCGGTGGTAGTAGTCCACCGCCACTTCGGCCGCGCACTGCCGCCCGACCGCGATGCGCTGCAGGAACACCTGGCCCCAGGTCGCGCCCAGCCCGGCCAGCGCCTGCTGCAGCAGCGGCATCTGCCGCAGGAACGGCGTGGCACGCATCGGGCCTGACAGCGCCCCGCTGGCCGCATCGCCGCCGCTGCTGACCAGCCGCAGCCGCTCGCCGCCGTCGGCGCAGCGCTGCCAGTGCCTGTCCGCCACGGCCATCGCCTCGTGCAGCAGCGGTCCGGGATCGAACAGGACCGGGAGCTGGATGAAGGGAACCTGCAGTTTCATGCGGTGCGCGGACGAGGCGTGGCCAAAGCCGCGCATCGTAGCGCGTGGGTCAACCCTCGGGCCGGTCGTCGCGCTGCGCGCGCACGCGCAGGGTGGTCAGCGCGATCAGGCGCGAGACCACCAGCGCGATGTACATCACCCCGGCGAACTGCTCGAGCATGACCAGCGCGCGCGCCTGCGGCAGCACCGGCACGATGTCGCTCAGGCCCACCGCCGAGAGCACGCTGAAGCTCAGATACAGCAGCTCCATCCAGCTGCGCGCGCCGCTGGTCACGCCGTTGGCGCTGAAGCTGCCCGGGTACCACTGCTGGCACACCGAGAAGGCGAAGGCGAACGCCCACGCCAGCAGGGTGAAGGTGGCGCCGGCGGCGAACAGCTCGTCGCTGGTGACGCGGTGGTCGTCCAGCATGTAGCCGATCAGGCTGGCGGCGGTATAGAAGTACAGCAGGCATTCCATGGCCTGGGCGAAGGTCACCAGGCCCGGCAGCTGCCGGGTCACCCCGAGCAGCGAGCAGGCCACCGAAGGCAGCGCCAGCAGCCAGGCGATCCAGTTGACCGCCGGGCTGCGGTTGACCACCCACAGCGCCAGGGCCAGCACCAGGATGCCGAACGCCCCCAGCAGCGCCTGGCCGGTGCGGGTGTCGTTCATGGCCGGGTAGAGCAGCACTCCGGCCAGCTGGACGACCAGCAGCATGGCCGAGGGGTGTCGACGCAGGAAATGGAGGTCCAGGCGCATGGGGCGATCTTGCAGTGCGGGATCGCATCGTAATCACCTCCCTGTCGGGGCCGTCAAAAAGATGAAATCCCCCTTAACAGGTCTGAAAAATAACAAACACGTCACTGATTAGCTGGCTTTTAGTTTTGATGCCATTAATTTCTGACGATCCGTGACAAATTACGTGAATTGCGACACACATCGCCACGCTTGGGACGAACTAGCTCGTTAAGTTCCCGTTCGCGCGCCGTTGGACGTCCGTTACGCGGCCGCGCGCATTGCCCGCGCCCTACCCCCGTCTCCGCATCCCGCGGGCCGGTCCGGAGGGGCGCTTTTGCCTTGATGCATTTATTGGGAAGCCACATTCACATGAGCCACAGAAATCGTCACCACGGCTTGCGCCGCACCGCCCTGGCCCTCGTGCTCGGCGCCGCGCTGGCGCAGGGCGCTGCCTACGCGCAGAGCACCGCCGGCAACATCGCCGGTACCGCGCCGGCCGTCGCCGGCCAGACCGTGCAGATCACCAGTTCCGCCTCCGGCGTGTCGCGTCAGGTGCCGGTCGATGCCAACGGCCGCTTCCGCATTCCCGCCCTGCCCACCGGCACCTACACGGTCACCCTGACCGGCGCCGACGGCACCGCCTCCAGCCAGACCGTCACCGTCGTGGCCGGCCAGACGGTCAACGCCGAGTTCGCCGATGCGAGCGGCGGCGGCGCGGCCAAGAGCCTGGACACGGTCGTCGTGCGCGGCATGAAGAACGTCAACGGCATCGACCTGTCCAGCGTCGAGTCGCGCACCACCTTCACCGCCGAGCAGCTCAACGCGCTGCCGGTGCCGCGTGACATCACCAGCGTCTCGCTGCTGACCCCGGGCACGGTCAAGAGCTCGGGCTACTTCGGCAACGCCTCCTTCGGCGGCGCCTCGGCGGCCGAGAACAGCTACTACGTCAACGGCTTCAACATCACCAACCTCTACGACAGCCTGTCCTTTTCGGAAGTCCCCTTCCAGGCGATCGACCAGCTGGACGTGCAGACCGGCGGCTACGGCGCGCAGTACGGCTTCTCCACCGGCGGCGTGACCAGCGTCAACGTCAAGCGCGGCACCAACGAATGGCACGGCGGCCTGAGCTGGACCAGCGTGCCCGACAGCCTGCGCGCCAGCGTGCCCAACGTCTATCGCAACAGCGACGACCAGATCTTCCGCAGCTACCACAACAACTACAACGCCTCCAACACCTACACCGGCTGGATCGGCGGTCCGCTGATCAAGGACAAGCTGTTCGTGTTCGCGCTGGCCGAGTTCGACAAGAGCAACACCACCTCCTACGGTGCGCGCTCGGACGTGCAGACCGAGCTGGACGCCGACGGCAATCCGACCCTGTCGCCCTCCACGGCCTCGCGCTCCACCACCGCGCAGGACTACGAGTCCAAGACGCCGTACTGGCTGGTCAAGCTGGACTGGTACCTCAACGACGCCAACCACCTCGAGTACACCGGCTTCGACAACGGCAGCCGCTACACCTACGACTACTACAACGCCGCCTACGGCGCCGACGATCATCCGGCCAAGACCGACTACAACGGCCAGCTGGTCGGCAAGAGCGGCGGCCAGACCGACATCTTCAAGTGGACCAGCTACCTGACCGACAACCTGACCATGGCGCTGCAGTACGGTCAGATGCGCAACAAGGATTCGCAGTTCACCATCAGCCCTGACGGCAAGCACAGCTCGTACGACGGCAACGTCTTCGGCCCCATCGGCGACTGCCCGTACGTGATCGACCAGACCGGCACGAAGATCGGCTGCGCCGTGGCCCAGAGCGTGGGCATGGAAGGCGGCAAGAACTCCCGCGACAGCTACAAGGCCGACTTCGAGTGGCAGCTGGGCGACCACAAGGTGGCCTTCGGCTACAGCGATGAGCAGTGGAAGTCGACCTCGGGCACGGCCTACTCCTCGGGCGGCTACTGGCGCCTGTACGACGGCTATGCGCGCCTGATCAACTTCCGCACCGGCGGCGGCGTCAAGATCGACCAGAAGTCCTGGTACCTGCAGGACAACTGGCAGATCACCGACAACTTCATGCTGTACGGCGGTATCCGCAACGACTCGTTCGACAACAAGAACAGCTCGGGCACCACCTTCGTCAAGCAGGACGACATCTGGCAGCCGCGTCTGGGCTTCTCGTGGGATGTGGCCGGCAACGGCGACAGCAAGCTGTTCGGTTCGCTGGGCCGCTACTCGCTGCCGATCGCGGCCAACGTCGCCCTGCGCGCCGCAAGCGCCTCGTTCTACACCGTCAACTACTACACCTATGACGGCATCGATCCGGTCAGCGGCGCGCCGCTGAACACCGCGCCCTTCCGCGGCGGCTCGGCCGACTATGTCATCAACGGCGAGAACGGTGTTGCGCCGGATCCGAAGGCCGTGGCCAGCAAGGGCCTGAAGCCCTACACGCAGGACGAGGCCATCCTGGGTTACCAGCAGCTGCTGCACTCGGACAACAGCTTCGTCGACGGCTGGACGCTGGGGGCCAAGGCCACCTACCGTCGCATCAACCAGGCCATCGACGACACCTGCGATGTGCGGGCGATCTACAACGCCGCCCAGGCGCAGGGCTACGACGTGGCCGGTCACTGGGCTGACCAGTGGACGATTCCGGACGGTCTGCCGGGCTGCTACCTCTACAACCCGGGCGAAGACCTGAACATCACGCTGGATGTCGATGGCGACGGCAAGGCCGACAACATCCACGTCGATGGCAGCGCCCTGGGTCCCAAGGCCAAGCGTTACTACAAGGCGTTGACCCTGAGCGCGGAGAAGGCCACCGACAAGTGGTACGCCAGCATCAACTACACCTGGTCCAAGCTCAGCGGCAACTACGAGGGTCTGGTCAAGAGCACCAATGGCCAGTCCGACACCGGCACCACCTCGGACTTCGACTTCGCCGAGATCATGTACGGCGCCGATGGCTATCTGTTCAACGACCATCGCCACACGCTGAAGGCGTACGGTGCGTACAACTTCACCGACGAGTGGTCGATGGGTGTTGATCTGCAGGTCCAGTCGGGCGCGCCGATCAGCTGCCTGGGTGGCGGTACCGGCACCTTCGGCACCGAGTACGGCTACGGCGGCGTGTTCCACTACTGCAACGGCGAGATCGCCAAGCAGGGCACCGCCGGCCGCACGCCGTGGACCTGGGCCGTCAACCCGAACGTGGTCTACAAGCCGCAGTGGGCCAATGGCCTGAGCCTGCAGATGTCGGTGCTGAATCTGTTCAACTCGGTCAAGCCGCTGCAGGTGTACGAGACCAAGGAAGACACCCAGTACGGCGAGACCTACAACAGCTACAAGCTGGGCAAGTACTACACCACCCCGCGCTATGTGCGCTTCCAGGTGCAGTACGACTTCTAAGTGGTTTGATCGGGCGTCGGTCTGAGCCCGTCTGGAAGTCGCAAGACAGACCCCGCCGGGCGACCGGCGGGGTCTTTTATTTTGTGCTTTCTTCAAGTGCCCGAGTGGGACGCCTTGCGGCTTCGGAGGGGTATCGGTCCGGCGGGCGGGGGGCCGCTTTCCCCTCAATCAGGGCATCCCGCCCTGATTCGGGCGCTCGGCGCCCTGCCTCGCTGGGCGCGGCCCCCACCCGCCGGCCCGCTGCCTCACACCTCACGCGATGAGGCTTCGGGTCGAAAGTCAAAACAAGTCCCGACCCATCCGCTCGCAGCGCCTCGACCCGGCCGGGCGCGCGGAGAGGGAGCAGGGGTGGCCCGCGGCGGCGAGTCCGCCATGGATGGCGAACCCAGCCGAGAAGCCGCGCCCGGCCGGGTCGAGGCTGGTTGGCGAAGTCGAGTTCCCCAGCCTGGTACGCCGACGACAACACCCTGCCCGGGCGGGCGTCGCCGCATTCACGCGCCTGCGGGTTTGCGCTATCGTTTTGGCGGGGATAGACGCCCGGCATGGGCGACAACACGACAAGGGGCGACGATGAAGGCATGGAAGCGGGCCATGGTGGCCGCGGTGGTGGCATGTGCGTGTGCGCAGGCCGGGGCGGAGGCGCCGGTGCCGGTGGAGGCGTTCGCGCAGGCGAGCAAGCTGTCCGACCCGATGCTCTCGCCGGACGGCAAGTATCTGGCGGCCTCGGTCGATCTGGACCACGGCATGTCGGCGCTGGCGGTCTACCGACTGTCGGACATGGTGCAGACGGCGCTGCTGAAGTTCCCGCGCTATGAGCTGGCCACCCAGGTGCAATGGGTCAGCAACACGCGGCTGGTGATCGCCAAGGGCCGCAAGGTCGGCACCCTGGAGAAGCCGCGGCCCAACGGCGAGGTCATCGCCAGCAATTTCGACGGCAGCGGGCAGAAGTACATCTACGGCTACGAGCAGCGCGCGGCCAGGTCGACGCTCGACCGCGGCTTCGGCTACATCGAAGGCGTGCCGGAGATCCCCAACGGCCACTTCTACCTGCGCCAGCTCTCGCTCGAAGCGCGGCGCTCGATGCTCTACGACGTGGACACCGAGAAGGTCACCTTCCGCCTGATCGCCGACATCGGCGTGCCGGACCTGGACTTCGTGCTCGACCACACCGGCAAGCCGCGCTTCGCCATCGGCACCGACGATGACGACAAGCCGCTGCTGTACCGGGCCGGCGACGACGGCGCGTGGCTGCCCATGCCCACCAGCGAGGCCGAGCTGTGGCAGCCGTTCGCCTTCAGCCCGGACGATCGTCAGCTCTATGCCTTGCGCAGCCGCAAGGGCGGGCCGGCCGAACTGGTGCGCAGCGACGCCCAGGGCGGCAACCTGCAGGTCCTGGCGCGCGACAGCTTCGCCAGCGTCAGCGATCTGCAGTGGACCCATGCGCCGTCGGTGCCGTTCGCCGCGCAGGCCGGGCGCGGGCCGAGCCGCTTCACCTATTTCGACACCGACTCGCCCGACGCGCAGCTGCATCAGGCGCTGACCACGGCGCTGCCGGGCAAGCATGTGGAGTTCGTCAACCAGAGCCAGGACGGCCAGGTCGTGCTGCTGTTCATCGACAGCGACCGCGACCCGGGCGCGTGGTATCTGATCAACCGCAGCGACAACAAGCTGCGCCGCCTGCTGACCCCGCGCGAGGGCATCGACCCGGCGCGGATGGGCGAGCGGCGCGTGCAGCGCTTCACCGCCAGCGACGGCCTGCCCCTGGAGGCGATCGTCACCGTGCCCGCGGGCGTGCGCGATCCCAAGGCGCTGCCGATGGTGCTGCTGCCGCACGGCGGCCCGCACGGCATCCGCGACGACTGGGAGTTCGATACCGACGCGCAGTTCCTGGCCAGCCGCGGCTACCTGGTGCTGCAGGTCAACTATCGCGGCAGCGGCGGGCGCGGCGCGGCCTTCATGGAGGCCGGTTATCTGAAGTGGGGCACGCGCATCCAGGACGATCTGCTCGACGGCGTGCGCTGGGCCATCGCCCAGGGCATGGCCGATCCCAAGCGCGTGTGCGTCTACGGCGGCAGCTTCGGCGGCTACTCGGCGATGATGACGGTGGCGCGCGCGCCCGGGATGTTCCAGTGCGCGGTCGGCCTGGCCGGCATCTACGACCTGGACATGATGTACAGCAAGGGCGACATCAAGCGCACCGATTCGGGCCGTCACTACCTGCAGCGGGTGATCGGGCGCGATGCGGCCGAGCTGGCCGCCAACTCGCCGGTCACCCTGGCCGGCAAGATCACCGTGCCGGTGCTGCTGGCCCATGGCGAGGACGACGAGCGTGCGCCCTTCGCCCAGGCCAAGGCGATGCGCGCCGCGCTCACCGCCGCCGGCCATCCGCCGCAGTGGATGGCGGTGCCCAACGAGGGCCACGGCTTCTACAACGAGGCAAATTCCATCGCCTTCTTCAATCAGCTGCAGGCCTTCCTGGATGCGCATATCGGGGATGGGGCGCGCTAAGCGACGCTGAGAGAAGGCTTTCGTCGTGGTTTAGAGGGCGCGAAGTGGGTGGCGCCCATGCGAGGGCGCGACGTCCATGGATTCCCGCTTTCGCGGGAATGACGGAGGGGGTTGCCTGCGCTGAGGCCTGTGCTGGGCGTGAGACGCGCCAATCGGGCCGATGCGGCGCCCGTGATGCGCCGTGCAGTGCATCGCTACGTGCCGATCACCGCCGCGGCTGTACCGTGCACCGCTTTTCGCGGCGACCGCTGGGCGCACCGCATGAACGGAGCTGGCCGTGGTCTACAGGATTTCGCTGTTCATCGTCATCGCGCTGGTGCTCGCCGCCGGCGTCGCGCCCGATGCGTTCAATGCAGTGATGCAGGCGGCGCTGAAGCAGACCATCGGCGCGGCCGGCTCGCTGTATCTGCTGGTGGTGTTCGCCGCGCTGGTGTTCCTGCTGTTCCTGTGCGTGGGCCGGTTCGCCGACCTGCGCATCGGCGGCGAGGATGCGCAGCCGCAGTTCTCCAACGCCAGCTGGCTGTCGATGCTGTTCGCCGCGGGCATGGGCATCGGCCTGGTGTTCTGGGGCGCGGCCGAGCCGCTGTCGCATTTCATCACCCCGCCCGAGGGGCTGCAGCCGCGCAGCATGGACGCCGCGCGCGCGGCGATGCGCTACGCCTTCTTCCACTGGGGATTGCATCCGTGGTCGGTGTACGCGCTGATCGGGCTGGCGATGGCCTGGTTCCAGTTCAACCGCGGCGGACGCGGGCTGATCAGCGACCTGCTCGAACCGGTGGTCGGCCGCCGGCATGAGGGCTGGATCGGCCACGCGGTCAATATCGCCGCGGTGGTGGCCACCACCATCGGCGTGGCCACCACGCTGGGCTTCGGGACCATCCAGATCGCCGCGGGCCTGGAGCGGGTGTTCGGCATCCACGCCTCCGCGCCGGTGCAGCTGACCGTCATCGCGGTGTCCTTCGTGCTGTACATGGCCTCCAGCGTCACCGGCGTGGAGCGCGGCATCAAATGGCTGTCCAACTTCAACGTCGGCCTGGCGGCGCTGCTGCTGGCGTTCGTGCTGGTGCTGGGGCCGACCAGCTTCATCTTCGACACCTTCACCACCACCCTGGGCAGCTATCTCAACAGCCTGGTCAACATGAGCCTGCGCATGTCGCCGTTCTCGCGTTCGACCTGGGTGGCGACCTGGACGATCTTCTACTGGGCCTGGTGGATCGCCTGGGCGCCGTTCGTGGGCGCGTTCATCGCGCGGGTGTCCTACGGCCGGCGCATCCGCGAGTTCGTGTTCGGCGTGGTGCTGGCGCCGAGCCTGCTGGGCTTCCTGTGGTTCTCCAGCTTCGGCGGCGCGGCGCTGTGGGCGCAGCTGTTCGGCCATGTCGATCTGGCCGCGGCGCTGGCGCAGGGCTACGAGACGGTCCTGTTCGCGATGTTCGACGGCCTGCCGCTGTCCTGGCTGCTGTCCGGCCTGGCGCTGCTGCTGTTGTCGATCTTCTTCGTCACCTCGGCCGACTCGGCCGTGCTGGTGCTGGCCAGCATGTCCTACGACAAGGCGCAGGACCCGCCGCTGTCGCGCAAGATCGTCTGGGGCTCGGCCATCGCCCTGATCGCCGCGACGCTGCTGCTGGTCGGCGGCCTGGAGGCGCTGCAGGCGATGATCACCGTGGCCGCCCTGCCCTTCGCCCTGCTGATGGTGCTGGTGATCGTCGCGCTGTACCGCGCGCTGGACCAGGAGTACCAGGACCAGCAGCGCCGCCTGCAGCACGACCGCCGGGCCATCGCGCAGTGGCTGGAGCGCGAGCGGGAGCGGTGAGGCCCACCGGTGCTGCGGCACGGTTTCTGGCGCAACGAAATCCGCGCTTGACAGCCCCGCGCCGGGCATGGTTTTCTGCCGGCCTGATGAACGCCTTCCGTCCGATCACGACCGCCCAGCAGACCGCGCACGCCGCGGCATCGCTCCTCGTGCTCGTACTTATTCACTCGCCTCACGGTGCGGGACGGACGGTCGTGTAAGCAGCAAGCACACGAAACCCTGACGAAACCCCGCACTGCGAAGTGCGGGGTTTCGTGCTTTCAGCCCCTTCAAAAGTTTCAACCCCAACTTTCAGCCAGACAGGAACGCCGCCCATGACCGCTTCGACCTCCAACCTCCCCCAGCCCACCATCGCCATCGTCGGCTACGGCAGCCAGGGCCGCGCCCATGCGATGAACCTGCGCGAGTCGGGCTTCGATGTGACGGTCGGCCTGCGTCCGGGCGGCCCAACCGAAGCCAAGGCCAAGGCCGACGGCTTCCTGGTCAAGTCGCCGGCCGAGGCGGTCAAGGACGCCGACCTGGTCGCCGTGCTGACCCCGGACATGGTGCAGAAGCAGCTGTACAACGAGGTGCTGGCGCCGAACATGAAGCAGGGCGCGGTGCTGCTGTTCGCCCACGGCCTGAACGTGCACTTCGGCATGATCGCCCCGCGCGAGGACCTGGACGTGGTCCTGGTCGCGCCCAAGGGCCCGGGCGCGCTGGTGCGCCGCGAATACGAGATCGGCCGCGGCGTACCGTGCATCTACGCGGTCTACCAGGATAAGTCGGGCAAGGCCGAGCAGTACGCGCTGGCCTACGCCGCCGGCCTGGGCGGCGCGCGCGCCAACATCATCAAGACCACCTTCAAGGAAGAGACCGAGACCGATCTGTTCGGCGAGCAGGCCGTGCTGTGCGGCGGCGCGTCCTCGCTGGTGCAGGCCGGCTTCGAGACGCTGGTGGAAGCCGGCTACCAGCCCGAGATCGCCTACTACGAGGTGCTGCACGAGCTGAAGCTGATCGTGGACCTGTTCTACGAAGGCGGCATTACCCGCATGCTGGAGTTCATTTCCGAGACCGCGCAGTACGGCGACTACGTCAGCGGCCCGCGCGTGATCGATGCCTCGACCAAGGCGCGCATGAAGGAGGTCCTGACCGACATCCAGGACGGCACCTTCACCAAGAACTGGGTGGCCGAGTACGAGGCGGGCCTGCCGAACTACAAGAAGTTCAAGCAGGCCGATCTGGAGCATCCGATCGAAGTGGTCGGCAAGCAGCTGCGCGCCAAGATGGTGTGGCTGGCCGACAACGCCCCCAAGCCCGCAGCGCAACCACAGGCCGCCGCCGCATGAACGCACCGACCGCCACTGCCCCACGCAATGGCGCCCGCTGGATCGCCCACGCCCTGGAAACCGAGGGCGTGGACACGATCTTCGGCTATCCCGGCGGGACCATCATGCCGTTCTACGACGCGCTGGTGGACTCTGCGCTCAAGCACATCCTGGTGCGCCACGAGCAGGGCGCGGCGCTGGCCGCCAACGGCTACGCACGCGCCTCCGGCAAGGTCGGCGTGTGCGTGGCCACCTCCGGCCCGGGCGCGTCGAACCTGATCACCGGCATCGCCGATGCGATGCTCGATTCGGTGCCGATGGTGTGCCTGACCGGCCAGGTCGCCACGCCGCTGATCGGCACCGACGCCTTCCAGGAGCTGGACGTGTTCGGCATGACCATGCCGATCGTCAAGCACAGCTTCCTGGTGCGCCGGGTCGAGGATCTGCCGCAGGTGTTCGCCGAGGCCTTCCGCATCGCCCGTGAGGGCCGCCCCGGTCCGGTCCTGATCGACCTGCCCAAGGACGTGCAGATCAACGACGCCTCGCACCTGCCCGATCACGTGCCGGCGGCGGTCGCGCCGGCCCCGGCGCCGTCCGAAGCGGCCATCGCCGAGGCGCTGGCGGCCATCGCCGGCGCCGAGAAGCCGGTGGTCTACGGCGGCGGCGGCATCGCGCTGGGCAATGCGGTCGAGGCGTTCCGCCAGTTCGTCGAGGCCAGCGGCATCCCGACCGTGCTGACCCTGCGCGGCCTGGGCGCACTGCCGGCCAACCACGGCAACTACCTGGGCATGCTGGGCATGCACGGCACCCGCGCGGCCAACATGGCCGTGCAGGAAAGCGATCTGCTGATCGTGGTCGGCGCGCGCTTCGACGACCGCGCCACCGGCAAGCTGGCCGAGTTCGCCCCGTTCGCCCGCGTCATCCACCTGGACGCCGACGCCTACGAGATCTCCAAGCTGCGCACGGCCGACATCGCCATCCCCGGCGATCTGGCCAGCGGCCTGCGCGCGCTGAGCGGCGCGCGCAGCGCCTGCTACGCGTGGAAGGCCAAGTGCGCGGCCAACCGCGAGCGCTTCGGCTTCCGCTACGACGCCCCGGGCACGGACATCTACGCCCCGGCGCTGCTGAAGCGGCTGAGCGAGGTCGCCCCGGCCGACGCGATCATCACCAGCGATGTCGGCCAGCACCAGATGTGGGTGGCGCAGCACTGCAAGTTCAACCATCCGCGCCATCACCTGACCAGCGGCGCGCTGGGCACGATGGGCTTCGGCCTGCCGGCGGCGATGGGCGCGCAGTTCGCCTGCCCGGAGCGGACCGTCGTCCTGGTCAACGGCGACGGCGGCTTCATGATGAACGTGCAGGAGCTGGTCACCATCGCGCGCTGCAAGCTGCCGGTGAAGATCGTGCTGCTGGACAACTCCGCACTGGGCATGGTGCGCCAGTGGCAGGAGCTGTTCTTCGCCGAGCGCTATAGCGAGATCGACCTGTCCGACAATCCGGACTTCGCCGCGCTGGCCCGCGTGTTCGGCATCCCGGCCCGGCACATCGCCGCGCGCGAGCAGGTCGACGACGCCCTGGCCGAGCTGCTGGCCACGCCCGGCCCGGCGCTGCTGCACGTGAGCATCGACATCAAGGCCAACGTCTGGCCGCTGGTGCCGCCCAACCACGCCAACAGCTCGATGCTGGAATCCAACCCCGCCAAAGCCGCACCGGAGCCCAAGTCCCATGCAATACCGGCTTGATCTGATCGTGAGCCCGGCCGAAGGCGCCCTGGTGCGCGTGATCGGCATGGTCGAGCGCCGCGGCTTCGCCCCGCGCGCGGTGCATGCCGTGCCGCGCGCCGATGGCCGCTGGGAGCTGGGCATGCACATCGAGGGCACCCGTCCGATGGAGACCCTGCGCCATCAGTTGGAGAAGGTGTACGACTGCGAGTCGGTCGCCATCTGCATCGACCCGCCGGCCGCGGCCGTGACCGGGGTGGCGGCATGATCCTCGCCCTCGCCCTTTCCGTCCCGTTGGCGCCGCGCCCCGCACGCCGCGCCGCACGCCGCATCGCCTTCCAGACCCCGCGCCGTCCCACGGCCATCCGCACGGCCGTCGCCGTAGAGGATCCCTTCGTATGAACACCGCCGTATCCACCGACACCGTCCGAATTTTCGACACCACCCTGCGCGATGGCGAGCAGTCCCCGGGCTGCAGCATGTCCCCGCAGCAGAAGGTGGTCATGGCCCGCGCCCTGGCCGAGCTGGGCGTGGACATCATCGAGACCGGCTTCCCGGCCAGCTCCGAATCCGACCGCCAGGCCATGACCCTGATCGGCCGCGAAGTGCGCACGCCGACCCTGGCGGTGCTGTCGCGCTGCCTGGCCGGCGACATCGAGATCTCCGCCCGCGCGCTGGAAGCGGCCGCCAACCCGCGCCTGCACGTCTTTTTGTCCACCAGCCCGCTGCACCGCGAGCACAAGCTGCGCATGAGCAAGGAGCAGGTGCTCGAGTCCGTGCACCGGCACGTGACCCTGGCGCGCGGCTATGTCGATGACGTGGAGTTCTCCGCCGAGGACGCCACCCGCACCGAGATCGACTACCTGATCGAGGTCGCGCGCACCGCCATCGCCGCCGGCGCGCGGACCATCAACCTGCCCGATACCGTCGGCTTCACCACCCCGGAGGAGATCGGCGACATGTTCCGCCGCGTGATCGCCGGCGTGGCCGACATCAGCGGCGCCGACAAGGTGATCTTCAGCGCGCACTGCCACAACGACCTGGGCCTGGCCGTGGCCAACTCGCTGGCCGCCGCCGAGGCCGGCGCGCGCCAGATCGAGGGCAGCATCAACGGCATCGGCGAGCGCGCGGGCAACTGCGCCATCGAGGAGATCGCCATGGCGCTGAAGGTCCGCAACGCCTTCTACGGCTTGGACACCGGCATCCAGACCCCGCGCATCGTGCCGACCTCGCAGCTGCTGCAGCGTCTGATCGGCATGCCGGTCCAGCGCAACAAGGCGGTGGTCGGCACCAATGCCTTCGCCCACGAGTCGGGCATCCACCAGCACGGCATGCTGCGCCACCGCGGCACCTACGAGATCATGCGGCCGCAGGACGTGGGCTGGCCGGACACGCAGATGGTGCTGGGCCGCCACAGCGGCCGCGCCGCGGTCGATGCGCGCCTGCGCGCGCTGGGCTATCTGCTGGAAGAGGATGAGCTGAAGCTGGTATTCGAGCAGTTCAAGGGCCTGTGCGAGCGTCAGCGCGTGGTCGGCGATGCCGACCTGCAGATGCTGATGCAGGACGCCGCGGTCAGCGACGGCTATCGCCTGGCCTCGATGACCATCTCCGATGTCGGCGGCCGCGCCAACGCGCTGGTCGAACTGTCCGATCCTGAAGGCAACCGCGTGGCCGAGACGGCGCAGGGCAATGGCCCGGTCGACGCGCTGTTCGGCGCGCTCTCGGCCGCCACCGGCGTCAAGCTGGAGCTGGACAGCTACCAGGTGCACAGCGTGGGCATCGGCGCCGACGCGCGCGGCGAGGCCAGCCTGTCGGTCCGCGCCGACGGCCTGGAATACGAAGGCACCGGCACGTCCAAGGACATCATCGAGGCCAGCGCGCTGGCCTGGCTGGACGTGGCCAACCGCCTGCTGCGCCAGCGCCAGCACGCCCCGGCACCGAGCGAAGCCGCCGCGGCATGAACCCGGCCACGCACCCCGCCGCCTCTGCGGCAGGCCAGGCCTGGGATGCGGCCCGCTACGCGCGCAACGCAGGCTTCGTCCCGGCGCTGGGCGCCTCGGTGTCGGCGCTGCTCGACGCCCAGCCCGGCGAGCGCATCCTGGACCTGGGCTGCGGCGACGGCGTGCTGACCGCGCAGCTGGTCCAGGCCGGTGCGGACGTGGTGGGTGTGGACGCCTCGCCCGAGCTGGTCGCCGCTGCGGTCGAACGCGGCATCGATGCGCGCGTGATGGACGGGCATGCCCTGACCTTCGAGGGCGACTTCGATGCGGTCTTCAGCAACGCCGCGTTGCACTGGATGCGCCAGCCCGACGCGGTGCTGGCCGGCGTGCGGCGCGCGCTCAAGCCCGGCGGGCGCTTCGTCGCCGAGTTCGGCGGCCATGGCAACGTAGCGGCGATCACCACCGCGCTGCGCGCGGCGCCGCAGGCCAATGGCACCGGCGCGCCGGCCTTCGCCTGGTTCTTCCCCACGGCCGAGGAATACGCCGCGCGGCTGGCCAAGCATGGCTTCGAGGTCGTGCAAATCGCGCTGATCCCGCGCCCGACGCCGCTGCCCACCGGCATCGCCGGCTGGCTGCAGACCTTCGCCGATCCCTTCCTGAGCGGCCTTAACGCCGACACCCGCGGCCGCGTGCTGGCCGACACCGAGGCGCTGCTGCGCCCGGCACTGTGCGACGCCGCCGGCCAGTGGCATGCCGATTACGTGCGCCTGCGCTTCAGCGCGCGCCGCTCCCCGACCCCGCATTCAACGCAAGGCCATCCGCAATGAGTTCCGCCCCCCGTACGTTGTTCGACAAGCTGTGGGACGCGCATGTCGTGGTCCCCGAAAGCGACACCGCGCCCGCGGTGCTGTACATCGACCTGCACCTGATCCACGAGGTCACCTCGCCGCAGGCCTTCACCGAACTGCGCGCACGCGGCCTGGCGCCGCGTCGCCCGGACCGGACCAAGGCCACGATGGACCATTCCACGCCGACCCTGCCGGCCGGCGCCGATGGCCGGCTGCCCTACTACACCGCCGCGGCCGAGAAGCAGGTGCAGACGCTGGAAGCCAACTGCGCGCAGTACGGCATCGAGCTGTTCGACATGGGCTCGGCCAACCGCGGCATCGTCCACGTCATCGCCCCCGAGCAGGGCTTCACCCAGCCCGGCATGACCATCGTCTGCGGCGACAGCCACACCTCCACGCACGGCGCCTTCGGCGCGCTGGCCTTCGGCATCGGCACCAGCGAGGTCGGCCATGTGCTGGCCACCCAGTGCCTGCTGCAGCGCAAGCCGCGCACCATGTCGATCACCGTCGACGGGCCGCTGGCGCCGGGCGTGGGCGCCAAGGACGTGGTGCTGCACATCATCGGCGTGATCGGGGTCAACGGCGGCACCGGCCATGTGCTGGAGTTCCGCGGCTCGACCATCGAGGCGATGGACATGGAGCAGCGCATGACCCTGTGCAACATGTCCATCGAGGCCGGCGCGCGCGCCGGCATGGTCGCGCCCGACCAGATCACCTTCGACTATGTCGCGGCCACCCCGCGCGGGCCCAAGGGCGCCGACTTCGACGCCGCGGTCGCCTACTGGAAGACCCTGCGCAGCGATGCGGGCGCGCGTTTCGATGCCGAAGTGGTGATCGACGCGGCCGACATCCGCCCGACCCTGACCTGGGGCACGCACCCGGGCACGGCGATCGCGGTCGATGCGGCCATCCCCGCCGCCAACGACGCGGCCGCGCAGAAGGGCCTGGACTACATGGGCTTCCACGCCGGCGAGCGCGTGGAAGGCGCCAAGGTCGACGTGGTGTTCGTCGGCTCGTGCACCAATGGCCGCCTGCGCGACATGCGCGAGGTCGCCCGCGTGCTGGCCGGGCGCAAGGTCGCCGAGGGCGTGCGCATGCTGGTGGTGCCGGGCTCGGAGATCGTCAAGCGCCAGGCCGAGGCCGAGGGCATCGACGCCATCGTGCGCGCCGCCGGCGCGCAGTGGCGCGAGCCGGGCTGCTCGATGTGCATCGCCATGAACGGCGATCTGGTGGCGCCGGGCGAGCTGGCCGTGTCGACCTCCAACCGAAATTTCGAGGGCCGCCAGGGCCCCGGCTCGCGTACCCTGCTCGCCTCGCCGCTGAGCGCGGCCTGGGCCGCGGTCAACGGCCGCGTCAGCGATGTGCGTGATCTGTTCGCAGCAACCGAATCCAAGGAAGTGGCCTGATGCCCAGTCCCGAATCCAACCAGGCCGCGCACGTGGCCTTCACCGCCACAGTGGCCAGCGCGCTGGCCCGCAGCGTGCGCGACACGCCGCTGCGCCCGCGCCAGGACGCGCCCGCGCCCGAGGCGCTGCCCGCCGCCGAGGTCACCGACGTGCCGGCCGATTTCGCGCTGGGCGGCAGCGAGGAGGCCGCGTGATGGCAGGAGTACCGTCATCCCTGACGAAGAGCCCGGCCATCCATGGCCGGACTGTTCAAATCACCTCCAAGGCCGTCGTGCTGCGTTCGACCAACATCGACACCGACCAGATCATTCCGGCGCGCTTCTTGTCCACCACCGAGCGCGCCGGCCTGGGTCGCAACGCCTTCAACGACTGGCGCTGGAAGGCCGACGGCACGCCCAACCCGGACTTCGCCTTCAACCAGCCGCACAACGCCGGGCGTTCGATCCTGCTGGCCGGGCGCAACTTCGGCTGCGGCTCCTCGCGCGAGCACGCGCCCTGGGCGCTGACCGACTTAGGCCTGCAGGCCGTGGTGTCCAGCGAGATCGCCGACATCTTCCGCGGCAACAGCCTCAAGAACGGCCTGCTGCCGGTGGTACTGGCCGAGGCCGACGTGCAGACGCTGATGGAGCGTCCCGACGACGAGCTGACCATCGATGTGGCCGCGCGCGAGCTGCGCACGCCGGACGGGCGTGTCTATGCGTTCCCGCTGGACGGCTTCTCGCAGACCTGCCTGCTCGAAGGCGTCGACCAGCTGGGCTATCTGCTGGCCCGCGTCCCCGACATCGCCCGCTACGAGGCCGCCCATGCACGCTGACATCGTCGTCCTGCCCGGCGACGGCATCGGCCCGGAAGTGGCCGCTGCGGCCGTCGCCGTCCTCAAGGCCGTGGCCCAACAGCACGGCCACGATTTCCGCTTCGCCGAGCACGACATCGGCGGGATCGCCATCGACCGCCACGGGGTGCCGCTGCCCGAGGCCACCACCCTCGCCTGCCAGCAGGCCGACGCGGTGCTGCTGGGCGCGGTCGGCGGACCCAAGTGGTCCGACCCCAACGCGAAGATCCGGCCCGAGCAGGGCCTGCTGGCGATCCGCAAGGCGCTGGGCCTGTTCGCCAACCTGCGCCCGGTGCGGCCGCATCCGGCCGCGCTGGACGCCTCACCGATCAAGCCGCACCTGCTGGCTGGCGTGGACATCGTGGTGGTGCGCGAGCTGACCGGCGGCATCTATTTCGGCGACAAGACCCGCACCGCCGAAGCGGCCAGCGATCTGTGCAGCTATTCGGTGGCCGAGGTCGAGCGGGTGCTGCGCAGCGCCTTCGGCCTGGCCCGCGCGCGCCGCGGCAAGGTCACCTCGGTGGACAAGGCCAACGTGCTGGAGACCTCGCGCCTGTGGCGCGAGGTGGCCGCGCGGGTCGGCCGCGAGGAGTTCCCGGATATCGCCCTGGAGCACCAGCTGGTCGATTCGATGGCCATGCACCTGCTGTCCAAGCCGCGCGAGTACGACGTGATCGTCACCGAGAACATGTTCGGCGACATCCTCACCGACGAGGCCTCGATGCTGGCCGGCTCGCTGGGCCTGCTGCCGTCTGCCTCGCTCGGCCAGAGCCGGGTCGGCCTGTACGAGCCGATCCATGGCTCGGCCCCGGACATCGCCGGCAAGGGCATCGCCAACCCCTACGCCACCATCCTCTCGGCCGCGCTGCTGCTGCGCCATTCGCTCGGGCTGGAAGCCGAGGCCCAGCGCATCGAGCAGGCCGTGGACGCCGCCCTGGACGCGCGCGCCTTCACCGCCGACCTGGCCGGCCCCGGCCAGGCGCTGAGCACCGCGCAGGCGACCGAGGCCGTGCTGGCCCAGCTCGAACGCCAGCCGGCCGGCCTGCGCGCCTGATCCCCGTCCGGGGGCCGGTCCCACCGGCCCCGGGACAGTCGGGCAAGCTGACGCAACGATGACGGGCGCGCCCGCAACGGCGCGCCCGGACTGTAAATATCGAACCGTCTAGTCTAGTATTGCGCGATGGTCCCGCAGGCTCCGCTCCCCGTGTCTTCCGACTCCTCCCGCAGCACGACGCCGTCAGGCCCGGGCCGTCCCAAGGACCTGGCCAAGCGCGCGGCGATTCTCGAGGCGGCCAAGGCGCTGTTCGCGCGCGAGGGCTTCGCCGGCGTCAGCATGGACCGCATCGCGGCCGAGGCCGGCGTGTCCAAGCTGACCGTCTACAGCCATTTCGGCGACAAGGAGTCGCTGTTCTCCGAGGCGATCCGCAACCTGTGCGAGGAGCTGCTGCCCGATGCCACCTTCAAGGTGCAGGGCGATGTCGGCGTGCGCGCGCAGCTGCGGCAGATCGCCGAAGGCTTCTTCGCCATGGTCACCAGCGAGCAGGCGATCAACACCCACCGCATGCTGCTGGCCAGCACCCAGGCCGACGAGCACCTGCGCCAGATCTTCTGGGAGTCCGGCCCCAAGCGCACCCACGACATCTTCGCCGGGCTGCTGCGCGAACAGGTCGCGCAGGGGCACCTGGACATCGAGGACATCGACGTGGCCGCCCGCCAGTTCTTCACCCTGCTCAAGGGCGAAATCTACGGCCGCATGATGTGCGGCCTGCTGGGGCGGCTGGAAGCGGGCGAGATCGACCGTCACCTGGATAACACGGTGGACATGTTCCTGCGCGCCTATGCCCGCCGCTGAACCCGAGCCGCCACGGCCCGGCCATGACTTCCGGTCCGGTGACTTCCCGGCACTGCGTCCACCCCGGGTGCGGCGGCGATGCTCAGCACGCCTGCCGTGCCGCGCGCCGCTAGAATGCCCGCCCCGGTACACCGACACGCCCCCCGAGCACGCCCATGACGATCAACTACGCCCAAGCCCGCGAAAACATGGTGGAACAGCAGATCCGTCCCTGGGACGTGCTGGAACCCCGCGTCCTGGACACGCTGGCCACCCTGCCGCGCGAGGCCTTCGTGCCGCCGGCGCACCGCGCGGTGGCCTATGCCGATCTGGAACTGCCGCTGGGCCACGGCCAGCGCATGATGAAGCCGGTGGTCGAAGGCCGCGTCCTGCAGGCGCTGGACGTGCAGCCCGGCGAGGACGTGCTGGAAATCGGCACCGGCAGCGGCTTTCTCACCGCCTGCCTGGCCGCGCTGGGCCGCGAAGTGGTCAGCCTGGAGCTGCACCCCGAGCTGGCCGCCTTCGCCCAGGCCAACCTGCAGGCCGCAGGGCTGGGCAGCAACGTGCGCATCGAGACCGCCGACGCGCTGGCCTGGGCCACCGACCGCAAGTTCGACGCGGTCTGCATCACCGCCGCGGTGGACACCCTGCCGCTGGGCTTCATGGAACTGGTGCGTCCGGGTGGACGCTTGTTCGTGGTGCGCGGCCGCTCGCCGGCCATGGAAGCGGTGCTGGTGCACAACGACACCAGCGGCGCACGCATCGAATCGTTGTTCGAGACCGATGCGCTGGGTTATCTGGTCGGCGCCGCGCCGGTCCCTGCGTTCGTCTTCTAAGCGCTTGGCACAAACTTTCAAGGAACTCCCACGATGAGCCGTCTCCCCCTCGTTCTCGCCGTCGCGCTGGCGCTGCCTTCGGCCGCCTCGGCCACCGACCTGATGCAGACCTATGAAATGGCCCGCAACGGCGACCCGACCCTGGCCCAGGCCGAAGCCGCGCGCCTGTCGCAGAAGGAAGGGGTGGTCCAGGCCCGCGCCACGCTGCTGCCGCAGGTCAACGGCACCGCCTCGCTCGGGCGCTCCAGTTCCAAGGTCACCCATGGCGGCGAGTGGATCGACAGCCCGCGCTCGCGCGACTACGCCGTGACGGTGAACCAGAGCCTGATCAACTTCGGTGACTACGCCCGGGTCAACTCGCAGCGCGCGCTGAGCCAGGCGGCGGATTTCGACCTGGATTCGGCCAACGACTCGCTGATCACGCGCACCTCGGCGGCCTACTTCAACGTGCTGATCGCGATCGAGACGCTGGCCTCGGCCGAGGCCGCGCAGGCCGCGTTCCAGAAGCAGTTCGACTACGCGCAGAAGCGTCTGGACGTGGGCCTGGCCCCGATCACCGACGTGCACGAAGCCCGCGCCTCCTACGACAGCGCGCGCGCCACGGTCATCACCCAGCGCAACGCGCTCAAGGACGCCTACGAGGCCCTGACCGAGATCACCGGCCAGCCGGTGACCAACCTGCGCGGCCTGCCGGACGACTTCAAGCCGCAGCTGCCCTCGCAGTACAGCGCCGATGGCTGGGTCGACACCGCGCTGGCGCAGAATCCGCAGCTGAAGTCGCTGCAGCTGCAGGTGCAGTCGGCCGACTCCGGCATTAGCGCGGCCCGCGCCGGCCACCTGCCGACCCTGAGCCTGAGCGGCAGCTACGGCCGCAGCGCCAATTGGGGCGGCGACTCGGACACCGGGACGGACGGTTCGCGCCGCGGCGAGTACGACTCGCGCTCGATCGGTCTGACCCTGAGCGTGCCGATCTTCTCCGGTGGCGCCACGCAATCGCAGGTGCGCCAGGCCGTCGCCCAGCGCGATTCGGCCCAGGATGCCTTCGAACAGCAGCGCCGCGCGGTGGTGCGCAACACGCGCAACGCCTACCAGGTGCTGGAGGCCGGCATCAGCGAGATCGAGGCCCGTCGTTCGGCCGTGGTCTCCGCGCGCAGCGCCTACGACGCCTCGCAGGTCGGCCTGGAAGTGGGCACCCGCACCGTGCTGGACGTGCTGACCAACCAGAACAACCTGGTCGCCGCGCAGGAGCAGTACTCGCTGGCCAAGTACAACTTCCTGCAGAACCGCCTGCTGCTGGAGGCCGCCGCCGGTACGCTGGACGCGGCCGACCTGCAGGACGTCAACGCCCTGCTCAGCGCCGATGCCAATACCCGCCTGAGCGACGACGACGTCAAGGCGATCGGCGTGCCCAAGGCGCAGTAAGCGTCCCGCCTCCTTTGCAAGCAACGACGGCCGCGCAAGCGGCCGTCGTGCTTTACAGGCCCGCTCAGGCCGCGTGGATCGCGACCGGCGCGTGCGCGCTGGCGCTCTCGGCCTGCGGAAACCACAGGCTCATCACCGTGCCGCGGCCCAGCGCGGTGTCCACGTCGATGAAGCCGCCGCTGTGGCGCATCAGCGCATAGACCTGCGCCAGGCCCAGGCCGGTGCCCTGCCCCTCGGGCTTGGTGGTGAAGTAGGGCTCGAACAGCCGCGACAGCGTGGCCTGGTCCATGCCCGTGCCGGTGTCGGCCACCGACAGCACCACGTACTGGCCGCTGGCGCGCGAGGGCGTGGCGCCATCGCTGGCGATGGACTGGTGCGAGAACGACACGGTGATCTGGCCGCGGTTCTGGCAGGCATCGCGGGCGTTGATGCACAGGTTCATCACCGCCTGGCCGATGGCGTGCGGATCGCCCTGGGTGATCAGCGCCTGCGGCGCCGGCTCGACCACCAGCACCATGTCCGGGCCCAGCGACTGGCGCATCAGCTCGGCCATGGACGTGGCCACCTCGCGCAGGTCCAGCGCCTCGAAGCGCGGCGGATGCCGGCGCGAGAACGCCAGCAGCCGGCGCGCCAGCATCGAGGCATGGTGCAGCGCCTCCTGCCCGCGCCCCAGCAGCTTGCGCTGCAGCGGGGTGAGCTGCTCGGGCGTGTCGGTGACCACGCTGATGGCCGCCACCGCGGTCTGCAGCATGTTGTTGAAGTCGTGGGCGATGCCGGCCACCAGCTGGCCGACCGCCTCGCCCTTCTGCGCCTGCAGCGAGGCCAGCTCGGCCGAATCGCGCGCGCGCTCGGCCAGGCTGCGCGCGGCCTCGGCGATGTCCACCTGCCCGCGCAGCGCCTCGGCCGCATGGCGCTCGGCCTCGGCCTGCTCCTGGGTCTGGGTGAGCGAGGATTCCAGGAAGTCGGCGTGGCGCGCGGTCACCAGCTCGCGCAGCTCGGCGCCCTGCAGCTGCGAGGTCAGGCTCTCGTTGATCAGGCGCAGCGCGTGTTCGGAGCGCAGGCGATCGGTGACGTCGCGGCACATGGCCAGCAGCAGCACCGGCTGGCCGCGGTCCAGGGCCAGCGGGCTGACGATCACCGACCAGATCCGCTCCTGGTCGCGCAGGGTCTGGATGGCGCCCTGGAACTCGTTGCGCTGGCCCACGCAGGCCAGGCGCACGGCCTCGCGGGCGATCGCCCGCATCGCCGGCGTCCACAGGTCGTGCCAGTGCCGGCCGACCACGTCGTGACGGCCGTAGGCCTCCAGCAGCTCAAGCCCACGCTGGTTGACCGAGACCACGCGGCCGCCGCCATCGAGTTCGAAAATGCTGTCACCGGACAGCTCGACGATCTGACGGTAGTGGTCTCGCGAAAAGGCTGGCATGGGAACTCCGCAACGCTCCCCGCCGTAACTGCTGCGGCGGGCACCACCCCAGCCTAGCCGAGGTCACCCCCCTTTCACAGCGCTGTGACGATGATTCGGCCTACTCGGGTCTTCAGGTTTTCCGCGTCACATGGCTCCTATCCCAATGATCCTCATCGTCGAGGATGACGCGGGTGCGCGCGAGATCGCGGCCCTGATCCTCGAAGCCGAGGGCTATCAGGTCACGCAGGCCAACGGCGGCAACCAGGCGCTGCAGCTGCTGGAGAGCGGCGCCGCCTTCGATCTGGTCTTCAGCGACATCAACATGCCCGGCGGCATGGACGGCATCCAGCTGGCCCGGCGCGTGGCCGATCTGGATGCGCAGATCCCGGTGGTGCTGACCTCCGGCCATGCCGAGGGCTCGTTCCGCGACTTCCCGACCAACGCCCGGTTCCTGCCCAAGCCGTACAACCGGCAGGCCTTGCTGGGCATGCTGCGCCAGCAGCTGGCGCGCTAGCCGGCCGGGCATCCTTCATCCACTCCCGGCGAGGTCTGGGGCAAGATTCGTCGCAGAAGACGTTGGCGGCAGGCCGGCGTGAGTCGCGATCACACCACCGCGCGCGCCCGGGAGGGGGGCCACCGGAATGAACATGTCCGACCCGCCCCGCCGGCGATGGCTGCCCGAGTTGCTGCGCGGATTCGTGCTGGCCGTCTGCCTGTTGTTCGCCGGGGCCGAGTACTGGCATGGGCTGGAGACCCGGCGCGAGGCGACCGAGCAGATCTACCTGGATGCGGGCAACCTGGCGCGCTCGGTCGGCCAGCACGCCGAGGATTCGATGCTGGTGGCCGACAGCGTGCTGTCCGGCATCGTCGAGAACCTGCGCATCGAGGGGGCCACGCCGCGCGACCTGGCCCGGCTGGACGATTATCTGCGCGAAGAGGCCAGCCGTTCGGGCCGCATCCATGGCCTGTTCGTCTACGACGCGCAGGGCCGCTGGATCGCCTCGTCGCTGGACCACCTGCCGCCCAACATGAACAACTCCGACCGGGCCTACTTCAAGCACCATCAGGAAGTGGACGACACCTTGCCGTGGGTGGGCCCGCCGGTGCGTAGCCGCTCGGACCACCAGTGGATCCTCACCGTCACCCGCCGCTACAACGACGCGCGCGGGCAGTTCGCCGGCGTGGTGCTGGCGAGCATCCGCTCGGCGTATTTCGCCGAGCACTACCGCGGCTTCGACGTCGGCCGGCATGGCGCCATCACCCTGCTCAACGATGCGGGGCAGGTCTGCGCGCGTTCGCCCGAACTCAATGCCGTCGGCCAGGACCTCTCGCGCAGCGACCTGTTCGCGCGGCTGCGCGGCGCGCCGGCCGGTTCGCTGGCCTACGTGTCGCCGTTCGACCACACCCGGCGGATCAGCGGCTTCCAGCACGTCGAGCGCTTCCCGCTGATCGCCGTGGCGGCGCTGTCCGAGGACGAGGCCCTGGCCGCCTGGCGCGGCTCGGTGCGCACCCACGCGCTGCTGACGCTGTTCACCGTGGTGCTGCTGGCCGGCCTGGGCGAGTGGCTGCGTCGCCAGCTGCTGGCGCGCCAGGCGGCGCAGGACCAGCTCGAGACGCTGGTGCGTACCGACGCACTGACCGGCCTGGCCAATCGCCGCGCCCTGGACGAGACGCTGGCCGACGCATGGGCCCGCGCGCGCCGCGAGGGCACGCCGCTGGGGCTGCTGCTGGCCGATCTGGACCACTTCAAGAACTTCAACGACACCTATGGCCACCAGGCCGGCGACGTCTGCCTCACCCGGGTGGCGCAGGTGCTCAAACAGAGCGCGCGGCGACAGGGCGATCTGGCCGCGCGCTATGGCGGCGAGGAGCTGGCCCTGGTCCTGCCCGGCTGCGATGCCGACGCCCTGCGCGCGATGGGCGAGGCCGTGTGCCGCAACGTGCGCGCGCTGAAGATTCCCCACGCCGAGAGCTACAGCGCCAGCGTGGTCACCATCAGCGTCGGCGCGGTGGCGCTGTGGCCGAGCCGCATGGGCGAGGACGAAGGCCCGGCCACCTTGATCCATCTGGCCGACCTGGCCCTGTACGACGCCAAGGCCGGCGGCCGCAATCGCATGGTGATGCGCTCATGAGCCGGCGCGTGGAAGCGACATCGCGAACACAAGCACGGGCCACAGGCGCGCCGGGCGGCCGGCGCTAACATCGGCCGCGATGACCACGCCTCGGCCTGCCTCGACCGACGCCCCCCTCGCACTGCACGGCCTGGTCCTGGCCGGCGGCGCGAGCCGGCGCATGGGCCGCGACAAGGCGGCGCTGGTCTACGAGACGCGGCCACAGCTTGAGGTGGCCTTCGCCCTGCTGCAGACGCAGGTGCAGCGCTGCCTGGTGTCGGTGCGCGCCGACCAGCAGGACGACCCGCTGCGGGCGCGCTTCCCGCAGCTGCTCGATCGGCATCACGACATCGGCCCGGCCGCCGGCCTGCTCGCCGCGCATGCGTCCGCGCCCCAGGCCGCGTGGCTGGTCATCGCCTGCGACCTGCCGGGGCTCGAGGCGGCCACGCTGCGGCGCCTGACCGCGGCCTTCGTCCCGGGCGACGGCGCGGTGGCCTTCCGCAGCGCCGGCGACGGCCTGCCCGAGCCGCTGTGCGCGCTCTGGGCACCGCCCGCGCTGCAGCGCCTGCGCCGCCAGGTCGAGGGCGGACACTTCGGTCTGCGCCGCGCACTGGACGCCGACGACGTGCGCCTGCTCGCGCCGCAGGCGGCGCAGGTGCTGGACAACGCCAACACGCCCGAGGATCTGGCGCGGCGGCGCGGCGAGGTGCGGCATGGCTGATCCCTGCGCCGGCGAAGGCCTGCTGTCCTACGAAGCCGCGCTGGCCCGGCTGATCGCTTCGGCCGGCGCGCTGCCGGCCGAAGCCTGCGCCACCGACCAGGCGGCCGGACGCGTGCTGGCCGAAGCGGTACGCGCGCAGGCGGCGCTGCCGCCGTTCGACAACGCCGCCATGGACGGTTACGCGCTGCGCAGCGATGGCCGGGCCATCGCCGCCGGCAGCGTGTGGCCGATCGCCGGACGCGTGGTCGCCGGCGAAGCGCCGCCGCAGGCGCCGGCCGCGGCCTGGGAGATCATGACCGGCGCGGCGCTACCGCCCGGCGCGGACAGCGTGGTGCCCTACGAGCGCACCGAACGCCTGGACACGGCGCGCATGCGCGTCCTGGAAGACCTCGAGCCGGCGCGTCACATCCGCCGCGCCGGCAGCGACCTGCAGCCCGGCGACCCGATCGCCACGGCCGGCACGCCGGTCGATGCCACGCTGCGGATGTTGCTGGCCGCGGCGGGGATCGGGCAGGTCCAGGTCAGGCGCGCGCCGCGCGTGGCGATCCTGTCCACGGGGGACGAACTGGTCGCCGATGCCGACGCGCCGCTGCGGCCGGGCCAGATCCGCGCCAGCAACGGCCCCTTCCTGCAGACCGCGCTGGCCGAGCTCGGCGCGCGCGTGCTGGCCTGCCGCACCCTGGGCGACGACCCGGCGCAGTTCGCCGCCGCGCTGGCCGAGGTCGTGGTCGAGGCCGATCTGGTGCTGACCACCGGCGCGGTCTCGGCCGGCGTGCACGACTTCGTTCCGGCCGCGCTGGGCAAGGCCGGTGCGCAGCTGCTGTTCCAGGGCGTGGCCATCCGTCCGGGCAAACCGCTGCTGGCCGCACGCCTGGCGCAGGGGCCGCTGCTGCTGGGGCTGCCGGGCAATCCGGTCGCCACCGTGCTGGGATTTCGCTTCTTCGCCGTGCCACTGCTGCGGCACTGGCTGGGTAGGCCGCCCGAACGACCGCTGCTGGCGCGCCTTGCCGAACCGGTGCGCGGGCGCGGGGCATTGCGCGGCTTTCTCAAGGCGCGCGTCAGCCACGACGAGGACGGCACGCTGCGCGTGCGCGTCCTGGCAGGCCAGGAGTCCTTCCGCATCGCCTCGCTGCTACAGGCCAACGCCTGGGCGACGCTGGCGCCCGACGCCGACGCGCTGCCCGCCGGCGCACGCGTGGAGGTCTATCCGCGCGATCCCGGTGGCGGCTGGCGCTTCGACTGAGCACCGCTTCGGCGGTGCGCAGCACCCGCCCTCAGGCCGCGGCGCTGACCTTGACCGGCACCGACTTGTAGGTCGGCGTGCCGGACTGCCGGTCGTAGCTCTCCAGGGGCACCAGGCAATTGCCTTCCGGGTAGTACATCGCCGCGCAGCCGCGCGGGATGTCGTAGGCCACCGCAGTGAAGCCACGCACGGTGTGGTCCTCGCCGTTCGCGCCGGGCAGGCGCGAGGCCACGTCGATCAGGTCGCCCTGCTCCAGCCCCAGCATGGCCAGGTCTTCGGCGTTGAGGAACACCACGTCGCGCCGCCCGTGCACGCCGCGGTAGCGATCGCTTAGGCCATAAAGCGTAGTGTTGTACTGGTCGTGCGCGCGCAGCGTCGTCAGGGTCAGCAGGCCAGGCTGCGCCACCGGCGCGTCCTCGGCCAGCCCTTCGACGACCAGGAACTGCGCCTTCTTGCCCGGCCCGCCCCAGTCGCGCACCGAGGCGCCGACGGGCAGGCGGAACCCGCCCGGGGTGCGGATGCGCTGGTTGTAGTCGCGGAAGATCGGGAACACCGCCTCGATCCCGTCGCGGATGCGGTCGTAGTCCTCGATCAGCCACGCCCAGTCGACCTTGCTGTGCGGCAGCAGCGCGCGGGCCATGCCGGCGATGATCGCCGGCTCCGAGCGCAGCTGCTCCGACGCGGGCGTCAGCGTGCCCTGCGAGGCATGCACCATCGACATCGAATCCTCCACCGTCACCGACTGCGGGCCGCCGGCCTGCTCGTCGCGTTCGGTGCGGCCCAGGCACGGCAGCAGGAAGGTCTCCCTGGCCGGGATCAGATGCGAGCGGTTGGGCTTGGTGGCGATATGCACGGCCAGGTCCAGCGAGCGCATCGCGGCGAAGCAGGCCTGCGGATCGGGCATGGCCACGGCCAGGTTGCCGCCCAGCGCGACGAAGGCCTTGGAGCGGCCGTCGCGGATGGCCTTCATCGCCTCCACCGCATCGTGCCCATGGCTGAGTGGGAAGGAGAACCCGTACTTGGCCTGGATGCCGTCGAGCAGCGCCTGGGTGGGTTTTTCGGTGATGCCGACCGTGCGGTCGCCCTGCACGTTGGAGTGGCCACGGATCGGCGCGATGCCGGCGCCGGGCTTGCCCATGTTGCCGCGCAGGAGCAGCAGGTCGGCCATCAGATGCACGTTCTGCGTGCCGCGCAGGTGCTGGGTCATGCCCATGCCGTAGCACAGGATCACGCGCTCGGCCTTGGCATAGACCTGGGCCGCGGCCTCGATGTCGGCGCGGGCCAGGCCCGAGGCCTGCACGATGTCCTCCCAGCGCGTGGCCTCGATGTCCGCGCGCAGCGCCTCGAAGCCCTCGGTGTGTTCGCCGATGAAGGCGCGGTCGAGCAGCCCCGTGCCGCCGGCCGCGATGTCGTCCGCATCGGCCTGCAGCAGCCACTTCATCATGCCCTTGAGCATGGCCGCGTCGCCACCGACCTTGACCTGGTAGTAGGCCTGGGCGATCTGCGTGCCGTGGTTGGTCAGCATCTCGGTCGGATGCTGCGGCGAGACGAAGCGCTCCAGGCCGCGTTCCTTGAGCGGATTGACCGCGATGATCGGCACGCCGCGCTTGGCCAGCGCCCGCAGCGTGGTGAGCATGCGCGGATGATTGGTGCCCGGGTTGTGTCCGAAGCTGAAGAGCGCGTCGCAGTGGTCGAAGTCCTCCAGCGTCACCGTGCCCTTGCCCACGCCGATGGACTGCGGCAGGCCCACGCTGGTGGCCTCGTGGCACATGTTGGAGCAGTCGGGGAAGTTGTTGGTGCCGAACTCGCGCACCATCAGCTGGTACAGGAACGCGGCCTCGTTCGACGCGCGCCCCGAGGTATAGAACTCGGCCATGTCCGGCGAAGGCAGTGCACGCAGCGCGCGGCCGATGCGCTCGAACGCCTCGTCCCAGCCGATCGGCACGTAGCGGTCGCTCTGGTGGTCGTAGACCATCGGCTCGGTCAGGCGACCGGCGTCCTCGAGCTGGTGGTCGTTCCACGCCCATAGCTCGCTGACACGGTGCCGGGCGAAGAACTCGGGGGTCGCGCGCTTGGCGGTGGCCTCCCAGCTGACCGCCTTGGCCCCGTTCTCGCAGAACTCGAAGGACGAGGTATGCGCCGGATCGGGCCAGGCGCAGCCCGGACAGTCGAAGCCATCGGGCTGGTTGACCCGCCGCAGCGCCGAGGTCTCGCGCGGCACGTCCATCTGATCCTTCAGCGCCTTGGCCACCGCGCGCAGCGCGCCCCAGCCGCCCGCGGCAGCCTCGTAGTCCTCGACGCCGGGGACGTTCGGTTCATCGCTGGCCATGACGCACACCTGCCGCTTTGGGTCGGGCGCTCATGATGCCTGTCGCGCCCTGCGTGTCGCGTGCAGAAACCCCGCCCGGTTCAGCTGACGCGCGGCGGCGGTGCGGCGCAGGTCCGCGCAATGAACTGCTCGTGCGGCGGCATGGCGGCCACGCAGTTGTCCAGGACCTGGGCGACGCGACCGACGAACTGCTGGATCTGCGGCTCGGGGATGGCCGCCAGCAGGGGATGCTCCCCCTGCGGCACGATGCCTTGTCCGAGCAGGACCTGGACCCAGCTGCTGGTGGAGAAGAACTCCTCGCCGTTGCGGTGATAGCGCCCGCTGCCGGCGAACAGGTCGATCACCTGCTGCAGCGAGTCGGGGATCGCCATGGCGGCGCAATGCCGCCAGAAGGCGCTGTCGTCGCGTTCGGTCGCCTTGTAGTGCAGGATCAGGAAGTCGCGGATGCGCTCCCATTCGAACACGGTCGTCTCGTTGTAGCGCCGCAGCAGGGCCGGATCGAAGCGCTTGTCGGGGAAGACGTCGAGCAGGCGCAGCACCGCGTTGTGGACCAGCAGGATGCTGGTGGATTCCAGCGGTTCCATGAAACCGCTGGCCAGCCCCATCGCCACCACGTTGCGCTCCCAGAAGCGCGCGCGCCGCCCGGTGGCGAAACGCAGCAGGCGCGGCTCGGCGCGCGCCGGCCCCTCCAGGCTGGACATCAGCTGCTCGGTGGCGGTCGCATCGTCCATGAAGGCGCTGCTGTAGACGTGGCCATTGCCGACGCGATGCTGCAGCGGGATATGCCACTGCCAGCCCGCCGTCCGTGCGGTCGAGCGGGTGAAAGGCTCGGGCGGCCCGGCCGGCGCACAGGGCACGGCCACGGCGCGATCGCAGGGAAGCCAGTGGCTCCAGTCCACCCAGGGCACCTGCAGGGCCTCGCCGAGCAGCAGGCTGCGGAAGCCGGAGCAATCGATGAACAGGTCGCCCTCGATGCGGCGACCGTCGGCCAGCACGACGGCCTCGACGAATCCGTCCTGCGCGCGCAGCGTCGCCTCGACCACGCGCCCTTCCACGCGGACCACGCCCTGGCGCTCGGCCCGCTCGCGCAGATAGCCGGCATAGAGCGTGGCGTCGAAGTGGTAGGCATAGGCGATATCGGCCAGCGGAGAGCCCGCCGGCGCATCGGCGGGCGCGGTCATGAAGCGCCCCTGCCGGGCCGCCAGGTTCTGCAGGACGTAGCGCCCGATATCGGCATCGGCCCGCCCCGCGCGGACTTCGTGCAGCCAGAGCTGATGGAAGGCCAGCGGCCCCATGTCGTAACCGACCGCCCCGAAGCCATGCATGTAGGCATCTCCGGGCCGGCGCCAGTCGCGGAACTCGATCCCGAGCTTGAACGTGCCCTGCGTGCGCCGGACGAACTCGCCCTCCTCCAGCCCCAGGACCTGCCGGTTGAAGTAGCGCACGTTCGGCACGGTGGCCTCGCCCACGCCGACGATGCCGATCTCCTCCGATTCCACCACGCTGGACCCGGCAATGGGGCAGATGACGGATCAGGGCCGCGGCGGCCGACCAACCGGCCGCGCCCCCGCCGACCACCACGATGCTGGCGATGCTCTCTGATGCCACGTGCGCGCTCCCCATGTCCTCACAAGACAAGGCCCGCTTGCGCGGGCCCTGTCCTTACTTCGATGCCAACACTAGCGCACTTACCAGATCACGCGCGCACTCAGGAACACCGTCCGCGGCGAGGTGTAGCTGACCGCGGTGTTAGTGTCGTTGTAGGTGACCACGGGCGAGTACACGCCACCGGAGCCGTAGTTGATGAAGTAGCTGCTCAGGTTGTCCCAGTTGAAGACATTGATCACGTCGGCGCGCACCTGGACGGTGACGTTCTCGGTGACGTGCATGTCCTTCGACGCGGACAGGTCGAACTGACGGGTGCCGAAGATCGGGCCACCCACCAGGAACTTCTGACCAGGAATATCCTTCAGCGCCGTAATATACGCCGGGCCCGCGGGAGCATCCCAGTTGTCAGGCGTAACCGCGACGTTGAGGGGCTGGGTCGTGGCCAGGGTCAGCTTGCCGGACAGGCTGATCTCCCACGGCAGGTCGTAGGTCCCGGTCAACACCAGACGGTGCTTGGGCACCGACTGCAGACTGATGTACGGATAGTCATGGATGGTCGCCGCATCGAACGAGTAGTGCTCGTCGCCGCCGCGGTTGCCCTTGGCGTCGGAGAACGTATACGCCGCCGAGAAGGCCCAGCCCGATTCCTTGGTGTACGGCTTGTCGGCCGACAGCAGCACCTGCTTGGTCTTGGTCTCGATGCCGTTGTCGCCCAGGATGATCGTGCCCAGGCCTTCGGCGTTGTGGCCCCAGGGCTGGCTGCCGTTCTGCCAGAAGCTGCCGTCCGGATAGCGGGCGCCCAGGGTGAAGGCGAAGCCGTCCTTGCTGTGCACGTAGGCCAGGGTGGCCGAGGTGTTCCAGTCGCCCATCTGGTGGCGCAGACCCAGCGAGAACTGGTCCGAATACGGCGTCTTGAGGTCGTTGTTGAGCATGTCGACCTCGGTGCCGGTGCGCGAGGTCGGGTCGACCACCAGGCCCGAGACGGCATCGATGCCGGACAGGTAGGACGGATTCCAGTTCACGCACTGCTGCGGTACCAGGGTGGTGCAGGCCCCGGACTCGATGAACTTGACCGTGTACTGCGACAGCGCGCCCTTGACCTGCTCCAGGCCCAGGTAGTCGTAGAGGTTGCGGTCGTAGCTGCGGCCGGCGCCACCGAACATGACCCAGCGCTGGTCGGCGTTGAAGTCATAGGAGAAGCCCAGGCGCGGGGCGATGTCGCCCTTCTGCGCCTTGCGGTTCTTGCCGGTGCTGATGTAGTCGTTCATGTCCACGCCGCCCTTGGCCATCGTCTGGGCGAAGGTCTGGCCGGCGGGGGCGTTGGGATCCTGCGAATTGATCGCGTCGATGACGGCCTGCGGCGTCTGGAAATCCGTGTACGAGGGCACCTTCTCGTAATCCCAGCGCACGCCCAGGTTCAGCTGCAGCTTGTCGTTGACGTCCCAGTCGTCCTGGATGTACAGGCCGATCTGCTTGTCCTTGGTCGTGACCGACGGCGAGAAGCCCTCGTACGGCTGGTTGAAGATGACCTGATACGGGATCGCAGCAGTGCCGGCCCCATCGGTCACCGCGTAATAGAACGCCGGATTGACGACCGAGTTCTCGCTCTGGGTCAGCTCTACGTCCTTGTACTTGACGCCCATCTTGATGACATGGTCGCCGTTCCAGCTGAAGCTGTTGAACGTCAGGTCGTCCTGGAACGCCGGTCCCTTCTGGCCCTTGCGCTGGATCGACAGACCCGAGGTCGCGTCGTCGAAGATCAGCACGCGGTCCTGATTCTGCCCGGCCGTGTAGACGCTCTGCCTGCCGATGGTCTTGGCGGTGGGGTTGAACAGCACGTCCTCGTAGGTCACGCGCGCTTCGTTGAAGAAGCCCTCGCCGTAGTGTTCCCACTTCAGGTCGTAGCGGTCTTCCTTGTTGTTGTTGATCTTGGCCGCCAGCGCGGTGGTGTTGCCGCCGATCGTGTCGATGCTGTCCTCACGACGCACCTTGGCGGTCAGCTCCAGGCGATCGTTGTCGCCGATCTCCCAGTCGATCTTGCCGAAGTACAGGTCTTCCTTGAACGGACGCGTGATCGGGCCGTACTTGGCCTGCACCGACGCCGGCAGGTCATCGGAATAGTTCAACAGGTTGTTGTCGACCACCGCGACCGGGTCGGCCGGGATCTCGAAGCCCTTGCCTTCGTAGGAAACGAAGAAGTGCATCTTGTCCTGGATGATCGGACCGCCCAGCGCGAAGCCGTACTCGTTCTGGTGGGTCTTCTGCTTGCCGCCGGCGGACTGCTCCTCGGCCGGGGTCGGCTTGCGCCAATCCGAATTGGTCATGCGACCGAACACTTCGCCGTGGAACTCGTTGGTGCCCGACTTGGTCGCCGCCACGATCGCCGCCGAACCGACCTGGTCGAACTCGGCCTTGTAGTTGGACGTGATGACCTTGTACTCGCCGATGGCCAGCTGCGGGAACGGGTTGCCCGCGCTCTGCTGCTGACCGGACACGCCGCCGAACAGGTAGCTCTTCTGGCCCACGCCGTCGATATAGACGTTGACCGCCGAGGTCTGCTGCGCGCCGCCGCGAATATCGCTATGGCCCGAGGAGTCGGTGGTGAACTGCATGCCCGGCACGGTGTCGGCGAACTCGAGGAAGTTGCGCGTCAGCTGCGGGACCGAGTTGATCTGCTGCAGCGACACGTTGGTGCCGACCTCGGAGGTCTTGACCTCCTGCAGCGGCGGCGCCTTGACGCGCACCGTGTCCAGCTCCTTGGCGTCGCCGGCCGGCGCCGCGTCCGCGGCCTGCATGTCCAGGCTGACCGAGGTGGCCACGGCCAGGGTGACGGTCTTTTCCACGCCGCCGGCCTGGATCTTGTAGGTACCCGGCGGCAGGCCGACCAGGGCGTAGCTGCCGTCGGCGCTGGCGGTCACGCGGCGGCTCAGGCCGGTGGCGGTGTTGGTGGCGGTGACGTCCGCGCCGCTTTCGGCCTTGCCGCGAAGCGTGGCGTTGGACGACTGCGCGAACGCAGGCACCGAGGCGACCATGCAGCCGGCCAGTGCGATGGCCAGGATGCTGCGGGACGGGGAGCGGGAGATGGCGTGCTTATTCTTCATGACGGTGCCCTCCTTAGGGCAGTCGGATCGCGTGTTTTTCTTGTGGGACGTGTCGTGCGGGAAAGCGGGAAGAAGACAGCGGCTGGACGGAGGGGTCAGGCCATGCGGCGCTCCGGGGTGGCACTGGAGTCGCGCACGACCAGGTGCGGGATCAGCGGGGCGGTATCGACCGGCGTGCCGGACTCGCCGCCCAGGGCCGGGTGCTGCAGCAGCAGATGCAGGGCGCGCGCGCCCAGGCTGGCGATGTCCACGCGCATGGTGGTCAGCGCCGGGTTGACGTAGCGCGCCATCGGCACATCGTCGAAGCCGGCCACCGCGATGTCCTCGGGCACGCGCAGGCCGGCCTTGCGCAGGGCGAACAGGCAGCCCAGCGCGGTCATGTCGTTGGCCGCGAACACCGCATCGGGGCGCTCGCCGGCGGCGAAGGCCTCGCCCGCGGCATAGCCGGAGGCCTCGTCGAAGTTGCCCTGCACCACCCAGGGTTCGGCCGCATCGGCGACCGTGGCCAGGGCCTCGCAGTAGCCGCGCAGGCGCTCGCGGGCATCGAAGTTGTCCTCGGGCCCGGCGATGAAGGCGATGCGGCGATGGCCGACGTCCAGCAGGTGCCGGGTCATGGCGAAGGCGCCGCCGTGGTTGTCCACGTTGAGCACGGCCGCGCGCGGGCTGCCGGCGCAGTTCATCAGCACCGCCGGCACGTCCGGCGCCAGGGCCTCGTCCAGGGATTCGACGCTGCCCAGGAACGGCGACATCACCAGCACGCCGTCCACCCGCCCGGGCGTGGCGCGCAGCGCATCGCGCTGCTCGGCCAGGCTGCCGTGGCAGCTGGAGACCAGCAGGTGCAGGCCGCGTTCGCGCGCGGCGTGATCGATGCCGCGCATCAGCTCGGAGAAGAACTCGCCGTACAGGTCGGGCAGGACCACGCCGATGGTGTGGGTGCGGCGGCTGCTCAGCGCGCGGGCGGCATGGTGCGGGCTGTAGCGCAGCTCACTGGCGACCTGCAGGATGCGGGCCCGCACCTCGTCGGCGACGTACTGGCGCCCGTTGAGGGCGCGCGACACGGTGGCCACGGACACCTCGGCGGCGCGGGCGACGTCCTTGATCGTGACGTTCATCGACGCGACGTGCCGGCGGTGACACACAGGGAACGACCGCCCGTCCGGGACCCGGCGGCCTGCTGCAGTGCAGCATCAAATTGGTGCGTGGCGTGCGGATTGGCTGTGGCGTTTGGCACTGGAAGCTCTCCTCTTCCGGGCCTCAGGTTCGTTGGCGGGCGGCACCGTATCAGGAGTTGCAACCGCTTACATGCTGCGCCGCAAGATGCACATCCGGGTCCGGATGTGTCATTGCGCACCACACGGGTGCGCATGCACCAAATAACGGATTCTTAAGGGTTTCGGGTCGGAGGCCGGTCTGGGGTTTTGCGCAGTTGCCGGCGTGGACCCTGTGGCTGTGCCGCGCCTTCCTCGCCAACTGCGCAAAAAATCAGAGGCCACCAGCGGACAGCGCATGTCCCTTTTGGGCCCTGGCGCGGTCATCCGGGCGCCATCGGGCGCGACAACGCGCCGGCCCTGAGGCCCGCCCGCTTGATCGTCGGCGCGGCCGCGCTAGGATGGCCGGGCCGCTGGGGAGCGGCCCTGCAGGGGGAACCATGCCGATCCAACGCGAACTCGTACAGGAACGTGTGTCCACGGCCGCCACGCAGCTGGCTGGCTTCGCGCGCAGCAGCCGCGACGATCAGCGCACCTGGGCGATCAAGCTGCTGGCTGCCGCCACCCGCGACCTGCCGCCTGGCGAGCGCGCCGCCGTGCAGGCCGGCTTCTGCGAGGTCATGCGGATGTTCGAGCTGGCCGAGACGCGCTAGCCGGTCTGCCTGCCCTGGCGGTAGTCGGGCGATTGGAAATCCACGCGGGCACAGTAGGACCCGCCCTCAGCAACTTGGCCTGACGGCGTCATCCCCGCGAACGCGGGGATCCAGGGACGTTCGTCCAGATCGCGCGACGTCCATGGGCTCCCGCCTTCGCGGGAGCGACGGGTCCGATGATCCGCCGTGCGCCGAAAAGCGCGCTCGAGATCGCAGACATCCTTCCTTCGTCATCCCCGAGAACGCGGGGATGACGACTTGGAGGCTTGAAAGATGGCGAGCCAGGACGCTTGAAAGATGACGAACTTCGGGACCTGGACTATGGCGAGGTTCGAAGCGCGAAAGACCGCGAGACGTGACGCGCGCCGAACCGCCGAAGCGTGCGCCGCGCTCAGCCCGACGCCGACGCCGTAGACGCCACGCGCGCGGCGGATCCCGCCGGGGCATCGAAGTATTCGCGGCGCACACGCTTGAGGCCGCACAGCAGCGCATAAGGGCTGGTGCTGCAGGTCTCGGCGATCCGGGCCGCGGTGGGCGATGCGCCCCAGAAGGTCACGCGGCTGCCGACATCGGCGCCGGGCAGATCGGTGATGTCCACAGTCAGCATATCCATCGACACGCGCCCGATCACGCGCGTGCGCTGGCCATCGACCAGCACCGGGGTGCCGTTGGGCGCCCGCTGCGGATAACCGTCGGCGTAGCCCATCGCGGCCACGCCGATGCGCATCGGCACAGACGCGGTGAAACGCGCGCCATAGCCGACCGATTCGCCGGCCGGCAGGTCGCGCACGGCGATCAGCGCCGATTCCAGCTGCATCACCGGCCGCAGCGGATGCGCCGGCCCCGCATCCGGCGCGAACGGGCTGGCGCCGTAGAGCATCAGCCCGGGGCGCACCCAGTCGCTGCGGATGCCGGGCCAGCCCAACAGCGCCGGCGAGTTGTTGAAGCTGGTCAGCCCGGCGAAGTCGGCCGTGGCCTGCTCGAACACGCGCCGCTGGACCTCGCTGAAGTCGCTGTCCAGCTCGTCGGCGCGCGCCAGGTGGCTCATCGCCACCACCGAGGCGATCTTCGGATCGCGCTGCAGCGCGGCCAGCGCCTCGGCGAACTGCGCCGGCGACAGGCCGAGGCGGTGCATGCCGCTGTCCAGCTTCAGCCACACGTGAAGCGGCTGCTGCGGGCTGTAGCGCGCCAGCGCCTGCAGCTGCCAGGGCGAGGCCACCGCGGTCCACAGCCGGTGGCGATCGATCAGCGGCAGCTCGGCCGCCTCGAGGAAGCCTTCCAGCAGCAGGATCGGCGTCTCGATGCCGGCCTCGCGCAGCTCGATGGCCTCCTCCAGGCAGGCCACGCCGAAGGCATCGGCGATGCCGGTCAGCGCGCGTGCGCAGCGCACCGCGCCGTGGCCGTAGGCGTCGGCCTTGACCACCGCCACGGCCTTGCCGCCGCCCAGGCGCTTGGCCAGCAGGTAGTTGTCCTGCAGCGCGCCCAGGTCGATCAGTGCACGGGCCGGGCGCATCAGGCGGCCGCGCCGCGGGCGGCGCTGTTGCGGTAACGGGACATGTCCAAGCCTTCGCTATCGATCGCCGGCGCGTGGCCCGCCATCAGGTCGGCCAGGTAGCGGCCCGAGCCGCAGGCCATGGTCCAGCCCAGCGTGCCGTGCCCGGTGTTGGTGTAGAGATTGTCCAGCGGCGTGGCCCCGACCACGGGCGTGCCGTCCGGCGTGGCCGGGCGCAGCCCGGTCCAGAACTGCGCCTGCTCCAGCGCGCCGCCCTGCGGATACAGGTCGCGCACGACCAGCTCCAGCGTCTCGCGGCGCTGCGGATTGAGCACGTGGTCGTAGCCGGCCACCTCGGCCATGCCGCCCACGCGGATGCGCGCATCGAAGCGAGTCACGGCGACCTTGTAGCTCTCGTCCAGGATCGTGGACACCGGCGACATCGCCGGCTCAAGGATCGGCAGGGTCAGCGAATAGCCCTTGAGCGGATACACCGGCAGGTCCAGGCCCAGCGGCGCCAGCAATCGCGGCGACTCGCTGCCCAGGGCCAGCACGTAGCGGTCGGCGGTCTCCAGCCGACCGTCCAGGCGCACGCCGGTGATGCGGCGGCCGTCGGCCTCGATCGCCTCGATGCGCGTGTCGTAGCGGAACTCCACCCCTGCCTCGCGCGCCATCGCCTCCAGCCGCCGGGTGAACAGGTGACAGTCGCCGGTCTGGTCGTTGGGCAGGCGCAGCGCGCCGACCAGCGCCACCGGCGCGGCGGCCAGCGCCGGCTCGTAGCGGGCGATGCCGGCCGGGTCGAGCAGTTCGTAAGGCACGCCGTACTCGTCCAGCACCGCCACGTCCTTGGCCGCACCGTCCAGCTGGGCCTGGGTGCGGAACAGCTGGATGGTGCCCAGGCGCCGGCCCTCGTAGGCGATGCCGGTGGCGGCGACCAGCTCGTCCAGGCAGTCGCGGCTGTACTCGGACAGGCGCACCATGCGCGCCTTGTTGCGCGCGTAGTGCGCGCTGGTGCAGTTGGCCATCATCTGCAGCAGCCAGCTGTACTGGCGCGGGTCCAGGCCCGGCCGGATCGCCAGCGGCGCATGCTTCTGGAACAGCCACTTGAAGGCCTTGGCCGGCACGCCCGGCGCCGCCCACGGCGAGGCATAGCCCGGCGAGATCTGGCCGGCGTTGGCGAAGCTGGTCTCCAGGGCCGGGCCGGGCTGGCGATCGACCACGCACACCTCGAACCCGGCCTGGGCCAGGTACCACGCGGTGGTCGTGCCGATCACGCCACTTCCCATCACCAGCACACGCATGGCCTCACCTTGTCGTTCGTCAGGCCCATCGCGGCCGGCGGAGAAAACCTTACCCGAACCCCTCCGGCAGATTGGCCGCGTTCGCCACCCCTGCGCGGTGAAAGCTTGAGGTCTGGCGCGGTTGCGCGGCACATGCTGCCGCGCTCATTCGGGAAGGAAGCCCTCGGTGCGAGAATTATCGGCGATTTTCCGAAGGATTTCCCCATCTACCGTGCAGCAGATCCTGCCGACCCCCACCCCAACCGCGGCTCAACGCGGCGCTCAGGCCAAGGACTTCACCGACACCTCGCCACGCAGGATCGGCGACTTGATCACGATGTAGGAGAAGTACTTGCTGATGCCGATGTGACGATCCAGCAGGCCCTCGACCAGCGACTGGTAGTGGGCCACGTCGCGCACCACGAACTTGAGCAGGTAGTCGAAGCCGCCGCTGACCAGGTGGCATTCGGTCAGCTCCTCCACGCTGCGCAGGCCGGCCTCGAAGGTGTCGAAGTCCTCGCGCCGATGGTTGTCCAGGGTCACCGAGGTATAGACCACCTGCACGCGGAACAGCTTGGCCAGGTCGAGCCGCGCGCCATAGCCGGCGATGTAGCCGGCGCGCTCCAGGCGCTTGACCCGGGCCAGGCATGGGCTGGGCGACAGGCCGACCCGATCGGCCAGGTCGGCGTTGGTGATCCGGCCCTGGCGCTGCAGCTCGGCCAGGATGTTCAGATCGATGCGGTCCAGCCGCGGCAGGCGATCGATCACGCGCGCACCCGCCGCATGCCTGCGCCAGCTCGGCCATCGGGTGGAAGACAGGGGCCGTGCGCGTCGATCAGGAGGGCGTCGCAGTCGAAGCGCGGCACGGCGGAGTCGGTCAGGCGCATGGCCGGCGTGGATCCCGGGGAGGAAGGGCGTCCGGCACGGCGACGCCGATGCGGCGCCGCGTCCCGCGGACGGAGGGCGCCCATTGTGCCGTCTCGGCAGGTTCTGCCGCACGTGCGGTCGCGCGCGGCGATCGCGACTCGGGCGTCAGTCGGCGTCCGGGGCGCGGCCCAGGTCGGCCTGGTCCTGCTCGATCTGGCGCCGCTGCTGCAGCTGCTCGGCGACCATGCGCTCGGCCTTGGCGAAGGCGGCCTCGGCATCGGCCACGTGCAGCTCGTCGTCGCCGTACAGCTCGGGCGGCAGATCGTCGATCTGCAGCGACTTGATCATGGTCTTGCCGTCGTGGCTCCAGATCTCCACGCGGAACGGCGTGTCCTCGACCTTGCCGGACCGCCAGTGCTTGCGGGGTTCTTCCATCGGAGCGCACCTTGGGGGGACTTCAGTACGGCCAGCCTGCACGCGAGGCCGTGAGCGCGCCATCAGCGCGCGGCAGGCTGCAACCAAACCATCGTCCGACCGTCACATCGGCGACGCACGCGCTCGCCATCCTGTGCCCGCAGGTCCGGCGCGGTGCGTGATCGATAGCCAGGATCTGCGCGAGGCGACAGACGGATTAGCCGGGAGTGCCGTCCAGAGCAAAACCCCGGCAGTTGGTGCGCGATCCTTTCCGCGTCGCGGAAAGCCCACGGGCTCCCAAGATCGCGCGAGCCAATCCCCAAGACGCCCCGGCCCCTCTCTCTGCCGGGGCGTTTTACTGTGCGCCGACGCGTCGCGGCCAGGGCGCTGCGGTCATGCGGCACGGCGCGGGCGGCTGCTACGCTCGCGCCGTGCGGCCGTGGCCGCCTCGCTGCCCTCTTCTTCTTCCGATCCTGCCATGCCTGCATTCCGCTGTTGTTCCGCAGTCCACGCAACGTCCTGCTCCCGCACGCGGGTGCGCGCATGAGTCTGGCGCCCTGGCTGCTGGCGGCCGCGGCCAGCACGGCGGGCTTCACCACGCCGCACCTGGCCACCACACCGCCGCCGCATGCGGTGCAGTTCGACGGCAGGACCTATGTCGATCACGGCCTGGTCGCCGCCGGGCGCGTGCCGGCCGGCACGCTGGACTTCATGGGCGACACGCTGGGGTCGTTCTCCTCGCTGGGCGTGCAGGCCGGCCAGTGGCGGCGCACGCGCGATGGATACGAGGGCGTGCTGTGGACCCTGCCCGACCGCGGCCGCAACGATCCGGACGCCGGCCTGTTCTACGACTACGCCGGCCGGCTCGAACGCCTGCGCATGACGCTGCGCCTGCCGCGCGCGGGCCAGACAGCCGGCGAGACGCTGACCCTGGTGCCCGATGGCGGACTGACGCTGCGCGACTTCGAAGGCCAGCCCTTCACCGGTGCCGACCCCGGCGCGCACACCGTGGTGCAGGGTGGCTTCACCCTGCCCTCGCCGGCCAGCGGACCTGGCGCGGGCAAGATCTCGCTCGATGCCGAGTCGCTGCAGTTCACCGCCGACGGGCACTTCTACATCGGCGACGAGTACACGGCCAACGTCTATTACTTCGACCCGGCCGGGCGCCTGCGCGGGGTGATCGAGCCGCCGCCGGCGATCGCGCCGCGCCGCGATGGGCTGCCGGCATTCGGCTCGCTGCAGGCACCGCAGCACGGGCGCCGCAACAACCAGGGCATCGAGGGCCTGGGCCTGTCGCCCGATGGCACGCGCCTGTTCGTGGCGCTGCAGAGCGCGCTGGTGCAGGACACCGCCGCAGGCGAACACGCCGGCCGCCGCGACACGCGCGTGCTGGTCTACGACGTCTCCGGGCACGCACTGCCGAAGCGGCCGATCGGCCATTACGTGGTGCAGCTGCCGATCTACACGCACAAGGGCAACGGCAAGCCCGCCGACCGCACCGCGGCGCAGAGCGAACTGCGCGTGCTGGACGACAGCCGCTTCCTGCTGCTGGCCCGCGACGGCGCCGGGCTGGGCGCGGACAAGCCCGAGCCGGTCGTCTACAAGTCGATCCTGCTGGTCGATACCGCCGGGGCCAGCAATCTGGCCGGCTCGCGCTACGAGCGCGGCGACACCTCGCTGCTGGCCTCGCCCGCGTCCACGGCGCTCAAGCCCGGCATCAAGCCCATGCGCTGGACCGAGCTGATCAACCTGCTCGATCCGGACCGGCTGGCGCAGGTCGGCCTGGACCTCGACGTCGCCGCGGGCCCACACCCCGGCCTGATGTCGGAGAAATGGGAATCCATGGCGCTGCTGCCGGCGCTGGACCCGGCGCGGCCGGACGACTGGCTGCTGCTGGTCGGCAACGACAACGACTTCATCGCCCGCCGCTGCGTGATGCAGGGCCATGGCTGCGATTCGGCCTTCGACAACGACAACCGCGTGCTGGTCTACCGGCTCACCCTGCCCGGGCCTGCCAAGCCGCGCGGCAAGCATCGACCGCGCTGAGCTGGCGCCATCGATGCGGCGACCGCCATGGCGGCGGTGCCTCGTTCGATGTGTCGACGTGCATCGGTGGCGCGCTGTGGCAGCAGCGCGCGCACCTGTTCGCGGCATCGGCCACACCGACCCGCGCGTGCTCAGAACGTGTACTTGACCGTGGTCTGCACGCGGCCCAGCTCGCCATCGGCATCGTTGCCCAGATCGCGCCGCGCCCAGCTCAGCTCGGCACCCACGTCCAGCCGCGGGAACGGCGAGTAGATCAGGTTCACGCGCCAGGACTGGGTGCGCTCGGTGGCCTGCACGCCGACCGCCCGCTCGTCCACGGCGATGTAGGCGGCCGAGTAGGCCAGCGTGCTGCGCAGGTTGGCGGTCCAGTTGTGGCGCCACGCGGCGAAGCCCGCATAGCCGTCCTGCGCCTTGAGCCGGCCGGCGGTGTCGATGTAGCCATCGGGGATCAGGCCGAAGCCGATGTAACGCCCCAGCCCGGGACCGCCGCTGACCGTGTACTGCAGCAGGTCCTTCGGCCCGGCCTTGATCGAGCCGGCCACGCTCAGGCCGAAGCCGGAGGTGCTGTCGTCGGCCGTGCGCAGCTGCCGGGCCAGCGCCGCCACGGTGAAGTGGCCCCAGTCGCCCTTGGTCGTCCAGCGCGCGGTGAGGTCGGGCAGGTCGTTCTCGCCGGAGCTGACCTGGGTCGGGCTGCGGTTCTGGTACCAGGTCTGCGGGTTCTCCAGCGAGAAGGACCAGTTGCCGGTGGTGTAGCGGATCTGCGCCTGACGCGCGAACAGCGTGCCGTCGACGATGCCGACGAAGTCCACCGTCTCCGGCAGCGAGCCCAGGTCCATCAGATTGGTCCAGGTCTGGCCGGCCAGCCAGTGGTTCCACTGCACGTAGGCGTGGCGCAGCGTGGGCGGATAGCCGTTGGAGAACTTCTCGTTGCCCACGTTGCTGTTGCCGCCGCCGAAGAAGTCGAACTCGACATAGCCCTTGAGCTTGTCGCCGGCGTCGGTGACGCGGTCCACGCCGAACCACACCCGCGAGAACTGCGCATGGAAGTCGGCGTACTGCTTGCCCGGGCCGGCATCGACCGGCGTGGCCGCGGGGAAATAGAACAGCCGCCCCGGCGTGCTGTCGGCGATCGGGCCGTCGCTGGTCCAGGTCGAGAGCATGTCCAGCTTGATGAAGCCGCCGAAGCTGAAATGGCTGTCGCCGCCGGCGACGATGGCGGTGTTCTGGATCGGCGCCTTGCCCGGCGCGGTGGCCGGCGCCACGGTGCCGGCCGCGGTGGCCGAGGTCAGCGCCGGCGGCAGCGCGCCGCTGGCCTGTACGCCGGGCCCCTTGAGCGGCGGTGCGCCAGGCGCGGTGGCCTCCGCCAGACGGGTGCGGGCATCGACCAGCTGGGTCTGCTGCTGCTCGACCATCTGCTTGAGCGCGAGGACTTCGCTTTCCAGCTGGGCGATGCGCGCGTCCTGGCGCGCATCGGTGGTGTCCTGCGCCCGGGCCAGGCCCGGTGCGCAGAGGGCAAGGGCAAGCGCGCAGGCCAGGGTGGCGCGGCGCGGCGTGACGATGGATGACGGCATGTGGTTCTCCCCAAACCAGGTGTGATGAAGCACGGGCGCGACCCGGCAGCGGGCGCGCGATGACAGGCGTGCGGCAAGACTCCCCCGTCGCGCCGCGCACGGAGCGGGACGGGCCAAGACAACGTGCGGTGGGCTCAGCGCGGCTGTTCGACGCCCACCAGCAGACGCGGGCGCCGCCACGCCAGCAGCAGATGCGCGGCCAGGCCGAACACCAGGCTCCAAAAGGCCGCGCCCAGCCCCAGCAGCGACATGCCCGAGGCGCCGACAATGAAGGTCACCAGCGCCGCGTCGCGCTCGCGCGGCGCGGCCAGCGCGGTGCTGAGCGCGTGGGCGATGCTCGGAAACAGCGCCAGCCCGGCCAGCGTGGCGACCAGTTCCTTGGGCAAGGTGGAAAACAACGCCACCACGGTGCCCGCGACGCTGCCCAGCAGCAGGTAGGCCAACGCGCCCGAGACCCCGGCCACATAGCGCCGCTCGGCGCGCGGATGCGCCTCCGGCCCGGTGCACAGCGCGGCGGTGACCGCGCCGGGGTTGAGGCCATGGCAGCCGAACGGCGCCAGCAGCGCCGAGGCCGCGCCCGACCACACCAGCAGCGTGCTGGCCGCCGGCCGCGCATAGCCGGCGGTGCGCAGCACGGCGATACCCGGCAGGAACTGCCCGGTCAGCGCCACCACCAGCAGCGGCAGGCCCAGACCGATGATGGCCTGCCACTCGAAGCGCGGCGCGACCCACACCGGCGCGGTCAGCGCCAGCGTCGGCAGCGGCCCCTGCAACTGCCCGCACAGCGCCGCCACCAGCACGCCGGTGACCAGCACCGCCATCACCGCGTAAGGCGCGAACCAGCGCCGGCCGATGAAGAACGCCGCGAACATCGCCAGCACCAGCCACACCTGCGTGGCCATGCCGACGAAGGCCTTGGTGGCGAAGCCGAACAGCACCCCGGCCAGCATCGCCGCGGTGATCGCCGGCGGCAGCCGCGCCACGATCCGGTCGAAGGCGCCGGACAGCCCGATGACCAGCAGCAGCGCGCTGGCCACCAGGTAGGCGCCGATCGCCACCGCGTAGTCGACCGTGGGCAACAGGCTGACCAGCAGCACCGAGCCTGGAATCGACCAGGCGATCACCACCGGCACGCGATGGCGCAGGCTCAGCACGATCCCCAGCACGCCGCTGCCGATGCAGATGGCCCAGACCCACGAGGCCAGCAGCGGCGCCGGCAGCCCGGCCGCGGCCTGGACCACGATCACCAGCGGCCCGGCGAAGGAGATCAGCGTGGCCACCACCCCGGCCAGGACCGCCGACGGCGAGGCATCGCGACCGAGCTGGCGCAGCGCCGCACGCATGGTCAGGGCGCGTCGGCCACGGCCACGCGCGGCGCGGCGGCGGCCGGCTGGCTGGCCAGCGCGTAGACCAGGGTCGCCAGCGTGGCCACCGCCGCGGGGATGGCGAAGATCAGGAAGTTCTGCTGCAGCGGCAGCTCCCTGGCCAGCAGCACGCCGCCCAGCGTCGGCCCGACGATGGCGCCGATGCGGCCCACGCCCGAGGCCCAGCCCAGGCCGGTGGAGCGGATCGACAGTTCGTAGAGCTGCGCCACGCTGGCGTAGAGCAGGATCTGCGTGCCGATGGTGGCAGCGCCAGCGACGAAGACCAGCGTGAACAGCGCCGCCACCGGCAGGTTGAAGCCGATCAGCGCGATGGACAGCGTGGCCGCGACGAAGAACGCCACCACTACCCGCGGCAGGCCGAAGCGGTCGCCCAGACGCCCGCCCAGGATCGCCCCGGCCATGCCGCCGAAGTTGAGCGAGAACAGCGTCAGCAGGCTGGCCTTCTCCGCGTAGCCGGCCTCCTGCATGACCTTGGGCAGCCACGAGCTGAGCAGGAAGACCAGCAGCAGGCAGCAGAAGAACGCCGTCCACAGCATCAGCGTGCGCAGCGCGCGGCCCCCGCGGAACAGCTCGGCCACCGACGCCGTCGCCCCGCCCGGTGCGTCGTAGACCAGCACGTCCTGCGGCCCCAGCGGCGTGGCGCCGGGCAGACGCGCGTGGATGGCGCGCGCCTGCGCCTGTTCGCCCCGCCGAATCAGGAAGCCCAGCGACTCGGGCAGCTTCCACCACACCAGCGGCAGGAACAGCAGTGGCAGCACCGCGATCCAGAACATCGGGCGCCAACCCAGGTTGGGGATCATCCAGATACCCAGCCCGGCCGAGACCATGCCGCCGACCGAGTAGCCGCTGAACATCAGCGCCACCATCGTGCCGCGCAGCCGCTTGGGCGAATACTCGTTGACCAGCGCCACCGCGTTGGGCATCAGCCCGCCGCAGCCCATGCCGGCGAAGAAGCGCGCCACCTTGAACTGGGTCGGGTCTTGGGCGAAGCCGGTCAGCAGCGTGGCCACGGTGAACAGCAGGAAGCTGATCACCACCCCCTTCTTGCGGCCGAAGCGGTCGGCCAGCGAGCCGAAGATCAGCGCGCCGAACATCATCCCGAACAGCGCCCAGGCCTGCAGCACGCCGGCCTCGGGCTTGGTCAGTCCCCATTCCTTGATCAGCGTCGGCAGCACCGTGCCGGCGATGAACACGTCGTAGCCATCCACCACCAGCAGCAGCCCGCACAGGGCCACCACCGTCCACTGCAGCCGGCCGAAGCGGCCGCGTTCGATTGCCTGGTTCACGTCGACGCTGTGCATGTCTCCTCCCTCCGAAGACCGATGACACTGCTGATTGACCGCGCCGGCCTGCCGGCAGGCAGGGGCGGCGCGGCGTTGATGGCGTCGCGGCCTGCGTCCCCTCAGGCCGCGACGGTGTTGATGGCCTGGCGCGCCTGTTCCACCTCGGCGTCCAGGTCGTGGTTCCAGATCCAGTCGAAGCGCGAGGCCAGCGTGGCGCCCAGCGCCGCGTCGTCGCTGCCAACCTTGGGATCGCGCAGTTCGTACAGCTCGCCGGCCTCCCACGAGGTGCGCTGCACCCGGCATGCGCGCGGCCTGCGGATCGTGTCGTAGGCCTCCAGCAGCGCCGGCAGCTGCGCCCGCGTCAGCGCGGGGTCGGACAGCAGCCGGGCGAAGAAGTAGGCGTCCTCCAACCCCTGGCCGGCGCCGGCGCCCTGATGCGGCAGCATGGCGTGGGCGGCATCGCCGATCAGCGCCAGGCGGCCGTGCACGTAGCGCGGCAGCTGCGCGCCCTCGTGCAGCGCCCAATGCGTGGGTGCGTCGATGCACTCAAGCAGCGTGCGCGCGGTGATGCCCCAGTGCGCATAAGCCTCGAGCATCTCGCGGCGGCTGGCTTCGCGCACCCAGGGCTGACCCTGCGGCCACTGCGGGTCCGGATCGCTGCGGTCGGACACGAAGGCCACCACGTTGATCAGCCGCCCCTGCTTGACCGGGAAGGTCAGGATGTGGGCGTCGAGCCCCAGGATCATCTGCGGCACATCGACCAGATGCGTGTCCACGCCGGCGGCGATGAAGGCCCGGCGCAGGCGCTCGCTCTCGATCATGCCGCGGTAGGCGCAGGTGCCGGTGAAGCGCGGCGCAACCGGCGCTTGCCCCAGCGGCCGCAGCACTTCGGCGCGCAGCGCCGACTTGATGCCGTCGGCGGCGATCAGCAGATCGCCCTCGTAGTGACTGCCGTCGGCGAAGTGCACGCGGGCCGTGTGGTCGCCCTGCTCCACGCCGACCGCGCGCTTGTCGAAGGCGGTCATTCCCAGCGGCAGGCGCGTGGCCAGCGCGTCGAGGAAATCGGCGCGATGCACCGACGACTGCCCGACCCCGGGCGCGCGCGTGGCGCCGAGCAGGCGCGCATCCTCGCCGCGGCGCCATTCGAACCACACATCGCCATGCGGTGCAGGCGTGCGGTCGGCCAGCTCGGCATAGGCCTCGCCCATGCCCAGGCCCTGGATCGCGCGCACCGCGTTGGGGCCGAAGGACACGCCGGCGCCGATCTCGCCGAAGGCGCGCGCCGACTCGAACAGGCGCACCTCCAGATGCGACCGGCGCGCCAGCCCCAGCGCCAGGCCCACGCCGGCGATGCCCCCGCCGACGATGCCGATGCGCAGCGGCGCCGATGCGCTCATGGCTGGCCTCCGTGCGCGAGTTCGGCAGGCGGTGAGAAATCCTTGGTGGTGTGCGTGTGGTGCGGGTGCATGTTCCCTCCCAGGTCGTGCGTGGCGTGGATGCGGTCGTTGGCGTGCGATGCTTCAGCCGGTGTCGCCACCGGCCACCGGCAGGATCGAGCCGGTGATGTAGGAGGCCTCGCGCGAGGCCAGGAACAGGATCGGCGCGACCTGCTCGTCCACGGTCGCGTAGCGCTTGAGGAAGGTGGAGGCGGTGACCTGCTCGACCGCCTGCGCCATCCACGCCTGCTCCTGCGCGCTGTCGCCTTCGGCATTGCGCGGCACCCGCCGCGGCGGCGCGGCGGTGCCGCCCGGCGCGGTGGCGACCACGCGGATGTGGTGTTCCCCCAGTTCCATGGCCAGCGACTGGGTCAGCGCATTGATGCCGCCCTTGGCCGCCGAGTACGGCACGCGATGGATGCCACGGGTGGCGTTGGAGGAGACGTTGACGATGGTGCCGCCGCCGCGCGCCAGCAGATGCGGCAGCACGGCGTGGCAGCCGTACAGCGTGGGCATCAGCGAGCGGCGGATCTCCGCGTCGATCTGCGCCGGCTCGAAGGCCGCGTACGGCCGCATGCGGATCGCGCCGCCGACGTTGTTGACCAGGATGTCGATGCCACCGAAGTGGCGCGCGGCGAAGTCCATCGCCGCCTGCGCGCCGGCATGGGTCTCCAGGTCGGCGTTGAAGCCCACCGCCTGCGACCCGATCGCCGCGGCGACCTCGTCCACGAAGTCCGCGCGGTCCACCAGCACCACCTGCGCGCCCTCGGCCGCGGCGCGCTGCGCCACGCCCTGGCCGATGCCCTGCGCGGCCCCGGTCACCACCATCACCTGCCCGGCGAAGCGTCCGCTCACGCGGCCAGATCCTGCGGCGCGCTGGCCGGCGCGTTGGGCGTGAACTTCTCGTAGTAGAAGTTGGCGGGCGTCAGGGCGACCGCGCTGAAGTGGTTGCGCACCGCATCGACCATCGGCGGCGGGCCGCACAGATAGACGTCCACCTCGCCGGCGTGCAGCGCCTCGGGCGGCAGATGGTCGGTGACGTAGCCAAGCTTGGGATGGCGCGAGGCGGGATCGACCACGCAGGTGGTGAAGCTGAAGAAGTCCAGCCGCTCGGCGAAGCGCTGCAGCTGCTCCACCAGCACCAGGTCGGCGCCGCGGGTGACGCCATACATCAGATGCACCGGATGCGCGCTGCCGGTCTGCGCGAGCTGGGCCAGCATCGACAGGAACGGCGCCAGGCCGGTGCCGCCGGCCAGCATCAGCACCGGCCGGGTCACCGCGCGCAGGTAGAAGCTGCCCAGCGGGCCGGTCAGCTCCAGCACCTGGCCCGGGCTGGCGCTGTCCAGGTAGCCGCTCATCAGCCCGCCGGGCACGCGCTTGATCAGGAACGACGGCGCATCCGAGCCCGGCGGCGAACTGAAGGAGTACGAGCGCGTCTGCCCGCCGCTGCCGGGCACGGCGATGTTGACGTACTGGCCGGGCAGGAACGCCGGCGCGCCCTCCAGCGCCTCCAGCTTCAGTTCCAGCGCGGCGTCCGCGTGCGGCACCACGTCCACCACCGCGGCCCGGAAGCTGGAGGTGCCGGTCTTGCAGGCCGCCGAGGTCGTCGGCACGGCGATCGTGCAATCGCTGGCCGGCACCATCTGGCAGGTCAGCACCAGGCCGGCGGCGGCCTCGTCGGCGCTCAGCGCATCGTCGATGTAGTCCTCGCCAAGGTCGTAGGCGCCGGCCTCGGCGCGGCACTTGCAGGTGCCGCACACCCCGTCCGAGCAGTCCATCGGCAGGTTGACCTTGGCGCGGAACGCGGCGTCCAGCACCTTCTCGCCGGGATTGCAGTCGATGAAGCGGGTGACGCCGTCCTCGAAGTTCAACGCGATGCGGTAGCTCATGGTGTCCTCCTTCGCGCCCGGCTCAGACGTGGTAAATGTCGATGACCTGGCGGATGTAGTCGTTCTTCAGCACGATTTTCTTGTCGGCGATCAGATAGCCGCCGCCTTCGCGGCGCAGCGTCGCGTAGCAGGTGCCGAAGAAGTGGTCGGTGACCTTGTAGCGATGGTTGAGCGTGTGGAAGTTGTAGCGCACGTCCACCTCGTCGCCGCGCTCGGCGAGCACCTCGATGTTGGTCGTGTTGTGGCCGGTGCGCGGCTCGGGCGTGGACGCGCTGGAGCGCTCGGTCTTGATGCGGAAGACGCGGTCTTCCAGGCCGTCGCGGCTGGGGTAATAGATCAGCGAGATCTGCGACTGCGGGTCCTCGGTCAGCCGGTCGTCGTCGTCCCAGGCCGGCATCCAGTAGGTGACGTCCTCGGCGTACAGCGTCAGCCACTCGTCCCACTGGCGATCGTCGAGCAGGCGCGCCTCGCGATACAGGAAGGCCGCGATGGTGGCGATCTCGTGGCTCACGCGGCCGCTCCATCGTCCTGGCGCGCCAGCGCGCGGCGCATGGCCTGCGCCCAGTACGCGTGCTGCCGCACGAACAGGCCCTCGTCCTCGCTGCGGCCGCCGGACAGCAGCGGCTGCATGCCCATCTTCCTGGCATTCTCGTCCGGCCCCTCCACCCACAGCGGCGCGCCGCGGCTGAGGTCGTTCCACAGGGCCGCCGTGCCGGCATAGCCCTGCTGGCAGGCGCGGAATTCCTCCAGGTCGTCGGCCGTGCCCATGCCCGAGACGTTGAAGAAATCCTCGTACTGGCGGATGCGCGTGGCGCGCTCTTCGGCGCTCTCGCCCTTGACGCCGAAGCAGTAGATGGTGATCTCGGTCTTGTCCACGCTGATCGGGCGGGCCACGCGGATTTGCGTGGAGAACTGGTCCATCAGATAGACGTTGGGATACAGGCACAGGTTGCGCGTCTGCCGGGTGATGAACTCGGCGCGCTCGGCGCCCACGCGCCGGGCGATCTCCTCGCGGTGCGCCCACACCGGCCGCACCTCCGGGTTGAGCGACTGGGTCCACAGCAGGATGTGGCCGTGCTCGAAGCCGTAGACGCCGCCGATGCTCTTGCTCCAGCCGTTGGCGTCCACCGCTTTGGTGCCGGTCTCCTTGCGCCGGCCCATGGTGGCCGAGTAGTTCCAGTGCACCGAGCTGACGTGATAGCCGTCGGCGCCGTTCTCCATCTGCAGCTTCCAGTTGCCGTCGTAGATGTAGGACGAGCTGCCGCGCAGCACCTCCAGGCCCTCGGGCGCCTGATCGACGATCTGGTCGATGATCACCCGCGTCTGGCCCAGATGCTCCTCCAGCGGCAGCACGTCCTCGGACAGGCTGCCGAACAGGAAGCCGCGATAGCTGGCGAAGCGCGGCACGCGCTTGAGATCGTGCGAGCCGCCCTCGCCGAACTGCGGCGGATACTGGGTGGTCTTCTCGTCCTTGACCTTGAGCAGCTTGCCGGTGTTGCTGAAGGTCCAGCCGTGGAAGGGACAGGTGAAGCTGCCCTTGTTGCCGTGCTTGCGCCGGCACAGCATCGCGCCGCGGTGCGCGCAGGCGTTGATCACCGCGTGCAGCTCGCCGGTCTTGTCGCGGGTGATCACCACCGGCTGGCGGCCGATGTAGGTGGTGAAATAGTCGTTGTTGTTCGGGATCTGGCTCTCGTGCGCCAGATACACCCAGTTCGACTCGAACAGGGCCTTCATCTCCAGCTCGAACAGCTCCGGGTCGGTGAAGATGTCGCGCCGGCAGCGGAAGACGCCGGCCTGCGGATCGTCCTGCAGCGCGGTGGCCAGCAGCTGCTCGACGTCGTGGGTGGGTTCGATGATCGCGGACATGCAGGGTCCTCCCGTTCGAGGATGGCAAGGGCGCCGCGCGCGCATGCGCGCGGGGCCGAAGGCTTGAAAGGCGCGCGGGCGGCGCGTCCGGCGGCGCCCGCGGGTGGTGCTCAGGCGGCGGCGCGCAGCCGGTGGACGGCCTGGACGTCCTTGCCCGCTTCCAGCGGCAGCAGGTCGAAGTCGAACTCGATGTCCTGGTAGGTCTCGGTCTCGAAGCCCAGCGCCTTGCCGCCCTCGCCGGTCTTCACCGGCGGCACCAGGCCATCGCGCGTGGCGAAGGCGAAGTCGTCCCACAGCAGCGGATCGCCGTCGATGTTGAACTGCGTGGTCAGCCTGCGGTGATCGTCGCCGCTGACGAAGAAGTGCACGTGCGCGGGACGGTTGCCGTGCCGCGCCAGACGGTTGAGCAGTTGCTGGGTCGCGCCCTGCGGCGGGCAGCCATAGCCCACCGGCATGCGGGTCAGGAACTCGTAGCGCCCGTCCGGCCCGGTCTTGACCGTGCCGCGCAGGTTGAACTCGGTCTGCGCCCCGGTCGGGTCGAAGTGCGAATAGAAGCCCTTGGAATTGGCATGCCAGCACTCCACCAGCGCCCCGGCCAGCGGCGCGCCGTCCTGGCCGCGCACCACGCCGTGGATGCGCAGCGGGCCGGCGTCCGGATCGGGATCGCGGTCGATCCGCGCGCTGCGCACGGTGACCGGGGCGCCGGCCACGTACAGCGGGCCCTCGATCGTGCGCGGCGTTCCGCCGCTGATCCCGGCCAGGCGATCCTCCTCGTCCAGGCGCATGTCGATGTAGTGCTCCAGGCCGATACCGGCGGCCAGCAGCGCCGCCTCGTTGTCCTGGCCGAGCTTGTTGAGATAGTTGATGCCGGCCCAGATCTCGTCCGGGGTCAGGTCCAGGTCCTCGATGGCCTTGAACAGGTCCGACAGGATGCGGTGCAGGACCTGCTTGGTCCGGGCATCGCTGTCCTGGCCGTCCAGATTGGCCACGGTGCGCAGGAAATCCTGCACGTCCTGGCTGGCGAAGATGCTGACGCTCATGCGATGTCTCCTCTTGGTGGCGAAGGCTGCCTTGTGACGTTCCCTCCCAGGGAGCGCACGCGGGAATGCGAAATCTCTAGCGGTCGTCCTCGTGCAGCGAGGACGGATGGCGGCACAGCGGCATCACCGCGATGTCCATGTAGGGGAACAGCGGCAGGGACAGCAGCAGCTCGTGCAGCTGCGCCGGGCTGTCCACGTCGAAGATCGACACGTTCGAGTACTGGCCGACGATGCGCCAGATATGGCGCCACTGGCCGCTGCGCTGCAGCTCCTGGAAGCGCGCCTTCTCGGTGGCCTTGAGCTCGGCCGCGCGGGCCGGGTCCATGTCCAGCGGCAGCTTCACGTCCATGCGTACGTGAAAGAGCATGGCTCAGCCCTCGGTGCCGGTGGGCGCGACCGTGGTGCGGCTGCGGTCGCGGCGGAAGGCGGCGATGCGCTCCTCGTCCAGGGCGATGCCCAAGCCCGGCGCGCTGGGCACCTCCAGATGGAAGTCGCGGTAGACCAGCGGCGCGGCCAGGATCTCCTCGGTCAGCAGCAGCGGCCCGAACAGCTCGGTGCCCCACTGCAGGCGCGGGAAGGTGGCGAACACATGCGCGGCGGCGATCGTGCCCACGCTGCCTTCGAGCATGGTGCCGCCGTAGAGCTCGATGCCGGCCGCATCGGCGATGGCGCCGACCTTCTGCGCGGCGAGCAGGCCGCCGGACTGCTCGGTCTTGACCGCGAACACGTCCGCCCCGCCCACCCTGGCCAGTTCGAACGCGCTGTCCGGGCCGGTCAGCACTTCATCGGCCATCAGTGCGATGGGGAAGCGGCGCATCAGCCGGGTCAGGGCCGCGGCCGAGGCCACCGGCTGTTCGACCAGCTCGCAGCCGGCGTCGGCCAGTGCCGGCAGTGCGCGCACCGCCTCGGTCTCGCTCCAGGCCATGTTGACGTCCACGCGCACGCTGGCGGCATCGCCCAGGGCGCGCTTGATCGCGGCCACGTGCGCCACGTCCTCGGCCACCGGCTTGCGCCCGATTTTGAGCTTGAACACGTTGTGCCGGCGCGCGGCCAGCATCGCCTCGGCCTCGGCGATGTCCCGTGCGGTATCGCCCGAGGCCAGCGTCCAGGCCACGCCCAGACGGTCGCGCACGCGTCCGCCCAGCAGCTCGGACAGGGGCAGGCCCACACGCTTGCCCTGCGCGTCCAGCAGCGCGGTCTCGACGGCGCACTTGGCGAAATGGTTGCCCTTGACCAGCTTGCCCACGCGCGCCATCAGCGCCTGCACGCGGCGGGCGTCGCTGCCCAGCAGGACCGGCGCGACATAGGTGTCGATGGCCAGCTTCATGCCTTCGGGGCTCTCGGCGCCATAGGCCAGGCCGGCGATGGTGGTGCCCTCGCCCAGCCCGACCACGCCGTCGCTGCAGTGCAGGCGCACCAGCATCAGCGTCTGGCCGCTCATGGTGGCCACCGACAGGCGGTGCGGTCGGATGGTGGGCAGATCGATCAGCAGCGTCTCCACCCGCTCGATCGTCGCGGCGGAGGTGGGGACGGGGGACAGGGTGCGCGGTTCCATGGGGTGGATTCTTGGGACCGACCGCGCGCCGCGTCCAAGACATGTTTGATCTGGATCGATACCCTGAAGGTATGATCTAGGCCTAGAGCCGCGATTCTTCTGCTTTATTGCGCCGCATCATTACCTTTCCGTCATGGCCAAACTTTGGTCGAATGCCCATGGACCTGCGCCAGCTCAAGTACTTCGTGACCGTCGCCCGCGAGCGCAACTTCACCCGCGCCGCCGAACTGCTGCATATCGCCCAGCCGCCGCTGAGCCGCCAGATCCAGCAGCTGGAAGAGGACCTGGGCGTGACCCTGATCGTGCGCAGCAGCCGCCCCATCCGCCTCACCGACGCCGGCCGGCTGTTCTACGAGGAGGCCCAGCAGGTGCTGGGCCGCGTGGAGCAGATGAAGGACGCCGCGCGCCGCGTCGGCAATGGCCAGCGCCGGGTGATCAACATCGGCTTCGTCGCCTCCACGCTCTACGGCGGCCTGCCCACCGTGGTGCGCCGGCTGCGCCAGGCGCTGCCCGACACCGACGTGCGGCTGGTGGAGCTGATGTCCGGCCAGCAGGTCGAGGCGCTCAAGAGCGGCCGCATCGACATCGGCTTCGGCCGCCTGCGCACCAGCGACACCAGCGTCGAGCGCCTGGTGCTGCGCGAGGAGCGGCTGGTGGTGGCGATCCCGCCCGCCTTTCCCCTGGCCGGCGACGACGCGCCGCTGTCGCCGGCCGAGCTGAAGGGGCAGAAACTGATCGTCTACCCCAGCGATCCGCGCCCCAGCTTCGCCGACCACGTGCTCTCGCTGCTGCGCGACCACGGCGTGCGCCCGCCCGAGGTGCAGGAGGTGCGCGAGCTGCAGACCGCCCTGGGCCTAGTCGCGGCCGAGACCGGCATCTGCCTGATCCCCGCCTCGGCGCGGCTGCAGCGCTCGGACCTGCACTACCGGCTGGTCGACGACGAACGCGCGACCTCGCCCATCATCCTCAGCTACCGCCACCACGAGGACGAGGCGCTGATCGGCCTGCTCAAGCGCCTGATCCGCGAGATGTACGCCGAGAAGCCCGCCTGGCTGGATGTGTCCTACAACCGGCTGCATGCGCCTTGATGCATAGAAGCAAGGTCTCGCAGCAGCCTGCCTGTAGAGCGGAGCTTGCTCCGCTGCTCTTCGTTCAGTTCGTGGGAAAGGCCCCAGCGGAGCAAGCTCCGCTCTACAGGGAGGAGCCCACTGAGCCGATCAGTTCGGGCTCGCCGGCGCCGGCCCCACCACATCGGCGACGCTGCTCACGCGCAGCGCCGCCTTGAGCGCGGCAGGGTCCACGCTGGAAGCGACCCGCACCATCACCGGCTCGTCGGGCGAGCAGCCTTAACGCGTTGTCCGAGACCGACGAAGCGCTGATCGGCCTGCTCAAGCGCCTGATCCGCGAGATGTATGCCGAGAAGCCCGCCTGGCTGGATGTTTCCTACAACCGGCTGCATGCGCCTTGATGCATAGAAGCAAGGTCTTGCAGCAGGCCCTTTGTAGAGCGGAGCTTGCTCCGCTGCTCTTCGTTCAGTTCGTGGAAAAGGCCCCAGCGGAGCAAGCTCCGCTCTACAGGGAGGAGCCCACCGAGTCGATCAATTCGGGCTCGCCGGCGCCGGCCCCACCACATCGGCGACGCTGCTCACGCGCAGCGCCGCCTTGAGCGCGGCAGGGTCCACGCTGGAAGCGACCCGCACCACCACCGGCTCGCCCGGCAGCAGGGTCAGCGCGTTGTCCGAGACCTGCGCATCCAGCGCGCCGGAGTCGATCCACGCCATGCGCGCCAGCTGCGGCGAGGACAGCTCCAGCCGCAGGCCGGTATCGTCCTGCGTCCAGCGCGCCTGCACCTTCGCCCGCGACCAGGCCAGCGCATAGGCCGGCTTGAAGTACACCACCTGGCGCGCGTCCGGTTCGCCGGCCACCTGCAGTTCGAACACCGCCACCGTGCGCGCCGGATCGGCCTGCCCCAGCAGCTGCGCGTCGCTGTAGCGGGCCACCTGTGTGGCCGACAGCGGCGCCAGCGTCAGCGTGCGGCGCTCCTCGCGCAACACCTTGCCGTCCAGATCCATCACCCGCAGGCGCAAGGTACCGGTGCGCGGCGTGGTGCGGTCGGAGATCGCGCTCACTTCGGTCTCGCCCTGCGCGCGCAGCGCCGCCACCGTGACCGGTGCGAAGAAGCGCCGCGCCTGGAACTGCAGCGCCTTCCAGCGCCCGAACCAGTCGACCGAGGACCACGACGCGCCCGGCCAGACATCGTTGAGCTGCCAGTACAGCGAGCCCATCGTGTGCGGCCGGCTGGCGCGGTGATGCAGCGCGGCCAGCGCGATGCCCTCGGCCTGCATGGCCTGGCTGGCCTGGACGAAGCTGGGGAAGTCGCGCGGCTGGCCGAACTCCATCGCGATGTAGTGCAGCAGGCGGGTATTGCCCTCGCCGGCCATGAACTTCTGGTGCGCGCGGATCACCGGCGTGTCGACGCCCTGCTCGGCCTTGGTGGCGAACGCGTCGATGGTGCGCAGCGCAGGCCAGGCCTGCAGCCCGTACTCGGACATGAAGCGCGGGGTGATGTCGAGATAAGCGGTCGGCGGCCGGGCCGGGTTGCCCCACACCTCCCAGTAGTGCATGTCGCCACTGGAGGGGATGTTGGCCTGCTCGGCGAGGTCATCGCTGGGCGAGCTGGCCCAGTAGGCGATGCCGCCGCCTTCGCGCGCCACCACCTCGCGCAGGTCGGTGCCGAACAGCTGCACATAGCCCTGCCAGACGCGCTGGGCGAAGGCCGGATCGGCCTCCTTGAGCGTCTTGCCCTGGCCCCAGGACTTCCACGCGGTCTCCTCCTCGTTGTTGCCGCACCACAGCACCAGCGAGGGATGGTTGCGCAGGCGGATCACCTGCTGGCGCGCCTCCTCGACCACGTTGGCGCGGAACGCCGGATCGTAGGCCGGCTGCATGCCGCCGCCGAACATGAAGTCCTGCCACACCAGCAGACCCAGCTCGTCGGCGATGTCGAAGAAGTCGTCGCTCTCGTAGTAACCGCCGCCCCAGTTGCGGACCATGTTCATGTTGGCGTCCACCGCCGACTGCAGCACGCGCCGCAGCTGCGCATGCGTCACCCTGGGCACGAACATGTCGAAGGGAATGACATTGGCGCCCTTGGCGAACACCGGGATGCCGTTGATCACGAATTCGAAGCTGCGCCCGTCAGCATCGGCCTCGCGGCGCAGCTCGACGCTGCGCAGGCCGGTACGGCGCGTGACCTGCGCCACGCCATGGCCCTGGCCATCGAGCAACTCGAGCGTATAGCGGTACAGCGGCTGCGCGCCGTAGCCGGCCGGATACCAGCGCGCCGGCCGCGCCACCTGCGCCGGCAGGGCAAGCTGCGCCTGGCCCGCCGCCAGCGCGACGCGCTGCTGCGCGGCCAGCGTGCGCGCGCCGTCCGGCGCGGTCTGCCACAGCCTCGCCTGGTAGTCGCCGGCGCGCTGCACCTCCAGCGTGGCCTGCGCGGTGAGCCTGGCGACCTGCTCGGTGACCTGGTCCTGGCGCAGGTGCAGGTCGGCCACCCGCAGCGTGTCCCAGCTCTCCAGCCGCACCGGCTGCCACACGCCGGCGGTGACATAGCGCGGACCCCAGTCCCAGCCGTAGTGGTAACCGGGCTTGCGCACGAAGTTGGCCGTCATCGCATCGCGCGGCTCATCGCCGTAGGGCGAGGGATAGTTGCCGGCGATCTTGACCGACATCGCCTGCACCTTGGGCAGCAGCGTGGCGATCGGCGAGCGCAGCACCACGCGCAGCTCGTTGCCGGTGGCGCGCAGACGGCCGGTGACCGGCACCCGCCACTGGCGGAAGGCGTTGTCGGCCTGCAGCACGCGCGCGCCGTTGAGCGTCACCTCGGCGAAGGTGTCCAGCCCGTCGAACACCAGCTCGGTGTGCCCGGCCTGGCGCGTGATCGCATCGGCGTCGAACACCAGGCGGTACTCCCAGTCGCCCAGGCCGATCCACTGCAGTCCGGCCTCCGGCGCGCCGACGTACGGGTCGGCGATCAGGCCGGCCTTGAACAGATCGGTATGCACCGTGCCCGGCACCTGCGCCGCCTGCCACGCGGTGAACCGGGGATGCACCGCGGCCTGCGCGCTGCCAGGCAACAAGCGCAGCTGCCAGTGGCCCTTGGCACCCAGGTCCTGCACGCTCATGGCCTGCAGGGGCGCGACGACCAGCCACAGCAACACGGCCAGCCAGGCACGCGACCACCGCAGCCCGGGCCGGGCGCTCGCCATCACACGTTCGATCATGGTGCTTCCGCCTTCCAGTAACGATCCAAGAACTGCTGGTGGGTCGGCATCGACGCCACCGCTTCGGCCAAACGTTCGCGCGTGCCTTCGACGTAGCGGGCCAGCGCCTCCTGCGGCATGTCGTCCACGATCGGATGGTAGCCACGCGGCACGATGCCCTGCCCCAGCATCACCTGCACCCAGCTGGGCAGCGCGAAGAAATCCTCGCCGTTGCGGAAGTAGCGCCCGTCGGCGGCGAACAGCTCCATCGCCTCGCGCAGGCTCTCCGGGACCTGCATCGTCCGGCAGTCGCGCCAGAACGGCGTGTCCTCGCGCGTGGTGGCGTGGTAGTGCAGGATCAGGAAATCGCGCACGCGTTCGTATTCGAACGCCGACTCGCGGTTGTAGCGCTGCGCCAGTAGCGGGTCGAACTCGCGCGTGGGAAACAAGGCCAGCAGCCGGCTGATGCCGGACTGGGCCAGATACAGGCTGGTCGACTCCAGCGGCTCCAGGAAGCCGGCCGCCAGCCCCAGCGCCACCACATTGCCTTGCCAGAACCTGCGGCGCATGCCGGTGGCGAAGCGCAGCTGGCGCGGCTGTCCCAGCGGCGCGCCATCCAGATGCCCCAGCAGCGTGGCGGCGGCCTGGTCGTCGTCCACATACGCGCTGGAATACACGTAGCCGTTGCCGGTGCGGTGCTGCAGCGGGATGCGCCACTGCCAGCCGGCGCCGCGCGCGGTGGCGCGCGTGTACGGCGCGATCGGCCCGCTGCGCGCGCACGGCACGGCCAGCGCGCGATCGCAGCGCAGCCACTGCGACCAGTCGATGTAGCCGGCCTGCAGGGTCTGCTCGATCAACAGGCCGACGAAGCCCGAACAATCGACGAACAGTTCCCCCTCCACCTGCTGCCCGCCATCCAGCGTGAGCGAGGTCACGTGGCCGGTCTCGGGATGCTGGTGCACCTGCACGATGCGGCCCTCGATGCGCTCCACGCCACGCGCCTCGGACACCTGGCGCAGGTACTGGGCGTAGAGCCCGGCATCGAAGTGATAGGCGTAGGCGATGTCGGCCAGCGGCGAGCCGGCCGGCGCGTTCGCCACGCCCGGCACGAAGCGCTCCAGCGGCGCCATCACCGTCTGCAGCGAATACGCCCCGATCGGTTCCGCGCGTCCGGCCAGGAACTGCTTGAGCCAGAACTGGTGGAACGGCAGCGGCCCCCTGGACTGGCCGATCGTGCCGAAGCCGTGCACATAGCGCTCGCCGATCCGCCCCCAGTCCTCGAAGGCGATGCCCAGCTTGGCCGTGGCCTGCGTGCGCTGGGCGAACTCGCGCTCGTCCAGGCCCAGCACCTGCGCGTTGAAGGTGCGCATGTGCGGCACGCTGGCCTCGCCCACGCCGACGATGCCGATCTGTTCGGACTCCACCAGGCGCACGCGCGCCTGCCGGCCCAGGTACGTGGCCAGCGCCGCGGCGGCCATCCAGCCGGCGCTGCCGCCGCCGACCACCACCACGCTGCCGATGCGGTTGTCAGCCATGCATGTATCCGTTGGTGATGCTGTAGACACTGTTCCGCATCATGCTCGAAGAAGCGGGCCTCTTCGCCGGCCTAGGCGGACGTGCGCCCAAGCGCCTTGCCCCCTCCCTTTCGCCGCAGGCGAAGGGGAGGGTCGGGGTGGGGTGCTCTTGCTCTTGCTTCGGTGGCTTGCCGGTAAAGCCCCGACCCCTCCCCATCCCTCCCCTGCGCTTCGCGCAAGGGAGGGGGCTCAAACCGAAGCCCTTCAACCTGACGCGCGAGGCAGCGGTCCGGCGGGCGGTGGCCGCGCCTAGCGAGGCAGGACGCCGAGCGCCCGAATCAGGGTGCCGATGCCCTGATTAAGGGACGAGCGGACACCGCCCGCCGGACCGCTGCCTTTCCGAAGCCGGAGAATCCGCCCTCCGAAGAAAACCGCAACGCCCCCAAACCAAGATGCCTTAATCCGGAGAAAACCAAAAAAAGCCCCGCGCCCCGGGGAGAGGCGCGGGGAGTCCCGCATCAGAACTTGTAGGTCAGGCCCAGGAACGCGATCCGACCGGCATAGCCGTTGGAGTTGAAGCGCGCCTTGGTGTCGTTGCCCAGGTAGGTGCGCGTCTCTTCCTTGGTCAGGTTGAGGATCGAAGCGGTCAGGCTGAAGGCCGGCGTGAAGTTGTAGGCCGCGTTGAGGTCGATCTGCTGATACGGCTCCTCGTACACGTTCAGACCGCTGACCAGACCGTCGACCACCTGGCCGCGCCGGTTGTAGGACGCGCGCAGCAGCAGCTTCTCGGTTTCGTAGAACACCGTCAGGTTGGTCTGGTTCTTGGCGCTGCCCACCAGCGGCGACTTGCCGATCTCGGTGCCGTCCTCCAGCGTGACCGGCGCCTCGTTGGTCTTGTTGTAGGTGTAGTTGAACTGCAGACCCAGGCCGAAGTCGAAGGTGTGCTGCGCATAGACCTCCACGCCCTCGGACACCGCGTCGCGGCCGCTGGCGGTGGTGGAGTAGTTCTGCACCACCACGCTCTGCCCACCGATGTTCTGGGTGACGTCCTGGACCACCGGCAGCAGGAAGTTGCTCACCTCCTTGCGGAACAGGCCGACGCCGGCGACCGAACCCGGATGGAAGTACCACTCCAGCCCTAAGTCGTACTGGTTGGCCTTGTAGGGCTCCAGCGCCTTGTTGCTGCCCGAGCCGTACCAGCCGGTCACGTCGCCGCCGCCGATCAGGCGCCGGTCGTTGACGTATTCCTGGCTGTAGTACTGCAGGCCGCCGGGCGCGGCGATGTCGCCGTAGCTCGGGCGTGCCATCACCTTGGACGCCGCGCCGCGCAACACCAGGTTGTCGGTCAGGTCGTAGGCGATGTTGAAGCTCGGCAGGCGGTCCACGTAGCTGCGGTCCAGCGAGCTGACCACGAACGAGGAGATATGGCCGCTGGCCGGGTTGGTCTGGCTGTCCGGCAGCGTGGTGAAGCCGCTGACGCAGCCCGAGCCCGCCGGCGCGCCGGCCGCCGGCAGGTTGCCCGGCAGGCAGGGCGCGGGATTGCCGGCCGCATCGTCGAAGAAGTAGTCGTTGTAGTAATCGACCCGGTCGGTGGAGTCGGCATGCTGGTCGGTGTGCACCAGGCGCAGGCCGATGTTGCCGCGCAGGCGCTCGGTGCGGAAGTTGGCCTGCAGATAAGCCGAATAGATCTTCTCGCCGACGTTGAAGACGAAGTTGTCTTCCTGCCGGGTCTGCATCGGCCCGTAGGTCTTGTTGAGATAGTCGATGTAGGCCGGATAGTTGATCGCCGGGAAGGCGTTGGTGTTGAACGCGCCGGCGATGTTGCCGATCTGCTCCGGATACAGGAACTGCGACTGGAACACCGAGGCGGCCGGATCGCAGCCGTTCTGGAAGCGGCTGTCGTAGTCGGACGGATCGGCGCCCTGGCAGACCCAGTAGTTGTTGCCGGTGCTGCGACGCGTGCCGCCGTCGCGGTACTTCATGCCGAACTGGATCGAATCGAGCACGCTGCCGGTCTCGCCGCGCCAGGTGAAGTCGCTCTGCGCGAACTTCTGCCAGGTGCTGTTACGCGTCCACGACGAACCGGTCGAGCCCAGGTCGATCTCGCCGATGCCGTTGCGCAGGTTGTTCATCAGCTCGGGCGAGACCTGCAGCGAGGGCGTGCCGGTCAGATCCCAGGCGGTGTAGTAGTTGCCCAGCGTGTAGGCGCCGGTGCCGTTGACCGTGGTGCCGTTGCTGCCGGCCGTGGTGGGCAGGCGCGGCTTGACCGGCATGGTCATCTGCACCTGCGGGCCGCCATCGGCCCAGGTGCGACCGGCCTTGACCGCGATGTCCAGCCGCTCGCTGGTCCAGGCCAGCTCGAAGTCGGCCATCTGCGAACGCGCCTTCTCGCGGTTGTACGAACCGGTCAGCCACGGCGTGGGGATGGTGCAATCGTCGGGGCCCCAGCCGCCGGGCCGCATGCCGCCGGCCGCGGCGGCCGCCTCGCTGCAGTAGTAGGTCTTGTTCGGGTGCACGCTGTACTGGGCGCCGGTGACCACGGTGCCGCTGGGGTCCATGGTCAGCCCGTCCAGCAGGCGCCCGCCCGGCCAGTTGCCGTCGCCCGAATAGCGGGCCAGGTTCCACTCCGGCACCGACAAGGTGTTGGTCTGCGAGTTCCGGTCCATGTCGAACCGGAAGTAGTTGGCGGTGAAGGTCAGATCGTCGGTCGGCTTGAACTGCAGGGTGATCTGCCCGCCCTTGCGCTCGCGCTCCTCCTTCTCCGACTTGAAGTTCACGACGTTGGGCATCATGAAATTCGTGTAGTACTTGCCGTTCTGGTCGTAGAAGCCCGACTCGCCCCACCAGTAGCTGTCGAAGTTGGAGGGCTTGCCGTTGACGTCGGTGGCCGGGTGGGCCTCGTTGTCGTCGCTGTACCAGTTCCAGGCGCTGGTATCCACGCCCAGGGTGCGCACGGTGCGCTTCTGCTGGGTGTAGCCGACGAACACGCCGAAGCGGTCGTCCTTGTCGTGCCAGGAATAGGAGCCGGAGAACTGACCGTCGGTCTTCTTGGTCGTGTCGGCCCAGGTGCCTTCGGCCGAGACGAAGCCGGTGTTGGCCTCCTGCTCCAGCGGACGGCGCGTGTGCAGGATTACCGTGCCGCCGATGCCGCCCTCGTCCAGGCGCGCCTCGGGCGTCTTGAACAGCTCGGCGCTGGAGAGCATGTTCGACGGCAGCAGCGTGTAGTTGAACGAGCGCGTGGGATCGCCGTTGGTCTCGGCGCTGGCCACGTAGTTGCCGTTGAGCTCGGTCAGGGTCAACTCGGAGGACAGGCCGCGCACGCTGACATTCTTACCCTCGCCACCGTCGCGGGTGATGATCACGCCGGGCACGCGCTGCAGCGCGTCGGCCACATTCTTGTCGGGGAACTTGCCCACGTCCTCGGCGGTGACCACTTCGACCACCGCATTGGCCTCACGCTTCTGATCCAGGCTCTGCTCGATCGAATAGCGGTAGCCGGTGACGGTGACCTTGTCCAGGTCGGTCGCCTGCTGCGGTGCGCCGGTCTGGGACGCATCGGTCTGCGGCGCGTTGGCCGGGGCGGCAGTGGCGGGCGCGGGCGTGGCGGCCTGCTGGGCCCAGCCTGGCGCGGATGCCGCCGCGCAGCTGGCGGCGATGGCAAGCGCCAGCAGCTGGCGCTTGGGGAATGAGCTGTCGTTCATTGCGTCTCTCTCTCGTTGAATGAACTTCACGACGATGCGGTGGCGTGTACCAGGCGTTCGCATCCACGACGGGGCAGCCAGGCCTGGCGATGGCCCGTTCATGAAACCCGCATTTGGATCGATCTAACTGGCGCGGCGTAGAAATATCACGCCGCTTCCGAAAAGGCATGCTGCCCTGCAGCGAACACCGGACAGCCACACGATCTGAAAACGCTGCCACGTCCGTGGCGCGTGGGTTTCGTCTGAAAGGCGTGCATCGCGCGCATGTCGCGCAAGCCCGGCGGTGGCGCCGAAGTTCCCTGTGGGAGCAACCGTCTCTCAGATCGAATCGCAGCCTCCTTGTAGAGCGGAGCTTGCTCCGCTGGGCCTTCCCGACGATCTGGCCGAAACGCAGCGGAGCAAGCTCCGCTCTACAAGTGTCGCGCAGTGACTGTCATTTCCACAGGTGCGGAGCGCTGTGCAATTGCATCCGCGGCCGGTGGATGCGCAAGCGCGTGCGGCCACAGCTGCGGCCGGCGGGAAGAAACGCCTTCGCGCATCTTCGAATCGTTGTAGGCAACGCACATCGCCAATGGCGATCACGCACACCCCGCTTCAGCGCCGCGCCTTCGCCTTGCCGTATGTACTCGCCCGCTGGGTCAGCAACGCCGGCACGACACTGGTGCGGCGGGCCATGCCCGGGTGGGCGGCGCGTTCGACCACCATCGCCGCGGCCTGACGGCCGCGCTCGCGTGGATCGGTGCTGATGGTGGTCAGCGGCGGCACGCCCACCGCCGCCTCGGGAATATCGTCGAAGCCGGTCACCGCGAAGTCCACGCCCGGCTGGCGCCCCTCGCGCACCAGGCCCAGCATCAGCCCCAGCGCCACCGCGTCGTTGTAGCAGACCGCCGCGGTGGGCGTGGCGCCATCGGCGAACAGCAGGCCGGCGCGGGCATTGCCTTCCAGCCGCGTGGGCGCGGTCTCGATCATCCAGGCATCGGGCACGTCCAGCCCCGCCGCCGCCATGGCCTCGCGATAGCCGGCGCGGCGCTGGCGGCACGAGCTCGAGTCGGCATGCCCGCCATAGAAGGCGATGCGGCGGTGCCCCTGCGCCAGCAGCAGTTCGGTCGCCGCGCGCGCGCCGGCGCGGTTGTCCAGGCCGATAAAATCGTAGAGGAAGCCCTTGGACGCGCTGCCGGCCACCTCGCGGTTGAACACCAGCAGCGGCGTGTGCCGGCCGATCACCGTCTCCAGGTCGGCGAAGGCGCTGCCCTCGGCCGGCGAGAGGATCACCCCGGCCGGGTTGTGCTCCATCAGCGAGCCCAGCACCTGGCGCTGGCGCTGCGCCGATTCGCCGCTGCTGCCCAGCAGGGTGACATAGCCCTTGGCGCCCAGCGCCTCGTCCACGCCGGCTGCGAACTCGGCGAAGAACGGGTTGGCCAGGTCGTTGACCACCAGCGCCACCGCGGTGGACACGCGCTGGCGCAGGTTAGCCGCGGCGCGGTTGTAGACGTAGCCCTGGCGGCGCATCTCGGCCTCGACACGCTCGCGCGTGTCGGCATGCACCAGTGGACTGCTGCGCAGGACGAGCGAGACGGTGGCGCGCGACACCCCGCAGGCATGGGCGATGTCGTTGAGCGTGATCCTGCGGGGGGTATCGGCCATGTGTCGCATGCCCTGGGCCTGGCTGGAACGGCCCAGCACCGGCCATGCTGCGCGATGGCCGGTGCCGGCCGCAAGTCGCCGCGTCGGTGGCGCGGCATCAGGCATGGCGATGGCGTCGTCGCCATGGCGGCCGGACGGCATGCCGCGCGCTGGATCCATGTGCGTCCGCAGCATCGACGCGGTGCATCCTTCGACACGATCGCCGGTTTTCGCAGGCGTGGCTGACATTTGCGTCGCCTGTGGCCGAATCGGCTTGAAATGTCGATTTGGATCGTTCTAAATCCGGCCGACGCCTGGCTTGCTCCGCCGCCGCGGCGCGCCGCCATTGCATCGATCACGAGGGAAGCACGATGGACCACCCCACCCGCGCGCCGCTGTCGGCCGCCGCCCCCCACGCGCGCCGCCGCGCCCTGCTGCGCCATGGCCGCCGCGCCGTCTGCGTGGCCCTGCTGCTGGCGCTGCCCGTCACCGGCACGCTGGCGCGCGCCGCCGACGACGACCTGGCCGCGCAGGTCAACACCTTCATCGGCACGCGCGATGAGGGCAACACCTTCCCCGGCGCCGCCGCGCCGTTCGGCATGATCCAGGTCAGCCCGATCGGCTCGCACTACGCCGGCTGGCGCGATGGCGACGAGCGCATTCGCGGCTTCGGCCATTCCTTCATCTCCGGCGCCGGCTGCTGGGAACAGGGCGGCCAGGTCTCGGTGCTGCCGGTGACCGGTCGCATCGGCCCCGGCGGCGACTTCGACACGTCCAAGAACGACGTCTTCGACCAGACCAAGTACGGCGCGCGCTACACGCAGGCCGGTTCGACCGGGCAGGCCGGCGACTATCGCGTGCGCCTGACCGACTACGGCGGCATCGAGGTGGAGACCACCGCCCTGACCCGCGCCTCGGGCGAGCGCTACACCTACCCGGCCTCCGCCGGCGAAGGCCACGTGCTGATCAACGTCGGCCAGGCCAACCAGAAGCATCGCGTGATCGGCAGCCAGGTGCATGTGGTCGGCGATCGCGTGGTCGAGGGCAAGATCACCACGCTGAGCTTCTGCGGCGGGCATCAGTACGCGACCTGGTTCCGCATCGAGTACGACCGCCCGTTCAAGGCCTTCGGCGTGTGGGGCCAGGCCGGCGGCACGCCGGGCGCGCGCGACAGCATGGAAAGCGAGTACGAGCCGCTCAACGGCGCCTGGGTCAGCTTCGACACCAGCAAGAACAAGCAGGTCACCGCGATCACCTCGATCTCGCACGTCGATGCCGAAGGCGCGCGCGTCAACCTGCGCAGCGAGGGCATGCAGGGCGGCAAGCTGCGCGCCTTCGAGCCGATGCGCCGCGACGCGCGTGCGCTGTGGCAGCAGGCGCTGTCCAAGATCCGCATCGACGGCGGCAGCAGGGACGACCGCGCCGTGTTCTACACCGCGCTCTACCACGCGCTGCTGCAGCCGATGACCGGCAACGACGCCGACGACCGCTACCGCGGCTACGACGACGCCATCCACGAGGCCAAGGACTGGACCTATTACGAGTTCTTCTCGCTGTGGGACACCTACCGCTCGCAGAACCAGCTGCTGGCGCTGATCGAGCCGCAGCGCGCGCGCGACATCGGCCGTTCGCTGCTGGCCATCGACGCGCAGGGCGGCTGGCTGCCGCGCTGGGGCTACGCCAACTTCGACACCAACACCATGACCGGCGATCCGGTCACGCCCTTCCTGGTCGACCTGTGGCGCTACGGCGCGCTCAAGGGCCTGGAGCCGCAGGCCTGGGCCGCCCTGCGCAAGAACGCCTGGGGCGTGCCGCCGCTGGCCTCGCGCCACGAGGGCCGCGCGGGCAACGTCAACTATCTGCGCAATGGCTTCGTGTTCTTCGACCGCACCTTCCCGGCCAAGGGCATGGACGTGGACCCGCAGAACGGCGGCTCGGCCACGCTGGAGTACGCGCTGGGCGACTGCGCGCTGTCGCTGATGGCAGGCAGGCTGGGCCATGGCGACGACGCGGCCGCGCTGCGCACGCGTGGCGGCAACTGGCACAAGGTCTGGGATGCGGACCTGCACGAGCAGGCCTCGGGCTATCAGGGCTTCCCGCATCCGCGCCTGGCCGATGGCCAGTGGTTCACCCCGCCCACCGGCACCTACGACCCGCGCTCGCACTACGGTTTCCATGAGGGCACGGCGTGGCAGTACCAGTGGCTGGTGCCGCAGGACATCCCGGGCCTGGCCACGGCGATGGGCGGGCGCGAGGCGATGGGCAAGCGGCTGGACGACTTCTTCGCCTACGACCAGCTCGTGGCCGATCCGCAGGGCGCGGCGCGCAAGGCCTGGGTCGGCGGGCCGTACAGCTACTACGGCCAGTACCGCTACAACCCCAACAACGAGCCGACCATGCACGTGCCGGCGCTGTACAGCCTGATCGGCCAGCCGTGGAAGACGGCCACCGTACTGTCCTCGGTGCAGACCTTGTTCACCAACGCGCCCAACGGCGTGACCGGCAACGACGATCTGGGCACGATGTCGGCGTTCTATCTGTTCAGCACGCTGGGCTTCTCGCCGCTGATGCCGGGCACCGGCCAGATGCTGCTGCACCCGCCGCGCTTCACCAGCGTGCGCATCGACCTGGGCAATGGCCGCACCCTGACCGTGCGCGGCAACGCCGCACCGCAGGCCGGCCCGCGTTACGTGCAGGGCGTGCGCTTCAACGGCAAGCCGCAGTCGGCGGTGTGGATGGACGTGGACGCGCTCAAGCAGGGCGGCACGCTGGACTACAACCTGGGCACGCAGCCCGACCCGCAGGGCTGGGGCACCGCGGCCGACGCCGCGCCGGCGGCGGCCTGCCCGGTCTAAGAACGCCAGCCGTCTCGAAGCGGCGCGCGTTTTTGCCCCCTCCCTTTGGCCGAAGGCCAAGGGGAGCTCGAAGTCGCGGATAGCGACTGAGGGGGAGGGGTCGCTCTTCGCGGCAAAGGCAAAAGCAAAAGCACCCCCTCCCAACCTCCCCCTTCGCTGCGCGAAAGGGGAGGGGCCCTACTCCCCGCCTTCGCGGTAACGGCGGCTCTGCCGGCCATTCTTGAAGCATGTGCGCCCTGCCCCCTCCCTTTGGCCGCAGGCCAAGGGGAGGGATGGGGAGGGGTCGCTCTTCGCGGCAAAGGCAAAGGCAAAAGCAAAAGCACCCCCTCCCAACCTCCCCCCTTCGCTGCGCGAAAGGGGAGGGGCGGATTTCGGCTTTGGGGGATGACGCTGGGATTTTTAGCGGCGCTGGTCAGCGGCGCCACAGCGCCGCTGCGCTTACGCCTTAGGCGCGGCGGTCGAGCCGCGCAGCATCAGTTCGAAGGTCAGCGTCTGCTGCAGCGGCACGTCGGCCGCGGCGAGGATGTCCAGCAGCAGCTGGACCGCGCGCACGCCGATCTCGCGCATCGGCTGGGCCACGGTGGTCAGCGGCGGGGTGAGGTAGCGCGATGAGGCCAGGTCGTCGAAGCCGACCACCGAGAGGTCGCGCGGTACGCGCAGGCCGCGTTCGCGGCAGGCCGCCAGCACGCCCAGCGCCGACTGGTCGCTGAAGCAGAACGCCGCGGTCGGCGCATCCTCGGTGCCCAGCCAGGCGCTGGCCGCGGCATGCCCCGACTCCACCGAGAAGTCCCCCGGCACCAGCCGCAGCTGGCGCACCCGGCCACGCGCCTTGGCCGCCGCGCGCACGCCCTGCAGGCGCTGCTGGTGCAGCGGGTTGTCCGGCGGACCGCCGACCACGGCGATGCGCGCGTGGCCCAGCGCATAGAGATGCTCCATCGCCGCGCGCGCGGCGGCGGCGTTGTCGATGTGCACGCTGGGGATGCCCAGCGCCGGATCAAACTCGCAGCCGTTGACCACCGGCGCCGCGGCGCCCAGCTGCTTGACGATCTGCCGCGCGGTCGGCGGCAGCCGGTGGCCGAGCACGATCAGCCCATCGGCCTCGTTCCGGCGCAGCATCTGCGCATAGCGTTCCTCGCGCGCCGGCTGCTGCTGGGTATCACCCAGCAGCACCGCATAGCCAGCCGCCTGCGCCGCGTCCTCGGCGCCCTGCAGGATCTGGGCGAAGAACGGGTTGGCGATGTCCGGCACGGTGACCAGGATCTTGCCGGTGCGCTGGGTCTTGAGCGTGCGCGCGGCCGCGTTAGGCACATAGCCCAGCGTGGCCACGGCGCGCTCGATGCGCGCACGCGTTTCCGGCAGCACCTTCTCCGGCCGCGACAGCGCGCGCGAGACCGTGCCGGCCGAAACGCCCGCGTGCTTGGCAATGTCGTAGATGGTCGGCATGGGGCAAGCGTGTCACGTCCTTGGTGGCCATGGCTATGCCGCAGGCTGCGGCGCCCGGGCAGGCGCGGCCTTGCGGTGCAATGCACAACGTGCGCGGCCATGACGCCATGCTAGGATCGTGCAATCGATTGCATCAAGAACGCAAAGCATGCGAACGCTCAAGGGCCCGGCGCTGTTCCTGGCGCAGTTCATTGGCGACACCGCGCCATTCAACCGGTTGGACACGCTGGCGCAATGGGCCGCAGGCCTGGGCTATCGCGGGGTGCAGGTGCCGACCAGCGCACCGCACATCTTCGATCTGGCCAAGGCCGCCGAGAGCCAGGACTACTGCGACGATCTGGCCGGCATGCTGGCCAGCCACGGCGTGCAGATCACCGAGCTGTCGACCCATCTGCAGGGCCAGCTGGTCGCGGTGCATCCGGCCTACGACACGCTGTTCGACGGCTTCGCGCCGGAATCGCTGCGCGGTAACCCGCCCGCGCGCCAGGCCTGGGCGGTCGAGCAACTCAAGCTGGCGGCCAAGGCCAGCCAGCGCCTGGGCCTGAAGGCGCACGCCAGCTTCTCCGGCGCCCTGGCCTGGCCGTACTTCTACCCCTGGCCGCAGCGTCCGGCCGGCCTGGTCGATGAGGCCTTCGCCGAGCTCGGTCGCCGCTGGCGGCCGATCCTGGATGCGTTCGACGCCTGCGATGTGGACCTGTGCTTCGAGATCCACCCGGGCGAGGACCTGCACGACGGCGCCACCTTCGAGCGCTTCCTGGAGGTGGTCGACCATCACTCGCGCGCCAAGATTCTCTACGACCCCAGCCACCTGCTGCTGCAGCAGATGGACTACCTGGGCTTCATCGACCGCTACCACGCGCGCATCGGCATCTTCCATGTCAAGGACGCCGAGTTCCGCCCCAGCGCGCGCAGCGGCGTGTACGCCGGCTACCAGGACTGGATCGACCGGCCCGGGCGGTTCCGCTCGCTGGGCGATGGGCAGATCGACTTCAAGGCGATCTTCTCCAAGTTCGCCCAGTACGATTTCCCCGGATGGGCGGTGCTGGAATGGGAGTGCTGCCTCAAGCACCCCGAGGACGGCGCGCGCGAAGGCGCGCCCTTCATCCGCGACCACATCATCCGCGTGACCGAGCACGCCTTCGACGATTTCGCCGACAGCGGCGCCAGCCCGGACGCGCTGCGCACACTGCTTGGCCTTTGAATCACTGACCTGGGAGGGGAAGTCATGACGTCCATCCTGTCGCGCCTCGGCGCGATGATGTTCCTGCAGTTCTTCATCTGGGGCGCGTGGTTCGTGACCCTGGGCACCTATCTGGTGCAGGGCCCGCTGCAGGCCAGCGCCGGCCAGGTCGCCACGGCCTTCCTGAGCCAGTCCATCGGCGCGATCGTCGCGCCCTTCCTGGTGGGGCTGATCGCCGACCGCTATTTCGCCGCCCAGCGCATCCTGGCCGTGCTGCACCTGGCCGGCGCGGCGCTGATGTGGGGGGCCTCGGTGGCGACCACGTTCGACACCTTCGCCGCCTGCGTGATGGGCTACATGCTGCTGTTCATGCCCACCCTGGCGCTGGCCAACAGCATCGCCATGCGCCACATGCAGGTGCCGGAGAAGCAGTTCCCGCCGGTGCGCGTGGCCGGCAGCGTCGGCTGGATCGTGGCCGGCGTGCTGATCGGCTGGCTGGGCTGGGAACAGGCCCATCGCCTGGAGCTGACCTTCCGCATGGCCGCGCTGGCCTCGGCGCTGCTGGGCCTGTACGCCTTCACCCTGCCCCACACCCCGCCGCTGGAGCAGCAGCGCAACGCCAGCCTGGGCAAGATGATCGGCCTGGATGCGCTGGGGCTGCTGAAGTCGCGCTCGTACCTGGTGTTCTTCCTGGCCTCGATCGCCATCTGCATCCCGCTGTCGTTCTACTACAACTTCACCAACCCCTATCTCAACGATCTGGGCGTGCGCGGCGCGGCCGGGCTGCAGTCGCTGGGCCAGGTGTCCGAAGTGCTGCTGATGCTGGCCATGCCGTTCCTGTTCGCGCGGCTGGGGGTCAAGACCATGCTGGCGCTGGGCATGGCCGCCTGGGTGGCGCGCTATGCGCTGTTCGCCTACGGCGATGCCGGCGGCGGCTTCGCGCTGCTGGTGATCGGCATCGTGCTGCACGGCATCTGCTACGACTTCTTCTTCGTCACCGGGCAGATCTACACCGACGTCCATGCCGGTCCGGCCTTCCGCAGCAGCGCGCAGGGCTTCATCACCCTGGCCACCTACGGCGTGGGCATGCTGATCGGCACCTTCCTGTCCGGCGCGGTGGTCGAGCACTACACCACCGCCGCGGGGCGCGACTGGCAGAGCATCTGGCTGTTCCCGGCCGGCGTGGCGCTGGTGGTGCTGATCGCCTTCCTGCTGCTTTTCCGCGATCGGCCGGCCAAGGCCGCCGTCGCCTCGGCCACGCATTGAGGAGCGCCACCGCATGAGCCCGCTTGGCATCGTCATCGTCGGCACCGGCATGATCGGCGCGGTGCATCGCCGCGCCGCGCTGCTGGCCGGCGCACAGGTCCGCGGCGTGGTTGGCTCTTCGCCGGCCCGCGGTGAGGAGGCCGCGCGCGCCTGGAACCTGCCGCGCGCCTACCGCGACCTGGACGACGCTCTGGCCGATCCGCAGGTGCAGGTGGTGCACGTCTGTACGCCCAACCACCTGCACCGGCCGATGGCGCAGGCCGCACTGGAATCCGGCCGCCACGTGATCTGCGAAAAGCCGCTGGCCACCACGCTGGACGACGCCCAGGCGCTGGCCGATCTGGCCGCTGCCACGGGCCTGGTGGCCACCGTGCCCTTCGTCTATCGCTACCACCCGGTGGTGCGCGAGGCGCGCGCCCGCATCGCCGACGGCGAACTGGGCCCGCTGCGCCTGATCCACGGCAGCTATCTGCAGGACTGGCTGCTGGATCCGGCCAGCAACAACTGGCGCGTGGACCCTAAGCTGGGCGGCGCGTCGCGCGCCTTCGCCGACATCGGCTCGCACTGGTGCGACCTGGTGGAATGGGTCGGCGGCGAGCGCTTCGCCGAGGTCAGCGCAGCCTTCGAGACCGTGATCACCGAGCGCGGCGCGAGCACCGGCGAGAGCTTCGCCACGCCGGCCGCCGGCGGTGCGCTGCAGGCGGTGTCCAGCGAGGACGTGGCCGCGGCCCTGTTCAAGACCACGCGCGGCACGCTGGCGACGCTGACGGTGAGCCAGGTCTCGGCGGGCCGCCACAACCGGCTGTGGTTCGAGATCGACGGCGCCAAGGCCGCCGTGGCCTTCGACCAGGAGGACTGCGAGCGCCTGTGGATCGGCCGGCCCGACCAGCGCGAGGAGATCTTCGTGCGCGGCCCGGGCGCCGGCAGCGCCGAGCAGCGCCGCCTTTCTTCGCTGCCGCCCGGCCATGCGCAGGGCTATGCGCAATGTTTCGAGGCCTTCGTCGCCGACACCTACCGCGCCATCGCCGGGCAGACGCCCGAAGGCCTGCCGACCTTCGCCGACGGCCTGCGCTCGGCGCGCATCGTCGAGGGCGTGATCGCCTCGGCGCGCACGCGCGCCTGGACATCCATCGACGCGTGACCACGCGCCGCCATCCTCGATCGTCGAATCTCCGGGAGGACCTATGACGCTCACCCTGCCCCGCCGCCTTGCCGCCACCGCCCTGCTGCTCTGCGCAGCGCTTCCCGCGCTGGCCAAGGAGCGCACCGCCGCGCAGCTGCCCATCGCCGTGCAGATGTACTCGCTGCGCAACATCCCCTCGCTGGAAGACCGCCTCAAGCTGGTCCACGACGCCGGCATCACCGCGGTGGAGACCGTGGGCACGCAGGACACCACCGCGCCGCAGCTCAAGGCGCTGCTGGACAAGTACGGGATCATCGTCACCTCCTCGCACGTGCCGCTGGCCGAGCTGCGCAAGGATCTGCCCGGCGTGGTCGCCTTCAACAAGGCCATCGGCAACCGCGTGCTGGTGGTGCCCTATCTGGACGATGCCGACCGGCCCAAGGACGCCGCGGGCTGGACCGCGCTGGGCAAGTCGCTGGGCCAGCTGGCGACCACGCTCAAGGCGCAGGGCATGACGCTGGCCTATCACAACCACAACTTCGAGTTCGTCCGCTTCGGCGACAAGACCGGCCTGGAGCTGCTGCTCGAGGGCGCCGGCCCGGCGCTGAAGTCCGAGCTGGACCTGGCCTGGGTGGCGCGTTCGGGCAACGATCCGGTGGTGTACCTGGGCAAGCTCAAGGGCCGTCTGTATGCGGTGCACGCCAAGGACAATGCGCCGGAAGGCCAGGCCGCCGACGAGAGCGGCTTCGCCGCGGTCGGCCACGGCGTGCTGAACTGGAAGGCGATCCTGCCCGCCGCAGATCGCGCCGGGGTCAAGTGGTACATCATCGAGCACGACAACCCGCGCGACCCGGCCGCCGTGGTCAAGGCCGGCGCGGCCTATCTGGTCGAGCACCTGCCGGCCGATGTGAAGCGCTGAGGCGCGGCACGCAGGCACAAGACCGGAACGACGGCGCCCTCGGGCGCCGTCGTTCTTTGCAGGTCGTGGTCATCACGGCCTCTGATGCCTTTCACGTCGCGCACATTCTGTAGAGCGGAGCTTGCTCCGCTGCGCTTCGGCCATCATTGGGAAAGCCTCAGCGGAGCAAGCTCCGCTCTACAGGTGGGAGCAGGCCGCCGAACAGATCATCCGGGACCGTCACTGGCCGCGGCCAGGAGCGGCACCACGAGGTCGCTGATTGGCGTCGGGATAAGGCCGGCGCGGCCTATCTGGTCGAGCATCTGCCGGCCGATGTGAAGCGCTGAGGCGCGGCACGCAGGCACAGGACCGGAACGACGGCGCCTTCGGGCGCCGTCGTTCTTTGCAGGTCGTGGTCATCACGGCCTCTGATGCCTTCCACGTCGCGCCCATTCTGTAGAGCGGAGCTTGCTCCGCTGCGCTTCGGCCATCATCGGGAAAGCCCCAGCGGAGCAAGCTCCGCTCTACAGGTGGGAGCAGGCCGCCAAACAGATCAGCCTGGACCGTCACTGGCCGCGGCCAGGGGCGGCACCACGAGGTCGCTGATTGGCGTCGGGATAAGGCCGGCGCGGCCTATCTGGTCGAGCATCTGCCGGCCGATGTGAAGCGCTGAGGCGCGGCACGCCGGCACAGGACCGGAACGACGGCGCCTTCGGGCGCCGTCGTTCTTTGCAGGTCGTGGTCATCACGGCCTCTGATGCCTTCCACGTCGCGCCATTTTTGTAGAGCGGAGCTTGCTCCGCTGCGCTTCGGCCATCATTGGGAAAGCCTCAGCGGAGCAAGCTCCGCTCTACAGGTGGGAGCAGGCCGCCGAACAGATCAGCCTGGGCCGTCACTGGCTGCGGCCAGTAGCGGCACCACGATGTCGCTGATGGGAGTCGGAATTCCGTGGACGCGGCCGCGGCGGGCGATGACGCCGTTGCGGATGTCCCATTCCAGCGGCCTGCCGGCCTGGCGGTCGCTGAGGATGGAGGTGCCCAGATCGGGCGGCGAGGACTGGAACTGGTCCAGGATCGCCTGCGGCACCTCATCGCCAAGCGCGGCGCCCTCGGCCCGCGCCACGGCGAGGCCTTCGCGCAGATACGCCAGGGCGAGTCCGGCGATGTCCGGGCGGGCGAACATGCCGGAGCGGCGCTGCGTCAGCGCCATCAGGCCGGCCACCGCGTTCTGCAGCAGCTTGCGCCAGGCCACGGTGTGGAAGTCGGCGACCAGCTCGATGGCGCAGCGGGTGTCGCGCAGCGCCTCGGCGACGACGCCGGCATCGGGCGTGTCCGGCAGGGTGAGGCGCGCCGGCGCGCGCAGGCGGACGCTGCCATCGGCCTGCGCCTGTGCGGGAAACCACACGACCGCGGGCACGATCCGTCCCTGCGGGCAGTGCGGCGCGAGCGAATCGACCTGCTCGACACCGTTCTGCAGCGCACACACCACCGTGCGCGGGCCGCTCAGCGCCGCGAGCCACGGCGCCGCTGCCGCGTTCTGCGTCGCCTTCACCGCCAGGAAGATCAGGTCGACCGTGCGATCGCACTGCGCGGGGTCGGTCAGCACCGGCCCGGGGACGCCGATGCGGCGATCGCCGTCCTGCAGCCATAGCTGGTCGCGGGCCGTGCGGCCGCACAGCAGGGGCGTGCGGCCGACCTCGTGCAGCATCGCCGCGACCGTGGTGCCGATGGCGCCGGGGCCCACGACCGCGACGGTAATGTCGGAAGGATTGGACTGCGTGTGCATCGCGCACCTGTTGCTTGGTGGGAAGGGCTTGCCCTACGCGCCAGTCGCGCGGGCCGAGCCGGATATGTAACATATTCCATATGAGCAGGAAGAAAGGTAACTCCGTTACGCAGGCGGAAGGACGGCTCGGCCAGTGGCTCGGCAGCATCCAGGCGCGCTGCGGCGATCTCGCCGCGAGCGAGGCCAAGGTCGCCGCGCTGCTGCTGGCCGATCCGCTGTTCGTGGGCGCCAGCACCACCGCGGAGGTCGCCGCACGCGCCGGCGTGTCGCCGCCAAGCGTGGTGCGCGCCGCGCGGGCGATCGGCTTCGCCGGCTTCACCGAACTCAAGCTCGAGATCGCGCGCGCCCGCGGCACCGCCGGCTTCTTCGCGCCTCCCGCCGCGCTCGCCGCCGATGCGCCGCTGGCCGCCGTGCTGGAGGCCTCCATCCGCGCGGGCACCGATGCGCTGACCGCGCTCGGTGGCGCGGTGGAACCGGCGGCGCTGGGCAAGGCGGTCGGCGTCCTGCACGCCGCGCGCCAGGTCATCGTCTTCGGCGCCGGGCCTTCGGCGACGGTGGCCGCCGATGCCGTCTTCCGCCTGCGCGCAGTCGGCGTCACCACCGTCGGCATCGCGGATCATCTGTCGGCCATGATCGCGGTGCGCCTGCTCGGCCCGGGCGATGCCGTGATCGCCGTGAGTTCGACGGGGCGCACCGCCACCACGCTCGCCATCGCCGATGCGGCCGGCTCGGCCGGCGCCTCGCTCATCGCCATCAGCAACCAGTACGGCACGCCGCTGGCGAAGCTGGCCGATATCGCGCTGGTCGTCGGCGGGCCACCGCTGCCGGCGCAGATGGCCGCGGCGGGCAGCCGGCTGGCCCAGTTAGTCGTCATCGATGCGCTGGTCGCCGCGCTCGCGCTGCGGGATCCGGCGCGCACGCGCCGCGCGGAGCGGGCGGGCATCGATCTGCCCGACCTGTCCTGATGTCGCCCGGCACGGTCGCGATGGTCCTCGGCGCGGCCGGGGCGCACGCGGTATGGAACCTCGCCTCCAAGTCCAAGCGCGGTGACGCCTTCCTGTTCGTCTGGGCCTATACCTGGGCGTCCACGCTGCTGTTCGTCCCGTTCGGCATTGCGATGGCGATCCGCGAGCAGCAACCCTTCGATGCGCGGCTGGTCGTGGCATCGGTCCTCTCGGCAGGGCTGCACACGGCGTATTCGCTGACGCTGCAGGCCGGCTACGACCGCGCCGCGCTGGGCGTGGTGTATCCGGTGGCGCGCGCGACCGGGCCCATGCTGACGATGGGCTTCGCGGTGCTGGTGCTGGGCGAACGCCTGACGCCGGTGGCGCTGCTGGGCGCGCTGCTCATCGTCGCCGGCATCCTCGTCGTCATCGGCAATCCCTTCCGCACGGGGAGCCGGCATGCGTTGCCGGGGCTGCTCTGGGGCGGCGCGACCGGGGCCGCGATCGCGGCCTACACGCTCTGGGACAGCTACGCGGTCACCACCTGGCGCCTGGCGCCGGCGAGCTACTACGCCGGCACCCTGCTGCTGCAGGGCCTGATCATGACGCCGCTGGCGCTGCGCCGCAGGCAGCGGCTGGCGGCGACCCTGCGCAGCGATGCCAGGCCGATCCTGGTGGTGGCGCTGTTCTCACCGCTGGCCTACCTGCTGGTGCTCACCGCCATGCAGCGCGCACCGGTGGCGCTGGTCGCGCCGCTGCGCGAGTCGTCCATCGTCATCGGCGCCCTGCTCGCCTGCTGGCTGTTCGGCGAAGACCATCTCATGCGCCGCGTCGCCGGCGCGGTCGTCGTCCTGGCCGGCATCGCGGCGATCGGCTTCTGAAGCGATGCCTTTGTTGGAGCAACTGTCTCAGATCGAGTCGCCCCCTCCCTGTAGAGCGGAGCTCGCTCCGCTGCTCTTCGCCCGGATCGTCGGGAAAGCCCCAGCGGAGCAAGCTCCGCTCTACGGATGGGTGCCATGCGGCCGCTGGCGAATCGAACCGGCTACAGCTCCCGCACCCAGATGTTGCGGTAGCTCACCTTGGCGTTGTGGTCCTGCAGGAAGATCGGCGCGCAGCCATGCGGTGCGTAGGACGGGGCGCCGATGTATTCGGTCTTGCCCGCGATCACGGTGTCGTTCTGCACCAGCACGCCGTTGTGCAGCACGGTGATGCGCGCCGGCGCGGTCAGGCCGCCGCCCTGCGAGAAGCGCGGCGCGGTCCAGATCACGTCGTAGGTCTGCCACTGGCCCGGCGCGCGCGAGGCGTTGACCAGCGGGATGGCCTGCTTGTAGATCGAACCGGCCTGGCCGTTGGAATACGTCGCGCTCTGGTAGCTGTCCAGCACCTGCAGCTCGTAGCGGTCCTGCAGGAAGATGCCGCTGTTGCCGCGGTTCTGCCCCTCCAGGCCCTTGGTCTCGGTCGGCGTGCGCCATTCCACGTGCAGCTGCACATCGCAGAAACTCTTCTTGCTGCGGATGCCCTTGCTGCCCGGCACCACGGTGACCGCGCCATCGGCCACGCTCCAGCCCGGCTTGCCGCCGTCCTCGCCCTCCCAGGCCGACAGGTCCCTGCCGTCGAACAGCACCACCGCATCGGACGGCGCCGCGCCCACCGGCGTGGCCACGGCCGCCGGCACCGGCTTCCACACCTCGGTCTTGGCCGGGTCGCCCTGCGTCTGCTGCGCGCACGCCGGCACGGCGGCCAGCGCACAGGCCAGCATCGCGATCGCTTGCTTGCTCATCTCGTTCTCCCTTGGGCGATGCCGTGGCATCGCACGTTGTTGGCCTTCAGGTCGCCCAGGCCGGGGTGCCCGGCTCGTAGGGCAGATCGCCGTCGAAGCGGCCCGGCACCGGCACATAGCGCAGCACCTTAGTCGCGCCCACCTCGGAGGTGAAGAAGCCGAACAGCACCAGCTGCTTGATCATGGTGAAGTAATGCGGCGGGATCGCCGAGCTGTCGGCGCCCTCGTCGTCGGCCTTTTTCGGATCGGGGCTGGCGGCCCGGGCCTCGGCGGCCAGCTTGTCCAGCAGCTCGGCGCGCTGGGCCGGCTTGAGCGCCAGGAAGCCGCCCTTGGCCCGCTTGTCCAGATCGGCCAGGCCGGCGCGGAACACCGCCTGCTGCTGCGGGTCGTAGCAATCGGTCACGAAGCGGGCCATGAACAACCCCACGCCCGCATCCTTGGCGCCGGGCGTGTCGGTGCGCGGCAGGATGGTCTCGGCGATCTCGTCCAGCAGCGCCACCTGCGTCTTGGAGAAGGCGTTGTTGGCCGGCGGCACCGGCAGCTGGGCCTGGCCGAACACCACCGAGGGCAGGCCGATCATGGCCATGCCGGTGGCGGCGGTGATCATCTTGAGCAGTTCGCGTCGTTGCATTACAGGTTCCCCGCCTTGAGTTCGCGCACGGCGTGGTCGGCCGCGCGTGCGGTCAGCGCCATGTAGGTCAGCGATGGATTCACGCAGGCCGCCGAGGTCATGCACGCCCCGTCGGTCACGAACACGTTGGGCGCATCCCAGACCTGGTTGTGCATGTTCAGCACCGAGGTCTTGCGGTCGCGGCCCATGCGCGCGGTGCCCATCTCGTGGATGCCCATGCCCGGCGCGTAGTCGCTCTCGTAGACCTCCACGTCCTTGACGCCGGCGGCCTCGAGCATCTCGGCCGCGTCGGCGCCCATGTCCTTGCGCATGGCGTGCTCGTTCTCGCGCAGGGACACGTCCATCGCCAGCACCGGCAGGCCCCACTTGTCCTTGACGTTGCGGTTCAGGCTGATGGTGTTGTCGTGGTAGGGCAGGATCTCGCCGAAGGCGGTCATGCCGATGCGCCATTCGCCCGGCACGGTCAGCGCCTGCTTGAGGTCGGCGCCGATGTTGAGCTCGGCGATGTCGCGCGACCAGCCGGTGCGGCTGGCGCCGCCCTGGTAGCCGAAGCCGCGCACGTAGTCGCGCCGCTCCTCGCCCAGATTGCGGAAGCGCGGGATGTAGAAGCCGCACGGCCGGCGGCCGTAGTAGTACTTGTCCTCATAGCCATCCACCCGGCCGGAAGCGCCGACGCGGAAGTGATGGTCCATGACGTTGTGGCCCAGCTCGCCGGAGGACGAGCCCAGCCCGCCGTCCCACACATCGGTGGCCGAGTTCATCAGCAGCCAGGTCGAGTTGAACGCCGAGGCGTTGAGGAACACCACCTTGGCCGTGTAGACGTAGGTCTGCCCGGTTTCCGCGTCGATGATCTCCACGCCCTTGGCGCGCTTGCGGTCCTTGTCGTACAGCACTTCCTTGACGATGGAGAACGGCCGCAGCGTCAGGTTGCCGGTGGCCATCGCCGCCGGCAGCGTGGCCGACTGCGTGGAGAAATACGCGCCGAACGGACAGCCCAGGATGCACTTGTTGCGGTACTGGCAGTTGACCCGGCCCTGCTCGGGTTTGGGCTGGGTGATGTTGGCCGTGCGCGAGTGGATCATGTGGCGCGTGCCGCCGAAGGCCTTCTTCAGGCGCGCGGCCACGTCCTGCTCGACGATGTTCAGCGGGATCGGCGGCAGGAACTGCCCGTCGGGCAGCACGTCCAGCCCCTCGGTCGTGCCGGCGATGCCGGCGAAGCGCTCGACATGGTCATACCACGGCGCGATGTCGGCGTAGCGGATCGGCCAGTCCACCGCGATGCCCTCCTTCGCGTTGGCGCCGAAGTCGATGTCGGACAGGCGATAGCTCTGCCGTCCCCACATCAGCGAGCGTCCGCCCACGTGGTAGCCGCGGAACCAGTCGAAGCGCTTGGTCTCGGTGTAGGGGCAGTCCTTCTCGTCGGCCCACATGCCGTAGGTGCTTTCCGACAGCGGATAGTCGCGCTTGAGGACCGGATGATCGGCCTTCATCTGCTGGGTCGGCGTGTCGTGATGCGGATAGTCCCAGGCCTCCTTGCCCGCGTTGACGTAGTCCTTGATGTGCTCGATGTTGCGGCCGCGCTCGAGCATCAGGACCTTCAGGCCGCGCTCGGTCAGCTCCTTGGCGGCCCAGCCGCCGCTGATGCCGGAGCCGACGACGATCGCGTCGTAGTGGTTGTCTGCCATGGGTGACTGCTTCCCTCGGTGGATAGTGGGTCTCTCACACGTCGCACAGGGCGATGGCCTGGCGCAGCGCGTCGATCGGGTCGGTATGGGCGGCGCTGAATTCGTGCGCCACGTAGCCGCCAAAGCCGGTGTCGCGGATCGCGCGGCAGATGGCGGCGTAGTTGAGCTCCTGGGTGTCGTCCAGCTCATGCCGTCCGGGCACGCCGGCGGTATGGTAGTGGACGAAGTATTCATGGTTGCGACGGATGCTCGCGATGATGTCGCCTTCCATGATCTGCATGTGATAGATGTCGAACAGCAGGCCGAAATTGGGCGAGCCGATGCGCTTGCACAGCTCCACGCCCCAGGCCGAGTGGTCGCACAGATAGTCGGCGTGGTCCACGCGCGAGTTCAGCAGCTCCATCACCAGCACCACCCCGCGCTTCTCGGCATGGCCCAGCACCCGCTTGAGCCCGACTTCGGCATTGCGCATGCCCTGCAGTGGGTCCATGCCGTTGCGGTTGCCGGAGAAACAGATCAGGTTGCGGTAGCCCGCGTCGGCGACCAGGTCGATGTGACGCGTGTAGCGCGCGACCAGCTCATCGTGGAACTCGGTGCCGGCGAAGCCCTGCTTCAGGCTGATCTCCGCCCCATTGCACATCGGGCTGTCGATGCCGTGCGCCTTCAGCACCGGCCACTCCTCCGGCCCGACCAGATCGATGGCCGACAGGCCCACCTGCTTGACCGTCACGCACAGCTGGTCGATGGGCTGCTGGAACAGCCAGCGCGCCACCGACTGCTTAAGCCGGCCCTTGGGCGCGGATGGCGTCGTCGCAGGGGCCGCAGCCCACGCAGGAAGCAGCGCGGAGGAAGCGAGCCCGACGCCGCCCAGCACGCCCATGCGCAGCAGATCGCGGCGGGTGGGACCGGTGTTCATGCGGGGCGCTCCTGGGTCATGGCGCGCGCCTGGGGCGAGCGCCGGCCATGCCGCAGCGAGAGGGCAACGGCCACAACCCTCAGCCCGCGTGTTGCCACAGCGGGCTGGACACTGGAACGAGAAAAAAAGCGCCGCTGCCACGGAGAAGGTTCACCCTCCGCGTAGATCCAACCCAAGCCCCGCGCACTGTCGCTTCGTGCCATCGCCTCGGCCTCCCAACCGGACATGACGCCGCATGAGCCTCCCCATGCAATCGATTGCACGATAGCAGCCGCGGTGCTGATTGCAAGCTGCAAACCCGCATTCGCGCGTGCTGCGGAGCAGCAATGACGATGCGCAAAGCGGCCCGACCCGGCCTGCCGCAGCGCAGGTGCCTGACATCGACTGGATGTGTCAGAGGTGGACAAAGAAGCCAGGCGGCGCCCGGGACGCCTGACCTCTGGCGTCTTCGCTTTTCCTACAGCATCTGACGCACCTGAGCACCGCACACGGAGACGTAATCCATGCAAAGGACCCGTGCCGCCTGCCGACGCCGGTGCTCCACACAACGCTCGACCGCAACCTGCGCCAGAACGCAGCTCGCCCAGACGCGGTCTACCCCACTACCCCAACCGCATCGACGCGAGCGCCCCGGACGCTACAATGCCCGCCCCCCGCAGCGGGCCTATAGCTCAACGGTTAGAGCAGAGGACTCATAATCCTTTGGTTCCAGGTTCGAATCCTGGTGGGCCCACCACATGCGGCTGAAAACCCCCGATCTCCGGCACTGTCTCTTCGCCGTTCTAGACGGTCAAATCGACGGGCAGCGCCAAGGGCTGGCATCAAACGCAGAAGCAGCAAAGGCAAAGACGCTCAGCCTCCTCTGGTGAGCCACGGCCCTAATTGAGAAAGTCGGCCACGTTTGCCGGTACCTCTGTGTCTTCAGACTTCGACCGCGCTGCACCCATTGATTGCGCCGCGCTTCGCGTGGCACACCCTACGACGGATAGCGGATCTAGCCAGGGGGAGCACGCCACAAAATCGCTTCAGGTGCCCTCCCACAGACGCTTTATCGCTTTTTTACTTCATGAACTCCAGCCCTTTTATACTTCCGTCCTCAAGATCGATCTCGCACCGATACGATGAAAAGGAGTTGACGATTAACGGCGATGATGAAGCAATCTTGTAGTAGTAGTCAGAACTTTCCGGAAATGGAGCTTCCCAAAGTTTAACTCCATCGGCACGGAACGCGATAAGGTTCCTTATGGCGGCCCCACCTTTTTTTAGGCTCTCTTTATAGGCTTGATCCTTAAGGTAATAACTTGGATCAAGCAGAACCACGACTTTATCATCGGTCTCGACAACATCGAGTGCCGGCCAAGGCAGTAAGATCTTCACCCCGTTTACAGTAAGCAACCTCTCTTGTGAGGACAGTTTCATTGCAGTGGCGTCCCTGGGCCAAAGTTTTCAGGCGGAATTGGGTCAAGCAACTTAAATTGCTCCGCGCCGCCCCTCATGCGGTTCCATTCTGGAACTGGGATTGCGCGGGAGCGCTCCAATCGTATGCCGGCGGAAATGACCACTTTTTGAATCGTTGTCGCCTTATTGCCGGGTGGTAAAGACAAAGCCTCTTGCGCCAATGCGCTGCTCCTAGGAGCGAGAGCGTTAAGCTAGCCCACAATGGAATCGCCTAAAAACTCTGGTTATCCTGCGGCCCTGCTCTAGCTGTAGCCTCCCCGTGCTCTACAGCATACTTACCCTACCTGTCACGCTGGCAGCGCCGGCTGCAGTTCCAGTAGCGGCCATCGCTGGCGCGGTACTGGCAAGGCCCGCCACCGCCCCCCCCCTAAAGGGGAGCAGCCGTAAATTCCGTAGCAATAACGACCGGAACTCGAAGAGGCCTGCAACATTCAGTCTATTACATTAGCCAAGCGTAAAAGCCTCAACTGCCAGTTGGATCAGCGGGACATCTCTTCAAAAAAATTACCGATCCTTATAGGCATTGTAAAAAATAGTGTCCGGCCAATCCCCACTTGCTGCAGCTAAAACCCGACCAGAAAGGTCGCCAACCGCAAAGGAAGCATCTCCCCCGAACTTCAAATTTATTCTCCTCACGGCCAGCTCGGTGATCGCAGCCGGCCGAACTTCGTATGCGATGAGTTCAATTAACTCGGGCGGAGGCAGGCCAGCAGGAGCATGAGCAGGCTCGCTACACGCAAAACACTATTTCAGCACCGCGCAAGAATTCAGCCTTCACCTCATCATACATTCGAATCAAATCTGTTATGCGCATCATCGCGGCCTCAGCTTCATCGACTCCGAAGCCAGCCTTAATAATTGAATGCACATAATTTATATTTATTGAATATAAATCCAATGCGTTAACGGCGTCCATTAGAAGCCCCCCTCAACGTAGGTGCCGCTTGCGTTAAATCCCGCATTGTTAAAGGCCCCCTCAGCGGCTTGCCTTGCCGAATCTCCAGCAGGCCTATAATGTCCAGATGCGTTATTCAACGACCTAATCGCCCCGTTAACAAATCTTGCCTCACCTGCTGCTGTCACGCCAGCACCGCGCGCGAGACTTATATGCCCTTCCCTGCCTATTACTAATTTCCCGGCCTCCGTTACAACATAGTTCAATCTTCCACTGTAGGAGGTTTTCTGGATCTGCGAGGCAGCAAATGCCATACTAGGCATGATTTCATCTGCGGGAGCTAAGTTCTGAAAAACTTGCCTCCCAGGCCCTGCGGCAATTGATGTGCCAGCGGCGGCCTCAAAAAGGCCGTTGACAATATTTGTTGCCGTGACAGGATTCGCAGCTGCCGAAAGAGCAACTTCAGCCCCTCCGTATACGGCTACGGGAGCCAGAGCTAGGCCTAAACCCACACCAATGGCAGGTCCTAGCCAATCTTTGTCACTGGGAGGGGGGGACTTTATCTCACCGCCATTTGTAGCTTCATTTATGACCTTGAACGCCGTACCCGTTTCTCTTCCGTCAAGATCCACATTCGTATATGGATTATTGTTTGCGTATGCATATCTGGAGAAGTTCCCGGCGCGCACTTGGTCAACCACATCCGGATCTGTGGAGATAAATCTCCCCATCGCCGAATCAAAGTACCTTTGCTGCATGTAGCTGAGACCTGTCGCGGAATCCTGAACATGTCCTACGTATCCAGGGGAATCGCTGTTGGTTTGATTTAGTGAGTCTCCATAGGGTAAGTAATCCCTACGCTCTATGACGCTCTTCGCCGCATCAGTGACAACGACAGGAGTGCCGAGCGAATCCGTATGTATATATTCGACCGTCTGCGAAGAGGCATTTCCTGCCGAAGCGCTCGCTAAGCACGCCAGCAACAGGCTTACGAACCAGGATTTGGTATTCATCAGTTCTGTACCGTCCATGCAGAGCAGCCGGAGTCATTGCAGGCCCTTACAGAGAATTTATAGCTTCCTGTGTGGGTGTAGTCCGTTTTGGTGGCACTTCCGGTGTAAAACACGCTTGGTCCCGACGTGGTGTTGTAGCCGACCTGGTAACTGGTCGCCCCCGCAACGGCAGACCAGCTGATGTCCCACTCCGACAGGACTGGCCTTGTACCGGGTGGAGACACCGCTTGACCACGCACCGTCAAGCCCGTTGGCGCGGAAGGGATGGGCGGCGGAATGCTGACAGTCGTGGTAGCCGTGGAACTCCATGGTCCACACCCACCCGCGTTGCAGGCACGTGCGTTGTACTGGTAACTGCCGTTGCCCTTGCCGCCAATGCTGGTCGAGGTGCCACTGCCGTTGTAGATCAGGCCACCGTTCTCCTGTACCTGGTAGCTGGACGCTCCGGCCACCGCACTCCAACTGATGGCGTAGCTGCCTGTCGTGCTTGCCGCCGGAACGCTCATCCCTGGCGCGTCCGTCGGCGCCAGCGTGACCGTCACCGAGGCTGTGCCCGAGTAGCCACTGCATCCTGCCGCGTTACATGCCCGCAAGCGATAACCGTAGCTGCCGGTGCCCTTGCCACTGGCACCGTAGCTGGTCGCCGCACTGACCAGCACCTCGGACCAGGCGCCCCCATTCGCGCTTTCCTCAAGCCGGTACTGGCTCGCACCGCCTACGTCGCTCCAGCTCACCGTATAGCTGCCGGTCGCCACCGAACCTGGTGCGCTCGGGGTTCCCGGAGTGCCGGGCGCGTAAACGGCCGTGGTCTGGGTGGTGGTCGAGTAGCCACCACAGCCGCTACCGCTGCAGGCGCGCACACGGTAGCCATAGGTTCCAGCAGCCAGGCCGGTGAAGTCCTTGCTCTGCGCCAGACCGCTGTAGATCTCGCTCCAACTGCCCGAGCCGACCTGCTGTTCCAGCTTGTAGGCCGTGGTGTTGCCCACTGCACCCCAGCTGACGCTGAAGTTGCCGTTCACCGCTGTCGCCGGAGAGGTGATGCTCGGCGCCGAGGTCGGCACCAGCTCAACGGCCACGGTGGCCTCATTGCTCCAAGCTCCGCAGTTGGCATACAGGCACGAACGGGCACGGTAGCTGTACGCCCCATTGCCCTTGCCGCTGAACGCCAGGCTGTTGCCGGTGCCGCTGTAGACGCCCGTCCACGCACCTGTACTACCCACTTTCTCCTGGACCTCGTAGCTGGTGGTGTTGGCGGTAGCGGTCCAGCTCACGGTGTACAGGCCGCTTGAGCTGCTGGCCGGCACCGAGGTCGTCGGCACCGGCAGCGCCTGCACGTTGACTACCCGCGCTACTAGGCTGCCGCCCAGGTACACATACTCGGAGGTCTTGCCGGTACGTTGGTCCTGCTGGCGGCGCAGCACGCCATCCTGCCCGTACAACGAGAATATCTTGCCCAGTGTCGGGCTGTCGTTCAGCACGCGGCGACCATTGGCATCATAGCGATAACGCTCGATCACCGAACCGGCGCAACCCGCTGCCGTTGCGTTACAACGCAATCGATTGCCGTAATCAAAGTCGAAGTGCTTGCCGTTGCGGTTCTCCACATTGCCTTGGGCGTCGTAACCGACCCCCACGCTCGGGCCAATCGCGTTGGACGCCAGGATCAGGCGTTGCTGACTGTCGTAGTTGTACTGATAGTCGACCTTGTCGCCCACCTTGAAGGTCTGCAGGTTGTCCAACGCGTCGTATGTGAACGCCGCCTGGTTGTTCCCGCCGAACATCACCGAGCTGGTGGTCGCCAACCGGTTCAGTCCGTCATAGGTCATCGAGCGGGTCTGCCTGCCATCCACGTAGTCGGTGGTCGAGGCGACGTTGCCGTCGGCATCGAAACTGTAGCCCATGTCCATCACCGCGCCATCGGTGCTGCGCGCCGGCAGCTGCCGAGCGTTCTGGGTCATGGTGTGGACAATGCCGTTGCCATAGGTGAACTGCTTGATCGCACCGTTGGGGTAGTAACTCACGCCAGTGGCATAGCTCCCAGCCCTGGTCGGCTGCCCAAGCGCGTTCGGCGCATAGGACACGGCCAGCGTCGAGGGATACACGTGCATGGCCAGGTTGCCGTTGGCGTCATAGCCATAGTCCATCGAGACCGTGTCGGCGCCGGGCTGCGCCATGTCCTCGCCTACCAGCAACCGGCGATGGTTGTAAATGTAGGTATTGGACACCACATCGCCGTTGTTGCTGTTGTAGGTCGTGACCTGACTGGGCAGCCCATCAGCGGTGTAACTCCAGTTCTGGTTGCCGCGACCATCGGGGAAGGACAACGTCGCCAGGCGATCGCGCGCGTCGTACGTGCGGCTCACCATCCGGCCACTGGCCCAGGCTTGGTCTTGATCGCACGAGGAGGTGCTGACATACGAAGAGACGTTCAGCCCGGTCGCGGACTTCACGATGTTGCCCGCTGCGTCATAGCCGTAGACCGTCGCCCCGGCCTCCGGCTCGATCGATTTGCACAGTTGCTGATCGGCCTGGTAGACGTAGCTGCGCGTCACCGAGACCGAGCCGGAGCCATTGCTTCGGGTGATCGACAATGGCTTGCCGAAGACATCGCGGTTGATGACCGTCCGCGAGTCCTCCGGCGCCAGGATCAACGTGGGACTGTCGTACGCCGGCTCATCGTAGACCTGATATGAAGTCGTGGTCTGCAGGTTACGCGGATCGGTGAGCTGAGTCCGATGCCCGGACAGATAGCTGGTCAGCGTTGTCAGCGTGCCCGAGTCGCTATCCACGGAGGACGAAGTCGTCCGCCCCAGCGCGTCATAGCCGGTCCAGTTGCCTGTTGTTGGCGAACTGCTGGTGCTCGGATAGGAAGCGAAGGTCTGCCGGCCGTTGGCGTCGTAGGTGAAGCGAGTGAAACGCTGGGTGCCCGCCACATCTCCGCCGTCGAACTCACGCACCAACAACGGTTGCCACATCGCGTCGAAGTAGGTGATCCGGCTTCCCGCGCCGGTCGAGACGGTCTGGCGCCAATGCCCAGCGGGCAGCCCGTACTCGCTGCCGCCCACGGGCTCGAATACGAGCGTGGTCGGCGTCCAGGCGCTGGCATCGCACACGCCCGTGGTCGACTCGGAAGGATAGGTCACCTGCGAGACGCGGCCCATCGCATCGTAGGCATAGCAGGTCTTGTTACCTAGGGCGTCGGTAATGGAGGTGATCCATCCCCAGTCACTGACCTCGGCATGCTGAGTCGTATTGTCGGCGAAGGTCATCGTTCGCGGGATGCCACGATACCAATCCGAGGTCTGGGTCGCATGACCGGCGCCATCGGAGAAGGAAGCCAACGTCCCATCGGTATTGTAGGCATAGCTGTGCAGCAGACGACCAAACGCATAGCGCGCGACGGGGAGTGCATCGCTGTTATAGGTCAGCTCGCTGGATACCAGCCCGGTGCCGGCGTTGGTCACCTTGCGCACCTGGGCCAGCACCCACTTGGTGGTGTTGTTCTCGTACTCGTAGGCATCCGTCGTGCTCGCACCCAGCGAATTCGAACGTGTTACCGACAGCGGCTTGGCGAACGCATCGAAGCTGTTCACCGTGGTAGTAAACGTGTCGCCGTCTTGCGCCACAGTCGTGACCTGGGGCGGCGTGTAGGTCGTCAGAGGCAGGTCATTGCGCGAACCACTGTTGTACGTCGACGTCTCGCCGATCGACGTTGGATACGGCATCCCGGCGCTGGGCGCGTAGGTGTAACTCGTGGTCCTCCTGCCAGCGGTCGCATTGAGGTTTACATCCACCGAGATCTGCTTGCCCTCACGCTCGCCCCATTCATTGCTATAGGTGTAACGAGTCACCACCCCGTCTGGCGCGGTCTCATCCACCGTTGTCGTCTTTTCGCAACCGGAAGCACATGTCGTGTCCCAGCTCGCATTCATAGGGCCATAGGCATAGCTCCAGGACCGGTTAATGCCGGGCCCTGAGTAAGTCCAGCCGATAATGGCAAGAGCGTCGAAGTGCGCCGGCGCCCTGGCGAACTGTGAACTCCCCCCCGCGCTCAGACACGCAAAGGGAACGTTGGATCGCCCGTGCAGCACGTTGGCGATGGTGAACGTGCCTTGGACGCCTGAGGGCGCCGTCATAGTGCCCACGATCGAGTTCAAGGCAGGCCGGGTAGGGATACTGCAACCGGCATTGCCTGTCGAGATGCGAGACTTGTAGAACGCGTCAAGAGCGAAGGTCCATTGCCTGCTCTCGGGCGTGGTCACGCTCTGAAGAAACGTGTAGGCATTTCCATTACCGGTGGTGCCGCTGCCGTAAGCGTAGGTCCAAGTCCTCCCTGACGAGGACACATTGGTGATCGCCGAGCCATCCGACGTCCAGCTGATGGTCACCAATCGCCCATCGCTCCCTTGGATGGACTTGAGTTCATCGCCATCGTACTGATACGTCACGTAGTTGCCGAATCTGTCCTCGACCTTCGTCACCATCAGCATGGCGTCGTAGATGTTATCCGAAAGGGGCTGGGGCGCCGCCGTCCGTTCGAACGTCTTCTTGTAAGTTCTCGAAAGAATCAACCAGTCGAACCAATACTTATCCCCATTGGGAGCGGTTGCGAGGAACGCCTCGCCTGGCTGGCCATTGGCGGTTTGCGTCAGACACGCAAACTGCCAGCCGGACGCAGTGACAACGGGATACTGAGCAGTCTGACCACCAGGTGCGTTGGCATTCTGCGAGGCCCTCAGCAGCAACTCCTCCTGACTCCCCTCTCCAGTCACTAGCTGGTAGCCGTTGAACCAGAGATCGACATCGATGTGATAGGGGGCGCCGGATGAAAACTGTGAGCAGCGTGCGAGCGGATTATTACTGCCCGCGGATCCAAGAACGTTCCAAGCCTTGCTGGTACTTTTAGCGATGAGGTGGGGAACTGAGAGCTGCCAATCTTGGAATCCCGGCACACCATAGCCATTGTGCGACTCCGACGGGGTGTAGAGGCGACCAATGGATATGTCCGGCCCCCTGCCTGGCATAGCCAAATCCTTCTGGAAGAAGGACAGGCCCCCCTTATAGAGCTCTACGCGCTCACCGAAAACATTCTGGCCAAGTGGCTTGACGTCTCTAAAGTTCTTGACCTTTGCGTTGTACTCATCCACGTCCTGCGCCGATGCAGTGCAATTGACGATCGCGGCGGTCAGGCCAAGAGCGCAGATGGCGGCATATTTCCGAGAGAGCACAGAAGCCAAGGCGTCGCGTGCACCTTTGGCAAACAAAGCAAACAGCATCTTCTTCAAGTCCTTTTGTCGGCCCCACTCCAGAGCCATCCATCGACATATTTGTCATATGGCCGTGTCAAATTTTTGCCGTGATGTGGCTTTAACTGACAACGTCGCAATGCACGATTGCGGTCCGGCCCGCAAAAAAGCTACACGGTGCAGAGGGCTCGCTCTGCGCGGCAAGAACGAATGTGGGTCAGGCGATCATGTGCGCCCTTTCAACGCTCACCGTCGGATCCGGCGACCAGCGCCTGCGCAAGAAACGGAGCGGTCAAGCTGCCAGGCGTTTCAGCCACTGTGCGCGGGGAGCCTGCCACCACGATGCGGCCGCCGGCAGCGCCTGCACCCGGTCCCACGTCGATCACCCAGTCGGCCTGGGCCACCGCACGCATGTCGTGCTCGATCATCACCACGGTATTGCCGGCGTCGACCAGGCGCTGCAGCTGCACCAGTAAGCGGTCGACATCCGACGCATGCAGCCCGGTGGTCGGCTCGTCGAGCACATACAGGCTGCGGCCGCGCTGGCTGCGCTGAAGCTCGGTCGCCAGCTTGATCCGCTGCGCCTCGCCCCCGGAAAGCTCGGTCGCCGGCTGCCCCAGGCGCAGATAGCCCAGTCCGATGTCGCGCAGCAGTTGCAGGGGCCGCGCCACGGCGTCTTCCCCGCTGAAGAACGCGCCGGCTTCGTCCACAGTCATCTGCAGGACCTCGGCGATGTTGCGCCCGTTCCATCGCACCTTCAGCGTCGCCTCGTTGTAGCGAGCGCCGTGGCACGTCGGGCACGGCGCGTACACGCTGGGCATGAACAGCAGCTCCACGCTGACGAAGCCTTCGCCCTCGCAGGTCTCGCAGCGCCCCTTGGCGACGTTGAACGAGAACCGGCCGGCGTCGTAGCGGCGGCGCCGCGCATCAGGCGTGGCGGCGAACAGCTTGCGCACATGGTCGAACAGGCCGGTGTAGGTGGCCAGATTCGAGCGCGGCGTGCGACCGATCGGCTTCTGGTCGACCTGCACCAGCCGTTGCAGGGCGTCCACGTCGCCCGCCAGATGGCCGCCGGTCGCCTCGATCACTGCCGGCCCCTCGCTGGTGGCGCTGTCGGCGTCGTCTTCCGGCTCGTGGCCCAGGTGCAGCAATAGCAGCTCCGGCAGGGCCTGCGCGACGAGGCTGGACTTGCCGGAGCCGGAGATCCCGGTGACGGCGGTCAGCACACCCAGCGGAATACGCGCATCCACGCCACGCAGGTTATGGCGGTGGATGCCCTGCATTTCCAGCCAGCCGGTCGCTTCGCGTGGCCGGCTGGCCGGCGTGGGAATTTCACCGAACAGGTAGCGCGCGGTGCGCGACTGGGCGATCTTGCGCAGGCCATCCGGCTGTCCGCTGTAGAGCACGTGGCCGCCGTGCTCCCCGGCATCCGGCCCGACATCCACCAGCCATTGCGCACGGCGCATCAGGTCCAGGTCGTGCTCCACCACGAACACCGAATTGCCCGCGTCACGCAGCCGATCGAGCGCGTCGTACAAGGCCTGGCTGTCGGAGGGGTGCAGGCCGGCCGAAGGCTCGTCGAGCACGTACACGACGCCGAACAGCAGCGAACTCAGCTGGGTCGCCAGCCGCAGCCGCTGCAACTCGCCGGCCGAAAGCGTCGGCGTGGCGCGGTCCAGCGTCAGGTAGCCGAGGCCCAGCCCGCGCAGTTGGCGCAGGCGTGCCACCACGCCGCCGGCCAGGCGCTGCGCGGCAAGGCGCTTTTCTTCCGACAGCGCGGAGGTGCGCCGCACGTCGGGCGATACCGCATGCGTCGCACGGCCGGAGGCCGCGCGCCTGGCACGGTCGCGCCGGGTCGCCTCTCTGTCCGTCCCCGCCCCCGCCGCATGGACGCCGAAGTCGCCCTGGGCAATCGGTTCGAGCAGGGCCGCCAGCTGGTCCAGCGGCATCTGCAGGAAGGCACCGATGTCCACGCCGGCAAAGGTGACCGACAGCGCTTCGGGCTTGAGCCGCTTCCCGTGGCAGCTGGGGCACAGCTTGCCCTCCATGAAACGGGACACGCGCTTTCGCATCAGCGCGCTCTGGGTGTTGGCGAAGGTGTGCAGCACATACCGCCGGGCACCGGTGAAGGTGCCCATGTAGCTCGGCTCCAGTTTGCGCTTGAGCGCGGCGCGGGTCTCGGCAGGCGTGAAGCCCGCATACACCGGCACCGTCGGCGTTTCCTCGGTGAACAGGATCCAGTCGCGGTCCTTCTTCGGCAGGTCCTTCCACGGCCGGTCGACGTCGTAGCCCATGCTGACCAGGATGTCGCGCAGGTTCTGGCCCTGCCAGGCCGGTGGCCACGAGGCGATCGCACGCTCGCGGATGGACAGCGAGGGATCGGGGACCATGATCGCCTCGGTCACCTCGTACACGTAGCCCAGGCCGTGACAAGTGGGGCATGCCCCCTGCGGCGTGTTGGGCGAAAAGTCCTCTGCATACAGCATCGGCTGCCCGGCCGGATAGGCGCCTGCGCGCGAGTACATCATCCGCACAAGACTGGAGAGGGTGGTCACGCTGCCCACCGAGGAACGCGCGTTGCTGGCGCCTCGCTGCTGCTGCAGCGCCACCGCGGGCGGCAGGCCTTCGATCGCATCGACGTCCGGCACGCCCGCCTGATCGATCAGCCGCCGCGCATAGGGCGCCACGGACTCGAAGTAGCGTCGCTGGGCCTCGGCATAAAGGGTGCCGAAGGCGAGCGAAGACTTCCCGGAGCCCGAGACGCCCGAGAACACCACCAGCGCGTTGCGCGGAATGGAAACATCCACATCCTTGAGGTTGTTCTCGCGCGCACCGCGTACCTGGACGAAGCCGCTGGCGGCTGTCGTAGGAGGGGGTTCAACGCGAGAAGAGCCTGGCATGTCCTGATCCTGTGGTGCATGAGGGAGCGATGGGCCGACTACGAGCCGAGTCGGTCAAGTGCCGGGCTTGGCGACTGTGCGCCATCGAGCGAGGAGCCAGCGCGAGCCAGGTCACGCCCTGGGCCAGCGTTGCTTCGCCTTCGGCAGCACCAACCTGTCGCGGGCCCGCGCGGCATTGGCCGCCATCTTCCAGGCGCCTGCGGATGAGCGTGGCCAACGCCCTCATCGGACATCACCACCATGCGGTGGGCCAACCGACTTACCTGCCCGCCCACTGTGGTGCATCTTTCAGGCTCGTGCATGAAGGGCTGGTGTGTAAGACCGCTCCGGAGACACCTACCTACTGGCTGCGATGCCCGCTCCCCCGCTGAAGAACCCCCTGAAGCCGGGAAAGAGGGAGTGCACAGACGGGTGAGCACGCGATGCCATGCACCACTATTCGGAAGTCCCACGAGTTCCCAATCATAGGTTGTCCGGCAGGCAGAGAACGCTGTCCCGGCGCAGCAACCTGAGGAGCAAGGCTGACTTCTGAGCCGCCAGCGAGGTCACTGCCAGCGCAGTCGCTTACGGCATGCCGGCCGAGCAGACGCGAATCCGAACGTCGCGCTCTGCAGATGCAGAACGGCGTTTCTGGTCAGGTGTTCGACCTTGCTGCGAGGGCCAGCGGCACGAGCACGCGGCTTTGCGCCCACCCGGCGCCTGCGCGCAGACCGCCGATCCGGCGCTCGCTCGAATTCACACCTGGATCCTTACGCTCGTGTGGCGGACAGATGCTTGGCCTGCAGCCACGCCTGGATGGCGCCGATGAGTTCGGACTTGCGCTCGAGCGGCAGCCAGTGCGCACCGAGCAGGTCGGCCGTCGTCAGGTCCGCGCAGGCCGCGCGCATCGGCTCGCCGTAGCGATTGCCGTTGATGGTATTGATCTGGTCGTACTGGCCGTTCACGAACAGCACCGGCAGCGAGATCCGGCCGCCGTCCGGCGCGCGGCGGGCATAGGCGATATTGGCCGCGTCGTTGAGATACCACGCGCACGGCGGGCGAAAGCCATGGACGTTGAAGGACGCGACCAGTGCGGCGAAGTCCGCCGCCGGCCAGAGCGCCGGATCGGGCCTGGTCGGCGGCGCGCGATGGGCCTCACCGAAGCGACCGCCCTTGCGGGTGACACCCGCATTGGGCGAGGGCTTGCCGACGCTGGCGGGGTCGCCGGAGCGATAGATCGAGGCCAGCGAGGCCGCCTTGTCCGCGTCCAGGTCGGCGACGGCGGCCTCGAAGTGCGTCGTGTAGTAGCGGTAGTAATCCCACTGCCCATCCGGATACGCATCGGCCGGGTAGATCGTGCGATCGACCAGGGGAACCAGCGTCGGCAACGCGTTCGCATCCGGAAAATAGGGAACGGAGATCAGGACTACGCCACGGCTGCGGGCGGGCGCATGGGCGACCAGCGAGGCGGCAATGACGCTTCCCCAGTCATGGCCGATCCAGATGGCCGGCCGTCCGCCGAGATGGTCATGCAGGTCCGCCATGTCCCTGACGACCTGCTCGTTGGTGTAGGCGTCGATCGCGGCGGGCGCCGAAGAGCCGCCATAGCCCCGCATGTCCGGCGCGATGCATCGCCAGCCCGCCGCCGCGAAGGCCTGCATCTGCGCGCGCCAGATGAGGCCAAGCTCCGGCCAACCATGCATAAAGATCATCAACGGCCCATCGGCCGGGCCGCATTCGAGGTAATGGGTGGTATGGCGAAGCGTGGCGAACGTGCGCGAGGCAAGCGCGGCGGGGGCTGCGGCCCATGCGCCCATCGGCAGCGTCGCTGCCGCGCCCAGCGCCATGAGGATGGCCCGTCGCGTGAGGGCAGGCTCACCGCCGATGCCGGGCGTGTGGAGTGGCGTACCGCTCATCTTGTCGTTCTGGCGCATGCCTTATAAGTAGGGCGAAAGCGCGCCCGCGATAAGCGGGGCGACCCGGCATGAGGCTTTAAGCAAAACTTCAAGGCAGATGGGTGCGATACAGAGACACGCTTGATGGCGTTGCCATGTTCGTAGCGGTGGCGGAAGCGGGCAGCTTCTCGGAAGCGGCCCGGCGCCTGGGCGTGTCGCCGTCCGCGGTCAGCCAGGCGATCCGAAGCCTCGAGGAGCGCCTCGGCACGCCGCTGTTTCGCCGCTCCACGCGCAGCGTGCGCCTGACGGACGTCGGCAGCGACTACCTGCTCGCGGCCGCACCGGCGGTGGAGCAACTCAGACAGGCTGCCGAGGATGCAACGGGCCGAAGCGGTCGCCCGGCCGGTCCCTTGCGCCTGACGATGCCGCGGGCCCCCTTCGATCAGCTCATTGCCAGCACGCTGGTCGCCTTCAAGGACGCGTTTCCCGAGGTGGAACTGGAGATCGCGGTCGAAGCGCGCCTGGTGGATATCGTCAAGCAGGGCTACGACGCCGGTCTGCGCTTCGGCAACCATCTCGAGAAGGACATGGTCGCCGTCCAGGTCGCGCCTCCGTCAGCTGCGATTCTGGTGGCAGCGCCGTCCTATCTGGCGAACCGTCCACTGCCCGGCAGCCCGAGCGACCTGCTCACGCATCGCGCGATCGTCTGCCGCAGCCAGCTCACCGGATCGATCATTCCCTGGACGCTGGTATCGGCCGACGACAGGATCCAGATCTCCCTGCCTGAAGCGACCATCGTCCACGATCTCGCTTCGCAGATCGACCTTGCCGTCCGTGGACTCGGGATCGCCAGCGCGCCAAGCGCGATGGTGACCGCCCTCATCGATGAAGGACGCCTGACACACGTGCTGCCCGCCTGGTCATCGCCCATGGAGGCGCTCTACATCTACTTCCCGAGTCGCCGCCATCAGTCCGCCGCGCTGAGGGCGTTTATCGATTTTCTGAAGGGCCGATCCTAGACGCACGCGAAACGCGGCTCTTTGGCTCTGATCGAAGCCGTTTGCTGTCTCCGCTTGGGAAACAGCTGCTTCAACTGCCCATCAGATGACAGGCAAACGGGTCGCAAGGCAATCGATCCCGCTTTGCACCGCCCGCCTCGAATCAGAGCAACGCATTGTCCTGCCCCAGCGTCGGCGCGGCGAAGGGTTCGGGGCCGGGAGTGCGGCCGTAGACGATGGGGCGGGTGACGTTCTGGTACTTGCCAACCACGGGATGGGCGACCTCGCCGATCATCTGTTCGGCATGCACCTGCGGGTGCTGGAACATGTCCTCGATCTTGCGGGCGGCCGCGCACGGCACGGCGTCGCCGAAGATCTCCTCCCACTGCATGGCGGTATGCGCCTGCAGGGCTTCGTGCAGGCGCGGCAGGATCTCGCCGGCGTGCTGGGCGCGCAGCTTGACGCTGGCGTAGCGCGGATCGTCGGCCAGGGCGTCCAGACCGGTGAGTCGACACAGGGCCTGCCAGAAGCGCGCGGTATTGGCCGAGAGGTAGAGGTATCCCTCCTTGGCCGGATGGATGCCGGTCACGCCACCGGAGCGCATGTCGCGGCCGATATCCAGCGCCTCGCCCTCGACCCAGACCAGCCTGGCCGACTGCATGGTCAGCGCGGCGCGCAGCAGCGAGACGCCGACGAACTGGCCCACGCCGCTGCGCTCGCGCTCGTACAAGGCGGCGGTCACGCCCGAGGCGACCAGGGCCGCGGCGTAGTAGTCCACCACCGAGCCGTAGATGATCTCCGGCGGGCCGCTGCGCTTGCCCTGCAGGGCACACATGCCGGTCATGGCCTGCAGCACCTGGTCGTAGCCGGCCTTCTCGCGCATCGGCCCGCGCTCGCCATAGCCGGAGACCGCGCAGTACACCAGCCGCGGGTTGAAGGCCGACAGCCGTTCGAAATCGATGCCCAGGCGCGCCGGCACGCTGGGGCGGAAGTTGTGGACCAGCACGTCGGCCTCGCGCACCAGGCGCAGCAGTTGCGCGTGCTGCGCCTGGTCCTTGAGGTCCAGCACGATGCCGCGCTTGCTGCGATTGACGCCGAGGAAGGCGCGGCTCTCGCTGGGCAGGGTCGAGGGATACTGCCGCAGGTTGTCGCCAGCCGGCGGTTCGACCTTGAGCACGGTCGCGCCCTGGTCGGCGAGCAGGGTGCAGCCGTAGGGGCCGGCGATGTAGGCGCTGAGATCGAGCACCCTGACGCCCGTCAGTGGTCCTGGCGGACCATCGCGATGGATCTGGTCGAACAGCGAGGTCGTGGCCATCGATGAATGCGCTTGCATGGATCCCATGGGGGAAGTGTGTGGCGCCAGGGCAACGCGATACAGGCCGCCAGCCTAGGTTCTGGACCGACAATTTGTTGGCGAAGTCGTCCCATCCTCCGCGGTCAGCGGCAGGCGGAACCAGGTGGCATGCCAACTGCCGTCGCGGCGATCGCCGACGCGCCAGAACGGCGAGAGCCGTCTGATGCCGCCGGGCAACGCCAGCGCGATCTCCGCACCTGGCGCGCCGGCCGGATCGAGCTGCGTGTCGAGCGAGGCGTTGGACAGCGGCAGGTCGGGCGCAGGACTGTCGCCTTCGGCCAAGGCCGTGGCATAGGCCAACGGTCCCCACGACACGGCCACGTAATCGTGGCGCAGCACTTCCTGCGCCACGGGCGATCCGTCGGGGGCACGCGATTCCTGCACGTTGCGGTTGGCGCGCCGCTGCAGCCGCGGACGTGCGCTGAAGGCGATCTCGATGCGCGTGCCGATCTGCCACTGGCGTTGCACCCGCACGTAGCCATCGTCGTCGGCGCGCGCGTCCTGGAGTTCGCCATCGATGCGGACCTGCATGGGTGCACTCCACGCGGGCTGTCGCAAGGCAAGCACGAAGGTCGAGGAGTGGGCCGGCTGCAGCGTCAGCTCGACCTGCATCGGCACCTCACCCTGCCCTTGCTGGACGATGCGCAGGCCGGGCGCGGGGCCGTCGTCGAAGACGACCTCGCCGGGGACGAAGAGATTGACGCGCACGTCCCGCGCACTGGTCGCGTATGCCAGCATCGGCAGCTCTTCCATCGCCATCGCGCCGCTGGACTTGCAGCAGCGCCAGTAGGTGGTGTGCGTCCGGCGACCGTTGCCGAAGCTGTAGTAGCACCAGTCCTGCCCGTCGGCCGCCATCGCGCCGAGCAGTTCGTTGAACGCGGTGCACTCGATCGCATCGACGTAGCGGGCATGGCCGGTCCAGGCCAGCAGTTCGCGGGTGAACTGCAGCCACGCCAGGGTGGAACAGGTCTCGACATACCCCTGCGGATCGAACACGAACGGCGGGTTGAAGCACTCGCGCGAACGCAGCCCTGCCCCGCCCCATGGCCCGCCGCCCAGGCTCAGGTGATGGTCGTGCACGTTGGCCCACAGCCGCTCCAGCGCAGGCAGCAGCGTCGCATCGCCGGTGGCGCGCGCCAGCTTGGCCAGCGCCGCGGCATTCCACAGCAGCTGGTAGGCCTTGCCCGTGCCGATCTCGGACGCGTCCACGCCCGCCAGCAGGCGCTGGACCAGGGCCAGCGGCGGGTTGTGGTCGGCCTGTTCGACGATGCGCCGGGCCAGCTCAATGAACTGCGGTTCTTCGGTGACCAGGAACAGCTCCACCGCGCCATCCAGCAGCACCGTGGCCGACATGCCGAAGTGATTGCCGCAGGTGGTGATGTCCAGCCCGCCCTCGACGAAGGCGGCATGGCAGAGCCGGCCGATGGCGCGTGCGGCGTCCAGATGCGCGGGCCTGCCGCCCAGCCGCCATGCTTCGATCAGGCCCAGCACCAGATAGGCATGCGTCCACACGTCCCAGGTGCGCAGTGCCGGCGCGCCGTCCCAGCTCCAGGGGCGCGGCGGCTGCGGCACGGTGAAGCGCCGCTCGGGCGCGTAGGTGCCCAGATAGCCATCGGCGCGCTGGATGACGGCGAGATGATCGGCCACCTGCAGCACCCGCGCGCGCAGCACGTCGTCGCCTTGGTGGGCGGCCGCGCGGGCCGCGGCGATCAGCCATTTGCCGGCGTGCTCGCCGTACCAGTCGCCTTCGTGGTTGCCCTCGGCGCGGGCCGGATCGAACAGCGCGATCGCCGGGCTGTGCACATCCACGATGAAGTGCGACAGCCGCCCCTTGCGGCTGGCCTCGATGGCCTCGCCGAGCACACCGCCCAGCCGCACCTGCCCGGCCGAAGGAAAGCGCAGCACGGCGCTCATGCGGCATCCACCACGCAGCGGAAGCCGATATAGGCCGAGCGATCCCGGCACGGCGCCATCAGCAGATACTTGCCGTGCTCGTCCAGGCGCAGCGCCTGCGGGAAGTACCAGTGCGAGGTCTGCGGCCGGTAGCGGCTGCCGCCGCGCAGCACCGCCGCGCGCGTGTGCGCATCCACGTATTCGTCGGTCCATTGCCAGACGTTGCCGACCAGGTCGAGCACGCCGAACGGGCTGGCGCCTGCGGGGTGCGCGGTCACGTCGGCCGGCGCGCCGGCCTGCGGCCCGTACTGCGGCGCCGGCACGGCCGAGGCGTCCCAGCTCTCGCCCCACGGGTAGGTGCGGCCATCGTCGCCCTGCGCGGCGTACTGCCATTCCCACTCGCGCGGCAGGCGCTTGCCGGCCCAGGCCGCGTACGCGCGTGCGTCCTCCAGCGAGATCCACACCACCGGCTGCTGCTCGCTGCCGGCCACCGGCGCACCTTCATGCCAGTGATGCAGGAAGCGATGCGCATCGGCCGGCGCATAGCCGCTGGCGTCGATGAACGCCTTGAACTGCGCATTGGTCACCGGCGCGCGATCGATATGGAAGGCGCGCATCCGCAGACGCTCGCGGTGGAAGCGGCGTGCGCTGTCCTCCCACGGATACTGCACGTCCACACCGTCCCAGACCCCGCCTTCGACCTCGATGCCGCCCACGGCGAACACGAACTCGCCCGCGGGGATGGTCACCATGCCGGCCGGCGGCTGCGCCGCGGGCGCCGTCGCGGGAACGTCCACGCACTGCTGCGGCAGGGCGCGCCACTGCGCCGAGCACTGCCCCAGCGGCGTGGCGGCGTGCTGGCGCATCCGGGCGAGGAAGTCTTCCAGCGCCGGCTCGTCCATCCCCTCATCCAGCGCCAGGACCGCGCCGAAGCCCAGCGCCTCCAGCTCCAGGGTGAGATAGGCGCCGCCCTCGCGCAGCAGCGGCGTCAGCTCACTGCCGTTCCACAGGTCGAAGTAGCGCGTGCCCGGCGCATGCTCGATGCGCAGCAGCTCACCGCGCAGCGGCGACTCCAGTCGGTTGACCAGCGTCCACAGCGCGCGCCCCTGGCCAGGGAAGCGGCTGGCGAACAGGCCGCGCAGCAGCGTGGGCCAGTACGGCTCCCAGTCCATGGACACGAACAGCGGCGCGAACTGGCGCTGGATCGCGGCGATGCGGCGCAGCGTCTGCGCATCGCGCTCGGTCAGCCCGTTCCAGATGCCCCACACGTTCTCCCAGGCGTTGTAGCCGATGCCGTTGAAGAAGATGTACTGCAGGTCGTGGCGGCGATCGCGGCCCCAGCGGTTCTCGTAGTTGATCATGTGGCGCGGCTCGAGCCACTTGAACTTGGCCAGCGGCGGCACGAACTCGTTCGGCGCCTTCTTGCCCCAGCTCTGCACGTTCCAGACCAGTTGCTCCTCGGCACTGATGGTCGATTCGGGCTGCAGCACCACCGGACGACCCCGCGCCAGGCAGGCATCGAAGAAGGCGCGCGGCACCCCGTTGTAGGTATCGCCGTTGATGCCGTCGGCGCCGACCGCATCGACGATGCGCGCGATGGCCTCCCAGTGCGGCCCCTCCGGCGCGCGGGTGCCGTGGTCCCAGGGCATGGTGGGCAGGAAGACCCGCACCCCGCGCCGGTGAAAGGCCTCCACCACCGCGCGCAGCCCGTCGAGCCCGCCCGGCAGATCGGCCGCCATGTCGAACTGGTTGCGGTCGTCGATGCCGATGTTGGGGTAGATGTACCAGACCAGGACGCTGTCGATGCCGCCGAAGCGCGCCTCCAGATCGTCCAGGTAGCGATCGACCGTGTAGCACCCACGCTGCGGATCGTAGAAGTAGCGATCCTCGACCATCATCTGCGCATGGACGAAGTTGCGCTGCGCCCATTGCAGCTCCGGCCTGCGGTAGTTGGCATCGTCGAAGCCGATGCGCACCAGATGCTCGCGCCGCCAGTCGCGCAGCTCGGTCAGCCAGTCGCGCCAGGCCGGCGCGGTCTGGATCTTCCACTGGCCGATATCGGCGAATGGCCAGCCCGGCGCCTTGCCCGGCGAGGGCAGATAGCGCCCGGTGGTGACGTGGGAGAACTTGAACTCGGTGCGCACGGGCTCGCGCTGGGGGGCGTCTTGGTCGGACATCAGCAGGTCGGTTCGAGAAGAGGACAGTGCGCCAGGCCAGCATAGTCGGCCAGCGCCGAGCGGGCCGCGGCGGCGACGGGGGGCGCGGCGCGCAGGAAGGCCTCGACCTCGGCGCAGGTCGGGACGCCGGACTGGGCGCCCACGCGCGTGCAGGCCAGGGCCGAGACCGCGCAGGCGCGGCGCAGCGCGGCGGTGAGCGTCGCGCCGCCGGCCAGGCCGGCGGTCAGCGCGCCGCAGAACGCATCGCCCGCGCCGGTCGTGTCCACCGCCTGCACGTCGAACGCCGGCTGCAGCGCGACCCGCCCGCCGGACCAGGCATAGCAGCCGCGTGCGCCCAGCGTCACCACCACGCAGGCCACCGGCAGCGCCGCGAGCTTGTCGGACGTGGGCGCGTCGGCGCGAACGCCCGCGTGCCCGGCCAACAGGTCCAGTTCGCCCTCGTTGACCACCAGCACGTCCAGCCTGCGCAGCAGGTCGTCGGGCAAGGCGCACGCCGGGGCGGCGTTGAGCACGACCCTGACGCCGGCGGCGTGCGCCGCCTCGGCCCAACCGCACACGGCCGCCAAGGGCACTTCCAGCTGCATGAGCAGGAAGGCCACGTCCGCCAGCGGCGGCAGGTCGTCTCCGGTCAACGCGTAATTGGCGCCAGGGGCGACGATGATCGCGTTCTCGCCATCGCCGGCCAGGCACACCAGCGCCGTGCCGGTGGCGCGATCGCGCGCCGGCACCACGTGCAAGGCGACGCCGGCCTGCTCCAGCGCGGCCCGCACCGGCACGGCGAAGCCATCCTCGCCCAAGGCCAGCAGCATCCGCGTCCGCACGCCACCGGCGCGCGCGCAGGCGACGGCCTGGTTGGCGCCCTTGCCGCCGGGGAAGGTCTGCAGGTCCTGGCCGAGCACGGTCTCGCCGGGCGCGGGCACGTGAGCGGCCTGCACCACGAAGTCGAGATTGGCCGAGCCGGCCACCAGCACGACGGGTCTCATGGCAACGCCTGATAGACGAGGTTGTAGAACGGCGTCGCCAGCTTGGGCAGATCGCCCGGACGATCGGCGGGCAGGTATTGCAGCAGCAGCACCGCGACCAGATGCGCCTTGCGATCCACCGTGAAATAGGTCGAGGCCGCGCCGGACCAGCCGAACTGGCCGACGCTGCCCAGCCGCCCGCGCGCGGCCGGGTCGGTGACCACGTAGCCGCCCAGCCCGAAGCCTTCACCGGGGACCAGGCCCTTCACCGGTGGATCGAAGCCGCCCAGCTGATCGCGCATCATCAGTTCGACCGTCTTGCGCGAGAGCACGCGCACGCCGCCGGATGCGCCGTCGTTGAGCAGCATCCGCGCGAATCGCAGGTAGTCGCCCGCCGTGGAATACAAGCCACCGGCTGCGCTGTCGTAGGCGCGCAGCCGGGCACCGGGCTGGCGCGCGCTCGGCGTGTCGGCGATGCGCAGCGCGCCATGGTCGTCCAGCGTCGGCAGATCCACGACCCGGCCGCGCTGCGCCGCAGGCACCTCGAACCCGGTATCGCGCATGCCCAGCGGCCCGAGCACCTGCGCCTGGAGATAGTGCGAGAACGTCTCGCCGCTGACGACTTCCACCACACGCGCCAGCAGCTCGGTGTTGGCCCCTTCGTAGTTGAACTCGGTGCCCGGCTGTGTCGCCAGCGGGACCCTGGCCAGCCTGCCCGCGACATCGGCCAGGTCGCGCGCCTGCTCCACCCCGGCCTGCTCGAGCAGGCCCGTGGCCACCGGATATCGGGTGGCGTCGGCCGCAAGGCCACTGGTATGGGTCAGCAGATGGCGCAGCGTGATCGCGCGGCGCGCCGGCGCCAGGCGCGGCTGAGCGAGGTCGCCGCCGACCACCACCTGCGTCTGGGCGAAGGCGGGCAGATAGCGGCTCAAGGGATCGTCCAGCGCCAGCTTGCCCTGCTCCATCAGGGTCAGTACCGCCACCGTGGCCACGGGCTTGGTCATGGAATAGATGCGGAAGATCGCATCGGCCCCCATCGGCCGGGTGCGCGCCAGATCGCGATGGCCGTACGCGCCCCGGAACACCGGCTCGCCATCGACCTCGACCATGGCCACCGCGCCGGGATAGCCGGCAGCGGACGTGGACTGCGTCAGGAACGCATCCAGCCGCTGCCAGCGATCCTCGGCCTGGAGCACCAGCGGCACCAGACACAGCCAGGCCGCCAGGACCGATCGCGCCCAGGATCGACACCGATCCTGCGCGCGTTGCGCCCGTCCGCCCCGCCGCCGCACACCGGCGGGTCGCGCACGTCGCACCGCATCGGCCTGGCCGGCCATGGCCCTTGCTCCCTGTACGAAACGACGTTCCCGCATCCGCTTAGAAGGTGTAGTTGTAGGTCAGCGAGACCACGCGTCCGCGGCCTGCCCAGTAGTTCTGGTAACCGGCCAGCTGCGACCAGCTCAGGATGTAGTACTTGTTGAACAGGTTCTCCACGCCCAGGGTGAACTTGCCGATCCGGCCGGCGTCGTAGTTCACGCCCAGGTCCCACAGGGTGTAGCCGGTGGTGCGCTCGTCGTAGGTGAACCTGCGCCCGTCGAAGGGCCGGGTGTCCTCGCCGCTGATGTGCCGATCCAGCAGCTTGGTCGCACCCAGGGTGGCGTCGGCGTTGGGCAGGAACTTCCACACGGCCGAGGCGCCGATCTTGTCGGGGCTGAGGTCGAGGATGCCCATCGGCTTGGTCAACGGACCGGCGCCGTAGCGGCCCAGCGCATCTGAGCCCCAGAAGGCGGTCTTGCCGCGGATCCGCGAATACAGCCCGGTCAGCTTGAAGGTGTCGGTGAAGTTCCATTCGCCGCTGAGCTCGATGCCCTTGATGTCGGTGGGCACGCGACTCATGATGAAATCGCTGGTGTTCGGATCGATCTGCAGCGACACGCCCAGGTCGGACTTGGAGTGGTACCAGGTGCCGTTGAGCGCCCCGCGCTCCCCGCGCCAGTTGAAGCCCACATCGACGTTGCTGACGATGACCGCCTGCAGGTCGAGGATGCCCTGGACCGACTGCCCCGGGTAATTGACGTTGCGCAGCGGGATGCCGACGTTGGGCAGGGTGAAGCCCTTGCTGTAGGCGCTGAAGATCGACCACTGGTCGTTGACGCGCCAGATCGCGCCGAAGTTGGGCAGGCTGGCGGTGTAGTCCAGCTTGCCGCCCTGCACGAACACGCTGTTGCGATAGGCGGTGGTGGTGTAGCTGTCGATCTTCAGCGTGCCGTCCTCACGCCGGTAGCCGCCGCTCAGGGTCAGCGGGCCGATGTCCCAGGACAGCTGCGCGTAGGGCGCGGTGCTCTTGTAGTCCATCGGCGGCACCCACACGCGGTTGGTCAGCGCCAGGCGCTGCTGGGCCCGGTCCTCGACCAGGTCCACGCCGGTGTGCAGCTCGAGCCCGGAGACATCGAACAACGCAGAGCGCGTCCACGAGGTGCGCAGGCCCTTCTTGTTCGACACGATCTCGGACTGGTCGTAGATGCGCTTGGACTCGTCGAAGCCCGGACCGACCTTGACCAGCTGCTTGTCGTCGCCGTTCTCCGGCAGGTAGCGCATGGCCTGGTCGGCCTTGTAGCCCACCAGATCCAGCCGGCCGCCAAAGAAGTCCTGATGGGTGTACTGCAGGCTGTACTGCTCGAAGTCGTTGAAGGCGTCCTTGGAGCCGAAGATCTGCCCCTTCACCGAGGTGTTGGGGTACGGCGTGGCGCACGGCGGCGAATCGGTAGGGCCGCGGCAGCCCAGCACCTGGATCCACTCGCCCTTGCCCTCGATCTTGAAGCGGCTGTAGGTGGCCTGCAGGCGCTGCTCGCCGTCCTCGCCGAAGTTGTAGCCGCCCTTGAGGTAGATGTTGCGCGACTCCGAATCGGCCAGCGAGCCGCTGGTGTTCATGCCGACGGTGCGGCCCTTGCCGTCGTAGGCGATGCCGCGATCCAGATACGACACCGCGCCAATGAAGTCGTAGCTGTCCTGCTTCAGGCCGTAGGTCAGCCCCAGCTTGTAGCCATCGCTGTCCGAATGCCCCTGGGTCAGATAGCGCGCGGTGAAGGTGGTCTCGCTGCCGATCTTGTCGGGCACCTTGGAGATGTAGTTGATCACGCCGCCGGTGGCGCCGATGCCCTCGGACGCGGACGGGCCGTTGATCACCTCGATCCGGCCCACGATCCCCATGTCGGTGAAGGTGCCGTTGCGCGTGCCCTCGCGCAGCGGCGAGCCCTGCGGGATGCCGTCGAACAGGCGCAGCGGAATGCGCCCGCGCAGCGTCTCGCCGGTATTGCTCATCGCCTGCGAGGACTCGGAATAGCCGGGCACGGTCCGCGCCAGGACCGCGGTCGCATCCTCGGTCACCGCCAGCGTCTGGGCGACCTCCTGCGGGGAAATCACCGAGATCGCACCCGGGATCTTGTCGACCGCCTTGGGCGCCCGCGTGCCGGTCACGATCATCCTGTCCAGATCCTTGGCCTTGGTCGCGCGCGCATCCTGCGGGTTCTGTTCGGTTGCACCTTGCGCGGCGGCGGCCTGGGCCTGCTGCGCGCGCACGCTGGCGCTCACGGCGGCGGCCAGCACAAACACCCCGAGTGTCACGGGCATCTTCTTCATGTGTCGATCTCATGGACTTTGGCGAAAGCGGGCGCACGCGCAGGTGGCCGCAACGGATGCTTGCTGGGCAGCAACGAGACTGCCCGTGTGGCGCGTTCCTCCCAGACGCGCCTGCCGGACCATGCAATCAGCGTAGAAGGGCTCTGGAGGGGAAGGAAGCGCAGCGGACTTTGTTCAAACCGCAGCTTTTGTTGCTTACGCGTGCAACGCCGCCGTGCCGCCCGTCATTCGGCGGGCTGCGCCGCCTGCGCCCTGGACCGGCACTCGCGCAGCAGGGCGTTGACCAGGCGCAGGCGCACCGACGAGCGCGACCACACCACGCCGATGCGCCGCGAGACATCGGCATCCGGCAGCGGGATGCGCGCCAGGCGCAGGCCTTCGGGCCAGGGGCGCGCCCAGTCCGGCACCAGCGACACGCCCAGGCCGCGATCGACCATCACCGCGATCGCGTTGAGCGCATTGAGCTCGAAGCGCTCCTTGGGCACGATGCCGTGCCGGCGCAGGTAGTCGTCGGCCTGGCGCCCGCCCCACTGGTGGCGGTCGTAGCGGATCAGCGGCTGGGTGGCCAGCAGCGCATGCGGATCCTGGTCGGCCAGCTGCGCCGGCGCCAGCACGATCAGCGGCTCCTCGCGCACCAGCAGCCAGTCGCAGGTCTTGGGCAGCTCGAACGGCGCCTCCAGCACCATGGCCGCGTCCAGCTCGCCCGACTCGACCGCGCGATACAGGTCGGCCGAATAGCCCGGCTTGATGAAGACGTTGATCTGCGGAAACGCCGAGACCATGCAGGTCAGCACGTCCGGCAGCATGCCCGCCAGCGCGGTCGGGCAGGCGCCCAGCCGCAGCTCGCCGCTGATGTCGCCCTCATGCGCGACCGAGCGCAGGTCCGAGACGTTGCGCAGCAGGTCGCGGGCGCGTTCCAGGATGCGCGCGCCGGCCTCGGTCAGGGTCACGGTGCGCCCGGCCCGCGCCAGCAGGCCGGTGCCGAGTTCGCGTTCCAGCGTGCGCAGCTGCTGGGCCACCGCGGCCGGGCTGATGTCCAGATCGCGCGCGGCCGCCGCCATGGAGCCACGGTCGGCGACCGTGACGAACGTCTTCAGGAATTGCGTGTCCACATCAGCCCCCAGCCCGGGGCATGAGATTACACAGCGGCGCGGCCCGGCTCATTCTGCATCGCGGTAGATCGTCAGCCCCTTGAGCGAGCGCTGCGGCGCCGGGAAGCACAGGCTGGCCAGGTAGCCGATGACGATGCTCAGCAGGATCGAGATGGCCAGGTAGAAGTACGGATGGACCAGATCGAACCACCACGCCACGAAGGTGAGCACGATGCTGCAGCCGATGCCGATCGCCACGCCCGGCGAGTTGGCCCGGCGCGTGAACATGCCCAGCGTGTACGAGCCGGCAAAGCCGCCGCCCAGCAGGCCGGCCAGCTCGATGGACACATCGAACAGCGAGTGGATGTCGTAACGCGACATCAGCAGCGCCAGGCCGATGCCCACCAGGCCCACCACCACCGTGGTGATCTCGGCGAACAGCACGCTGCGGCGCTGATCGGGCGCCTTGACCAGCCGCTCGTAGAAGTCCACCGAGACCAGCGTGGCGACCGAGTTCATGATCGAGGACAGCGTGGCCATGGCGGCGGCGAAGATGCCGGCCACGATCAGCCCGGTCACCCCGGTCGGCAGTTCGGCGGCGATGAACAAGGGGAAGGTGGCGTCGATCGGCAGCGTCGGATTGAGCCGCTCCGGATGCGCCTTGTAATAGACGAACAGCGCGGTGCCGATGGAGTAGAACACCAGCCCGCCGGGGATCATGATCGCGGCGAAGGCCCAGATCGAACGCCCCGCCTCCTTGTCCGACGGCGTGGACAGCGTGCGCTGCATCAGCACCTGATCCTTCGGAAAGGTCAGCACCACGTCGAACAGCACCAGGAAGATGAAGCCCCACACCGTCGCCTTGGTCAGGTCGAAGCTGAAATCGAAGGTCTTCATCTTCTGGTTGGCGGTGGCCACATCCCAGAACTCCGGCGCCCCGCCCGGGATGTGCCAGATGATGAAGCCGATGGCGAAGATCGCCCCGCCCATCTTGACGATGACCTGGACCACGTCGGTCCAGATCACCGCCTTCATGCCGCCCATGGCGGTGTAGATGATGGTGAACACCCCCATCAGCACCACGCTCAGGGCCACGCTGATGCCGGTGATGGTGGCGATGGCCAGCGCCGGCAGGAACAGGATCACGCTCATCCGCGCGCCGACCTGCATGGCGATGCACAGCGCGCTGGCCAGCATGCGGATCGCCGGATGGAAGCGGGTCTCCAGATAGGAGAACACCGACATCAGGTTGAGCCGCCGCAGCAGCGGCACGATCCACACCGCCACGAACATCAGCCCGACCACCGCGATCAGGTTGTTGGTCATGTACTGCCAGTTGGTCTCGAACGCCTTGGCCGGGATGGCGATGAAGCTGATCGAACTGGTGTTGGTCGCGTACAGGCTGATGCCCGCGGCCCAGAACGGGATCGAGCGGCCACCGACGAAGAAGTCCGAGGTCGACTGCCGCCGCTCGCGCAGATAGAAGTAGCCGCCGATGCCGATGACCAGGGCCAGGTAGAACACGATCACCGCCCAGTCCTGCCACTTGAGCAGGTACTTGCCCGATTCGATCGCGGCGGCTTCGATGCGGCCGGAGGCATCGACCCAGGCCAGGCCGTTGCCCAGCCTGGCGGCCTGGACCGGGCGGCCCGCGCCCGGCAGGGGCATCCGGTTCCAGGCATGGGTGATGGTGTGGAAGGTGCGCAGATCGGGCTGGCCCTGCACCAGGAACATCAGATGCGCCTGACCCAGCGGCTGCGCCGAGCCCGGCACGAGGGCGCCGGGCAAGGCGCCCAGCGACTGCCAGCCGGCGTCGGAGGACCAGGCGAACAGCGTCGGCGCCGCGGGCTGGCCCGCGGCCAGATACAACCTGGAGCCGCGTGCCATCAGCCCCTGCACGGGTCCGCCACCGGGCCATGCGGGCAGGCGATGCCAACCGCCGCCGTCCTCCTGGAGCACGTGCGGCTGGTCGGAGGCGTCGAGCCCGGCCAGGGTCAGCTGCCCGTTGTCGAAGGCCACGCGTGCGCTGCGCAGCGCGACGGGCGGGGGCGGAAGACGTGCGGCTTCCACGAGCGCGTCGTTGCTCAGCCGCGCCGCGGTCAGCGTCAGGTCGCCGTTCGCCGGGTTCGAGAGCAGCCAGACCCGGTTCCCGTCGCTGGCGAGGGCCTGGACCCGCGCGGGCTCGATCGGCAGGGACCAGCGCAGCGGGCGCCACGCCTTGGCGCCTGCCTCGAGTCGCCACGCCTGGCCGGCCTGCAGCGCCAGCAGCGAATCGCCGACCGTCTCCAGCCGGGTCTCCTTCGCTGCGGGCAGCGGCGGGAGGTGCGTGGCGGACAGGCCGACCAGATTGGAGGCGGCGGCCGGAAGCGACGCGCACAGCAGCCAGAGCAGGACCAGCGCGACAGATCGGATGGCGCGCATGCCGATACGCGATCGAAAACGGCTCATCCGGACGCCTCCGCTTCACTGCGGGCCGCAGCCACCAGCGCCCGCGCCCTGGCCAGGTAAGGCGCGTCCACCATGCGCCCATCGACGAGGAAGGCGCCATGCCCGCGCGCCTGCGCCGCGGCCTCGGCCTCGACCACGCGCTGCGCATGCGCCAGCGCGTCCTGGTCCACCGAGAAGACCTGGTGCGCCAGGGCGACCTGGCGCGGATGGATGCAGCTCTTGCCGCTGAAGCCCAGCGCGCGGGCCAGCGTGGCCTCGGCCAGGAAGCCCGCCTCATCGGCGACATCGGGCCAGGCCCCGTCGTACGCGGCGATGCCGGCCCGCGCCGCGGCCATGCGCACGGCGAACATCGCCGCATGGACATTGGCCGGCGTCCTGGCGATGGCGAACGGCGCGAACAGATCGCCCAGCCCCAGCTGCAGCCCGGCCACCCGCGGATGCGCCGCGGCCAGCGCCGCGGCATTGGCCAGTCCGGCCGGCGTCTCGATGTTGACCAGCAGGCCGATCGGCGCGGCGACGCCGTTGGCCTGTTCGGCCGCGGCCAGGCGCTCGGCGACGGCGCTGACGGTCTGGGCATGCTCGAGCTTGGGCACGTTGATCATCGCGACGCCGGCGATCGCCAGCGCCTGCAGGTCCTGGGAGAAGTACGGCGAATCGTAGGCATTGATCCGCACGATGATGCACTTGCCCGCCGCCTGCGTCGGCGCCAGCCCGCGCAGATAGGCCGCCAGGCCCTCCCGCGCCCGGTCCTTGCCCTCCACCGGCACGGCATCCTCCAGATCGAAGGAGACCGCATCGGCCTGGCCCGCCATCGCTTTGGCGAACAGCTCCGGGCGCCCCCCCGGCACGAACAGCTTGCTCCGCATCCCGGGCTCATTCCCTACCAGACGACCATGCACGAGTCTGCTGGACGCCCGCCGCCCGAGCAGCCGCCCCCGCCTTCGTTCAGAAGAAAGGGTTTGTAGCGGGATGATGCGCGGTGAGCGATGCATGGACAGGTCCGCGCCTCACCCGTATGGGGCCATGCATCATGCAGGTTGGCCACCGATGTTTCCGGCGCACCCCCAATACCAGAGCCGCTTTCTTGCTGAAACGCTCGGGCGAAGGCAAGCGACGTGTCGCGCCGCAAAGTCGCCCCCCTCGCGCGACCGCTGCCCTCCCTTTCAGGAAGCGTTGGCGCGAAACGCCGCCAGGATGCGGGCCGCGTCCTGCGACGGCGGCAGGCCGAAGGCCCTGGCGTACTCACGGCTGAACTGCGTGGCGCTCTCATAGCCGACTTCCATTGCCGCAGCGGTCACGCTGGCGCCCTGTGCCGTCAGCAGCTGGCGCGCCTGCAGCAGACGCAGCTGCTTCTGGTACTGCAGCGGGCTGAGCGCGGTGGCCGCCTTGAAGTGGCGGTGGAAGGCCGACTCGCTCATCGCCGCCAGCTTGGCGAGCGTGCCGATCCGCAACGGCGCCGCATAGTGCTGCCGGATCCACTGGATCGCCTTGCGCACCCGCCCCAGCGCCGTCTCCGGCGTGGCGATGTCGCGCAGCAGCTGCCCATGCGGGCCCTGGAGCACGCGATAGAGAATCTCCCGCTCATAGACCGGCGCCAGGGCCGGGATGTCGCGCGGACGCTCCATCAGGCTCAGCATGCGCACCCAGGCGTCCATCAGCTGGGGCGTGACGGTGGCGACGGAGAAGGCCGCCACGGGTCGGGATGCGGCGCCGCGGCAGAGGTCATCGCCCTGCATATCGTCCAGCAGGCGTCCGATGACGCCTGCGTCCAGGTTCAAGGCGACGGCTAGGTAGGGGCTTCCGTCCGCTGCGGCGTGGACCTGACCGACCGCGGGCAGCTCCACCGTCATGACGAAGTAGGTCGCCGGGTCGTAATGCAGGGTGCTGCCGCCGACCGTCATCGACTTCCCGCCGCGCAGGATCAGGTTGATCATCGGCTCGTAGACCGCGCTGAGCGCGTGCTCGGGAATCCGGCCCTGCACCATCGCGACCCGTGGGATGCCGGTCTGCGTCTGCCTGTTCTGCGCGCAGGCGGCCAGCCTGCGGAGTTCGTCGAGCTGCGATGTCATGCCGGCGATCAGACAGGAGCCGCCACGCGCGCGCAAGGCGGAAAGCAGGATCGGGCAGGTTTGCGCCAAGAATGGGCAGGTCATCCCGACGCATGGCCCCTACCGTGATGCTCCTCATCGAGACCGGAGCAGCACATGGGTGTCATCGTCATCACCGGAGGCAGCCGCGGCATCGGCGCCGCCACGGCCAGGGAATGCGCGCGGCGCGGGCTGGGCGTCATCCTGACCTACAACCGCAATCCCGCCGCCGCCGAGGCGGTGGTGGAACAGATCACCACGCAGGGCGGGCGCGCCTGCGCCCTGCCACTGGATGTCGGCGATGTCGCCAGCTTCGGCGAATTCGGCGACGCCGTCGCACTGCAGCTGGAAAGGCGATGGGGGATCCGCGCGCTTGCGGGCCTGGTCAACAACGCCGGCTACGGGCTGTTCAATCCGATCGAGGCCGTCACCGAGCAGGAGTTCGACGGTCTGTTCGGCGTGCACCTCAAGGGCCCGTTCTTCCTGGTCCAGCAGTTGCTGCCGCTGCTCGAACGCGGCGCCTCCATCGTCAACCTGACCAGCGCCACCACGCGCGTGGCCACCGCAGGCGTGGCGCCGTATGCCGCCTTCAAGGGCGGGCTGGAGGTGCTGACACGCTACATGGCCAAGGAGTTCGGCGCCCGCGGCATCCGCGTCAACGCCGTCTCGCCAGGCCCGATCCGGACCGAGCTGGGCGGCGGGCTCAACGATGAATTCGAGGCACTGCTGTCCGCCCAGACCGCGCTGGGCCGCGTCGGCGAGCCTGAAGAGGTCGCGCGGGTCATCGCGATGCTGCTGTCGGCCGACGGCGGATGGATCAACGCGCAGTCGATCGAAGTCGCCGGCGGCTACATCGTCTGAGGAGGACGCCATGCTGGATCATGTGTTTCTGACGGTGAGCGACCCGCAGCGCTCGGTGGCCTTCTACGAGGCCGCGCTGAAGCCGCTCGGCATCGTCAATCGGCTGGATTACGACGGCCGCGACGGCCCGCCCGGCCATCCCGATCTCAAGGGCTTCGGCGCCAACGGCAGGATGTTCTTCTGGCTAAGGCAAGGGCAGCCCAGCGGTGTTGCCGCCCATGTGGGCTTCGTTGCCGCCTCCGCCGAGCACGTGGATGCGGCCTATCGCGCCTCCATGCGGGCCGGCGCCACCGAGATCCACCCGCCCGGTGCCCAGCTCCACTACGACCCGCACTACTACGCGGCGCAGGTCAGGGATCCGGATGGCTACAGCCTGGAGTTCGTCTACAAGCGCTGGCAGCACGAGGAGTGAGCCCATGACACCGACACAACGGCTGCAGTCCGCTGCAGAGGCCTTCATCGCCGCGACCAATGCCTTCGATGCGCAGGCCGTGTTGGCACTGTTCGCCCCGGACGCGATCGTGGACGACCCGTCCACCGGACGAAGCTTCGTCGGCCATGCCGGCATCCGCGACTATGTGGAGCGCTATTTCATCGGCTACCGCACGGTCACCCGACTGCTCTCGCTGCAGCAGCGCGCGCCGAACCAGGCCGTGGCCCGCGTGGACTTCACCGGAGATTTCGGCCACGAGATCGGCCTGCTGGACATCACGCTGGGAGCGGACGGCCGCATCGTCCGGATCGATGCGGATCTGGAGTAGCAGGCGCGATTCGAGCGAACTGCCGCGGCGAGCCGCGCGATGCGGGACTGCCGGCATCGCCCGAAGCGCGGAGCGCCTTGCTCGGCCCCGCGCCACCCGGCAGACCGCGGACACCCACTTCCCCGCTCTGCCCTTCCTCCACCGTCCGGGCGGCCGTGCGAGACGACACCGCCCCCTTCACCTAGACCCGAGGCCGCATGACGATGCTTGATCACATCGAATTCCCCGTGACCGACGCAGCGCGCTCGTGTCGCTTCTACGAGGCGGCCCTGGCCCCGTTGGGATTCGCCCGCATCATCGCGGTGGAGCCCGAGCGGACAAGGACCGGCGGCTGGCGCTACGGGCTCGGCCAGGGCGGCTATCCCTGCCTCTGGATCCACGATGGCCAGGCGGCCGTGGCGGGAATGCATCTGGCCTTCGCCTCGAACAGCCGCCTTGCGGTCGATGCCTTCCACAAGGCGGCCCTGGCGGCGGGCGGCACCGACAACGGCCCACCCGGCGTGCGCGAGCGCTATCACGCCCGCTATTACGCGGCCTATGTGCTGGACCCGGATGGCGTCAATGTCGAAGTGGTATGCCAGCGCTAGCCGGAGCCTGGTCCGCTTCGATTGAAAGCGGACTTCCGCGCGCGCTTGCTTCGGCACGTCGCTGGCCCATGGAGCCTGGTCAGGCCTTCAGCTGTGCGACCGCATCGAGCGTGGCGACGTCCTCACGATCGAGCACCAGCTGCGCCGACTGCATGTTCTCGCGCAGGTGTTCCACCGAGGAGGTGCCCGGGATCAGCAGCAGATTGGGCGAGCGCTGCAGCAGCCAGGCCAGGGCCACCTGCATCGGCGTGGCACCCAGCTTCTGCGCGACGGCGGACAGCGCCGAGACCTGCAGCGGGTTGAAGCCACCGAGCGGGAAGAAGGGCACGTAGGCGATGCCGTCCCGCGCCAGGGAATCCACAAGCGCGTCATCGGCGCGGTGCACCAGGTTGTACTGGTTCTGCACGCAGACGATGCGGCAGAGCGCGCGGCCTTCGGCGACCTGCGTGGCGGTGACGTTGCTCAGGCCGATGTGGCGGATGAGGCCACGCTGCTGCAGCTCGGCCAGGACGGTGAGGTAGGGCTCGATCGTGCCTTCGGCCGGGGCCATCACGTCGAACATGCAGCGCAGGTTGACCACCGCGAGCACATCTAGCCCGAGGTTGCGCAGGTTGTCGTGCACGGCGCTGGTGAGCTCCGCCGCCGACATCGCCGGCAGCCACTCGCCGCTCGCGCCGCGCCGGGCACCGATCTTGGTCACGATGGTGAGCCCGTCGCGGTAGGGGTGCAGGGCCTCGCGGATGATCTGGTTGGTGATGTGCGGGCCGTAGAAGTCGCTGGTGTCGAGATGATTGACACCCAGCTCCACGGCGTGGCGCAGCACGCGCACGGCCGCATCCCGATCCTTCGGCGTGCCGAAGGCGTGCGGGCCGGACAGCTGCATGGCGCCATAGCCGAGGCGGGCCACGCTGCGGTCGCCGAGGGTGAAGTCCTGCGGGATCGTGGAAGGGGTGGAAGAAGCATTCATGGCGGCACTCGTTTCGTCGGGGTGCGAGAAAACTAGCGCCGCGGTGGCTGTGCGACAATCCACTACAAAGCGAACAGGCCGTCCGGATCGGCGAACAATGACAAACCAGCTGGGCGAGATGCAGGCCTTTGTCCTGGTGGCGCGGGCCGCAGGATTCCGCGAGGCGGCCAGGGTGGCCGGGATCAGTGCGTCCAAGCTCAGCGATGCGGTCAAGCGCCTGGAAGCGCGGCTCGGGGTGCGCCTGCTCAACCGCACGACCCGCAGTGTCGGCCTGACCGACGCAGGCAAGGCGCTGCTGGCGCGCATCGAGCCCGCCCTGCGGGAGCTGGATACCGCGACCGATGCGATGAGCGGATTCAGGAGCACGCCCACCGGCACGCTGCGGCTCAATGTGCCGGTCAGCGCCGCGCGCCTGGTCCTGCCGCGGATCCTGCCGCCCTTCATGGCGCGCTATCCCGATATCAGCGTGGAGGTGCTGACCCAGGAAAGCTTCGTCGACGTCATCGCCGCCGGCTGCGATGCCGGGATTCGCTATGGCGAGCGTCTGCAGCAGGACATGATCGCCCTCCCCATCGGCCCACGCGTGCAGCGCAGCGCCACCGCGGCCTCCCCCTCGTATCTGGACCGGCGCGGGCGCCCGGCCCATCCCCGCGACCTCTTCGACCACGACTGCATCCGCGGGCGCTTTCCCAGCGGCGTGGTGTCCGAATGGGAGTTCGAGCAGGGCGAGGACGTGATCACCATCGTCCCGCGCGGACAGCTGCTGGTGGAACTCGGCGGAGGGGTCGACCTGGCGATCGAGGCGGCCGTCGCCGGCAATGGCATCGTCCATCTGTTCGAGGACTGGCTCCAGCCGCATCTAGCGTCCGGCGCGCTGGAGCCCGTGCTCAAGCCGTGGTGGCAGACGTTTCAGGGCCCCTTCCTGTACTACCCCAATCGCGCGCTGGTGCCGCCACCGCTGCGGGCCTTCATCGATTTCGCCAGGGCGCAGGGCGCGTGATCGCGTCCATCTAACCTGCGGCTCCGCAGCTGCAATGGAGGCCATCGCCTTCGACGCACTCGATGCGCGTTCCTGGCTGTCTCCAAGACATCAGCCCGCACCCGCAACCGTCATGCGCTCGATCAGCAGCGAGCCCGTCCGGATCCGCCCGCGCGTGTCCACATCGCGGCCGACCGCGACGATGCCGGCGAACATCTCGCGCAGGTTGGAGGCGATGGTGATCTCGTCCACGGGATAGGCGATGGCGCCGTGCTCGACCCAGAAGCCGGACACGCCGCGCGAGTAGTCGCCGGTCACGATCGACACACCCTGCCCCATCACCTGCGTCACCAGCAGGCCGGTGTGCATGCGGCGCAGCAGGCCATCGAGATCCTCCGTTCCATGACCGACCTGCAGGTTGCTGATGCCGCCGGCGTTGCCGGTGCTGGCCATGCCCAGCTGCCGCGCCGAACGGACGTCGAGGGCATAGCGCTGCAGCCGGCCGCCCAGGACCAAGGCGTCGTCTGCCGCGACGACGCCTTCGGCATCGAAGTGGCGCGAGCCGGCGCCGCGCGGCAGATGCGGGCGCTCGTGTAGGTCCATGAAGGCGGGGAACACCGTCTTCCCCAGGCCGTCGGCCAGGAAGCTGGCCTGCTGGCAGAGCGCGGCGCCGCTCACCGCCTCCAGGAAGTGGCCGAGCAGGCCGGCCGCCACGTCCGCAGCGAACAGCACCGGGCACTGCCGCGTGCCGAGCCGCCGCGCGCCCAGCCGCTGCACGGCGTGCAGCGCCGCGCGCCGGCCGATCTCGGTCGGATCCTCCAGGTCCTGGGGCGAACAGCGGCTGTCGTACCAGCTGCCCGTCTGCATGCCGCGCGCGTCGCGGGTGATGAACGAGGCCCACAGCTGGTGGCGGGTCCGCCTGGCGGTGCCGAGGAAGCCGTTGGAATCGGCGCGCGCCGAGCGCTCCGCGCGCGTGCCGAGCTGCGCGCCGTTGGTGTTGGCGATCCGTGCGTCGAAGTCGCGCCCGGCCGCTTCGGTCTGCCGGGCCAGTGCGATGGCGTGCTCGGCCTCAAGCGCCCATGGATGCCACAGGTCCAGCGGCGGCCGCTGGCGCGCAGACCCGTCCGGATCGGCCAGTCCGCCGTGGACATCCGGCTCGGTCAGGCGCGCGAAGGCGCAGGCGCGCTCGGCCGCCTGGCGCAGGGAGCCAGCGCGTGTGTCGCCGACACTGACCACGCCCTTGCGGCCCGCGCGCCAGGCCGTCACGGTCACGCTGACGTCCTGGCTGCGGATCAGGGTCTCGACCTGATCCCTGCGCACGCTCACCTCCAGCCCGCTGGCGGCGTGCGCCACGACCTCAGCCTGGTCGGCGCCCAGCACGCGGCACGCGGCCACGGTCTGCTCGCACAGGGTGGCGAGCTCGAGCAGCTGGGGATCGTCCTGGTTCGCATCGGGATGGACGCGCAGGTTCATGCGGCGGTCCCGCCCACGGTCATCGCATCGATGCGCAGGGTGGGCTGGCCCACGCCGACCGGCACGCTCTGCCCGGCCTTGCCGCAGATGGCGATGCCGGCGTCCAGCCGCAGGTCGTTGCCGATCATCGAGACCCGGCTCAGCACCTCGGCCCCGGCGCCGATCAGGGTCGCGCCGCGCACCGGCGCGATGATGCGCCCGTCCTCGACCAGATAGGCCTCGTTGGCGGAGAACACGAACTTGCCGCTGGTGATGTCGACCTGGCCGCCGGCGAAGTTCACCGCGTAGAGCCCGCGCCTGACCGAGCGCAGGATCTCCTCGGGCGCGTGCTCGTCCGGCAGCATGTAGGTGTTGGTCATGCGCGGCATCGGCAGGTGGGCATACGACTCGCGCCGGCCGTTGCCGGTGCGCGCCTTGCCCATCAGCCGGGCGCTCATGCGGTCGTGCAGATAGCCCTTGAGCACGCCGTCCTCGATCAGCGTGGTGCGCTGGGTCGGCGTGCCTTCGTCGTCCACCGAGAGCGAGCCACGCCGGCCGGCCAGCGTGCCGTCGTCGACGATGGTCACGCCCCTGGCCGCCACGCGCTGGCCCATGCGCTCGGAGAACACCGAGGTCTGCTTGCGGTTGAAGTCGCCTTCCAGGCCATGGCCCACGGCCTCGTGCAGCAGCACGCCCGGCCATCCGGGCCCCACCACGACGGTCATCTCGCCGGCGGGCGCGGCGATCGATTCCAGATTGACCAGCGCGCGGCGCACCGCCTCGCGCGTGTGCTCGAGCGCGGCGCCGCCCTCGATCAGCGTCGCCAGGTCGTAGCGTCCACCACCGCCGGCGCTGCCCGATTCGCGACGGCCGTGGTGTTCGGCGATCACCTGCACGTTGAGCCGCACCAGCGGCCGCACGTCGGCGACCAGCGTGCCGTCGGCGGCGACGATCAGGACGGTCTCGCAGCTGGCCATCAGGCTGGCGCTGACCTGCCTGATGCGCGGGTCCAGGGCGCGCGCCGCCGCGTCGATCGTGCGCAGCAGCGCGACCTTTTCCCTCCGCGGCCAGGCCATCGATGGGGTCGATGGCCTCGTACAGCGGGGCCGGCGCGTTGCGGACCAGCGCGTGCGCACGCCCCTGCCCGCCCGCCTGTGCGATGGCCCGGGCCGAGCCGGCCGCCTCGAGCAGCGCCGGCAGCTCCATCGCATCGGTGTAGGCGAAGCCGGCCCTGTCGCCGCAGACCGCGCGCAGGCCGACGCCTTGGGCACTGCTGTGGCGCGCCTGCTTGACGATGCCATCCTCGAGCGACCAGGACTCGCTGCGCGTCTGCTGGAAATAGAGGTCGGCCTCATCGGTGGACGGCGCCAGCAGACGCGCGAAGACCCGATCCAGCCCGTCCAGGGACAGGCAGGCCGGTGCCAGCAGGCGCTGCTCGGCCTGGGCGATCAAAGAAGACATGGAGATTCCCGATTGGCGTGCAAGGCGGTCGCGCCGATGCCCGATGGAGCGAAGCGGGCGACCGCATGAGGCGCTCAGAACTTCTTGGTGACCTCGAAGCTCAGGCCGCGCCCATAGACGTTGTAGAGCTGGGAGTTGAAGTACGGCGCGGAGGTCCAGTTGCGGTTCGGCGGCATCCTGTTGGCCAGGTTGGTGACCGCCAGCGACAGCGTGGCCTGGAACGGCAGCTGATACTGCACCGAGCCGTTGAACAGCAGCCAGGCATCGTCGTAGCCGGGCGGGCCGTACAGCGCCACCTGCGCCGCGGTCGGGCTCCAGCCCCAGTTGCGCACCGAGAAGTTGGGCGTCTTGCCGTAGCGCACGCCCCACAGGGTGACCGACAACGGCCCCTGCTCCCAGCCGACGGTGGCGTTGAGCATGCGCGGGAAGAAGCTGGCCTGGCCCTTGGGCTCGTCGATCACATCGACGATGGGCGACACCGAATCCAGCTGCGCCCGGTAGTCGACGATGCGACTGGCGTTGAGCTTGAAGTTCCAGCTGCCCAGGCGCTCGGTGGCCAGGCGATAGTTGGCCCCGCCCATCAGCAGCTTCATCTGCTTGTAGGCCACGTTGAAGTACCCGCTCTGCACGCCGGTGATCAGCCCGTCGGCGCCGCGGCTGACCCGGGCCAGCGCGTCGGCGCAGCTGGGCAGGTAGGACGCCTGTCCGTTCTGCCGGCAGGCGGCCTCGTCGAAGAGGATGTTGGCCAGACTCAGCGCGCGCACCTCGTTGTGGATCTCGATGTCCATGAAGTCGGCGTTGAAGGTCAGGTTGCGCAGCGGCGCCCACACCAGGCCGATGCTCTTGGACTTGGAGGTCACCGGCTCCAGCGCCAGGTTGCCGCTGGTGTAGCTGGGCATGATGTAGCGGCACTGGGCACTGCTGCGCGACACGCCCAGCTGATCGCAGCGATAGAAGTCGTAGGTGTTCTGGTTGCCCTTGCTGGCGCCCGAATACAGGAAGGACATGTCCGGCGCGCGGAACGAGGTGCCCAGGCCGCCGCGCAGCAGCAGGCTTTCGAACGGCCGGAACTCCAGGCCCAGGCGCCAGGTCGGGCGATTGCGGTCGTAGCCGGAGTAGCGGTAGTCGTCGTACCGGCCGGCGAGCGTCGCGGTCAGCATCGAGGCCACCGGCAGATCCATCTGCACCGCGCCGCCCCAGCGATCGCGATCGCCGTGGCTGGCCTGCGTGGCACCGCCGAACATCGCACCGGAGCGGGACATGGCGTCGGGGCTGTCGTTCCAGCGCTCGTTGCCGCCTTCCAGCAGGACCGCCAGGCCCGCGTCGCCGCCGGGCAGGCCGAACAGGCGGGTGTTGTAGACCCGCGCGCTGACCTGCTGGGTCATGGTGTCGGCCTTGCGCGTCTGGTCGTAACTGAAACCCAGATACTCCTGCGGCGTCAGCGGCACGAAGACCTGGCGCACATCGCGGTAGCGCTGGGCCAGGTAGGCATTCATCGTCGGCGTCACCGGCTGCAGCTGATGCTGCTTGACCGCGTACGCCGAGCGCGAATAGTGGGCGTCGTAGCGCCAGTCGCCATCGCCGAGATCGCCGCGCAGGCCACCGGTGAAGTCGTACTGATGGGTCCGGTTGCGCCGGGCCGCGTTGCCGAATCCGCCGATCTCCTCCAGCGAGAACTCGCGCGAGATCAGGTAGTTCTTGCCGGAGGCCTGGTCGGTCACGTTCTGCCAGTACCAGGTCAGGCAGCAGTTGCTCTGCGTCTGGCCCAGGGCGTAGTTCAGGTCCGCATAGGCGGTCATGCGCTCGGAGACATCGTGCTGGAGCGAGAGATAGCCGGCCACCGTGCGCCGCGCCGCGTCGTAAGTGGCGACCGAGGCCGCGGTGTTGTCCGAACCGCAGTACCTGGCCGCGCCGTTGGTCTTGTATTCCATCGTGCCGCCGAACAGGTCGGCCATCTGGGCGCAGCCCGGCGCTCCCGGGTCGTAGTAGGAGGTGGCCGAGGTGCGGGCGAAGGCATCGTCCTTGGCCGGTGTGTAGGCGGTGAGCCTGCGCTCGGTGCCCAGCAGCGGCGCGGCATGGTCGTACTGCAGCGCATAGGTCAGCGAGGTGGCGCTGCCCAGCGCGCTTCCGCCGACCAGCTGCAGCCGCTGGCTGGCGCCGCCGCCTTCGGTGTAGACGTTGGACTGGACGCTGACCTCCGTGCCTTGCACATCGCGGCGCAGGAGGATGTTGACCACGCCGGCCACCGCGTCTGCGCCATAGGTCGCCGACTGGCTGCCGGGCAGGATCTCGACGCGGTCGATCATCGCCATCGGGATGTTGCTCAGGTCGGCCAGCATGCCGCCGTCGGTGGTATTGGCCGCCATCGGGAAGTTGGCGAAGGGATGGCCGTTGATCAGGATCTTGGTATAGCTGGCGCCCAGGCCGAACAGGTTGACCGAACGCGTGGCCTGCGTATTGCCCGAGCCTATCGGCGCGCCTTCGCGCAGGCCACCGCCGCCCAGGGTGGAGGCGCGCAGCGCGGTGGCGACGTCCTTGAAGCCCTGCCGGACCATGTCCTGATGGGTAATGGTCACGGTGGGCACGAAGGTCTCCAGCTGGCTGCGCGGCAGCAGCGAGCCGGTGACGCTGACGCCATCCAGCTGTCGCGGCTGGACCTGCTGCGGGGACGGATTGGACGCCTGTGCCCCGTCGGCGTCCGCCGTCTGGGCATGGGCCGCGCTGGCAAGGCAGAGGGACACGGCGATGGCCAGTGCGCTCAGGGTGATCGTGTTCAACGAAGGCTCTCCGGTCGTGAGAAGAAGGGAACCGCTGGGTAAAGCTCGCCCGCCGCTGCGGCACTGGCCGCCTCGCCCGGGATGGGAGCCACGCTCCCGCTTGCCTTGTCGCAGGCGCGCTCCCCGCGCGTCTGCGCGCCCGGCCTTCCCGCCTGGGCGCTTATCGCTGTTGCGTGGTCCGGCTTGTTAGCCCGGCGCGGGGACCACCTGTGCAGGCGGCGCGGAACACCACGCCGGCCTGCCAGCGCCGGAGAAACTCAGCTTGCGTTCGTGCATGGCGATGACCGAGTCGCGGTGGGCGACGCTGATCACCGTGCAGCCCGGCAGCCGCTCGCGCAGTTGCCGGTAGAGCAAGGCCTCGGTGTCCTGGTCCAGGGCCGAGGTGGCCTCGTCCAGGAACAGCGTCTGCGGGCGCTGCATCAGCACGCGCGCGAACGCCAGACGCTGCTGCTCGCCGGGCGAGAGCCGCTTGCTCCAGTGATCGACCTCGTCCAGGCGCTGGGCGTGATGCTCCAGCCTGCAGGCGCGCAAGGCGTCGACGCAGCTTTGGTCGTCGAAATCGGCGCTGTCGCCCGGGTAGCACAGCGCCTCCTTCAACGAGCCGATGGGCACGTACGGCCGCTGCGGAATGAACATGCTGCGCCGTCCGCGCGGCATCTCGATGCGGCCATGCCCGTGCGGCCACAGGCCGGCCAGCGACAGCAGGAACGTGCTCTTGCCGCAGCCGGACGGCCCCACGATCACGCAGTTCGACCCGGCCTTGATGTCCACCGAGACCGGCTCGCCCAGCGCCCGCCCGTCCGGGCACGCCAGCGCCAGCGCGTAGGTGCGCAGCACCTCGTCCTGGCTGTCGGCCACGACGATGTCGTGGCGCGCATCGTGGGTGTCCAGCGCGTGGTCCAGCTCGACCAGGCGCGCCAGCGCGGCGCGCACGTCGGCCAGCTCGGTGTAGTTCTGGATGAACCACAGCAGGCCGATGCGGGTCTGGTTGCAGGTCTGGTGCAGCCGCGTCAGCTGGCCGAGCGAGAGGCCGCCGGCGAAGTACGCGCCGGCGCCGAGCATCCACGGCAGCAGCTGCACGCCCTGGTTGCCGGTATCGGTGGCCAGATTGACGCTGAAGGTATGGCGCACCACCTTGCGCCAGTTCTGGCGGATGCGGCCGAAGGCACCGCCCAGGCGGCGACGCTCGGACGCCTCGCCCGCATAGAGCGCGATGGGCTCGGCGTTCTCGCGCACGCGCACCAGGGCGAAGCGGTAGTCTCCCTCGCGCGCCTGCTGGCGATAGCGGGCGCGCAGCAGCGGCCGCCCCAGCCATTCGACCAGGCCGGTGCTGAGCAGGCAGAAGCCCAGGAACACGAAGACCACCAGCCCGGGAATGGCCACCTGCTGCCCGGCGACGGTGAAGGCGATATCGCGCGAGAGGTTCCACAGCACGCCGGTGAAGACCACCACCACGCCCATCTGGTGCAGGAACTCGAAGCCCTTGGTCACGCCCTTCTCGGTCAGGATCTGCAGGTCCTCGGACAGGCGCTGGTCCGGGTTGTCGATGCTGCCGGCGCGGTCCATCCGGTAATAGGCCTTGCGCTCCAGCCAGCGGTCGGAGAAGTACGCGTTGAGCCAGGTGCGCCAGCGCATGTAGAGCAGCTGCATCAGCCACTCCACCACGGTATGGGCCAGAACCCAGGTGGCCATGACGGCGCCGGTGAGGATCAGCTGCCGCCAGAACACGCTGGCCTGGCGATCGCCCAGCGCATCGAACATCACCCCGTAGATGCGGTTCTGCAGCAGGCCCTGGTAGACCAACACCCCGTGCAGCGCGGGGATGGACAGCAGCAGGAGCCAGGCCATGAGCCGGTCGTCCGAGCGCCAGTAGCCGCTCAGCAGGCGCCAGAGCTGACGCGCCGGGACCTTCGGCAGGGGCCTTTCGTCGTGGTCGGTGTCGTTCATCGAGGCTCCGTGGCAACGGCAGCGGGCAGAGCGCGATGGCCCCAGGTGGCAGCGCGCCGCCACGGGCCGCCTGGACGGCGGCCAGCACAACGGACGTCTGCGAAAGCGTTCCCCTTCTCCTCGGACGGCCCCTCCGCCGGTCCGGTCCCTGTCCTTCATCCGCCGCTGCGGCGTCCCCCCGCTGCAGCGTCGGTGGCCTGCGCGTGCTGGCCGTTGGCCGGGCGCCTGCGGCACGCGTCGAACGCGGGCCGCGGGCGTGCCGTCATTCCGCCAGGCGCAGGCCGGTCATGCCTCAGGCGGCCAGCACGGTGAAGCCGGCGTCGGTGATCACGTGCTTGATGGCATCGACGTCGATGCCGGCCTCGTCGAAATCGACGGCGACCTGCTTGGTCTCCAGCACGATCTGCGTGGCCTGCACGCCGTCGGTGCCTTCCAGCACGCGCTTGAGGCGGCCGGAGCAGCCTCCGCACTTCATGCCGTCTACGGTCAGTTCGATATGCATCTTGGGCTTTCCTTGGGTGTGGGAAGTGGGACTGGGAAGCGGGCCGGCCCGGGCGATCCGATCACTTCGGACGCCAGCGGTTGAGCAGCAGCGAGTTGCTCACCACCGAGATCGAGCTCATCGCCATCGCCGCGCCGGCGATGACCGGATTGAGCAGGCCGAAGGCGGCCAGCGGGATGCCGAGCACGTTGTAGAAGAAGGCGAAGAACAGGTTCTGGCGGATCTTGCGCAGCGTGGCGCTGGACAGGTCGATGGCGGTGGCCACATGGCGCAGGTCGCCCTTGACCAGCACCACGTCGGCCGCCTCGATGGCGATGTCCGAGCCGGCGCCGATGGCCAGGCTCACATCGGCCGCGGCCAGCGCCGGTGCGTCGTTGATGCCGTCGCCGACCATGCCCACGTGCCCGCCCTGCGCCTGCTGCAGGCGCTTGACCTCATCGGCCTTGTGCTGCGGCAGGACTTCGGCGAAGTAGCGCACGATCCCGGCCTGGCGCGCGATCGCCTCGGCGGTGTGGCGGTTGTCGCCGGTCATCATCACCACGTCCACGCCCATGGCCTGCAGCCGGCGCACGGCCTCGCGCGAGGTGTCGCGCAGCTGGTCGGCGATGGCGATGAAGCCGGCGGTCACGCCGTCCACCGCGACGCCGACCACGGTCTTGCCCTGGGCCTGCACGGCCTGGGCGCGGGCTTCCAGCGCGGTGCTGGTGCGGGCCTGCTCGGCCGCCAGCCAGGCCGGCGAGCCCAGGATCGCCTGGCGCCCGTCGATCACGCCGCGCACGCCCTTGCCCGGGATCGTCTCGAAGTCGGTCACGCCCGCGACCTGCACGCCGGCCACCGCGGCGGCCTTCATGATCGCCCTCGCCAGCGGATGCTCCGAGCCGGCCTCCAGGCTGGCCGCCAGGCGCAGCAGGGCATCGCGTTCGGTCTCCGCGCTGGGCAGCAGGTCGGTCACCTGCGGCTTGCCTTCGGTCAGGGTGCCGGTCTTGTCGACCACCAGGGTCTTGAGCGCGCGAGCGCGTTCGAGCACCTCGGCGTTGCGGATCAGGATGCCGGCGCGCGCGCCCATGCCGGTGCCGACCATGATCGCCGTCGGCGTGGCCAGGCCCAGCGAGCACGGACAGGCGATCACCAGCACCGCGACCGCGTGCACCAGCGCGACGGAGAAGCTGCCGGTGACCAGCCAGGTGATGGCCAGGGTCAGCGCGGCGATGGCCACGACGACAGGCACGAAGATGCCGGCGATCCGGTCGACCAGGTGCTGGATCGGCGCCTTGGAGCCCTGCGCCTCGTCGACCATGCGGATGATCTGGGCCAGCATGGTGTCCGCGCCGATGCCGGTGGCGCGCGCGCGCAGCATGCCGTACTGGTTGACCGTGGCGGCGAACAGCCGGCTGCCGGGCTCCTTGTTCACCGGCATCGACTCGCCCGAGAGCATCGCCTCGTCCACGCTGGAGGTGCCGCTGAGCACTTCGCCGTCCACCGGCACGCGCTCGCCCGCGGCGACCACGAACACATCGCCCACCACCAGGCTGCCGGCATCGACCTCGACCAGCTTGCCGTCGCGTTCGACCTTGGCGGTCTTGGGCTTGAGGTTGAGCAGCGCGCGGATCGCCGAGGAGGTCTTGCGCTTGGCGCGCGCCTCCAGCAGGCGTCCGAGCAGGATCAGGGTGATGATCGAGGCGCTGGCCTCGAAATACACATGCTGGCCCGGCAGATCCAGCACCGTCACCACCACGCTGTACAGATAGGCCATGGAGGTGCCCAGCGCCACGAGCACGTCCATGTTGGCCGTGCCGCTGCGCAGCGACTTGAAGGCCGCCTTGTAGAAGCGCGCGCCGATCCAGAACTGCACCGGCGTGGCCAGCACCAGCTGCAGCCAGCGCGGCAGCAGTTCGGTGTGATGGCCGCCCAGCGAGTGGCCCAGGTCGGCGAAGTCGAACATGGTGAACATCTGCGCGAACAGCGGCAGGGTCAGCACCACCGAGGCCACGAACATCCAGACCTGGCGGCGCCAGGCCGCGCGTTCGCCGGCCTCGCGCGCGGCCATCTCGGCCTCGCCGATCTCGCGCACCTCGCTCGCGCCGAAGCCGGCCTTGCCGATGCGCTCGACGATCTGCGCCACGTCGACCACGCCCGGGGTGTATTCCACCCGCGCCTTGGCCGAGGCGAAGTTGACGTTGCCGGCGATCACGCCGGGCGTCTTGGCCAGCACGCTCTCTATGCCGGCCGCGCAGGCGGCGCAGCTCATGCCGGTGATCTCCAGCGCCACGGTCTCCGGCGGCACCGAGAAGCCGGCCTTGTCCAGCGTCTCCACCAGGGCCTGCGGCTGGACCTGGGTGCGGTCGTACTGCAGCTGCACGCGTTCGCTGGCGAAGTTGACCGTCGCCTTGACGCCCGGATGCTTGTTGAGCAGCTTCTCGATCGTGGTCGCGCACGCCGCGCAGGTCATGCCGCGGACCGGGAAGTTCAACGTGGTGGCTGCCGCCTGACTCATGAATCGTGGTTCCTGTCTTTGAGATCCGCGCCGCAGCACGAGGCCGGCGCGGGCGAAGGCGCGGCCGCCGCATCGTTCGCCTCGGGCGGCGCGCCGTGGATGCTGGAGAGGATCGGGCAGCCTTCCGGCTCGCCGCAGCCGGGGCAGGCGTCGATCAGCCGCGCCAGGGCGTCGCGCATCTCGGTGAGCTGAGCGATGCGCACGTTCAACTCCTGCAGGCGCCGGCTGGCGCGCTGCTTGACGCCTTCCACGCCGTTGACGCGGTCGGATTCGAGCGCCAGCAGCTCGCGGATCTCCTCCAGGCTGAAGCCCAGCTCCTTGGCGCGCAGGATGAAGCGCATGCGCTCGACCGACTGCGTGTCGTATTCGCGATAGCCCGAGGCGCGGCGATAGGCGGGCGAGAGCAGCCCTTCGCGCTCGTAGTAGCGGATCGTGTCGATCGCCACCCCGGACTGCTGGGCCAGCACGCCGATCGTGAAGTGGGAACGTGGCGGTGTGGAGTTCATGAGGTGGACCCTAAGAGGTGGACCTAAGTCCAGAGTCAACGTGATTGTTGCATTGCGAGATGGACATTCATTATTTGTTCATTCCACCAACGACGATGCGTCGTGCAGGGCCTTGTGGAGTGGGCTCCAGGGTTCTGTCCTATCTGGGGCCACGCGCGGCGGTCGGCTTGCCCGTGCGGATCTCTTGGTTATCCTGCAGCCATTCCTCGCTGCTTCCGCATCCGCCTTGTCGCTGCCGTCCGCCCTCCTGCGCCTGCTGCTGTGCACGATCCTGCTGCTGAATGGCGCAGGCGATGCCGCAGCGCGCGCCTGGGCGCAGGCGGCGGCGAATGCGCACGGGCCGGCCGCATCGTCGGCATCGCGCGGCCATGAGGCGCACGCGTCGATGCAGCATCGGCCCGGCCACGCGCAGGCCGATTGCCAGATGCACCAGCGCGCCGCGCCGGCGTGCGGGCAGGCGATGGAGGGCGCGCACCAGAAGCATGGTGAGCACTGCTGCGCCTCGTCCGAATGCCACTGCGCCGCGGCCTCGCAGGTCATCGTGCCGGCGCTGCCGACCCTGGTGCACCCGCACGCGCCCGCCAGCCGCACGCTGGCGTTCGACGCGCGCACGCGCGGCGCGCCCGCCGTGCCGCCGCTGATCCGTCCCCCGATCCGTTAGCGCCCGCTCGGCCGCGTTTGTCGCGGCCTGGATCGCAGTCGCAGCCCGGCCCTGGCCTGGCGCGATGCGCCTGCACTTCGTGCCGCATCGGCACGGCTTTCGATCGAGGCGTCTATGCCATCACGCTTTTTCTCCGGGCCCGATCGGGTCCCGGACCCTTCCCGCCGTACCTTCGTCACCGGCCTGGCGCTGGGCGGCGCCACGCTCGGCCTCGGGCTGGCGCGGGTACCCGCCTTCGCCCAGGACCGCCTTGCGGCCGCCAACGAACTGCGCGGCACCGAATTCGACCTGGCCATCGGCGCGAGCCGCGTCAACTTCACCGGCCGCGAGCGGCCGGCGATCACCGTCAACGGCCGCCTGCCCGCCCCGCTGCTGCGCTGGCGCGAAGGCGACACGGTCACCATCCGCGTCAGCAATCGCCTGGCCGCCGGCACGCAGACTTCGGTGCACTGGCATGGCCTGCTGCTGCCGGCCAACATGGATGGCGTGCCGGGCCTGAGCTTCGACGGCATCTATCCTGGCGAGGCCTATCTGTACCGCTTCAAGCTGCGCCAGTCGGGCACCTACTGGTACCACAGCCATTCGCTGCATCAGGAACAGGCCGGGCTATACGGGCCGATCGTCATCGAGCCGGCCACGCCGCCGCCGTACCACTACGACCGCGAGCACGTGGTGCTGCTGTCGGACTGGACCGACCTGGATCCGGCCGCGCTGTTCCGGCGGCTGAAGAAGATGCCGTCCTACGACAACTACTACCAGCGCACGGTGGGCGACTTCGTGCGCGATGCGCGGCGCGACGGGCTCTCGGCCACGCTGGCCGACCGCGGCATGTGGGGCCGGATGCGGATGACGCCCAGCGACCTGTCCGACGTCAACGGCCACACCTACACCTATCTGATGAACGGCACGACGCCGGCGGCCAACTGGAGCGGCGAGTTCCGCCCGGGCGAGAAGGTGCTGCTGCGCTTCATCAACGCCGCCAACATGACCTATTTCGACATCCGCATCCCGGGCCTGAAGATGACCGTGGTCGCCGTGGACGGGCAATACGTCCATCCGGTCAGCGTGGACGAGTTCCGCATGGCCGTGGCCGAGACGGTGGACGTGATCGTCGAGCCGCGCGGCCAGGACGCCTATACGGTCTTCGCCCAGGACATGGGCCGCACCGGCTATGCGCGCGGCACGCTGACCACCCGCATCGGGCTGGAGGCGCCGATTCCCGCGCTCGATCCGCGCCCGCTGCTGAGCATGGGCGACATGAGCCACGACATGGGCGCGATGGGCGGCATGGACCACGGTGCGGCCGGACACGACATGGCCAGCATGCCGGGCATGGACCATGCGGCGATGGGGCACGGCGACATGGCCGGCATGGATCACTCGGCCATGGGCCACGGCGGCATGGCCGGCATGGATCACGGCGCGACGGGCCATGGCGCCGGTGGCATGCCCGCGCATCCGGCCAGCGAGACCGGCAACCCGCTGGTGGACATGCAGTCGATGGCCACCGCGCCCAAGCTGGAGGACCCCGGCATCGGCCTGCGCGACAACGGCCGCAAGGTGCTGACCTATGCCGACCTGCGCAGCGTCTTCGACGATCCCGACGGGCGCGAGCCCGGCCGCGAGATCGAGCTGCACCTGACCGGCAACATGGAGAAGTTCGCCTGGTCGTTCAACGGCATCCCGTTCGCCAGCGCCGAGCCGCTGCGGCTCAACTACGGCGAGCGCGTGCGCATCGTGCTGGTCAACGACACCATGATGCAGCACCCCATCCATCTGCACGGCATGTGGAGCGATGTGGAGGATGCGCAGGGCCGCTTCCAGGTGCGCAAGCACACCGTGGACATGCCGCCGGGCACGCGCCGCAGCTATCGCGTGCGCGCCGACGCGCTGGGCCGCTGGGCCTACCACTGCCACCTGCTCTACCACATGGACGGCGGCATGATGCGCGAAGTGCGGGTGGAGGAATGAGCATGCAGACCTTGCCCCGCACCGCACTGGCCGTCGCCTTGGGCCTGCTCGTTTCGTCGCCGGCGCTGGCCGGCCAGACCGCCGCGGAGACGCCGCAGGCCACCTGCAAGAAGGCCGCGCAAGCGCAAGCCAATGGACAGCCTTCGTCATCGCCATGCCCGCACATGCCGAAGCAGCACGCCTCGTCCATGGGAGGCACTGCGATGGACCACTCCGCGATGGACCACTCCTCGATGGACCATTCCACGATGGATCACTCCTCGATGGATCACTCCTCGATGGATCACTCGGCGATGAATCACGGCGGATCGCAGGAACCGCGCGAACCCATTCCCGTCCTGACCGACGCAGACCGCGCGGCCGCCTTCCCGCAGCTCTCGCACGCCTCCATGGCGCATGGCCCGACGCTCAACTGGCTGGTGCAGCTGGATCGCCTGGAGGCATGGAACGCCAGCGATGCGCACGGCCAGGCCTGGGAGGCCAGCAGCTGGATCGGCGGCGACGTGAATCGCCTGTGGCTGCGCAGCGAAGGCGAGCGCAGCGCGGGGCGCACCGAATCGGCCGACCTGGAAGTGCTCTACGGCCGCAGCATCACGTCCTGGTGGGATCTGGTCGCCGGCGTGCGCCAGGACTTCCGCCCGCGGGACGGGCGCACCTGGGCCGCACTCGGCGTGCAGGGCCTGGCGCCGTACAAGTTCGAGGTCGCCGCCACGGCGTACCTGGGCAGCTCGGGCCAGCTCGGCGCTCGCCTGGAAGCCGAGTACGAACTGCTGCTCACCAACCGCCTGATCCTGCAGCCGCGCGTCGAGGCCGACCTGTCGGCCAAGGACGATCCGCGCACCGGCCAGGGCAGCGGGCTCAACAGTGTCGAGGCCGGGCTGCGCCTGCGCTACGAGGTCACCCGCCGCTTCGCGCCCTACATCGGCGTGAACCACACCCGCTACTTCGGCGGCAGCGCCGACGCGGCCGACCACCCGCGCGAGACCGCGCTGGTGGCCGGTGTGCGCGTGTGGTTCTGAGGTTCCCTTTCTTCTCCCACCCCAAGAGGCTCTCCATGAAACATCCGTTCTTCGCTGTCTCCCTCGTATGCGCCGGCCTGCTCTCCGGCGCCGCCTGGGCCGGTCCGCAGGCGCACCCGCACCGCGACCATGCCGCGGCCGCGCCGGCCCAGGGCGACTTCGCCGCGCTGGACAGGAACCACGACGGCTTCATCGACAAGGCCGAGCTGCCCAAGGACCATCCGCTGGCGCCGCATTTCGGCATGATCGACATGGACCGCGACGGCAAGCTCAGCCCGGCCGAGTACGACGCCGGCCTGAAGATGCTGCGCTGACCTCAGCGCAGTTCAAGGCAAGCCCGGCGCGTCGGAACGCATGAGCGACGCGCCGGGCCCGCCATCACGCGCACACGAATCCTCGCCGCGCGGCTACAGCTCGATCCGCTCCAGCGAGATGATCCCGCGCTGCAGGGCGATGGTGACCGCATGCGTGCGATCACGCGCGCCGAGCTTGGCCATCAGGCTCTTCATGTGCGCCTTGACGGTCTGTTCGGAGATCGACAGGCGCTGGCCGATGGCCTTGTTGGTCAGCCCGCTGGCGGCGGCGGACAGGACCACGGTCTCGCGCTGGGACAGCCCGTCGTCGGCCACGTGGCAGGCGATGCCCTCGGCGATGTGCATCGGCATGCGCGGGCGCTGGCCGGCGAAGACCGCGCGGATGGTGTCCAGCAGGTCGTGGCGCAGCATGTCCTTGAGCAGATAGCCGGCCGCGCCGGCCTGCAGCGCGCGCACCGCACGCGCATCGCCGCTGTAGGTGGTCAGCACCAGGATGCGCGCACGCGGATCGTGCCGGCGCAGCCGCTCGATGGCTTCCACGCCGTCCATGCCGGGCATCTGCAGATCCATTAGCACCACATCGGGCGCCAGCTGCGCGTAACGCTCCAGGGCCTGGTGGCCGTCGCCGGCCTCGCCCAGCAGGCGCATGTCCGGCTGCGCCTCGAGCATGGCGCGCAGGCCGTCGCGCAACAGCGGGTGATCGTCCACCACCAGCACGCCGATCTGCGATTGCATCACGCGTCCTCCTGCGAAGCCCGGCGCAGGCGCTGCCACCAGCGCGTCCGCGCCACAGCGTAGGCGCGCGCGGCCGGAACCGAAAGGGCGATCTCCGTGCCCATCCGCGGCGCCGACCACACCTGCAGCGTGCCGCCGATGCGGGAGGCGCGCTCGCGCATGCCGCGCAGGCCGAAGTGCGCGCTTCTGGCCTGCGCGTCGGCCGGCATGCCCAGGCCGTCGTCGCGCACGCGCAGGTGCAGCGCCTCGCGGCCGTAGCCGATCTCCACTTCGATGGCCTTGGCCTCGGCGTGGCGCAGCGCGTTGGTCAGCGCCTCGCGCCCGATCAGGAACGCCTCCTCGGCCACACAGGTCGGCAGCGCGCGCGGCTGGCCTTCGATCAGCAGGCGCAGGCTGGGCGCCGGACCGTCGGCCAGGCGCTTGCCGACCGCCGCCAGGCGCGCGCCCAGTTCGATGCGGGTGTCCTCGCCGCGCAGGCCGACCACTCGCTCGCGCCCCTCGCGCAGGGTGGATTCGGCCAGCTCCAGGGCGTGCTCGACCTCGTGCCGCACCGGCTCGGTCGGCGGCAGCCGCTGGTTGGCCGCATGCAGCCGCAGCACCAGGCCCTGCATGCCCTGCAGCAAGGTGTCGTGCAGGTCGCGGGCGATACGTTCGCGCTCGCCGTGGCGTTTCCTCCAGGCGCGCGCGCCAGCGCGCGGCCAGCGCACGGCTGCGCAGGACGATGACCGCGGCGATCGCCAGCGCCAGCAGCACCAGCATCGCCACGCGGAACAGCCCGGTCTGCGTCCACGCGGGGCGGATGGCGAAGCCGGCCTGGACCGGCACGCTCCACACACCGTCCTCGTTGGCGGCCATGACCTCGAAGCGATAGCGCCCCGGCTGCAGGTTGGCGTAGCGCACCTGCGCCAGCTCGCCCATCTCGCGCCAGTGCGCATCCACGCCCTCCAGGCGGACCCGGTAGCGGACCCGGTCCGGGCGCGCGAGGCTGGCGGCGGAATAGTCCAGCTCCAGCTCGCGCGTGCGCTTGGGCAGGACGAGCCCGTCGATCAGCGGCTGCCGGCCCTGGCCCGACACCACCTCGCCCAGGCGGACCTGCGGCGCGACGCGGTTGCGCGCGATGGCGTTCACGTCCAGCCAGGCCAGGCCCTGATTGCTCGCCATCCACAGCAGCCCGTCCTGGCCCAGCGCCAGCGTGGGCACCGCGTTGGCCTGCAGCGCGACACCGGGCAAACCGTCGATGGCGTCGAAGGCGCGGGCCCGGTCCAGCGGCAGGCCGGTGGCGGCACTGCGCCGAAGGTCGTCGGGCGAGACACGCACCAGCCCCCGGATGCCGTAGAGCCACAGGTCGCCTTCGCCCTGGCGCACGATGCCGCTGATGCCGAGGAGCAGGTCCTCGCGCAGTCCGCGCACGCGGGCATAGCCGCCCGTCGCGTCGGCCAGCGCCAGGCCTTCCTCGCCCGCGACCAGGGTCAGCGCCTGGTCGCGGTACAGCCCGGTGATCGGCCCCACGCCGGCCTGCGACACCGTCGCCGCGCCCTGCGCATCGTCCGCCAACACGGCGACACCGCCGTCCGGGTAGCCGACCAGCAGCGCGCCGCGCGCATCCACCTGCAGCGTCGAGCAGCGCCGGTCGGGCAGGCGCGTCTCGCGTACCCAGCCGCTGCCGGCGTTGCGCAGCACGCCGCCCGCGGTCGCGCACACCCACACGGCCTGCGCGGACTGGATCAGGGCCGAGACCTCGCCCGGCCCTGCGTCGGACGGCGCCGCGGCCACCGTGGCCGGATGCGGCGAACGCACGATCCGACCGCCTTGCCAGCGCCAGACCGCTGCGGCGTCCTGCGCCGGCATCGGGCGCTGCCCCTGGCCCAGCGCCGCCAGGCGGGCGCGGTCCAGCGGCCAGACGGTACCGGTCTCGCCATAGGCGCGCACCTGCTGCCCCGGCAGCGTCATCAGCGTGTCCGGCGCATCGCGCCCCGGCCAGGCGAGGCGATGGATCAGGTGTCGGCGGAATCGCGACAGGCCCAGATTGGTGCCGACCCAGACATCGCCCTCCAGGTCTTCCAGCACCGGCGAGGCATAGGTGGAAGGCAGGCCCTGGCCGACATCGAAGCGTTCGATACGCGGCAGGGCGCCGGTGCGCTCCCAGCGCAGCCGCACGATCCCGCCGCCGCCCAGCACGCTGCCCCACAGGCTGCCATCGCGCTGGAAGGCGAAGCGCTGCAGGCGCAGCTGCGGCAGGGCGCGCCGCTGCCGCGCATCTTCCGGCAGCAGCCCGGCGCGGTCGGCCACCGGCCACAGGCCGCGCCTGCGATCGGCCACCCACACCGTGCCGTCCGGCGCCTGCGCCAGGGTCGCGTAGCGAGTCAGCGGCACGCCGGCATCCAGGAAGCGCTGCCCCGCGCGCGGCAGATACAGCAGGCGATCGGCCGTGGCCACCCACAGCACGCCGCCCGCGTCGCACAGCACCCAGTACGCCTCGCCCGCGGCGAAGCCCTGCCCGGCCTGCGGCGCGCGCCAGCGCTGACCGTCGAACCAGCGCAGGCTGTCGCCGTTGGCCACCCACCAGCGCCCCTGCCCGTCGCGCGCCATCGAGAACGCGATCCCCGGCGGCAGGCCCTGCTCGGGGCCGTAGCGCTGCAGCGTCTGGCCGTGCAGATGGAAGACGCCGGCATCGTAGGTGCCCGCCCAGACGCCACCGGCGCCGTCGTCCTTGAGCACGGTGAGGTTGTTGGACGGGAAAGCCTGCCCCGGCGGCGGCGCGGTGCGCATGAAGCGCTGCCCATCGAAGCGGTAGAGCCCGCTGCCCGTGCCCAGCCACAGGGCGCGATCGCGGCCCTGGAACATGTCCCAGATATCGGCCGGGGCGCCGCGTTCGAGCGTCCAGCTGCTGTGGTCGAACCCGGCCAGCGCCGCGTCCGGGGGCGCGTCTTCGGCATGCGCGACGCACGGCCACAGCCAGGCCAGGACCAGCCACGCCGAGCACGCGCGGATGATCCAGCTCCCTCGGTGTCCCTGCACGCCAGCGCCCCTCATGGATCGATTGTGTCAGGACAGGGGGCCGCGCTGACGCCTCTTTCGGGGGATGCGCAGCGCGCCGGGACCATGCGCCCATCGCGGGCGGAGGTGGCCATGCAGCGACTGTTCTCGATGTTTCCCGACCGGGGGCCCGGCGTGGGCCTGGTGCTACTGCGCGTGGCGCTGGCGGTGGCGCTGTGGCAGTCGCGCACGGCGGGCAGCCCGGCGTGGACCGGTGTGGCACTGGCGGGCGGCCTGCTGCTGATCTGCGGCTGGCTCACGCCGCTGGCGCTGCTGCTCGCCTGCGTGCACGCGCTGGCGCACCTGGCCGTCGATCAGGCGCCGACCCTGCTGCTCATCGCCGGCCTGGCCTTGCTGGGCCCCGGCGCCTACTCGCTGGACGCACGGCGCTTCGGCCGCCGCGTCGTCCGCCACGACGCCGCGTCCCCCGAAAGAGGGAGCGACGGCCGCCACCAATGAGGGTAGGCGGCCCTGTGTCTCTGGCGACACGATGGCCTTCGCCCCACCGCGCCTGACCGGGCGGCATTCCCGCCGAAGGAGCCCTTCGCATGTCGCACGACCCGCACGATCCCCTGACGTTCACGCGTCGCCAGACCCTCCAGGCCGGTGCCGCCCTGATCGCCACCGCCGTCCTGCCGGCCGTGGCCCTGCCACGACCGGCCCCCTCGACCGCACAAGGAAATCCGCCCATGACCAGCAGCTACGTCCAGACCAAAGACGGCGTCCAGATCTTCTACAAGGACTGGGGCCCGAAGAACGCCCAGCCCATCGTGTTCCACCACGGCTGGCCGCTGTCCTCGGACGACTGGGACGCGCAGATGATGTTCTTCGTCCAGCACGGCTACCGCGTGGTCGCCCATGACCGACGCGGTCACGGCCGTTCGGCCCAGGTCAGCGAAGGCCACGACATGGACCACTACGCCGCCGACGCCTCGGCCGTGGCCGAGCACCTGGACCTGCGCAACGCCGTGCATATCGGCCACTCCACCGGCGGCGGCGAGGTGGCGCGCTACGTGGCCAAGTTCGGCCAGCCGCAGGGCCGGGTGGCCAAGGCCGTGCTGGTGAGCGCGGTGCCGCCGCTGATGCTCAAGACCCCGACCAGTCCGGAAGGCCTGCCGCTGGAGGTGTTCGACGGCTTCCGCAACAGCACCGCCGGCAACCGCGCCCAGTTCTTCCTCGATGTGGCCGCGGGCCCGTTCTACGGCTTCAACCGGCCCGATGCGAAGGTTTATCCGGGCGTGGTCCAGAACTGGTGGCGCCAGGGGATGATGGGCAGCGCCAAGGCCCACGTCGATGGCGTCAAGGCCTTCTCCGAGACCGACCAGACCGAAGACCTCAAGGCCATCACCGTGCCGACCCTGGTCCTGCACGGCGACGACGACCAGGTGGTGCCGATCCAGGCCTCGGCGCTGAAGTCGATCAAGCTGCTCAAGAACGGCACGCTCAAGGTCTACAAGGGCTACCCGCACGGCATGCTGACCACGCACGCCGACGTCATCAACCCGGACCTGCTCGCCTTCATCAAGAGCTGAGCCGCCGCACGCCGCGGCGGCGCAGAAGCGAAGGCGGGCGTGAAACTAAGGGAGTGGGTCCGGAAGCCGGACAGAGTCGAGGTGGGAGCCGGCATGCCGGCGATGAGGCTTTCCCGATAAAGCCCCTCGCCGCCATGGCGGCTCCCGTCTGTAGAGCGGAGCTTGCTCCGCTGGGGCCTTCCCCGCGAACCGAACGAAGAGCAGCGGAGTCCCCAAAAGGGGATTGCCACAAGCTCCGCTCTACAGCCAGGCCACTGCGAGATTGGAGGAAACAGTTGATCCCACGCTCTTTCCCACACCCGCACAAGCGCGCGACGCGACACGTCGCTTCATCAGGAGAAATCGTCGATGGCACAGGCTCCCAATCCCACCGTCGTCCTGGTGCACGGCGCCTGGGCCGACGCCTCCAGCTGGCGCGCCGTCATCGCGCGGCTGCTGCGCGCGCAGCTGAACGTGGTGGCCGTGCAGAACCCCACCACATCGCTGGCCGACGACGTCGCGGCCACCCGCCGCACGCTCCAGGCCATCGACGGCCCGGTTGTCCTGGTCGGGCACAGCTGGGGCGGCACGGTCATCACCGAGGCCGGCAAAGACCCCAAGGTGCGCGCGCTGGTCTACGTAGCGGCCTTCGCGCCCGATACCGGCGAATCGACCGGCGATCAGGTGGGCCAGCACCCGCCGCCGCCCGGCCTCGGCGGGGTCGTGCCGTTCGGCGACGGGTTCCTCAAGATGGGCGAGGCCAGCTGGATCGCCAACGTCGCCCAGGACCTGCCCGAGGAGGAGGCGCGCACGCTCGCCGTCGTGCAGACGCCGCTGGCGCTGACCACCTTCAACGACAGGATCGGCCATCCAGCCTGGCGCGACCGGTCGAACTGGTACGTCGTGTCCAGTCAGGACCGGGCGGTCAGCGTCGATCTGCAGCGCGCCTTGGCCACGCGTCTACAGGCCCGCACCACCGAGCTGCCAGCCAGCCACATGTCGCTGCTGTCTATGCCGGACGCGGTGGCCGAAGTCATCGCGCAGGCGGTGGCTGCCGTTTCCAGTCAGGACGCCTAGGCGCTCTGGCTGAAATCACCGGTCTGCCGGAGCAGGCCGGTGAGATAGGCGAGCACGCGTCGCTTTCAGCCCTTCTGAATGAACTCCAGCAGGTCGGCGTTGACCTGATCGGCATGCGTGGTCGGCACGCCGTGCGGGGCGCCCTTGTAGGTCTTCAGCGTGCCGTTGCGCACCAGCTTGGCCGACAACACGCCCGAATCGGCGTACGGCACCACCTGGTCATCGTCGCCGTGGATCACAAGCACCGGCACGGTGATGGCCTTGAGATCCTCGGTGAAATCGGTCTGCGAAAACGCGACCACGCCGTCGTAATGCGCCTTGGCGCCACCCATCATGCCCTGGCGCCACCAGTTGTGGATCACCGCGTCCACGGGCTTGGCGCCCGGCCGGTTGTAGCCATAGAAAGGGCCGGCCGGCACGTCGTGATAGAACTGCGGGCGGTTGGTGGCGACCTGCTTCTGGAAGTCGTCGAAGACCTCCTTGGGCGTACCGCCCGGATTGCTCGCGGTCTTGACCATCAGCGGCGGCACCGCGCTGATCAGCACCGCATGGGCGACCTTGTCCTCGCCGTGGCGCGCGATGTAACGCACCACCTCGCCACCGCCCGTGGAATGGCCCACGTGCGTCGCCTTGCTGATGCCCAGATGCTCGACCACCGCCGCGACATCGTCGGCGTAATGGTCCATGTCGTGTCCGTCCCAGACCTGCGCCGAGCGCCCGTGGCCGCGCCGGTCGTGGGCGACCACGCGGAAGCCCTTGGCGAGGAAGAACATCATCTGCGCGTCCCAGTCGTCCGAGGACAGCGGCCAGCCGTGGTGGAAGAAGATGACCTGCCCGTCGCGCGGGCCCCAGTCCTTGTAGAAGATCTCCACGCCGTCTTTGGTCGTGACTGTCGGCATACGCTTGACTCCTCGCTGATGGTGGATGTGATGGGACCGGCGGCTATCGCGGATGCGCCCGGCGGGGCGCGTCGCGGGAGGGCAAGCCACTGTCCGGTGGATCGTTCGTCGGCATGCACTGCCTCGGGATCCGCCACTGCATGAGGACCCTGCATCGACTGGCCCATTAGATACAACCGCCGTGTTCGGATGGCGTCGCCGCTTCGTCAAGAACAGGTGGAGGCTCTTGCACTAAAGGCATCGCAGCTCCGCGCCGGAACGCATCGTTGGCGGCCGGCCGGGCTGTTGTTCAAAGACGCGGCAATCACCGCCGACGGTGGGCGCGATGCTCGCCTGCCTCACCTTGCGCTGCACGCACCCCTGCGCGCCGCTTCCAGCGATGGGCGAGCGACGAGATGGCCCTGCCGTGTCTCAGACGCGATCGGAATTCCGCCGGCCAGCCGCTAAACCGATCGCCGCGGAAGCGATCAGTTCGCTTCCGCAGCGGCCTCGGCTTCGGCCTCGATGCGCTGGCGCAGGCGGCCGGCGCGGACCAGGATCGCGGGCGGCCGCGTTTCCTCGGGGATGCTGAGCAGCTTGAGCCGGCGCAGCGCCTGTCCCGGTCCCCGCGCCGAGGTCAGCGCCACGATCGGGATCGACAGCACCAGGCCGGCGATCACCGGCGACATCCACAGCGCCAGCGAAGGCGAGACGAAGTACGCCGCCGCGCCCATCAGCACGCCGAACACCGACAGCCCGCCGTAGCGACGCACCAGCAGGCCCCACGGCATCGAGCCGTCGTCGCGGCGCTGCGCGTCCCAGCCCGAGTCCTTGCCGGCCAGCACCTCGGCCACGCCGCGCGACTGCACGTACATCACGATCGGCGCCATCAGCGCGGCCAGCACGCTCTCGATCACGATGCTCACGATCATGCGGAACCAGCCGCCGCAGCCGCGCCGCACCTTGCGGTCGGCCAGCACCGCCAGGTATCCCATCACCTTGGGCGCGAACAGCGCGAACATCGTCGCCTCGAACACGTACAGGATCCGGTCCGGGTCGAGCGAGCGCCAGTAGCTCACCGGCGAAAAATGCGCCAGGTCCGACAGGCTCAGCAGCGTGCCAGCCTGCTCCAGCGGGATGGCGATGCCGATCAGCATCATCATCGCCCACATCGGCGCGGTCAGGTAATGGCCGATGCCGATCATGAAGTGGGTGCGGCTGATCCAGTGCAGCCCGCGCGTGGGCAGGATGCCCACGTGCTGCAGGTTGCCCTGGCACCAGCGCCGGTCGCGCACCAGCAGGTCGGTCAGCGAGGGCGGGCCCTCCTCGAAGCTGCCGCCCAGCGCCGGCGTCATGTGGCAGGCCCAGCCGCCGCGACGGATCAGCGCCGCCTCGACGAAGTCGTGGCTGAGCACATGGCCCTTGAACGGGCGCACGCCGCCGAGCTTGGGCAGGCCGGCATGGTCGGCGAAGGCCTGGGTGCGGATGACCGCGTTGTGGCCCCAGTAGTTGCTCTCGGTGCCATGCCACCAGGCCACGCCGTGCGCGATCACCGGGCCGTAGACGCGCCCGGCGAACTGCTGCATGCGCGCGAACAGCGTGCTGCCGTTGACGATCAGCGGCAGCGACTGGATCAGCCCCACGTCCGGGTGGGTCTCCATGCCCCAGGCCAGGCGCACGATGGTGTCGCCGGTCATCAGGCTGTCGGCGTCCAGGATCAGCATCTGCGGATAGGCCGCGCCGAAGCGCCGCACCCACTCGGCGATGTTGCCGGCCTTGCGCTCGGCGTTGTCGGCGCGGTGGCGGTAGTAGAGATTGGGCGCGCCGCCCAGGCGCTCGCGCAGGCGATGGAACTCCTCCACCTCGTCCATGCGGATCGGCCCGCGCGTGGTGTCGGAGAGGATGAAGAAATCGAAGCGGTCGATATGCCCGGTCTCGCGCACCGACTCGTAGATCGCCTGCAGGCCGGCCATCAGCCGCTGCGGCTCCTCGTTGTAGGTGGGCATCAGCAGCGCGGTGCGCACGGTCGGCGTGGGCAACGGATCTTCCGGGCGCAGCCCCAGCCGGCGGCGGCGGCGCGTGACGATCAGCAGGAAGCCGGCCAGCGCGCTGCAGAACGACAGCGACACCCAGGCGAACAGCAACGCGAACAGGGTCAGGAACAGCCCCTCGAGCAGGTTGACGCCATCGGTCGCCATCACCCGGAACATCTGGTACAGGCCGGCCAGGGTGATCGCCAGGGTCCCGCCGAAGATGTAGAGCCGGCGCAGCGCCATGTTCGGCGGCGCCGAGGGCATGGGCGGGCTGCGCAGCTTGCCGGTGCGCAGCGACTGCTGCGGCATCTGAAGCGGCGCCGGCGGCGGCAGCAGTTCGTAGGCGAAGGCCTGCTCGTCGATGACGTGCTCGGGATAGGGCACGCGGATGGGTTCGGCGATCTTCATTCGGTACGACGCGCGGGGCCTGGCTGCGGGAGAGGAATCACGCGCGCGATCGCCACGCTGGCGTGCAGGCGCAGCGGAAGGAACACGACAGGGTCGGACGCGGGGACATGCGCAGAAGAATACAGGCGCTGGCGCGCTTGGCGAATCCGATCCGCCGGCGAAGGCGACTCGGGCCTCGGCGCGGACGGGGGGCGTTGCGGGAAGACCGCGATGGAGACACCGCAGTCGGCGGCGTTGGCACGCACGCAGACTCCTTGTTGGGGGGACAAGAACGCCGATGCTAGACGATGGAACGTTAGGGTTTTGCCGGACGGCGCGCGTGCCGCCGCCGCAGAACGCGACAGGCCCGCCGATGGCGGGCCTGTCGTGGATCGCGTCGCGGGGCCTGGACGGTCCCGCGCCTGGCCTGGATCAGTCGATGTCCAGGAAGCTGCGCAGCGTCTCCGAGCGCGAGGGATGGCGTAGCTTGCGCAGCGCCTTGGCCTCGATCTGGCGGATGCGCTCGCGGGTGACGTCGAACTGCTTGCCGACCTCTTCCAGGGTGTGGTCGGTGTTCATGTCGATGCCGAAGCGCATGCGCAGCACCTTGGCCTCGCGCGGGGTCAGCCCGGCCAGCACGTCGCGCACGGTTTCCATCAGGTTGATGTTGGTGGTGTTCTCGATCGGGGACTCCACGTTGGTGTCCTCAATGAAGTCGCCCAGGTGCGAGTCCTCATCGTCGCCGATCGGGGTCTCCATGGAGATCGGCTCCTTGGCGATCTTCATGACCTTGCGGATCTTGTCCTCGGGCATGTCCATCTCCTTGGCCAGCTCCTCCGGCGTGGCCTCGCGGCCGTACTGCTGGAGCATCTGGCGCGAGATGCGGTTGAGCTTGTTGATCGTCTCGATCATGTGCACCGGGATGCGGATAGTGCGCGCCTGGTCGGCGATCGAGCGGGTGATCGCCTGGCGGATCCACCAGGTGGCGTAGGTCGAGAACTTGTAGCCGCGACGGTATTCGAACTTGTCCACCGCCTTCATCAGGCCGATGTTGCCCTCCTGGATCAGGTCCAGGAACTGCAGGCCGCGGTTGGTGTACTTCTTGGCGATGGAGATCACCAGGCGCAGGTTGGCCTCGACCATTTCCTTCTTGGCCTTGCGCGCCTTGGCCTCGCCGTAGGCCATCTGCCGGCTGATGTCCTTCAGGTCGGCCAGGGTCAGGTACATCGCCTGCTCCACCTCGATGGTGGCCTGCTGCTGGGCGATGATCTGGTCCTTGACCTCACGCAGGCCCGAGGACCACTTCTGCTTGCGCTTGAGCGCCTCGTCGACCCACTCCAGGTTGGTCTGGTTGCCTTCCCAGGAGCGGATGAAGTCCTTGCGCGGCATCTTGGCGGTGACCGTGGACAGGTGCAGCACGCGGCGCTCCTGGTCCTTGATCTGCTGCAGGACGTCGCGCACGTGCTTGACCAGGTTGTCGGTCAGGGCCAGCGGCAGCTTCAGGGTGACGAACACCTCGGCCATCTCGGCGCGCAGCTTGGCGCCGGTCTTGCTGTCGGCGCCGCTCTTGGCGTAGCCCTTCTTGAACTTGGCCATGGCGGCGGCCATCACTTCCATGCGGCGCGCCACTTCCTCCGGGTCCGGACCGGTCGGGCCGGCTTCCTCTTCGGCGCCGCCCTCTTCGTCCTCATCCTCGTCGTCGGTGTCGGCATCGGCATCGGCGTCGCTGACGTCGGTCGCCTCGACCGCGGGGGCCTCCGGCTCTTCGACGATGTCGTTGAAGCCCACGACCACCTCGGCCAGGCGCTTCTTGCCGGCCTTGTGCAGCTCGTAGTCCTCCAGGACCATGTCCACGATCGACGGCAGCAGGCCCAGCGAGGCCTGCACCTGGCCCAGGCCTTCCTCGATGCGCTTGGCGATGGCGATCTCGCCCTCGCGGGTCAGCAGCTCGACCGTGCCCATCTCGCGCATGTACATGCGCACCGGGTCGGTGGTGCGGCCACCCTCGGTGTCCAGCGAGGTCAGCGCGGCGGCGGCTTCCTCGGCGGCGGTCTCGTCGACCTCGCGGTTGCCGCTGGCCTCGCCGGCCAGCAGCAGGGTCTCGGCATCCGGCGCCACTTCATGGACCTGGATGCCCATGCCGTTGATCATGCCGATGATGTCTTCGATCTGCTCCGGATCGACCATGTCGTCAGGCAGGTGATCGTTGACCTCGGCATAGGTCAGGTAGCCTTGTTCAAGGCCCTTGCTGATCAGCAGCTTGATGTCGGATGCCTGGGCAGGACGTTCGTTGGCCATGAGTGCTTGCGCCGCCTAAAAGAAAGGTCTGGAGAACCACGTATTATACCGCGCCTGGCTGCAAATAGTTCACCAGTCAGGTCACCGCGCCGCCGCGCGCCCCTATCCCGGGGCCGCGAGATTTGACGCTTTCGCGTCTTTAAACATTTGCAGCAGCTCAGGGCCGCAGCAGGAAAGTCACCGGGCCGTCGTTGACCAGGTCCACCACCATATGGGCGCCGAAACGCCCGGTTTCCACCCCCCCGTGCCGCGCCCGGCAGACCTCCACCAGCCGGTTGAAGCCGCGTTCAGCCTCTTCCGGCGGGGCGGCGGTGGTGAAGCTGGGCCGCATGCCCGAGGCCGTATCGGCCGCCAGGGTGAACTGGCTGACCAGCAGCAGGCCGCCGCCGGTGTCGGTCAGCGAGCGGTTCATCCGCCCGGCGTCGTCGGCGAAGACCCGGTAGCCCAGCAGGCGCTGGGCCATGCGCTGGATCTGCGCCTCGCCGTCGCCCGGCTCCAGCCCGACCAGGGCCAGCAGCCCGGGGCCGATCGCGCCGACGGTCTGGCCGTCCACCGTCACGCTGGCGCGGGTCACCCGCTGGATCAGCGACAACATCGGCTTGGGCCTCCTTGGGGCACCGGTCTCGGCCGCCCAAGGTGCGGACGGGGGCCGGGCTTTGCAATCCCCGCCCGGTTGACACCGCCGATAGACTGGCACGATGAAGCCGCACCTGCTGGCCGCTGGCGCCTACCGCGCCGCCGCCGCCCTCACCTCCCTGCCCTGGCCGCTGCTGCGCCGCCTCGCCGATGCCCTGGCCTGGACCTGGGGCCGACTGGACGCGCGCGAGAGCCGGGTGGCCCGCCGCAACCTGGAGCTGGCCTATCCCGAGCTGCTGCCCAGCCAGCGCGCCGATCTGCACCGGCGCATCCTGCGCGGCACCGCGCGCCAGGCGCTGGAGACGCTGCGCTTCTGGACCCGACCGCACGCGCGGAACCTGGACGAGCACCTGCGCCAGCGCCACGGCCAGGACCTGTACGACGCGGCGCTCAAGTCCGGGCGCGGGGTGATCGTGGCCGCGCCGCATTTCGGCAACTGGGAGCTGCTGAACCAGTGGCTGGCCTCGCGCGGGGACATCGCCATCGTCTACAAGCCGCCGGCCTCGGCCGCCGGCGACGCCTTCCTGCAGCGCGTGCGCGGGGCGGAGAACATCCGCCAGGTGCGTGCCGAGGGCCCGGCCGTGCGCCAGCTGTTCAAGGTGCTCAAGGAAGGCGGCGCGGTCGGCATCCTGCCCGACCAGCAGCCCAAGGCCGGCGACGGCGTCTTCGTACCGTTCTTCGGCGTGCCGGCGCTGACCATGACCCTGGTCAACCGCCTGGCCGAGCGCACCGGCGCGATCGTGCTGCTGGGCTGGTGCGAGCGCGTGGGCAGCGGGCTGGACTTCGCCCTGCACGTCGAGCCGACCCCGCCGGGCATCGGCGATGCGGACCCGGTGGCGGGCACGGCGCTGCTCAATGCGCAGATCGAGCGCGTGGCCCGGCGCGACCCGGCCCAGTACCAGTGGACCTACAAGCGCTACACGCTGCGCCCGCCGGGCAGTGGACAGACCGACCCGTACTGGACCGCCAGGCACCCGCACTGACGGCCCAGACCCGCATCGTTCCGCTGGCGTGGCCGCCGCCGCGCGGCGGATCGGCGAAAATGCTCGCCCAGGCTGCATTCCCCCCGTCGCACGCCGCCCCCGTTCCTCGCCCCGCCGCTGATTCCGACCGCCATGACCGCTTCCCACCTCCACCTCGCCCTGTTCGGCCATCCCGCCGCCGTGGCGTGCGAGCGGGCGGCTGCCGAGCTGCGCGCGGGCCGGCCGCTGCGCGTGGTCGATGCGCAGGGCGGGCAGACCGCTGTGCTGGCGGTGGATACCGCGTCCCCGGACAGCTTCCACGGCTTCCTGGACGCCAGCGGCGGGCGGGCGATGCTGTCGATCGGGCCGATCCGCGCCGGCGTGCTCGGCCTGGACGCGCCGCAAGGGGCGCGCCTGGCGCTGGACGGGCGCTTCGATCAGCTCGCCGACCTGAGCTATCTGCCGGCCCAGCCGCACGGCGACGCCTGGCACCCGGCCAACGCCCGCGATGCCGCCGGGCTGCAGCTGGCGCGCCTGGGGCTGCTGCTGCCGGCGCTGGTGGTGCACGACCTGGACGCGCAGGCCGGTCCGTTCGACGCCTGCCTGGCCATCACCCTGGACCAGGTCGAGGCCGGCCAGGCCGACGCCGGGCAGGACTGGGAGGAAGTCGCCAGCACCCGCGTGCCGCTGCGCGGGCTGGGCGATGCGCGCTTCGTGGTGTTCCGTGGCGGGGTGGCCCAGCGCGACCAGGTGGCGATCATCGTCGGCACCCCGGACTTCAGCCGGCCGGTGCCGGTGCGGGTGCATTCCTCGTGCCTGACCGGCGACCTGTTCGGCTCGCTCAAGTGCGACTGCGGCGACCAGCTGCGCAACGGCCTGGCCAAGCTGGCCGAACTGGGCGGCGGCGTGCTGCTGTACCTGGACCAGGAAGGCCGCGGCACCGGCATCGCCGCCAAGATGCGCGCCTACGGCTATCAGCACCTGGGCCTGGACACCATCGATGCCGACGCGCTGCTGGGCTTCGGCCCGGACGAGCGCCGCTACGGCACCGCCGCGGCCATGCTGCGCGGCCTGAGCGTGCATCAGGTGCGGCTGCTGAGCAACAACCCGTCCAAGGTCGAGCGCCTGCGCGCGGTCGGCGTGGAAGTGGTCGAACGCCTGCCGGTCACCGGCCGCATCACCACCGACAACGAGCAATACCTGCGCACCAAGGCCGCCCGCGCCGGGCACGCGTTGGACGTGGACGCGCTGCTGTCTTCGCTGTCCTGATTGCTGGCGGCTTTCAGGATCGTCATTCCCGCGAAAAGCGGGGATCCGGTGCCGCTGGAGGCTGTGCGTAAAGTCCATGGATTCCCGCTTTCACGGGAACGACGGTAGGGAGTGCGCGGGTCGCGCAAGCGGCGAAGACGCCTGGGCCGAGGGCGCGACACCGGGTCGAGGTGTCCTGAGACGGCCTCGCGCTCACCTCCGGGGCCACCGCACGCTCTAGACTCGGCGGCGCTTAGCTCCCGCCCTCCCCGTCCAGGCTCCGCGTGTCGTCCTCGCCTCCGCTTCCCGAAACTGCTCCGCCACCCGCAACCGCCACCGCGCTGCCCGACGGTTGGCAGGCGCTGCCGCCGCGCGGCGCCAGGCTGGCCGCGCTCGGCGCCTTCATCGGCACGCTGGTGGCCGGCGCCTTCGCCCTGGGCGTGGCCTGGCTGTCCGCGCCGGGCCTGACGCCCTGGCTGGACGAGGGCGCGATCGCGGTCGCGGTGATCGCGCTGGGCGCGGCGGTGATCGCCTATCGCCGCCATCGCTTCATCCGCTGGCGGCTGGACGGGCAGGGCTTCGCGCTGATGCAGGGCCGGCTGTGGCGCAGCGAGACCCATGTGCCGATTTCGCGCGTGCAGCACCTGGACGTGCGGCGCGGCCCGCTGGATCGCGCCGCGCGGCTGGCCACGCTGGTGGTGCATACCGCCGGCACGCGGCTGAACGCGGTCTCGGTCTCCGGGCTGGACCAGCGCGATGCCGAACGCCTGCGCGAGCGCCTGGCGCACCAGCTCGACCGCGACGACGACGCGCTGTGAGTGCGCCGCCTGACGCCGTGCAGCGCGGTCCGCGCGACCAGCGCCTGCATCCGTGGTCGTGGCTGTTCGTGCTGCTCCAGCAGCTCAAGCAGTTCCTGCTGCCGCTGCTCGTGCTGGTGGTGTTCGGGGGCGGGCGCGATGGCGACTCGGACCGCTACAACCATGTCGCCACGCTGGTGGTGATGGCGATCCTGGTGGGCACCTCGCTGCTGCGCTATCTGACCTATCGCTACCGCATCGGCGCCGATGGCCTGAGCATCCGCAGCGGCCTGCTCAACCGCAGCCGGCGCGAGATTCCCTTCGCCCGCATCCACAACGTGGCGGTGCATCAGAGCCTGCTGCACCGGCTGTTCGGCGTGGCCGAGCTGCGCCTGGAGTCGGCCGGCGGTAGCAAGCCGGAAGCGCAGATGCGCGTGCTGCGGCTGGACCAGGCGCTGGCGCTGGAGTCGCTGGTGCGCCATCGCGGCCAGGCCGGCGCCGAGGCCGCGCCCGAGGCGCAGGAAGGCAACACCCTGCTGACCCTGGGCGCGGGCGAGATCGTGCGCCTGGGCCTGATCTCCAACCGCGGCATGATCGCGATGGCGGCCACGGCCGGCGCGCTGTACCAGCTGTTCCCGCAGCGCGTGGTCGCCGATGCGATCGAACGCTACGGCCGGCAGGCGTTCGGCTTCGCCAGCCATCTGCACCTGGGCTGGCTGACCTGGCTGCTGACCGCGACCAGCGTGCTGCTGCTGGCGCTGGCGCTGCTGCGGGCGCTGTCGATCGCGCTGGCGGCGCTGCAGTACCACGGCTTCCGCCTGAGCGAAGCGCAGCAGCGCCTGACCGTCGAACGCGGCCTGCTGGCGCGCGTGCGCTCCAGCGCGGCGCGGCGCCGGATCCAGTCCTGGACGCTGCGCGAGGGCGTGCTGCATCGCTGCTTCGGGCGGCGCAGCCTGGACATCGACACCGCCGTGGTCGGCAGCTCGAACGAACAGGACCGCGCGATTCGCGAACTGGTACCGCTGGCCACGCCAGAACGTTGCGATGCGCTGCTGCAGCACCTGCTGCCCGACGCGCAGTGGCCACCGGCGCAGTGGCATGCGATGCCGGTCGGGCAATGGTGGCGGCTGTGCCTGTGGCCGGCGTTCTGGCTGATCGTCCTGGCCGCGGCGCTGTGGCCGCTGCTGGATGTGCTGGCGCTGGTGGTGCTGGCGTGGTGGCCGTGGTCGGCGTTCAAGGCGCGCCGGCAGATGCAGCACATGGCCTGGAGCGTGGACACGCGCCTGGTGGCCGTGCGCGGCGGCTGGTGGACGCGCTGGTGGCGCTTCGCCGAAGTGGACAAGCTGCAGGCGCTGCGCCTGAGCCGCTCGCCGCTGGACCGCCGCTGCGGCACGGCCACGCTGCTGCTCGATTCGGCCGGCGCCGCCCACCAGGGACCGCGCCTGGAGCTGCGCCTGATGCCGCTGGACCAGGCCCGCGCCCTGCACGATCAGCTCACCGCCACCCTGGCACGGCGCCGGCTGCGCTGGTAAGGAAGCCATCGCTTGGCAGGGTGGGAGCAACTGTCTCCTCAAATCTCGCAGCGGCCTGCCTGTAGAGCGGAGCTTGCTCCGCTGCTCTTCGTTCGGCTCGCGGAGGAAGGCCCCAGCGGAGCAAGCTCCGCTCTACAGGTGGGAGCCGCCATGGCGGCGATGGGGCCTTACCGGTGAAGCCCCATCGCCAGCATGCCGGCTCCCACCGGGTCAGGGCCGGGCGCCTGGGCCCCAGTAGTCCAGATCCTTGCGGATCTGCAGGGCGCGCAGGCGTGCGGCGAAGGGCTTGGGCCTGAGCACGCCCAGCTCGCCGGCGATGAAGTCCTCGGTCGCCGCGATCACCCGCTCGGCGCTGAAGCCATCGCGATCGGGATGGATCGAATCGGCATAGCGCACGATCGCCTCCATCAACGCCGGCGCTGGATGCAGCGCGCGCTCCAGCTGCGCCGGCAGCTGCGCCGGGTCGTCGAAATCCAGCATGTGCGGCTTGGGCGCGCGGTTGCGCAGGGTCACCACCGGTTTGTGCTGGACGACGAACTCCGAGACGATCGAGGAGGTATCCGACACCAGCACATCGGCCGCGCGCTGGGCGGCCATCACCTGCTCGGGCTCGACGAACGCGGCGTTGGCCCCGGCCAGCGCACGGTAGCGATCGAACAGCGCCGGCGGACACTTGGGATGCAGGGTCAGCAGCCAGTAGCGCTGGCCGCGCGCGATGTCGGCGGCGATCTGGTCGATCAGCACCGGCGCGGCGCTCAGGCGTTCGGTGAAGGTCGAGCCGAACAGGATCACCGGCCGCTCGCCCGCCGGCGCGCGCAGCGCGGCGCTGGCGCCGCCATCGTCGCGGAACAGCGGATCGAGCTTGGGCCAGCCGGTCTGGGCCACGGCGAAGTGGCCCTCGCGCTCGGCCAGCGCGCGGAAGGGCGCGGTGGTGGCCGGCCCCTGCGTGCAGTACAGATCAAACAGCCCGCGCACCCGGAAGTGGCCGCGCCCGTCGGCGCGCTTCTCCACGTTGAAGCCATGGAACAGCTGCACCTTGGCGCCGGCCACGAACGGCGGCACCCAGTTGGCCGCGCTGAACACCGCGCGCGGGCGCAGCGCCACGGCGCCCTTCAGATCGACCGGGCGCACGCACGGCGCCACCTGCGTCTCCAGCCCACGCGCGTTGCCCTCGAACCATGCGTGGACCTGTTGTCCGGACGCGTGCAGCGCCTGGGCCAGAGGCGCCAGAATAGGCAGGGCGTACCGTTCGGTCGCAAACAGCAGGTAGTCGGCCATGAGCGTGTTATGTCCTTGACGTCGCCACACGACCCGCGGCCGCGTATTTCGGCCTGCATTATCACGTTCAACGAAGCCGATCGCATCGGCGACTGCCTGGACTCGCTGGCCTTCTGCGACGAGTGCGTGGTGGTGGACTCGCATTCGACCGATGCCACGGTCGCCATCGCCCAGGCCCGTGGCGCGCGCGTGCTGCTGCGCGACTTCGGGGGCTATCGCAGCCAGAAGGACTTCGCGGTGCGCAGCGCCGCGCACGACTGGGTGCTGTGCCTGGATGCGGACGAGCGCGTGGACGCGAAGCTGCGCGCGGCGATCGAGGCCGCGCGCGAGGGCGGCTTCGCCGGCGCGGCGGGCTATCGCTTCAACCGGCTGTCCGATTACTTCGGCCGGTTCCTGCGTCACGGCAACGCCTATCCGGACCGGGTGCTGCGGCTGTTCGACCGCCGGCGCGGCGGCTGGCGCGGCCAGCGCGAGATCCACGAAGCCGCCAGCGTCGAGGGCCCGGTCCGCACGCTGGCCGGCGACCTGATCCACTACCCGTACCGCTCGCTGGAACAGCAGCTGGCCAAGACCCAGCGCTATGCGCAGATGATGGCCGAGCACGAGTTCGCCCGCGGCAAGCGCGCCTCGCTGGCCAAGCTGGTGGTGTCGCCGGCGTGGCGCTTCTGGCGCGGCTATGTGTTCCGGCTCGGCTTCCTGGACGGCTGGCGCGGCCTGGTCTACGCCTACGTGCGCGCCAACTACGTGCGGCAGAAGGCGATCATGCTGTGGCTGCTGCAGCACGGGCAGCCGGTGGGAAAGCAGAAGTGAGCGCAGAGCAGTGAGGAAGGGCAAACGCTCACTTCTCACTCCTCTCCACTCACGCCTCGCCCCTAGCCCTTCCGCGGATCCTCGCGCAGGCTGAAGCCCAGCAGGATGCCGACCAGCGTCAGATAGGCGCCGCCGCTGAGCTGGTGGGCCCACATCGACTGGCTCAGCCCGCACAGCACGAAGGACACCACCGTCATCAGCCCGGCCAACGCGGCGCTGCGCGAGCGGCGCGGGAACGGCCGCACCCGCAGCTGGCGCACGAACAGCCAGGCCGGCACCCCGTACAGCGCCAGCAGCGCGACGATGCCGGGAATGCCCATGGTCGCGCCCCATTCGGGGAAGTCGCTGTGCGCGTGGTCCAGGTCGCACCAGCTCAGCGGCTCGGGCGGCTGGCACTCGGGCGAGGCCAGCACCACGCGTTCGAAATGCCCCACGCCCACGCCGGTCCAGGGCTGGCGCTGCAGCTCGTCCACGGCCATGCCGATCAGCTCGATGCGCGCGCCGGAGGACGAATCCGCATCGCCCACCGCATAGCGCTGGATGTCGCCGCGCAGTTCCTCCACCCGCTGGCTGACATGCGGCAGCAGCGCGGCCAGGGCCACGACCGCCAACCCCGCCAGCGCCAGGAATTCCCAACGCCGCGCCTTGCCGCCGTTGGCGCGCGAGATCAGCGCGATGACCAGCACCAGCACCGCCGCCGGCCAGGCTCCGCGCGTGCCGCTCAGCACCACCGTCACCAGGCCGGCGCAGGTGGCCGCAATGGTCAGCAGCAGCCGCCCGGACGGCCGCAGGAACACCACCAGCCCCATCAGCAGCACCGTCAGGTCGCCGAAGGTGATGGCGTTGATCCAGCCATCGGAGCGGGCCACGCCCTGCCACAGCTGGACCAGGGCCACCGCGCAGGCGCCGAACAGGCCCAGCACCGCGCCGCTCCACAGCGCCGCCCGCGGTGGCGCCAGGCCGATCACCAGCAGCATGGCCAGCGGCATCACCAGCACGCGCCCGCGGTTGCCGGCCTCGCTCCAGCGGTCGTGATGGATCAGCGTCGAGGTGCTCACCACCAGGGCGACCAGCGCCACGGCCAGGAGCATCCACAGCAGCGGCCGGCCGGCATCCAGGCGCGCCGCCCAGATCCAGTCCGGCGCCAGCAGCACCGCCAGCAGCGTGCACACCGCCGCCGGCAACAGGCCGAGGGGCGTGGCGATCAGGCAGAACGGCAGCAGCACCAGGGCCAGCGTGTACAGCGCGCGCGCGGCGCGCAGCCGCGGCGAGGCGGGAAAGGGCTGGAACCGCAGCGATGTCCGTTCAGGCGCGTTCGGCATCGGGCCCATGTACGCCAGTCATCCACAACATCGCGTTACTCACCCTGGGCCTCGACCTGCGCCTTGCGCGCCGAATCGTCGAACGGAATCTCCGGCGAGGCCGGACAGCCCGTGCGCGCGGCCATCGGCACCAGCCACCAGCCGCGGCGACCGGCCTGCCCCGCATGCCGGGCCACGCCGCGGTCGATGCAGGCCGGCAGGGCGATGTCCTGGACCAGCAGCCAGCGCCGCTGCGGCGCCTGCGCCTGCCAGGCCAGGCCCTCGCGCAGCTGGTCCTTCCACAGCTTGCGGAAGCCGAAGGTGGTGGTGTTGGACTGGCTCATGAGCAGGTTCTGCTCCTTCCAGGCCACCAGGCCCAGCTCGGCCTGCGGGCCGATGGACTGGGCCACCTCGCGCATCACCCCGCGCGCGGAGCTGGAATCGTTGAGCAACGGGCACACCACCATCCCGTACAGCACCCAGGTCGCGCCCAGCGTCGAGCACATCGCCACCGCCGGCCGTCGCCAGAACGCCAGCAGGCTGCCCAGGCCCCAGGTGCCGATCGCCACCAGGACCCAGGCCAGCGCATGGGTCGCGGCCTGGTCCAGGTCGCGGTCGCGATGCAGGCCGCGTTCGAAAGAGGGCTCGCCGGTCAGCATCGCGATGCCCATCCCCAGCGTGGCCAGCACCAGCACCGCGGTGAACACATGCAGCACCCCGCGCACGTCGCGGCGCCGCAGCAGGCCCGGCAGCAGCGGCGCCAGCGCCAGGCACAGCATCGGCAGCGCCGGCATGATGTAGACGTCGCGTTTGCCGTGCGGGATGGAGAAGAACACCATCACGATCAGCCACCACGCCAGCGGCACCAGATAGCGCGGATCGCGGCGCAGGCGCAGGCGCCGTGCCCACGGCGCGATCGCCCAGGGCAGCGCCAGGATGGTCGGCGCCCACATCAGCAGCACCTGCAGGAAGTACCACCAAGGCTGCGGGTGGTCCCAGGAGCGCGCGTAGCGCTTGGCGGTCTGCCGCAGCAGGATGTCGTTGAGATAGGCGCGGTGCTCCGGATCGCCCGACAGCAGCACCGTGGCCACCATCGGCACCAGCCAGATCGACACCGCCACCAGGAAGGCCAGCGGCCCCAGCCAGAAGCGCCGGTCGCCGGCCCACACCTTGACCCCGGGCCAGCCGCGGGCCGAGACCACCGCCGCCGGCACGATGCTCAGCAGCGCCAGGAAGCCCACACCCTTGGTGATCGTGCCCAGGCCGGCGAAGAACCAGCCCAGCACCCACATCTTCCAGTCCGGCCCCTTGAGCAGATGCCGCAGCAGGCCGTAGTTGGCCAGTGTGATCATGCCCAGCACCAGCGCGTCGATCTGCGCGCGCTTGGCCTGGTAGGTGAACTGGAAGGCGAACAGCAGCGCCCAGCCCGCGTACAGCCCGACCTTGCGCGTCCACAGCCGCTGGCCCAGATCCTTGACGCACCAGATCGCGCCCAGCGTGGCCAGCAGCGAGGGCATCAGGAAGGCCACGCGCCAGTTGCCGGTGAGCAGGAAGAACAGCCCCTCCAGCCACATCAGCATCGGCGGCTTGTCCGAGTACAGCTCCACGCCACGATGCGGGAACAGCCAGTCGCCGCTCTCCACCATGTGCTTGGCGACCAGCGTGAAGCGCGGCTCGTCGGCCGGCCACGGATCGCGCAGGCCGATGCCCGCACCGATGACCAGCAAGGCGGTGATGAACAGCAACCAGGTATCGAGCGAGCGGGTCTTGGCGTAAGTCATGGGACGCATGGCGCGGGATGATAGCGAGGCGATGTCGGAACGCCGTGGTGAGGCCAAGCGCGCCGTCGGCTCAGGCGGCGGCCTTGCGCAGACGGGCATAGAAGAAGCCATCCATGCCGTCCTCGCCGGTCAGGCGCTGGCGCCCGCCGCCGCTGGGGTGGCCGAAGGCTTCACCCGGATCGTCCGGCTGCGCGGCGTCGTGACGCGCGAGGAAGGCCTCGATCTGCTCGGCGTTCTCCGCGGCCAGCAGCGAGCACGTCGCATACACCAGCGTGCCGCCCGGCGCGAGCACCGCCCAGGCCGCGTCCAGCAGGCGCGCCTGCAGCGCGGTCAGCGCGGCGAGGTCCTCGGGCCGGCGATGCAGCAGCACGTCGGGCTGGCGGCGCACGATGCCGGTGGCCGAGCACGGCGCGTCCAGCAGCACGGCATCGAACGGCACCCCGTCCCACCAGCCGCTCGGATCGCTGGCGTCGGCCGCCTTGAGCGTGGCCGTCGCGCCGACCCGCTGCAGGGTCTGTTCGACCCGGCGCAGGCGGCGCGCATCCACGTCGAGCGCCGTCAGCCGCAGGCCCGGCTGGCGTTCGAGCAGATGCGCGGACTTGCCGCCGGGCGCGGCGCAGGCGTCCAGCACCCGCGCCTGGTCGGCCAGGGCGAACAGATCGGCGACCTGCTGGGCCGAGCCGTCCTGGACCGACACCACGCCAGAGTCGAAGCCCGGCAGGCCGCCGACGGCGGTCGATTCGGCCAGCCGCAGGCCGTCGGGCAAGGCGGCGACGGTCTCGGCCTGGATCCCGGCCTCGGCCAGCTGCGTGCGATAGGCGTCGCGGCCGCTCATGCGCCGGTTGACCCGCAGCCACAGCGGCGCGGCCTGCGCGCTGGCGGCGAAGAGCGCATCGGCCTGCGCCGGCCAATCGGTGCGGATGCGCTGCTGCAGCCACTGCGGCCAGGCCGCCGACGCATCGGCCGCCGGCACGCCTTCGCGCTGGGCGCGGCGCAACAGCGCGTTGACCATGCCGGCCTGGTGCGGCCGGCCCAGCGTGCGCGCCGCCTCGACCGTGGCCGACAGCGCCGCGTGCGCCGGCAGCTGCAGCGCGTCGAGCTGGGCCAGGCCGGCCAGCAGCAGCGCGCGCAGTTCGTTGTCCCTGGCCTGCAGCGGGCGCGGCATCCAGCCGCTCAGCGCCGCGTTGTAGGCCGTGCGCCGGCGCAGCGCGGCGAAGCAGATCGCCTCGAGCAGCGCGCGATCGCGCGGATCGGCCAGCTGCGGCAGCGCGGTGGCCAGCTCGGCCTTGAGCGAGCGGCCGCGATGCAGCACCGCGTCCAGCACGCGGGCGGCCGTGACCCGCACCACCACGCCGGCCTGACTGCTCATGCGCCGGACAGATCGCGGCGCGCGTTGAGGTAGTCGGCGGCGGTGATCGCCTTGCCGCCCTCGCGCTGGACCACGCGCAGGCGCAGCGCACCCTGACCACAGGCGATGTCCAGACCCTGGCGGGTGGCGGCCAGCAGCGTGCCGGGCGCGGCGTTGTGGGCCAGGTCGATGGCGATGGCGCCGTGGATGCGCAGGCGTTCGCCGGCCACCTGGCCTTCCGCGATCGGCCAGGGCACGAAGGCGCGCACCTTGCGCGCCAGCACCTGCGCCGGCTGGGTCCAGTCCAGCCGCGCCTCGGCCTTGTCCAGCTTGTGCGCGTAGGTGACCCCTTCCGCGGGCTGCGGCCGCGGCACCGGACGCATATCGGCGCGCAGCAGGCCCAGGCCGTCGGCCAGCACCTGCCCGCCCAACTCGGCCAGGCGGTCGTGCAGCTGGCCACCGGTGTCGGTCTCGGAGATCGGCGTGGACAGCGACAGCAGCACCGGCCCGGTGTCCAGGCCGGCCTCCATCTGCATCAGGCACACGCCGCTCTCGGTGTCGCCGGCCTCGATGGCGCGCTGGATCGGCGCGGCGCCGCGCCAGCGCGGCAGCAGCGAGGCGTGCACGTTCCAGCAGCCGTAGCGCGGGATCTCCAGCACGGCCTTGGGCAGGATCAGGCCGTAGGCGACCACCACCATCACATCCGGCGCCATCAGCCGCAGCGCGGCCTGGGTCTCGGGGTTGCGCAGCGTCTCGGGCTGCAGCACGGGGATGCCGCGCTTGATCGCCTCGAGCTTGACCGGCGAGGCGGTCAGCCCGCGCCCGCGCCCGGCGGGACGGTCGGGCTGGGTGTAGACGGCGACCACTTCATTGTGGCGCACGGCCGCGCGCAGCGACGGCACGGCGAAATCCGGCGTGCCGGCAAAGACGATCTTCATGCGGAGTGGCGCAACTCTGGGTTCGGAGCGAAAGAAGGGGGACGCGTGCGTGGCTGATGCGTCGGCAGGGCCGACCGGCCGGGTCCCAGGTCTGAAGACCCGCGCCCCGGCGTCACCTCATGCCGCATTCCGTCGCGCCTTGGCCAGCTTCTTCTTGACCATCTCGCGCTTGAGCGGGGACAGGTAATCGACGAACAGCTTGCCGTCCAGGTGGTCCATCTCGTGCTGGATGCACACCGCCAGCAGGCCGTCCACGCGCAGCTGCTGCGCCGCGCCGGTGCGGTCGATGAACTTCACCGTGATCGCATCGGCGCGGGTCACGTCGGCGAAGATCCCGGGCACCGACAGGCAGCCCTCCTGGTAGACCTGCTCGCCGGCCTTGTCCAGGATCTCCGGGTTGATGAACACCTGCGGGGCGTTCTTCTCCTCGCTCACGTCGATGACCATGAAGCGCTGGTGCACGTCCACCTGACTGGCGGCCAGGCCGATGCCCGGCGCCTCGTACATGGTCTCGAACATGTCGTCGAGCAGGGTCTGGAACGCCGGTTCGGCGATCTGCTCCGCGCGCACGGGCACCGCCTTGGTGCGCAGGCGCGGATCGGGGAATTCGAGGATGGGCAACTGGGCCATGGCGAGCACCTGGTGGGGAGGCCGGGATGCGGTCCGGCGACGGACCGCACATTGTAGGGCTTGTCCTCCGGCACCGGATAGGCCGCGTCGGGCCCGCAGGGCAGTCGAGCGCAGCGCATGACGCGGGACGGACCGTTGCGCATTTCACGGCGCGCCCCTCGACCGTGGCCGTCCTGCCGACTCAACCCGAAGGGCCGCCCCTGAGCAGGCGTGTGACGGCGTCATTGCTCGGTCGTGGACCAAAGTCCACTTCCTCGCGCTTCGTTGTCCCGGGCGCGCCCGAGGGCGGCGCGACCCACCCGCCGCCAGAGGACAAGCCCCCGCGCAGCGGACCCCCACCATCGCTTGCGTCGGCGGGCTTTTTCTGGACTATAGTGGCGACCACCTGTAGGGGAATCAGGTACATACCGCCATGTTCAAACAATGCCGCACAGCTGTGGCTGTCGCGTTCCTGACCCTTGCCGCCTTTGCCACGGCCCAAGAATTCGCCGGCAACCACCCCGACACCTACGTGGTGCGCAAGGGCGACACGCTGTGGGATATCTCGGCGCGCTTCCTCAAGAAGCCCTGGCTGTGGCCGGAAATCTGGCAGGCCAACCCGCAGATCGCCAACCCGCACCTGATCTACCCCGGCGATGTGATCAGCCTGGCCTATCTGGACCGCGTGGCCCAGGCCCAGGTCAAGCCCGGGCCACGCCAGGACGCGCCGATCACCGGCGTGCCGCTGTCGGACATCGAGCCCTTCCTGCGCCACCTGCGCGTGGTCGACAGCATCGACGATCTGCCCTACATCGCCGGTCTGCAGGACGACCGCCTGCGCGCCTTCGGCGGCCAGGACGTCTACGCCGTCGACCTGGAAGCCCCGCAGGTCGGCCAGCGCTACGCCGTGGTGCGGCCGACCAAGTACTACGACGAGCCCAAGCCCAGCACCGACCTGGACTACCGCGGCGAGCGCACGCTCGGCGAGGGCAACCTGTGGAAGGAGTTCCAGGCCCCGAACGACAACGACGACTTCCTCGGCTACGAGCTGGAGCAGATGGCCATCGGCACCGTCACCGCGGTCGATCCGGAGGGCAACGCCACCACGCTGCATCTGGAAGGCAATGGTCGCGAGGTCCGCGCCGGCGATCGCCTGATCCCGGTCGAGGCCCAGCCCTTCGACCTGCAGTTCTTCCCGCATCCGCCGCGCACCCCGCTGGTGGACGGCAAGGTGCGCATCATGTCGATCTCCGACACGCTGTCCTACGGCGGCGCGCACGACGTGGTCGCCCTGTCCGGCGGTAGCCGCGAAGGCCTGGACAACGGCACGGTGCTGTCGGTGTGGCGCCCGGGCAGCTACAAGCTCGACCCGTTCAAGGGCTCGACCTCGCGCATCGCCGAGACCAAGAAGCCGGGCCAGGGCCGCAACAAGCTGCCCGACCAGTACACCGCGCACGTGATGATCTTCAAGACCTACGAGAAGGTCAGCTACGGCCTGATCATGGAAGGCTCGGCGCCCTCGCGCGTGGGCTACTTCCTGCGCGACCCGGACGCCGGCATGCCGAACACGGCCACCGCCAGCGTCGACTGATCCGACTTTTCCTACGCAACACCACGACGGCGCCCGAGGGCGCCGTCGTCGTTTCCTGGGCCACGCTGGCGGCCATGGACGATGAAGACACCCGCGCCTGGCTGGCCCTGGTGCTCGCGGGCGGCGCCACCGCGCCACGCCGGCAGCTGGTCGAGACCCATGGCAGCGCCGCCGCCGCGCTGGCCGCCGGGCCCTCGGCCTGGAGCCAGGCCGGGCTGGAGGCCAAGCGCTGCGCGCGCCTGGCCGCCCCCTGCGCCGCGGCCCTGGCGCGCTGCCTGGCCTGGCTGGCCGGGCCGCGGCGGCGCCTGCTGCACTGGGGGCATGCCGACTACCCGCCGCTGCTGGCACAGACGGCCTCGCCGCCGCTGGCGCTGTTCGTCGAGGGCGACGCCGACCTGCTCTGGCACCCCGGCGTGGCGGTGGTCGGCAGCCGCGCGCCCACCGCAGGAGGCCGCGACAACGCCGCCGACTTCGCCCATGCGCTGGCCTCGGCCGGCTGGGCGGTGCTCAGCGGCATGGCCGCCGGCATCGATGCCGCCGCGCACGAGGCCGCGCTGGCGCTGGCCGATGGGCGCACGGTGGCGGTGGTCGGCACCGGGCCGGACCTGGCCTATCCGGCCGGCCACGCCCGCCTGCGCGCGCGCCTGGCCGAGCGCGGCGCGGTGGTCAGCGAGTTCCCGCCCGGCACGCGGGCGCGGGCGCCGCACTTCCCCAGCCGCAACCGGGTCCTGGCCGGGCTGGCGCTGGGCACCGTGGTGATCGAGGCGGCCGAGCGTTCAGGCGCGCTGATCACCGCCCGCCTGGCGGCCGAGGCCGGACGCGAGGTCTTCGCCCTGCCCGGCTCGATCCACAACCCGATGGCGCGCGGCTGCCATCGCCTGATCCGCGACGGGGCGACCCTGATCGAGCACCCCCGGGAAATCCTCGAAGGCCTGGCCCAGGCCGCCGGCGACTTGGCCAGAGGCCTTGCGGCACCCGCCGGCCGCCCCCATCCAGGGGACGATCCCGCCAGGACGCACCCGGACCCCGACTACCAGCGCTTGTGGGAAGCGCTTGGCCACGACCCAACCGGTATGGATCAACTCGTCGCGCGGACCCGATTGACGACCGCTGAAGTGTCCTCCATGCTGCTGGTCATGGAACTGGATGGGCAGGTGGCGGTCGAACATGGCCGTTACGCACGCAGATCGTAGTTTTCCCACCTCCACAGTGCTTTTGAGCACAGGCCGAGGGCAATGAAAGAGAGCATCCTGGACGTCCTGCTATACCTGTTCGAACATTACTTCACCGAAGACGCCGATCCGGTCCGCGACCGCGACTCCCTCCAGAACGGCCTGATCCAGGCCGGTTTCAGCCCCACCGAAATCAATAAAGCCTTCGACTGGCTCGATGCGCTGGCCGAGCAGCGGCCCAGTGCCGGCGAGCCGCGCGTGGACGGCCCGATCCGCATCTTCCACGGCCTTGAGCTGGAGAAGCTGGACGTGGAAGGCCGCGGCTTCCTGATGTTCCTCGAGCAGCACGGCATCCTGGACGCCGACCAGCGCGAGCTGGTGCTGGACCGCGCCATGGCGCTGGACCAGGACGAACTGGATCTGGACGACCTCAAGTGGGTCGTGCTGATGGTGCTGTTCAACCAGCCGGGGTCGGAAGCGGCCTACGCCTGGATGGAGACCCAGATGTTCGCCGACGAGCCGGAGCCGGTGCACTGACCGATCAACCGGCCTGCGCCCAGGCGCAGGCCGCGCAGGGACGCGGGGAGAATCGATGAGTCAGTGGTATTACCGGCACGAGGACCGGACCGAGGGTCCGGTGCCGACCGAGAACATCCTGCGTCTGCTGCGCGACGGGAAGCTCAGCCAGCAATCGCTGCTATGGCGTGAAGGTCTGGCCCAATGGCACCCGTTGTCGACCCTGCGCCCCGAGCTGGGTCTGGGCCCGGCGCTTCCGCCCGCCCCTCCGCCGCTGGTGGCCTCGGCCACTGCCCAGCGTGCGCCCGCCCGACGCGGCCTGTCCGGCTGCGCGATCGCCGCGATCGTCGCGCTGGCCTGCCTAGCGCCGATCGCCGTCCTGGCTGCCATCGCGTTCCCCGCTTACCAGGACTACCTCACCCGATCGGTGATCGCCCAGGCCCTGAGCGAGGCGGCACCGGTGCAGGCGCAGGTCCAGCAGGCCATCGCCCAGGCACCGTCGGGGTCCTGTCCGGCCAATGGCCAGCCGCCTTTCCGCGCAGCTGGCGATTACGCAGGGCGCGCGGTCTCGGCGATCACGATCGGCAAGTTCCCCGCCAGCGGCGCCTGCGGGCTGGAGATCGTCCTGCGCAGGCCCGGACAGGCGCGTCTGGACGGCAAACGGATCTGGCTGGAAGCCGATGGCGCGGGCGGCTGGCGCTGCCGCTCGGAACTGCCGGGCCGCCAGCTCCCTGCCCAGTGCCGCGCCGGCGGGCGCTAGCGCCCCTCCCGGGCAGGGCCTGGGTTCGCCCACCCGCCTGGGTTAACGTGGCGCCCGGGGAATTGGAAGCAACACGGGGATCGCATGTCGAACTGGTACTACGCAGACCGTGACCGCCAGCGTCACGGCCCGATGGACGCGGCCGCGCTGGCCCAGGCCTTCAACGCCGGCCGCATCGGCCACGACGCGCTGGTCTGGCGCGAAGGGCTGCCCGACTGGCAGCCGCTGGGCCGGCACGCGGCCGAGCTGGGCCTGCTGGGCGACGCGCCGGTTGCGCCGCCGCCGGCGGATCCGGCGCCAATCGCCACCGAATCGGTCGCGCCCGCCGCCGCCGACTGGCGCTCGGCCGTACCAGGGGCCACGGTCGAGCCGGCCTCGCCCTACGCCGCCCCGCGCGCCACCATCGCCCGCGAGCAGGACGTGGTCGAAGGCGGTGAGATCGTCTACGCCGGCTTCCTGAAGCGCTTCGCCGCAGCGACCCTAGACGGCCTGATCGTCGGCGCGGTGATGTTCGCGGTGCTGATGATCGTGGTGGTGGTCATGGGCGTCGGAGGCAACCTGTTCTCCGACATGCAGGCCGGGCGCGCGCCGATGCTGGGCGTGACCTTCGTCCTGCTGTTCTATCTGGTGCCCTTCGCCGTGCAGGCGGCCTACTTCACCCTGATGCACGCCTCCGGCAGCCAGGCCACGCTGGGCAAGCTGGCGGTGGGCATCAAGGTGGTGCGCTCCAACGGCGAGCGGATCTCGGTGTTGCGCAGCTTCGGCCGGTTCGCCGGGCTGGTGCCGCTGGGCTTCGTGACCTGCTATGTGAGCATGCTCGCCTCGGCCATCATGGCCGGCATCACCGCGCGCAAGCAGGGCCTGCACGACATGATGAGCGACACCCTGGTGGTGGACCGCTGGGCCTTCACCGCCCACCCCGAACGCCAGCGCCGCGAGCTGGGCGCGGTGACCATCGTCATGCTGGTCCTGGCCGGTCTGGTGCTGCTCGGCTACGTGGCCATCATGGTGTTCGCGGGCATCGGTGCGGCCATGAGCCACCGGTGAGCCGCGACCGTGCCGGCTTGACAGCCGGACCATGGCCGTGATTCCACTATAAAAAGCCACAAGCTGAACGCCCGGGGCCGAAAGGACCGGGCGTCGCCTTCTGTCCTCCCCCGATCTGCCCCACACTCGCCGCCCCGCACGGCCCGCATCGAACCTCCCCAGCCAATGCCCAAGCACCTGCTCATCGTCGAGTCGCCCGCCAAGGCCAAGACGATCAACAAATACCTCGGCAAGGACTTCACCGTCCTGGCCAGCTACGGGCACGTGCGCGACCTGGTGCCCAAGGAGGGCGCGGTCGATCCGGACAACGGCTTCGCCATGCGCTACGAGACGATCGAGAAGAACGAGAAGCACGTCGATGCGATCGCCAAGGCGGCCAAGACGGCCGACGACATCTATCTGGCGACCGACCCGGACCGCGAGGGCGAGGCGATCAGCTGGCACATCGCCGAGATCCTGAAGGAACGCAACCTGGTCCAGGGCAAGCCCATGCACCGGGTGGTGTTCACCGAGATCACGCCGCGCGCGATCAAGGAGGCCATGACCAAGCCGCGCAGCATCGCCGCCGACCTGGTCGATGCGCAGCAGGCGCGCCGCGCGCTGGACTACCTGGTGGGCTTCAACCTCTCGCCGGTGCTGTGGCGCAAGGTGCAGCGCGGCCTGTCGGCCGGCCGCGTGCAGAGCCCGGCGCTGCGCATGATCGTCGAGCGCGAGGAGGAGATCGAAGCCTTCGTCGCCCGCGAGTACTGGTCCATCGCCGCCGAATGCGCGCATCCCAGCCAGCATTTCAGCGCCAAGCTGGTGAAGCTGGACGGGCAGAAGTTCGAACAGTTCACCGTCACCGACGGCGACACGGCCGAGGCCGCGCGCCTGCGCATCCAGCAGGCCGCGCAGGGCTCGCTGCATGTCACCGACGTGGCGAGCAAGGAGCGCAAGCGTCGCCCCGCCCCGCCGTTCACCACCTCGACCCTGCAGCAGGAGGCCTCGCGCAAGCTGGGCTTCACCACGCGCAAGACCATGCAGGTGGCGCAGAAGCTGTACGAGGGCGTGGCCATCGGCGAGGAGGGCACGGTCGGCCTGATCTCCTACATGCGTACCGACTCGGTGAACCTCTCGCAGGACGCGCTGGACGAGATCCGCGACGTCATCGCCCGCGACTACGGCACCGCCTCGCTGCCGGACAAGCCCAACACCTACCAGACCAAGTCCAAGAACGCCCAGGAAGCGCACGAAGCCGTGCGCCCGACCTCGGCCCTGCGCACGCCCGCGCAGGTGTCGCGCTACCTGTCCGACGACGAGCGCCGCCTGTACGAGCTGATCTGGAAGCGCGCGGTGGCCTGCCAGATGATCCCGGCCACGCTCAACACGGTCAGCGTCGAGCTGGCCGCCGGCAGCCAGCACGCCTTCCGCGCCAGCGGCACCACCGTGGTGGTGCCCGGCTTTCTGGCCGTGTACGAGGAAGGCAAGGACACCAAGAGCGCCGAGGACGAGGACGAAGGCCGCAAGCTGCCGGCGATGAAGCCGGGCGACACGGTGCCGCTGGACCGCATCAACGCCGAGCAGCACTTCACCCAGCCGCCGCCGCGCTTCACCGAGGCGGCGCTGGTCAAGGCGCTGGAGGAATACGGCATCGGCCGTCCCTCCACCTATGCCTCGATCATCCAGACCCTGATCTTCCGCAAGTACGTGGAGATGGAAGGCCGCAGCTTCCGGCCTTCCGACGTCGGCCGGGCGGTCAGCAAGTTCCTGTCCGGCCACTTCACCCGCTACGTGGACTACGACTTCACCGCCAAGATGGAAGACGAGCTGGATGCGGTCAGCCGCGGCGAGGAGGACTGGGTGCCGCTGATGACGCGCTTCTGGGAGCCCTTCATCCAGCTGGTGGACGAGAAGAAGGAATCGGTCGACCGCGCCGAGGCCAGCGGCGCGCGCGAGCTTGGCACCGATCCCAAGACCGGCAAGCCGGTCAGCGTGCGGCTGGGCCGGTTCGGGCCGTACGCGGCCATCGGCAGCACCGCCGAGGACGCCGAGGAGAAGCCCAAGTTCGCCTCGCTGCGCCCGGGCCAGTCGATGCACACCATCACCCTGGACGAGGCGCTGGAGCTGTTCCTGATGCCGCGCGCGCTGGGCCAGGACAAGGGCGAGGACGTCAGCGTCGGCATCGGCCGCTTCGGCCCGTTCGCCCGGCGCGGCAACACCTATGCCTCGCTGAAGAAGGAAGACGACCCGTACACGATCGACCTGGCCCGCGCAGTGTTCCTGATCGAGGAGAAGGAAGAGATCGCGCGCAACCGGATCATCAAGGAGTTCGACGGCAGCGACATCCAGGTGCTCAACGGTCGCTTCGGCCCGTACATCTCCGACGGCAAGCTCAACGGCAAGATCCCCAAGGATCGCGAGCCGGCGTCGCTGACGCTGGACGAGGTGGTCAAGCTGCTGGAAGAGACCGGCAAGCCGGTGCGCAAGGGCTTCGGCGCCAAGAAGACCGCGGCCAAGGCGCCCGCCAAGAGCGCCAAGGCCACCAAGGAACCTGCGGCGAAGAAGGCCGCCAAGAAGGCGCCTGCAAAGAAAGCCGCCAAAAAGGCGGTGAAAAAGGTCGCCGCCCAGCCCGAACCGGCCGTGTCGATGCTCTCGTCCAAGGCCATGCCGGTCTCGGGCAAGAAGACCGTCATCAAGAAGAAGCCGGCCGACGACGCGGCACCGTTCTGACGCCATGCCGGTCTCGACCCTGTCCCTGGACGCCGCCGTCGCGCTGCTGCGCGAGGGCGGCGTGCTGGCCTATCCCACCGAAGGCGTGTGGGGCCTGGGCTGCGACCCGCTGTCGCAGCCGGCCGTGATGCGCCTGCTGGCGATCAAGCAGCGCAGCGTCGACAAGGGCCTGATCCTGATCGCAGCCGAGCGCGACCAGCTCGCCCCGCTGCTGGACTGGGACGCGCTGCCGGCCGCGCGCCAGGCCGCGGTGCTCGACAGCTGGCCCGGCGCCAACACCTGGATCGTGCCGGCCTCGCCGCAGGCGCCGCGCTGGGTCACCGGCGTGCACAGCGGCATCGCCGTGCGCGTCACCGCCCATCCGCAGGTGATCGCGCTGTGCCGGGCCTTCGGCGGGCCGCTGGTGTCCACCAGCGCCAACCTGGCCGGCGAGCCGTCGGTGCGCCGGTTCGAGGATCTCGACCTGCGCCTGCTGGCGCGCGTGGACGGCGTGCTGGAAGGCCGCACCGGCGGCCTGGATCGCCCCAGCGTGATCCGCGACGCGCGCACCGGCCAGGTGCTGCGGGACTGAACCGTCACCCCGGCGAGGCTTCCCGGCCTGCGGGCCAGCGCGCAAGATGCGCGCATGTCGCGCCCACCGCTGCCGCCGCTGTTGCTCGTGCTCGCCGCCCTGGCGGCGGGTGAGGCGCGCGCGGCCGATCCGGTCACGATCTACCGCTGCGTGGGCCGCGACGGCACGGTGACGCTGAGCGATGCGAAGTGCCCGCCGGGCCAGCGCCAGGAAGTGCGCGAGATGCTGCGCCCGCAGGATCCGCCGCCGGTGCCGGCCTCGCCCGCGGCCCCGGCTTCGCCAGCCCGCCCCGCCGCCCCGCCGGCACCGGCGCAGGTGGTGATCTATCGCACCCCGCCGCGGCCGATGTACCTGTGCACCAGCGACGATGGGCGCACCTACACCAGCGACAATGGCGACGGAAATCCGCGCCTGGTGCCGCTGTGGTCGCTGGGCTACCCCGGCGGCGGCTGGGGCCCGCCCGGCCATCATCGACCCGGCGGACCGGTGGTGGTCGGCAACACCTGGGTGCGCGACGCCTGTCACCAGCTGCCGCAGGCCGAGGTCTGCGATCGGCTGCGCGACCGGCGCTACGAGATCCAGCGCCAATACCACAGCGCGCTGCAGAGCGAGCGGCACGCGCTGGACAAAGAACAGCGCGGTCTCGACGCGCGCCTGGACAACGATTGCGGAGCAGGTTGATGGGAGTGAGGAACTGGGCGCGCGTCGCCCTGGCGGCGACGGCGCTGGGCCTGGCGTGGCCGCTGCTGGCGCAGACCACGATCTACCGCTGCACCGATGCCAAGGGCGAGATGACGGTGCAGAACGCGCCGTGCCCGGCCGGGACCAAGGAAGACAAGCGCCAGGTCGGCGAGGTGGCGAGCCGACCGCTGCCATCTTCGCTGCGCAACGCGCCCGCGCCTGCGGCCGCATCGACGGTGCCGCCCGCGCGCAGCGTCGAGGCCGCGCCGGCCGCGTTGCCTGCTTCTTCCGGGCCACCCCCTGCGCCGCTGCACCTGAGCGCCACCCCCGATCCGACCGTGACGCCGCCCGCGCCGACCGGGCCGGCGACGACGATCTACCGCTGCACCGATGCCACCGGCGCGCTGACCGTCCAGAACAGCCCCTGCCCGGCCGGCAGCAAGACCGACAAGCGCGCCGTGCAGGGCGTGGCCAGCATGCCGCTGCCCGGCAACAGGCCCGCTGCCGCCGCAGCGCCGCCGGCGACCGCGGTGCCGGCGGCACAGGCGGCGGCCCCCACAGCGACACAGACCGCTCCATTCGCTGCGCCGGCGGCGGCGCGCCAGGGCGGCGAGCGCGCGCGCGATTCGGCCATCGTTCCGGCGGCCGACGACACGCAGGTGCTGCAGACGATTCCCGGCATGACGCTGATCCAGGACCCGACCCTGCACAAGGACGACGCGGCCGCCGACGCGCTGGCGGGTCGCAAGCCCGCGCAGGCCAGCCAGGCCGCGGCCGGGCTGGTCACCGGCTCGGCGCCGCCGATCCTGTTCCAGTGCACCACCTACGACAGCGGCACCTACCTGACCGAGGAGGCCAATCCGCAGTCGCGCTGCGCGCCGCTGAACACGGTCGGCCTGGACGGCAACCCGGCCGGCGGCGCGGGCCGCGCCTGCGAGGTGATCCACGACGTCTGCGCCCGCGTGCCCGACCAGCGCCTGTGCGCGGCTTGGAACAAGCGCCTGGGCGAGGCCGAAGTGGCCTGGCGCTACGCCAAGCCCGAGAACCAGGCCGACAGGAAGGCCGACTACGACCGCGTGCAGCGCATCGTCACCGATGCGCATTGCAAGTGAGATGCGCGGCGAGCGAGCAAGAGCGGGCAAGCGCGGATCGGAACGGCGAAGAAGACCCGTCATTTCCGCGAAAGCGGGAAGTGCGTTTCGGCAGACGCATGCCTGACCATGCAGCGGCTTTCATGCGCAGTGCCGACGTCCATGAATTCCCGCTTTCGCGGGACCTTTGCAAAACATCGCTGATCACGAACGACGATTGCGCCTTGGTGGCTGGCCAGTTGATCGGGAAAGCCCCGACCCCTCCCCAGCCCTCCCCTGCGCTGCGCGCAAGGGAGGGGGCAGTAAGTTACTTGCTGTGCCACCGCCTACTGGGCTTGGCCCCCTCCCTTTCGCCGAAGGCGAAGGGGAGGGTTGGGGTGGGGTGCTTTTGCTTTTGGCTTTGACCTAGATCGGCGCAGTCAGCCGATGAGTGCAACCCGAACGCAGCCGAGGGGGGGTTTGCAGAGGTCCCGCTTTCGCGGGAATGACGGTAGATGGTTGGCGAAGGCTTTTAGATTGGACCGCGCTTCAAGGCACGGCCCACTGTTCGCAGCGAGGCCTCAGCCTTGCGCCTTGTCGCTGATCAGCTGCACCACGCTGGAGAAGTCCAGGCCGCCGCGGCCGGCCTGCTTGTTCATGGCGTAGAGATTGCGCGCCAGTTCGCCCAGCGGGATGGTCGCGCCCACGCCCATGGCCGCCTCCACCGCCAGGCCCAGGTCCTTGAGCATCAGGTCGTTGCCGAAGCCGCCGCTGTAGCCGCGCGAGGCCGGTGCGTTCTCCAGCACGCCCGGCCACGGGTTGCAGACCTCGGTGGCCCAGCTGCGCCCGGTGCTGACCGCCATCATCTGCGAGAGCACCTTCGGGTCCAGCCCGTGCGCCACGCCCAGGCCGATGGCCTCGCCGGTCACCGCCATGATCACGCCCAGGGCCATGTTGTTGCACAGCTTGGCGACCTGGCCGGCGCCGCTGGCGCCGACGTGGAAAATGTTCTTGCCCATCGCCTGCAGCACGGGGCGGGCGCGTTCGAGCACCTGCGCCTCGCCGCCGACGATGAAGGTCAGCGTGCCGGCCTGGGCGCCGGCGGTGCCGCCGGACACCGGCGCGTCAAGCATCGCCAGGCCGCGCGCGGCCGCGGCCTGGGCGACCTTGCGCGCGCTGGCCGGGGCGATGGTGCTGCAGTCGATCACCAGCGCGCCGGCGGGGATCCGGTCGAGCAGGCGGTCGTCGCCCAGGTACAGGCCTTCGACGTGCCGGCTGGCCGGCAGCATCGAGATCACCACCTCGGCACCGTCCAGCGTGTCGATGGCCGAGGCGGCGGCGTGGGCACCGGCGGCCTTGGCCGCCTCCAGCGCCGCGGGCGCCAGGTCGAACACCGACAGCGTGTGCCCGGCCTTGACCAGGTTGACGGCCATCGGCCCGCCCATGTTGCCCAGACCGATGAAGGCGATATGTGACATTGGTGAGGCCCTCCCGGGGCGTAGTGATATCGATGCGTTGTAGAGCCGAGCTCGCTCGGCTGTGGCTTTCTCGGCAGAGCAGGAGCCGGGCAAGCTTCGCTGGTGCTCTCCCGGTGGAGCCCCAGCCGAGCGAGCTCGGCTCTACAGGGGATTCATGCGAGGTCGGCGAGCGGATGCGCGTCGGCGGGCCAGGGCAAGATGAGGAAGTCCTGCGCCCATTGCGCATCGGCCTGGGCCAGGGTGGCCGGGTTCCAGCGCGGCTTGCGGTCCTTGTCGATCAGCAGCGCGCGGATGCCTTCGGCGAAGTCGCCATGCGCGGCCACGTGCAGGGCGGCGATGCATTCCAGGCGGAAGGTGTCGGCCAGGCTCAGGTCGGCGGCGCGGCGCTGCAATTCCCAGGCCAGCCGCGCCGAGCCTGGCGCTCCGGCGGCCAGCGTGGCCTGCGCGGTCTGCAGCCACGGGTCGTCGTCGCTGGAGGCGGCGCCGATGGCCGCCACCACCTGCTCCAGCGAGCCGGCGCCGACCAGCGCTTCGACCTGCTCGGCATGCGACTGCAGCGGCCCGGGCGGTGCCGGCATGGACATGCCAGCCAGCAGTTTGGTCAGCGCGGTGCGGTTGGCCGCAGGCGCCTCGTCCCAGGGCTGCGCGACCAGCGCGTCGAGCAGCGCGGCGTGCTGGCCGCTGTCGATGCACACATCGGCCAGGCCTGCGTAGATCGCATCGCCGGCGTTGAGCGGCGCGCCGGTCAGCGCCAGGAACAGGCCTGCCCCGCGCGGCACGCGCGCCAGCAGCCAGCTGCCGCCGACATCGGGGAACAGGCCGATGCCGATCTCCGGCATGGCCAGCCGCGAGCGCTCGGTGACCACGCGGTGGCTGGCGCCCGACATCAGGCCGATGCCGCCGCCCATCACGATGCCATGGCCCCAGCACAGCAGCGGCTTGGGATAGGTGTGGATGAAATAGTCCAGGCGGTATTCCTCTTCGAAGAACGCCGCCGCGTACGCGTTGGAGGTGATGTCCTCGTTGCCGCCATCGCGGTACTCGCGCATGCTGCGGTACAGGCCGTGCAGGTCGCCGCCGGCGCAGAAGGCCTTCTCGCCCGCGCCCTGCAGCACCACGCAGGCGATGGCGGCGTCCTCGGCCCAGGCGCGCAGCTGCGCGTCCAGCAGGCGCGTCATCTCCAGCGACAGGCCGTTGAGCGTCTTGGGCGCGTTGAGCGTGGCGATGCCGATGCGCTTGCCGCCTGGGCCCTCGCGGGTCTCGAACAGCACCGGCGCCTCGACCACCGAGTCGTGCGGATTCATGCGTTGGTCCATTGCGGCGCGCGCTTTTCAAGGAACGCGTTGACGCCCTCGGCCTGGTCGGCGGTGTCGAACAGGTCGACGAAGGCCTCGCGTTCGGCCACCAGCGCCGCGGCGAAGCTGCCGCTGCGCGTGGCCTGCACCAGCGCCTTGCACGCGGCCACGCTGGTCGGGCTCTGGCGGCCCGCGCTGCGCGCCCAGTCCAGAGCACGTGCGCGGCCCTCTCCCCGCGGCACCACCTCTTCGACCAGGCCGATGCGCAGCGCGGTGGCCGCATCGACGCGCTCGCCGAGCAGGATCATGCGCTTGGCCCAGCCCTCCCCGACCAGCCGCGGCAGCGCCTGTGTGCCTCCCGCACACGGCAGCAGGCCGACGACCGCTTCGGGGAGGGCGAGCTGCGCGTGCTCTTCGGCGATGCGCAGGTCGCAGGCCAGCGCGCACTCCAGCCCGCCGCCCATGGCATAGCCGTTGATCGCGGCGATGGACACGCCCCGGAACGCGGCCAGCGCCTCGAAGGCCTCGCCGAAGCGGCGCGCCGCCTCCCGCGCGGCCGCCTTGTCGCCGGAGGCGAACTGCTTCAGATCCGCGCCGGCGGAGAAGAACTTCTCGCCCTCGCCGGTGATCACCAGCGCGTAGATGTCGCGGTCGGCATCGAGCGCGGCGACCAGGTCGCGCAGCGCGGCCAGGCTGTGCACGGTCCAGGTATTGGCCGGCGGGTTGGACAGGGTGACGAGGGCGACATGGCCGTCGGCCTCGACCTTGAGCCCGGTGTGCTCGGCGTCGCGCCAGCTCATCGCAGCGCCTCGTCGCTGCTCAGCAGGTGCCGCGAGATGATCACGCGCATGATCTCGTTGGTGCCCTCCAGGATCTGGTGCACGCGGCAATCGCGCAGCAGGCGCTCGACCGGGTACTCGCGGATGTAGCCGTAACCGCCGTGCAACTGCAGCGCGTCGTTGCAGACCGAGAAGCCCGCATCGGTGGCGAAACGCTTGGCCATCGCGCACCACACGGTCTTGTCCGGCGCGTCGGCGTCGAGCTTGCGCGCGGCGGTATGGACCATCTGGCGCGCGGCGACCAGCTCGGTGGCCATGTCGGCCAGCTTGAACTGCAGGGCCTGGAACTCGCCCAGCTTCTTGCCGAACTGGCTGCGCTCGCCCAGATAGCGACGCGCCGCATCCAGCGCGCCCTGGGCCGCGCCCAGCGAGCACGCGGCGATGTTGATGCGCCCCCCGTCCAGCGCCTTCATCGCCAGGCGGAAGCCGTCGCCCTCCTGGCCCAGCAGGTTGGCGGCCGGCACGCGCACGCCCTGGAAGGTGATGCCGCGCGTGGGCTGGCTGTTCCAGCCCATCTTCTCTTCCTTGCGGCCGTAGCTGATGCCCTCCGCATCGGCCGGCACGACGAAGGCGCTGATGCCGCGCGCGCCGGGCTCGCCGGTGCGCGCCATCACCACCAGCACGTCGGTGGCGCCGGCGCCGGAGATGAAGGCCTTGGCGCCGTCGAGCACGTATTGGTCGCCCTCGCGCACGGCGCGGGTCTTGAGCGAGGCCGCATCCGAGCCCGCGCCCGGTTCGGTCAAGCAATACGAGGCCAGCTTCTCGCCGGCGACCAGCCCCGGGCACCAGGCATCGCGCACGGCCGGCGTGGCATTGCTGGCGATCAGCCAGGTGGCCATGTTGTGGATGGTGATGAAGGCGGAGGTCGAGGGATCGACGCTGGCCAGTTCCTCGAACACCACCGCCGCATCCAGCCGCGACAGCCCCAGCCCGCCGACGGCCTCGGGCGAGTACAGCCCGCAGAAGCCCAGCTCGCCGGCCTTGGCGATGGCCTCGCGCGGGAAGATGCATTCGGCGTCCCAGTGCGCGGCGTGCGGGGCGAATTCCTTGTCGGCGAAGTCGCGCGCGGCCTCGCGGAAGGCCTGCTGCTCCTCGGTGAGCTCGGCCGCGTCGTGCGGGAGTTTCATGACTGCGTTCATGGCATCGCCCTTGTGCGAAGGCTCACTTGAGACTGATCGTGGTGTTGACGCCATGGCTGAGCGTGTCGTCGTCGAACCAGCGCGCGGTCACCGTCTTGGTCTGGGTGTAGAACAGCACCACCTGCTTGCCGTACGGCCCCAGGTCGCCTAGCTTGGAGGCGCGCGAACCGGTGAAGGAGAACAGCGGCACCGGCACCGGGATCGGCACGTTGATGCCGACTTGGCCCACGTCGATGTCTTCCTGGAAGCGGCGCGCGGCCGCGCCGGACTGGGTGAACACCGCGGTGCCGTTGCCGTTGGGGTTGGTGTTGACGAAGGCGATGGCCTCATCGAGTGTGTCGACCTCCACGATCACCAGCACCGGCCCGAAGATCTCCTCGTCGTAGATGCGCATGCCCGGCTTGACGCCGGAGAAGATGGTCGGGCCGACGAAGTTGCCCTGCGCGTGGCCCTCGACCTGCGGCTTGCGGCCGTCCAGTTCGAGCTTGGCGCCCTGGGCGACGCCCGACTCGATCAGCGATTCCACGCGCGAGCACGCAGCGGTGGAGATCAGCGGGCCGACGTCCACGCCGCTGGCGTTGCCCGGGCCCACTTTCAGCGTCTTGGCCTTTGCGACCAGGTCGGGGATCCAGTCGCGCGCCGCGCCCACCACCACCATCGTCGAGGCGGCCATGCAGCGCTGGCCGGCCGCGCCGAACGCCGCGCCGGCCATCGCATTGAGCGTCTGCTCCTTGTTGGCATCGGGCAGGACGACGGCGTGGTTCTTGGCGCCCATCATGCACTGCACGCGCTTGCCGGCCAGCGAGGCGCGGTTGTAGACATGCGTGCCGACCTTGGTCGAGCCGACGAAGGACACCGCCTTGATGTCGGGGTGATCGCAGATCGCGTTGACCACCTCCTCGCCGCCGTGGACGACGTTGAGCACGCCCTTGGGAATGCCGGCCTCCAGCGCCAGTTCGACCAGGCGCATGGTCACCATCGGGTCCTGTTCGGAGGGCTTGAGGATGAAGGTGTTGCCGGTGGCGATGGCCATCGGGAACATCCACAGCGGGATCATCGCCGGGAAGTTGAACGGGGTGATGCCGGCGCACACGCCCAGCGGCTGCATGAGCGTGTAGGTGTCCACGCCATTGGCCACGTTGTTGGCCAGCTCGCCCAGCTGCAGGTTGCCGATCGCCGCGGCGTGTTCGACCACCTCCAGCCCGCGGAACACGTCGCCCTCGGCATCGGGCAGGGTCTTGCCCTGCTCGGCGGTGAGGATCGCCGCCAGCTCGCCCATGTGCTCGCGGATCAGCTGCTGGTACTTGAGGAAGATGCGCGCGCGGGTGCCGATGGGCGTCTTGCGCCAGGTCTTGAAGGCTTCCTTGGCGGCGGCCACGGCGCGGTCCACCTCGTCCACGGTGGCGAAGGGCACCTGCCCCAGCACTTCCTGCGTGGCCGGGTTGACGATGTCCTTCCAGGTGGAGGTGCGCGATTCGACGAAGGCACCGTCGATCAGCAGAGACACGCGCGGCAGTTCAACGTTCATGGGCGGCCCTTTGGGCGATGGCGAATGACAGGATTCGCATCTTTCGCAAGATCGGGGCCGATTTCAGCCCCAATTCTGCTTAATCCGGCCAATGACCGGGCGGATTTCTGCGAAGATTGCGAAGATGAGCCCCCACCGCCGCCTCGAACTCGGCCTGCGCCTGCAGCGCCTGCGCCAGCGCCACGGCCTGTCCCAGGCCCAGCTGGCCCAGGCGCTGGGCCTCTCGCCCAGCTATCTCAACCAGATCGAGCGCAACAAGCGCCCGCTGACCCCCGCCGTGCAGCAGCGCCTGCGCCAGGTCCTGCAGGACACCGCCGGCCTGTTCGACGCCGACGACCCGGCCGCGCTGATCGACCCGCTGCACGAGACCCTGGTCGCGCTGGACCGGCCCGGCGTGACCACGGCCGAGCTGCGCGCCCTGGCCGGCAACCTGCCCCAGGTCGCCCATGCGCTGCTGGACCTGCACCGCGAGCATCGCGCCCTGCGCGAGCGCGCCGCGGCGCTGGAGCTGCAGATCGGCGATGCGACTTCCGGCGCGCCGGCCCTGCTGCCGCCCGGCGACCAGGTGCGCGACTACTTCAACCGCCTGCGCAACCACATCCCCGAGCTGGACACGCTGGCCGAGGGCCTGTTCGACGAACTGGGCCTGGTGCCCGGCCACACCGCGCCGCGCCTGCGGCAGCGCCTGGCCGACCGCCACGGCGTGCTGGTCGAGGTCCACGGCGGCGGCCAGATCAAGCGACGCCTGGACACGGCCGCGCGCGTGCTGCACCTGCCCGACTACCTGCGTCCGGGCCAGCAGGCCTTCCAGATGGCCGCCGAACTGGTGCTGCTGGAACACCCGGGCCTGATCGCCGCGCTGACCGCGCGCGCCGGCTTCGACGACGCCGAGCGCGTGGCGCTGGCGCGCATCGGCCTGTCCAATTACTTCGCCGGCGCGCTGGTGATGCCCTACGGCGAGTTCCTGCGCAGCGCCGAGCAGAGCCGCTACGACATCGAATGGCTGGCGCACCGCTTCGGCGTGGGCTTCGAGGCGGTGTGCCATCGCCTGTCCACGCTGCAGCGCGAGGGCGCGCCGGGCCTGCCGATCTTCTTCATGCGCGTGGACCGCGCCGGCAACGTGTCCAAGCGCCATTCGTCCACCGATTTCCACTTCTCCCAGGTCGGCGGCTCCTGCCCGCTGTGGATCGTGTACGAGGCCTTCAACCAGCCCGGACGCGTGCTGACCCAGGTCACCCGCCTGCCCGACGGCCGCCGCCACTTCTGGCTGGCCCGACAGGTCAGCACCGGCCCGGTCGGCTACGGCCAGCCGCGCAAGACCTTCGCCGTCACGGTGGGCTGCGACCTGCGCCACGCCGAGCGCCTGGTCTACGCGCGCGGCATCGACATCCGCCCCGAATCGGCCGTGCCCATCGGCCCGGGCTGCCGCACCTGCGAATGGAGCGACTGCCTGCAGCGCGCCTTCCCCGCGCTGCCGCAGCTGGCTGCGGTGGCGCGCTGAACGCTTAATCCGGCACTGCCGGTTTGATTAACCCACCCAACAACAGCCCTGCTTACCTTTGGTCGATCGCAAACACATTTTTGCTTAGGAACAAAATTTATAGAATGCCTCAAACGGGATTTATCCAGGATTTTCATCAACGATATGAGAACCTCCCATTCATAGCCTAAAATTCCTTTTTTTAGTCAGAAGGCGCACGAGTCGGAGCCTCCTAGATGCACCTTCTTGAAACTTTAAGACCATGACCTTCCTCAGAGAGAAGGAGAGGCCATGACCGCCAACCACCAAGTAAGCCAAAATATCTTCAGCTCAAAAGCCGATGCTTCGCAGGCCGTTAAGCGCCGCGCCATTTGAGAATTTGAGTGGCGTTTACAATTCCTGCCAATCACATCGATCCACGGCGTCTTCCCATGTATGCGGCGGATTATCAAAGTCAATTCTTGGGCAATACCAGGAGAACAACACATACTGAGGGCAGGTGAATTTTGTAGCCACGATCCCATTGGTAGTGGCAGCCAAAGCCCTACTTTCCTCTTTGGTCCTAACCACTTCGTCTGCCCATTCGTAATAAACCCCGCCTTCACAGCCAGTAGTAACACTACCTATCAGCGCGCCATTTTTATAGAGGTTTATCTCCGTCTCTACCATCCGCCGAGCATCCGCCACGCCCGACACGGCAAAGATAGCAAGCCCCGTAAAAACCAGAAAAATCCCGCTCTTCATTTCCCGCCTCCTGATTGCGATTATTCGACAAACTCCGTTGCAACAAATGAAGCACACCTCGTCACTATGCTGACTCCAACAGGTCACTTATAAGCCCAGATTAATTTAGCGTTCGTGATGCGTGTCGAAAAAATAGGATTAATTAAATTGCGAAGAACGTGCCCCAATCAAGGCCGCGCATTCGGGCAATCGGAGCTATCGATCAATCCGAAGATCCGTAGAAAGTGACTTCCGGCAGACGCGGCAGCACTTCAAGAGCTGAGAGACTCGCCGTTCTACAAGGGGGTTCGCATGCATCTTCGTAACACGCTGCTCACGATGTTCACCCTCTCGCTAGTTGGCGGCCCGTATTCCTTCGGCGACGCGCGCGCCGCCGAACGCAGCGCCGAACCTGCCGCCCAGGCGACCTCGATCGATGCGGCGATCAGGCAGCAGATGCGCGAGGGCGGGCTGGTCGGCGTGGGGGCCGCGGTCATCGTGGACGGCAAGGTGGCCTGGCGCGGCGCCTACGGGCTGGCCGACCGCGAGAGCGGGCGTCCGTTCACCACCGCGACCGTCATGAACATCGCATCCATCAGCAAGACCGTCGTGGGCGCGGCGATGATGCGCGCGCAGGAGGAGGGCAAGCTCAGCGTCGACGCGGACATCGATGGCTACCTGCCGTTCCAGGTGCGCAACCCGCGCCATCCCGACATCCCGATCACGCTGCGCCAGATCGCCACGCACACCTCCAGCATCACCGATCGCTGGGACGTGTATGCCGCGAGCTACCACTTCGGCCGCAATGCGCCGCAGCCGCTGGGCGACTTCCTGCGCGGCTACTTCGTGCCGGGCGGCGCCGACTACAGCCCGGAGAACTACAACGCCTCCGCGCCCGGCACCGAACGCGACTACTCCAACATCGGCGCCGGGCTGGCCGGTTACATCATCGAGCGCACCACCGGCCAGCCGCTGGATCGCTACACCGAGGACCGCATCTTCCGCCCGCTCGGCATGGACAGCACCCACTGGCGTCTCCAGCCGCGCGATCTGCGCGAGGGCGCCACGCTGTACCTGTCGCAGGACGGCATCGCCGTCGCGCTGCAGCCCTACACCGGCACGACCTGGCCCGATGGCGGCCTGCGCACCTCGGTCGACGACCTGTCCAAGTTCTTCATCGCCCTGCTTAGCGGCGGCCAGGCCAACGGTGCGCGCATCCTGAAGCCGTCCTCGGTGGATGAAATGCTGCGCCTGCAGTTCACGGCCGAACACAAGCCGGCCAATGTCGACATCGCCGAGAAGAACTCCGGCCTGTTCTGGCAGACCAAGTTCAACACCCGGTACGTGGGCCACGGCGGCAGCGACCCCGGCCTGAAGACCGAGATGCTGGCCACGCCCGATCTGCGGACCGGCATCGTGTTCTTCACCAACACCGCCGGCCAGGACACCGAGAAGGCCTATGTGGCGATCCTCAAGCTGCTGTTCGCCCACGCTCAGGCACTGAGCGCGTCGGGCGCGGCGCGTTAGCGCGGCTGAAGGGCGGCGTCCGGATGCGTTGAAAGCGCTCGGCAACCGCTTGCGCTGGGCTAAGCTGCCGCCTCGCTCCTCGACCGTCGATCCGATGCATTGCACGCCCGCCTCACCTCTGCGCCCGGCTTTCGCGCTGCTGCTGGCGCTCTTCACCCTGCCCGCCTGCGCGCGGGTGCCGGTGTATGGCGTCAAGGCGGTCAAGACGTATCCGCACGACACGCAGGCCTTCACCGAGGGGCTGTTCTATCTGGATGGCGTGCTGTACGAGAGCACCGGCGAGCTGGGCGAGTCGGTGGTGCGCAAGGTGGAGCTGGCCACCGGCAAGGTGTTGCAGGAGGCGGCGCTGCCGCCGCAGTACTTCGGCGAGGGCATCGTCGCGCACGACGGCAAGCTGCTGCAGCTGACCTGGCGCAGCGGCGTGGGCGCGATCCGCGACCTGGCGACCTTGGACATCGTCGGCAGCTTCCGCTATCCGGGCGAAGGCTGGGCGCTGACCCGCGATGAGACGCATCTGTACATGAGCGACGGCACGCCGGTCATCCGCGTGCTCGATCCGGACACCTTGCAGCAGACCGGCAGCATCACCGTCACCGTCGAGGGCAAGCCGCTGCAGCGCGTCAACGAGCTGGAATGGATCAAGGGCCAGCTGTGGGCCAACGTGTGGATGACCGATCGCATCGCGCGCATCGATCCGGCCACCGGCGCGGTGGTGGGCTGGGTCGACCTCAAGGGCCTGTTCGATTACCGCAAGCTTGCCGACCCGAACGACGACGTGCCCAACGGCATCGCCTACGACGCGCAGGGCGACCGCATCTTCGTCACCGGCAAGCGCTGGCCCAAGCTGTTCGAGATCAAGCTGACCGGGCCGCGCTGAGCGCCCGCGCCCCACAGACCATGCACACCTTCGACCTGTTTCCCTACACCTTCGCCGGGCTGCGCCTGCGCGCGCTGCGCCTGGACGATCTGGACGCCTTCCACGCCTATCGCCGCGATCCGGCGGTGGCCCGCTTCCAGGGCTGGCCGCCGATGGACCGCCCGGCCTGCGAGGCCTTCCTGCGCGAGCAGGCCGGACACGATGCCTTGGTGCCCGATGGCTGGCGGCAGCTGGCGCTGGCGCGCGCGCAGGACGACGCGCTGATCGGCGATGTCGGAGTGTGGCTGTCGGCCGATGCCACGCAGGCCGAGTTCGGACTGAGCATCACGCCGGACGCGCAGGGACAGGGCCATGGCACGGCCTGCGTCCGCGGGCTGCTGGAACGGCTGGCCTGCCTCCCGTCCCTGGTGGAGATCCATGCCGCCAGCGACCTGCGCAACCTGCCGTGCCTGGCGCTGCTGCAGCGGGCGGGCATGACGCCCTCGCACCGGCGCGAAGACGAATACAAGGACGAATGGTGCGTCGAGCAGGTCTTCGTCACCCGGCTGGATCCGCATCGCCACCTCGCGGATACCACCGCACTGCGCGCCGACTGAACGTGGTCAAGCTAGCCAAGTCAGCCAGCTTGGTGAGAGCCCCCGTCTCTTCCGATCACGCCGCGCCCTCCCTGTAGAGCGGAGCTTGCTCCGCTGCCTTCCGTTCAGTTCGTGGGAAAGCCACAGCGGAGCAAGCTCCGCTCTACAGGCGCGGCTGCGGTTATTACGCCAGTCCGATGGTGGACCATGGCATTCAGGCGGAGGAGCGGCACGCGCATGCAGGCGACCAGGGCCGCCTTGGCCGGCCGCATGCGGCACAGGAAGCGCCGACTCCACGCCGAGCGCGCTCAGCCCGGCACGCGCACCGCAGCGGGCTTGCGTACCTCGACCACGCGGGTCGGCACCCACGGGCCGCCCCACCACATGCGCCAGCCCAGGCTGCTGCGCGTGGCGGTCACGCCGTGGGTGGCGAGCCTGGCCACGTACTCGTCGGTCTTGTTGATGTCGGCCAGCAGCAGCATGCCGCCGGGGCGCAGCACGCGCCAGGCCTCGTCGATGGCCTGCGCGCGGCCCTCGCGCGGGGCGATGTTGTGGATGGCCACATTGGAGACCACCGCATCGAAGCTGGCATCGGCGAACGGCAGGTGGCGCATGTCGGCGGTGTGCAGCTCCACGCGCGCGGCCACGCCCTCGGCCTCGGCATTGGCCAGCGCGGCCGCCATGGCGTTGCCCGACTGGTCCTTGTTGCTCCAGATGTCCACGCCGACCGCGCGTCCGCGCGGCAGGTGGCGCGCGACCTCCAGCAGCACCATGCCGCGGCCGCAGCCCAGGTCCAGCACCCGCTCGTCGCCGCGCCACGGCTGCGCGGCCAGCAGGCGCTGCCAGACCAGGAACTTCCCGCGCCGCGTGGTGTGCAGGTACAGCCCGGCCATCAGCGTCAGGATGATGGCGCTCACCCACCACTGCGGCGCCACGAACACCGCGACGGCGGCACAGGCCACCGCGCCTGCGAGCATGCCGAGCGGGGCATAGGGCGCGTCGATGCCGTAGCGACCGGCGCGAAGCGATGCGGACATGGGCGTGTTCTCCGAAAGGGGCGGCGCCATCGTGCGCGTGCGCCGGCACGCCCTCCAGTGACAGCTGTCATTGCGTTGGAGTGCAGGCTGGCACGGGCTGGCTCGAATCGGCGCCTGCCCCGCTCCCGTGCGGCCAAGACCCCCGGCTGGGCGAGTCCGGCAGGGTGCGGACGGGCCGCGGCGGCCTTGAGGCCTTACCCGCGCGCCTCCCCGGTGCGCCGGCACATCCCCGGCGGGCCCGTCCGGGCCCGCCGGGCCGGCCGTGTAAAATCGCCGTCTTTTTCAGTGCGCCCACCGCGCCCCTCCATGGCCAAACCCCGACAACACGGGCCTGTCCCCGGCCCGGCCTTCGTGCGCCTGCTCGCGCGGCTGGGCCAGGTCGCCGTGCCGGCCCCGCCGCCGGCGCTGCCCGAGCGGCTGGCGCAGTGGGTGGACTGGAACCGCGCGGTCGCCCTGTCGCGGGCGCTGGACGGCGCGCCGCCGCCGGCCGCCGACGGCCCGCGCTTCGACGCCGCCGAGGCCGACGCCTGCCACGCCCAGCGCGCCGCCCTGGCCGCGGCGATCCGCGAGGACCGCGAGCTGGCCGCGGCCATCCAGCGGCGCCTGGACAAGGCCGCCGGCGAAGGCACGAGCCTGGACCTGGCCGTGGACTTCGCCGTGTTCCGCCAGCGCTACCTGGCCCACCAGCGCGCCATGCTGGCCACCACCGGCCTGCTGCGCGGCCGCCTGCGCGACATGCTCGGCCACGGCCCGGCGGCGCTGGCGCGGCTGGCCGAGGTCGACGCGGTGATGGAATCGACCCTGAGCCCGCGCGAGCAGACCGCGCTGGCCGCGGCCCCGGCGCTGCTGGAACAGCACTTCCTGCGCCTGCGCCCGGCCGAGGCCGACGCCGTCCCGGCCAGCGCTACCCCAACCGACGCCGGGCAGATGCCTGCCTGGCTGCAGACCTTCGCCCAGGACATGCAGCGCGCGCTGCTGGCCGAGCTGGACCTGCGCTTCCAACCGATCGATGCGCTGCTCGCGGCGCTCACGCCTTCGTTGATGCCTTCATGCCAAGAACCGTCCTGAACCTGATCGTCTTCCTCCTGGGCCTGCTCGCCGTGGCCTGGGTCGGCGCCGGCTACCTCGGCAACAACGCGCTGGGCGTGGCGGTGTCGCTGGTGATCGCCGCCTGTTACATCGCCGGCGCGATCGAGCTCCACCGCTACCGCCAGGCCACGCGCACGCTGGAGCTGGCCCTGGCCGAGGACCCCACCGCGGCCTCCGGCGTGGCGGTCTGGCTGGAACGGCTCGCCCCGAGCCTGCGCCAGACGGTGCGCCTGCGCATCGAAGGCGCGCGCGTGGCCCTGCCGGCGCCGACGCTGACGCCGTACCTGACCGGCCTGCTGGTGCTGCTGGGCATGCTCGGCACGCTGCTGGGCATGATGGCCACGCTGCGCGGCACCGGCCTGGCGCTGGAAAGCGCGATCGACCTGCAGGCCATGCGCGGCTCGCTGGCCGCGCCGGTGAAGGGCCTGGGCTTCGCCTTCGGCACCTCGATCGCCGGCGTGGCGACCTCGGCGATGCTGGGCCTGCTCTCGGCGCTGTGCCGGCGCGAGCGCCTGGAGGCCGTGCAGCGGCTGGATGCGGCCATCGCCACCACGCTGCATCCGCACTCGCGCGCGCATCGGCAGGAGGAGGCCTTCCGCCTGCAGCAGGCGCAGACCGCGCTGATGCCGCAGCTGATCGAGCAGCTCGGCGCGCTGATGCAGACGATCCAGACCCACAGCAGCACCACCCACGCGCAGCTGGTCGAACGCCACGAGGTCCTGCATGCCCGGACCGAGGCGGCGCACGTGCAGCTGAGCGAGGTGCTGGCCCGCGCGCTGGCCGCCAGCGTCGCCGACAGCGCGCAGGCGGTGAACGCCGCGCTGCAGCCGGTGGTCGAACGCACCCTCACCGGCCTGGCGCGCGACGCGCAGACGCTGCAGGCCAGCGTGCGCGAGGCGGTGCAGCAGCAGCTCGATGCGCTGGACAAGGGCTTCGCCGGCGCCACCAGCGCGGCCCGCGACAGCTGGACCGCCGCGCTCGATACGCAGCGCCAGGCCCACGCCGCGCAGGTTGAGGCCCTGCAGCAGGCGCTGGACGGCGCCGGCCAGGCCCTGTCCACGCACGCTACGCGCACGGTGGAGGCCATCGGCGCGCGCCTGGACGGCACCGCGCAGCAGCTCGACACGCAGTGGACCCAGGCCCTGGCCCAGCAGCGCGAGCTGCACGCGGCCCAGGCCGCGCAGCACGCGCAGGCGCTGGAGCAGGCCGGAGCCGCGTTCCAGACCCACGCCGCCGCGCTGCTGGACCACGCCCGCCAGGCGCAGGCGCAGCTGCACGACACGCTGACCGCCCAGGCCGAACGCGGCGGCGCGCAGCTGGAGGCGGCCAGCGCCGCGTTCGCGCTGCATAGCGCGCAGGCGGCCAGCGCCTTCGACACGCACGCCGGCGCCGTGGCGCGCAGCGCCGAGGACACTCAGCAGCAGCTGCGCGAGGCCCTGGCCCAGCAGGCCGAGCAGCACGCGCATCAGCTGCGCGAGGCGGCCGCGGCCTTCGACCAGCACACCGCCACCGTGGCGCAGACGCTGACCCGTTCCCATAGCGCGCTGCAGGACGCGCTGGCCGCCCAGGACGAGCAGCGCCTGGCCGCCTGGTCCGAGGCGCTCGCCTCGACCCATCAGGCGCTGCGCGAGGAATGGCGACAGGCCGGCGCCGAGACCGCGCAGCGCCAGCAGGCCATCTGCGACACCCTGGCGCAGACCGCCGAGGCGATCACCGGCCAGGCGCAGACGCATGCGCAGGAGACCATCGCCCAGATCACGCGCCTGGTCGATGCCGCCGCCGAGGCGCCGCGCGCGGCGGCCGAGGTCATCGCCGAACTGCGCCAGAAGCTCTCCGATTCCATGGTGCGCGACACCGAGCTGCTGGCCGAACGCAACCAGCTGATGTCCACGCTGGACACGCTGCTGGACGCGGTCAACCACGCCTCCACCGAGCAGCGCGGCGCGATCGACGCCCTGGTCTCCACCTCGGCGCAGCTGCTGGAACGCGTCGGCACGCGCTTCACCGACCACGTCGAGGCGCAGACCGGCAAGCTGGAACAGGCCGCCGCGCAGGTCGGCGCCAGCGCCACCGAAGTGGCCAGCCTGGGCGATGCCTTCGGCGCGGCGGTGGCCCAGTTCGGCCAGGCCAACGCGGAATTGACCGAGCGCCTGCATGGCATCGAGCAGGCGCTGGACAAGTCGCTGGCGCGCAGCGATGAGCAGCTGGCCTATTACGTGGCCCAGGCGCGCGAAGTGATCGACCTGAGCCTGCTCTCGCAGCGCCAGATCATCGAGGACCTGCGCCAGCTGGGCGACGCCAAGAGCGCGGCGGCATGAGTGGGGAGATCGAGCTGGACGAAGGCGCCGGCACGCCGGTGTGGGCGGCGTTCGGCGATCTGATGTCGGTGCTGCTGGGCGCCTTCGTGCTGATCCTGGTCGGCGTGATCGCCGTGCAGCTGCAGCTGTCGAGCAAGCTGGACGAGGAGGCGCACCGGCGCCAGGCGCTGGAGCAGGCGCTGGCCGGCCCGCTGGCCGCCGGCCGGGTGACCCTCGTCGATGGCCGCATCGGCATCCGCGGCAACGTGCTGTTCGCGCTCAACTCCGACCAGCTGCAGCTGGAGGGGCGCGAGGTGCTGCACAGCCTGGCCGCACCGCTGCGTCAGTACCTGCACGCGCGCGACGAGGTGCTGATGGTCAGCGGCTTCACCGACGACCGCCCGATCCACGACGACAACCTGCACTACGCCGACAACTGGGAACTGTCCGCCCAGCGCGCGCTGACGGTGACGCGCACGCTGATCGCCGAGGGCGTACCGGCGTCGTCCGTGTTCGCCGCCGCGTTCGGCTCCGAACAGCCGGTGGCCTCCAACGACGACGCCGAGGGCCGCGCGCGCAACCGCCGCGTGGAGATCGCGCCGATGCCGCGCCCGTCCAAGACCGCCGCGACGCCCTGACGTGCAGGCGGCGCTGGGCCAACTGGAACGCTGGCGCGCGCAGGGCGCCGACCGCATCGACCCGGTGCGCTTCGCCCTGCTCGACGCCCTGGCCGCGCGCACCCAGGCGCAGACCGGCGCGACCCGCGCATTGCTGGAAGCGCGCCTGGCTGCACTGCTGGCCGAGTACCGCATCCGCGTCGAGCAGGCCCGGGCGCGCAAGCGCAGAACGTCCCGCCAGGCAATAAGCGTGGTCAGCCCGCTGGCCGAACTGCTCGATGCCTTGCATGCCGGCGCGCAGCAGCGATTCGACGCGCGCGATGAGGCGCATGCCGCGCCTGCTCCGCTTGCGCCCTCCGGCCCGACGTCCGCGCAGGATCACCACCGTCGCCAGCCAGGCCAGTCCCAGAGACACGCCCACACCGCGCGTGAGGCCACGGGGGCAATGCGGCCTGCCGCGGCGTCCTATCCACAGCTGCCGGCGCTGGACGAGTTCCAGCGCCTGTGGGAAGAGGTGCGCACCGCGCGCCAGCTGCGTCAGTCGCTGGAGCCGGCGCCGGAAGATTCGGGACCGCTCAACTCGCACCTGCTGGTGCACCGCGCCCTGACGCTGATGCACGACACCGCGCCGGGCTATCTGCAGCACGTCCTCGCCTATGTCGATGCGCTGTCGTGGATGGCCCAGCTGCAGGGCGGCACCGACCCCGAGGCCGACGCCCCCCGCCTCCCCAGCGGCGCCAAGCCCTCCAAACCCTCTCGCAGCCGCACCCGCAAAAAGCCCGCATAGCGCCCAGTCTTTTGCCCCCTCCCTTTCGCGCAGCGAAGGGGAGCTCGAAGTCGCGGCTAGCAACTGAGGGGGAGGGGTGCTTTTGCTGTTGCTTCTCGCCGTCGGCAGAAACAACAGCAACATCAAGAGCCAACCCCTCCCCAGCCCTCCCCTGCTTCGCAAGGGAGGAGGGCGGATTCGCGCGAACGGAATGGTTTGCCTGCCGGCTCAACTCCAGGCTTTTGTCTCGACTGACTTTTGCGCTGATCGGCCACTGCCTGCGCCAGCTTCTGCCTGAGTGCCTCTTGGGCTTTGGCTCCTGCCCCCTCCCTTTCGCGAAGCGAAGGGGAGGGTTGGGGAGGGGTGCTTTTGCTGTTACTTCTTGTTGCAGGCAATAGCAAAAGCAGCAGCAACCTCAAAAGCCAACCCCTCCCCAGCCCTCCCCTGCTTCGCAAGGGAGGGGGCGGATTTGTGCGAACGGAATGGTTTGCCTGCCAGCTCAACTCCAGGCTTTTGTCTTGATTGGCTTTTGCGCTGATCGGCCAGCGCCTGCATCAGCTTCTGCCTAAGTGCGTCTTGGCTTTGGCTTCTGCCCCCTCCCTTTCGCGAAGCGAAGGGGAGCTCGAAGTCGCGGCTAGCGACTGAGGGTGTGGGGTGCTTTTGCTGTTGCTTCTCGCTGCAGGCAACCTCAAACGCAACAACAAAAGCCAACCCCTCCCCCTCAGTCGCTAGCCGCGACTTCGAGCTCCCCTGCTTCGCAAGGGAGGGGGCTGAGCGCTGCGAACGTAGGGATTCGCGAGCGCTGGTTAGAAGCCGCTGCAGCCGAAGCCGCCGTCCACGTCTAGGCAGACGCCGGTGATGTAGGCCGCCGTCGGCAAACACAGGAAGGCGATCGCGCCGGCCACCTCCTCCGCTTCGCCCAGCCGCTGCAGGGGCGTGCGCGCCAGCACGCGCTCGTGCTGCGCCGGCGAGGCCAGGCGCGCGGCGGTGCGGGGCGTGCGGATGGCCCAGGGCGCGACCGCGTTGACGCGGATGCCGTCCTGCGCCCATTCCACCGCCAGGCTGCGCGTCATCTGGTGCAGCGCGGCTTTGGCCATGCCCTCGACCGTGGCGCCGCGCACCGCGCGCAGGCCGCTGGCCGCGCCGACGTTGACGATGCTGCTGGCCGGGTGCCGCGCCAGCAGCGGCTGCGCATAGCGGCACAGTTCGAACGCGGAGAACAGCCCGGTCTCGAACACCGCCCGCCAGGTCGCCTCATCCAGGTCGAGCAGGCTGCCGTTGGCCCCGGCGCCGACGGCGTTGACCAGGATGTGCAGGCCCTCGCCCTGGTCCTCGACCCAGTCCAGCAGCGCACGCCGCTCCTCGTCGTTGGCCACGTCGGCGGCGAAGCCCTCGATCATCCGCTCCGGATGGGCATCGGTGAGCTCGTCGCGCGCGGCCTCCAGCGCATCGGCGTCGCGCGCGACCAGCAGCACGTCGGCGCCGAGCGCGAGCAGTTCGGCCGCGGCAGCCAGGCCGATGCCGGCGCTGGCGCCGGTCACCAGGGCGAGCTGTCCGTCCAGGCGCCAGCGGTGGGGATGGGACATCGCGTTCTCCTTCAGCGCGCCAGGGCCATGCCGATCGATGCCGGCGCGGTCGGTGCGAACCCGAACTGCGCATACAGCCGATGCGCCTGGCCATCGGCGATCAGACTGACATAGGCACTGGCCGGCACCTGCAGGCGCAAGTAGTCGGCGATCGCGGCCATGATGCGTTTACCCAGGCCCTGTCCCTGATGCGCCGGCAGCACGGCGATGTCGACGACCTGGTAGAAGCAGCCGCCGTCGCCGATCACGCGCCCCATGCCTATCGGCTGGCCGTCGCACAGCACCTGCACGGCGAAGCAGGACTGGGGCAGCCCCTTCGCAGCAGCTTCTTCGGTCTTCGCGCTCAGCCCCGCGCCGACGCGCAGCGCGCGGTAGACCGCGACGGTCGGGACGGCTTCGATCAGCGTGTAGCGAGGGGGCATGGCGCGCTCGGCGATGGCGTCGGCGTAGGATAGCCACGCATCCCTCGCGAGGCAGCCGCCATGTCCGCATCCCCTTGCCTTCGCTTGCTGTGCGCCGCCTGCCTGGGCGCGCTCGCGGCCTGCAGCCCGCCGGCCGCGCCGCAGCCGGACAAACCGCCCACGCCGCAGAGCACCGCCGCGGTCCAGGCCCTGCACCGGCCGCTGGACAAGGCCAAGGCCGTCGAAGGCCAGCTGCAGCAGGCCAAGGACGCGCAGGACAAGCAGATCGAGGCCGCCGAAGGCCAGTGACGCGTCAGCCCTGTTCGGCGCGCTGCAGCGCCTGCAGCGCCCACTCGCCCAGCAGGCGACGGCCGGGGTTGTCGCCGGCCATCCATTCCTCGGGCGTGAACAGGTCGAACAACCCCACCTTGATCAGCGTGGGCACCGCCAGCTCCAGTTCGCGCTCGACCTCGCCGCGCTCGCCGGCGTTGTAGCGCACCACGTTCTGCAGCATCGCGCCCACCGTGCCGGTCTGGACCCGGCTGCCATCCTTGAGGCGGACGCTGGGGAGGGATTCTCCCTCCGCCACGATCCGATGATTGGCCTGGGCAAGGTCGCGACTGTCGAAATCGGTCGTCTTCATGGCACCTCCTTTCACAACCCGCAGAAGCAGTACGCCAGCTCGCTGACCGGCTTGCCGCCGGGCTTGCGCTCCAGCGCGTCCTGCACGAACTTCAGCTGCTCGGCGGTGTGCGGGGCGGCCTTGAGCAGCAGGCTCTGGGCGAGATCCGAACGGCCCACCAGCGCCTGACCCATCGGGCTGCCGGCCGCGTTGGCCAGGAACTGCTCGAACGGCGACAGCTCCTTCTCCACGTACTGCACCCGGTACTTATCGGCCGCGCCCAGCTTGGCGCGCGCGGCGGCATCGGCGATGGCGTCCTTCAGTCCGCCCATCTGATCGACCAGGCCGCGCTCCATGGCCTGCTGGCCGGTCCACACGCGGCCACGGGCGATCTGGTCGATCTGCTCGACGCTCTTGTGGCGCGCGGCGGCCACCCGGCCAGTGAAGTCGGCATAGCCCTTGTTGATGACCGACTGGATCATCTGGCTCACCTGCGGATCCATCGGTTTGGTCGGGTCGAACGCGCCGGCGAAGGGCGTGGTGCCCACGCCATCGGTATGCACGCCGATCTTGCCCAGCGCGCGGGTGAAGTTGGGCACCAGGCCGAAAATGCCGATCGAGCCGCTGATGGTCGAAGGATCGGCATAGATGCGGTCGGCGTTCATGCTGATCCAGTAGCCGCCCGAGGCGGCCAGGTCGCCCATCGACACCACCACCGGCTTGCCGGCGGCCTGCAGCGCGACCACCTCGCGGCGGATCTGCTCGGAGGCGAACACCTCGCCACCGGGCGAATCCACGCGCAGCACCACGGCCTTGACCTTGTCGTCCTCGCGCGCGGTGCGCAGCAGGGCCGAGGTGCTCTCCCCGCCGATGCGGCCGGCCGGCTGATCGCCGGAGCTGATCTCGCCGGAGGCCACCACCACGGCCACCTGCGGGCGCTCGTCCAGCGCGGCCGGCTTGGCGGGCAGCTGCGCCAGGTACTGCTCCAGCGTGACGTGGCGGAAGCCCAGGCCGGACTTGTCGGCATCGTCCTCGTCAGCCACGCCGCGTTCGATCAGCAGCTGCTGCACGTCCTGCCAGGTCTTCAGCCCGTCGACCAGCTTCTGCTGCAGGGCGACCTTGGCCAGGTCGCCGCCGGTGGCGGTCACCTCGGCCGGCAGGTTGGTCACCCCGGCGCTCACCGCCTCGGGCGAGAGCTTGCGCGCCTTGCCGACGTCGGCCAGGTAGCGGCCCCACACGTCGTTCATCCAGAACAGGTCGGCTTCCTTGGCGTCGGGCGAGGCCGCGTCCAGGATGTAGGGCTCGGCGGCGGACTTGTACTCGCCCACGCGGAACAGGTGCACGTCCACGCCCAGCTTGTCCTGCAGGCCTTCGCGGAAGTACTGGCGGTAGCGGCCCAGGCCGGTGATCTCCACGCTGCCCATCGGGTCCAGATAGACCTCGTTGGCCTGCGCGGCCAGCAGGTACTGGCCCTGGCTCATGTTCTCGCTGAAGGCCAGGATCTGCTTGCCCGAGGCGCGCAGGTCGGCCAGCGCGGCGGCGACCTCGCGCAGCGAGGCATAGCCGCTGGCCCTAAGCTTGTCGAAATCGACGAAGACCCGCTCGATCCTGCGGTCGGTCTTGGCCACCTCCAGCGCGCGCAGCAGGTCGCGCAGCTGCACCTCGCCGCCGGCCTGGCCGAAGGCCTTGGACAGCGCGCGGCTGGCCGGGTCGGACGAGTACTGCTCCACCAGCGCCGCGTCGGGGGCGATCACCAGCGTGGTGCGGTCCTGCAGCGGCTTGGGGCCACCGCCCTTGGCCAGGGCCACGATCACCAGCACCCCGATCAGGAACAGCAGGCCGAAGAAGACCAGGTTGAAGATCAGCCGTCGGGTGAAATTCATCACGTCCCACAGGCCGATGAAGAATCGGCTGATCGGATCGCGGCGGACGGGTTGGTTCATGGGCGCTGGGGGCTCGTTCGACAAACGGTGCATCAGCTTAGTCGCAGCCGCGCCGCCGCGGCATGCCCCACACGTCACGGCACGGCTGTTCAGCCGGCCGGCCCCGCCTTCAGGCCAGGCGCGCGGTGCTCCGGCGCAGGCGCAGGGCCATCATCACCGCCGCGGCGGTCAGGCCGATGGTCAGGCCGACCCACATCCCGCGCGGACCGTAGCCCAGCCCCAGGCCCAGCGTGGCGCCCGCCGGCATGCCGACGCCCCAGTAGGCCAGCGCCGCCAGCAGCATCGGCACGCGCGTGTCCTTGAGCCCGCGCAGCGCGCCGGCCGACATTACCTGGATGCCGTCGGGGAACTGGAAGATCGCCGCCAGCACCAGCAGGCTGCCGGCCAGCGCGGCCACGGCCAGATCGTCGGTATAGATGCCCACGATCTGGTTGTGGAACAGCGCCAGCACCAGCGCCGAACAGGTCTGCGTGCCCAGCACGATGGCGTAGCCTGCGCGCACCGCGCGGCGCACGCCGTGCGCGTCGCGCCGGCCCAGCGCATGGCCCACGCGCACCGTGGTCGCCTCGGCCAGCGCCATCGGCACCATGAAGCAGATCGCCGAGAGATTAATCGCGATCTGGTGCGCTGCCGCCGGCACCGCGCCCAGGCGTGCGATCAGCAGCGCGGTGCTGATGAACAGCCCGCCCTCCATCAGCACCGTCACCCCGATCGGCAGGCCGGTGCGCAGCAGCGGGGCGATCTGCGCCCAGCGCGGCGGTTCGAAACGCGCGAACAGCCCCAGCGGGGCGAAGCGCCTGGAACGCGCCAGATAGGCGAGGAACAGCAGCGCCTGCGCCCACATCATCACCGCCGAGGCGATGCCCAGCCCGCCGGCGCCCAGTTCCGGCAGGCCCCAGGCGCCGAAGGCCAGCCCGTAGCCCAGCGGCGCCAGCAGGAACAGCCCGCCGAAGCCCAGCACCATCGTCGGCAGCGTCCAGTGCATGCCCTCGCTCAGGTTGCGCATGCACAGGTAAGCGGCCATCGCTGGCATGCCCCAGCGGATGCCGTGCAGGAAGTCGCGCGCGCCCGGGACGATCTCCGGCGCGATGCCCATCGGCGCCAGCGCATGCGGGATCAGGCTCAGGAACACGAACATCGCCAGCCCCAGCCCCGCCGCCAGCCACAGCGCCTGGCGGAACAGCGGGCCGATGCGGTCGTGCTCGCCGGCGCCATCGTGGTGCGACACCGATGCGGCCAGCGCCACCAGCGTGCCGATCGGCACCATCAGCGGCAGCCACATCAGCGCGGTGCCGGTGGTGACGGCGGCCAGGGTGGCGGTGCCGTGGTGACCGGCGATGACGTTGTCGACAAAGCCGACCAGGCCGGCCGAGACATGGCCGATGACCAGCGGCAGCGCCAGGCGGCCGGTGCTGCGCATCTCGTGCGCAAGGCCCGGCGCGGGCAAGGAAGGGGCGGACATGGAAACACGCACAGCGGCTGCGATCGCGCGCGGGATGGGCGCTGGCATCGGGCCGGGAAGGGCCGCTATCTTACCGGCCGACCTTGGGGAAAGGGGCGCCGCTTCGATGACCACACCACCCGGCGGACACGCCACGTCCGCCGCATGCGACAACTGCGCCACCTCGCTTGCCGGCCATTACTGCCATGCCTGCGGCCAGCCGGCGCACAACCCGCTGCGCAGCTTCGGCCATGCGGTGGAGGAGGTGTTCGAGTCGTTCTGGCACCTGGACGGGCGCATCGTGCGCACGCTGCGCGAGCTGATCGTCCCGGGGCGTTTGCCGGTGCGCTTCCTGCGCGGCCACCGCGCGCCGTATGTGCCGCCGCTGCGGCTGTTCGTGGTGCTGAGCGTGCTGACCTTCTTCGTGGCCCAGTATGCGGTGCATGTGGACGGCGGCAAGGAGATCGGCTCGATGCTGCGCGGCGTGCAGGACGGCGCCTGGGAGCGGCCCGAACTGATCGCCGATCCGGGCCAGTTCGGCGCGCAGACCACGGTCGCGGCGGTGGAGGCCAGCCGCGACGAGAAGCTCGCCGCCCTGCGCGAGGCCAGGACCCAGGTCGCCGCCGACTCCATCGCCGCCCGGGCCATGACCATGGGCGAACGCAAGCTGCGCGCCGATGCGCAGGCGCGCCTGCATCAGCTCGACCCGAGCCAGCCGGCCACGCTCGCCCCCGAGGCAGACGCAGGCGCGGCAGAGCACGCGCAAAGCACCCGCGAGCCCGAAGCACCCGAGCCGGCCAGCCGCACCACGAACGAACAGATCCACATCGACGCCCTGCCCGGCTTCGCCAACCGCTGGCTCAATGCCAAGGTCGAGCGCGCCCGGCTCAATCTGCAGCGCTACAGCGACGATCCGGGCGAGTTCGTGCACGTCTTCCTGGCCGCGATCCCCAGTGCGCTGTTCGTGCTGGTGCCGGCCTTCGCGCTGCTGCTGAAACTGTGCTACCTGGGCAGCGGACGCGGCTATCTGGAGCATCTGGTGGTCGGCCTCTACAGCCACGCCTTCCTGGTGCTCGCGCTGCTGGCGATGTTCGTGCTGATGCTGATCGGCGACGCCCTGCCCGCCAGCGCCGGCTGGCTGGCGCGGACCCTGGGCGTGCTGCGCGTGCTGCTGGCGCTGTGGCTGCCGGTCTATCTCTGGCTGACCCAGCGCCGCGTCTACGGCGAAGCGTGGTGGCTGACCACGCTCAAGTACGGGGTGATCGGCGTGCTGTATTTCATCCTGGTGGGCATGTTCTCGCTGGTGCCGATGTTCTCCAGCATCACCCACTGAGGCCTGCCATCCATCCTTAGGGCAGGGCGCGCCGCTTCAGTGGCGCAGCCGCTCCTGCAGCCACTGCCCGCGGCCGGCGGGGTCGGCGGCGATGAGCGCCTGGCGCAGGGCATCGCGGTCCTGCGGCGGCGTGCGCTGGGCCAGCACGGCCAGGTCGGCGCGCTGCGGCGCGGTCAGCTGGCGCAGCACCGCGCGCATCGGCGCGATCTCCGCCTGCGGCATGTAGGCCAGCAGCGGCTGCAGGCGGGCGAAGTCGGCGCCGAGGTCGGGCCCGAGGCGCCAACCGGCCTGCTCGCTCTGGTCCAGTTGCCCGAACCGGGTCAGCAGCGCCTGCTGCTGCGCCGGCGGCAGCGTGGCCAGGGTCGCGGCGGCCTGCTGCAGCCGGCTGCGGGTGGCCGGGTCCAGGGCCAGCCAGTCGGCGTACTCGGCCCGGCGCCTGGCGCGCTCCAGCGGCGGCAGACGGTCCCAGACGACCATGCGGTCGGCGAAGGCGTGCCGCGCCGGCGTGCTCAGCGCCGCCAGGCGCGCGGCGCGCGCGGCCTGGATCGCCGGCGTGAGCGCCTGCTCGTCGCTCGCCTGGGCCAGCAGCACCGAGGTCGCCAGGCCCAGCACGGCCGCCGCGGCCAAGGCCACTAGGGGCTTACTGCGCCGCATCGCGAGCCTCCGCAGGGGCGTTCATGGCCTCGGCGGCCTCGCGCTGACGGTCCTGCGGCGCGGCCGCGTACCAGGCCAGGAACCCGGCCCGCTGCGCCAGCGCCAGCCCTTGCGGGTCCATCAGCGCGTCGAAATCCGGATGGGTCAGCACCGCCTCGGCCTGGCTGAAACGCTTGTCGGCCTCGTCGTCGCGCGACAGCGGCTCGACCTGCACCTGGGCCTCGTCGCGCAGCGGCTGGGCGCCGTCCCCGCCGCCCTGGGCGCCGACGGTCGCCGGTGCGGCCAGCCTGCCCTGGTGCAGGTACCACCAGCCGCCGGCGATGGCGGCCAATACCAGCAGGACGGCGGCGGCGATCAGCACCTGGCGCCACGGGAAGGGACGCCTTGCGGCCGACGAACGGGGGCGGCGCGGTGCGGGCGACGGGGATGGCTTCCGGACCGGCTCGGGCGCCACGCTGGCCGGCGCCGGCGCCGGCTCGGGCACGTCCGGCGCCAGGGCCTCGCGCAGCCGGCTCAGATGGGCCAGGCGCTCGGGCGAGAGCGCGCGCAGATGCTGCTGGATCGCCTCGGCCAGCGCGCGCCAGGCGGCCGCGTCGGGCTGACCCGCCTCGTCGCGCGGGCAGGCGCGGGTCAGCGCGCCGCGATAGCCGACCTGGTTGACCCCCATGACGGCGGCCGCGTCGTCCTCGTCCAGGCCGGCGGCCAGGCGCAGCAGCAGGGCCAGGCGGTCGCTGTCGGAGAGGTCGGCCAGCCAGTCCATCTCCTGCGGCCAGCGCGCCTCGGGGTGGGCCTGGCGCAGCGGCGGGGCCGAGGCCAGCAGCGACCAGAAGCCGCGCGGCCATTCGGCCATCGGCTGCTCGCTGGCGTACTGGCCGAAGGCGCGCAGGGCCGCGGCCATGGCGATCTCGCCGGTCTCGCGGCGGCCGCACTGCAGCTCGGCCAGGACGATGCCGCGGCGTTCGACGCCGCGCAGGAAGGCTGAGAGCGCGGCGGGGACATCGGCGGGCGTATTCAAGTCAGGATCGGTCGGCGGCGGCGTGTGACATACGCATGATAGGCGGCGACGGTCCGGTTGGGTTCGTCAACAAAACCCTTGACATTGGCCAAACATTCAAATTTCCCGGGATTCTTCGGGGCTTGACGAATCGATGGTTGTGCACAGCATCCAAAGCGGCGTCATCCGGGCCCTTCGGCCGCCTCCACAACGGCCCACTTTTCGCCTGTTCCACGCTCAAGTGATTGATTTTAATTGACTAATTTGCCTTGGCGTTTTTTTCACCAATATGACGCCCGCCCAGAAAAGACGGCTGATTTGGCGTGGAGCAGCGGCGTGATGCACAGCCTTATCCACAGGCGGTGTGGATAAGGCGGTTTTCCCATGTGTGTCGGCCAGTTGCGTGGGTTTCGTCACCTGGCAGACAGGTTCCTGCCGCAACTGCACAACCGGCAGTGCGATGTGACCGGTGCCCTACACTTGCCCGCGATGTCCGCCCCGTTGCTCCGCGTCGCCTTGCCCGTTCCCCTGCGGCAGGCCTTCGACTACCTGCCGCCCCCCGGCCACGCCGTCGGCCAGGACGATGTCGGCCGGCGGGTGCGCGTGCCGTTCGGCAATCGCGAACTGGTCGGTGTGGTGGTCGAGGTGGTCCCCGCCGGCGCCGCCCCGGGCGAACTGCGCACCGCGCTGGCCGTGCTGGATCCGGCTCCGCTGCTGGCCGGCGAGCTGGCGCGCTCGTTGCAGTGGCTGGCCGCCTACACCCACGCCCCGCTGGGCGAGGTGCTGGCCACCGCCCTGCCCGGCCCTCTGCGCCATGGCGAGCCGCTGCCGGTGCGCGAGTCCTGGGGCTGGCGCCTGACCGAGGCCGGCATGACCGCGGTGGACCGCCTGCGCGCCGGCAGCCAGCCGCGCCTGCTGGCCGAGCGCCTGCGCGGCGAAGGCCTGGCCGAATGGCAGCTCGACGACCTCCACCCCGGCTGGCGCACCGCCGCGCGCAGTCTGCTGCAGCGCGGCCTGGCCGAGCGTTTCGCCCAGCCGCCGCGCAGCCGCGCGCGCGATCCCCAGCCCGGCCCGGTGCTCAATGACGAACAGCAGGCGGCGGTAGCCGCCATCCCCGCGCAGGGCTTCGCCCCGATCCTGCTGGAGGGCGTGACCGGCTCGGGCAAGACCGAGGTCTATCTGCACGCCATCGCCGCCTGTCTGGCGCGCGGCCGGCAGGCGCTGGTGCTGGTGCCGGAGATCGGCCTGACCCCGCAGACACTGGCGCGCTTCCGGGCGCGGCTGGGCGTGGAGGTGTACGCGCTGCATTCGGGCCTGGCCGACGGCGAACGCGCGCTGACCTGGGCGGCCTGCCTGCGCGGCGAGGCCCGGGTCGTGGTGGGCACGCGCTCGGCGGTGTTCGTGCCGCTACCCGAGGCCGGGCTGATCGTCATCGACGAGGAGCACGACGGCAGCTACAAGCAGCTGGACGGCATCCGCTACCACGCCCGCGACTTCGCCCTGGTGCGCGGCAAGGCGCTGGACGTGCCGGTGGTGCTGGGCAGCGCCACGCCCTCGCTGGAGACCCTGCACAACGCCCAGGCCGGCCGCTACGCGCATCTGCGCCTGTCCACGCGCGCCGGTACGGCCAAGGCGCCCAGCGTGCGCGTGGTCGACGTGCGCAAGCGCCCGCTGGCCGCGGGCCTGTCGCCCGACACGCTGGCGGCCATCGCCGCGCAGCTGCAGGCCGGCGGCCAGGTGCTGGTGTTCAAGAACCGCCGCGGCTACGCGCCGGTGCTGCTGTGCCACGACTGCGGCTGGAGCGCGCACTGCCATCGCTGCGACGCGCCGATGACGGTGCACGCCGCCGGCCGCCGCCTGCAGTGCCACCACTGCGGCCATCGCCAAAGCGCGCCGCTGGCCTGCCCGGACTGCGGCGGGCTGGCGCTGCAACCGCAGGGCGTGGGCACCGAACGGCTGGAGGAACTGCTGGCCGATACCTTTTCCCAGGTGCCGGTGCTGCGCATCGACCGCTCCACCACCCAGCGCAAGGACGCGCTGGAGCAGGCCTTCGCCACGCTCGGCGACGGGCCCGGCATCCTGGTCGGCACGCAGATCCTGGCCAAGGGCCACGACCTGCCGCTGCTGACGCTGGTGGTGGTGGTCGGCGTGGACGAGGGCCTGTTCTCGGCCGATTTCCGCGCCGGCGAGAAGCTCGCCCAGCTGCTGATCCAGGTCGCCGGCCGCGCCGGGCGCGCCGCGCGCCCCGGCCAGGTGTGGCTGCAGACCCACCATCCCGGCCATCCGCTGCTGGAGACGCTGCTGTCCGGCGGCTATCGCGCCTTCGCCCAGGCCGAGCTGGCCCAGCGCGAGGAGGCCGGCTTCCCGCCGTTCGCGCACCTGGCGATGTTCCGCGCCGAGGCCAAGCAGATCGAGCACGTCCAGGCCTTCCTGCGCGCGGTGCGCGCGGCGCTGGCGCAGGCCGATGCCGGCCTGGAGCTGCACGGCCCGATGCCGGCGCCGATGCCGCGCCGGGCCGGCTTCCAGCGCATGCAGCTGCTGCTCTCCTCGGCCCAGCGCCCGCGCCTGCACGCCGCGCTGCAGGCGGCGCTGGCGCAGGTCGAGGCGCTGCCCGAGGCCCGGCGCGTGCGCTGGTCGCTGGATGTGGATCCGACGGATTTGTATTGAGTGGGGCGGCGGTGTTGGGTTGCGCGGGCGGGACGTCGGGGTTTCTGGGGCTCGGGGCGAAACGTCCCTGGATTCCCGCGTTCGCGGGACGTTTGAAAAACCCTCCATCGCCGCATTCAACAGGTGAAATGGCGCGGCTGACCTGGCTTGCAGCGGCAGAGTGAGGGAAGAAGCGCTTGGGCCAGAAGGTGGTTTAGCCCGCCAGGGCTCGGTTCGTGGCGTTAGACCGTGCGGTCCGCCGCGCGGGCCAGGTTCCAGGCCACCAACGTCACGCAGGTGGCCACGGCATTGCGTTCAAGGCCCATGAAGCGCATCCGGGCCAAACCATAGGAGCGCTTGAGGGCCCCAAAGACGCCCTCGATCCTGCCCCGTACCCGGCCGATCAGCGTGTTGCGCCGCTTCTCCCACACGGTCAACTTGCGCGTGCGACTGGCCTTGCGCTGGACCCGGTTGCCGATCCCGTGCTCGGCGAGCTTCTCCCGCAAGCTCGGACCCACGTAACCCTTGTCCGCCCAAACCGCGCCCTCATCGCCTTGGACCAGCTTGGCGGCCTGGGTGATCTCGTTGATGTTGGCCGAGGTCAGCACCATCGCACGCGCGATCTGCGAACCCCGATCCACCGCCAGATGCAGCTTGTAGCCAAAACGCGCCATGCCGTTGGGGCGCTTGGTCCACCTGGCATCCGGATCGACCGGGGACTGGCCACCGCCCACCTGCTTGGGCGGTTCGGCGGCCGCCGCCGGAATCAGGGTGGCGTCGATCAGGGTGCCCTGGCGCAGGATCACCTGGTGCGCATCCAACTGGGCATTGACCTGCGCCAGCAGGCGCTGCCAGCGATCGCCTTCGAGCAGGCGCTGGCGAAAGCGGCTGATCGTGGAGTGGTCCGGCACGGCCTGATCCAGGGACAGCCCGACAAAGCGCCGGAAGGAGAGCCGATCGCCCAAGGCATCCTCCATCGCCGGATCGCTCAAGCCATACCAGGCCTGCAGCAGCAACACCTTGAGCATCGTGGTGGGCGGGTAAGCCGGCCTGCCGGTCTGGGCCTTGCGCTCCAGCCCAAGCGCGCCGACCAACTGCGGCCAATCCAACAAGGCATCGATCCGCTGCAGGCGACTGTTGGTGCTGCCCAAGACCAGGGCATCGGCAAAGCTGGACTGGGCAGGGTCGCGCTGCATGGGAAGAGCCTCGGGAAGATCAAGGGTAGTTTTGCAAAGGTCCCGCTTTCGCGGGAATGACGGTGGGGAGGGTTGTTGTGAGGCCTGGTGATCGCGCCGCCTCTGGCGGCGTATCCGGCGCCGTATTAGCAAGAAGTTGAATTGACTTCAGCGCCAGGCCGACCCGGCTGTGACAGGATGGGGCGTGCGGTGCCTCATGGGCACCCGTCTCTCCCCCCGTTTCCAAGTCTGTTGCTCATGTCTGTTTCAACACACCATCTGGTCATCGTCGGCGGCGGGTTCGCCGGCCTGTGGGCCGCGCGCGCGCTCGACGACGCCCCCGTCCGCATCACCCTGATCGACCGCCACAATCACCACCTGTTCCAGCCACTGCTGTACCAGGTGGCCACCGCCGGCCTGTCCGCGCCGGACATCGCCGCGCCGCTGCGCCACATCCTGCGCGATCAGCGCAATGTCGAGGTGCAGTTGGGCGAGGTCACCCGCCTGCTGCCCGAAGCGCACACCATCGAACTGGCCGACGGCACCAGCCTGCGCTACGACACGCTCGTGCTGGCCACCGGTGCCGGCCATGCCTACTTCGGCAACGACGCCTGGGCCGAGCACGCGCCGGGCCTGAAGACGCTGGACGACGCCCTGCGCCTGCGCCGCGAGATGCTGGTGGCCTTCGAACGCGCCGAGGCCGAGCCCGACCCGGCCAAGCGCGCGGCCTGGCTGCACTTCGCCATCGTCGGCGGCGGCCCGACCGGGGTCGAGCTGGCCGGCACCCTGGCCGAGATCGCCCGGCACACGCTCAAGCACGAGTTCCGCCATATCGATCCGACCCAGGCGCGGGTGCGCCTGATCGAGGCCGGCCCGCGCGTGCTGCCGTCCTTCCCCGAGGACCTCACCGACAAGGCGCGCGCGCAGCTGGAGAAGCTGGGCGTGGAGGTCTGCACCGGCGCGCCGGTGACCCACATCGACGAACACGGCTACACGCTGGGCGGGCAGACCTTCGCCGCACGAACGGTGGTGTGGGCCGCCGGCGTGGCCGCCTCGCCGCTGGCGCGCAGCCTGGGCGTGCCGCTGGACCGCGCCGGACGCGTGCTGGTGCGCCCGGACCTGAGCGTGCCGGGCCACCCGGACATCTTCGTCGGCGGCGACCTGGCCGCCGTCACCCAGGCCAACGGCAAGCCCGTGCCGGGCGTGGCGCCGGCGGCCAAGCAGATGGGCCGCTACATCGCCAAGAGCCTGCGCCTGCGCCTGGCCGGCAAGCCGGTGACGCCGTTCAAGTACAGCGACTACGGCAACCTGGCCACGATCGGCCGCATGGCGGCGATCGTGCACGTGGGCCGGTTCAAGCTGTCCGGGCCGCTGGCCTGGTGGTTCTGGCTGGCCGCGCACGTGTACTTCCTGATCGGCTTCCGCAACCGCTTCGTGGTGCTGGTCAACTGGGCCATGGCGTACTGGAGCTACCAGCGCGCGGCCCGCATCATCTTCGGCCAGGCCCCGCGCGAGACCGTGCCCGACCACGCCGTGCAGGACCTCGCGCCGGGACCGAAGCGCGCGACAGACTGAGCTGCGCATCGGCCCGCTTCGCGCGGGCCGATGTGGGTCATCAACTCCGCGGCAAGAACCCACCCAACGTCGTTTCCCCAACCTACCGTCGTTCCCGCGAAAGCGGGAACCCATGGACGTTCACCCAGGGAGCCCAAGGCACTGGGTTCCCGCGTTCGCGGGAACGACGAGGTTGAGTTTTGTGTGGCTTACGGGCACTGGCTGAAGCGGGGACGCGATGCGATCAGACACCTGATTCCCGCTGCTGCGGGAACGACGCGCGTTACTCCAGCCCACTCCCTACGGCGCGCCAGCGAAATCCATCGCCTGCTGCAGCGAGGCGCCCAGCGTCTGCCCATGCGAGAGCCCCGGCAGGATCTTCTGCTCCACCGTGAGCCCGGACACCTTGCGCAGCTGCGCGGCCAGCGTGTCCGGCGCATCGGCGGGCAGATGCATCCGCGCCGCCTGCATCGCCTGGCGGCGCGCCGCGTCGGCGGCCGGCGGCGCGGCGCGTTCCTGCGCGCCGCGGCCGTTGAGCATCAGCAGCGCGGCCGGCGCCGGCAGCGCCCTGGCCTGGAAGCGCGCGGCTTCCTCGAGGATCTGGCCGCTGCCCCACCACAGCGAGGCGTCCACCGCGACATAGCGGTCGAACGCCTGCGGCCGGGTGAACAGCGCATGCAGCGCGAACAGCCCGCCGTAGGAATGGCCCCACAGCGTCTGCCGTGCCGGGTCCAGCGCCACCAGTCGGGCCACGGCCGGGCGTACCCGATCGAAGATCAGCGCAAGGAACGCATCGGCGCCGCCGCTGCGCCGGCCCAGCGCGTCCTCCTGCGCGCCATCGGCCGGCGTCGGCGTGTAGTCGTAGGAACGCGCGGCGCTGTCGATGCGCAGGTCGTTGTCGGTGGCGATGAACACCAGCACCGGCGCATGCCCGCCGGCCCGCTGCCGCTCGAGCGCGGCCTCGTCCAGTTCCATCAGCGCCGCGTTGCCGTCGAGCAGATACAGCGCGGGGAAGCCGCCGGCCGGCGCCGGCGTCTTCGGCACGGCCACGCGCACGCGGTAATGGCGCTGACCATCGGCAGAGACGAACCTGAGCACATGGAAGGCGTAAGCGCGCGAACCGGTGTCGGCCAGCGTCGGCCCGGTGGTGCGGCTCAGATCGGGCTGGGCCCATGCCGGCGCGGCAGCGAGCATGAGCAGTAGCAGGCTGCCCAGGCAGGAGGCGAGCGCGCGCATCAGAAGCCGAACCGCAGGCTGGCCCAGTACGCGCGACCGGGTTCGTTATAGGTCTGCGCGCCGGCGCTGCTGGCGCGGCTGCCTTCGCGGAAGAGGCGCTTGTCGGCCAGGTTGTTCACGCCCAGGCCAAGGCTGACATCGCGCGTGATCCGGTAACGCAGGCTGGTGCTCCACAGCTGGTAGGCGCCGAGCGAGTCGCACACCGGCAGCCCGGCCGCGCCGCAGATGGCCTCGTTGTTGCGGTCCAGCCGTGCCTGCTCCTGCTTGCCATAGAAGGTGGCCATCAGCGCGAAGGACAGGCGCTGGGTCGCGCGCCAGTCCAGGGTCGAGTTGAGCGTGTACTTGGGGATCACCGACAGCGGTTGGCCGGTGGCCTCGTTCTTGTTGTCGATCATCCAGGTCAGGTTGGTGTCCCAGCTCAGCGTCTGGCCGCGATCGCCGAGCAGCGGCAGCTTCAGATTGCCCTCCACGCCCTGCACCAGCGCCTTGGAGGCATTGACCCACTGATAGACGAAGGCCCGGCCCGGCGTCTGGTAGTAGTCGCTGTAGCCGGCCACGATCTTGTTGTCGTAGTCGTTATGGAAGTAGGTCAGCGAGGCGTGGTAGCCGGTGTCGGGTAGCCACTCGATGCCGATCTCCTTGTTGATGCTGGTCTCCGGATCCAGGTCCGCGCTGCCCTGGATGTAGCAGCCGCCGGTGCCGACGCCGACGTAGTAGCTCGGGCAGCCGTTGCCGCGCGTGTAGTAGAGGTAATTCGGGTTGGCCTGGTACAGGTTGGGCGCCTTGAACGCGCGCGCCACGCCGCCCTTGATCAGCCAGTCCGGCGCCAGCCTGTACTGCACGTTGAGGCTGGGGCTGAGTTCGTTGCCGAACGCGCTGTGGTGATCGAAGCGCAGGCCAGGCGTCAGGGTCAGCCGCTCGGTGGCGTAGAGGTTGTCCTCGACGAACACCGCACTGACCTGCTCGTCGGTCTTGCCGTTGCGGCCGCTCGGATCGATGCCGACCACACCGGGGGCCGTCTGCGAGACCGAGTACGGATCGTCCAGCCGGCTCTTGCGGTACTCGAATCCCACCGTCCAGATGTTGTCCACGCCGCCGAGCGTGGTCGGCAGGTTGATCTCGCCGTCGGCGGCGACGTCGCGCAGGGTCGAACGGGTCCACACCGGCGTGGTCGACAGCGAACCCTCCGGTCCGCCGGCCAGGCCTTCGGCGATGCGGTCGTTGTCGGTCTGCGCATAGGACACCGTCAGGCGCGAGGTGCCGAAGTCCCACTTGCCGCGATGGGTCAGCGCGGCATCGCGGCGGGTCATCACATTGGTCTCGTCGCCGACCTTGCTGACCACGGTGGCGTTGGAGTTGTTGAGATATTCGCCGGCGAAGATGTTGCCCTGGCGGCTGTAGCCGGACTCCACCTCGACCACCTGCGCGTCGCTGGCGTCCCAGCGCAGCAGGCCGTTGATGTCCTTGTTGCGCACGCCCTCGCGGCCGGCGGCGGCGACGCCGCTGCGGGAATGCGCGCTGTTGATGTCCGGCGCATCGGCATCGGTCTTGTTGAGGTTGCCGTATAGGCGGAAGGACAGATCGCGCGCCAGCGGTCCGCTCAGGGTGAACCCGGCGCGCTGGCTGCCGCCTTCGTCGCTGTGCTCGGGCACCAGCCCATACAGCGTCATGCTGCCCGACAGGTCGCCGGTGGGACGCTTGGTGATGATGTTGACCACGCCGCCGGCCGCGCCCGAGCCGTAGCGCGCCGCGGCCGGGCCGCGCAGCACTTCGATGCGCTCGACCGCCTCGGCCGGCACCCAGTTGGTATCGCCGCGGCTGTTGCGCTCGCCGGCCACGCCCATCCGCACCGAATCGCGCGCGCTCACGCGGCGGCCGTCGATCAGGATCAGCGTGTTCTCCGGCCCCATGCCGCGCAGGTCGATCTGGCGGTTGTTGCCGTAGGCGCCCGAGGCGCTGTTGCCGGTCAGGTTGACGCCCGGCATGGTCCGCAGGAGGTCGGACAGGTCGTTGGCCGGCGGCCGGCGCTCGATGTCCTCGCGGGTGATGATCGAGGTCCCCAGCGCCTGCTTGGCGATCTGCTCGGCGGTGACGTGCAGCGTGTCCAGGGTGGTGTCGGCGTCCTGGTCGGTCTCGGCCTGCTGCGCATGGGCAGGCAGGGAACTGGCCAGCGCGGCCAGCAGGGCCAGGCGCAGGGGACGGGAAACAGGCGCACGGAGGGTGCGACGCGCAGCAGGAGTCATCTCGAACAGCCTCGGTCAGGGGTGATGCCCTGGCGACGGCTGGGGCGAATCTGGCAAAGCCGCACACCAGCGATCACGCCCGCGAGGCGGGCATGTGCAGGACGAGGACGGACTTCGCATGTCGCCGCGCGCGGCAGCGACCGGATGCGCGGCAGCTTAGCAAATGAGAATGAATCTTGAAATCGCGATTACACGATTGTCAGGGCGCCTTGCGATCTGCTGCTGGTGTTCGCGGCTGGCGGAGGTGATCGACAGGCTTCTCACGCTCTAGAGCTCACGACGCGTGCGCGGTTCGATTCCGGCAGGGCAGCGGTCCGGCGGGCGGGGGCCGCTGCCGCGCGCTTCAGGGCACAGGACTTCGGTCTGCGCCCCCTCCCTTGCGCATCGCGCAGGGGAGGGATGGGGAGGGGTCGGGGCTTTACCGGCCAAGCCATCGAAGCAAGAGCAAAAGCACCCCTCCCCGGCCCTCCCCTTCGCCTATGGCGAAAGGGAGGGGGCAGGGTGCGAACAGTGACGGAAAGGCATCGACTTGAGGCCCCCTCCCTTGCGCATAGCGCAGGGGAGGGATGGGGAGGGGTCCGGGGCTTTCCCGGGCAAGCCACAGAAGCGAAGAGCAAAAGCACCCCTCCCCGGCCCTCCCCTTCGCCTGCGGCGAAAGGGAGGGGGCAGAGCGCTTGCCCAACGCCTTCGAGTCGAAGCCCCGTGACTCAAAGCGCGAGGCAGCGGGCCCCTCCGAAGCCGTAACACTCAATCACCGAGCCACCCCTCGATCCGGCGAAGAACCACAAAAAAGCCCCGCCAAAGGCGGGGCTTTTCAATCAGCAACACGTTGGCTTCGATCAGGCGGTAAACAGCGCCTTCATCTTCTTCAGCGCGTTGGCCTCGATCTGGCGGATGCGCTCGGCCGAAACGCCGTACTCGTCGGCCAGCTCCTGCAGCGTCACCTTGGCGTCGGCGTCCAGCCAGCGGCGGGCGATGATGTCGCGCGAGCGCTGGTCGAGGTTGGCCATGCCTTCGCGCAGCAGCTCGAGCTGGTTGTCCTCGCTGTCGGCGCGCTCGTAGGCCTGCGAGGGATCTTCCTCGTTGGCCATCAGATAGGCGGCCGGCGACGGCGGGGCGTGGTCGTCGTCCTCGTCGGACGGGGCGTCGAAGCCGATGTCACGACCGGACAGGCGCGACTCCATCTCCACCACTTCGCGCTCGGAGACGTTGAGGTCCTTGGCCACGGCGCTGACTTCGGCCGCGTTCATCCAGCCCAGGCGGGTCTTGGACTTTCGCAGGTTGAAGAACAGCTTGCGCTGCGCCTTGGTCGTGGCGACCTTGACGATGCGCCAGTTCTTGAGGATGAACTCGTGCATCTCGGCACGGATCCAGTGCACCGCGAAGGACACCAGGCGCACGCCCATGTCCGGGTCGAAGCGCTTGACGGCCTTCATCAGGCCGATGTTGCCTTCCTGGATCAGGTCGCCCAGCGGCAGGCCGTACCCGCTGTAGCCGCGGGCGACGTGCACGACGAAGCGCAGGTGCGAATGCACCAGCTCGCGCGCGGCGTCGAGGTCGTCCTCGTCGCGGAAACGGTGGGCCAGCGCCTGCTCCTCGTCGACCGTGAGCACCGGAATCTGGTGCACGGCGCCGATGTAGGCGTCCAGCGAGCCAAGCGGGCTGGGAATCGGGAGATTGTTGGCCACCAGGGCGGTGGCAGCGGAGGTCTGGGTCATGGCAGCGATTTTAGCAATGTGGGGATTGGACTGCTAAGGCGCGGGATGGTTCCCTTCGTTCTACCAAGGGAACAATTATCGCGACATCTGTTGCATTGCATTCATTTTTGGAAATCCGTTCACGTCTGCCGCCACATCCTTGGCAATCAACCACTTAGCGCATCCAACAGCATTCGCGACGCTGCCAGAGCATGACATGCGGTCCGTCAGCGCGCCGTTCAAGAGGCCAGAAGGCCTCTTCGCCTCACGCCAACGTCGAGGGCCCGATGCGAGAAGCTGGAAACGGCTTCAGAAGTCGAACAGGTCGGAGAGAAAGCCCTCCTTCTTGCGCTTGCGCCCATAGCCGTCGTGGCCTGCGTCCCGGTGGCGGCGATCGTGGTCATGCCGCGGGTAGGCACGCGCCCCGTAGGCGGCGGCCGGCGGCGGAGGCGGCGCGGCGACCTGGCGCGCGGGCGGCTCCGGGCTGGCCCGGTCGATCAGCTTGTCCAGCTCGCCCCGGTCCAGCCAGATCCCGCGGCACTGTGGGCAGTAGTCGATCTCGATGCCCTGACGTTCGGACATCATCAGCGCGGTGGTCTTGCAGACGGGGCAATCCATGGTGGGCATCGGCTAGGGAGAGTGACCTGGAGCCTGTGCGGGCCGGATTGAAGCCGTGCTGAAACCGGCCCCGGCCTGTCCGCATGGTCACCGCCGCGACAGCGCGCGGTCGGTTTGGCCTCGGCGGGCACCGCGTTTACGCGCGCGCGGCGCGGTGCAGACATGCATCGCCTGACGCGCTCGTTATCATGCGCGCCCCCTTCCTGCAGTGCCGCCCAGGCAATCGGAGCGCATATGAGCAAGCAACCCATTGGCGTGGTCGGCATGGCGGTCATGGGCCGCAACCTGGCGTTGAACATCGCCAGCCGCGGGCACAAGGTCTCGATCTTCAACCGCAGCCGCGAGAAGACCGACGAGGTGATGGCCGAACATCCGGACGCCGGCCTGGTGCCGAGCTATACGCTGGCCGAGTTCGTCGAATCGCTGGAAACCCCGCGCCGCATCCTGCTGATGGTCAAGGCCGGCGCTGGCACCGATGCGGTCATCGCCGAACTCAAGCCGCTGCTGGCCAAGGGCGACGTGCTGATCGACGGCGGCAACACCTTCTTCCAGGACACGCGCCGGCGCAACGAGGAGCTGGCCCAGGCCGGCCTGCATTTCATCGGCACCGGCGTGTCCGGCGGCGAGGAAGGCGCGCTCAAGGGGCCCTCGATCATGCCGGGCGGGCCGAAAGACGCCTACGAGCTGGTCGCCCCGATTCTCAACGAGATCGCCGCCAAGGCCGAGGACGGCACGCCCTGCGTGGCCTACATCGGCCCGGACGGCGCAGGCCACTACGTCAAGATGGTCCACAACGGCATCGAGTACGGCGACATGCAGCTGATCGCCGAGAGCTATGCCGTGCTCAAGCACGTGCTCGGCCTGTCCAACGCCGAGCTGGCCGACACCTACGCGCAATGGAACCAGGGCGAGCTGGACAGCTACCTGATCGAGATCACCGCCACGATCCTGCGCAAACGCGACGATCGCGGCGAGGGCGATCTGGTCGACAAGGTGCTCGACCGCGCCGCGCAGAAGGGCACGGGCAAGTGGACCAGCCAGAGCGCGCTGGACCTGGGCACGCCGCTGCCGTTGATCACCGAGTCGGTGTTCGCCCGCGTGCTGTCGGCGCTGAAGGACGAGCGCGTGGCCGCCGCCAGGATCCTGGCCGGGCCGGATGCGCCCGCGTTCGACGGCGATCGCGCGGCCTTCGTCGAGGCCGTGCGCAAGGCGCTGTACCTGAGCAAGATCGTGTCCTATGCGCAGGGCTTCGCGCAGATGCGCGCGGCCTCGGACGAATACGGCTGGGACCTGCAGTACGGCCAGATCGCCAGCATCTTCCGCGCCGGCTGCATCATCCGTGCGCGCTTCCTGCAGAAGATCACCGACGCCTACGCGGCCGACGCCAAGCTGGCCAACCTGCTGCTGGCGCCGTACTTCCAGAAGATCGCCGCCGACTACCAGGGCGCGCTGCGCGAGGTGGTGGCCACGGCGGTCAAGGCCGGCATCCCGGTGCCGTGCTTCGCCTCGGCCATCGCCTATTACGACGGCTACCGCAGCGCGCGCCTGCCGGCCAACCTGATCCAGGCCCAGCGCGACTTCTTCGGCGCGCACACCTTCGAACGCGTCGATGCGCCGGGCAGCTTCCACGCCAGCTGGGGCGCGTGATTCGCGCGCCGGCGCGGCGGGCTGGCGAATATGTGATGCAGTTCAATAAATCTCGGCGTGCCTGCCGGAGGTATGCCTTCGCCTTGCGACTTTCGCCGCGTTTCGCGCGGCGCGCGTTTGCCGGACCATGACGCCCGTCGCGTTGCCTGCTCCGGTCCCATGCCCCTGTCCCGTCTGCTGCCTCCCGCCTTCCGCCTGCTGCTCGCACGTCATCGCCAGGCGCGCATGCTGCTCCTGCTGCTCATCGGCCTGCCGCTGGCGCAGGCCTTCGCCGCCGCGCCGGCCACGCTGAAGGTGATGAGCTTCAACGTGCGCACGCCGGCGGACACCAACGAGAACCGCTGGGAGAACCGCCGCGACCTGCTCGCACGCGTGCTCACCGAGCAGGCGCCGGACGTGATGGGCACCCAGGAGCTGGTCAGGCGCCAGGCCGACGATCTGGCCGCGCGCCTGCCGCAGTACGCCTGGTTCGGCCAGGGCCGGCGCGGCGGCGACGAAGACGAGCACATGGGCGTGTTCTATCGCAAGGACGCGCTCAAGGTGCTGGATTCGGGCAACTTCTGGCTGTCTGATACGCCGGAGGTGCCGGGCAGCATCAGCTGGGGCCATCCGCTGCCGCGCATGGTGACCTGGGCGCGCTTCGAGCGGATCGCCGATGGGCGCACCTTCGTGCTCTACAACACCCACTTCCCTTACCGCGACCAGGACGAGGCCGCGCGGGTGAAGTGCGCGCAGCTGATCGCGCAGCGGCTCAAGGCGCTGCCGGCCGACGAGCCGATCGTGCTGACCGGCGATTTCAACACCACGCCGGACTCCGCGCCGCACGCCACCCTGACCGCGCTGCTGCATGACAGCTGGGAAACGGCGCCCTCGCGCAGCGGGCCGGACCGCACGTTCCACGACTTCACCGGCACGCCGGACAAGCGCATCGACTGGATCCTCTACCGCGGCCTGCAGCCGCTGACGGTAGCCACGCTGACCGACCACGACGGCGCGCGCTATCCGTCCGATCACTTCCCGGTGATGGCGACCTTCGCCTTCCCGGCGCGGGCCGCCGCCAAGCCCTGAGCGAAGCCCGGCCGGCCTGACCGGGCCGGCTCGCACACGGATCGCACGCCGGACTGCAGATCGGCTGGCGCCAGCCGATACCATGGTCGTCCGCCGCGTGGCGGCGCTTATTGCCAAGCCCATGACCTCCGACCTGGCGTCGCGTCTTCCCCGGCTGCTGTGCCTGGTCCTGCTGCTGGTCCTCGGGCTGGCCGCCTGCGCGCCGGCGTCGCAGCCGCGGGCCTTCGTGGTGTCCGGCCAGCCGGCGCTGGCCGAGGAACACATCGATCCCTGCCGCCACCAGCACCGCCCCGGCCATGTGCGCATTCCGCTGGCGCCGCCCGTCGGCGGCTGGCCGGGCACGCCGCAGGCGGCGCTGGCGATGAACATCTACCAGGGCCAGGTGGAGATCCGCCACGGCACGCGCGAGCGCTGCGGCACGCCGCTGGACGCGCGCACGCTGGACTCGCGCTTCCGCACCGGCATGGGCACGGTGCTGGTGCCGCCGCGCGGCAACCTGCAGCCGATCGAGGTCGAGTTCGACCAGGCGGCGCTGCCGCTGTGGCGGCCGATCGTGATGCTGGGCGAACCGGCCGTGGTGCAGCGCCAGGACACGCTGCGCTTCTCGATGCGGGTGGCCTGCCTGGCGGTGGTGCTGTCGCTGGTGCTGTCCTGCCTGCTCACCTTCATCGCCACGCGCGAGCGCGCCTTCCTGTCCGCGGCGATCGGCGCGGTGACCTTCGCGCTGTGGATCGCCCTGCTGTCCGGGCTGTGGACCTATCCGCGGCCCTGGCTGCCGCTGGACGAGGCGTTGGCGCTGCGGCTGATCGCCGCCCTGCCGACGGCGATGATCGGCCTGACCCTGCGCATGCTGCGCGATCCGGGCAAGGCCTCGTCGCGCGTGTATCGGCTCGCCGGCGTGGTCTCGGTGGCGTTCCTGCTGCTGTCGGCGGTGGTGCTGGTGCTGCCCGAGGCGGCCCTGCGGACCATCTGGCTGCTCGATGGCGTCGGCTTCGTGGCGCTGTGCGTGCTGCTGGCCGCACGCGCGGTGCTGGCGCTGGTCCGCCGACAACCTGGTGGGATGATCACGCTGGCATGCCTGGCGCCACTGCTGCTCGCCACCGGGCTTGAGCTGTTCGCGCCTACCCTTCTGGCGTTGTGGGAAGTGGAGACGCTGATGGTGACCGGCGTCTGGCTCGGCCTGACCGCCAGCATGGCCCTGACCCTGCGCCTGGGCAGCCTGCGCCAGCAGCGCGACCAGATGCGCCTGCTGGCGCAGACCGACGCGCTGACCGGGTTGCCCAACCGCCGCGCGGCGCTGGAACGGCTGGCCCAGGCGCGCGCCGGCGCCCAGCAGGAGGGCCGGCTGCTGACGGTGTGCTTCCTGGACATCGACCACTTCAAGGACATCAACGACCGCTACGGCCATGACGTGGGCGACCGCGTGCTGGAGCGCGTGGCGGCGACCCTGCGCGCGGTGTTCCGTGGCCAGGACTATGTCGCGCGGATGGGCGGCGAGGAGTTCCTGGTCATGCTGCCCGACGCCGAGCCGGCGCATGCCCTGCGGCGCATCGACGCGCTGCGCGAACCGCTCGATGCGATCGCCCGGGATCTGGGACTGCCCGAGCTGCGCGTCACGCTCAGCACCGGCATCACCGGGCTGCTGCCGCAGGACCGCGACACGCGCGGTCTGCTGCAGCGCGCCGACGCGGCCATGTATGCCGCCAAGCGCGCCGGGCGCGATCGGGCGACGCTGGCGGAGGTCGGCTAGGCGCCGCCAACTGCGCCGCGGCGGCGGCGTGCCTCGCTTGACCTGACAGGCAGTCGCGCGGCTGCGGTCGCGGGTTGCCGTGAAGCTCGCGTGCTCGTCCGAGCCTCGCCCGCTGGCCGGATGGCGACCGCTGGCGGCGGTGCCGAACGGGCAGATCGAGGGTGGCGAAGCGACCGACGCAAAAAACGGCGGGTGGGACGCGATTCAGCGTCTCTGTCGCGAACGTCGGCCAACGTTGCATGATGGTGTCGCGTCGGAGTGAAGTCTGGATGACGGTTCGGGCTCCGGCGGGGTTCGTGAGAATTCCTGAACAGGCTGGTCGGTCGCGGTCTGTACCGTGGTCGCCAGCGCTCAACACAAGGAGAGTGCAATGGCTTTTTTCCATCTCTATGGACGCAATACCGAACGGCTGTACTTCGTCACCTCGGGCGACGACACCATCTGCGTGACGGCCGATGGCACGGCGTCGCTGTGCCACGACGCCGACCTGCTGACCATGCGCTGCGCGCCGGTGTCGCATCTGGAAGACAACCCGGTCGCGCTGGCCGCGTGCCGCGCCGCGGTCGCCTATGCCAAGGCCAACGGGCTGGAGATCGACGCATCCGACGCGTTCTACGAATGAGCGCGACGCGGCGTGTGCTGTCCTGGCCGTCAGCGGCGTGACGGGCCCGCCGCGGTGGCGATGCTAAAACCTTGGGTCGACTTCAACCGCAGCCGGAGCGCTCCCATGGAAACGCAGGAACTCTTCCGCGGCCGCCTGATCGACCACCTGCATCTGGTCGTGCGCGACCTGCATGCCAGCCAGGATTTCTACAGCGCCGTGCTCGGCGCGCTGGGCATCCCGATCGGCGGCACCGGGCCGGGCTTCTTCTGGGCGGACGAGTTGTTCGTCTCCAGCGCCGACAGCCCGGCGGCCACTGGCGAACTCACCGGACGCCATCACCTGGCCTTCCAGGCGCGCGATACGGCCATGGTCGATGCCTTCCACAAGGTCGCCCTGGCCCACGGCGGCCGCGACCACGGCGCGCCAGGGCTGCGGCCCTACCACCCGGGGTATTACGCGGCCTTCGTCTTCGACCCCGATGGCAACAACATCGAGGCGGTCTTCCACGGCCCGGCCGAACGCAGCGCCGAGGCGGTGCGGATCACTTTTCCGCAATGAGCTCGACCCGGAACGGCAGGTTGGCGGTGGCCGCATGTCCCTGGCCATCGCGGACCTCGACGAACAGCCGGTAGTTGCCGGGCGCCTGCGGTGCGACCAGGCGCATCGCGCCATTGGCCGTGTCGCTGATGGCCACATCGACCTGGGCGGGGACGGTTTCCGGGTCGCCGCCGACGCTGGTGGCCTGGCTCTCGCGCAGGACGGTCCAGCGATAGTCCAGGGCATCGCCATCGGGATCCTGCGCGGGCGCCGACGCGGTATGCGCGCTGCCCGGCGCCAGAGTGACGCTGGCGCGCGCGCCCTGCCCGTCGATCGTCGGCGCCTGGATCGACGGCGCACGGTTGCGCGGCCAGTGGCCGGTCCACAGCCACTGCAAGGTATCCACCGCCGGCGTGGTGGTGCCGTCCGGCAGGAACAGGCCATACCAGGTCGGCGTGCGCTCCTGCTTCTGCCCCCACAGGAACACGAACGACCCCAGCCCCTGGCGCTTGTCGGCCTGGATGACCTGGCGGTAGCGCTGCGCCAGCAGCCGCGCCTTGTCGGTGGACGTGTCCTCGATCGGCGCGCCCCAGGCGGTGAGCGGGCTCTCCCAATGGCCGGTCGGTCCCCATTCGGTGACGAGGTAAGGGCCGGTCCACTGGCTCTGGCGAAGCTTCTCCGGCAGCCGGTCGAGGTCGCCGTAGAGCTGGATGCCGATCAAGTCCAGCGCGGGCGCGCGCGCCTTGATCGCCTCGACCAGCGGCTTGTCCAGGCCCGCCACCGTGGTCATCACCGGATGATTCGGATCGAGCTGGTGAATCATGTCGGCCAGCGCGCCCACGGCGTTCCAGACGCGCGGGTTGGTCGATTCCAGGTTCAACTCGTTGCCGACCACCCACATCAGCACGGCGGGATGGTCCTTCCAGGCGAGCACCTCGCCGCGAATACGCGCGCGCTGTGCCTCCACGGCGCCGGCGTCGTCGTAATCGAACTCATGCCGCTCGCGCGCGACCTCGATGCCCATCGCCACCTTCAGGCCCTTGGCCTGCGCGTGGTCCAGCATCGCTTTCACCCGGACGGTGTCGGCGCCGGTCTGCCAGGTGCGGAAGGCATTGCCGCCGCGCGCGGCCAGCGCATCCTGCTCGCGCGCGTCGCCGCGCATGCCGGCGCCGCGGACGTAGAACGGTTGGCCGTCCACCAGCAGCACGAAGCCTTCCGGCCGCTCGACGATCCGCACCTGCGCCGGCCGTTCGGCCCGCGCTTGGGCCTGCGCCAGCGGCACACTCGCCAGCAACAGCGCCAGCACCCACCCCCTGCCTACCCGCATGCCCCGCTCCTCAGTGCAGGCACCGCACGCCATGCGGCGTGGGCGCATTCAAATCGGTGGGGGATGGCGATGATGCCACGTCGGGTGCGGGCCGAAGCGGCGATCGGATCACGCCATCGTCAGCACGACCTTGCCCAGATGCTGGCCGGCTTCGAGATAGGCATGCGCCTGCGCGGCCTGCTCCAGCGGGAAGGTGCGGTCGACCAGCACCTTCACCTGGCCCTGCGCGATCCACGGCCAGACGCGGCGCTCGATCTCGGTGGCCAGGCGGCCTTTCTCTTCCGCGCTGCGCGGGCGCAGGGTCGAACCGGTCAGCACGGCCTGACGGCGCATCAGCTCCATGATCGGCACTTCCAGCGTGCCGCCGCCCTGGGCGGCGATGTAGACGATGCGGCCGCGCGGGTTGAGCACCGCCAGCGTATCGGCGAACACGCTGGCGCCGACCATGTCCAGCGACACATCGACGCCGCCGGCCGCCTTGGCCGGCTCGACGAACGAACCGGCGCGGGTATCGACGGCGATGTCGGCGCCCAGCGTGCGCGCCTGCGCGGCCTTGTCCGCGCCGCGCGCGGTGGCCAGCACCTGCGCGCCGGCGGCCTTGGCCATCTGGATCGCCATCACGCCGATGCCCGAGGTGGCCCCGTGCAGCAGCAGCCGTTCGCCGGCCTTGAGCTGGCCATGCTCGAACACATTGGCGAACACGGTGAACACCGTCTCCGGCAGCGCCGCGGCATGGACGAAGTCGCAGCCTTCCGGCAGCGGCAGCACCTGACGCGCGTCCACCGCCACGTACTGCGCATAGCCGCCGCCGGCCAGCAGCGCACACACGCGATCGCCAGGCTGCCAGCGGCCGGCGCCGGTGACGACCTCGCCGGCCACTTCCAGCCCCAGCGTCTCCGGCGCGCCGGGCGGCGGTGGATAGTGCCCCTGACGCTGCAGCAGGTCCGGCCGGTTGATGCCGGCGGCATGCACGCGGATCAGCACCTGGCCTTCGCCCGCCACCGGGCGCGGCACCTGCACCGGATGCAGCGCGTCGGCCGCGCCTTTGCCGTCGCGGATGGCGATGGCGGTCATCGTGGAATCGGGCATGCAGGCATCTGTGCGGAATCGGGGGGCGGCCATGCTAAGCCCGCGGCGGCGACGGGCGCGTCTGCGCGATGGGACGCTGCATCGTGTCTGGCGCACCGGCTTGTGAGCCGCGCTCGCGGCCGCGTATGGTGAGGCCCGGGGAGGACCCGACGGCGTGCGCATGCTGCCCTGGCTATATCTGTTGATCCACGCGGCGGCGATGTGGGCCCTGCCCGCCCACGCCGAGACCGTGTCGTTCGCGTTTCTGCTCGGCGCGCCGCTGCTGGCCGCGGCCACCTGCCTGTGGCGCAGCCGCGGCAATGCGGCGGCCAGCGGCTGGATCGCGCTGGCGATCGCGCTGCTGCTGTGGGCCGGCGGCATGGCCGTCAACATGCTGCAGACCGCGGTGCTGGACAGCACCTCGTCCACCTCTGGTGCCAGCGTCCTGCTGTACGTGCTCTACGGCGTGCCGCTGACCTTCGCCCTGGCCAGTCATCAGGGCGAGGCGTGGCCGGTGCGCCTGCTCGATGCGCTGATGGCGATCGCGCTGGGCCTGCTGTTCTTCGTCCATACCTTCACCTTCGCCACCCTGAGCGGCGCCAGCGAAGACGGGCTGAACCGGCTCGCGCTGATGCTCGACGCGGAGAACGCCTTCATCGCCGTCTTCTCGGTGCTGCGCTGGCTGGCCAGCGGCACCGCCGCCCAGCGCCACTTCCATGGCAGCCAGGCCGCCTATGCCTGGGTCTATCTGGGCGTGGCGGCCTGCATCAACCATGGCGAGCCCCCGGACGACCGTTTCGGCGTGTGGTGGGACGTGCTGATCGATGTGCCGTTCCTGCTGCTGGTGTCGCTGGCGCTGCGTCCTGTGACCGATGCGCGGCCCGGCTGGCAGCTGCCGCGGCTGGCCTCGATCGTGCGCGCCGGCAGCCCCTTGCTGCTGCCGATCAGCGTGCTGGCGACCTCGGCGATGATCCTCGGCCGGCATCCGCAATGGGCGATCGGCGGCTTCGTGTTCGCGCTGCTGGGCTATGGCGTGCGCAGCGTGCTGCTGCAGCTGCGCGCCATGACCGAACGCGAGGAACTGCATGCGCTGGCGCGCGTGGACACGCTGACCGGGCTGGCCAACCGCCGCGAGTTCGATGCCGCCCTGAGCCGCGAATGGCAACGCGCGCGCCGCTCCGGCGAGCCGCTGGCGCTGCTGATGATCGACATCGACCACTTCAAGCGCCTCAACGACGCCTTCGGCCACCAGGTCGGCGATGCCCATCTGCGCGCGGTCGCGCAGACCCTGGCCGCAGGCTGCACGCGCGCGCTGGACGTGGTGGCGCGCTATGGCGGCGAGGAGTTCGCGGTGATCCTGCCGTCCACCGATGCGCCGGCCGCTCAGGCCATGGCCGAGGCGCTGCGCGCCGCGGTCGAACAGCGCAGATTGAACGCGCCCGAGCCCGGGCCCTACGTCACCGTCAGCGTCGGGGTCGGCGCGGCGTGGCAGGTCGAGGGCCCGGATCCCGCGCCGCTGCTGGAGGCAACCGATGCGGCGCTGTACGACGCCAAGCGTGCAGGGCGCAATCGGCTGGCGTTCCGGGCGATGGGGCCGCTTTCGGGGCCGGTGCCTGCGGGCCAGGGGTGACGGGCGCTGTTGTCCAGGGGAACCAGCAGCTCGTGGGTCCCGCGCTCTGTGCGAACGTCCATGGGTTCCCGCGTTCGCGGAAACGACGGGGGTTGGACCGGTGGCCTCGCTGTTGCGGCCGAGGCGAGTGACGAGCGGGTCCGCGCGAGGACGTAAAATGCGCGATTGCCGCACACGCGGCGTTGCTGCCGAGCCCCACCCATGATCACCAACGACGTCCTGCGCAGCGTGCGCTACATGCTCGATCTGAGCGAGCCCAAACTCATCGAGATCGCACAGCTGGCCGACCCGGCCTTCTCCATCGACCGCGCGCAGCTGCAGGCCGCGCTGAAGAAGGAGGACGAGGAAGGCTTCGCGCCGTGCAGCGATGCGCTGCTGGCGCACGTGCTGGACGGGCTGATCGTGCAGTTCCGCGGCCGCGACGAGAGCCAGCCGCTGCGCCCGGTGGAAACGCGGGTGACCAACAACCTGGTGCTGAAGAAGCTGCGCGTGGCCTTCCAGCTCAAGGACGTGGACATGCATGCGATCTTCGAGGCCGCCGGCTTCCCGGTGTCCAAGCCCGAGCTCTCGGCGCTGTTCCGCCAGCCGGACCACAAGAACTACCGCCCCTGCGGCGACCAGCTGCTGCGGGCCTTCCTCAAGGGCCTGACGCTGCGCCTGCGCGGCGCCTGAGCGCCCTCGCGCCGGGGCTGCCGGCGCGCCTGTTCCCTGTCCGAGCCTGCCGATGCCGCGTTCCCTGATTGCCCGTGTGGTGTTGTCCTGCCTGACGGCCCTGGCGGGCCTGACCAGCCTCTGCGCGAGCGCCGCGACGCCGGCGCCGGCGCCGATCCAGGTCAAGGTGTTCGTGGCGGCGATGTTCGAGATCGGCGCCAACAGCGGCGACCGCGCCGGCGAGTTCCAGCACTGGTACGAACGCTACTGGGCCGACGCCAAACCCATCGCCGTGCCCGGCGCCCTGAATCCGGTCTACTGCAACGCCGAGGGCGTGTGCGGGGCGGTGCTGGGCATGGGCAAGGTCAACAGCGCCGCCTCGATGCAGGCGATCCTGCTCGATCCCGCGTTCGACTTCTCCCATAGCTATTACCTGCTGACCGGCGTCGGCGGCACGCCGCCGCAGCGCGGCACCATCGGCGAGGTCAACTGGGCCAGCTGGCTGGTCGACTACGACCTGGGGCATCGCTGGGCGCCGGAGGAGAACACGCCCGGCGCGCCGACCTTCATGCCGCGCAAGGGCTACGAGGCCTATCGCGTGTTCCATCTCAACCCGGCGCTGGTGGGCTGGGCGATGCAGCTGTCGCAGGGCGTGCCGCTGGCCGATTCCGACGCGGCGCGGGCGTATCGCCTGCGCTATCCCGATGCGGCCGCGCGGCGCGCGCCGTTCGTGGGCACCGGCACGCACATGACCGGCGACACCTTCTTCCATGGCCCTGGCCTGTCGCGGCAGGCGCAGTACATCGCCAAACTCTACGGCGCCGACGACTACGTCATCACCGAGATGGAAGCGGCCGCGCTGACGCTGGTGATCCAGCGCACGCACGGCACCGATCGTATCCTCAGCCTGCGCGGCGCGGTCAATTTCGACCAGGGCAACCCGCGCGAGACCACGCTGCAGCACCTGGACCCCGCGCCGGGCGAGACCGCCGGCGGCTTCCCCGAGACCGTGCGCAACATCGAGGCCGTCGGCGCGCGCGTGGTCGACCACATCGTCGCGCACTGGCCGCAGTGGCAGGACGGCGTGCCAGCGCGCTGAGGCTTCAGCGCGCCGGCGTGAAGCGCAGCGTCTTCAGGTCGAACGCCGCGCCTTCGGAGCGGATGCGCAAGGTGTTGGTGCCCGGCTGCAGCGCCAGCCCCCGGAACACGCCGGCGCCCCGCGCGGCCGGCTGCGCATCGCCGTTGAGCACCAGCGCCACCTTGCCCGCGCCCTGCATGTCCAACGCCAGGTCGTAGCGGCCGGCAACGGCGACGGTGAAGGTGTACTGCAGCCATTCGCCGGCCTGCAGGCCGGCCACGTGCAGCGACCCGTCGCGATCGCGGTCCAGGTCGATGCCATCGTTGCGATAGGCCATCAGCGCATTCCAGACCAGGCCGCCGGGCTCGCTCGATTCGTTGGCCGGCGTGCGGCCGTGATAGGCCACCCCGTCCGGTCCCAGATCGAAGTCCACGGCGGCCCAGGCCCCGCCCGCGGCCTCGACGAGGTGCGGTTTGAACGGCCGCGCCCGGTCCGAATGCGGCGCGCGCAGCAGCGCATCGACCACATCGGGATGCTGCAGGTTGTTGGTCAAGGCCACATCGTGCGTGGCCAACTGCATCAGCGCCGCCTCGGCCGCCTGCGCCGAGGGCTTGGGGCCCGTGCCGTTCCAGTAGGCCAGCAGGGCCTCGTAGCCGGGATTGGGCACGATCTGCAGCGGGTTGTTGTAGCGGATCTTCTTCAGCGGCCACCAGCTCCAGCCGATGCCCTGGCCCTCGGCCAGCGCCACGGTGCGGGTGTACCAGTCGTTGGAGTTCTCGCCGGTCTCTCCCAGCCACAGCGGGATCCGATGCCGGTCGCGCAACGCCAGCATCCTGGCGATGCTGGCGCGGTCGGGCGTGTCCCAGTACTTGTGGAAGCTCAGCACCAGGTTGTCGTCCCACAGGCCCGCATCGAGCACGCCGGCGTAGTTGCTGCCCCAGCAGTTGCCCTCCAGCACGATCATGTGGCGCGGATCGATGCGGCGGATCGCGCGCGTGGTGCGTTCGAGCAGCGCGCGCAGCGGCGCGTTGCCGGTCTCCTTGCAGCCGTGCACGTCGGCGCGATCGGCGAAGCCCCAGTTCGGCTCGTTGATCAGGTCGTAGGCGGCGACCGCCGGCTCGTCCTTGTAGCGGCGCGCCAGCTGCTCCCAGAGCGCGACCAGCTTGTCCTGCGCGGCCGGGTCCTCCCACAGCGAGGGCTTGGACGGGTCGCGGTCGGCGATGCTGAGGTCGTTGCCCTGCCCGCCCGGCGCGGCGTGCAGGTCCAGGATCACCACCATGCCGTTCGCCTTGGCCCAGGCGATCAGGGCGTCGGTGCGCCGGAAGCCGTCCTCGATCCAGGTCTGCCGGCCTTTGACCGGCTCGTCCTCGACCGGCAGCGTGTACAGCGCGTAGTGCATCGGCAGGCGGATCGAGTTGAAGCCCCACGCCCCCATCGCGTCGATGTCGGCCTTGGTGGTGTGGTGGTCCAGCCACGCGGTGTAGAAGGCCTGGGTCTTGTCCTGGCCGATCAACTCGGCGATGTGCTGGCGGATCACGCGCTGGGCGCCGAACTTGGGCAGCTCCAGCATGTAGCCCTCCTGCAGCATCCAGCCGCCCAGACCCATGCCGCGCAGGATCACCGGCTTGCCGTCCTCATCGACGATCTGCGTGCCCTGCGCGCGCAGGAACCCGCGCGGCTGCGCGTGGACGGCAGGGACGAGCAGCAGCGCAAGCAGCGCGGCCAGCACGAGGGCACGGCAAGACATCATCGGGGACCCGCAAGTGATCGAAGGAGCGCAAGCGTAAGCGCAGCCGGCGCCAAGGCTGGCCTGCGCTGCAACATTCGCGCGCAGGCGCCGCTCCAGAGGGCGCCCCTCCCCTTTCGCGTAGCGAAGGGGGAGGTTGGGAGGGGGTGCTTTTGCCTTTGACTTTGCCGCGAAGAGCGACCCCTCCCCAGCCCTCCCCTTGGCCTGCGGCCAAAGGGAGGGGGCGAGCTTGCGTCGCTTCAGACACGGCTAACAACGCCCTCGGTTCCTGACAAGCGCGGAAAGCGCCCCTCCCCTTTCGCGCAGCGAAGGGGGAGGTTGGGAGGGGGTGCTTTTGCTTTTGCCTTCCCCGCGAAGAGCGACCCCTCCCCCTCAGTCGCTAGCCGCGACTTCGAGCTCCCCTTGGCCTGCGGCCAAAGGGAGGGGGCCGAACCAACAGCCCCGCCATCCCTGGCAAGCCTGATCGCCCCGCAGGAAAACGCTTCCACTTCAACCACTTGCATGTGTCATCGCTGTTGTCATGCAGCAAGACCCGGCAAAAACGACGCCGTTCTTCATGCGCTGCGAACGCGTGGCTGTGACAGAGCCCGCGTATTCGCACATGGCCGAAAACAGGCTTTGACAGCGCTGTCATACGCGGAGGGGCGTCGGCGCTGGCCCCGCCGCGGAGGCGGTCGCGCCATCATCCAAGGGAGATAGACCATGCGCTCATTCCGTGCCCTGGCGGTGTCGTCCGCCGTGATCCTCAGCGCCGCGTGTGCCAGCTACGCACCGGCGGTGCAGGCCCAGACGCTGGTGTGGGAAGACAACTTCGACGGCACCGCCATCGATGGCAACAAATGGACCTATGACGTCGGCACCGGCTGCCAGATCGGCAACTGCGGCTGGGGCAATGCCGAACTGGAGTACTACACCAGCCGGCCTGAGAACGCACGCGTGGAGAACGGCCATCTGGTGATCGAGGCCCGGCGCGAGGACTTCGGCGGCATGCCCTTCACCTCGGCGCGGCTGAAGACCGAGGGCCGCATGCACTTCAAGTACGGCACGCTGGAAGCGCGGATCAAGATCCCGCAGGTGGGCAATGGCCTGTGGCCGGCCTACTGGATGCTGGGCGCGGTCGGCGTGTGGCCGGCGCGCGGCGAGATCGACATGATGGAGGCCGGCTCGGCCCAGGCCATCGCCGACGGCATGGCCAACCGCCGCGTCGGCGCCGCGGTGCACTGGGACTACAACGGCTCGCAGGCCGACTACGGCAGCGACTACAACAGCCCGGTCGATCTGCAGAACGATTTCCACACCTACCGGCTGACCTGGGACGCGAACTACATCCGCATGTCCATCGACGGGCAGCAGTACTTCGAGTTCGCGATCTCCGACATTCAGGGCGCCTCGCTGCAGGAGTTCCATGCTCAGCAGTTCCTGCTGCTCAACCTGGCCGTCGGCGGCAACTACCCGGGCATCCACGACGTGGCCGGCATCACCGCACCCATCCCCGGCAAGATGGAGGTGGACTACATCCGCCTGTACCAGGACACGCCCGGCTCGGAGCTGTACATCGGCGCGGACCACGCCGCCCCGGCCGGCACCTTCGGCCTGTTCTCTGAGCGCGCGGGCCTGAGCGGCCAGCTGGACTACGGCAACGGCACCGACCTGTACCTGTGGAACAACCTGACGCCCAACAACGGCGCGGCCTATGAGGGCAGCCAGGTGATGTCGTATCGCGCCGCGGCCAACAACTGGTACGGGCTGGGCATCAGCAGCGGCTTCAAGAACTTCAGCAACTACGCCGGCGGCTCGCTCAGGTTCCAGATGAAGACCAACGCCACCGGCACCTTCAAGATCGGCATCAACACTTCCTTCGGCGACAGCTGGGTGGACTTCGTCAACGGCGGCAACAGCTACGGGCTGGTGCGCGACGGCAACTGGCACCAGGTGACGATTCCCTTCAGCGCCTTCTACGACCTGGACCTGGCCGCGGTGAAGCAGCCCTTCATGGTGGTGTCCGATCCGCCGCCGGCGGATGTGGATTTCGCCATCGACGATGTGGTGTATCAGAGTCCGTAGGGCGGCCCAGCTGTCGTTCTTGGGGGCGGCCTGTGTCCTGGCTCTTCCGGTAAACGTCCATGGGTTCCCGCTTTCGCGGGAACGACGGTAGGGAGGGTGCGGGGGCTGAGAGGCTTCAGTTGCGGCGGCGCGGGGCGGGGTGGGAGCGCTAGGATGCGGGGCCACCCCACTACGCCGCCGCCATGCCCTTGCCCCGCTCGATCCGCAGGCCCCGACACGCCCTCGTCCTCACCGCCAGCCTGCTCGCTTCGGGGCTGGCGGCGTCCACCGCCCGGGCCGCGCCCGATGCCGGCGAACGCGCCCGCTGGCAGCAGCATGCCGCGCAGGTGGAGATCACCCGCGACACCTGGGGCATCGCCCACGTATACGGCAAGACCGATGCCGACGCGGTGTTCGGCATGATCTACGCGCAGGCCGAGGACGACTTCAACCGCATCGAGACCAACTACCTGGTCAACCTGGGCCGGCTGGCTGAGGTCGAAGGCGAGACGATGCTGTGGCAGGACCTGCGCCAGCGGCTCTACTACGATCCGGCGCGACTGCAGGCCGACTACCAGGCCAGTCCGGCCTGGCTGCAGACGCTGATGCAAGCCTGGGCCGACGGGCTCAACGCCTACCTGGCCGCGCACCCGCAGGTGAAGCCGCGACTGCTGACGCACTTCGAGCCATGGATGGCGCTGAGCTTCAGCGAAGGCAGCATCGGCGGCGACATCGAGCGGATCGCGCTGAGCCAGCTGCAGGCCTTCCACGAGCGCAAGCCGGTGGCGATGACGCTGCTGGAGCGCGAACCGCAGCTGCGCCTGCCCAGCGGCTCCAACGGCATCGCCATCGCGCCCTCGCACAGCGCCGACGGCCGCGCGCTGCTGCTGATCAATCCGCACACCAGCTACTTCTTCCGCTCCGAGCTGCAGATGCGCAGCGACGAGGGGCTGAACGCCTATGGCGCGGTGACCTGGGGGCAGTTCTTCGTCTACCAGGGCTTCAACCGTCATGCCGGCTGGATGCACACCAGCAGCGGCGTGGACAACGTCGACGAGTTCGTCGAGACGCTCGCGCCCTGCGCCGACGGCAGCCCCTGTTACCGGGATGGCCAGACGCTGCGGCCGCTGCAGCAGCGCCAGGTCACCCTGTCCTACCGCACCGCGGCCGGCGGCCAGGCGCAGCGCAGCTTCACCGTCTGGGCCACGCACCACGGGCCGATCGTGCGCGCGCAGGACGCCACGCACTGGGTAGCCTTCGCCATGATGGACCGGCCGGTGGCGGCGCTGCAGCAGTCGTTCCTGCGTACCAAGGCGGGCGGCTTCGCCGACTTCATGAAGGTGGCCGCGCTGCAGGCCAACTCGTCCAACGACACGCTCTATGCGGATTCCGATGGCACCACCGCCTATCTGCATCCGCAGTTCGTGCCGATCCGCCATGCGCACGTGGACTATCGCAAGCCGGTGGACGGCAGCGACCCGGCCACCGCCTGGGATGGCCTGCATGCGCTGGACGCGCTGCCGCAGGTGGTCAACCCGCGCAATGGCTGGGTCTACAACGCCAACAACTGGCCGTGGAGCGCGGCCGGCGCCGACAGCCCCAACGCCAACGATTTCCCGCGCTACATGGACCAGGCCGGCGAGAACGCGCGCGCGCCGCATGCCATCGCCGTGCTCAGCGCGCGGCCGACCTTCACCCCGCAGCAGCTGATCGAAGCCGCCTATGACCCGTGGCTGCCGGCCTTCGACACGCTGCTGCCGCTGCTGCGGCACGACTACGCCGCGCTGCCCGACGGCGATGCGCGCAAGGCCGCGCTCGCCGGCCCCATGGCCGCGCTGGCCGGCTGGGACCGTCGCTGGGGGCTGGACTCGGTGCCGACCACGCTGGCGGTGACCTGGGCCGATGCGCTGCTCAAGGAGATCACCCCGCTGGCGCGCGAACGCGACCGCGGCGGCGTCGATGCGATGGCCACCCTGGCCACGCCCGAACAGCGCCTGGCGGCGCTGCAGGCCGTGGTCGACCAGCTGCAGCGCGACTTCGGCCGCTGGCAGGTGCCCTGGGGCGAGATCAACCGTTACCAGCGCAACGATGGCGCCATCGTGCAGACCTTCGACGATGCCAAGCCGAGCCTGCCGGTGCCGTTCACGACCTCGCGCTGGGGTTCGCTGGCCAGCGCCGAATCGCGCACCTATCCCGGCACGCGCCTGCGCTACACCACCTCGGGCAACAGCTTCGTGGCGGTGGTGGCCTTCGGCGCCGACGGACCGCAGGCCTGGGCGGTGAGCGTGGGCGGGGAAAGCGGCGATCCGGCCTCGCCCCACTTCGCCGACCAGGCCCCGCTGCATACCACCGGCCGGCTGCGGCCGGTGTGGTTCAACGAGGCCGATGTCGCCGCGCATGCCGAACGCCGTTATCGTCCCGAGGTGCCGCAGGGCTGAGCTGCGCGCGGCACGCCTGCACTGCGTTCGTTGGAAGCTCGCAACCTTCAATCCCAGGGGGATCTTCATGCTGCACCGTCTTGCAGTCGCCGGCTCGCTGGCGCTGGCCTTCAGTGCCTGTGCGCCCGTCACACAGGCGCGAGATGCGTCGGCGGACACGCCGGCACCGCACCGCTTCGTCCGCATCACCCTGCCGGCCGGCGCGGCGCCGACCTCGGGCCGGCTGCTGGTGTTCGCCAGCGATCCCGCCTCGGTGCGGGCCGCGTCCAGGAACGGCCAGATCACCGCGGTCGACGGCAATCCGTCCGCGCCGCATTCGGTGTTCATCGCCGCGCAGGAAGTGACGCACCTGGAAGGCGGCGGCAGCGTGGACATGGATCTGGACCAGATCGCCTTCCCGGCGCCGTTCTCCACCCTGTCCGGCGACTACCTGGTGCAGGCCGTGCTGGATGTCGACCACAGCTACAACTACACCGGCCGCAGCGGCGGCGATCTGGTCAGCGCGGTCACGCCGGTGAAGCTGACCCAGGGCAAGCCCTTGCCCAGCCTGTCGCTGGCGCAGACGGTGCCGCACACCTCCGACCCCTGGGCACTGTCGCCGCGCCTGCCCGAGGCCGCGCGCGCCGCGCTGCCGCAGGCCAAGGCGCACAGCTTCGACGCCTCGATGACCAGCCCGGTGCTGAGTGCCTTCTGGGGCCGCGACATCCAGCTGCGCGCCCGCGTGCTGGTACCGCCCGGCTACGACGCGAAGGCCGCCACACGCTATCCCACCGTGTATGTGACCCACGGCTTCACCGGCAACTACGACGCCTTCGCCGACAGCATCGTGACCACCTGGGACGCGATGGCGCGCCAGCAGATGCCGGCGATGATCTGGGTCTATCTGGAGGAGGCCGTCCCCAGCGGCACGCACGAGTTCGCCGATTCGGTGAACAACGGCCCGTGGGGCACGGCGCTGACCGAGGAACTCATCCCGGCCCTGGAAAAACAGTATCGCATGGACGGCAAGCCTTCCGGCCGCTTCCTCACCGGGCACTCATCCGGCGGCTGGGCCACGCTGTGGCTGCAGACCCGCTATCCCAAGCTGTTCGGCGGCACCTGGTCGACCTCGCCGGACCCCACCGACTTCCACGACTTCACTGGCGTGGATCTCTATGCCCCGAACGCCAACATGTATCGCCTGCCCGACGGCAGCGTGGCCCCGATGGCGCGCGAGGCAGGCAAGGTCGTGGCGACGGCCGAGGACCTGATCAAGATCGAGCGCGTGCTGGGGCCCTACGGCGGGCAGCTGGCCTCGTACGAATCGGTGTTCTCGCCGCGCGGCGCCGATGGCGCGCCGATGCCGCTGTTCGACCGCGACACCGGCCAGGTCGATCCCAGGGTCGCCGCGTACTGGACGGCGCACTACGACATCGCCGCGCGCCTGGCCGCGCAGTGGCCGCAGCTGGCGCCCGACCTGGACGGCAAGATCCACGTGATCGTCGGCACCGCCGACACGTTCTACCTGGACGGCCCGACACGCAGGCTCAAGGCGGTGCTGGATCGCCTGCACGCCAAGAGCGATGTCCGTTTCCGCGAAGGCCGCACCCACTTCGACCTGTACCAGGACGGCGACGACGAGGACGCCCTGCTCAAGCAGATGACCCGGGAAATGTACGCGGTGGCGCGGCCGGGCCAGTAGGCCGCCGGCGCGCGACGATGGCACGCCACCGGCCGGCTGCGGCCGGTGGCGTGCACCGAGGCCGACGTCGCCGCGCACGCCGAACGCCGCGATCGTCCCAAGGTGGCGCAGGGCTGAGCGATGGACGAAACACCTACACTGCGCATCTCGAGCACGCGTCATCCAACCTGGGGGCTTCCATGCTGCATCGTCTCGTAACCGCCACCGCCCTGGCGCTGGCCTTCGGTGCCTATGGGCCGTCCCTGCAGGCGCAGGCTGCATTGGCAACGACGCCCGCGCCGCATCGCTTCGTCCAGGTGACGCTGCCGGCCGGTGCCGCGCCGACCTCGGGGCGGCTGCTGGTGTTCGCCACCGAGGCCAAGGCGGCGCAAGCCGCCGCCAAGGACGGGCAGGTCACCTCGATCGACACCAGCCCGTTCTCGCCCAAGTCGGTGTCCATCGCCGCGCAGGAGGTGACGCATCTGGAAGGAGGCGCAAGCGTGCAGGTGGACCTGGACCAGATCGCGTTCCCGGCGCCGTTCTCCACGCTGGCCGATGGCGACTACCTGGTGCAGGCCGTGCTGGATGTCGACCACAGCTACAACTACACCGGTCGCAACGGCGGCGACCTGGTCAGCGCGGTCACGCCGGTGACGCTGGGCAAGGGCAAGCCGCTGCCGAGTCTGTCGCTGGCGCAGACGCTGCCGACCAAGTCCGACCCGTGGGCGCTGTCGCCGCGCGTTCCCGAGGCGGTGCGCGCCGCGCTGCCGCAGGCCAAGGCGCACAGCTTCGATGCCTCGATGACCAGCCCGGCGCTGAGCGCCTTCTGGGGCCGCGACATCCAGCTGCGCGCCCGCGTGCTGGTGCCGCCCGGCTACGACGCCAAGGCCGCCACGCGCTATCCCACCGTGTATGTGACCCATGGGTTCACCGGCGACTACGACAGCTTCGCCGGCAGCATCGTGACCACCTGGGACGCGATGGCGCGCCAGCAGATGCCGGCGATGATCTGGGTGTTCCTGGATCAGGCCACGCCGACCGGCACGCATGAGTTCGCCGACTCGGTCAACAACGGGCCGTGGGGCACGGCGCTGACCGAGGAACTCATCCCCGCGCTGGAAAAGCAGTACCGCATGGACGGCAAGCCCTCCGGCCGCTTCCTCACCGGTCACTCATCCGGTGGCTGGGCCACGCTGTGGCTGCAGACGCGCTACCCGAAGCTGTTCGGCGGCACCTGGTCGACCTCGCCGGATCCGAGCGACTTCCACGACTTCACCGGCGTGGATCTCTACGCGCCGAACGCCAACATGTACCGCCGGCCCGACGGCAGCGCCGTGCCGCTGGTGCGCGATGCGGGCAAGGTCATCGCCACCGCGGAGACCTTCATCAAGCTCGAACGCGTGCTGGGTCCGTACGGCGGGCAGATGGCCTCGTTCGAATGGGTGTTCTCGCCGCGCGGCGTCGACGGCGCACCGATGCCGATGTTCGACCGCGACACTGGCCAGGTCGACCCCAAGGTCGTGGCCTACTGGAAAGCGCATTACGACATCGCCGCCCGCGTGGCCGCGCAGTGGCCGCAACTGAGGCCCGACCTGGACGGCAAGATCCACGTGATCGTCGGCACCGCCGACACATTCTATCTGGACGGCGCGGCGCACAAGTTCCAGGCCGTGCTCGACGGTCTGCACGCCAGGAGCGACTTCCGTTTCCTGGACGGCCGCACTCACTTCGACCTGTACAAGGAAGGCGAGGACAACAACGCCCTGCTCAAGCAGATCGCCAAGGAAATGTACGCGGTGGCGCGGCCGGGCAAGTAGGCCGCCAGCGCTAGACGATGGCGCGGGCGCGCGGCGCGCCATCGGTCCTCCGGCGATGGCGTGCACGGAACATTGCCGCGTGAGCGGCGATGATCGCTCTCCCCATTGCCAGCAGGCCGCGCCCATGTCCGACCGCATCCTCGTGTTCTATGGTTCCTATCGCAGCGACCGCATGGGCATCCGCCTGGCCGAGTACGCGGTGCGCACGCTCAACGCGCGTGGTGCGCAGGCCGAGCTGATCGATGCCAAGGCGGTCGATCTGCCGATGTTGGACCGCATGTACAAGGAATATCCCAAGGGCGAGGCGCCGCCGGCGATGGAGGCGCTGGCCGAGAAGATCCGCACGGCCGATGGCTTCGTGTTCGTCACCGGCGAATACAACTGGGGCCTGCAGCCGGGGCTGAAGAACCTCACCGACCACTTCCTGGAGGAATGGTTCTGGCGCCCGGCCGGCATCGTCAGCTACTCGGCCGGCCGCCTGTCCGGCGCGCACGCCAGTTTCGCCTGGCACGGCACGCTCACGGAGATGGGCATGGTGGTGATCTCCAGCACCGTCACCGTCGGTCCGATCGGCAAGACGCTGGATGCGGACGGCCAGCCGATCGAGGAGGCCGGCAAGTCGCTGGAAAGGAGCTTCGCGCGCTTCGCCGACGATCTGGCCTGGTGGACCGAGGCCGCGCGCACCCAGCGCGCCAAACACAAGCCGCCGTACTGACCACGTCCCCTGGAGGCCCCGTTTTGCGTGTTCTGGCATGTCCTGCCTGCTGGAATCCGCCATGCGCGCCCTCCTGGTCCTTTGCCTGCTCCTGTTCCCCCTGCTCTCCGCCTCCGCGGCCGAGCCACGGATCGTCCAGCTCAGCGGCTCGGACGGGACCATGCTCGCGCTACGCGAGGACGGCACGGTCGTGGGCTGGGGCACGTTCAAGGACGGGCAGCTGGGGCCGAACCCGCAGCAGTACGGCAGCACGCGCTGGGCGCGTCCGACAGCGATCGCGCTGCCGGCTCGCATCCGTGAGATCGCCGGCGGCGGCGAAAACAGCTATGCGCTGACCGAGGACGGCCGTGTCCTGGCCTGGGGCGCGGGCGTGGGGCTGGGCGGCGGGACCGGCAGCGGCGTTGTCCAGGTATCGCTGCCTCCCGTGCGCCACCTCTATGGCCGGGAAGGCACCGCCATCGCCCTGCTCGAAGACGGCACGCTGCGCGCCTGGGGCCGGCGCGAAGAAGGCAGGATCGGCGACGGCCTGGCGAACAAGCGCTGGGGCGAGGCCAGCCCGCCCGCGCTGACGCCGGTGCGCGTACCCGGCGCCACCGACATCACCCAGGTCGCAATGGGCTTGACGCACACGCTGGCGCTGCGCCGCGACGGCACGGTGCTGTCCTGGGGCAGCAACCGCTATGGGCAGTTGGGCCGGCAGCCGGTGCAGGAGCCCGCGCTGGACCTGCCCGCCGCCGTCGATGGCCTGAACGAGGTGGTCGCGATCGCCGCCGGCGCCTACACCTCGATGGCCATCCGGCGCGACGGCACGCTGCTCGCGTGGGGCACCCGCGGCAACTACATGCTCGGCGATGGGCGCCAGGACGATCCGCCGGAGCGCTTCTCCGCGACGCCGCTGCCGGTGCCCGGCGTGCGGGGGCCCAAGGCGGTGCAGCTGTCCATGTACAACGCCATCGCCCAGTTCGAGGACGGCAGCGCGATGGGCTGGGGCAATACCGACTGGGGCAGCCTGGGCCTGGGCCAGAAGACCGGCTATTTGAAGCAGCCCAAGCGCCTGACCGTGCGCGACATCGCCCTAGTGTTCTCGCTGCATTACGGCACCTACCTGGTCAAGCGCGACGGCAGCACCTGGTACGCGGGCCATGGCGGCAAGGAGGAATGGCAGTCCCCGGTGCTCAGCCAGGCCACCTTCGTGCCGATCTCGCTGGCCCCGTAACGCGGCCGACGCGGCGGCTTCATCCGATCTGAGCGACCGGGTCGCTAGCCTCCCCGTTCCACCGTCATACAAGGAGACATCGCGATGGGCCTCTTCTCCAGCATCGTCAACAAGATTTTCGGCCACGCCTCGCCGCAGGCCACCACCGCGGCCACGCCGAGCGCCACGGCCAAGCCCGAAGTGGTCATCGTCGACGGCAGCGAAGCCACTGCCGGCATCGCCCCGCCCGCACGGACGCCTGCGCCCGCGACGCCGGCCGAGCCGGTCGATGTCGCCGCCGTGCTGACCGACATCGCCGCGCGCAAGGGCGGCAAGAGCGACTGGCAGCACTCCATCGTCGACCTGCTCAAGCTGCTCGACCTGGATTCCAGCCTGACCGCCCGCAAGGAGCTGGCCGAGGAGCTGAACGTCCACGCCGGCGAGGCCGGCAGCGCCGAGCAGAACATCGCCCTGCACAAGGCGGTGATGAAGAAGCTGGCCGAGAACGGCGGCAAGGTGCCGGCCGAGCTGAAGGACTGATCCCGCGCCGGGCCGCCTGCGGGCGGCCTCGCACGCCTCGGACCGCGCGCCGTCCCTGCGATGGCGCGCGGTTTTTTCGTTCAGATTGTCCGCGACGCCGGCGCCGGCTGGCGCTCCAGGCGCAGGAAGCGCGCGGCGTTGTTGTAGAAGATGTCGCGCTTCTGGCCATCGTCCAGGAATGGCGCGCGACGCACGGTGTCGATGGACGCGCCAATCGAGGCCGGCCAGGCCGGGCTGCCCGAGCCGAACATCACCTGGTCGCCCAGGCCGGCATCGAGGATCGCCTGCAGGTCGCGATAGAACGCCGGGCGGTCCTGACCGGCGACCAGCTGGCCGACGTCCAGGTACACCTGCGGATGGGCATCGAGCACGGCCAGCAGCGCCTCGGAGAGCGGCTGCGCCCCGTGCACCAGGTCCAGGCGCAGCTGCGGATGCCGCGCCAGCACGCGTTGCAGCGCCTCCAGCTCGGCGCCGGTCGCGGCCTGGCTGGCGGCGGTGCCGTCCTGGCGGCCCAGGTGCAGGCCGACCGGCAGATCCACCCGCGTGGCCAGCTGCCACAGCGGTTCAATGCGCGGATCGTCCAGCGCCATCTCTGCCGCCGGGCGGCGCAGACCGAGCAGAGTCAGCTGGCCGCTGGCGCGCAGCGCCTGGACCCGCGCCTCGGTCGCCCGCGTCGATGCGCAGCGGGTCCAGCGCCAGGTGGCCGGGCGCGCGCGCTCCGGCCGCTGGCATGGGCTGGCCGCCGTCCTGCACGGCGGCCAGGCCGATCACGTTGTAGCGGCGCAGCTGGGCCTGGGTATGCCGGTGCACGGCGGCAGCGGCCTCGGGCGACGCACAGGTCCCACCGGCCTCGAGACAGGACGCCGGTGCGGCGCCCGGCGCCGGCGGGGCGTGCAGGTGCATGTCGATGATCAGCGGTGTGCGCTCGGGCTCGGCCACGGCCACCCAGGCCATGCTGGCCACCAGCAGGCACAGCAGGCCCGGCATCAGCAGACGCCCCTGCAGGACGCTCAGGGCGAGCATCAGGATTCGAAGTTGCATAACACGGTTCCCCAGACGGTCGGCACGGGCGCCCCGGGAGGGGTCGCAAAGGCGCCAGGCTTCCCAGTCAACGTGGACTGCGGAGCGCGCCGGACAGCCTCCGGCGCAGGGGGCTAGTCTAGAACGGTCCGCAGGCCTTCGTCGTTCCCGCGGAAGCGGAAAGCCGGCGCCTGGCGCGCTGGAAGGCCAAAGTCCCTGGATTCCCGCTTTCGCGGGAATGACGATGGAGGGATTTCAGCGTTGGTCGGGGACGCGCGTCGTCTGCGCCCGGAGCGCGCCTTAGACTGCCTCGCCCCGCTCCCAAACGAACGCTGCTTATGCCCTGGCTCGTCGCCAAGTACGCCGTCACCGCGCTGATCATCGTGGTCGTGTCCGAAGCGGCCAAGCGCAGCGACCGGCTCGGTGGCCTGCTCGCCGCGCTGCCGCTGGTCACGCTGCTGGCCCTGGTCTGGCTTCAGCTGGAGCGGCAGCCGGCGGAGAAGATCGCCAACCACGCCTGGTACACCTTCTGGTACGTGGTGCCGACGCTGCCGATGTTCCTCGCCTTCCCCCTGCTGCTGCCGCGGCTGGGCTTCTGGTGGACGCTGGGCGCCAGCGCGACGCTGACCGTGGTGTGCTTCTGGCTGTTCGCCCTGGCGGTGCGGCCGTTCGGGATCCAGCTGCTGCCGTAAGCAAGGCTCGCAATCCACCCTGCTCACGCTTGTGCAGGCCCGCTCACAAGACCCAACGCTCCAACGCATCCCAACACTTGCTCACGCCGGTGCCACGGGTGGTTAACGGCGCGGCTTGCACCGTCGTTCCCACAGCAACGGCCGCACGTCGCGGCCGGACACGGGAGACGCAAGTGAGCAAGGCCAACGAGAAGTACGACCCGACCGCCGATGAGACCGTCGCCAATCCGAACCGCGATCCCATCACCGGCACGCCCGGCGCGCATCCTGTCGGCGTGGGCGTTGGTGGCGTGGTCGGTGGCGCGGCCGTCGGTGCGGCGGCCGGTTCGGTCCTGGGACCGATCGGCACCCTGATCGGCGCCGCGGTGGGCGTAGTCGCCGGTGGCGCCGTCGGCAAGGGCGTGGCCGAGAAACTCGACCCGACCGTCGAGGCCGACTACTGGCGCGCCGCGCACAAGCACCGCCCCTATTACGATCCGGCCAAGGACTTCGATCGCGACTACGCCAGCGTCTACGGCTACGGCCTGCAGGCGCGCGAGGCCGAGCCCGGCCGCAGCTGGGAGGAGCGCGAGGCCGAGCTGGAACGCGACTGGCCGCGCAACCGCGGCACCTCCACGCTGGAATGGGAGCAGGCCCGCCCCGCCGCGCGCGATGCCTGGGAGCGCGCCGACCGCAGCCATCTGGCCTATGCCGACAGCGACGAGCGCTTCCGCACGCACTTCGAACGTGCGCCGTATCGCGGCCCGGAGCACCAGTACGAGGACTTCGTGCCGGCCTACCGCTATGGCACGCGTTCGCGTTTCAGCAGCGACTTCGGTGGGCGCATGTGGGACGACACCGTCGCCGACGAGCTGCGCCTGGGCTGGAACAGCGCGCGCGGCAGCTCGCGCCTGGATTGGGATGAGGCCAAGGGCGCGGTGCGCGATGCCTATCTGTCCGATGAGCCCTTCGACGGCGGACGCCGCGGCTGAGTTCGATCCGACACACTGAAGACACGACAGGGCGCCGCGTGGCGCCCTGTCGCTTTGTTGCTGCTTACACCAGCTGCAGATCCTTCGGCTTGGCGCCGGGGAAGACCTGCTCCAGCTGGGTGCCGTTCAAGCCCCACATGCGCTGCAGCAAGCCGCCGAACAGCTCGCGGTAGTTGGTCAGCACCGGATAGTCGCGGTTCTGCAGCAGGTTGGCCTGGGCCACGTCCACCTGCGGCCCGGCGATGCGCCCGCCTTTGACGCCGCCGCCCAGCACCCAATACGTGGTGCCGTGACCATGGTCGGTGCCCTTGTCGCCGTTCTCGCGGAAGGTGCGGCCGAACTCGCTCAGCACCACCACCACCGTGTCGTTCCAGTCGTCGCCCAGCGCATCGGCATAGGCCGCCAGGCCCTGGCCGAGGTTCTTGAGGTTGTTGGCCAGCTGGCCGTCGGTGCTGCCCTGGTTGACGTGCGTGTCCCAGCCGCCGACATCGACGAAGCCCAGCCGGTACTTGTCGCGCATCAGCACGGCCATGCGCCGGGTCTCGTCGGCGAAGCTGCGCGCGCTGGCCGCGCCGCGGCTGGCCTGCATCATCTCCTGCTGCAGCGCCTGGCTGACCTGCTGGCGCAGAGCCAGGCCATCGCGCGCCGCGCTGGCCAACTGCGTGCCCTGGTACATGCCGGCCAGGATGTCGGACTGGCGCGGATCGAACACCGGCTTGGCATCGTTGCGCAGCGACAGGTTGGGGATCTCGCCGGCGCCCTGGAAACTCAGCGGCAGCGAGTCGGTGAAGGCGATCGCCGGCACGCCGGTCATCACCGCCGACAGCCGCGCCAGGAAGCCGGAGCGATAGTCGTGCCGGTCGGCGCCGGCCTCGCCCGATTCGATGTCGTCCTGGGTCTCGAAGTGGCTGCGCGACAGGTCGTCGGTACCGGCGAACGGCACGAACGCCAGCTGCTTCTTCTGCCACAGCGGCAGCAGGCTGTCGCGCAGCACCGGGTTGAGCCCCCAGTGCGCGTCCAGCGCGATGGCGCTCTTGTCGTTGGCCGGGTCGGGCCTGGCGATGGCCAGGGTGGGACGCGCGTCGTAGTAGAAATCGCTGGCCACCGGCACCAGCAGGTTGTTGCAGTCGTAGCCGCCGCGCAGGAACACCACCAGCATCCGGCTGCGATCCTTCGGCGGAGCGGCGAACAGCCGTCCGGACCAGCCCAGGCTGCCGCTGGCGGCGGCGGTCAGTGCGCTGGCGATGAGGAACTCACGACGTTTCATGGGAACACCCTCGTGCAGGGATGTAGGGATCAGCGGTAGTTGAAGTCGGGAGAAGCCAGCAGGAAGGCGTTCCACTCCTGCTGCGAACGCGCCTTGGCCAGCGCCTCGCGCGTGGCCGGCGCCAGCGTCGGCTCGATCGCGGCATAGAACAGCCGCGAGGCCGGCATCGGGAAGCCGCCCTGTTGCTCGGCCTTGCCATCGGCCTTGGCGGGCGTGAACAGCCGCGCATCGCCACCGCCGATGGCGCGGGCGATCTCGAAGCGCTTGGCCATCTGGCCCGAGCTGTTCCAGGCGTCGGAGGCCAGCGGCCAGCCGTCGGGCGTGATCCGGCCGAAGCTCTGCTCGCCCAGCTGCCCCAGCCAGCCCACCAGCGGCGCCGGGTTGGCGATCACCTGACCGTCGTAGGCGAAGCGGATCGAGGACACCAGGTAGCGATACGGATCCTTGAACTTGCGCTGGCCGGCATCGGCGAACTCGCGCGAGCTCACCATCGCCTCCATCACCTTGGCGATGTCGCCATCGCTGCGCAGGAAGGCCTTGGCCATCTTGTCCACCAGCGCCGGCGGCGGTGTATCGGCGACGAAGTATTGCGCCAGCTGGCTGGAGATGAAGTGCGCGCACGCCGGCTGGCGGGTGATGAGCTCCACCGCGCTGCGCACCTCGTCGAAGCCGCCGCCGGCGATGCGCTGGCCCAGCAGGGTCTTGTCGCCCTCCTGATGGCGCGCCGGGTTGAACTCGAACGCGCCCTCGCGCAGGTACTGGGCCTGCTGGGCCGGCTTGAGCTTGGGCGGGCCGTCGCGATCCGGCGGCGCGATGCCCACGCCGGTCAGCACCAGCGCCAGCTGTTGCACATCGTGCTGGGTATAGCCGGCGTCCACGCCGAGCGTATGCAGCTCCATCAGCTCGCGCGCGTAGTTCTCGTTGACCTTGCCCTTGGCGTTCTGCGCGTTGTCCAGGTAGTCCAGCATGGCCGGGCTCTTGAGCGTGGCCAGCACCAGGTCGGAGAAGTGGCCCAGCGCGTTGGGGCGGATGGCGCGATCGACGTAGTCGCCCAGCACCCAACCCACGCGCGCCTTGTCGGCCTGCACGCTGAAGTGGTTGAGCCAGAACCACACCAGCTGCTCGCGCAGCTGATCCGGATCGTAGACCGCGCGCAGCAATTCGGCCTGGCGCACCTGCTGCACGTTCTGGTTCTTCTGTTCCTGCAGCGCCTTCTTCGCGGCGGCCTTGGCGTCGCCGTCGGGCATGGCGTTGATCTCCTTCTGCCGCGCCGCCAGCTGCGTCAGCGCCGCCGGCGCCGACACGTTCAGCCCTTCGTAGCCCTGCAGCTGTGCCTGCACCGCTGCGGGCAGATTGGTATCGCCCGCATCCGGGTGCAGCTGCGCGCGCAGGTAGTCGCGCTGGCCCTGCTGGCCGAGCGCGGCCACGCTCGCGCTGTCCAGGCCGAACTGCACCCGCTCCAGCCAGCGCAGCTGATCCGGGGTCGGGCTGGCATCGCGCGCGGCGGCCGGCAGCGCGCACAGGACGGACGCGGCCAACAGGCCAAGCGACAACGCGCTTCGACGCGCACGGGAGAGCAGAGCAGCAGACGGGGTTGCAGGCGGGTGCATCGACCACCTCCGGGCGTTGCGGGCCATGTGCGCCGCGTGAAAACCCTAGCCCCGGCGTCTTGCACGCGGGTTAAGCCATTGTCGGAACGCGGCCGCGCGGGGGGCACGGATTCAGATGTGGCGCGATGTGGCGCCGCGTGGCAACTCACGTCGCCTGGGAGGCCGCGAAACGCGAGGTTGACGGAGGCTGCGACCGTGCCACGGTTGGCGTCCGAAGGAAAGCCGGCGCCGCAAGCGCACGCCATCGCCATGCGCTCGGGAGGCGACGACGCGGCTCGTGCGAACGCGCTTCAGCGCACCGCCGCCCCTGCCGCGCTCAGGCCTTGCCCACATCCACCCACTGCGCCTGCACCAGGTCGGCCAGCCGCATCGGCGCCAGGCACACGGCGCTGTTGGGCGGGCCGGCGGCCGGGTACACCAAGGCATGCGCCTGCAGGGAGACATCGCAGCAGATGCGCGCCGGTCCGGCCAGGCCGAACGGGCACACGCCGCCTACAGGATGCCCGGTCAGCGCCAGGGTCTGCTCCGGCGGCAGCATGCGCGGCTTGGTGCCGAAGGCGGCCTTGAACTTCTGGTTGTCCAGCCGCGCATCGCCGGCCATGACCAGCAGCAACAGCGCATCGTCCAGCCCCAAGGCGAGGGTCTTGGCGATCTGCCCCGGCGTCACGCCCAGCGCCTCGGCGGCCATCGCCACGGTGGCCGTGCTCTGCGCGTGTTCGATCACCTCCACCTCGGGCGCGTGCTGCTGAAAGAAGGCGCGGACGGAGGCGATCGACACGGCGTGCTCCTTGAAGGCAGGAAGGAAGGCGGGCTTCGCGGCGGGCACCGGGACACGATGACGCCGACGCCTTATTCTGCCTGCCTGCATCGCCGTTGCGCCAAGCCGCGCGCGGCCGCCGTTCCCTCGCCCAGAGAGCCCCATGTCCGCCCACACCCTCGTGCGCTGCACGCACGACCAGCACGCCGCCGCGATCCTGGACATCTTCAACGATGCCATCCTCCACTCCACCGCGCTGTACGAGTACGCGGTGCGCACGCCGGCGACGATGACGGCCTGGTTCAAGGCCAAGGGCGATGGCGGTTTCCCGGTGATCGGCGTGGAGGACGCGCACGGCACGCTGCTGGCCTTCGGCAGCTACGGCACCTTCCGCGCCTTCCCGGCCTACAAGTATTCGGTCGAGCACTCGGTATACGTGCATCCCGACCACCGCGGCCGGGGCCTGGGACGGGTGGTGGTGCAGGCGCTGATCGAGGCCGCCCGCGCGCAGGGCCTGCACGCGATGATCGGCGGCATCGACGCCAGCAACACCGCCAGCGTGACCCTGCACGAACGCCTGGGCTTCCGTCATGTCGGCACGCTGCCGCAGGTGGGCTTCAAGTTCGGCCGCTGGCTGGACCTGGCCTTCTACCAGTTGCTGCTGGAAACGCCCGCGCAGCCGGTCGACGGCTGAGCGCGCTCCCACTGCCGGCGGCGCGACGGACTCCGACGCCGCGAGGGCTGACAGGAAGGTCGGATCCACCGACCTGATCACATCCGGCGCGCCCACCTTTGGTGCGCACCTGGCGAACCGGCGCGTAATGCGCGCCGCATGGCCTGTCCCTGCGCCGTTTTGCGCATTCCCGGGACACGCACGCCACCGGAACGCCCATGTCCAGCCACCGCCTCCTGCCCGCCGCCCTCGCCGCCTGCCTGCTGCTGGCCCTTCCCACCCGCGCCGCCGCGCCGGTCGTACCGACCCAGGTCTTCATCGACGTGGACACCCACAGGATGGCCGGCATGCCCGACCTGGGCGCGCTGGGACGCTTCGCCGGCATGCTGGGCGGCAAGCAGGACCTGGGCTATCCCGACGCGCGTTCGGCCGGGGCGAGTGGGCTGTACTTCGACATCGCCCTGCACAACACCCTGGCGCCCGGCCTGCCTGCGCAGCAGGCGATCCCGACCGGCCTGGGCCTGGGCGATGCCCTGCCGCTGCTGCCGCCCACGCGCGCGGTCATCCCCGACTCGCAGGGCGACGGCCCGCGGATGGACGCCACCGAGGCGCGCATGCTGGTGTACTGGGGCTGCGGCGCCAGCATCCGCCCCGGCCAGCCGCGCGTGATCCAGGTGCGCATGCGCAACGGCATGCCCGAGGCCAGCGGCACGATCGAGGCGCGCCGCGCGCCCGACCGCGACGTGCGGCCCGACCCCAGCTATGCGCTATGGCCCAACCAGAAGGCGCGCAAGCGCGCCGAGCGTGGCGCCTCGCTGCAGGGCGAGCACCGCATCACCGGCCAGGGCGTGCCGGAGTCATTGAAGTTCACCCTGGGCCCGCAGGCCGACTTCATGCCCGACATCGCCCTGCAGCAGCAGGGCGCGCCGGCCGACGGCATCGTCCTGAGCTGGCAGCCGGTGGCGCGCGCCGGCGCCTACTTCATCAACGTCATGGCCAAGCAGGGCAACGACATGGTGCTGTGGAGCAGCGCCGAGGTGCCCGACATGGGCAGCGGACTGATGGACTTCCTGCCCGGCGGCAGCCTGGAGCGCTGGGTCAAGGAGAAGGTGCTGCTGGGCCCGGACACTACGCGCTGCCAGATCCCCAAGGGCATCCTCAAGGACGGCGGCGAGACCGGCGCGGGGCTGCTGTCGATGATCGCCTACGGCCCGGAGACCAATCTGGTCTGGCCGCCCAAACCGGCCGACCCCAAGCAGCCCTGGACGCCGGAGTGGAACGTGCGCGTGCGCACCAAGTCCACCGCCAGCGCCATGCTCGGCATGGACCTCAGCGGCGCGGGCCAGGACCCGCAGTCGCCGACCGGCGACCCGAACCAGCCCGCGGAGAAGGAAAGCACCGGCAAGAAGCTGCTGCGCGGCCTGTTGAAGGGGCTCTGACGCCAGCGTCGAACCGACCAGCCGCGCACGCGGCGCGGCTGGCGGCATGACGGCCGATGCTTCGGTTCGTTTCCCGACCGCCCGCGCCGCTCAACCCAGCGCCTGCGGGTTGAGCTGCCATACCGCGTAGTTGAGCGCACTGGCGAAAGTGACCCACGCCAGATACGGCAGCAGCAGCACGCCTGCCAGCGGCCGCGCGCGCCAGAACATCGCCACTGTGACCACGATCAGCACCCACAGGCACGACGATGTCCAGCATCGCCGCCGCGCCCAGGTGCCAGCCGAAGAACAGCCAGCTCCATAGCGCATTGAGCGCCAGCTGCGCCACGAACACGGTCAGCGCCCGCCGCTGCGCGGCCCAGCCGCCGCATCGCCAGACCAGCCACGCCGCGATGCCCATCAGCACATACAGCACGCTCCACACCGGCCCGAACACCGCCGCCGGCGGCGCCCAGGACGGCTGTGCCAGCGTGGCGTAGAAAGTCGCCGCCTGCACCGACGCCGCCGCGCCGATGGCGCCAGCAACGAACACCAGCAGCAGCCAGCCGACCAGCCCCAGCACCTGGCGCTTTCCGGAAATCCCTTGCATTCCACACCTCGTACGCGATCGATCTCGCGCGACAGCCTAGCGCCGCCCGTGACTGCGCGGCGTCAGCAAGGGGCGAGGAGCGCGTCGGAATTCGTCTCGGCGCCCGCTAAAGCGGATGCCGGCCGATCCGGCTCAGGGCACCGAGTACTCGGCACCCAGCACGCATTGGCGCGCCTTGGCCTCGTCATCGAAGTTGTCCACCGTCAGCACACCCCAGCCGTGGCCGGTGACGCCCACCCACAGGAAGCGCACTTCGTCGGGCTTGGTGTCGATGGTCATGAAGCCGCCGGCGCCGGCATTGATGCCGTCGTGCCGCAGCAGCACGCCGTGCTTTCCGGGCGCGAGATCGGTATGCACGAAACTGTTGGCCTTCAGTGCGCCGATCGGCTCGTTGTCGACCAGGACCACGGTCTTGACCCCGCGCGCCACCAGCAGGGCTTTCTCGCGGCACACATACAGGCTCGATTTTCCGGGCACCGGCTCGAACTTCTTCAGTTGCGCCGATGCCGATGCGCCGCCGACGTTGTAGGTGGCGCATCCGGCCACGCAGAGGCTCGCCATCGCGAGGACGGCCGAAACAACACGCTTCATGTGTTTTCCCCTTTTCTGGCTCGCGCTCCATGCGCAGCCCAACCGCATTCTCGACAAACACCCGCCACCGGGCAAGGACGAAACTACCCGCGCTGCGACGCCTGCGGCTCAGCCCCGCTCCAGCACCACATGCAGCGCCGCGTCCGAGGCGCGGAAGCTGGTGCAGCGGTAACCGGACACCGTCAGGTCCACACCGTCGAACAGGCGCTCGCCCGAGCCCAGCAGCGTCGGCGCGATGGCCAGATGCAGCTGGTCGATCAAGCCGGCCTGCAGATACTGGCGAACGGTGTCGGCACCGCCGCCGATGCGGATATCGCGCGGGCCGGCCGCCTCGCGCGCCAGGCGCAGCGCCTCGTGGATGCCGCCGGTGACGAAGTGGAAGACCGTGCCGCCCTGCATCGGCAGGCTGGGCCGCGCATGGTGGGTCAGCACGAACACCGGCACGTGGTGCGGCGGATCGTCGCCCCACCAGCCGCGCCAGTCCGCGTCGCCCCAGTCGCCACGGATCGGCCCGAACATGTTGCGCCCGATGATCCAGGCGCCAAGGTTCTCGAACCCGCGCGCGGCGATCTCGTCGTCCAGCCCCGTGCTGCCGCCCTCCTTGCCGAACAGCGTCTGCATGAAGGTGCGCGTCCCCCGCAGCCACCGATGCAGATCCTGTGCACCCTCGCCCATCGGCGCCTCCAGGCGCTGATGCGGCCCCGCGGCGAAGCCGTCCAGGGACAGGGTGAAACCTTCGACACGGACCTTCGACATCGCCAGCCTCCCGGACGCGCTAGAGGCAGCATCTTCCCTCAACCGCGCGCCGATGGCCCGCTGCGGTGCGCGAACCGGGCCACGGTGTGTCGCGACGCCGGCGGCGGATGCCTTGGGTCCTGCTTTAGCGCTTACGGCTCCGCGACGGGAATGGCCGGAAAACCTGCAGCCTCCCTCTAACGCGTGTCCCCGGCCCCTGGCCCTTGCCTGCGGAAATCGCTGGGTTCCCGCGTTCGCGGGAACGACGATTCGGGTCTTTCGGGGACGCATCGGTGCGATACCACCGGTGAGCGGCGCGACGCCGAGACCACTTTCCCAAGGTGGCGTCGCAGAAGCTTCAAGGTCGATAGCCCTCCCAACGCATCGCCATGGCGGCGCCGCGCCACGAACGGCGTAACCCCAGAGGCCTCCCGGCACCGACGCGCCGCCACCGCGCGCGGTTTCCCCGACGCCACGCCCGCGGACCCCCACCCATGCATCGGCATTCCCCCGGCCGTTCCTGTTGTGCCCTGCTGTGCGCGCTGCTGATCTGCACGCAGGCCCACGCCACGCCTGACCAGGCCGCCACCATGACCGGCGACTGGGGCGGCGTGCGCCAGGACTGGGCCACGCGCGGTGTCGCGCCGCGCGGCGATTACATCGGCGAGGCCGTGGACGTCATCGACAACGGCGACCGGGTCAGCGGCGCGCGCTATGCGCAGCAGCTGCGCGTCGGCCTGGACCTGGCCATGGATCGGCTGGCCGGCTGGCGCGGCGGGGCGTTCCACCTCACGCTCAACGATCGCCGCGGCCGCAGCGCCTCGGCCGATCTGGTCGGCAACCGCTTCGCCCTGCAGCAGGTCTATGGCGGCACCTACACGCGGCTGAGTGAGGTCAGCTTCGACTACGGCTTCGCCGACGGCGGCTATCTCAAGCTGGGCTTCTACGCGATGGGCAGCCACTTCGGGCTGCTGGCCGCGGGCAACAGCTTCCTCAACTCGGCGCTGTGCGCGCACCCGCTGTCGATGACCGGCAACAGCGGCTGGTACAACTACCCGGTGGCGCGCTGGGGGGCCGAGGCCGGGTGGCCGCTGGCCGCGCGCGTGGTCCTGCGCGGCGGCTGGTTCCAGGTCAATCCGCAGCTGCGCGGCACCAACGTGCACACCGCCTTCCGCCCCTTCGCGAGCGGTACGACCGGCTCGCTGTTCGTGCTCGAACTGGCGTGGACGCCGGGTGCTGGCGGCCCCTACGCCGGCAGCTACCAGGTCGGCGCCTACGCCGACACCTCCCGCGCCAGGCGGCTGGGTACCGCCGCCAGCGTCAGCGGGCGCGACGGCGTGTGGCTGCTGGCCGAGCAGAAGCTCAGCGCCGAGACCGCCGACCCCACGCGCGGACTCACCGTCTTCGGCGAGTACATGCAGACCGACCAGGCGACTTCGCCCCTGCGCCACTGGCGCGTGGCCGGCCTGTACTACCAGGGTCTCGGCACCCGCAGCCAGGACCGCCTGGCGCTGGGCTACGCCAGCGCCAAGGTCAACGGCGCCCTGCGCGCGGCGCAGCGCGTCGAACTGGCCGACACAGGCGTCCCCAGCGATTCACCGCTCTATCAGCTCACCGATGCCGAACGCCTGTACGAGCTGGCCTACACCGCCCAGCTCAGGCCCTGGCTGACGCTGCGCCCGGACCTGCAGTACATCGTCGATCCGCGCACCTTCAGCTACAGGCGCGCGGGTGATGCGCTGGCAGTGGGGCTGCAGGTTCGGGCGACGTTTTAGGGCGCATCGCGGACGCCGAAGCGCGAATGGACAACCGCCTTTCGAAGATCCGTCATTCCCGCGCACGCGGGAATCCAGCGCCTTGGAGGCTCTCCCGCGAAAGTCCCTGGGTTCCCGCTTTCGCGGGAACGACGGTGGTGGGTGATGGGAGTGGCTCCAAATTCAACGCCTTCGGTAAGCCAAAAGCCCGTCATTCCCGCGCACGCGGGAATCCATGGACTTTGAGGCTTCCGCGTGAGAGTCGCTGGGCTGCCGTTTCCGCCGGAACGACGGTAGTGGGTTACTTGCGTGGCCGCAGGTTCAAAGGCTTCGGCGATCTGACGGCGACAAGCCGATGTCCAGTAGCGGAGCCTTTGGCATGCCGACCTCAGCCACCGCGAACCACCGCCAGCCGCACTCCGAACACCTTCACTCCGCAGCGTCACCGCCGCTCGTATGCACCAGACTCTGGTGCAGCGCACGGGCCACCGCCAGATCCTCCTCATCGTCGAAGTACACCGCCATCTGCACCTGGCTGTCCTCGGCGAAGGCATGGCCGTAGTAGCCCGGCCTGCGCGCATCGTCTGGGTCGTCCACTTCCTCGGCCAGGCGATAGGCGTAGAAGCGGATATCGCCGATCTGCGCCTGCTCGATGTCGTGCGCCTCCGGCGACTGATGCTGGCGCACATCGTCCAGGCGCGCCTCGATGCTTGCCCCGCCGTCGTTGTGCCAGATCGTCATCCACACCGTGACGCGCTCGTTCCACAGCACCAGGTCGCCGTCCTCGATGCGCCGGTTGTAGGGCGCGTCCAGCGTGATCGCCCAGTCCGGCGTGAGCGGGTAATGGCCTTCGACGACGGGGAAGTCGGGATGGAGGGGCATGGCAAAACCTTGGTTGGTGCGAACGATAGAAGACTAGCCTACCCGCCTGGCTGTGCTCGATGTCTGCAGAGCGAGCTGGCGAGCACGCGCAGCACGCGCGTACTGCTGCCCCCGGTAGGCCCATAGGGGGTCACGGCGTGTCAGCCGAAACGTCGGCAGGCGCGTCTTTCCGCAAGCACAGGCGCTGACCACGCGGCTCGGAAGCCAGCCGCCGCACCATGCGCCAACGCAACGCGCAAACCCACTTCGCACCACGCCCAAGGCGAGGACGCCCCGCAAGCCGCCTTTCATTCCGCAAACAACAGCGGCGGCCGAGGCCGCCGCTGCTTCCCACCGATCGCGGTGCGCGCGCGTCAGTGCAACCGCATCGCCCCGGCCATCCGGCAGACGGCCTGCGGCAGGCGCAGTGCGGCCTGCACGTCGTGGCACAACGCCAGGACGGACCCGCCGCCATACGTGAGCCGGACTTCCCGCACCGATGCGGGGCCGCTGCCCGTCGCCAGCGGCTGCGCCGCGATCTCGGTGAGCAGGTCCGCCACCTCGCTGGCCTGGTTGAAGATCGCAAAGCCCAGCATCGACACGCTGCCTGCCGCGTAGTCGGCCGCCTGCTCGGCGAACACCGCATCGCCGAAGGCCTTGATGCCCGAGACCAGCAGCTGCAGGGCGTCCAGCTGCGCCAGCGTCGCCCCGAAGGCCAGGCGCGGGCCCTGCGCCTGCGTCGCCTCATCCGCTGCATATGGCGCGGCGGCTTCGGCCGCCGCCAGCGCCGCGCCGGCCTGCGCCGGACGCGACATCCGCAGCAGCACCGCCTCCACCTGCCCGGCCACCTGGTCCAGGCTGAAGGCCAGCTCGGCCGCGCCCACGCCGGGCGCCTGCTTCCGCTTGCCGCCGGGGCGGGGCTGCGCCAGCCGCGCCAGCAGCCGCAGCTGGTGGCCGACCTGCATCAGCAGGTGCTGGCTGTCCTCGGGCAGCGCGCCGCCCGTCGTGTTCCGATCATCGAAGAGATGGTCCGTCATCGTTATTGCTCCTTGGCATCGCGAAGTGACCGCCCGCCATGCCCGGCGGACGGAAGGGAAGGAGAAGCAGGCACCGCAGCGCGCCGGCAGGCGCATGCGCCTTGCGGGGGCGGTCATGGCCACCCTGCCGATGCCGCCATCGCATCGGGTGCCCCTGCCGGACTGCAGGCACCGGGACACCAGGTTCAAGGGCGGGCCGCGCGCGCTGGGCGTTTCCAGGCTCCTCGAAACCGACGTTGCTCCGCCCCGTGGCCGGTGTCAACACCGCGCGGGGCGGCTTCCGCGCGCGCTTCGCTGCCCCCGTCCAGGCGGCAGCCGACGGAAGCCATCCGCGCTCAGGGCGCGGCGTTTTGCTCGCCGTGCAGCCTGCGCGCGGCCTCGACGTACTTGGCGGCCTTGGGGTTGTCGGCGTTCCAGCGCGGCGCCTTCGGGTCGTTGGCGATGGTCCACACGGCCAGGGCGACGGTGCGGTCGATGGCGGCCATGTTGGCGTAGTCGATCTTGTCCCAGGTGTCGGCCGGGCCGTGGTAGTCGGGGAAGGCGTAGGCCACGCTGATGGTGTGCGCCGGCACGCCCAGGTCGGCCAGCGCCTGGTTGTCGCTGAAGGCGAAATAGCGGTCGCTGTTGACCGGGTGCTTGGTCATGCGGATGCCGGTGGCCTCACCCGCCTTGCGCAGCACATCGGCCACTTGCGAGTAGTCCGCGCCGGTGATCGCGGCCGCGCGCACCTGCGGGCCCTCGCTGTCGTCGGTGCGGCCGACCTGCTCCAGGTTGATATTGGCCACCGTGTCGGCCACCGGCACCAGCGGATGCGCACCGTAGTAGCGCGAGCCCACCAGCCCATGCTCCTCGCCGAACACCGTCATGAACACGATGCTGCGCTTGGGCCGCACCTGCTGCGCCGCGAAGGCGCGCGCCAGCGCGATCACCGAGACCGTGCCGCTGCCATCGTCGTTGGCCCCGTTGAAGATCGGGTCATCGCCCTTGTCCTTGCGGATGCCCAGATGATCGTAATGCGCCGTGACCAGCACATAGGTCTTGCTCAACACCGGATCCGAACCGCGCAGCACGCCCACCACGTTACGCACGATCAACGGCTCGGGCGCATCGGCGAACTTGGCCCGCTCCTTCTCCGGCGCGATCTGGCGCCAGTCCGCCGTCTGGAAATACCCGTCATCGCCCAACGGCTCCAGCCCCGCGCCCCGGAACTGCGCCGCGATGTACTCGGCCGCCAGATCCAGCCCCCGCGACGGCGTGCCCCGCCCCTCCAGCGCATCGGACGCCAGGAAGGACAGATCCCCGCGCATCGCGTCGGCGGAGATGCTGGAGATCAGGCTGGCCTGTGGCTGCGGCAGCGGTGTTTCTTTGGCTTGCGCGGTGCCGAACACGAGCGCGACTGAAAGCAGCGCGGCGCGCAAGCTTCTGTGCGTATTCATCCTGTTTTCCCCTGCGTTGATCTGGACCGGAGTCTAGCCTGCTTGTGGTCCAGGCCGTCGGCACGTCCGGAGGCTTCAGCTGGCGGCGGCACGACGCGGTCCGTAACCCCTTACTTCCCTCGGGAATCTGCTTGACAGGCCTGAAAGCGCATCCAAACAATCCCCGCGACAGCCCAACTCCGGGGTGTGGGATCAGATGCTGACGATGACTCCTGACCAGCCGCTCCAGTATCCGCCGAACTACCCGCCCACCGACCCATGGGAGAGATTCTTCATCGGCGTTCGCTGGCTTGGACCTGACCTTTCGTTCTTTAAGGCGCTCGCTGCCCAGCAGCGATCGCGCTCGCCCGGTCTGTTGGATCGCTGGGGCGGAGGCGAGCGGCAGCGCGTCGCGACCCAGATGGGTGTCATCATGGCGCGTCACTTGGGCTGGCCGAACCCGTACTTCCTCCCCGGAGATAGCGTTGCTGTCGTGGCAGGCGGCCCTCGCTTCGACGCCATGGATAGGGATCTGGATGTGGAGGAGACGATCGCGGAACTGCAGGAGACACTTGGCGTGGCAATGCCAAAGGCCTTCTGGCAAGACGCGGGCCCGCTCACCCTGGCAGAACTGGTTGATCAGCTGATGGCGGCCGGAGCGGCGCCCACCAGTTCATTCGAGGCGACGCCGCCTCGCAGCGCGACCTGACTCATGCCTTGGCCATCACACATGCCACAGCCCCTGCGCGAAGCCGTGAAGCGAGAGTTCTACCCCTTCGCGCTGGAGCGCGGATTTGCGCGCATCAAGTCAAACAATTCTCTGCGCACTCCTTTTCGAAAGATTGACGGGGGTGTGGCGTATGAGTTCGAGATTCAATGGGACAAGTACCACCGGCCATATTTCGTCTTGAACTTCAGTGCGCCGGAAGGCTTGCCCATGCGAAGCCGGACAAGACATGGTCGACTTCAACGCAGGAGAGGCGGCCCATTGGGCTGCTGGTTCAATCTTCGCAGACCTTGGCATGAGGTTCTCAGAACCGGGCACCTTCGATACAAGCCAGAGCAGGTGGTGGGCCAAGTGATCTCTTGCTTCCCCGAGCTAGAGGCTTGGTGGTCTGAAGGCGTGGAGGGGCCGCATGTGTACTGCATCTAAGTGCAGGCTCATCAGTATCAAGCAACCATTGATCGGTCGCACCCGCCTCTCATCAAAGCGAGGCTGGGGAGACCCGACATGCGCCCTAGCATTTGTTCAAACCGACGCCGCTTCGCTACTCGGCTTAACGCTGGCGTTAGACCGCTGATGGTGATCGTTGAAACTTCGTCCAAGCAGCGCCGTATCCTGGCGCTTGCCACCACGTGGGTTTATGCGCTGGCCTTGCTTGCACTGGCCATCGGCGGCGTCATGCTCTGGCGGATGTACTGCGAGAGCTTCGGTTGCGTAGGCAAGGGCATCGCCTGGTTCGCCTGGGCCATCAGCTTCATGGTCACGCTGGCGCTCGGTTATGTGGCCCGCCGCACCCAACAAGCCGCTGGTCGCATCGGCGTCGGATGTATTCTCGTTCTGCAGCTCACGGCTGGGATCGCGCTCGCAGCTTACTGGGCGGTGCGGCAAGCAGGCTGACAGTGCGTCCGAGCCGACGCCGTTTCGCATCTCGGTTAACTCAGATCTTAGGTGCCATGGGACCAACGTCATCGCCAAGCACGCTAAAGACAGACCTGGCGGTTCTCGGGCTATTGGCAGCCTTGGCAGTCGCTACGTTTCTATTGAGGGAGGCCTTGGGTCTTCTGGTGTTCGCCGCGCTTGCTGTTGCGCTGCTGGTGCAGTGCGTTCGGCTCGCCTTCGCGCGCGGCCGCAGCAAGACACTCAAGCAACTCTGGGATGCGGTCAAGGACGCGTTCTGGGGTATCGGCTAGGCAACCTGCCCTCTTTGAGGGACCAAACAGGACCCGGAGCACAGCTTTGTGTCCGCTGAAGCACGAGCCCAATGCCGTCCCTGCATGGAAAACAGTCCCCTGCCTCCTGTTTCCGGCAGCATCAAGTGTCGAATTCAGGTCACTTCGTACTTGACACAAAAGGTTTCAAGTTCTGAGGAGACGACCTCTAACTGGTCGTCGTGGACGTGCAGCTCGACACGCTCCCCCTCTAGCACGTTGTCAACGGCCTTCTTGGCCTCACCAAGAGTAAAGTTGAACCGAGCCCTTAACATGTCATTGAGACCAACTTTGTCACAGCCAGGACTCCATCCAACCAGGTAGACGACCTTCATCTTTTCACCCTTGGCACGATCTTGATCGGTCACGTTTGAAGAAGAGCCTCCGGCAACGATGGACCGAAGCAGGGATCAGAGTCCAATTTCATGGCCGAAAGAGCCCGAGCCCCCTCTTCGCTCGCGAGCAGAATGGCACTCTGACCCCCATTCCCCTGACCCCCATTCCCCGTGACGGGGTGGAGAAACGTGTACGTCGGGTCGTCATCCTCACTCGGAGAGTGACGCCAAAAGCCTTTGCTGCTGACGATTGGCCTTGTGATGCAGCGCCAAGGAGAGCAGCAGATCTGGATGGGTTTCGCGGACCAACTCGAAGGTATCGCGGATCACACGGTCAATGCGCCACCCGTGCCCGCCAAGAATGGCCTTGGCCATCGCTGGAACAACAAGTCCAAGAAGCAACGGTGAGCGGGACACGGCGAACGCAAGCGACTGCAGCGCGTGCGCTCGGCGAAGGGTATGCGGCTCGGTTTCGGCAACGTGGATCATTCGGCGGACGAGACCTTCCGCCAGGTCGGGTGCGCGATCCACCATGACACGGATCGGCCATGCTGAGACCGTCACAATGCGATTGGGCTCGTCCTGCTCCTGCGCCGCCCGAATGGCTGCATCGAGCAGTTCGGCGCGTTTGCGCCCATCGGAGAATTCGGCAGCACGTGCGAGTGCTTGGCAGCGATACCACGGATGATTGATCCTGCGGGCAAGAACGGCCGCGCCTTCAGGATCATCCGGCGCCATCGCCCAGACGCGAGCGCGCTCGCGCACATCGTTCGGGGTGATCTTCATCCCGCTCATGCTACTCCGAGGAGTTGATACCCCCCCCCCAAAAAAAAGAGGTCAGAGTGCGGTTTCACTGTCACGCAAGCACGAGCCGGATCCTGGCGCTTGCGAGCCAAACTGCACTCCGACCCCTATTGTCGACCATCCCGTTAATGCCCGTGGTGCTGCCGGCTGCGTCGTAGGCGCGGGCGATGTCACCGACGTTGGTGAGCCCGTGATCGGCGGTCGGATAGCTGTAAGTCGAGGCGCCTGCCCCGATGGTCAGGCTGATACGGTTGCCGGTCTTGTCGTAGCCGTAGCTATCGATCACCGTCCCGGTCCGTTGCTGTAATCCAGTCATTCGTGTGGCCGAACGAAGATAAGCTCCGCTCTAGGTGTTGACAATTTTTCTAGCGTAAATGTGATATTCCAAGTGTTATTAGATTTTTTCGACACACATCATCAAGAATTTCTCGAGCAGTGCCATTTTCAATGCCAATTATTAAGTTCTTAAGGGACGGAACATCCTTGGGATGTAAGGTGGATGGAATTTTTTCCAACACTGCAAGGGCTTGCGGTTCTTGATTTAGTAACGTCAGTGATGCGGCATAAATCAGCTGGGCATGCGGGTTAAGAAATGCATGACTCCTGTGCAAAAATTTATTAAAATCCAACAAAGTCATTGGCTCTCCAGATAACGATTCGGCAAGCTCCGGTGATGCCAATACGAAATCAACGATTTCTTCTTCTGTCTTCTCAGCCTTATCGATGAATGAGCCTTCGCTCAGGCGATTACTATATGAGAGGTTAGGGCCAAAAAAATCGAATAAAGGAAACCTGAAGTTCCATACATAGAGCCCTCTCGGCACATACTCGAGAGCGAATCCTCTCAATACGTGATCATAACCATCAAGGAAAAAGTAGACGCCAGAGTTCAGCAGTCCGTTGACTCTCTGATGCATCAGTCGAGACACCAAGCGCTTATTTATTGACTTAACGGCCATCGGGTCTAATCACGAGAATTGGAGTTCCAGGCGGCAAGTTCTGATAGTAGGCCTGAGCTTGGCCTTGAGAAATGTATGCCCAGCCTGTTTTTAGATCATACACAGCGGTGGGGGCGCCCGTCTGTCCAAAGATGACATCTGCGCGTGAGGACCCCCATGTGCCGTATGGAACAACTTGCCCATCTTTGTAGCTAACCTCAGTTGCGTACTGCGCGGAAGGGCATGTAGTGTCCACCAGTCGTTTAAACTCACTGTGTATCAGTGTGCCTCGTATCCACGGTAGCGAGCACCGTATGCCACAAGTGGCATCCACATTTCGAGCTGCGCTATTAGCAAGCCCTTGCAGACGACTCGCTGCCGCCGCCATTTGTGGAGTTTGAGGTACTGGTTCTGCCTTAACGCGCTCCCCGGTAAGACCCAACGGATCAAGTCCCGAAATCGGATTTCCTTCAGCATAGCTGTATGTTGACATCCCTCCGCGCAATCCAATCGGATCACTCTGACTGTACCGCCCCGTGCCAGGCTCATAGTCGCGGAAATAGTTGTAGCTGAGTCCCGTGTACTGATCGTAGCGCTGGCCCGGGAACCGCATATCCAGATTGAACGCCGTACCGTTCCCATCCGGATCCTGCTCCGGCGCCGTGGCGCCGAAGGCCTCGCCCTTGATGTCCCACTTCCAGATTGCGGTGTTGGCTACCGGGTCGATGACCGCGCGTGGGCTGCCCAGATGGTCGGGCTCGATGTAGCTCACGGTGCTGGCGGCCGCGGCGCGCAGGCCTACCGGCAGATCATCCATCCAGATCGCCTGCTGTACCGGAGTGCCATTGGCGCCGTAGTCGCCGACCCAGTGGCCGGCCTCGTCGTACAAGGTGTAGGTGTTGGCCGTGCTCAGGTAGCTGCGCACGCGCTCGCCCTTGCCGTTGTACTGGTAGTTGCGGGTGGTGATCCCGCCGGCTTTGACGCTGCTCATCCGCCCCGTGTCGTCATAGACGAACTGCTTGGCCGTCCCGTTGATAGCCGTCGTGTTGCCGGCTGCGTCGTAGGTGCGGGCGATGCCACCGACATTGGTGAGCCGGTGACTGGTGGTCGGATAGCTGTAGGTCGAGGTGCCTGCTGCCGTGCTCAGGCTGATCCGGTTGCCGGTCTTGTCGTAGCCGTAGCCATCGATCACCGTTCCGGTCGGGCCGTCCTTGAACTGGGTCAACCGCCCGAGGGCGTCATAGCCGAGGCCGACCTGCGGCAAGGTGCTGCCCGGCTGGGTCAGTTCCACCAGGTTGCCGACCTCGTCGTAGTTGAAGCCGACGGCGAGCCCGCCCGTGCTGGCGTCATGGATGGCGGCCGGACGATAGTCCAGATCCAGCGTGCGGGTCATCTGGCGGCCATTGCCGTAGGTCCAGCCTGCCGCTGGACCGAACGGGTGATAGGTCGCGCCGGTGAGCAGCACCTGGCGGGCGCCAGCGCTCGGTTTGACGCCGACTTCGGTGATCCGCCCTTGGCTGTCGCGCACATAGTCCACCACGGCGCCATCCGGATAGGTCATGGCGGTGAGCTGGCCGCCCGGGGCATAGCTATAGCGCAAGGTCAGGGCCACGCCATTGACCGTCTGCACCTTGCGGGTCAGGTCGCCAAAGCGGTTGTAGCAATACTGCGTGGTGCCGCTGCCGTCCTGCATCTTGGTCAGGCGGCCGGTCGAAAAGGTCTCGTCGACACTGCAGACATCTTCAGTGACATCGTAGGTGTACGCGACATCGAGCGCAGGCGTGGCATAGCTAATCCCCGTCAGCCGATTCAGGGCGTCGTAGACGTAAGTGGCAGCCCTGTTCTCCGCATCGGTCTGCGTGACCCGGTTGCCAGCGCTGTCGTAAGTGTAGGTAGTGCTGCCACTGTCCGGACTGACCTGCTGCGTTAAGTCACCCCACGCACTGTAGTTGTATGTGGTCTTCAGGCCCTTGGGATCGGTGACCTCGGTCAGGCGGTCCAGGGCGTCATAGGCAAGCTTGGTCTCCGCGGCGATGCCGCCCACGTCCTGCAGCGTCCGCTTGAGGCGGTTGAGCGGGTCGTACTCGGACTGGGTGACCCGCGACAGGGCGTCGGTGGCCGAAGTGGCGTTGCCGTTGGCGTCGTAACCGTAATCCGTCGGATTGCCCACGGCATCGGCCTGCGTCGCCAACTGGCCGAGTTGGTTGTAGACCCGGCTCAGGGTGCGCTTGAGGTTGCCATTGGCGTCCTTGGTGTCTTCGGCGATCCGGTTGCCGGCATTGTCCAGGGTGTAGTGGATCGTGTTACCTGCGTTGTCGCTGACGTCGGTCAGGCGGTGCGCTGCGTCATAGGTGTAGGCGGTGAAGGCGCCGTCGGGCTGAGTGACCCGCTTGACCAAGCCGGTGGGCCAATAGTCGATGCGGGTGATGCGGTCGTCGGATTCGGTGCTGCTGTCGGCCCCACGCACCTTGGTGGCGGTCAGCCAGCCGCGCGGGTGGTACTCGTAGTCGGTGATGACGCCGTTGGGGTCCTTGACCGACAGCGGGCGGCCTGCGCCGTCGTAGGCGAGGGTTTCGGTGACATGCCCGAACGCATCAATCACCTTCCACAGATCTCCTTTGCGATGAGCACAGCTGCCAGATCCTGCCATGCCGCAGCCCATATCATCACTACCGAAATAGGCGTATTGAGTGAGGTCGTTAACGTCGGTGCGCGGACCGTCGAATGCTTTCAGAAGGCCAAGAATTGGGCAGTTGCTTCCAGTTGCCGTTACGTCCGCATCTTCACAGTATGACAGGGTTGCAATCCGTGCACCGCTCGTATCGAGGTTAGTGGAGGTGATAGATGTAGGTTGCAGACGTGCGTTGCGTGTGTAGTCCACCAGTAGTCGATCAAACTGGACAGACAAAATCCGATTGGATTCAACCTCTGTGCGGGTGATCGTCGTACGTTGCTCTGGCAGTCCAAATGCTTCCTGCATGGTGTGAACGTTCTCCACCACGCCGGAATCCGTTATCTCTCCATACGCGTGCTTGGTAACCACCCCCATAGGATCGGTGACGCTGCTCAATCGCTGCCGAGCATCAGCTCCCGCACTGAAACGCGTGTAGGCTGTCGTCCCTCTGCTATCGGATACTGCCGAAATGCTAGGCACTCCGGAGCTGTTGGAAGATATTGTGTATGTTGTTTCATTTCCAAGCGAATCTGTGACGACCGTACTACCGCTGGCATAGGACAGGCTTACACCTTGAGCTCCCCCAGCATGCGAACTGGAAACGACTTTTCCAGAAGAATCATAGGTAAAGGTACTGAAACGCTGGCCTTCCTCGTCTGTCACTCCCGTTAAGTTGTTGGGATTATCTGTTTCCTCGTAATGATAGCCCCTGGAGCTTCCGTCCGCGTAAGTAACGGAAGCTACCTGACCCAGCTCATTGTATGTGTAAGATGCGAGCTGCGCGCCACCAAGAGAAACTGAAGCTATGCTTGAAGCTTCAGAATCACTGGCATAATTAAAACTCAATTCCCTGCCATCATAATTTCGTACTGATTCAAGCCTTCCAATCTCGTCATAATCATATTCTATGAACTTACCTGTCTCGTAATCTATTCTGGTAGACCTGCCCGCTGAATCGAAAGAGGTTGTACTTGAGCCCGAATTAAGGACCCAGCCAGCGCCACGTGCCTGCAGAGTGTCCCCACTGCTATCTGTTGCAACGAATTTTCCGTCAGTTTCGGCGAATGTCTTCGAGAAGCCAGATCCGCTGACTATTTGAGCGACACCCGTGCCAAAGACTAGCGCGATCTGATGGTTGTGAGTCCAGCCCGTCCCGAATCCTCCATTCCTCATAGAACTCGTCGAGTGATAGGTACGAAGCAGACTCATCCATCCAAGGTCGAGATCGAGCTCGGGTTGCGTTTTATCGCCAGTCTTGACGTCACAGGGGTTACCCACATAACCGCTGTTACCAGATCCACCATCGCATTGCAGATTCGTCCCTGTGACATAGGCGAACGCGTCTAAATTGACGCAGCCCTGCTCATCATCATTCCACTGAGTGTAAGGAACAGGGCACTGAAGACGCCGCATCCTAATTAAAGTTTGCTGATAAGTTACAGATGAGCAAATCCCAACGTCTTCATACTCGAAAGTGGAGATGCTTAAAGACTTTCCCTCATAGCGTCCTTCCATCCCCGTAAACAGCGCGTACCAGTCGCTGGTGGGCGTAGCGACAGCGGCGCCGTAAGAGGCGCAGGCAGGTACAGGATCATAGGCGCTACGGATGAGCTCTGTCGCGTCTTCCTCACTGTAAGTGATGCCGCCTAAGTAGTAGGTCCAATCCGGATCAAGCGGCTGTGTCTTGCCCATCCAATATGTGATCTCGGTTAGTCCGTTTGGCTTTGGCGTAACTTTTCTCACATACTTGACGTAGGAATAGAGATCGCCCGCATTAGGCTGAACGCCTGGGATGTTCGGTATCCACGAGACCGCTTGCGGTTGATTCTCGAAGCTTCCAAATCCCTTGCGAGGCATTGTCGAATTCTCGGCCTCAAGGGACCAGCCTTGCCCATTACTCTGGGCAAAAGAAACGCCGGAAAAGACAGAGTAGATAGTAAGAAAAATTATAGCAATTACTTTTGAATAATTCATCGCATATCCTTTGCGAGGATGCAGAGCATCCTTTAAGTTCTTGTCTAACCAAGTAGGTTCAGTTTTAAAATATACCGATATTGATCCGGCCCGACGGAGCAACTCGCTCTACATCTGACAGAAAATTGGCATCCACGAACACAGCGGGCCTCCATGCCTATCGCTCCCCATCGACATCCTAGTGTCGTGCTTACGAGACTCGCTTGATCTGCTCGACTTAGTCAATAGCAAAAATGTGACGCTAGACTAGATTTAATGACCTATCTACGGCGATAGCGTCTGGTGCCTATCGAAGTCCGCATCTGGCTAGCGACGAGTTTCAAAAATGCAGATGCTGTGAGCCGACTGGCTAAGCAGGCCTGGCTGGAAGTTCGTCGGCCCGACCACCGCGTATGCCTTCATGCAGGCGATGGGCCTGGTGAACGATCACGCCGAAGACTGCGTGGTGCGTACGCAAGCCGCAAAGGCGCAAGCATTTCCGACCGCCCGTCACAGGCTGAAGCGGCTGCGCCAAATGAACGGTCCGAGCGCGGCTTCATATGCGCGAAAGATCCGAGCAGTATGGGTGGCGTGGTGATAGAGCCGAACGCTAGCGTTGGCAATTCCCTGATGTGATACAGCATCGGTCACCGTCCCGGTGATGTAACTCCCTGGGTGGCAAGGCGTGAAGTGGCAGCAACCGTTCAAAAGGAGCTGCGCACCTAACAGCGAAATCTTCGAGAGCGATGATCTCATGTGTGCTCTATATCACCCGACAACGTCCAGCCGCGAAGAGCACTAAGCGTTCAGTTGCATCCGAGCCAAAGCACGAGATCAACTTCTTCGCTCCCACAGGCAACTGTACTCTGCCCTATTTTCGGTAGACCGGGTCAGAAGTCAGGCTACTGATAGGGAACACGGCGCGAATGCGGCCTGTCCCGTCAGGTTGTGGATTGGAAAAATAGCTCGTGCAGCCGGTACGCGAGCCGTCGTGCCGTGCCTAACCCTGCAGCTTCGCCTTCAACGCCATCACGGTGGCCTGCCATGCATCGGCTTCGTCGGCCTCTTCCCACAACTCGCGCAGCTCGGACTGCTTGCCGACGATCCGGTCGAGCGCCTGGATGGCCTGCTTGATGAGGTCCGGGCTCACCTCCGGTGCGATCCGGGCAAGCCACTCGGTCAGTTCTTCTTCCTCCTGAGCGGCGGCCGTCGGCCGGCCGGCGGCGGCGGCGACCACTTCGGCCGCCGCGATGCCCAGGCACGCATCGGGCGCCTCCAGGTAATCCTCGGCTGCAAGCACGGCGGCCAGTGCGTCACTGACCAGGCTCAGGTCAGCAACCTCAGTGAGGTCAGCCATGAAGTCAGCCGCGTCGTCATTCTCAAAAGATCCATTACCCCAAGTGCCCACGATGATCTCCTTGCATGTGATGCGTTGATGGAAGGCCAGGCCCCGCCCGACCCGTTGATCGCAAAGCAGGCACTGCACTGTAGCGTTGCTTTCTTTCAGAAGTCAGTCCGGCGGGGTCATTGAGCAACTCCGCAAGCTGCAAGGCTTCAACTCTGCTCAATGTCAGTGGACTGCAGGGTCGAGTACAGCTTGCCCCGCCGTTTGGCTGGATAGCGCCATTGATCGATCCCGGTGGCCTCGCAACCCAGACCGGCCAACCACGGGACAAAGCCGACTGGAGCATTGATCAGTAGCAGGATATCCAGCCGACAGCGCTCCCCAAAAAGAGGGGTCAGAATCCGGTTTCACTGTCACGCAAGCACGAGCCGGATCCCGTCGCTTACGAGCAAAACTGCACTCTGACCCATATTTTCGGTAATGTACTGATCGCGGGTGAGCGGCGCCGAGATTTCAGGAATGCCGGCCACATGGTGGCCGAGTTCGTGGGAGAGATAGCCGAGGGTGCGATTGGATTGAAAGCCAAGGCCAAGGCCAAGCCCCGGATGGCCGCCACCAGCAATGCGACCCGCCCCGACGCGCACCGCCGGAACTTGGGTATTCTTGTCCGTGGGACTCCTCCTTCAAGATGGCTGCAGATCCATGCAGCGCATGGCGCAACCAACGTGTACGTTCGCAACCTTAGGCGGGAGACAATGGCTACAGCGAAAAAAGCAATTGCAATTGGGCTTACGATGCTCATGTACGGCGCATGCCGGTTCGCGATCGCGGCCGCGCCGACAGCACCTACAGCGCAAGCGACAGCCTCCACCTTGGATGTGCATAATATCTCAGGCGACTTTCTGACCTTCTGGGATGCGACGCAGGGCAAGCCCATGGCGGAACGGGTCGCGATCTTCAAGCGCGATATCGCGGCGAAATTTCCGGATTTTTACGGTTTCGCGCGCTTCGGAGACAAAGCGACCCAGGCGTTTCGTGACGGCACTATCGAGAAATCCATCGAAGCTTTCGGGCCCATCCGCGACGCATATGCCGCCAAGGTCAAAATGATCGATGAGGATCTGCCACGCAACACCCAGGTATTTCTTAAAACATTTCCAGATTTTCATCCGGACAGCCTGGTCTGGATACTTCACTCCCTCGGCGAAATGGACGGTGGCACGCGCGTCATCGACGGCAAATCCGTCCTGATCTTCGGCGTAGACGGCATGGTCACCTTCCATAGCGACAAAGTGCACGACGAATCGGCGTTCTTTCACCATGAATTGTTTCACGTCTACCACGAACCACGGTTAGGCCCTTGCGAGGAAACCTGGTGTTCGTTGTGGCGCGAAGGACTAGCGGTCTACGCCTCCTCCAAGCTGGATCCTGATGCCAGCGAAGACGAGCTGCTGTTGACCCTTCCAGACAACATGGCAGCCGCCACACGCGAAAAGCTTCTGCCGTCACTACTGGCACTAAAGGGAGTCCTGATGTCAAAGGACCATGCGGCCTATGCCGACTTGTTCAATTTTGGAGGGCCCAAGACGTCCGACCTGCCACAGCGCCGTGGCTATTATCTCGGCTTCCTGGTCGCGCAGGATCTAGGGAAAACCTATGATCTGCATACCTTGGCCAATATGCCAGCAGTTCGTGCGCAGCCACTGGTATCGAAGGCGGTCGATGACTTGATCGCCAAAGCCAAGGTCTTGGACTGAAACCCCTGTTGCCCGAAACAAGCCGGGCGGCGAAGAGAAGTCAGAGTTCAGTTTCATGCGCGCGAAAGCACATGACAGACCCAGCCGCTTGCGCGTAAAACTGCACTCCGACCCCCTACTTCTGCTGGCACGCTACCCCAGGTTTGATTGCGCCAAAGTATGGCTTGTCGGCTTATGCAGCGATGGGTCCCAACGTCAGGCTGTTGGCGGCGAGCCTGACACCATCACTGCGTAATCTGTCCTGAGCACGCGTCGTCATCGCCTCACCCTGCTGCCGCGGCGACGCCTGGCGAGCTGAGGTGGTGCACGACGTAGGACTGGACGCTGTGCGCCGCCGGCGGCAAATCGCGCCACAGACCAAAGCGCAGACGCGTCCATCCCTGCGGTTCGTAGCCCAGCACCGTGGCCAGCGCGCGATCGTGCGCCTCTCCCGCTTCGTCGGGCGCGCCATCCATCGATGCGAAGCCGGCCGCCTGGATTTGGCGCGTGGCGTAGCGCGCCGTGCGCAAGACCGCAGGTGTGCTCGCGGCCTCGACCATCCAGCACGAAACCGCCGGGCGGCCGAAGGACTCGCACAACGCCGCGAACGCGGGGCCGTCGAGGAAGCGATGCATGGCCACCGCATCGCGCCAGAGATAGAACGGCGCATACAGGTTTTGCCGGGCGGGCAGCGCCGGATCGCGCCGATCCGCGACCAGATAGGCCTTGAACAGCAGCCCGGGCAGCGCGTCCAGCAGCGGCCCCTTCTCGGCGATGCGGCGGCGGATGATGGCCATGTCGTAGTCGGCCGGAAGCGCGATGCTGTACTGCATGGCGATCATGCCGGCGCCCCGCTGGCCGCGATACCGGCGCGGCCGCCGCCGAAGGACCAGTCCTGCGCCGAGGTGGTGACGATGGTGACCATCACGTCCTCCGGCGCGATCCCCGGCGCGATGGCCAGCAGTTCGACCAGGCGCCGGTAGAACGCCTGCTTGCAGGCATCGCTGCGCTCGCGGCCGGCGGTGAGTGCGATCAGCACGAAGCGATCCGAACGCGGCCCGCCCAGGTAGTGGCGGTCGAACGCAAATTCCTCCGGCGCCAGCTGGTGGATCATCTGGAAGCAATCGCCGGCTGGCACCTCGAAGGCCTCGTGCATGGCCTGGTAGAGACTGGACGACAGCGCGCGCAGATAAGCGGGCGAGGTGCCGCGCAGCAGCGAGATACGGGCATGCGGCATCACGGCGTCTCCGTCGTGGCCGGCCGGGCCGCAGCGGCGGCGCGCAGCAACGGCAGCGCCGACGCCGCGCACGGCCAGCCGGCATAGAAGGCCAGGTGGGTGATGGCCTCGGCCAGGGTGTCGCGGTCCAGGCCGTGATCCAGCCCGCGCTGCAGGTGGAACGGCAGCTGCTCCAAGCGGTACAGCGCCACCAGCGCCGCGACGGTGACCAGGCTGCGCTCGCGCGGCGACAGGCCGGGGCGCTGCCACACCTCGGCGAACAGCACCTCGTCGGTCAACCGGGCGAAGGCCGGCGCAATGTCGGCGAACGCCGCCTGCGGGGAAGGAGCGGTGGGGATGGAATCGCGCATCGGAGGCCTCGCAATGGGGAGCGGGCACAGCCTAGTTGCGCCGGATCTTCCGTAAAATCGGAAGATATCGAATCATTCATCCGGAAAAACAGGATCGCTCCGATGCGTCCGATCACCTTCGATCTCGATGCGCTGCGTACTTTCGTCGTCGGCGTGGAACTGGGCAGCTTCGCCAAGGCGGCCGAGCGGCGCGGTCGGTCCACCTCTGCGATCAGCGCGCAGTTGAAGAAGCTGGAGGAACAGGCCGGCCAGCCGGTGCTCCGCCGCCAGGGCCGCGGCCTGGCCTTGACCGAGGCCGGCGAAGCCTTGCTGGGCTACGCGCGGCGTCTGCTTGAGCTCAACGACGAGGCGATCGTGGCCTTGCAGGACACGACCTTGGAGGGCTGGGTGCGGCTGGGGCTGCAGGAGGATTTCGGCGAACACATGCTGCCCGACGTCCTGGGGCGCTTCGCCCGTGCCCACCCGCAGGTGCGGATCGAAGCGCGCATCGCCCGCCAGCACGAGTTGCGGGCACGGGTCGAGGCCGGCCAACTGGACTTGGCGCTGGCCTGGGAGTCCGGTGCCGGCTCGGCGCATTGCCAGGCGCAGGCGCCCTGGCCACTGCGCTGGATCGCCGCCGCACCCGGCCTCTCGCCCGCGCTGGCCTGGAGCGGCGACGCACCGCTGCCGCTGGTGATGCTGGAGGCGCCGTGCCTGCTGCGCACCGCCGCGACCACGGCACTGGACCGCGCCGGCATCCCATGGCGCATCGCCTTCACCAGCGCCAGCCTCGGCGGGGTGTGGGCCGCAGTGCGCGCCGGCCTGGGCGTGACTCTGCGCACGCCGGCCGGCGTGCCGGACACACTGACCCTGTTGCCGCCCGGCGCCGGCGGCCTGCCTACGCTGCCGGCGCTGGGGCTGACCCTCCATCGCGCGGTCGCCGCGCCGCCGCCGGCGGTGACGCGGCTGGCGGAGATCCTGCAACAGCGTCTGCGCGCGGCGCATGCGTGGCATACGGCGGCCCGGAATGAGGCGGCCGCGTGACGCCCGGCGCGTCACCGGCTCACGGCGCCAATGCACTTCGGCAATGGCGACTCGTTGGCTATGTGGCCCGCCACCAAAAACAGGTGCCAGAGTGCAGTTTCATGGTCGCGAAAGCACGAGACTGATTCCGTCCATCAGGTAGAAAACCGCAATCTGACCCGGGTTTTGCCATTCCCGGAGAAGTAGAAGCCAAGTTTTTACCTTAAGGGGTCAGGTTTACCTATCGCTGTAAGCGAACCTGACCACGTTCCCGCCACCAGCGTGATCGCTTTACTCGCTCGCTCCGGACTCAGGCGTGATCACCAGCGCACCATCGACAATGGCGACGCGCGGCTTGCTGCCCGGTGCGAAGCCCAATTCCGCCAGCCACAGGCCGCTCAGGTGCAGCGTGGGCACGCAACGGCTCTGCAGGCTCCCATCTACCAATACGTCGTCGTAGCGACGGCCCACGGTGCACTGGGCTGGACGGCGCGGGTGCGCTCGCTTGCGCGATACTTCGTTCTCAGTCGATAGGGGCGTGAACAGCGTGGTGGGCGACAGGTCGCCTGGCGATAGCACCAGTATCGATGGAGTGGGAACACGCACGTCAACCGGTGCTACGGGCCTGCCGGTGCGGCGGCTGGGCACAGATGTCATTTTGGGTGCGGCGGTCTTCTGGGTCATGGCGAACTCCTCGGTACAAAGGGAATCCGCCACACCGAGACCAATCGAGGTGGCGGACGGTACGGGTTGGTCTACCGGACCGAGGACCGGCGGGGCCGAAGCCCCCCACGTACCGCCCGCCATGAACTGACGAGCAAGCCCCTCGCACCATGCAGGGCAATAAAAAAGCGCCAAGCATCGGACGATGGGCGCTGGTGCGCCTCGATGACGGGAGACCAATCCCGGCGGCGTTATTTAACGCCGCGATTCGATCTTGCGCTTTCGATACGCCAGCGTCAACGGCTTTTCTTAGAAAGAAATGCAAGCTAATGCACCCATTAAAAGTCTGCGCCGACCACGGCATTCGCTGGCCGCTTTTGGCCAGTATGGCTTGACAACTTTATGGGACTTAGCAATTAGCCGGCTCGCGGGCTTGGCACTCGCTCTCGCCGCAATTTGTCTACCAACGGGGCAGACGCTGGCGGAAAGGTCTACTCTGACCGCAGTATTCGGAAACCAGACCTTTCAGGACGGCGCAGCGCTATGAAGCACAGGAGCATCGCAAGAGTCCGCGTTATCACTTACGCTTCAGTGCTCCTGGCACTCTCCGGAGCGTTTGCAGCCTTCAGCTGGCCGACGGGAGAGAATTTGCGAGCGTGGCTGCAAGACCCAGCCGGCCCGGCATGGGTCCAGGCGGTGGGAAGTGTTGTCGCGATTTTTGTTGCCGTACTACTGCCTTTACAGCTGCAGCGAAAGGCACGGCTACAAAAGGAGACCGAGGCGAGAGCAAAGGCGCGGTCTTTGGCCGTCGATCTGGTCGACGAAATCACGGATCTTGCAGCGTCAATGCAAGCGCTGCAGGCGGACGGATATAGAACCCTCGGAGACGCGTACGGCTATGACTCGGCACTGAAACAGACCTCCATCCCTATCCGCCTAAAGCAGTCCGTCAAGCAACTGCACGAACTTGGACCTGCGGGAACATCACTGCAATTGGCGCTGCTCGAACTTTCATTCCTACGAGGCAAGTTAATGGAGTGTGGAACGAAGCACGACGGAACAAGGAATGGGCTGGCAGTGAGCGAAGCAAAACATTCGCTAGACGCCGCCGTGGAGCTTCTGCACAAGGCATCCGAGCATCTGGGGGAGTTGTTCGACGACGATTAGACTTGCAGCGTGTGGAGAACTTACTGCTAGCCCCAGAAGCCAATAATTAACTCTTACCCGGTTACGTAAAAGTTGCTGTTGCTCAGCTCTTGATCTTCAGTGCCTTTAAAGTGCGCCGAGCGCCGGAAGGGAGGGCGGAGAGACGCCTTCGGGCGCTTTCCCAAAAACAAATTAGGGGCCAGAGAGAAGCTTCATTTCGCGAAGCACGAGCAAGATTCCTTCGCCTGCGTGTGAAATTGCACTCTGACCCCAATACTCTCTTACGAGCAAAACTGCACTTTGACCCCTATTGTCACTTCTTGCATAGGAGGGTCAGAGACCATCTAGTAAAGATTCGGCAGCCTTGATAGAACCCCTACGCGCAACCTCAATCCTTAATTGTTCAAGAGAATCAGCTGTGGGCGCTGCTACCTGAGCCATACTTGCCATAGCTTCAAGAATAGTTCGCGCGGCTTCTGGGTCGTCACTTTTTCGAACAATCTTGCTGAGGGACGCAGCCCGACTGTCCATGAAAGATTTGATAACTACTAAAGGAATTCTGCCCTTCCGCCCTATAGGAAAAGAAGCCGAATCCATGTCTCCAACAATTTGATGCTTTATCGCCGGCGCCTTAGCAAAACTGACCACGGCCACATATTCTTTAGATGAGAATGTCGCCCTAATCTGCATGCGCCCTTTCAGCTCGGGAAACTCAGAATAAAGCTCCTCGACCGCATGGTCAAAGATTGAGGGGCCTCCCGCCTTCTTTTTGGGGTGGAGATCCTTAATAGCGTAGATATCTGTGACCGAATCAATGTACCTCAATGTCGGCGAATAATTGCCTTCACCACCACAATCGAACGCACCGACCTCATTTAAAAAAGGCATAATGCATCTTTCGCGCAAAAGCCCTAGATCGAGCTCCCCCAGCATAGACAGTATATTTTCGTAACGCCCAATAGACTCACTAGCAAACAATCGATCAATTATCTGATCTCGAACCGATTCAGAATCATAATAGATGAACTGAGCTGCAAAATAATCCTGAAAAGCCTTATGCGACCAGCGAACTTCATCTCCATCGCGTACAAAAATAGGAACGGCAGAGAGTAGATCAGACTTCATTTTTGCCGAATCAATTGGCAGCCGCGACTTATCAATTGCCTCTTTGATGTAGCCAGTAAATTCAATCTGTGAGTACTGAACTCTTCCCCCCTTGAAGGTTACGAATCCAAGCGCCCGCACAAACTTATGAAAATCATCCAAATCAAGCGCTGATTTTTTCCTTCGCTCGAACGCCCCCTCCTTACTAAGATCATGATCTTGATAGAGCGCATCAAAAACTTGCCGAAAGAAAATATTTCGCTTAATTGGTATCGTGGCCTTATAGTCAAAAGCCTTGTAAAGCAACGTCACAAGCAACGGATTTCCAAGAAAATCCTCCACCTGGGGTAGAGAATCTAGTTTTTCAATAAGAACTGAAGCAAGGCCACGTCCTTGATCATACCGCTTGAGCAAAGAGCATGCCTGCTCATATGTGAGGTTAGATATTTCGAAGGCACTAAATTCTGAAAAACTAGCCAGGGCCGGATCTGGACGAGAAGTCAGCCAAAAGTTGCAGTATTGATAGTCCGAAGATATGCGAGATATTTCTGCACTTACATCCGCTCGAAGTTCGGGATCGACTTCATCATACCCATCAAGGAGAAAAAGAAAATTTCCTTCCATTAGGGATAAAACCAGATCACTTGTAGCGCCATCTGAGCGTTCTTTTCCAAGAACCTCCTCGCAAATCAGACTTATTATCGTCTGACCATGCTTAAGCCTGCGAAGCTCGATGAGTAGAGGAATTTTTTTTAGCTCGGACAGACAGCGGCGAATGACGTATTTGGTCAGCGTCGACTTTCCCATGCCAGCCGAATCAATGATGGCCACACAACGATTTCCGCGAAACAGTTCTGCCGGATAGCCCTCAATTGTGAGCTCTTCGCCATTCCCAACCCGGACTAATTGAAGCGGCTCGTAAATATCATCTAGTATGAAAGAGCCACTTTTTATGGCAATACTTGGTACGCAACGAGTTCTAAACTCAATATTTCTAGCATACCTCCTTGTCCCGTTTACTATTTTTGCCTTTGCTTTCTTCCCACTAAAGTATGGCGTGACGACTTTTTCGATGAAGTTTTTCACCAAAAGAGGTGTCGCACCCTTAGCTATTTCTCCAGACACGGCCGCAATAACTTTTGAACCAACTGCCGCCGACAGCATTTTATCTTCCCCTTCCAACACAAGCAGCTCCGTTTGCTTTTAGAAAAATAGCGGGCTAATTTGACGACCGATTTGTCTATTGGTAAAAAAACTTACCCACACTTCGAATACCCACAATTCAAACACGTCTGACACCCATCCATGATCACCATGGCCTTGGTGTTGCACTTGTGGCACATGCTGGCCGAGGGCGGGAAGCTGGCGCCGTCGCCGGTGACTTCGATGTCCTCGACGTGGTCGGCGGTGCTGTTGGGGATGAGGGCGGAAGTAGAGGCAGGAGCGCCCGCTCCCCGGCCCTCCCCTTCGCTGCGCGAAAGGGAGGGAGCAACAGCGTCGCTGCGCTTGGCGCCGGGGGTTACGTCAGTGTTTTTTTTTGAGCGGTCTTCGTACTGCTTGCGCTTTTCGGCCAGCATCGCCTTCTGGTGCTCGGACATTTCCGGGTCGTGGATCAGGCCGATGGACTTCATGTGCTCCTCGACGATGGCGCCGAGCTCGGCGACCAGCGAGGGCATGTACACGCCGCCGGCCTTGAAGTAGCCGCCGCGCGGGTCGAACACGGCCTTCATCTCGTCCACCAGGAAGGTCACGTCGCCGCCCTTGCGGAACACGGCCGACATGATGCGCGTCAGCGCGACGATCCACTGGAAATGCTCCATCGACTTGGAGTTGATGAAGATCTCGAACGGGCGGCGGTGCTCGTGCTCGGTGCCTGCATTGAGCACGATGTCGTTGATGGTCACGTACATGGCGTGCTCGACCATCGGCGACTTGATTTTGTAGGTGCTGCCGACCAGCACGTCGGGGCGCTCGATGCGCTCGTGCATCTGGATGACTTCGGCCACGGGCAGCTCGGCCTCGGCCTCGGCGGTGGCGCGGGCTGACGGACTCGGCGGGCACCGGCGCGGCGGCCTGGCGCGCCTTGTCTTCCGGGGTGAGCACGCTGTAGCCCTTGATTTTCTTGTCGATCTTGACGGCCATGGCCTTGGGTCCTGGATGCGGTACTGCGTTGAGGTGGGAGGACACCGCCGTGCGCCAGTAGGCGCGCTCAGGCGGCGTGCCCTGGCCGGTGCGCGGCCAGGGCGGTGCTGCGGGTTACTTCGCTTTCTTGGCGACTTTCTTGACGGCTTTCTTCACTGCTTTCTTGGCGGGCGCCTTCTTGGCGGCGGCTTTCTTGGCCGGCGCTTTCTTCACTGCGGCTTTCTTGACGGCCTTCTTGACCGCGACCTTCTTGGCGGCGGCCTTCTTCACCGCCGGCTTGGCGGCGAGCCGCTTGGCCGTCGTCTTCTTGGCCACTTTCTTCGCGGCCTTCTTGGCGGCGACCTTCTTGCCCACGCCCTTGGCCTTCAGCGCGGCGGCCTCGGCCTTGGCCGAGGCGCTGGCGGCGACCAGCTTCTGCTTGGTGCTGGCCACGGTCTTCTTGACCGCCTTGGTGACCTTGCTGGTGCGCTTGGTCACGGCCTTCTTGGCCTTCTCCAGGGTCTTGCTGGCGGACTTCTTCGCCGTGGCCGCGCGCTTGGCGACGGTGTCGGCGGCATGCGAAGCGGCCTCGGCCACGACGGTGGCGAGCTCGCTGGTCTTTTCCTTCACACTTTCGGCGGCTTCGGAAAGCGTCGCCGAGATTTCCGTTCCTGTGCTCATGTGCCCTCCATCAGGGCTCGTAGGGGTGCCAAGACGATGCCAGTGCAGCCGCGTGCTACGGGTGTCCACCCTGCGCCGTGCTGCGGGCGGCGCAGGGGTCTTCCAGCATCGCGCATGCCGGTGTGGGCCGGCGCGCGCGGCGCTCAGAACTTGCCGTAATACCCTTCCTTGAGCGCGTCGAACAGGTTGGCGGCGGTGTGCATCTCGCCGTCGTATTCGATCTGCTCGTTGCCCTTGACCTCGACGAAGGAGCCGTCCTCCAGCTCGAAGCGGTAGGTGGTGTTCTCCAGGTCCGCCTCCTTGACCAGCACGCCCTGGAAGGCGGCCGGGTTGAAGCGGAAGGTGGTGCAGCCCTTCAGGCCCTGCTGGTGGGCGTAGCGGTAGATGTCCTTGAACTGCTCGTAGGGATAGTCCGTGGGCACGTTGGCGGTCTTGGAGATCGAGCTGTCCACCCACTTCTGCGCGGCGGCCTGCACGTCGACATGCTCCTTGGGGCTGATGTCGTCGGCGGCGATGAAATAGTCCGGCAGCTTGGCCTGGGCGTCCTCGGAGAACGGCATGGCCTTGGGGTTGACCAGTTCGCGGTAGGCCAGCAACTCGTAGGAGAACACGTCCACCTTCTCCTTGGACTTCTTGCCCTCGCGGATCACGTTGCGGCTGTAGTGGTGCGCGAAGGAGGGCTCGATGCCGTTGGAGGCGTTGTTGGCCAGGCTCAGCGAGATGGTGCCGGTGGGGGCGATGGAGCTGTGGTGGGTGAAGCGCGCGCCGACCTCGGCCAGCTCGTCCACCAGCTCGGGCGCGACCGAGGCCACGCGCTGCATGTAGCGGCTGTACTTGGCGTGCAGCACCTTGCCTTCGATCTGCTGGCCGACGCGCCAGCCGTCGCGCTCCATCTCCGGGCGCTGGCGCAGCATCGCCGGGGTCACCTCGAAGCGCTCCTCCATGATCGGGGCGGCGCCCTTCTCCTTGGCCAGCGCCAGACCGGTTTCCCAGCCGGCCACGGCCATGTCGCGGGCGATCTGCTCGGTGAACTCGCACGAGTCCGCGCTGCCGTACTTCATGCGCAGCATGGTCAGGGTGGAGCCCAGACCGAGGAAGCCCATGCCGTGGCGGCGCTTGCGCAGGATCTCGTTGCGCTGCTGCTCCAGCGGCAGGCCGTTGACCTCGACCACGTTGTCGAGCATGCGGGTGAACACGCGCACGACTTCCTTGTATTCCTCCCAGTCGAAGCGCGCCTGTTCGGTGAAGGGGTCGCGCACGAAGGTGGTCAGGTTGATCGAGCCCAGCAGGCAGGCGCCGTAAGGCGGCAGCGGCTGCTCGCCGCAGGGGTTGGTCGCGCGGATGTTCTCGCACCACCAGTTGTTGTTCATCTCGTTGACGCGGTCGATCAGGATGAAACCCGGCTCGGCGTAGTCGTAGGTGGACACCATGATCATGTCCCACAGGTGGCGGGCGCGGATGTGCCCATACACCTTGCAGGCCACCAGGCCGTCGTCGCGCTGCACGTACTGGTCGGCGTTGGGCCACTCGCGCCAGACCACCTTGGCCGCGTCGGTCAGGTCGATGTCGCCCTGTTCCTTCTGGTTGACCGGGAACACCAGCGGCCAGTCGGCATCGTCCTCCACCGCCTGCATGAAGCCGTCGGTGATGAGCAGGGACAGGTTGAACTGGCGCAGGCGGCCGTCCTCGCGCTTGGCGCGGATGAAGTCCTTCACGTCCGGATGCGACACGTCGAAGGTGCCCATCTGCGCGCCGCGGCGCCCGCCGGCGCTGGACACGGTGAAGCACATCTTGTCGAAGATATCCATGAAGGACATCGGGCCGGAGGTGTAGGCGCCGGCGCCGGCGACGAAGGCGCCCTTGGGCCGCAGCGTGGAGAACTCGTAGCCGATGCCGCAGCCGGCCTTGAGGGTCAGGCCGGCCTCGTGGACCTTCTCCAGGATGCCGTCCATCGAGTCGGTGATGGTGCCCGAGACGGTGCAGTTGATCGTGCTGGTGGCCGGCTTGTGTTCCAGCGCGCCGGCGTTGGAGGTGATGCGCCCGGCCGGGATGGCACCGCGGCGCAGCGCCCAGACGAAGCGCTCGTACCAGTAGGCGCGCTTCTCGGCGGTCGGCTCGGCGTCGGCCAGGGCACGGGCCACGCGCTGGTAGGTGCCGTCGATGTCGGCATCGATGGCCACGCCGGCCTTGCTCTTCAGGCGGTACTTCTTGTCCCAGATGTCCTGGGACGCGGGCTGCATCGGGATGACGCGGGCCGCTTCTGCTTTCTTGACCGCCTCAAGGCGCACCGTGCTCATGGATTGGAGCTCTCCGTCATGGATGAAAGGCCCGCGCGCCAGCTTAGGCGCGCGCGCGAGATGGATGAAATTTCGGTCAGCTGCGGCGTGTGCGCACGCATGCCCGGGCAAGGCACTGAAGCGTCGGACAGATTGTGGTGACGGTCCGGCCTGGACCCCCTGCACACCTGATGCATGCGCCGCTTCCCCACTGGCGCCGGGAAACCCAAGCCAAACCCTATGGCTTGGGGCCATTGCGCGGACACCTCGCTACATCTTGGGGCCGCAAGCCATGGAAAGTAGTCCCGCCCCGGAGGGCTGTCAACCACGCGTCACGCAGTTTGCGTGGAACGCTGGGGTGCGCCTTCCATGGAACCCGCGCCGCGCCTGCGCGGGCCGATTTCATTGCCGGTTTAGGCGCCGCTGATCACACTCGTTCAGGTTGCCGGGGGCGGTGATGACAGGCGCGTTGCCGCGATGCCGCACGCCCTCGGGCGCCTCCTTCCATGCCGATCGCCACCCGACCCGTATGCGCCCACTGCCGACCCTGCTGTCCCTGACCGCCGCCGCTGCCTTCGGCGGCTTCGTCGCCCTTGGCCTGTACCAGACCTTCGACCACCCCGCGCTGGCGCGCGAGGACGGGCCGCCGTCCTCGGCGATCGTGCCGGCCGCCGCCGCGGGCGCGGCGCTGCCGGCCGCGGTGGAAGGCCAGGCGGTCCCGTCGCTGGCGCCGATGCTCAAGCGCGTCACCCCGGCGGTGGTGAGCGTCTACAGCCGCCAGACCGTGCGTGTGGCCAGCCCGCTGGGGCCATTCGCCAACGATCCGGTGTTCCGCCGGCTGTTCGGCATCCCCAACATCCCGCAGGAGCGCGTGCAGCGCGCGCTGGGCTCGGGCGTGATCATCGACGCCCAGCGCGGCCTGGTGCTCACCAACCACCACGTGGTGGAGAACGCCGACGGCGTGTCGGTGACCTTGAGCGACGGGCGCACGGTGGAGGCCGAGTTCCTCGGCTCGGACCCGGACACCGACGTGGCCCTGATCCGCATCCCGCCCAAGGACCTGACCCAGATCCCGCTGGGCGACAGCGACAAGCTGCAGGTCGGCGATTTCGTCGTCGCGGTCGGCAACCCCTACGGCCTGGGCCAGACGGTGACCTCGGGCATCGTCTCGGCGGTGGGCCGCAGCGGCATCCCGGTGGCCGGCTACCAGAACTTCATCCAGACCGACGCCTCGATCAACCCGGGCAACTCGGGCGGCGCGCTGGTCAACCTGCAGGGCCAGCTGGTCGGCATCAACACCGCCAGCTTCAATCCTTCAGGCTCGATGGCCGGCAACATCGGCCTGGGCTTCGCCATCCCGATCGACCTGGCGCGCAACATCGCCGAGCAGCTCTATACCAACAAGGGCGTGGTCAAGCGCGGCACGCTGGGCGTGACCACGCAGGACGTGGATCAGCGCCTGGCCACGGCGCTGGGCCTGGATACGCCGCGCGGTGCGCTGGTGACCGGCGTGTATCCCGGTTCGGGCGCGGCCGCCGCAGGGCTCAAGCCCGGTGACGTGGTGCTGCAGGCCAACAACCAGCGCATCGACAACAGCGCGGCGCTGCACAACTTCGAAGGCCTGCAGGGCGTGGGCAGCCAGGTCACCCTGGACATCCGCCGCGACGGCAAGCCGCTGAGTCTGCGCGTGGGCCTGAAGGAACAGCAGCGCGACCTGCCCGGCGCGCAGTTGGACCCGCGCCTGTCCGGGGCGACCTTCAACGAGGTCGACGAGGCCCTGCGCCAGACCCTGCGCGCCAACGGCGTGGGCGGCGGGGTGCAGGTCGGCCAGGTGCAGCCGCGCAGCCGCGCCTGGACCAACGGGCTTCGCAGCGGCGATGTGATCATCGAGGGCAGCAACGGCCGCTTCGCCGACCTGCCCAGCTTCCGCAGCAGTTTCGCCAAGCCGCCGCAGCAGCTGGTGCTGCGCGTGCTGCGCGACGGCGAGGACGGCACGCTGCTGATGCGCTGAATGCTGGCCGTCCCGTCACGGGCCGCATGCGGCACGCTGACGGGGCATTCATGCGGCCCTGGGGTAGGCTCGACCATCTGCTGTCCCACCCGTTCAAGGAGCCATGCCATGTCCGACGCTGCCAACAAGATGAAGTCCTCCCTCGGCGAGGCCGGGGAACACCTGAAGTCCGCCGCCTCGGCCGCCAGCGATGCGGTCAAGGGCGCCGCCTCGGTCGCCGGCGACGAGCTGCGCCTGGGCAAGGCCACGGCCAAGGCCGAGCTGTCCGACGGCGCGCTGGCCGGCCTGAGCGCGGCCGAATTCGGCGGCGAAGCCGCCCGCGAGCAGGTCGACGCCCTGGTGGAAAAGGGCCGCGACCTGATCGACAGCGCCGCCGAACTGATCCGCGAGCGTCCGCTGGCCTCCTTCGGCATCGCCCTGGCCGCAGGCTGGGTTATCGCCAAGCTGGGACGCAGCAGCGATTGATCGCCCGCACGACCGCGACACCGGAGCCGGCGTGAGCGCACCCGACCACGACGCCGCCCCCGGCGACGACGCAACGCCCTCGCTGGACGAGAGCCTGCGCCGCGTCGGCAAGGCCGGCAAGGACAGCCTGTCCTCGGCGGTGGCCACCGCCAAATCGTTGCGCCGGCTGGTCCTGGCCGACTTCGCCCTGGCCCGCGCCTCGCTGGCGCGGGCGATGGTGTGGATGTCGGTGGCCGCCGCGTTCGGCGTGTCCAGCTGGCTGCTGCTGATGGGCGCGCTGATCGCCCTGCTGCAGCGGCTGGGGCTGTCCTGGCTCGGCGCGCTGTCGGTGGCCGCGGGCCTGAGCCTGGCGATCACCGCGCTGGGCGTGTGGCAGACGCTGCGTTACTTCGGCTTCAGCCGGATGGACGCCACCCGGCGCCAGCTCAAGGCCATGGGCCTGGGCGACGACGACGAGGAAGACGCCGGGCCGGAGGCGCGCTCGGCCGCCGAGCAGCTGCGCGACCAGCAAGGAGGCACGCCATGAAGTTCGCTCACCTGCGCCATCGCGTGGACCGCGCCGAGGCGCTGGTCGAGCATCGCCGCGCCCAGACCCTGGCCGATGCCGAGGCCCTGATCGGGCACTGGAAGCGCGGCTGGACGCCATGGCGCATCGTGCTGGCCGGCCTGGGGCTGGGCTTCGTGATCGGCCAGACCCGGCCGATGCGCGCGGTCGGGGCGACCAAGTGGCTGCGCTCGGTGAGCGCGATCTCCGGCATGTTCACCTCGCTGCAGGCGGCCATGGCCGCCTGGCAGGCCGATCAGGCGGCGGACAAGGCGCACGATGCGGCCGGCAGCGCGCAGTCGGCGGCCGGGGCCACCCATCAGGCCGCCGCCGCGGCGGGTGCGGCGGCCGCGACCACCGGCGCGGACGACGCGGCGCGGCTGGCGCAGGGCAACACCACGGCGCGGGCGGCCGGGCTGGCCACCGCCGACGGCGGGCCGGCGCCGACCGCGGCGCGCGGCGTGTCATCCTATGGCCGCGCCGCCGAGGCGCGCGGTGAGACCGAGGCCTGGGCGGCGCAGGCGCCGCGCCCGGCCGAAGCGGCCACCGACGTTTCCGAACGCTAACGCCAGCCGCCGCATGTCCACCTCCGAAGCCGATCTCTCGCCGGCGCCCACGCCCCTGCCCGTCAAACCGGCGCCACCGCGCCCGCGCGGGCCGCTGTCGCTGGTGATCCTGGCCTTCCTGGCCTGTGGCTACACGCTGTGGCTGGCGCAGGCGGTGATCCTGCCGGTGCTGCTGGCGGTGTTCCTTGCGCTGGTCGGCAACCCGCTGCTGCGCGGCCTGCAGCGGCTGTACGTGCCGCGCTTCCTCGGTGCGCTGCTGGTGCTGATGCTGGGCCTGGCCGCGGCCGGGGCGCTGGCCTACCAGATGGTGCCGCCGGCCGCGGCCTGGGCCAAGGCGGCCCCGCGCGAGCTGCGCCAGCTCGCGCCCAAGCTTCATGAGCTGACCAAGCCGGTCTACGACGCCAACCAGGCGGCCGAGAACTTCGCCCGCGCCGCCGCCGGCGACACCGGCCGGCGCCCGCAGGTGATGCGCACCGCCGACGATCCGTACCGCACGCTGACCGCCACCCCGCGCATGATCGCCTCGGTGCTGGCGGTGGTGCTGCTGACGTTCTTCTTCATGGTTTACGGCCAGCCGCTGCAGCGCCATGCCGTGGCGCTGATGCCTAGGCGTCAGCAGCAGAAGCTGACCGTGGGCATCCTGCAGTCCATCGAGCGCGCGGTCTCGCGCTATGTGCTGACCATCAGCCTGATCAACTGTGTGGTGGGCCTGCTGTTCGCCGGCGCGCTGATGCTGCTGAAGTTCCCGCTGGCCGATGCGCTGTTGTGGGGCACGATGGTGGCGATCCTCAACTTCGCGCCCTACGTGGGCCCGCTGATCGGCATCGTGATGATGCTGGTGGTGGGCCTGACCACCTTCGACGATGCCTGGCCCTCGCTGCTGCCGGCGGCGATCTACCTGGGCCTGCACACGCTGGAGGGCCAGGTGGTCACGCCGATCGTGCTGGGCCGGCAGATGCGTCTGTCGCCGCTGATCCTGATCCTGTCGCTGATGGTGTTCGGTTCGCTGTGGGGGATCGTGGGGCTGCTGTTGGCGGTGCCGATGCTGGTGTGCATCAAGCTGGTGCTTGCGCGGGTGCAGGGGATGGAGGGGTGGGCGCGGCTGATGGAATAGCGCAGCCGTTGCTGGTGCTGCTGTTGTTGCACTGCTGTTGCACCTGCCGTTGCCCTTGCTGTTGCTGTGCTTCGGCTGTTGCTTCCCCTGTCTGAGCCGTAAAGCGAGCCGAGCATCGCAGGAAGACGGGGCCGAAGAGGCGCCCTGTTTGAGCGAAGCGAGTTTGGGCGCCGTGCCCCGTCTTCCGAGAAGCGCAGGGGACCGCCGCGCAGCGGCGGCTCGCGTCCCGGCGAGAAGCGGTTTTGGCTACTTTTGACAAGACAAAAGTAGCTCGCACGGCGAAGCCGTGCGAAAGCTTTGCTTCTAAGAAGCGCTTGCGCGACGCTCAAGTTTTGCTTGCAAATTCAAAGCAAGACTTGTCAGGAGCTGGCGCCGGAACTTGTAGGACGAAAGCAACGCGCCTGCGGCGCGCCAAGTGCAAAGCTTTCGCGCCTGCGGCGCGACTTCCTTTTGTCTTGTCAAAAGGAAGCAAAACCGCTTCTCGCCGGGACGCACGCCGATGCTGCGCATCGGTCCCCTGCGCTCCTCGCGAAGCAGGGCACGGCGCCCAAACTCGCTTCGCTCAAACAGGGCGCCTCTTCGGCCCTGCTTCGCTGCGGTGCTCGGCGTGCTTTACGGCTCAGACAGGTAGAGCAACAGCAACAGCAACAGCAACAGCAACAGCAAGGCAACAGCCCGGCAACGGCAACGGCAACGGCGGGCTGCGCCCCTCGAGGCAGGGGCCACAGCCCACAGGCTAAAATGCCCCCATGACCTTCGACATCCGCGCCATCACCCTCGACCTGGACGACACCCTGTGGCCGTTCGCCCCGATCGGTGAGCGCATCGAACGCAAGCTGCACGCCTGGCTGGAAACCCACAGCCCCGCCACCGCACACCAGTTCCCGATCGAGGTCATGCGCGAGCTGCGTACCCAGGTCACCGCCGACAACCCGCACCTGATCCACGACCTCTCCGCGCTGCGCAAGCTGACCCTGGAACACGCCCTGCGCCACAGCGGGGCCGACCTGGCGCTGCTCGATCCCGCGTTCGAGATCTTCTATGCCGAGCGCAACCGGGTCGAGTGCTATCCCGACGCCGTCGAGGCGCTGACGCGGATCGCCGCGCGCGTGCCGGTGGCGGCGCTGACCAACGGCAATGCCGATCTGGCGCGCTGCGGGCTGGATCAGCACTTCGTGTTCCAGCTGAGCGCGCGCGAACACGGCGCGGCCAAGCCGGAGGCGAGCATCTTCCACGCCGCCTGCGTGCGCCTGGAGCTGCCGCCCGAACAGGTGCTGCACGTGGGCGACCACGCGGTGATGGACGCGGCCGGCGCCATGCGCGCGGGCCTGCGCGCGGCCTGGCTCAACCGCGAGGGCGCGCCCTGGCCGCTGCACGAGCCGCGGCCGGATCTCGAATTTTCCACGCTCACCGCGCTGGCCGACTGGCTCGACGCGCATCTGGACGACAAGGACTCCGCCGCCGCATGAGTGCTCCCGCCTTTCTCGACGCCCGCACCGACCAGGTGCGCCCGCTGCATGTGCTGCAGCGCGAGCAGTTCGGCGGCTGGTGCGCGCAGCAGCCGCCGGCGGTGGCCGCGTGGCTGCAGGCGCAGGGCTTCAGCGCCGCGCCGGGCACGCTGGCGCTGCTGCCGGGCGAGGCGGGTGTGGCCGGCGCGGTGCTGGGCATCGCCGATGCGGGCGATCCGCTGTCCTACGGCCACGCGCCGATGGGCCTGCCGGCCGGCAGCGCCTGGGAGGTGGTGAGCGCGCTCTCGGCCGACGCGCGCGCGGCGCTGGAACTGGGCTGGGGCCTGGGCGCCTATCGCTTCGACCGCTACAAGGCCGCCACGCGCGCGCCGGCCCGGCTGCTGCGCGAAGCGGCCGACGCGCGCACCGACGCCCTGCTAGCGGCCTGCCTGCGCGTGCGCGACTTGGTCAACACGCCGACCCAGGACATGGGCCCGGATGAGCTGGAAGCGGTCGTGCGCCAGATCGGCGCCGAGCATGGCGCGCAGGTCGAGGCGATCACCGGCGATGCGTTGCTGGCGCGGAACTTCCCCGCGATCCACGCGGTGGGCCGCGCCTCGCACCGCGCCCCGCGCCTGATCGCGCTGCGCTGGGGCGCGGAGGATGCGCCGAGGGTGTCGCTGGTCGGCAAGGGCGTGTGCTTCGACACCGGCGGGCTGGATCTCAAGCCGGCCGACGGCATGCGCAACATGAAGAAGGACATGGGCGGCGCGGCGCACGCGATCGCGCTGGCCGAGCTGGTCATGCGCCAGCGCCTGCCGGTGCGCCTGACCCTGCTGGTGCCGGCGGTGGAGAACGCGATCGGTCCCGATGCGTTCCGCCCCGGCGAGATCATCGCCACGCGCACCGGGGTGAGCGTGGAGATCGACAACACCGACGCCGAAGGGCGCGTGATCCTGGGCGATGCGCTGGCCCATGCCGGCGAGGACACGCCCGAGGTGCTGCTGGACTTCGCCACGCTGACCGGCGCGGCGCGCATCGCGCTGGGGCCCGAGCTGCCGGTGCTGTTCTCCAACGACGATGCGCTGGCCAACGCCTGGCTGGCCGCCGGCGAGCGCACGCGCGACCCGCTGTGGCGCCTGCCGCTGTGGCGGCCGTACCTGCGCTATCTGACCAGCCACGTGGCCGACCTGGCTAACGCCGGCTCGCGCATGGCCGGTGCGGTGACCGCGGCGCTGTATCTGGAGCGCTTCGTCCCGGCCGGCACGCCGTGGGCGCATCTGGACGTGTACGCCTGGAACGACAACGATCGCCCCGGCCGCCCCGCCGGCGGCGAGGCGATGGCGCTGCGCGCGGCCTTCGAGATGCTGCGCAGCCGCTACGCGCCGTGAGCGCCGCACCTGCCACGGTGCTGGTACTGCCGGGCTGGCAGGATTCCGGCCCGGCGCATTGGCAGTCGCAGTGGCAGGCCGCGCACCCGGACTGGAAGCGCGTGCAGCAGCGCGACTGGATGTCGCCCAGGCGCGCGGAGTGGATCGCTACGCTGGATGCCGTGGCGCAGGCCACGCAGGGCCCGCTGGTGCTGCTGGCACACAGCCTGGGGTGCATCACCGTGGCGCACTGGGCCGCCGCGCGACCGGCCGCGGCCACGCGCGTGCGCCATGCCCTGCTGGTGGCCCCGCCCGATGTCGAGCGCGCCGATCTGCCCGCCGCGCTGGCCGACTTCGCACCCGCGCCAAGCGCGGCCCTGCCCTTCCGCGCCACGCTGGCGGCCAGCCACGACGATCCCTATTGCGGCTTCGAACGCGCCCGTGCGCTGGCCGACGCCTGGGCATGCGCGCTGTGGGACGTCGGCCCGGCGGGCCACATCAATGTCCAGGCCGGCTACGGGCCATGGCCGCAGGGCCTGGCACGATTCCAGCGCATGTGCGTGGGCTGAGGCCCACACGCCGGCGGCGGCGATAAGGATCGCCGCGCCAGGCCTCTACAAGCCCGTCGCCGCTGTCGCTACACTTGCGCGCGCTGCCGGCGGCGCTGCCGCCCGGCCAGACGCAGGCCACCGGTGCGTTCCGTGCCGGGGGTCGCGACCTCGCCAGCTCCGCCTTCGCACATCACGCTGCGGCCCCTGCGGGCCGACCCCGGCGATCGTCAAGTCCAGCCAGCTCTTCCGCCCATCGCCCGACGCACGGGGTTGCCCGCCGTCGGCATCTGTTCCACGGAGAGACTGCCATGACTGCGATTCCCCCCACCGGCACGCGCCGCGCGCTGCCGCCCACCCTGCTCGCCCTTGCCTGCCTGTCCGCGCTCCCCGCGCTGCTGGCGGCCCCGCCTGCGGCCGCCGCCGACGACGCCGCGCGGGTCACCACGCTGGACAAGCTCCAGGTCAAGGGCGAGCGCGCCCCGGACTACACGGTGAAGACCACCGCCGCCGGCACCGGCCTGGACCTGGGCCTGCGCCAGATCCCGCAGTCGGTCAGCGTGGTGACCCAGCAGCGCATCGAAGACCAGAACCTGCAGACCATCGGCGAGGTGCTGGGCAATGTCGCCGGCGTGACCAACAGGCAGGTCGACAGCGAGCGCAACCAGTTCTACGCGCGCGGCTTCGACATCGACAACTTCCAGTTCGACGGCATCCCCACCACGATGGAGCAGGGCTGGAACTACAGCGATGCCTCGATGGACACCGCGCTGTACCAGCGCGTGGAGATCGTGCGCGGCGCCGCCGGCCTGCTCACCGGCACGGGCAATCCGTCGGCCTCGGTCAACCTGATCCGCAAGCATGCCGACAGCAACACGCTCACCGGCAGCGTGACGGTGGGCGGCGACAGTTTCGGCAGCACCCGGGCCACGGTGGACGTGACCACGCCCCTCAACGCCAGCGGCACCGTGCGGGCGCGGGCGGTGGGCAACTACACCGACCGCGACTTCAACCTCGCGCGCTACACGCAGGAAAAGACCCTGGGCTATGCGGTGCTCGACGCCGACCTGGGCGCCTCCACGCGACTCAGCGTGGGCTACGACTGGCAGCGGAAGAACGCCGACGATGTGACCTGGGGCGGCTTTCCGGTGCTGTATGCCGACGGCACCCGGACCCGCTGGCCGCGCACGTTCAACGCCGGCGCCGACTGGGCCTACTGGGACACGACCAGCAAGCGCGCGTTCGCCAGCCTGCGGCAGGGCTTCGACAACGGCTGGTCGCTCAGGCTCAACGCCACCCACGACCGCAGCGACGGGGACAGCAAGCTGTTCTATCCCTACTACACGATCTACGGACTGGACCGCAGCAGCGGCGGCGGCGTGATCCCCTATGGGGGCTGGTACATCATCCACCGCAAGGTCGAAGGCCTGGATGCCGCCGCCGACGGCCCGTTCGCGCTGTTCGGCCGCGAACATCAGCTGATGTTCGGCACCAGCTGGAACCGCCGCTGCTATCTCAACACCGGCACCTACGACTTCAATGCCCGCATCCTGCTGCCCGACTACCACGACTGGGACGGCAGCCAGGCGCCCGAGCCGAACTGGAAGGCCCTGCAGGTCTCCGGGCGCGGCACGATCACCCAGAAGTCCGGCTATGCCGCGGTCCGCTGGTCGCTGGCCGATCCGCTATCGCTGATCACCGGCGCGCGCTACACCCACTGGACCAGCGCCGGCGAGTACAACGACACGCGCAACAAGACCATCCCCTATGCGGGCCTGGTGTGGGACATCGACCCGACCTGGTCGGCCTACGCCAGCTATACCGGCATCTTCAATCCGCAGACCGCGCGCGATGCGCAGAACCGCTTCCTGGCGCCGAAGCTGGGCAAGAGCTACGAACTGGGCGTCAAGGCGGGCTGGTTCGAGGACGCGCTCACCGCCTCGCTGGCGGTCTACCGCACCGCGCAGGACAACTTCCCGGTCTCCACCGGCCTGTACAACACCGCGGGCAATGCGATCTCGCTGCCTGCGGACGTGGTCAGCCGCGGCTACGAACTGGAGGTCAACGGCCGTCTGGCGGCGGGCTGGAACGCGACCTTCGGCGTCTCGCGCAACCTGATGCGCAATGCCCACGACGACAGCACGCCGGTGCCCTACCTGCCCACGACCACGCTCAAGCTGTTCACCAGCTATACCGCCCAGGGCGGTCCGCTGGACGGCCTGACCGTGGGCGGCGGGGTGAACTGGCAGAACCGCATCTACAACGATCGGGTGGTCTACATCACCGCGCCGGTCGCCCGCTCGGCGCGCATCGACCAGGGCGCCTACGCGCTGCTGAGCCTGTTCGGCCGCTATCGGATCACCCAGGCGGTGGCCGTGCAGTTGAACCTGGACAACGTGCTGGACAAGCGCTACGCCAGCCAGATCGCGTCCGCCTATGGCGGCTGGGGTGCGCCGCGCAGCGGCACGCTCAGCCTGACCTGGGCGTTCTGACCCGGGCGGCCGTGCGCACCGCTCCACGGTGCGCACGGCCAAATCGGCGCTGCAGCCAGCCCCCGCCGGGCTATACGCGAGGCCTGGAGCTGGCTGCCTTCGTTGAGCTTGCTGATCGCCTGGACCAGGCCTCCCTGCTCAGCTCGTGCGATGGCGCAAGCCGCCGTGGCACGCTGCTTGAGTGGGAGCAGATGTCTCCCCAGATCTCCCAACAGCCTGGGTGTAGAGCGGAGCTTGTGGCAATCCCCTCTTGGGGACTCCGCTGCTCTTCGTTCGGTTCGTGGGAAGGCCCCAGCGGAGCAAGCTCCGCTCTACAGATGTGAGCCGCCCACAGGATCAGGCTCACACCCGGGGCAGCGCTCAGGCCGAGCGGACGGCGCGCGGGTCGTGGCTGCTCTCGACGCGGTTGCGGCCCTGCGCCTTGGCGCGGTACAGGGCCTGGTCGGCGCTGCGCAGCAGGGCCTCGGGCTCCTGGCCGTCGTGCGGGAAGCAGGCCAGGCCGATCGACACCGTCACCGGCGGCAGGTCCTTGCCCAGATGCGGCACGCGCATGGCCTCGACCGCGGCGCGGATCTGCTCGGCGCGCTCGGCCGCGGCCTGCGGCGTGGACTCGGGCAGGATCAGGGTGAACTCCTCGCCGCCATAGCGGCAGGCGATGTCCTCCTGCCGCGACAGCTGCTGCAGCAGCTGGCCGAAGCCGGCCAGCAGCGCGTCGCCGCCCGGGTGGCCGTGGGTGTCGTTGAAGCGCTTGAAGTGATCCAGGTCCAGCATCATCAGCGCCAGCGGCAGGCCGCGGCGCGCGCAGCGCGCCAGTTCGCGCGCCAGCGATTCTTCCAGATAGCGCCGGTTGAACAGGCCGGTCAGCGGCTCGCGGATGGACTGGATGCGCAGGCGTTCCTGCAGCTCCAGGTTGGACAGCGCCATGGCCAGCTGCTCGGCCGCGGTCTCGATCAGCTGCACCCGCGCCAGGAAGGCGGCGTCGTCCGCGGAGACATACAGGAACCCCAACTGCTGGCCCTGCGCCATGAGCGGGATGCAGGCGGTGGCGCCGGCGTCGCCCTCGATATGGTGGCAGCGCAGTGTGCCCGGACCCTGCACCAGCTGCGGTTGGCCGCGGCGCAGCGCCCAGCAATCGTCGGGCGTCAGCATCGCCGCGCTGGCGGCGCTCGGCGTGCCCCAGCCGCCCATCGCCTCGGCGTAGTCCTGCGAGGCGCGGATGCGATAGATGCAGCCGCCGGTGCCCGGCATCAGCTGCGTCATGACCTCGCAGGTCAAGGCCAGCGCCTCCTCCACGCGCACGCAGCTCTGCAGCATGCTGGCGAAGTGGCTGAGCACGCGCAGGTCGCCGCTGGTGTGCTCCAGCTCGGCCACGGTGGCCTCCAGGCGCGCGTTGCTTTGCTGGATCCGGCGCTCGGCGCGGCGGCGGCCGCGGATCTCGCGCACCATCAGCGCATAGACCATGGCGATGACCAGGATGCCGATCGGGATGCCGGCGATCGCCAGGATGCGCAGCAGCGTGGCGCTCTCGTCGCTGGAGGCGGCGCGTTCGACCAGCAGCGCGCGCTCGGCGTCGCCCATCGTCCGCGCCTGGCGGCGGATGGCATCGGAGGTCAGACGCGCCTGCGTGTCGATGGTCGCCTGCGCGGCGGTCAGGCCCTGCTGCTGGTAGATCTGCACCACCGCGTCGGTCTGACGCAGGCGCTGGTCGATCAGCGTGCGCAGCTGGGTGACGCGCTGCTCCTGCGGGCCGTTGTCGCGCACCAGCGCGCCGAGCGCGGCGAACAGCTGCGGAATCTGCGCCTTGCCGGTCTGGTAGTCGGCCAGGTAACCGACCTGGCCGGTCAGCAGATAGCCGCGTTCGGCCGATTCGGCCTCGCGCAGGCGCGCCTCGATCTCATCGATGCGCGCCATCACCTCGTGGGTGTGCGAGACCCAGCGCGCATCGGTGGCGAAGCGGTCGGCGCCGCGCAGGATGCCCCAGCCGATCAGGACGAAGATCATGGCCGCCAGCAGCGGGCCGATCTGGTTGACGAGGCGGTTCTTGGACAGCATGCGCGGCGTGGGCGGGACGACGCGCCATGGTAGCGGGCAGGCGCGATGCGATTGCGTGCAAAAGGCTTACGCGCGTCGCAGTTTTCGATGCGGGCGCAGGCGCCAGGCCCGTCGCGCCTGGGCGATCAGAGCCAGCCCTTCTGCCTGGCCACGCGGAAGGCTTCGATGCGGTTGCCCACGCCGAGCTTGCTGATCGCCTCGGACAGGTAGTTGCGCACCGTGCCATGCGAGAGGCGCAGCTGCCTGGCGATGTCGGTGGCGCTGGCGCCGTCGCCGGCCAGGCGCAGCACCTGGCGCTCGCGCTCGTTGAGCGGATCGCGCTCGGACCAGGCTTCCAGTGCCAGCTCCGGGGCGATGGCGCGGCCGCCGCGATGCACGCTGCGCAGCGCCTCGGCCAGGTGTTCGGGCGGCGCGTCCTTGAGCAGGTAGCCGGCCACGCCGGCGTCCAGCGCGCGGCGCAGGAAGCCGGGCCGGGCGAAGGTGGTGACGATCACCACGCGCGTGGCCAGGCCGTGGCGCTGCACGCGCTGGGCCAACTCCAGGCCGGACAGGCCGGGCATCTCGATGTCGGTGACCAGCACGTCGGGCGTGAGCCGCTGCAGGGCGCGCCAGGCGGCTTCGCCGTCGGCCGCCGCTTCGAGTACGTCGATGTCGTCCTCCAGCCGCAGCAGGGCGGCCAGCGCGCCGCGCACCATGGCCTGGTCTTCGGCCAGCAGGACGCGGATCACGGCAGAGGGCGCTGGGTGGGCATGGCGGGATTCTATATGGGGAAGCTTCATCGCCGCCGCTGCGGCGCCCCCCTGTAGAGCGGAGCTTGCTCCGCTGAGGCTTTCCCGATCGATCCGGCCAAAAGCAGCGGAGCAAGCTCCGCTCTACAGGGGGGATGCGATCTGATTTGAAGGGACCGTTGCGCCCACGGTGGAGTCTTCGGCGAGTGCGGGAGAGGCGCAGGGCACGTGCGCCAGCACGGTGGTGCCGTGGCCGCGCACGCTGTCCACCTGCAGCGTGCCGCCGAGGGCCTGCACGCGGGCGCGCATGCCGTCCAAGCCGTTGCCCGGCACCAGCGCGCCGCCGCGACCGTCGTCGTGGATGCGCAGGGTCAGCGCCTGGTCCTGCGCGGCCACGGCGATGTGCACCGTGCGCGCCCGCGCATGCCGCTGCACATTGGTCACCGCCTCGCGCAGCACCATGGCGAAGGCGTTCTCCACCGCCGGCGGCAGCGGCGTGCCGTCGACCCGGTAGTCCATCGCGATGCCATCGGTTTCCAGCAGCAGCTTGGCCGAGGCCAGCTCGGCGGCCAGCTGCGCCGAGCGGATGCCGCTGACCGCGCGCCGCACCTGGGCCAGCGCCTCGCGCGCGACGCGGCTGACTTCGTCCATCTCCACGCGCGCGGCGCGCGGGTCGCGCTCGACCAGGCGCGCGGCCAGATCGGACTTCAGCGCCACCAGCGACAAGGTGTGGCCGAGCAGGTCGTGCAGGTCGCGGCCGATGCGTTCGCGCTCGGCCACGGCGGCCAGGCGGCGGACCTCCTCGTGGCTCAGGCGCAGGGCCGAATCCTTGCGCTGGTTGATCTGCTGCACAGCGATCACCACCCCGGTGCCGATGGTGGAGATCGGCAGCCACAGCAGGATCTGCCAGGGGTAACCGACCAGCAGCGCGCACGCCAGGAACGCGGCGTTGAGCACCAGCATGATTCCCAGGTAGCGCACGAACGCGTGCCGCCCCTCCATCCGCAGCGTCAGACAGCCGAAGATGAAATAGCTGATGGCCGAGGGATACACCGCGCACAGCGCCGAGGCCATCGCCACCATGCCCAGCGCGGCGATGTTCGCCCGGCGGCGCGCCGAGACCATCGTCAGCGTGTACAGCAGCAGGAACAGCGGATACGACACCAGCGTGCACAGCCACCAAGTCGCGGTGAAGCCGTGAGGCTCGAACACCGGCACCACGAACACCCAGGCCGACCAGATCAGGTGGACCGCCTCGGTCCATGGCGACTTGCCCTGCGCGATCTGTTCGGCAGCACGCGAGCCCGGCGCGGGCCGCAGCCATGCAGGAACGGGAAAGGTCATGGGGTCAGGTCCTGAACGAAGCCACGATCTTGCCACCACAGGCGCCGGGACTTCATGCCCGACGCAGCCGGCGCCGGGCGAGCGCGAAGCACACCGCCGCGAACGCGGCCAGCACGCCTGCATGCACCAGCACCGCACCGCCATCGTCCATTCCCACGCCCTTCAACGCCAGCTGGCCCAGGTGCCAGGCCGGCCACAGCGGTGCGAGCTTGCCGAAGAAGCCCGGCAGCATCGACAGCGGCAGCCACAGGCCGGACAGCAGCGACATCGGCAGGTAGATCATGTTGACCACCGCCGGGGCGCCGCTGCCGCCGACCAGGGCGCCGACCAGCAGCCCCAGCGCGCAGAACGGCAGCACGCCCAGCACGTCCACCGTCAGCAGGGCCGCCACCTGCGCGGGCGTCAGCTGCACACCGCCCAGCACGGTGCCGACGATCAGCAGCAGCACGCCGACGCACAGCGCGAAGACCATGGCCATGAGCATGCGCGCGGCCAGCGGCGCGCCCGGCGGCACCGGCAGCGCGCGCTTGAGGGTGAGCAGGCCGCGTTCGCGGTCCAGCGCCAGGCTGACGCCGAAGCCGAACAGGCCCGGCCCCATCACCCCGAACACGCTGTAGCTGGCCATCAGGTAGCGCTTGGCCTCGGCGTTGCCATGGTTGAGCAGCACGCCGAACAGCAGATAGAACATCAGCGGAAACAGCAGCGTGGGCAGCACGAAGGAGCGCGTGCGCAGCAGCCGCAGCGCCTCGAAGCGCGCCTCGTTGGCATACAGCCGCAGCGTGGACGGCGCGGTGGCGGTGATGGCGTTCATGCGGCCTCCCGCCCTTGGGTGATGGCGAGGAAGGCGTCGGCCAGGCCGGCGCGGCGCACTTCCAGTTCGTCCAGCTGCGGATCGGCGGCGAGCAGGCGCGCGACGATGGGCTCGGCCGGTTCGGCCTGGATCTCCAGGACCTGCCCGTCGTGGCGCACCGCGTGCACGCCGGGCCAGCGGGCGATCTCCGCCGCCGGCACGCGGGTGCGGGCGCGGATGCAGCGCTGCAGCACGCGGCCGCGCAGCTCGGCCACGCTGCCGCGCGCGACGATGTGCCCGGCCTGCAGCACCGCGACCTCGTCGGCCAGGGCCTCGGCCTCCTCCAGGTAGTGGGTGGTCAGCAGCACGGCGCAGCCGGCCGCGGCGCGGGCGCGGATCGCCGCCCACAGCTGGCGCCGCGCCTGGATGTCCAGGCCGGTGGTGGGCTCGTCCAGGAACAGCACCTCGGGCCGGCCGCAGATGGCCAGGGCGAACTGCACGCGCCGCTGCTGCCCGCCCGACAGCCGGCCGTAGCGGCGCGGCAGCAGGCCGTCCAGGCCGGCGATGGCCACGCAGTCGGCCACGCTCAGCGGGCAGGCGTAGTAGCCGCGCGTCTGCGCGATCAGCTCGCCGACGGTGAGCGTGTCGGGCAAGGCGGCGCTCTGCAGCATCACGCCGACCCGGCGCCGCGCGCTCAGTGCATCGGGATCGTGTCCGAACAGCAGCGCCTGCCCGGCGTCGGGCCGCTGCAGGCCGAGCAGCAGGGCCACGCTGGTGCTCTTGCCGGCGCCGTTGGGGCCGAGCAGCGCCAGCACCTGGCCGGGCCGCAGCGCCAGGTCGACGCCGTCGAGCGCGACCAGCGCGCCATAGCGGGCATGCGCGCCGAGCAGCGCCGCGGGTGCCGGTGAAGCCGGATCGAGAGGAATGACGGGCATGGGACGTATCAGCCATTACCGGAAGGTGCGGTTAGCCTGCGCCGTCATGCGCGGGTCCGGCAGTGGCGTCGATCAGCCATTGCGGATGACAGCTGTCACTGGCCGCAGGGCCCACGCGCCGCGCATGCTGCGCCCCGACCGCAGGCAGGTTGTGACTTCCGGCAACTTGGTACGAATCACCCGGTCTGGTCACACTTGCGCCTCAACGACGTCATCGATGGATCCATGAACGCCTCAGCCGAACTGCTCAAGGAGCTGCGCATCGATCGCAGCAAGGCCCCGCCGCCGGCGCCCTCGCGCAAGGGCGTGTGGATCGCGGTGGTTGTCGTGCTGGTGTTGCTGGTGCTGGCGGCGGCCGCGTGGTTCGCGCTCGGCCGGGCCAAGCCGGTGCAGGTGCGCACGGCCACGGTCGCGGCGATGACCGGCGGCGCCGACGCGCCAGCCTCGGTGCTGGACGCCACCGGCTATGTGGTCGCGCGGCGCACGGCCACCGTCTCGGCGCAGATCACCGGCCGGGTCGAGGAGGTGATGATCGAGGAAGGCCAGCGCGTGGAGGCCGGCCAGATCCTGGCGCGCCTGGACCCGATCAATGCCGATGCCGAAAAGCGCCTGGCGCAGTCCCAGCTCTCCTCCTCGCAGAGCCAGGTGCAGAACGTGCAGGCGCAGCTGACCCGGGCCGAGGCCGAGGCCCGGCGCCTGGATGCGCTGGTGAACCAACAGTTGGTCTCGCGCTCGCAGTTCGACCAGCAGGTCGCCGAGCGCGATGCGCTGCGCGCCCAGCTGGAGACCGCGCGCCGCAACGTGCAGGTCGCCCGCGATCAGCTGAAGATCTCCAGCATCGGCAAGGACTACACCGTGGTGCGCGCGCCCTTCGCCGGGGTGATCACCGCCAAGGCGGCCCAGCCCGGCGAGATCGTCTCGCCGCTGTCGGCCGGCGGCGGCTTCACCCGCACCGGCATCGGCACCATCGTGGACATGGATTCGCTGGAGGTCGAGGTGGACGTGGGCGAGGCCTACATCGGCCGCGTGCAGCCCAAGATGCCGGTGGTGGCCACGCTCAACGCCTATCCGGACTGGAAGATCCCGGCCGAGGTGATCGCCGTGATCCCCACCGCCGACCGCGGCAAGGCCACGGTCAAGGTGCGCATCGCGCTGAAGGTCAAGGACCCGCGCATCGTGCCGGAGATGGGCGTCAACGTGAGCTTCCTGGAGGCCGCGCCCAGGGCCGACGCACCGGCGCCGCAGGGCGTGCGCGTGCCGGCCGCGGCGGTGGTGGAGCGCGATGGCGTACCGGTGGCCTTCGTCGTCGAGGGCGACAAGGTCCAGCGCCGCACGCTCAAGCCCGGCCAGACGCTGGCCAGCGAGCGCCAGATCCTCGACGGCCTGCGCGCCGGCGAGCAGGTGGTGCTCGATCCGCCGGCCACGCTCAAGGACGGCGACAGCGTCGCGGTCGGCGACGGCGCACCGGCGTCCTGAGGTCTTTGAGTGTCAGGCGGCGGGCGATGTCGAAGCCCGCCGCGCACGAGCGTCGTTGCAATCGAGCAAGACCGGCGCAGCAGGCGCCGGACCGCACGCGAAGGGCCCCACGCGCCTTGCGCCTGTTTCCTTCTGCCCGGGCCTTGGCCCACATCCACACGAGGCATCGCCATGACGTCCCTGGTTTCGATCCGCAACCTCACCAAGACCTACCAGCGCGGCCCGGAAAAGGTGCACGTGCTGCACGGCCTGGACCTGGACATCACCGCCGGCGACTTCGTCGCGCTGATGGGGCCGTCCGGCTCGGGCAAGACGACCCTGCTCAATCTGATCGGCGGGCTGGATTCGCCGACCTCGGGCGAGATCCAGATCGAGGGCGAGCACATCGAGCGGCTCAGCGGCGGACAGCTGGCCAACTGGCGCAGCCGGCATGTGGGCTTCGTGTTCCAGTTCTACAACCTGATGCCGATGCTCACCGCGCAGAAGAACGTCGAGCTGCCGCTGCTGTTGACCGACCTGTCGGCCGCCGACCGCAAGCGCCGCGCGCAGATCGCCCTGACCCTGGTGGGCCTGGCCGAGCGCCGCGACCATCGCCCCAACGAACTCTCCGGCGGCCAGCAGCAGCGTGTGGCCATCGCCCGGGCCATCGTCTCCGACCCGACCTTCCTGATCTGCGACGAACCCACCGGCGATCTGGACCGCGCCTCGGCCGAGGAAGTGCTGACCCTGCTGCAGCTGCTCAATCGCGACCATGGCAAGACCATCATCATGGTCACCCACGATCCCAAGGCCGCCGAGTACGCCACCCATACGGTGCACCTGGACAAGGGCGAGCTGGTCGATGCGCTCGAGCATTGAGTGATGAACTCCGGCGCGGGCCGTGCGCGAACGCAATCGCGCGCCGAGGCCCGCGCCGCACGACACCTCCACGCGCTTCTTCCTTAGCCCTCCTCGCCTCACGAGGTCCGTCATGAAATATCTCTCCCTGGTCTGGGCGCAGCTGTTCCGCAGCAAGACGCGCACCTTCCTGACCCTGCTCAGCGTGGTCGCCGCGTTCCTGCTGTACGGGATGCTCGACTCGGTGCGCGTGGCGTTCAATTCCGGCGGCTCGGTCGATGGCGCCAACCGCCTGATCGTCGCCTCGCGCCTGTCCATCACCCAGACCCTGCCGCTCAACCTGGAGCAGAAGATCAAGCAGGTCCAGGGCGTCAAGGACGTGACCTATGCGATGTGGTTCGGCGGCATCTACCGCGACCCGAAGGACTTCTTCCCCAACTTCTCGGTCGCGCCCAACTACTTCGACCTCTACCCCAACCTGCAGCTGCCGCCCGCGCAGCTCAAGGCCTTCCAGACCACGCGCACCGGCGCGGTGGTCGGCGAGACGCTGGCCAACAAGTTCGGCTGGAAGCTCGGCGACACCATCCCGCTGCAGGCCACCATCTTCCCGCGCGGCGGCAGCAACGACTGGCCGCTGCAGCTGGTGGGCATCTTCCGCGCCAAGGACCGCAGCACGGCGGCCAACGAGGAGAACCAGCTGGTGATGAACTGGAAGTACTTCGATGAGTCCAACGACTACATCAAGAGCCAGGTCAGCTGGTACACGGTCACGCTCAACAACCCGGACGACGCCTCGCGCGTGGCCCAGGCCATCGATGCGCTGTCGATGAACTCCGACCACGAGACCAAGTCGCAGACCGAGTCGTCCTGGCAGCAGGCCTTCGTCAAGCAGTTCGCCGACATCGGCCTGATCGTCACCTCGATCATGGGCGCGGTGTTCTTCACCCTGCTGCTGCTGACCGGCAACACCATGGCCCAGGCCGTGCGCGAGCGCGTGCCGGAGCTGGCCACGCTCAAGACGCTGGGCTTCCAGGACCGCACGATGCTGTGGCTGGTGCTGGTCGAATCGCTGCTGCTGATCGGCCTGGGCGGGGCGATCGGCCTGGGGCTGGCGGCGGGCATCCTGCCGGCGCTGGCGGCCAAGGCCGGCGGCATGCTGCCGGCGCGCGTGCCCGGCCAGACCTGGGCCGTCGGCGCGGGCCTGGTGGTGGTGATCGGGCTGGTGGTGGGCGTGCTGCCGGCGCTACGCGCCAGCCGCCTGAAGATCGTCGATGCACTGGCCGGCCGCTGAAGGAGCGCACGCATGAAACGCAAGCAAGGGTTGTGGAATGCGCTGACCATCGGCGCACTGGTGGTGGCCATCGGCGTCTGGGTGGCGCTGCCGTGGTTTCTCGTGTTGGCGCTCGCGGCGCTGCTGGGGCTGTGGCTGGGGCTGACCCGCACCGGCCGCCTGGCGCTGCAGGCCACGCGCATCGGCGTGGCCAGCCTGCCCCAGCGCTGGGGCGCGGCCTCGGTGATCGTGGTCGGCATCGCCGGCGTGGTCGCGGTGCTGGTGGCGATGCTGGCGATGGGCAACGGCTTCCAGGCCCAGCTCAACGACACCGGCGATGAGACCAGCGCCATCGTGCTGCGCGGCGGCTCGCAGGCCGAGGCCAACTCGGTCATCACCCGCGACCAGCTGCCGCTGATCGGCCGCCTGCCCGGCATCGCGCGCGATGCCAACGGCCGGCCGCTGGTCTCGGCCGAGCTGTCGCAGGTGGTCGCGCTGCCGTCCAAGTCCGATGGTTCGGACACCAATGTGCAGGTGCGCGGCGTGGGCGAGGAAGCCTGGGCCGTGCACGAGCGCATGCGGATCATCCAGGGCCGGCGCTTCAAGCCGGGCATGCGCGAGCTGGTGGTCGGCCAGGGCGCGCTGCATCAGTTCGGTGGACTCTCGGTCGGCCAGCCGCTGAAGCTGGGCAACCAGCAGTGGCAGGTGGTCGGCGTGTTCGCCTCCGGCGATGCGCACGACTCGGAGCTGTGGGCCGATGCGGAAACCCTGGCCAGCGCCTACAACCGCCGCGCCTACCAGTCGGTGACCGTCAGGACCGAGGGCAAGGCCGGCTTCGAGCAGTTCAGGGCCGCCATGGCCGGCGACCCGCGCCTGAAGCTGGACGTGGAGACCACGCGCGCCTACTACGCCAAGCAGGGCGGCGGCCTCAACAAGCTGCTGACCATCCTGGGCACGGTGATCGGCGCGATCATGGCGGTGGGCGCGGTGTTCGGGGCGCTCAATACGATGTATGCGGCGGTGGCCGCCCGCGCCCGCGAGATCGCCACCATGCGCGCGATCGGCTTCCGTGGCCTGCCGGTGGTGACCGCGGTGATGCTGGAAACCATGCTGCTGGCGCTGCTGGGCGGGCTGCTGGGCGGCGCGCTGGCGTGGCTGCTGTTCAACAACTACAGCGTGTCCACGCTGGGGCAGAACTTCAGCCAGGTGGTGTTCCAGTTCAAGGTCTCCGCGCCGCTGCTGTGGAGCGGGCTGAAGTGGGCGCTGGCGATCGGGCTGGTGGGCGGGCTGTTCCCGGCCCTGCGCGCGGCGCGGCTGCCGATCACCCAGGCGCTGCGCGAGGTCTGAGGGCTGCTTCCGTCATGAGCGCCTGGAGGCGGTGAGGTCACCGCCGGCGCAGCGGAAGGGGTGGCGTGGCGTCGCCGGCGGTCTGGCCATCGACGCCTGCAGTCGATCAGACAGGGCGGTCACCGCGCAGCGTCGGCGCGGTGACCGTCTCCCCGCACGCAAGCCGCCTGTCTGAACCCACGACAGCTGTCATGCGAATGTCACGCCGGTGCGATAGCGCGCCCGCCGGCGGCGGCGCTAGGCTGCGCCGCCGTTCGCTGTCTTCCCCACGCCGATGTCCCGCCTGCTTGTGCTGGTACTCGCCTGCTGCGTCTGGCTGGTCGCCTGCATCCCGCCCAACTCGACCTCGCTCAGCACCCGCATCGTCGCGCCCGGTGGCGTGTCGCCGTTGCTGGATGCTCCGCGCATCGAGGGGCTGATGGCGCGCCTGCCCACCCGCAGCGGCAAGCTGCCGGGGCAAGGCGGCGTGCCGATCTACTGGCGCGCGCTGGACCCGGGCGACTACCGGCTGGACTACCGCTACACCGGCAACCCGGACGGCAGCGCGCTGCAGCAGGTGGCCTTCGATGTGGACTTCGTGCGGCCGCAGGCGCCGGCCGCCCCGCGCGGCACGGTCGTGCTGCTGCATGGCTGGATGATGGACGGCGACTCGCTGATGCCCTGGGCGCTGCAGCTGGCCCAGGCCGGCTACCGCACCATCACCCTGGACCTGCGCAACCACGGCCGCTCCGGCAGCGGCCCGGCCGGCTACGGCACGCGCGAAGGACAGGACGTGGCGCGCGTGGTCGACCAGCTGCGCCAGCGCGGCGAGATCGCCGGCCCGCTGTACCTGTTCGGCGTGTCCTACGGCGCGGCCACGGCGATCTTCGCCGCGCACGACCTGGGCACCCAGGTGGCCGGCGTGGTGGCGATGGAATCCTTCGCCAACGCCGGCCGCGGCATCCGCGACATGGTCCCGCACATGCTGGCCGCGCGGCCGGACACGTGGAAGTCCGCCGCGACCACGCTGATCGCGCAGGCCACCTACGGCCGGCAGAACCTCGACGCGGTGATCGCCGCGGCCGACGCGCAGCTGGGCCTCAACCTGGACGATGTCGACGTGGCCGGCGCCCTGCGCGCCACCCGCGGCCTGCGTGCTGATCGTCCATGGCGCCAACGACCACCACATCCCGGTCGCGCACGGCCGCATGCTCGCCGCCGCCGCACCGCGCGACCGCTATCTGGAAGTCCCGGGCGAAACCCATCTGAGCCTGCCGATGCGCCTGGATCGGCTGGCACCGACGGTGGACGCCTGGTTCGCCGCCACCGCCACCCCGGCCTCGCGCTGCCCCGTGCCCGAGGCGCTGACCCCGCCGCTGCCGACCGAGACACTGACGGCGCAGCGCTGAAGGCGACAAGCCGGATGCCGCCGCAGCGGCGATGAGGCCTTCCGATCACGCCGCACCACTGTCTGCCCAGTAAGGCCAGTTGCGAAGCGAAAGCCCTGCATCGCCGGAGCCGCTCTTGTGGCCTTTTCGGCCAATGGCGGCGACGGGCTCTACCGGCAAAGCACTTCGCCGCCGTGGGCCAAAAAGCCATAAGGACGGCTCCCGCCTGTAGAGCGGAGCTTGCTCCGCTGCTCTTCGTTCAGTTCGTGGAAAAGCCCCCAGCGGAGCAAGCTCCGCTCTACATGTAGGCCGCCGCGAGATTCGAGGAGACAGCGGCTACCCCCAAGAAGCGGCTACTCGCTCGTAGACGGCAGCGGATCGATCAGGCCGCGGGCGGTCGCCGTGGTCAGGTCCGCCGGCGTGTCCAGGTCCAACTCCAGCTCCGGCGCCGCGAGCCGGCCGACCGTCTCGGGTGTCAGCGCGTTGAGCAGCTCGCGCAGGCCGGCATCGCCCTGCGGCTGGGCCTGCGCCAGGCGCGCCAGCGTGACCACGGCGGGGATGCCGATACGCGCGCCGTGCACCGTGCCGGCGCATCCCGAATCGGACCGCGCGGCGGCCTCGAGCAGCGCCTGGAGATGCGCGGCCTCCAGCGCCGGCTGGTCGCAGGCCAGCAGCAGCACGCGCGTGGCGCCGCGCGCGTCGATCGCCAGCGCATCGCGCGCGGCGCGCACGCTGGCGGCCAGGCCTTCGCGCCACTGGCGGTTCATGACGGTCTCCACATCGGCGGCGCGCACCGCGGCGCTGACCTGGGTCGCGCGCGCGCCGACCACCACCAGCAGGCGCAGGGGCGCGGTGGCACGGGCCAGGCGCACGGCGCGGCAGACCAGCGGTTCGCCCGCGCGCGGCAGCAGCTGCTTGGCGCGGCCCAGGCGCCGGCTCCCGCCGGCGGCCAGCACCACGGCGATGTGGTCGCTCACGCCGTGCGGCCGTGGTGCCAGGCCTGCAGCTGCGCGGCGATGCTCAGCGCGATGGCCTGCGCGCCGCGCCCGCCCAGGTCCAGCCCCACCGGCGAACGCAGCCGCGGGGCCAGCGCCTGGCGCGCCACCGGCGGCAACAGGCGGAACAGGTCCTGCTGCCGCCGCACCGGCCCGAGCAGGCCGACGAAGGGGATATCGGTCGCGGCCAGCGCTTCGAGCGCTTCGCGATCCAGTTCGAAGTTGTGGTGCATGACCAGCGCGGCATCGGCCGCGGCCGAAGCCGGCAGCGTCAGCGCCTGGGCAGGCGCCAGCGGCTGCAGCGCATCGGCGCCGACGGCCTGCGCGTCGGCCGGCTGCCAGCGCGGGCGGCGTTCGACCAGGGTCGTGGTCCAGCCGATCTCGCGCAGCAGCGGCAGCAGCAGCGGCGTCTCCGGGCCGGCGCCCAGCACCAGCACCTGAGGCGGCGCCTGGAACAGCAGCCCGATGCCGGCGGCCAGCCCGATCGGCGCAGGCGCGCAGGGCAGCGTCCAACGCTGCGCGCCCAGCGTGAGGATCAGCTGATCGGGTTTGTGCGTCTGCAGCCGCAGCGTCTGGTCCTGGCCGCCGCGCCAGGCGGCGATCGCGGTCTCCAGCCCCGGCAGCAGCGCCAGCGGCAGCAGCGCCAGCTGCAGGCGGCCGCGGCAGCCGATCGCCGAGCCGGACAGCAGGTCCTCGTCTTCGCGGGTGTCCAGTTCCAGCCAGTCGGCCGCGCCGTGCTCGATCGCCGCCAACGCGCGCACCTGGATCTCAGGCTCCAGGCAACCGCCGCTGAGCCAGCCGACCTGGCCACCGTGGGTATCGAACAGCGCCATCGCGCCGGCGCGCACATAGGTCGAGCCGTCGGTGTCCACCACCAGCGCCAGCGCCGCATGCGCGGGGTCGGCGCCGGCGGCGGCGTCCAGCACCGCGCGCTGGACGTCGGCGATCTTCGGCGGGGCGGTCACGTCGTCCTTCATGGCGACCATGGTCGCGCCTGCGGGCTGACGGGGTCGTGAGGCCATCAGCCGCGCCGGCGTCCGCGCCACAGGCTGTCGCCGACGAACACGCCCAGCGCCGCCCAGATCAGCGCAAAGCCCAGCGCCCGCTCCAGCCCGAACGGCTCGCCGAACACCAGCACCCCCAGCAGCAGCTGCAGGGTCGGCGCGATGTACTGCAGCAGCCCGACCAGCGACAGCGGGATGCGCCGCACGCCGTAGGCGAAGCCCAGCAGCGGCAGTGCGGTGACCGCCCCGGCCAGCACCAGCAGCACGTCGGTGCCCAGGCTCCAGCCGTGCACGAAGGCGCCGCCGTGCCCGGCCTCGCCCCAGGCCACCAGCGCCAGCGCCGGCACGAACAGGTACACGCTCTCCATGCCCAGTCCCGACACCGCATCGACCTGCACCAGCTTGCGCAGCAGGCCATAGGCGCCGAAGCTCAGGGCCAGGCCCAGCGCGATCCAGGGCGCGCGCCCGGCCTGCCAGGTCAGCCAGGCCACGCCGCCGGCCGCGACCGCCACCGCGATCCACTGCAGCCGCGTCAGCCGCTCACGCAGCACCAGTACGCCCAGCAGCACGTTGACCAGCGGGTTGATGAAATAGCCCAGGCTGGCCTCGACCACATGGCCGTTGTTGACCGACCAGATGTACAGCCCCCAGTTGCAGCTGATCAGCACCGAGGTCAGCGCCAGGGTGGCGCGTGCGCGCGGCTGGGCGGCGATGCGCCGCAGCCAGGCGCCGCGCTCGCGCAGGCACAGCCAGCCGACCACCAGCACCGCACTCCAGACCACGCGGTGGGCGATGATCTGCAGCGACGGCACGTGCTGCAGCAGCCGCCAGTACAGCGGGAACAGGCCCCACACCACGAACGCGCCGACCGTGGCGGCCACGCCGCGCCGGTCGAGCGTCGGCGCCGCCACGCTCATTTGCGCCGCACCTTGGCCAGCGTGATCACCACCACGCCGACCAGGATCACCGCCATCGCGCCCAGGTCATGCGCGGTGAAGCGCTCATGCGCCAGCCAGGCGCCCAGCGCCACGGCGATGACCGGATTGACGTAGGCATAGCTGCCGGCCAGCGCCGGGCGCACGTGATGCAGCAGCCAGACATAGGCGGTGAAGGCGATGACCGAGCCGAACAGCGCCAGATAGACCACCGCCAGCACGCCCTCCAGCGGCGGCACGGCGTGCAGGCGTTCGCCGCGCAGCCAGCCGGCCAGCATGATCAACGTGCCGCCGCACAGCATCTGCCCGGCGGCGGCCATGAAGGGCGACGGCAGGTCGCGCCCGCGCGACCACACCGAGCCGAAGGCCCAGGCCATCGGCGCCAGCAGCAGGCACACCAGCCCCTGCGGACTGGCGGTGAGCGTGCCGCCGGCGTTGAGCCACACCACCCCGGCGAAGCCCAGCATCAGGCCGAGCCATTCGATGCGCGTGGCGCGCTGGCCGCGCAGCAGGCCGAACAGCCCCATCCACACCGGCACCGAGGCCACCGCCACCGCCGCCAGGCCGGAGGACACCGTGGTCTCGGCCAGCACGACCAGCGCATTGCCCATGCCCAGCAGCAGCGCGCCCATGATGACCAGGTTCTTCCACTGCGCGCGCGTCGGCGCGGCCACCCCGCGCAGGCGCAGCACGCCGAACAGCAGCGCGCCGGCGACCACGAAACGCAGGCCCGAGGTCACTAGCAGCGGCGGCACGCCATGCTCCAGGGCGATGCGGATCCCCAGATAGGTCGAACCCCAGACCACGTAGACCAGCAGCAGCGCGGCCGGCACGGCCAGGCCGCCGGTGCGCGGAGACGTGGCGGCGTGCATCGGGGAAGACATGGGGGTTCACCACAGCGCGGGGCCGCACAGTCTAGGGCCTGCCCCGCGCCTGGCTACACCCGCACCGGTGGAATCCGACGTTGCGAGCGCTCGCCCGGACCCCAAACGACACGGGCGCCCGAAGGCGCCCGCATCCGATCATCGTCCGGCGGCCACCAACCCAAAGCTTCCGGAAATCTCCTACCGCCGTTACCGCGAACGCGGGAATGCCGGCTCCCCCCTGTAGAGCGGAGCTCGCTCCGCTGGGGCCTTCCCCACGAACTGAACGAAGAGCAGCGGAGCGAGCTCCGCTCTACAGGCAGACCGCTGCGAGATTTAAGGAGACAGCTGCTCCCGCCAGTGGCGACGCCCTCAATCTGCCCAGCTGCCCGACTTGGTCGACACCGGCAACACCTGCGCCGAGAGCTGCTTGTCCTGGCCCAGCACGCCGATCGCATCGCCCAGGATCGCGGCCGATTCGTGCAGCAGCGGATCGGGACGCTTGTCGGCCAGCTTCTCGCGCGCGGCATCCTTGACGATGTCGCGCTCGCTCGCGCCCAGGCCGTCGTCGGCCAGATCGCCGGCCAGCGGGTCCAGCGGCATGCCCAGCTTCTTGCGCTCTTCCTGACGCGACTTGCGCTGGGCTTCCTGGCGATCGCGCTCGGCCAGGCGCTCGGCCTCATTGAGCGTCACGTACTTCTTGGCCTTCTCGGCGCGGAACTGGGCCACGTCCTCGGACCACCACTGGTATTCCAGGTCGTTCTTGACGCGCGCGTCGTGCAGGGCCTCCAGCTTCGGCAGCAGCGGGGCGAAGTTGCCGTACTGGGTGTGGCTGACCGGCGCGATCTTGGTCCACGGCAGCGCGTTGTCGTAGGTGTCCTCGCCGTACTCGGTCGCATCGATGCTGGCCGGGAAGGCGATGTCCGGCACCACGCCCTTGTGCTGGGTGCTGCCGCCGGCCACGCGGAAGAACTGGGCGATGGTCAGCTTCAGCTGGCCGAAGCGCTTGCCGCCCTCGTTGGCCGGCCAGCGGTCCAGGTCGACCAGGTTCTGCACGGTGCCCTTGCCGAAGCTGGTCTCACCGATCACCAGGCCGCGGCCGTAGTCCTGGATGGCGCCGGCGAAGATCTCCGAGGCCGAGGCCGAGCCTCGGTTGATCAGCACCGCCAGCGGCCCGTCCCAGGACACGCCCGGAGTGGTGTCGCCGCTGACCGATACGCGGCCGCCGGACTCGCGCACCTGCACCACCGGGCCCTGGTCGATGAACAGCCCAGTCAGATCGACCGCCTCGTCCAGCGAGCCGCCGCCGTTGTTGCGCAGGTCCATCACCACCCCGTCGATGTGCTGGCCCTTGAAGCCGTCCAGCAGCTTGCGCACGTCGCGCGTGGCCGAGGTGTAGTTGTTCGGATCGCGGCGACGGCCTTCGAAGTCCTGATAGAACGCCGGCAGCTTGATCACGCCGATGCGCCGCTCAGGCGTGGTACCCGAGGCCGGCAGCGTCACGATCTCGCTCTTGGCGGCCTGCTCGGCCAGCTGCACCTTGTCGCGCACGATGGTCACCGTGCTGTGCGGCCCGTCCATGCCCGCCTCCGGCGCGATGAACTCCAGGCGCACGCGGGTGCCCTTCTTACCGCGGATCAGATCGACCACATCGTCGGTGCGCCAGCCGATCACGTCGGTGAAGGCGCCATCGCTGCCCTGGGCCACGCCGACGATGCGCGCACCGGGCTGCAGCTTCTTGGACAGGTCGGCCGGGCCGCCCGGGACGATCTCGCGGATCACCACCGTGTCGTCCTGGCGCTGCAGCACCGCGCCGATGCCTTCCAGCGACAGCGACATCTGCTGGTTGAACTGCTCGGCCGTCTTGGGCGTGAAGTAGTCGGTATGCGGATCCACCGCCGAGGTATAGGCGTTGAGGAAGGTCTGGAACACGTCCTCGCTGTCCAGCTCGTCCACGCTGCGCTGGATGTTGGCGTAGCGCTTGTCCAGCGTCTGGGCGATGGCGTCGGGCTTCTTGCCGGCCATCTTCAGCCGCAGCCAGTCGTTCATCACCGACTTGCGCCAGATCGCGTCGAGCTCGGCGCTGTCCTTGGCCCACGGCGCCTTCTCGCGGTCGTACTCCCAGCGCTCGTGGGTGGTGAAATCGAAGTCCGGCTTCTTCAGCAGGCTGCGCGCATAGGCCACCCGCTCGCCGACGCGCTGACGGTAGACCTGGAAGATGTCGTAGGCCGGCGAGAGCTGGCCGCTCTTGATCGCATCGTCCAGCCGCGTGGACAGCGGCATGAAGCCCTCGATGTCCTTGGCGGTGAAGAACTGCTTGCCGCCGTCCAGCGCATCCAGGTAGCGCTTGTAGACGTCCTGGGACAGCGCATCGTCCAGCGCGCGCGGGCGGTAGGCGTAGCGGCTGTCGGACAGCAGGCCGTAGACCAGCTTGGAGGTGGTGGACTGGTCGGCGGTCGGCCCCATCGGCACCACGCTGGTGCTGGCCGGCTTGCTGGGTGTCGCGTCAGGCCGCGCCAGCAGCGCCACCGGGGCGGTCAGGGCCAGGGCCAGCAGGGTCAGGGTGAGCTTGGCTTTCATTCGATGGACTCGCGGCCGCGGGGCCGGTGGAAGCGTGTGGGGAAAGATGCGTGGAACGTTGACAACGCCACAGTGCCGAAAGTTGCGCGGGCTGTCACGCACGATGCGAGCCTAGGGGGGAGGCGGTTCCGCAATGTGAACGCGCCCGCACAAGGCGTCCATACGACACCGCCGCCAGGCTCAAGGGCCAGGCGGCGGGACAGGGTGCTGCGCAGGTTGGGATGGGAGGCGCGGATCAGGCGGCCACGCCCGCGCCGGCGGCCTGCTGGTCGGCGTGGTAGGACGAGCGCACCATCGGGCCCGAAGCGACGTGGCTGAAGCCCAGCTCGTAGCCATAGACCTCCAGGGCTTTGTAGTCCTCCGGCGTCCAGTAGCGCAGCACCGGGTGGTGGTGCGGGGTGGGCTGCAGGTACTGGCCGATGGTGATCATGTCCACCTCGTGCGCACGCAGGTCGCGCATGGTGGCCTGGATCTGCTCGAAGGTCTCGCCCAGGCCGAGCATGATGCCGGACTTGGTCGGGATCTCCGGGTGCTGGGCCTTGAACTGCTTGAGCAGGGTCAGCGACCACTGGTAGTCCGCGCCCGGACGGACGTTGCGGTACAGGTCTGGCACGGTCTCGATGTTGTGGTTGAACACGTCCGGCGGATTGGTCGCCAGGATCTCCAGCGCGCGCTCCATGCGGCCCTTGCCGCGAAAGTCGGGCGTCAGGATCTCGATGCGGGTACCCGGCGACTTCTCGCGGATCGCGCCGATGCAGTCGACGAAATGCTGGGCACCGCCGTCGCGCAGGTCGTCGCGGTCCACGCTGGTGACCACGACGTACTTCAGGCCCATGTCGGCCACGGTGTTGCCCAGGCTGGCCGGCTCGTTGGCATCGGGCGGCTTGGGCCGGCCGTGGGCCACGTCGCAGAACGAGCAGCGGCGGGTGCAGACCTCGCCCAGGATCATGAAGGTCGCCGTGCCATGGCCGAAGCACTCATGGATGTTCGGGCAGCTGGCTTCCTCGCAGACGGTGACCAGGCGGTTCTCGCGCAGCTTGGCCTTGAGGTTGGCCACGGCGTTGCCCGAGGGGATGCGCACGCGGATCCAGGAGGGCTTGCGCAGCACCGGCGCGTCGGCGAACTGCACCGGCGAGCGGCCGATCTTGTCGCCGCCCAGCTGCTTGGCGCCGGTCTCCAGCGAGGCGGCGGCGGTGGGCGCAGTGACGACCTGCAACGGGATCTGGCGGGGAGCGGGCGTGTCCATGGCGTCATTCTATCGCCTGGGCCCCGCCCCCGCCGCCGCGCGCGTCCCGCCCCACGGAACGCAGCAATGCGATGCGGGAGTCGGGAGCCGAGAGGTGGTGGAAGGTGGGAGCCGCCATGGCGGCGATGAGGCTCCACCGACGATGCCCATCGCCGCCGTCGCCCAAAAGCCGCAAAGGCAGCGCTCTCCCTCGGGGACTGTTCTCCCGGTCAAGAATCTCGGCCTGTGGGCGTTTCGACTTCGGAGGGGCAGCGGTCCAGCGGGCGGTGGCCCGCTGCCTCGCGCGTCAGGTAACAGGACTTCGGTTTAAGCCCCCTCCCTTGCGCGAAGCGCAGGGGAGGGATGGGGAGGGGTCGGGGCTTTACCGGGCAAGCCACAGAAGCAAGAGCAAAAGCACCCCTCCCCGGCCCTCCCCTTCGCCTGCGGCGAAAGGGAGGGGGCAAGGCGCTGCTCGATGCCTTCGAATCGAAAGAAATCCCGATCCATGGGCCTAGGAGCCTCGACCCGGTCGGGCGCGGCGGAGAGCGGGCCAGGGATGGCCTGCGGCGGCGAGTCCGCCATGGAGGGCGGACCGAGTCGAGGAGCCGCGCCCGGCCGGGTCGAGGCTGCTCGCCGAAGTCAGCTTCCCCGACCACGCGACCCAAAAAACAGGCAATAAAAAGCCCGAAACAGCTTGCGCCAGTTCCGGGCCTGCTCCCTCCCCCACGTCGGGATGCGGGTCAATCCTGCGCCCCCCGCGAGGACATTGCACGCTGCAGTGCAAAACGAACGCCTGCTGCAAGCTGAACCTCAATCCAGGTAGCCCGGCTGGGCCTCGTACCAGCGCTTGGCGCCCAGCAAGTGGAAAGTATGGGCGCCGTTGCGCAGCTCCACCGCCGCGCCCAGCACGCCCCAGCGCGCGTAGAGATCGCCCTGCGCCTTGTCGCGGCCCTGCAGGCGGAAGCGCCCGACCAGGTCGAAGCGGTCGTTGCGCGCGTCGATATCGTCCAGCACCAGGTCGTGCTGGCGCCAGCGCACGCGCGTGGACGCCCGAACCGTGCCGGCATCGACCAGCTTGACCATCCAGCCCGGGTAATCGCGATCCTGCGAGAACAGGTCCAGCAGGAAGCCCACGTCCTTCATCTGCGTGGACACCGTGCCCTGCACCGCCAGTCGCTCGTCTGCCACGTCCATCTGCGCGCGCGGCAGCGACACGTTGGCCCACCAGCCGCTGCGGCTCAGCCCGGCGTGGGCGAAGCTGATGTTCTTCAGCGCGACCGTGCTGCCATCGACGGCGAACCGCTGGCGCTGCAGGTCGGCGCGCTTGAGCCGCAGGTCCACGTCCACATCGCCGCGCATCGCCAGCCCCGCCGCCCGCACCTGGGCCGCGCGCGCGGCGATGCGCACCTGGCCGTTGCCCGCCTGGCCGGCCGCATCCAGCGCCAGCTGCCCGGTCAGTGTGCCCGAGCCGCCGTCGAAGCGCAGATGGTCATTGGGCAGGAAGCGGTTGTACGCCCGCAGGTCCGGCACCTGCGCATTGGTGAAGGTCGCCTGCGCCTTGAGCGACTCGCGCGCCTTGGCCAGGTCGGCGTCGCTGTCGGTATGGAGCTTGAGGTCCTTGCCGCGGATGTAGGGCCGCTTGAGCTGGTCGATCGCGGCGACGCTGTAGTCGGTCAGCGCCACGTCCACGCGCGAGCGCGGCCGCCCGCCCTCGCCAGCTTCCAGCCGCGCCTTGGCGCTGCCGGTGCCGGTCACGCGCTGGGCCACCACGTCGGCCTGCGCCTGCACGTGCGGGATCTCCAGGTGGCTGCCCACGGCCAGCACGCCGTGGTCCAGCGTGACATCGCCCTGCACCCGCCCGGCGCCGTCCAGCGACAGCCAGGGCACGTTGACGAACAGCGAGGTGACCCACTTGAGCGAACTGAACTGCCATTGCCCGGCCAGCCGCCCGGACGTGCGCGGCAGCAACGTGCGCGGCTGCTCGAACGGGACCTGCGTGCCATCGGCGCGCAGGTCCGCGTCGAGCGCCAGCACGCCGTCGGTCTGCGGCGGCATGTTGGCCTTCAGATGCAGATCGCGGTCGACCGAGAGCTGGGCGGTGAGCGTGCTGCGATGCACCTGCCCGTGCACATCGGTGATCACCACCGGCATGCGCCAGGACAGCACGCCGCCCGGCGCCAGTTCGGCCTGCACCAGCTTCAGCGCTCCCTGCACGCGGCCCTGGCCGGGCTGCAGGGTCAGTTCGAGCTTGCCCGCATCGCTCTGCCGGGCCGCCAGCGCCGGCGTGCCGCCGGCCACGTCGAGCGCGATGCGCATGCGCCGCAGCTTCTGGATGCCCTTGGCCTGGGCGCGCGTGGTCGGGGTCATCGCGAACTCGCTGCCCAGCGTGGCGTCCTCCAGCAGCGCGACCTGGCCATAGCCCAGGCGCAGATGTTCGAAGTGCGCGGTGGAGGGCAGCAGCTCGGCCGGGCCGCCGCGCAGGCGCTTGGTGAAGCCCACCTTGGCCTTGCCCTGCCCCTCCAGCGTCAAGGGCCCGAGCGTGCCGCCGCGCACGCTGTCGCTGGTGATGGCCGGGAAGTTGAGCAGCCAGCCCCCCGGGCGCACCGGCGGCGGCGGGATCTCCTGCGCCACGCTGACGATCTGCCCGGTCACCTCGGTGGCGCGCACGCGCGGCACATAGACTTCCTTGTGCACCAGGTTGAGCAGCGAGATGTGCCCGGCCACGCGATCGGCCTGCATGGTCCACACCACGCGCCCGACATGGCCGCGCAGCGACACCTTCCACAGCACGATCTCGCCCGGCCACCAGGTCAGCGCCGGGCCCCAGTGCATGGCGAACTTCTCCGGCTTGCGGTTGACGCTCCACGGCCCCAGCGGCGTGTTGAGGTAGAGGTTACCGGCGACCAGATAGGCCGCGTAGCAGCCCAGTAGCAGCCAGGCCAGGCGCCGCATCCAGCGGCGCAGGGGGGATGGACGGCGCTGGGCCGTCGCGGCGTCGGAAGCGTTCATCGGGCCAAGCATGCCCGACGCGTGTGTTCAGGACGTATGCGCGGCCGGCGGCGACCGCCGGGCCGCGCGCGCGGTCATGCGGCCTGCGCGATCCGACGGGCGCGACGCGCCCGCACGCCGGCGGCCAGGCGCTCGAGCACGGCCACCGAATCGTCCCAGCCGATGCAGCCGTCGGTGATGCTCTGGCCATAGGTCAGCGGCTGACCCTCGATCAGGTCCTGGCGGCCGCCCACCAGGTGGCTTTCCACCATGACCCCGACGATGCGCTCCTCGCCGGCCGCCAGCTGGGCCACCAGATCCTCGACGACCTTGGGCTGGTTCTCCGGTTTCTTGCCGCTGTTGGCGTGGCTGGCATCGATCATCAGGCGCGGCGCCAGGCCGTTGTGCGCCAGCACCTCGCTGGCGGCCTGCACGCTGGCCGCATCAAAGTTGGGCACCTTGCCGCCGCGCAGGATCACGTGGCAGTCCGGGTTGCCGGTGGTCGAGGCGATCGCCGACTGGCCGTGCTTGGTCACGGCCAGGAAATGATGCGGATGCGAGGCCGCGCCGACCGCGTCCACCGCGATCTTCACATCGCCGCTGGTGCCGTTCTTGAAGCCCACCGGGCAGGACAGGCCGCTGGCCATCTCGCGGTGGATCTGGCTCTCGGTGGTGCGCGCGCCGATCGCGCCCCAGGCCACCAGGTCGGAGATGTACTGCGGCGAGATCACGTCCAGGTACTCGCAGCCGGCCGGCAGGCCGAGCAGGTTGATCTCGCGCAGCAGGCTGCGCGCGGTGGCCAGGCCCTCGTTGATGCGGAAGCTGCCGTCCAGCCGCGGGTCGTTGATCAGGCCCTTCCAGCCCACCGTGGTGCGCGGCTTCTCGAAGTACACGCGCATGATGATTTCCAGTTCGCCGCCCAGCGCATCGCGCAGCGGGCGCAGCCGGCGCGCGTAGTCCATCGCCGCGGCCGGGTCGTGGATCGAGCAGGGGCCGATCACCACCGCCAGACGGTCGTCGCGGCCGTGCAGGATCTCGTGCAGCGCCGCGCGCGCGGCGGCGACGGTGTCGGAGGCGACGTCATCGCAGGGAAACTCCGTCATCAGCTCGGCCGGGGTATGCAGGGGCTCGATCTTGCGGATGCGCAGGTCGGAAGTGAGCGGGGCCATCTTGAAGTCTCGTGTCGTCGGATCGGTGGGGTACGTGGACCGCCGGGCTGGCAACAAAAAAGCCGCCAGGGTTGCTGGCGGCTTTCGGGATGCGTCTGAAGGGTTTCTTCAGGGTGAACGCGCTCCTTCCTCCGCCTGTGGCTTCGGAAACCAAAAGTAATAGCGGGCGCGGTGTGCGTTCATGGGCAGCATTGATACCACGGCTTTTGCGTCGGCGCGACTGTTTCATCGGCAACTCAGGCAATGCACGATCGGGCCGATCCTTCGCCGCATGATTCAATGCCGCCCATGCCCGCCCCGCCCCGACTGGAAGACCTGCGCCGCTACGCGGTCGCGCGCAGCCTGTTCACCCCGACCACGCTGGCCGGCGCGATCGCGAAGCTGGGCTTCGTCCAGGCCGATCCGATCCGCGCCCCGGCACGCGCGCAGGACCTGATCCTGCGCCATCGGGTCAAGGACTATCGCGCCGGGGACCTGGAGCGCCGCTACGCGCGGCTGCAGGTGGAAGAGGACTTCCTGGTCAACTACGGCTTCCTGCCGCGTCCCCTGCTGGCACTGCTGCATCCGCGCCAGGTCAAGGCCGCCTGGGACGCGCAGACCCGGCGACGGGCCAACGCGGTGTTGGCCTTCGTGCGCGCGCATGGCGCGGTGCATCCGCGCCAGGTCGAGCAGCACTTCGCCCATGGCCGCGTGCGCAACTACTGGGGCGGCTCGAGCAATGCCACCACCCAGCTGCTCGACGGCCTGCATTACCGCGGCCTGCTGCGGGTCAAGCGGCGCGACAGCGGCACGCGGGTCTACGAGGCCGTGGCGCATGCGCCGGCGGACGACGCGCCGGCCGCCCGCGCCGAACGCGCCGCGGCGCTGCTCGACCTGGTGGTGCGCAAGTACGCGCCGCTGCCTGCCGCCAGCCTGGGCTACCTGGCGCGCCTGCTCGGCAGTGGCGCGCCGCATCTGAGCGACGAACTGCGCGATGCCCTGCGCCTGGCGCGCGAGCGCCTGGCCCAGGTGCGCATCGACGGCACCGACTGGTACTGGCCCGCCGACGAACATCCGCGAGCGCGCCGTTACCGCTTCGACGAGCAGCTACGCCTGCTGGCGCCCTTCGACCCCATCGTCTGGGACCGGCGCCGCTTCAGCCTGTTCTGGGACTGGACCTACAAGTTCGAGGCCTACACCCCCGCGGCCCGGCGCCAGTTCGGCTACTACGCCTTGCCGATGCTCTGGCGCGGGCAGGTGATCGGCTGGGCGAACCTGACCTGGCGCGAGGGCCAGCTGGAGGCCGCGACCGGCTATGCGGCGGGCGCGGCGCCCAGCGAGGCGGCCTTCGGCCAGGCGCTGGATGAGGAGCTAGCACGCATGCGCCAGTTCCTCGCACCGCGCTGAGGTCGCCAAGGGACGGGCGCAGCGCGGTCGACGCCGGAAACGAAAAGACCCCGCCTCGCGGCGGGGTCCTTGTCGTACGACAGCAGCGGTGAGGCTGCGCGGCGGACTTAGAAGTCCATGCCGCCCATGCCACCCATGCCACCGCCCGGCGGCATCGCCGGCTCTTCCTTCTTCGGCGACTCGGCCACCATGGCTTCGGTGGTGATCATCAGGCCGGCGATGGACGCGGCGTTCTGCAGCGCGGTGCGGGTCACCTTGGTCGGATCCAGGATGCCGAACTCGACCATGTCGCCGAACTCGCCGTTGGCGGCGTTGTAGCCGAAGTTGCCCGAACCGTCCTTGACCTTGTTGACGATCACCGAGGGCTCTTCACCGGCGTTGGTGACGATCTCGCGCAGCGGGGCTTCCATGGCGCGCAGGGCGATCTGGATGCCGTGGTTCTGGTCTTCGTTGATGCCCTTGATCTCGCCGATGTTGGCCTTGGCGCGGATCAGCGCGACGCCGCCGCCCGGGACCACGCCTTCTTCCACCGCAGCGCGCGTGGCGTGCAGGGCGTCTTCGACGCGGGCCTTCTTTTCCTTCATCTCGATCTCGGTGGAGGCACCGACCTTGATCACGGCCACGCCGCCGGCCAGCTTGGCCACGCGTTCCTGCAGCTTCTCGCGGTCGTAGTCCGAGGAGGTCTCCTCGATCTGCGCCTTGATCTGCTTGATGCGCGACTCGATGCCCGCGGTATCGCCGGCGCCGTCGATGATGGTGGTGTTCTCCTTGGAGACCTGCACCTTCTTGGCGCGGCCCAGATCCTTGATCGTGGCCTTTTCCAGCGACAGGCCCACTTCCTCGGAGATCACGGTGCCGCCGGTCAGCACGGCCATGTCTTCCAGCATCGCCTTGCGACGGTCGCCGAAGCCCGGCGCCTTGACGGCCACGACCTTGACGATGCCACGGATGGTGTTGACCACCAGGGTCGCCAGGGCCTCGCCCTCGACTTCCTCGGCCACGATCAGCAGCGGCTTGCCGGCCTTGGCCACGCCCTCGAGGACGGGCAGCAGGTCACGCACGTTGGAGATCTTCTTGTCGTGCAGCAGGATGAACGGGTCGTCCAGGTCGGCCGACTGGCTCTGCTGGTTGTTGATGAAGTACGGCGAGAGGTAGCCGCGGTCGAACTGCATGCCCTCGACCACGTCCAGCTCGTTCTCCAGGCCCGAGCCTTCCTCGACGGTGATCACGCCTTCCTTGCCGACCTTCTTCATCGCCTCGGCGATGATGTTGCCGATCGACTCGTCCGAGTTGGCCGAGATCGTGCCGACCTGGGCGATGGCCTTGTCGTCGGCGGTGGGCTTGGAGATGTTCTTCAGCTCGGCGACGGCGACGGTCACGGCCTTGTCGATGCCGCGCTTGAGGTCCATCGGGTTCATGCCGGCGGCGACGGCCTTCATGCCTTCGCGGATGAAGGCCTGGGCCAGCACGGTAGCGGTGGTGGTGCCGTCACCGGCGTTGTCGGAGGTCTTGGAAGCGACTTCCTTGACCATCTGCGCGCCCATGTTCTCGAACTTGTCGGCCAGTTCGATCTCCTTGGCGACGGACACGCCGTCCTTGGTGATCGTCGGGGCGCCGTAGCTCTTCTCCAGCACGACGTTGCGGCCCTTCGGGCCCAGGGTGGCCTTGACGGCATTGGCGAGCACGTTCACGCCGCGCACCATGCGCGAGCGGGCGTCTTCACCGAAACGAATGTCCTTGGCAGCCATTGCGTATTACCTCGATTGTTCTTGGATGATGGGAATGAGAGAAAGCGGACGTCGCGCCGGCCTTAGCCGATGGTCGCGAAGATGTCGTCTTCCTTCACCACCAGGTACTCGGTGCCGTCCAGCTTCACTTCCGTGCCGCTGTACTTGCCGAACAGGACCTTGTCGCCGACCTTGACCTGCGGGGCGCGCACCGAACCGTTGTCCAGGATCTTGCCGGCGCCGACGGCGACGACCTCACCCTTGATCGGCTTCTCGGTGGCCGAGTCGGGGATCACGATGCCGCCCGCGGACAGCTTTTCTTCTTCCATACGCTTGATGACCACGCGGTCGAACAGCGGCTTGATGTTGCTCATGTCAATCCTCTTAAGTGATTGATTGGACTAGGAAAGGGCCGGCGATGTTAGCACTCGTCCATGACGAGTGCCAGCACACCGGGAACGCCAAGACCCAGCGCCAGGACGGCTCGGGGGGCTGACAGGGCAGATGGGGCGCTCGGGCAGGCCTTTCAAGGCGGCCGGCGAGAATTTCTTGCGGAGGCGCCTGCGGCAGACGGGGCGATTCGGCGCCGCCAAAAAAAGAAGCGCACGCATGTGCGGCATGCGTGCGCTTCATAGGGAATGGTTGTGGAATCCGATTCCGTCGCGCCTTGACGTGCGCCAACTCCCCCCGCCGACGTCCTGTCAGTGCCAGCGTCCTGCCGGCAGGCATAGAGATACCAATGCGGTTGGGCGAAGCCAAGCCTGTAGCCGACCTAAACGCAGGAAAACTAGTGAGCACAAGGCGCGCAATCCCGCCGAAACCCTTTGTTAGCCCGCTATGGAAAACTTTTGGTTACCAAAAGCGCACCACGTATGCCTATTTTTGGTCACTACGTTAGTATCACTATCCTTTTCCATTCCGATCCGTGGAACGTTTGGCTATGGTCACAAAAGTTTCTGGATGGCGATCGCCACGGAGAGGTTTGATGGATGCACCCGAGCGAGTCCGCATGGCGCGGCGCCTTGCCGGTCTCTCGCAAAGTCAGTTGGCAGAATCCGTCGGGGTGCAGCGCAGCGCCGTGAGCCATTGGGAGTCCCCCAAGGGCAAGAGTCCCAGTGTCTCGCACCTGCGTGAAGTAGCGCTGGCGACGGGCACGCAGTTCGAGTGGTTGGCCACCGGCCGCGGCGCGATGACGCTCTCGCGCGAGGTGGAACTGGATTCGATCGCCACCGCCGAGGCCATTCTGGTCGAGGACCCGCTGGAGTTCCGCCTGGTGCGCGCCTTTCGCGAGGCGCCGCTGAAGGCGCGCCTGTCGTTGCTGGAAGTGATGGAAACCCTGGCCCTGCAGCGCACCGGACGCCCCCGCACCCGCGGTCCCGGCCGCCCGGGCGGCGACGCGCGCGGCGGCTGAGCGATCCGGCCCGGCCCGCGGCCCGCGGCGCGCGGGCGGCGATCGACCTCAGGCCTGGTGCCGGGAAGGCCCAGACACCGGATCGGCGGCAAGCCCATGCCCCTTGCAACACAGTGGCGCCGCCTGCGGGACCAGCCGCTCCGCTAAGCTTGGCCGCATGTCGCTGATCTCCCGTCTGGCCCGTCCGCTGGCCCTGCTGGCCCTGCTCGTCCCCACCCTGCCGGCCACGGCGGCCGACCCGTCCGAGCTGCTGCCGGTCGACCAGGCCTTCGTGCTGGGCGCCCAGGGCAAGCCGGACGGCATCGCCCTGCACTGGAAAATCGCAGACGGCTATTACCTGTACCGGCAGCGGATCTCGGTGGAGGCGCAGGGCGGCGGGTTCACGGCCGGCGCGCTGCAGCTGCCGGATGGGGACAAGCATGTCGACGAGTTCTTCGGGCCGGTGGAGACCTACCGCAAGCAGCTCGATGCGCTCTCTGCCTGGCCAGGCCACGACCGCTGGCCAGGTCACGCTGAAGGTGCGCTACCAGGGCTGCGCCGATGCCGGGCTGTGCTATCCGCCGCAGACCCGCACGCTGCAGGTGGCGGTTCCGGCGGCCGCCGCGTCCGGCGCCGGCACCGGACTGGGCCTGCCGCTCGGCGGCGCCGCGGCCGGGGGATCGACGCTGCTGGGCACGCAGGCCGCCGTGCCGGGCGCCACCGATGCGGCGCCCCTGCCAGAGGCGCAGGCCTTCGCCTTCGAGGCCATCGCCGACGGCGGCAATCAGCTGCTGCTGCGCTTCACTCCGGCCAAGGGCTATTACCTGTACCGCGACCGCACCCAGCTGGCGCTGCACGGCGCCGAGGGGCTGTCGCTGGGCGCGCCGCGCTGGCCGCCGGGCAAGGCCCATCGCGACGAGCACTTCGGCGAGGTCACGGTGTACTTCGACCAGGTCGAGGTGCCGGTGCCGGTGATCCGCGACCGCGCCGACGCGGCCAAGGCCACGCTGGAGGTCACCTTCCAGGGCTGCCAGACCGATGGCATCTGCTATCCGCCGATGACCCGCCAGGTCGCGCTGACGCTGCCGGCCGGCACGGTGACGCCGCCCGAGGCGCGCGCCGTCGCGCTGGCCGCGCCGGTGGCGCTGGAAGCCGGCACCGCTGCCCCGGCGGCGACGCCGCCGCCGGCTCCGGCCGAGGTGCCGCGTTCGACCCCGCCGCCGGAGGCGCTGGCGCGCGCCGACCAGGGCGCCGGCGGCGCGTCGGGCTGGGCGCTGGCCCTGGTCGCGGCCTTGCTGGGCGGGCTGATCCTCAACGTGATGCCGTGCGTGCTGCCGGTGCTCTCGCTCAAGGCCTTGTCCCTGGCCGAGAGCGGACGCGGCCGGGCGCGGGCCGGCGCCCTGGCCTATACCGCCGGCGTGCTGCTCAGCTTCCTGCTGGTCGGCGGCGTCGCGCTGGCCCTGCGCGCCACCGGGCAGGCGCTGGGCTGGGGCTTCCAGCTGCAGCAGCCGCTGGTCACCGGCGCGCTGGCCTATCTGATGTTCGCCGTGGGCCTGAGCCTGTCGGGCGTGTTCGCCGTCGGCTACGGGCTGGCCGGTGTCGGCCGCGGGCTGACCGAGCGCGGCGGGCTGTCCGGCGATTTCTTCACCGGCGTGCTGGCGGTGGTGGTGGCCAGCCCGTGCACGGCGCCGTTCATGGGCTCGGCGCTGACCTTCGCCTTCGCCGCGCCCGTGCCGGTCGCGCTGGCGGTGTTCGCGCTGCTGGGCCTGGGCCTGGCACTGCCGTTCCTGCTGATCGGGCTGGTGCCGGCGCTGGCCGCGCGGCTGCCGCGCCCGGGCGCGTGGATGGACACGCTCAAGCAGGTGCTGGCCTTCCCGATGTATCTGACCGCGGTGTGGATGCTGTGGGTGCTGGGCAAGCAGCGCGGCATCGACGCGGTCGGCCTGGCCCTGGTCGGCCTGGTGGTGCTGGCGCTGGGGCTGTGGGCGTTCCAGCGCGTGCGCTTCCAGACCGCGCCGCTGCGGCGCGGCCTGGCGGTGGTGGTGCTGATCGCCTCGCTGGTGCCGCTGGTGCTGCTGCACCGGCTGCCGGCCGCGAGCACGCCCGCGGCCACCGCGGCGGCTGACGGGATCGAGCCCTATTCGCCGCAGCGCCTGGACGCGCTGCGCAAACAGGGCCAGGTGGTCTTCGTCGACATGACCGCCGACTGGTGCGTGACCTGCAAGGCCAACGAGAAGGCCGTGCTGTCGGGGGATGACTTCAAGCAGGCGATGCAGTCGGCCGGCGCGGTGCTGATGCGCGGCGACTGGACCAATGTCGATCCGCAGATCACCGCCTTCCTGCAGGCGCACAAGGCGGTGGGCGTGCCGCTGTACGTGGTGTTCCCGAAGAGCGGCGGCGAGGGCGAGGTGCTGCCCACCGTGCTGACCACGCCGATGGTGCGCGACGCCCTGCAGCGGGCCTCGGCACGGTGAGCGCCCGGGTGGTGCTGGTGGCCGTGGCCGCCGGCGTGCTCGGCGTCGCCGCCGGGTGGTGGTGGCAGGGCGCCGGTTTACGGCGCCCTGCCACCGAAGCACCTTCCCCTGCTCCCGCCACGCCCACGGTGCCGATGGCCGCGGTCGGCGAGGCGATGCCCGCCCTCGTCCTGCCCGACCCGCACGGCAAGTCCGTCGATCTTGCGCAGCTGGCCGGCGGCCGGCCGCTGCTGATCAACGCCTGGGCCAGCTGGTGCGCGCCCTGCGTCAAGGAGATGCCGGAGCTCGACCGCTTCGCCGCGGCCCAGGGCGCGCGCGGCGTGCAGGTGGTCGGCCTGGCGCTGGACAGCGCGCAGAACGTGCAGCAGTTCCTGCAGCGCGTGCCGGTGCGCTATGCGCTGGTGCTGGACACGCCCGGGCCGGCCGATGCCAGCGTCCGGCTGGGCGACCGGGCCGGCGTGCTGCCCTACAGCGTGCTCGTCGGCGCCGATGGCCGCATCCTGCGGCAGAAGGTCGGGCCCTTCGCCGACGGCGAGATCGAGCGCTGGATCGGCGCTGCGGCGCCGGCCGCCGCGCAAATTCAAACGCGCGATTAAATCGCCGCAAAGTTCGGCGAACTGGACAGCATTGCCAGCTTCCTCCAGACTGCCGCCTCCTCGCGGAGCGCGCCATGGCCGACCAGCAGCATCGATCCCTTCGCCGCGCAGCCTGGCCCCGCGTCTGCACGCCGGCGGCCACGGCCGCACCAGCGCGCGCCTGCCGCGCCTGATCCGCGCCCCCGGCCCATCCGCCGGGCCCGCCACCTCCTCCTTATCGCGTTCAACCACCGAGGCCTTTCATGGACCTGCGCAAGATCAAGAAACTCATCGACCTGCTGGAAGAATCCAATCTCGCCGAAATCGAGATCAAGGAAGGCGAGGAGTCCGTCCGACTGGCCCGCGTGCCCAAGGGCGGCTACGCCGCACCCGCCGCCGCGCCGGTGAGCTATGCCGCCGCGCCCGCGCCGGCCGAGGCCAAGGCCATGCCGATGAGCTCGCCCACCGAGGCCTCCACCGGCGGTGCGGCCAAGCCCGCCAGCGGCCTGCCCGAGGGCCACGTGCTGCGCTCGCCGATGGTCGGCACCTTCTACACCTCCCCGGCCCCGGACAAGCCGGCCTTCGTCACCGTCGGCCAGCAGGTCAAGGCCGGCGAGACGCTGGCCATCATCGAGGCGATGAAGATGTTCAACCCGATCGAGGCCGACCAGTCCGGCACCATCGTCGCGGTCATGTGCGAGAGCGGCCAGCCGGTGGAGTTCGATCAGCCGCTGTTTGTGATTGGCTAAAAGACAGGGATTGGGGATTCGTGATTCGGGATTCGCAGCCGCGACCGCACGAGCGCCTGGACGTCTGGCGCGACGCGATGACGTTGGTCGAATCGATCTACCGGATCACGGAGCACTTTCCCGACGCCGAGCGTTACGGACTCACCTCGCAAATGCGCAGAGCCGCCGTCAGCGTTCCTTCCAACATCGCCGAAGGCGCGGCGCGCCGCTCCACGGCCGAATACCTGCGCTTCCTGTCGATGGCCCGCGGTTCGCTCTCGGAACTGGATACCCAAGCCCAACTCGCCGCGCGACTCGGCTTCTGCGATGCGGACGCGTCACTGGCCGCGCTGCTCGACCGCGTCTTTTCCCGACTCAATGCCCTGATCCGTTCGCTGGACACCGCGCGCGCAACGCGCGAGGACGTCGCGGCTTACGAATCCCCAATCCCGAATCCCGAATCCCATGCTCGATAAAGTCGTCATCGCCAACCGTGGCGAGATCGCGCTGCGCATCCTGCGCGCGTGCCAAACCCTGGGCATCCGCACGGTCGCGGTCCACTCCACCGTCGATCGCAACCTCAAGCATGTGGCCATGGCCGACGAGTCGGTGTGCATCGGCCCGGCGCCCTCGGCCGAGAGCTACCTCAACATCCCGCGCCTGATCGCCGCGGCCGAGGTCACCGACGCCCAGGCCATCCATCCCGGCTACGGCTTCCTGTCGGAGAACGCCGACTTCGCCGAGCGCGTGGAGGAGTCCGGCTTCATCTTCATCGGCCCCAAGGCCGACACCATCCGCCTGATGGGCGACAAGGTCGAGGCCATCCGCGCGATGAAGTCCGCCGGCGTGCCCTGCGTGCCCGGCTCGGGCGGCCCGCTCGGCGATGACATCGTGACCAACACCAAGATCGCCCGCGAGATCGGCTATCCGGTGATCATCAAGGCGGCCGGCGGTGGCGGCGGGCGCGGCATGCGCGTGGTGCACGCCGAGGGCGCGCTGAAGTCCTCCATCGAGACCACCAAGGCCGAGGCCAAGGCGGCCTTCGGCAACGGCGAGGTCTACATGGAGAAGTACCTGGAGAATCCGCGCCACGTGGAGATCCAGGTGCTGGCCGACGGCCAGGGCAACGCCATCCACTTGGGCGAGCGCGACTGCTCGATGCAGCGCCGCCACCAGAAGGTGGTCGAGGAAGCCCCGGCGCCGGGCATCACCCCGGCGCTGCGCGATGAGATCGGCAAGGTCTGCGTGGATGCGTGCATCCGCATCGGCTATCGCGGCGCGGGCACGTTCGAGTTCCTGTTCGAGGACGGGCGCTTCTACTTCATCGAGATGAACACCCGCATCCAGGTCGAGCATCCGGTCACCGAGATGGTCACCGGCATCGACCTGGTGTGCGAGCAGCTCAAGATCGCCGCCGGCCAGAAGCTGTCGATCAAGCAGAGCGACATCGTGTTGAACGGCCACGCCATCGAGTGCCGCATCAACGCCGAGGACCCGGAGACCTTCATGCCGCATCCGGGCCTGATCCAGCACTTCCATCCGCCGGGCGGCCCAGGCGTGCGCGTGGACACGCACATCTACGAGGGCTATCGCGTGCCGCCGAACTACGACTCGATGATCGGCAAGCTGATCGTGCACGGCCCCGACCGCGAGACGGCCATCGCGCGCATGCGCGTGGCGCTGAGCGAGACGGTGGTCGAAGGCATCCGCACCAACATCCCGCTGCAGCAGCGGATCATGCGCGACAAGGGCTTCCAGGCCGGCGGCCAGAACATCCACTACCTGGAAAAGCGCCTGGCCGAGCGCAAGACCAAGGCGATCTCGCTGACCTGATCGGTCAGCGCGTCGCCAAATAAGTCCTTCGCTGCGGTCCGGCAGAGCGGACTTCGCCAACCAGCCATCGACGGATGGAGCAGGGCTTTTTTCAGCCGGACGCCATTAGACAAGCGCTCTGCCCCCTCCCTTTCGCCGCAGGCGAAGGGGAGGGCCGGGGTGGGGTGCTTTTGCTCTTGCTTCGGTGGCTTGCCCGGTAAAGCCCCAACCCTCCCCATCCCTCCCCTGCGCTGCGCGCAAGGGAGGGGGCCTCAAGTCGATATCTTCCCGTCACTGATCGCGCTGTGCGCGAGGAAGGGTTCGAGCGCCCCCGCAAACCGAAGCCCTATGAACCAACGCGTGCAGCAGCGGGCCGGCGGGCGGGGGCCGCGCCTAGCGAGGCAGGAGCCGAGCGCCCGAATCAGGGCAGGATGCCCTGATTGAGGGATCAGCGGCCCCCGCCCGCCGGACCGCTGCCCTTCCGAAGCCAGCCCCCCCAACGCCCAGATCCATCGCTTGGGAGAAGATCCACAAAAAAGGCCGGCATTGCGCCGGCCTTTTCATTTCCCGCCACTCCCGCAGAAGGTGCGGCGCCAAAGACCTTCAGTGCTTGACCGGCGCCGGCTGCGCGGTCCCCGGCAGCGGCTCGGTGCCGAGCGCCGAGCTGGGACTGACCACCATCACTGTCTCGGTCGACCCGTCCGGCCAGACGATCTGGAAGGTCGAACCCGGCTGCAGCGAAGAGAACGGCATCCCGCTCTGCGCCCGGTAGAGCGCGGCGATCTCGGCCGCACCGGCGCGGCGCGTATCGCGTTCGGAGGTCACCGACGTCAGCTGGATCTTGGACAGGCCGCGGTAGCGCTCCTCGGCCGTGTCGAGGATCACGATCCCGACCGCACCGACGGTATAGGCCACGAACAGCACGGCCCAACCCCAGGTGCGCACGCCTTTCAGAAAACGCCGCTGCTTCATCTTGCTTCTCCTTGCCTGGTCGACTGCACCAGACGATTGACCATCGTGTCGATCGTGTCGGCGCCCTGGCGCGGCACGGCCGCGTCCATCACGAACGCCGGGAAATCCTGATTGGCATCGCGCGAGCAGATGCCGCCGTTGGCGCAATAGCGCGTCATCAGCGCGCTGCGCGGCCCGCACGCCAGCCCCAGCTTGCAGGCGGCCAGCTGCCAGGCCAGCTCGGCGAAGGACGTGCCGGCCACCATGTCCTGATAGGTGTCATCGCCGCTGGCCGCCGCGCCCAGCGCACCGGACAGTGCCAGATAGGCCTGCGGATCGCCCGCATCCAGCACACGCTGGACCAGCGCGCGCTTGTACGCCGCCGAAGGCTCCAGCGGCTGGCCCAAGGCCAGCAGCGAGGCCTCGGCCGCCAGCTGCCCGCCGCGCGCGGCCTGCCGGCGCGCCGCGACGATGCGATCGCGGCTGACGCCATCGGCCGGCGAATAGCCGCTGCAGCGCGAACCCATCCGCGCGCGCGCCTGCGCCATCGCCGCGCCGGCCTGACCGGCCAGGCCGGCGATGGCGCGGGTATCGGCGTCGAAGGCCTGCGGATCCTGCGCATAGCCGGCGCAGTACTCGTCGACCTGGCTGGCGACCCAGCGCGCCTGCACGTCGCCGGCGTCGGCCGCGACCTGCAGACGCTGGCGGTAGTCGTGCAGGTCCGGGACCTGTTCGAACGCGGCGGACAGATCGGCCGGCAGGCCGTGCAGCGGAATCGACGTCCCGCGCCGGGCCTGCTCCAGCGTCGACAGCGCCACGACCGGCAGGCTGTGCAGCGGCGCCTGCGTACCGGCATCGGCCTCCAGCGCCGCATGCCGCGCACCGCGCGTGGCGGTCATCGCCCATGCCAGCGCCGCCGCCAGGGCCAGCCCGGCAGCGCAACGCATTGCAGTGCTGCGAAACACCAGATGCCTCATCGTCGAGACGACACGCGCGGGAAGCCAGGAAAGAGGCGTGACCGCCACCGGCGCAGGGCGCGGCGGGTCACGGCGGCCGGCAGTCTAGCCCATGCCCGGCGCCGGGTCCTCGCCCAGGCGCGGCAGAGCGGACCTGCGTCCCTGTTCTGGGCCTGTCCGAGGGCAATGGTCTAGCATGCCCGGCCCCCTTGCCCGCCTGGCCACGCCCATGCCGTTTCTCGAACTCTCCGTCCCCTGCAGCGAGGCCCGCCAGCCCCGCTACGAGACCGCGCTGGAGGACCTGGGCGCGCTCGCCGTGACCCTGGTCGATGCCGACGCCGAGACCAGCAACGAGCGCGCGATCCTGGAACCGGGCGTGGGCCAGACGCCGCTGTGGGAGGCGCTGGTGCTGACCGCGCTGTTCCCCGAGGAGACCGACGCACTGGCCCTGCTGGCGGCGCTGGAGGCCTTCGATCCGGGGCTGGACTGGACTCAGGCGAGCTTCCGCATCGTCGCCGACCAGGACTGGGAACGCGCGTGGCTGGACCAGTTCCAGCCGATGGCCTTCGGCGCGCGCACCTGGATCGTGCCGTGGAACCATGATCTGCCCGAGGCCGCCCAGGCCGCCGACGCGGCCGTGGTCCGGCTGGATCCGGGGCTGGCCTTCGGCTCGGGCACGCACCCGACCACCGCGCTGTGCCTGCAGTGGCTGGACACGCTGGCCGGCGAAGGGCGGCTGCAGGGCCAGACCGTGCTCGACTTCGGCTGCGGCTCGGGGATCCTGGCGCTGGCCGCGCTGAAGCTGGGCGCCGAAGGCGCGGTGGGCGTGGACAACGACCCGCAGGCGCTGATCGCCACCCACGACAACGCCGAGCGCAACGCGGTGCAGGCGCGGCTGCAGGTGTTCCTGCCGGCCGACGAGCCGGTGCGCACCTATCCGGTGGTGGTGGCCAACATCCTGGCCTCGGCGCTGGATGCGCTGGCCGATACGCTGGCCGCGCGCGTGGCACCGGGCGGACGCCTTGCCATGAGCGGCATCCTGCACGGCCAGGAGGAGGAACTGCTGCAGCGCTACGCGCCGTGGTTCACCGAGCTGCGCGCCACCCGGATGGAGGACTGGATGCGCATCGACGGCGCGCGCCGCACCGAGGCCGCGCCGGCCTGAACATGCTTGAATAAGGCGATGAGCGCCTGCCCGCACTGCCATCTGCCGCTGCCGACCGAGCCGGGCAGCGGCGCGTGGCCGGCGCACTGCCCGCGCTGCGGCCAGGCGCTGGGCGAGGCGCCCGCGCGCGCGGCCAGCATCGCCAGCCTGCTGCGCGCGCCGCCGCAGGGCGAGGTGGGCCACTTCACCCGGCCCGCGCCGTCTTCCGACCCGCCCGCCGCACCAGCCGTGCCCGCTGCCGAAGCGCCGCGCGCCGTTCCCGAACACCTTCCCACAGAACCTCCGGCGGCCGCGCAGGCCGCTGTCGTGCAAGACCCTTCGATGATCGATCCCGACTCCCGCGATTCCACCACGACCGAAGCGCCGACCGCCGACACGCCGCAGGCCGCTCCCAGCTTCCTGCGCACTGCGGCGCCGGTGGCGCGGCCTCCGGTGCCGGGCTGGCAGTGGACGCTGCTGGCCGCGCTGGGCGCGCTGCTGGCGCTGCAGCTGCTGGTGGCCGATCGCGCGCGCCTGGCCCAGGACGCGGCCTGGCGCCCGACCCTGGAGCGGCTGTGCGGCGCGCTGCGCTGCACGCTGCCGGCGTGGCAGCAGCCGCGCGACTACACCATGCTGACCCGCGACGTGCAGCCGATGGCCGATGCCGCCGGCATGCTGCGTGTGCGCGCCACCTTCCGCAACGATGCGCCGTGGCCGCAGCCGTGGCCGGCGATCGTCCTGTCGCTGTCCGATGCCGACGGTCGGGTGACCGGCGCGCGCGCGCTGCTGCCCAGCGATTACCTCGAGCCTGGCCTGCGCGGGACAACGCTGGCCCCGGGCCAGAGCGGCCAGATGACCGTACCGGTGCGTGAACCGGACGGCGGCGCGGTCGCCTTCGCCTTCGAATTTCGCTGAACACGCGAAGAAGCGACGCAGCGCGCGTGCGCCCGCCGCGGCCACGCGCTAGACTCGCTCCCCCGCCGCGCTCCGCCTCGCGTGTCGAACGCCGGCCGGGTTCATTTCGATGCGACAAACATCCGGGGATGCCTTGAACGCCACGACCCGCCAGGACTCCAGTCGTGGCACGCCAAAGTCGCCGTTGCGCGAACACGTTGCCCAGTCGGTGCGCCGCTACCTGCGCGACCTCAACGGCTGCGAGGCCGACGACGTCTACGAGATCGTGCTGCGCGAGATGGAAATCCCGCTGTTTGTCGAAGTGCTCAACCATTGCGAAGGCAACCAGAGCCGCGCCGCGGCCCTGCTGGGCATCCATCGCGCCACGCTGCGCAAGAAGCTCAAGGACTACGGGCTGACCTGAGCGGTCGGTGGCCCATCGACATCCGGCACGGCGCAGCACGCGCACGCTTTCGCTGACGATCCACATCGCGCGCATCCGGACGCGCGCCTGGCGCACCAAGCGATCCACGCTGCGCATGGCGCAACAAGCAACAAACACGTCACACCAGCACTGCGAAGCCGGCCAGAAAGCGAACGGTCGAGCGGATCGCTGACCTGCATCTCTTGCGAACAGGCACCGCGCATACGGCGGAGCCAGCGGTGGCCAGCAACGCGCCATCGCCATAGCAGGAGCGCCTGCCACGACAGGCCGGCGGCATAAACTCTCGCCGAGGCAGTTTCCCGAACCCGATGGGATAGGCAGAGGCATCCGACATGATCGACCACACCAGCATCGCCGTCAGCGACTACGAGAGAAGCAAGGCCTTCTACACCCAGGCGCTCGCGCCCCTGGGCTACCGTCTGCTCATGGAAGTGAGCGCGGAACTGACGGGCAGCCACGACATGGCCGGCTTCGGGGAGCCGCCCAAGACCGACTTCTGGATCAGCAGCGGCGGCCCCAACCGGCCGGCGATCCACATCGCGTTCCGGGCCGCCGACCGCGCGGCGGTCGATGCCTTCCATGCCGCGGCCCTGGCGGCGGGCGGCACCGACAACGGGGTCCCGGGCGTGCGGCCGCACTACCACCCCCACTACTACGGCGCCTTCGTGCGCGACCCGGACGGCCACAGCATCGAAGCGGTCTGCCACTCGGCACCCGCCTGATCACCCGCGCGCTGCGGGGCATGGACCGCGAAGCCACTGCCTGGCAGCGGCGCGAGCCGGGACAGCCCGGCGGCAGCCACGGGCCGCGGGGCTCTACAATATCGCCCCCGCGTCGCTTCCCACTCCTGACCATGTCTTCCGATCTGCTGCCCGTGCGCCGGGCCCTGCTGTCCGTTTCCGACAAGACCGGCCTGCTCGAGCTGGCCCGTGCGCTGGCCGCGCGCGGCATCGAACTGCTGTCCACCGGCGGCACCGCCAAGGCGATCCGCGACGCCGGCCTGCCGGTCAAGGACGTGTCCGAGGTCACCGGCTTCCCCGAGATGATGGACGGCCGGGTCAAGACGCTGCATCCGCTGGTGCATGGCGGCCTGCTGGGCCGCGCCGGCCTCGACGATGCGGTGATGGCGCAGCACGGCATCGCCCCGATCGATCTGCTGGTGCTCAACCTCTATCCGTTCGAGGCCGTCACCGCCAAGGCCGACTGCACGCTGGCCGACGCGGTGGAGAACATCGACATCGGCGGCCCGGCGATGCTGCGCAGCGCGGCCAAGAACTTCGCACGCGTGGCCGTGGCGACCTCGCCGGACCAGTACGCCGAACTGCTGGCCGAGCTGGAGGCCCACGACGGCCAGCTCTCGGCGGCCAAGCGCTTCGCGCTGTCGGTGGCCGCGTTCAACCGCGTGGCGCAATACGACGCGGCGATCAGCAACTACCTGTCCTCGTGCGTGGGCCCTTCCGCGGAGGCCGGCACCGCCGCACGCGGACAGGCCATGGAGGCCGCGCCGGAGCGTTCGCTGTTCTCCGCGCAGGCCAACGGCAACTTCGTCAAGGTGATGGACCTGCGCTACGGCGAGAACCCGCACCAGCGGGCCGCGTTCTATCGCGACCTGTATCCGGCGCCCGGCTCGCTGGCCACCTTCGCCCAGCTGCAGGGCAAGGAGCTGAGCTACAACAACATCGCCGACAGCGACGCGGCCTGGGAATGCGTGCGCCAGTTCGACGCGCCGGCCTGCGTGATCGTCAAGCACGCCAACCCCTGCGGCGTGGCCGTGGGCGCAGGCACCGGCGATGCCTACGAGCTGGCCTACGCCACCGACCCGACCAGCGCCTTCGGCGGCATCATCGCCTTCAACCGCACGCTGGACGCGGCCACGGCCAAGGTGATCCTGGACCGCCAGTTCGTCGAGGTGCTGATCGCGCCGGACTACGAGCAGGGCGCGCTGGACTACGCCACCAAGAAGGCCAACGTGCGCGTGCTGCGCATTCCGCTGGCGCCGCCCTCGCCGCACTTCATCGACACCAAGCGCATCGGCTCTGGCATGTTGATGCAGACCGCCGACGACCGCGTGGTGACCCGCGACGAGCTGAAGGTGGTGACCCAGCTGGCGCCGACCGAGGCGCAGTTCGAGGACCTGCTGTTCGCGTGGAAGGTGGCCAAGTTCGTCAAGTCCAACGCCATCGTTTACGCCAAGGACCACCGCACGATCGGCGTCGGCGCCGGGCAGATGAGCCGGGTGTATTCGGCGCGCATCGCCGGCATCAAGGCGCAGGACGCCGGCCTGGTGGTGGAAGGATCGGTGATGGCCAGCGATGCGTTCTTCCCGTTCCGCGACGGCATCGACGCCGCCGCGCAGGCCGGCATCAAGGCGGTGATCCAGCCCGGCGGCTCGATGCGCGACGGCGAGGTCATCGCCGCGGCCGACGAGCACGGCATCGCGATGGTGTTCACCGGCGTGCGCCATTTCCGGCACTGAGAAGCCGGGATTGGGGATTCGGGATTGGGGATTCGCAACAGCGACGCCCCACCCGGCCCAGCATCCCGCTTCTGCTTCTAACGAATCCCCAATCCCGAATCCCCAATCCCACCCCCAATGAAAATCCTCGTCATCGGCTCCGGCGGCCGCGAACACGCCCTGGCCTGGAAGCTGGCCCAGTCCGCCCGCGTCAGTGAGGTGCTGGTCGCGCCGGGCAATGCCGGCACCGCGACCGAGCGCGGCTGCCGCAACGTGCCGGTCAAGGTCACCGACATCGAAGGGTTGCTCAAGCTCGCCCAGGACGAGGGCGTGGCGCTGACCGTGGTCGGGCCGGAAGTGCCGCTGGTGCTCGGCGTGGTCGATACGTTTCGCGCCGCGGGCCTTCGAATCTTCGGGCCGAGCGCCGCCGCCGCGCAGCTGGAAGGCAGCAAGGCCTTCGCCAAGGACTTCCTCGCCCGCCACGGCATCCCGACCGCGTTCTACCAGGTGCATACCGACGTGGACGCGGCGCTGGCCTATGTGCGCGACAAGGGCGCGCCGATCGTGATCAAGGCCGACGGCCTGGCCGCGGGCAAGGGCGTGATCGTGGCGATGACGCTGGAGGAGGCCGAGGCCGCCGTGCGCGACATGCTCAGCGGCAACGCCTTCGGGCAGGCCGGCGCGCGGGTGGTGATCGAGGAGTTCCTCGACGGCGAGGAGGCCAGCTTCATCTCGATGGTCGACGGGCGCACCGCGCTGCCGATGGCTACCAGCCAGGACCACAAGCGCGTGGGCGACGGCGACACCGGCCCCAACACCGGCGGCATGGGCGCCTACTCGCCCGCGCCGGTGGTGACGCCGCAGGTGCACGAGCGCGTGATGCGCGAGGTGGTCAAGCCGACCGTGGCCGGCATGATCGCCGACGGCGTGCCGTTCACCGGCTTCCTCTATGCCGGGCTGATGATCGATGCCAGCGGCGCGCCGAAGGTGATCGAGTTCAACGTGCGCTTCGGCGACCCGGAGACCCAGCCGGTGATGCTGCGCCTGCAGTCGGACCTGGTGGAGCTGGTCGAGGCCGCCATCGACGGCCGGCTCGACGAGGTCCAGGCGCAGTGGGACCCGCGGCCCTCGCTGGGCGTGGTGATCGCCGCGCGCCCGTACCCGGACACGCCGGTCACCGGCGAGATCATCGAAGGCCTGGACGCCGTGCCGGCCAACGCCAAGGTCTTCCACGCCGGCACCGCGTTGAACGCCGACGGCCGCGTGGTCAGCGCCGGCGGCCGCGTGCTGTGCGTGGCCGCGCTGGGCGAGCGCGTCGCGCAGGCGCAGGCCAACGCCTATGCCGGCGTGGACAGGATCGGCTTCGAGCACGCCTTCCACCGCCGCGACATCGGCTGGCGCGCGATCGCGCGCGAGCAGGACTGAGCGCCGTCGTCTTCAGTGCGACGCGTTGACCGAAACGCGCCCTGCCGGGCGCGTTTCTTTTTGCGGCTCGCCAGCGCCGGCTCGATGGGCATGCGCCGATCTGGCGGCTGCGCATCAATCGCCTGACCGACAAGCCTGCCGGCCCTGCGGCCATTGGCGTGCCCTGCGCCGACCCGCTGAGTCCGTGCCTGGACTCGAACGGACGCGCGATGCCGCTAGGCCCACGCGCCCCGGCCACGTTGCGTTGCATCGGCTTGCGGCACACTGGCGTCTCGTCCGTCCCGGTGCGCCTGCTCCCTTCGCATGTCCTCGTCCTTCGAATCCCGCCTCGGCCGCCTCTGGGCCCACGAGAAAGCCAGCTACGGGCTGCGGGTGTTCATCGCGCTGTCGGTGGCCATGGGCCTGTGCTGGTACCACGACCGGCTGCTGTGGATCCCGCCGCTGTTCCTGGGGATCATCGCCAGCGCCCTGGCCGAGACCGACGACAACTGGCTGGGCCGGACCAAGTCGGTGCTGCTGTCGCTGCTGTGCTTCGTGCTGGCCGCCAGCGCGGTCAAGCTGCTGTTCCCGCATCCGCTGCTGTTCGTGATCAGCCTGGCGCTGGCGACCTTCGCCCTGACCCTGCTCGGCGCGCTGGGCGAGCGCTATGCCTCCATCGCCACCGGCACGGTCAGCCTGTCGATCTACGCGATGATCGGCATGGACCACGGCATCAGCCCCGCGCCGGCGCACACCGCCGCCAGCTGGCAGGGCACCGGGCTGCTGCTGCTCGGCGCGGCCTGGTACGGGCTGCTGTCGATCCTGTGGACGGTGCTGTTCGCCAACCGCCCGGTGCGCGAGCGGCTGGCGCGGCTGTTCTGGGAGCTGGGCCGCTTCCTGCGCCTGAAGGCCGATCTGTTCGAGCCGGTGCGCGAGGTCGACGTCAACGCGCGCCGGCTGGCGCTGGCCCAGCAGAACGCGCGCGTGGTCGAGGCGCTCAACGGCGCCAAGACCGCGATCCTGGCGTGCTTCGGGCGCTCGGGCCGGCCCGGCGTGCAGTCGGGCCTGTACTTCCGCCTGTACTACATGGCGCAGGACTTCCACGAACGCGCGAGCTCCTCGCACTACCCCTACGAGGCGCTGACCGAGGCCTTCTTCCACAGCGATGTGCTGTACCGCTGCCAGCGCCTGCTGGCGCTGCAGGGCAAGGCCTGCGCCGCGCTGGGCGTGGCGATCCGCATGCGCACGCCGTTCGAGTACGGTGAGCAGACGCGCATCGCCACGGCGGACCTGCGCGAGTCGCTGGCCTTCCTGCGCGACCAGCACAACCCGCGCTGGAACCGCCTGCTCGGCTCGCTGGAACTGCTGGGCACCAACCTGCAGACCATCGAGCGGCGGCTGTCGGAAACCGCCCTGTCCGACACCACCAGCGAAGGCATCGACACGCGCCTGCGCGACGCCTCGCCGCATACGCTGCGCGAGATGGGCGCGCGCCTGGTGGCGCAGCTGACGCCCAAGTCGCTGCTGTTCCGCCACGGGCTGCGCATGGCCATCGCGCTGGCCGTGGGCTACGGGGTGATGCGCGCGATCCATCCCGACCACGGCTTCTGGATCCTGCTGACCACCGCCTTCGTCTGCCGGCCCAGCTATGGCGCCACGCGCCTGCGGCTGGTGCAGCGCATCGCCGGCACGCTGGTCGGCTTGGGCGCCACCTGGGCGCTGATGCAGCTGTTCCCCGGCACCGAGCTGCAGCTGCTGATCGCGCTGGCCGGCGCGCTGGTGTTCTTCGTCACCCGCACCGACCGCTACATGATCGCCACCGCGGCGATCACGGTGATGGCGCTGCTGTGCTTCAACCTGCTGGGCGATGGCTTCCTGCTGATCTGGCCGCGCCTGCTGGATACGGTGATCGGCTGCGCGATCGCCGCGGCGGCCTCGTTCCTGATCCTGCCCGACTGGCAGGGCCGGCGCCTGCACCTGGTGATGGCCGCGGTGGTGCAGGCCTGCACCCGCTACCTGGACGAGGTGCTGGCGCAGTACCGCGGCCGCGGCAGCGACGATCTGGCCTATCGCATCGCCCGGCGCGACATGCACAACGCCGACGCGGCGCTGTCGGCGGCGCTGGCCAACATGGTGCGCGAGCCGGGCTATCTGCGCCGCAACCTGGATGCGGGCTTCCGCTTCCTGGCGCTGTCCAACACGTTGCTGGGCTATCTCTCCGCGCTGGGCGCGCACCGCGCCACGCTGCCGCCGCACGCCGACGACGCGCTCATCGACCAGGCCGGTCAGCGCCTGCACGACGCACTCAGCCAGGCCGCGAGCGCGCTGTCCGCGCGCCAGCCGCCGCCGGCCGACCTGGACGCCGGCGTGGCCGAGCTGGCCGACACGCTCGAACAGATGCCCGAGGACATCGAGGACAAGCAGCGCCTGCTGCGCACCCAGCTGGCCCTGATCCTGCGTTTGCTGCCCAAGCTGCGCGCCGCCGCCGACGAGGTGATCCGCGGCCCGGCATCCGAGCCCAGCACATCCGGCGCCAGCGCGGCGCCCGCCTGAGAGCAACCGCTCCCCATCCCTCCCTTCGCTTCGCGAAAGGGACTGGGCAGGGCTTGGTGGGAGCCGCCATGGCGGCGATGGGGCTTTCCCGGTAAGGCCCCGCGCCGCCATGGCGGCTCCCACCTGTAGAGCGGAGCTTGCTCCGCTGGGGCTTTCCCGATTGACCCGGCCGAAAGGCGGCGGAGCAAGCTCCGCTCTACGGGGAGGCCGCGATGTGGGCGAAAGAGACGGTTGCGCCCATAAGAGCGCGTCAGCGATCAATAGCGCTCACCTCACGCCACGCGCTCTACCCCCGCGCCCATCCAACTCCCCAATCCCCAATCCCCAATCCCCAATCCCGAATCCCGAATCCCCGCCCCCCCCCAATCCCCGCTTCCCCAACCCCACCACGATGGCCTAGGCTGCGCCCCAGCTCTCGCACGGAATCGCGCATGTCCTCGGGCCACAACCAGTTCGCGCTGCTCAAGCAGCGCCGGTTCCTGCCTTTCTTCGCCGTCCAGTGCTTCGGCGCCTTCAACGACAACGTGTACCGGCAGGCCATCATCGGCCTGCTGTTCTACCTGGGCATCGATGCCCAGCAGCGCACGCTGTACACCAATCTGGCGCCGGCGCTGTTCATCCTGCCGTACTTCCTGTTCTCCTCCATCGCCGGGCAGATCGCCGAGAAGCTGGAGAAGCAGCGGCTGATCGTAATCACCACCACGATGGAGATCTGCATCATGACGCTGGCCGCGGTCGGCTTCCTGACGCAGAACCTGCCCGTGCTGCTGGTGGCGCTGTTCTGCACCGGCATGCAGTCCACGCTGTTCGGCCCGGTCAAGTATTCGATCCTGCCCTCGGTGCTCAAGCCCGAGGAGCTCACCGGCGGCAATGGCCTGGTCGAGATGGGCACCTCGCTGTCGATCCTGGTGGGCATGATCTTCGGCGGGCTGATCTTCCAGATCGCCGGCACGCACGGGCCGGTGACCGCGGCCACGGCGGTGATCGTGTTCGCGGTGGCCGGCAACCTGGTCGCGCGCAGGGTGCCGCGGGTGGAAGCCGGCGCGCCGGACCTCAAGCTCAACTGGAACCTGCTGGGCGAATCGCTGGCCATCATGCGCCTGGCGCGCAAGCAGCTGGCGGTACGCAACGCGATCCTGGGCGTGTCCTGGTTCTGGTTCATCGGCACGGTGCTGACCGCGCAGCTGCCGACCTATGCCGAGGTCAACCTGGGCGGCACGCCCTCGCTGTACATCTTCGCCCTGGCGCTGTTCTCCATCGGCACCGGCACCGGCTCGCTGCTGTGCGAGAAGCTTTCCGGCCGCGTGGTGGAGATCGGCCTGGTGCCGCTGGGCGCGTTCGGCATCACCGCCTTCATGCTCGACCTGTACTTCGCCCGCCCGGGCGCGGCCACGCAGAGCGGGCTGAGCGTGATGCAGTTCCTGCAGGCGCACGGCGGCTGGCGCATCTGCATGGACCTGGTCGGCATCGGTCTGTTCACCGGCTTCTTCGTGGTGCCGCTGTTCGCGCTGATCCAGAGCCGCACGCCGCGCAGTGAGCTCTCGCGCGTGATCGCCGGGGTCAACATCCAGAACTCGCTGTTCATCGTCATCGCCGCGGTGCTGGGCGTGGCGGTGCAGCGCTTCCTGGGCTGGTCGATCCCGCAGGTGTTCCTGGCCTTGGCCATCGCCAACGCCGTGGTGGCGATCTGGATCTTCTCGATCGTGCCCGAGTTCCTGATGCGCTTCCTGAGCTGGGTGATGGTGCGCGCGCTGTACCGGCTGCGCCTGCACGGCATCGAGCGCCACCTGCCCGACGAGGGCCCGGCGCTGATCGTGTGCAACCACGTCAGCTACATGGACGCGCTGATCCTCTCGGCGGCGATCCCGCGCCCGGTGCGCTTCGTCATGTACTACAAGATCTTCAACATTCCGGTGATGCGCTGGATCTTCCGCAACGCCAAGGCGATCCCGATCGCCGGCGCGCGCGAGAACCCCGCGCTGATGCAGGAGGCCTTCGAACAGATCGATGCGGCGCTGGCCGACGGCCAGCTGGTGGGCATCTTCCCAGAGGGCGCGCTGACCAAGGACGGGCAGATGGCCGCGTTCAAGTCCGGCGTGGAGAAGATCCTCGAACGCCGCCCGGTGCCGGTGGTGCCGATGGCGCTGCGCGGCATGTGGACCAGCATGTGGTCGCATCGCGACTCGCGCCTGCACCGCATGCGCCTGCCGCGCCGCTTCCGTGCGCATATCGAAGTGGTCGCCGGCGCACCGATGCCCGCCGACAGCAGCGCCGAGCAGCTCGAAGCCCGCGTACGCGCACTGCGCGGCGATGCGGCCTGAAGCACTGCGGGTTCGCAGGATCGCAACGCTGGACTAGACTCCAGCCACCAACCCTTGGGGAGATGAGTAGATGAGCACGATTCCGCCGCCACCCGGCCCGCCGATGCCGCCGTCCGATCCGCCACCGTATACGCCGCCTCCCTACACCCCGCCGCCGCAGGCCGCCGCGCCGGGCCCGGTGCCCAATCATCTGGTGTGGGCGATCCTGGCCACGGTCTTCAGCCTGTGCCTGTGCTGCGGCATCCCGGGCCTGATCACCGGCATCGTGGCGATCGTGTTCGCCGCCAAGGTCAACAGCCTGCTGGCCGCGGGCGACTTCGCCGGCGCCCAGCGCGCCTCGCAGACGGCCAAGACCTGGTGCATCGTGACCACGGTGTTCGCCGCGATCGGCATCGTGCTGATGATCTACAACTTCGCCAGCGGCCATGCGATGGCCAACTACGAGCTGATGATGCAGCAGATCCGGGCGCAGGCCGGCCAGTGATCGCACTGACGCGCCCGCGCGTCCTCCTGTTGGCGGCGACCGTTCCATTGGTCGCCGCCGGCGCGCTGGTGCTGCGGGTGGTCGATCCCAATCAGCCGGGCAATCTGCTGCCCCGTTGTGTCTTCCACAGCCTCACCGGGCTGTGGTGCCCGGGCTGCGGCATGACCCGCGCGCTGCACGCCCTGCTGCAGGGCGATCTGCCCACCGCCCTGCACATGAATCCGCTGGGCATGCTGATGTTGCCGCTGCTGCCGATGATGCTGTTCTGGTCGTGGGGCTGGCAGCCGCGCGTGCTGCAGCCGCTCATGGGCTGGGCGATGGATCCGCGGGTGTGGCTGGTGGTGATTCCCGCCTACTGGCTGTTGCGCAATCTGCCGTGGTTTCCCTTCACGCTGCTGGCGCCGCCGGCTTGAGTGCTGGCACGGGTTGAGCGCTGACATTGCCTGAGATCAGCGCGAGCAAGCGCTCACCCCGTTCGGATGCCTGCGCCGTTCGCGGAAATCCTTCTTCTCGTCATCCCCGCGAACGCGGGGATCCAGGGACGTTCGTCCAGACCGCACAACCTCCATGGGCTCCCGCCTTCGCGGGAGCGACGATTCTTTGTGATCGGCCTTACGCCAGAATGCCGGAACGAGCTGGCCGACGTGTCGCATCAGCCGGGCGTTCGCTGAAGCGCGGCATGCCGCGCTAGCCATCGCGCTTCGATTATCCGCCGCACCGCCATCCATGGCGGGACCTTGGCTGCCTTGCGGATCGTCCGGCCCGGTCATCCCTGGCCGGGCGTTCGCTGAAGCGCGCAGCATGCCGCGCAAGCCATCGCACTTCGATTAGCCACCGCACCGCCGTCCATGGCGCGGCTTGGCCGCCTTACGGGTTGTCCGGCCCGGCCATCCATGGCCGGGCGTTCGCCGACGCGCGCGGCATGCCGCGCTTCAGCTCACCCATCCCGCGATTACCAGCAAGGCCATCACCGCCAGCCACAGCAGCAGGATGCGCCAGACCAGGCTCATCGCGTCGCGCAGTTCGGGCATGTCGCGCAGCTGCGGCGGCGGGGGCACGCCGTCGTCCAGGTAGTCCTGCACTTCCTCGGCGACTTCGGCGCTGACGCTGGCGCGCGCGGCCGCGCCGAGGAAGCCGGTGTCCAGCCGCCAGCGGTTGCCACCTGCGCCACGCCAGGCCTGGAATACCGTGTCGAAGTTGCCCATCAGCGCCATCGACAGCGTCATCAGCTGCGCGACCGGCCAGTCCAGCAGGGTCAGCAGCCGCGCGGCGCCGGCGCGATGCGCCTCGGGCAGGGTGTCGGCTGCCGGGCCGCGCGCGGACAGGGCGCACAGCCGGTACAGCACCGCGCCGGCGGGGCCGAGCAGCGCGAACCAGAACACCACGGAGAACCAGCGCGTCAGCGCCGCGCGGAACACCGCCTCGACCAGGCCCGGCGCGTCGTCGCTGTCGGGCCCCAGCTCGGCCATCGCCAGGCGCTGCCCGGCGGCCTCCTCGGCCTCGAGCACCGCGCGCACGTCGGCATCCAGGTCGCGCGGACCCCAGGCCCAGACCAGCACCGCCACGCCGAAGACCAGACCCAGCACGCCCAGCAACGGCGCATGCAGCCAGGCCTGCACCACGATCACCAGCAGCAGCCAGGGCGCGATCGCCAGCGCGGCGCCGGCCGGACCGGTCCACAGCCCGCTGCCGCCCAGCCGCACCTGCAGCCAGTGCAACCAGCGCGCGTACAGATCGTGGCGCCGGTACGCGCTCACCGCATGCGGCGCCAGCTGGCCCAGCACCACCGCCACCACGACCGCTACCAGCGTGATCGACATTTCGAAGGCTCCCTTGCGTGGCGCCGATTCTAGAGCGATCGACGCCGGGCGGCTCAGGCCGTCATCTTGCGGTGCCAGTGCGCGATCAGCGCACGGGCGATGGACAGCGGCGGCGACAGCAGCAGCTCGCCCTCGCCGCGCAGCGCCGCGCCGACCTCGTCCACGCTGCACCAGCGCGCGTCCTCCAGCTCGCCGTTGACGCGCGGTTCGTCGGGCTCGGCATCGGCCTCGAAGCCCAGCATCAGGGCGCCGGGAAACGGCCACGGCTGCGAACCGAGATAGCGCGCGGCGCGCACGCGCACTTGCGTCTCCTCCAGCACCTCGCGGGCCACGGTCTGCTCCAGGCTCTCGCCCGGCTCGACGAAACCGGCGACCACCGAATAGCGCTGTGCCGGCCACGCCGCCTGGCGCCCCAGCAGCAGCCGCGTGCCGTCGCTGACCGCCACGATCACCGCCGGGTCCACGCGCGGGTAGTGCTCGGCGCGGCACTGCAGGCAGCGCGCGATATAGCCGGCGCGGCGCAGTTCGAGCCGGCCGCCGCAGACGGTGCAGAACCGCGTGCGCCGCTGCCAGTGCAGCAGCGCGCGCGCCTGGGCGAAGGCGGTCGAATCGGCATGCGCCCAGTCGCTGGCGGCCTGGCGCAACTCCATCCGGCCCGGCGCCTGGAAGGCGACCACGTCGGCCGAGATGGCGAACCACGCCACCTCCCCGCGCAGCCCCAAGAATGTCGCCAGGCCCGGCCCGCCGCCCAGCTGCTCGCCGGTGGGCGCCAGCAGCTCGCCGTGGCGATCGGCGTAGGCCAGCCCGTCGGCGTCGATCACCAGCACCCGCGCCTGCGGCCACAGCGCGGCCAGCGCGCGCGCGTCGTCGCGCAGCGCATCGGCGCGGCCCAATGGCTCGGCCACGAACGAAAAACCGGACAAGGGTCCGGTCTGAAGAGGCAACGGCGTGCGTGCGCCGCCCGCGTCGGCCGGCATCACATGCTGAAGCTGCTGCCGCAGCCGCAGGTGGTCTTGGCGTTGGGGTTGCGGATCACGAACTGCGCGCCGGTCAGGCTCTCGGTGTAGTCCACCTCGGCGCCCATCAGATACTGCAGGCTGAGCGGATCGACCAGCAGGGTGACCTCGTCGGTGCGCACGGCCACGTCGTCCTCGGCGCGGTTCTCGTCGAACTCGAAGCCGTACTGGAACCCCGAGCAGCCGCCGCCCTCGATGTACACGCGCAGCGCCAGGTCGGCATTGCCTTCCTCGGCAATCAGCTCGCGCACCTTGGCCGCGGCGGCATGGGTGAAGTTGAGCGGACGCTCCAGCGACTGGTAGTCCGGCGCCGGGGTCGCATTGGGCAGGGAGACGAGCGTGCTCATGACGGCAAGGATGGGGCCAGGACGATGTCAGTTCAACCCGCGGGCTGGGCCGCATCGTCCTGCGCGCCGGCGGCCTGCGCCCAGGTGAAGGACTGGTCCACGCGCTCGCTGTTGTCCGGCTGCAGGCGCGCGGTGACGCGCAGCGGCTTGAAGTCCGGCGGCAGCACGATCTCGCCCTCGATCTGCTGGAAATACTTGAACGAATAGGCCATCCCATCGGCCTGCGGCTGCTGGCGCAGCCGCCCCCAGTCCAGCGTCTCCAGCTTGCCCGCGCGCGTGCCCTCCACGCTCAGCTGCAGCCGGCCGCGGTTGACCGCGCCACGGTTGAGGTTCTGGGTGAGCGTGGCGGTGAAGTGCCAGGCCTGGTCGGTCTGCGGCTGCAGCTTGAGCTCGTGCACCGCCAGGCCGCGCCGCTGCGCGGTGGCGCCGACGAAGCGCTCGTAGAAGGCCACGTCCGCGCGCAGGCCGGCGATCTGTTCCTCGCGGTCGCTCAGCGTGGCCTGCAGGTCGCGGTTGGCCTCGCGGCTGATCTGGTCCGAGCGCGAGAGCGTGGCGACCTGCTGTTCCAGTTCATGCACGCGGCCCTGCGTGGCCTGCCATTGCGCCACCGTCGGCGCCTGCCGCGCGCCCGGGGCGAACACGGTCCACAGGCCCCAGGCACCGAAGCCCAGCGCGAGCACCAGCACGCCCAGCAGCGCATACACCGTCAGGCGCGCGCCGCGGCTGACGGGCAGCAGATGCGGGCCTTCGGACGCCGGGCGCGGCGCGCCGTTGGGCGGATCGTTCGCAGACATGGGGCCAGCTTAGTCGGCCCGTTATGAACAGGGCCGAGGTTCACCTGCGCGGCCTAGGCGTTGGCGGCTTCCGGCAGCGCGTCCAGCTGTGCCGGCACGGGCGCCGCAGCCTGCGCCGGCTCGCCCTCGGCCAGATGCATCAGCTGACCGACCAGCACCGCGCCGGCGCGCATCTCCACCACCTTGTAGTGGATGTTGCCGCTGACCCGCGCCCTGGGCGCCAGCTCCACCCGCTCGGTGGCGCGCACGTCGCCTTCGATGCGGCCGTTGACGATCACCACCGGCACATCGACCACGCCCTCGATCAGGCCCGCCTCGCCCAGCGTCAGCGTGGCCGGCTGGCCGGGCGCGGCGAAGACCCGGCCGTGGATGCGGCCCTCCACCACCAGCCCGCCGCTGAACTGCAGATCGCCATGCAGCACGACCTGCGCGCCGATGAGGGTGTCGACGGCCTGGCCGTCGTGCCAGCTGCTCTTCTTCTTCAACATGGACGCTCCGTGGGAGGAAGGGGACTGCGGTCAGCCGCGGGCCGGGGCCCAGTCGAACGCACGCTCGACCGGCGCCCGCCCGGGCGCCTGCAGGGTCACGCGCACGCGCTGCGGGGTGAAGCCGGCCGGCAGCACGATGCGCCCGGACAGCTCCTGGAAATAGCGGAAGGAGAACGCCTGCGGCGCGGTCTCGCCGCCGGTGTGCAGCTGCGCCCAGTCCAGCGTCTCGTGGCGGCCGGCACGCACGCCGTCCACCGCCAGCTGCATCTGCCCGGTGCTGATCGCATCGCGGTCCAGGGTCTGGGTCAGCACGATCCGGTAGCCGAAGGCCCCGTCGCCCTGGGCGGCGAACCTGGAGGAGAACACCGTCAGGTCCGTGCGCTGGGCGGTCGGACCGGCCAGGCGTGCGTAGAAGGCCAGGTCGCTGCGTAGGTCGTTGATCTGGGTCTCGCGCTGGGCCAGGGTGTCCTGCAGGTCCAGGTTGGCCGCGCGGCTGATGCGGTCGGACTGCTCCAGCACCACCATCCGGCGGCGCAGCTCGGCGACCTCGCGGCTGGACTGGCGCTCGGCGGCCTCGGCGCTGGCCGCGCGCTGGCGCAGCTGGTCCAGACCGGCCGGACGCGTCAGCCACAGGACGGCGGCGGCGACCAGCGCCAGCGAGGCGAGCCAGCCCAGGACCAGCAGGAGCCGCCACGGCAGGCGGCGGCCCTGGCGGCCGCGGACGATGCGGTACTGCGGAATGGTGGAGTGCATGGCGGACACGGCGTTGGCAAGGAAGGCCGGCACGGTCCACGCCGCCCCCGCGCGCCTGCACGGACGCGGCCCCGGCGGGACCTATACTGGCGATGACCCGACGGGACGCGCGCTCCCCTCCCGTCGCCCCCAGTCTAGAGCGTGTTGGCCATGACCGAAGCACATCTGTTCGTGATCGGGATCCTGCTGGCCTGGATGGCGGGCATCCGCGCCTACCTGACCGTGTTCGGGATCGGCCTGGCCGGGCTGCTGGGTTGGGTCGAGCTGCCGCCGGCGCTGCAGGCCACCCAGTCGTGGTGGGTGCTGGGCACCTCCGGCGCCCTGGCGGTGGCCGAGTTCTTCGCCGACAAGATCCCCGGCGTGGATTCGGTCTGGGACCTGCTGCAGACCCTGGCGCGAGTGCCGGCCGGCGCCTTCCTCGCCGCCGCGACACTCTCGCCCGACGGCCACCTGGGCACCGGCGCGCTGGCGGCCGGCGCCGGCGTGGCGCTGACCAGCCATCTGCTCAAGGCCGGCTCGCGCGCCCTGCTCAACACCTCGCCCGAGCCGGTCAGCAACTGGACCGCCTCGCTCGCCGAGGACGTGGTGGTGACCGGCGGCCTGGCCCTGGCGCTGGCCCATCCCTGGCTGGCGCTGTCGGTGGCGGTGGCGCTGAGCCTGACCATCGCCCTGGTGCTGGGATGGATCGCCCGCGCGGTGTGGCGACGCCTGCGACCCCGGTCATCACCCACGGCCGCATCGCGGCCGTAAGCGGGTCGAGAACCCGTTTTAACGGCAGTCCGTCGCATAATGGACATCAGTCACGCCGGAAAGCCCGATGCCCGCACCGCCGTCCCCCACGTCTTCGTCCTCTTCTTCTCCGCGCCCGCTGGTGCGCGCCGAGATGCCGCCGCCGAACTACTGGCGGCGCTGGACCGACGACGTGCCGGCCCTCTCCGCCAGCGCCGAAGCAGAGTCCGATAACGGCGCTGGCGCCGGCCTGCCCGGCGGCGCGGGCGCGCCCCCGGCCGCCGGCGCGGCGGAGGGCGAAGGCGGTCCGGCCGAATCGCCGTATCGCGTGCTGATCGTCGAGGATGACCGCCCGCAGGCGCTGTTCGCCCAGAGCGTGCTGCACGGCGCGGGCATGCTGGCCGAAGTGGAGATGGAGGCCGACAAGGTCATCGACAGCATCCAGCGCTTCGTGCCGGACCTGCTGCTGATGGACCTGCACATGCCCGGCCAGGACGGCATGTCGCTGACGATGGCCATCCGCGAGCGCCCCGAGTACCTGGACCTGCCGATCGTCTTCCTCACCGGCGATCCGGATCCGGAACGCCAGTACGACGCGCTGGACAGCGGCGCCGACGACTTCCTGAACAAGCCGATCCGCCCGCGCCACCTGATCGCCGCGGTGTCCAACCGCATCCGCCGCATGCGCCAGCGCCTGCCGGTGCAGGTGCTGACCAGCGCCGCGCCCGAGGTCAACCAGACCCCGCTGGACGTCAATCCGGAGACCGGCCTGCACACCCGCGCCTACGTCCAGCAGCAGCTGGCCTCGGCGCTGGAGGAACACGCCGACGGCGGCCTGTTCTTCATCGAGATCGCCGGCGCCCTGGGTCTGCGCGACCGTTACGGCTATGCCGCCTTCGAGCAGCTGATGTCGCAGGCCGCGCGCCAGCTGTCCGGCTTCGCCGCGCCGCATCCGCTGGCGCGCTTGAACGACAACAGCTTCCTGACCGTGGCCCGCGGCCTGCCGCGCGAGGCCTTGGAGGGCTTCGCCCGTTCGCTGCACGACCAGCTGGCCAAGGTGTCGCTGCCGGTGCGCGCCAGCGAGACCATCCAGCTGCGCGCGATCATCGGTTACTCCGAGCTGGCCCTGGGCTTCGCCGACCGCGATGCGGCGCTGGAGGCGGTCGAGCACGCCGCCGTGGCCGCGCGCAGCCAGCCCGGCCACGTCGCCGCCCACGTGCCGGCGCCTTCGGCCAGCGAACAGGCCCGCGCCTCGCTGGCCGACACCACGCTGGAACTGCTGTTCCAGCCGATCGTGTCGGTGGCCGGCGGCGACCAGGCCCAGTTCCAGGTGCTCATGCGCCTGCGCCAGGCCCGACGGCACGCTGCTGCCGGCCGCCCAGGTCGTGCCGGCGGCCGAGCTGTCCGGCGACATCGTCGACCTGGACCGCCAGATCATCGCCCGCGCGCTGGACCTGATCGCCAAGCGCAAGGTCGAGGGCGCCGAGCTGCGTCTGTTCGTGTCGCAGTCGCCGCTGACCCTGAACCGTCCTGGCGCGGCCGACTGGCTGATCGGCGAGATCCGCCGCCGCGGCATCGAGCCGTCCTCGCTGGTGATGGACCTGCGCCTGTCCGACGCGCTGATCCACACCGTGGCGCTGCGCGATTTCTGCCAGGCCCCGATGCAGGCCGGCGTGCAGTTCTGCCTGAGCCAGTTCGAGCCCGGCACCGATGCCGAGGCGCTGCTCTCGCTGCTACCGCTGAGCTATCTGCGCGTCTCCAGCCGTTTCGCCGGCGCGCACAAGGACGCCGCGCTGCGCGGCCAGCTGCGCGCCACCATCGACCTGGCGCACCGCCAGAACCTGCTGGTGATCGGCCAGCAGATCGAGGACCCGCAGGCCGCCGCGGCCATGTGGATGGGCGGCGTCGACTTCATCCAGGGCAACCTGGTGCAGGGCGTCGGCGAGGACCTGGGCTTCGACTTCCATAACGCGGTGCTGTAGTGGTCGCCGCGCCAGGACGTGCGGCATTGATGTCCTGGCTGGCGGCCGCCGCGGCCGTGCTGCTGCTGGTCTCGCTGTGGCTGGACCTGTCGATGGTGCCTGGCCCGTGGCTGCTGGCGGCCTTCTCCTCGGGCGTGGCCGCCCTGCTGGCCACCGTGGCCACGCTGGTGCTGCTGCATGCGGTCGCGCGCCACATCGAGGCCGCCGACGCGCGCGCGGCCATCGCCGAATCCGAGCGCCAGATGGCCCAGCGCGAGGTCGAGCGCCTGGGCCGCGTCGAGGGTGAGCTGATCAAGGCCAAGCAGGCGGCCGAATCGGCGGTGCTGGCCAAGGGCGAGTTCCTGGCCACGATGAGCCACGAGATCCGCACCCCGCTCAACGGCATCGTGCCGATGCTCGAACTGCTCTCGCGCTCGGCCCTGGCGCCGGACCAGCGCCAGCTGCTGCTGACCGCCACCGCCTCCTCGCAGACCCTGCTGCGCATCGTCGACGACATCCTGGACTACTCCAAGCTGGAGGCGAACAAGCTCGAGCTGGAGAACACCGCCTTCAACCTGCGCGAGGTGCTCGAGCAGGTCATGCAGCTGATGCAGCGCCCGGCCGAGAGCCGCGGCCTGCGCCTGGGCCTGCAGCTGGACCCGACCGTGCGCCTGTCGGTGCGCGGCGATCCGCTGCGCCTGCGCCAGGTGCTGACCAACCTGATCGGCAACGCCATCAAGTTCACCGAGCGCGGCTCGGTGACGCTGGTCGCCCGGCGCCTGGGCGAGACCGGCGCCCAGCACCTGCTGCGCTTCGAGGTCCGCGACACCGGCATCGGCATCGACCCCGAAGCGCAGGCGCGGCTGTTCAGTCCCTTCAGCCAGGCCGATGCGTCCACCACCCGCATCTTCGGCGGCACCGGCTTAGGGCTGGCCATCTGCAAGCGCATCGTCGGCCTGATGGGCGGGCGCATCGCGGTGGTGTCCGAGCTGGGGCGCGGGTCGACCTTCTGGTTCGAGATCCCGCTGCTCAAGGCGCTGGGCGACCTGCCCGCGCCGGCGCGCCCGGCGCAGGCGCGCGTGCTGCTGGTCAGCGCCGACGGCCGGCTGCGCTCGCGCCTGTCCAACCTGGTGCCGCAGTGGAACGCCTCCCTGCAGTGCGTGGAGACCGTGCAGGAGGCGCTGGAACGGCTGCGCGCCAACACCGCGGGCTTCCACACCGTGGTGGCCGATCTCAGCCCGAGCATGCGCAGCAGCGCCCGCGCCCTGCACCGCGTGATCGGCCGCCTCGCCCAGGAGACCGGCACCCAGCTGGTCTGGCTCTACGGCGACGAACCGGTACCCGAGGAGCTGCGCGTCGGCGCGACCTCGCTGCCGCGCCTGGCGCATGAATCGGACCTGCGCGCGCTGCTGAGCACCATTCCCAAGCCCCCCACTGCGCCGGCCAGCGCGCCGGTCCACGTCGAGCAGCCGCTGCCCCTGCCCGAACCGGAGCCGTTCGCCGGCGTCGGACCCGCCGCCGACGCTTCGCAGCCCATCGCCGTGGACGGCCGCCGCGTACTGCTGGTCGAGGACAACCCTGTCAATCTGGCGGTGGCCGAGAAGATGCTCGAGTCGCTGGGCTTCCGCGCCGACCACGCCCACAACGGCGTGATGGCGCTGGAGAAGATGGAGCGCACCCGCTACCCGCTGGTGCTGATGGACTGCCAGATGCCGCTGCTGGACGGCTATACCGCCACGCGCCGCTGGCGCGAGCGCGAGGCCGAGCGCGGCCAGCCGCGCCTGCCGATCGTGGCCATGACCGCCAACGCCATGGCCGGCGACCGCCAGCGCTGCCTGGACGCCGGCATGGACGACTACCTGTCCAAGCCGGTCTCGCGCGCGCTGCTGGAGGAATGCCTGGTGCGCTGGCTGCCGCCGGTCGGCGAAGCCTCGGATTCGGACACCCCAAGCAGCGAGCCCAGTGTGGGCGCGCTCCCCGCGGTCCCGGTGTCAGAGGGCAACTCCGTGTCCGTCGCGCCGCCGTCGCCCGCGCCGCCGCCCAGCGGGCCTGCGCTCGGCATCCCGGTCGCGCTGGACACCGCGCTGCTGGACGAACTCGTCGAGTTCACCGGCCCGGACACCGGCCGCATCATCCAGGTCTTCCTCGAGGACGCGCCGCGGCTGATCGCCGAGCTGGAAGCCGCCTCGGCCGCGCCGGACCTGGAAGCCATGCGCGCGGCGGCGCATTCGCTCAAGTCCTCCAGCGCCAATCTCGGCGCGCTGGCGCTGTCGGCCGCGGCCAAGCGGATCGAACTGGGCGCGCGCGAGGCGCGCCTGGAGCGCCCGGCGGTGGCGGTGGCGCTGGTGATCGCCGAGTTCGCGCGTGCCCGGGTGGCGCTGCAGGACTATCTGGCACGCCTGGAGGGCGCGCCGGCCGCGGCTCAGTCGTCGAGCTTGGTCAACAGGTAGTTCGGTTCGCCGATCCGGCCGATCAGGTCCAGCTGGGTTTCCAGCCAGTCCACGTGCTCTTCCTCCGAATCGAGGATGTCCACCAGCAGCTGGCGGCTGACGTAATCGCCCACGGTCTCGCAGTAGGCCACGCCCTCGCGCAGCACCGGCAGCGCCTCCAGCTCCAGCGCCAGATCGCACTCGAGCATCTCGCGCGGGTTCTCGCCCACGCGCAGCTTGCCCAGCGCCTGGAAGTTCGGCAGGCCTTCGAGGAACAGGATGCGGTCGGCCAGCTTGTCCGCATGCTTCATCTCGTCGATGGATTCCTTGTACTCGTACTCGGCCAGTTCCTTCAGGCCCCAGTGCTTGAGCATCTTGGCGTGCAGGAAGTACTGGTTGATCGCGGTCAGCTCGTTGTAGAGGACCTTGTTGAGGAACTCGATGACCTTGGCGTCGCCCTTCATCGTCATATCCATGCGCAGAGAATCGACGCGCAGGATAGCGGCCGGCACGAGGCCGTGAGGAAACGCGAATCGTGATCAGTCCCGCGCACTGCGCGGGCGGTGCGCCCCTAGGCGGCGTTGGCCAGGGCGGCGCCCAGCAGCGGCAGCGGGAACCCCACGCTGGCGTGGTGCGCATCGAGCAGGTCGGCGGCCATGTCCAGGCAGCTGCCGCAGGTGCTGCCGGCGCCGGTGCGCATGGTCAGTTCGGACACGGTCCTGCAGCCGTTGGCGGCGGCTTCGCGGATCTGGTGGTCGGTGACCCCGTTGCAGATGCAGACGTACACGGCGATGGCGGGACGGCGGCGGGCCGGACCGGCCCGATGCCATTCAATCGCGGATGCGAATGATTGTCAATTTGCAGGCGTACCCGGGCCTGAACCCTCGCGCCGCCGACCCGCCCGGGCGCGCGGACGCTGCGAACTGCGCGCCTGGCCTTCGCCCGGCCGCCGCTCCTGGCGCTGCTGCGGCACGGCCTGCGCGCCGGCCACGACCCGCGCCATCGGCGCCAGATGCCCCAGCGCCCGTGCGTACACGCCACGCTTGAACATCACCACGTGCTCCATCGGGTACCAGAAGTCGACCCAGCGCCAGTGGTCGAACTCGGGCGTATCGGTCACGTCCAGGCGCACGTGGCGCTCCTCGCCGACCAGGCGCAGCAGGAACCAGACCTGCTTCTGGCCGATGCAGACATGACGCTCGTTGCGGCGCACCGCGCGCGGCGGCAGCCGGTAGCGCAGCCAGCCGGGGGTGGCGCCGAGGATCTCGACGTGTTCGGGCAGCAGCCCGGTCTCCTCGCGCAGTTCGCGGTACATGGCTTCCACCGGCGTCTCGTCGGTGTTCATCCCGCCCTGCGGGAACTGCCAGCCGTCGCGGCGCACGCGGCGCGCCCAGAAGACCTTGCCTTCCGGATGCATGAGCACGATGCCGACGTTGGGTCGGTAACCGTCCGGATCGATCACGACGCGGACTCCTGAAAATCTACTGGGTCCGAATGTGCCACGCCCCGGCCGCAGCCTCAACCCGCCGCGCATCGATTGACAAGCCGCAGGCCGATGCCCAGAATTGCCGGTTCTTCGCGCGGCTATGTAGCTCAGCCGGTTAGAGCACAGCACTCATAATGCTGGGGTCGGTGGTTCGAGTCCACCCATAGCCACCAGATTTCCCTTGTGAAATCAGCGCGTTAGGAAGAGCCCGCCCATCGGCGGGTTTTTTGTTGGGCGACGCCGATGCGAGGGGCACAGCCTGCTTCGGCAAGGTCGCCTGCTCATCGAAAATCAGGGCCGCGCTCGATGGTCTAGCCAGAGCCTCCAGGCCTGTCGCGATCTGCGTCCGCCACTCAAGCCTGCGCCTTCTGCTGCTGATCGAACCGCGCGCTGGCGGCGTCGAGTTCGCTGCCATGTTCGAGTGCCCAGGCGCATAACGCTTCGAACGGTTCGCGCAAGGCGTGTCCCTGCGGCGTGATCGCATATTCGACGCCGACGGGCGAGGTCGGCAGCACGGTTCTTGTCACCAGCCCGTTGCGTTCCAGGCGCTTCAACGCGTCGGCCAGCGCCTTGTGGGTGATGCCGTCCAGTCGACGCTTGATTTCGTTGAAGCGCGAGGGCTTCGGGCAGATCACGATCAGGATCAGGATCGTCCACTTGTCCGCGATCTTGTCGAGCACGGGCCGGATCTGCGCCATCTGGGACAGCACCCTGCAGGACTGCGCGGCCAGCTCGGTATCGCCGTGTATATCTACGCTACTCATGGTGCGTTCTTGATACCAGATTTACTGCGTATACCTTAGCGCGCATCTCTTCCTGGGCAAGGCATGCGTGATGAATCGGATGGCGAACAAGGTCGCATTGGTCGTGGGTGGCGCGAAGGGCATCGGCTTGGCCATCGCAACGCGTCTGGCGGCGGAGGGGGCCACCGTGTTCATCACCGGCCGCGCGCAGGATCAGGTGGAGGCCGCCGTCTCGCGTCATCGGCCATGACGCCCAGGGGCTGGTCGCCGATGCGAGCGCGCGCGAGGACCTGGATCGTGCGATCGCTGCGGTGCGGGAGCGCTTTGGGTCTCTGGACGCGCTGGTGTTGAATGCCGGTATCAGCGAGCCCGCGGCGCTGGGCGATGTCACCCAGGATCACTTCGATCGACACTTCGCGGTCAACGTCAGAGGCGCGCTGCATGGCCTGCAGGCCGCCGTCGACACGCTGCGATCGGGTGCGGCGGTGGTCCTGGTGGGCTCGGTGGCCAGTTCGCTCGGCATCGCCAACTACGGCACCTATGCGGCGACCAAGGCGGCGCTGCGCTCCTATGCGCGGACCTGGGCGGCCGAGCTCGCACCGCGCGGCATCCGCATCAACGTCGTGGCGCCGGGCCCCACGGACACCGAGATGATGGCGCGCGTGCCGGACGAGGTGCGCGCGTCGATCGTCGCGCCCATTCTGCTGGGGCGGATGGCCAGGCCTGAGGAAGTGGCATCGGCGGCGCTGTTCCTGCTCAGCGATGAGGCGAGCTTCATCACCGGCGTGGAACTGTTCGTGGACGGGGGCATGGGACAGGTCTAGATCGAGACCTCGGCAGCGGCAGCCTGCTGACGCACCGCATATCGCCCTATCGGACTTTCCCCGCGGCCGTCTTTAGGCGCGACCATGAATATGGCGCGCCGGCCGCGCGTATGCCGGACATGAACGGACAACGCCGACGTCAGCGCATGTCCCGTTCGCGCCACGCTGTGCTGCGTCGCAACGCTCGCCCTGCCTGCGCGTGTCTTCGCGTTCGATAGCAGCAAAATCAAAAGAGCGCGAATTGCAGGTGATTTCGCTGGTCCGCGCGCATGACAGCGCAGGACATGACGGCACTGTGAGCGCCGTTGCCTTGGGCAATTTGACACCTTTGTAACCGCGTCCCTACCGTGCCGCGCATCGCGTGCGCGATGGGCCGTTGCCGGCTGCAGGAGGGGCGCTGGCAACGGAGGCAGACAGTGTCGCGCATGCGTGTCCGTGCTGTCTTTAGAACGACGTGGAACCACATTCTCCGGGGAGGGGAACCATGCAACGCATCTGGTTGACGCGCTATGCGCTCTCGGCGGCGATCGCCGCCAGTCTCAACACCACCGCCTTCGCGCAGGAAGCCGCGACCGCTCCACAGACGCCGACGCCCGCGCAGGCGTCCAAGGACAACGCCACCACGCTGGACACCGTGGTGGTCTCGGGTACCGCCCAGGCCGGCGGTGTGAAGAAGCTGGAGGCCAGCTTCAACATCGTCACGGCCAACGCCGAGCAGATCAAGCAGGCCAATCCCAAGAGCACGGCTGATCTGCTCAAGATCTCGCCGGGCATGTGGCCGGAAAGCAGCGGCGGCCAGACCGGCGCCAACATCGAGATCGCCGGCTTCCCCGGCGGCGGCGATGCGCCGTACTTCTCCACGCTGCTGATGGGCTCGCCGCTGTACGGCATGCCGACGCTGTCGTTCTTCGAGACCACCTCGATGTTCCGCCTGGACGACACGGTGGAGGCCGTGGAAATCCTGCAGGGCGGCCCGTCGGTGGTGTTCGCCGATGGCCAGATGGGCGCCTCGGCCAACTTCTTCCTTAAGACCGGCACCGACGTGCCCTCCGGCAGCATCGGGGTGACCTACGGCAACGAGGGACTGTGGCGGCTGGATGGCTTCTCCGGTTTCAAGCTGGCCGACAGCTGGTACGGCAGCGTGGGCGGCTTCTGGCGCGAGTCCGACGGCGTGCGCGACCCGCAGTTCAAGGCCGACAAGGGCGGTCAGCTGACCGCCACGCTGTCGCACGAGACCGACGCGGGCAAGTTCACCCTGTACAGCCGCTACCTCAACGACAAGAACCAGTTCATCACCCCGATCCCGCTGATCCAGCGCGGCACCGACAGCTTCAGCGCCTATCCGGGCTTCGACCCGCTGAAGGACACGTACTACAGCAAGGCCATGCAGCACGTGTACCTGCCCAGCTATCCCAACGGCGGCACCAATGCCGACCTGGCCGACGGGCGCGGCGCGAAGATGTTCTTCCTGGGCGGCAACTTCGACTATCAGCTGGAGAACGGCTGGTCGATCAGCGACCGCTTCCTGTTCGATGCCGGCGACATGGACACCAATGCGCTGTTCTCGGGCAACAACCCGGCCAGCCTGGCCGACATGCTCTACAACCCGAGCACGCCCGGCGGCTTCAACCTGCCGGCCGGTTCGGCCACCGCCACCTACACCACCGGCGGCGCGGTGCCGCTGGACCAGAGCGTGATCCAGCAGGGCTGGTGGCATATCCACAAGCACCTGAAGAGCTTCAACAACGACTTCCGCCTGAGCCGCGAACTGTTCGAAGGCAACACGCTGACCGTCGGCCTGTACTACGCGCACTACACGATGGCCGACAAGTGGTCGCTGGGCAACCAGATGCTGATGACCAACACGCCCAACGCCACGCCGATCGCGGTCACCTACGTCGATGGCGGGCAGACCTACTACCGCACCGACGGCCAGGGCTTCGCCGATTTCGGCGGCTACCACATCGCCCAGCGCGGCAGCGCCACCAACAAGGCGATCTACGTGTCCGACTCGTGGCGCGTGGGCAACTGGCTGCTGGACCTGTCCGGGCGTCTTGAGAACCAGGACGCCAAGAGCGATGTGTGCAACATGACCAACCAGGACCTGGATGGCAATCCGCGCACGCTGTACGACAACGCCGTGCCGGTGTGCAACGGCACCTACGCGCACAACGAGTACGACAAGACCCATCCCTCTTGGACGGCCGGCGCCAACTACAGCTTCAACGAGCACACCTCGGCCTACGGACGCGTCAACACCGGCGGGCACTTCCTGGACTTCGACAACGGCATCCGCGGGACCACCAACGACGACTACCCGCCGCTGCAGAAGATCCGCAACTACGAAGTCGGCTTCAAGTACCAGTCGCCGCTGGTCTACGTGGACCTGAGCGCCTACCACCGCGTCTTCACCGGCCTGCAGTACCAGCCGACCAATGGCCTGGGCACGCCGGTGGGCGATCGCTCGATCTACGGTTCCAAGTCCAACGGCGTGAACCTGATGGGTGCGCTGACCCCGGTGGAGAACCTGCGCCTGCAGGTGGTGGCCAACTACCTGGACGGCGAATACACCGACTACAACGCCTGCTTCCAGTACACCGACATCAACGGCCAGGCGGCGTGCGCGCCGATTGAAGGCAAGCAGCTGCAGCGCCAGCCGAAGTTCCGCGGCATGTTCACGCCCAGCTACCGCTTCGTGACCGCCTGGGGCGACATCCTGCCGTACGTCACCTACACCTATGTGGGCGATCACACGCAGGATCAGTCGGGCCTGCAGCAGCTGGGCTCGTACCACACGGTGGACTTCGGCGTGACCAGCAACATCGGCGATCACTGGCAGTTGAACCTGCGCGGCACCAACATGACCAACGAGCTGGGGCTGACCGAGTCGAACTCGCGCATCTTCGGCAATGCGGCCAGTGCCGGCGGCGTGCTGCTGGCCCGTCCGCTGGAGGGTCGCGAGGTCAACTTCCAGGCCAAGTACCTGTGGTGATCCGCAAGTACGCTCTCTGATGACACGACAGGCAACGCACAGGACAACGCCCGGGATCTGCCCGGGCGTTGTCGTTGATGACTTCTTGAAAGGGAACGAGCACATGCATCAGCCACCGCGCCGTCCACGGCCATCGACCGCACCACGCCTGCGCGCCGCACTGGGCAGGACCTGGAGAGGCCTGGCGACCGCCGCTCTGCTGACCGCGCTCGCCCCGTCCGCGGCCAGTGCGCAGGCGCTGCAGTTCCGCATCGACGAGGGCAGCACCACCAACGCCTTCTATCAGCATGGGCCGGTGGCGGCGCATGTGCTGGCCACCAGCGGCACGCGTCCGCGCCTGCTGGTCGCATTCCCGGCCGGCAACAGCGGCGTGGCGGTATGGTTCGCGCCGACCACGGCACCGGTGCAATGGACGCTGCAGTCGGTGCGGCCACAGGCGTCGCGCGACGATCCGGCGATGCACGGCATCGTGGCCGAGCTCGAACTGCGCGGCGGTCCGCTGACGCTGGACAAGGCGGCGCTGGGCAGCATCCGCGTGCTGCGCGATGTGCAGCTGGGCCAGCCCATCCCCGCACAGGTGGCCACCGCGGCGAAGGTCGCCGCGCAAAGCGTCAGCTGGGCGCGGCGCCGGCTCGACGATGCGCCAGGCTACCGCGTCGCGCTGGAGATCACCCAGGGTCGCGTCGTCTCCCGGGCCGGCGCGATCACGCTGGAACCGGAGCGCGCCGGCGGCACCGTGCACGTGCGCCTGCTCGCCTCGACCGGCGAGACGCCGCTGACCCCGCTCGCCAGCGGCCAGCTGCTCAACGCCAAGGCCGCATCCGATGCGCGCATGCGCAACGCGCTGCAGTTCCTGAGCTATCGCGAGAAGTTCCTCGCCGGCTCGTGGCGCTTCGACACCTACTTCGGCCGCGACACGCTGATGTCCACGCGCCTGCTGATGCCCGTGCTGCAGCCGGCGGCGGTCGAAGCCGGCCTGGGCGCGGTGCTGGCGCGCCTGTCGCCACAGGGCGAAGTCGCGCACGAAGAGGACATCGGCGAATTCGCCATCCTGCGCCACCTGGCCGGCGACGGCACGCGCTCGGACGCGCCGATCTACGACTACGGCATGATCGACGGCGACTACATGCTGGCGCCGGTGATGGCGGCCTGGCTGGCCGAGGACCCGCGCGGACAGGCCCGCGCCCGTGCGTTCCTCGCCGCACGCAACGACCTGCAGCACAGCAGCAACGCCCAGGCGCTGCTGCGCAACCTGCTGCATGTGGCGCGCAACAGCGAGGCCTTCGCCGCGGCGCCGACCTTCGATCATCTGCTGTCGCTCAAGCCCGGGCGCATGACTGGCCAGTGGCGCGACAGCGAGGAAGGCCTGGGCCGCGGCCGCTACCCCTACGATGTCAACGTAGTCTGGATGCCAGCCGCGCTGCGCGCGATCGGCGCCTTCGTCGACAGCGGCCTGCTGGACGGCGTCGCCAGCGACGCGCAGCGCCAGGCCCTGCGCGCGGCCGCGGCACGCGCCGATGCCTGGGAACGTCAGGCGCGCGGGCTGTTCGAAGTGCGCCTGGATGCCACGCAGGCCGACGCCGCGCTGCGCGCCTATGCGCAGCAGCTCGGCGTACCGGTCGAGCCGGCCCTGGCCTCGCTCGCCGGCGCCGGGCTGGCGTTCCCGGCGCTGTCGCTGGACGCGGACGGGCGCGTCGTGCCGGTGCTGCATTCGGACGCGGGCTTCGGGCTGCTGTTCGGCCGACCCGACCCGGACACGCTGGCGCGCGACGTGGCCGCGGTGATGCGCCCCTTCCCCGCCGGGCTGATCACCGACGTGGGCATGGTGGTCGCCAACCCGGTCTTCGCCGACCAGGCGGCCTGGAGCCGCCTGGGGCCGCAGGCCTACCACGGCACCGTGGTGTGGGCCTGGCAACAGGCGGTGATGCTGGCGGGGCTGCGCCGCCAGCTGGCGCGCGACGACCTGCCCGCACCCGTGCGCGCACAGCTGCAGCAGGCGCAGACGCGCTTGCAGCAGCTGATCAAGGCCGCCGGCGAGGTGCGCACCTCCGAGCTGTGGTCCTGGCGCTGGGAACAGGGGCGCTATCGCATCGAGCCCTTCGGCGCACAGGGCGCGCACGAGGACGAATCCAACGCCGCACAGCTGTGGAGCACGGTGTTCCTGGCCGACCCGGGCACGCACGAGTGAACGAGACCAGCGCCGCACACGTCCGGCCGGCGACCGGGAAAAGGACAGGCGCTCTGCCGGGGTGCGCGACGCGAACCAGTTGAGGACATGGGAGGCGGATCGGCGAGCGGACTTCGCCCACCAGCCTCGACGCAGCCGGGCGCCGATCCTCGGCTAGCCTCCATGGCCTATTCCTGGAATTGATCGAGGCTTGCGCCTCGGTGGGAGCCGCCACGGCGGCGATGAGGCTCTATCGGTAAAGCCCCATCGCCGCCGTTGGCCGAAAAGGCCACAAGGGCGGCTCCCACAGGGATTGCGTCGGTCATCCGCGAGGACCATGCGCATCCGCGCGTCGCTAGACACCCAGTCCGCTCTGCTCCACGCCCGGCCGGCGCGAGGCCCGGTGAGCGGAAAGATCGGAACTCCTTCCAACTCGAGGGCATCGAGCAAGCGCTCTGCCCCTCCCCTTCGCCGAAGGCGAAGGGGAGGGATGGGGAGGGGTCGGTGGATTTCCCGGGCAAGCCACGGAAGCAAGAGCAAAAGCACCCCACCCCGGCCCTCCCCTTCGCCTGCGGCGAAAGGGAGGGGGCTCGAACCGAAGTCCTGTGACTTGACGCGCGAGGCAGCGGTCCGAAGCCGCAATGCCCAAGCGCCACAGCGCCTCGATCGGGAGAAACCAAAAGAAAGCCCGCCTCACGGCGGGCTTCGCTTCATCGAGCGCGGAGGATCAGCGCTTGCGCGCGTCCTCGCGCATTTCGAACCACATGCCGTTGAGGATGGCGAAGAAGCAGGCCAGGCTCACGCCGAGGATCCAGGAGAAGTACCACATCGTCGTTGCTCCTAAGGTTGAGCGCCGTCAGTAGGCGTTGGGGTTGCGGGTCAGGGCGTCGTCGCCGACCTTGCCGCGCAGCACGCGGTAGACCCAGGCGGTGTAGGCCAGGATGATCGGCAGGAACACCGCCGTGGCCAGCAGCATGATGAACAGCGTCATGTGACTGGACGAGGCATCCCACAGGGTCAGGCTGGAGCGCGGATCCAGCGAGGACGGCAGCATGAAGGGAAAGACCGCCACGCCCTCGGTCAGGATGATCGCGGCGATGCCCACCGCCGAGGCCAGAAACGAAGGCACCTCGCGCCCGGCGCGCAGCAGCGCCGCGCAGGCCAGGAAGGCGGCCACGCCCAGCACCGGGAAGATCCAGGTCCACGGCATGGCGTGGTAGTTGCTCATCCAGGCCCCGGCGGCCACCTCCACCTGCTTGGCCAAAGGATTGGACGGGCCGGCATGATCGAGCGCGCCGACGAGCTGATAGCCCTGGACGCCGAGCGCCAGCCACACGCCGGCCAGCGCGAACAGCACCGCCGTGGCCAGCGCGGTCAGGCTGCCCAGGCGACGGGCGCGGGCCTGGATCTCGCCGCTGGTCTTGATCACCAGCATGCCCGCGCCGTGCGTGGCCAGCATCGCCACACTGACCAGGCCGCACAGCACCGGGAACGGCATCAGTAGACCGAACAGATCGCCTTCGTAGATCGTGCGCAGCGACTCGTCGAAGCGGAACGGCGCGCCGACCAGCACGTTGCCCATCGCCACGCCGAACACCAGCGCCGGCACCAGCCCGGCGGCGAACAGCACCCAGTCCCAGGTCGCGCGCCAGGCCGGCTTCTCCAGCTTGCTGCGGAACTTGAAGCCGACCGGCCGCAGGATCAGCGCCATCAGGATCAGGATCATCGCAAGGTAGAAGCCGGAGAAGCTGACCGCATACAGCGCCGGGAATGCGGCGAAGATCGCGCCGCCGCCCAGGATCAGCCACACCTGGTTGCCTTCCCACACCGGGCCGACCACGTTGATGACCAGCCGGCGCTCCTGATCGGTGCGCGCCACGCCGGGCAGCAGCGTGGCCACGCCCAGGTCGAAGCCATCCATGACCGCAAAGCCGATCAGCAGGATGCCCAGCAACAGCCACCAGATGAAGCGCAGGGTTTCGTAATTAAGCGGAATCGTGTCCATGAGCTGACCTTCAGGCGTTGACGACGGCGAGCGGGGTGCCGGTGGTGTCGGGCTGACGCCCACCGGAGACTTCGGTGGGGCCCTTGAGGATGGTCTTGCGCAGCAGGTAGATCTCGATCACCGCCAGCGTCGTGTAGAGACCAACGAACACGCCCAGGCTGATCAGGATCTGGTGCAGCTTCAGACCCGAGGCGGCGAAGAAGGTCGGCAGCACGCCGTCGATGATCCAGGGCTGGCGACCGTATTCCGGCCACGATCCAGCCGGACTCGATCGCCACCCACGGCAGCAGCAGCGTCCAGAAGGCGAGCTTCAGGAACCAGCGCTTCTCATGCAGCGTGTGCTTGCTGGCGTACCAGAACGCCAGGGCGAAGAAGCCGATGAAGTAGAAGCCCAGCCCGGCCATCGCGCGGAACAGCCAGAACAGCGGCGCCACGCGCGGCACCGTGTCGAAGGCGGCCTGGTCGATCTGCGCGTCGGTGGCGTTGGCGATGTCGTCGCGATAGCGCTTGAGCAGCAGGCCGTGTCCCAGATCGCCCCAGTGCGCGTCGAAGGTGGCGCGCGCGGCGGCGTCGTTCCTGTCCGCGCGCAGGGCCTGCAGGGCCGCATAGGCCTGCTGGCCGCTGCGGATGCGCTCCTTGGCCCGTTCGACCAGCGGCAGGATGCCGGGCATCTCGGTATTGAACGAGCGCGTGCCGATCAGGCCCATCACCCAGGGGATATGGATCTGCGCGCTGTTGCTGTGCGTGTCCTGGTCAGGGAGCGCGAAGACGTTGAAGCCGGCTGGCGCGGGCTCGGTCTCCCACATGGCCTCGATCGCGGCCAGCTTCATCTTCTGGTTCTCACCGGCGATGTAGCCGCTCTCATCGCCCAGCACCACCACGCTCAAAGACGCGGCCAGGCCGAAGCTGGCGGCCACGGCCATCGAGCGCTTGGCGAACTCCAGGTGACGCCCGCGCAGCAGGTACCAGGCGCTGATCGCCATCACGAACACCGCCCCGCACACGTAGCCGGCGCTGACGGTGTGCACGAACTTGGCCTGCGCCACCGGGTTGAACAGCACCGCGGCGAAGTCGGTGACCTCCATGCGCATGGTCTCCGGATTGAACTTCGCCCCGACCGGGTACTGCATCCAGCCGTTGGCGATCAGGATCCACAGCGCCGAGAGGTTCGAGCCCAGCGCCACCAGCCAGGTGACCACCAGGTGCTGGACCTTGGACAGCTTGTCCCAGCCGAAGAAGAACAGGCCGATGAAGGTCGCCTCCAGGAAGAAGGCCATCAGCCCCTCGATGGCCAGCGGCGCGCCGAAGATGTCGCCGACGTACTGGCTGTAGTAGGACCAGTTGGTGCCGAACTGGAACTCCATGACGATGCCGGTCGCCACGCCCATGGCGAAGTTGATGCCGAACAGCGTGCCCCAGAACAGGGTCATGCGCCGCCACACATCGCGCCCGGTCATCACATAGACGCTTTCCATGATGGCGATGAGGAAGGACAGCCCCAGCGTCAATGGGACGAACAGGAAGTGGTACAGCGCAGTCAGGGCGAACTGCAGCCTGCTGAGTTCAACGACGGTCATGTCGGGCATGGCACGAGCAGCTGTTTGGGAGATTGCCGACAGCTTGCGCGCCTGGCCCGGATTCAACCTTGATCTGGATCAACGCCCTTCTAGGAGGCGTGGCGCAGAATGGACGCCATGTTGGTCGCGCCCACCGCAGACGCCCCCCTGACCCTCGAGACCCTGGTCGCGCCGGTCCGCGGCTGCCTGCGCCTGGCCGGCCTGGCCACTTCGGCCAGCGGCGTGCTGCTCATCGCGCAGGCCGGCCTGATCGCGCTGCTGGCCCAGCACGTCCTGGCCGAACACCGGCCCATGCAGACCCTGTGGTGGCCGCTGGTCGCGCTGTTGGGCGTCGGCCTGGCGCGCGCCGGGCTGGCCTGGGCGGCCCGCACCCTGGCCGACGATGCGGTGCAGGCGCTGCGCCATGGCCTGCGCCTGGGCGTGTTCGCGCGGATGCAGGCGCGCGGCCCGCTGTGGCTGCGAGGCCAGCGCAGCGGCGCGCTGAGCGAGCTGACCGGCACGCACATCGACGCGCTGGACGGCTATGTCGGCGGCTTCCTGCTGGCGCGCATGGAAATGGTCTGGGTGCCGCTGGCGCTGCTGGCCGCGGTGTTCTGCGTGGATCGCGTGGTCGGCACGGTGCTGCTGCTCACTCTGCCGCTCATCCCGGTGTTCATGGCGCTGGTGGGCTGGGGCGCGCAGGCCGCCAGCGACCGCCAGCTGCAGGCCATGGCGCGCATGGGCGCGCATTTCGCCGACCGCCTGCGCGGGCTGGGGCTGATCCGCCTGTACGGCCAGGCCTCCGCCGCGCTGGCCGGCATCGCGCAGGCCGCGCAGGGCGTGCGCGAGGGCAGCCTGAAGGTGCTGCGCATCGCTTTCCTGTCCTCGGCGGTGCTGGAGTTCTTCGCCTCGATGGGCGTGGCGATGGTGGCCCTGTACCTGGGCCTGACCTATCTGGGCATGCTCGAGCTGCGCAGCGCGCCGCTGGACCTGGCAGCAGGCCTGTTCTGCCTGCTGCTGGCGCCGGAGGTCTACGCCCCGCTGCGCCGGCTGGCCGCCCACTACCACGACCGCGCCGGCGCGCTGGCCGCGCTGGACGGCATCAATCGCGCGCTGGCCATGGACGACGCGGCACCCGCCCCGCCGCCGCATGCCGACGCCAGGCCGGCGCCCACCCTCGCTCCGGCGCTGCTGCGCGTGCGCGACCTGCGCCTGCGCCATGCCGGTGCCGCGCGCGCCGCGGTGCAGGGCCTGTCCTTCGACCTGGCCCCGGGCCAGCACCTGGCCCTGGCCGGCCCCAGCGGCTGCGGCAAGAGCACCCTGCTCGAGGCCCTGGCCGGCTGGCTGCCGCCGGAGGCGGGCCTGATCCAGCACGCCTCCGGCCTGCGCATCGGCTACGCGCCGCAGCGCCCGCATCTGTTCGCCGGGACGATCGCCGACAACCTGCGCATCGCGGCGCCGCAGGCCAGCCCCGCGCAGCTGCAGGCCGCCGCCGACGCCGCGCAGGTGCTGCACTTCGCCCGCGCGCTGCCCGATGGCCTGGACACGCGCATCGGCGAGGGCGGCTTCGGCCTGTCCGGCGGCCAGGCCCGGCGCGTGGCGCTGGCCCGTGCCCTGCTGCAGGACCCGCAGCTGCTGCTGCTCGACGAGCCCACCGCCTTCCTCGACGCCGACACCGAAACCGCGCTGCTCGAGGCCCTGCTGCGCTTCGGCCAGGGCCGCGCCCTGCTGGTGGCCACGCACAGCGCGGCCGTGATCGAGCGCCTGGGCCAGGTGCTGTGGCTGGGCGATGACCGCACGCCGGGCGTACGGAGGGCGGCATGAACGCCTTGCTGGCCCGGCACCGCCGCGGCGTCGCGCTGACCCTGGCCCTGATGACGCTCACCGCGCTGGCCGGCACCGCGCTGCTCGGCCTGGCCGGGCACTTCCTCACCGCCGCCTCGCTGGCCGGCGTGGGGGCGCTGGGGTTCAACCTGTTCGGACCGTCGGCCGGCATCCGCGGCCTGACCTTCATCCGCATCCTGTCGCGCTACTTCGAGAAACTGATCGGCCACGACGTGACCCTGCGCATTGGCGCGGACCTGCGCACCGGCTTCTTCCGCCGCGCCCTGCCGCTGGCGCCGCTGCAGCTGGGCCACCTGCGCACCGGCGAACTGCTGGGCCAGCTGGTCGGCGACATCGAACGCGTCGAAGGCGGCCTGGTGCGCGCCCTCGGCCCACTGGTCGCGCTGGGCACGCTGATGGTGCTGGCCTGCGTGGTCATGGCCTGCGTGCTGCCGCTGGCCGGGCTGGTGTTGTTGCTGGCGTGCCTGCTGCTGGGCCTTGGCCTGCCCTGGCTGACCGCGCGCGGCGCACAGGCGCAGGAACAGGCCCGCGCGCAGGCCCGCGCCGTGCTGCGCGCCGAAGTGCTGGACGGCCTGGACGGCGCGACCGACCTGGCCGCCCTGCACGCCAGCGCCACCTGGGCCGCACGCATCGACGCGCGCAGCACGCACTTCGAACGGCTCGAACGCCAGCGCAAGCGCGTGCTCGCGCTGGGCACCCTGGGCCATGGCGCGATCAGCGCGGTGACCCTGGTGCTGGTGCTGGGCCTGCTGCTGCAGGCGGTCGGCACCGGCACGCTGGGCTCGCCCGCGGCCGCCGGCCTGTTCTTCATGACCGTGGCCCTGCTGGAAGCCAGCGCGGGCGCCGCCCTGGCCTGGCGCGAACGCCACGCCGCCGCCACCGCCGCGCAGCGGCTGGAGGCCACCCTCGCCCCCGCGCCGCAGGTGGCCGATCCCGAAGCGCCGCAGGCCGTGCCCGCCACCGGCGTGCTGGAGCTGGATCAGGTCGCCTTCCGCTGGCCCGGCGCCGCCGCGCCTGTACTGCGGCAGGTGCAGCTGCGCATCGCGCCGGGCACGCGCGTGGCCATCGGCGGCGACAGCGGCGCGGGCAAGAGCTCGCTGCTGGCGCTGCTGCTGCGGCTGGTCGATCCCACCGAAGGTACGTTGCGCTACGGCGGCCAGGAAATGCGCAGCTTCGCCCTGGCCGACTGGCATCGCCACATCGCCTGGCTGCCGCAGGAGGCGCCGGTCTTCGCCGGCAGCGTGCGCGAGAACCTGCAGCTGGGCGCGCCGGAAGCCGACGAGGCGCGCCTGTGGCAGGCGCTGGCGCAGGTGCGCCTGGACGATCTGGTGCGCGCGCTGCCCGGCCAGCTCGACGGCTGGGTCGGCGAACACGGCCGCACCCTGTCGGCCGGCCAGGCCCGGCGTCTGGCCCTGGCACGCGCGCTGCTGCGCGATGCGCCGATCCTGCTGCTGGACGAACCCACCGAAGGCCTGGACGTGGACACCGCCCAGGCCCTGCTCGCCGACCTGGCCCAGGCCAGCGCCGGCCGCACCGTCATCGTGATCACCCACGACGCCTTGCCGGCCGGCTGGGCCGACGCGCACTGGCAGCTGATCGACGGCCGGCTCGCGCCCCGCGCGCAGCCATGAGCGAAACGCACGCCCGCGTTTAAGTCCGGGCAACGGCCGATGCACGCAGCTGCGCTAGAGTCGGAGTCCGTACCCCCACACGTTCGGCCATGTACGACCCTGCACGCAGCAAGCTCGACGAGAAGATCTGCGCGCTGATCTGCCCGATCTCGGCGGCCATGGTCGGCGTGTGCCTGACCGGAGTCGGCCTGCTGCACGTGGCGGCGGCGGTGAATCAGAAGGCGACCCTGGCCGACGACCTGCTGGCCTGGGACGCGGTGATCTTCCTGATCGCCACGCTGGTGTCCTACTTCGGGCTGCGCACCGGCACGCGCAACCACCGGCTCGAACAGGTGGCCGACGTGGCCTTCATCGTGGCGATGGTGGTACTCACCGGCGGCGGCCTGTACATCACCTACAGCATCAGTCCCTAGGGACCGCGCAGACGCCTCAGGCGGCGGCCGCCAGCGCCTCGAGTCTGTCGCGGTCGAGCAGGCGCACGGTGTGCGGCTCGGGCGTGGCGATCAGCGCGTCGGTGCGCAGGCGGGTGAAGCAGCGGCTGACCGTCTCGATGGTCAGGCCCAGGTAGTCGGCGATGTCGGTGCGCGTCATCGGCAGTTCGACCACGGCATCGTCCAGGCCCTGGCGGGCGCGGCGCGCGGCCATGTCCACCAGGAAACCGGCCAGGCGCTCGGGTGGGGTCATCCGCGCCAGCGCCATCAGCTTATCGCGCGTGGCGTCCAGCTCGATGCAGGCGCGCTCCATCAGCTCGTGTTCCAGGCCCGGATAGGTCTGGCACAGCTGGCGCATGCCGGGCTGGGAGACCGCGCACAGGCTGGCGTCGGTGATCGCCTCGATGGTGTGGCGGTAGTGGCTGGCGCCGGAGAAGCCGATGTAGTCGCCCTGCATCAGGAACCCGGCCACCAGCCGGCGGCCGTCGGCCAGCGTGCGGGTGCGGCGCAGGGCGCCGCTCTGCACGGTGAAGACGTAGCGCCGCGGCTCGCCTTCGCGCGCCAGCAGTTCGCCGGCGCGCAGATGGGTGTCGCCGGTCATCGCCTCCAGCGCCTTGGCCTGATCGGGCGGCAGCGCGGTGCACACTGCGAGATGGCGCACCAGGCAGACGCGGCAGCCGTGGCCCTCCACGCTGGTCTGGTTGGGGTCGGTGGGATTGCGTTGGATGCGCAGGCTCATGGTCGGATCGGCCGCTCTGCCTTAACTGAGGCTGCATGATACGCCCCTGGTGCTGGGGGGTCGGATGGGCCCGTGGGAAAGCCACATCGCCGCCATGGCGGCCCCTACCTGTAGAGCGGAGCTTGCTCCGCCGGGGCTTTCCCCTGATCCGGCCCTTGTAGAGCGGAGCTTGCTCCGCTGGGGCCTTCCCATGATCCGGCCTTTGTAGAGCGGAGCTTGCTCCGCTGGGGCCTTCCCGTGATCCGGCCTTTGTAGAGCGGAGCTTGCTCCGCGGGGGCTTTCCCATGATCCGGCCTTTGTAGAGCGGAGCTTGCTCCGCTGGGGCCTTCCCGTGATCCGGCCGAAAAGCAGCGGAGCAAGCTCCGCTCTACAACGGCTGTGACGTGATCGGAGGTGGCAATGGCGCTCGTCAGAAGCGCCGCGGTGCGGGGGCGGGCGTGAGGCGGGGCCACGGGCGGGCCTGGAATCTGCTACCATCGACGCGCTTCGCTAGCGGCAGTCGTGTTTCCCTTGACGGGACCAGCGGCGCGGCCAGGGCCCTACGCCCGCCTCGCCCCCCTTCCTTCCGACGCCTTTTCGCTTCGCAAAGACGGTTCGCGCCAGTGTCGGCACGGGCCGCCCATCCAGTTACTCGCAGCGCGGTTCGGGAACGCTTCGGGCAACACACGCTTCTCCTCGCGTTGGCTTGCGTGGCCGGCGGCGCTTTCGCGTCGCACGGATCAGGCAGGGGCCGCGCGGCGTGGGCGTCCATCCGGAGTTTTCTCATGTCGTTTGAATCCCTGGGGCTTGCCCCGTTCCTGCTGCGCGCGCTGACCGAGCAGGGTTATGAACATCCCACCCCGATCCAGGAGCAGGCGATCCCGCCGGCGCTGGAAGGCCGCGACCTGCTGGCCGGCGCGCAGACCGGCACCGGCAAGACCGCTGCCTTCGGCCTGCCGCTGCTGCAGCACCTGGGCACGTCCTCGCAGGAAGTCACCCGTGGCCCGCGTCGGCCGCGCGCGCTGGTGCTGACCCCGACCCGCGAGCTGGCCACGCAGGTCTTCGAGAGCCTGCGCGACTACAGCAAGTACCTGCGCATCCCGGCCGCGACCATCTACGGCGGCGTGGGCATGGGTCCGCAGCTGGACGCGCTGCGTCGTGGCGTGGACCTGGTCATCGCCTGCCCGGGCCGCCTGCTGGACCACATCGAGCGCCGCAGCGTGGACCTGTCGGGCATCGAGATCCTGGTGCTGGACGAGGCCGACCGCATGCTCGACATGGGCTTTCTGCCCTCGATCAAGCGCATCCTGGCCAAGCTGCCCAAGCAGGATCGGCAGACGCTGCTGTTCTCGGCCACCTTCGCCGAGCCGATCAAGGCGCTGGCGCGCGAGTTCATGGTCGACCCGCTGGAAATCCAGGTCACACCGAAGAACACCGTGGCCGACACCATCGCCCACCGCGTGCACCCGGTGGACAGCGCGCGCAAGCGCGAGCTGCTGCTGCACCTGCTGGCGGCCGACACGCGCGTGCAGACGCTGGTGTTCGCCAAGACCAAGCACGGCAGCGACAAGCTGGCCACCTTCCTGGAGAAGTCCGGCATCCAGACCGCGGCGATCCACGGCAACAAGAGCCAGGCCCAGCGCCTGCGCGCGCTGCGCGATTTCAAGGCCGGCAAGATCAACGTGCTGGTGGCCACCGACATCGCCGCGCGCGGCATCGATATCGACCAGCTGCCCAAGGTGATCAACTTCGACCTGCCGATGGTGGCCGAGGACTACGTGCACCGCATCGGCCGCACTGGCCGCAATGGCTCCACCGGCGAGGCGGTGTCGCTGGTCGCGCAGGAAGACGCCAAGCTGCTGCGCCAGATCGTGCGCCTGCTGGGCCGCGACGTGGAGATCCGCGATGTGGAGGGCTTCGTGCCGCAGCATCCGATCCGCTGGGGCAACAGCGCGCCGGGCAAGGCCGAGCAGCCGTCGGGCACCCGTCCGCCGCGCCGCCACGGCCGCCGTCCGCACGGCGACGCCCCGCGCCAGGCGCAGGCCCACGCCCACGCCGGCCCGAAGAAGCACGGCAGCGGCAGCGCGCCCAACAACGGCGGCCGCCGCGACGGCGGTCGGCGCCAGAGCGCGCCGCGCGCCGCGCACTAAGCTGCCATCGGGGACGCGCCGCAGGCCGGCGCGTCCCCTTTCCTTCACCGCCGACGCCCACGCGCCGGCCCCGGACTGCCCGCCATGGACATCTTCAAGGTCTTCACTTTCGAGGCCGCGCACCGGCTGCCGAACGTGCCCGAGGGGCACAAGTGCGCCCGCCTGCACGGCCATTCCTTCCGCGTCGAACTGCATCTGACCGGCCCGCTGGATCCGCACACCGGCTGGGTGATGGACTTCGCCGACGTCAAGGCGGCCTTCAAGCCGCTCTACGAACGGCTCGATCACCACTACCTCAACGACATCGAGGGCCTGGACAACCCGACCAGCGAGCGCATCGCAGAGTGGATCTGGGACCACCTCAAGCCCGCCCTGCCGATGCTGAGCCAGGTCGTGGTCCACGAGACCTGCACGGCCGGCAGCCGCTATCGCGGACCGCGCGCGGACTGACACCAAGGCGCGTCATCGACCCGCGGCCGACCGTTCGTCGGTCGTACCGACAGGGGATGTTGCATCGCACCAAGTCCGGCGTTATGCTGCGTCGCAACAGCAGTTCTCGCGCCGGCGCGCCGCGCCACGCAACCCCCATTTGTGTGGGTCCCTCCCCCCGCACAAATCCAGGCCCGACAGGTCCCTCCCCCTGTCGGGCCTTTTTTTTGTCTCCGCCACCAGGGTGCAGGGCCGGGAAACACGCTTCGCCGACCGCTCTTCGCTCCGCTCGTGTTCGGTGGGAGCCTGTAGAGCGGAGCTCGCTCCGCTGGGGCCCTCCCATGAACCGAACGAAGAGCAGCGGAGTCCCCAAAAGGGGATTGCCACAAGCTCCGCTCTACAGATTGAGGAGACAGTCGCTCCCACGGAGATGGGAGCCCGATAGCGCGCCGCCACGGGCCCGAACGGTCGAGGCTCCCCAGTGAACCAAGCAGGACCTCTTTCGACCGAAGCCGATCATCTCGACGCGCGCGGCAGCGGGCCGGCGGGCGGGGGCCGCGACGAGCGAGGCAGGAAGCCGAGCGCCTTAAGGCAGGGCAGGACGCCCCGACTGAGGGAAAAGCGGCCACCGCCCGCCGGACCGCTGCCCAACCGAAGCCAGAACGCGCACGCCCCCGCGATCCTCGATCGCAAGAACCAAGCTTTCCGCGCCGCGGGCACCGGGGACATAGCGTTTCCTGCACAACCATGGCCGGTCTGCGCGCCATGCGTCGTAGAATCCACGACATGTCATTCGCGACCCAGACCCTCTCCGGGACCAAGCCCGAGCAATACGCGCAGCTGCTGGAGCAGGCGCGCGGCCTGATGTACGGGGAAACCGACCGCATCGCCAACGCCGCCAACCTCGCCGCGCTGCTCTACCACGCACTGCCCGGCTTCAACTGGGCCGGGTTCTATTTCTTCGATGGCACCGAGCTGGTGGTCGGGCCGTTCCAGGGCCTGCCGGCGTGCGTGCGCATCGCCCTGGACAAGGGCGTGTGCGGCGCGGCGGCCAGCACCCGCCAGACCCAGCGCGTCCACGACGTGGAAGCCTTCCCCGGCCATATCGCCTGCGACGCGGCCTCGCGTTCGGAGCTGGTGGTGCCGCTGGTGAAAGACGGCGCCCTGATCGGCGTGCTGGACATCGACAGCCCCCAGGTGGGCCGCTTCGACGAAGACGACCAGCGCGGCCTGGAAGCCATCGCCGCGGCCTTCGTGGACGCCCTGGCGTGAGCACCACGCAGCTGCGCAACATCGGCCCCAAGTCCGCTGCGTGGCTGCGTCAGGTCGGCCTGCGCACCGAAGAGGACCTGCGCGCGGCCGGTCCCGTGGAAGCCTTCATGCGCATCAAGCGCGCCGGCTTCCGCCCTAGCCTCAACCTGCTCTACGCCCTGGAAGGCGCCCTGCTGGGCTGCCACTGGCAGGACGTGCCCGACGCCCGCCGCCAGCAGATGGTGGCCGAGGTCGAGGTCGCCGCCGCCGCATTGCCCGCTCCGCGCGGCCGCCCCGCCGCCGCACCGGTGACCACCACCCGCCACGATGAGGAAGGCGGCGCCGCACCCACGTTCGATTTCTTCGACAGCCCCGGCCGCGACAGCGACTGAGCGCCGCGCCAGGCGCCGGATCGCGTACAATCCGCGCCGCTTTCAGGTGACCTGCCGCGCATCCATCGCGTCCAGGTTGAAACGGGAAGCCGGTGAGCCCCGCCACGGGACGAATCCGGCGCTGCCCCCGCAACGGTAAGCGAGCCATGCCAACGCATCGGCCACTGCGTGCCCTAGCGCACGCGGGAAGGCGCGACGGCGGAAGGAGTGCCTTCCAGCTCGCAAGCCCGGAGACCGGCCTGAGCAGCACGGGTTCGTACCGAACCCACCACCGGTTGCGATGCGGAGGGCGTCGCGCGTGCCGCGCCCACGCCTTGCCGTGCGCGCTGTCCGCCTGTGTTGCCTTCCGTCGCCGCGACTTTCCTGCCTTGCACGTGCGAGGCGCGCGACGGAGTTCCCCACATGAAGACCACCCTGCTCTGCCTGGCCATCGGCCTGAGCCTTTCCGCCACCGCCCTGGCGCGGCCCGCCGACGACGCCACCGATCTGGACCAGATCAGCGTCACCGCCACGCGCACCGAAGTCGCCGTCCAGGACAGTCTCGTCCCCGTGCAGGTCATCTCGCGCGAGGAGATCGAGCGCAGCCAGGCGACCTCGCTGCCCGAGCTGCTGGCCGGCCGCGCCGGCATCAACATCGCCAACCAGGGCGGGCCGGGCAAGCTGACCAGCGTGTTCCTGCGCGGCAGCGAATCGGATCACGTGCTGGTGCTGGTGGACGGCGTGCGCATCGGCTCGGTCACCGCAGGGCTGGCCGCGTTCCAGGACCTGCCGGTGTCGCAGATCGAGCGCATCGAGATCGTGCGCGGCCCGCGCTCGAGCCTGTACGGCTCCGAAGCCATCGGCGGCGTCATCCAGATCTTCACCCGCAGCGGCGGCAAGGGCCTGACCACCTACGCCCAGGCCGGCTTCGGCAGCCATGGCCTGCGCGACCACAGCGCCGGCTTCAGCTATCGCGGCGAACGCGGCTGGCTGTCGGCCAACGGCGGCTACCAGGACACCGACGGCATCAACGCCTGCCGCGGCACCGCCGGCGATGCGGCCCATCCCTTCGGCGCCGGCTGCTACGCCGACGAGCCGGACCGCGACGGCTACCGCAACACCTCCTTCGGCCTGCGCGCCGGGATCGACGTCACCGACACGCTGGCGCTGGAGGGCAACTTCCTCAACGCCGACAGCTACAACGAATACGACGGCACCCTGTTCGGCGGCAACGAGGCCAAGAGCCTGCAGCGCGTGGCCGGCGGCAAGCTGCGCTGGAACCCGAGCGAGGCGTTCCAGCTGACCGTGCAGGCCGGCCGCAATGACGACCAGGCCGACAACTACTTCGCCGATGCCGATACCGGCACGCGCAGCTTCGTCAGCACCTTCGACACCCGCCGCGACACCGCCTCGGCGCAGGGCGACTACCGCTTCGCCGAAGGCCAGACCTTCACCCTGGGCGTGGACTGGCTGAACGACCGCGTCACCAGCACCACGCCCTACGACATCGACGCGCGCGACAACACCGGCGTGTTCGCCGAGTACCAGGGCAGCTTCGGCGCGCACGCGCTGCAGGCCTCGGTGCGCAACGACGACAACGAACAGTTCGGCTCGCACACCACCGGCAGCCTGGGCTATGGCTTCGGCTTCGGCAACGGCTTCAAGTTCACCGCCAACGCGGGCACCGGCTTCAAGGCGCCCAACTTCAACGACCTGTACTACCCGGGCTTCAGCAATCCGAACCTCAAGCCGGAGAAGAGCAAGTCGCTCAACCTGGGCCTGGCGCAGTACGGCCAGGGCTGGAACTGGACCTTCAACGCCTACGAGACGCGCATCGAGGACCTGATCGGCTACGACACGGCCTTCAACATCGTCAATGTGGACAAGGCCAGGATCCGCGGCGCCGAGCTGACCGGCTTCGTCACCCTGGCCGGGCTGGACATCAACGCCCAGCTCAGCCACGCCGATGCGCGCGACGACGGCGACGGCGCCAACCACGACAAGTGGCTGGCGCGCCGCGCACGCGACACCGCGCGACTGGACCTGGACTATGCGATCGGCGACTTCCGCATGGGCCTGACCGGCAACGCCGCCGGCAAGCGCTACGACAACGCGGCCAACACCGAGCGCCTGGCCGGCTACGGCACGATGGACGTGCGCCTGGAGTACGCCCTGTCGCGCGACTGGACCCTGCTGGCCAAGGCCGCCAACGTGTTCGACAAGGACTACGAGACCGTCCAGTGGTACAACCAGCCCGGCCGCGAGTACACCGTCAGCGTGCGCTGGCAGGCCAAGCAGTAAGCCTTCGCCCAGGAAGGTTTGCAGAGAAGAGCCGGCGCGTTGCGCCGGCTTTTTTTATGCCCCCGCCAGCAGCCGGTGCAGCGCCATGCCCGCCAGCATGGCCGGCACGAACCACAGCGCTTCGCCGATGCCGGCACCGAGGCCGACCAGCGCGGGGCCGGGGCAGTAGCCGGCCAGGCCCCAGCCGGCGCCGAACAGCGCGGCGCCCAGCAACAGCGGACGATCGATCGCGCGTGCGGCCGGCAGCGAGAACGACGGCGCACACACCGGTGCCTGACGTCGCCGGATCAGCGGAAACAGCGCGCCGCTGGTCAGCACCGCGCCGCCCAGGACGAACAGCAGACGCGGATCCCAGTGCCCGGCGACATCCAGGAAGCCCAGCACGCGCTGCGGATCGGTCATGCCCGAGACCACCAGGCCGACGCCGAACAGCGCGCCACAGGCCGCCGCGGCCCAGACCTGCCGGTTCATGGCCCCCTCCATACATGCCGCACCAGGAAGGTCACCGCCATCGCCACCGCCATGAACATCGCAACGGCGGCCAGCGAGCGACGCGAATGCAGCGCCAGCCCGCAGACGCCGTGACCACTGGTGCACCCATTGCCCATGCGTGTGCCGACCCCGACCAGCAGACCGGCCACGATGAGCAGCCACGGCGGAAAGCCGGCGCGCGTGGGCTGTGTGGATGGCAGCGCGTGCAGCGCCAGACCGCCCACGCAGATCAGCCCCGCCAGGAGGGCCAGCCGCCAGGCCAGGCCCTCGCCGGGCGCCAGCAGCGCGCGTCCGGCGATGCCGCTGACGCCGGCGATGCGCCCGGTCAGCCACAGCAGCGCGCTGGCCGACAGGCCGATCAGCACGCCGCCGGCCAGTGCGCCGCTCCACTCCAGGCTCATTGCACGCCCAGCCGATTGAGCGGCAGGCGCAGATAGGCCACCCCGTCCGCCTCGGCAGGCGGCAGACGACCGCCGCGGATGTTCACCTGCAGGGCCGGCAGCAGCAGGCGCGGCACCGGCAGGACCGCATCGCGCGCGCGACGGCGGGCGACGAAGTCGGCCTCGCTCGCGCCCTGGCCGACATGCAGGTTGTGCGCACGCTGCTCGGCGACACTGACCTCGACCTTCGGCACGGCGCCCTGCGCCGGATAGTCGTGGCACAGGAACAGGCGCGTGTCCTCCGGCAGCGCCAGCAGGCGCTGGATCGAGGCGTACAGCTGCGCCGCATCGCCGCCGGGGAAATCGGTGCGCGCCGTGCCCGAGGCCGGCGCGAACAGCGTGTCGCCGATGAAGGCCGCATCGCCGATCACATAACTCAGGCTGTCCTCCGTGTGGCCCGGCGTGGCGAGCACGCGCACGGTCAGCGCGCCCACCTGCAGCACGTCGCCGTCGTCGAGCAGACGGTCGAACTGGCGTCCATCGGCCACGAATTCATCGCCCAGGCCGAACAGCGCCTTGAAGCGCGCCTGGATGCCGACGATGCCGCGACCGATGGCGATCCCCGCGCCGAGCGCATCGCGCAGATAGCCGGCCGCGCTGAGATGGTCGGCGTGGGCGTGGGTCTCCAGGATCCACAGCACGTCCAGCCCCTGTTCGCGTACCCAGGCCAGCAGCGCGTCCGAGGAGGCGGTGGAGGTGCGCGCGGCGTTGGCGTCGTAATCCAGCAGCGGATCGATCACCACCGCCGCCGGACTGTGCGGATCGCGCACGACATAGGTGAGCGTGCCGGTGGCCGGATCGTGGAAGGGCTGGACCTGCGGCGAGGAAGATGCCGGTGACATCCGAAACTCCCGTTGCGTCATATTTTAGATTTGTCTAAATTAGACGCATCGAAAACGAAAGGTCAAGCCCATGCCCGCCCGCCTGCCCTCGCCTGCGCTGGATGCCGCCGCGATGGCCAGCCACGCCCAGGCCGCGAGCGCGCTGCTGAAGGCGCTGGCGCATCCGGCGCGGCTGCGCGTGCTGTGCCGGCTGGTGGAGGGCGAGGCTTCGGTGGGCGAACTGCAGGCCAAGAGCGCCCTGTCGATGTCGGCGCTGAGCCAGCACCTGGCAGTACTGCGCCAGGCCGAGCTGGTGGACACCCGACGCGAGGCCCAGACCATCTTCTACCGCCTGCTCGACAGCCCGGCGCTGGGCGTGATGCAGGCGCTGCATGCGGCCTATTGCACGCCTGCCGGGAAAACGCAGCGCCCGCGCCGGCGCTGAACCCTCAGCGCAGCGCGAGCAGTTCGGGGAAGGTGTCGAGCACCGCGACCGCGCCGGCGGCGTCGAGGTCGTACTGCTTGCGATAACCGTAGCGCAGCAGCACCAGCGGCACGCCCGCGTTGTGCGCGGCCAGCGCGTCGCTTTCCGAATCGCCCACCATCAGGCTCTTGCCGGGATCCACGCCGAACTGCGTGGCCAGGTGCCACAGCGGCTCGGGCGCCGGTTTGCGCTGGGCCAGCGTGTCGCCGCCGACGATACCGTCGAACAGACGCAGCACGCCGCGCGCCTCCAGCAGCGGGCGCACGAACTGCTCGGGCTTGTTGGTGCACACCGCCAGCCGCACGCCCTGCCCGTGCAGCGCCTCCAGCGTGTCGGCCACGCCCGGATACAGCTGGCCATCCAGCGCGGTATCCCCGTAGTGCTTGAGGAAGCCGGGCATCACCGCGTCGATGTCGGCATCGCTGCCGGCTGCGCGCATGGCGTAGGTGATCAGCTGGCGCGAGCCCTCGCCGATCCAGTTGGTGATCTGCGCCAGGTCGAAGGTCCGCAGCTTCCAGTCGGTGAGCGTGCGGTTGACCGCCTCGGCGATGTCCGGCGCGCTGTCCACCAGCGTGCCGTCCAGGTCGAAGATCACCAGCGGGTAGGGGAAGGACACGGTGCGCTCCACGCGACGAAGGGGAGCGGCATGTTAGCCGCCGACGCGTAGCGCGGCGTTCAAGCCAGGCCGCGGCGTCGGCGCTACAAGGCCCCGGCAACCGCCCGCCGCCGCCTGCGGGCGGCGACGGCGGCCGTGAGCCACACGTCGGGCAAAGCCCGAACGCCGCCTTACACCGCCTCGCGCCGATGCGCCCAGCGATACAGCAGCGGCAGCACCAGCAGGGTCAGCAGCGTCGAGGACACGATGCCGCCGATCACCACCGTGGCCAGCGGCCGCTGCACCTCGCTGCCGGCGCCGGTGTTGAACGCCATCGGCACGAAGCCCAGGCAGGCCACCAGCGCCGTCATCAGCACCGGGCGCAGGCGGCCGAGCGCGCCCTCGCGCACGGCCTGGGCCAGCGCCACGCCGCGCACGCGCAGATCGCGCACGAAGCTCACCAGCACCAGCCCGTTGAGCACGGCCACGCCGGACAGCGCGATGAAGCCGATGCCCGCCGAGATCGACAGCGGCAGTCCGCGCATTGCCAGCGCCAGCACGCCGCCGGTGAGCGCCAGCGGCACGCCGGTGAACACCACCGCCGCATCGCGCCCATTGCCGAAGGCCCAGAACAGCAGCGCGAAGATCAGCGCCAGCGTCGCCGGCACCACGATCGCCAGTCGTCGGCTGGCCGATGCCAACTGCTCGAAGCTGCCGCCGTAGCTGATCCAGTAGCCGGTCGGCAGCTCGACCCGCGCATCGACCGCCTCGCGCAGACGCTGCACGAAGCTGCCCAGGTCGCCCTGGCGCACGTTGGCGGTGACGACGATGCGGCGCTTGCCGTCCTGGCGGTTGATCTGGCTGGGGCCTTCGCTGATCTCCAGGCGCGCCAGCTCGCGCAGCGGCACCGTGCGCGGCACGGCGCCCGTGCGTGGCGTGTTCCAGCCGCCGACGCGGCCGGCCTCGTCGGCGTCGTCGCCAGCCAGCGCCGGTGCCAGCGAGATCGGCAGGTCGGCCAGCGCGGCCGGGTCGCCGCGCAGCGCCTCGGGCAGGCGCACGACGATGTCGAAGCGGCGATCGCCTTCGAACAGCTGGCCGGCCACTTCGCCGCCGATCGCCGTGGCCACCGTGTCCTGCACGTCGCCGGCGTTGAGCCCGTAGCCGGCCAGCGCGGCGCGATCGGGCAGCACGGAGAGCAGCGGCAGGCCTTCGGTCTCCTCCAGGCGCACGTCGGCCGCGCCCGGCACGCCGCGGGCCACGGCCTCGATGCGCGCGCCGACCTGGCGCAGCGTGTCCAGGTCGTCGCCGTACAGCGCGACGGCCACGTCGGCGCGCACGCCGGAAAGCAGCTCGTTCATGCGCATCTGGATCGGCTGGGTGAACTCGTAGTTGTTGCCCGGCAGCGCCTGCACCGCGGCTTGGATCTGGCCGATCAGCGCGTCCTTGGACTTGCGCGGATCGGGCCACCGCGCGCGGTCCTTGAGCATGATGAAGGTATCGGCCACCGAGGGCGGCATCGGGTCGGAGGCCACCTCCGGCGTGCCGATCCTGGAGAACACGCGCGCCACCTCGGGGAAGGCCAGCACCCGCTTCTCCACCCGCTGCTGCATGTCCACCGACTGGCTCAGGGAGGTGCCGGGAATGCGCATGGCGTGCATGGCGATATCGCCTTCGTCCAGCTGCGGAACGAACTCGCTGCCCAGGCGCGTGGCCAGCGCACCGCACAGCGCCACCAGCGCGAGCGCGGCGAAGGCGACCACGCGCCCATGGCGCAGGCTGGCGTCCAGCAGCGGCACGTAGCTTCGCCGCAGCCAGCCCATCACCCGGTTCTCGCCGGTGCGCACGCGACCGCCCAGCCACAGCGCGATGGCGGCCGGCACGAAGGTGAGCGAGAGCAGCATCGCCCCGCTCAGCGCCAGCACCACGGTGATGGCCATGGGGTGGAACATTTTTCCCTCCACGCCGGTGAGCGCGAAGATCGGCAGGTAGACCGCGGTGATGATGCCCAGGCCGAACAGGCTGGGCCGGATCACCTCGGCGCTGGCGCGCGCGGTTTCCTCGAAGCGCTCCTCGTCGGTGAGCACGCGGCCCAGTTCGCGCTGGCGCAGGCCGAAGCGGTGCAGGCAGTGCTCGATGATGATCACCGCGCCATCGACGATCAGGCCGAAGTCCAGCGCGCCCAGGCTCATCAGGTTGGCCGACACGCCGCCGCGGGCCATGCCGGTCAGGGTGAACAGCATCGCCAGCGGGATCACCGCGGCGGTGATCAGCGCCGCGCGCAGATTGCCCAGCAGCGCGAACAGCACCAAGATCACCAACAGCGCGCCCTCCACCAGGTTCCTGGCGACCGTGGCGATGGTGCGCTCGACCAGCGCGGTGCGGTCGTAGGTGGGCGTGGCGGTAACGCCGGGCGGCAGGCTGCGCTGGGCGACCTCGAGCTTCTCGGCCGCCGCGCGCGCCACGCTGCGGCTGTTGGCGCCGACCAGCATCATCACCGTGCCCAGTACTACCTCGTGCCCGTCCTGGGTGGCGGCGCCGCTGCGCAGCTCCGGCCCCTCGGCGACCCGGGCGACATCGTGGACGTGGATCGGCACGCCCTCGCGCCGCGCCAGCACGATGTCGCCCAGTTGGTCGATGCCCTCGACCTGGCCGGGGATGCGCACCAGCAGCTGCTGGCCGTTGCGCTCGATGTAGCCGGCGCCGACATTGCGGTTGTTGACGCGCAGCGCCTGCACGACGTCTTCCAGCGTCAGGCCGAGCGCGCGCAGCTGCGCCGGATCGGGCGTGACGTGGATCTGCCGCGCGTGGCCACCGATGGTGTTGACCTCGGTCACGCCGGGCACCGTCCGCAGCTGCGGGCGGATCACCCAGTCCTGCAGCGTGCGCAGATCGGTGGCGGTGTAGCGGCTGCCATCGGGCTTGCGCGCGTCGGGCGCGGCGTCGACGGTGTAGGCGAAGATCTCGCCCAGGCCGGTGGCGATGGGCCCCAGCTGCGGGTCCAGGCCCTCGGGCAGCTGCGCGCGCACCTGCTGCAGGCGTTCGGCGACCTGCTGGCGGGCGAAGTACAGGTCGGTGCCATCGACGAAGGACACGGTCACCTGCGAAAGCCCATAGCGCGACAGCGAGCGCGTGCGCTCCAGCCCGGGCAGTCCTGCCATGGCCGTCTCCACCGGGAAGGTGATGCGCTGCTCGGCCTCCTGCGGTGCGTAGCCGGGCGCGGCGGTGTTGATCTGCACCTGGACGTTGGTGATGTCCGGCGTGGCGTCGATGGGAAGCTTGGTGAAACTCCAGGCGCCGACGGCGATGAGCACGCCGGTCAGCGCCAGGACCAGCCAGCGGTGGGCGATGCTGAGGCGCAGGATGGACTCAAGCATGGGGGCGTCCTCCCGGGACCGTGTTGGTCATGCCTCGTGCGACAGACGCCATCGCCTGCATCGGCGTGATCTGCGCGCATGCGGGACGCCCGTGATGTGGCGATGTCGTCCCGTCGAGCGCGAAGGCGCTGGATTGCCGCGAGCGCGGCAACGAAGGGGACGGCCGGGCGTTAGGCGCGGCGTTCAAGGCAGCCTCAATGCGCATGGCCGGCCCCCGCCTTGCCGAGATCGGCCTTGACCACATAGCTCTGCTCGACCACGACCTGCTCGCCCGGCTTCAGCCCGGAGAGCACGGCCGCCTGGGTCGCGTCGCGCTGGCCCAGTTCGACCGCGCGGGCGACGTAGCGGTCCTGGCCCTCGCGCACGAACACCACCTGTCGCCCCTCCAGCGTCTGCAGCGCGGCCAGCGGCACCACCAGCGCCGCCGGCGTGGTGGCCACCACGATGCGCGCCTTCACCGCCGCGCCCGGGCGCCACAGGCCGTCGTCGTTGCGCAGCAGCGCGCGCGCCACGGTGCTCTGGCTGGCCGTGGCCGTGCCGGGCAGCACGCGTTCGAGCGTGGTGCGGGTGCTGACGCCATCGGTCATCCGGGTCACGGTGACCGGTACGCCGGCGGTGATGTGCTGGGTGTCGCTGCCGAAGACATGCAGGTCCACCCACAGCGTGGACAGGTCGGCGATCTCGAACAGCGCGGCGCCCTCGCCCACCACCCCGCCCAGCTGCGCGCCGCGTGCGGTGATCACGCCACCGATCGGCGCACTGACGGTGTAGGAGGTCAGGCTGAGATTGCTTTCGATGCTGGCCAGCGCCTGCCCGGCGCGCACGCGATCGCCGACGTTGGCGCGCAGGCTGCGCACCGGGCCGGGGAAGCGCGCGGTCGCCTGGGCGATGCGGCCATCGACCGGCGTCAGCACGCCCTGCACCTCGTGCGCGTCGGCGATGGTGCCCGGCCCGGCCGGGGCGACGCGGATGCCGGCTTCGCGCGCGATGTCCGCGGGGATCACCGTGCTGTCGGCCTCGGCGTCCTCCCGCGCACCTTGCGGCGTATCGGCGTGCTCGTCGCGGGTGGCGGTTTGCGCGTGATCGTCCGTCGCGACGGCCGGCGTCGCGTCCTTGCCGCAGGCGGCCAGCAGCAGCGTGCCGAACAGCAGCAGACAGCGCGGGAGGTGGGAATGCGTGTTCATGGGCTGATCTCCTGCGCAGCGTGGGGCGCCACCACCGGTTGCCCGGTCAGGCGCTGCAGTTCGATGAGGGCGGTCTGGGCCTGCGCGGCGGCATCGAGCTGGCGCCGCAGCGCCTCCACGCGCTGGGCCTGCAGCTGCGCCCATTCCAGGTAGCTGATGGCGCCGGCGCGCCAGGCGCGTTCGGCGGCGCGTTCGGCCTGCTGCAGGCGCGGCAGCACGTCGCGCGCCAGGCGCTGTGTCTCCAGTTGCGCGGTCAGGTAGCGACCGTGCGCCTCGGCCAGCGTCGCATGCAGCTGCAGCAGCACCGCGTCGCGCTGCAGCGTGCTGATCGCCAGCTCGGCCTGGGCCGCGCGGATCTCCGGCTCGGCGCGCCGCGCGCCGCCCAGCGGCAGGCTGAAGCCCGCCACCAGCGCGGTGTCGCCCGCATCCTGCAGGCGGCGCACGCCCAGCTGCCATTGCACATCGGCACTGCGCGCACTGGTGGCCAGGCGCAGCTGCGCCTCGTTCACGCGCGCCTGGCCGGCGACGATGGCCAGCTCCGGCGTGCGTTCGAGCAGACGGCTCAGGGCGTCGAAGGACTCAAGCCGCGGCAGGGCCTCCAGATCGCCGCTGACCGCGTCGAAGTCGGCCTCGCGCTGGCCCCACAGCGTGGCCAGCTGGCGGCGCGCGGCCTGGCCGGCCGCCAGCGCGCGGTCGCGGTCCAGTTCGGCCTGGGCCAGCTGCGCCTGTGCGGTCAGCAGCACCGACTCGGGCGAGGCGCCGGCCTGCAGCCGCGCCTGCGCCGCCTGCACGGCGCGCCGGCGCTGGTCGATGTCCAGCTGCGCGATGGCCAGCGCGCGCTGGGCCAGGGCGATGGCCTGGTAGCGCTGGGCGACCTGGGCCAGCACGTCCAGGCGGGCGGCCTCGCGCCGCGGCGCCAGCGCGTCCAGGTTGGCCTGGGCCAGCGCGCGGCGCGCGTCGAGCTTGCCGCCGCGTTCGAGCACGCCGGACAGCGAGACGGTCAGCTCGGCGCTGTCGAAGGCGCGGGTCTGCCCGCTGCCCAGCGCGTTCTCCAGTTCCACGCCGAGGCTGGTCGCCGGCGCCAACGCGGCGGCGTCACGGCGCGCCTCCAGAACCGGTCGCTCGCCGTCGATCAGGCGCAGCTGGGGATGGGTGTCGGACACGCGCCGCAGCGCCTCGTCCAGGCTCAGGGGAGCCGGCGGCCGGTCCTGCGCCAACGCGCAGGGCACGGCCGCGAAGGCGGCCAATGCCGCCAGTCGCAACCACATGGGGAATCTCCGAAAGGGCGATGACGAATCCCCGCGGCGCAGCCTTCACGGGCGCCGCGGGCAAGGGATCGTCAGGCCGCGATCGGCGGACGCAGCGCCAGGCTCGGGGTGTGCGAACGCGCGGGCAGGTCCGCACGCGCCTGCGGGGCCGCACGCACCGCCGCCATCGGCAGCAGCGCGAACTGCGAGGGGATCGCGGTCAGGTGGCCGCAGCAATGCGCCGCATGCATCAGCGCATGCAGCAGATCGCCCGCATCGTCGGCATCGTCCGTGTCGGCGGCCAGCGCGTGCCCATCGGCCTGATGCAGGTGCGCGGCGCTGCCGCGCGTGGCCTCATGCAGGTCGCCCACCGCCGCCAGTACCGGATTGGCCAGCACCGCCAGCAGCAGCACGGCCAGCGCCGGCAGGCGCAGCCAGGACAGGCAGCGAGGGACGATGCGCAACGACATGGACGCCGATGCTAGTGCGCGCGCCGCGCGTTAAACAATCACATGGCCGGTTTGTCATCGCCCGCAGGCGCCAGACCATGGTCAAACAGCGCGCCCTGCACCGCCACCTCCTCGCGCTCGCGAAAGCCCGACAGGCCCACGCCGACCAGGCGATAGCGCGTGTCGGCGGGCAGGTCCACGCGTTCGCGCAGGGCCAGCGCGATGCGGGTGAAGGCTTCCAGCGAGGTCGGCGGCGCCTCGGGCGTAAAACTGCGGGTGAGGATGCGGAACTGCGCGGTCTTGAGCTTGAGCACCACGGTATGGCCGATGCGCGGGGTCTTGCGCGTGGCCGCCCACGCCTTGGCCGCCATGCGCACGATCGGTTCGTCCAGCTCCTCCAGCGGCACGTCCACGGCGAAGGTGTCCTCGGCCGAGATCGACTGCACGGGCTGGTCCGGCTCCACCGGGCGCTCGTCGATGCCGCGCGCGCGCCGGTGCAGCGCCGCGCCGAAGCGACCGAAGCGCAGGCTGAGCTCCTCCAGCGAGCACGCGCGCAGCTCGCCGACCGTGGTGATGCCCAGCTCGGCCAGCTTCTGCTCGGCGACCTTGCCCACGCCGGGGATGCGCCCGACCGGCAGCGGCGTCAGGAACGCCTCGACCTGCGCCGGCTTGATCACGTACTGGCCGTTGGGCTTGTTCCAGTCCGAGGCGATCTTGGCCAGGAACTTGTTGGGCGCGATGCCCGCCGAGGCGGTCAGCTGCGTGGTCTCGAAGATCTGCGCGCGGATCGCCTGCGCGGTGGCCGTGGCGCTGGGCGAGGCGATCTTGGGGTCGGTCACGTCCAGGTAGGCCTCGTCCAGCGACAGCGGCTCGACCAGGTCGGTATGGGCCAGGAAGATCTCGCGCACCTGCCGCGAGACGGCCTTATAGCGGGTGAAGTCCGGCGGCACGAAGACCGCGTCCGGACACAGCCGCTCGGCGCGCACCGCCGGCATGGCCGAGCGCACGCCGAACACGCGCGCCTCGTAGCTGGCCGCGCACACCACCGAGCGCGCGCCGCGCCAGGCCACCACCACGGGCTTACCGCGCAGGGACGGGTCGTCGCGCTGTTCGACCGATGCGTAGAAGGCATCCATGTCGATGTGGAGGATCTTGCGCATGGGATGCGCAGTATCGCGCGCGGCCGGTGGGGCAAGCCACCGGAAACGTTGACATGACGCAGCGCTTGATCTGTTTGGCTGTCGTCGGGCGGGACGATGTGCGGGCGGGATCGGATGTTGCGTCGCGATCAATCGTTCGCTCGCACGGGAGTCGCGATTTACATTGCGGACGTCCGGAACTGTTCGCTCATGGTGGCCAAGTCGGGTGAGCATTCGTATCGCGACGAGACCGTGATGACGGTTGCGCCAGCGGCAGCTCGGCAGTGCTAGAACTGCAGCGGGAATGATTCCCACCAAAAGGAGATTGACGGATGAAAGCAATCATCGTTGGAGCCGCGCTGGCGGTTGGCACCGCCCTCTCACTCACCCCCGGAAAGGCGCAGGCGTCGTGTGTCGCCGTGTGCAACATGGCGTACAGGCAGTGTCTGTCCAGTGGCAATCCCGAAGATCAGTGCGAGACCAAGCTGGAGATGTGCATGGAGCGATGTGAAGGGCAGCCGAGTACCGCCGAAGCGCAGCGCACCCGCCTGCATATCAAGGACCAGAATGGGCAGGAGATCCTGATCGGGCAAACCCGGCCTGTGAGCCTGCTTCCGCTCGAGTCGAAGACCTGATCCATTCGACGAAAAAGATGAAGAGAGGCGCCGGTTTTGCACCGGCGTTTCTTTGGGGGCCTGCCTCTCGCCGCGACTTACGGGGCAATCGGAAGGCACCAGCAAGCGCGAAGCGCGACGTCCCTGGATTCCCGCTTTCAAGGGAATGACGATCTGAAAAAGAGAAGGGCCGGATCCTTCGCAGGACCCGGCCTCTCTCGAACACGATCGGCAGCGCGAAGATCGACCGCGCGCGATCAGTCCTTCGGCATCTGCAGGTCGTACTGCGCCGGCGGCGTGCCGCCGGCCAGGTAGCGCACGAAGTAATCCCAGCGACGGCGCGCGACGTAGGCCGTCATCGCCCCATAGCCGTGGCGGGCGTTGGGGATCATCAGCATGTCGAAGTCCTTGTTGGCCTTCATCAGCGCGTCGGCCACCAGTAGGGTCAGGTACGGCGGCACGTTGTCGTCCAGCGTCCCGTGCACCAGCATCAGATGGCCCTTGAGGTTGCCAGCCAGCGACTGGTTGGCCTGGGCATCGTAGTTGCTCTTGCCGTCCTTGCCGACGATCAGCTCGCCCTGGTAGCGCTCGGCCCAGTCGTCCTCGTAGCCGCGGTTGTCGTGGTTACCGCTCTCCGACCAGGCCACCTTGAACAGGTCCGGGTAGCGCAGGATCCCCGCGGTGGAGGCGTTGCCGCCGCCCGAATGGCCCCAGATGCCGGCACGCGACAGGTCGATCCACGGATAGCGCGCGGCCAGTTCCTTCATGCCGGCCACCTGGTCGGGCAGCGTGTTGTCGGCCATGTCGGCGTACCAGGTGTCGTGGAAGGACTTGGAGCGCCACGGCGTGCCCATGCCGTCGATGGCCACCACGATGAAGCCCAGTTCGGCCAGCGACTGGTTGTCGCCGTGCGCGGCCAGGAAGCTGCGCCCGCGCACCGAGCCGGTCTGCGGACCGGGATAGATGTAGTTGACGATCGGGTACTTCTTGGACGGATCGAAGTTGGACGGCTTGAACAGGATCCCGTACAGGTCGGTCTTGCCGTCGCGCGCCTTGACCGTGAACGGCTCCGGCGGCACCCAGCCGGCGGCCTTCAGGCGGGTGATGTCGGCCTTGGCGATCGGCGCCACGTCCTTGCCGTCGGCCGCGCTGCGCAGCACGGTCACCGGCGGCACGGTGGTGGTCGAGTACGCATCGACGAACAGCTTGCCGTCGGGCGACAGCGCCACGGTGTGGTCGGACGCCTCGGGCGTGAGCAGGGTCGGCGCGCCGCCGTCCAGGCTGACCTTCCAGAACTGCTGGTAATACGGATTCAGGCCGGCGGTGCGGCCGACGCCGCGGAACCACACCGTGCGCGTGGCCGGATCGACCTTGAGCATCTCGGTGACGTTGCCCTCACCGGTGGTGATGGCGTGCTTGAGCTTGCCGGTGGTCAGGTCGTACAGATACAGCTGGCCCCAGTCGGAGCGCTCGGAGAACCACACCGCCTCGTTGCTGGCCGGCAGATAGGCCCAGTTGGCCGTGCCGTTGCCGCTCTCGTACTGGGTCTTGACGTGTTCGGAGAACACGGTGCGCACCGCGCCGGTGGCCGCATCGGCGATGCGGAACCAGGCGTCCTTGTGGAAGCGCGAGGTCGACACGAAGGCCACGGTCTTGCTGTCCGGCGCCCACTTCACATCGTCCCAGCCGCCGTCCGGGCCGCAGCTGATGTCGTCGCACAGCGTGGAGCGGTGCTGGTCCGGCTCCATCTTCAGGCGCGTGACCTGGCGGGTGGGCACATCGATGATCACCCGCTCGATCATGGTCACGTGCTTGTCGCCGGGCAGCGGGTACTTCCACGCCTCCAGCTTGGGCGCGCCGACCTTGGTGCTGACCAGGTACATGTCGCTGGTCTTGCGCTGATCCTGCTGGAAGGTGGCGATCTTGCGCGAATCCGGCGACCACTCGACGATGGCGCTGTCGGTGTGCTTCCAGCCGGCGTTGTCGGTGGCGTAGCCGTAGTCCTTGACGCCGTCGGTGGTCAGCTGGGTCTCCTTGCCGGTGGCCAGGTCGCGCACCCACAGGTTCCAGTCGCGGATGAAGGCCTCGGACTTCTTGTCCGGCGACAGCGCGCCGGGCTCGGCGCCCTGCTTGGCGTAGACCTTGGCGCACTTGGCGCTGGCGTCGCAGACCACCTCGGTGCCGCGCATGGCGAAGCGGTAGCGGCCGTCGGCGGTCAGGGCGATGCCGCGGATGCCCAGCTTGTCGGCCTTGATCGGCTTGTCCTTGGTCTCCAGCAGCGTGTTGAGCGAGGCGGCCAGCGCCTTGGCGTCGAACAGCGGCGCGGTGGTCCCGGTGGCCGTGTCGGTCTGCAGCAGGCGGTCGCCGCTGGCGTCGTGGTCGGTGTAGACGAAGTGCGTGTCGTCCAGCCAGGTCACGCGGGTGACGGCGTGGTCGACCAGTGGCTGGGCGAACATCAGCGTGCCGGCGCGGGCGTAGTCGGCGGCCGACACGGTCGGCGTCTGCGCCCAGGCGCCGGCCGCGCACGCGGCCAGGGCCAAGGCACCGAGCAGGCGCGGGGCGGTGGATTTCAGGAGCATGCGGATCCCCAGGCAATCAGGTGAAGCGCGCCGGGCACCAGCCCGGCCACGCACGGACCGGTGATCCTACCGCCCCCGGCGGTCCGCCCTCCCCTGCCGAAGGTCCTACGCCCGGCGCGGGCGCCGGCTCAGGCGGCCTGGATGCTGGGCGCTTCGCCGCGGATCAGGCGCGCGGCCTGCTGCAGGCTGTAGGGCTTCTGGATGAACTGCACGCCCGGCGGCAGCTCGGGCAGCTGGTGGCGGGCATGGCCGGAGGCCAGCACGATGCGCACCTGCGGCCAGCGCTGGGCCACGCGCATGCTCAGCTCGGCGCCGCTCATCTGGCCGGGCATGTAGACGTCGGTGAACAGCACGTCGACCTGCGGCCCTTCGGCCAGCAGCTCCAGCGCCGCGGCGGCATCGGCGAGCGTGACCACCTCCATGCCCATCTGCACGAACACGTCGGACATCAGCTCGCGCAGGTCGGCCTGATCTTCGACAAAGAGAATGCGCAGCGGCTTGGACATGGGAATAACACCGGGAAGGGAGCGAGAGAAGCGGGACGGCACGACCCGGCAGGATGACACAGCGTCGCCCGCCGCAACGCGCAGCGAGGCGACGAGGCGGGCACAGGCATTCTTCGAAGTCGCCATGTGAAGGCCGCGTGGAGACCGCGCGGCGGCGCAGGCGCTGCACGTGATCTGCGCGTGATCTCGGCTACCATCGGGGGTCTTTTTTCCAGCCGTACGCGCACCATGCAAATCTCCAATACCTCGCGGGACGCCTGGATCTGGGCCGCCGCGGCCGGCCTGCTGATCCTCACCCTGGGCCTGGAGCTGGTGACGCCGCTGGGCTATGCGGTCTGGCTGGTCCATTTCTTCGCCGTGGCGATCACCAACTTCCAGTCGCGCCCGCGCGTGCCGCTGCTGGTGGCGGTGCTGGCCTGCGTGCTGGTGGCGATCGGCTTCCAGGTGGCCCCGGCCAGCACCAACTCCTCGTTCTCGGCTGTCAATCGCACCTTCGGCAGCCTGTGCTTCCTGGGCATGGGCATGATCACCATGCAGGGCATCCGCGCGCGCATGTCCGCCCAGCGCGCGCTGTGGCTGCAGGAGCGCCAGACCGCGGTGGCCGCGGCCGTGCAGGGCGACCTGTCGCCGCAGGAGCTGGCCCAGCACGCGCTGGGCGCGCTGTGCCAGGCCACCGGTGCGCACGTCGGCGCGCTGTACCGCCTGCTCGGCGAGCGCCTGGTGCTGAGCGGCGGCATCGCGCTGCCGGCCGGCATGGCCAGCGAGATTCCCGCCAGCGAGGGCCAGCTGGGCGAAGCGGTGCGCCTGAAGCAGGTCCGCCAGCTGCGCGCCGTCGATGCTTCGCACGTGCAGATCCAGACCGGCCTGGGCCGCAGCGCGCCGGGCGAGCTGATGCTGGCGCCGGTCACCGCCGATGGCCGCGTGGTCGGCGCGATCGAACTGGGCCGCAGCGGCGTGGCCCACAGCGACGGCCGCGCCCTGGCCCTGCTGGAGCGCTGCATGGACATCATCGGCGTGGCCCTGCGCACCGCGCAGCTGCGCGCCGATCTGGTCGAGCTGCTGGAGCAGACCCAGCGCCAGAGCGAGGAGCTGCAGGCCCAGCAGGAAGAGCTGCGCGTGGCCAACGAGGAGCTGGAGGAGCAGAGCCGCAGCCTGCAGCAGTCCCAGGCCAACCTGGAGCAGCAGCAGGCCGAGCTGGAACAGATCAACGTGCACCTGGAAGAGCGCACCCACGAGCTGGAGGAGCAGCGCCGCTCGCTGCTGGCCGCGCAGGACGAGCTGGTGCGCAGCGGCAAGGAGCTGGAGGCCGCCTCGCAGTACAAGTCAGAGTTCCTGGCCAACATGTCCCACGAGCTGCGCACCCCGCTGAACAGCTCGCTGATTCTGGCCAAGCTGCTGGCCGACAACCGCGAGGGCACGCTCAGCGCCGAGCAGATCAAGTACGCCCAGGCCATCCACTCGTCCAACAACGACCTGCTGGCGCTGATCAACGACATCCTGGACCTGTCCAAGATCGAGGCCGGCCAGGTCGAGCTGTCCGAGGACAACATCGCCGTGGCGCCGCTGCTGGTGCGCCTGCGCGAGACCTTCGAGCCGCTGGCCGCGCAGAAGGCGCTGGGGCTGGACATCCGCGCCGAGCCCGGCGCGCCGGAGCGGCTGACCATCGACGCCCAGCGCCTGCAGCAGGTGCTCAAGAACCTGCTGGCCAACGCGGTCAAGTTCACCGAGCACGGCCACGTCGCCCTGGTCGTGCAGGGGCATGGCGTGGGCCGGGTGCGCTTCGTGGTCAGCGACACCGGCATCGGCATCGCCAAGGCGCAGACCGGGGTGATCTTCGAGGCGTTCCGCCAGGCCGATGGCAGCACCCAGCGCCGCTTCGGCGGCACCGGCCTGGGGCTGTCGATCTCGCGCGATCTGGCCCAGCGCATGGGCGGCACCATCACCGTGGACAGCGAGCCCGGCCGCGGCAGCACCTTCATCCTGGAGCTGCCGGTGGAGGGCGCGCCGCAGACGCCCGACACGCCGGTGACGCCGCGCGCGCCCGAGCCTGCCGTGCGCGCGGCCGCGACGCCCGCGCCCGCTGCGCCGGCGCCCGCCCCGGCCGCGAGCGCCACGCCAGCGCCGGCACCGAGCGCGTTCGACGACCGCGACCGCCGCACCCGCCCCGGCCGCGCGATCCTGGCGGTGGAGGACGACGCCGCCTTCGCCCAGGCGCTGGTCGAGCTGGCCCACGACATGGACTTCGACTGCGTGGTGGCCGGCTCGGCGCAGGAGGCCATCGCCCTGGCGCCGCAGGTCCAGCCCAGCGGCGTGCTGCTGGACGTCGGCCTGCCCGACATCTCCGGCCTGAGCGTGCTCGAACAGCTCAAGCGCGACCCGGCCACGCGCCACATTCCGGTGCACGTGATGTCCGCGCAGGAGCGCGCGCAGGTCTCGCTGGAACTGGGCGCGGTGGGCTTCCTGCTCAAGCCGGCCACGCGCGAGCGGCTGGTGGCGGCGATCCGCCAGCTGGAGCAGACCAGCGAGCGCAACATGCGCCGCCTGCTGATCGTCGAGGACGACCGCAACCTGCGCGAGAACCTGCGCCGCCTGCTCGCCCACGAGGGCCTGGACATCACCGCGGTGGGCAGCATCGCCGAGGCGATGGAACAGCTGGCCGCGGTGACCTTCGACTGCATGGTCACCGACCTGGCGCTGCCCGACGGCAGCGGCTACGACCTGCTCGAGCGCATGGGCGAGCGCGAATCCGGCGCGTTCCCGCCGGTGATCGTCTACACCGGCCGCGCGCTGACCCGCGAGGAGGAGCAGCGCCTGCGCCGCTACTCCAAGAGCATCATCATCAAGGGCGCGCGCTCGCCGGAGCGGCTGCTGGACGAGGTGACCCTGTTCCTGCACAGCGTCGAGGCCTCGCTGCCCAGCGACCAGCAGCGCCTGCTGCGCGAGGCGCGCAAGCGCGATGCGGTGCTGGACGGGCGTACGATCCTGCTGGCCGAGGACGACGTGCGCAACATCTTCGCCCTGTCCAGCGTGCTCGAGCCGCTCGGGGTGAAGCTGGAGATCGCGCGCAACGGCCGCGAGGCGGTCGAGCGCCTGGAGCAGGACAAGGAGGTGGACCTGGTGCTGATGGACATCATGATGCCGGAGATGGACGGGCTGACCGCGATGCGGCACATCCGCAAGCAGCGCCGCCACCAGCACCTGCCGATCATCGCCCTGACCGCCAAGGCCATGGCCGACGATCGCGAGCGCTGCCTGGAGGCCGGCGCCAACGACTACATCGCCAAGCCCATCGATGTGGACAAGCTGGTCTCGCTGTGCCGGGTGTGGTGCTCGCGGCAGTGAACGAGGCCGAGCTGTTCGATCTGGAGCTGTCGCTGCTGCTGGAGGCGATCTACCGGCGCTACCACTACGACTTCCGCCAGTACGCCATGTCCTCGCTGCGCCGGCGCGTGCGCCATGCGATGGCGCGGCTGGACTGCGACACCGTGGCGCAGCTGCAGCACCGGCTGCTGCACGACCCGGCGCTGTTCGCCCAGTCGCTGCAGTACTTCACCGTGCAGGTCTCGGAGATGTTCCGCGACCCGGCCTACTTCGCCGCGCTGCGCGCGCAGGTGCTGCCGGTGCTGCGCACCTATCCCTCGATCAAGCTGTGGGTGGCCGGCTGCAGCACCGGCGAGGAGGTCTGGTCGCTGGCGATCCTGCTGCGCGAGGAAGGCCTGCTGGAGCGTACGATCCTCTACGCCACCGACATCAACACCGAGGCGCTGGCCCAGGCCGAGGCCGGCATCTTCCCGATCGAGCGGCTGGCGTTGTTCAGCCGCAACTATCTGGACGCCGGCGGCAGCGGCTCGCTGGCCGACTACTACACCACCGCCTACAACGGGGCGGTGTTCGACCGCAGCCTGCGCCGCAACGTGGTCTTCGCCGACCATAGCCTGGCCACCGACACGGTGTTCTCCGAAGTGCACCTGGTGTCGTGCCGCAACGTGCTGATCTACTTCAACCGCGCCTTGCAGGACCGCGCGATCGGGCTGTTCCAGGAGGCGCTGGTGCATCGCGGCTTCCTTGGCCTTGGCAGCAAGGAGTCGCTGCAGTTCGGGCCGCATGCCGGCGCGTTCGAGGTGGTCAGCCGCGAGCAGCGCCTGTACCGGAAGGCCGCATGAAGCTGCCCAGCGGCCACGACCTGGATGCCATCGTCATCGGCGCCTCGGCCGGCGGCGTGATGGCGCTGCAGACGCTGCTGGCCAGCCTGCCGGCCACGCTGACCCAGCCGGTGCTGATCGTGCTGCACCTGCCGCGCGACCGGCCCAGCAAGGTGGCGCAGATCGTCGGCGCGCACTGCGCGCTGGAGGTGGACGAGGCGCAGGACAAGCAGCCGCTGCGCGCCGGCCAGGTGCTGATCGCCCCGCCGGACTATCACCTGCTGGTCGAGGACGCCGGCCATGTGGCGCTGTCACTGGACGAGCCGGTGCTGTTCTCGCGGCCGGCGATCGACCCGCTGTTCGAGACCGCCGCCGAGGTCTTCGGCCCGCGCCTGCTGGCGATCCTGCTCACCGGCGCCAGCAGCGACGGCAGCGAGGGCGTGGCCGCGGTGCGCCGCGCCGGCGGCACCGCCTGGATCCAGACCCCGGCCGATGCGTCCTCACCACTGATGCCCGCCTCGGCCCTGGCCCGCGCCGGTGCGGACGCCGTTCTTTCCCTGGCAGAACTCTGCCACCACCTCTCGGCCCTTTCTCGATGAATCTCAATCTCACGCCCCAGGACGCGCCGACCGGCGAGCCGATCAACCTGCTGATCGTCGACGACGTCCAGGAGAACCTGATCGCGATGGAAGCGCTGCTGCGCCGCGCCGACCTCAACATCCTGTGCGCCGCCTCCGGCGCGCAGGCGCTGGAGCTGCTGCTGACCCACGAGGTCGCCCTGGCGCTGCTGGACGTGCACATGCCGGAAATGGACGGCTTCGCCCTGGCCGAGCTGATGCGCGGCTCGCAGCGCACCCGGCAGGTGCCGATCATCTTCCTCACCGCCTCGCCCAACGATCCGCTGCGCGCGTTCAAGGGCTACGAGGCCGGCGCGGTGGACTTCCTGCACAAGCCGATCGAGACGCACGTGATCCTGGGCAAGGTGCAGATCTTCGTCGAGCTCTACGAGCAGCGCCGCCTGCTGGCGCGCCGCAACGCCGAGCTGGAACGCGCGCTGGAGCTCAACGAGACCATGACCGCCGTGCTCACCCACGACCTGCGCACGCCGCTGTCGGTGGTGCTGCTGTGCGCGGAGAAGCTGGGCGTGGAGTTGCCGCCGGACGCCTCGGCGCAGCGCACGCTGGGCTTTCTGGAAAGCAGCGGACGGCGCATGGCGCGCATGGTCGAGCAGCTGCTGGACTTCTCGCGCATCCGCACCCGCGGCCTGCGCATGAGCTTCGTCGCCCAGGACCTGCAGCCGCTGACCGCCGGCGCGGTGGAGGAATTCCGCCAGGCCAAGCCCGGCAGTGTGCTGCGCCTGACCTGCACCGGCGATCTGGTGGCCGACGTCGACGCCGACCGCTACGCCCAGATCCTCTCCAACCTGCTGGGCAATGCGCTCGAGCACGGCGGCGGCGAGCCGGTCGAGGTGAGTCTGGACGGCAGCGAGAACGCGCACGTGCGGCTGATGGTGAGCAATGTCGGCGCGATTTCCGACGAGCTGCTGCCGCGGCTGTTCGAGCCGTTCAAGGGCCGCTTCAGCGCCAGCAGCGGCCTGGGCTTGGGCCTGTACATCGCCGACCAGTTCGTGCGCGCCCACGGCGGCCTGCTCAGCGCGCGCAACGCCGACGGCAAGGTCGTGATGGAAGCCCTGCTCTCGCGCCGCAACCGCTGAAAATGCGCCCTCAGGCCGCCGGCAGCGGCCGCAGGCACAGCCAGATCGCCGCCCAGTGCGCCAGCGCACCGCCCAGCACATGGGCGTGCCACAGCGCGCGGTTGTAGACCATCGACTTGCGCACGTAGAAGCCCACGCCGATGGTGTAGATCAGACCACCGGCGGCGATCAGCCACAGCACCGCCGTCGGCAGCCCGGCCACCATCGGCTTGATCGCGACCATGCCGACCCAGCCCAGCAGCAGATAGATCGCCACCCAGAAGCCTTTGCCCAGCCCGGGCAGGCACAGCTTGGCGAACACCCCGAACAGCGCCACGCCCCAGACCACGCCGATCATCGACCAGCGCCAGGTGCCGGACAGCGCCAGCACCAGCAGCGGCGTGTAGGAGCCGGCGATCATCACGAAGATGCCGGCGTGATCGAGCTTGCGCAGCACCGGCTGCCGCGCGGGCGCGGCGAAGTTGTACGCCGCCGAGCAGGCGAACATCACCAGCAGCCCCAGCGCGTAGACGCAGGTGGCCAGCAGCAGGGCCTCGTTGGCTGCCGCGCGCCAGAGCATGGCCGCGCCGCCGCCGATGGCCAGCGCCAGCCCGGCGACGTGGACGATCAGGTCGGCGCGACGCGCGCCAGCGGTCTGGTAATGCGGTACGGAAGACGAAGACGCGGACACGGGCGGATCGATGCAACGTGGGGATCGACAGGATACGCGCATGCGGATGAGGCAAGCCGCGGGGCGGCGTTTTGCGCGTTGTAGGCCTTGCCGCAGAAGCCCCATCGCCGCCATGGCGGCTCCCACGGAGGGATCCGCACCCTCCCTTTCGTGCAGCGAAGGGGAGTTCGAGGTCGCGGCTAGCGACTGAGGGGGGTAGGGACCTGCTTCAGCTTGTGGCGCACTGTCTGGGGCGCGCGCGCTTTCTAAAGAAGTTCCGAAGCCGTCATTCCCGCGAACGCGGGAATCCAGTGCCTTTGATGCACCGTGCGAAAGTCCCTGGGTTCCCGCTTTCCCGGGAACGACGGTAGTGGGGCTATCGGCGAGAACAGGTCGCTCGATTTCGCTGCGAAGCCCCATCGCCGCCATTGGCCGAAAAGGCCACAAGGGCGGCTCCCACCTGTAGAGCGGAGCTCGCTCCGCTGGGGCCGTCCCCACGCACCGAACGAAGCGCAGCGAAGTCCCCAAGAGGGGATCGCCACAAGCTCCGCTCTACGAGAAGGCCGCGGCTTGAACTGAGAGACGGTTGCTCCCCCATCAAGCGTGGGACCGCCCTGCCCTCAAGCCGCCATCCCGCTATGCCGCAGCAGCGCGTCGATGCGCGGTTCGCGGCCGCGGAAGGCGGTGAAGTTCTCCAGCGCGCTGCGGCTGCCGCCGCGCGAGAGGATCTCGGCGCGGAAGCGCGCGCCGGTGGCGGCCAGCTGATCGGGCGCTTCCTCGAAGGCCGCGTAGGCATCGGCGCTGAGCACCTCGGCCCACTTGTAGCTGTAGTAGCCCGCGCCATAGCCACCGGCGAAGATGTGGCTGAAGGCGTGCGGGAAACGGCCCCACTTCGGCGCGCGGTTGACCGCCACCTCGTCGCGGATGCGCTCGAGCAGGTCCATCACCCCTTCCCTGGAGGGATCGAAGGCGCTGTGCAGCTCCATGTCGAACAGGGCGAACTCGAGCTGGCGCACGGTCTGCATGCCGCTCTGGAAATTGCGCGCGGCCACCATCTTGTCGAACAGCGCGCGCGGCAGCGGCTCGCCCGTCTCCGCGTGGCGGGTCATGCCCTGTACGCGCGACCATTCCCAGCAGAAGTTCTCCATGAACTGGCTCGGCAGCTCCACCGCGTCCCACTCCACGCCGTTGATGCCGGCCACCGACAGCTCGCCGACCTCGGTCAGCAGCTGGTGCAGGCCGTGGCCCATCTCGTGGAACAGGGTGATCACGTCGCTGTGGGTGAAGGTGGCCGGCCCGCCGTCCACGCCCTTGCCGAAGTTGCACACCAGATAGACCAGCGGCGTCTGCTCGCCGTCAGCGCGATGACGACGGTTGCGGCAATCGTCCATCCACGCGCCGCCGCGCTTGCCCTCGCGCGCGTAGAGGTCCAGGTAGAACTGGCCGACCAGCGCGCCATCGGCGTCCTGCAGGCGATAGAAGCGCACGTCCGGATGCCACACCGGCGCGGTGTCGGGCAGCACGTCCACGCCGTACAGCGCCTTGATCACGCCGAACAGCCCGGCCAGCACCGCGTCCTCGGTGAAGTACTGCTTCACTTCCTGGGCCGAGAAGCTGTAGCGGGCCTGCTTGAGCTTCTCGCTGACATAGGCCAGGTCCCAGGGCTCGACCGTCTCCAGGCCTAGCTCATCCCGGGCGAAGGCCTCCAGTTCGGCGCGGTCCTGCCTGGCGTACGGCAGCGCGCGGGCGCCCAGGTCGCGCAGGAAGCTCAGCACCTCGGCCGGGCTGCCCGCCATCTTGGTCGCCAGCGAATACTCCGCGTAGGAGGCGAAACCCAGCAGCCGCGCCAGCTCGGCGCGCAGGGCCAGGATGCGGTCGATCAGCGGCGAGTTGTCCAGCTTCTCCTCGCCGGCCTCCGAGGCGCGCACCGCATAGGCGCGGTACAGCGTTTCGCGCAGCGCGCGGTCGTCGGCATAGGTCTGCACCGGCAGATAGCACGGCATCTGCAGGGTGAACTTCCAGCCCGGTTCGTCGTCGGCCTTGGCCGCGGCGCGGCAGGCGGCGATCACATCGGCCGGCAGCCCGGCCAGGTGCTGCTTGTCCTTGATCCAGAACTCCCACTCGTCGGTGGCGTCGAGCACGTTCTCGGAGAACTTGGCCGACAGGCTGGCCAGCTCCTCGCGCACCGCGGCGAAGCGCGCCTTGGCCTCGTCCGGCAGTTCGGCGCCGCCGAGGCGGAAGTCGCGCAGCGCGTTGTCCAGGGTCTTGGCGCGCGCGGCGTCCAGGGTGGTCAGGTCCGCGCCTTCCGCGAGTGCGCGGTACTGCGAGAACAGCGCCAGGTTCTGCCCCAGCGCGCTGCCGAAGCGCGTGATCTTGGGCAGGTTGTCGTTGTAGGCCTTGCGCAGCGCCGGCGAGTTCAGCACGCCCTGCAGATGGTTGACCTGGCCCCAGGCGCGCCACAGCCGCTCGGTCGCATCGTCCAGCGGCACCACGAAGCTCTCCCACGTCACCGGACTGACCGTCTCGGCCTGCTTCACCGCGGCCTCGGCCTGGGCCAGCAGCGTGTCGATGGCCGGGCCGACGTGCTCGGGCTTGATGGCATCGAACTTGGGCAGACCGGAGAAATCGAGCAGCGGATTCATGGCGGGGGGGCACTCTGGAAATGGGGCAGGCGGTCGATCTGGGGGCGCGCCGGCCGCAGGGCAAGCGCTAGCGCACCATGATACGGCGCGCGCAGCGGTGCCCGCTGCGGTTCGCGGCCGCCGCTGCGCAGGGATTAAGATGCGGATCTGACACATCGTGCCAAGCGCCGCACCCGTCCATGACCCTGACGCCCGACAAGTCCAGCTCCCGCCGGCGCGTGCCCATGTACGAGGAAGTGGCCGATACGCTGCGACAGAAGATCTACGACTACGTCCTGCCGCCGGGCGACTGGATCGACGAGCCCGCCCTGGCCCAGGAGCTGGGCATCAGCCGCACCCCGCTGCGCGAGAGCCTCAAGCTGCTGGCCGCCGAAGGCCTGGTGCAGATCGAACCCGGCCGCGGCGCGCGGGTGACCCGGCTGACGCTGGAAGACCTCAACGAGCTGTTCCCGATCATGGCGATGCTGGAGGGCCGCTGCGCCTACGAGGCGGTGCGCAAGATCGACGCCGACGGCCTGGCGCGGCTGGAATCGCTGCACGCGGCGATGGAGGCGGCCGCCGAGCGCGGCGACATGGCCGAGTTCTACCGCAACAACTACCTCATCCACGAAGCGGTGCAGGAACACGCCGGCAACCCGTGGCTGATCCGCGTCACCCACGACCTGCACCGCATCCTCAAGATGCATCGCGGCCGCCAGCTGCTCACGCCGGGGCGCATGGCGATGTCGCTGAGCGAACACCGCGAGCTGATGGCGTGCTTCCGCAACGGCGATGCCGCCGAGGCCGAGCGCACCATGCACCGCCACCTGCTCAGTCAGGGCGAAGCCCTGGCCAAGTACGTCGCCTCGGGCGGCAAGCTCAACGTGCCGGCGCCACTGCCGCGCGGACGCAAGAGCGGGGAGTGAGTGAAGAGGAGTGAGGCGTGAGCGCGGAGCGATCGGCACCCCGCTTTCTTTTGTTCCGAGCAACGCCCTCTCCCGATCGCGTCGCGCCCCCCTTGTAGAGCGGAGCTTGCTCCGCTGCCCTTCGTTCAATTCGCGCGAAAGGCCCCAGCGGAGCTTGCTCCGCCGCTCTTCGTTCGGTTCGCGGGGAAGGCACCAGCGGAGCAAGCTCCGCTCTACCGGGTGGCGCCATTACAGCCAGCCCGGCACCACGAACACCAGCCACGCGGCCAGCGGGCCCAGCGCGACCACCAGGCCGCTGTAGACCAGGAAGCGGCGGAACAGCTTCTCGCGCTCGTCCGGCGCGGCCGAGGCCACCACCAGCGCGCCATTGGTCGAGAACGGACTGACGTCGACGATGGTCGAGGACACGGCCAGCGCGCAGATCACGCCGGCCGGGGCCAGATGCCCCTGCAGCAGGAACGGCACCGCCAGCGGAATGGTCGCGCCCAGCACCGCCGCCGAGGAGGCGAACGCCGACACGATGCCGCCGACGTAGCACACCAGCAGCGCGCCCAGCAGCGGAATGCCGATATGCGACACGCCGTTGCCGATGAAGTCGACCGCGCCCGCCTTCTGCAGCACCTCGATGTAGGTGACCACGCCGGCGATCAGCAGCACGGTGGACCAGCTGATGCTCTCCACCGCGCCCTTCTGCGCGTTGGGCGAGAGCAGCGCCAGCAGCACCGCCACGGTCATCGACACCAGGCCGACGTTGAGGCTGTAGATCAGCGAGGCCACGCCCAGGCCGACCAGGCCGATCAGGGTGAACACATGGTCGCGCTTGATCGACACGGCCTCCAGCGCGACCGGATTGATCGACAAGGTGCCCCCGCCCGGGGTCACCAGCGCGCCATGGCCCTCGATGGCGAAGCTGCGCGGCGAGGCCTCGTTGACCGGCACGGCTTCGGACTCGGCCCGCGCAGGCTCGTGGCGCTTGAGCAAGGCCAGGCCGCCGAACGCGAAGAAGCAGATGATCGCCATGGCCAGGTTGAAGCCCAGGCTGGTCAGGAACACCGACATCTCGCTGACCGGCAGGCCGGCCTTCTCCACCACCTTGTTGGTGATGCCGCCATAGACGCTGATCGGCGAGAAGCCGCCGGCCTGGGCGCCGTGGATGACCAGCAGACCCATCAGCAGCGGATTGATCCGGTACTGCTTGGCGAAGCGCAGCGCGACCGGGCCGATGATCGCCACCGCCGCCGGCCCCAGCGCGCCGAAGGCGGTCAGCAGCGCGGTGACCAGGAACATCACCCACGGGATCGCCACCAGCTTGCCGCGCACCGCCTTGACCGCCCAGTGGATCAGCAGGTCGATGGTGCCGTTCTTCTGCGCGATGGCGAACAGGTAGGTGATCCCGACCAGGGTCAGGAACAGGTCGCCGGGGAAACCGCCCAGCACCGCCTTGGCATCCATGCCCAGCCAGATCCCCCCGACGATGAAGGCCAGGGCGAAGGCCACCGCGCCCATGTTGATGGGCAGCGCCGTGGCCACGACGAACATGATCACCAAGCCGATGATCGTGATGATTTGCGGACTCATGCGCCCTCCCTAAGACACGTGATATCGCGATTGCGTCGAATGGCGGCCCGCCACCCAAGGGTCCTGCTTCAGTGCATCGCCTGGCGCTCCAGGGCGCTGACGACCCAGTCCACGACGCCCTCCAGCGTCTGGAACTCCTCCACCGCGCGCGCCTCGCAGTCCGGATGCGCCTGGCGCGCCATCCGTGCCAGGGCGCTGCCCGGACCGATCTCCAGCAGCACGCGCGCGCCGCGCTCGATCGCCTGCGCCATCACCCCGTGCCACTCCACCGGCTGGGCGAGCTGGCGCGAAAGGCTGAGGACGACGTCCTCGCGCGAGGCGATGCGATGGCCGTCGATGCCGGCCAGCACGTCCAGAGCGGGTGCCCGCACGGCGGCGTCCTGCAGCGTTCTTGCGAACGCATCGGCCGCCTGCGCCAGCCACGGCGTGTGCGCGGGAACATGCACAGGCAAGCGCAGCGTGCGCGCGCCGAGGGCTTCCGCCTCGCGCTGGGCGGCCTGCAGGCCGGCCTCACGACCGCCCAGCACGAAGTGGTCCTCACCGTTGACGATCGCCACGGCGACCGCGCAGGCCTCGCACAGGCGCTCGATGCGCCGGCGCGACAGGCCGATCACCGCCAGCAGTCCGCCGTCGGCGGGACTGGCCGCGTCCATACAGGCCGCACGCGCCCGCGACAGGCTCAGGCAAACCTGCGGCGTCACGCTGCCGGCCACGCCATGGGCGGCCAGCTCACCCACGCTGTAGCCGAGCACCAGGCCCGGCGACGGCAGGCGCGCGCGCAGCGCCGCCCAGGTCGCCAGCGTGGCCGCGCACACCAGCGGCTGGGCGATCGCGTTGTCGAAGCGCGCCTGCCCGGCGGCCAGCGCCTCGGGCGCTTCCTGCAGGACGTCGGCTGCGTAGCGGAGGATGGGTTCGGCGGCCGCATCGCCCTGTACCCGCGCGAACATCGCCGGATGCTGACCGCCCTGCCCCGGACACAGCAGCGCCAGGCTCATGCGCGCGCCTGCCGGTCGAGGAATAGGGTGCAGGCGAGCAGATCGGCGCTGCCGCCGGGGCTCAGGCGGCGCGCGACGAAGGCCTCGCCCACCGTCCCCAGCTGCGCTTCCCAGTCGGGCTGCCACACGCTGCCGCGGGCGAGGAAGGCATGCGCCTGATGTTGCGCGAAGCGCAGCCCTTCGGCGCCGCCGCGGTGAAGCAGGTTCAGGTCGTCGACCTGCGCCACCAGCGTCATTAGCACATGCGCATGCGCGGCCGCGGGCGCGTGCCCGGCCTGCTGCGCGTCCCGCAGCGCCGGCAGCGCGGCCTCGCGCAGCAGCGGGAAGCCCTCGGCGGCCTGTTCGCGCACCCCGGCGACGTGGTGGGCGCGCCGCATGCGCTGGCCGGGGCTGTCGGGGTCGAGTGGTGCGGTCTCGAGTGCGGCACGCCAGTCGCTGACCGCGTGGCAGACCGCCTCGGCGGCAACGGGTCCGCGCTCGATGCGCCGCAGCCGCGCCGCAGCCGCGGTCAGCAGCCCCAGGCTGAAGATCGCACCGCGATGGGTATTGATGCCGTCGGTGGCGCGCAGCATCGCGTCCTCGGCCTGCAGGCCAAGGCGGCGCAGCGCATCGAACGGCGCCTGCGCCAGCCCCGCCTGCGCGATCGCCTCGAAGTAGGCGCGCAGCGCGGCCAGGCTGCGCCAGAAGGTGCGTGCATCCATGTCGGCGTGGCTGCCGGCATCGCTTGGGGTCACCAGGCCAGGCTTGGGTGCCAGCGCCAGTTCGGCATGCAGGCTGGCGCTGGCGAGCCGGCCCAGGCGCGACGCCTCGGCGCGGTCCTGCGGACGCGGCACGCAGGCAGGCTGCGGCTCGTGCGCGCTCAAGCGGCCACCTGCTGCGCCGCGAACAGGTCCGCGCGTGCGACCAGGCGCGCGTCGTCCTCGGTCTTGACCAGCAGCCGCAGTGCGCTGCCGGCGTATTCGCGCCAGCTCACCGCGCGCCCGTCGGGCAGGCGCAGCTCGCCATCGGCACGACGCCGCTGGTGCCGCTCCCACTCGTCCAACAGGCGAATGATGGCGTCGGCCTGCGCGGCGGACTCGATCTCCCAGAGCAGGTCCAGATCAGACGTCTCGTGCACGTACGCCAGGCCGGTCAGCGTCTGCCAGCAGAAGGCGCCAAATACGCGCGGCACCAGGTCTAGCGCGTGCGCCCGATGCACCAGCGCCGCCAGCGCCGGTCGCCATGCCGCCGGCGCGCGGGCGATGCTCTGCTCCAGGGTCGGCGGCGGTGCGATGCGCAGGACGTCCGCGACCGCGGCGCGCACGGCCAGCCGCTGCTTGCCTTCGGCCGGCGGCAGCGGCACGCCCAGGTGCAGTGGATCGGCCGGCGTCGCCGCCGGGCGTCGCGCCACGATGGCCGGATGGCCTTGTTCGAACCAGGCACGCGCGCGCGTGGCCTGCGCCGGCACGACCGCGTGCGCGGCCTGCGGCGGCAGCCAGACCAGCGTGTGGCGGCGCAGCGGCTCAGGCATCGCCGGCGGCCACCATCGCCGACACGTCCGCCGCCAGCGTCCGCCCGCCCCGTTGCGCGCCCAGCGCGCGCCGGGTGTCGCCCTCGCGCGGCGCCTCGAGCGCATCGATCAGGGCCTGGGCCAGATCGCCGCGCCAGATCGCGCGCACCGCGCCCATCGCCACGTAGTTCTCCACGCCCGGCGCGAACACCGGCGAGCTCTGCGACAGCGCCTGCAGCTTCTCCAGCGGCTGCTTGGTCACGCGCGCCATCGCGCGCAGGTCCATCACCCGCACCTGCGCCTCGGGCAGGGCGTAGACCGCATCGGCCATCAGGCCGAAAGACAGGAAGCCGCCGCTCACCGACTCGCCATAGACCAGCGACACCAGCGCCGCGCCGCGGCGGCGCGCCAGGTCCAACGCTTTGGCCAGGTGGGCGAAGTAGCCGTTGATGCCCAGCAGTTCATCGCGGCGCGACAGCCGTTGGCCGGCGGTGTCGACCAGCATCACGATCGGTCGCTGCGGGTGCGCCTTGGTGCTGGCGATGACGGTGGCGGCCAGGGCCAGTGCATGGTCGACGCCGACCTCGAGCCGGTTGGCGGTGCCGATGACGGTGACCTCGCCGAGCGCGGTGCTCGCGGTGCCGGTCAGCACGTCGTCGCGCTGATCGATGCGGTGTCCCAGCGGGAACAGCCGGTCCAACAGTTCGCTCAGTACCATGGCATCCTCCGGCCGCGCGTGGCCTCCAGGAAGGCGGCGGTGTCCAGCAGCGGCAAGGCCTGCGGCTGCGCGACGCCCAGCGCCTCCCAGACCTGCAGCCCATCGCGGCAGTCGCCGAACGCCTCGATGCGCCGCGCCAGGCGCGCGTGCTCGCCCTCCAGGGCCTGCAGCAGCTGCGCGTCATCCTCGGCCGGGCGCAGTCGATCCAACACCTCCAGCGCGGCCTGCGCGAACGCGTCGATGCGATCGGCGACCAGCTGCGCCGCCTCGCCCAGCAGCACGCGATGCTTGCCGCCGGTGACCCGCCACACCAGGGCGCGGTCGCGCGCATCGAATTCCTCGACGCCGCGCACCGTCTCGATCACCTCCGGACCCGACAGCGACAGCCGCCCCTCCTCGGACATCAGCACGGCGCTGCAGCAGCGCGCGACGATGCCCATGCCGCCGAAGGCGCCGTTGCCGCTGCCGATCAGCGCCAGCACCGGCACGCCGGCGGCGCGCGTGGCCAAGGTGGCGCGCATGATCTCCGAGATCGCGATCAGCCCGGCGTTGGCCTCGTGCAGGCGCACGCCGCCGGTGTCGAGCAGCAGCAGCACCGCCTCGGGCCCGACCCGCTGCGCGCGCTCCAGCAGCCCGACCAGCTTGGCGCCGTGCACCTCGCCCACGCCGCCGCCCATGAACTGGCCCTGCTGCGCGGCGATCAGCACCCGGCGCCCCTGCAGCATCCCCTCGCCCACGACGATGCCGTCGTCGAACTCGCCCGGCTGATCCAGCTGCGCCAGGTGCGGGCTGGTGATGCGCCGGCGCGGGCCGAGGAACTCGACGAAACTGCCCGGCTCGAGCAAGCCGGCGATGCGCTCGCGCGCGTCGGCCTCGTAGAAGCTGCGCGCGGTGCTCATGCGGCCGGCTCCTGCAGCGTTTCCACCGCCTGGTCGAGGCGCAGGCTGACCACCGCCGGCGTCGCGCCGACATCGTTGATCCAGATGCGCACATCCTTGAGCGGATGCCGCGCGGCGAAGTCGTCCAGCACGGCCTGCCAGATCTCGCCGAAACCGCGCGCGGCGGTGACGATCTCGATCTCCATCGCACCCTCCAGCGCGGCCGGCTCGATCATGACTTCAAGGTTGCCCGAGGCGACCACGCCGACCAGCACGTGGTCGCGTGTGCCGGTGGGCGCGATGCGTCCGTCGTAGCGGTAGCGCAGGGTTTCCATGGCGTGCCCCTTACCAGTTGCGGAAGCGCTTGGGCGGGTCGTACAGGCCGCCGGACCAGCGCACCAGGTCCTTGACCGTGCGCGCGGCCAGCAGGTCGCGCGTGGCATCGCGCGAGCGGATGCCCAGGTCGTCGGGACGTCTGATCACGCCGCGGTCGCGCAGGTTCTCGACCATGCGCCGGTCGCGGCCCAGGCCGACCGCGGTGTAGCCGGCCACGCCGCGGATCGCCTGTTCGCGCTCCTCAGGCGTGCGGCACAGCAGCAGGTTGGCGATGCCCTCCTCGGTCAGCACATGGCTGACGTCGTCGCCGTAGATCATCACCGGCGGCAGGTCCAGTCCGGCGCGCTCGGCCAGCTCCCAGGCATCGAGCCTGTCGACGAACGCCGGGGCCATGTGCTCGCGGAAGGTCTCCACCATCTGCACCACCAGCTTGCGCCCGCGCGGCATCTCGCCGGGCCTGGCGGCTTCGCGCCCGGCCTTGAGCCAGGCCGGGCTGGCGTGGCGCCGGCCGCGCGCGTCCGAGCCCATGTTGGGCGCGCCGCCGAACCCGGCGATGCGGTCGCGCGTGGCGGTCGAGCTGTTGCCGGCCAGGTCGATCTGCAGGGTCGAGCCGATGAACATGTCGCAGGCATACAGCCCGGCGGTCTGCGAGAACGCGCGATTGGAGCGCATCGAGCCGTCCGCGCCGACGAAGAACACGTCCGGGCGCGCGGCGATGTAATCCTCCATGCCCAGCTCCGAGCCGAAGGAGTGCACCGACTTGACGAAGCCCGACTCGATCGCCGGGATCAGCGCCGGATGCGGATTGAGCGCCCAGTGCTGGCAGATCCTGCCCTTCAGCCCCAGCGATTCGGCGTAGGTCGGCAGCAGCAGTTCGATCGCCGCGGTGTCGAAGCCGATGCCATGGTTGAGGCGGTTGACGCCGTACTCGGCGTAGATGCCCTTGATGGCCATCATCGCCATCAGCACCTGCACCTCGCTGATCTGGGCCGGGTCGCGGGTGAACAGCGGCTCGATGTAGTTCGGCTTGGGCGCGTGGGTGACGAAGTTCACCCAGTCGGCCGGGATGTCCACGCGCGGCAGCGTGTCCAGGATCTGGTTGACCTGGGCGATGACGATGCCGCCACCGAAGGCGGTGGCCTCCACGATCGCGGGAGTGTCCTCGGTATTCGGCCCGGTGTAGAGATTGCCGTGGCGATCGGCCGCATGCGCGGCGATCAGCGCCACGCGCGGGGTCAGGTCGATGAAGTAACGGCCGAACAGTTCCAGGTAGGTGTGGATGGCGCCGAGTTCAAGCCGGCCCTCGCCCAGCAGCCGCGCCAGCCGCACCGACTGCGGACCGGAGAAGGAGAAGTCCAGCTTCCTGGCGATGCCCTTCTCGAACACGTCCAGGTGCGAGGGCAGCGACAGCACCGACTGCACCATGTGCAGGTCGTGCACGCGCACCGGATCGACCCGGGTCAGGCACTCGGCCAGGAAGTCGGCCTGCTTCTGGTTGTTGCCTTCCAGGCAGACCCGGTCGCCGGGCCGCAGCACGGCCTCCAGCAGGGGCACCACGTCCTGGCTGCGCACCAGGCGGCCCCTGGCCAGCTTGGCCGCGGCCTGCAGGCGCTGGCTCCGGTCGGTGCTCAAGGTGTTCCAGTCCGCCATCGCGTCACCAGGAATTACTCTGTAATTACAGAGTAATCATTCCGCGCCCGGCCTGCATGCGGCGCCGCAGCAGCTGGCCAAAATATCAGCCAGCGCTGCCGAAACCCGTTTTATTGCAAGGACTTGCCTGGGCCCGGGCCGACTGTCGTCCGGCCCTGCCGCCGTCGATCCGCCCGCTCAGCCCGCTGCCGTCGCCAGTGCCGGCAGCGCGCCGCCGGCCACCGCCGCGGCAATGGCCGCATCGCTGTCGGCGGTGTCGATGCCGCAGCGCGCGTACCAGGCCGGGTCGTAATAGCTGTGCGCGTAGCGGTCGCCGGCATCGCACAGGATGGTGACGATGGAGCCGCGGCGACCGGCCCGGCACATCGCGTGCGCGGCGTGCAGCACGCCGACCAGGTTGGTGCCGGTGGAGCCACCCACGCGCCTGCCCAGGGTCGCGCTGGCCCAGCGCATCGCCGCCAGGCTCAGGGCATCGGGCACCTTGACCATCGCATCGATGCAGGCCGGCACGAAGCTCGGCTCCACCCGCGGCCGGCCGATGCCTTCGATGCGCGAACCGCAGTGGTGCAGGCGCGCCGGATCGCCCGCCCCGCCCAGCGCATCGCGGTAGTAGTCGAAGAACACCGAGTGCTCCGGATCCACGCACAGGATGCGCGTGGCATGCCGGCGGTAGCGCACGTAGCGGCCCAGCGTGGCGCCGGTGCCGCCGGTGCCGGGGCTGCACACGATCCATTCCGGGATCGGATGCGGCTCGGCCGCCATCTGCTTGAAGATCGACTCGGCGATGTTGTTGTTCGCCCGCCAGTCGGTCGCCCGCTCGGCGTAGGTGAACTGGTCCATGAAGTGACCGCCGTGCTCGCGCGCCAGGCGCTCGGACTCGGCATTGATCGCCCCGGCCTGCTCGACCAGATGGCACTGGCCGCCGTAGAAGGTGATCGCGGCGATCTTCTCCGGCGAGGTGCTGGCCGGCATCACCGCGATGAAGGGCAGGCCCAGCAGGCGCGCGAAGTAGGCCTCGGACACCGCGGTCGAACCGCTGGAGGCCTCGATCACCGGCGCGCCCTCGCGCAGCCAGCCGTTGGCCAGCGCGTACAGGAACAGCGAGCGCGCCAGCCGGTGTTTGAGGCTGCCGGTGGGATGGCTGGACTCGTCCTTCAGGTACAGGTCGATGCCAGGGTAGCCAGGCAGCTCCAGCGGGATCAGATGGGTGTCGGCCGAGCGGTTGAAGTCGGCCTCGATCTTGTGGATGGCGGCAGCCACCCAGTCACGCTGCGACATGGACGGAACATCGGTGAGAGGACGCGCGATTGTATCGCCCAGCCCGCCTTAGCCCCAGGCGCCATCCAGCGCCAACGCAGGCGACGGTCATCACAGCTGGAGCTGAGGCCTGTCAGTGCACTGTCGGCATGAAGCACGCACCTCGGCTCGCACGTTCGAGCCGAAGCGGCAACGGGCGTCTTCCAGCCGCTGACGCCTGGGACAGGCGCGGGCAGCGCCAAGCCGAAGACATCCCTGACGATCCGCAAGCTCTCGCCGAAGCGCGCGAGGCTTCGCCGCTCAGGACGGGAACGGGCGAGGCGCTACCCGGCCGCCCATTCGGCGAGGGTTGCCACGGTATTCATGTTGCGCGCGGTGCCGGCCTTCGCCGCGGCGATCTTCAGTTTCGAATCGGCCATGCCATCGCGGTAATGGATGTAGATCTCGTTGGCGCCCAGCGCGATGTCCTCGTTGCGCAGGCCGCTGACCCGTTCGAGCGTGTCGGCCGGCGGCGGCCCGTCGAGGAAGATCGCGACCGTGCGGTTCGGCGCGGCCGAGGCGAAAGGATTCGCCGCGCGCATCGCGGCCATCTCGGCGCCTGTGCGGATCGCGACGCCGACCGGCTTGCCGGCGTACGCTTCGAGCGCGGCTTCGAGCTTGTGCTTCACCATCGCCTTGGCGAGCCTGCTGGCGAACACCACGTTGCCGCTGGCGATGTAGGTGCGCACCTCGGTGCAACCGATGGCTTCGCACATCGACCGCAGTTCGGCCATCGGCAGCTTGCCGGTGCCCCCGACGTTGACGGCGCGAAGCAGGGCGATATAGCGACTCATAGCCGCATTCTAGCGGCGCGCCACGGGGATGCGATGGCCGGTCATGGCGGTGTCGGCGGGGGGCGGACGTGCGCCTGCGGGGCGGGCTTCACGCGCGCCGCGCCTCGTGCGTTGGCGGGGCCCACAAGGTCTTGTAGAGGCCGACGATCTCCTCGGCGCTGGGCACGCGCGGGTTGTTGCCGGGCGAGCCGGAGGCCAGCGCCTGCTCGGCCATGGTGGGTAGCAGATCGAAGAAGCGCGCGCGCTGGGCGCCGAATTCCTGAAGCGTCGGCACGCGCAGTTCGGCGTTGATGGCATAGAGGAAATCGATCAGCCTGGCATTGGCCACCGCGTCGCTGTCGTGCGGGCCGGCCGCGCCAAGGAAGCGCGCGCAGTCGGCATAGCGTGCCGGCGCCGACGGGATCGACCAAGCGGTCACGCTGGGCAGCAGCATCGCGTTGGACAGCCCGTGCGGGACATGGAAGAACGCGCCGATGGGCCGGCTCATGCCGTGCACCAGCGCCACCGAGGCATTGGAGAAGGCGATGCCGGCCAGGGTCGCGCCGAGCATCATCGCCTCGCGCGCCGGCCGGTGGCCGCCGTCGTGGAAGACCGTGCGCAGGTTCGGGCCGATCAGGCGCATCGCGGCGATGGCCTGGCTGTCGCTGTAGGCGCTGGCCTTGCGGCTGACGTAGGCCTCCATCGCATGGGTCATCGCGTGGATGCCGGTGTCGGCGGTGGTGCGCGCCGGCACGCTGACGGTGAGGCCGTAATCCACCAGCGCGGCGATGGGCATAAAGCCCAGGCCCACGCACAGCAGCTTCTCGTCGTTGGCCTCGTCGGTGATGATCGTAAAGCGCGTGCATTCCGAGCCGGTGCCGGCGGTGGTCGGGATGGCGATGATCGGCAGGCCCGGCGCATCGACCTGGCGCGGGAATCTGTAATCGTGGATCACCCCGCCGTGCTTGCCGAGGATGGCGATGGCCTTGGCGCTGTCGATCGGGCTGCCGCCGCCCAGGGCGATGATCGCATCGTAGCTGCCGCGCCGGACGCGCTCGACGCCGGCGACGATGGAGGCGTCGGTCGGCTCGGGCACGGTCTGGTCGAACACCTCCGAGACGATGCCGGCCGCGGCCAGCGCGGCCTGTACGCCCTGTACGTAGCCCAGTTCGACCATCGTCTGGTCGGTGACGATCAATGGGCGCGAGCAGCCCAGTTGGGCCAGTACTTCACTCGCCTTCTGGCTGGCGCCGGCGCCAACATACATGACACGGGGCAGGATCACCTGGGCGGACATGGCGGACCTCGTTGCAAGGGCGGGCGCCGCGGATGCCGCGCGAGCCGGGTCGGTGCTGCTTTCGATCGCCATCGTATCGAGATCAGGACTTCGGACCATTCGACAAAGCGGCACGCGGGCTGCGCGCGCGCACTTGGCCGCCGGATCCTCGTCAAGCCGTGGAGCGTGCAACACGGCGGCGATGGGGCCGACTCAGGCCAGCAGCGGGCAGCCGTCGGGCAGGTGCATGCGCAGGCGGCCGGGCACGCAATCCACGCGGAAGTGGCGCGAGGTCTCCGGCTCGCCGTCCAGGTTGAGCGTGATCGGCTCGGCCACATCGATCTCGACCCACGGCAGACGCGCGCGCACGGCGGCCTGCTCCAGCGCGGCGCGCTTGCCGCCGGTGATCAGCGTGCCCAGCGTGGCGGCGAAGGCGCCGGTCAGCTCGGGGACGATGGTCAGCTCCAGCAGGCCGTCGTCGACCAGCGCGTCCGGGCACAGCGCCTGGCCGCCGCCGGCCTGGCGGCCGTTGCCCAGCCCCAGCGCGATGAAGCTGCCCTCCCAGGCGAAGTCGGGCCCGCGGAAGCGCGCCCGCATCGGCTCGACCCGGCCCAGTCGCGACAGGCCGGTGACCACATAGGCCAGGCCGCCGAGCACGCGCTTCATCGCCTCGTCGGTCTCCACCGTGACCTGGGTGCCGAAGCCGCCGGTGGCCATGTTGGCGCACCAGTGCGGGCCGTGGTCTGCGGTGACGCGCAGCAGGTCGATGGGCCGCGCCGGGGCCTCGGCGGCCAGCGTCAGCGCGGCCTGCGGCTCGAGCGGCAGCTCGGCGGCGGTGGCGAAGTCGTTGGCCGTGCCCAGCGGCAGCAGGGCCAGCGCGGGCAGCGCGTCGGCGCCCTCGTCGCGATGGGCCAGGGTGGTGGCGACCTCGCTGAGCGTGCCGTCGCCGCCGCCGGCGATCACCGTGTCCACGCCGTCGGCGATGGCCTCGGTGACGTAGCGCTCGGCGTCGCCGCTCTCCCAGGTCACGCGCACGTCCAGCCGCGTGCCGCGCTCGCGCGCCTGCGTCACCGCGGCGCGCACCGCATCGTTGCCGGCGGCCTTGCCGTTGAGGATCAGACACCAGCGCGGCTGGGACATGGGGAGGGCAACGGACGTGGGGTGGCGCAGGCTAGCAGTCGCCGCGGCGCCCGGCTGTCATGTTCCCGTCAGATACGGCACGTAGCGTGGAAGGCCATAGCAGGGACGACGGAGGGAGGCAGGATCAGCCTCCAGTCTTCGCGGGAACCGCGCCGGGGCGACTCGACGCGGTTCTTTTTTTGCTTTCGTGGGAGCCGCCATGGCGACTCCTACCAAGCAAAGCCCACCCCAAGCCCGCCCGGCGCTCGACTCAAGGCCGCAGGAACTTCAGGTCCGACGGCGCCGCCACCTCCACGGTCTGCAGCGTCTTGCCGAGCTTGCCGGTGTGCGGGTCGCGCGCCAGCACCACGATCCGGTTGGCGCCCTGCACGGCGATCAGCAGGAAGCGCCCGGACGGATCGATGGCGAACTCGCGTGCCTGCCGGCCCTCGGTGGCGCGGCGCTGGATCAGCGTCAGCCCGCCATCGGCGCCGACCGCGAACACGGCCAGGTGGTCGTCGCCACCGCGATTGATCGCGTACAGGAAGCGTCCGTCCGCCGACAGGTGCAGCGCGCCGCCACCATTGCCGCCGCTGAAGCCGGGCGCGAACAGGTTCACCACCTCGCGCAGCCGCAGCGCACCCTGCGCGTCGACGTCCAGCACCGCCACCTGCCCGGCCATCTCCAGGGTCAGGTAGGCGTGCCGGCCGCTGGCGTCGAAGGTCAGGTGCCGCGGCCCGCTGCCCGGCGGCAGCGCCAGGAACGGGGTGGGCGCGGGCTGCAGCGGCCGTTCGGCGTTGGCCTGCGGCGCATAGCGGTAGGCGTAGACGCGATCGCCGCCCAGGTCGGAGGCATAGGCGGTCGCGCCGTCGGGCGAGAAGCCGACCCAGTGCACATGCGACGAACGCTGGCGCTCGGGGTCCACGTGGCTGGCCTGGTAGGTCAGCAGCTGCGTGACCGGCTGCAGCCGGCCCTGCGCATCGATCGGCAGGACCGCCAGCGACCCGCCCGGGTGCGTGTCGACCGAGTAATTGGCCACCAGCAGATAGCGTCCGTCCGGCGTCAGGCTGGCGTGGGTGGGATGGTCGCCGAGCGTGGAGACCTGGCCCTGCAGGTTCAGCCGATGCTGCGCGTCCAGCGTCAGCATCCCGGCGCGGCCGACCGTGTCGCGCGCGCCCGGGCCGTTCTCGCTGACGGCGTACACGCGCGTCTGGTCGGGCGAGAGCACCAGCCAGGACGGGTTGTCCACGCGCAGCGTCTGCCAGGGCTGCGCGTCCAGCCGGCCGCTGGCGGTATCGAAGCGATAGGCATACAGCCCCGGCGAGCCGCTGTCGGTATAGGAGCCGACCAGCAGGTCCACCGACGCGGGCGCCGCCACCGCGGCCAGCGGCAGCGCGGCGATCGCCAGCATCGTGGCCTTGAGCAGATTGAACATGTGCGCCCCTTTAGCCCTGTGCGAAGTCGGTCAGCGCCTGGCCATCCAGGCGATAGATGGTCCATTCGTCCATCGGCCGCGCGCCGACGGCGCGGTAGAAGTCGATCGCCGGCTGGTTCCAGTCCAGCACCGACCACTCGAAGCGCCCGCAGTCCTTCTCCACCGCCAGCCGCGCCAGGTGGCGCAGCAGGGCCAGACCGGCGCCCTGGCCGCGCGCCTGCGGCCGCACGAACAGGTCCTCCAGATAGAGGCCGTTGCGCCCCTTCCAGGTGGAGTAGTTGAAGAAGTACACCGCAAAGCCCAGCGCCACGCCGTCCTGCTCGCAGAGCACGCAATAGGCGGTGGCGCCCTCGTCGAACAGCGTGCGCCCCAGGTCGGCCTCGGTGGCCTGGACCGCGTGCGGCTCGCGCTCGTACTCGGCCAGCGCGCGGATCAGCTCCAGGATCAGCGGGATGTCCTCGCGCGTGGCGCTGCGGATGGACAGGCTCACTTCGCCCCCGCCACGGCCGCGCGCATCTGCGAGATCACCTGCGCATAGTCCGGGGCGTTGAAGATCGCCGAGCCGGCGACGAAGGTATCGGCGCCGGCGGCGGCGATCTGGCCGATGTTGTCCACCTTCACCCCGCCGTCGATCTCCAGATGGATCCTGCGGCCGCTGGCGTCGATGCGCTCGCGCACCGCGCGCAGCTTGTCCAGCGCCGAGGGAATGAAGGCCTGCCCGCCGAAGCCCGGGTTGACCGACATCAGCAGCACCAGGTCCACCTCGTCCAGCACCCAGTCCAGCACGTCCAGCGAGGTGGCCGGGTTGAGCACCACGCCGGCGGTGCAGCCGTGCGACTTGATCAGCTGGATCGTGCGGTGCACGTGGCGGCTGGCCTCGGGGTGGAAGCTGATGTGGCTGGCGCCGGCCTTGGCGAAGTCCGGCACGACGCGGTCCACCGGCTCGACCATCAGGTGCACGTCGATCGGCGCGGTCACCCCGTACTTGCGCAGCGCCTCGCACACCATCGGGCCGATGGTCAGGTTGGGCACGTAGTGGTTGTCCATCACGTCGAAATGGATCCAGTCGGCGCCGGCGGCGAGCACGGCGTCGACCTCGGCGCCAAGCCGGGCGAAGTCGGCCGACAGGATGGACGGGGAAATGATGCAGTTGGACATGGCGGTCTGCCGGAAGAGGAAGGAGGTCAGGCGGCGCGCTTGCGGCGCAGCGTCTTGATGCGGTCGTAGGCGGCGTTGAGCTCGCGTGCGCGGGCCTCGGCGCGGGCGCGCAGCTCGGGCGCGGCGCCGGCCAGGCGGTCGGGGTGGTACTGGGAGATCAGGCGGCGATAGGCCTGGTCGACTTCCGCATCGCTGGCGTCGCGGGTCAGGTCGAAGGCGCGGTACGGGTTGTCCCGCGACAGCTGGAACCAGTCCCGGTCGAAGGCATGGCCCAGCAGCAGTCCCACCAGCGCGCCGAACACCGGATTGGGGCGGAACAGCAGCGCGCCGGCGATGCCGCCCAGCAGTTTTCCGTACCAGCGATTCATCGGGAGGTCGGGCCTGCGGTGGGGAGGGAAGCGACATTTTACGGTAGGCGGCCCAAGGCCCGTCATCGATCCCGGGTGGGTCGCGCCGTCCTTGCGCGTGCCCGGGGCAAGCAAGCGGGAGGGAGTGGACGTCCGTCCACGACCGAGCGATGACGCAGTCTCCGGGTGCGCGCAAGGGCGGCCCTTCGGGTGGGCGCCGCAGGGCGGCGCCAACGCGGCCTGCCCGGGGATCGATGATGGGCCCTTGGCACCTGTCGCTTTGCGCGCAGGCGCGTACACTACGCGGCCCGCCGCCGCCTTAACCGGCGCGCCGGCACACGCAGCGAGCGGGGTTTCGAGCGCCTTTCGCCTCACGCCAGGAGTGCTGTGTGCCCACCACGCTGTTGCAAGCCGATCTGCCCGGTCTGACCCTGCGCCATCGCGGCAAGGTCCGCGACGTCTTCGACATCCCACGCGAACGCCTGCCGGCCAACGCCGCGCCCGGCGACTATCTGCTGATCGTCGCCACCGACCGCCTCTCCGCCTTCGACGTGGTCCTGCCCGACCCGATCCCCGGCAAGGGCGAGATGCTGTGCCAGATCTCCAATTTCTGGTTCGACAAGACCGCCCACCTGATGCCCAACCACCTGACCGGCATCGAGGTCGCCGACGTCCTGCCCGAGGGCGTGGACCCGGCGCTGTACGCCCGTCGCGCGGTGGTCACGCGCAAGCTCAAGCCGGTGCCGGTGGAGGCCATCGCCCGCGGCTATTTGATCGGCAGCGGCTGGAAGGACTACCAGCGCACCGGCAAGATCAGCGGCATCGAGTTGCCCGACGGCCTGCAGCAAGCGCAGAAGCTGCGCGAGCCGATCTTCACCCCCTCGACCAAGGCCGCGGTCGGCGACCACGACGAGAACATCGACTTCGACGCCATGGTCAAGACCGTCGGCGGCGACCTGGCCGAGCGCGTGCGCGATGCGACCCTGCGCATCTACAGCTTCGCGGCCGAGTACGCCGCCTCGCGCGGCATCCTGCTGGCAGACACCAAGTTCGAGTTCGGCACCGATGCCGACGGCCGCCTGTACATCATGGACGAGATGCTGACGCCGGATTCCTCGCGCTACTGGCCGGCCGACGAGTACCAGGTCGGCCTCAGCCCGCCCAGCTACGACAAGCAGATCGTGCGCGACTACCTGGAGACGCTGGACTGGGGCAAGACCGCGCCGGGCCCGGCGCTGCCGCCGGAAGTGATCGAGCGCACCCGCGCCCGCTACGCCGAGGCCCTGCTCAAGCTGGCCGACATCCGCCTGGACTGAACGGCGCCAAGCACCCCGCGCGCAACGCGGGGTGCGCTTCACAAACCTGGCCGCAGACGCCGGGTATCCTCCGGCCCGATGACGCGCCCCGCCCGGGGGCGCCTTGTTTGCGATCAGGAGGATCCATGCCGGAACGTCCATCCGCCCGCGCCCTGCTGGCCCTGGCCCTCGGCCTGACGGTGGCTGCCTGCACGGCGCAGGCCCCCGACGCCCACACCCGGAACACCGCCGCTCCCACCGATGCTGCGGTGGCCTCTACTCCACCGGCGCCGGACAAGGCCGCCGCACCCACGCCCGCTGGCTCATCGAACAGCCTGCCGGCGCTGGCGAAAGCCCTCGGCGCGCAATGCGGCGATGCCACTAGTGGACGCGACTGCATCATCGGCAATGTGCAGGCCGGCGATTTCTATGACATCGACCTGTCGCCCAGCTGCGGCGACGATGGCTTCTTCGCTGGCGTCTCGACCGACAAGGCGACGCTACTGGACACGCTGCCCGTCACAGGCAGCAAGGTCCAGGACAACGCGACCCTGGCCCGCGATCAGTTCGTTTGCGTCCAGGCGACCGCGCGCAGTGGCCAGCAACCGGCCTACTACTACGTCGTCGCCATCGCACCGGATGACGTCGCCGCCTGTCGCGGAAAACCGATCTGCCAGCAGTACGGGCAACGGCCCGTGCAACTGCAGGCCCAGCCGCGCACCGGCGCGGCCTGTGCCGCAGCGTCCGGCCAATGGCAGGGCGACTGCGCACGCGGCTGGGTTTCGGCCGATGCGTTGGACGTGTTCTCCAACGGACTTTGACCACTCGCGCGAAGCACTGACAAGGAACGCCAGCCATGCCCGATCACAAGATCACCCGCCTGGTCAGCAGCCAGGGCACCACCCGCACCCTAGAACTGGACGACGGCAGCATCGTCGAGCGTCACGGTGGCACCGTCTCGTGGCGCAACAATAATCCCGGCAACCTAAAGTTCGAGTTCTCGGGAAGCGCCGATACCACGGTCAAAAACCCGCGAACGCGCGCGCAGGCATTGGAAGCCGCGCAGGGGCGCTACCGGGGCGTGGTGGATCTGGATCAGTGGGGCAATGCCGTCTTCGAGAGTTACGAAGCCGGCCGTGCAGCCAAGATCCAGCTGCTGACCAGGAGCCACGTCAACCATACGGTGGAAGAGCTGTTGCCCAGCTACTCGCGCCCCGACTACAGCGGCACCACGCACTACAAGAGAGCAGGCCGCCACGATTTTCGACGAGGCGCGCCGCCATGGCCTGCACCTGGAAGGCAAGACGGTCGGCCAGATGAATACCGCCGAGCGCGAGGCGCTGGCCGATGGCATCCGCCGATTCGAAGGCTGGCGCGCCGGCGAAGTACAGGTCATTCGTCAGCCGACGGGCACGCCTAATCCCCCTCACCACGACACTCAGGCGGCCACCACCGCACCCTCGGCACGGGTCGAGACTCGCAGCGATGCCGGCAACGCCGCGATCCTCGAGGCCGCGCAGCGGCACTTCTTCAACGAGGGTCGGCGCTACGAATACGGCCGCTCCGACCATCCGCGTCCCGGCCGCGATCCGAGCAGGCTGGAACGCGACGGCGATGGCGACGGAAAACTGGGCGTGGATTGCTCTTCCTTCGTCTGGCGCAGCCTCAAGGAAGCCGGCTACGGCGTGCAGGGCCAGAACGCCGCCAATTTCACCACCGCCACCCTCTTCAACGGTAACAAGACGACGGAATACGCGCGGGAACACTTCGACGTGATCTCCGCCGCGGACGCGCGCAAGCCAGGCGGCGACCTGAAGCCGGGCGACTTGCTGATGTTCTCGGCGAGTGGCGGCCAGCACATCGCTGTCTTCAAGGGTTACGACGCCAAGGGGCAGATCCAGTTCGTTGGTTCGCAGGGCAGCACCGGACCGGCAGAGGTGACGATTCGCCCCGGCGGTTACTGGGACGGAGGCAGCACCCATATCGTCGGCGCTTTGCGCGCCAAGCCTGAGTTTCGGGTCGCGGCACCCACGCACGGTGTGGCCGCATCTTCGCATCCGACCGAGCCGACCAAGCAGAACCAGCAGAGCACGCGACACGACGATCACGCGCCGCTGCTCCAGCGTGGAGATCACGGCCCGAACGTGCGCGCCCTGCAGCAGCAGCTCAACACGTTGGGCGTGCGGGACGAGCACGGGCGGCGCTTGGCCGAAGACGGCAAGTTCGGCACGCATACGCAGGCGGCGGTGGAGCGGCTGCAGCGCACGCATGGGATCGCGGTGGATGGCGAGGTCGGGCCGGACACGCGCCGGGCGTTGGCGGCACGACCGGCGATCGCGACACCCGGGCTGGACCAGGCGTCGCATCCGGACCATCGGCTGTATACGGCCATCCGTGCCCAGGTGCCGGCGCCTTATTCGAACGAGCTGGCCGCGCATATCACCGTGCAGGCCAAGCAGCACGGTATCGATACGCCGGAGAAGGTCGGCGGGGTGGCGGTGCAGGACGGCAAGGCGTTCGTGGTCGGCACCACGCCGGGCTTCCGCGCCACGGTCGATCTGGCGCAGCCGCCGAGCTTCGAGCACAGCAGTCAGCAGTTGCTGGCGCAGCAGCGGGCGGCTCCGGTCGTCGAGCCGGCGCCGGTGGTGGCGATGCAGCGGTGATGGATTGAGGGTGTGGGAGGGGGTTTGTGAGGCGGCCTTCGGATGGGGCCGCGCGTAGCTGAGGCACCCCCCTCCCGGCCTCCCCCTGCTGCGCAAGGGGAGGGGCCAAAGCGTCGCGCTTTCGTGAGGAGGCGCGGCGCTTCTGTTTGCGTTCGCGTCGATTTCGCGGCGCAGCATGCCGCCCGCTGGGTGCGGCGGCGGGCGGCGGGCTATGCTGTCGGTCTTCCTGGGAGGGACCCGATGCAGCACGTCGACGCGCAACGCCCGATCGATCGGTGGTTCGCGAACTACTCGCAAGACCACCGCAACCTCACCAACCAGGCGATCCACGTCGTCGCGGTGCCGGCGATCCTGTGGTCGGTGGTCGCGCTGCTGTGGTGCATCCCGGTGCAGGCCACCTGGTTCCGCGGCGGGGTGTGGGCGGGCCTGGCGATGTTCTGCGCGTGGATGTATTACAACCGGCTCTCGCGGTCGATCGGCTACGGGATGTTCGTGGTGTTCTTCACCATGGGCTGCGTGTGCCGGCTGATCAGCCAGCGCGCGGGCACTGAGGTGCTGCTGTGGAGCGCGGCGAGCGTGTTCGTGGTGGCGTGGATCGCGCAGTTCGTCGGCCACAAGATCGAGGGCCGCAAGCCCAGCTTCCTCACCGACCTGTCCTACCTGCTGATCGGCCCGATCTGGGTGCTGGCCAAGTTCTACCGGAAGATGGGCTGGCGCTACTGACCCAGCATCGCCGCGGTCGGCGCGAAGCCGCGCGGCGCATAGCCGAAGTCCCGCCGCGCGGGCGCGGCGTCGAACACCAGGTCCTGGCGCATGCGCGCCACCGCGGCGGGGTTGAGCGAACGCGCCACGCCCAGCGCCTGCGCCGTGCGCACCGCCAGGGCGAACAGCGGCGGCGGCAGTTCCAGCAGCCGCGCCGGCGGCGACATCGCCGCCAGCGTGCGCGCCACCATCTCGCGATAGGTCAGCGTCTCGCCGCCGGGCAGCGCGTAGGCCTGGCCGGCGCTGGCCGCCGCGTCGCAGGCGGCCAGCGCCGCATCGGCCAGATCGTCCACGTGCACCGGCTGGCGCAGGCCGCCGGTGGCGCCGCGCGGCAGCGGGAAGCAGCGCAGCTGCCGCGCCAGCGCCGCGATCCGGGTCAGCGAGGCATCGCGGCCGGCCCCGTAGACCAGCGTGGGCCGCAGCAGGGTGGCCTGCGCGCCGCGCGCGGCGGCCGCGGCGAACACCGCGGCCTCGGCATCGCGCAGGCGCGCGGCCAGGTCGCGCTCGTGCGCGTCGACGGAGGCCTGCTTGGTGCCCAGGCTGGTCGAGCCGAAGGCCACCACGCGCGGCGCGATCAGCGCGCTGCCCACATACCAGCGCGCGAAGTGGTCCAGCGGCCCGGCGCTGAAGATCGCATCGACACGATCGGGCAGTGCGGGCATCGTCGCCAGGTCGCCGGCCAGCCATTGCACACGCTCGCGCGCCGGCTGCCCGTGGCGCGAGACCGCCAGCACCGACCAGCCGCGCGCGACCAGCCGGTCCAGCAGCGCCTGGCCGATCTGGCCGCTGCCGCCCAGCACCAGGGCGACGCGGGCGGGGGAAGACGACACGGCGGCAGCGACAGACGCAGTCATCCGCACAGGATAGGCCAGCACTGCGCATTCGCGTCGCTGCGTACACTCCGGCGACGCGAGGTCCTGTCGATCCCCTGCAGATCGCGCCGCGAGGGCGGCTCTTCGGGTTGGCGCTGCAAGCCCCTTCTTCTCCCCGCGCGGCTCGTCCCCGCCTTCGCGAGGGCGGAACTCCGACGCTCAGTCAGGCCTACGCCACGCGACGCAAACCTGACGGCCCTGCAACACCAACGCCGCCTGCCCGGGAATTGACTGCAGGCTCTGGCTGACCACGATGACCCGACAGTCAGCGGCCCGCTCACGCCGCCGCTGTTATCGTGATGGCCTGCTCGCGAATGGCTGCATTCCCTGCATGCCCCACCTCCTCCTTCCCCTGCTCGCCCTGCCCTTCGTCATGGCGGCGATCGTGGCCGCGGCCCATCGCCTGCCGCGCACGGCGCTGGCGTGGCTGGCCGCGCTGGCGCCGCTGGGCGGCCTGGCGCTGCTGGCGGCGATGACGCCGGCCATCCTTGATGGGCAGGTGCTGCACGACCGGCACGCCTGGCTGCCGCGCATCGGCCTGGAGTTCACGCTGCGCGTGGACGGCTTCGCCTGGATGTTCGCGCTGCTGGTGCTGGCCATCGGCGCACTGGTGGTGATGTATGCGCGCTATTACCTCAGCGAGCGCGACTCGGTGCCGCGTTTCCTGGCCTTCCTGCTGCTGTTCATGGGCGCGATGCTGGGCGTGGTGGTGTCCGGCAACCTGTTGCTGCTGTGCGTGTTCTGGGAACTGACCAGCCTGACCTCGTTCCTGCTGATCGGCTTCTGGACGCATCGCAAGGACGCGCGCGAAGGCGCGCGCATGGCGCTGGTGGTGACCGGCGGTGGCGGCCTGGCGCTGCTGGGCGGCGTGCTGCTGATCGGCCGCATCGTCGGCAGCTTCGACCTGGACACGGTGCTGGGTGCCGGCGACACGCTGCGCGCCAGTGCGCTGTATCCGTGGGCGCTGTTCCTGGTGCTGGGCGGCATCCTGACCAAGAGCGCGCAGTTCCCGTTCCACTTCTGGCTGCCGCAGGCCATGGCCGCGCCGACGCCGGTCTCGGCCTATCTGCATTCGGCCACGATGGTGAAGGCCGGCGTGTTCCTGCTGGCGCGCCTGCATCCGGCGCTGGCGGGGACGGACCTGTTCTTCTACACGGTCAGCACCATCGGCGCGGTCACCCTGCTGCTGGGCGCGTGGTATGCGATCTTCCAGCACGATCTGAAGGGCCTGCTGGCGTATTCGACCATCTCGCACCTGGGCCTGATCACGATGCTGTTCGGCCTGTCCACGCCGCTGGCGGTGGTGGCCGGCGTGTTCCACATCCTCAACCACGCGGTGTTCAAGGCCTCGCTGTTCATGGCCGCCGGCATCATCGACCACGAGACCGGCACGCGCGACATCCGCCGGCTGGGCGGGCTGCGCCGGCTGATGCCCTTCACCAGTACGCTGGCGATCGTGGCCTCGCTGTCGATGGCCGGCATCCCGCTGCTCAACGGCTTTCTGTCCAAGGAAATGTTCTTCGCCGCGGCGCTGGAGACCCCGGCGCCGGCGCCGATGCGCGTGTTCACCGGCGTGGCCGCGCTGCTGGCCGGCGTGCTGGGCGTGGCCTACAGCCTGCGCTTCGTCTACGAGACCTTCTTCGGCGACGGTCCGCGCGACCTGGAGGTCACTCCGCACGAGCCGCCGCGCTGGATGAAGATCCCCGTCGAGGTGCTGGTGGTGCTGTGCGTGGCGGTGGGCATCTTCCCGGCGCTGACCGTGGCGCGGCTGCTGCACGCCGGCGTCTACGCCATCCTGGGCCCGGCCACGCCCGACTACAGCCTGGCGGTCTGGCACGGCCTGAACTGGCCGCTGGCGATGAGCCTGGCCGGCGTGGTCGGCGGCGTGGCGCTGTACCTGGGCCTGGCGCGGTTGCTGGACCTGCACGCGGTGGTGACCCGGGCGATCGGGCGCGACCTGTTCAAGCGGCACCTGGAGCTGCTGTTCGTCGCCGGCAACCGCATCAGCACGCGCCTGGCTAACAACAGCCTGCAGCGCAGCCTGCTGATGCTGGTGCTGGTGGCCGTCGCCGCGGCGGCGGTGCCGCTGTGGCATGACGGCCTGGCGCTCTCGCTGGCCGGCGTGCAGCCGCTGCCGCTGCTGGGCGCGCTGGTGTGGGTGGTGATGATCGCCGCCGCGCTCGGCGCGGTGCGCCTGCATCGCCAGCGCCTGCTGGCGGCGATCGTGCTGAGCGCGGCGGGGCTGATGATCAGCCTGACCTTCGTGCTGCTGTCGGCGCCGGACCTGGCCCTGACCCAGCTGCTGGTGGAGATGGTGACCCTGGTGCTGATGATGCTGGCGCTGAACTACCTGCCCGAGACCAGCCCGCCCGAAGCTTCCCGCTGGCGCAAGTGGCGCGATGCTCTGATCGCCTGTGTGGCCGGCGCGGGCCTGGGGGTGCTGGCCTACGCGATGATGACCCGGCCCGCGGACACCGTCGCCGGCGAGCTGCTGACGCGCGCCCTGCCGGAGGCCTATGGCCGCAACGTGGTCAACGTGACGCTGGTGGATTTCCGCGGCTTCGACACCTTCGGCGAGATCACCGTGTTCGCCATCGCCGCGCTGGTGGTGCATGCCTGCCTGCGCCGCGCGCGCATGGCGCCCGAGCGCCTGATCGCCGGCGACCCGGTGCAGCTGCCGGTGCCGGCCGACCTGACCCAGATCCTGTTCCCGCTGATCCTGACCGTGTCGATCTTCCTGTTCCTGCGCGGCCACAACGCGCCCGGCGGCGGCTTCATCGCCGGGCTGGTGCTGGCCGTGCCGCTGCTGATGCAGTACGTCATCCAGGGCGCGGCCTCGGTCGAGTCGCGCTTCGGCTTCGACTACATCCGCCTGATCGGGCTCGGCCTGGTGCTGGCGGTGCTGAGCGGGCTGGCGTCGCTGCTGTTCGGCGTGCCCTTCCTCACCAGCGGCCACCTGGACCTGCAGCTGCCGCTGATCGGGCATGTGCCGCTGGCCAGTGCGCTGGGCTTCGACACCGGCGTGTATCTGGTGGTGTTCGGCGGGGCGATGCTGATGCTCTCGATGCTGGGCACCATCCGCGGTTCGAGCCGCCGCCGCGCCCAGCGCAAGCCGCTGGACCCGGACCGCCGCTCGCCCAGCACCGGAGGCCGCGCCTGATGGAACTCGCCCTGGCCAGCGCCATCGGCATCCTCGCCGCCGCCGGCATCTGGCTGATGCTGCGCGCGCGCACCTTCGATGTGATCCTGGGCCTGACCCTGCTGTCCTATGCCACCAACCTGCTGATCTTCGCCGGCGGGCGGCTGCGGCCGGGCCAGCCGCCGGTGCTGGTGGACGGCCAGCCGGCCGACCTGGCGCACTACACCGATCCGCTGCCGCAGGCGCTGGTGCTGACCGCGATCGTGATCGCCTTCGCCATGACCGCGGTCAGCCTGGTGCTGGCCATGCGCAGCCGCGCCGACAACCACAGCGACCATGTCGATGCGCACGACGCCGCGCCCGAGCCGCCGGCCGCGCCGCCGCGGGAGCCCGGCGCATGAGCCATCTGTTGCTGTGGCCGATCGTGCTGCCGCTGCTGGGCGCGGCGCTGGCGCTGTTCCTCGAACACCGGCGCTTCGGCTGGGCGGCGCGGCGTTGGGCGGCGTGGGGGATGCTGGCACTGCAGGGCGTGGCGGTGGCGGCCGTGGTCGCGCGCGTAAGCGACGGCGAGGTGGTCGCCTACCTGCTCGGCGACTGGCCGGCGCAGCTGGGCATCGCGCTGATGGCAGACCGGCTGTCGGGCTGGATGCTGGCGGTGACCTGGCTGCTGGGCGCCGCCTGCCTGCTGCACGTCTGCGGCGGCTGGGACCGGCGCGCGCCGCATTTCCATGCCTTCTTCCAGCTGCAGCTGATGGGGCTCAACGGCGCCTTCCTGACCGGCGATGTGTTCAACCTGTTCGTATTCTTCGAGGTGATGCTGAGCGCCAGCTACGGCCTGCTGGCCAGCGGCGGGCGCGGGCTGCGCCTGCGCGGCGCGTTCCACTACGTGGCCTTCAACGTCGCCGCCTCGGCGGTGTTCCTGATCGCGCTGGGGCTGATCTACGGGCTGCTGGGTTCGCTCAACATGGCCGAGCTCTCCGCGCGCATCGGCCAGGTGCCGCCGGCGCAGGCCGGGCTGGTCAAGGCCGCCTTCGGCCTGCTGCTGGTGGTGTTCTGCGCCAAGGCCGCGCTGCTGCCGCTGTACCTGTGGCTGCCGGAGACCTATGCGCGCGCGCCGGCGGCGGTGGCGGCGCTGTTCGCGGTGATGACCAAGGTCGGCCTGTACGCGGTGCTGCGGGTCAGCACCCTGCTGCTGGGCGCGCAGGCCGGGCTGCTGGCCGGCTTCGCCCGCCCCGCGCTGCTGTGGCTGGGCGCCGGCACGCTGCTGGTGGCCGCGCTGGGCGTGCTGGGCTCGGCACGGCTGCGGCTGATGATCGGCTATCTGGTGATCTGGTCGGCGGCCACGCTGTTCGTGGCCTTCGCCCTGGGCCAGGCGCAGACCATCGGCGCGGGCCTGTACTACCTGGCGCACAGCACCTTCGTGGCGGCCGCGCTGTTCCTGATCGCCGACCTGATCCGCCGCCGCCGCGGCACGGCCGGCGACGACAAGTCGATCATCGCTGCCCTGCCTGGGCGCGCGGTGCCAGGCACGCTGTTCCTGATCGCCGCGGTCTCGGCCGCGGGCCTGCCGCCGCTGTCTGGCTTTCTGGCCAAGGCCGCGCTGCTCTCGGCGGTGCCGACGGCGCAGACGCCGCTGGTGTGGAGCGTGGTGCTGCTCTCCAGCCTGCTGGTGATCATCGGCCTCAGCCGCGCCGGCGTGCGCCTGTTCTGGCGCCTGCCCGCGCAGGTGGAGCAGGCCGAATGCGAACAGCCCGTGCCTGCCCGCGCCCGGCCGCAGGAGACCTGGGCCACGGTGCTGCTGCTGGCCTTCGGCGTGGCGATGACGGCCTTCGCCGCGCCGCTGATGCGCTACACCGACGCGGCCGGGCAACAGCTGCTGGACGCGGCCGGCTATACCGACCAGCTGCGCGCGGCGCCGTCCGTGCTGAGGGCGCCATGATGGCTGCACGCCTGCTGCGCTGGCTGACCCCGTCCTGGCCGCTGAGCCTGTGCGTGATCGCGTTCTGGCTGCTGATGACCGACAGCTACAGCGCGGCCCAGTTCGCGCTGGCCCTGCTGCTGGGCTGGCTGATCCCGCGCTTCGCCGCGCGCCTGGACCGCGAGTACGCGCGCATCGGCTCGCTGCGGCCGGTGCCGCGCATGCTGTGCGTGGTGGCCTGGGACATCCTGCGCTCCAACGTGATCGTCGCCATGCAGGTGCTCGGCCCCGAGCGCCGGCTGCATCCGGGCTTCATCTGGATCCCGCTGGACATCCAGAACCTGCACGGCATCGCCGCGCTGACCAGCATGATCACCCTGACCCCCGGCACGGTCTCGGCCGCGCTGACCGACGACCGCCGCTACCTGCTCGTCCACATGCTGGACATGCGCAGCGCGCAGGAAGCGATCGACAACATCAAGACCCGCTACGAAAAGCCGCTGATGGAGATCTTTCCATGACCGCACATCTGTTCTTCGAGCACACCATCGTGGCCTGCCTGGTGGCCATCGGCGTGTCCGCGCTGCTGTGCCTGTGGCGCCTGCTGCGCGGGCCCACGGTGGCCGACCGCATCCTGGCGCTGGACACGCTGTCGGTGACCTTCATCGCGGCGCTGATGCTGCTGGGCATGCACCTGGACAGCCCGGTGTACTTCGAGGCGGCGCTGGTGGTGGCGATGCTGGGCTTCAGCAGCACGGTGGTGCTGTGCAAGTTCGTGCTGCGCCGGGACGTGTTCGAATGATCGACCTCTTCCGCGTGCTGCTGGCGCTGGTGCTGATCGCCGGCACGGCCTTCATCCTGATCGGCGCGCTGGGCCTGGTGCGGCTGTCGGACTTCTTCCGGCGCGTGCATGCGCCCACGCTGGGCAGCACGCTGGGCGTGGGCTGCGTGCTGATCGCCTCGGTCGGCTATCACCTGGTGCTGGGCCAGGACCCGCAGCCGCGCGAACTGCTGATCACCGCGTTCCTGTTCATCACCGCGCCGATCAGCGCGCACCTGATGAGCAAGGCGGCGCTGTCGCTGATGACCCATGCCCGGCCGGTGCCGCCGAAGGACACGCGGATCTCGCCGCAGGTCACCCGGCCCCAGGCGCCGCAGGACGAGGACGAAGACGCAGCGCGCTGATCAGCGCAGCCAGGCCAGTTCCAGCGCCACCCAGGCGCAGAAGGCCAGCAGCAGCACGGCCGCCTCGCCGCGGCTGACGCGGGCATCGCCGCGCAGCATCGGCACCAGCACGATGGCCAGGACGATGGCCGCGGGCAGTTCCAGCTTCACGAACGAGGCCGGCAGCGCCAGCGGCGCGATCAGCGCCATGCCGCCCACCACCAGCAGCAGATTGCACACGCTGGAGCCGATCACGTGGCCCAGCACCATGTCGCCCTGCCCGCGGCGCGCGGCGGCGATGGCCGCGGCGATCTCCGGCAGCGCCGTGCCGATGGCCACCGGCAGCAGGCCGGCCATCAGCGGGGTCAGGCCCAGCGCCGGGGCCAGGGTGGCCATCGAGACCACCACATCGCGCGCGCCGTAGCCCAGCAGCACCACGCCGATCAGCAGCCGCAGCAGGTTGAGCCAGGTGACGGTGCGGGTGGCGGCGTAGGCCTCCACCGGCGCGCGCACCTCGGGCGCCTCGGCGCGCCCGCGCACGATCACCTTCACCACGACCAGGACGAAGCCGAGCAGCAGCAGGCCGCCCTCGAGCCGGTTCAGGCGCCCGTCCAGGCCGAACACCATCACCAGCAGCGAGGCGATCACCAGCACCCACAGCAGCGGGGTAAGCAGGCGCAGGCGCACCTGCACGCTGGCGAACAGCGCCGCCAGCGGCAGGGTCAGGCCCAGATTGACCAGATTGCTGCCGACCGCATTGCCTAGCGCCAGCGACGGCGTGCCGCGCAGCAGCGCCGCGCCGTTGACGAACAGCTCCGGCAGCGAGGTGCCGAAGGCCAGCAGCAACAGTCCGGCGGTGAACGGCGACAGCCCGGCCCGCTGCGCGATGCCCGACACGCCCTTGACCAGCGTGTCGCCGCCCAGCGCCAGCAGCACCAGGCCCAGCACGAACAAACCCCAGCCCTCGACCATCGCACCGCCCCGCTTGGATGAGTGAGGGGATTCTAGGGCCTGCCATCGATTCGCGTGTAGGCCGCCGGGAAACAGGACGCAGGCGCGGGAACACGCACCAGGCCAAAGGCGCAGGATTCCCGCCTTCGCGGAATGACGGTGGACGCGCGCGGTCGCCCAGGCTCAGCCCGCGCCGGCCATCGCGCGCAGGCCGATGCCGACCAGATAGGCCAGCACCGTGCCGGTGGCATAGCCCAGCGTGCCCAGCAGCGCGCCGACCGGGGCCAGCGCCGGATGGAACACCGCCGCCACCACCGGCGCCGAGGCCGGCCCGCCGATATTGCTCTGCGAGCCGATGGCGAAATAGAAGAACGGCACCTTCAGCAGCCGGCCCAGCAGCCACAGCAGCACGATGTGCACGGCGATCCACAGCACGCCCAGCACGAACAGCCAGGGCCGGCCGAGCAGCGCGGCGATGTCCATCTGCATGCCGATGCAGGCGATCAACACGTACAGCAGCAGCGTGCCGATCTTCGAGGCGCCGGCGCCGTCGAGCTGGCGCGCGCCGGTGAAGCTCAGCGCCAGCCCGGCGAAGGTGGCCAGCAGCACCACCCACACATACGGCGAATCCAGGCTGGCCGCATGCGCCCATGGATACGGCGCGAACAGGCCCGCCAGCGGCGGCGACACCGCGTGCGCCAGGCCGACCACGCCGAAGGCCAGGCCGATGATCAGCATGTAGTCGGTCAGCGTGGGGATGCGCGCGTGCTGGGCGCTGTAGTCGGCCAGGCGCGCCTTGAGCGCGTCGATGGCCGCGGTGTCGGCGCCCGAGCGCGCATCGATGGCCTTGGCGCGCCCGGCCAGGAAGATCAGCACCGCCATCCACACATAGCCCACGCCGACATCGAGCACCACGAACTGGCCGAAGGTGGTCTCGTCGACCTGGAAGATCTCCTTCATCGCGACCATGTTGGCGCCGCCGCCGATCCAGCTGCCGGCCAGCGCCGCCATGCCGCCCCAGGTGTCGCCGGCGGTGGTCGCCGGATGCGCGTGCTGCATCACCCAGAAGGCGAAGAACGCGCCGAGCATGATGCTGAAGGACGAACCGAAGTACATCGCCAGCAGCTTCCAGCCCAGCCCCATGACCGCCTTGAGGTCGATGGTCAGGGTCAGCAGCACCAGCGCGGCCGGCAGCAGCACGCGGCTGGCGACCGGGTTGTAGAGCTGGCTGCCGGCACCGTCGATCACGCCGAGCGAGTTGAAGATGCCAGGGATGAAATAGCACAGCAGCAGCGGCGGCACGATGCCGTAGAACTTCTGCCAGACGCCCTTGAGCGAGGCGGTCCAGAACACGAACGCCAGCGTGGCGGCGATCAGGCCGAACAGCACGATGTCGGACTGGATCAGGGCGGTGTGGGTCTCAGACATGAAGCGATTCCAGCGGCCGCGCAGGCCGGTCGAAGTAACGTGGGAGCCACCATGGCGGCGATGAGGCCTTCCCGAAGAGCCCATCGCCGCCATTGGCCGAAAAGGCCACAAGGGCGGCCCCCACCTGTAGAGCGGAGCTTGCTCCGCTGGGGCTTCCCCGATTGATCCGGCCGAAGAGCAGCGGAGCAAGCTCCGCTCTACATCCGACAGACAGCTGCTCGGACAAGTCAGCGCACCGGCACGTCGAACTGCACGTCGGGCGAGGGCTCCGGCTTGAAGGTGTAATGCCACCACTCGCCGGGATAGTTGGCGAAGCCGCGCCGCGCCATCGCCTCGACCAGACGTGTGCGGTTGGCGCGCTGCGCCTCGCTCAGGCCCGGCGCATCGGTATGCGCGCGCGGATCGAAGAAGTCGAACGGCGTGCCCATGTCCAGCTCGGTGCAGGCACCGGCCTGGCAGCGCACCAGGGTCAGGTCCACCGTCGCGCCGCGGCTGTGGCCGGAGACCTCGGCCACGTAGCCATCGGGGATGATCCGGGTCTTGTCCAGCGCCGGGTAGAACTCGGCCTTCATCGTCTGGTCGGGCAGATCGGCGGCCCAGCGCATGAAGGCCTGCACCGCACGCATAGGGCGATAGCAGTCGAACAGCTTCAGGCCCAGGCCCTGCGCGCGCAGGTCGGCCTGCACCTGCGCCAGCGCCTGCGCCACCGGCGCCAGCAGCAGGCACTTCGGCGCCTCGTAGCCATCCACCGGCTTGCCGGTGAAGTTGTGCGCGCCGGCGTAGCGGATGTCGCGCCGCACGTCCGGCGCCAGCGTGGTCACATCAACCAGCCCGGCCTGCGCGGCGGTGGTGGCCGGCGAGGTGCGCACCGGCTCGGCGGCATGCGCGTTGGAGGCGGCCAGCACCAGCAGAAGGGCGAGAACACGCCTCACGGCGCATCCTCCTGCGCGTCCTTCGCCGGAGGCGGCAGGGTCAGGTCATGCAGGATGCGCAGGTCTTCCTCATCGAAAGTGCGCCCCTCCAGGCCGCGGAAATGATGGCGGAAGGACTGGACCGCGTCCCCGCGGTTGTCCAGCGGATAGCCAAGCGTGGCCATCGCCAGCCACGGGTCGAAACCGGCCGGCGCCGGCGGCGCATCGGCGCGCGGCCACACGCCGAAGCCCGCCTGCGCCAGCCGCTTCCACGGGAACAGCGGACCCGGATCGACCTTGCGCCCCGGCGCCATGTCCTCGTGGCCGATGATCGCCGTGCGCGGAATGTGGTGGCGCCGGCACAGGTCGTCCAGCAACAGCAGCAGACTATCGATCTGCGCATCGGCGAAGGGCGAGTGGCCATCGTTGTCCAGCTCAATGCCGATCGAGGCGGAGTTGACGTCGTTGATCGTGCCCCAGTGGCCCGCGCCGGCGTGCCAGGCGCGGCGATCGTCGCTGACCAGCTGGTAACGCTTGCCGTCGGCGCCGATCAGATAGTGCGCGCTGACCGGGCCTGCGCTGTTGGCGGTCTTAAGGGTCTTCAGGCTCTCGGCGACCGAGTCCTCGCTGGTGAAATGGATGACGATCAGGATAGGCCCGCGCGCATTCTGATTCGGCGAGGGGTCCCACTGCGCCAGCGGATTCTTCGGCGGCAGGCCGGCGCAGGCCGACAGCAGCAGCGCGGCCAGCAGCAGCATGGCCGCGCGCAATGGCAGGTTCGGTGTGGAATGCATCGACGGGCCCTGGTTCATGGATCGGCTGCGCCCCGCTGCGCCGGGCACGCGGCCACGCGCTGGAAGTGCAGGTCCTGATAGTCGTAGCTGAAATCGGCGTCCGGGTCGATTGACTTCAGCGTCAGCGTGGCCTTGCCGTCGGCCTGGGCGAAGTCCAGCCACGGCTCGGCATCGACGCTGGCATCGTCCCAGTCCACCAGCCAGCGCCCGTGCGAGACCAGCACCGGCCCGCGCATCAGCGGCGAGCGCGCGGCGCGGAACACGACGCCCTGGCCCTGTGGGCACAGGCTCACCTGGCCGAACCACGGATCGCGATACACGCCCTGCCAGCGCGCGAACTGCGCCGCCGTGGCGGGCTTGCGGTCCGAGGTGTCCGGCACCTGCGGGTGCGTGGCGGTGGCGACCGCCTTGGCGCGCGCCTGTTCCAGCAGGCCCGCGTAGTGATCGACATCCAGCCCCGCGCCGGGGCGGGTGTAGTGCTTGGTCAGCGCCTCGGTCAGCGTGGTGCGCGCGGCCTCGCCGTCGCCGTTGATCAGCACCACGAAGCCGACCTTGCGGTCCGGCAGCAGCGTCACCGAGGAATACATGCCCATCAGCGTGCCGGTATGCGCCACGCGCCACTGACCGTCCACATCCGAGAGCCGCCAGCCGTAGCCATAGCCGTACAGATGGGTGCCGTCCCAGTCGCGCAGCTGCGTCCCAATCGGCATCGGCGTATGCAGCGTCCACAGCGCGGTGCGCTGCTGGGCCGAGAGCCAGGGATGGGCCGCATCGGGCGCCAGCCACATCGCGATCCAGGTGGTCAGATCGCGCACGCTGCAGCGGATGCCGCCGGCGGACATGGACGGGTTGTCCGGAATGGTCGGGCCATCGGCGCGCACCACCACGTTGCGCCCGTCCTTGACCATGTGCGGCTGGGCCAGGTTGCCCACCGCATCGCGCTCGAACGCGCCGACCTGGCAGCGGCTCATGCCCAGCGGGCCGAACAGCTCCTGCCGCACCAGCTGGTCGTAGGGCTTGCCACCGGCCTTGACCGCCACTTCGCCGGCGACCACGTACATCAGGTTGTCGTAGGCGTAGTGGGCGCGGAAGCTGTGCATGGGCTGCAGATAGGCCAGCCCGGCGATGATGTCGGCGCGGGTGAAGTCGTTGGGCTCGGGCCACAGCATCAGATCGCCCGCCCCCAGCCCCAGCCCGCTGTTGTGGATCAGCAGGTCCCGCACCTGGAAGTTGCGCGTGACCCAGGGATCGGCCATGCGGAACTGCGGCAGGTATTTGGTGACCGGGTCGTCCCACTTGAGCTTGCCCTGATCCACCAGCCGCGCCAGCACGCCGGTGGTCATGGCCTTGGTGTTGGAGGCGATCTTGAACAGCGTGTCGGCGTCGATCTTCTCGCCGCTGCCGGCGCGCGTTTCGCCCGCCGTGCGCAGGTAGACCACCTTGCCGTCCTCGACCACGCCCACCGCCAGGCCGGGCAGCCGGTAGCGCGTCATGGCCTGGTCGAACAGCGTGTCGAAGGACGCCTGCGCCGGCGCATCGGCCGCCGCCGACGCACCCGATGCGAGCAGCAGCGCTGCCAGGGCCAGCGCCTTGCCTGTGTGCTTGAACATGCCGTTCCCGTCGCGATGGACAGCCCGTGCGCGACGGGCCGCCCGCGCACCTGCCGTCAGAAGTTCCAGGTCACCACCAACTGCGTCCAGCGCGGCTCCTGCCAGACCGTGCCCTCGCCAAAATACGGCATCGGCGTGCCCGGTGCGCTCTCGTAGCGCGAATGCACGTTGATCACCGTCTGCCGGTTGAGCAGGTTGTACACCGACAGCCGCGCCTTCAGGTCGATGCCCTCCACCGGCAGGGTCCAGGTCACGTTGGCGCCCAGGTTGTAGACCCAGGGCATGCGGCCGAACGCGCCGCGCTCGGTGTACACCAGCTGGCGCGTGCGCCAGTCGCCGCAGTTGGCCGTGCACAGCCAGCCCGAGCCGCCGCCGCTGTACTCGCCGGGGCCGCCGGCCGCGCGGCTGTCGTTGGGCCAGACCACGCCGAAGGCGGTGATCGGCCCACCCGAGTGCGCCGCCAGCGTCGCGCCGAAGCTCCACATGTCGTTGAGCTTGAAGCCGCCGCGCAGCTTGACCTGGTGGCGGTAATCGTTGAACAGCACGCCGTAGCGCTCGTTGACCGCCGGATGGTCGTAGTACTGCACCAGGTTGGTGTCGTTGTAGCCGGTGTCCGAGTTCACCGGACCCTCGATGTTGCCCTCGCTGCGCGCATAGATGTAGCTGGCGTTGAAGAACCACTTGTCGTCCCAGGCGCGGTCGATCTGGAACTCGGCCGCCTTGTAGGTGCGCCGCGGCTTCTTGTAGCCCATGATCGCGCCGCTGCCGCCGGCCTTGTAGCCGTCCTTCGACGAGTCGAAGCTCACCCAGTCCTCGGTGGTCGGGCACCACAGCGTGGTCTTCTCGCCCGGGTTGATGATCGGCCAGTCGCCCGAGTACCAGGGGCAGCCCTCGACATGGTTGATACGCGCGTCCTCGACCGCGCGGGTCATCTTGCGATAGGTCAGGTTGACGCCATAGGACCAGGCCTCGCTGATGGCCTGCTGGAAGCCCAGGATGTATTCGTCCTGGTAGACCTGCTTGATGTTTTTGGCCACCGTGGTGCGCAGGTCGCTGGGCGCCGGCGCGTTGCCGTCGGTATTGACCGGGCCGATCTGCGCGCCGAGGTTGGGCAGCAGGTAGGGATCGCCGGTGACCGGGTGGCGCTGCTCGGACCAGCCGTTGAGCACGTAGTAGGTGTGCTCGTCGGTGGTGCCGCCGCCGAAGTAGTCGGTGAGCTTGTTGGTCAGCGGGATGTAATAGCGGCCCGCGTTGCCGAACAGCTTGGTCGTGCCGTCGCCACGCATGTCCCAGCTGAAGCCCACGCGCGGGGACACCATGTCGGAGAAGTCGGCCTTGGCGAAGGTCGCGCCCGAGGCCAGCAGCGTGTTCTCGAACTTGTCCGCGCGCACGCCCAGATTGAGCAGGATGTTGGGCGTGACGTTCCAGTTGTCCTCCACGTAGATGGCCTGCGCCTTGGCCCGCACCGGCGCGCCGGTGACGTAGTAGCGCGCATCGACGATGGCGTTGACGCCGGCCGGCACCACCCCGCCGCCCGGCAGCACGCTGCCCGGCGTGGTCGCCTGCACCTGATAGCTGCGGCCGTCGCCCGGATAGACCCGGGCGCTGGTGGAATCCATGATTTCCTGGTCGGCGCCGAAGCGCAGCAGGTGATCGCCCAGCGTCCACTCGAAGTCCAGGCGCGCGGCCTTGCGCTCGTCCTCGCGGCTGTTGATGCTGGAATTGCTCGGGTGGCAGCCTTCCTGCGTGGTCCTGGGCCCGAAGGCCGCGGTATAGCTGCCCGAACGCGTGACGATGCTGCACGCCGCATCCAGCGGGCTGCCGCTGTCCTCGCTGCGCTTGTTCACCCCGTACAGGGCCTTGGCCACGAAGTTGTCGCCGAAGTGGCCGGTATAGGTCAGCGACCAGTTGTTGCCGCCGGTGGCCGCATTGCTGCTGCCCACCCACGCCCCGCGCGTGCCGCTGTCCCAGTCGTAGCCGTAGGCGTCGGTGACCGTGTCGGCCTTGTCGGAGAAGGCCAGCAGTTCCAGCAGGTGGTCATCGGTGATGTGCCAGTCCAGCTTGCCGCCCCAGAAGTCGTTGTCGCCCTTGGTGTAGAAGGCCTGGGTGGTGTCGATGTCGCGCGGCTGGCTGTCGCGGATCTCGTACATGCCGAAGAAGAACAGCTTGTCGCGGATCAGCGGGCCGGAGGCCCAGACATTGGTCTTGTAGAACGAACTGGCATCGCGGCTGGTGCGGTCGCGTTCGTCCAGGGTGCCGTCGTGGTGGAAGTGGTCCTTCTTGGACGCGGCCCAGGCCGAGGGCTCGGCGGTGAACTCCACGCCGGCGCGGAAGGTGTTGTCGCCCGAGCGGGTCACCGCATTGATGACGCCGCCGGTGCTGCGGCCGAACTCGGCCGAGTAGCCGCCGGTCTTGACCTGCACTTCCTGGAAGAAGCCGAACGGCACCGAGGAGAAGCCCTGGCGCCGATACGGATCGGTCACGTCCAGGCCGTTGATGTAGACCGCGTTCTCGGCCACCGACGAACCGCCGAAGGTCAGCCCGCCGAAGGTCGCGCCCGAGGACACCACGCCCGGCGCCAGCAGCGCCACCGCGCTGAGGTTCTGGTCCACCGGCAGGCGCGAGAGCTCCTGGCGGCTGATGTTGAACGAGGTCTCGGTGGAATGGACATCGACCTGGTTGATCACCTTGGCGCCGACCACGCGCACGCCATCGAGCGTGACCGCGCCGGCGTCGCCCAGGTTGACCGTGGTGGTGCCGCCCAGCGGCACGCTGACCTCCAGCGGCGCGCCGGCGCCGCCGCCGGCGTGTTCGACCACCAGGCGGTACTCGCCCACCGGCAGCTGCGCCAGGCGGTACTGGCCATCGCTGCCGACGGTGACCGTGCGCGTCAGGCCGGTGGCCTGGTGCGTGAGCGTGATCGTGTCGCCGACGGCGGCGCGGCCGGCGATGGCGCCGGTCGTGCTCTGCGCCATGGCCGGCGCCATCGCGCCCAGGCACGCGCCCAGGGCCACACACAACGCGACGCGCTTGTACTGCTTGGCTTTCATCCTGCTCTCTCCTTCAGGTGAAATGGTGGGGAAGATCGAAAGGGGTCAGGGCGCCCGCGTGAGCGGCGCCACATGCCACTTGAAGTCGTAGCTCCACTGGTCGTAGTAGAGGTTGCCGCCACGCCACTCGGCCTCGCCGCGCTGCGAGTCCACATCGTCCGAGCGCCACGTCGCCTTGGGCTGGGCGAAGCCCACCGACCAGTCGTCGTTGAAGGCCATGCGGTAGGCGTCGAGCCCGCCGAAGTAGAAGTCGCGCTCGGCCGGGTCGGCGCTGTCCAGCGCCCCGGTGGTCACGTCCATCGGCACCCAGCCATAGGGCGCCAGGTACAGCCAACCCCAGTCGTGGATGTTGTCGTAGCCCACCGCATCGTCGGAGAACACCCAGCCGCTCTGCCAGCGCGCGGGGATGCCGTTCATGCGCAGCAGCGCGATCAGCAGCAGGGTCTGCTGGCCGCAGTCGGCGTGACCGGCGTGCAGGGCGTAGTCGGAGATGTTGCTGATGGTCGAGTACTCGCGCGCCCCGGCCCACGGGATCTTGTCCACCGCGGCGAACAGCTTGCGCGCGATGCGGTACGGGTTGGTCTCATCGCCCACCACCTGCCGGGAGAACGCGCGCAGCTGCGGGGTGAACACCACATGCGGCGGACGCTCGGCCAGGAACGGCTTCAGCGCCGGGTCGCTTGGGGTGGCCACCACCTTGGCCGGGTCGATGGCGAAGTGGCGCGCATACACGGTCACCGCGTAGTGCACGGCAAAGCGCGTGGGCTGGCCCTTGCGCGCGGTGGCCTCCAGGTAGGCGGTGCGCTGCGGCGCGTCGGTCCCGGCCACGCGCGCGCCGGCCGGCGTGCTGTCCAGGAACACGATGTCTTCCTGCTGGCCGGGGATGGCGCGCGGATAGGGAATCCACGCGCGGATGGTTTCGCCATCGGGCACCGCATCGGCCTTGACGGTCAGGGACTGGGTCACCTCGATGCGGCGCGGCGCCACGCTGGTGCGGCCGCTGGCCTTGGCCTCGCGCAGCACTTCGCGGTGATGATCGTTGAGGCGCTCGTTGGGGCCGTCGGAGGGCGCACGCGGCTGGGCGCGGCGCGCCACGGCCTGGCTGCTCAGCAGGAACAGGTTGGACGGGGCGCGCTTGAACCACCAGCGCTGCCCGTCGATGTCCATGTGCTCGATCAGGCCCTGCGCGTCCCAGGCGTCGAACTCGTCCTGGCGCAGGTCGGGGATCGCCTGCTGCACCCTGGCGAAGGCCGCGGCGCGGTCCAGGCTGAAATCCAGGCGGATGCGGCGCATCCGCTCGCGCTGGTCGAGCAGGGCCTGGCGCGTGGCCGCGTCCAGCGTGGCGTCGGCCAGGGCCTGATCGATGCCGGCCTGCGCCTGCCGGAACTGGCCGCGGTCCACCTGCGCGATCACTTCGGGCACCATCGCAGGGGGCGCGGCCGGGCGCGCGCCCTGCGGCGCGGTCGCCAGGACCAGGCACAGCAGCGCGCTGCGCGCCAGGCGGGTGGCGGAGGAGGAACCGGGGCAGGTCGAGGCGTCCACGTCGAGGCGGTCGTCGGGCAGCGGCGGAGGACGACACGATTAGCACGCAGGCTGCGCCTGGTCAATAATTTATTCTTGCATTTCAGATCACGAGGAATAATTATTTTTCTTCATCGATTCCGGAGCGACACCCCATGACGCGCCCGCCTTCCCCGGCCCACGCCCTGCGCGCGGCCGCCTGCTGCGCCCTGCTGTCGCTGCTGGCCATCGGCTCGCTGGCCGCGCGCGTGCCGGTGCCGCAGGTCGCCATCGACCCGGTCACCGGCGTGGTCGGCGTCGATCCGCCCAAGCTCACCGCCGCCTACTGGATCGCCAGGCAGCCGCAGCCCGACCGCGTGCTGCTGGACCGCGCCGGCATCGCCGCGCAGAACGCGCGCATGCGCCGCGACGACCCGGCCATCCACGACCTGCGCGCCCTGCCCGCGCAGCTGCCCAGGGCGCAGGTGGTCGAGGCGATCCAGGCGCTGTCGGTGCGGCCCACGCGCACGCTCTACGGCCTCGACGGCCAGGCGCTGGATGCCGCCGCCCTGGACGCGCTGCAGGCCAGCCTGGCGCTGGACGCCGTGCCCGCCGCCACGCCGCTGCGCTACGGCCTGGTCACCCATCGCGCCGACCTGCGCACCTTCCCGACCGCGCGGCGCGTCTTCAGCAGCGTGGACGACCACGACATCGACCGCTTCCAGGAAAGCGCGCTGTTCCCCGGCGATGCGGTGGCCGTGCTGCACGAAAGCCGCGACGGGCAGTGGCTGTTCGTCGCCTCCGAGCGCTACAGCGCCTGGATCGAGAAGCGCTTCGTCGGCCTGGGCAGCGCCCAGCAGGTGTTCGACTACGGCGCCCACGGGCCGTACCGCGTGGTCACCGGCGCCACCGCCACCACGGTGTTCACGCCCGAGCAGCCGCAGGTCTCGCAGCTGCAGCTGGACATGGGCGTGCGCGTGCCGGTGCTGGCCGACTGGGCGCCGACCCGGCCGGTCAACGGCCAGCTGCCCTACACCGCCTGGGTGATCCAGCTGCCGATCCGCAGCGCCGACGGCTCGCTGGCGCTGGTGCCGGCGCTGCTGCCGCGCACGGCCGACACGGCGGCCGACTACCTGCCGCTGACCCCGCGCCACTTCATCACCCAGGCCTTCAAGTTCCTGGGCGAGCGCTACGGCTGGGGCCATTCCTACGATGCGCGCGACTGCAGCGGCTTCACCTCCGAGGTCTACCGCAGCTTCGGCGTGCTGCTGCCGCGCAATACCTCGCAGCAGGCGGTCAGCCCGGCGCTGGACCGCATCGCCTTCGCCCCCGACGACCCCGACGCCAAGCGCCTGACCGCGGTCAGGCAGCTCGCCCTCGGCGACCTGGTCTACATCCCGGGGCACGTCATGGTGGTGCTGGGCCACGCCAACGGCCTGACCTACGTCATCCACGACACCGCCGGCGGCGGCTGGGCCGGCGCCGACGGCAAGCGCGTGGCCGGCCACCTCAACGGCGTGTCGGTCACCCCGCTCGAACCGATGCTGGCCAGCGACACCGCCAGCTATGTCGACCGCATCACCAACATCCAGCGCATCCGCCCGAAAGCCCAAGAATGAAGATCACCCACATCGAGTTGGGCATGCTGCGCGTGCCGTTGAAGACCCCGTTCAAGACCGCGCTGCGCACCGTGGACACGGTCGAGGACGTGATCGTGCTGATCCGTACCGACAGCGGTCACACCGGCCACGGCGAGGCCGCCGCCACCGCGGTGATCACCGGCGACACGCATGGCTCGATCATCGAGGCCATCCGCCATTTCATCGCCCCGCGCCTGATCGGCCAGGACATCGCCAACCTCAACCATCTGACGGCGCTGGTGCAGTCCTCAATGGAGCGCAACACCAGCGCCAAGGCCGCGGTGGAGATCGCCCTCTACGACCTGTGGGCGCAGCGCTACGGCGCGCCGCTGTACCAGCTGCTGGGCGGCGGCGATCCGGTGATCACCACCGACATCACCATCAGCGTGGACTACATCGACAAGATGGTGGCCGACTCGCTGTCCGCGCTGGAGCGCGGCTTCGAGTCGCTGAAGATCAAGGTCGGCAAGGACATCGGCCTGGACATCGAGCGGGTCAAGGCGATCCACGCCGCGGTCGAGGGCCGCGCTCTGCTGCGCCTGGACGCCAACCAGGGCTGGACCGCCAAGCAGGCGGTCTATGCCATGGGCAAGCTCGAGGACGCCGGCGTGGTGCTCGAACTGCTCGAGCAGCCGGTCAAGGCGGCCGACATCGACGGCCTCAAGTACGTCACCGAGCGGGTCAACACGCCGGTGATGGCCGACGAGAGCGTGTTCGCGCCGCAGCAGGTGTTCGACCTGATCCAGCGCCGCGCCGCCGACATCATCAACATCAAGCTGATGAAGACCGGCGGGCTGTCCAATGCCATCCGCATCGCCGACATCGCCGCGCTGTACGGGGTGGACTGCATGATCGGCTGCATGATCGAGTCCTCGATCAGCGTGGCCGCGGCGGTGCATCTGGCGGTGGCCAAGGCCAATGTGATCACCAAGATCGATCTGGACGGGCCCTCGCTGGGCCAGTTCAATCCGGTGGTGGGCGGGGTGCTGTTCGACGAGTCGGAGATCAGCATCCCGGATGCGCCGGGGCTGGGCATCCGCGAGATCCAGGGACTGGAGCTGCTCGCGCCGTGAGGCACATGCGCCTTCTCCGGAACGCCACGCGTCCTTGCGGCCGTCATCCCCGCGAAGGCGGGGATCCAGCGCCTCTGCCTCTCCTGCACGCAAGTCACCGGGTCCCCGCGTTCGCGGGGACGACGGGAGGCGCTTCTGCTTCTGCTTCTGCTTCTGCCGTTGCCGTTGCTTGTGCTTTTCCGGGCCCCCTCCGCAGCGGCGGGACCGGCGGGGAAACACCCGAAGGGCGCCGCGCATGGATGCGCGGCGTTCGCGGCAGGGGCAGGATGCCCCTTCCGCGAATCCCCGCCGGTCACGCGGACCCGGCGCGCGTAGCGCGACGGGCGCGAGGACGGGGTGTGCTTTCTTTTGGTTACTTTTCTTTGCACAAGCAAAGAAAAGTGACTCGCGCCCGACAGGGCGAGAAACGCTTTGGCCGTTGCCCCTGCTTTGAACAGAAGCTGCAACACCAGCGCGCTCGCTCTCTCGATCGGAGGAAAGCGAACCACGCAACCCTCAAACGCGTTCGCGTTCTCCTTGGCTCCATGCGGCACTCCTCCAACGCGGAGCAGCATGTAACAGCAAAGGCTTTCGCGCCCCTCCGGGGCACGACCTACCTTTCTTTGCTTGTGCAAAGAAAGGTAGGCCAAAGAAAGCACACCCCAGTCCTCGCGCCCGCCGCGCCTGCGGCGCGCCGGGTCCGCGCTGCCGACGGGAATTTCCGGACGGGGCATCCTGCCCCGACCGGAAACGCCGCGCATCCATGCGCGGCGCCCCTGCGGGGTTTGACCCATCGGCATCGCCGCTGCGGAGGGGGACGGAAAGAGCACAACAGCAACGGCAACGGCCACGGCACCAGCCACGGCAACGGCAACGGCAACAACTTGTGCAGGAGCACCGGCTGATGCCCCCCCTGCTCAAGATCCGCGCCGAACGCGAGCGCATGTCCGCCATCGAGCGGCGCATCGCCGACTACATCCTCGACAACGCCCACCTGCTGCGCGACTACTCCTCCCAGCAGCTGGCCAGCGCGCTGGGCATCAGCCAGTCCTCGGTGGTGAAGTTCAGCCAGAAGCTCGGCTTCCGCGGCTATCCGGATCTGAAGTATTCGGTCGGCCAGGCCATCGCGCGCGGCAATGGCGGCCAGCCGGCCGATCCGGCCGCGCCCGCCGACGGCGGCGATGCCTACACTCGGCTGGAAGACAGCCTGCGCCGCAGCAAGGCCGCCGCCGAGGAGGAGACGCGCCTGCTCAACCCGCGCGCGCGCATCGAGCAGATCGTCGCGCGCATCGACCAGGCGCAGAAGGTGTTCGTGTGCGGGCTGGGCGACGACGGACTGTTCGCGCGCGAGTTCGCCATGCGCCTGTCGCTGCTGGGCGTGCTGACCGTGCATCACGCCGATGCGATCCTGATGATGACCAACGTCTCGGCCGCGCGGCCGGGCGACGTGCTGATCCTGCTGTCCGAGTTCGGCCAGGTGCCGCAGCTGTCGCAGATCTCGCGCCAGTTCCAGGACGCCGGCGGCGCGGTGGTCTCCATCACCCGGCATACCGCCAACCCGCTGCGCGCGCATGCCGATGCGGCGCTGGTGGTGTCCGCGCACGATCCGGCCCCGCACATCGCCCAGCTGCTGTACCGTTGTTCGCTGCAGTCCCTGCTGGACTTCGTGTTCGTGCTGCTGTGCCAGACCAACCCCGACCGCGAGCGCCAGCTGGCGGTCAACCTGGAACGCGTCCAGCACCTGCTCGACGCCTGACCCCCTGCCCCGCGGAGCGTCCATGTCCCTGCGCTTGCCCCACTTCCTGCTGTGCACGCTGCTGGTCCTGACCACGCAGCCGGCCCTGGCCAAAGGCACCACCACCCCGGCCGCGATGGCCCGGGCGCAACAGCTGGTGGTGGTCACCACCGGCGGCTGGGACGACACCCAGGGCCGGCTGCAGACCTTCGAGCGCGATGGAGCCGGCTGGAAACCGGCGGCCCCGGCCTTCGCCGTGGCGATCGGCAAGCAGGGCAGCGCCTGGGGCGAAGGCCTGTTCCCCGCCCAGCACGAGGGTCCGCGCAAGCGCGAGGGCGATGGCCGCAGCCCGGCCGGGATCTACGGCATCGGCGAGGCCTTCGGCTATGCGCCCGCGGTCGACACCAGGCTCGCCTACCAGCAGATGCAGGCCTCGAGCTGGTGCGTGGACGTGCCGGACTCGCCGCTCTACAACCGGATCGTCGACGAACGCCAGGTCGGCGCGCAGGCCGTCAAGGGCGCCAGCGAACACATGCGGCTGGATCTGCACAACGACGGCGATCCGCGCTACGCCCGCGGTTTCGTGATCGAACACAACGCCAAGGCCACGCCGGGCGCGGGCAGCTGCATCTTCGCCCACCTGTGGCGCAAGCCCGGCGAGGCGACCGCCGGCTGCACGGCCATGGCCCCGGCCAGCATGGAGGCGCTGCAGGCCTGGCTGGATCCGGCGCGCCGGCCGCTGTTCGTGCTGCTGCCCCGGCCCGAGTACCAGCGCCTGCAACGCGCCTGGTCGCTGCCGCCGCTGCCCGCGGGCGCGCAGCCGTGAGCGCCGCGCCGACGCCCGCGCAGGGCACGCTGGTCCGCGCGGTCAGCCGCTGGCAGATCGTCGGGCTGTCGATCAACGACGTCATCGGCAGCGGCATCTACCTGCTGCCCGCGGCCACGGTCGCGCTGATGGGGCCGTTGAGCCTGTGGGCGGTGCTGCTGGCCGGCGTGGCGGTGGCGCTGCTGGTGCTGTGCTACGCGCAGGCGGCGAGCTATTTCGACCAGCCGGGCGGCAGCTATCTCTACGCCCGCGAGGCCTTCGGCCGCTACGCGGGGTTCCAGGTCGGCTGGATGATCTGGCTCACGCGCATCAGCTCGGCCGCGGCGCTGGGCAACGGCCTGGCCGATGCGGTCTCGCGCTTCTGGCCGGCGGCCGCCAGCGGCGCCGGCCGCCTGGTGGTGGTGATCGGCTCGCTGGGCCTGCTGACCGCGATCAACGTGATCGGCGTGCGCTCGGCCGCGCGCACCGGCGTGGCGCTGGTGATCGGCAAGCTGGTGCCGCTGCTGCTGTTCGTGGTCGTCGGCCTGTTCTACATGGACTGGTCGCTGGCCTTCGCCGGCACCGCGCCGGACCTGCGCGACCTGCCCAACCTGGGCCAGGCGGCCTTGCTGCTGCTGTTCGCCTATGCCGGCTTCGAGAACATCCCGGCCGCCGCCGGCGAATTCCGCAACCCGCGCCGCGACGTGCCCTTCGCCCTGATCACCATGATCGCGCTGGTGACGCTGATCTACGCCGCGGTGCAGGTGGTGGCGATGGGCACCCTGCCCGGCCTGGCCGAGTCGGCCACGCCGCTGGCCGATGCGGCCGCGCGCTTCGGCGGCGAGGGCCTGGCGCTGGTGCTGACCGTGGGCGCGGTGATCTCGATCCTGGGCACCACCAGCAACACGGTGATGCTGGGGCCGCGCTTCCTGTTCGCGCTGGCGCAGGACGGCTTCGGGCCGAAGTTCCTGGCGGGCGTGCATCCGCGCTTCCGCACGCCGGCCGCGGCGATCATCGTGCAGGGCGTGCTGTCGGTGGCGCTGGCGCTGTCGGGCTCGTTCGAGAAACTCGCCCTGCTGTCGATGGTGACCCGCCTGCTGGCCTACATCGGCACTGCGGCGGCGGTGCTGGTGCTGGCGCGCAAACATCGCGAGAACCCCAACGCCCTGCGCCTGCCCGGTGGCCCGCTGATCCCCGTGCTAGCGCTACTGCTCACCCTGGGCCTGCTGTGCAGCGCCAGCCTGGCCAACCTGCTGGCGGTCGGCGCGGCGATGGTGGTGGGGACTGTGATCTACCTGTTTCCGCGCAAGGCCTGAGGGGAACCCCACCTGTAGAGCGGAGCTCGCTCCGCTGGGGCGTTCCCGATGATCCGGTCGAAAAGCAGCGGGGCTCGCTCCGCCGGGCGTTCCCGATGACCGGGTCGAAAGGCAGCGGAGCAAGCTCCGCTCTACAAAGTGGGCGCGCCCCGATCAGGAGGGACAATGGCCCCCACAGACACACCCTCCCACACTCCGCGTTACGCGCAGCCCTCGACGTAGTCGATCTGCGGCGGCAGGCCGACGCGCCAGCTGGTGACCACGCCGTCGGCGCCGGTCTCGAAGACCAGCTTCGCCCCGCCCTGCCCGTCCACGCTCAGGTACTTGCCGCCTTCGACGTACTTGTGCGGCATCGACTGCAGCTTGTCGCCGTACAGCGCGCGCAGCGCGGCCTCGTCCATGCCGACCTTGCCGCCGCCGGGCGCGACTTCCTTGGACGTGGTCACGTCGTAGCGGACGAAGTGATCGCCCTCGATCATGAAGGCCACGTCGGCCTTGTCGGTGGCCCACTTGGGCGTGAGCTGATAGCAGGCGCCGCCCTCCGAGGGCGTGCTGCTGTTGAGCTCGCCGCCCCAGGCCTGACGCGCGGCGTCGGCGGTGCTGCCCAGCTTCAGATCGCCATAGCCCTGCCAGGTGGCCGGCACATTGGCCTGGGGGTCCGCTTCGCCGGTCGCGGGCGGCGGCGAGGCCTGCGCCGGCGCGGAGGCGGCCGGCTCGGAGGCGGCCGGCGTGCTGGGCTGCGGCGTGTCAGCCGGCTTGCACGCGGCGAGGGTGAGGGCCAGCGCGGCAGTCAGGGGCAGCAGGGATTTCATGCAGGCGGGCTCCTCGAAGGCGGATATCGGTCCGCCCCAGCCTAGCGGGCGCCGGTGAATCTCACGCAAACCCGGACCGCGCCCGCACTTGCGCACATGCACGCCACCGGTGTCACCGCCGCTTCATGGACGCCACGCAGGCTGCGCGCGCCTCCCTCCGAGCCGCCTTCGCATGCGCCCGCGCAAGACCGACCAGGCCCACGCCGCCCTGCAGACCCATCGCGCGGGCCTGGACATGCGCCAGCGGCGCGTGCTGATCCTGGCCGATGGCCAGCGCAGCCTGGAGGCGCTGACCGCGATGCTGGGCGCCGACACGCCGTTGCACGTGGCCGCGCTGATCCGCGCCGGCTACCTGGGCCTGGCCGAAGAACCCGCTCCGCAACCGCGGCCTGCACACGCGCCAGCGGCGCCCGCTATGACCGCGCCTGCGGCGCACCGACGCTCGATGGTGGCCGCGCGTCTATACCTGCTCGGCATGCTCGAACTGCAGCGCCATCCCGACGCCCTGCGCCTGCACGCCCAGCTGCAGCGCGCCGCCGACGATGGCCTGGCGGTCCAGACCATGCGCGAGGCGCTGCAGCTGCTGCCGGCCCTGACCTCCACCGGCTACGTGCAGCGCATCGCCGACCGCCTGCGCGAGGTGCTGCCCGAAGACCAGCTGCACGCGCTGGAGACGCCGACGCCTGCCGCCCCGACAGGCCTCAGCCCGGCGGCTGGAAGTTGCGCTTCAGGCCTGCCCAGCACTGCTGGTAGTCACGCTGGCGGTGCGCGGCCTCCATCGCCTGACGCGTGGGCCGCAGCACCGCCCGCGTCTCGAACATGAAGGCCATCGTGTCGGTGATCACGTCCGGCTTGGACAGGTCCGCATGCGAGGCCTTCTCGAACGTGGCCGCATCCGGCCCGTGCCCGGTCATGCCGTTGTGCAGCGAGGCCCCGCCCGGCGCGAAGCCTTCGGCCTTGGCGTCGTATGCGCCGTGCACCAGGCCCATGAACTCGCTGGCCACGTTGCGGTGGAACCACGGCGGGCGGAAGGTGTCCTGCGCCACCAGCCAGCGCGGCGGGAAGATCACGAAATCCAGATTGGCCGTGCCCGGCGTATCGCTGGGCGAGGTCAGCACGGTGAAGATCGACGGATCGGGATGATCGAAGCTGATCGAGCCGATCGCATTGAAGCGACGCAGGTCGTAGCGGTACGGCGCCCCGTTGCCATGCCAGGCGACCACGTCCAGCGGGCTGTGGCCGATGGGCGCGCGCCACAGATGGCCCTGGAACTTGGCGATCAGCTCGAAGTCGCCCTCGATGTCCTCGTAGGCGGCCACCGGCGTCTCGAAATCGCGCGGATTGGCCAGGCCGTTGGACCCGATCGGCCCCAGCTCGGGCAGGTGCAGCGGCGCACCGAAGTTCTCGCACACATAGCCGCGCGCCTGACCATCGGGCAGCGTCACCGCGAAGCGCACGCCGCGCGGGATCACCGCGACCTGCTGCGGCTCCAGCTCGATCACGCCGAACTCGGTGGCCAGCCGCAGCCGGCCCAGCTGCGGCACGATCAGCAGCTCGGCATCGGCATCGTAGAACCAGCGCCCCGCCATATCGCGGTTGACCGCGTACAGATGGATGCCCACGCCGTGCTGCGCCTCGGCCGCGCCGTTGCCGGCCATGGTCAACAGGCCTTCGACGAAGTCGGTCGGCGCCTCGGGCAGCGGCAGCGGCGACCAGCGCAGCTGGTCCGGGCTGACCGGCCCCGGGCCGAAGCCGTTGTGGAAGTCGGGCGCCTGCTCGAACAGCGCGAAGCCGCCATGCATCGCCGCCGGCCGGATCCGATACAGCCAGCTGCGCCGGTTCTGCCCGCGCGGCGCGGTGAACGCCGTGCCCGACAGCTGCTCGGCATACAGCCCGAAGGCCACCTGCTGCGGCGAATTGCGCCCCACCGGCAGCGCCCCGGCGATCGCCTCGCTGGCGAACGCGTTGCCGAAGCCGGTCATGTACTGCGTCGCATTCATGGACCCACCCACCTGTCTACGTCTCGCGGCTCACTAAAGCCCCTCTCCCCCCGGCGACCGGAGGAAGTCCCTGTGGGAGAGAGGGGTTGGGGTGAGGGTACGTCCGTAGGCGAAATGCGAGATCGCCTCGACCACCGCCTCAACCTCCAACAACACCTCGTTGTCCCAGAACCGCAGCACGCGCCACCCCTGCGATTCAAGAAACGCCGTGCGTGCAGCATCGCGACCTTGCGAATGCTGGCCGCCATCCAGCTCGACGATCATCCTGCGCTCGATACAGCAGAAGTCCGCGATATAAGGCGGAATCGGATGCTGCCGCCGGAACTTCAGTCCTTCCAGCTGACCACCGCGCAGCTGCTTCCAGAGCAGCCGCTCGGCATCGGTCATCTCGCGACGTAACGTGCGCGCGTAGCGCAGCGTCCGCGTCGGCAGCGGTGGCTCGATGCGTCCTGGCATGGGCAGACGTCCTGTCTGGAAGCTTGCTGGAAGCATAGCGTCGTTCGCCATCTGGACTTCGCCGGACCCTCACCCCAACCCCTCTCCCACAGGGAGAGGGGCTCAAGACACGCCTTACAGCACGCCGCGCCGCATCTGGTCGCGCTCGATGCTTTCGAACAGCGCCTTGAAGTTGCCTTCGCCGAAGCCGTCGTTGCCCTTGCGCTGGATGATCTCGAAGAAGATCGGGCCGATCGCGTTCTGGGTGAAGATCTGCAGCAGCTTGCGCTTGCCGGTCTCCGGATCGGCGTCGATCAGGATCTTGTTGCGCGCCAGGCGCTCGACGTCCTCGCCGTGGTCCGGGATACGCTGATCGATCACCTCGAAATACGTCTCCGGCGTATCCAGGAAGTCCACGCCCGCCGCGCGCATCTGCTCGACCGTGGCATAGATGTCGTCGGTGAAGCAGGCGATGTGCTGGATGCCCTCGCCCTTGTAGATGTCCAGGTACTCGTTGATCTGCGACTTGGGGTCCGACGATTCGTTGAGCGGGATGCGCACCATGCCGTCCGGCGCGGTCATCGCCTTGGACAGCAGGCCGGTCTTGGCGCCCTTGATGTCGAAGTAGCGGATCTCGCGGAAGTTGAACAGCCGCTCGTAGTAATCCGCCCACTGCGCCATGTTGCCCGGGTAGAGGTTATGGGTCAGATGGTCGATGAAGGTCAGGCCGAAGCCCTTGGGCATGCGCTCGGCGTCCGGCAGCCACTCGTAGTCTGGGTCGTGGATGGTGCCGGTGCTGTCGTAGCGGTCGACGATGTAGAGCATGCAGCCGCCGATGCCCTTGATCACCGGCGCGGCCACGGCCTTGGTCAGCTCGCGCGGGCCGATCTGCTCGGCGCCGTTCTTCAGCGCCTGCACGCGGGCCCATTCGGCCAGCTTGTTGACCCGGATGGCGAAGCCGCAGGCGCTCGGCCCGTGCTCGGCGGCGAAGTCGGCGGCGAAGGAATCCGGGTCCTCGTTGATCAGGAAGGTGCAGTCGTTCTGCCGATAGGTGCTGATGGCCCGGGTCTTGTGCCGCGCCACCTGGGTGAAGCCGAGCTTGCGGAAGTAGTCGTGCAGCTGGCCGCCCTGGCCGGCGGGGGCGGCGAATTCGACGAATTCGAAGCCGTCGATGCCCATTGGGTTGTCGAACGTGGCAACCTGCGGCTTGGTCTGCGGGGCCTGGATGGAGGGCTGGGCGCTCACGGACATTTCTCCCACCTTGCAAAGGATTTGGCGACAGCATAGTTTCATTTGAAACAAGCTGACAAGCCGCACCGCACCATGAAGCAGCCCGACCCATTGCCACCGGCCCAGCCGCTGACCCTGCAGCTGGAAACCTTCGTCCCCTACCAGCTGAGCGTGCTGTCCAACCGCGTCAGCCAGGCCATTTCCGCCGAGTACTACCGCCGCTTCGGCCTGGTGATGACCGAGTGGCGCACGATGTGCGTGCTCGGTCGCTATCCCGGCCTGTCCGCCGGCGAGGTGGCCGAGCAGACCGCGATGGACAAGGTGGCGGTCAGCCGCGCGGTGGCGCGCCTGCTCGAACGCGGCTTGGTCAGCCGCGACATCCATGGCGACGACCGCCGCCGCTCGGTGCTGGCGCTGTCGGAGAAGGGCCGCGACCTGCACGACACCGTGGCCCCGCTGGTGCTCGAGTGCGAACGCCGCCTGCTCTCGGTCCTCGACGAGGCCGAGGTCGCCCAGCTGCACACGCTGATGCAGCGCCTGGCCGGCAGCGGCATGGACAACCTGCTGGCCGGGCTGAAGGACGCCCCGGTCAGCCCGGTGTCCTCGGCCGACCGCAACCCGCCGCTGGGCTGAGCGCGCGGCAACGCCGAGAAGGAAACGCCGCGGTCTCCCGCGGCGTTTTCGTTTCAGAAGACGCCGCATGCGCCCCGGGGTCCTGATCGCACCCTCACGGCGCGCAGCGGGTGTAGTCGAAGTCGACGCGCAGGGGTTTCCCATCCGGGCCCGGGCCTGCGATCCAGGCATTGAGGCGCTCGCCCTGGCGCCGATACTCGATCGTGTTGGGGAAATCGTGCGCGGGGTTGCCGAACCTAATCCAGCCCGGGCCGCTGGCCACCATGGGGAACACCGTCGCCGTCTCGCCATTGGGCTGGACGCGCATCGCCAGGCCTTCGCCCTCGCGCACGATGCGCATGAACTCGAAGGACTGCGTCGTCTCGCCCTTGCCGGTCCGCGACATCCCGATCAGCTCGCCTCCGACAGGCGCCAGCCACGCTTCCTCGATGACCCGCCCGGCCTCGCCCCCGCACCAGCGACCGGACAGCCACGCCAGGTCCAGTACAGCGGCCTGCGCAGCGCCCGACCACAGTCCCAACCCCACCACCATCATCGTCGCTGCCATCCGCATCTCGCACCCCCGTCCAGAAGATGAGGCGACCTTAGCGACGCTACGGCAGGCAAGGCTTGTAAAAACACGCGCGCGGCGGTTCGATGCCCAGCCATGCACTACGCCGAACACACGCCGCCGCCGGCGCTGCGCCGCTACGTGGACTGTCTGTGGGAGCTGCGCGACGCCACGCCCGACGCGGCCATCCAGACCGTGTACCCGGACGGGCGCTGCGAACTGCTGGCCGAGCTGGGCGTGCCCCTGCGCTTCCACGGGGCCGACGGACAGCTGCGGGCGGACCAGGCGTTCTGCTTCGCCGCGCAGCAACGCGGCCCCATCCGGCTGCAGGCCGACGGCCCGGTGCATTGCATCGGCGTGCGCCTGACCGCGGCCGCCAGTGGACTGGTCGCCGGCGAGCGCCTGCCGACCCTGCGCGAACAGGCCCCGGACCTCTACACCCTGGACCCTGCATTCGCGCAGCGCTTCGCGCAGGCGACCCAGGCCAGCGTCAGCGCCGGGACGCAACAGCCGCTGTGGGATCTGCTGCAGGTGTACTGCGCCGGCTTCGCGCTGGACCCACTGGCCGAACAGGCCGCCGCGCTGCTGGACAGCGCCGAGGGCGATCTGCGCATGACCGCGCTGGCCGACCGGCTGGACGTGTCCCTGCGCACGCTGCAGGCGCGCTTCCTCACGGCGGTCGGCCTGACGCCCAAGGAGTACGCGCGGGTGCGGCGCCTGCAGGGGCTGCTACGGACGCTGGATGGCGCGGCCTCGCCCATCGCCGAGGCTGCGCGGCGCAGCACGGCTACTGCGACCAGGCGCATGCCACCCACGACCTGACCCGATTCACCGGCATGACGCCGGCGCGGCTGGTGCGTGCGTTGCGCGGCGACCGCGATGGCGCCGATGCGATACGGCTGGCGGCCGCCTTCGTGCGTGGGCACGCGGGCGCCTGAAGCACCCGCCTCCATTCCCACACGCCGCCGCGAGCTGAGCCGCCGCGGCGCCGTGCGGACCGGGGCTTATTTCACCCCGTGCATCAGCTTGTTGACCAGCGGGGCGATCAGGAACAGCGCCACGCCGAAGCCGGTGAGGATCCAGAACCCCATCGTATAGGCGTGCTGCGCCGAGGCCACGGTCATGCCGCCCTCGCCGCTGACCAGCCCGGCGAAGATGCCCGAGAGGTTGTTGCCGATGCCGGTGGACAGGAACCAGCCGCCCATGCCGAAGCCGACCAGGCGCACCGGCGCCAGCTTGGTCACCATCGACAGGCCGATCGGCGACAGGCACAGCTCGCCCACCGACTGCAGCACGTAGACCATGAACAAGGTCCAGAACGGGATCTTGCCGGCGTCGCTGACCAGGGTGGACAGGGCGAACATCAGCAGCAGGAAGGCCGAGCCGTTGAACAGCAGGCCAAGGCCGAACTTGCGCGGGATGGAAGGATTGAAGCGCCCCATGCGCACCCACAGCCAGGCGATCAGCGGCGCCAGGGTGATGATGGCGATGGAGTTGACCGACTGGAACCACGCGGTCGGGAAGGTCCAGTCGCCGAACTGGCGGTTGACGATCTCATCGGCCAGGAAGGTGAAGCTGCTGCCGGCCTGTTCGAAGAAGCACCAGAACAGCACGTTGAACAGGAAGATGATCAGCATGGCGATCACGCGGTCGCGCTGGACCCGGCCCTCGCGGACGCCCTCGACCAGCAGCAGCACCGACAGCACGATGAACATCACGCCCAGCACCCAGGCCAGCGCGTTGGCGCCCATGGCCAGCAGGAAGTACACCACCGGCACGGCGAGCACGCAGCCCACCGCCACCAGCCAGGTGCGCCCCATGCCCTGCGCGTTGGCCGGCGGCGTGCCGATGCCGCCCAGGCCGCGGCGGCCGATGTAGAACCACACCAGCGACACCAGCATGCCCACGCCCGAGGCGATGAACACCATCTTGTAGGACGGCATGGCCTGGGTGCCGAAGACCTGCTCGGCCAGGTACTGGGTCAGCACCGGGGCGATCATCGCGCCGATGTTGATGCCCATGTAGAAGATGGTGAAGCCCGAATCGCGGCGCTCGTCCTTCAGCCCGTAGAGCTTGCCGACCATGGTCGAGATGTTGGGCTTGAACAGGCCGTTGCCGACGATGATGGTCGACAGGCCCAGCTGGAACACCTGGTGGTTAGGCACCGAGATCAGGAACAGGCCCGCGGCCATCACCACCGCGCCGAGCAGGATCGAGCGCTGATAGCCGATCACCCGGTCGGCGATGTAGCCGCCGAAGATCGCCGCCGCGTAGACCAGCGCCAGGTAGGCGCCGTAGGTGCGGCTGGCATCGGCCTGCCCGGACGCATCGCCGCCATAGAACTGCGCCACGATGTACAGGACCAGGGCCCAGCGGATGCCGTAGAAGGCAAAGCGCTCCCAGAACTCGGTCATGAACAGCATCCACAGCGGTCGCGGATGCCCCATCAGGTTGTCGAACTTCGGCGGATCGCCATTGGCCGGCGGCGCGGGCTCGAGCGTGGACCAGTTGGACTGGGCGGTCATGCGTCAGATTCCCCTCTTGAATCGTGCGTAGACAAAAAAACGCCCCGCGCGGGGGACGGCGCAGGATGGCCGCAGGCGGGTCATTGCGTCAAATGAAACCAATCGCGCCGGATTCAGGCTGACGGGCCTGTCAGCCCCACCACCGTGCGCACCTGGAACAGCTCGGGGAAGAACTCCAGCTCCAGCGCCTGCTTCAGAAAGCCCACGCCGGAGGAGCCGCCGGTGCCGCGCTTGAAGCCGATCACGCGCATCACCGTGCGCATGTGGCGGAAGCGCCACAGCTGGAACTGCGTCTCCAGATCGACGAAGTCCTCGGCCAGCGAATATTCGCGCCAGTAGCGGTCGGTGTCGGCATAGATGCGCTCGAACATCGGCAGCAGCGCCTCATCGCGCACGTGCGCGTGGCTGAAGTCGCGCTCCAGGTGCTGGGCCGGCACCGCATGGCCGAAACGCGCCAGGTAGCGCAGGAACTCCTCGTACAGGCTCGGCGCCTCCAGCGCGGCGGCCAGCGCGCGCTGGCCGGCCGGATCGTGCGAGAACACCTTGAGCATCGCCGCGTTCTTGTTGCCCAGCATGAATTCCAGCTGCCGGTACTGCAGCGACTGGAAGCCCGAGGACGGGCCGAGCACATCGCGGAAGCCCATGTATTCCGAGGGCGTCAGCGTCTCCAGCACCGACCACTGCTCGGTCAGCTGGCGCAGCACCTGCTTGGCGCGCGCCAGCACCTTGCGCGTCTGCCAGACCTCGTCGCGCCGCAGGTGGCCGATGGCCGCGCTCAGCTCGTGGATCATCAGCTTCATCCACAGCTCGGAAACCTGGTGCTGGACGATGAACAGCATTTCGTCGTGGTGCGGCGGCGCCGACAGCGGCTGCTGCGCGGCCAGCAGCTGGTCCAGGCGCAGATAGCCGCCATAGGTGGTGCGACCGGCCAGGTCGGTGTGGATGCCGTCTTCCAGCGGCCGCTGGTTGTCCTGGATCTGCATGCGTTCGGCCATCCCGAGGGGAGCGGCATGGTAGCGCCCGCACCGCCCCGGCATCGCCGGGTGTCACGGTGTCGCGGCCGATGGCTGTCATGCAATTTACTCAGGCTTCGTTCATAGTCCGGACGCGGGCCGGCGGAACCGGGCCCCATCCCCCGAAGCCTTGCCATGGAGAAGCCGTCGATGACGACGCGTTGGTCGCGCCTGCTGGCGCTTGCGATGTTGGGCCTGGGCGGCGCGCAGTGCGCGCAGGCGCAGGTGGTGATCAGCCAGGTCTACGGCGGCGGCGGCAACAGCGGCGCCACCTACACCAACGACTTCATCGAGCTGCACAACACCGGCACCGCGGCGGTGGACCTGTCCGGCTACAGCGTGCAGTACGCCAGCGCCAGCGGCACCAGCTGGGCGGTCACCGCGCTGAGCGGCAGCCTGCCCGCCGGCGGCTACTACCTGGTGCAGGAGGCCAAGGGCAGCGGCGGCAGCACTGCCCTGCCCACGCCGGATGCCAGCGGCGGCATCGCCATGTCCGGCACCGCCGGCAAGGTCGCCCTGGTGGCCAGCGCCACCGCGCTCAGCGGCGCCTGCCCGAGCGGGGCGGTGGATCTGGTCGGCTTCGGCGGCACGGCCAGCTGCTACGAGGGCAGCGGCCCCACCCCGGCGCCGAGCAACACCCTGGCGGTGCTGCGCGCCGGCGACGGCTGCACCGACGGCAACGACAACGCCACCGATTTCGCCACCGGCGCGCCCACTCCGCGCAACCGCGCCAGCGCCGCGGTGATCTGCGGGGCGGCCGGCACGCCGGTGCTGTCCATCGCCGACGCCTCGGGCGATGAGGGGGCCGGCCCGCTGGTGTTCACCCTGACCCTGAGCCAGCCGGCGCCGTCCGGCGGCATCGCGGTGGACTACGCCACGGCCGACGGCACCGCCACGGCCGGCAGCGACTACGTCGCCAGCAGTGGCCGCGTCACCCTCGCCGCGGGCCAGACCAGCGCCACGGTGTCCATCGCCCTCATCGACGACAGCGTCACCGAGGCCGACGAGACCTTCAGCCTCACCCTGTCCAACCTGTCCGGCGCGGCGCTGCTGGGCACGGCCAAGGCCACCGGCACCATCGTCAACGACGATCTGTCGCTGACCGCCATCCACGACATCCAGGGCGCGGGCATCGAGTCGCCGCGCAAGGGCGCGCTGGTCTACACCACCGGCATCGTCACCGCGGTCAAGAACGTCGGCTTCTGGATCCAGACGCCCGACGCCGAGGTCGACGCCGATCCGGCCACCTCCGAGGGCCTGTATGTCTACACCGGCAGCACGCGCCCGGCCGCGGCCGTGGTCGGCAACCTGGTGCGCGTGTCCGGCACCGTGCAGGAATACGTGCCCAGCGCCGATCCCTACCAGCGCCCGCTGACCGAACTCAGCGGCGGCGTCACCGCCACGCTGCTGGCCAGCGGCCAGGCGCTGCCGGCGCCGATCGCGCTGAATGCCTCGATGCTCACCGCCGGCGGCGGCCTGGACCAACTGGAGCGCTTCGAGGGCATGCGCGTGACCGTGCCGCAGCTGCGCGTGGTCGGCCCGACCGGCGGCTTCACCAACGAGGTCAACGCCACCGGCACCACCGACGGCCAGTTCTACGCGGTCATCGGCGACACCGCCCGCCCGTTCCGCGAGCCGGGCATCGAGGCGCCCACGCCGGTCTCCGGCGCCATCCCGCAGTGGGACGGCAATCCGGAAATCCTGACCATCGACAGCGACACGCTGGGCGGCGCCAGCACCGCGCTGGACCTGGCCGTCGGCGCGGTGGTCAGTGGCCTGACCGGCCCGCTGGACTACAGCTATCGCCACTACGTGATCGTGCGCGACCCGAGCGTGGCGGTGGACACCGTCGCCGGCCCGGGCCCGATGCCGGCGCGCGCGCCGAACGCCAACGAGTTCACCGTGGCCGGCTACAACATGGAGCGCTTCTTCGACACCACCGCCGACGGCAACGGCGCGCCGACGCTGACGCCCTCGGCCTTCGCCAACCGCCTGTCCAAGGCCTCGGTCGCCATCCGCGACTATCTGCGCCTGCCCGACATCCTGGCGGTGGTGGAGATGGAGAACCTGGCCACGCTGCAGAAGGTGGCCGACAAGGTCAACGCCGACGCGGTGGCGCAGGGCCTGGCCGATCCGCAGTACGTGCCCTACCTGCAGGAAGGCAACGATGTGGGCGGTATCGACGTGGGCTTCCTGGTCAAGACCGCCACGGTCGGCGCCAGCGTGGCGCGCGTGGAGGTCTCCGGCGTGACCCAGTACGGCAAGGACACCACCTGGACTGAGCCCTCCGGCGCCACCAGCCTGCTCAACGACCGCCCGCCGCTGGCGCTGGATGCGGTGGTGCACTGGGCCGACGGCCGCAGCTTCCCGATCACCGTGATCGCCGTGCATCAGCGCTCGCTCAACGGCGCCGACACGCTCGACGCCGCCGGTGAGCGCGTGCGCGCCAAGCGCCAGGCGCAGGCGGTGTTCCTGGCCGACCTGATCCAGGGCCTGCAGACCGACAACCCGGAGCGTCGCATCACCGTGCTGGGCGACTTCAACGCCTTCCAGTTCAACGACGGCTACGTCGATGCGCTGGGCACCATCACCGGGCTGCCCAGCCCCGATGCGCAGACCCTGGTGCCCGGCGACGGCGCCGACCTGGTCAATCCGGACCTGACCAACCTGGGCGAACTGCTCGCCGCCGGCCAGAACTACTCCTACACCTTCGGCGGCAGCGCGCAGACGCTGGACCATGTGCTGGTCAACGACGCGCTGGTGCTGGCCACCACCGCCTTCGGCATGGACCACGCGCGCATCAACGCCGATTTCCCGGAAGTGGCGCGCAACGATGCGACCTCGCCGGCCCGCCTGTCCGACCACGATCCGGTGGTGGCCTACTTCGAACTGGCGCCCAAGGCCGACCTGGCGATCACCGCCACGGCCGACGCCGCCAGCGTCGTCGCCGGCCAGCCGCTGCACTACACGGTCAACGTGCGCAACAACGGGCCCGAAGGCGCCAACGCCCCGGGCGTGGGCTTCTCGCTGGCCGGCGCGCTGCCGGACATGACGGTCGTCGCGCCGGCCGGCTGGAGCTGCGATGCGGCGCAGGTGGCCGACGGCATGACCTCGGTGGCCTGCAACAGCGCCACGCTGGACAACGCCGCAACGGCCGACTTCAGCGTCAGCGCGACCTCGGTGGCCAGCCAGTCCGGTACCGGCGTCACCCTGGCCGTGGCCGCGACCTCGCAGACCTTCGACCCGGACAGCAGCAACAACCAGGCCGTGGCCCAGGTGCAGGTGACCGCGCCGCCGACCGCCGATGTGTCGGTGTCCGTCGAAGGCCCGGCCAGCATCCGCGCCCCGCAGTTCTACACGCGCTATGTGGTGCGTGTGGCCAACGCCGGCCAGCCGGCGGCCAATGCGCAGGTGCTGATCGAAGGCAACACGCTGAACGTGCTGACGCTGATCGATCCGCCGCGCGGCTGGAGCTGCCGGCGCGAGGGCTCGCTGCGCAATACCCAGCTGCGCTGCACCACGCGCACGCCGCTGGCCGATGGCGCGCAGGCGGCGTTCCCGCTGTGGGTGACCACGGGCACGGCGCGGCGCGGATCCACGGTCCAGCTCGACGCGCGGGTGTCGACCACCTCGGCCGAGCGCGACACGTCCAACAACGGCACACGGTTTTCCACCGCGGTCAGGTAAGCAGGACGACACATCCCGGCAAAAACCCACGCGGCCCTTGATGGGCCGCGTTTTTTTGCGTGAAACGGGGTGAACGGGAACCGGTTGCTGCTGCGCTGCATGAAGGAAAAGCCGCACCGGGTCATTACCATGGCGCGGCTATGATGAAGTCCTCATTCCGCAAGACCGACGATGCCATGTCCCTGGCAGCCAGTTTCCAGATCGAATTCCTGCAGTACCTCAACCCCGACGGCACTTCCAACGGGCGCCCCCTGCCCGAACTGGCCAAGGACACCGGCCGGCTGGTCGAGCTGTTCAAGCAGATGCTGTTCGTGCGCGTGTTCGACACCAAGTCCATCGCGCTGCAGCGCACCGGCAAGCTGGGCACCTATGCCTCGTGCCTGGGCCACGAGGCCACGCACGTGGGCATCGGCGCGTCCATGCGCCCGCAGGACGTGTTCGCGCCCAGCTATCGCGAGTACGGCGCGCAGTTCATGCGCGGGGTGAAGCCGCGCGAGGTGCTGCTGTACTGGGGCGGCGACGAGCGCGGCAACGATTTCGAAGTCCCGCGCCAGGACTTCTCCTGGTCGGTGCCGATCTCCACCCAATGCCTGCACGCGGCCGGCGCGGCGCTGGCGTTCAAGCTGCGCGGCGAAGACCGCGTGGCGGTGAGCACCTGCGGCGACGGCGGCTCGTCCAAGACCGATTTCTACGCCGCGCTCAATTCGGCCGGCGCCTACCAGCTGCCGCTGGTGCTGGGCGTGGTCAACAACGGCTGGGCCATCTCGGTGCCGCGCTCGGCGCAGACCGGTGCCGAAACTCTGGCGCAGAAAGGCCTGGCCGGCGGCCTGTTCTGCCTGCAGGTGGACGGCAACGACCTGATCGCCGTGCTCGATGCGATGGACCAGGCCATGCAGCGCGCGCGCAGCGGCCAGGGCGGCACGGTGCTGGAGTTCGTCACCTATCGCCTGTCCGACCACACCACCGCCGACGACGCCCGCCGCTACCGCGACGAGGCCGAGGTCAAGGCCGCCTGGGAACGCGACCCGATCCCGCGCATGCGCGCCTGGCTGACCGCGCAGGGCCTGTGGGACGAGGAACAGGAAAGCGCCTGGAAGGCGCAGTGCGGGCAGCGCGTGGACGAAGAGGTCAACGCCTATCTGGCCACCCCGGTGCAGCCGGTGGAGGCGATGTTCGACTACCTCTACGCCGATCCGCCGCCGGAACTGTTGAAGCAGCGCGCCGACGCCATTGCCCGGGAGCAGCGCCATGGATGAGCACAAGCCGATGCCCGCGCACGAAGCGACCAGCGAGACCCACGCGATGCCGACCGTCGAGACCCCGGCGGCCACGCCGATCACCCTGATCGAAGCCATCACCCAGGCCCTGGCCTGGGAAATCACCCACGATCCCACCGTGGTGGTGCTGGGCGAGGACGTGGGCGTCAACGGCGGCGTGTTCCGCGCCACCGCCGGCCTGCAGAAGCGCTTCGGCGCCCAGCGCATCCTGGACACGCCGCTGGACGAGACCACCATCGCCGGCCTGAGCGTGGGCATGGCTGCGCAGGGTCTCAAGCCGGTGGCCGAGGCGCAGTTCGACGGCTTCGTCTACCCGATGGTCGACCACCTGGTCTGCCACGCCGCCCGCCTGCGCTACCGCACGCGTGGGCGCCTGCACTGCCCGATGGTGCTGCGCGTGCCGTGGGGCGGCGGCATCCGCGCCCCCGAGCACCACTCCGAGGCCAACGAATCCATCTTCACCAACGTGCCCGGCCTGCGCGTGGTCATGCCGTCCTCGCCGCAGCGCGCCTACGGCCTGCTGCTGGCGGCGATCCGCGACCCGGATCCGGTGATCTACATGGAGCCCAAGCGCATCTACCGCCAGTACAAGGAGCGCGTGCCCGACGACGGCGAGGCGCTGCCGCTGGACGTGTGCTTCGTCCTGCGCGACGGCTCGGACGTGACGCTGGTGAGCTGGGGCGCGCAGGTCAAGGAGGCGCTGGAGGCGGCCGACCAACTCGCCGCCGAGGGCATCAGCGCCGAGGTGATCGACGTGGCCACGCTGACCCCGCTGGACTTCGACACCATCGCCGAGTCGGTGGCCAAGACCGGGCGCTGCGTGATCGTGCACGAGGCGCCGCGCACGGCGGGCTTCGGCGCGGAAATCGCCGCGCGCCTGGCCGAGGAGTGCATGTACGACCTGCTGGCCCCGGTCGAACGCGTGACCGGGCCGGACACGCACATGCCCCTGTTCCGCCTGGAGATGAAGTACATGCCCAGCGCCCAGCGCGTGGTCGAGGCGGCCAAGCGCACGCTGGCACGCGGCTGACATGCGGCGCGCGCGCGTGCTGACCCGCCACCGCGCGCCCGATCGCGTGCCGGTGCGCGTGGCCCCGGGCGAGCGCGCGGTGCTGGGCGAGCACGACCACGAGTGGCCCGACTTCGTCTGGGCCACCTTGGCCCAGGGCCTGGGCGGCTGGATGCCGGCCGACGTGTTCCGCATCGACGAGGCCGGCGCCACGGCCCAGCAGGACTACGACACGCGCGAACTCGACGCCGACCCGGGCGATGTGATCACGCTGGAACGCCAACACGCCGGCTGGTGGTGGGCGCACGATGCACAGGGACGCAGCGGCTGGATCCCGGACCGCGCGATCGAATTGATTCAAGAGAGCTGACAATGAGCGAGAGCAAGACCTTCCACCTCCCCGACCTGGGCGAGGGCCTGCCCGATGCGACCATCGTGGAATGGTTCGTCAAGGAGGGCGACGTGGTGCGCCTGGACGAACCGCTGGTGTCGATGGAGACGGCCAAGGCCGTGGTCGAGGTGCCTTCGCCGGTGTCGGGCAAGGTGCTCAAGCTGGCCGGCGCCGCCGGCGAGGTGGTGGTGACCGGCGCCATGCTGGCCCAGTTCGAACCCGATCCCAACCTGCCCCAGCGCGCCGAAGGCCAGGACACCGGCCATCACCACGGCCCGCCCAAGCCCGCCGCGCCTGCTGCGGCCGCCAAACCCGCGCCGGTTCCCACGCCGACGCCCGCGGTGGAGAGTTTCGACCACGAGCGCGACGATGCCGGCACGGTGGTCGGCGCGATGCAGTCCTCCGACGCGGTCCAGGCCGAGGCCGCGATCGCCGTGGGTGGCGTCAAGGCGATGCCGGCCGTGCGCGCGATGGCACGCAAGCTGGGCGTGGACCTGACGCGCGTGCGCGCCACCGGCGCCGAGGGCGTGGTCACCATGGCCGACGTCAAGCAGGCCGCCGCCGATGCTTCGCTGTTGCTCCCCGCGCCCACCGGGAGCGCGGCCGGGGGTGCGAGTGCGGCGGCCAGAGCGGCTGCCGCACGTCCCGAACCCGCACCCCAGGGAGAGAGGAGCTCGGACCGCGCGCGCACCGCGCTGTCGGCCAGCGGCAAGCCGATGCGCACCTCGCCCCCGGGCAGCGGCGCCAGCGGCCAGCCCGAGCCGCTCAAGGGCGTGCGTCGCAACATGGCGCGGGTCATGGCCGACGCGCACGCCAAGGTCGTGGCGACCACGCTCAACGACGACGCCGACATCCAGGCCTGGGCGCCGGGCCAGGACGTCACCGCGCGCCTGGTACGCGGCCTCGTCGCCGCCTGCCGCGCGGTGCCGGCGATGAACGCCTGGTTCGACGGCGAGGCGCTGACCCGGACCCTGCACCCGCACGTGGACGTGGGCATCGCGGTGGACACCGACGATGGCCTGTTCGTGCCCGCCCTGCGCAATGCCGACATCCTGGACGCGCGCGGCGTGCGCGAAGGCGTCAACCGCCTGCGTACCCAGGTGCAGGAGCGCTCGATCCCGGCCAGCGAGCTGACCGGCTACACCATCTCGCTGTCCAACTTCGGCATGTTCGCCGGCCGCTATGCCACCCCGATCGTGGTCCCGCCTTGCGTGGCCATCGTCGCGGCCGGGCGCGCGCGCTTCCAGATGACGCCGGTGATGGGCGGCTTCGAATCGCACAAGGTCATCCCGCTGTCGGTGACCTTCGACCACCGCGCCTGCACCGGTGGCGAAGCCGCACGCTTCCTGCGTGCGCTGATCGACGATCTGGCGCTGGCGGACTGATCCGCGGCGCCAGGCGACATCGCCCAGGCCGCGACGGGCGTCCTGGCCTGGGCGCGCATGCATCTCAGCGGATGGACGATGGCGGCGGTGGCGCCTCAGAATGCCGCCACCGACCACGTGCAATGACGCCGGATGTCATCAGGCCCGTCCTGTTCCATCCGCCCCTCAGGACGCCCCATCGTGAACATGAAGCTCAAGCTGGAATTCCCTCCGACGCCGGAATTCGCCGAACGGCACGCCGCCAACATCGTCGCTGCCACCAAGGACGTGGACGGGACCGTCCTGGATTACAGCCTGGACTCCTTGCACCACGTCGACCGCATCCTGCAGCAGATGCACGACGACGGCCTGCCCGCCGACCGCATTCCCTCCACGCTGTTCCGCTTCGGCTGCTACATCGGCGAAGTCGCCCTACGCGAGCATCCTGCCGCCTGGGTCGATCCGGCGCGCTTCGTGCCCGAATCCTCGCTGTCGTTCTTCCCCTTCCATCGTGCTGCGCTTCCCGAACCAGGCCATCTGGGCGCCGATCAACCTGGCCTTCCAGAAAGTGGAGTTGGGCGAGCAGAAGAGCGTGCATTTCTCGTGCGTGGCGCAGCTGGACTCGGTGCTCAAACCGGCGTGAGCTGATCACGAAACGTGCAGGCGCAGGCGGGATACATCCACCGATGGCCTGCTGCGACGCTGGCGAACGCTGAGAGGGACCCATCGCGCGCGGATGCGATCGCCCACAGAGATTCGGCCGCAGGTCCGTGGCCTTAGCCGTATCGCCCATCCAACAATGCGCGCTGGCGGCCTCGGCCCCGGTCGGGGGCCGGGGCTGGCGTTGCACGCGCGCGCCTGGCCCGGTCAGACTCGCCCCTGCCTCTCACGGAAGATCCCATGCAGCTTCGCGCACTCCTGCTCATCGCCTGTGGCGCCCTGGCCTGCGGCGGCGCCGCGGCCCAGTCCCAGACCGACACTTCGCTGGCCGCGCTCTACCAGGCCGACCAGGCCGAACGCGGCCAAGTGCGGACCCTGACCGATCCAGTCGCGCTGAAATCCGCCGCCAAGGCGATGGCCGAGCACGACGCACAGCGCCGCGAACAGGTGCGCACGATGATCCGGGCCGGCGCGCTGCACAGCGCCGACGATTACCGCATGGCCGCCACCATCTTCCAGCACGGTCTGACCGGCGAGGACTACGCCCTGGCGCATGCGCTGGCGACACTGGGCGGGACCCTGGCGCCGGACGATGCGCAGCTGCACTGGCTGGCGGCGGCCACGACCGATCGCTGGCTGCTCTCGCGGCAGCCCGAGCAGTGGTACGGCACCCAGCCCGTCTGCGATGCGCGCGCAACGCCGCCCACCTGTGCCCTGGTGGTGCGCGAGGGCGCGGTCAGCGACCAGGAGCGCGCGGCCGCCGGCGTCGCCCCGCTGGCCCAGCTGCGGGCGGAAAACGCCGCACGCGAACAGGCGCTGCGCAAGCGCCTGCCCTGATCGCCCTCGCGCCGACGCGCGCGGAGCAAGGCGCGCTGCTCGAACGTGTCCGCACCCAACGCGATCAGCAGCGCCGCTTCGAGCCTGCTGCGTCTTCGACCTGAAAGACCTGGCAAAACCGTCGTTCCCGCGAAAGCGGGAACCCATGGACGTTAGCGCTTGGCTTCAAATCTCCTGAGTTCCCGCTCTCACGGGAACCACAGCAGGGGCGTAACGACTGGCCCTAGGCGCGAAACGTCCAGGCGGCGCGTGCCACGGCGCTCGACGCGCCTTGTCGCAACCAGCGCTCGCCGTCAGGCGACCTCAGTCGCCGTCGTACAGATCCTCGCCCTCATCCGCGGCAGCCGCACCATCGCGCCCACGCGGCCTTGCATTGCGGTTGCCCGGCTTGCGCAGCAGTTCGACATAGAACTGCACGGCGCCGGCCGCGACATGCTGGTCGATGGCGCGGATGAGTTCGGTCAGCTGCAGCGGCTGCGCGCCCGCCTCGTCCTGGCCGAAGCGCGCATCGAAATCCCAGATGTCCGCGCCGGCCGGCAAGGGCTTACGGCGCTCGCGCTTGAGGTACTTGCGGATGTCGTGCTTGGCCGCCTCCAGCAGGCGCTCGGGATGCCGGCCTTCGATATCCAGGTGGTAGGTCTTGCGCATGGCGTGGTCCACGGGAGGGCCGGGCATTGTGAGGCCACCACGGGCCATTGCGCGAATGCCGCGCTCATCGCCACCGCCCCGGCGCTCACCGGCACAGGCGCATCATGGGCGTTTTCGAACAGGAGCACGAGGCGATGAACACTTCCAGCCTGCAGGGTCTGCGCGTGCTGGTGGCCGGCGGCAGCCGCGGCATCGGCCTGGCCATCGCGCAGGGCTGCGCCGCGGCCGGCGCCCAGCTGTCGATCTGCGCGCGCGGCCAGGCGCCGCTGCAGGCCGCGGTGGCCGATCTCTCCCGGCATGGTCTGGCCGTGCACGCCCTGCCTTGCGATCTGTCCGATCCCGCGCAGATCGCGGCCTGGATCGAGGCCGCGGCCGGCGCGTTCGGCGGCATCGACGTGCTGATCAACAACGCCTCCGGCTACGGCCACGGCAGCGACGACGCCAGCTGGCAGGCCGGCTTCGACGTCGACCTGATGTCCGCCGTGCGCAGCACGCGACTGGCCCTGCCGCATCTGCGCCGCAGCGCCTCCCCGAGCATCCTCAACATCTCCTCGATCAACGGCCAGGTGCCCACGCCGCGCGCGGCTGCTTATTCCACCGCCAAGGCGGCGCTGAACTACTACACGCTGACCCTGGCCACCGAACTGGCGCGCGAGAAGATCCGCGTCAACGCCATCGCGCCAGGCTCCATCGAGTTCCCCGGCGGCCTGTGGGAGCAGCGCCGCACCCGGGAGCCGGCGCTGTACGCGCGCATCCGCGAGCGCATTCCGTTCGGCGAGTTCGGTGCGGTGGAAGACATCGCCAACGCCGCCGTCTTCCTGGCCTCGCCCGCGGCACGCTGGATCACCGGCCAGATCCTGGCCGTCGACGGCGGCCAGTCGCTGAGCGCGTAGCCAAGAGCGCGGACGAAGCGCCCCCAGCAGACAAGACCGGATAGCGCCCCTCCCCTTTCGCGCAGCGAAGGGGGAGGCTGGGAGGGGGTGCCTTTGCCTTTACCTTTGACGTTGTCGCGAAGAGCAACCCCTCCCCAGCCCTCCCCTCGGCCTTCGGCCAAAGGGAGGGGGCAGAAGCGCGCACCAGGAGACAAGACGCAGCTCACGCCCCTCCCCTTTCGCGCAGCGAAGGGGGAGACTGGGAGGGGGTGCTATTAGCTTTTCCGCTTTTGCGAGAAGCGACAGGAGTTGCAAACAACGGCGCCAAGCAGCGCCTAAAAGGCCACCCCCACGCGCACCACACTCACCGCCGCTCCCGATCCAACCAGCAGGCCAGCCCCTGCGCATTGAGCTCGATGTCCATCGCCAGCGCGCGTTCGATCTGCGCATCCTCGAGCGGCACCTGCGCCGCGCGGGCGCGCTGCAGGTACAGCGTCGACAGGGCCTCGAGCAGCTTCGCGTGGCGGTCGGGCTTGCCATCGGCGTCGCGGCCCAGGGCCTCCATCGCATTGATCTGCTCGTACAGATCCTGCGCCAGCTTCTCGACCTCGGCGTAGCTGGAGCCGACGCGGTCATAGTGGGTCAGATACATGCCCTGCGGCTCATAGGCGAGCATCCGCGCGATCGACTGCTTGAGCGCTTCGGGCTCGAACTGCACCGGCGAACTGGTCGGCAGGATGAAGGGCCCCTGCGGGCCGTCCAGCTCGCGATAGGACAGGCCGAAGGTGTCGCCGGTGAACCAGCACCCACTGCGCGCGTCCCAGACGCAGTAGTGATGCCGGGCGTGGCCCGGCGTATCCAGGCACAGCAGCGGGCGGCCGTTGTGGTCGACCACATGGCCGTCCTCGGTCACCACCACACGCGACTCCGGCACCGGCTGCACCTGGCCGTAGCTGCGCTCGATCTCCTCGGCGCCGTACACCGCGGTGGCGCCGGCGATGATGCGCGAGGGGTCGATCAGGTGCGGCGCCGCGCGCGGATGCGCGACGACCCGGGCGTTGGGCAGATGCTGCAGCAGCAGGCCGGCACCGCCGGCGTGGTCCAGATGGATGTGCGTGGCCAGCAGCCAGTCGATGCCGGCCGGCGTCAGCCCGGCCCGCGCGATCGCCTGCAGCAGCAGCGGCACCGAATGGTTGGTGCCGCAATCGACGAACGCGCCGCGCCCGTGTTCGACGATGAGATAGCACGCGTCGAAGTGGTCGCGCTGGAAGGCGGTGTCGACCGTGTGGATGCCGTGCTGGCTCATGGCGTGCGCGCCGAATCGGAAAGATGCGGCGATTCTAGGCAGCACCCCGTGCACGCACGATGCGGCCTTGGTCGCAAGGTCCCAGAAAGCGCGCGCTAGGCCTGCGCAGCGGCCTAGCGCAGCGCGGCCAGCGCGGCCAGCACTTCGTCGGCGGGAACGCGCAGCTCGACATCGGCCGCCGGCAGCGCATCGGCGGAACTCGCCTCCTTCATCGCCGCCACGCGCAGCCCCGCATCGCGCGGCGCGTCGAAGCCGCGGCTCTGCACCAGCACCTGGCCCTGCGCATCGGAGAGCTTGAAGTAGAACTTGCCGTCGGCCTCGCGATACTGCTTGAACACCGGCAAGGACGCCTTCGGCGCCGTCTGCGCCTGCACCGTGCTCACCGAGGACAGGTCGCGCAGCCCGATCGCATCGCGCAGTTCGCCCAGGAACGGCGTGGCGTACTTGGCCCGCAGCCGCTGCGCGCCGTCGCGCAGGATCTCCTCGATGCGCGCCGGCTTGGCGATCAGCGTCTCGTAGCGCTCGCGCAGCGGTGCGACCTCGCGCTCGACGCGCTCGAACAGGCGCTGCTTGGCATCGCCCCAGCCGATCCCCTCGGCATAGGCCTGGGCGAAATCGGCCGTTTCCTCGGCCGAGGCGAAGGCCTGGTAGAGCTGGAACAGCGGCGAGCCCTCGGTGTCCTTGGCCTCACCCGGCGCGCGCGAGTCGGTGAGGATGGAGAAGATCAGCTTCTTCAGCTCGGCCGGCGGCGCGAACAGCGGGATCGTGTTGCCATAGCTCTTGCTCATCTTGCGGCCATCCAGGCCGGGCAAGGTGGCGACGTGATCGTCGATCAGCGCCTCGGGCAGGGTGAAGTACTCGCGGCCGTAGACATGGTTGAAGCGCTGGCCGAAATCGCGCGCCATCTCGATGTGCTGGATCTGGTCGCGTCCCACCGGCACCTGGTGCGCATTGAACAGCAGGATGTCGGTGGCCATCAGCACCGGGTACATGAACAGGCCTGCGGTCACGCCCGCATCCGGGTCCTCGCCGTCGGCCACGTTCTTGTCCACCGCCGCCTTATAGGCATGGGCGCGGTTGAGGATGCCCTTGCCGGCCACGCAGGTCAGGAACCAGGTCAGCTCGGAGATCTCGGGGATGTCGCTCTGCCGGTAGAACCACACCTTGTCCGGCTCCAGCCCGGCGGCCAGCCAGGTCGCGGCGATCTCCAGCGTCGAGCGCTGCGTGCGCGCCGGATCCTGCGCCTTGATCAGGCTGTGCAGGTCGGCCAGGAAGTAGAAGCTCTCCGTGTCGGCGGCGCGGCTGGCGGCGATGGCCGGGCGGACCGCGCCCACGTAGTTGCCCAGGTGGGGCGTGCCGGAAGTGGTGATGCCGGTCAGGACGCGGGTGCTCATGCGAAGGCGATGCGGTGGCAAGCGGGCCGTCCAGTTTACCCGCCCGCGGCCACTGCCCGGCCCAAGCGGCTGCCTGCCCGTCGCACGTGCCAGCACGGCCGCAAACGACAACGGGCCCGCGCGGGGCCCGTTGCCTGATCACGCTGCGCCCGGGAAAGATCAGTGGCGCTCGTCCAGCGAACGCTCGAAGGCGTTCACTTCCTTCTGTGCGCGGTCGCGGTCCCAGCCGTAGCGCTCCTGCAGCTTGCCGGCCAGGTACTCGGCGTTGCCCTCGGCCACGTCGAACACGTCGTCGGTCAGGTCGCCCCACTTGGCCTGGGCCTTGCCTTTGAGCTGCTTCCAGTTGCCGGCGATGATGTCCTTGTTCATGCGTTCACCTCATGGTTTCAACACGGCGGATCGATGCCGTGCGGGCAGCCTGCCCGGCGGCGTGTTGCGCGCGCATGAGCCGCGCGTGGAGGGGTCGTTAGCGCACCGCGCCTGTCGCACCTGTCACCGGCGCGCACGAACAAAGAAGCCGGCTTGCGCCGGCTTCCTTGTTGAATCGTTTGAACGCTGCAGCGGGATTACTTGGTCCCGGTGCCGCCGGTCTTGTCGGCGGAATCTTCCATCTTGCTGCCGACCTTCTGGACGTCCTTGCCGGCGCCCTTGACGGTGTTGCAGGCAGCCAGCGAACCGGCGAAGAAAACGGACAGCACCAGCAGGCAGATCGTGCGCTTCATTGGGAATTCTCCGAAGTTGGTTTCCCGGCTTTCCCCTTTGGAAAACCTTGATGTGAAGGCTGCCGAGCGCCTCGTCGAAACTGCGTGAACACGCTGAACAGCGGTCAGCTTCGGTTGCACAAGGCGCCCGTTCGGCCTTGCGGGAGATGGTGCCGCTTGTCCGAATCGAACGGACGACCTACCGCTTACAAGGCGGTTGCTCTACCTGCTGAGCTAAAGCGGCGATGACGCGTCGCGGCGCATTCTAGCCGCTGGCGCGTGCGCAGTCCTGCGCCACGGCGCGCGTGGCCCCGGCCTGGCCCTGCAGCGCGGTCGCCGGCGCGCTGGCGCGCACGTCGAGCCACCACTGCACCGGGCCCTCGGGACCGACCGCTTCCATGCGCGCATCGAAGCCGGCCGCCTCCAGGTCGCGCTGGCGGCGCTGGGCGGCCTCGCGCGTGCTGTAGCGGCCCAGCGCCACGCCCGAGGACGGCCCGTTGGAGATCACCATCAGGTCGTCGAAGCCGGCGGCCGTGATCCGCCGGGCCATGTCCTCGGCCGCGGCGCGATCGGCGAACGGCGCCATCACCGAGTAGGCGCGGGCCGGCTGGTTCTGGCTGCGCAGCCTGGCCGACGCGGGCGCCGGCTTGAGCCGGCCCTGGGCGGCGCGCGCCTCGGCCTCGCTGTCGAACGGACCCAGCGCGGTGCAGGCCAGCGGCGCCGGCTTGGGCGGCGGTTCCGGCGCAGACGTGGGCGCGGCGACGGGCGCCGGCTTGGGCGGCGCGACCGGCTTGGCCTGCGGCGCCGGCGTCGCGGGCACGGCCGTGCTCGGCTTGGCCTCGACCAGCTGCGGCGATGGTGGCGCCTCGACCGCCGGACGGCTGGCCGCGGCGCGACGCGCCTGGGCCAGCTGCTGCGGGGTGGGCGTCTCCAGCAAGGGCAGACCATCGACCTGCGCGGTCGTCACCGGCGCCGGCGACGACGGCGCCATCAGCCACCACGCGGCGACGCCGAGGTTGAGGACGACCAGCAACAGGATCAGGGCACGGATCAGCATGGCGCGGGATTCTATCGGTCCGGCACGGCGCAGACCCCGGCCCACACGGCCAGGCCTTCCAGCACCAGGCTGTCGATGCGCTGCGCCTGCGGCAGCAGCGCCGCCAACGGGGCGCTGCCGCCGCCATGCAGCAGCAGCGACGGCGTCTGGCCCAGGCGCTGCGCCCCCTGCGCCAGGCTGCGTTCGATCAGGGCCACCGCCGCGCCGTCGCAGCCGGAGGTCAGCGCGTCGGTCGTCTCGCTGGCGAACTCGTCGAACGCCCCGCCCTCGGCCGGCAGCTGCGCGGCGGCCCGGTGCAGGGCCTGCCGCATCAGCTGCGGCGACGGCGCGATGCGCCCGCCCAGGTGCGTCCCGTCGGCGGCGACCAGATCGATCGTCACCGCCGTGCCCACGCCGGCCACCAGCCATGGCCCGGCGCCGCGCGCCCGCGCGCCGAGCATGGCCAGGAAGCGGTCCACGCCCAGCCGCGCCGGCTCGGCATAGGCCACGCGCAAACCGGCCAGCTGCGCTTGAGTGCGTGCCAGCGAGACCAGCCGGAAGCGTTCCTGCATGACCTCCAGCACGCCGGCGGTCAGGGCCGGCGCGGCGACGCTGGCCAGGCAAGCCGACGCGCCATACGCAGGCAGCTGCGCGCGCAGCTGGTCCAGCAGGGCGCCGCGTCCGTGATCCAGCGCGATCACCGCGCCGATCCGGCCGTCGGCCTGCAGCGGCGCGGCCTTGAGCCGGGTGTTGCCGAGATCGAGCAGCCAGCGCTGCGGCATCGCCTCCCGACTCATGCCGGACGCACGCTGACTTCGCCGGCGTGGAAGACGCGCAGGCCCTGCGTGGTCGCCACGCGCAGCGCGCCGTCCTCGGCGATGCCCTCGGCGGTGCCAGCCACATCGCCCTCGTCCAGCTTCACCGTCACCGCGCGTCCGCGCAGCGCATCCAGCGCGGCATAGCGCGGCAGGAACGGCGACAGCCCCTCGCTGTCGAACAGCGCCAGCGCCGGCAGCAGCTGCGCCAGCACCGCCACCACCACCGCCTGGCGCGCAGGCGGCGTCGGCAGCGCGCCCGCCAGGTCGATCCAGGGCTGGTCGATCGCCTCGCCCTGCGCCTGCGGCATGCGCACGTTGAGCCCGATGCCGACCACCGCGCGGACCGGGCCGCCGGCCTCGCCACCGCCCTCGACCAGCAGGCCGCCGAGCTTGCGCCCGTCGACCACCAGATCGTTGGGCCACTTCAGGCCCACCTGGGCCAGGCCCAGGGCGCGCAGCGCCTCGGCCACCGCCACGCCGGCCACCAGGCTCAGCCCGCCCAGCCGGGCCAGGCCGCCGCTGTAGCGCCGGGCCACCGACAGATAAATATGCGCGGCCAGGGGCGAGGCCCAGCTGCGTCCGCGGCGGCCGCGGCCGCCGGTCTGACGCTCGGCCAGCAGCACGGCGCAGCCGTGGTCCGGGCTGGTGCGGCGCAGGAGCTCGCTGTTGGTGGAATCCAGGCTCCAGGCCACCTCCAGTTGGGCGATCAGGGCGAGCGCCTGGGCCGGCAGCGCCGCGCGTAGAGCATCGGCGTCCAGCAATTCCAGCGGGCCCTGCAGCGCGTAGCCCTGACCGGCGCTGCCGGCGATGGCGATGCCGGCCTCGCGCAGGGCCTGGACCCGCTTCCAGATGGCGGTCCGAGTCAGCCCGGTCTCCTGCGCCAGCAGGTCGCCGGAGACCGGCCCCCGCATCAGGCGCGACAGGAGCTGGCGCTCGCGCTCGGCGGACGCGGGAGACTGAACAGGGAGGGCGGTCATCAGGCCGCCATTATGGGGAGGCGCGGCGGACGCTGTCATGGCGTACAGGAAGTCAAAAGCGCGTTATGATCGGGTTTCGCCGCTGTGTGCCCCGCCCCGGAGTCTTCCGATGCTTCGCGCCTGCCTTGCCGTTGTGCTGCTGTCCTGCGTCGCCTCGCCCGTGCTGGCCCAGAACGGGCGCACTGCCGTGGCCGCGACCGCACCGGCAGCGTCGGGCAATCGCGCCGGCGAGTCCACCACCGGCGCGACAGCGGACAAGAGCAGTCCGGCGTCCGGCTACGGCCACGCCGCCGCACCGGCGACCAGCCAGGGCGGCGGTGGCGACGACGAAGGCGTGCTGCGCCTGCGCGCGCCCAAGTGGAACAGCTTCCTGCCCGGGATGTTCCGCTGATCCAGCCGCTGTTGCGCTGGCTGCGCGGCCAGCCGCCCTCCCTCGATGACGCCCTCTGGCAGCAGGCCAGCGACGGCCTGCCGTGGGTCCGCGGCCTGCAGCCGTCCCAGCGCGAGACACTGCGCGCCCTGGCGGCGCGCTTTCTCCATCAGAAGACCATCACGGCGCTGGGTGGCCTGGAGCTGGACGAGCATGCACGCGTGCAGCTGGCCGCGCTGTGCTGCCTGCCGCTGCTGGAGTTCGGCATCGGCGGGCTGCGCGGCTGGTCGCAGCTGATCGTGTATCCCGAGGCGTTCCGCGTGCAGCGCAGCCATGTCGATGCGGCCGGCGTGCTGCACGAGTGGGAGGACGAACTGGCCGGCGAATCCTGGGACAGCGGCCCGCTGATCCTGTCCTGGGCCGACGTCCAGGCCGATATCGAAGACCCGGCCGCCGGCTACTGCGTGGCCGTGCACGAGATGGCGCACAAGCTCGACGGCCTCAACGGCGTGCTCGACGGCAGCCCGCCCCTGCCCGGCAGCTGGCAGCGCGCCTGGGCCAAGGACTTCCAGCAGCACTACGACGCCCTGTGCCTGCGCGTGGACGCCGGCAAGCGCACCCGCATCGACGGCTATGCGGCCGAGTCGCCGGAGGAATTCTTCGCCGTGGTCAGCGAATACCACTTCTCCGCCCCGCAGGTGCTGCGCGAGGCGATGCCGGAAGTCGCCGAACACCTGGTCAGGCTGTACGGCGCGCCGCCGGCGCTGTTCTAACGCCGCGGCGCGGCGGCGGGAATCGGGAATCGGGAATCGGGAATCGATCAGGAAGCTTGCGGGCTCAAACCTCGCTTGGGAAGCTTGCTGCGTCGAGTCCGGTAGCACGGCAAGAACAAAAAGCCGTCATCCCCGCGAACGCGGGGATCCATGGACGTCCGCCCAGGTCGCGCAACGTCCATGGGTTCCCGCTTTCGCGACGGTAGGAAGTTGCCCGCGGCTCCTGATGTCCAACTCCGTCGCCTGCTCGGCGGCGAACAAGGAGGGTCAAAGTCGAAGAAGGACGTTACTTCCCAAGCTGCCTGCGCAGCTGGGGCCGACTCACAGCCCCTCAGGCAGCTTCACCTCGAACCGCGCGCCGCCCAGCTCCTGCGAACGGCTGACGGTCAGTTCGCCGCGATAGCCACGCACCAGGTCCTGCACGATCGACAGGCCGATGCCATGGCCCTGCACGCGCTCGTCGCCGCGCACGCCGCGCTGCAGGATATTGGCGACATTGTCCTCGGCGATGCCCGGGCCATCGTCGTCCACCGCCAGCAGCAGGCCGGCGCGGCGATTGCCGGCGGAATTGATCGGCGCGACGGTCAGCAGCACGCGCGAGCGTGCCCACTTGAACGCGTTCTCCAGCAGATTGCCCATCAGCTCCTGCAGGTCGCCCACCTCGCCGTGGAAGCGCGCGGACGGATCGATCTCGAACTCGCAGATCACGCCCTTGGCCGCATAGACCTTCTCCAGCCCACGCACGATCTGGTCGGCGTGCGGCTCGATGTCCACCGGCGCCGAGAACAGCTTGTGGCCGGTGGAGGCCGCGCGCGCCAGCTGATAGGACACCAGATCGTTCATGCGCTTGAGCTGGACGTTGAGCTCCTCGCGCAGCGCATTGGCGTGCACGCCGTCGTCCAGCTGCGCGCGCAGCACCGCCAGCGGCGTCTTCAGGCTATGCGCCAGGTCGGCCAGCGTGTTGCGCTGGCGCTCCAGGTTTTCGCGCTCGGAATCGATGAAGGCGTTGATGCTCTCGGTCAGCGGCTCCAGCTCGCGCGGATGGTGCTCGGTCATGCCCTTGGCTTCACCGCGCTGGACCCGCTTGAGCTCATTGATCACGCGCTGCAGCGGGCGCAGGCTCCAGTTGAGGATCAGCCCCTGCAGCAGCAGCAGCACCACGCCCGCGCTGCCCAGATAGACCCACAGCGCATGGCGGAAGGTCTGCAGCTGCGAGTCGAGCACCTGCGTGTCTTCGAGCACGTAGATCGAATAGGAGAACTCGCTCTTGGGCCCGCGCGCGGCCCACACCGTGCCCAGGCCGAAGCGATAGATCGCCCCGTCGCGCCCGTCCAGCTGGACCATGTCCAGTGGGCCTTCGAAGACCTTGTCGTTGGGCTTGAGCATCTTGCCCTGCGGCAGATACGGGCCCAAAGTCGAATCCGACCCCCAGCCGGCCTCCGGATTGGGCAGCACGATCTGCGCGTACAGCCCGCTACCGGGCTGGCCGAAGCGCGGATCAATCACCGTCGCCGCATCCGATGGATTAATCAGCGACCCGTCGCGGGCGAAGTCCACCTTGTTGGCGAACGAATACGCATAGCCTTCCAGGCGCCGCTGCAGGTTGTCCTCGGCCGTGGTGACGAAGGCGCGGTCCAGCGCCACGCCGGCCAGCGCGAGGAACGCCACCAGGCCCACGCTGGCGGCCAGCAGCTGGCGCGCCCGCAGCGAGCGCGGGCGCCACCGGACGATGCGTTCGCGCCCTGCCGCCGGGGCCTGCGCGGAAGGCGCGGCCCCGGGCATCAGCCCTCGTTGCGCGGGATGGCGAAGCGGTAGCCGCGGCCGCGCACGGTTTCGATCGGCTTGAGCGCGCCGTCCGGATCGAGCTTCTTGCGCAGGCGGCCGATGAAGACCTCCAGCACGTTGGAGTCGCGGTCGAAGTCCTGCTGGTAGATGTGCTCGGTCAGGTCGGCCTTCGAGACCAGCTCGCCTGCGTGCATCATCAGATACTCGAGGACCTTGTACTCGTAGCTGGTCAGATCGACATTGCTGCCGTTGACGCTGACCGTCTGCGCGGCCAGATCCAGCGCGACCGGACCGCACTCCAGCGTGGGCTTGCTCCAGCCGGCGGCGCGGCGCAGCAGCGCGTTGACGCGGGCGAGCAACTCCTCGACGTGGAAGGGCTTGACCAGGTAGTCGTCGGCGCCCTGCTTGAGGCCCTCGACCTTGTCCTGCCAGCTCGAACGCGCGGTCAGGATCAGCACCGGGAACTTCTTGCCCTCATCGCGCAGCGCCTTGATCAGCTCCATGCCCGACATCTTGGGCAGGCCCAGGTCGATGATGCCCACGTCGAAGGGCACCTCGCGGCCCATGTACAGGCCTTCCTCGCCGTCCTGCGCGGCATCGACGGCAAAGCCTTCGCGCTTCAGGCGAGCGGCCAGGGTTTCACGCAGCGGAGCTTCGTCTTCGACCAGCAGAATGCGCATGGAGTCTTCCTAACTGAAATGGGGACGTTGCTGAGTATGGGGTGGCAAGCTGAACGGCTCGCCATGCCGTTCAGCTTAAGGGCGAGGGGGGTTAGGCCCGCGTGGACGCATCGGCGGGAAGTCAGTCGCCGCGTTCCGGGCCCGGATCGCCGCGACTCGTGTCGAGCCGGCTCATCGAGTCGCTGTCCATGTAGCGCACGCGCCCGTCCTGATCCATCACCTTGACCCGCATGATGTCGCGGCCGTCGAACTGCACGCGCTCGGCGCCCAGCACACGCCCGCCACTCTCGGCCTGGGCGCGGCGCACCGCGTCGGCCGCGTCCAGGCGGCCACCCGGGCCACGCTGGAGGACCGGGGCGATGCCCGGATCGACCTGCGCCCACGCCGCAGACGTCGCGCCGAGCAGGAGCGCGGCGGTTAAAAGGGCATCTAGAGCGCGTGAGCTGGTCATAACGGAATCGTAACGGCTATTCGCGCGGTGGGATGAACCGCGACCGACACTCCGGTGGCGAGGAAGGGGCCAGTCTTGGGGCGCCGCGGTGAATCCGTTCTGAATTTTCTGAACGGGGATGCGGACTCGTTCAGGCGCCGGGCCGGATCAGAAAAGCTCGCCCACACAGCATCTTAGCGAACCGCCGGCGGCCTCGATGGCGGGCAGCGGCACGGACCGCGGCTCCAGGCCGGCCGCCTCCAGCGACGCCAGCGTCGCCGGGCGCAGCGCCCGGTGCGCGGTGCGGCTCATCCACACCGAATCGGGCCTCAGGCTGATCGCATTGCCGGCGAAGGCGTGCTGCTCGGCCGCGTCCAGTCCGATCACATGCGGACCGTACAGCGCCTGCAGCACCGCCAGCAGCGGTGCCGGGTCGGCGAAGCCGGCGGGGCTGACCAGCGCGGCGCGGCCGGCCAGCAGCGCCAGGACCACGTTGGTGTGGTACTCGCCCGGCGCCAAGTCCACCAGCAGCGTGGCCCGCAGGCCGAAGGCGGCGTGCATCAGCGCCGCGCCCTGCGCGTCGCAGCGTTCGGAAAGTCCGCAGATGGCCAGGCCGCGCGCGCGGTCGATCACCAGCGACCCGGTCAGCTCGCATGGATGGGCCTGGGTCGAGAGGTCTTCCAGCGCATAGCCGAGCACGTCGGTGAAGAAGGCCCGGATATCGCCGCGCGCAGCCTCGCGCTGGCGCACCGGATGGCGCATGCGCCCGACGATCGCGCGGCCCGGCACGGTGGCGAAAACGTTGTTGGGAAACAGCGCATCGGGCGTGGCCGCATCGCCGGCGAAGGCAACCACCGGCAGCTGCGCCGACAGCGCCTGATGCAGGGCGCGGTGCTCGGCCAGTGCCGCGGCCGCGTCGAAGCCCTCGTTCGCCATGTAGACATTGTCGCGGGCCGATTCCTCGGCTCGGGCAAAACCGTCGGGCGACACCAGAAAAACGCCCCGCGCCGTGGCGGCGCCCCAGTCCGGCGCGAGCGTGCGCGCCAGGGCGAGGAAGGCCTGCGGATCGCGCGTGATCACCGGCGCACCGGCCTCAGGCGGCGGCGGTCAGCGGCGCGCCGGTGGCGGCCAGCGCGCGTTCGACCAGCGACCAGTCGGCGCCGGGGCGATGCGCACCTTCGCTCAGGATCTGGCGGAACTGGCGCCCGCCCGGCTGGCCGGCATACAGGCCCAGCACGTGGCGGGTGATGTGCTTGAGCGCGACACCGCGCGCCAGCGCCGCCTCGACGTAAGGGCGCAGCGCGCGCAGCAGCTCCTCGCGCGGGCGCACCTGCGTGCCGGCCAGCCGCGCGTCGGCACGATGCAGCAGATAGGGATCGTGATAGGCCGCGCGCCCCAGCATCACCGCATCGACCTGCGTCAGGTGCGTGGCGATCGCCTCCAGGTCGGCGATGCCGCCATTGAGCGAGATCGTCAGCTGCGGACGCTCGCGCTTGAGCTGGTAGGCCCACTCGTAGCGCAGCGGCGGGATCTCGCGGTTCTCCTTGGGCGACAGGCCATCGAGCCAGGCCTTGCGCGCGTGGACGATGAAGGTGTCGCAGCCGGTCGCGGCGACCGTGTCGATGAAGCCGGCGAAGTGCGCGTAGTCCTCCAGCTCGTCCACGCCCAGCCGGCACTTGACCGTGACCGGGATGGACACCGCCGCGCGCATGGCGGCGATGCATTCGGCCACCAGCGCCGGCTCCTTCATCAGACAGGCACCGAAGCGCCCGGCCTGCACCCGGTCGGAGGGACAGCCGACATTGAGGTTGACCTCGTCGTAGCCGTAGTCCTGCCCGATGCGCGCGGCCGCGGCCAGCCGCTCGGGCTCGCTGCCGCCCAGCTGCAGCGCCACCGGATGCTCGGAGGCGTCATAGCCGAGCAGCCGCTCCCGATCGCCCTGCAGCACCGCATTGGCATGGACCATCTCGGTATAGAGCAAGGCGCCCGGCGCCAGCACCCGATGGAACGCCCGACAATGGCGGTCGGTCCAGTCCATCATGGGGGCCACAGACAGCTTCAATGCGCCATTTCCCTTATTTTCCAGTAGCTCAGCCTGCATCTCTTACTGCCAACATTCTCGATTTTTCCCTGATCTTCGCCCGTTTTCCCCAGCGCTGTACCACTGGTACACCACCCGCAGTGGTACACCTTGGCGCGGTGCACCGATGGCAACCTACCAAGCGCGCGGCGGCAAGTACCGCGCCATTGTGCTCCGCAAATGTCACAAGTCCCAAACCCCACCTCCCCCACCAATACGGCGGCAAGGCGTGGGACGATCGAATGAGCGAAAAATTGGTCGCGTCCGAGGCCCAAGGCGGTGCGCTTGACGGTGAGCGATGAGGACGATCGGTCAGGCAGCTGATCGACCGGCGGCTAGAGGAGCCGACCTAGGTGAGGGCGGTCGACACGACCCAGTCCGGCGACGTCTACGACGTCCGTGAATTGGCGGACTCGCGAGACGAGCAACGACAACCCAAGGCCGAGGGGTGTAAATCATGCGACTTGGTCCATCGGGGGTAGCGGCTTCTGGTGACCAAAACTGGCATTGCAACTAGTCCCAGGACGCGCACAACATGTTGCCGCGGTCTCCCGTCAAGATAAAAAAAGGAAGGCGCGGCGGTTGGCCGCTTGGTGACGGATCTGTTTCCAACAATTCGACAAGGACCAGCAGATGGATCTTCGCAGTTGGCGCAGCACTTTTTCTGTTCTCTTGGTGGGCATAGGACTGCTAGTGACTACTCGAGCATTGGCAGTCCAAACATCGCCAGGCCAGACTTGCACGACAGGCTATGTAGACAACGTCCCTCAAGTCGTATGCTGGGAAGACGAGGGTCCAATTAACGGAACTGGCCCAGGTTCCGGTAGTGGTGGTTCTGGAGGCGGCGGTGCTGGCGGTGGCGTCTTTGTCCCAATTGCGGAAGGAGTATCTGTTAATACAAAGCTTAAACAAATTCGAAGCATGAATAGGGAATGCTCTGATGAAGACGTGGTTTTGAGACGTGAGGTGCAATATTATATTAGCGTAGACCCTTATCTGGAATTAGGAAAAACGGTAACCCTCCTCATGTCGACGACCGGACAATCTCAGAAATACACCAGAATCACTTCGTCTGGAAGCCTTCAATTCGTAGCGACAGGGATATGCAAATGAAAGCGTCATATCTGGCCACAGCAGCCGCATTATTTTCTCTGGCAGCGGGCACGTTTATCTTTATCCGCCATGAGCAGCAGCTCGCGACCACTGAGGCGCTGGCAAAGGCTGAGAGCCGCCCAGCCGCTGAAGTGAATAACATCAAACCTCAGGTGGATCGGGCTATTCCTGGAGCTCCGGGAATGAGGCTCACCTTGGAAGGTTCGAGCTCTTTTGAGTCATTGCGGCAGCGAGTGATTAATGCGAGCCCTGCAGATAAAGCTCAAGGGCTCGCGTATTTGGTGAGCGCGGCTCGTGTTTGTGAGGACGGGGCCCGGAGAGCAAGCGAAAAGTCATACGGACTGCAGGCCGGTTCCCAGTCGCATCAAGTCTACAGCCGCTATGTGCAATCTTTTTGCAAGGACTTCTCGGGAAGCTCTGAGTCCTATCAGAATGAGCTGCTTGCTATGGGAGAGAACGATGTAAACCTCGCTCAAGATCTTGCCTGGGAGGCTGCGAGCGGCAAGGGTTTGAACCGCGCTGAGCGTGCATCTGCCGAGCAATTGTTTCTAACCTCCAAGAGCCCCTCGGCCATTTATAACGCGGCTAGCATTTTGGCAGGATCAAGCGATAACGATGGCGGACAATGGCAGTTCGGGCAAGACCTCGCAGAAACGGCGAGCGAAAAGATTGCACTGAGCAAGGCCCAATGGATCGCGTCGCAAATGCTTGTTTGCGATCTGTCTGGGGGCTGCGGCGCGGGAGGACTAACCAGTGCGATTGAGTGCGGTTCATATAGCATGTGCGAGGACGGCATTACAGTGAACGACGTACTCAAGAAGACTAGTACGCCAATCGAATACGACCTAGCAAAAAAGCTATATCAGAGGCTTTATAAAGACAGGGAAATGGCGGCGAACCTGCCGCGAGCGTAAAGCGTAAATAGAGAAGCCGCCTTTGGGCGGCTTCTTCTCTTGTGTCTTCATCTGGCCTTATGTGTTCACCGCTAGCCCACCACTCAGCCACGTCGGGGTGTCGCGGCCTTGGCGAGTGCGTCACGGCAGCGGCTTGGCACTGTGCTTGTTGGCCATAGGCTCCAGCAACGCGTGTGGGGGCACACCCTGCGCAGCTGCCCGTCAGTGAAACCATCGAGAAAGCCGCCAAGGGTGGCTTTTCTGTTCCTGCGCGCTTTCGGCTTGTACCTATAACGTACCAATGCCCCGAAAATCCTTCTGCGGCGTAGCTGTCCGTCCAGTCCATCATAGGCGCTACGGACAACCTTTTCCCTTTTCACATCAGTCACTTACATCGTTGAATCGATACGCGCACGCCATCGTATGCGAGCGAGGCTTTCCTGCATTATGAAGATACCCGCAACTGGGCCAGGCTGCCGAGCGCGGGATCGATCTGGGCCAGGCGCTGCGGCGCCGGCGCGGGGTCGCCGCAACACGTTCGCGCATCTATTGGACCTGCACATCGAAGCCAGTACGAAGCGGAGAGGGTACTACGCCGCTCCGAGCGATTCACCCGAAACGCACTCAGGGACAAGTCGGGCGGGATTGCTGTAGACGTGCGACCGGTCGACCTGGCGCGAGTGGTGCCTGGGACGGATCCCGAGGACGCGATGTCGCCTCATCGGACGGCGCCAACTGCGCAGCGATCGCGAAGGCCGCGCCAGGCCATGCCTTGCGCGCCGGCGTCGGGCGCGTGCGATCCGTGCCTGCTATAAAAGCAGCGTCGCGTTCCCCGCCGCCGGCCGCCATGCACAGCCTCAATTTCCGCTACCTCTACGAATCGCACCGACTGGGCTCCATGCGCGCGGCGGCCGACAAGCTGGGGGTGGCGGTGTCCTCGATCAGCCGCCAGATCGCGCAGCTGGAAGCGGAGGCTGGCGTGACCATGATCGAACACGGCCGCCGCAACATCATCCTGACCGAGGCCGGCGAGCTGGGCGTCCGCTTCTACCAGGAGCAACTGGCTCACGGCGAAAACTTCGAGTCGCAACTGGCCGACCTGAAATCGCTGCGCTCGGGCCGGGTCAAGCTGGCCCTGGGTGAAGGCTTCATCGGCAAGGGCCTGACCGAGGTGGTCTCGGCCTTCACCAAACGCCATGCCGGCATCACTCTGAGCGTGCATATGGTGGTGTCTTCCAACGAGGTCACCCGCATGGTGGCCGAGGACGAGGCCCACCTTGGCCTGATATATGGGCCGACCGACGATCCGCGCATCCGCATCCAGCACGCCGTACCGCAGCCGCTGTGCGTGGTGATGAAGCACAACCATCCGCTGGCCAGCCGCGACAGCGTCAGGCTGTCCGACCTGGCCAGCTACAACCTCTGCCTGCCCGAGGCCTCCAACCGCACCCGCCAGCTGCTGCGCCAGGGCGAGGCCGCCGAGCAGATCACGCTGGAGCCGTGCGTGACCTCCAACTCGATCAACATGATCCGCGACTTGCTGCACTCCGGGCAGTTCATCACCCTGTTCTCGGTGCTGGCCGCGTCCAAGGAACTGGCCAAGGGTCAGTTCGTGGCGTTGCCGCTGGACAACCCGGCCTTCAGCGAACAGACGCCGGTCTCGCTGATCCGGCGCCTGGGCCGACGCCTGCCGCCAGGCCCCGCGCAGCTGATGACCATGCTGGAAAGCTACCTGCGCGATCTGCCGCAGCTGGACAAGGGTCGCATCGCCCGCTGATCCGTGCCTAGGCGACAGAACGTTGCGGCCGCGGCAACTAACTCAGCCCCTAATGGCAACTCGATTCACGGATGCTCTCGTTGCCCAACCACCTTTTGAGAATGGCGCCGCCGCCCCGCTTTAGGGGCATGGAGACCGGCACGTTCTCGCCCCAATGGAGCAACAGGAATCCGTGGCTGCAGAACACAACGACAGCTTTGAACTCTACGACCTCAAGGTCGAAGCCGTGGCCCCGCCGGGCGTGAAGGTCTACAGCGGCGCCCAGCCGGGCGACTACTTCGAGTTGAAGGGCGAGATGCTCTACCTGCCGCCAGGCCAGGGATTCTCGATCTACTCGCTGTCGGCGGTGCTGCCGCTGCTGGCGGCCAAGCAGCGGGAGACCGCGCCGCTGGACTGGATGACCTCCGACGAGGAGATCGCCAACCCCGATCCGAACTGCCCGGTGCGCCTGAAGATCACCCGCACCGGCAAGCGCACCTTCAGGCGCGCCGACACCACCGCCGTCGCCCTCCCGGCGTCCGCGAGCGCCACCACCGGTGTGCCCCGCGCCACGCTGGCGCCGGGCTATGACATCTCGCGCCTGATCAAGGGCGGCTGGCATCTGTCCGGCGACCATGGCGCGATCGACCGCGACCAGGCGCTCAAGGACATGGCCAGCTTCGTCGAGGCCGGCATCACCACCTTCGACTGCGCCGACATCTACACCGGCGTCGAAGAGATGATCGGCGACTTCCGCGCCGCCTATCCCGCGCTGGCCAAATCGGTGCGCGTGCACACCAAGTTCGTGCCGGACCTGGCCGCGCTGGACCGCGTCGATCCGGCGCTGGTCGAATCAAGCATCGATCGATCGCTGCGCCGCCTCAAGCAGGAATCGCTGGACCTGGTGCAGTTCCACTGGTGGAACTTCGAGATTCCAGGCTATGTGGAAGCGGCACTGGAACTGGCGCGCCTGCAGCGGGCGGGCAAGATCCAGCACATCGGCGTGACCAACTTCGATGTGCCGCATCTGGCCGAACTGCTTGATGCGGGCGTGCGCGTGCTCAGCCACCAGGTGCAGTACTCGGTGCTGGACCATCGCCCCGAGCACGGCATGGACGCATTCTGCCAGGCCAACGACATCGCCTTCCTGTGCTACGGCACGGTCGCCGGCGGCTTCCTGTCCGAGCGCTGGCTGGGCAAGCCGGAGCCGACCGGGACCTTCGCCAACCGCTCGCTGGTCAAGTACAAGCTCATCATCGAGGACTTCGGCGGCTGGGCGCTGTACCAGGACCTGTTGCATGCCCTGGCCGCTGTCGGCGCCAAACATGGCTGCGACATCGCGACGATCGCCAGCGCCACCGTGCTGACCCGCCCCAACGTGGCCGCCGCGATCGTCGGCGCCACCAGCGCCGCGCACCTGGACGCCCATCGCCGGGTGGGCACCGTGACGCTGGATGCCGAAGACCTCGCCCTGATCCATGCCGTCACCGCACGGCGCACCGGCCCACTGGGCGACGTGTATGGCCTGGAGCGCGACATCGGAGGCCGCCACGGCCGCATCATGAAGTACGACCTGCACAAGTGACCCGATGAGCATCGCAGCCCCCGCACGCCGCGCCTGGTCGTCCAACCTGCTGTTCCTGATCGCTGCCATCGGTACCGAGGCGGGCATCGCCAACGTCTGGAAGTTCAGCTACCTGGCCGGGGTCAACGGCGGCGGCCTGTTCGTGGCGCTGTACTTCATCGCACTGGTGGTGCTGGCCATCCCGGCGCTGATGGCCGAGATGCTGCTGGGCCGCATCGGCGGGCGCAGCGTGGTGGGCAACATGCAGGTGCTGGTGGAACGCTACGGCATCGGCAAGGCGTGGAAGTCGTTCGGCTGGCTCGCGCTGACCAGCATCTTCCTGATCCTGAGCTTCTACTTCGTGGTCTGCGGCTGGATGCTGTACTACTTCGTCCTGTCCATCACCCGCGGTTTTTCCGGCGTCGACGCCGAAAGCGCCACGCAGATGCAGGCTACGATGATGGACAGCCCCATCGCCATGCTGGCGTGCTCGGGCTTCTTCGTCGCCACCACCGCCTTCGTGATCAGCTTCGGCGTCAACAAGGGCATCGAGCGCGTGGCCGGGATCCTGACACCGCTTCGCTTTCTGATCCTGATCGGCCTGCTGGTCTTCGCGGTGAGCTACGGCAGCGCCGGCAAGGCCGCGCGGTTCCTGTTCGTGCCGGACTTTTCGCTGATCAGCTGGGACATCGTGATCGCCGCGGTCGGCCAGGCGTTCTTCTCGCTGGGCATCGGCGTCGGCGTGATGATGACCATGGGCGCCTATATGAAGCCCGAGTACTCGATCTCCAAGGCCGTGGTCACCGTGGCGATGGCGCAGGGGCTGGTGGCGCTGCTGGCGGGCATGTCGATCTTTCCGCTGGTATTCCGGTTCGACCTGGCGCCCGCGCAGGGCCCGGGCCTGATCTTCGTCACCCTGCCCGTCGCGTTTTCGCAGATGCCCGGCGGTGCGGTGTTCGGCGCGCTGCTGTTCATGCTGTTGTCCTTTGCAGCGCTGACCGCCACGATCGTGATGCAGGAATCGATCGTGGCCTGGCTGGAAGAGCGCACCGGCACCTCGCGCCGCAGGCTCGCCTGGCTCTCGGGCCTGGCGATCTGGCTGACCGGCTCCATCACCGTGTTCTCCTTCAACCGCTGGAAGGACGTGCATCCGCTGACCTGGCTGGGCGTTGCCTCCACCAAGACGCCGTTCGACCTGCTCGATTACCTTACCTCCAACATCCTGATGCCGTTGGGCGGCCTGATGGTGGCGCTGATCGCCGGGTGGGCGCTGTCGCGCGAGGTGGTGGCCAAGGAGCTGCGCATGACCCATCCGGCGCTGCTCTCCGCCTGGCGCATGGCCGTGCGCTACATCGTGCCGGTCGGGCTGGTGATCATCTTCATCTCGATCCAGGGCTGAGAACCGCACTACCTCCCCAGGCGGTGCCCGTGGACGGCCCCCCGATCGAGGTCAGCAGATCGACCTGGCGCTGGACCAGCAGCGGCACGATGCACGCGGTGACCAGTGCGCGGTGTTGCGGTGCGCATGGATCGCGCCGGCGTCGCGACAGCGTTCGATCAGTGGGATCGCTTCAGGCGCAGCGCTGCTCTCCGGGACCTCGTCGCCAAGACGGCCGGCGCGGACAGCGACTGCCGCTTGCGGCGGCCGCGCACGCGCCCCGGCGATGGGCGAGGCTGTTCGCGCCGCCCCGCCAACTGGGCGCTGTACGCGCGGCTGGCAGTGCAAGGGGCAGCACGGTCTCGCGTCTGGCATTCGCGCTGCCTGGCGCAGGAACCGCGCGCCTGCCGATGGAGACGCGCCCGCAGCGCTGGCCGCGGGTGAACTGGTGCGCGTCCTGCCGCAGGCCGTCACGGTGCCACTGGATCTCTGTCTGGTCCACTCGAGGAAGATCGGACCCGGCGCGAAGCCGCTGCGGGATGTGCTGCTGAAGCGGCCCGCAGCAACGGCTGGTGGGCAGGCGGACGCTTCGCTCCGTCTGCGCTGGAATGACAGCGTTCGCGTATTACCGCGCGCAACGCGTCCGTGACATTAGCATAGGTGCTCCATTCCCGCGCGCCGGGGCATGACGCGCCGCGTATCGCTCAGAACGTTCTGGCGTCGACGATGTCCGCGGACGAGGTTCCCACTTCAAGCAGATAGCCGCCTGCAGGCCGTTTCCAGCCGTTGGCAGCAGCGTCCCAGACCCTGCCGGCGGCGGCCGAGACCGGAATCTCCACCACCGCGCTCGCACCGGGCGCCAGGGTGGCCTGGGCGAAGCCGACCAGCTGGCGCGGCGGCTCGCCGGCGCTGGCCGGATAGGTCAGGTACAGCTGGACCGTCTGGGTGCCGGCGCGCCTGCCGATGTTGGTGACGCGCACGCTGGCCCCGGGCACTTGCTGGCCGGCGACCGGCTTCAGCGCGAACTCGGACAGCGCGAAGCGCGTGTACGACAGGCCGTAGCCGAACGGGAACAGCGGTTGCTCGCCCGTGGCGTGATAGCCGCGATAGCCGACCAGTAGACCGTCATCGTAATCGGCCTGGGCATTGACGCCGGGGAAGCGCGCCTGCGAAAGCAGCAGCGGATGGTCTTCGCCACGCGGGAAGGTCACGGTCAGGCGGCCGGTGGCGTCCACATCGCCATACAGCACCGCGGCGATCGCGTTGCCGGCCTCTTCGCCCGGATACCAGCCCTGCACCACCCCGGCGACCTGGTTCAGCCAGGGCATCGTGACCGGGCCGACCGTGTTGAGGACGACCACGGTCCTCGGGTTGACCGCGGCCACGGCGGCGATCAGCGCGTCCTGATCACCCGGTAGCGACAGCGAGGTGCGATCCATGCCTTCGGAGACGTGGTCTCCGACGAACACCAGCGCAACCTCGGCCTTGCGCGCCACTTCGACCGCGGCCACGATCTTCGAATCGGAGGCGGGCTCCCAGCCCAGGCGCACACCGGGATGCGACAGGCCCGCACCGCTGGCGTAATCCACACGCAGCCGCACCGCCTTGCCGGCGGTCAGCTGGGCGATGCCGTGACTGGTGCCGCTGAAGCTCTGCTTCCAGGTTCTGGCGATCTCCACGCCGTCGACGAACAGACGCAGGTCGCTGCCGCCGGTCACCGAGAAGCGGTACAGGCCGCTGCTTTTCGGCACGAGCGTCGCGCTCCAGCGCGCGGAAAACGGCTTGGGCAGCGACTCGGGCACCTTGTCGATCATGTCGATCGTCGCTTCGGTACGCGTGATCGCCGGTGCACCCGCGAAGTCGTTGTTGGCGTAGTAACGCGCGGTCCAGCCCTGGCCCTGCAACGCACGACCCTCCATCAGCGGCAGCGGCTTGATGCCGGCAGTGCCGGGGGCGTAATTGATCTGGGTGGTCCTGGGCGCGCGGCGCTGCAGGCCGTCGAGCGGCGTCACGATCCGCATGCCCGGATAGTTGACGAAGCCGCCGTAGCGCTCGGTCGCACTGACATTGGCACCCGCGTCATCGCCGATCACCGCCAGGGTCTTGAGCGAAGGCGACAACGGCAGCACGTCGCGATCGTTCTTGAGCAGCACGGTGCCGCGCTCGGCGATCTCGCGCGCCAGCGCGGTGTGCTCGGGGGTACGCACATCGGCCTTGACCTCGCGCGGCAGCGGATGGTCGACCAGCCCAAGGCGGAACATCGGTGTCAGCACACTCAGCGCCAGGCGATCGATATCGCGATCGGTGACGCGGCCGTCCTCGGCCGCAGCCGTCAGCGGCGCACCGTAGAATTCCTCGAATCCGAAGGGGTTCTTGCCGCCCGGCATGGAAATATCCAGGCCCGCCTTGACCGACGGCAGCAGGCTGCGATGGCCGAAGTACCAATCGGCCACGATGAAGCCATCGAAACCCCAGTCCTTGCGCAACACATCGAAGCCCTGCGCGTTCTCGCACGCATACACGCCGTTGATCCGGTTGTAGGCGCACATCACCGAGCCGACCTTGCCGTCCTGCACGGCCGCCTTGAACGCGGGGTAGTAGATCTCGTGCAGCGCCCGCTGCCCCACCTGCACATCCACTGCACTGTAGCCAGGCGCATCGCCGAAGCGGTCGGTTTCCTGGTTGTAGGCGGCAAAGTGCTTGGCGTCGGCCATGATCGGGTGGGTCTGAACGCCCTGGATGATCGCCGTGCCCAGGCGCGCGGTCAGCAACGGATCCTCGCTCAGCGTCTCGGCCAGGCGGCCCCAGCGCGGCGAGCGCGCGATGTTGATGGTCGGTGCCAGCACCACGTTGTGGCGCTTGCCGGCGTGCTCGGCGCCCAGCGCCACGCCGTAGCGATACAGCAGGTCCGGGCTCCAGCTCGATGCGGCCATCATCGGCGCCGGGAACACGGTCACGCCGGTGGTGCCATTGCTGACGCCGGCCGGACCATCGGCCATGCACAGCTCGGGCAAGCCCAGCCGCGGATTGGCGGCGATGTGGCCGATGCACGGATTGACGCCGGTGCCGATGTCGTCCAGTTCCACGTCGCCGTTGAGCAGCTTGAGCTTTTCTTCCCGCGTCATCTGCGCTAGCACCGCGCGGGCGCGTTCGGCAGCCGGCTTGCTGGCATCCAGCCATAGGCGGGACGCGGCGTCGGCCGCGATCGCCGGCGCGCACAGCGCGATGGCGAGCAGGGAGAGCGTGGCGCGCGACAGGCGTTGGAGCATGGAGACCAGCCTTGAATTCTCGGGATTCACATCAAACGGCGAGGCCGCCGTCGTGGGACGGCGGCCTCGCCGGGGACAACGCTTACAGCTTGTAGGAGAAGCTCAGCACGAAGGTGCGCGGACGATTGATGTACACGTTCCACGGGGTGGCGCCGTAGGCCACCGCATCGTAGTTGATGGCGGTGTCGTCATTGGTCAGGTTGGAACCGGACAGCGCGATCGTCCACGGGCCCTTGCCGATGCTCACGTGCGCGCCCAGCAGCGAGTACGCATCCAGCGGCATGTACGTATTGACGCTGTCGTTGAAGTCGGTGGCACGCGCGCCGGTGTAGGAGTAGTCGGCCCCGATGTTGCCTTCCAGGCCTTCGCCCAGGCTGGCCAGCGAGAACGCGTAATCGGCGCTGGCCGAGGCGGTCCACTTGGGCGAGTAAGGCAGGCGGTCGCCCTTGTTGCCGTCGCTGGGCGCCGGATTGTTCTTGGACAGCTTGGAGTCGTTGTAGCTGCCCGACACGCCCAGGGTCAGGCCCTCGGTGGGCTGGGCCTGCAGCTGGAACTCGAAGCCGGTCACGTCCGCGCCGCCACCATTGGCGGTGTACGGGAAGGACAGCGTCCCGGAGGTCGCCTGCGAGGTGACCTGGATGTCGCTCCAGTCGATGTAGTACGCCGCGGCGTTGAAGATCAGGCGCTGGTCCAGCCAGCTGGTCTTGAATCCCAGCTCGTAGTTGATCAGCGAGTCGGCGTCGTAGCCGCCCGGGATCGTGACGTTGGCGAGCTCGGCAGCGGTCTGGTCGTTGACACCGCCAGGACGGAAGCCCTGCGCGATCTGCAGGTAGCCCATCACGTCGGGGGTGAACTTGTAGCTGGCGTTGAACTTGCCTATGAAGCCGTTGTCCGACGAGCTGCCGGCCAGGCCATAGCCGGTGCCGGGGCTGCCGCCGGCGCGGGTGATGCTGCGCGGCTGCGATTCCAGGTCGAACTTGTAGTAGCGGCCGCCGACGGTCAGGTCGAACTGGTCGTTGACCGCCCAGGACACTTCGGTGAACGCGGCCTGCTCCTTCAGGCCGGTCTGAAGGGTGCGCTCGAGCAGAGTCGGGCCGCCCATCTCGGGATTGCCCGAGGCATCGGAATAGGGCCACACGCTGCGGAACAGGCGGTTCTGGTTCTGCTGGTACAGGCCGGCCAGGAACTGCACCGGCCCGTTGAAGGTCGAAGCGAAGCGTGCTTCGTAGGTGTTGACCGCACGGGTGTTGGGCTGAATCAGGCTGCTCCGCCCGGTGGTTTCCGGATCCAGGCCGAAGTACAGGCCGGCCACGTACGAGGCATCGCGACTGTAGCTGGTCTTGCGGTCATAGCGCGAGGCGGTGGCGGTGAAGGTGCCGTAAGGCTGTGCGTATTCGAGCTTGAAGTTGTAGAGGTGGGTGTTTTCGTCCCACGGGTTTCGGGTCAGGTCCGCCTGGTTGTAGTGGCTGCCGCGGGAGATGACGCTGCCGTCGTAACCGGTGAGGTTGTAGTAGCTCTTGCCGTCCTGCTGGGTGCTCTGCTGCATCGCCATGGCGGTGATGGAGAGGTCGTCGGTCGGGGTCCACAGCGCCGAGACGCGCCCGGCCTTGCTGGTCTCGCCGTTGATGCCCTTCTCGAACTTGCTGTCGATCCAGCCCGGCAGCTCGGTGCCGAAGCCGGCCACGCGCACGGCGAAGATGTCCTTCACGATCGGCAGGTTGATCGCCACATCGCTCTGGTAGCCCAGGTCGGCGCCCTTGGTGGCACGCACCGAGGTGTTGATCTTGCCTTCGAACCTCGAAGTGTTGGGCTGAGCCGTGATGTAGCGGATGGTGCCAGCCAGCGAACCTGAGCCGAAGGTGGTGCCCTGCGGGCCCTTGAGCACCTCCACGCGGTCCAGGTCGAACAGCTTCACGTCGGCCTGCTGGCCGCCGCCATCCTGCTCGTTGGAGCCGGTGATCACCACGTCATCCAGGTACACGCCGACCGTGCCGGCCCCGTTGGAGGTGATGCCGCGGATCACGTAGCGCTTGTCGCCCGGGCCGTTGTCCTGGACCGACAGGCCATCGATCTGATGATAGAAATCCGAAAAATCCGTCGCGGCCGTCTTGTCGAAGTCCTCCTGGCCCAGTGCCTGCACCGAGATCGGCGTGTCCTGCACGGTGCTGGCCGCGGACATCTTGCTGGCGGTGACCTTGACGTTGCCCAGCAGCTTGGGCGAGGTCGCGTCGGCGGCTGCGGTGTCCTGGGCGGCAGCCGACCATGGCGCCAGCAGGGCCAGGCCGATCAGCACGGCGCGATGGAGCTGGGAGGGTGCGAGGTCGGCGGCATGGCGGCCCGATCGACGGTTGGACTTCGGATTCATGGGTTCCCCAGTGAGGTATGGAGCGGTTGGGCGATGCGCGGACGCGCATTCGTCTGACTGAAGTGCTCGGCCAAGCCGGCCGTCGTGACCACAACTCCTTGCAGCCGGCCCCTCCCCAGGCACCGGCGACACGGGATCGCGCTCTGTTGCAATCCGCAGACCGATACTGTTTCGGCTGTGGTGGCAGGTCGATAACACATGGCGGGGAGTTTGTTGCTCATAACGCAACCGCCCGGCGCGCGGGCGGCCCCGCGGGGGTTCCACGGCAGCAGGCGCCGCGGGCACGAAAAATCCCGCCGCGCAGACGCGGCAGGGTTCAGTCCTTGATCGATCGCCAATCGCCCCGCGGCGCATGCTAGCGCAAGCACGCACCACCCACGCGGACAGCGGTATCACGCCCGCCGGGTCGCAAGCGGGCAGCCCGCCCGTTCAGGCCGCGGCGGTCTAGCCGGCGCCGAGGGCGTGATAGGCGCGGTCGAACCAGACCAGGCCGCCGGCCTGCGCGGCCATCGCGACACATACCACCTCGCAGAAGAACACGCTGTGGGTGCCGACATCGCTGATCTGGCTGATCCGGCAATCCAGCGCGGCGCTGGCATCGGCCAGCACGGGGGCGCCGGTGACCAGCTCGGTCCAACGGTCATGGTCGAAGCGCGCGGCTGCGTCGGCCGGCGTGGCAAAACGCGTCGACAACGCCTGGTGGTGGCCGGCCAGAACGTTGACGCACAGGTTGCCGTTGTCGCGGAACCGCTGGTGCGAGCCGGAACGGCGGTTCATGCACACCAGCACTGTCGGCGGACTGTCGGTCACGCTGCAGACGGCAGAGGCCGTCATGCCGTGGCGCCCGGCCGGACCCGCCGTGGTGATGACGTTGACCGCGGCGCCCAGGCGGGACAGCGCATGGCGGAACCGTTCGGCGGTCATGGTGTCGATGCCGTCCATCGCCGCTCCGGGCGCCCTCACAGGTCCAGCACCAGGCGCGGACTGCAGGCGCGCGAGCAGCACACCAGCATCTGGTCGTTGCCGGCTTTTTCCTCGTCGGTGAGGAACACATCGCGGTGGTCGGGCACGCCCGAAAGGACATTGGTCAGGCAGGTGCCGCATACGCCCTCCTCGCACGAGACCTGGATCTTGACCCCGATGGTCTGCAGCGCCGAGACGATGCTCTGCCCCTGCGCGACCTGCAACACCTGGCCGGTGCTGGCCAGTTCCACCTCGAAGCCGCCGCCGCTGGTATCGACCTCCACGGTGAAATACTCGCGATGCACGTTGGCCGGCGCGTGGCCGGCGGCGGTCGCGCCCGCGATCACCCAGTCCATGAAGCCGTTCGGCCCGCACACGTAGACATGCGTGCGGCAGGCCGGTGGCGGCAGGCTGGCCAGATCGAAACGCACACCGCCCTGATCGTGGTAAAGCCGCACATGGTGCGAAAACGGCGCCGCGTGCAGCTCATCGACGAAGGCCGTGTGCTCGGCCGCGCGCGTGCAGTAATGCAGCTCGAACGCGCGTCCGGCCGCATGCAGCGCATGGGCCATGGCGATCATCGGCGTGATGCCGATGCCGCCCCCGACCAGCACCGAGTACGCCGCGTCGCCGGCCAGCGGAAACAGGTTGCGCGGCGTGCCGACGCCGACCGTGGCGCCTGGCAGCAGTTGGTCGTGCACCGCCCGCGAGCCACCGCGCGTGGCCGGATCCAGCAACACGCCCAGGCGATAGCGCGAACGGTCGGCCGGATCGCCGCACAGCGAGTACTGGCGCACCAGCCCGTCGGCCAAGTGCAGATCGACGTGAGCGCCGGCTTCGAAGGCGGGCAGCGGCGCGCCATCGGGCGCCTGCAGGTCCAGCACCACGATCTGCGCGGTGTGCCGCTCGCGGCGAGCGACCTGGAGTTGCAGGGGAGCAGCGGAAGCGGACATGGCGTGACCTGCCTGGAAGGAAGACGCGATGCCACCTGGCTCCGCGCGAAGGGGAAACGAGGAAAGGCGTGCGCGTCCTAGCGCAGGTAAAGGCCACCGTTGACGTCCCAGGTGGCCCCGGTGACGAAGCCGGCGGCCGGGGAGAGCAGATGCGCAACCGTGGCGGCGACATAGGCCGGATCGCCGAGCGCGCCGACCGGGATGTTCCTGAGGAAAGCCTCCATCCGCTCGGCCGGCACCGTGCGGTACACGATCGGCAGGTCCAGCGGGCCGGGCGCGATCGCATTGACCGTCACGCCGCAAGGGCCCAGCTCGCGCGCGAAGACCTTGGTCAGCGTCACGATCGCGCCCTTGGAGGCGGCGTAATGCGCGCCGGTGGCGGTGCCGCCGTTCTGTCCGGCCAGCGAGGCCAGGTTGACGATGCGGCCGTAGCCGCTGGCGGCGAAGTGCCGGCCGAACACCTGGCTGCCGGCGAACACGCTGCCGGCGTTGACCGACAGCACGCGCTGGAACTCGTCCGGTGCGATGTCCATCACCGGTGTGGCCACCGTGACCGCGGCGTTGTTGACCAGCGCCTGCACCCTGCCCCAGCGCGCCTGCAGGAAGGCCAGCGCCGTCTCGAACGCGGCGTGATGCGCCACGTCCAGGGTCAGGGCGCAGGCGGTGTCACCGCTGGCGTCCAGCGCATCGGCCACGGCCTGCGCGGCCGCGCCGTCGATATCCGACACGGCCACACGCCAGCCGGCGGAGTGCAGCTGGGCGGCGATGATCGCACCCAGGCCCTGCGCCGCACCGGTGACCAGCACAGTCTGCGCCGCCTCATCTGCGGAGGCCTGGCTCACAGCAGATAGCCGAGCGCGTGCAGCGCGTCCGACGAATTGACCAGGCGCACGACCTTCTGGTCCAGCTTCAGGCCATCCCCATCGGCCAGCAGGCGGTATTCCACTTCGGCCGCGTACAGGCGCTGCACCTGCAGGCGCTGTTCGACCAGCACCATCGCCGCGCGCAGTTCCAGCACGCCTTCGCCGCGGCCGGTTACGCGAAAACGCGACACCGTGCGCACGGTGCGCGCCGCCGGCGCGGCCGAGATGGTGAAACCACCGCTCAGACGGCGGGTACGCATGATGCGCATCTGCGCATCGTCGTAGGCCACGTTGAGCGTGTTCTCGAAGTCGGTCTCCTCCGGCTCGATCGGGATCACGTAGTGACCGGCGTCCGACCACAGCGCCAGCCAGGCCGGGTAATCGTTGTGGTCCAGCAGATCGGCCTCCAGCCAGATGAACTCGGCCGCCTCCTCGAGGGAGATCGTGCGCGCCTGCGGCGCCAATGCGGTCACGGCGCTCATGCGGCCATCATCCTTTTCCACTGTGCGTAGGAGGCGCGCATGCCGGTCTCGGCACTGACATCGCCCAGCGGCCTGCCGGCTTCGGACGTGGCTTCCAGGCCGAGGCTGCGATTGAGCAGGATCCATACGTCGTCGCCGCCGGCCTGGATGCCGCGCTGCACGCGCTGCCAGGCCTCGGCATCATCGGGCGTGCCGAACCCCATGGGCCCCTGAAAGTGCTCATGCAGCCGCAGGCGCGCACGGTTGGCCGCGGCCGGGCCGCCCTCCATGGTGATCACCATGTGGTTGATCTCGGTCTCCTCGACCGAGATCGGCCGCAGCTCACGGAAGAACGCCATCGAGCAGGCGATGTTGGGGAACAGGTTGAGATTGAAGCCGGTGCCGCCGACCGCGCGCACGATCCGGCGCACCTGCGCATCGTCGTGGCCCTCGGCGGCGAGCTCGTCGGCCAGCGCCTGGAAGCGCGCTGGAATCGGGTCGTCCAGGTGCTCATCCAGGTCGACCAGCTCCGGGATCATGACCATGACGCTGTGGCCGTTGCCCAGATCCTCGACGCTGCCCTTGCGGCCGACGAAGGTAAACAGCTCCTCGGTGCTGCCGTCGAGCGACTGCAGGAACGACTTGTGCACCACCGGGAAGTGATACGCATCGGTGGTGTTTTCCATCTGGATCTTCCAGTTGCCCGGAAAGCGGAACTTGTGCTCGCCCGCGGTCTTGATCGGGTAGCCGGCGCCCTGCTTCATGAACAGGTCCATCCACTTCCTGGCCGGGCCGAGGAAGTCCTCCAGCGGTTCGATGTCCTCGCGGAACGTGGCGAAGATCATTCCCGCGTATTGCGCCACGCGCAGCGAACGCAACGGGAACTGGGTCTTGTCGAAATCGGCGGCATAGCCTTCCGGATGCGGCACGCCCCGCAGCGCGCCGTCCAGACCATAGCTCCAGCCGTGGTATGGGCAGACGAAGCTGGCGGTCTTGCCCCTGCGTCCTTCGCACACGGTCGAGGCGCGATGACGGCAACGGTTGAGATGCACGTGCACCTCGCCCTTGCGATCGCGCACCACGATCACCGGATGCAGGCCGACGTGGGTGTTCTTGAAGCTGCCCGGCTGCGGGATCTCGCTGGCGTGCGCCACCCATACCCAGGTGCTCTCGAAAATGCGCTGCATCTCGATGTCGAACAACGCAGGATCTCTGTACATGGCGCTGTGCACGCGGTCGGGCCGGACCAACTGGTCCGGATCGACCGGCACGGGCGCGAGGGCGGCGGTTTGCATGGGGATCTCCTGCCTTGAAGCGAGGGTGGGGGTCTGGAAGCTCAGCGCGTGCGCGGTTCGGACACGATGGCGGCGTCATCCCAGGGACGCGCACAGGCCTGGCTGAACAGGTTGGTGGTGGCGAAATGGGCAATGCGCCAGCGGCCCAGGTCGAAACGGAACTCGGCCTCGATGCGGGCGCTGCGCAGGGTCGACTCACCGCTGGCCAGGGTGGACGCCTGCAGCATCACCCAGCTGCCGTGCGCCAGTTGCGCGCTGTCGGCGTGGAGGGTCTCGGAAGTGAGGTAATGCACGTTAAGCGCGAAGTGCGGGGTCGGCCCGCGATAGCCATCGAGGAAATCGACGATCGCCTGGCGGCCTTCGTGCCGGCCGAATGCGGCGCTGTACTTGCTGCCGCGTCCTTCCCACAACGCATCGGCGGTGAACAGCGCGCCCAGCTCGTCCATCGGCGTGGACGCGTCCAGCTGGTCGCACAGGCGCATGTACTCGGCCATGACCCAGCGGCATGCGCCTTCGGCCTCGTGCTGGGCCACGCGCCGTTCCAGCGCCGCCAGCTGGGTCGCCAGTGCCTGGACGGTGGGCTCGCGCAAGCGGCTGCGGGTGGCGCGCGCGGCACTCATGCAGGCACGGCCAGCTCGCGGCCCAGGCGCGCTTCCACGCGCAGGTATTTCCACAGGCGGTACTCGCCGATCTCGATGGTGCGGAATAGGTTGCACGCATTGACCACGGCCTGGCGGTCGGCCGCCTCCACCAGCAGATAGCAGGTCCACGGCCAGCCGCTGGGCGAGGTGCCGACCATGGTCTGGTCATCGTCCATCGTGCCAAGCAGGCGCAGGCCCGGCATCGTGTTGACGCCCTTGAGCATCTCGCCCACCGCCTTCCACACCGTGCCGATCTCGCTGCCCGGCAGATCGAAGAAGTTCTGGGTGACCGCGACGCACAGCAGTGCGCGGATCGGATAGGGCGTGGCATTGGACATGCGCGTACTCGCTTTCAAAAGGGGAATCAGGGGTAGCCCGGTGGCGTGGATTGGCCCAGCAGCACGCGACCCGCGCTCTGCCAGTGACCCTCGGCCAGGAACGCGTGCTGGACCACGACCAGCGCGTCGTGCAGATAACGCTGCATTGGCTGGGCGCGGAAGATGCCCGGCGTGCCGGACAAGGTGAAGGCCGCGCGCGCCACGTCGGCACCGGCGCGCGCGGCATGGGTCGACGCCAGGCGCAGCAGGTTGCACTGCTGGGCGGTGATGGGCTCGCCGTCCAGTACGGCCTGCCACACGCTGTCGGTGGACTCGTAGAAGAACGCGCGCGCCGAACGCAGCTGCGCCTCGGCCTTGGCCAGTTCGATCTGCACGTAGGCACGGTCGGCCAGATTGGGCGCGCCGGTGATCGACACCCGGCCGTCCGCCGCCGCAGTGATCTCCTCCAGCGCGGCGCGTGCCACGCCCAGGCCGACCACGGCCAGCACCTGGGCGGCAAACGCGATCGAGGGATAGCGGTACAGCGGCGACTCCAGTGTCGGCGTGCCGCCGCGGATGAAGGTCCATTCCGGTGCCACGACCGCGGCATCGACGGCCACATCGTGGCTGCCGGTGCCCTGCATGCCGATGACATCCCAGTTGTGTTCGATCCGCACCGCATCGCGCGGTAGCACCGCCATGCGCGGCAGCCCCGGCGCCGGATCGGTATCCAGCTTGATGCCCACGCCTACCAGCGAGGCCCCGGTGCAACCACTGCCGAACTTCCAGCGGCCCGCGACATGGATGCCATCGTCCTTGGCCTGCGCGGCCTGCGGCGGGAATACCGCGCCGGCGAACACCACGTCGGGGCCATCGGCGTAGATCGCCTCCAGCGTGACCTGCGGCAGGGCGGCCAGATACATCACCGACACGCCGAAGCTGGCGACCCAGCCGGCCGAGCCATCGGCCTGGGCGATGCGCTCGACCATGCGGCAGAAATCGGCCGGGCTGACTTCATCGCCGCCCAGGCTGCGCGGCACCAGGGCGCGGTACACGCCGACCTGGCGCAACTTCTCCACGATGTCCTGCGACAGATAGGTCTGCCTGGCGAACTCATCGCGGCGCGCGCGGATTTCCAGCAACAGGGCATCGAACGCCGCGTCGGACGCGGCCTGAGCCTGCGCGGGTAGCAATACGGGGCTTGCGAGCGTGTCGGCGTGCATGGGCGACCTCAGGCGGCGATGACGTTCGGGGCGCGCTGCGCCAGGCATTCTGCGATCCGGCACAGGCGCGCGTCGTCGCCCTTGCGGCCCACCAGCTGCAGGCCCGCGGGCAGGCCCTGCGGCGTGGACAGCGGCACGGTGATGGCCGGATGACCACTGAGATTGAACGGCCGCACCAGGCGGGTGATGCCGATCGCCGCGCGCGCATCGGCGCCCTGCTCCAGCGTCAGCGGAAAGTCCGTCATGGTCGGCAGCACCAGCGCATCGACCTGGGCCAGCGCCGCATCCACGGCGGCGGAAAAGCGCACGCGCACCTCTTCGGCACGGACAACCGACTCGGCTGTGGTGTCGCCGGCAGCCTTGAGCCGCACGCGCACGTCCTCGCCCAGCTGCGGATGGCCGACCAGCTGGCCGAAGGCCCGCCAGTTTTCCTGGTTGATGATGATCAGCCCGGCATCGAAGGCCTGCGCCAGCAACGGCAGCGCGACCGGCGCGTGGGCGAAACCCGAATGCTCGATGGCGATCGCGATGGCCCGCTGGATCTGCGGGTCGGCTTCCACCTGCACCCAGCCGATGCTGGCCGCGCAGGGAGCGCGATCGGGGACAAAATCCGGATCGATGATCGCCATGGCCCTGGCCAGCATCGGCGCGTTGCGGGTGAACACGCCGACGCAATCCAGCGACGACGCGGGCGGCGCCACGCCGACGCGACTGATGCGGCCATAGGTCGGCTTGATGCCGAATACGCCGCAACACGCCGCGGGAATCCGCACCGAGCCACCGGTATCGGTACCCAGCGCGAAGTCGGCCAGGCCGGCCGCGACCGCCGCGGCCGAACCGCTGGATGACCCCCCTGGCACACGACCTGGGAACTTTGGATTGGGCGGCGTCCCCATGCGGGCGTTGATGCCGGTGACGCCGAAGGCCAGTTCGTGCAGATGGGTCTTGCCGACGATGGTGCAGTCGCCCGACAGCACGCGTTCGACCACCTGTGCGTGGCGCGCGGCGGGCGGATCCTGGTCGAACACCGCCGAGCCGGCGCGCGTGCGCAGCCCGGCGATGTCGATGGTGTCCTTGACGGCCACGCGCAGCGCCCCGTCGCCCAGGGCCAGCGATTCGACGAAGATCGGACGCTCGATCGACGCCGCCATCTCAGCGCCCCTGGGCATGACGCATGCGGCGCACGGTGGCATCGAAGACCAGCTGCGCGGCATTGGATCCGTCGACCATGCGGCGCGCCGATGCGACGCAGCGCTGCCGCACCTGCGTGCTCAGGGTGATGTCCGCACCGGGGATCATGCCGGCATGGCACTGCACCTCCGCCGCACGCTGCACGATCCACAGCAGCATGAAGGTGTTGGGGATGTCGCGCTCGCACACGGCGATGCCATGGTTGCGCAGGCACAGCACATGCCTGTCGCCCAGGCTGTCGAGCATGCGACCACGCTCGTCGTCGAAGAGCGTGATGCCCTCGAAGTCGTGGTAGCCGATGCGGCCGGTCAGCTGCGCACCGTAGAAATTGTCGTGACTGAAGCCGGCCTGCTTCATCGCCACGCCCGACACCGGCAGGGTGTGAGTGTGCGCGACGCAGTGCACGTCGCTTCGCGCGCCGTGGATCGCGCCATGCAGCGCGAAGCCCGCCGGATTCGCAGGGTATTGCGACGCTTCGACCAGCTTGCCGTCCACGCCGACCTTGATCAGGTTTTCGGGCGTGATCTCGAAGTAGTTCAGGCCGAACGGGTTGACCAGATAGTGATGCTCAGGGCCTGGGAGACGCACCGAGATGTGGTTGAAGATCAGCTCGCCCCAGCCCATCCAGTCGACCAGATGATAGAAGTCGCACAGCTGCTGACGCAGCTGGCGTTCAACGGCATCGGGCGTAGCGGCGGCTTGCGCGCTGGCGGGGTTCATGGGCAATCCCTGGCGACGATCGCGGCGGCGCGCTGCGCCTTGTAATGCGCCAGGCCGACCATGCTGCGCGCCACCGGCATGGCATGGCCGGCCTGTTCGGCCAGCTCCAGCACGGCCTGTCCGATCGCGCCCAGCTCCAACGGGCGCCCGGCGCGGTAGTCCTGCAGCATCGAGGTCTCGAACGCGCCGACGCGCTTGCCCGTGGCGATCATCTGTTCCAGATCCATCGACGGCTGCACGCCGTACAAGGCGGCCAGGGCGACGGTTTCATGCAGCACCGCATCGACCGCATTGCGCAGATCGTCGCGATTGAACTGGTCGGCCAGATGCGCCTCGGCCACCACGGACAAGGGATTGGTCGCCAGGTTCAGCGCGACCTTGGTCCACACATCGCGGCGGATATCGCCGCTCAGCTTGGTGGCGATGCCGGCACGTTCGAGCAGGTCAACCAGTGCCTGGGTGCGAGCGCTCGCACCGCCCAGCACTTCGCCGATCACCAGTCGCTGCGGACCGGTGGCGTAGGCCAGGCCCTGCGCGGTGAGCGCGGCGGTAATGTAGACCACGCTGCCGATCAACTGGTCGGGCCGCAGCAGCTGCTGGGCTTTCGCGCCGGGATCGACCGTCTCGACATGGGCGCGCGCGAACGGCGGCTGCGTGCCGACGAAGTACCACCACGGCACCCCGTTCACCAGCGGTACCACCTGCGTCTGCGGCCCGATCATCGGCATCGCGCCGGCCAGCGCGGACGGCAGCACGTGCGATTTCACCGCAAGAAACACGATGTCCTGCACACCGAAGTCCGTCGCATCGCCGACCGGCAGGGCCAGTGACTGCGCAGGGGCATCGCCGATCCGGAACCGCAGTCCATCGCGCGCGATCGCCTCACGCCGCGCGCCCAGCTCCACCACGCTGACGTGGGCACCGGCCGTGGCCAGCAGGCCAGCGACCACCGCACCGATCGCGCCTGCGCCGACAATGCCGATGCGTCTCGCCGATGGGTTCACGCGGCGACCGCCGTCTGCGCAGCACGCAGCGCGTCGCCGAACTGCCCTACAGCCGACTGTGCCAGCCCGGCGATATTGATGCGTCCGTTGCCGGCCATGTAGACACCGTGCTCCACGCGCAGGCGTTCAATCGCCGCCGGCGCCAGCGGCAGCAGCGCGAACAGGCCGCGCTGCTGGCCCAGTGGCGTCAGGTCGACCAGGCCGATACGGCCCAGCGCCGACAGCTGTTGGCGGATCGACGCGACACGCGCGGCCATGCCACGCAGCTCATCGCTCCACTGCGCACGCAGCACCGCATCGGCCAGGATGGTCCGCACCACGGCCGCACCGTGGTCTGCGGGCATCGAGTAACTGGCGCGCGCATGCGCAGCCAGATGGCTCAACGCGGCTTCGGCCCCGGCTGCGCGCGCAGCCACGACATAGAGCGCGCCGACGCGCTCACGGTACAGTCCGAAGTTCTTGTCGCACGAGTACGCCACCAGCGCCTGCGGCACCCGCGAGACGATCCGGCGCAGCGCCCAGGCGTCGCCATCCAGATCCTGGCCCAGGCCCTGGTAAGCCATATCGATCAGCGGCACCAGCCCGCGCTGGAGCAGGACCTCGATGATCCGGTCCCACTGCGCTGCGCTGGGATCGGCGCCGGTCGGGTTGTGGCAGCAGCCGTGCAGCAGCACCACATCGCCCTCGTGGGCCTGGCTCAGCGCTTCCAGCGTGGCGTCCAGGTCGAAGCGCTGGGTCGCCGCGTCGAACTGCCGATAGGTCCGGACCTGCAGGCCGCCACCGGCAAACACCGGCGCGTGATTGGGCCAGCTCGGCGTGCCCAACCACAGACGATGGCCCGGCGAGGCGCTGGCGATCAGGTCGGCGGCCAGGCGCAAGGCACCGGTGCCGCCAACGGTCTGCAGACCCGTCAGGCGCGAGCCCAGCTCCGCGGTCAGCGCGTCTCCGAATACCACCGGCTTTAGCGCATGCACGAACGCAACGTCGCCTTCTGGCCCCAGATAGGACTTGCTGGCCTGGATGTCCACCAGGCGCTGCTCGGCCTGCTTGACCGCCACCATCACCGGGGTGACGCCCGCTTCGGTGCGGTACACGCCTACGCCCAGATCCAGCTTGGTGCGCCGGGGATCTGCCGCGTACAGGGACATCAGCGCCAGCAGGCCATCGGCCGGCTGCTGGGTCAGGGAATCCAGGGGCACAGGCAACCTCACATCGCGGGAAATGGCCGCCGCATGCGGCGCAAAAACCCGCGTGTGGACGACGAATCCAGCCTATCGGCTCCCCTCGCCCGTTCAATGATCGCCCCGGCGAAGTTCGTTGCGCCCCGGGTATACGACCGGAAGCGACGTTGCACACAGGTGGGATTCGCGCAGGCAAGCGGACGCACGCTTGATACCAACGCGACGCCAGGAACATATGGACCAACCGCCGGGCGTTAACCCGCTTCGCGGGCGTCATGCGGTCCGCAGCACACATGCAGCCGGATTGGATGCGTCAGCTCCGCAAGCCAAGCTTCGGTAGCGTGCGGCGCAGGCGCGCGTCGATACCCAAGATCGACACGCTACCTGGCCGATGGCCCGAGCCCCCTGCGCGCGCTCACCCTTGCGCTGCGCCGACTTGCGGATCTCACGCCGCTGGACGGTACGGCTCGATCTTGGCCAGCGTCTCGGCCAGCGCGTCGCGCGCCACGGCCGCGTCGTGGTCCATCTGTAGGCCCAGCCAGAATCCGACAGAGGTGCCGAAGTAACGCGACAGGCGCAGGGCGGTGTCGGCGGTCACGCCGCGATTGCCGCCGACGATCTCGCCGATGCGCCGCTGCGGCACGCCGATGGCCTTGGCCAAACGGTACTGGGTGATGCCCATGGGCTCGAGAAACTCGTGTAGCAGGATCTCGCCCGGCTTGGGATAAGCGATGGTACGCATGGCGCCTCCTTCTAGTGATAGTCGACGATTTCGACGTTCGCCGGACCGGTCGGGGTCCAGACGAAGCACACCCGGTACTGGTCGTTGATGCGGATGCTGTGCTGGCCGCGACGATCGCCCTGTAACGCCTCCAGCCGGTTGGCGGGAGGAATACGCAGGTCATCCAGCACCGCTGCCGCGTTGAGCATTGCCAGCTTGCGCATCGCGACCCCTTCAACGTTGATCCAGCGCCGCACACGCCGGCCTTCGAAAAGGTGCTGGGTGTGCTTGTCGGCGAAGGACTGGATGGCCACATCGCTATAGTAACGAAACTCGTTACTAACGCAAGTCGTTACTCCGTGGCCGAGGCTACGAGGATGGCCAGTTGCCAAGCCGCCGTGTTCGCTCAGTCCAGCGGCCGGGCCCAGTGGGCGTAGCTGGTGCGCAGCAGGGTGCGCACGCTGCGATAGGGGATCGGCTTGCCCTTGCCGGTCAGGCGCTGGGCGACGCCCTGCCAGCCGTCGCTGTCGTCCTGGGTGCGGGCGCGCACCACGGTGCGGCAGGGCTGGGCCAGCGCCTTGGCCAGGGCGCAGGCGTAGTACACGTCGCCGGGCGCCCAGTTGGGCTGCTGCCCCAGTGCGACGACGTAGGCACGCGGCGCATCCAGGTAGCGCGCGATCTCGTCGACGAAGGCGTCGGGATAGCGCGGCGCGTAGGCGCCCAGGTCGCGCAGCCGCGCGTCGATCCAGGCATCGCCGGTCTCCGGGTCGTAGGCCGGGGTGGACGGGGACGCGGCCTGCTGCGCGATCGCAGGCATGGCCGGCACCGCCAGCAGGGACGCCGCGCAGACTAGCGCGCGCCAGTTCATGGCGCTTCGAGGCCGGACTCGATCCGGGCCAGCGCGCCGGGCAGTTCGCGCGCGTCCTGCACCTGGAGCAGGCGCGTGGTGTTCTCGGCCAGGTCGTGCTCGGCCTCGTGCGCCCAGGTCACGTGATACGGCATGTGGATGCCCCAACCGCCCAGGCCCACCACCGGCGCGATATCCGAGCGCAGCGAGTTGCCGATCATGGCGAAGCGCTCGGGCCGCACGTCCAGTTCGTCGAGCACGCGCTGGTAGGTGGGCGTGTCCTTCTCCGACACCACCTCGATGCGGTGGAACAGGTCCGACAGCCCGCACTTGACGATCTTGGCTTCCTGATGGAACAGGTCACCCTTGGTGATCAGCACGATGCGGTGGCGCGCGGCGATGGCTTCCACGGCCGGGCGGATGCCGTCGATCAGTTCCACCGGATGATCCAGCGTGGCCCGACCGATGGCGATGATGTCCTGCACGTGCTGGGTGCTGATGCGCTGTGCGGTCAGCTCGATGGCCGCCTCGATCATCGACAGGGTCATGCCTTTGACGCCGTAGCCGAACACGCGCAGATTGCGCCGCTCGACCGCCAGCAGATGCTGCTGGGTGCGGCGGTCGCCCAGGTCGATGTAGTGGCCGATGATCTGCTCGAACGCGGCCTCGGCCGCGCGGTAGTAGTCCTCGCTCTTCCACAGCGTGTCGTCGCCGTCGAAGCCGACCCAGTCGATCCGTGGCATGGCCACTCCTGTGAGACGTGAGCTGCACAGGATAGCGATGCCCAAGCAAAACGGGCGACCCGCAAGGGTCGCCCGTTCTGTTCGCCTGGGCCCGGCCGACGAGATGCCGGCCGGACTTGCGGTCGCCTGGGATCAGGCAGCCGGCTTGCTCTCCGGCGGCGTGGTCGTCTCGGCCGGGGCGGTGGTCTCGGCGGGCATGGTGGTCTCGGCCGGAGCCGAAGTCTCGGCCGGGGCGGTCGACTCGACCGGCGGGGTGGTGGTCTCGGCCGGGGCGGTGGATTCGACCGGAGTCGAGGCCGCCGGGGCGGTTTCGTCGGCCTTCGGGCCGCAGGCGGTCAGGGCGAGGGTGGCGGCCAGGGCGGCCGAGGCCAGCAGCGTGTTGCGGATCTTCATCAGAAAACTCCTTGGGTGCGGGACGCCGTGCGCGGTTGCCGCGCGGACGCGAGGGGGTGGGCAGAACAGGTAAGGTGCGACCAGGCACCCGTGAAGGCGGCGCCTCTCGCGCATGAAACGCCGTCTTCACGCCGCGGTCAAGCGGAAAACGCGACGGCGTGCGGATTCTCGCCCGGCAGGGCCTGAGCGACGGGTCCGCTTATCGGCCGGGAGCCGGTTCGCCGGCGCCGGGCCCGTAGTGTTGGGTCACAAAGGCCTTGTACTCGTCCAGCGACACAGCGCCGTCGGCATTGGCGTCGACCTGGTCGAACACCTGCGACAGTCCGGCGTTGCCGGCCGCCTCGGCCTTGCTGATGGAGCCATCGTGGTTGGCATCCAGATCGTCCCAACGCTGCTGGCGCTGGTCGGGTGCCGCAGATGCGGCGGCGGCCGGCGCCAGTGTGGGCTGCTGCGACTGCGCCAATGCAGGCGCGACCAGGACGCTGCTAGACAGCAGCACCAGCGGGAATGCGTGGAATCGAAGACGCTTCATGCGCGGGCACCTCTTCTGCATCGGGGACATGCGCCGTAGCACGACGCACAGCGCACACCCTGCGCGGGGCGGCATGAACTCCATCGATGCGACAAACCCACGACCAACGCGCCGTTAACCCGCCACGCCGCGATCAGCGTTAGGCCCGTCGTTAGCGACGCGTGGGCAGAACGTCAGGCCGGCGTTGATCGCGTGACCGAGTCCGCGCGCTGTGCGCCTCGACGCGGCTCAAGCGGCGTTGCGCGCCGAGGAACGCGCGCTGAATCCCAGGCGCGACAGCACCACGCCGACCACCGCCCCGATGGCCTCCAGGGCCACACGCGTCCCCAGCGCGTCCGGATCGTGGATGCGCTGCAAGGCCAAGCGCGCGTACACCGGGGATTCCAGCTTGACCACGCCCAGCGAGAACAGGTGCCAGGCGTCGATGCCCGCGCCGATCGCCACGGCGATCACGCAGCTCCAGCCGATCGCGTGGGAATGATGCAGCCCGGTGCGCGCGGCGATGGCATGCCAGACCGCGTACACCAGCAGGCCGATGACGAAGGCGATGGCACCGGCTTCCAGGGCGCCAAGCAGGCCGAAATGCAGCGGCAGATTCATGGGGTGGGGACGCGATGCGGGACTGGAGTCACTGTAGCAGCGCCAGGCCGCCGGTCAGGCGTCGTTCTCCGCGCGCGCGGCGATCTGCGCATCGCCTTCTTCGTCCAGGCGCAGGGCGATGGCGATCGGGCGGCAGCACACCTGGCAGTCCTCGATGTAGTCGGCATCGCCGGCCGAGGCGTCCACGGCGATCTCCAAGGGCTCGCCGCAGTACGGGCAGTGGATCAGCTGGAAGTCGAGCATCTGGCGTGGCTCAGGACACGGTGGGCGGCGGCGGTGGGGCGACCGGCGGCAGTGCATGCTCACGCAGCGTGCGCATGCGCAGCCACAGCCCGCCCACGTGCACCAGCGAGTACATCACCAGCGCCGCGGCCATGCCCAGCGTCAACGGACTGGCCTGCGAGCCGGCCATGGCGGCGCCGCCGGCGAAGGCGCCGCTGGCCCAGCGAAACGCCAGCCGCCCCAGCAGCAGGACCATCAGCAGCGCGCCGATCCAGGGATTGGGCGTGTACCAGCCCTGCCCGTCGCGCCATTCGCTGTGCGTGTGCCGCAGCGCCAGCAGGCCCAGCCCGGCGCCGGCCAGGGCGCCCAGCACCAGCCCCGGCGCCACGTGCGGAATCAGGAAACCCAGCACGATCAGCAGCACCGTGACCAGCGCCAGCATCCCCAGGCGGATCCCCGCGCGCACCGGTCGCCAGGGCTGGCGCCCGAAGCTGCGGCGGATGCGCCGGTAGTACAGGAAGGCGATCGCCACCATGGGCAGGTACGGCGTCAGCGGCGACACGGCGTGGGCGGGCATGGGCGAGATTCCTGGCGAGGGCAGGACGCAGCGTGGAACCCGGGGACCTGCCGCGCAAGATGCCAAGTGTCACTTCTTGCGCGTGGGCGGCTGGCGCGACGGCACCGGTGACGAACCGGTCAGCCTGACGCGGCCTGAACAACTGCGCGCCGGCCAGCGGTTACAACCGCGATTCCGCGCCTCAGCGCACTTCGAGAGCTTCGCGCCATGCCGCTTCCCCATCGTCTGCGCCTGGCCCTGCTGCCCACCCTGCTGGCGGTCGCCGCCTGCAGCGGCGCGGCCGCGCCCGAGGCGGCCTCTGGCGCCCTGCCCTTCAACGCCACCCCGGTGCACCGCTTCGACGAGCCCTGGGCGATGGCCTTCCTGCCGGATGGTCGCCTGCTGGTGACCGAGAAGCGCGGCCAGCTGCAGCTGTTCGACTTCAAGACCGGCAAGGCCACGCGCATCAGCGGCGTGCCCGAAGTGGCCTATGGCGGCCAGGGCGGGTTCGGCGACGTGCTGCCGCATCCGCAGTTCGCGCAGAACCACTGGGTCTATCTGAGCTATGCGGAGGCCGGCGAAGGCGACACCCGCGGCGCCGCGGTCGCGCGCGCCAAGCTGGTGCTGGACGCGGCCGGGGGCGGCGCGCTGCAGGATGTCCAGGTGATCTGGCGCCAGGTGCCCAAGGTCAGCGGCCAGGGGCATTACGGGCACCGGCTGGCGTTCGACCGCGACGGCAAGCTGTGGATCGGCTCCAGCGAACGGCAGAAGTTCGACCCGGCCCAGGACATGGCCAGCAACCTGGGCAAGATCATCCGGCTCAACGACGACGGCAGCGTGCCGCCGGACAATCCCTTCGCCGCCCAGGGCGGCGTGGCCGCGCAGGTCTGGTCGCTGGGCCACCGCAACATCCTGGGCCTGGCCTTCGACGCGCAGGGCCGGCTGTGGGAACACGAGATGGGCCCCAAGGGCGGCGACGAGCTCAACCTGGTCGAGCGCGGCGCAAACTACGGCTATCCGATCGTCTCCAACGGCGACCACTACGACGGGCGCCCGATCCCGGACCATGCCACGCGCCCCGAGTTCGCCGCGCCCAAGATCACCTGGACGCCGGTGATCTCGCCGGCGGGCTTCGTGATCTATTCGGGCAGCCTGTTCCCGGACTGGAAGGGCGACGGCTTCATCGGGGGGCTCTCCTCGCAGGCGCTGGTGCGGGTGGAGTTCAACGGCACGCAGGCGCGCGAGGCCGCGCGCTATGACATGGGCCAGCGCATCCGCGAGATCGAGCAGGGGCCGGACGGCGCCCTGTACCTGCTGGAAGACGGCGAGGACGCCGGCGCCGGACACCTGATCAAGCTCACCCCGAAGGCGTGAGCCCGGCGGCAGGCGCTGGCCGCGGCACCGCGTCGGCCGGGCGTAGCGGCGCGGTGCCCAGCGCCTGCCGGTAACGCGCCAGCAGCGCCTCGACCTTGTCGACATAGGCGCGCGTCTCCGCGTAAGGCGGCACGCCGTCGTAGCGTTCCACCGCGCCGACGCCGGCGTTGTAGGCGGCCAGCGCGCGCGTGCGGTCGCCGTCGTAGCGGCGCAGCAGCCAGCGCAGGTGGCGCGCGCCGGCGGCGATGGACTGCTCGGGCGAGAACGGATCGGCCACGCCGTAATCGCGCTGGGTGCCCGGCAGCAGCTGCATCACGCCCTGCGCGCCCTTGGGCGACACCGCGGCGGCATCGAAGCCGCTTTCGGCATGGGCGATGGCGCGCAGCAGCGCGTCCTCGACCTGATTGCGCCTGGCCGCGGCGGCGAACAGCTTGGGCCAGGCATCCAGCCTGGGCGTGCCGACCTGGCCCAGGCCGGCGTGCGCCGGCTCGCCCGGCGGCGTGGCCACGGTGAAGCGCAGGTACGGCACCGCACCGGGCAGCTTGCGCGTGCCGTAGACCTTGACCCCGTCCTGCTCGCGCTCGTACAGGGTGCCGCTGAAGACGCCCATGCGCCCCCACAGGTCGGGCGTCTGCACGGCGTTGTCGTCCAGTTGCACCGCCTCGCACCTGGAGCCCGGCTCGGGTGCGGTGGACAGGCTCAACGTGCCCTCGCGGACGCAGCGATAGACCGTGCGCGCCAGCGCCGGCGGCGAGACGATCAGGCACAGCAGGAGCAGGGCGAGCGCGCGCATGGCGCGCGAGTATGGCCAGTGCGCGTCAGCGGTGCGTGTTGGCCGAAGCGTCGGCCCGCCCCAGCCGTCGTTCCCGCGAACGCGGGAACCCATCGCCTTGGGGGCTTCTCTCGGGACACATCCAGGCTCCCGCGGAAAGCGGGAACCCAGGGCTTGAACCGCGCTTACTCCTTGGTGATGCGATGCCCGCCGAAGCCGTTGCGCATCGCCGCCAGCAGCTTGTCGGCGAAGGAGTCCTTCTCGCGCGAGCGCAGGCGCTCGAGCAGGGACAGGGTGATCACCGGCGCGGACACGTCCAGGTCCAGCGCCTCCTTGGCGGTCCAGCGGCCCTCGCCGGAGTCCTCCACGTAGGGCGCGATGCCGGCCATGGTCGGGTTCTGCTTCAGCGCATCGGCGGTCAGGTCCAGCAGCCAGGAGCGCACCACCGAGCCGGTCTGCCAGATCTGCGCGACCTGGTGCAGATCGAGCTTGAAATCTGCCTTGCGCTCGAGGATGGCGAAACCCTCGGCATAGGCCTGCATCATCCCGTACTCGACGCCGTTGTGGACCATCTTGGTGAAGTGGCCGGCGCCGGTCGGGCCGACATGGCCCCAACCGGTGGTCGGCGAAGGCGCCAGCGTCTCGAAGATCGGCTTGAGCAGGGCCAGCGCGTCGTCGGCGCCGCCGACCATCATGCTGTAGCCCTCGGTCAGGCCCCACACGCCGCCGCTGGTGCCGCAGTCGACGTAGTGCAGGCCGGCCTCCTGCAGGCGCTGGGCGCGGCGCAGGGTGTCCTGGTAGAACGAGTTGCCGCCGTCGATGACGATGTCGCCCTTGGCCAGCAGCGGCAGCAGCGTGTCCAGGGTGTCGTCGACGATCTTGCCGGCCGGCACCATCAGCCAGACCACGCGCGGCGCGGACAGCCCCGCAACCAGCGCCTGCAGCGACTCGGCCGGGGTGATGCCCTGGGCGGCGACGCGCTGGCGCGCCTCGGGCGATGGATCGAAGCCGCTGATCGTATGGCCGCCCTGCGCCAGCCGCTGCGCCATGTTGGCCCCCATCCTGCCCAGTCCGACCATACCCAGTTCCATCAGCGTGTCCTCTTTCGATGCCAGGCGCGTATGCGCGAAGACGACAAGGATAGGTCGCCTCCGTGAGCGGCGGGTATGCGGACGATGGCAGGGCCCGCACCGCATCGTTGCAGTGGCGGGCGGAAGGTGGCGCGGCGTGGCGCGCGCGGCACGGCTACACACCCTCCCCTGGCCGCAGCCCAAGAGAAAGCTAGAAATGGCGGCTGGGGACTGCGAGGAGGGGGCGCTTCGCAGCAGAATCAAAGGCAAAAGCACCCCCTCCCAACCTCCCCCTTCGCCTCGCGAAAGGGGAGGGGCTCGGATCCCGTACTTGTGGGGACTCCAACGTCGTAGCCGTTCGCGCGGGCATCCGCGCTTCTGCCCCCTCCCTTTGGCCGCAGGCCAAGGGGAGGGCTGGGGAGGGGTTGCTCTTCGCGAGAAGCCTAAAAGCACCCTCCCGGCCTCCCCCTTCGCTTCGCGGAAGAGGAGGAGCCTCAGTAGCGCCGGGGCCTGATGTCAGTCGCGCACCAGCGTGACGTAGGCGCCGCTGCCGATGACCTGGAAGGTCTCGTTGTCCACGCGTCGCACCGGCGAGCCGTCGTCCAGTGCGTAACGGTCGTGCGGATGGCCGGCGTCGGTGCCGCCGGATGGCGCAGGGAGAATGCGCACGCGGCGTCGCTCGCCGGTGCTGTCCTGCGTGACGAAATAGCGGGTGTCCATCGTGTCGTCCCTCCCGAGGCTGTCGATGTGAGGCACGAGCCTAGGCCCGCCCGGATGAAGATCGGCTGCATAACCCAGATGCGGCGCAGCGAGATCCGGGCAACCCGGGACACCGAGCCCACAATCTCGTGACGACCCAGCGTCTTCCCCCAGTCGGACGCCACAGGACCCGCCCTGAAACGACGAAGGCCGCCCGAAGGCGGCCTGGCCGGTCGACCCCGCGCAGCCGGCGCGCTCAGAGCGTGTCGGTCGCCTGCGAGGGCGTCGTGGCCGGCGCCGTCGACTGCGGCACCAGGGTGCCGTCGGCCGGCTTGGCCTCGCTGGCCGGGACCGGGATGGACTCGCCCACCGGCTGCGGCTGCAGGGGCTGCGGGGCCGGCGGCGGGGTTTCGGCCGGCTTGGCCGCGGCGTCGGTCTTGGGCTTCTTCGGCGGCGGGGGCGGCAGGTAGCGCTCGACCAGGGCGAAGAACGAGCGGTAGAAGGTGGGCTGCTGCACGGTCAGGCTGGCCACGCGCACCAGCGAGTCGTCGGTGCTGCCGAAGGGCAGCGACAGCGAGCCCAGCGCGGTGCCCACGCTGGCCGAGGTATTGGACTTGCGCAGGTTGTAGCGGTCCTGGGTGGCGCTGGCGAACACCCACGACTCGCCCGAGGCCTGGGCCACGCACGAGACGCGGATGGCGACCTGTTCGTGCACTTCCGGCTCGGGCTGGAAGTTTTTGTTGGCCTCCACCGTGGAGGCGTCCGAGCGGCTGACCACGTAACCCTGGCTCAGCAGCGCGCGGCGCGAGGCCTCGCAGACCTGCTCGGGCGAGCGGTCGAAGGTGCGCGAGTAGGTGCCGTCCGAATCGAAGTTCTCCTTGGCCAGCATCTCGCCCTTCTTCTCGAACGGCATATGGCCGCAGCCGGCCAGCAGCAGAACAGCGGTCAGAGGGACGAGGGAGAACAGGCGATTGGGCATGGGGACCGGCCGGACGTGCTGATGGAAACCCTTGAAGGATAACCCCGACGCGCGAAATCGGTTTCATCCCTCCCTGCGACCCGCTCAGTCGGCGTTCGGCCCGGGCGCACGCGTCGCACGGTGCCATCACGAGACCCCACCTACCCTGCCGGCAGATCTGGACAGGAGGCATCCCCCATGCAGGTGCTGATCACCGGCGGCAGCGGCTTCATCGGCCAGGCCCTGTGCCCGGTGCTGCTGGCCCGCGGCTGGCAGGTCAGCGTGGTCTCGCGCGACCTGCAGGCGGCGGCCGAGGTGCTGCCGCAGGGCGTGCGCCTGCTGGCCGACATCGAAGGTGCCGGCGGCGCCGATGCGGTGATCAACCTGGCCGGTGCGCCGCTGGCCGGGCAGCGCTGGACCGAGCGCTACAAGCAGCAGCTGCGCGAATCGCGCCTGCGCACCACCGAGGCGCTGCTGGCCTGGATGCAGGGCCTGACCGTGCGTCCGGCGGTGCTGGTCTCCGGCTCGGCCATCGGCTACTACGGGCCGCGCGACGACACCCCGCTGACCGAAACCGACCCGCCCGGCGAGGATTTCGGCGCGCACCTGGCGGCCGACTGGGAGGCCGCGGCCTGGCCGGCCCAGCAGCTCGGCGTGCGCACGGTCTGCCTGCGCACCGGCGTGGTCCTGGACGGCGGCGGCGGTGCGCTGCAGCAGCTGCTGACGCCTTACCGGCTGGGCCTGGGCGGGCCGATCGGCAGCGGCGAGCAATGGTTCAGCTGGATCCAGCGCGAGGACCTGGTGCGCCTGATCGTGTGGCTGATCGAACAGGACACGCTGGAGGGCCCGGTCAACGGCACCGCGCCCGAACCGGTGCAGCAGCGCGACTTCGCCGCCGCACTGGGCCGCGCCCTGCACCGCCCCACCCTGCTGCCGACCCCCGGCTTCGCGCTGAAGGCGGCGTTCGGCGAAATGGGCCAGATGCTGATCGACGGTCAGCGCGTGATCCCGGCCCGCGCCCAGGGCCAGGGCTTCCAGTTCCTCTATCCCACCCTGGACGACGCCTTGGCGCGGAGTCTGGAACACGAGGCCTGAGGCCGATCCCGGTCGCCTGTATCGCCGCCCCCGCAACGCCGAGCTTCGACATCGGCGGGATTCAAGCCAACACCTGCGGTCAACGCCCGAGCGATCGCTCAGTGCGTACTCGCAGGCGAGGAGGGGTTTTCAACGCGCACCAACCTCATCGGAGGACCGCCCTCGATCATGGTGCCGCTCGAGAAATCGGGCGCGAACTCGACCGTGATCCCCATGGATTCGGAGCGGAAGCGGGTCGGAGACAACGTGATCAATCGCTCGGCGACCGGAGCGCCTGCGTTGGCGAACAAGCCCTCCGGGCGCGCATCAAGCACGACGTCGAGCCCGCCCCCCACATAGCGACCGGCGGCCTTGGAGAGCTCTTCGGGCGACAGCTTCTTCTCCTCGCTCGCCGGCACCGCGAGGTCGGGCCAACCGTAGTCGGTTGCGATGGCCCGGACCACGTCCGCCATCAACCGACGTCCATCGCCTCCGTTGGTCAGCGCCACGATGCCGTCGCCCTTGCCTTCGTAAGCCACCATGAAGGATTCAAATCCTTGATTCAGGCCGTCGTGGCCAAAACGGGGGGCCCCGTTCGTGTACAAGGCAAAGCCAAGCCCCCAGTTATCTTTCACGGGCTTCATCATGTCGCGCGCCATCCCGGGCGAGAGACGGCGGCCCTTTTTGCCCGCGATCGAGGCTTGCAGGTCGATCAACACACGCGCCAGATCGCTGGCGCTCGTCCACAGGCCCGCGGGTGCGAGCTCGGGGTAAACCACGTAGTTGCCAGGAATCGGCTTGCCATTGACATGGCCGAATGCCATGTCGGTCAGGATCGCCTTCGACGGCGGCATCGCGAAGGCGCTGCGGGTCATGCCGAGCGGCCCCAGCACCTCACGTTGCGCGAGGTCGGCGAAGGAGATGCCACTCACGTCGGCAAGCGCGACTTGCGTCACCACATAGCCGCCGCCCGAGTACTCGAACTGCGCGCCCGCCGGCAACACGCTGCGCACCGGCGCGTTGTGGCTGGGCGGCACGCCGTCCAGGATCTGGACGGGGGTGGGCAGTGGCGTCGTACCGGGCAGGTAGTCGGATCCGAATCCATGGACTCCAAGCCCGGCCGTATGGCTCAGCAGTTCCCGGAGGGTCACGCCGTTCGGAGCCAGCTTCGGATCCTTCGGCAACTGCCAGGAACGCAGGGCGATGTTGATGTCCTGATCCAGGGCGATCCTGCCCTGCTCCACGAGCCGCAACGCCAGGATGGCCGTCACCGCCTTGCTGATCGATGCCGCCTGGAACGCGGTGCCCGGCGTTACGGGCAGGCACGCCGCTGTGTCGCGCAGGCCCCAGCCACGTGCCCAGTCGAGCTTGCCATTGTGAATCACCGCGACGCTGAGTCCCGGCACGTCGAACTGACGCATGCGTTCGACCAAGGGGATCGGCTTGTCGCCCGGCTTGATGACCGCGGGCAGCAGATTCGCCTCGACATAGCGGGTATGGGCGTTGCTGGGCCCACCTACGGCCTCGGCGGGTGCGGGACAGTCGGCCGCCTGGGCGAAGCAGGATGCGCTGAGGAGCAGTCCTGCCATCACTGCGACGTGTGGCGAGTGCCTCCGGCTCCGATCCATGATCCAGGTCTCTCCTCAACCGGCGAACAATTCCGCGGGAACGCCTTATAGCACCCCCGAAGAGGCAATGCCTTAAGGGTTACGCGTTCGCCCCAGCTGAGCGCAGCGAGGCGAAGGCGGCGTATGCCCGCGCTCGACGCGAGCTGCAGCGCTAGAGAAGTGATGAGCCCAAACGTAGAGGCGCGGCGCCTGGAACGCGCGAAACGAATCAAGCGTCCGCCAGCGGCGCCAGCAGCGCCCGCAGCTGCGCGGCGCGTGCGGCGATGGCGGCGCGCTGGTCCTCGTCCAGCCGCTCCAGGCTGCGCCATTGCAGCGCCGCGCGGGGATGGTCGGCGAAGCGCCGCGCGTGGCGCAGCAGGAAGTCCCAGTACAAGGTGCTGAACGGACAGGCGTCCTCGCCGCTGGCCGCGCCCGGGTCGTAGCGGCAGCCCTGGCAGTAGTTGGACATGCGCTGGATGTAGCGGCCCGAGGCGGCATAGGGCTTGGACACCATGCGTCCGCCATCGGCGAACTGGCTCATGCCCAGCGTATTGGGCAGCTCCACCCATTCGACCGCATCGACATAGACCGCCAGATACCAGGCGTGGATCTGCGCAGGCGCGACGCCGAGCATGAGCGCGAACGCACCGGTCACCATCAGCCGCTGGATGTGATGGGCATAGCCCAGCTGCAGGGTCTGCTGCAGCGTCTGGCGCATGCACACCATGTGCGTGCGCCCGTCCCAATAGAAGGCCGGCAGCGGCTGCCGCGCGTCCAGCGCGTTGTCCTGGGCGAAGGCCGGCATGCGCAGCCAGTACACCCCGCGCACGAACTCGCGCCATCCGATCACCTGGCGTACGAAGCCCTCCACCGCCTCGATCGGCGCATGCCCGTCGCGCCAGGCACGCACCGCTGCCTCGACCACCACGCGCGGGGAGAGCAGCTTGAGGTTCATCGCCGCCGACAGCAGCGCATGGAACAGCCAGGGCTGATCGGTCCACATCGCATCCTGGTAGCGGCCGAAGTGCGGCAGGCGCAGCGCGACGAAGTCGTCCAGCGCCTGCCGCGCCTGCGCCGGGGTGAGCGGCCAGTCGAAGCGCGACAGGTCGCCGGGCCGGTCGCCGAAGCGCGCGCGCACCAGCGCGATCACCTCGCCGGTCACCGCATCGGGCGGGAAGGCGGCCGGCGCAGGCACCTTCTGCGGCCCGGCCTTGCCGAAGGACTTGCGGTTGTCCGCGTCGAAGTTCCAGCGCCCGGCCACCGGCTGCGCGCCGTCCATCAGCACCTGCTCGCGGCGGCGGATCCAGCGGTAGAAGTGCTCCATGCGCAGCTCGCGCCGGCCACGCGCCCAATCGGCGAAGTCGGCCGGATCGCAGAAGAAATGCAGGTCCGGCCGCTCGCTCCAGCCGAGGCCGGCCTCGGCCACCACCCGCGGCAGCGACTGCGCCAGGCGCCATTCGCCCGGCCTGACGGCGACGACCTTGTCCGGCCGCAGCGCGGCCAGGTCGTGCGCCAGCGCCTCTTCGAGCGTGGCGAAGTCGTGGCGGTCCAGCGCGCGGTATTCGACGCGCCAGCCGCGCGCCCGCAGCGCATCGCGGAAGTGGCGCATCGCCGCCAGGAACACCGCGATGCGCGGCTGGGTGCTCCACACATGCGAGGCCTCGTGCGCCACTTCGGCCATCCACACCGCGTCGCGGTCCGGGTCGAAGTCGTGCAGTGCGGCCGAATCGGGGTCGAGCTGGTCGCCCAGCACCACCACCAGATGGCGCAGGCCGGGCCGCACGCTCATTGCTTTCAGCCCGCGCGCTCGGCGGACGCGGCGCTGTCCTGTTCGACCGCCATCAGCGCAAGCGAGCGGCCCAGCGCGGTCCAGGCCGCGCCGGCCGGCACCGCGCGCGCGTTGCTGCGGCCGCTGGTGTCGATCTGCACGCGCCAGTGCTCGCCCTCGACCGTGGGCAGATGGAACACCACGTCCTCGGGGTTGGCGTTGAGCAGCATCAGCAGGGTCACGTTGGCCGCCACCTGACGCAGGCCGCTGGCCGGCGCGCGGCCGTCCAGGCGCATCATCAGCGCGCGCGCCTGCGGGTTGTGCCAGTCCTCCTCGGCCATCTCGGTGCCGTCCGGGAACATCCAGGTCACGTCCTTGATGCCCAGCTCCTCGTCGAACTTGCCATCGAAGAAGCGCGCGCGGTGCAGCAGCGGATAGCGCCGGCGCAGCGCGGTCAGGCGCTGCACGAACCGGGTGAGCTCCGCGCCGTCCGGCGAGGCGGCGGCCGCCCAGTCCAGCCAGCTGATCGCGTTGTCCTGGCAGTAGGCGTTGTTGTTGCCGCCCTGGGTGCGGCCGAACTCATCGCCGGCCTGCAGCATCGGCGTGCCCTGCGACAGCAGCAGCGTCGCCAGCAGGTTGCGCTGCTGGCGCGCGCGCACCGCGTTGATCTGCGCGTCGTCGGTGGGTCCCTCGACGCCGTAGTTGCACGACAGGTTGTTGTCGGTGCCGTCGCGGTTGTCCTCGCCGTTGGCTTCGTTGTGCTTCTCGTTGTAGCTGACCAGGTCGCGCAGGGTGAAGCCGTCGTGGGCGGTGACGAAGTTCACCGAGGCGCCGGGCCGGCGGCCGCGGCGGTTGAACAGGTCGGCGCTGCCGGTCAGGCGCGTGGCCAGCTCGGAGAGCTTGCCTTCGTCGCCGCGCCAGAACGCGCGCACGTTGTCGCGGAACTTGTCGTTCCACTCCACCCAGCCCGGCGGGAAGCCGCCGACCTGGTAGCCGCCGGGGCCGACGTCCCAGGGCTCGGCGATCAGCTTGACCTGGCTCAGCAGCGGATCCTGCCGGCACGCGGCGAGGAAGCCGCTGGAAGGGTCGAAGCCGTGCCGCTCGCGCCCCAGGATCGTGGCCAGGTCGAAGCGGAAGCCGTCCACGTGCATCTCGGCGACCCAGTAGCGCAGCGAATCCATCACCATGCGCAGCGCGCCGGCGTTGGTCAGGTCGAAGGTGTTCCCGGTGCCGGTGTCGTTGATGTAGTAGCGGCGGTCGTCGGCCAGGCGGTAGTAGCTGGCGTTGTCGATGCCCTTGAACGACAGCGTCGGGCCCATCTGGTTGCCCTCGGCGGTGTGGTTGTAGACCACGTCCAGCAGCACCTCCAGCCCGGCGTGGTGCAGGCGCGCGACCATCTGCTTGAACTCGTGCACCGAGCCGGTGGCCATGTAGCGCGAGTGCGGGGCGAAGAAGCCCAGCGTGTTGTAGCCCCAGTAGTTGGACAGGTCCTGCTCGAGCAGGTGCTGGTCGTCGGCGAAGGCGTGCACGGGCAGCAGTTCGACCGCGGTCACGCCCAGGCCCTGGATGTATTCGACCAGTTCGTCGTTCTTCAGCGCCGAGAAGGTGCCGCGCAGGTTCTCGTCCACGCCCGGGTGGGTCATGCTCAGGCCGCGGATATGGGCCTCGTAGATCACCGTGCGCTGCCAGGGCGTGAGCAGGCGCTTGTCGTTGCCCCAGGTGAAGGCCGGATCGATCACCGCGCACTTGGGCATGTAGCCGGCGCTGTCGCGGCGGTCGAAGGACAGGTCCTTGTCCTTGTGGCCCACGGTGTAGCCGAACAGGTGCGGCGCCCACTTGGGCTCGCCCACGATCTGCTTGGCGTACGGGTCCAGCAGCAGCTTGTACGGGTTGAAGCGATGGCCGGCGTCGGGCGCGTAGGGTCCGTGCACGCGATAGCCGTAGAGCTGGCCGGGCCGCGCGTCGGGCAGGTAGCCGTGCCAGATCTCGTCGGTGTATTCGGGCAGCACGATGCGCTCGGCCTCGCGCCCGCGCTCGTCGAACAGGCACAGCTCCACGCGCGTGGCGTTGGCCGAATACAGGGCGAAGTTCACGCCCAGCCCGTCCCAGGTGGCCCCCAGCGGGAAGGGCCGGCCCTCGCGGATGCGCGAGCGGCGGACCGGGCGACGCTTGTCCTGGGCGCGGGCCGGCCGGGTGCGGGGGGGCGCGAGGGTCACGGCGTGTCAGCGTCCTCGGATCGGGGCGTCAGGGTCGAGCCGCTCTGCTCGGCCACGCGCGATTCGGCATCGGCCAGGCGTTCGGCCATGGCCCAGTGTCGCGCGGACTGGCCGTCGGGGCGACCCTCGGCTTCCCAGATCTCGTGAGCCAGCTGTTCGATGCGGAGCCTGCGGGCATTGGGGTCCATGGCGAAACGTCATTCAGGGGCGACCAGCACGGCCACCGGGGCATGGGCGAACAACTCGGACAGCGCGATGCGTCCCGAGGGTATCTGCAGCACGCGCCCATCGGGCAGGCTGTGCCAGGTGCCATCGGGAACGGGCAGCGCCCCATCCTGCCACCAGTCTGCCGGCAGCTGCGGCACGGCGGCGTCGACGAGTCCTTCGGCCACCAGCCGCGGCACCGCGACCACCAGGCGCTGGCCCTCGTGCTGGCGGCGGAAGGCCAGCACCTGCCCGGCGCGCGGCCCCTCGGCGTGCAGCACGCGGTAGTCGCCGCGGGCGAACAGCTCGGGCAGCCGCGCCCGCAGCTGCAGCAGCAGCGCGACCAGGCGCGCCTTGGCCTGGCCGCTGCGCCAGTCCTGCAGCAGCGCGGCCCAGGAGGCCTCGTCGGCCAGCCAGCGGCGGCGCAGGTCGAAGTCCACCGGCCGACGGTTGTCCGGATCGACCAGCGACAGGTCCCAGCCCTCGGTGCCCTGGTAGAGATCGGGCACGCCGGGCGCGGTCAGCCGCAGCGTGGTCTGGGCCAGGCCGTTGACCGCGCCGGCCGCGCCGATCGCCTGCGCGGCGCCGTGCAGGGCGGTGCGCAGTGCCTTGCCTTCGGGTGCGATCAGGGTCAGGTCGAGCAGTGCGCGTGCGGCGGTCTCGTAGGCGTCGTTGGGCTCGGTCCAGGTGCTGTGCAGCTTGGCCTCGCGCAGCGCCTTGGTCTGCCACTGGGCCACGCGCTCGGCGAAGGCCGCCAGGCCGTCGGCATCGTCCGCGCCCAGTTCCAGCGGCCAGGCGCCGATCAGTGTCTGCCACAGCATCAGCGCATCGCCGGGCGAACACGCATCCGCGCCGATCCGCGCGCCGGCCAGCGCATTGAAGGTCTCTACCCGCTCGGCCCACCACGGCGCGCGGCCGCTCAGCACCGCCAGGCGCATGCGCACGTCTTCGCCACGCTTGTGGTCGTGGGTGGCGGTGGCGAGCATCGCGCGCTGGTGCCCGGCGGCATGCGCCTGGACGCTGGTGTGGAAGACCTGCGGATCGGTCGCCAGATGCTGCGGATGCGAGCCGACCTCGTTGCGCGAGAGCAGCACACCGTGGCGATAGAAGGCCGTGTCCTCCACCGACTTGGCATTGAGCGGCGCGGACAGCTGTTCCAGCCGCCGGCGCAGCACACGGCGCAGGCTGCGCTGCACGTTGGGCGTATCGGGGTCGTCGCGCATCCAGCGCTGCAGCGCGTCGATGGCGGCCTGCACGCGCGGATTGGCGTGTTCGCGCGCGGCCTGCGCGGCGCGCGCGAACAGCGCCGCATCGCCCTCGTCCAGCCCATCGTTGCCGGCATAGGTGCGGTACACGGGGAAGCGCCGCATCACCGCGGTCAGTGCCTTGCCCATCATCTGCGGGCTGAACTCGCGGCAGATCGGGTCCAGGTGCGCGCAGGCCACCGCGGCCTGCTGGGCGCGGGTGAACTCGGCCTGCAGCGAAGCGTCGAGGATCTCGCCACGCGCCTGGAATTCCTCCTGCGCAAAGTCCCCACTGCGCCCGCTCACACGCTGCCACAGCGCGGTGAGCGCCGCCTCGCCGTCCGCGTCGTGCAGCACGCCGGAGACCTGGTCCATGAAGTCGTAGCCGGTGGTGCCCTGCACCGGCCAGTCGCGCGGCAGCGTCTCGCCGGGCGCCAGGATCTTCTCCACCAGCAGGGTCACCTTGCCCGGGCGCAGGCCGCGCTTGCGCCCGGCCTTGTCGACCTGCGCGCGCAGCCGTCGCAGGTAGCCCCGCGGGTCGGCCAGGCCGTCGACATGGTCCAGGCGCAGGCCATCGAGCACGCCCTCGGCGATCAGCCGCAGCGGCAGCGCGTGCACCGCGGCGAACACGTCCGGCCGCTCCACGCGGATGGCCGCCAAGGACGTGATGTCGAAGAAGCGCCGGTAGTTGACCATGTCGTTGCCGACCGCCCACCACGCCAGCCGGTAGGACTGGCGTTCGAGCAATCGATGCAGCGTGCTCTCCCCGCGCGCTGTGCCCTGACTGATGCGCCAGGCCCAGTCGCGGCGCAACGCCAGATCCGCAGGGACCGCTGCGCCGTCGACGCGCACCGGGAAGCAGGCGTCGTGGTGTTCCAGCTGCAGCTCGCCGGCCGCGGATACGCCCAGCTTGAGCGCGCCTTCGGCCAGCGCCTGCGCGTAGGGCCGGTCCAGCACCGGCAGCCAGAGCTTGCCGTCGTGGCCCGGGCTGCGCCAGTCGATGTCGAACCAGTCGGCATGCTTGCTGCGGCGGCCGTGCTTGAGCACGTCCCACCACCACGGGTTGGTCGCATGGGCGGCCATGTGGTTGGGCACGATGTCCAGCAGCAGGCCCATGTCGTGCGCGCGCACCGCCGCGTGCAGCGCCTTCAGCCCCTGCTCGCCGCCCAGCTCGGGACTGACGCGGGTCGGGTCGGTGACGTCGTAGCCATGGGTCGAGCCGGCCACGGCCGTGCCGATCGGCGACAGATAGAGATGGCTCACGCCCAGCTGCGCGTAATACGGCACCTGCGCGGCGGCATCGTGCAGGGTGAAGCCTTCATGCAGCTGCAGGCGCGCGGTGGCGCGTAACTCGGTCATGGCGTCCCCTCGCCGCGTGCGGTGGCGAACGCGGCCAGCGCCGCATCCAGGTGTGGCGTGTCCTGCGGCAGGCGCCGCGACCAGTTGGGATGGCCTTCGACCACGCCGGGCAGATTGGGCTGTTCCTCCAGGCCCAGCGCGTCCTCGGCCGGCAGCAGCGCCAGGGGCGCCGGGCTGTGCGCGGCGAAGGCCAGCCAGCTGGCCAGCGTCTGGCCATCGCCGCCGTCGGCGCGCACCTGCGCCTGCAGGCGCGCGACGTCCTGGCTGCGCTGGGCGTCTTCGGCGGCGCGGTCGATCCGGCCGCCGGTGCCCAGCCGTTCGCGCCAGTCCAGGTCGCGGCCGATGCGCCAGCCGGCCAGCGTGGGCAGGTCGTGCGTGGTCGTGGTGGCCACCGCCGAGCGGCGCCACTGCGCCGGCGGCAGGAAGGCGCCGTCCGCGTCGCGGGTGAACATCAGCACGTCGATGCCCAGCACGCCGTGCGCGGCCAGCACCTCGCGCAGGCCATCGGGCACCACGCCCAGGTCCTCGCCGATCACGACGCAGCGCTGGCGCCAGGATTCCAGCGCCAGCAGCCGCAGCAGGTCTTCGAAGGGATAGCGCAGATACACGCCATCGCCGGCCCTGCCGCCGTCGGGCAGCACCCACAGCCGCAGCAGCCCGAGGATGTGGTCGATGCGCACGCCGCCGCGCTCGTGCATCACCGCGCGCAGCAGCGCGATGAAGGGCGCGAAGCCGCTGGCGCGCAGGCCGGCCGGCGAATAGCTGCCGATGCCCCAGGCCTGGCCGTCGGCGTTAAAGGCATCCGGCGGCGCGCCCAGCACCAGGCCGTGCAGCACCGCCTGCGGCCACGCCGCGGCCTCGGCGCCGTGCGGGTCGAAGCCCACCGCCAGGTCGCTGATCAGGCCCAGGCGCATGCCCGCCGCACGGGCCTGCCGCTGCACGTCCTGCCAGCTGCGCGCGGCCAGCCACTGCGCATAGCGATGCAGGCCGGGATCGCCGTCGCCGGCATCGGCCGCGGCGAAGCGCACGTGCTGCTCCAGCGCCGGTCCGCCGTCCGCGATGAAGGCCTGCAGATCCGCCTGCAGCGCCTCGGGCAAGGCCTGCTCGTGCAGCGCGCGCAGCCAGGCCCACTTGGCCTGCGCACCGTCGTGCCAGTCGACCAGCGCGGCCGCGTTCAACTTCGCCAGGCGCGCCTCGAGCCCGGCCGCGTGCAGGGCCTGCCGCGCCAACGCCTCGCCCAGCACCAGCGCCGGCGCGGCATATAGTGGATCGAAGAAGCGCCGGTCGCTGGGCGAATACGGGCTGTAGTGGCGCTGCAGCGGCCGCGCGGCATGGATCGGGCTCAGCGCCAGCGCATCACCGCCGGCGGCGGCCACGCGCCGCGCCCAGTCCAGCGCGCCCTGCGCATCGCCGATGGAGGCATCCAGCGGCGTGCGCGCCGAATAGACCTGCAGCCCCACGCCCCAGGCGCGCGGCTGCGCCACCCCGCAGGCATCGGCCACCGACCAGCAGCGCGTAGGCGCGATGGCCAGCGCGATGCCGTCTTCGCCAGCGCCTTCGCACAGCACGCGGTAGTAGCCGGGCACCGCGATGGGGCCGAGCGCGCCCTGCGCGTCGAAGCGGCCTTCCTGGGCCTGGCCGTGCTCATCGAGCAGCTTGTACGCGGCGCCCGGCCGGCCCTCGACGGCCACCGGCGTATCCACCACGGCGGTCCGCAGCGCCGGCCGGCCCTGCATGGCTTCCAGCCGGCGCTGGCTGTCGGCGCACTGCGCCGGCGTGGCGCAGGGCAGCTCCATCGCCTCGAGCACGGCGCGCAGCGTCGTATCGGCCACCTTGCGCGGCTGGCTGGCCACGTCGACCCAGTCGACCAGCAAGCCGGCGGCGTCGGCCAGCGCGTGCAGCGCGTCGGCGCTCATGCCTGCGCGTCCTGCCACCACGCGCGCAAGGAGTTCGGGCCCAGCGCATCGCTGTCGGCATCGGCGCCTTCGGCATGCAGCAGACGCGCGCCGGCCGGCACGGGCACGGTCAGCGGCGCGGTGCCCAGGTTGAATTCCACCTGCAGCACCGCCGTGCCCAGCTGCCAGCGCGCGACGATGGCGCCCGGCGCCAGCACCTGTGCCCCCAGCGCGCGCGCCTGATCCAGATGCGGCACCAGCTGCGTGGCGCGCACCTGCAGCAGCCGCGCGAACCATGCGGCGAACGCCGCGCCCTCGCCGCGCAGCGACTCGCCGATGTCCACCCTGGACACCTCGAAGGTCTGCACCGCGTTGGGGTCCGGGATGCTCGCCCGCACCGCAGGATTGGCGAACGCGGCGAACTGCGCGAACTCGCGCCGCCGGCCCTCGCGCACCGCCTCGTCCAGCGGCGCCTGGTAATCGGTGAAGAACTGGAACGGCTGCCGCGCGCCCCAGGGCTCGCCCATGAAGAACAGCGGGATCATCGGCGTCAGCGCGGTCAGCGCCAGCGCCACGCGCAGCGCCGACGGGGCGACCTGGGTGATCAGGCGATCGCCCATCGCGCGGTTGCCGATCTGGTCATGGTTCTGCGCGAACACCACGAACTTGGTCGGCGGCAGATGGCCCGACGGCTCGCCGCGCACATGGCCGCGCGGATCGGGCTGGCCCTGGTAGGCGAAGCCCTCGCCCAGCACGCGCGCCAGGTGCCCGCTGGCATCGTCGGCGAAGGCGGCGTAATAGCCCTCGTCCTCGCCGGTCAGCAGCACGTGCAGGGCATTGTGGAAGTCGTCGTCCCATTGCGCGGTGTAGCCGTCGGCCAGGCGGAAGGCCTGGTTGGCCTCGTTCTCCAGCACCAGGTGCACGTGGCGCCCTTCGACCACGCTGGCGACGATGGCCTGGCGCAGGGTCTCCAGGAAATCGTCGGGCACGATCGCGTGCACCGCATCCAGGCGCAGGCCGTCGAAGCGGTATTCGTGCAGCCACATCAGCGCGTTGTCGATGAAGTAGCGCTGCACCGCCTCCTGGCGGAAGTCGATGGCCGGGCCCCACGGCGTGTGCGCATCGGCGTTGAAGAAGGTCTCGGCGTACTGGTGCAGGTAGTTGCCGTCCGGGCCGAAGTGGTTATAGACCGCGTCCAGCAGCACCATCAGGCCGTGGCCGTGGGCCGCGTCGATCAGCGCCTTGAGTTCGTCCGGGCTGCCGTAGGCCGCCGCCGGCGCGTACGGCAGCACACCGTCATAGCCCCAGTTGCGCGTGCCGGGGAAGGCGTTGAGCGGCATCAGCTCGATGGCGGTGATGCCCAACTCGACCAGGCGCGGCAGCTGCGCCATCACCCCGGCGTAGCCACCGCTGGTGCCGACGTGCAGCTCGTAGAGTACCGCCTCGCGCCAGGGCCGGCCCTGCCAGTCGGCGTGCTGCCAGACATAAGCCTCGGCATCGACGACGACGCTGGGGCCGTGCACACCCTCGGGCTGCCAGCGCGAGGCCGGGTCCGGGACAGGCTCGGCATCGTCGATGCGATAGCGGTAGCGCGTGCCGGGCGGCAGCGGCAGGACCGCATCGAAGCTGCCGTCTTCGCGGCGCGTCAGCGGCTGGGATGCTTGCCCTTCCACCTCCAGCCGCACTTGGCGCGCGTCCGGCGCCCACAGCCGGAACCGCGTCTGCCCATCGGCGCGTGCGACCGCGCCGAGCCACGAACTGCCCGGATGCTCCCCCTGGCCCGGCATCAGACGGCTCGCAGCCAGATGGTGGAAAGCGGGGGCAGCGCCAGCGAGAGCGACTGCGCATGCCCGTGCATGGGCACCGGCTCGGTACTCACCGCTCCGGCGTTGCCGACGTTGGAGCCACCGTAGTGGCCGCTGTCGGTGTTGAGGATCTCGCGCCACTGACCGGCACGCGGCACGCCGACGCGATAGCCGTAGCGCGGCATGGGGGTGAAGTTGCTCACCGCCAGCACCGGCGCGCCGTCGCCATCGCGATCGAAGCGGACGAAGGCGAACACGCTGTTGGCGTGGTCATCGCCCACCGACCAGTCGAAGCCCGCAGGGGTGTGGTCGTTGCGATACAGCGCCGGCTCGGCGCACAGCAGGCGGTTGAGGTCGCCCACCAGCTGCGCCAGGCCGTGATGCTCGTGCTGCTGCATCAGGCCCCAGTCCAGCTGCGTGTCGTGGTTCCACTCCGACCACTGGCCGAACTCGCCGCCCATGAAGAGCAGCTTGCGGCCTGGATGGGCCCACATGAAGCCGAAGTACGCGCGCAGGTTGGCGAAGCGCTGCCAGGCATCGCCCGGCATGCGCGTGAGCAGCGAGCCCTTGCCGTGCACCACTTCATCGTGCGAGAGCGGCAGCACGAAGCGTTCGGAGAACGCATAGACCATGCCGAAGGTCATCTCGCTGTGGTGATGCTTGCGGTGGATGGGATCGCGCTTCATGTACTCGAGCGTGTCGTGCATCCAGCCCATGTTCCACTTGTGGGTGAAGCCCAGGCCGCCGTGCTCCGGCGGCTGCGTCACCCCGCCCCAGGCGGTGGACTCCTCGGCGATCATCATCACACCGGGGAAGCGGCGGCCGACCTCGCCGTTGAGCCGGCGGATGAACTCCACCGCCTCCAGGTTCTCGCGACCGCCGTGCTGGTTGGGCACCCACTCGCCCTCGCTGCGGCTGTAGTCGCGGTAGAGCATCGAGGCCACCGCGTCCACGCGCAGGCCGTCGATGTGATAGCGCTCGATCCACTCCAGCGCGCTGCCGACCAGATAGGCCGAGACCTCGTGCCGCCCGTAGTTGTAGATCAGGGTGTTCCAGTCCTTGTGGAAGCCCTCCTTGGGATCGGCATGCTCGTACAGCGCGGTGCCGTCGAAACGCTGCAGGCCATGCGCGTCGTTGGGGAAATGCGCGCTGACCCAGTCCAGGATCACGCCGATGCCGGCGTTGTGGCAGGCATCGACGAAGCGGGCGAAGCCTTCCGGGCTGCCATAGCGCGCCGTCGGCGCGTACATGCCCAGCGGCTGATAGCCCCAGGAGCCGCCGAAGGGATACTCGGTGATCGGCAGCAGTTCGATATGGGTGAAGCCCAGCCACTGCACGTACGGGATCAGCGCATCGGCCAGCTCGTCCCAGCTCATGTGCCGGCCGTCCTCGCGCAGGCGCCAGGAGCCGGCGTGCAGCTCGTAGATCGAGATCGGCTCGGGCGTGGTCGCGCGGGCCGCGCGGCGCGCCATCCATTCCACGTCGGTCCAGGCGAAGGCTTCGGCCTCGGGCACCACCGAGGCGGTGGCCGGCGGCAGTTCGCACTGGCGCGCCATCGGGTCGGCCTTGTGCGGCAGGCGGGTGCCGTCGGCCGCGGTGATCTCGTACTTGTAGCGCATGCCCCGCACGATGCCGGGCAGGAACAGCTCCCACACCCCGCCGTCGTGGCGCAGGCGCATCGGATGACGGCGCCCGTCCCAGCCGTTGAAGTCGCCGACCACCGACACGCGCCGCGCATTGGGCGCCCACACCGCGAAGCGCACCCCGTCCACGCCCTCGTGGGTCACGCGGTGCGCGCCCAGCGCCAGCCGCGCCGACTCGCCATCGCCGGAGACGATGCCGTGCAGCCATTCCTGCTGCAGCGCCGGGCCGAAGCGGTAGGGATCCTCGATCTCCTCCAGCGCCTCGGGCCAGGCGATGCGCAGGCGATAGGCCATCTGCGTGGGCAGCTCGGCCTCGAACAGGCCGGCCGGATGCACGCAGCGCATCAGCGCCACGACCTTGCCCTGGGCATTGAGCACGGCCATGGCCTCGGCGCCCTGCGCCATCGCCATGATCCGCATCCCGCCGCTGCCGGTGGCGCGCGGGCCAAGCAGGGCGAACGGATCGCCGTCGTGGCCATCGACCAGCGCCTGCAGCCGCGGGTCGAGCGGCGCATCGGCGCGTGTCTGCGAAGCGTCGCCTTCGCCGGCGGTGATCACCTTGGCCCTCTGCCCGGCCCGGTCGGACTCACTCATGCCAGCGCCGCGGTGCGGTCGTAGAGGGCCAGATACTTGCTGCCCGCCACGTCCCAGCCGCTGGGCTTGAGCATGGCCGCGCGGCGCATGGCCTGGATCAGGCCCGGCAGGCGGAAGGTGCGGAAGGCGCGCGCCAGGCAGCGACGCAGCGCGTCGGCCGACGGCTCCTGGAACAGAAATCCGGTCACGCCATCGTCCACCGTGTCGATCAGCCCGCCGGTGGCGTGGGCGATGGGCAGGCTGCCGAAGCGCTGGGCGTACATCTGGCTCAGACCGCAAGGTTCAAATCGGGAAGGCATCAACAGGAAATCCGAGCCGGCGAACATGCGCCGAGCCAATTGTTCCTCGAAGCCGATGAAGGCGCCGACATGACCGGGGTAGCGGCGCGTCAGCGCCAGCACGCTCTGCTCGATCTGCGGCTCGCCGCCACCGATCACCACGATCTGCCCGCCGGCGGCCACGATCTGCGGGGCGACCTCGCAGATCAGGTCCAGCCCCTTCTGGTGGACCAGGCGCGAGACCACGGCGAACAGCGGGCCGTCACGCTCGGGCAGGCCGAACTCGCGCCGGACCTGGCTCGCGTTGGCCTTGCGGCCGGCCCAGTCGTGCAGGTTGAAGTGCGCCTGCAGATGGTTGTCGGTGCTCGGGTCCCAGCTGGCGTCGATGCCGTTGAGGATGCCGGTCAGGCCGCCGGCCGCGGCGCGGCGCGCCAGCAGCCGGTCCAGGCCACAGCCCATCGCCGGCAGGGTGATCTGCGCGGCGTAGCTGACGCTGACGGTGTTGACGTGCGCGGCATGCACGATGCCGCCGCGCAGGAAGGACATCTGGCCGTAGAACTCCAGATCCGCGCGCGCAGCCTCGGGGATGCCCAGCAGCGGCGCCACCGCGTGCGGGAACAGGCCCTGGTAGGCCAGGTTGTGGATGGTCAGCAGGCACGGCGTGCTGCCGCCGGACCACTTCACATAGGCCGAGGCCAGCGCGCACGGCCAGTCGTTGAGGTGCAGCAGGTCCGGCGCCCAGTCCAGGCCGGCGCGGCCGCCGGCGATCTCGGCCGCGGCATGCGAGAGCGTGGCGAAGCGCACGGCGTTGTCTTCCCACTCCGCGCCCAGGCTGGACACGTAGGGCGAGCCTTCGCGTTCGAACAGCTCCGGGCAGATCAGCACATAGACGGGCAAGCCATCGTCCAGCGTGGTGTAGCCCAGCGCGCAGGCCGGCAGACCGGCCTTGGGCGCGATCCGGCCAACCATCTGCAGCTTGCCGGCCTTGGCGCGCACGGCCCGATAGCCGGGAATCAGCACGCGCGCGTCGTAGCGGTGGCGCAGCGCGCGCGGCAGCGAGGCGGCGACGTCGCCCAGCCCGCCGGCCTTGATGAAATCAGCCATCTCCGAGGTGACGAACAGCGACGTGCGGCGCGGCGAGACGCCGGAGCGCACCGTGTCGGGATCGTTGGCCGCGCGCGGCGCGAACCGGCCGCGCGCATCGCGCGCGCGCAGGGACTCCTGCGACAGCGGCAGCGCGGCGCGGGGTGAAGGCTTCAGGGGACGCGGGGACTCGGGCAGCACAGACGCAGACATGGGGGATCGAACATCCGTCGCAGGAACGAAAGAGGAGAAAGACGGAACAGCAACAGCGAAACGAGCGCGGAACGAAGAACCGCCGCAGGTCATTGAGCGACCGGCGACGTGACGCGGGTGAGAGGGAGCGGCGCGGCGGACAAGGGGCCCGTGGGGCGCTGCTCGAATCGAATCTACGAACGCCGCGATAAAAGACGTGTGAACCAAATGCCACGATTTGATGACAGCCGTCAAGCCGCGCGGCGGCGCTTTTTCCTGCGTTCGAGGGTCGGCTCGGACGAGCGGTCGCCGAAGCCGCGCGCACAGAGGATTGGCGAGAATTTGACCATCCCACCATGCGCCGGCGGATGGTGGCCGCGTCGTGGCCCGTGTCGCGCGCCTGGGTGACGGGCGGGTCACATTCGCCCAGACACCGCGCCAGCGCGCGCCTGGGCCGCACGCGAGCGGCAAACGGAGCGACGCCCGTCGACTCTCGTGGCGGAGGGCGCGATGCACGCTGCTGGGTCCAGCGGACTAGGTCAGCGCTCAGGGAGGTTGTTGGCGCGCGACAGGCGGCCAGGCATCCGATGCGACGGCGGCCGCCTGTACAGCACCGCTGTCAGACGACGACCTCATTCCGGACGTCCACCATCCCGCGGCCTGACGCGAGGCGACGCTGGCGCCGCCGCCATCGGGTTGGTCACAATCAGAGTGGAACGTTCCCAGGAGCCGCAGGATGTCGCAGCGCTGCACCACCTTCTATCTCGAGATGACCTCGCCGGACGCGCTGCGCGAGAAGCCGCAGCGGCCCGACCTGCAGATCGTCGAGTGCGAAGTCCCGCAACCCGAGCTCAACCGCTTCCTCTACGGGCTGGTCGGCAAGGACTGGAACTGGAGCGACATGAACCGCTGGAGCGAGGCCGACTGGCGCGCGCTGGTGGAGCAGGACAGCCACCGCACTTGGGTGGCTTATCACCGCGGCGCCATCGCCGGCTATTACGAGCTGTATCGCCCGGACGGGCGCAACGCCGAGATCCGCTACTTCGGCCTGGCCGGCGCGTTCCTGGGGCACGGCTTCGGCGGGCCGCTGCTGAGCCACGCCCTCCGCGCCGCCTGGGACTGGCCCGGCACCGAACGCGTCTGGGTCCATACCTGCACCCTCGACCACCCGGCCGCCCTGGCCAACTACCAGGCGCGCGGGCTGCGGATCTACAAGGAAGAACACGCGCCGCTTTGAGCCCGTCCAAACGGGGCCGGCGTGCCCCCTGATCGCCTGACTCCAGCCGCGGCGCCTAGGCCGGCACCCACGGGAACAGCCCAGGACCACCGGTCGCAAGGCGCGGAAGGCCGCGCGCAGGCGCGCGGCGGGCCGAGTGCCAAGGGCCGCAGGTGACGCCCAGCGCGGCGCCAACTGGGGGCGTCATCCGGGGAAGGGGCGAGTTTGGTCCCTGCCGACGGGCCTTTCGTCGCCGATTCCGTGGACTGGTCGCGTCCGGGCTGGCGCTCCGGGAGGCGCTGGTTATGCTCGGCCGCAACAGCTTTTCCAGGGGTCGGCACCGTGCTTCCGCGATTCTTCTTCTTCGTTCGTGTCGTGGGCGCGTGGCTGCTGACGCTGGCCATCGCCTTCCCGCTGTGGGCGGCGTTCTTCCACCAGTTCCAGGCGCCGCCGGGGGTGATCTTCTGGCTGCTGGCGATCGGGCTGCTGGTCTCGGCGATCATCCGCGTGATCGATCACCTGCACCGCGTGCGCGGCATGGCCGGCGAACTGGACGCGGCGACCCTGTCCAACCGCCAGCGCCGCGTGGTCGACCTGCCGATGGAAGCCGATGCCGCCTTCGCCCTGCTGGAAGGCGCGGTGCGCGAGCTGCCACGCATCACCGCGCTGCAGATCGTCCACGACAGCCTGCGCATCCAGGGCCAGGTGCCACGCCCGGGCTTCGAGCCGCAGCGCAGGATCGCCTGGTACAACCTGCCCGCGCTGTGCGCGATCAAGCGCGACGAGGTCCTGATCACCATCATGCCGGGCGAAGGCACCTGTCGCTGCCAGCCTGCGTTGCGAACCCGAGGCCGGTGCCTGGCGCGACCTGTACACCGTGGACAAGGGCGTCAACTACGAGCACATCGAGTCGCTGACCCGGGCCATCTCCCGGCGCGTGGCCGAGCGCCGACGCGCCGAACAGGCCGCCGCCGCGCACAACGCCACCGAGAAGGAACTGACCCAGGCGCGCCTGAACCTGCTGCAGGCACAGGTCGAACCGCATTTCCTCTACAACACGCTGGCCAATGCGCAGGTGCTGGCGGCCACCGACCCACCGCGCGCCGAGCAGATGCTGGGGCACCTGATCCAGTATCTGCGCCGCTCGCTGCCGCGCGAGGAGAACGCGATGTCGCCGCTGGGCGAGGAACTGGAGCGCACCCGCGCCTACCTGGAGATCCTCAAGATCCGCATGGGCGCACGCCTGGACCCGCGCATCGAAGTGCCCGACGCGCTCCATGGCGTGCCGCTGCCGTCGATGATGCTGCAGACCCTGGTGGAGAACGCCATCAAGCACGGCCTGGAGCCCAAGCCCGGCGGCGGCACGCTGTGGATCATGGCGCGCAGCATCGACGAGGGCATCGCGGTGACCGTGGCCGATGACGGCCTGGGCCTCGGCGGCGCGCACAACAGCGGCACCGGCATCGGTCTGACCAACCTGCGCGAACGCCTGCGCCTGATCTACGGCCATGCGGCGAGCTTCTCGCTGACCTCCAACTTCCCCGCCGGCGTGGCCGCGACGCTGGTGCTGCCGCGCCCGCCGCCGGTCCGAGTGCCCCCCTCGCCGGCAGCGGCCACGCCACCGCCGCTGCCGGCCGCACAGGCCTGCGCCGGAGCCGACGCCCATGGCTGAGTGCGTAGTCGCCGAAGACGAGGACCTGCTGCGCGCCGCGCTGGTCGCACAGCTGCGCCAGGCCTGGCCACAGCTGGGCATCGGCGCCGAATGCAGCGATGGCGCCAGCGCGCTGGAAGCCATCGCCGAGCGCCAGCCGGACGTGGCCTTCCTCGACATCCGCATGCCGGGCCTGACCGGCATCGAGGTGGCGCGCGCGGTCGCCGATGCCAGCCCGCGCACACAGGTCGTGTTCGTCACCGCATACGACCAGTACGCAGTGGAAGCCTTCGAACACGGCGCGGTCGATTACCTGCTCAAGCCGGTCACGCGCGAACGCCTGGACGCCACGGTGCAGCGCCTGCAGGCGCGCACGCAGCCCTCGGCACCGGATGTGGCCGTGCTGGATGCGCTGCTGCAGCGGCTCGCCCCGAGCGCGCGCCCGGCCGCCGCGCCGCTGGCGTGGGTGACGGCCAGCACCGGGCGCGAGACGCGGCTGATCCTGATCGAGGACGTCGCCTACTTCCGTGCCGACCACAAGTACACCGTGGTGATGACCGCGGAGGGCGAGGCGTTGCTGCGCACGCCGCTGCGCGAGCTGCTGGGCGCGCTGGATCCGGCGGCGTTCAAGCAGATCCACCGCTCCACCATCGTCAACCTCAAGGCCGTGGCCTCGGTGATCCGCGACGACACCGGCAAGGGCCAGTTGAAGCTGCGCAACCGCCCGGAACTGCTGAGCGTCAGCCAGCCGTTCATGGGCTTGTTCAAGGGCATGTAGCACGTCGCAGCGCGGCCGGTCTCGGGCGGCGCGACGACGGTTTCGCATCCTGGCCGAGCGGGACGGCCAGCCCCGGCCTGCCTGCGTGCCGGCCCACCGATCACATGACAAGGAGCGCGCCATGCGCCTGTTGACCTCGATCCTCTACTGCATGCTTGCGCTGTTCGGCTGCCACGACGGCAGCAGCAGCACGTCCATCACGCGCAGCCAGCGCGACGGCGTGGATACGCTGTTCAGCCGGACCACGCGCGCGGCCGGCTCGGCGACGTTCCAGTGCGTGCGCAGCGCCAGTGGACGCTGCCATTACCAGCTGTTCGAGGAGACCTGTCGCGTCGGCACCGACGACAAACGCGCTTGCGCACGCACACCGGTGGACCAGTTCAGCCTGGGCGCCGGCGAGCAGCGCGTGTTCCAGGGCCTGGACATGCAGGTGAACGAATGCGTGCAGGCCGAAGCGCCCGGCCCGGGCACGCGCTGCGCGGGTTGAACCGGCACGCAGTGCCGCCAGACCGGCGGCACCGCATCCGCCATGCTCAGAACGTGGTGCCGATCGCCATCACCACGTTGTCGTGATCGGCCAGCACGTCGTAGGGGTTGTCGCCCAGGTAGTTGGTGTAGGCCACCGAGGCGAAGGCGTTGCCGGCGAACTTGGCCGCCAGCCCCAGCGAGACCGTCTTGCGGTCCTGCACCAGGGTGGCGTCCACCGCGTAGCCGTGCACGTCCTGGCCCCAGGTCAGGCTGGGCGACAGCGTGGTGCTGCCCACCGCGTAGTTGAGCTGGCCACGCACGCGATAGCCCCAGGCCATCTTGGTGAAGTAGCCCTTGTTCACGCAGCCCTGCGGGTTCTGCACCGCGCCGCAGCTGCCGTCGAAGCCCTGCGGCGAATAGCCCCAGGCGAAGCCACGGCCATAGCGCGCGACATCCAGCCCGGGCAGGTCCACGTGCTGCCAGGCCGCCTCGCCGACGATGACGCCGCTGCCGGCGCCCAGCACCGGCCCCAGCGTGCGCGTGACCGAGGCCTGGGCCTGCCACTTGTCGAAGCGGTCGTAGCCCTTGAGCAGGAAGCCCGGATCCTGCCCAGCGGTGCGCCCACCGACCGGCCCGCCGTTGCGGGTCAGCGCGGCGAACATGTCGGCGGTGTTGATCTGCACCGGCAGGTCCTGGGTGAAGCTGACCTCGCCGGCGAACTTCCACGCCCCGGCCTTGTGCGAGGCCGACAGGCCCATCAGGGTGAGATCCTCCGGGTACTCCCACGACTCGGTGATCGTGGACAGGCGCTGGGACAGCTGCGCGTAGGCCAGCGGCACGCCGTCGGCCGTCATGCGCGCGACCAGGGTCGGATCGGCGTTGGCCATGTTCGGCGTGGTGGCGTTGAGGATCGGCAGGCGCGAGTTGTAGCGCATCCAGTACAGGCCCAGGTCGGTGGCGATGGGCTTGATCGTGTAGTGCGCCGCCACGCCGTACTGGCCGCTGTCCTTGCCCTCGATGTCGCGCCCGCGCGGCAGGTAGGCGCCGACGGCGTTCATGTAGCCATCGCTCAGCCACTGCCCCGCACCGGGCGAATAGGCGTTGATCGGGTAATACGCATTGGACTGCAGGCCCGAACAGCCGTTGTCGATGCCGATGTCCGCGCCGGACCAGAACGTGCCGCACGGATCCAGCTCGGTCGGGCGCCACTTCCACTGGTAGAAGGCCTCCACCGACACGCCGTTGTCGAAGCTGAGCTTGTTCCACCACAGCTCCACCGGCAGCTGGGCCTCGGTGGCCGGGTCGGTGCCGGGGCGGCGCAGCGTGGTGTAGTCGTAGGGATTGACCTGGTTGACGCCCTGGAAGAACACCCCCTCACCCCACTTCACCCGCTGCTTGCCCAGGCGCGAATCCCACGTGGTGGATTCGCCCAGTTTGAAGTGGCCGTAGACATAGGCATCCAACAGCATCGCCCCGGAGAACTGGTTGGACTGGGAGAAGTCGTGGTCGCTCAGCGGCGCATTGCCCTTGAAGCCGCTGGGCTGGTTGCCCTGCGGCACGTCGTTGTCCTTCAGCGCGGTGTCGTACCAGGCGCGGCCACTGACGGCCACGCCGAGGTTGCGCCACTTCAGGTCGACCGCGGTGCTGAGCTTGAACAGCGAGGAATACGCATCGCCGGCACCGTAGTTGAGGTTGCCGTCGTCCGCGGTATCGGCGCCATCGCCGCCCTTGGCCACGCCGTCGGACCGGAAGCCCTTGCCGACCAGGTGCTCCGAACGGCCGGTCGTGCGCACGCCCATGCCGTAGGTCGCGCGCGTGGTCCAGGTCCCGGTGACCTCCCCGTCGGCGAGCTTGAATTCGGCCGCATGCAGGGGCGCGGCGATGGCGGTGGCCAGCAGGCACAGCACCGGCACGCGGCGGCGCGTGCGGGAGCGGGCGTTCGAGAGCGTCATGCGCGTTACCGATCCGTTAAAAACGGCGTGCTTTATAACACCGAAGACAGGCGCCGCCGCGCATGGTTGCAGCCGTGACCAACCCTCGGCCGGCACACGCCCGGATCAGCCCGCCAGTTGCGCGGCCTCGGTCACATGGCGCCCGGGACGCGCATTCAAGGCCGCATCGACCAGCGCCGCGGCGACGCCTTCGGCGGGGCTGGGCCGGAAGCGGCGCGGCAGCACCGGCGAGAGGGCGTGCAGGGCCAGGCCGGCCAGGTGTTCGCCGGTGCGGCGCTGCGCGCGCTCGCCCTCGATCAGGCCGGGGCGCACCAGGGTCAGCGACGTGTAGCCCAACGCCTCCAGGTCGCGCTCCACCACGCCCTTGACCCGGGTGTAGAAGAAGCGCGAGGCGACATCGGCGCCGGTGGCCGAATTCAGCGCATAGGCCAGCGCCCCGCCGGACAGCGCATGGCGCGCGATCGCCACCGGATAGTCGTGATCCACCCGCCTGAACGCCGCGCGCGAACCGGCCTGGCGCATCGTCGTACCCAGCGCGCAGATCACGCTGTCCACCCGCCACCAGTCCGCATCGGCCGGCAGCGCGTCGAAATCCACCACCGGATTGAACAGGCGGGCGTGGGTCATCGGCAGCGGGCGGCGGGTCGGCGCCACCACACGCGTGACCCGCTCGTCGAGCAGCAGCTGCGAGAGCGTCAGGCCGCCCACCAGCCCGGTCGCACCCGCCAACAGCACCTGCGTCATCGGGTGCGCCCAGCCCGGGGCCGGCTCAGGCATTGACGTCCACCACCACGCGCCCGCGCACCTTGCCGGCGAACAGGTCGTCGGCCACCTGCGGCACCTCGGCCAGCGCCACCTGCCTGGTGACCGACGCCAGCAAGGCCGGATCCAGGTCGCGGGCCAGACGCTGCCAGGCGGTTTCGCGCAGCGCCTGCGGCGCATCGACCGAATTGATGCCCGCCAGGGTGACACTGCGCAGGATGAAGGGCGCCACCGTCGTCGGCAGGTCCATGCCCTGGGCCAGCCCGCAGGCGGTGACCGTGCCACGCTCGCGGGTCTGCGCCAGCACGTTGGCCAGGGTGTGGCTGCCGACGCTGTCTACCGCACCGGCCCAGCGCGCCTTCTGCAGTGGCTTGCCGGGCTCGCCCAGCGGGCCGCGTTCGATCACTTCGGCCGCGCCCAGCGCCTTGAGATGGTCGGCCTCGGCCATGCGCCCGGTCGAGGCGACCACGCGATAGCCCAGCTTGCCCAGCACGGCGATGGCGACCGAACCCACGCCGCCATTGGCGCCGGTGACCAGCACCTCGCCCGCATCGGGGGTCAGGCCGTTGTGCTCCAGCGCCAGCACGCTGAGCATCGCCGTGTAACCGGCGGTGCCGATCGCCATCGCCTGGCGTGTGTCAAACGCGTCCGGCACGCGCACCAGCCAGTCGCCCGGCACCCGCGCGCGCTGGGCGAAACCGCCGTGGTGGGTCTGGCTCAGTCCCCAGCCGTTGACCAGCACCGCATCCCCGGGCTTGAAGCCGGGATGCGCCGACGCGAGCACACGCCCGGCCAGATCGATGCCGGCAATCAACGGGAACACCTGCATGATCGGCGCCCGGCCTGTCACCGCCAGCGCGTCCTTGTAATTCACCGTGGAGTACTCGACCGCGACGGTGACATCGCCCTCCATCAGATCGCCGTCTTCCAGCGTCACCAGCTCCGGCTGTACCGCGCCGTCGCGCTTGTTCACCAGCAAGGCCTTGAATGCCATGACCCATCCTCCGACCGAAACAGGGCCCCATGCTAGCCAGCGCGGCGTGAGCAAGGAATTGGTCAGCCGCGTACCGCGCTCGCTAGAATCCCTGCATTGCACGAAGCAATGCCATCGCCAGACCGCCCACATGCCAGGATCGGCGCCGCTCGCCACCGCCTTCGCCTCCCCCTCGACGCCGCACGGCCGCGTGAACCTGCTGTGGCCGGGGCTGGCCCTGGCCAGCCTGGCGACCTTCGTCGCCGTGACCATCGTGGTCCACCTGCTGCGCTCGGATCTGGATGTGGTGCGCAATCAGATGAGCCTGTATCTGATCGGGCCCTGGGGCCATCTGCTCCAGTCCGCCTACTGCGTGCTCAGCGTCGGCATGCTGGCGCTGATCTTCGGGCTGCGCGGCAGCCTGCATCCGCGCGCACGCGGCCGGATGCCGATGGCGCTGTTCGTCACCGCCGCGCTGGCCCTGTGCATCACCGCCTATGCGTGGATGGACATGCCCGGCGCGCACACCACCGTACAGGGGCGCATCCACGTGGGCGCAGCGAGCACGGCCTTCGTCTGCGCCACGGTCGGCCTGATGTGGCAGGCCCACGACTTCCGCCACGATACCTACTGGCGCGCGCACCGGCGCTGGGCGCTGCCGTGGGCGGCGCTGTGCTTCCTGGCGATCTGGGCCATGGCCTGGTGCCCCCCACCGCTGACCGGACTGGGACAGAAGTCGGTGATCGTGCTGATCCTGGGCTGGCTGATGGCCGTGTCGCTGTGCCTGGTGCGCCGCGGGCGCGGCGCCGGCACCGCCTGACCGAAGGCCTTCAGTGCGCGGCGGACTTGCCGCGCAGCTTGCCGACCAGCTGCACCACGCCCAGCACGATCGCGCCGGCCAGCACGCCGATCAGGGCGTTGTAGAGCATGCCCGCCACGCTGGCGGCCATACCGCTCAGGCTCACGCCTTCGATGAGGTGATGCAGCGGGCCGATGTTGTGCACCAGGATGCCGCCGCCGACCAGAAACATCGCGATGGTGCCGGCGATGGACAGGAACTTCATCAGCAACGGCGCGGCCACCAGCAGGCCACGGCCGATCGATGCCAGCGCGGCGCCCTTGCGCGAGAGCCACAGGCCCAGGTCGTCCAGCTTCACGATCGCCCCGACCAGGCCGTAGACGCCGACGGTCATCAGCAGCGCGATCAGCGCCAGCACGATCACCTCCTCGACGAAGGTCGGCGGCGGCGTACGCTCGCTCAGCACGCCCAGCGAGAGCACGATGATCTCGGCCGAGAGGATGAAATCGGTCCGCACCGCGCCCTTGATCTTGTCCTTCTCGAACGCGACCACGTCCACGCGCTCATCGGCCAGGGCGCGCGCCTCCTGCGCGTGATGCGCGGCGTCCTCGTCCTTCGAATGCAGGAACTTGTGCGCGAGCTTCTCCACGCCTTCGAAGCACAGATACGCGCCGCCGATCATCATCAGATAAGGGATCGCCACCGGCAGCCACACGCTGATCGCCAGCGCCACGGGCACCAGGATCGCCTTGTTCAGCAGCGAGCCCTTGGCCACCGCCCACACCACCGGCAGTTCGCGGTTGGCCTTGACCCCGGTGACCTGCTGGGCGTTGAGCGCCAGGTCGTCGCCGAGCACACCGGCGGTCTTCTTCGCGGCGACCTTGGTCATCACCGCCACGTCGTCGAGCATGGTGGCGATATCGTCGAGCAAGGTGAACAGGCTGGCTCCGGCCATTGTGCGGGTCGTCCTGAAGAGGGGGACGGGCATTGTGCATGCCCCCCCCCTGTCTGCGCACCTGACTCACGCGTCATGTCCTAGGCTCGCAAGCCCCTCCCGGACAGGACCGACGCATGCAGCAGTTCCTCGGCGCACCGCGCGCCATCGTCGCCGACCTCCTCGAAGCCACCGCGCAGCTGATGCCGCTGCGGATGAGCGCACCCGATTCGGGCATGCGCATTGTGCTGCAGGCCGAGCCGGACGCCGCGAAGGTGGCAGTGCTCTCCGGCGGCGGCTCCGGCCACGAACCCGCCCATGCCGGCTTCGTCGGCCCGGGCATGTTGACCGGCGCCATCGCCGGCGACCTGTTCGCCTCGCCCGGTGTCGAAGCGGTCCTGGCCGCGATCCACGCCTGCCGCCAGGCGCCCGGCGTGCTGCTGGTGATCAAGAACTACACCGGCGATCGGCTCAACTTCGGCCTGGCCGCCGAACGTGCGCGCGCCGAAGGCATCGACGTGGCCACCGTGCTGGTGCGCGACGACATCGCCCTGCCCGACGCCGCCCAGCCGCGCGGCCTGGCCGGCACGGTGCTGGTGCACAAGTATGTCGGGCATCTGGCCGCGCAGGGCGTGGCGCTGGCGCAGATCGCCGAACGCGGGCAGGCCTTCGCCGACCGCCTGCTGTCGCTGGGCATGGCGCTCTCCAGCGCCACCGTGCCCGGCCAGCACCAGGGCAAGCGCTCGCCCGAACTCGGCCTGGGCATCCATAACGAACCGGGCGCGCGCAAGGTCGATCCGCAGTCGCTGCAGGATGCGCTGGACCTGGTGCTCTCGCCGTTGCTGGAGGCCGCCGACGCCCGCCTGGGCGCCGACGCGCCGCTGGTGGTGTTGCTCAACGACCTGGGCGGCTGCTCCACGCAGGAGCTCGGCAGCCTGGCCAATGGCGTGATCGCCCGCATCGGCCTGGAACGCATCGCCGTGATGGTGCGGCCGGCGGCGCTGATGACCTCGATGGACATGCACGGCTTCTCGATCACCCTGGGCCCGGCCGACGCCGACGTGCTCGAGGCCCTGCGCGCGCCGGTCGAAACGCTGGCCTGGCCCGGCGTCTCAACGCCGCGACCGGTGACCTACTTCGAACCCGAGCGCCCCCAATCCGAACACGCCCCCGGCAGCGGCCATCGCGACGCCAGGCGCGCCAATGCACTGAAGCAGGCCGCGCAGACCCTGCTGACCGCCAAGGAGGAACTGGATGCGCTCGATGCCAAGGTCGGCGACGGCGACGCCGGATCCACCTTCGCCCAAGGCGCCGCCGCCGTGCTCGCGGCGCTCGAGGCGGACGCCCTGAGCACCGGCGAACAGGCACGCCTGGCGCAGGAACTGGCGGCCCTGATCGAACACAGCATGGGCGGCTCCAGCGGCGTACTGCTATCGATCATGCTCACCGCCGCCGCACAGGCGCTGGCGGAATCCGCGTCCTGGCCCGAGGCGCTGGAGCGCGGCATCGCCCGCATGCAGGAGACCGGCGGCGCCCACCAGGGCGACCGCACCATGCTCGACGCCCTCATTCCCGCCATCGCCGCACTGCGCGAACAGCCCGGCGACCTGCCAGCCGCAGCTACAGCAGCCCGCGAGGGCGCAGCCGCCACGGCGACGATGCAGAAGGCCCAGGCCGGCCGCTCGGCCTCTGTGCGTGCCGAAGCGCTGGCAGGCGTGGTCGACCCCGGTGCGGAAGCGGTGGCGTGTGCCTTCGAGGCGTTTGCGCAGGCGGCGACCTCAGCGCGCAGCGCTTGATCCGTGAGGCCTGCCGATTCGAACGCATCATCCATAGCGCTGCGTTCGCGAAGGACGCACCCCTGACCGCAGCCTCAGCGCCCATGCCCGGTCTATAACGCAGAACGGCCGGGCAATGCCCGGCCGTTCTGTTGGTCTCACGAAGCGCTGCGGATCAGCGGCGGACGCACTGCTTCTCCACGACGCGATCGCCGTGATCGATCTGGTGGTTGCCCCTGGATCGTGCGACCGGCCGCGCCACCTGCGATGGCACCGCCGACCGTGGCCAACTTCTTGCCGTTGCCGCCGCCGATCTGGTTACCCAGCAGGCCACCCACCACGGCGCCCGTCGCGGTGCCCAGTATCCGGTTGGAATCCTTGCTGTTCTTTCGGACCTCGACGTTCTTGCAGACCACGCGCGTGCCGTCGTTGAAACGACGGCCCTCGTCCTGCGGCCCGTAGCGCTGGGCCATGGCCGAGGTGGCGATCCCCAGCAGACCAGCGCACACCATCAGGCGGGAAGCATGGATGTGGGACTTCTTCATGGCGAACCTCGCTTGCGTAACGATATGTGCGGCCATGAAGCCACCCGGCATTGCAATCTCCGGTGAAAAACAGGCGACCTGACGCCACATGTTTAACCGCTGGACTGCAGCGTATGTGCCGGGTGAGTGTGGGCATGAAGCGAGCGAGACTCCCCCTGCTGCCAGCCGGGCTCAGGGTGATCGTTCCAGGCCGCAAGGCGGTCTCAGCAACACTTTAGCCAAGGCGGGTAAATGCAGCGCTCCAAGCTGGACGTGCCCTCGCAATCTCGCGCTGCGTGGCATTGCCATTTGGTTTCTGGCCGCCGACGCAGAGCTCGGCATCGGATAGGGACCGCCATTCCGCACGATGAGTCGCGTCTTCCAGCCATCCACACGTTTCAAGGCCACCTTATCGGATCACGCGTCATGGCGCGCAGCCTGCCTCGTCGCCTCACCGCGCCGTTCTGGCGCTGCGCGTGATGTCTCCCGTCCCGCTTTAGCTTTGCTTTTCCCAAACACAAAAGAAGACCCCCTCAGATCGTGAGATCTGAGGGGGTCTGGGGTAAGGCCCTGGCGATGACCTACTCTTGCATGGCTTAAGCCACACTACCATCGGCGCAGCTGCGTTTCACTTCCGAGTTCGGGATGGGATCGGGTGGGACCACAGCGCTAATTTCACCAGGGAGACGGTTGGAGCGTCGCCATCCGATACAGCTGGATTAGGCGCTCAGTCTCGCGTAGTTACTTGTGATGTAGAGAGCGATTAGTGAGCATCGACGTGCGTCGAGGCTAAGGTGGTCTTCGCTTTGGCGAAGCCACTTGAGGTTATATGGTCAAGCCACACGGATCATTAGTATCAGTTAGCTCAACGCCTTACAGCGCTTACACACCTGACCTATCAACCACCTAGTCTTGATGGTTCCTTTAGGGGACTTGTGTCCCGGGAGATCTCATCTTGAGGCGCGCTTCCCGCTTAGATGCTTTCAGCGGTTATCGCTTCCGAACATAGCTACCCGGCAGTGCCACTGGCGTGACAACCGGAACACCAGAGGTTCGTCCACTCCGGTCCTCTCGTACTAGGAGCAGCCCCTCTCAAATCTCCAACGCCCATGGCAGATAGGGACCGAACTGTCTCACGACGTTCTGAACCCAGCTCGCGTACCACTTTAAATGGCGAACAGCCATACCCTTGGGACCGACTACAGCCCCAGGATGTGATGAGCCGACATCGAGGTGCCAAACACCGCCGTCGATATGAACTCTTGGGCGGTATCAGCCTGTTATCCCCGGAGTACCTTTTATCCGTTGAGCGATGGCCCTTCCATACAGAACCACCGGATCACTAAGACCTACTTTCGTACCTGCTTGATCCGTCGATCTTGCAGTCAAGCACGCTTATGCCTTTGCACACAGTGCGCGATGTCCGACCGCGCTGAGCGTACCTTCGTGCTCCTCCGTTACTCTTTGGGAGGAGACCGCCCCAGTCAAACTACCCACCATACATGGTCCCCGATCCGGATAACGGACCTAGGTTAGAACGTCAAGCACATCAGGGTGGTATTTCAAGGTTGGCTCCACTGCAGCTAGCGCCACAGTTTCATAGCCTCCCACCTATCCTACACAGACGAACTCAACGTTCAATGTAAAGCTATAGTAAAGGTTCACGGGGTCTTTCCGTCTTGCCACGGGAACGCTGCATCTTCACAGCGATTTCAATTTCACTGAGTCTCGGGTGGAGACAGCGCCGCTGTCGTTACGCCATTCGTGCAGGTCGGAACTTACCCGACAAGGAATTTCGCTACCTTAGGACCGTTATAGTTACGGCCGCCGTTTACTGGGGCTTCGATCAAGAGCTTCGCCTTGCGGCTGACCCCATCAATTAACCTTCCAGCACCGGGCAGGCGTCACACCCTATACGTCCACTTTCGTGTTTGCAGAGTGCTGTGTTTTTGATAAACAGTCGCAGCGGCCTGGTCACTTCGGCCTCCCCCAGCTATTCACCAGAAGAGGCGCACCTTCTCCCGAAGTTACGGTGCTATTTTGCCTAGTTCCTTCACCCGAGTTCTCTCAAGCGCCTGAGAATTCTCATCCTACCCACCTGTGTCGGTTTACGGTACGGTCTGCGTAAGCTGAAGCTTAGGAGCTTTTCCTGGAAGCGTGATATCAGCAGCTTCGCCCTAAAGGGCTGGTCCTTCGTCTCAACGTTGCTCCCCCGGATTTGCCAAAGGGAACCGCCTCAACGCTCTCAC